>NZ_CP114796.1:0-4343812 GCF_027362595.1 Providencia sp. 21OH12SH02B-Prov
CGACTGGGCAGTACAGCATTTTTATTAAAGTGATGTGCCGATCGATTGATGCCCTCCAAGACGTACTTATCAACAAAATTCAAACGATAGATGAAATTCAGTCCACAGAAACACTGATCTCGCTACAGAACCCGATCATGAGAACAATTAGCCCATAAAAAAAAATTTCTATAACCACATTATCCACAGGTAGATCCCAGCTCATTCACAGCGTACAATAGCGCCCTAATGTAGCGATCGGGAATCACCATGACAAAAGTAACCCTAATAAGCGGCAGCACAATGGGGAGTGCTGAGTATGTTGCAGAACATATGGCAGAGATCTTAGAAGAACTTGGCCATGAAACCGAAGTGCAACATGGACCAGACCTAGATTCACTACCACGTGAAGGTTTATGGCTGGTGGTGAGTTCAACGCACGGTGCGGGTGATCTTCCTGAAAATATTCAACCTCTCGCTGAACAAATAGAAAGTCAATCGCCTGATCTCAGTCAGGTTCAATTTGGCAGTGTAGGAATTGGCAGTTCTGAATATGACACTTTTTGTGGCGCAATTCATAAATTAAACACCTTATTAATCGATCATGGTGCTAAAAGGATCGGCGAACCACTCGAAATTGATGTTCAGCAACATGAAATTCCTGAAGATCCAGCAGGTGAATGGGTTAAAACGTGGGCGATCGAACTCTGATTTGTTCAAAATAACAACGATCAGATGTGGATAACTCTGGTAAGATCTCGGTATTAACCGGTAGTTATCCAGAGTATAAGTTTTAATGTCGCCATGGGCTGTGTGTAACTACCCTTTTAGATCCCAGCTTATACGCAAAAGGATCACGGATCATTCACAGTATATGATCCTTTACAGTTTTATGATCTTTATAGTGAATATTCAGTTATCCACAGATACTGATGATCCTAATAAAAGATCTAATAAAGAGATCTTTAAATAAAAAGATCTTTATATTATAAGGCTCGGATCAACATAGCTTGGTCTATCCTTAAAACTTGAGTAGAATTCTCTCCTCGAATGCAACAGTCAGCATTTTTCTAACGTTAAGGTTCACACATGTTTTATCCAGAGCAATTTGACGTCATCGTAATTGGTGGTGGTCATGCCGGTACTGAAGCAGCAATGGCAGCTGCACGTATGGGGCGTCAAACCCTATTACTGACTCACAATATTGATACTTTGGGCCAGATGTCCTGCAACCCAGCCATCGGTGGGATCGGTAAGGGACATCTGGTTAAAGAGATCGATGCCCTTGGTGGCTTAATGGCCACTGCAACTGACAAAGCGGGTATTCAATTTAGAACGTTGAATGCCAGTAAAGGGCCTGCTGTTCGTGCAACACGTGCACAAGCAGACCGAGTACTTTATCGTCAAGCCGTCAGAACCGCTTTAGAAAACCAGCCTAACTTAATGATCTTCCAACAACCTGTTGAAGATTTAATTGTTGAAAACAATACGGTAACGGGTGCTATTACCCGTATGGGGCTAAAATTTAAAGCTAAAGCCGTTGTGCTAACCGTTGGAACTTTCCTTGATGGAAAAATCCATATTGGTTTAGAAAACTACAGCGGTGGCCGAGCAGGTGATCCACCTTCTATTTCTCTTTCACAGCGTTTAAGAGAACTGCCTTTACGGGTCAATCGCTTAAAAACAGGTACCCCACCGAGAATAGATGCTAGAACAATTGACTTTAGCCAATTAGCTCAGCAACTTGGTGATGATCCCATGCCTGTTTTCTCCTTTTTAGGATCACAAGATCAACATCCACAGCAGGTACCCTGTTATATCACTCATACCAATGAAAAAACGCATGATGTGATCAGAAATAACCTTGATCGTAGTCCTATGTATGCAGGGATCATTGAAGGGATCGGTCCTCGTTATTGTCCTTCTATCGAAGATAAAGTGATGCGCTTTGCTGATCGCAATGCACACCAAATCTTTTTAGAGCCTGAAGGATTAACAAGTAATGAGATATACCCAAATGGTATCTCCACCAGCCTTCCATTTGATGTGCAAATGCAAATAGTTCACTCAATGAAAGGAATGGAAAACGCGAGGATCATACGTCCAGGTTATGCTATCGAATATGATTTCTTTGACCCTCGAGATCTCAAACAAACTCTTGAAAGCAAGTTTATTAATGGCTTATTTTTCGCTGGCCAGATCAATGGTACAACAGGGTATGAAGAAGCGGGAGCACAAGGCTTACTCGCTGGACTGAATGCTGCTCAATATGCCTTTGATCGAGAAGGCTGGTTCCCTCGTCGCGATCAGGCTTATATGGGCGTGTTGGTTGATGATCTTTGTACGTTAGGTACCAAAGAACCATACCGTATGTTTACTTCCCGTGCAGAATATCGATTAATGCTACGTGAAGATAACGCGGATCTTCGCTTAACCGAAAAAGGTCGTGAATTAGGCCTCGTTGATGATGTACGTTGGGCTCACTTTAATAACAAAGTGGAATTGATTGAAAAAGAGCGTCAGCGCTTGAGAGACATTTGGGTTCATCCTAAAGCAGAAGGCCATGATGAAATAGACCAAATATTGTCAGTACCACTTTCTAAAGAAGCCAATGGTGAAGATTTACTGCGTCGTCCAGAAATGGATTACCAATTATTGACGTCACTGAGCCGTTTTGCACCGGGGATCACAGATCCTCAAGCTGCTGATCAAGTTGAAATACAAGTTAAATATGAAGGTTATATCGCTCGTCAGCAAGAAGAGATAGAACGACAATTACGTAATGAAAATACATTACTCCCTGTCGACCTTGATTATAAGCAAGTGAAAGGGCTGTCAAATGAAGTGATGGCAAAATTGAATGATCATAAACCAACTTCAATTGGCCAAGCTTCACGTATCTCAGGAATTACCCCAGCGGCTATTTCCATTTTGCTTGTTTGGTTGAAAAAGCAAGGCATGCTACGTAGGAGTGCTTAAAAATGAGTTTATTAGCGCACCTAACGCGTTTATCGACACTTGCGAATATCGAATTAACGGAGAAACAAAAACAACAGTTAGTTGGGTATGTGGAATTACTTAATAAATGGAATAAGGCATATAACCTGACTTCTGTTCGTGATCCTCAACAAATGCTTATTCGCCACATTATGGATAGCATAGTGGTGAACGGTCAGCTAAAGGGGACATCATTTATTGATGTTGGAACTGGACCCGGTTTACCGGGAGTTCCTCTTGCGATTGTTCGTCCTGACTCACATTTTGTGTTACTTGACAGCCTAGGGAAGCGAGTTCGCTTCCTGAAACAGGTTCAACATGAGTTAGGGCTAAGTAATATTGAGCCAGTGCAATTTCGTGTCGAAGAGTATCAACCCGAAATCGGTTTTGATGGTGTGATTAGCCGCGCATTTGCTTCTTTAAGCGATATGTTGAACTGGTGTCACCATCTTCCTAAGTCGTCTGGGAAGTTTTATGCATTGAAAGGTGTCGTGCGTGAGGATGAACTTTCTGACCTACCTAACCCATTTTCCATTGACTCTATCACTGAGTTGAAAGTCCCTGATCTTGATGAGCAACGTCATTTAGTGATTTTATCTTTAAAATAAAGTTGCTTTTTATCAATTAAATTTTATCTTTTAGAGCTTTAGCAGTCACATTTACAATGTTACTGCTATTTTTATTTTTAGGGGGATTTTACCAATTCGGATTTTACGTTACTTTTACACGGTAATAACGAATAACTATCAAAAATACACATTAGACATTAAAAAATATCGCTAAACAGAGATTTTAGATAAATCACTTGGATGTTTAAGATCATTAATAATGAAATATTTGATTTATTACATCTTTTTTTCGATTGAAAAATAACGTTTTTAATTATTTGATTTAAAGCTTAAATCTTTTTTTTCTTAATTAGAAACCTTGACCCCGTTAATAATGTAACTAACATGAAATGTGATTTGTATCACAGAAAAATGTTTTTGATTGTCGAGTCATTAACTATTTATTAATTATTATTGCCACATTTCTGCGCTATCTCGAAAAAATTAAATATTTATTCACCTTTTCGCTACTTACTGATTGAATTCATTTCGCCTGCCCGTATAATTTGCTCGTTTTTGTCTCTTGACACATTTAAGCAAAGACAGTTTTATACAACACTTAGCGTTTCTGAGGCTGAGAACAGCTGGGAGTACAAAAAGTTATGTCTGTATCCCTTTACGACAACAAGCATGCAGTAAAGCAGTTGTCATTTCAGCTAATAACTTTTGTGATCCTCAGTGGGGCTTTCTGTGCAAATAGTATAGAATGGGGGGCCTCTGCTCTTGCGGGTGGTTTAGCATGCTGGTTACCTAATATCGTATTTATGCTGCTAGCCCATTTTCAGAAAGCAAAAGAAGAGGATGAACCTGTCCGCATTGCCTGGTTCTTTGCATTAGGAGCAGGGCTAAAGGTTGTAACAACCATTACTGTGTTAGTCATTGCTTTCGGTGTGTTTAAAGCGTCATTGACACCACTGGGTTTGACCTATTTAGCGGTGCTAATTGTTCAGATTGTTGCACCAGCCGTTTTAAGGCGGTAAGTATTTTTAAACTACAAAAGGGTAAGAGGCATCATGTCTGCATCAGGAGAAGTGATGACTACAGAGGATTACATAGGCCACCACCTGAAAAACCTTCAGTTGGACCTGAGTACCTTTAAGTTGGTCGATCCCCACGCTAGTCCAACATTTTGGACGTTGAACATTGACTCGCTTTTTTTCTCAGTAGTTCTCGGGGCTTTGTTCCTGTGGCTATTTAGAAGAGTTGCAGTTAATGCGACTAGTGGCGTACCCGGTAAGTTACAGACTGCAATAGAACTGATCATTGGTTTCGTTGATAACTCAGTCCGTGATATGTATCACGGTAAGAGCAAGGTTATTGCTCCTTTGGCATTAACTGTGTTCGTCTGGGTATTTTTAATGAACCTGATGGATTTACTCCCAATCGATTTCCTACCGTATATTGCTGAGCATTATCTCGGGTTACCTGCATTACGTGCAGTACCAACCGCAGATGTTAGTGTCACTCTATCTATGGCGATTGGCGTGTTTATCCTGATCCTCTTCTACAGCATTAAGATGAAAGGAATCGGTGGATTTACGAAAGAGTTGACTCTTCAACCTTTCAATCATCCAGTCTTTATTCCTATTAACTTAATTCTTGAAGGGGTAAGCCTGCTGTCAAAACCTGTATCACTCGGTCTGCGACTGTTTGGTAACATGTATGCAGGTGAATTGATCTTTATTCTTATCGCGGCTCTGCTTCCGTGGTGGTCACAGTGGTTGCTAAGCCTGCCTTGGGCTATCTTCCACATACTGATTATTACGCTACAAGCCTTTATTTTTATGGTTCTGACTGTTGTCTATCTGTCGATGGCATCTGAAGAGCATTAATTTAACTATCAATATTGTCTTAACTGAAACAAACTGGAGACTGTCATGGAAAACCTGAATATGGATCTGCTGTACATGGCTGCTGCTATTATGATGGGTTTAGCGGCGATCGGTGCTGCGATCGGTATCGGCATCCTAGGTGGTAAATTTTTAGAAGGTGCTGCTCGTCAGCCAGATTTAATCCCTCTGCTGCGTACTCAGTTCTTTATCGTAATGGGTCTTGTCGATGCTATTCCGATGATTGCTGTTGGTCTGGGCCTGTATGTAATGTTCGCTGTTGCCTAACTTTAGTTACAGAACACTTAGAACGTTAACTTATTAATTAACAAGAGGTATTGTCTGTGAATCTAAATGCAACAATCCTCGGCCAGGCTATCGCGTTTGTCCTGTTTGTTTGGTTCTGTATGAAGTATGTATGGCCACCGATTATGGCGGCCATAGAAAAACGTCAAAAAGAAATTGCTGACGGTTTATCTTCCGCAGAACGTGCTAAAAAGAACCTGGAACTGGCGCAAACCGACGCAACCGACCGACTGAAAAAAGCAAAAGCAGAAGCTCAGGTCATCATCGAACAAGCGAATAAACAACGCAGCCAGATGATTGAAGAAGCCAAAGCAGAAGCTGAAACAGAACGTGCAAAAATCGTCGCACAAGCTCAAGCAGAAATTGATGCTGAGCGCAAACGTGCACGTGAAGAGCTACGTAAACAGGTTGCGATGCTTGCTGTCGCAGGTGCCGAGAAGATCATTGAACGTTCCGTGGATGAAGCTGCTAACAGCGACATCGTTGATAAACTAGTCGCTGAACTGTAAGGAGGGAGGGGCATGTCTGAAATCGCTACTGTAGCTCGCCCCTACGCCAAAGCAGCTTTTGACTTTGCTGTGGAAAACCAGTCTGTTGAAAAATGGCAAAATATGCTGGCCTTCACCTCTGAGGTGACGCGCAATGAACAGGTTGGTGAGCTACTTTCTGGTTCTATTGCGCCAGAAAGATTAGCAAAAACGTTTATCTCTGTTTGTGGAGATGAAATTGACGAGCATGTTCAAAATCTGATTCGTATTATGGCTGAAAACGGGCGTCTAAGTACGCTACCAGAAGTATTAACTCAATTTATCCAATTGCGTGATACCATGGAATCAACGATTGAAGTTGATGTAATTTCTGCCAACGAACTGAATGAACAGCAGTTAGCCAAAATTTCTGCAGCGATGGAAAAACGTCTGTCACGCAAAGTTAAGCTGAATTGCAAAATTGATAAGTCTGTTATTGCTGGAGTGATTATTCGTGCTGGAGACCTCGTTATTGACGGGAGTGTCCGCGGTCGCTTAGAGCGTTTAACTGACGTCTTGCAGTCTTAAGGGGACTGGAGCATATGCAACTGAATTCCACCGAAATCAGCGAACTGATCAAACAGCGTATTGCTCAGTTCGATGTTGTGAGTGAAGCTCACAACGAAGGTACGATTGTATCCGTTAGTGACGGTATCATTCGTATTCACGGTTTAGCCGAAGTCATGCAGGGTGAAATGATCGCACTGCCTGGCAACCGTTATGCAATTGCATTGAACTTGGAGCGCGACTCCGTTGGTGCTGTTGTAATGGGTCCTTATGCTGATTTAGCAGAAGGCATGAAAGTAAAATGTACTGGTCGTATTCTTGAAGTTCCAGTTGGCCGTGGCCTGCTAGGACGTGTAGTGAATACACTGGGTGAGCCTATTGATGGTAAAGGCCCTGTTGAGCACGATGGTTTCTCTCCTGTAGAAGTCATTGCTCCAGGTGTTATCGACCGTCAATCGGTTGATCAGCCTGTACAAACTGGTTATAAATCAGTCGATGCGATGATTCCTATCGGTCGTGGTCAGCGTGAGCTTGTTATCGGTGACCGTCAAACAGGTAAAACTGCTTTGGCAATCGATGCAATCATCAACCAACGCGACTCAGGCATCAAATGTGTTTACGTCGCTATCGGTCAGAAAGCGTCAACAATTTCTAACGTTGTTCGTAAACTAGAAGAACATGGTGCACTGGCAAATACCATCGTTGTTGTTGCAACGGCATCTGAATCAGCTGCTCTGCAATATTTAGCACCATACTCTGGTTGTGCGATGGGTGAATACTTCCGTGACCGTGGTGAAGATGCACTGATTGTTTATGATGACCTGTCTAAACAAGCCGTTGCGTATCGTCAGATTTCTCTGTTGCTACGTCGTCCACCTGGACGTGAAGCTTACCCTGGTGATGTTTTCTATCTGCATTCACGTTTGCTGGAGCGTGCTGCTCGTGTTAACGCTGAGTATGTTGAAAACTTCACAAAAGGCGAAGTTAAAGGTAAAACGGGTTCATTGACAGCGTTGCCTATCATTGAAACTCAGGCTGGTGACGTTTCTGCATTCGTTCCGACTAACGTAATTTCGATTACAGATGGTCAGATCTTCCTGGAATCTAACCTGTTTAACTCTGGTATTCGTCCAGCGGTTAACCCAGGTATTTCAGTCTCGCGTGTTGGTGGTGCTGCTCAGACAAAAATCATCAAGAAACTGTCTGGTGGTATCCGTACAGCACTCGCTCAGTATCGTGAACTGGCAGCATTCTCCCAGTTTGCTTCAGACCTTGATGACGCTACGCGTAAGCAGTTGAGCCATGGTCAGAAAGTAACTGAATTGCTGAAACAGAAACAATATGCACCAATGTCAGTTGCAGAGCAGGCACTGTCTCTGTTTGCGGCAGAACGTGGATATTTGGAAGATGTTGAGTTAGCGAAAATTGGTGCATTTGAAGCTGCATTAGTTTCTTATGCATTGCGCGAGCATGCTGACCTTATGAATCAAATCGGCCCGGCGGGTAACTATAACGATGATATCGAAAGTAAGTTGAAACAACTGCTCGAATCATTTAAAGCAACTCAGTCCTGGTAATACTATTCGGCCCGTGAATTTTAATGGGCCGTCTGGTTAATAAGGAGAAGCAGAAATGGCCGGCGCAAAAGAGATACGTTCCAAGATCGCCAGCGTGCAAAACACGCAGAAGATCACTAAAGCGATGGAAATGGTCGCGGCGTCCAAAATGCGTAAAACGCAGGAACGCATGGCGGCCAGCCGTCCTTATGCAGAAACTATGCGCAGTGTGATTGGTCACCTTGCGTTAGGTAATCTGGAATATAAACACCCATACCTTGAAGAGCGTGAAGTTAAGCGTGTTGGGTATTTGGTTGTTTCTACAGACCGTGGTTTGTGTGGTGGTTTGAACATTAACCTGTTCAAAAAACTACTATCAGACATGAAAACATGGTCTGAAAAAGGCGTTCAAGTTGATTTGGCTTTGATCGGTTCTAAAGCAGTTTCATTCTTTGGATCTGTCGGCGGCAATGTCGTCACTCAGGTTACAGGAATGGGGGATAACCCAACGCTTTCTGATTTGATCGGTCCAGTTAACTCTATGCTACAAGCCTATGATGAAGGGCGTTTGGATAAACTGTATGTGGTGACCAATAAGTTCATCAATACAATGTCTCAGGAGCCAACTATTCTTCAACTTCTTCCATTACCTGAAAGTAATGATGAAACCTTGAAGAAAAAATCTTGGGATTATTTATATGAACCCGATCCTAAGGCGTTGCTGGATACCCTGCTGCGTCGTTATATCGAGTCGCAGGTTTATCAGGGCGTCGTTGAAAACCTGGCTAGTGAGCAGGCCGCACGAATGGTAGCAATGAAAGCAGCTACCGATAATGGTGGAAACCTGATCAAAGAGTTGCAGTTGGTTTACAACAAAGCTCGTCAGGCCAGCATTACTCAGGAGCTTACCGAAATTGTTTCGGGTGCTGCCGCGGTTTAACAGCTAGGTTTACGAATTACGTAGAGGATTCAAGATGGCTACTGGAAAGATTATCCAGGTAATCGGCGCCGTTGTGGACGTCGAGTTCCCTCAAGATGAAGTACCAAAAGTGTACGATGCTCTTGAGGTTATTAACGGTAAAGAAAAACTGGTGCTGGAAGTTCAGCAACAGTTAGGCGGTGGTGTTGTCCGTTGTATCGCAATGGGGACATCAGATGGCCTAAGCCGTGGTTTAGAAGTTAAAAACTTAGAGCACCCAATTGAAGTACCAGTAGGTAAAGCAACTTTAGGACGTATCATGAACGTTCTAGGTGACCCTATTGATATGAAAGGTGACATCGGCGAAGAAGAGCGTTGGTCTATCCACCGTGCAGCGCCAAGCTACGAAGAACTATCAAGTTCAACAGAACTGCTAGAAACCGGTATTAAAGTCATGGACTTGATTTGTCCATTCGCTAAAGGTGGTAAAGTAGGTCTGTTCGGTGGTGCGGGTGTTGGTAAAACAGTAAACATGATGGAACTTATCCGTAACATCGCGATTGAGCACTCAGGTTACTCAGTATTCGCTGGTGTTGGTGAGCGTACCCGTGAAGGTAACGACTTCTATCATGAAATGACGGATTCTAACGTTCTTGACAAAGTATCACTGGTTTATGGTCAGATGAATGAGCCACCAGGAAACCGTCTGCGTGTTGCACTGACCGGTTTGACTATGGCTGAAAAATTCCGTGACGAAGGCCGTGATGTTCTGTTGTTCGTGGATAACATCTACCGTTATACACTGGCAGGTACTGAAGTATCCGCTCTGTTAGGTCGTATGCCTTCAGCTGTAGGTTATCAGCCAACACTGGCAGAAGAGATGGGTGTTCTTCAAGAACGTATCACTTCTACTAAGACGGGCTCTATCACCTCAGTACAGGCTGTTTACGTACCTGCGGATGACTTGACTGACCCATCACCAGCAACAACCTTTGCTCACTTGGACGCAACCGTGGTTCTGAGCCGTCAAATCGCTTCTCTGGGTATTTACCCTGCGGTTGACCCTCTGGATTCCACCAGCCGTCAGCTTGATCCACTCATTGTTGGTCAAGAGCACTATGATGTTGCACGTGGCGTTCAGTCTATCCTTCAGCGCTACCAAGAACTGAAAGATATCATTGCAATTCTAGGTATGGATGAGTTGTCTGAAGAAGACAAACTGGTTGTTGCTCGTGCTCGTAAGATCCAGCGCTTCCTGTCTCAACCATTCTTCGTTGCGGAAGTCTTTACTGGTTCACCAGGTAAGTTCGTATCCCTGAAAGACACTATCCGTGGCTTCAAAGGCATTCTGAACGGCGATTACGACCACCTGCCAGAACAAGCGTTCTACATGGTTGGTACCATTGAAGAAGCTGTGGAAAAAGCTAAAAAGCTTTAATCTGGCTGACGGGAGGTTGATATGGTAGCTGCAATGACATACCACCTGACAGTTGTCAGTGCTGAAAAACAGATGTTTGACGGACTGGTACAAAAAATTCAGGTGACAGGTAGTGAAGGTGAACTGGGTATTTACCCACAGCACACCCCACTGCTGACTGCCATAAAACCGGGCATGGTACGTATTACTAAGCAGTTTGGTGAAGAAGAGTTAATTTACCTCTCCGGAGGTATTTTAGAAGTTCAACCAAATGGCGTTATCGTGCTGGCTGATACAGCTATCCGTGGTAAAGATTTAGATGAGGCGCGTGCGCTGGAATCTAAACGCAGAGCGGAAGAACATGTCCGTAAAGCTCACGGTGATGTTGATTATGCTCAGGCATCGGCAGAACTTGCGAAAGCAATAGCGAAACTTCGAGTTATCGAGTTAACTAAAAAGCTGATGTAATGAAGGCAGTATAAAGAAAAGCCAGTCGGTTAATCCCTGACTGGCTTTTTTATTTGTGCGAAATATGTAGTATTTTACGTAGGAAATAGGTTTACTTTCACCCTAAAGTTGGAGTTTCAGGAAATTATGACTGTGCAAAGAAAAAGTGTCGTCATTCTTGCTGCTGGTAAGGGCACTCGAATGTATTCAGAATTGCCTAAAGTCTTGCATTTATTGGCAGGCAAACCAATGGTTCAGCATGTTATTGATACTGCAAAATCAATTGGGGCATCAGACATCCATCTCGTTTATGGGCATGGTGGCGATTTACTGAAAAAGAAATTGGGTGAACAAAACCTTAATTGGGTCTTGCAGGCAGAGCAATTGGGAACAGGGCATGCCATGCAACAAGCAGCGCCTCATTTTCAAGACGATGAAGACATCATTATGCTTTATGGCGATGTGCCATTGATCGCTCAAGATACCCTACAGCGCTTGGTTGATGCTAAGCCTAAAGGGGGGATTGGTTTATTAACGGTGATTTTAGATAACCCAACGGGTTATGGCCGTATTATTCGTGAACAGGGTGAAGTTGTTGGTATTGTTGAGCAAAAAGATGCTACAGAAGAACAACTTAAGGTTCAAGAAATCAATACTGGGATCATGGTTGCGAGTGGTAAAGACTTCAAACGTTGGTTAGCTCAACTGAATAACAATAATGCCCAAGGTGAATACTATATTACTGATGTTATTGCATTGGCACATAAAGAAGGTAATAAGATAGAAACTGTTCATCCTAGCCGTTTGAGCGAAATGGAAGGGGTCAATAACCGTTTACAATTAGCGGCTCTTGAGCGTGTTTATCAAAAAGAGCAGGCAGAGAAATTACTCCTAGCCGGCGTGATGCTAATTGATCCTGAACGTTTCGATATACGCGGAACCTTAACCCATGGTCGAGATGTGATCATTGATACTAACGTGATCATTGAAGGAAATGTCACTTTAGGTCATAACGTACATATTCAATCTGGCTGTATTTTGAAAAACTGTGTTATTGGTGATAACTCAGTGATCAGCCCTTATTCAGTGATAGAAAACTCTGAATTATCTACCGAATGTACGGTAGGTCCTTTTGCTCGTTTGCGTCCTGGTGCTAAATTGGCATCTAAAGCCCATGTTGGCAACTTTGTTGAAATGAAAAATGCATCATTAGGCCTCGGCTCCAAGGCTGGCCACTTGACCTATTTAGGTGATGCAGAAGTGGGTGATAATGTAAATATTGGCGCAGGAACGATTACGTGTAACTACGATGGCGCGAATAAATATAAAACGGTCATCGGCGATGATGTGTTTGTTGGATCGGATACCCAGCTAATCGCGCCAGTTTCTGTTGCAAATGGCGCAACCATTGGTGCAGGCACGACAGTCACTCGTGATATTAATGAAGGTGAGTTAGTGGTTAGCCGTGTTAAACAAGTGCACATTAAAAACTGGCAACGTCCAGTCAAGAAAAAATAAGATAAATTTTAAAGGAGGAGACGAAGTTTCTCCTCCATTTATTAGTATTAAATAGATAAAAATATAATAACCCCATTCTCTACAAGGCTCGGGGAAACAGCAAAAGCTGTAATAACAATCAGGTAGCGACATCGTAAGGGCTACGGCTCTTTGTTTAGGAATAAATTAAATATGTGTGGAATTGTAGGTGCTGTCGCACAACGTGATATCGCAGAAATTCTCATTGAAGGTCTTCGTCGTCTTGAATACCGTGGTTATGACTCGGCAGGTATGGCTGTTGTTGATCATGAAGGTCATCTTCAGCGTTTACGTGAAGTCGGTAAAGTTCAAATGCTGGCGGAAGAAGCAGAGAAAAACCCAGTATCTGGCGGTACAGGTATAGCGCATACGCGTTGGGCTACTCATGGTGTTCCAAGCGAACGTAATGCTCATCCGCATACTTCTGGTTTCATTGCTGTTGTACATAATGGCATTATTGAAAATTATCTGGAATTAAAAGAAGAGCTGAAACAGCTCGGTTATGTCTTTAGTTCTGAAACTGATACTGAAGTGATTGCTCACCTTGTTCATCATGAGCAACAAAAAGGCGGTTCTTTAGTTGAAGTTGTTCAACGTGTTATCCCTCAGTTACGTGGTGCCTATGGTACCGTGATCATGGATAGCCGTACTCCTGAATTATTAGTCGCTGCTCGCTCGGGAAGCCCATTAGTTATTGGCCTCGGTGTTGGCGAAAACTTCTTAGCATCGGATCAACTGGCATTATTACCTGTGACACGTCGTTTTATTTATCTCGAAGAAGGGGATATTGCGGAAGTGACTCGCCGTACAGTACGTGTCTTTAATCATCAAGGTGAACCAGTTGAACGTGAACAAATAGAGTCAAATGTTCAATACGATGCAGGTGATAAAGGTATTTATCGCCACTATATGCAAAAAGAAATCTATGAGCAGCCAATGGCGATCAAAAACACCCTTGAAGGGCGTTTTAGTAAAGACAATGGTATCGATCTTAGTGAATTAGGCCCTAAAGCAGAAGAGATTTTATCGCAAGTTGAGCATATTCAAATTGTTGCTTGTGGAACCTCTTATAATGCGGGAATGGTGGCTCGTTACTGGTTTGAATCTTTAGCAGGAATTCCTTGTGATGTAGAGATTGCCTCTGAATACCGCTATCGTAAGCCTGCTCACCGTAAAGGCAGCTTAATGATTACGCTTTCTCAGTCAGGTGAAACCGCGGATACATTAGCAGCGTTACGTTTATCGAAAGAATTAGGTTACTTAACATCTTTAGCAGTTTGTAACGTAGCGGGTTCGTCGCTAGTGCGTGAATCTGATTTTGCTTTGATGACTAAGGCGGGTGCTGAAATTGGGGTTGCTTCAACGAAAGCATTTACCACTCAATTAACGGTACTGTTGATGTTGGTTGCGTATATGGGGCGCATTAAAGGCGCGAATCCAGAGTTAGAAGAGAACATCGCGAATGCGTTACACGCGTTACCAGCACGCATTGAAAGTATGTTATCTCACGATAAAGTGATTGAGGCGCTGGCGGAAGATTTCTCGGATAAAAACCATGCCTTATTCCTTGGCCGTGGCGAGCAGTTCCCAATAGCCGTTGAAGGGGCGTTGAAGCTCAAAGAAATCTCTTATATTCATGCTGAAGCCTATGCTGCTGGTGAGTTAAAACATGGCCCATTGGCACTGATTGATGCAGATATGCCAGTGATTATCATTGCACCGAACAATGAACTGTTAGAAAAATTAAAATCTAACATTGAAGAAGTTCGTGCACGTGGTGGCTTGTTATATGTATTTGCTGATCAAGATGCGGGCTTTGAGGCGAGTGAAAATATGAAAATTATTTCTCTGCCACATGTTGAAGAGCTTATCGCACCGATTTTCTATACTGTGCCACTACAGCTATTGTCTTATCATGTGGCGTTGATCAAAGGAACCGATGTTGATCAGCCTCGTAACTTAGCTAAATCAGTGACAGTTGAATAATACTGTGAAATAAAGACGTGAATAGTGTGGAATGACAAAATAGATTGCATCTAAACAAAATAGTTTGCGTCTGTGACAATATAGATTGCACCTAGACAAAATAGTTGTAAACTGAAATTGGTCCAGTTATGCTGTGAAAAAGCATACTGGACTTTTATTATGGCTAAAGCAAAATCTTCATTCTCAGAAGTACAAATTGCCCGTCGTATTAAAGAGGGGCGTGGCCAAGGGCATGGTAAGGACTATATTCCATGGCTAACAGTACAAGAAGTCCCTTCATCAGGTCGTTCCCACCGTATTTATTCTCATAAAACGGGACGAGTTCATCATTTGCTCTCTGATTTAGAGCTTGCTGTTTTTCTTAGCCTTGAATGGGAGAGCAGCGTGCTAGATATACGCGAGCAGTTCCCCTTATTACCTAGCGATACCAAACAGATTGCAATAGATAGTGGTATCAAGCACCCTGCTATTCGCAGCGTAGATCAGGTTATGTCTACTGATTTTTTGGTGGATTGTAAAGATGGTCCTTTTGAGCAGTTTGCTATTCAAGTCAAACCTGCGGCAGCCTTACAAGATGAGCGCACCTTAGAAAAATTAGAACTAGAGCGTCGTTATTGGCAGCAAAAACAAATTCCTTGGTTCATTTTTACTGATAAAGAAATAAATCCCGTAGTAAAAGAAAATATTGAATGGCTTTATTCGGTGAAAGCAGAAGGGGTTTCTGCGGAGCTTTTAGCACAACTACCAACATTGGCTCATATCCTGCAAGAAAAAGGAGATGAAAATATTATCAATGTCTGTAAGAAGGTTGATATTGCTTATGGTTTGGAGCTAGGTAAAACATTAAGTGATGTTAGAGCATTAGTCGCTAATGGTTTTATTAAATTTAATGTTTATAAGCCGTTTAGATTGTGTACCTGTGCTGAGCTGGATATAGAGCACGATGGAGCAGCGCAAAGGGGGCTTTATGTGGCAAATTAATGAGGTGCTTAAAGTAGAAAGCCGCTTTTATCGGGTTTTAGATATTAATCAGGGGGAGTTGATCTGGATTGATATTGAAAATCCGAAGGCGTTGCCAGAAAGGATTTTGGAGTTGAGTCTCTTGGCTGCCTTGGACTCAGGTCAGTTAGTGAGGAGTATGGATCCCTTTGCTTATCTAGACCAAGAGGATCCAGAAATAGGGTCTGTACGTTTTATTCGTAGAGAAGAAAATATTAAGGTATTGCTACCACTCTTGCAGCATAAGGGTATTTTTGATGCTTCTGAAAGAGCACGTTTAATTGATGCTGTTGTGGAGTCTAAGCAGGTTTCGAAAAAAACAGTTTATCGATTATTAAGAAGGTATTGGCAGCGTGGTCAAACGCCTAATGCATTAATTCCCGACTACAAAAACAGCGGTGCACCAGGGGAAAGACGTTCAGCGACAGGAACAGCAAAAATTGGCCGAGCCAGAGAATATGGTAAGGGTGAAGGAATCAAGGTAACGCCTGAGATTGAACGTCTTTTTAGATTAACCATAGAAAAGCATCTATTAAATCAAAAAGGCACAAAGACAACCGTTGCCTATAGACGATTTGTAGATTTGTTTGCTCAGTATTTTCCTCGCATTCCCCAAGAGGATTATCCAACGCTACGCCAGTTTCGTTATTTTTATGATCGCGAATACCCTAAAGCTCAGCGCTTAAAGTCCAGAGTCAAAGCAGGGGTATATAGAAAAGACGTACGCCCATTAAGCAGTACAGCCACTTCTCAGGCGTTAGGCCCTGGGAGCCGTTATGAGATTGATGCAACGATTGCTGATATTTATCTAGTGGATCACAACGACCGTCAAAAAATCATAGGAAGACCGACGCTTTACATTGTGATTGATGTATTTAGTCGGATGATCACGGGCTTTTATATCGGCTTTGAAAATCCGTCTTATGTGGTGGCGATGCAGGCTTTTGTAAATGCTTGCTCTGACAAAACGGCCATTTGTGCCCAGCATGATATTGAGATTAGTAGCTCAGACTGGCCGTGTGTAGGTTTGCCAGATGTGTTGCTAGCGGACCGTGGCGAATTAATGAGTCATCAGGTCGAAGCCTTAGTTTCTAGTTTTAATGTGCGAGTGGAAAGTGCTCCACCTAGACGTGGCGATGCTAAAGGTATCGTGGAAAGCACTTTTAGAACCCTTCAAGCCGAGTTTAAATCCTTTGCGCCAGGCATTGTGGAGGGCAGTCGGATTAAAAGTCATGGTGAAACAGACTATAGGCTGGATGCATCTCTGTCGGTATTTGAATTCACACAGATTATTTTGCGTACGATCTTATTCAGAAATAACCATTTGGTGATGGATAAATATGATCGGGATACCGATTTTCCTACGGATTTACCGTCTATTCCTGTCCAGCTATGGCAATGGGGTATGCAGCATCGTACAGGTAGTTTGAGGGCTGTGGAGCAAGAGCAGTTGCGAGTAGCGTTACTACCACGCAGAAAGGTCTCTATTTCTTCATTTGGCGTAAATTTGTGGGGCTTGTATTACTCGGGGTCAGAAATTCTACGCGAGGGATGGTTGCAGCGTAGTACTGAGATAGCTAGACCTCAACATTTAGAAGCGGCTTATGACCCAGTGCTGGTTGATACGATTTATCTGTTTCCCCAGACTGGCAGTCGTGTATTTTGGCGCTGTAATCTAACGGAACGTAGTCGGCAGTTTAAAGGTCTCTCATTTTGGGAGGTTTGGGACATACAAGCACAGGAAAAATACAATAAAGCCAATGCCAAGCAGGATGAGTTAACTAAACGCCGGGAGCTTGAGGCGTTTATTCAGCAGACCATCCAGAAAGCGAACAAGCTAACACCTAGCCCCACTGAGTCAAACTCAAAGCGTATTAAACAGATTAAAGCAAACAAAAAAGAGGCCG
Source organism: Providencia sp. 21OH12SH02B-Prov (assembly GCF_027362595.1). Classification (NCBI taxonomy): domain Bacteria; kingdom Pseudomonadati; phylum Pseudomonadota; class Gammaproteobacteria; order Enterobacterales; family Morganellaceae; genus Providencia; species Providencia sp. 21OH12SH02B-Prov. The sequence continues at coordinate 17,521 of NZ_CP114796.1, forward strand.
TGACTTCGGAGCGTAAAACGCGTGCAGAGCTTTTGAAATCAAGCTCTTCAGGTGATGAGGCTAAAGTTATTCCTTTCAACGCGGCGGAAGTCGATGATCAAGAAGATTACAGCCTACCCACATACGTGCCCGAGTTATTTCAGGATCCACCAGAGGAGGATGAGTCATGAGTGCTACCCAGATTCAAGCGGTTTATCGTGATACGGGGGTAGAGGCTTATCGTGGCAATCCTTTTATCGAGGCCTTACCACCACTGCAAGAGTCAGTGAATAGTGCTGCATCACTGAAATCCTCTTTACAGCTTACCTCCTCTGACTTGCAAAAGCCCCGTGTTATCAGAGCTCATACCATTTGCCGTATTCCAGATGACTATTTTCAGCCATTAGGTACGCATTTGCTACTGAGTGAGCGTATTTCGGTCATGATTCGTGGCGGCTATGTAGGTAGAAATCCTAAAACAGGTGATTTGCAAAAGCACTTACAAAATGGCTATGAGCGTGTTCAAAAAGGTGAGTTGGGGGCATTTCGCTTTGAGGAGGCTCGATCTACGGCACAAAGCTTATTGTTAATTGGTTGTTCAGGTAGCGGCAAAACCACTTCGCTGCACCGTATTTTAGCCACGTATCCTCAGGTGATTTACCATCCTGAACTCAATGTAGAGCAAGTGGTGTATTTGAAAATAGACTGCTCGCATAATGGTTCGCTAAAAGAAATCTGCTTGAATTTTTTCAGAGCGTTGGATCGAGCCTTAGGCTCGAACTATGAGCGTCGTTATGGCTTAAAACGTCATGGTATAGAAACCATGTTGGCTTTGATGTCGCAAATAGCCAATGCTCATGCTTTAGGGTTGTTGGTTATTGATGAAATTCAGCATTTAAGCCGCTCTCGTTCGGGTGGTTCTCAAGAGATGCTGAACTTCTTTGTAACGATGGTGAATATTATTGGTGTACCAGTGATGCTGATTGGTACGCCTAAAGCACGAGAAATTTTTGAGGCTGATTTACGATCTGCCCGTAGAGGGGCTGGATTTGGGGCTATTTTCTGGGATCCTATACAGCAAACTCAACGCGGAAAACTAAATCAAGAATGGATTGCCTTTACGGATAATCTTTGGCAATTACAGCTTTTACAACGTAAAGAAGCGTTGTTGTCTGACGAGATTCGTGATGTCTGGTATGAGCTGAGCCAAGGAGTGATGGACATTGTAGTAAAGATTTTTGTACTCGCACAGCTCCGTGCGCTAGCCTTAGGCAATGAGCGTATTACCCCTGGTTTATTGCGGCAAGTGTATCAAGATGAATTGAAACCCGTTCATCCCATGCTAGAGGCCCTACGCTCGGGTATCCCAGAACGCATTGCTCGTTATTCTGATCTAGTTGTTCCCGAGATTGATAAACGGTTAATCCAACTTCAGTTAGATATCGCAGCGATACAAGAACAAACACCAGAAGAAAAAGCTCTTCAAGAGTTAGATACCGAAGATCAGCGTCATTTATATCTGATGCTGAAAGAGGATTACGATTCAAGCTTGTTAATTCCCACTATTAAAAAAGCGTTTAGCCAGAATCCAACGATGACAAGACAAAAGTTACTGCCTCTTGTTTTGCGGTGGTTGATGGAAGGCGAAACGGTAGTGTCAGAACTAGAAAAGTCTTCCAAGAGTAAAAAGGTTTTGGCTACAAAGGTAGTCAAGCCCAGCGACTGGGATAGCTTGCCTGATACGGACTTACGTTATATCTATTCACAACGCCAACCTGAACAAACCATGCATGAGCGATTAAAAGAGAAAGGGGTGATTGTGGATATAGCGAGCTTATTTAAACAAGCAGGCTAGCCATGAGAAACTTTCCTGTTCCGTACTCGAATGAGCTGATTTATAGCACTATTGCACGGGCAGGCGTTTATCAAGGGATTGTTAGCCCTAAGCAGCTACTAGACGAGGTGTATGGCAACCGTAAGGTCATTGCAACCTTAGATTTACCTTCACATTTAGGCGTTATAGCAAGGCACTTGCATCAAACAGGACGCTACGCTGTTCAGCAACTCATTTATGAGCATACCTTATTCCCTTTATATGCTCCGTTTGTAGGCAAAGAGCGCCGAGACGAAGCGATTAGGTTAATGGAGTATCAAGCGCAAGGTGCGGTGCATTTAATGCTAGGAGTCGCTGCGTCTAGAGTTAAGAGTGATAACCGCTTTAGATACTGCCCTGATTGCATTGCTCTTCAGCTAAATAGGCATGGGGAAGCCTTTTGGCAACGAGATTGGTATTTGCCCGCTTTGCCATATTGTTCAAAACATGGTGCTTTGATTTTCTTTGATAGAGCTGTAGATGATCATCGACATCAATTTTGGGCTTTGGGTCATACTGAGCTGCTTTCAGACTACCCCAAAGACTCCCTATCTCAATTAACAGCACTAGCTGCTTATATAGCCCCTCTGCTAGACGCTCCACAAGCACAAGAGCTTTCCCCAAGCCTTGAGCAGTGGACGCTTTTTTATCAGCGCTTAGCGCAGGATTTAGGACTCACCAGAGGTAAGCACATCCGTCATGATTTGGTGGCGGAGAGAGTGAGGCAGACTTTTAGTGATGAGGCACTAGAGAAACTGGATTTAACGTTGGCAGAGAACAAGGACACGTGTTGGCTGAAAAGTATATTCCGTAAGCATAGAAAAGCCTTTAGTTATTTACAGCATAGTATTGTGTGGCAAGCCTTATTGCCAAAACTAACGGTTATAGAAGCGCTACAGCAGGCAAGTGCTATTACTGAGCACTCTATAGCGACAAGACCTGTCAGCCAGTCCGTGCAACCTAACTCTGAAGATTTATCTGTTAAGCATAAAGACTGGCAGCAACTAGTGCATAAATACCAAGGAATTAAGGCGGCAAGACAGTCTTTAGAGGGTGGGGCGCTATACGCTTGGCTTTACCGACATGACAGGGATTGGCTAGTTCACTGGAATCAACAGCATCAACAAGAGCGTCTGGCACCCGCCCCTAGAGTTGACTGGGGACAAAGAGATCGAATCGCTGTACGACAACTGCTAAGAATCATAAAGCGTTTAGATAGTAGCCTTGATCACCCAAGAGCGACATCGAGCTGGCTGTTAAAGCAAACTCCTAACGGAACCTCTCTTGCAAAAAATCTACAGAAACTGCCTTTGGTAGCGCTTTGCTTAAAGCGTTACTCAGAGAGTGTGGAAGATTATCAAATTAGACGGATTAGCCAAGCTTTTATTAAGCTTAAACAGGAAGATGTTGAGCTTAGGCGCTGGCGATTATTAAGAAGTGCAACGTTATCTAAAGAGCGGATAACAAAAGAAGCACAAAATTTTTTGGAAACGGTCTGCGAGGAGGACTAAGTGGTTAAGATAGCTAGCTTTGATGACAATGTGCAGGTGGTACATATTGGCCACTTATTCCGTAACTCGGGTCATAAGGAGTGGCGTATTTTTGTTTGGTTTAATCCAATGCAAGAACGGAAATGGACTCGATTTACTCATTTGCCTTTATTAAGTCGAGCTAAGGTGGTTAACAGTACAACAAAGCAAATAAATAAGGCGGATCGTGTGATTGAGTTTGAAGCATCGGATCTTCAACGAGCCAAAATAATCGATTTTCCTAATCTCTCGTCCTTTGCTTCCGTACGCAACAAGGATGGAGCGCAGAGTTCATTTATTTACGAAGCTGAAACACCATATAGCAAGACTCGTTATCACATCCCACAGTTAGAGCTAGCTCGGTCATTATTTTTAATTAACTCCTATTTCTGTCGAAGCTGTTTGAGCAGTACCGCTTTACAGCAAGAGTTCGACGTTCAGTATGAGGTTGAGCGAGATCATTTAGAGATAAGGATCTTACCCAGTTCATCGTTTCCTAAAGGGGCGTTAGAGCAGTCGGCCGTAGTGCAGCTTTTGGTTTGGTTGTTTTCGGATCAAGATGTTATGGATTCGTATGAAAGTATTTTTAGGCACTATCAACAAAATAGAGAAATTAAGAATGGCGTTGAAAGCTGGTGCTTTAGCTTTGACCCTCCGCCCATGCAGGGTTGGAAATTACATGTAAAAGGACGTTCTTCTAACGAGGATAAGGATTATTTAGTTGAGGAAATAGTAGGTTTAGAAATCAACGCTATGCTTCCTAGCACAACAGCTATTAGCCATGCCTCTTTTCAGGAAAAGGAGGCAGGTGATGGTAGTGCGCAGCACATAGCGGTTTCAACAGAGTCAGTTGTTGATGATGAGCATCTACAGTTGGACGATGAGGAAACAGCCAATATAGACACAGACACACGAGTCATAGAGGCTGAGCCGACATGGATAAGTTTTAGTAGACCTAGTCGAATTGAAAAATCTCGCAGGGCAAGAAAAAGTAGCCAAACTATTTTAGAAAAAGAAGAAGCAACAACAAGTGAAAATAGTAATTTGGTTAGTACTGATGAGCCACACTTAGGTGGTGTCCTAGCAGCGGCAGATGTGGGTGGGAAGCAGGATGCAACCAATTACAACTCTATTTTTGCCAATCGTTTTGCAGCCTTTAATGAGTTAATTTCAATTCTAAAAATTAAATTTGCATGTCGGGTGCTTTTTGAAGAAACTTTGGTTTTGCCAAAAGTTGGGCGTAGCCGATTACATCTGTGTAAAGATGGCTCACCAAGAGTGATTAAAGCCGTTGGGGTGCAACGTAATGGCAGTGAATTTGTATTGCTAGAGGTGGATGCATCGGATGGGGTGAAAATGCTTTCTACCAAAGTGTTGAGTGGCGTTGATAGCGAAACATGGCGGAATGATTTTGAAAAGATACGGCGTGGAGTGGTGAAGAGCTCATTGAATTGGCCAAATAGTTTGTTTGATCAATTATATGGACAAGACGGGCATAGAGGGGTGAATCATCCAAAGGGGTTGGGGGAGCTGCAAGTATCGAGAGAGGATATGGAGGGGTGGGCTGAGAGAGTGGTTAGAGAGCAATTTACGCATTAAAGGAATGACTGAAACCCTAGTTACTTTAATCAGCTGTTAAGTGAATTAGCTAATCCTCAATAACATCATTTTCTTGAGCATGGTTAGGCTGAGAGTTATAGCAGCTTTGACTAATTTGAAAGACTAAGCAGGTTAGACGCATACGCACGTTGTGTCATCTCTTTATGCCGAGAATTCGAGTCATTATGTGACCTTTCCCCACCTTTAGTACCACAACTTAGATGAGATAATTCATATTATGCCGCCTTCTTCGCGTACTCGGAAGGGGCTTGGTAATTCAGTGAGCTATGTGGTCGAACATCATTATATATAGTGTTGCCGCCATTGCTCTATTTCGTACGTAGCTTCGGCCAATGTTCTAAACCAATGCTGATTTAAACATTCATTTCTAAACTTGCCATTTAAGCTTTCAACAAAAGCATTTTGGGTATGTAATCCCCCTCAAAACCACGGAGGCTATTTGTAGAAAATTCCATTAATATGAACTCAAGGAGTTTTCTATGCGCAAAGTAAACCAAGAAAATATTAGCGGTATTAAAAAGATACCAATGCCCAACAATATGCCAACTGGACGAACTTGCGTGGAAGCACTAGTGTTTGGCCTGCCGCAGTTTGGGCAGGTGGGAGCAGAATCAGACATTTCTTTCGAACAGTCAGGGCAATTTATCATTGGCATAGGTATCTCCTTTGGCCTTTTTAGTAATTATTGAAATTGTCGTGCATATCAAGAGCACTTAACGCCGTGCTCACCGGTAAATTGCGAGCGCAGTGAGTAATTTATCCGTGTGCAGCACTTTGTTAGATGCCCTTTTCATGAGAGGCTCACAGATATTGCTTGGAATTGGTGAGGCATTTTCGTTTGGTCAGCGGTGCGGTAACGTAGTCTTCGTCCAGGAAGCGGATAAGTTCTTTCAGCTGTTTCTTGTCTTTCGGGATAACCAAATTGCCATCGTCGTTGACCGTGATCGCGATGTGGTGCTCTTCGGGAAGCTCGGCGTTAAAGTTGTTGGCTACGGTTTGGATGTCGGTGACGGTGAGATCTTTCAAAACTTCATTCTTTTGCAACAGGGCGATTTTCTTTCGGATGATCGAGTCGGCTTGCGCCTTGAAGCTTGCTTGGTCTTCGAAGACAAAGATACCGGTGGCAGCGAAATCGTCGAGGTCGGTATCGGTCGCTTCCCGGTAGTAATCAGCCAAATCCAGAAACCGTTTGGTATTGTGGTAGGAAGTGAAGTACAGCGTGCCGTTGTGGAAATGGGCGGTGAGTTTGTCTTGCAATATCAGACCAGGCTCTTCAAGTCGCTTATAAGTATCACCAGCATGGATAGGCAAACCGATCAGTGTCCATCGATTAGAGAGCAACTTGCCGGCATCGAAAACCTGAAAGTTGACGCTTTTGTTGGCAGCTGACCAGCTGCCACTAAACAGCGCTTTGATGCGGTGCGTTTCGGTATTGAGATTCAACACCGGACAAATGAGCGGATTGCCAATGGCTTGGCCGATGGCGGGCGGTAGTGGGTAATCGGCAATGGTAAAGATTTCGCCCACGTCCACGTTGTAGCTGCCCGTGAAGGCGATGGGCTGTCTGTCGTTAAGCAGTGCGGCCTGTTGTTCGGCGAAGAGTTGGGCCAGTTCGGTATTGACCGCCGCAGTCAGTGGAATGCGACGGATGAGCGCATCTTCATCATCCACCAAAGCGAACAGGTTAGAGGTATTATTGTTATTTGGCATGATTGGCATCCAGTATCATGTATTCGGTTAGTTGCACCACCTGCGAAACAGCCTTGCAGTCGGTAATATTCTGGCGGGTGATCAGCACATAGGTGATGTCGCCCTCAATGGTTACTTCATAGAAGTGATAGCCGAAAAACCCCAGCAAAGGGTTGAAGTGGTAGGCGTGGGAGTTGTAGACAATAAAGAAGAAGATCACCGCCACAAACACCAGTACCGGCACGCTGATGGTGCTCTGGCTCTGGTTGATAAGTGGTAGCAAGTAAACGAGCAGAAAGCCGACGATCTCCTTGTCCACAGTTTTGACCGACTTGATCTTCAGCGGCAGACGCTCAAGGCCGTGGCGCGAGGCGGACATCCAGACCAGACCAAAGCATAGGCTGCTTAACACCAGTGCAGCCAACAAATAGGTGCTGCCTACCCGCCAATGAGCGGCAAGATTCTCCAACCAAGGCACACCAAGCTGCCAAGCGCTGCTGATTTCCACAAACCACAGCGTCAGGAAGATGGGCGCCAGCGCCGTGGATACCAGCGCCAGTTTGGCGAGTCGATTAAGCAAGTTCCACCTCGTTGTTGTGGCTGAAGGCTTCTTTTAATACTGCTTGCATCAGTTGCTCGGCGTGTGTCTGGTTTTGGGTGATTTGAGTTTCCAGTTGGTCGCAGAGAGAGAGTAGTTTTTCGACTTTGGTGACGATGGCTAGTTGTTCTTCCTCACAGCAAAGTGGTACCAACGCACCAGAAACGACTGCTTGATTTATTTTGGGCATGCTTTTTTGAGCACCGGTTGCATTGCTTCGGAAATATTCTCGACAACTTGGGCTCATCAAAGCGTGGTGCAAGAACACCTCTGAGAGTGAGCTCACAGGCTTTAGCTTCATCATCAGGTCAGGGTAAATGAAGCAATTTTCTTCACCTTGATATATTGCTGAAACACCCACAAAATCAATCGAATTTCCCCGCTGAATTAGAATATCTCTCGGTTTGATCCATAGAAATGAATCTCGTGATATTTCTTCATTAATGTACTTTACCTGGGTCGAGTCGAACCTCCCTGATGTGGTAGCGCCCAATTTTAGCGTCTTGGTGTTTGTCGGGTAATCGACCGTCTTTGGTGAGTATCCATTCCTTGGACTCTCATAAATAAGCTGATCTAATCGACACCACTCCCACCCTCGCGGAAGTTCAAACGGCTTTTCCTCGTCCGTGATGGGCGGCAATGGTTTTTGCGCTTTGATTTTTTTGTCTTTAACCAGTTGCGCTTTTTCGGCGGCGATGCGCTTGAGTAGTTCGCTGGCCGGTTCTACATTGGGGTTTTGCGCGCGCCAGTCGGCGGTGAGTTTGCCTTCGATGGCTTCCTGCAAAATTTGCTGCCGCAGTTTTTTCAGCAGGGCTTGTTGACGGGTTAGTTCATGTTTCAATTCAGCATCTTCATTTTCAATCCGTTGAAACTGACTGAGAATAAATAGTTGCTCATCTTTATCTGGCAACATGATTTCAAGCGGCAAAAGATGTTTGGGTTTTATTTCGGTTTTAATGCCACCTTTCACCTGCTCTTTCAGCAATTGAATAAAGATTGGCGACTTCAGAAAGCGCTTGAAAAACTCAACACTGACTTTGCTTTCATCAAAGGTATACGATGAGTAGTGAATGGTCGCTGTGACATCAGCGTCGCCGTGATACACGCCCAAGGCACCTTTAGCGACGTTGATGCCTGAAATGACCAAATCGCCCGATTTAATCAGAATCATGTTCGTTTTACTGGGCTTGTTTGCGACGTGAAAATTCCCAGAGAAATCAATCTTGTCTATCCGCTGGAGCCCTTGAATTTCCTTTGCATCAGGCTTATACCGCCCCTCACGCTCAAAAAGGAAGTCTCCAACTTTTACTTTTTTCCAAACAGCCACTACACCAACTCCTTCCGCAACTGCTCCAGCAACTGATCGCTCTTGGCAAAGGACTGATGCAACAGATCGAGTAATTCGGTGCTGCTGTATTGTTTTTCTTCCTCGGCACGGTGTGGGTTTTTGATGTCGAGGTTGTAGCCATTGGCTTTGATGGTATCGATATCCACCTGCCAGGCTTGCTCGTTGGCTTCACGGTTCGTCCACCAGCTTTTCAGGGTTTCGAACTCGGCTAATTGAATAGGCTTGGTCTTTGAGTAGGCCTTGTAGCCTTCCGGCAGTTTGTGTTCGTAGTACCAGATGCTCTGGGTCGGCTCGCCCTTGGTGAAGAACAGCAGGTTGGTGGCCACCGAGGCATAGGGCTGGAACACGGAGTTCGGCAGGCGCACGATGGTGTGCAGGTTGCAGTCCTCCAACAGTTTTTGGCGGATACGTTGTTTAACACCATCGCCGGTAAGGGAACCATCGGGCAAGACAATGGCTGCGCGGCCACCCTCCTTGAGCAGATGGATCATCAGGATCAAGAACAAGTCTGCCGATTCCTTGGTGCGGTAGGTTTGCGGGAAGTTGTTCTCGTTGTTGTTGGAAACCACGCCACCAAAGGGCGGATTGGCGATGATCACATCTACCCGTTCTTTGCGCGTGTATTCGCTTAGGGGCCGTTGCAGCGAGTCACCAAACTGGATGCTGGGGGTGATGATGTCGTGCAGGATCAAGTTGGTGTTGGCCAGCATGTAGGGCAAGGGTTTGTATTCCCAGCCGCGCACATTGTGGGCAATGGCTTCGCGCTCGGCGACGGTGTTGGCGGAGGCCTTCAGGTGTTCGATCACGGTAGTTAAAAAGCCGCCGGTGCCGCAAGCAGGGTCGAGCACAGTTTCGCCGTGGGCGGGGTTGACCATTTCGGTCATGAACTGGGTGACGGCACGCGGGGTATAAAATTCGCCGAGGGTGCCAGCGCTTTGCAGTTCACTCAGGAAGGTTTCATAAATCTGGCCGAACAGGTGCAGGTCTTTGCTGCTGTTGAAGTCGATTTCATTCAGCTTGTTGATCACTTGCCGCAGGTGAATGCCAGACTTCATGTAGTTGTAGTTATTTGCAAACACCTCATGCACTAATACCGCACGGCGGTTGCCGCTGGAGAGGTCTATTTCCGACAGGGTCGGGAACAGCTTTCGGTCAACAAACTGCAACAGCTCGTCGCCGGTCATGCCTTCGTCATCGCCGGCCCACTCGTCCCAATGTAGTTCAGCGGGAATGGGCGAGACGTAGTTGTCGTCCATCAGCTCCAGCTCTTTGTCCTTGTCGCTGAAGATTTTCAAAAATAGCATCCAACCTAGTTGCAGAATGCGCAGCTCGTCGCTGCCGGTGCCGGTGTCTTGCCGCATGATGTTACGGGCGGATTTTACAATGCCTGATACGTTTGCCATGTTGCGCTACTACTTCTCTCTTGTTCGTGATTCAAGCCGCTTGATAGAGGGCTTGCTCCAATTGGTTCAGGGCCTGCAAGTATTGGGGCTTGCCGCCGAAGAGTTTGATGATTTCTGTTGGTGTGCCGAACTGGTCGAAGGGGTTGACCTTGAGCACCTTGATGTCTTCGATGTTCTCGATGCCTTCGTCGGCGTATTTGTCCAGCAAAGCGTCCAGTACTTTGCGGGCCTGTTCGCCATATTGGGTGAATACGTCGCGCTTTCTGACCTGCTTCGCGCGCTCGGCACGGGTGAGCGGCGGCTGATCGAAGGCGGTGTGGCAGATCATATCGAAGATATCCATCTCCTTGCCAATGGCCTCTTTCAGGTTTTCCAGTACGATACCCTGTTCGGTCAGCTCGTCGATGATGGCTTGCTTTTTGTCGGCGCTATGCCATCTGTTGAGGAAGTCATCCAGTGAATGATATTGCTCTCGCACTTTCTCGCGGGTGTAGTCCTTCAGGCTGCCGGTGATCAGCTTGCCGTTGCCATCCATGTACTGGATGCGCTCGTTGAGGATGGCGACATTGACGCCATTGACGTAGTACTTGGGGCGCGGTTCGTTGATGATCTCTCCACCGGTGATGATTTCCGGTGGTTCAGTTGGTGGATCGAAGATGATTTCCTCACCGGTTTCATCCGTGACGGTCTCGCCTTCGGCGATTTCTTCTTCGGGTGTCTCAAAGTCCTCATCTTCACGCAGTTCTTTAACGCGCACCGGATCGCCGTCGAAATCCGGGTCGGCAAACAGGTCGGTGACATTGCGAAAATCAAGAATGGTGAAAAAGGTCTTTCCAAATTCTTCGTTGATGCGGGTGCCGCGCCCGATAATTTGCTTGAATTCGGTCATCGAGCCGATGTTGCTGTCGAGTACGATCAGTTTGCAGGTTTGTGCATCGACGCCGGTGGTCATCAGCTTGGAGGTGGTGGCAATGACCGGATAGCGTTCGTCAGGATTGATGAAGTTATCCAACTCGCGCTTGCCTTCGTCATTATCGCCCGTGATCTGCATGACATACTTGGGGTTCTGCGCCATCAGGTCGCTGTTGGCATTGGCCAGGGCGGCACGCATGCGCTGGGCGTGGTCAATGTCGACACAGAAGACGATGGTTTTATCGAAGCGATTGGTTTTGGTCAGGTATTCGGTGATTTTTTTGGCCACGGCTTCGGTACGCTCGTCGATTACCAGGCTCTTGTCGTAATCCTTGCGGTTATAAATGCGATCATCCACCAGTTGGCCGCTCTTGTCGGTTTTGCCTGCCTCCGGCCGCCAGCCTTCCAGATCGACATTAAGGCCAACCCGGATCACCTTGTAGGGGGCAAGAAAGCCGTCATGTATGCCCTGCTTGAGCGAGTAGGTGTAGATGGGCTCACCGAAGTATTCGGTGCTGGAAACGGTTTCGGTTTCCTTGGGTGTGGCGGTGAGGCCAATGTGGGTGGCGGTTTCGAAGTAGTCCAGAATCTCGCGCCAGGCACTGTCTTCGGAGGCGCTACCACGGTGGCACTCGTCGATGACGATCAGGTCGAAGAAGTCCGGGCTGAATTCGCGGTAGGCGTCCTTGTCCTCATCGTAGTTGGTCAGACCTTGATACAGCGCCAGATAGATCTCGTAGGATTTGTCGATCTTCTTCTGCTTGATGACCGTCATTTTGTCTTTGAAGTGGCGGAAATCGCCTCGGCGTGTCTGGTCGATCAAGGCATTCCGGTCCGCCAAAAACAGGATGCGCTTTTTCGCCCCAGCCTTCCACAGTCTGTGAATGATCTGAAAGGCGGTATAGGTTTTACCGGTACCGGTGGCCATTGTCAGCAGGATGCGCTGCTGACCTTTGGCAATGGCCTCTACAGTGCGGTTGATGGCAATCTGTTGGTAGTAGCGGGGGTTACGACTGGTGCCGTCGAAGAAATAATCCTGAGCGCTGATTCGCTCGGCTTCTGGCGTGGTGATGCCTTTGTAGCGTTTATACCGCTCCCAGAGTTGTTCTGGCGTTGGAAAGTCGTGCAGCGGTAGTTCGCGTTCGACACTGCCGCTTGCTGCGGTACGATCATGTTCATAGAAGCCATCGCCGTTGCTGCTGAACACCGTGGGGATGTCCAGGATAGTGGCGTAATCCAGCCCCTGCTGTATGCCTGCCATCACCGAATGCTTGTTGTCCTTGGCCTCAATGATGGCGACAGGGATATTGGGTTTGTAGTAAAGGATGTAATCCGCCCGCTTGCGCTTGCCACGGGTAGTGAGATTGCCCTTCACATAGATACGGCCATCGGTGAAGCCGACTTCCTCCCGGACTTGTTTCTGCATGTCCCAGCCAGCCTGTTCCAGCGCGGGCGTGATGAACTTGGTGCAGATGTCGCGTTCTGATAGGTCTTTTTTATTCGTCATCCGATGGTCGGGTTCCCTTGGTTGGTTCGAGCTGGGTTGGGCATATAACGCCGAGCTCACTGGCAAATTGAAGCGCAGCGTAAATTTGTCCAATTGCAGCGCATTGTTATGCCTCGACTTCGATGCCATACACGAGGCTGATTTTCTGCTTCATCCCCTCACTCAAAGTAAACCCTTGAGAGGTGATATGATTCAAGGCGATATAGGGCTTGCTACTACCACCTTTTGGAAGCCCAAGCTCCTCCTCTATATCGTTAACCAAAACAAGAGATTTTCCTACGGCGGGATCGATGACATCTTCTATCTTTTGGGTAGATGTATTAGCCGATGCAATAGCATCTGCGCCCTTTCCTTGCTGATGATCACGATCATATACAGCCACGTAGGGTATCTTGAATTTGTTGAGCAACTTGACATAGAGCGGAATGTTGTCTTTAGAACCACAATCAATAAGCGTGTAATCATATCTAAACACCCCAATTTTTTTTGCCAGCAAAGGAAAAACAGTCTTTTCTGTAGCTCCTTCCAACAAAACAACCTTGCTAGCAAAAAATAACTCGCCTCTGTCTGGATTTATCCAATAGGATAAATTGAAATCCTTTTTTGCGTCATCTTCAAATAGATCATCCACACATTGCTTTACTGTAGTCTCATCCGACCCGGTTTCTTTGGTGGTGACCTTTCCCCACCTTTAGTACCACAACTTAGATGAGATAATTCATATTATACCGCCTTTTTCGCGTACTCGGAAGGGGCTTGGTAATTCAGTGAGCTATGTGGTCGAACATCATTATATATAGTGTTGCCGCCATTGCTCTATTTCGTACGTAGCTTCGGCCAATGTTCTAAACCAATGCTGATTTAAACATTCATTTCTAGACTTGCCATTTAAGCTTTCAACAAAAGCATTTTGGGTAGGCTTGCCTGGCTGAATAAAACTGAGCGATAACTCTTGCTCTTTGCTCCATACAAACATGGCTTTGCTGGTGTATTCTGGACCGTTGTCGCAGACAATTGATCTGGGCTTACCTCTTATTTCGATTAACTGGGTTAAATATCGTGCGACTTGTGGTCCTGAAATTGATACGGATACAAGCTGCCCTATCACTTCGCGACTAAAATCATCCACCACATTAAGTACTCGGAATCGGCGACCGCTAGCAAGTTGATCAGACACGAAATCCATCGACCAACGTTGATTTATAGTGCTAGGTGTTGCCATAAGAATGCGAGGATGCATAAGTTTCTTTCTACGCTTAGTGCGCACTTGTAGCGCTAATTCACGATATAACCGATAGGTACGTTTTTTGTTTTTAACCAATTTTTCACGCTTAAGAAGCTCATGCAGCATAAGATAGCCATATCGAGGATACTGAACAGCAAGCTCTTTTAAACGCTCGGCAAGACCTTCATCGTTCTTGCTGACGTGATGGTAGCGATAGGTTGTTCTGCTTAACCCCAAAAGCCTGCAAGCTAATCTTTCACTTAGCCTAAAAGCATCAATGAGATGGCGTACGGCTAATTTTTTGCTGGCAGGGGTTACCACTTTTTTGAGACAACATCCTTCAAAGCCTCATTCTCAAGCAGCTTCTCTGCCAACAGTTTTTTGAGTTTGTTGTTTTCTGACTCAAGTTCACGCAGGCGTTTAGCCTCGTTTACCTCCAGTCCTGCATATTTACTACGCCAGTTATAAAAAGTGCCATTGGAGATGCCTAGCCTGCGGCAAATATCACTTACTTTGGCACCTGCCTCGTGTTCTTTAATGACCTTAATAATTTGTTCTTCGGTATAACGTTTCTTCATTTTTGAGACCTCCAACTGCTGTCAGTGTAATGGAAATCTCATCGAAGTTATGGTTCTAATTTAGGGGGAAAGGTCACTTACATTTATATGCTTTACCAACACCAGTTGTATTTGTTGTGCCCATAGAACCATATGCATTCGTGTTTTTTAAGTCTTGCACATAAACGACATTAGCCCCTAATTTATAGGCTTCATTCCTTAATTCGTTTCTTGCGCCTATAACTAAATTTTTATTTGATGTTACGTCACCAGTAAACCAATTCCCCTGAGACCCCACAACCTCGCCGACGAACTCGCACTTTTCTCGATCAGGAAGATCGTTTACTAACTCAACTCGCTCAGCCCCAGGTATTGTCTGTTTAGCAGCACACGCGGACAGGGTTAGAACAAAGGCTACGATAAAGAAAGTATTAATCTTGTTTTTCATGATTTCCCCTAATGAAACATAACGGCGCGCACACCGGCGCGAGCTTGCGAGCGTCCGACGGCTGTGTAGTGCTGCGCTTGGTTATGCATTGATATCCCTTAGGGCTTGGCAAGCTTTTTTCCCTTTGCTTATCATTAGGAGGTTGCCGACTTGGCATGTGTCCACCCATCCAGAAATATTTCCTTCTTGCGTGGATTTTTCAAATGCCTTTGCATTTACGTCTGAGCTACTTTCAAATTCGTAAAGCTCGACGCGTTCTCCTTGGAGAGTTCCACTCCATCCATCGATAGCACCGACCATTTGGTAGAGCTGCTGACTATCCTTTTCAAATCCGACCGATTCTGCGTCAGATATTGAGTACGAAAGTTCTTGGGAACAACCCACCAAGAGAAGACCAAGTAAAACCAGAACCGGATATTTCATATAAACTCTCCATATGCGTAACGCCTTGCTCACCGGTAAATTAGGAGCGCAGCGAGTAATTTATCCGTGTGCAGCAACTTGTTAGGCCTTAGGTGGTAATACCTTTCGCCTAGAAGAAAGTTCGTATATATCTTGTATGAGCTCATCTTGATCATCATGCTCAGTGACAACAAATAGCCTAACACCATGTTTTCTAGCTAGATTAATCTTTCGTTTATCCCTTTCAACAGTTTTCTTAAATGCTTCCTCGCCACCAAAGAAATCGACAGGCTCAAAGTGTTGTTTCCCATGATACTCTACTGCAATTTTCCAGTTGGGAAACCATATATCGAAATGTTGGCGCCCTAACCAAGATGGTTGACCATGCTGTATTACCTTTGTTTTGAAAAACTCACCCTCTAACTTCCTATAAAGCTCAGTTTCAGAAACCCACCCTTCCCCGATCTTGGGGACTCCTAATAACTCCCTTGCTTTATTTTCTGCGTCTTTAGAGATTTCTTTAATTTTCCCCAAATGATCGTAGGCAGAGTAATAAGCCTTTATTTTCCAGCTTAACGCTGGCTTATCCCATAAAGGTGCTCCATTGAATAATCTATGATCATATAAGTTTTCGTTTGAAAGCCATGAATCGAATATAGCAAACCAGCCTTCATTCTCTTCACCATATTCATTAAAACAGTCAATAATCTTTTCTTTGTATAACGCTTGATTATTGGAGATAAACTTTGTTTTCCTCCCTCCGCACATTAGCAATATATCAATGGGGTTAGCCTGGAGGCCTATTTTCCTCTGGATGTTTATTCTTAGGTTAGAAGAATGAGTGCTTGTTCCTGTTATAACTTTTGGCTCGGTTTTCTCTAAGTAATCGTCATATTTTTCAAGGCCAAGTAGGCAATCGTATGCCCAAAAAAGACAGTAACTGGATAGTTTCTCTTCATGCTTATATAGCTCAGAAATGTATATTAGAAACTCTGATAGTGATTCAAAACCTTTCGTGTTCCATTTAGCTAATAGCTTATACAAATAGACAAAGACATATCCAATATTGCTATCGATATCGATAAAGTCACCATGGTCGAGAGATTTTTCGACCTTTCTATAGAACGCTTTTTGCTGAGCATCCATATCTTCCTCTGATGGGAAATACCCACCGAACTCCGGTACTTGCATAAGTTTCCTTCGTGTGGCCTAACATTTTATTAGTAAGCATGCTCGTTTTGTCACCAGCTGATGCTTACCGTTAATTAATATAATCACTTGTATTAAATAGACTTTCTTTAAAAATATAAGACACTCTGTTATTACAAATCGTGCATGCCGTCTATCCTGCTTGCACGATGCACATTATCTCACCCAAAGAACTCATAACACTTTAATTTATTTAGCATTAAATTAAAACTCTATCGGTAAACAAGCATCTCTAGGCGTAAAAAACAGGAACTTTTTAAATCCCAGCTAGAATAGGCTGTATAGGCAGACAGTTGCAAGACAAGGAGCGTTTTATGTCTAACAGTCCATTTTTAAATTCTATACGCACGGATATGCGGCAAAAAGGTTATGCGCTGAAAACTGAAAAAAACTTACCTGCACTGGATTAAGCGTTTTATTCTGTTTCACAAAAAACGTCATCCTCAGACCATGGGCAGTGAAGAGGTCAGGCTGTTTTTATCCAGCTTAGCAAACAGCAGACATGTAGCCATAAACACGCAGAAAATCGCTTTAAATGCCCTAGCTTTTTTGTACAACAGGTTTTTACAACAGCCGTTGGGCGATATTGATTATATCCCTGCAAGCAAGCCTAGACGGCTACCCTCTGTTATCTCTGCAAGTGAAGTGCAACGCATTTTGCAGGTTATGGACACTCGCAACCAAGTTATTTTTGCGCTGCTGTATGGTGCAGGTTTGCGCATTAATGAATGCTTGCGTTTGCGGGTTAAAGATTTTGATTTTGATAATGGCTGCATCACTGTGCATGACGGTAAGGGTGGGAAAAGCAGAAACAGCCTACTGCCCACGCGCCTAATCCCAGCAATAAAACAACTCATTGAGCAAGCGCGGCTTATTCAGCAAGACGACAACTTACAAGGCGTAGGGCCATCGCTGCCTTTTGCTTTAGATCGCAAATACCCTTCTGCTTATCGACAAGCGGCGTGGATGTTTGTCTTTCCCTCCAGCACGCTCTGCAACCACCCGTATAACGGCAAATTATGCCGCCATCATCTGCATGACTCCGTTGCGCGAAAGGCATTGAAGGCAGCCGTACAAAAAGCAGGCATCGTTAGCAAGCGTGTCACTTGTCATACATTTCGTCACTCGTTTGCTACGCATCTATTACAAGCGGGGCGTGATATTCGCACTGTGCAAGAACTCTTAGGGCATACCGATGTTAAGACCACGCAAATCTATACGCATGTGTTGGGTCAGCATTTTGCCGGCACCACCAGTCCTGCGGATGGACTGATGCTACTTATCAATCAGTAAAAGTAGATAAATATCTTTATGTAGCCCTGAGTAGCCCCTGATACTTTTTATGGTGAAAAAGATAAACAATCATAGAGGGGATAAATATGAGCCAGTTCTACCATTGTTCAGATAAGTTTAAGCAAGATACTGTTAATCACAGTGACCATTCATGGTCATTACACTTCCTCCAGCTGCCAGACAATGCCTAACATAAAAACGCAAAAGCCCAAAAGTCAGAGCTTAGGTGTTCTAGGCGTTTTCTAAGCGCTGAAGAAATACGTCTTACCGTAGATTGCGTGCGTTTCTGAAGCACATTTTCCTCATACATGGCTTTATCCCAGGCAGCTTCATCAAGCTCTTGGAGTAACAAGCCAGTAATAATGCGACACTTTCGGGTTTGTAGCGAGCCGCTGGTGAGATCGGAGTTATAGCGGAAAGGGGTCATTTGTAATTATTTGTGGGTGGAGGATAGTTAACTTATTATTGTAGTTGGAAGAGGCTGCTTTCCAAACATTAGCACCTCGTAATGCTTGTTACTGTATATTAATTTATGCTCTTAGCGCATGTTAATGGGCTATTACAATGCATAATGTCTACATCAAGATAACTGTGTCTTAACACCTGTACAAGCGAAAAAAATCAATCACCTGTCCGGAAATACGGGATCACTGTAAAGTGTTGGTGAGGCAGTCTAGGAGGGGGATTTAATTTGGGATACTGATGAAAGGATTATGAGCAGTTGGATATAGGATCGTACTAAGCTGAGCGGCAGGTTAGCTAGATTAGTTAACCAGATAAGTGAAATCTAGTTCCAAACTATTTTGTCATTTTTAACTTTCGCGCTAGCTTGCAACACCACACCCAGTTTCCATCTATTTTGTCACTTTTCCCCAAACAACTCTTAAAAAACCCCCATTTTCACACCTTCCAGTTCCCAACTTAATTGTCCGTCTACAAATAGCTTAAACCCGATTATATCGTTAATTATATAGTCGGGTTTTTTATTATTTAATGTTATCAAACCGAGGGTTTTCTGGGGTAGTCAGAGAGGATGATATTATTGATGACGATAATTCAGCGGTTAGCAGCCTGTCATTGAGTTGTAAGATGATTAGCTTAATAATCGTGACATATCGTTAAACATGGATTGCCACTCATCTTCATCAATTTCCATCAATCCAAAATAGCGCAACATAAAAGCACCTTCAGTGGCAAGAAACATCAATCGAGCGCGTTTTCCTTGTTCGGTCGAGGTGTCTAAATGACGCAATCTGTCGCGATACCAATGACGTGTACTTTCTAGGTATTCTGGCGTTTGTAATAAAGCTGCCATCAATGCTGCCCCTTTCGCCATAGCGACTTTATCGTGTTCATACGTCGCGAGCCGATGGGCATTAATTCGATTCTCAGGTGAATTATCTTTTTCTATTTCACGATTGAATATTTGTTCATAGGTATATCCCCAACGTTCAAACATCGCATCGATGAGAGCATCTTTGTTACCAAAGCAATATTGCACACCACCTTTAGAAATTCCCATGGATTTGGCCACGGCATCAATGGTTAGAGCGGCGGCTCCTTGTGTGAGCACAATCTCTTCAGCAGCATCGAGCACTTTATCTCGATCGATTGTTCGTTGACGTCCCATTTAACAAAAACCTCTTTTCAATACATACGTATGGATTTATATTGTAGCACAATCATTAATAAATGATGATTAAATAAACTTGTTGAGATGATTTTATGCTAGCTGATTATAAACGCTGGATTATTTTACTTTTAGTATCAAGTGTACTGTTTCTCATTGTGATCGATGTAACGGTGTTATACACGGCTCTACCTCGATTAACACATGATTTAGGCGCCACATCCTCCGAAAAATTATGGATTATGAATGCATATCCGTTAATTGTCGCGGGATTATTACCGGCAGCGGGGATGCTTAGTGACCGTATAGGTCATAAGGTGATGTTTCTTTTAGGGTTACCTTTATTTGCCATCGCCTCTTTGTGCGCTGCATTTTCCCCAACTGCATTGAGCTTGATTTTATCAAGAGGCTTTTTGGCCGTAGGGGCTGCAATGAGCATGCCCGCAACGTTATCAATTGTTAGGCATGTTTTTTTAGATCCAAAAGAGCGTGCTCTTGCGATAGGGATTTGGTCGGCTGTTGCGTCAGGTGGCGCCGCTATCGGTCCACTCGTTGGCGGTATATTGCTTAACCATTTTTGGTGGGGCTCAGTATTTTTAATCAATGTACCGGTAGTATTATTCGTATTGCCTTTCGCTTACTTTTTAATTCCTAAATGTGGCGGAGAAGGTTCACAAAAAATCGATTATATCGGCTCTGTGTTAGTGCTTATTGGGTTAGTTGGTACTATTTATGCCCTAAAAGAGTTTGGTAAGCCTTATACGAATTGGTGGGCGTTTATTGTTGCAGGCATCATAGGTGTTTGGTTCTTGTGTATCTTTAGCCGTAGACAAATGTCATCTGATTCGCCAATGATTGATTTTAAGC
The DNA here is from genome assembly GCF_027362595.1 of Providencia sp. 21OH12SH02B-Prov. Lineage (NCBI taxonomy): Bacteria > Pseudomonadati > Pseudomonadota > Gammaproteobacteria > Enterobacterales > Morganellaceae > Providencia > Providencia sp. 21OH12SH02B-Prov. Next base: position 37,610 of record NZ_CP114796.1, read on the forward strand.
TATTTGCTAACCCACGCTTTAGTGCGGGTATCTTAATGGCAATATTATCGATGGTCATCATTGTTGGCGTCGAGCTTCTGTTAAGCCAAAGATTACAGCTTGTGATGGGATATACACCGTTTCAAGCGGCTCTGTATATTATTCCTATCCCTATCGCCTCGGTATTGGCTGGCCCATTAGCTGGAATGTTATTACATAAAATTGGCGAGAGACGGTTAACAATATTTGGTTTCGTCTGTACCTTGATCGGTGTCATCGGCCTTAATTATGTTTACCAAACTGCTACCGGTTTCATATTATTGGCATACTTATTTTTGATTGGCTTTGGTCTTGGTGTGATTTTTACTACCGCCTCAACCACAGTGATGTTGAATGCACCTGATCAAAAAGCGGGTATGGCAGCGTCAATTGAAGAAGTCGCTTATGAAATCGGTAGTGTGTTGGGGGTGACTTTTATGGGGGGATTGATGAGCGCCATTTATACAATGAAGCTATCGTTACCAGACAACTTAGCGGTGGATGAGAAAGCTTATGATAGCATTGATGAAGCTTTTATTATCGCGGAGCATTTGCCACAAGAGAGTGCAAATATCTTGATTAACCAAGCGCATACTGCTTTCGATCAAGCATTTGGTGGCGTAATGATATCAACAATTATTATTTTGATTCTTTGCTCATTAGTTATTCCTCATTTTTTTCGCAAAACATAAAGGCTAATAATTAAAGGGAAGTGCCATCAAAAACACTTCCCTATTGTGATAATAATCTCTTATTTATCTCTGCAATGAATGCATATTTGCTTCTTGGCCTACAGGGTTATTGAATCTTTCTGATGAGTAATGCACCAAAGAAGGGGCAAATAGCAAATAGCGCAAATAACCAGATTGAAGCTTGTTGGGCTCCAGCTAACCCTCCAGGGCTAATAAGTCCACTATTATTGACGACTACACCAACTAATGCTGCTGATAGTGCTGTTGCGTACAGTTGAACGGTAATAATTGATGAGGATGCAAGATTCTCTTCGCCGTTAGGGGCGACGTTAAAAACCTTTAAAACAAGATGTGGCCAGCAAATACCAATTCCTAGACCAACTCCCATCATGGCAATTAAATAGATGGCAAACAGAAGTATTGAATCCACTAATTTTGTATTAGGCGTTAAAATAGCCAGTAAGATTAATGAGATAAATATAATAATTGGGCCTAAACGAAGTATTTTTAATACGAGTGGCCCCGTTTTATTCGCACTGAGTAATGCGCCAATTGTCCAACCTGCGGCCATAATTGCGGTGAGATAACCTGCTGATAATGGAGAAAATTGATGGATAGTTTGTAAGAAATAAGGGACATAAATTTCCGTTGTCATACCACCAACCAGTAAACTCATCGTTAAGTAAATGATAGCAAGCGGATTTTTGAATGAATAAGTGCCTGTAGGGAGTAAGCGTTTACCTTGCTTACCATCAATGAGAGCAATGGTAATTAGCATGGTGATGCCAACTAGCAGACCCACGACATTAAATATGAGTTCTTGAGATAAACTTCCGATCGAAATCGCTAACACAGAAGCAACTAATAATGTAATAGCAAGAAAAGGCAATTTACTGGTTTGTGGTTGTTGGTTTGTTTTTTTAGGTAATTGATTAATAACAATTAAAGTAAGAAAAACAGCAACTGGCAATAATGACCAAAAAGCCCAGCGCCAATGTCCACCTTGGGCAAATATCCCACCAATTGCAGGCCCACAGAGCGTGGCAATTCCCCACATACCGGAAACGACCCCCATAGCACGTGACCAGAGATTTTCGGTAAAAACAATGCGAATTAATGCATAGCTTAAGGCAAATAAAATACCGCCCCCTAGCCCTTGAAGCGCACGTCCGACAAGTAACGTTAGCATTGAAGGGGAAGCGGCACACCAAATCGACCCTAATGAAAATAAAAATAAGGCGGTTAAATAAGCAAATTTAGGTCCTAATTGGTTGAGGATTTTGCTTGATAATGTTGAGCCGACAATAGAGGTGGCAACAAATATGGTGGTATTCCATGCATAATATTCTAGGCCACCGATATCATCGACAATGCTCGGAAGAATCGTTGTAACGATATAAATGTTGATCGCATGGAGTGCGACACCACCAGTAAGGGCGATAGTCAGTAATGCATTAGTGCCACTGAGTAAATCAGCCCATTTGGCTTGATTTGTCGTTGATGGATCATTGCTCATAGCGAGACCTGCTAGACGAGAGAGTTAAAAAAAAGTTAATATCCAAGTATTAGCTTGGATATTAGAGTGGCATCATGATTAATGCAAGTAATTACTTTGATAATTTAAATCTCAGCCAAGCGGTTGATAAAGTGTTGTTTTGTATCAAAACTAAAGCGCCTATCTCAACCGCTGTGATTGCAAAAGACTTAGCCATGACGGGGGAAGCTGTCCGCCAACATCTTCAAAAATTGCTATCACTAGGTTTAGTTGAGGGGGTGCAGTGCACTTCTCAAACAGGTGCTGGTCGACCGAGGCAGAATTGGGTGCTGACTGAATTAGGACATCAGCGTTTTCCAGATACGCATGCACAGCTTACGTTGCAGCTCATTGATTCAGTAAAAAGTATTTTTGGGAATGAAGGGCTAGAAAAACTGATTAGCCAAAGAGAAAGTGCAATTAAAACCAAATATCTATCTCGTTGTGCACAGCGACCTTTTATTGAACGACTACAGGCATTAGCCGATATTCGTAGTGAAGAGGGTTATATGGCACGTATTGAACAAGAGGGGGACAGTTGGTTATTAATTGAAAACCATTGCCCAATCTGTGCTGCGGCGACTGTTTGCCAAAATTTTTGTCGCTCCGAATTACAATTATTTCGTGAAATTATGGGCGATGAAGTTACGATTGAGCGAGAGCAGTATTTACTCAATGGTGGTGGGCGCTGTGTTTACCGTATTCAGAAAATAAAATAAAGGCCGAGAGTTTGCTCTCGGCCATGTTGAGAGACTATTTTGTAACTTCAATCAATTCACTGGTTTCGATATGGGGAGCTAATTCTTCAGCAGTGAGCCACAATGGTTTTTTTTCAAACTGTTCATAAAGGGATAATTGGTCTTGATAATGAGGAGATGGTTTTCCTTGCGGTGAAATAAAACCGCTTTGTCCTGGAGCAACAACATCCCAAGCTTTCACCTTATCGTCGGTAAACACAATCAAGTCATTTTCGGTTCCTCGATTATGATATTCATTTTGGTGTAGACTTTCTGCGCTATTAGCTTGAGGAACACCGAAGAAATTATTGGCTCTAAAAGTTAGTGCTGTCGCTGGAGTTTGCCAACTCGCAGGATGATGACCATATTGCTGGGTCATTTGCTGATAAGTTGTACGTAATGCTTGGCGAATAACATCATCTTGTGATTTCCCTGAAAATAGGTCAATAGCTTGTGGAATAGCAGATTGTTGCCCTAATAATGATTCATATAAGATTTTTGCGCCTGTACTAATATTTAATGAGCCTGTAGGACCTTCTTGTGTTGTTTCATAGCCACTGGCTAAATACCATTTATCAAAAGGAGCAGGGACTGTTTGGCCCAGCGTGGCTTTTAGCATCTCTTTTAGCCAAATATCCAATATTGCTGAGCCTGGTTGAATATAATGTTTGCCTTCTTTTGAAAGATAATTAATTCCATTCCATTGGTTAAGAATAGATGCAAGTTTTACGGCATCGTCATCGGCAGGTAAATCGCGTGTCGCACGCAGAATATAAGGGGTAAATAGGCGATGATTCAGGTCAACACGACTCGTCTGTTTTAGAATATCCCACATGTCCTCTTGATTTAACAGATGCTTTGATTCTATTAGCTTATTGATTTCTGTGACGCGATCAGCAGATCCCCATAAAAACGCAAACAAGTCACTCGCGGGGTAATTTTTTGCTGGGGAATTATTCCAGTTAGCAATATAACCCGATTTAGGGTTGTACACTTTCGGGTTATTAGCAAAGGGCTGCATGCCTTTCCAGTCCCATTCACCAGTGCCGGGAACGGGGAGTCGAGGGTCATGATTTTCTTGGCGTTCAGGATAATGCCCAGTATGGATATAACCAATATTGCCGTCTTTATCTGCATAATACCAATTAATGGTTAAGGCTTGGTTCTGTGCCTGATTTTGCCATTGTTGCCAATTTTTGGCTTGTGCTTGTTTTACCCATGCCATTAAAGAGGAGACCTCTTTTCCATCCCATGCACGTGCCTTGCTGTACGCGATATTGGCATTATCATCTGTTTTCATGACATTACCGTGCACCGTTCGATAAATATCTAATGTAACGGACGGGGCATCTTTCACATTAATTATCTCTTGGCGGCTGAGCATTTTTTTCCATTGGCCTTGGTGTTGATAATAATCAGGGCGTTGTGGGTCCAATTTTTCTGCAAATATATCAACGCCATCCCCAAAGCCAGCTGTTGATCCCCACGCGATATTGCCATTATGACCAAATAATATGGCGGGATAGGCGAAGGGGGTGTTACCCACTAAGTCGAAACCAGCGCCATGTAAACCAATCCCGTAGGTATAAGCAGGATTAAACCAACCAAATTGTGGGCCGTTTAGCAAAATTGCATTGGCGCCATCAGCTTTTGCTTTCCCGACAACCCAGATATTACTTGTTGTTGGATAACCCGCTAAGCCATTTGCACCACTTTGCGCATATTGTTTGGCTATCAATTGACTATTTTGCTGTGTTGTTAATGCGATTAATTTGCCAGAGGCATCTTTAGCAGGACGTTCAAACATCGGCGGCATTAGGCGATAATCACCTATTTGATTCACCTGTGATTGATTGTTTTTATTTTTTGTATCTAGATAAGTGAATTCTTGAGCGTCAATAGTGGTGGGGGCATTAGGATTATTCAGCCAATTTATTTGGTTGAATACCGCTAACCCTTTTTGTTCACCATATTTATCTTTTAAGGCGGTTAATAAGGCTAAATTATCGATTTCACTATTCATATCAGAGAAACGGTTAGCCATGGTACCGACCATAATCATAGCAACATCAAAACTGTTCCATTGAGAGGGGGTAAAACCATAATCCATGAACTGTTTAGGCATGAGTTTATCAGGTGTGGTATTGACTTGTTTTATCCACGCGTTCATGCCATCGGCGTAGCCTCGTAGAATATCTTGTTCTTTTTTGGGAAGATTGTCGATCTGTTGATGGATAGAATCTGGCCAGTAATTACTGCGGATATCTTTGTCAAAAGCAATGAAATCTTTACCTAGTACTTCCGAAACCGTGCCTTGTGTACTGCGTTTGGCCATTTCCATTTGGAAAAGTCTATCTTGGGCGACGGCATAGCCATAACCATAAAAAAGACTATAAACATCATCTGCATAGATATGTGGAACACCGTAGCTATCACGATCTATCTTTATTTTATTCGGTTCAGCGTAGCTGGTGGATGCAAGTGTTGCGAATCCAAAAATAACCATTGCAGATAATATATTATTTTTCTTCATCAGATGAGCCTCCATTTTTTATTGTATTACGAGACTAACAATCACTAATTTGTAAATGAAGGGTTAAATAATGGTTAAATTATTAATATGTGAACTAAGTAGATAAAAAAGGATACATAAAAAATAAAAAAATATTAAAAGTGAATCTAATCACATTAACTGTAAATTAGCGTTCTGTAGATGAAAGGGGCTTTTTTTTACGGCGATTAATCCACCAAGCATAGAAAATGCCGGATATTGCACCAGCTATATGTGACTCAGTCGAAATATATTGATGAATAGGGAGTAAGCCTGCTGCCATGGCACCAAAATAAAAGAGTACCAATAATGCAATGAGGATATCGACAAGTTGGCGTCTAAAGAAGCCTTGAGCAATCAGTAGTCCCCAAAGCCCAAAAATCCAACCACTTGCACCCACATGGATGGCATAGCGACCAACCAGCCAAACCGCTAATCCGCTGGTAATAATAATAAATGATGAGGCATATACATATTCACGAATAGTTCTATGCATAAGGATTGCACTGAGGATCAGTAAAGGTGGTAGGTTACTCAGTAAATGCCCCCAACTACCATGAATAAAGGGGGCAAGCGGAATACGGATTAAACTATTTACCTCTCGCGGGATAATACCGAAGCGCGTGAGAGCATAACCGGTTAGGCTATTGATTACTTGGATGATAACCAATAGCCCAGCTAAAATAGCGAGTAATTTTAAACGCTGACTTAGCCATTGCTTCATCATCAGTGCTGGCCTAGTGCTTGTACGCTTTCAACCAGATCGGCGAGTTGGGCAACAACTCGATCACCAACATCGGCATTATCTCCACCAAGTGCTTTATTGCGCATGAAGTCTTTCTTGATTTGTTGCCAACGCGCAGCTTCTTGTTCAGTGAGCCTACCTCTGATCTCGGCTAGTTTGAGTAAATTCTCTTCAGCCCCTGTCGTGAGTAATTGCGCTTCACCTAGGTAGTGATCATCTAATAAACGCTCAAGTTCTTCCTCATTCATAACGGATGAAACTTTTTCAGCTAATTTATTCATGTTGCGATAGCTACCTTGTAGGCGGAAGGCGGGTTCAGTTCGATATTTATCGGATTGCGCAGCACTCGCGATATATTGCTGATTTACTTTAAGCACGATATCCCGCAAGGTGATTAGATGCTTAATCACTGCAACGATCTCACTGATTTCTGCATCTGAATAAGGGTAGTTTAACGCATTGGTGGAGATTGATTTCCCCATAGCCTTATCTACGAGCAGGTAGAGATCATTCAGGTCACGTAAGGCAAGTGGAGCCAATACTGAATTTGAAGTTAAACTGTTTTCAATGTAGCTTAATGCAAAGGCATCATCCATGCCACCAAGGACTTCCCCTAAATTATAGATATCAGCTCGGTTTGCAAGCATATCAGGTATGCGGAACACTTCACCGGATTCTGTATAGGGGTTACCCGCCATAACAACACAGAATTTTTTCCCGCGCATATCATATGTTTTGGTTTTTCCTTTCCAAACCCCTTCAATGCGTCTTGTGCCATCACATAAAGAAATAAATTTCTGTAAGAACTCTGGATGGGTATGCTGAATATCATCAACATACAGCATGACATTATTGCCCATTTCTAAGGCTAAATTGAGTTTTTCTAGCTCTTGTCTTGCGGTTGCATTGGGAGCTTGTTCAGGGTCGAGCGATAACACTTCATGACCTAATGCAGGGCCGTTAATTTTCATGAAAATTAGGCCTAGACGGTCAGCAACATACTCCATGAGCGTCGTTTTTCCGTAGCCCGGCGGGGAGATCATTAAAAGTAGGCCCATCAAGTCGGTACGTTTGCCCTCACCGAGAGCACCGATTTGTTTTGCCATATTGTCGCCGATAATGGGTAAATAGACATCATTAATGAGCTTATTGCGTACAAAAGAGCTTAACGGGCGTGCTTTGAATTCATGCAACTTCAAACGACGACGTTCATCAATAACAATGCGTTGGCGTAGGGCTTGGTACTCACGGAATGCCGGTATAAATTGCTTTCTCTGCTGACGCATGCGACTGAAATAGTTATCTAAGCTCAATGACAGCGTTTGGTTCTCAATCATTGGATGCTCGCCAAGCAAACCACTCACTTTGAAATAGAGATCCGCCTCACTATAACGTGCAGAAGCGACCTTATCTAAGATAATAATGGCGATTGCGCCAGGAATATAAGGCGTGAGATGGGCAAATTCTGAATTTGAGCATAACCCTTTTAACCAATTTTGAATCAAGGCCCAGCGCTGAGCATAGCGATCTGAAAGGTTCTGTTGTGAACGATTAAAATCGATCCACATATGTGCTTCTTCTAATCGACTCTGTAAGGCGACGACTAAGTCACGTGCATATTTACTGTAAACTAACTCGATAGGGGTGCGCGCTAAAGCAAAACTGAGATACTCTGCTGCCTGAGTTTGTTGATAGCTTTCACATGCGATAGGGTGTTCTTGTAGAAAGAGGCTAATATCAGCCTCAATTTCAGCTTGTAAATCCAGTAACGCATCATCATTGTGAAATAATTGCTGAATATTCATCGCTGTTCTGGCACGTTCTGGCCACAGTGCTGGGTAATCATGAGATTGCATTTTTTCCCAGAAAATCGCCGCAATTGCTCGCGATGTTGGGTTATAACGCAGTAAATCGGCACTTTCACCAACCGGAATTAACTTTTTCAAAATCGCTATAGCGTCATGATCATGAATTCCCTTTTCGTAACCTTCTTTATAGCGGGGAGCTGCGAAGTCACGGACAATTTTTTCTAGTTTCTCTGGTACAGATAACGCTGACTTGAGACTATTATAGTCGAGTCCATCTTGGCGTTTGCTTGCTGCATAGATAATTGAATAGGCAAGATATTCAGCTCTGTACACATTATCCGATTCAGATTCAAGCATTGCAGTCCAATAAGGCTGCAATTTGGATAACTGTGGATTATCTATCGGTTCTTGGAAATCTGTTCCTGTGAGATACAACCAAAGCTGGTTATCTTTAGGTAAAATGGTTAAATCAAGCTCTTGGGTATTAACGCTAAAGCGATGGCGAGGCCCTAATTTAATGACATTACCGCCATCTTCAAATATATCTGTTTTATCTCTCAGTGTACGAATTGCTTGGTCACGTGCGGCCTTCAATTTAGCATCAATATCGTCAGCCTTGACGTTATCGTTGATTTCTCTCAGTTTTTCAATGATTTCGCGGGTTTTTGCTGCTAATGGATCAGAAGCAAAAAAGGCATTGAGTTCATCTTGTGACTGCAAGCGTGAAGTACGACGCTGTAGACTTTCTAATAAACGCTCTGCTGCGGTTTGTAAATTTTGTGAACGGCGCTGGCGTTCATCCAGTAGCGTTTGCTTGTGTGATTCAAAGGTTTCTAACAACTCTTCGCGTTTAGAGAGAATATCATCGAGAAATTGATCATGATGACTGAATTGGCTTTCTAATTCCTCTAACTGCACTAATAATCGTGACAATTGGTCATCACAACGTTCAGGATCTGTAGAAAGAGAGAGCGCGTTGGTAATACCTTGGCTGAATAAGCGGAATTGTGCGCCGAATTGGGCGACCGTTTCAACACTGCTTTGGGATTTACGTTTTTGTTGTAAGCGAGCGCGAGACTGATTTAATTGAGCATAAATTTGTGAAATAGCATCAATAATATGGGTTTGCTGGGTCACATCGTCAAATTTTAGAGAGGCCATTAAGTTCGATAGCATATCCAAGTCGGCAGACATTTTTTCCATGCCATTCATTGGGATATCTAACTGAGCGCTATTTTGGGCGTTCTCCACCTGTTCTTCAAACGTAGCGAGTTGCGTTTTAAACGGTTGTAGCGCTTTGTCACTGGCTAGGAACGTCGCTGTCGATTGGGAAACATATTGTTGCGCTTCGGTGATTTCCTCTTCCATTTGTGCGAGCTTTGCTAAATCCATATAACGGAATTCGCGTAGAGAAATCAGATGACCACGCTGTGCACTCAGTGCATTTAACCCATCAACAAACTGTTGAATATCATCCCAGCTTTCAGGAAGGGTTAAAGAAATCAACGATTTTTGTCGACTAACCGCTTCGCTCATCGATTTTGCGGACTGTTGGCGGATACTCTCGACTTTTTCATACTCATCTAAAACCAATTCGCTAGTTTGCGTGATCTCTTTGAGTAATTTACCAATACCTAAACACGGTTCGTCATTGAACCAATAATAGATATCCAGCAAGTTTTTGGGCTGCTGGCTCAGTTGTTCGTAACGGGTAACGGAAACTTGATTACCTTCAATTTCTTTGGCGATATGTAAGATTTCTGAAATACCGCGCACAAGGTCAGCATTACCAATGCGGCCAAAAAAGCCACTACGTGGAGGTTGTTGATCTGCAAATTCTTCGGAATAAAACGGTGTTTGCCAGACTTGCATAGGATGAACACGAGTGGCTTCATCTCCTTCACCTTCAAATAACACCATTTTTCCATCTTCAAGCATGGCATAACCATGCCCGATCAGCGGAATAGCCAGTTTTCGCTCAATCAAGTTGTAGTTAAATAAGGCAATGCGGCCTTGATTTGGTGAATAAAACACATAGAGAACATCTTCACCATTGGGGGAGCGACGTAAACGGGGAAAGCGCATGCCATCCATGGGTTGGTCAAAGGTTTTGTATTCACCATTTTGTAGATAATAGCCACCAGGGAAAATAATGCCGTGATCTTCAGGTAACTGCACACATGCTTGGCCAATAGCATCAATCCGTTGAACGGTTTGAGTGAGCGTGTTGTAAACGAGATAGCGCCAACTTTCTTCCCGATAAGGTAATATCTTTAATAAGATAAGGCTGCCAGTTTGAGCATATTCAATCTGCGCATCATCGAGGGATTGGTTTTTATCTAAAACCGCTTCTCGATAAATTCCGAGACCATCTTCCGTGTTATTTTCACACTTAATCGTGAGATCACCCCCGATAGTTTCGACGAAGACGGTATCTAAAATATTAATATGTGGAAATCGGCCATTTACCGTATTTTCACGCGTGGTTTTAACCCATTCGAAATCATAGGCTGGAGGTAGTGCGATATCACGTTCACCTCGGTTATCGATATAGTCGATTTTGCTTTTATCACTGGAGATAGACCAGCGGAAGACCCTGACATCGGTGATACGATCGCCAATTTGGAAACTAGCTAACAGTTTTCCATCACGCTCGACGAGCTGTAGCAGTTGGGTATTTTTGTAGTAGGTATATAACTCGGTAAAGTCTTGGGTAAAGCGAGGATCACTCAGGAATGTCCCTTCATAAGGGGCTTCTTCAACATCAAATTCACCGTGGTTATCGATTAGCCGATACAGTGAAAACACATCTTCAATGTGGGTTTCTTTTTTGAGACCTAAGAAGACGTTATAACCAAACAGAAGCCATTCACCGACACGAACAATATCCCTTGCTTGGCAATTGTTTTCTGTGCGAATACGGATACGACCAATAATATCCATTTGGCTTTGGCCGAACTCTTGCAAACGACTGTCATTGAGCTGCACTGCTTTTTGATGAAGCTGTTGCCCTTGCTCGGTGAGGCGTTTGCGTAATATTTCATATGCGCCACCTTGTGCAACCGCGCTATCCAGTATTTCCTGCTCGTGATCTGTTTCCTGAATTGACATGTATCGCTGATTTCCTTGGCTATAACAAAAACACAAGACATATACAGGTGATACTTCAAGCCAATATAAGGTTGATGTATTTGTATTTAGTGGCCCAAGTCACTTAAATGTCTAAGTTCTTGGGCTACCTTTTACATCGACATCAACAACATGACTTGTTACCTAAAGGATATAGTATATGCCTTTGAATTATCATCTTAATTAGAGTTGATTATCGCTTTGGTTTTCAGGTTTTGCTGTGACAGTTTTTACCTGTTGACCTGCACCTTTTGCAGCCATAAACCCATTTATCAGATCTTGAACCTCTGGGTTTTTTAGCAAAGCGGCGATGTCGATTTTTTTATCGTCTTTACGGTTGATCAGCTTTTCGACACTCTCCTTCGCAAAACTGCTTTTATCCATAAAGCCATCAACGGCTTTGCCTAAGCTAAGTGCTTTAGAGAAGGTATTAAAGAAGCTACCATCTCCGCCAACAATTTCGATATTTGTCTTGGTTAAGGCTGCTGCCAGTACATCGGCTTGTTCGCGAGCAATTTCTTTATTTGCGGCAATTGAAGCCATAGATTGTTCAAACTCTTTCTCAAGACGCATACGGAATTCTTCGTGGGCGCGAGCTGTATCACTGAGGTGATCCATAGATTGGAACTTATCCGTCAAGCCATCAGCTTCTGCTTTTAGACGCTGACGAATGACTTCGGCTTGTGCAGCACCTAATTGGCCTTCACCGCGAGCTTGTGCGGCCAGTTTTTCTTCAAGTACTTTTGCATCCGCCAGACCTAATTTCTCTTTCGCATTCGCTTGTTGCTCTTCACCACGCGCTTGCGCTGTTAATTTCTCTTCAAGGATTTTCGCTTCAGCAAAGCCCTGTTGTTGCTCTGCTAGCGCCATCGCCTCCCTCACTTGCGCTTCTGTTAAGCCTTTTTCTTTTAAGCCTCTCGCTTCGGCAAGGAGTTTTTCTGCTGTGATGTTAGCTTGTACTAACCCTTCTTTTTCTTCCGCTTCTGCCGCCGCTTGACGTACTCGTGCTTCGGCTAAGCCTAATGCTGCATGTTCTGCTTCAATCCCTTCTGCTAAGCGTTTTTTGGCTTCTGCTTGTTTTGCTGAGGCTTCAAGCTCGGCTTGAGCCATGGTACTGATCTCTTCAGCTTTGTGTTTAGCACTTGCCTCGTCGGCTTCCGCTTTCTTCACTTGACGTACTAAGGATTCTTCCGCTTCTGCTTGAGCGTTAATGACAGTGACTTGTCTTAAACGATCGGCTTCTGAAATTTCACGAACTTCTTTAATACGCTCTTCTTCTTGAGCAACACTTTTTTCTACCACCACACGTTCGCGAATGACATTAGAAATATTTTTGCGTTCTTCTTCTAATGCTTTTTCTTTTTCAATGCGTTGTAGTTCAACTTCACGTTCGCGAGCAACAATTTCGAGGTCACGAGCGCGTTTGACTCGCTCTTCTTCGATAGTGACAGCACGGGTACGGTTTTGTTGAGCAACTTCAACTTCACGCATACGGTTTTCTTCACGGATTTCAATTTCTTGTTGAGTTTGAATCCGTGCTTGTTCTGCTTTTAAGCGTTCTTCTTCTTGTACACGTAATGTTTCAGCTTGTTCACGCGCTCGAATATTTTCAATTTCACGTTTTTGACGGGCTTCTGCATCGGCTTGTTGACGCTCAAGTGCTAAGCTAGCTTCGCGGGTTTCCACATTTTTCTTTTGAATTGCCAGTTCTTGGTCACGTTCTTTCTGGTTCGTTTCAATATTATGGATTGCGGTAATTTCAGTGATTTTACGAATACCTTCGGAGTCGAAAATATTATTTGGATCGAGCGCTGCTTTTGGTGTTTGCTCTAAATAGTCGATGGCAACGTCTTCAAGCGCATAGCCATTGAGATCTTTACCGATAACATCAACAATACGATCACGGAAGTTTTGTCTATCTTCAAAAAGTTTAGACAACTCAAACTGCTTACCAACCGTTTTGAGTGCTTCTGAGAATTTAGCACTAAATAAGGTGCTTACGGCTTGATGGTCAGAAGCACGGTCAACACCAATCGCCTTAGCAACTTTAAGTACATCTTCCGTTGTTTCATTTACACGTAAATAAAAGGCAACGGTAATATCAGCACGTAAATTATCTTGGCAAATCAAGCCATCTTTCCCACGGCGATCCACTTCTAAAGTTAAGAGAGATATTCTCATAAACTCTTTTTTGTAGATAACGGGGTAAACTAAAGCACCAGTAAAGTGAACTTTTGGCTGTGACGACATGTCGTTAACAATCAGCGCTGTTCCTTGTGGAACTTTGATATAGAAGGCTTTAAATAGCCCAAAAAATCCAAGTATGACTACGATGATGCCCCCGACAATGGTCAAAAAGGGCATTAGTTCAGCCAATTCCATATTTTCTCTCCATGGGTTTCGATAATGTCGTCGTTAACTAATTACAGTATTGTTGATTATTAGCGGCGGAATTCTTCTTCAGTCACCACATCATAAGTGTGTGACTCAGCGTCATAGCGAATAATGACAACGCGGTCACCGCGCTTTATGTTTTCGGTTGAAGCGGCGCGAATTTGTAAGATCAAACCGGCACCACCATCTTCTAAAATAGCCTCTCCTCGATGCTCAGTTACATCACCGGAACGTACTGTTGCAAGCTTGCCTATTAATTGGTTTACGCTTTTTGGGGAAGAGGATTTAGCTAATTTTTCACGTAATGGTTTTAGACATAAGGCAGTAAGATGAATTGAAATAAAGGCCGTGACCAATAACACGACGAAACCCACGAGGTAGCGTAGCAGGGTAATATCAATAAATCGGATAAACCAATGAACACTAAAATAGCTCAGTAGCCAACCAAATAGTGTAAATAGAGTGAGAATAATGGTGACTGGAATGCCTGCTAGCCCTAATTTTGTCAGCCATCCTGCAAAGCCTGTGGCATCAAAACCTCCGCTATCTACCGATGTATCGACATTAAATAAATCAATATCTAACAACCCAAAAGCAGCACAAACCCAATAAAACATGACAATAATCAGTAACCCGCTAAAAAGAACAGCGGGGAAGGCCAGACAGTTTTGTAGAAACAAACTCATAGTTGTTCTCGCTATAATATTTAGAGTTGTAACTTGGTGATGACTATAACCTTTAATTTGATCATATTAGATTTAATGATTATCAATATAGGACTAGTCTTTATTATCTGGCTGATTTTTATGAGTTATTCATGAAGTATTTTCAATTTCATTAATGACTGATAAAAACAGGCTAGATAAAGGTCATTTTGCCATTAATTGTTAATAAAAGATAATGAATCATAACAGCAATGTGTAAGATTATATTATAATTTATTGAAGCGATAAGATTAAAAGAGTCTGAAAAATTAATTAATACAATAATGTTATTTTTTTGATTATATTTTTTCTAGCGATAAACAATGAAATGATTATTAAAAGGAAAAAAGTGAGATTAGCGGTGTGCTATGGACTCAAAAAACCAGTAAACCGATCCATTTTCATGGTTAACTAGACATTCGCCAATTCACATCAAGCATTGCTATTTTTACCTACAATTTGCCAATAGACCGATGGTGATCTTTCACTTAATTCGTATTATGAAAATAGTTCACCTATACGCCGCTATCAGTAGGTCATCACTGGGTCAGATTTACTTGATATCTCTGACATCTTCTATCGGAGTATCGTTGATAAAATAGCGATAAATGGCTGAACGATGAAAAAACGCCTCGTTCAGCCAAAATATCACTAACATCGGTATAGCTCTGAGATATTGAATCATCGTTACGTATACACCAAAAGGTGATAGAGGGCGCAAAATACTTCCATTTGAAATCATTCAGTGACATGGTTATTCTCCTCAGTAATGAGCAATAACGTCACATTAATGCACTTTTGCAATAAACTCCGTTGATCCCTAAATCTTAAAGTGACAATCTTAATTCCTTCACTTTTACAAATGATGTTTCGGTTTGCACTTTAACAACTGACATCGAATTATATTGTTCATAGTCGTATGGTTGTATACTTATGCTAAAGATATTATTTAGCGTTTTATAATCCGACAATAATCCAAATAGATAGACTTGAAAGTTGACTTCAATATTAAAAAAGCCAATCACATCATTTTTAAATTCATTTAGTTCGCTAATTTCAGGATCTCCAAAGAAAACTTCAGGTGTTGACATGATGTCTTCTATAGTATGAACACAGTCTTTCAGGACACTTATTTGTAACAATAGACCATTAATGATATTAGATGAATCAAGTTGCATTTTAGATAATGCTTCACGAGAACTCGATATGTCATTCATATTTATAAAATTGGATATTGATTTAAGTTCGTTAATCCAATTTTGGATTTGAGCTGATGAAAGCTCAATAATTTTTTCACATATAAGCATTGAGTTATTAATTGAGACAATTATTTTTTGGGCATAGAAGGGCAAGTTCCATTGTGCATTATTGTACTTGCCTATTATACCTAGATAATTAAACATTAGGCTTTTATAACTTAAAATGTTCATGTTTTTCACCATATGATTGAGTTAATTTTACTTCATGTTATTAACTTCCACTGCTATTTTCAGTGCTTACTTTTAATTAACATTAATTAAATCATAAGTATACTTTGTAGGGTTAATGACATATTCAATACCACTCATTTGTGATTTAATTATATCAGTATCTTTTAAGACGATCTTAACTTGGTTATTCGCACTTGATAAGAATAACTCTCTAACCTTATCACCACTGATAATCCCCATATTTAGATCATTAATAAGGCTCTCTATATCATTAGAGAGAAAACCCCATGCATTTGACATATCAAGTGAAGATTGAGCTGCTTGTGATATACAAACTGCCAGTTGTGCATTTCCAGCTGAACATGCTTGAGCGACTCTAACCTCATTTTTCAAATTAGCATCCTCAACTAATAAGATCTCTTTTAATTTAAGGTCACCCTTAAGTTTTAATGTGGCACCTGTAATACCAGCAACACCCGTTGCTATTGCCACTCCCCCACCTATCACCATGGTAATTGTTGCGCCTCCGGTAAAAAAGGAACTTGCAATCCCGACAACAATCGATATAAGCCCTCCCACAATACTTATCGCACCAAGTGTTATACCTACCTCATCAACAGCTATTTGTGTTTGTATATCGATTAATTTATTTCTATTTTGAGCTAGCGCACCGTTATCACCCAGTATAGCGGCGTTTAATTTATCAACAACACTATAGAAGCTCGATACACTGTTATCTAACTTATGACTAAATTGTGACAAAAGCGTGCTAGTGATATGCGCCTCACTTGCATATGTTTTTGATTGATCTCTAATCGCACTTAAAATATTTAACCAATCAGAAATACTTGTTCCCGCTGGAACTTGGGTTGCTATTGAATTATGCATGGTATAGTAAGCACTAATGCTAGAAATATTACTAATTATCATTGGTTGTATAGTATCAAGATAATAATTTGAATTTTCTTTTGCTATGCCTAATGCAGAATTGACATCTTGCTGTAAGTTAATTAATGATGGATTATTAGTGAAATTAACAAATGGCTGTTGCAGAACGGATCGGCAACTACTTTGTACAATCAAGTCAGAGCTGGATTGTTTTTTATTTGCATTATTGATGACTAAAGGTGATTGACTAAAGTTCATGATATACCTCATTGATTAAATGTGATGCTTTATTTCATATGATTTAATTAATCAGATGAAACAGAAAGCTTATTTAAATAATATCGGAGTTATCTTTTGCCATTATAATCACAGTCACTAATCAATTGATATTTTGAAAATATCTGATAAGTGATGTTATATATTTAAAGACTAAAAGGACTGGTTTATCTGATAACCGATAAGTTCTGCTAAGGCCACTAATAATTTTAATGAGCCCTAGCAATAATAAACATATAGTTCATATTTAATTTAATCATGAATTATAATTATTTTTTTGTGATGAAGTTGGCAAAAAACTTAACAATCATTTATTCATGGTTATTTTGCTTTATTTATAATTAAAAATGAGTAAGAGACGGTCGTGTGTTCTAATCAAACAATTAATAAAATAGTGATGTAGTTAGTCATGTTTTATTGTTTAATCGTTAGGGCATTTTAAATGGTTGTTCCCTCATATGTGGATGATAACGCCTCTTTTTTATTAATATAACGAACTATTATCAATTTATTAAATGGCGATGACTTATGGCGTTATTTGATTATTTAAGCTAAATTTCGCCTGATTAAAAATGAGGCGATATTATAATTAACTGTATGTTTAAGTTATTCATAGGGATTAACGTCAACGAACTCAATCATTAATTTAAATTTATTTATTGGGATTAACACGAAAAAAATCAATAAAAACAGTATGTAACATTAATGTTTGAGGTTTAATTAAAAACCAATACATCATTTTTAACGGTGACAATAATCAATTGATAAAGAAGATGAGATTGCCATTAATGAATATTTAATCAATCTATCTATTGATAGATTTGGAATATTTGTTTAGGCGCTGTTAAAAATAACAAGGCCAAATGTGAATGGGTGAATCTCTTTTTGAACATTAAAATGGGGTGTTTTACGGTATTTTGGTTCCCGATCTCGCTATTTAAAAAACTGAAACAACGAAAAGAGACACGATGTATTTAGCGCTGCTTCAGTTTTTTTAGTATAAGAAAAATAGGCTATTTTTGAATATCATTAATCGCGTAAGTTTAAACAAGCAGCGCCTCTTGCTCCCCCTGAATCGCCATATCGCGCCTTTTCAATCGCAGGCAGATTAGCGATGCCATATAAGTATTGTGGAAGTACATCGGGTAATAACTGATAAATACCATCAAATTGAGATAAGCCACCACCAATCACGACTAAATCAGGATCAAGAACCGTTAATACTTGGCCTAAAAACATACCTAATAGATCAATATAACGTTCAACATGCTGTTTAGCGGCAACATCACCTTGCTGATAAAGCTGAATGATTTCGATGGCTGATTTTTTTTCACCAGTAAAAGAAGCATAAATTCGCTCAAAACCTGGGCCGGACAAATAGGTTTCAAAGCAAGCCTTCTTTCCACAACCACAAGTTATTTCAGGAACACTATCACCGAGGCGTCGAGCGCCTTGCAGTGAAATATTCATATGACCAATTTCACCTGCAATACCATTTTTTCCTGAAAGTACTTTACCTTGCGTAACGAAACCACCACCAACACCGGTGCCTAATATTAGGCCGAGTACGGTAGGATAACGAGTGAAATCGGGGGCCCAAGCTTCTGAAAGTGCAAAGCAATTAGCATCATTTTCGACTTTGACTGGGCGCTGTAAGGTATTCGCTAAGTCCTGTATCAAAGGTTGGTACTGCGCTGCGGGAACGTTAGTGGTAAACACCGTTCCTTTGGCATGATTCACAATACCTGGCACGCCGACGCCTATTTTTCCATGACAAGCAAATTTTGCATCGGCCTCTTCAGTAAGACTTTGGAAGACATGTAAAAGAGCTTGATAATCTTCTTTAGGTGTCGGCACACGTTTTTGCCAAATAGGGTTGAGTGACTCATCAAACACAGCAAGTTCAATTTTAGTACCGCCCATATCAAAGCCGTAATACATTTTGTTATCCCTTTGTGGTTAATTCATCATTAATACTACTGTATCTATTTGATAAATAATAAATGAATAGTGTGTGTTTGCCTAATTATACAAAAGTTCTTGATAGGGGGAATTAGCGTTTTGATCTTTATTTTTTACGGGGATTGAAATGCTAGGTGCGATGGATATGCTCATTTCTCTACGGTGAATGTGGAAGAGGCATGTTCGAATCCACCGTTTTCTCGCTTACCCATCAATGATGTTCTTCTTGTATGGACATACGTCATCACCAATAAGCCAAAAAGAACGATTTCTCTCGATTGAACTTTATTTGTTGTTAGCTGAATAACTTCATATTCTCCGTCGGTAACCCTATTAAGCAACTCACTGCTGCATTAACAGGATAAATACTCAATATGCAAAATAAAGAAGACGGTTTATCTGTGACTATTTTCTAATTAAAACAAGTAGTTGATTCGTTGATGCGTTTTCTTTTTCACAAAAAGGTTGCATCATCATTTTAAATTTAATATTGTTATATTATAACATAACAAATGGTGTATTAAGATGAAAGACGGTATCCATCCACAATATCGAACTGTTGTATTTCACGACACAAGTGCTGATGCCTATTTTAAAGTAGGTTCGACGATTAAAACGGAAAAAGTCATTGAATTTGAAGGAGAAACCTATCCTTATGTCACGCTGGATGTCTCTTCACAATCACATCCGTTTTATACAGGTAAACAAAAAATGATTTCACAAGAAGGGAAAACGGCACAGTTCCAAAAACGTTTTGCTCGCTTCTTGTCAAAAGAGGAAAAATAATCATGAAGGTGTTGAGTTCATTAAAAACGGCGAAACAGCGCCATCCTGATTGTCAAATCGTACGTCGACGTGGCCGTGTCTATGTTATTTGTAAAACCAACCCACGTTTTAAAGCTGTCCAAGGTTGTAAGAAAAAACGCTGATTTGCCTTAAATGCCAGGGATGTTCACAACGGAATAAATCATCAATACGTTAATAAATTGGCGTAAAAGTCGATGGGAAATTTGAATAATGTGTTTATGGAAGAACAGTGAGTGGCTATTGAACTTGCTTCCGTTTTCCTGAACCATCGCGCAGTCCTGTGCCGCGATGGTTATTTTTTATCGATTAAAGGGGCTATATTGACTCTATCGTTGCAGTTTTCAAACTTGATTGGGCTGATATTCTTAGTAATATCATACTGATAAGACCTGCCGCTAATAAAATGATCAACAGCATATGCATGGACTGTACGCCAATCCAACCCATAATCCAGATATAAAGAGAAGCAAAGCTCAGTTGTGAAATACCGAGAATAGAACTGGCGATACCCGCTTTCCTTGAATAGGGTGAGAGCGCTTGGCTCATAATAATGCCAAATAACATTGAAAAGCCTACACCGCAAAAACCAAACACAACAAATAGCAGCGCAATATGTTCAATGCCTGATAAGTAGGACAGCAAAATCAGCGCATTGACTAAAAATAAACTGAGGGCAGTATAAATAAGAGATTGGCTCTTAAATAAAGAAATCAGCTTTGGCATGGAAAATGATGTTGCCATGCTCAGCATCGCCAGTAGTGTCATTGCCGTAGAAAATTGCCCCGTTGTAAAGCCTAAGTTACCCATCAAAATGATTGGGGAGACATTAACATAGGTTAAAATCACCGCAATACCGAAACAGGAAATGATCAAGCGAGTCAAAAAGAAGCTATTAAGAAAACGTTCCTCTGTGGCGGAGGTTGCTAGCGTGTCATTGTGCTGATTTTTATTGATGACCGGTTTGGTTTCTTTGATACCGATAAGGCAAAACAAAATACTGACGACCGCGTAGGCAGCCATAAAGTAAAACATCACTGACCAGTGGTAAAAGAGTAAAATGGCAAAACCGATAACAGGGGCAAGTACTGGCGCAATGCAAGTAATCCCATTCATCATCGCGAGTACCTTAGTACGTACTCTTGCCGATAATACATCGCGTAATATGGCGAAGGTGACTACATAGCAGAATCCCGCCCCAATTCCCTGTAAAAAACGAGCAATCAAAAAGAAATTAGCGGTAGTGGATGTGCCAGCCATGATGGATGAGGCCGCAAATATCATGGCACCCACCAGAACAACAGGTTTACGCCCAATATGATCGGCGCACCAGCCAGCAATTAACATTGTTGATGCCATCCCCGCGAGATAAATAGAGAAGGCCATATGCAACTGGCTTTCAGTTGCTTGTAGGTCTGCGGCGATGAGCGGAATACCTGTTAGATGCAGGTCGACACCTAAAGGATAAATTAACACTATCCAGAAACTAAAAAGAACATATTTGATCATAGGGCAAAGAGTATCCTGAGAAAAGCAGGTGGGGATTTTAATCAAAAGTGATCATTCATGATATTAATTAATAACAAAAAAGCATTTTTTATTGTTGTTTTGGAAAGAAAAGGCGACTCAATAGCCGGTTTTTTCGGTAGCAGGCGGGCATATGGATAACGATTTAGAGCCAGTAAAGTAGAAGGTAAGTCAAATATTGAGTTTAGTGAGTCGTTCTAAGCCTGGCCGTATGGCAAGTATATTAGCGATATTACTAATCTTCTTATTATTAGTGAATAATTTCACTTGCACACTGGTTCATATTTTGTCAGCTTTAATGTACCTAATGAATTTCTAATTTCTGTGAATAAAGAAAGAAGGGATACAGGGGATCTCGAAATTTATTTGGGTAAAAATGTTTAAATGGACAGGGTGAACACAATGAAAAATGTAGGATTTGTCGGCTGGCGGGGCATGGTCGGTTCAGTTTTAATGCAAAGAATGGTAGAAGAAGGTGATTTTAACGCAATTCATCCTGTATTTTTTACCACTTCTCAGCATGGTGCAGAAGCTCCAGCGTATGGCGGTCATCGCGGTACACTACAAGATGCCAATGATATTGATGCATTAAAAGCGTTAGATATCATTATTAGTTGTCAAGGCGGTGATTATACCAATGATATCTATCCTAAATTGCGCGCGGCAGGTTGGGATGGCTATTGGATTGATGCTGCTTCAGCATTACGTATGAAAGATGATGCGATCATCATTCTTGATCCGGTCAACCAACAACATATCCAAGACGGTTTGAATAAAGGGATCAAAACCTTTGTTGGCGGTAACTGTACCGTCAGTCTAATGCTCATGTCATTAGGCGGCTTATTTACTCATAATTTAGTTGAATGGGCTTCTGTAGCAACTTATCAAGCCGCGTCAGGTGCTGGTGCACGTAACATGCGCGAATTATTGATACAAATGGGCGCTTTGCATACTCAAGTTGCTAAAGAGCTACAAGACCCAGCATCCGCTATCTTAGATATCGAGAAAAAAGTGACAGACTTTACACGCAGCGGCGCGATGCCAGCCGATGCGTTTGGGGTACCTTTAGCCGGTAGTTTGATCCCATGGATTGATAAAGCACTCGAAAATGGCCAAAGCCGCGAAGAATGGAAAGGCCAAGCAGAAACCAATAAAATTTTGGCGACAGGTAACAATATTATTCCTGTTGATGGGCTTTGTGTTCGTGTTGGTGCACTGCGTTGCCATAGCCAAGCATTCACACTAAAACTCAAAAAAGATATTGCACTTAATGAGATTGAGCAGCTACTGGCATCGCATAATGAGTGGGTCAAAGTCGTCCCTAATGATCGTGAAATCACTATGCGTGAACTTACCCCAGCGGCGGTAACAGGTACATTAAGTACACCTGTTGGTCGTCTTCGTAAATTGAATATGGGGCCTGAATACCTGTCAGCCTTCACAGTTGGTGACCAACTATTGTGGGGAGCAGCAGAGCCACTGCGTCGTATGTTAAATATTTTGCTGTAAATGCATTCAATTATCGCTGCACCTGAAACCTCAGCGTTGAGGTGCAGCTAGCTTATCTTTTCCGCAGATAATTTATTTAAATAGCGGTGTAACAACACCACTCTATTTGAATTTTCGTTGCGTTGTAATCGCTGCATAATGCGTTCGATATTGTATGGGGTTATTTTGTCGTGTTGTAGACGAAATACTAATACATTTAATGCGCGTTTTTTCGATGGATTATGTGAAAACTGCTTATATAGCATTAATAAAACTAACCAAATGCCATGTCTTATTTCGAAAAACTCAAGGGTCGACTTAAAGGGAAACTCACTTTTTTTGGCGAGTGCTAATCCATTTAATAAACGGTGCATTATTCGAGTCGTTGACGGCTTATTACCCTGAGCAAGTTGTAAAATACCCTGCTTAAATTGCCGATGTGCGAGCCTGAGTAGGTGCTGGTATCGTTTTTGCGGATTAGTAGGATAGATCCACATAAACGCCGCCATAGCAACCAGAGGGCCGCAAACAATGGCTATTGCATTCCCGATACTTGTTGGTAACGAGAGGGAAAATGGGTAGCTTGGTTGCAGTAAAATCAATGACACCATGATGTAGTCAAAAGCGATAAAAATCAGTCGACTGTGAGCAAAAACTAAAATACCGCTAACGATAACAGGGATAATGAATAAGGCCATCTGCCACGATGAATTTGCAAAGGGCCATAGGAACCAAGTACAGAGTAATGCCGCAACAGCACCTAAAAATTGCCCTATAAAGACATTTTTCATAAACCTGTCAGGGTAATCGAATGAGGCAAATATGGTTAACATCACGGAGAGCCCTAGAGTGAGATAAGCGAGTGTTTGCCATTGCGTGAGTGACCAAAGTACCCCAACCACTCCAATGGTGATAAATGAACGCGTGAAGGCATGCCATGCCGATATTTTGTCTTGATGTAGTTTTAACTTATCGATGCGGCTAACTCTTTTGATGGATGTGCCTTTAATGGCGTAATAAAGCGTGATTAAAAGACTTTTTAATGGACCGTTAGGGCAAAGGAACAGTAAATGTTTCCATTCTTTTTCTGAAGGCTCATGTTCAGGAAAAGGGAATGCTGCAATGGATCTAAATTGGGCGAGATGAAGTAATATTTGGCTTTGTGCTATTAATCGTTGTCGAGCCTGAACCACCTGTTTTCGATGGTAACGCCAACCAATACGATTTGCTTCAAGCAACTCATCATAACTGGCAATTTGTTGCCATAACGTGTCAATATCTTCTTGTTTAACCGACTCTTTTTTATTTAATGCATGATGCAAAACGGCATAAAATCGTTGGTCAATTTGATTTTTTAGCACGGTTGCTGGTGCTTGATCTCGCTTAGGGGTAAACAGGTAATTAAAAATAACGGCAGATAGCACACCGACCAGGATTGTCCAAAATCTATCCCATGCGACCATAAAAATATTATTGGTATCATGTACGCTAAGCATACTCACCATGACGGCTGAATAGCCTGCAAGTAGCGTACCATAGGCAACGAATCCTTTTTGTAATTGGCCAATGCCACTACATGCGCCTAACCAGACGGCAAGCCCAAGGATAAACAAGAGGGGATGAAGCATATGCAGATAAATAAGCAATACGCCCGCGAGTACACCACTGACGGTGCCAGCAAAACGCCACCAACTCTTTTCGAGTAGGTTTTCACGCCAAGGTTGCGCCGATGCCCATACTGTCATTGCCGCCCACTGCGGATGAACGAGCTGAAAATATTGTGCGATAAATAGCGCAATAATGGAGGCACAAGCCGTAATTGTGGCAAAACGTAAACGATCTGGGCTAAACCCTAAACGCTGCAATAAGGCATTATTATGTGACATAAAGTATTGAATATGAGTAATATCTGCGTGTGAATAATAAGATTAGTTGATAATATCAACTAAATGGATAGCGAATTATCAACTAAATAGTTGATAAAATCAACTAATGAGGTGTTTATGCGTACAGACCAAGCTCGTGTTTTTGGGATCATCAGTCGTGCGGCTCACCGTTATATGAAATGGATGGGGGAGCCTTATGGGCTTAATGCCATCGAGTGTTTGATGTTACTTCATATTCAACAATATGATGAATCTACGCTTGAGCAAATATCGCGAGCGATGGTGATTGATAAGTCAGTCACCACGCGAGGGATCAGCAAGTTTCTCGAACAAAAGTGGGTGGAAAAGAAAAATAGTGATGTTGATAAACGTGCGTATCATATTTCGTTGACCCTTTTGGGAAACAAAGTGGTTGATGAGTTAAATCACAAATTAAACAAATGGAATGATTACTTGGCGGCTGATTTAACCGAGCAAAATGCACAACAGTTATTTGGTTTTTTAGACAGCCTAGCGAAGAATGCCGTAGAAATGACAGTTAAAGATTTTCCCGAACGATTCGGTGAAGATTAAGCACAATCACTCCCCCATGGCATCACAGGGAGTGATTTATGCTTATTGTGGAGAGGATAACTCAGATGGTAATGTTTTCAAATTCAATAGATTACGATTTCCATCGATCATATTGATCTCTTTTTGTGGTTGGTAGCAATGGCGTAAGGGAGATAAACAGGCTTTCGCCGCTTTTTGTTGTATGCCTAACCAATCACTCATTAGCCAATAATTATTCGCTGTTGAGTATGGTTGATGTAGAACCTGCTCATTTAATTCAGGCCTAGTGGCATTGGGGCTGTACCATATAAATAGCGGAATTTCATAAGCTTCTCTGCGCGGGCTATTGACGCCATGGTGATAGTGTATTTGATTATCGCTATCTAACCGTTGTAAAGCGTGGTCAGAAAAATACATCACCGAAGCCGATTTTCCTTCCAGCTGCTGTAGAATTTTATCGATAAATTTATCGGTATAGGCGATAGAGCTGTCATAACAATTATCATCCTCTTGCTCACTGAATGCCTGATATTCTTCTTCAGGGAAGCGGTTACAGGATGGCTCATGGCTACCATAGGTGTGTAGTACTATCAGTTTTTTCTTTTTAGAATCATCCAGCTCAGTGTTTATCGCGTGCTCAACATAATCCAAAATTTCTTCATCGTAACCGACGAATTCATTCCATTTTTTGTGTTTTGCCATACTGGCAATGGAAGAAATGACACTGGTTTTTTTATTTGTCTTACCTTGATTACTAATCCAATAGGTTTCAAAACCAGCATGGTTAGCTAAGGCAATAATGTTATCTGCATAATGTTGCTTATCCTGCATTTGCGAAAAACTGATATTAGAAAGCGATACAGGAACCGATAAGATGGTGACTGGTGCAGGGGAGTAGGCTTGTTGAAACACTAACATTTGTTGTTTACGTCGATTGAGGTTCGGCGTGGTGTCGTATTCATAACCATAAAGGCTAAGGTGGTCACGACGTACTGATTCACCAATGATGAGCACATAAATATCGGCATCAGGTTGTTTTTTATCATATTGATATTTAACGACATGGCTAGATATTTTTCTAATACCTCGATTTTCATAGAGATTCCTAATCAGTGCCGAGGCGTTATAAAAAGGCGTATGGGAGAGGTATTGCTCCCCTAACAGTAGGTAGCTATCTTGTTTTGCGAATAATGCAGAATAATAGGCGGGAACTGCCGCAAGATAGACGCAGAATAGGCCAAAACTAGCTAAAGTGACCTTACGATTAAGGTATTTAGCACACTTATGAATACTGAGAAAATAAACAGTAAACACAACAAGATAAAACAGTACGTAGTATTTATTGTAGGAAAGCATACCGACTGTTTCACTGCTATTTGTATTGATAAAGGTTTCGGCTATTGATGAGGAAAAGCGGATGTCATGTTTTTGGTAAAAGAAAAAAGAAACCGAGAGATTGAGCGCCCATAAAAAGGCAACAAACACGGTGGCAATTTTACCCACTAGCGTTTTATAGTTCCCTGCGCACAGTAACATAATTAGGGTGCCAGTTACCGTAATAGCTAGCTTGGAAAGTAAACTAATATCACCACTCAATAATGCAGGGATAGCGGAGATCAGTAAAAAATAAACTAAAATGATAAATAAACGCATAATAATAATAGTGTTCTAGATACCTTGCTTAATAAAAATTCCAATAGGTATTACTTTTAGTTAATTAGGTATATGTTAAGCGTTTATAACATAAAAAATGCGTGTGTAATTAATATTGAGGGGGTAAAAAACTGTAAACTAGCGTTATGTTAAGTCATAAAAAAAGAAAACCCCATGTTTTTACACGAGGTTTTCTGTTTTATAACATTTTTTATCGGCGGTAATTAAATATCAATATTCGCCGCTTTCAGAGCATTCTCTTCGATAAAGGCACGGCGTGGCTCAACAGCATCGCCCATTAATGTGGTAAACAGCAAGTCAGTGGCAATCGCATCTTTTACGGTCACACGCATCATACGGCGTGTATTTGGATCCATGGTTGTTTCCCACAGTTGCTCTGGGTTCATCTCACCAAGACCTTTATAGCGCTGTACAGAAAGTCCACGGCGTGATTCACGACTCAACCATGCTAATGCTTCTTCAAAGTTGTTGATATTCTGACGACGTTCGCCACGCTCGATGTAAGCGCCTTCTTCTACTAAATCGGCGATCATATCACCTAAATGCGTGATACGACGGTACTCACTGCCATGAACAAAGTCAAAGTCCAGATTATAGTCGGTATCGACACCGTGGGTGCGAATACGAATAGTCGGTTCAAACAACTGGCGTTCACGGTTTTCTTTAATGAAATAGCTATAAGTACTACCAAGTTGTTCATTTTCTTCTAAACGTTGAACTAATGTTTTCGCCCACTCTTCAACTTGTTCTTTGTTTTTCAGCGCATCTTCTGTCAATGTTGAGTGATATACCAAACTATTCAGCAGAGCTTGTGGATAGAGGCGTTCAAGGCGGCGGATAATTTTATGCGCGGCATTGTATTCAACCACCAGTTTTTCTAGCTCTTCACCCTTCATTGCCGGTGCATCAGCACTTAAATGTAGAGCAGCACCATCAAGCGCAATCGAAATCAGGTACTCATCCATCGCTTCATCGTCTTTGATATACTGCTCTTGTTTGCCTTTCTTCACTTTATACAATGGTGGCTGAGCGATATAAACATGACCGCGTTCAACAATTTCAGGCATTTGACGATAGAAGAAGGTTAATAACAGGGTACGTATGTGTGAACCATCAACGTCAGCATCCGTCATAATGATGATGCTGTGATAGCGTAGTTTATCTGGGTTGTATTCGTCACGACCAATACCACAACCTAATGCAGTGATTAGCGTAGCCACTTCTTGTGAAGACAACATCTTATCAAAACGCGCTTTTTCGACGTTCAGAATTTTACCTTTCAGAGGTAAAATCGCTTGGTTCTTACGGTTACGGCCTTGTTTTGCAGAGCCGCCCGCTGAGTCCCCTTCCACAAGGTAAAGTTCAGAAAGTGCAGGGTCACGTTCTTGGCAGTCTGCCAATTTACCCGGTAAACCCGCTAAATCTAATGCGCCTTTACGGCGAGTCATTTCACGTGCTTTACGAGCAGCTTCGCGAGCACGGGCCGCATCAATGATTTTACCCACAACGATTTTGGCATCATTTGGATTTTCCAAAAGATATTCGACAAAACGTTCGTTCATCATCGTTTCAACAGCGGTTTTAACTTCTGAAGAGACGAGTTTTTCTTTTGTTTGTGATGAGAACTTAGGATCAGGCACTTTTACAGAGATAACCGCGATCAAGCCTTCACGAGCATCATCACCCGTTGCACTGACTTTGGCTTTTTTCTGATAGCCTTCTTTATCCATATAGTTGTTCAGCGTACGTGTCATTGAAGCACGGAAGCCTGCAAGGTGAGTACCACCATCACGCTGAGGAATGTTGTTGGTGTAGCAATAAACATTCTCTTGGAAACCATCATTCCACTGCATAGCAATTTCAACACCAATGCCGTCTTTTTCAGTCGAGAAATAAAATACGGATGGGTGAATAGGGGTTTTGTTGCGGCTTAAATATTCAACAAAAGCTTTGATACCGCCTTCATAGTGGAAATGATCTTCTTTGCCATCACGTTTATCAATGAGTTTGATTGATACACCTGAGTTTAAGAATGATAGCTCACGCAGACGTTTCGCTAAAACATCGTATTCAAATTCAGTGACACCTTTAAAGGTATCCATACTTGGCCAGAAACGGACACGTGTTCCGGTTTGCTCCGTTTCACCAACCACGGTTAATGGGCCTTGTGGCTCACCATGGCTATAGGTTTGTTCGTGAACTTTACCATCACGGCGGATAGTCAGCTCTAATTTTTCGGATAAGGCGTTAACAACAGAAACCCCAACCCCGTGCAGACCGCCGGAGACTTTATAGGAGTTATCGTCAAATTTCCCGCCTGCATGCAGAACTGTCATGATAACTTCTGCTGCTGATACTCCCTCTTCCTCATGGATACCTGTTGGAATACCACGACCATCATCTTGAACAGAGACAGAGTTATCAGCATGGATTGTGATCACGATGTCGTCACAAAAGCCGGCGAGGGCTTCGTCGATAGCGTTGTCGACAACCTCGAAGACCATGTGATGAAGACCTGTACCATCGTCGGTATCACCGATATACATGCCTGGGCGCTTACGCACGGCATCCAGCCCTTTTAATACCTTGATACTTGAGGAGTCATATGTATTCGACATCAACGTTTCCCGCTATATTTATTCCTGTGGTTTAACTTCTATTTTGCCACGTTCTACGCTAAACATCTTGCTATTTACATCAATCATGTCTTTAACTTGCTCAGGTGTTATTGCGCTAACAAATACCTGAGCTTGCGTAGCCTTGAGTCGAGCCGCTAATAATTGACGACGGCCCGAATCAAGTTCCGAGGCAAAATCATCCAGTAGATACAGGCATCTTTGCCCGTTCTGTCGGGTGAAAAACTCACCCTGCGCTAACCTTAATGCGCACATTAAAAGTTTTAACTGACCGCGTGAAAGCATATCTTCCACAGGGGTTCCATTTGCCCTGATCCGTAAATCTGCTTTATGTGGCCCTGACGCGGTATAGGTTAACGCTTTATCGCGCTCAAATTGGCGCTCTAATAGCTCTGAATAATCGGTTTCTTTATCCCAACCGCGTTGAAAAGAGACCGATAAAACAAATTCAGGCAAAAACTGTTGGCAAGTTTGCTCAATATTCTCCGCAATACCTGCAATATATTCATCCCGCCATCGGCTAATTTGCTCTGCAAGGGGAGCTAACTGCTTATCCCAATGGCGTATTTGTTCATAATGGTTAACTTGCCGTAAAGCGGCATTACGTTGTTTTAATAACCGTTTTAAGTCTGACCAAACGGAAAAAAACAAGGGTTCATTATGAAAACACCCCCAATCGATAAAGGCTCGCCGATATTTAGGTCCACCATTTAGCAACGTAAACCCTTCAGGGGTAATTAATTGCATTGGCAGCAGTTTTGCTAGCTCTGCAATTTTATGGCCATCTGTCCCGTCAATTCTGACTTTGCTGTCACCTTCACGATTTTTACTTAAACCGAGTGACAGTTCTTTGCGTGATTCATCAAGATGGCCTAATTTCCCATGTAGGATAAATTGCGCTTGTTCATGACGAATGACGCGGTTCGCTTGAATACTGCGAAATGCACGACCATGGCCTAACGTGTATATCGCTTCCAGTACACTGGTTTTACCGCTGCCATTAGGACCGATTAAAAAATTGAATCCATTAGCTAAAGTGAGATCGGCATCTTCAATATTACGAAAATCGCGGATCAATAAACGCGAAAGTATCATAAAAATAATTACAAGCGCATTGGCATGACGACATAAACCGCTGCGTTGCTGGCGGAGTCTTCAATTTGAACACTCGACACGGCATCGGTTAAAAACAGAGTGACATTTTCACTTTTCAGCGCATTGAGGACATCTAAGATGTAGCTCACGTTAAAACCGATTTCCATTTCTGTGCCTTGATAGCTCACATCAACAATCTCTTCCGCTTCTTCCTGCTCAGGGTTGTTCGCGGTAATGCGAAGTTGATTTTCACTGAAATACAAGCGAACACCACGGAACTTTTCATTGGATAGAATCGCTGCACGTGAGAACGCTTGTTTGAGTAAATCACAGCGAGCTTCTAATGTTTTGTCTGGATTTTTCGGCAGTACACGGCGATAATCAGGGAACCGGCCATCAACGAGTTTTGACGTGAAAATAAAGTCACCGACATGCGCGCGAATATTATTGCTACCAATCTGTAATTGTACCGGAGAATCGCCGCCATCTAACAGGCGCATTAATTCAATCACCCCTTTACGCGGCACAATGACTGAATGAGAAGGTAAGTCTTGTCCGATATCCATGGCACAGACGGCAAGGCGGTGACCGTCGGTAGAAACGGTTCTTAAAAGTTGACCTTCTGTTTCAAATAGCATGCCGTTGAGGTAATAACGAACGTCTTGGTGTGCCATTGAAAACTGGGTTGCTTCAATTAAGCGCTTAAGGATTGACTGTGGAAGTGAAAACTCAACTTCACTTTGCCAATCATCTAAATTTGGGAAATCGGTCGCCGGTAAGGTTGACAGTGAAAAACGGCTACGTCCAGAGCGAACGAGCAATCTGTCGTCATCAAGTTCGACTCGAATTTCAGAACCTTCAGGTAGCCCACGCCAGATATCAAAAAACTTGCGTGCTGGAACGGTTGTTGCTCCAACGTCATGTTCCTGTGTTAAAGGAACATTGGCCATCATCTCCATTTCTAAGTCGGTTCCCGTCAATAGCAAAGCACCTTCTTTAACTTGTAAGAGAAGGTTGCCCAAAATAGGTAGCGTTGGACGCCCGCCTAATGGACCACTAACCTGTTGTAACGGTTTTAATAACTGCTCGCGTTCAATAGTAAATTTCATAGCAATTAAGATGATAAAGTTCTGATTAAATTAGAAAAATCCTCTTTGATGTCATGGCTTTCTTCCCGTAATTGTTCAATTTTACGGCAAGCATGCAATACCGTTGTATGATCACGGCCACCAAAGGCATCCCCGATTTCAGGCAAACTATGATTCGTCAGTTCTTTCGCCAGTGCCATTGCCATCTGACGCGGGCGAGCGACAGAACGGGAACGGCGTTTAGAAAGTAAATCTGCAACCTTTATTTTGTAATATTCAGCGACAGTTTTCTGAATGTTATCAATAGTTACCAGTTTTTCTTGTAGTGCTAGTAAATCTCGCAGCGCTTCACGTACAAAATCGATGGTGATGGCGCGGCCTGTAAAGTTTGCATTTGCAATAACACGGTTTAGCGCCCCTTCCAACTCACGAACGTTGGAACGTAAGCGTTTTGCGATAAAAAAGGCCACTTCTCCTGGAAGTTGGATCTCATTCTCATCGGCTTTTTTCATCAAAATCGCGACTCGAGTTTCTAGCTCTGGTGGCTCAATGGCGACAGTTAGCCCCCAGCCAAAACGCGATTTTAAACGATCTTCGACCCCGTTGATTTCTTTAGGGTAGCGATCGGAAGTTAAAATAATTTGTTGATTACCTTCTAGTAATGCGTTGAAGGTATGGAAAAATTCTTCCTGAGAACGCTCTTTGTTCGCAAAAAATTGGATGTCATCGATAAGCAATGCATCGACAGAACGGTAATAGCGTTTGAACTCTTCAATCGCATTGTTTTGTAAAGCTTTGACCATATCTTGAACAAAACGTTCAGAATGCATATACACCACGCGCGCATTTGCTTTGTGTTGCATGATGCTATTACCAACGGCGTGTAATAAGTGCGTTTTACCTAAACCCGTTCCCCCATAAAGAAATAAAGGGTTATAGGCTCCGCCGGGATTTTCAGCTACTTGCCTCGCAGCAGCGCGAGCGAGTTGGTTTGATTTACCCTCAACAAAGTTATCAAATGTGTGTTTTGGATTCACATTTGAGCGATAGGCGACATCAGGCTGTGCTTTGGTTGAGTTGTCCCAACTTGGTTTCACAGGTGCCGATGGAATGGCAATCGCAGGCACTTCATGAGCATGGCGAGATTGCGTACTCGCTGGAGGAGTCGTTATTGGTTTGCTCCCCACTTCAAAACGTAGTACTGGTGCATCAGTACCACAAAAGTCATTCAATAATTCATTGATATTATTGATGTACTTATCTCTTACCCAATCAAGGACAAAACGATTCGGGGCATAAAGTGCCAGTGTATTATCGTTTAATTCAGCTTGAAGAGGGCGTATCCACATACTGAATTCTGTGGCAGGTAGTTCATCCTGCAATCGGGCAAGACATTGCTGCCAAAGCGAAAGTGACACGGTGGACTCCCCTAAACAAGATCAATGAAACAAAAGAAGTACAGATTAAGCAAAGAATTTTTACTGGCGCTTTATACAAGTCCCAGCGAAGCTCATGTGATTCATTTTTACTCAACGTATTTTCCCGATCCTCAGATCGGAAATGTGACCGGAGATCATACCGTAAAATTGGCAAGAGATCTTCATTCTTTTACACAGTTTTTATGCTTTTTATCCACAGGTAAATGTGGTAAGACAATGCGGTTATAGGAGTAACGCGCACTTTGATCTCGATCCGCGACATTTTTTCCACAAAGCTGGGGATAACTTTAGACGATTTATGGAAAATATTCTCTAAGGATCAAAAAATATTTTTAGATCGCTCGATGATCCTTGCGCTTTGAGGTGGAGTCCGTATAATCTCCCACCCTGTATAGCGCATTGAAGTTGTTTTCATAATGAACTAATTTAAAGTAAATTATGGGCTTTAAGCTTCATTCGCTGTTGCAGCATATGTCAGCAAACCTGTCAGCCAGGCTATAAATAAAAGTGGTTTGATTGCGTCATTTCATTGACGTGACCCCCTATGTTTTATTACAATCCTGCCTCTTTCTATATTGTTGCGATAGAGGCACAGGTGTAAATCAGTTTCCACTGGTTGCCAACGCGTTTACTGAATCAGTAATAAATTTTAAAGTTAGGTAGAAATCGTTATGAAACGCACTTTTCAACCGTCCGTACTGAAACGCAACCGTTCACACGGTTTCCGTGCTCGTATGGCCACTAAAAATGGTCGTCAGGTTCTGGCTCGCCGTCGTGCTAAAGGCCGCGCTCGTCTGACCGTTTCATCTAAGTAATAAAGCTAGCCCTCTATTCCAGTGGTTAAGCTCGCTTTTACCCGGGAGTTACGTTTGCTAACTCCCAGGCATTTCGATAATGTCTTTAAGCAGCCGCAGAGGGCGAGTTCCCCAGAGATAACAATCCTTGGTCGCCTAAACGAGCTGGGGCATCCCCGCATTGGTCTTACCATCGCTAAAAAAAATGTTAAACGAGCTCATGAGCGAAATCGAATTAAACGATTAGCGCGTGAATATTTTCGTTTGCATCAACACGAGTTACCGCCAATGGATTTTGTGGTATTGGTAAGAAAAGGGGTTTCTAATCTCGATAATCAACAAATCACGGAAGCATTGGGTAAATTATGGCGTCGACACTGTCGCTTGGCTCAAAACTCCTGATTGGCTTGATTAGGGGATACCAATTGGCAATTAGCCCGCTGTTAGGGCCACGTTGCCGTTTCAATCCAACTTGTTCAAATTATGGAATTGAGGCATTGCGCAGGTTTGGAATGTTAAAAGGTAGTTGGTTAACGGCGAAACGCGTATTAAAATGCCACCCTTTACACGCTGGTGGAGACGATCCTGTTCCGCCTAAAAAAAACGATGATAATAGAGAATTATAACGATGGATTCGCAACGCAATCTTCTACTCATCGCTTTGCTATTTGTTTCGTTCTTAGTATGGCAGGCCTGGGAGAGCGATAAAGCTGCTCAGGATATAAAAACTGTCCAAACGGCACAACGAACAGATATGCCAAGCAGTGATTCCCAAACTGTGACGAGCAGTGGGCAAGGTAAGCTGATCACAGTGAAAACAGATGTGTTAGATTTACGCATCAATACTCGTGGTGGTGATATCGATGAGGCTGACTTGTTAGCCTATCCTGCAACCCTTCATTCAGAAGACCCTTTCCGTCTATTGGAAACGGCGCCTGACTTTCTTTATCAGGCTCAAAGTGGTCTGATTGGCCAACACGGTCCAGACAACCCAGCGAATAATAATGGTCAACGTCCTGTGTATACCACGGCTGAATCAAGCTTCGTATTACAAGATGGCCAAAATGAGCTGCGTGTGCCAATGACATTCACCGATAAAGACGGTGTGGTTTATCAAAAAACCTATGTCTTGAAACGCGGCCAGTATACTGTTGATGTTGAATACAATATTCAAAACCCAACAGCACAACCTTTAAATCTCGCCTTCTTTGGTCAATTGAAACAAACAATTCAATTACCAAAAGAACGTGATACAGGTAGTAGCAACTTCGCCTTACATACTTATCGCGGTGCTGCTTATTCTTCAGATGAAACTAACTATAAAAAATATAGCTTTAGTGATATTGAAGATAAAAACCTGAATATCACAACGAAAGGTGGCTGGATAGCGATGTTGCAACAATATTTTGCAACCGCATGGATCCCTGCTAGCAACGAAAAAAGCACTTTCTATACCATTGACCTTGATAAACAGTCAGCCATCATTGGTTATAAGAGTGAGCCAATGACTATTGCGGCTAATGGTGCTGGAACTTATTCATCTACATTATGGGTTGGTCCTGAAATCCAATCAGAGATGGCTGAAGTTGCTCCTCACTTAGATTTAACTGTTGATTACGGTTGGTTATGGTTTATCTCTCAGCCACTGTTCAAGCTGTTGAAATTCATTCACGGTTTTGTCGGTAACTGGGGTATTGCTATCATCGTTATTACCTTTATCGTCCGTGGTATCATGTACCCGCTGACAAAAGCTCAGTACACATCAATGGCGAAAATGCGTTTACTGCAACCAAAACTGGCTGCGATGCGTGAGCGTATTGGTGATGATAAACAGCGCATGAGCCAAGAAATGATGGCGTTGTATAAGGCAGAAAAAGTAAACCCACTAGGTGGTTGTTTACCGCTACTTATCCAAATGCCAATCTTCCTTGCACTTTATTACATGTTGATGGGCTCTGTTGAGCTACGTCATGCCCCATTCTTTGGTTGGATTCAGGACTTGTCAGCACAAGACCCATACTACATCCTGCCAGTATTAATGGGTGTGACGATGTTCGTTATTCAGAAAATGTCGCCAACGGCGGTGACAGACCCAATGCAGCAGAAGATTATGACCTATATGCCGGTCGTATTTACTATCTTCTTCCTGTGGTTCCCATCAGGTCTGGTACTGTACTATATCGTGAGTAACTTAGTGACCATCATCCAGCAACAGATTATTTATCGTGGTCTGGAAAAACGTGGTCTACATAGTCGCGATAAAAAAGAGAAAAAATAATCTCAATCTTAGGTGAGCCGAAAGGCCACTTAAGGATATAGTATTAAGGCGGCCATTACGGACCGCCTTAATTTTTTATAGCTATGACAGAGAAACATCATGCAAACCAACGATACGATTGTTGCCCAAGCAACGCCTCCAGGTCGTGGTGGAGTCGGTATTTTACGAGTATCAGGCCCGAAAGCGGCTTTTGTTGCTCAAACGGTATTGGGTAAACTGCCAAAACCACGTTATGCGGATTATTTACCTTTCCGAGACGTTAATGACAGCGTACTTGATCAAGGTATTGCTATCTTCTTTCCTGGCCCAAATTCATTTACAGGGGAAGATGTTTTAGAACTGCAAGGGCATGGTGGCCCTGTCATTCTAGATTTATTACTGAAACGGATTCTTACGATTGAAGGCGTTCGTATTGCCAATCCGGGTGAATTTTCTGAACGCGCCTTTTTGAACGATAAGCTAGATTTAGCGCAAGCAGAAGCGATTGCAGACCTTATTGATGCAAGTTCAGAACAAGCTGCTCGTTCGGCAATGAACTCTTTACAAGGCGCGTTTTCTGCTCAAATTCATCAAATGGTTGAAGCACTAACGACTCTGCGTATCTATGTAGAAGCGGCTATCGATTTCCCCGATGAAGAAATTGATTTTCTCTCTGACGGAAAAATTGAAGCGAAGTTGAATGAGGTGATTGCCGATTTAGCCCGAGTTCGCTCTGAAGCACGCCAAGGGAGTTTATTGCGTGAAGGAATGAAAGTGGTTATTGCTGGGCGTCCTAATGCAGGTAAATCGAGTCTGTTAAATGCATTAGCAGGGCGTGAAGCTGCCATCGTTACGGATATTGCGGGTACCACACGAGACGTATTACGTGAACATATTCATATTGACGGCATGCCGCTACATATTATTGATACAGCCGGTTTACGTGAGGCAAGTGATGAAGTAGAGCGCATTGGTATTGAGCGTGCCTGGGCAGAGATCGAACAAGCTGACCGTGTTCTCTTTATGCTTGATAGCACCACGACAGATGCGACAGAACCACAAGCCATCTGGCCTGAGTTTATGGCGCGTTTACCTGAAACTTTACCCGTAACGGTCATCCGTAATAAAGCCGATAAAACGGGTGAGAAAATAGAATTTGTAGGGGATGTGCGTTACCCATTGATTCGTTTATCGGCGCGTGAAGAACTGGGTATAGATTTGCTGCGCGATCATCTCAAAGAAACCATGGGTTTTAATAGTAACACGGAGGGGGGGTTTTTGGCTCGCCGCCGCCATTTACAGGCATTAGATGCTGCTGCTGTGCATTTAGCTCAGGGGCATGAGCAATTGGTCGTTGCCCGTTCAGGAGAACTATTAGCCGAAGAATTACGTTTAGCGCAACAAGAGCTCAGTGAAATCACGGGGGAATTCACATCAGATGATTTGCTCGGCCGCATTTTCTCAAGTTTCTGTATCGGGAAGTAAAAACTGATTTAACTCAGTGTGGTAGCAGCTTGCTATCTAATCAGCAAGCTGCTTAAAAAGTCGCGGTTGTAATAACTTCTAACGTATTTCCATTAGATCTGTTAACTGATTATAGAACTGAGGAGTGAAGACAAAAGTATTTTTAGAGTCGCTATTTTCTATGCAGGAAACCCAAATTAGCATATTGAAATATATGGCAAAGGGCAGTGATAGTGCTAACATCATTAAGAAATACTTATTATTCGGATGGTGCCTACTTAACGTTAATTTTATCTTAATCCTTCTTTTTATTTTCCTTTTATACTACCGAGCTCATTTTCGTCATAGGTTATATTTATGAGTATCAAACCTTCTATTACGATAAACATCCACAGTTTTGTCCAACGCCCTGATCTTATTGAACAGTCTGATGAACTGCTAGACAAGTTATGGCCACAATTTATGTGTGAAACGGCCGTCTGTGATGAATATTGGGAAAAACTTTATGAAGAGCCTATGAACCAATTTCAATTTTTAGCGGTAGCGGATATTCAAGGTACTGAAAAAGTGGTCGGGGTGATTAAATCCGTCCTCTTCCAATGGCCTGATCACAACCTCACAAAATTAGTGGATTTAGGCTGGGATGACATTTTCAATTTTGCGATTGAAAACAAAAACGGAGAGGATCGCTATATTTCTGCACTCTCTGTCACTGTTGAGCCTGAATATCGCGGCTATCAAATACCAGCTCTGCTGATCAACGCGTTGAAAAAAGCAGCGGTAGCGTATGGTGCAAAGGCCGTCGTAGTACCTGTTCGCCCAACTTTAAAGCATCGTTATCCATTACAACCCTTCGATGATTATTGCCGATGGACCAACGAGCAGGGAGAACCTTTTGACCCTTGGATACGCACACATTGGCGCTTAGGTGGCAAAATATTAAAACCTATACACCGCTCAATGTCGATTAAAGGCACGGTCGAGCAGTGGGAGTCATGGACAGGCATGCGTTTTATACAGTCAGGACAATACGTCGTACCGAACGCGTTAGTCCCTGTCACTGTTGATATAGAAAAACAATCGATTGAATATATTGAGCCGAATTTGTGGATGTTGCACTCTCTGGAGAAGGCATAACCATTAGTTCGTTATGCGGCTTGGGTGAGTAAAGACAGTTGCTTTCCCTTGGCGGCAAAAACCCACTAAGGTTAGATTGGCTTTATCAGCCACTTCGATGGCAAGGGAGGTGGCTGCTGAAACAGCAAACAAGATTTCTGCTCCACAACTTGCTGCTTTTTGTACCATTTCATAACTGGCACGGCTAGAGACCAAGACAGCGCCTTGTTGCCAATGATGGCGATGTTTCATGCCTAATAGCTTATCAAGCGCAACATGGCGGCCGACATCTTCACATCCCCCCACAAGCAGGCCTTCTGGGGAAATCCATGCAGCGGCATGGGTACAGCCCGTTAATGCACCGATTTCTTGCACTTTCTTCAGTTCAGTTAATGCGTGATCAAGGTGAGATAGTGAGAACGTTTGAGTGAAAGGCAGTGGAGGAATCGGTTTGAATATCTCATCAAGTTGTTCAGTACCACAAATACCACAGCCAGTTCGCCCAGCTAGGTTACGTCTACGCTCTTTTAACCCCATAAAACGGCGGTTAGATAACTCAACATGCACTTCAAGGCCACGATGACAGCCTTGAATGATATCAATTCCTCGGATTTCTTGTTTTGATTGTATGATCCCTTCCGATAATGAGAACCCGATAGCAAAATCTTCTAAATCTTTTGGTGTCGCCATCATCACGACATGTGATATGCCGTTATAAACTAAAGCAACAGGTAATTCTTCGGCTACCCAATCAGTTATAGACTGATCAAGGTTGCCTTTTTGTTGCACACTTGTATGGTTTGCGCCAATCATTTTCAAAGATTTTGACAGTTTCGTGTTATTTGTTTCATACATTAGATGAATTCCTAGCACTAATGATACATAATATTAATTATGGGTAAAAAGAATTTACACCATTTCTCAGGCAATGAACCTGAATACGATACGGAAGACGTTGAATAAGAACAGTTTACCTGAATATCGCGATTTAAAACATTTCTTAGGTAAACAAGAGCAATGTAAATGAGGAGATCCCCATGCAAGTCAGCAGAAGGCAGTTCTTTAAGATCTGCGCTGGCGGTATGGCGGGTACGACGGCAGCAGCGTTGGGTTTTGCACCCTCAACTGCGTTAGCGTCGACACGTCAGTATAAATTACTGCGTGCGAAAGAAACCCGAAATACCTGCACGTACTGTTCTGTCGGTTGTGGGCTATTGATGTATAGCTTAGGCGATGGAGCGAAAAATGCCAAAGAAAGCATTTTTCATATTGAAGGTGACCCGGATCATCCGGTTAACCGCGGCGCACTCTGCCCGAAAGGTGCAGGACTTATCGACTTTATCCACAGTGAAAGTCGACTCAAATATCCTGAAGTACGCGAACCTGGAACCAATGAGTGGAAACGCATCACTTGGAACGACGCTTTTGATCGTATTGCCAAGTTGATGAAAGAAGACCGTGATGCCAATTTCATCAAGCAGAATAAAGATGGTGTAACGGTTAACCGTTGGCTGACAACAGGTATGCTCTGTGCTTCAGCCGCTAGTAACGAAACAGGTTTTGTCACCCAAAAATTTAGTCGCGCCCTCGGCATGCTTGCCGTGGATAACCAAGCGCGTGTCTGACACGGACCAACGGTAGCAAGTCTTGCTCCAACATTTGGTCGCGGTGCGATGACCAACCACTGGGTTGATATTAAAAACGCAAACCTTGTTGTTGTTATGGGCGGTAATGCGGCAGAAGCTCACCCAGTCGGTTTTCGCTGGGCGATGGAAGCCAAAATCCATAATAAAGCTAAACTCATTGTTATTGATCCACGCTTTACCCGTACAGCGGCTGTGGCGGATTTCTATACGCCTATCCGTTCTGGTACTGACATTGCATTTTTGTCAGGTGTGATTAAATACCTACTGGATAACAAAAAAATTCAGCAGGAATACGTTGAAGCTTATACCAACGCTAGCCTTATCATTCGTGAAGACTACGGTTTTGATGATGGTTTATTCACAGGCTATGATGCAGAAAAACGTCAGTATGATAAAACGACGTGGAACTACGAGATGGATGAGAATGGTTTCGCACGACGCGATCCTACGTTAACTCACCCTCGTTGTGTCTTGAATCTGCTGAAAGATCACGTTAGCCGTTATACACCTGAAGTGGTGAATAACATCTGCGGTACGCCGATTGAAGACTTCTTGAAAGTCTGTGAGTACATTGCAGAGACGAGTGCAAAAGATAAAACGGCCTCTTTCCTGTATGCACTTGGCTGGACGCAACATACCATCGGTGCACAAAACATTCGTACCATGGCGATGATCCAGTTACTGTTGGGTAATATGGGTATGCTAGGCGGTGGGGTTAACGCACTGCGTGGTCACTCGAATATCCAAGGTCTGACTGACTTAGGCTTGTTATCTCAAAGCTTACCGGGTTATCTGACTTTACCGTCAGAAAAACAAACCACGCTAGAGAGCTATTTAGAAGCGAATACCCCTAAAATGACCCAACCTGGTCAGGTGAACTATTGGGGCAATTACCCGAAATTCTTTGTCAGTATGATGAAGACTTTCTACGGTGATAAAGCGCAAAAAGAGAATAGCTGGGGCTTTGATTGGTTACCTAAATGGGACCAAGGCTATGATGTTTTACGTTATTTCGAAATGATGGATAAAGGTGAAGTCAATGGTTATATTTGCCAAGGCTTTAACCCATTAGCCTCATTCCCGAACAAAAACAAAATCATCAAATCGCTATCTAAGTTGAAATTCTTAGTCACGATTGACCCATTAAATACAGAAACGTCAAACTTCTGGCAAAATCATGGCGAAATGAATGATGTCGACCCATCGACTATTCAAACAACGGTTTTCCGTCTGCCATCTTGCTGTTTTGCTGAAGAGAATGGTTCGATTGTAAACTCTGCTCGTTGGTTGCAATGGCACTGGAAAGGTGCAGATGCCCCAGGTGAAGCCATCAGTGATGGTGAAATTCTGTCAGGTATTTATCACCGTATACGCCAGCTCTATGAAACCGAAGGTGGTGAGTCACCAGAGCCAGTATTAAACATGACTTGGAACTACTTTGACCGTGATAATCCAACTCCGGAAGAAGTGGCACAAGAAAGTAATGGTTATGCACTGGTCGATCTAAAAGATGCTGATGGCAACATCATTGTGAAGAAAGGTGAGCTGTTAAGTTCGTTCGCCCAATTACGTGATGATGGGACTACATCGAGTGGTTGCTGGATCTTTACGGGTAGCTGGACACCGAAAGGTAACCAGATGGCGCGTCGTGATAACTCTGACCCAACAGGTCTGGGTAATACTCTTGGCTGGGCATGGGCATGGCCGTTAAACCGCCGTGTTATTTATAACCGTGCATCTGCTGACCCAATGGGCAAACCATGGGATCCACGCCGTCAAATTCTAGAATGGGATGGCAGCAAGTGGATAGGTATGGACGTACCGGACTACAGTAATGCGCCTCCGGGCAGTGGTGTACACCCATTCATTATGCAACCAGAAGGTATGGGACGTTTGTTTGCACTGGATAAAATGGCGGAAGGTCCATTCCCAGAGCATTATGAACCGATTGAAACACCGCTCGATACCAACCCATTACACCCTAATGTGGTGTCTAACCCTGCTGCTCGTGTATTTAAAGACGACTGGGCGCAAATGGGTAAAGCGACAGAATTCCCTTATGTTGGAACAACCTATCGCTTAACTGAGCATTTCCACTATTGGACAAAACATGCGTTGTTGAATGCCATTATTCAGCCACAGCAATTCATTGAAATTGGTGATCGCTTGGCGAAAGAAAAAGGGATTAAACAAGGCGATATGGTGAAAGTCAGCTCTAAACGCGGCTATATTAAAGCGAAAGCGGTTGTCACAAAACGTATTCATACGTTGAAAGTCAACGGCAAAGATGTGGATACCATAGGTATTCCTATCCACTGGGGCTTTGAAGGTTTAGCGGTGAAAGGCTTCATTGCAAATACACTGACGCCATATGTGGGTGATGCCAATACGCAAACGCCGGAATTTAAATCATTCCTTGTCAATGTGGAAAAGGTGTAAGGAGATAAATTATGTCAATGCAATCACAAGACATTATTCGTCGCTCTGCCACCAATTCCCTGACGCCCCCAGCGCAAGTGAGGGACTTTAAGGAAGAAGTGGCGAAGCTGATTGACGTGACTACCTGTATTGGCTGTAAAGCTTGTCAGGTAGCCTGTTCAGAGTGGAACGATATCCGTGACAAAATCGGTACAAACGTTGGGGTATATGATAACCCAACCGATTTAACCGCTAAGTCATGGACCGTGATGCGTTTTTCTGAAGTGGAAGAGAATGGCAAGTTTGAATGGCTGATTCGTAAAGATGGCTGTATGCACTGCTATGATCCAGGCTGTTTAAAGGCTTGTCCATCAGAAGGCGCGATTGTTCAGTATAAAAACGGTATTGTCGATTTCCAATCAGAACATTGTATTGGTTGTGGCTACTGTATTGCAGGCTGTCCGTTCAATATTCCACGTATTAATCAGGAAGATAACCGTGCATATAAATGTACGCTATGTGTCGACCGTGTGGAAGTTGGGCAAGAACCTGCCTGCGTGAAAACCTGTCCAACCGGTGCTATCCATTTTGGTAGCAAAGAGGACATGACCGCATTGGCGTTAGACCGTGTTGCTGAACTGAAAACACGTGGTTACAACAACGCGGGTCTGTATGATCCGGAAGGTGTTGGTGGTACCCACGTAATGTATGTATTACATCATGCAGATAAGCCTCAGCTATATCATGGTCTGCCGGACAATCCGACAATTAGCCCAACAGTCACTTTCTGGAAAGGTATCTGGAAGCCGTTAGCAGCGGTTGGTTTTGCTGCAACGTTTGCGGCGGCCATCTTCCACTATGTGGGTATTGGTCCGAACCGCGTCTCCAAGAAAGAAGAGGAAGAGGCACTGAAGGACATTCAGGACTCAACATCTTCTGAGACTTCAAAATCAGTTGAAGGGGAGGATCACAAATGATGCCGCAGGATAATGAAAAGATTATTCGCCATAAACCGATTGAGAGGATCAATCACTGGGCGGTTGTGATTTGCTTTTTGTTCACGGCTATCAGTGGATTGGGATTTTTCTTCCCATCCCTGAACTGGTTTATGAACATTCTAGGCACGCCACAGCTGGCTAGGATCCTGCATCCTTTTGTCGGTACAGCGATGTTCTTATTGTTCGTCTTTATGTTCTTCCGCTATTTTCACCATAACTTTATCAATAAAGAAGATATTAAGTGGGCGAAAAATATCGGTAAGGTATTGAAGAATGAAGAGGCTGGGGACGTTGGTCAATATAACCTTGGTCAAAAAGGGGTATATTGGGTGGTGACTATCTGTTTACTGCTGCTAGCGGTAAGCGGTGTGATCATGTGGCGTCCTTACTTCGCAGACTTTTTCTCAATCCCAATTTATCGTGCAGCCATTATCGTGCACTCCATTTCAGCGATTGCCTTGATCATTATGATTGTGGTGCATGCTTATGCTGCTATCTGGGTCAAAGGCTCAGTACGTGCAATGGTTGAAGGTTGGGTAACACGTGGTTGGGCGAAGAAGCATCACCCACGTTGGTATCGTGAAATTGTCGAAAAAGAGAAACAGCAGCAACAAGAGAAAAACTAAGCTTCTATTGTTGTTCTGATCAAAAACCCACAAACGTTTATTGTTTGTGGGTTTTTTTTGATAAAAACAATATTCAATGTATTGAATAAATTGGCTTCACAAGCAGTCAATATATTCATATTAGACGTATAATATAACTAAAGCTATTCAGTAATATAAATAATGTAATAATTTATTTCATTATTATCGTAATATAAATAAATTTATAATTTAAGAAAAATAAAAACAATAAGCGTACAAAACGAAAAATATTATTAATACCCTTCATATTATGATGATCTGGATTAATCATAATAAGGGTTATATCAAATAAATAA
Organism: Providencia sp. 21OH12SH02B-Prov; assembly: GCF_027362595.1. Taxonomy (NCBI): domain Bacteria; kingdom Pseudomonadati; phylum Pseudomonadota; class Gammaproteobacteria; order Enterobacterales; family Morganellaceae; genus Providencia; species Providencia sp. 21OH12SH02B-Prov. Next base: position 82,303 of record NZ_CP114796.1, read on the forward strand.
TAATTAAAGCGCATTCAATAATAGTACTCTGATTGTTGATTTTATTTTGATAATAAAGTTGTGTTTTTATTTCCATCATTGATTTATAACACTTTTATCTCTTTTGTTTATCCTTTATGGTTAGCTTAATTAAGATGCTCAAATTAATAATATCAAATAAGATAATCATAATAGGAGTGATTAATGACGTATTATAATAATCAATACTGTACATTTTAGTATTTATAAATAGCAATTCATTCAGTTATTGAAAAATTAAGAGATTAATAACTGTTTATTATTAACAAGATAGAATAATAAAACCATTGGCCGATATTATTTTGATTGCCTAGACATTAGATGAAATATTTATTATAACGGTGTAAATCATTATTTCTTAATAAGAATTCATCTAAATATAATCATTGTTTTTTGAAATGACATTCACCACAGCTAAATAAATCATTTAATTCCATTTACGACAGCTAAATAATGAGGTAATTCATGGATCTTCCTTTACAAGGTATCAAAGTACTCGATTTTACAGGTGTACAGTCTGGGCCATCTTGTACTCAAATGTTAGCGTGGTTCGGTGCTGATGTAATTAAAATTGAACGCCCTGGTGTGGGGGATGTGACGCGTAATCAGTTGAGAGATATTCCTGATGTCGATGCGCTGTATTTCACCATGCTAAACAGTAATAAACGTTCAGTTGAATTAAATACCAAAACACCAGAAGGTAAAGAAGTGATGGAACGCCTGATTAAGCAGGCCGATGTTTTGGTTGAGAATTTCCATCCAGGTGCTATCGACCATATGGGTTTTACTTGGGAACATATTCAAGAACTTAACCCTCGTTTAATTTTTGGTTCAATCAAAGGTTTTAATGAAAATTCACCTTATGCAGATGTAAAAGCCTATGAAAACGTTGCACAAGCTGCGGGTGGTGCGGCTTCAACGACAGGTTTTTGGGATGGCCCACCGTTAGTGAGTGCGGCGGCATTAGGTGACAGTAATACGGGCATGCACTTATTAATCGGCTTACTCGCCGCATTGTTGCACCGTGAAAAAACAGGCAAAGGGCAACGAGTGACGATGTCAATGCAAGATGCAGTATTGAACCTGTGTCGTGTTAAGTTGCGTGACCAACAGCGTTTAGAAAAAGTGGGTTACCTCGAAGAGTATCCTCAATATCCGAACGGTAAGTTTGGTGATGCGGTACCTCGTGGAGGTAATGCGGGGGGCGGTGGCCAACCCGGTTGGATTTTAAAATGTAAAGGTTGGGAAACTGACTCAAATGCGTATATTTACTTCACAATTCAAGAGCAGGATTGGGAGCAAACCTGTATTGCTATTGGTAAACCTGAGTGGGCAAAAGACCCCGCTTACAGCACACCGCAAGCTCGTCAGCCGCATATTTTTGATATCTTTGCTGAGATTGAGAAATTCTTAGCGGATAAAGACAAGCATGAAGCGGTTGAATATCTTAGTCAATACGGTGTGCCATGTGCACCAGTACTTAGCATGCGTGAGATAGCACGTGATCAATCACTGCGTGATAGCGGCAGTATTGTTGAAGTTGAGCAACCAAAACGCGGTACTTACTTAACCGTTGGTTGCCCTATGAAGTTCTCCTCTTTCACCCCTGAAATTAAAAGTGCACCACTGTTAGGCGAGCATACCGAGGAAGTGTTAACTGAATTGGGTTATAGCGCGGAACAAATTGCGTCAATGCGGACTAACAAAGCGATTTAATCTTAAATTAGGGAACGTTGCTGAAAGTTCCCTACGCACTTTTCTGTATTTTATGAGGTGGACATGTCGACTGAACAAACCCAAAACTTAACCGATGGTATGCATATTATCGTCGATGCTCTGAAAAAAAATGGCATTGATACCATTTATGGTGTTGTTGGTATTCCTGTGACAGATATGGCTCGTCACGCTCAAGCCGAAGGTATTCGTTACATCGGTTTTCGTCACGAACAATCTGCGGGTAATGCTGCGGCAATCAGCGGTTTTTTAACGCAAAAACCAGGTATTTGTTTAACCGTATCTGCACCAGGATTCCTAAATGGTATGGTGGCTCTCGCCAATGCGACGACGAATGGTTTTCCCATGATTCAAATCAGTGGTTCCAGTGATAGAGCGATTATCGACCTACAACAGGGCGACTATGAAGAACTGGATCAAATGAATACAGCGAAACCCTTTGTTAAAGCTGCTTATCGTGTCAATAAGCCTGAAGACTTGGGGATCGCGCTAGCACGTGCAATCCGTGCTGCTGTTTCAGGTCGTCCGGGAGGCGTTTATCTGGATTTAACCACAGAAGTACTGGCTGCTGTGATGGATAAAGATGAAGCAGATAAAACCATTTTTACTGTTGAAGATCCTGCTCCTCGCCAACTGCCAGCCCCTGAGTCTGTTGATAAAGCCCTTAAATTGCTAGCGTCAGCTAAACGACCGTTAATTATTTTGGGTAAAGGTGCAGCTTACGCACAAGCAGACGAAAATATTCGTAAATTCATTGAAACAACAGGTATTCCTTATTTACCGATGTCAATGGCGAAAGGGTTATTACCGGATGATCACCCTCAATCAGCGGCAGCAGCACGCTCGCATGCCTTATCTAACGCCGATGTTATCGTATTGATGGGAGCTCGCTTGAACTGGTTGTTAGACCATGGAAAAGGTAAACATTGGTCTCCGGATACACAGTTCATTCAGCTGGATATTGAACCGTCTGAAATTGATAGTAATCGCCGTATTACGGCACCTGTGGTGGGTGATATCTATTCGAGTATTGAGTTATTACTGGCTGGATTGGCCTCAACGCCTGTGAAATCTCCAAGTGATTGGATGGCGGGTATTGATGATATCAAAAAAGCCAATAGTGAGAAAATGGCGGTTAAGTTAAACACTGATACTTCACCGATGAATTATTTCAACGCGTTACGCGCCATTCGCGATGTATTAGTTGATCATAAAGATGTCTATGTGGTGAATGAAGGCGCTAATACGCTCGATAACGCACGTAACATCATCGATATGTACAAACCTCGTCAGCGTTTAGACTGTGGTACTTGGGGAGTTATGGGCATTGGTATGGGGTATGCGGTAGGCGCCGCCGTGACGAGCGGAAAACCTGTTGTTGCCATTGAAGGCGATAGTGCTTTCGGTTTCAGTGGCATGGAAATTGAAACTATCTGCCGCTACAAACTTCCTGTCACCATTTTGATTTTTAACAATGGGGGCATTTACCGTGGGGACGGCGTGAACTTGCATGGTGATGCAGATCCTTGCCCTACTGTATTAATGGCAGGTGCTCGTTATGACAAGATGATCGAGGCTTTCGGTGGCATCGGTTATAACGCAACGACACCGGATGAGATTCAACAAGCGTTAAAAGCAGGTCTTGAGTCCGGTAAGCCAACATTAATTAATGTAGTTATTGACCCAGCGGTGGGAACTGAAAGTGGCCATATTGGAAACTTAAACCCGAAATCTGTGGTGAAAAACTAGTTATTACTTAATTAAATAAAAGTAAGCATTACATCTGTGCCATTTATATATTAAATGGCACAGGGCTGCTTTTTGCCAAAAAAAGGTGAGTCTGATGGCCGATTTTATGTTTAAGATATTTATGAGTGATCTATTACCCATAATTATCATTATGATTTTGGGATACGCGAGCGGTAAACGTAACGTATTTACCAACGATCAAGCCAAAGCATTTAATAAATTGGTATTAAACTATGCGTTACCAGCCGCGTTATTTGTCTCGATTGTACGTGCAAACCGCGAAATGATTTTTGCTGATACTAAGCTAACCATTATTTCTTTTGTCGTCCTGTTGGTCTGTTTTTTCTTCTCTTTCTTTAGCTGTAAATACATTTTTAAACATAGTCGTGGTGAAGCCGCGGTGTGCGCACTGATCGCCGGTTCTCCTACTATCGGTTTCTTGGGTTTCGCCGTACTGGACCCTATTTATGGCCAAACTGTCTCTACAGGTTTAGTGGTCGCCATTATCTCGATTATTGTTAATGCTATTACTATCCCAATTGGGTTGTTCTTACTGAATCCTTCTAATGCAGATGGCAAAAAAGGTGGCGGTGGAATGGATGCCTTGATTTCGGCGTTCAAGGAGCCGGTTGTTTGGTCACCAGTCTTAGCAACCGTTTTGGTATTAATTGGCATTAAAATCCCAGATATGTGGGACCCCACTTTTGATTTGATTGCTAAAGCTAACTCGGGAGTGGCGGTCTTTGCTGCGGGCCTGACTCTGGCTGCGAATAAGTTCGAGTTTGACGGTGAGATTATCTACAACACCTTACTTAAATTAGTCTTAATGCCTGGCCTATTATTACTGGTGGGTATGACCTTTAATATGAGTTCAGAGCAGTTACAAATGATGGTATTAGCAGGAGCATTACCTCCGGCATTCTCAGGTATTATTATTGCGAGTCGCTTTAACTTGTACACTCGTACAGGAACCGCCTCTCTGGCCGTGAGTGTGCTTGGTTTTATCATCGCCGCACCGTTGTGGATTTATATCGCGCGTTTAGTTGCATAAATAAATGGAGGTGAGGTCGCCGCTGGCGGTCTCACCTCTGTTATGACATAAAGGAGTGATTATGGCTTTTCCACTTCCACTTGAAGGCATTCGTGTTCTCGATTTTACTGGCGTACAGTCTGGCCCATCATGTACTCAAATGTTGGCATGGTTTGGGGCGGACGTTATTAAAATTGAGCGACCGGGTATTGGAGATGTTACCCGTCATCAGCTCAGGGATATCCCTGATATTGATGCACTCTATTTCACTATGCTCAATAGTAATAAACGCTCACTAGAATTAAACACGAAGACGCCAGAAGGCAAAGAAGTGATGGAGAAGCTGATCCGCCAAGCCGATATTTTGGTTGAAAATTTCCATCCCGGCGCTATTGACCATATGGGGTTTACCTGGGAAGTCATTCAGCAGCTCAATCCACGTTTGATTTTTGGTTCAATCAAAGGTTTTAATGAAAATTCGCCATATGCGGATGTGAAAGCCTATGAAAATGTTGCGCAAGCGGCGGGGGGATCTGCATCCACGACAGGTTTTCCGGATGGGCCTCCAGTCGTTAGTTCCGCAGCGTTAGGTGATAGTAACACAGGGATGCATCTCTTAATTGGTTTATTAGCGGCATTACTACAACGTGAAAAAACGGGGAAAGGGCAGCGCGTAACCATGTCGATGCAAGATGCGGTACTCAATTTATGCCGTGTCAAAGTGCGTGATCAACAGCGCTTGGAAAAGCTTGGCTTTTTAGAAGAGTATCCACAATACCCGAATGGGTCATTTGGTGATGCAGTTCCACGAGGCGGCAACGCAAGTGGTGGTGGTCAGCCCGGTACGATGCTGAAATGCAAAGGCAGTGATACTGATCCAAATGCTTATATCTATTTTATTAATCAGGATCATAACTGGGAAAATACGTGCGATGCAATTGGTAAGCCGGAATGGAAAACGGATCCTGCTTTTGCGACGACAGAAGCGAGAATGAGCCATATTCAAGACGTTTGGGATGCGATTGAAGAGGTCGCTAAAGACAAAGATAAACATGAGCTGACGGATTATTTTGATCAGTTTGGTGTGCCTTGCTCTGCGGTATTGAGCATGAAAGAGATTATGTATGACCCCGCTTTGCGCGCTAGTGGTTCTATTGTTGAAGTCAAACAGCCATTAAGAGGTCACTATTTAACGGTTGGTTGCCCAATGAAGTTTTCAGCTTTTACGCCAGAGATTAAAAGCGCCCCACTTTTAGGTGAGCATAATAATGAAATCTTAAAAGAGTTAGGTTATAGCGACCAACAAATAGCGTTAATGAAAACTAAAAACGTTATTTAACGTATTCAGCCCAATTAATTATAAATAGGTTAATTGGGCGGTAATGAAATAATGGCATTCAAAATGCTCAAAATAAGAAAATCCATTATTAACTGAAAAAGGTTAATAGCTCAAATTAAAGGTTTTTTACCTCACCCATTAGGGTGAGGCGGTTTTATTCGCCAATTATTTAAATACTCATTATTTGTTATCGCGGCTTATAGCGAGACGACACTATTTTATTTTTGACAATAACTTTTGTTATTAAATAAGGATTAATAATATGAATAATTTAACCGTCAAGAAAAGCAGTAAAGTGGCTGCTGTTGATTTTGTTCCGGCTTGGGGCGACCTAGAGGGCAATATTCGCCGCCTAGTGGAAGCCGCAGAAAAGGTTGCTGCACAAGGCGTTGATTATGCGGTATTCCCAGAAACAGCGGTGAGTGGCTATTTATTTTCAGACTCAGCAGAGTTAGCGCCTTATTTAGATACGATTCCGGGTAAAACGACAGAGGCAATCTTGCCTGTATTGGCGCGTACAGGTATGTATATGAGTGTTGGTATTGCGGAACGTGATACGGATACAGGGATCGCCTATAACTCGGCAGTATTAATGGGGCCAGAAGGCATTATTGGTAAGTATCGAAAAATAGGCCTAAATTCACAGGATCAAAAAGTGTTCGCCCCCGGAAATACAGGCGTGAATACCTTTGATACTCCGATTGGTCGTATTGCTTTGTTGATTTGTTATGATGATACCTATTGGCAATATGTGCGTTTAGCAGCCTTAGAAGGTGCGCAAATTTTAGGGTGGCATTCAGTATCAGATCGTATGATGCCTAATGCTACACCAGCTGAAATGCTTGGAGACCACTCAACCGTGGCGCATGTTCAGCATATGAGTGCGTTTAATGGCATGTGGGTGATTTGTGCCACTCGTAGTGGCATTGAAACTAACCCTATCACACATGGTCAGCTTTATTACAATGGAGGGTCGAGTGTATGGGCACCTTCAGGGCATAAAGTGGCGCAATCTCCGGTTCTAAGCCCACTTGAATTAGAGCCAGGCCTTAATGGAATATACAGCGCAACGATTGACCTTGATGAAGCAGATAAACAGCGCAATGCATTATTAGCAAAACGTCGCCCTGAATTATATTTCCCAACATTAGCTTTTCATCGTAGCCCAACAGATGCAAATGCAACGACTACAAAAACGCAAGCAACGTTGATTGCAGCACAATGGGAGAAATCCGTGTCTGATTTATCGTCGGTCAAAGTGGAGGAAAATGCGTTATTAGTACTGCCTGAGTTGTCTGCATTGCCTTATACCAATGATCCGAATGTCCTACTAACCCATGCAGAGAAACAAGGTGGCGCTTTTGAGCAAGCATTAGGTCAGATCGCTTCTGAAGGGAAAGGCTATGTCGTTGGAAGCTATCCTGAAATTGATGTTGATAAATTATATCATACGGTCGTATTAGCTGGCCCTGCGGGAGATATCTTAGCAAGATATCGTGTCACTCATCTCAATGAGCGTGATAAAGGTTGGGCAAGCGCGGGTCACTCTGTCAGCGTGACCACAACACCGATTGGACGTATCGCGCTCGCCGCTGCGCACGAATTAGAAGTGCCCGAGCTAGGTGGGCTATATAGTACTTTACGAGCAGATATTATTGCAGCTCCTGCCGGCCTGCCAAGTGATTTACGTGTTGAGATCGACAGCCATCTTTATTCTGTTGACAATCCGCCAACAGGTCGAGCCGACTTTATTCCGTATGCTATCGCAACGTTAAATCAGCTATGGGTAGTGTGCGGAGGACGAAGTGAAAGAGATTTCACGTCAGCAGCAATCTATGGACCTGAACCCGTCGTGTTAACACCAACACTGACCGCAGAACGCGGTGCAGCAGATGTTAGATTACAAGCACAGGTACCAGCACCCTATACTTGGATTAACCAAGAGCGTCTTATTAGTGGGCAACAAGCGATTTGGTTTCCCCCTCTTGTATCTTAATTAATCTCAATTTATTCATGTGGTTAGGTAGGCATCCAGCGGATTGCCTACCTATTTGATGACAAAGATAAAAATGAATATAACAGCCGCTCAAACTTTTTATACAAAGCAAACCCTGATCAAAACATTACATTTTTTTGGGGTCGTCGCCTCGTTATTTTTAATTGCGAGTATTTCACTTGAAACCTTCAGACATGATCCTTTCTTAGCGCACTCGATTTATTTTGATATCCAGTTCTGGATTTGCATCTATTTTACTCTCGACTTTTTTATCTTTTTATTTCTTTCGAAAGAGAGAAAAAAATTTATTGCTAAGTATTTTATTATTATTTTTCTCTCTATCCCGTATTTAACCATCTTAGATTATACGTCGATTCAATTTACGGAAGAACAAATTTACCTAATTCGTTTTATTCCTCTTTTTAGAGGTGGTGCCGCTTTTGTCATGCTTATGATGATGGTCGTAAAACGAAATACCACTGCCTTATTTGTTTCTTACATCATCCTACTTTTTTCAACGGTGTATTTTATTAGCCTAATTTTCTTTATTTTTGAGCGAGGCAATAATGCAGACGTTAAAAATTATGGTGATGCGATTTGGTGGGCTGCGATGACAGTAACAACACTTGGTTCCAATATTATTCCCGTCACAACCGCAGGAAAAGTGGTGACTACACTATTAGCGGCGACAGGCATGACGGTATTTCCAATATTTACTGTTTATATTACCTCGGTGATCAGCCGACTAAGCCAATCTAAAAAAGTATTATCAGGAAATCCTGATGCACTGTAATCACACAAAATAACCATACTTGATAGGTTTAATCATAATGACAACATCAACATCGAAAATTCCTTTTATGCAATTGCCAACCATTGCCTTTTTATTGGCAATAACCTCGGGCATGCTTGATGGCTATGCTTTTTTTACGACTAAATCATTTGCCACTTTTCAGTCGGGTAACATCATCATGTTAGGCTATGAATTTGCTAAACACGGCATGATGGCAACCGTTCCCTACATTATTGCGATTTTTTCATTTGGTGCTGGTGCCATGCTACTGGCGCTATTACGTTATAAATACAACACCAATGAGAAAACATGGACATTTACCCTATTATCATTAGAAATCATGTTGTTACTGCTGCTTATCGCTTATATTTACTTTTTTAATGTTGCCGCGAGTGGTTTCCATGCCGTTTGGGCGCTGTCCTTTATTGCGGGTATGCAAGGTAATGCATTCCATAAAATTAATGGCATGCTATACGGTAATATTGCCGTGACACTGAATGTTCAACTCGGGTTTAGTTCATTAGCAGAATCCGTTGCGTTTAAAGGACCAGAAAGAAAAGAGGCGCTTTATAAAAGTTATTGCTACTTTTTAACTTTATTTGGCTTTGCGGGTGGGGCTTTTATGATGGCCATGTTAGCTGACTATGCGAGAGAGTACGCATTATTAATTACCCTAATCCCATTATGTTTGATTTTTACCCTTGGGCGGCATTTCTCAAGAGAAAATAGTGGACAGTCTATCGACTCTAACTAAGTAGAATATCCGGAAGGTATTGAGTCTATTGTAGTGATATTGAGTCAACTCACTTTACTTGAAATAAAGAATCACAGGCGAGTTAACTCGCCTGTGATTAAAGCAAATATTATTGTTTGATGACCATTGTACTTTCTCATCTTACTATCCATGTCATAGCATGACGCTTTCGCCGCTAAATAACGTCTCGATAATAAGCGAATGTGCTATTCATTCATTTTCATGGCCTCATTGATCACGGTTTCCGATAGCATCTCATGGGGAAACACCAATATTATCTTAAAGGCAATCACCATGCGCCCACTCTACGTTGGGTCATACTGTTGCGCTGCGCTCATTTCCCATCATTGCGATTGAATAACACTTAATCGAAGATCATTTCATCACTTTGGCAGGTCAAAAAATTTCGTTAGCGTAAAGTGATTAACTTCAAAGAAGAGAGCGAATAGAGGCTATTTCTCAGAGCATAAACCGCTAAAGGTACAAGGTTAAGTGATGAAGTCGCTTTATTAGATGGATTTTTACTTAGCTCCTTAAAAGGAAACTTGCTGATACCAAGGCAACAAGGTAGCTACCTAGCGACTTTTGTTTTATCCTGAGCAGTAGATAACAGCAATTTTCGCTGAATAAGCATAAAATACGAACAATAAATCCGAGGATATGGCTAGCATTCCCTCGGATAAGTCGTTTAAAAAATTTAAAAGAGAGCAATGCGATGGGTATTCGTATCGTCCCTAAAGAAGAATTAGGGCAAGAAAGACTGAAAGAAAAAGGTATTGGTTTTATTCCTCCTGTCCTATTTCCGAATTTGAAGAGTCTATATCAGCGTCGTGCTGAAAGATTAAAAGAACTCGGCGCTGGAGAACATCCTTTTGCAGGTTATCTTAATTTTGCCGCTGAAGTGGCCACTGCACAGAATAATGCACAGCATGATAATCCATTAGAAATGGATATGAATGCGGTATTAGAGCGAGCGACAGCGAGTCATAATTCGCCTCTTGATGTGAAAACATTTCCGCGTACAGCACATTGGCACAAGCTTCTGCATTCGATTATTGCGGAATTATTACCTGTAGTACCTGAGTCTGTGCGTCCTGCACTGGAAAATCTCGATAAAGCCTCGGCCAATGAGCTTGAAGAGATGGCCTCCGCATTGCTGAATGAACAGTTCGAAAAGGTACCGGCGGATAAATCAATGTTTATTTGGGCGGCACTCTCTGTTTATTGGGCTCAAATGGCAGCGCAAATTCCGGGTAAAGCTCGTGCGGAACATGGCGATCATCGTCATTTATGTCCGGTTTGTAATAGCATGCCAGTATCAAGTATTGTCCAAATTGGGACAACACAAGGCTTACGTTATTTACACTGTAATTTATGTGAAACCGATTGGCATATGGTTAGAGTGAAATGCAGTAATTGTGAACAAACAGGTAAGCTGAACTATTGGTCTCTTGATGATGAAAACGCGGCCGTTAAAGCAGAAAGTTGTGGTGATTGTGGCAGCTACCTCAAAATTCTTTATCAAGAAAAAGACGCAAAAGTTGAAGCTGTTGCTGATGATTTAGCGTCTATTATTCTCGATGCACGTATGGAAGAAGAAGGCTTTGCTCGTAGTAGCCTTAATCCATTCTTGTTTCCCGGCGAAAAATAGTCACTAAAAGAGAGTAACCATGATGTCAGACTCCACTGCCGCGCTATACCGCCAGCTTCCTGCTATTGATAAGTTACTGCAACTCGACGAGGTACAAACCCTCGTCATTGAATCAGGGCATCATTGGGTGACTGAGCAGTTACGAGATATGCAGCAGCAAGCCCGTGAGTTTATCCAGCAATATGAGCAATTGCCTGCATGGCACGCTGACTGGGTGACAGAGCTGACTAAACGTCATAACAGATTACAGGAAAGTGCGATAAAACCCGTTTTTAACTTAACGGGCACGGTACTACACACGAATTTAGGTCGTGCGGTAATGGCGCAATCTGCCGTTGAGGCGGTGAATAAGGTGATGAGTTCACCTGTAACGTTGGAGTACTCTCTTGATGGTGCCACGCGAGGGCATCGTGACCGCGCTTTGGCTGACTTATTTTGTCAATTAACTGGCGCAGAAGATGCCTGCATTGTTAATAATAATGCGGCAGCTGTTTTATTGTTATTAGCGACTGTCGCGCAAGGTAAACAAGTGATTGTTTCGCGCGGCGAGCTCGTTGAGATTGGTGGGGCTTTTCGAGTGCCTGATGTGATGGCACAAGCAGGTTGCCAACTCGTGGAAGTCGGAACAACCAATCGAACTCATTTACGTGATTATGTTAATGCTATCAATGAACACACTGCATTATTGATGAAGGTGCATACCAGTAACTACAGCATTGAAGGTTTCACCGCAGAAGTTGAAGGTGCCGAGCTGGCTGAGTTAGGTAAGCAGTATCAATTGCCGACAGCAATTGATTTGGGCAGTGGATCAATGATAGATATGACAGCGTATGGTTTACCTGCTGAGCCAATGCCACAAACGTATCTTTCGCAAGGGATTGATTTGGTGTCGATTTCGGGTGACAAACTGCTGGGAGGGCCGCAAGCAGGGATCATTCTCGGCAAGAAAAAATGGATTGAAGCCATTCAAAAGCATCCGCTTAAACGTGCATTACGTGCCGATAAAATGACATTAGCGGCATTAGAAGCGACATTAAAACTGTATTGCACGCCAGAAAAACTGGTTACTGAACTACCGACATTACGTTGGTTAACCCGTAGTGCCGATGAAATTAAAGCGCGTGCGCAGCGTTTGATTGTTCCCTTGCAGGCTTTTTATGGTGATAAATTTGTGGTTGAAATCGAACCTTGTTTATCCCAAATCGGTAGTGGGTCTTTACCGGTTGATAGGTTGCCAAGCTATGCTGTGACATTTACGCCATTTGATGGGCGAGGAAATACATTGGCCTTACTTATGGCACGTTGGCGTCACTCTGCCCAGCCTGTGATAGGCCGATTGAAAGAGGGTAAATTATGGCTGGATCTCCGTTGTTTAGATGATGAACATGCATTATTGCAGGTACTGCTTTCATGATTTTTGCTACCGCTGGCCATGTTGACCATGGTAAAACTTCATTAATTCAAGCGATTACTGGGGTGAATACCGCCCATTTACCCGAAGAGAAAAAGCGCGGCATGACCATCGATCTTGGTTATGCGTATTGGCCTCAACAAGATGGCAGCTCAATTGGCTTTATTGATGTTCCTGGGCATGAAAAATTTTTAGGTAATATGCTGGCAGGCGTTGGTGGTATTCAACATGCTCTGTTGGTGGTGGCGTGTGATGATGGTGTTATGGCGCAAACACGAGAACACTTAGCCATTTTGCGCTTAGCGGGCTGCCAGAAAATAACGGCTATTTTAACCAAAGCAGACAGAGTTGATGAAAAGCGTATCACTCAAGTTATTCAACAAGTACAGGATGAACTTCATCAACAAGGTTGGTCTGGCCCCGTTCTATTTGTGACTTCAGCTAATAATGGTTGTGGTATTGCTGAGTTACAAGCATACCTGCAACAATTACATCAAGAAGCAACCGATCATCAAAACCCCCAACAACGTTTTCGATTAGCTATTGACCGTGTATTTCATGTCAAAGGCGCAGGGATAGTGGTCACCGGTACCGCTTTGGCAGGGCAAGTTCAGCTAGGTGAGAGTTTATGGCTGACGGGAGTTGACACCTCCGTTCGTGTCAGAGGAATTCATAGGCAAAACCAACCCGCAGAATTCGCGCAAGCGGGGGATCGTGTTGCATTAAATCTTACTGGTGACGTCGATAAAGCAGAGATCACCCGTGGTGATTGGTTACTCTCTGAAAAGCCATTTGCAGCGGCAACCCGAGTGATTGTTGAATTAAAATGTGATTCAGTGATTAAACATTGGCAGCCTGTGCATTTATATCATGGTGCCAGCCATATCACGGGGCGAGTATCCTTATTGACCGAATTCGCAACAACGCCTTTGCTGGCGGAACTTATCCTCGATACGCCTTTGTGGTTAGCAGATAATGATCGTCTCATTGTGCGTGATATTAGCGCCCGTGAAACCTTGGCAGCCGCAAGAGTGATCCGATTAACTTCTCCACGCAGAGGGAAAAGATTACCTGAATTTATTGACTGGCTACAACGTCTTTGTTCGGCGAACGATGAACTCACCCATTTGAAATTACAGCTGCCGAATGGTGAATTAAATTTAAAGAGCTATGGGTGGTCTCGTCAGTTAACACCTAGCGCACTGGAGCCGTTGTTAACTCAGGTGGAATTAGTTCGTGTCGGTGATTTAGTGCTATCCGCTTTTAAGGCTCAAGTCGCGAAAGAGCGATTAGTGCAAACGTTAGAAGATTTCCATGAGGTTCACAGTGACCAAATCGGTGTCAGTAAAGCGAGATTAAAGCGGATGGCATTACCAACAATGAGTGAATCATTAGTTTTTAAATTAATTAATGAGCTGATTGTTGATGAACGTATTAAGCAAACGCGTGGTTGGCTGCATATGCCGCAACATGGTCTGGTATTCGATGCAGAACAACAACGCATTTGGCAACAAATAGTTCCGTTATTTCCTCGTATAGATGCATGGTGGGTTCGCGATATTGCAGCAGAGCTTAACCAGGATGAAAACCTGATACGAGGTGTGATGAAAAAAGCAGCACAGATGGGATTCGTGACGGCAATTGTACGTGATCGCTATTATAGTAGTGATGAAATCAAACAATTTGCTGAGTTAATCTTACGATATTGTCTTGAAAAAGAAGAAATTTGCGCTGCTGATTTTCGGAGTGAATTAGGGATTGGTCGTAAGTTAGCGATTCAGATACTCGAATTTTTTGATAAAAGTGGCTTTACGCGGCGTAAAGGTGATGGACATTTTTTACGTGATAAAGGCATTTTTGCCGAATAGATTTATCGTCTAAATTAGTTAGAATAGCCAGTCAATTCGTGGCGGTCTCTGCCTATTGAAGGCCGTCGGTACTCACATATTTTGTGGTAAGCTCGATGAAAAAAAGCGTATTTTCTGCCATTTATCTCACACTGATTTTAATTGCCTCCCTTTTCCTTGTTTTTGAAAAAAGTGGTGTGATTTACCCAGCATTGATTTCGATCAGTGTTTACGCCGTGATCTTTGGGGGACTCTATTTTCTTTCTGCAAGATGGCTATTTTCGGCGGTTGTCACGAGTACGCTATTTATTATTATTAAATTCCTTAACCAACTCAAAGTCCATTATTATAAAGAACAGTTATTTTATTCCGATATCAGTGTCATGACAGACACCTCAAATATCGGAACATTGGCTCATTATTGGTTGGCTGGTGTTGCGTTGATTGGCTTATTGATCTTATTCGTGGTGAATGCAGTACTGAGCTGGCGTTTATTATCGCCTAAACGATCATTTGTGTGGCGTTTATTGGCGATTGTTCTCGGCATTGGTGGATATTTTGGGGCCAGTTTTGCAGCGTCTCACTATTACACGCAATGGACTGAAACCTTGCCTAAGGGGAAGGGCACAGTAACCAATTTAGTTATGTCGGCAAAAAATTCGAGCTATCACTCGCCACAAGTGAAAGGTTCATCCGATTATTTTTTACAAAGAGCAGCTTCTGTCACATTGCCTGTTTCTGCAACCACAGAAAAACCAGACATTTTATTATTGTTACAAGAATCGACAGTCAATCCAAACATCTATCGATTACCTGATGGAACACAGTTGCCAAATCTATTTATGTTCCAACAAGATAACGAATTGATCGCACATAGTCATATGCGTGTACAAACGTTTGGTGGGGGGACTTGGCTATCTGAGTTTGCGGCACTAACAGGGCTAAACAGTGATGATTTCGGCTCACAGAAAAGTGGTGTTTTCTATTTTATTGTCGACCATCTCAACAATAGTTTATTTAAAGAGATGAAAGCGAATGGTTATTATACGGTTGTTTTAACGCCTTTTAACCGTGGAGCTTACCATTCTGGCCATGCATACCAGACGCTGGGTGTAGATAGAATTATTCAACCTCAAGAGTTAGGTTATCCTGGAAAATTACAAGATAACTTATGGACGATCAGCACTGAGGATATGCTGAAATACGCCAAGGAAATTTTAGCGAAAGAAACGGATAAACCGGTATTTATTTTTTCGCTAACGATGTATGAACACGGTCCTTATAAAGATAGTCACAGTGATGATTATGGCTTAAAAGGTAAAGTGAAAAATGCAGATTCAGCGGGCGAATTTAGCCATTATATGGAGAAGATTGTTGCTTCAGATAATGCGATCCGCGATTTTGTTGACTTTATGGCGAAACGAGAAAGGCCACTCATGTTTTTGTATTTTGGTGATCATCAACCGGGTATTAGCTTGAATCAATATCAATCTGATTATGCTAACCCTGCGTTTATCACCCAATTTACGTTACGTGATAATTTAAAATCAGGTAATAGCATCCAAACAGGTAAGCTAACCGATATCGCCTTCCTTGGCGGTATCTTATTAGAACGTGCAAATCTAAAGATTTCGCCATTCTATGAAGCGAATATTAAAATGCGCCATTTGTGTGATGGTAAGTTGGATGATTGTGAAGACAAACAATTATTAGAAAGTTATCACCACTATATCTATCAAACATTACAAGTTGCTAATAAAAAAGCGGAAGAATAAGGTTAATCAATATATCGCGGAGTTTTACTCCGCGATATATTCTCTGTACTGTGGATTAGCGGCGTGTGGCAAGGATTACGCTTGATGCTTTGACCAATGCAGTGATATCGACACCTTTCGTTAATGCCATGTCTTGCAGACTTTCATTGGTAATGATCGCGGTGAGTTCAACACCTTTATTTGTCACTAGGTGAACTGTACTGTTCACAGCCCCTTCAATAATATTACTGACTTTACCGTTAAATTGATTACGTGCTGAAAATAGTAAACCGCAATCCGGTTTTGCGAGTACCACCCACGGGGCTTTAATAATGGCAACGGCTTCTTTGCCGACAGCCAAACCTAATGCTTTGCAGCTTTCGCATGTAATGACAGTTGTTAGCTCTTCACCATTTCCCAATGACAAAACAACCTCATTGTTAACCGCCCCTTCTTTTATTGCGCTAACTGTACCGACTAATTGATTTCGAGCAGAAACTTGCATGATTTACCTCATTCCATTTAATAATAAAAAATCACTCTTCATAGAATAAATGTAAAAGGTGAAGTTAGCTAAAATATGCGCCACGTTCGTGCCTAAGATCACGCCATTCAGATTAATAAGGTACTAGGGGGAATTAAACTCGAGTTCGTAAATATCGCCACGACAGATAATTTCACTGTACTCAATAATTCTGCCAGCTTGAATAGAGCTAGTTTGTCTCACGAGTAAGAGAGGTGCCCCTACCGTCGTGTTTAACCAATTGGCGTACTCTTCATTACAGCTGATAGCTTTGACTTTATGCTGGACACGGCTAAAGTTAATGCCTTGGCTACCCCATAATGCATAAAGGGAGTCGGTGAGTTTTTCCGGTTCAGGGAGGTATTGAGCTGGAATATAGTTATTTTCAAAAGAGACAGGCTGCCCATTTGCGATGCGGATACGCCTCAATTGTGCTATTGGACTATTAACAGGTAAACCTAATTTAGCGGCAATATCCGCGGTAGCCTCAGTTAAGGTGCGAAGTAACCACTGAGTGGTCACCGTTCCTCCCGCTTTAATGACTTGAGAAGTAAAGCCACTTTCATGGGATAGTGAATAGCCTAAATATTTGGCGACTTGTGTTCCCACTCCTTGTTGGCGGATCACCGTTCCTTTCTTTTCCAGAGCCTGCATTGTTTTACTGATTGTCACTCGAGAGAGCTTTAACTGTTGGGCAAGGTAACGCTCCGCAGGAAGATAATCCCCAGCATCGACGATTTTATGTTCAATAGCGGACTCAATCGCATGCTGTAGCTGACGGTACAAAGGTGTCGTTGAGTTCACATCTAGCTGATTTTTTATCCATTCAAGAAAGCGGGCTTGCATTATATTTTTCCATAAAGCTTTCAACAAATTAAGTTTATAACAGACTTTAATATATTCATAATATCATCTAATGGACTTATATTGGCATTATTTTTTCACTGATTGGACTGGTATTGGACTTAATTGCTGCTAATATAATTAATGTTGTTAAGGAAAGTATTGGGAGCAAAAATGGGGCGTAAACCCGACATTCAATCAGCGATTCTTGGATGTTTATATGGTCAGGCGACGGGGGATGCCATGGGCATGCCATCTGAGCTATGGCGACAAGATCGTGTTCAACAGTTTTTCGGCTGGATAGATAATTTTTTGCCAGGGCCAGACGAAAATGTTGCGGCGATTGGGTTTCGTGCCGGTGAAGTGACTGATGATACTCATCAAGCAATTGCGTTAATGGATGCAATTATTACTTGTAATGGTCAGGTAGAGCCGAAGGTGGTGGCACAAAATATTTTAGCGTGGGCGGGACGCATTAATGCTTTCGATAAGAATATTTTTGGACCGACTTCAAAACAATCTCTATTAGCTATTCAAGCAGGCATACCCATTAATGAAATTGTATCAAATGGGGTCACTAATGGTGCGGCAATGCGGATAGCGCCTGTGGGCTGCGTTGCTTCAACTGCGGATCGCAATCAATTTATAAAAACCGTTGAAGCGGCTTGTATTCCGACACATAAGTCGGATATTGCGATTGCAGGTGCCTGTGTCATTGCTTGGGCAATTAGTCGAGCCATTGAGCAAACATCTTGGTCTCAAATAAAAAAAGAACTTCCAATACTTGCCGAAGAGGTTCAGCAGTTGTATGCCTCAACGTTTAGCCCTTCTTTAGGACAGCGAATCTCACTGGCTTTTCAGAAGGCGAACGCGCTACAGAACTGCTCGCCTCAGACAACACTAAAAGAGCTGTACGATTTTATCGGAGCCGGTATGGACACGATAGAATCTATTCCCTGCGCTCTGGCCATAGTCGAGCTAACAAATGGTGATCCTGTCATGTGTGCGAAGTATTGTGCCAACCTGGGGGGAGACACGGACACCATTGGTGCTATGGCCGGAGCGATTTCGGGAGCTCTGTCAGGTATTGAAGCTTTTCCTGAAGAATGGATTGCATTGATTAATAATTCTAATAATATAGATTTCTATCCCTACGCAAAAATACTCAGTACCTTACGCCATTAAGGAGAGTGGAATGAGTGCATTACCTGACACTCCGCAAAAAAATGAAGCTTGGAAAATTGAAAACACGGGTATTGATATCGTTCCCGAACATGAGCGAACAGCTACCCCTCTGGAACTCTTCTGGATTTGGTCCGCCGCGAATATCGGTATACTCGGTATCGTTTATGGCGCGATTATTGTTTCCTTCCGACTCTCCTTCTTTCAATCTCTACTCGCCACCATTATTGGTATAGCCAGTTTCGCGCTGGTGGGCTATATCAGTTTATCAGGGCAGAAAGGCCGCACCTCTACGTTGACGCTGTCGCGCACGATTTTTGGTAAAACAGGTAACATCGCTCCCACATTTTTTAGCTGGATAACACTGATGGGTTGGGAATCCATCAATATGATCACGGGTACGTTGACACTAAAAGCCCTATTTCAAGTAGTTGGATTCAGTGACTCCGTCGCATTAACCGTAGTTTGCATGGTGTTATTTGGTGGATTGGCAATTACGATTAGCTTACTCGGCCAAGCGACCGTCGTTGTGATGCAAAGTTGGATCACGCGTATTTTTGGTACTATGACCTTAATCGCTGCGCTGTATATTATTTGGCAAACAGACTGGAATGCTGTTTTATCAATGCCTTCTGGTAGTTGGTTGACGGGTTTTTTACCCGCGGTATCCATTATTGCCGCTGGAACAGGCATTGGCTGGGGGATAGCGGGAGCAGATTATAGCCGCTACCAAAGTGAACGGTCATCAAAATCCTCTATTTTCAATGCGGTGACCTTTGGGGCCACATTACCGCTATTTATTTTATTATTTACGGGTATTTTGCTTTCTGCTCGTTTGCCTGAATTAGCCTCAGCGGAAAACCCAATTGCATTGATAGGTTCTGAATTACCGAGTTGGATGTCGATCCCTTACTTATTAACGGCGACAGCTGGGATTATCACTATTGCCGTACTCAGCCTCTACTCTGCAAGCCTGAATTTATTAACTATCGGTGTCAAAATTCGCCAAGTTTATGCCGTTGCATTAGATGCTATTTTAGTCATGGGAGTGGCAATTTATATCCTATTTATTTCAGGAGAGTTTATTAACTCATTTATTGCTTTCCTTTTGTTTTGCGGGGTGTTTTTAGCCTCATGGGAAGCGGTATTTATGCTGGATTATGCCGTACTACGGAGCCGAAAAGGCTATGCGTTCGAGCAACTGTTTGGACAATCTAACGCTGGAATCCGTTGGATCCCGCTGTTATGTTGGTTACTCGGTGCACTGGCGGGCCTATTAGTCAGTGATAATGAGTTTATTAAAGGGCCATGGGCGACCGGTATTTTCGAGGGTTCTAGCTTATCTATCCTTCTTTCATTCGTATTAAGCTTTGTACTTTACGGCTTATATCTACTGTTTAGTCGTTCAGCGGAGAAGGTTTAATGCGCACTGTTATTGTGATTGGTGCAGCAGCGGGTGATTGTGTATTGAGTATCGCGAGAATGCCCCGTCGCGGTGAAGACATTGCCGCTCGCGACCATGGATGGCAGATTGGTGGGTGTGCCTTTAATGTCCTGCGTGCTTTAAGCCGTCTACAAATCCCCTTGGTGAATGGTATCCGAGTAGGCAAGGGGCAATGGGGAGAGCGTGTTCGCCACGTATTATCGGAACTGGGTGTAAAGCCTATTTTGACGAGTGATACGCAAGATAATGGCTGGTGTTTCGCCCTCACTGAACCTGATGGCGAAAGGACATTTATTTCAATTCCTGGCTGTGAAGAAGAGTGGAATAGAGCTGAACTACAGGCTCTTCCACTACCTACAGAGGGTATCATCTATGCTAGCGGTTATGAATTAGGTTGCCAACAAGGCGAAGCGTTGCAGGAATGGCTGCTCCATGATTGCCCCACACAAACGATTGTTTTGGACTTAGGGCCACGGCTTGCGGCTCTCCCCCGTGATTTTATCGCCCAATTACCTGCCAATAGAACTATTTTGACAGTCAATCGCGATGAGGCCCGTTTTCTTTGCGGAGACGGTGACTTAATACAACTTGCGGTGGAGTATGCCAACCATAACGGCATCACGTTAATTGTTCGTTTAGATAGTCAAGGGGCATGGTTGTGTCAGCCACATAAACAACCCCAGTTTGTACCCGCGTATCAAGTTTCTGTTGTTGATACGATAGGCGCTGGCGATGCACATACCGCTGGAGTATTAGCTGGATTATCTCACGGGTTGTCATTGAAAGAGTGTGTTGACCTTGGGAACCATGTTGCCGCGATTGTGGTGAGTCAGCAAGGCCCAGCTGGCGCTCCAACAATAACGGAAATACAGCAATCCAATCTGAAAAAAGTCATACCTGAAACGTCTTAATTGTTCTTCAGCGCATTTTTATTTACTGGCAAATAAAACCATTGCTACATTTATAGGTCTTATACTCTAAATTACCATTGAATGGTTCGTCTCGAACTATTGAGTACGGCTTAACGCTAGAAGAACATTAATATGAAATACTTAGTTACTGGCAGTGCAGGTTTTATTGGCTTTAGACTATGTCAGCGTTTATTAGATAGTGGGCATGAAGTTGTCGGTATCGACAACATGAACGCTTATTACGATCAGGGGCTGAAACAATCCCGTCTACATATTCTTGAACACTATCCTCATTTTCGTTTTATCCCACTTGATATTACCGATCGAGAAAAAGTGGTTGTACTTTGTACGCAAGAAGATTTTGACCGTGTGATCCACCTTGCCGCTCAAGCTGGCGTTCGTTATTCACTGCAAAATCCCTTTGCGTATGCAGACAGTAATCTCAATGGCCATTTGGCGATCCTTGAAGGATGCCGACAGGCAAACGTCAAACACCTAGTGTATGCCTCGTCTAGCTCCGTGTATGGCATAAGCAATCAAACACCATTCAGTACTGATATGCCGACCGACCATCCGGTTTCCCTGTATGCAGCAACGAAGAAAGCCAATGAGTTAATGGCTCACTCCTACTCTCATCTTTACCAGTTGCCAACGACCGGTTTACGTTTTTTCACGGTGTATGGCCCATGGGGTCGTCCAGACATGGCGTTATTTAAATTTACTAAAGCCATTTTAGCTGGTGAACCCATTGATGTTTATAATAACGGCAATCTCAGTCGTGATTTCACTTTTATTGATGATATCGTGGAAGGGGTTATCCGTATTTCCGATATAATCCCACAAGCAGACCCAGAAAATGGTTCTCTTTCTCCTGCACAGAGTCGCGCCCCATACCGGTTATACAATATTGGTAATGGGCAACCGGTTCAGTTAACGGATTTTATTGCCGCACTGGAAAAATCCTTAGGCAAAAAAGCGATCAAAAACTTTTTACCTATGCAGGCTGGGGATGTGTATACCACTTGGGCGGATACCGAAGACTTATTTAAGGTGACGGGATATCGTCCACAAGTTTCTATTGAACAGGGTGTACAAGCGTTTGTTGATTGGTATCAGTCATACTATCGCCTGTAACTTATGATATTGATGAAGGATACCCTGTAATCTACTAAGATGGATTTGAGAGGTCAGTTTTGAAAATAGCAATTGCGGGTACAGGCTATGTGGGTCTGTCTAATGCCATGTTACTGTCACAACACCATGAAGTGGTGGCAGTCGATATCATTGCCGAAAAAGTGGCGATGCTGAATAACAAACAGTCACCAATTATTGATGCTGAAATCGAGCAGTTTCTACGGGAAAAAACACTCAATTTCCGTGCCACGCAAGATATCGTTGAAGCCTATACTGGCGCCCAGTACGTGATTGTGGCAACACCGACAGATTATGACCCAAAAACCAACTACTTTAATACTAAATCGGTTGAGTCGGTCATTCATGACGTGCAGAAAATTAACCCCGATGCCACGATTATCGTCAAATCCACTATTCCTGTCGGTTTCACCGAGCGTTTACGTGAAGAGTTCGGCTACACCAATGTCATTTTCTCGCCTGAGTTTTTACGCGAAGGTCGCGCACTTTGGGATAACCTGCACCCTTCTCGTATTGTGGTGGGCGAGCGCTCTGAGCGTGCGGAAACTTTTGCGAACTTATTGCTCGAAGGTGCCATCAAAAAAGACGTTCCTGTGCTGTTTACCGATGGCACGGAAGCCGAAGCGATTAAACTGTTTGCAAACACCTATTTGGCGATGCGCGTCGCTTATTTCAATGAATTAGATACCTATGCAGAAAGCCGTGGTTTGAACGCACGACAAATCATTGAAGGGGTATCATTAGACCCGCGTATCGGCAGCCATTATAACAACCCGTCTTTCGGTTACGGCGGTTATTGCTTGCCAAAAGATACCAAACAGCTATTAGCCAACTATGATGATGTACCGAATAACTTGATTAACGCCATTGTGGAATCAAACCGTACTCGCAAAGATTTTATTTCCGATGCAATTATTGCTAAAGCACCACGTAAAGTTGGTGTCTATCGTTTGGTGATGAAAGCGGGGTCAGATAACTTCCGTGCGTCTGCGGTACAAGGCGTCATGAAGCGTATCAAAGCTAAAGGTATCGAAGTGATTGTGTATGAACCGGTGCTGAAAGAAGATGAATTCTTCCGTTCAAAAGTCTACCGTGACCTTGAGGCCTTTAAAGCGGACAGCGACATCATTTTGGCTAACCGGATGGTGCCTGAAATCGAAGATGTGGCGGATAAAGTGTATACCCGTGATCTTTTTGGTAACGATTAAACTAAGATCCCTTCCAATATATTGCTTCTATCACTAGCCAGTTATCACGCTGGCTAGTTGACTATTTTTTGTCATTTTACTGCCTAGTTTAATTGAATCACTCGAGTAATCTGCAATAATCGCTAAGAAATAAATATCACTAATTGTTAGCATCAGCTTTTAATAGCGGGTAGGGCTGAGTGGCGGGCGATGAATAAAATAATAAAGACACAAAAAAATGGATATCAAGTATACCAAAAAGAAAGTGAGATTGATTATTGGCAAGTTATTGATGATTATATTCAAGGAAAAATTATCGGTAAAAATCTCAATAGTGGAAATATGGAGCGTAGCGTCGCTCGTATTAATATTGATGGAAAAAACTACATTATTAAATGCGAAAAAGAGCGTGATAGTCGTTTAGAAAAACGTATTATGCGTATGATGTACGGCCCTTATTTTTCTCGCTTACTTGTTCGTTTAGTTCAAGCACAAAACCAAGGTTGTACCATCACCAATGATATTTATTTTGTGGCAGAGAAAATGCGATGCCGAGAATCGATTGAAACTTGGATTATTGCCGAATATGTTGAGGGAACGGTACTCTCTGAAATTAACGATATCACCCCTTATTATTCTGAAATAGCAGCATTAATTAGCCAACTGCACGCCTATAATTTATCATCAAATGATATTCATGCCGGTAATTTGGTACTGACTGAGCATGGTCTGAAAATTATTGACTTATCAGATTTTGGTAACCTCGCGATTTGCAAAGCGAATGATTTAATCGCATTAAAACGGTTTTATGGTATCGAACCAGATAAAAAGAGTTTTATGTACCGATTCATTATGTTGCGAAATAATATTCGCCATTGGTCACGTAAAATTCGCGGTAAGAAAACACGTTTATAAAGGAAAGCCATCACAAAATTATTAATGATGGCTAGTTATTCTACTGTGATAAGGCATCAAGAAACTCAGGAATAAAGCTGCCCGTTCCTCGGCAATTTCTCTTCGCAATTTCACCAGCTTGTTTCATGATGGCGCAGGTATTTGCAATATTAAGTAATCGGTCACCAGGTAGGGCACAAGCTGCGGTAACAGCGGCCGATAGCCCGCAACCCGTGCCAACCACACGGGTCATTATGGGGTGTCCGCCTGTTATCGCAATCGTTCTGTGACCATCAGTGACATAGTCAACCTCGCCACTTATCACAATCATGGTGTTGACTTCACGAGCAAGAGCTTGAGCTGCGGGTAAGGCATCATTGGGGGTATTTAATGAATCGACCCCGCGCCCACCTTGACTCGACCCCGCCAATGCCATGATTTCGGAAGCATTACCGCGAATGGCTGTGGGGGTTAGCTTCAACAGTTCTCGACAAAACTGTGTTCGAAACTGAAGAGCGCCCACCGCAACAGGATCTAAAACCCATGGTTTCTGGGCGTGTCGAGCGCTATAAACGGCTAAACGCATTGCAGACTGGCGATCAGAAGTTAAGGTTCCCACGTTAATCAACACACCATCAGCAATCGCCGCAAATTGTTCTGCTTCTTCAGGCTCAATAACCATGGCCGGTGAACACCCTATCGCTAATAAAATATTGGCGGTAAAGGTTTGCACAACATCATTAGTCATACAATGGATCAATGGAGAGTGCACAGTAAATAACTGTTTAGTCTTTGAAATTTGAGTTTCTGAAACAGTTTCAAATTGCATTTTTTTCTCCTCTCCTCGTCTACATAAACTAACGGCTATGATTTAGTCAGATAAATAATTTTCCAACACCATCCCTCCAGCCCCTTGTGCTACCACCTCATATGAGTCATTTGCTGGAAAAATACGTGTTTTAATATGTGGGAATGCGGACATTTTTTCTTCTATCGATTTCTTTGTCATCGCAAAAAAATGATTTTTGGGTGTCAGTGTTCCACCACACACTACAACATCAGGCTGTAATGTCAAAATAGCATTTGCTAGCGCTAGGCCGTAATAATAGGCAGCTTCTTCTAACACATCCAAACACAACTGATCATCCATGGCGAGAGCTTGAAAAATAGTATGGTAATTAATTTCTGCTTCAGTACTAACCAGTTTATTTATTACTGAAGATTTTCCTAAGCGAATTTGCTGAATAATGCGTGTTTTTATCGCTGATAATGAGCTGTATTGTTTCAAACAACCATATGAGCCACATTCACATCGCTGGCCCCGAATATCAATGGTGATATGACCGAAAGCTTGAGCGGTGCTAATTGATGCAGGCGCAAATGTATTATTAATGACGGTACAACTTCGTATATCTGTATCACAGGTTGTAAATAAAAAGCGTTGGCTTTTTGAATGATAGCGTAACCGATATTCGGCAAGTGCAGCGAAAGTAATGCCGCTGCCTAGCGTGACAAAGCAGGGAACTCTGTCATTAATATAACTGAATAAGTCAGTAATTCTTGCATCATACTGACTAAATTCGACCTTATCGCGTTCTAATATATGGTCAATGGCAATGCCGATACCCAATATTTTTTCTGTGGTGAGTTGATGCTCAGATAATAACTGTTCAACTTTTATTAATAGGTTATCCAGCATCTTTTCCGCTGTTTCTAATTGCTCATTTTTTATTTTGAGCATGCCTAAAATATCTAATTTTAAGTTGAGTAATAGAATCGTTGAATAGAGATCACTCATCTCAATACCGACAACATAGCCATCATCAGAGTTAATGCTGTACAGTATTGGCTTACGTCCACCCGTTGACTCGCCAAGCTCTGACGTAGAAATCAATTGGCTTTTACTCAACTCATCAAGCAGTCTTGCACAAGTTGCAGGTTTCATACTCGCCAGTGATGATAACTCTTCCGCTCTAATCGGCCCATGATTCAAAATTAATCGATAAAGCATTTTCAGCTTACGAGTTTTGGAATTCTTAGAGGTGCGAAATTCATTCAATAATGTCAGTAACAAGTCATCACCCTTTTCTTATCAAGAGATACCGCGTCAAAGATTAGCAGATTTGCTCAGAAAGTACTGCTCTTTGGTCGATATCATAGCGAGAATCTTTTTCTTAAAATGAGATTAAGATCGCTGTACAGTTTTTAAATTGCTTTATCATCCCTCTTATTCATCCTTTTGGTACTATTTCGGAGATTTCCATGCATAACACCAATGATATTTTAGAAAGCTTACGCTTCATTGAGACTCACACCGACATTAAACCAACCGTTGGTATCATTTTAGGGTCAGGTCTAGGTCCATTCGCAGATACATTAGAAAACGCGGTTCATATTCCTTATAGCGAAATCCCCCATTTTGCAAAATCTGAGGCTGTTGGCCACGCGAATGAATTGGTGATCGGAACTATCGCGGGTAAAAATGTGGTCGCGATGAAAGGCCGTTTCCACTATTACGAAGGTTTTTCTCTCGACCAAGTGACCTTTCCTGTGCGATTGATGAAAGCACTCGGGGTAGAAAAACTGATCATTACTAACGCATGTGGTGCAGTGAATACCGACTTTAACCCTGGCGACCTGATGGTGATTACTGACCATATTAACCTCACTGCAAATAACCCATTGATTGGGCCAAATAACTCTGAATTAGGTGTCCGTTTCTTGGATGTCAGTGAAGTTTATAACAAAGAACTACGTCAAATAATTTTGGATGTTGCTAAAGAACAAGGGGTTTCCGTGCGTCAAGGCGTTTACGCGTGGTGGACTGGCCCAACGTATGAAACACCTGCTGAAATCCGCATGATTAGAACATTAGGCGCTGATGCTGTTGGTATGTCAACGGTACCTGAAGCACTGGTGGCCCATCATTCACAAATTAAAACGGTTGGTATTTCCTGCTTAACGAATATGGCTTGCGGTATTTTGGAACAGCCTCTGAGCCATGATGAAGTGATCGAAACGGCTGAAAAAGTGAAAGCCACCTTCTTGCAATTAGTCACTGGCGTGATTGCTCGCTTCTAACTTATTCTCAAAATAATATAAAGAATGTCATAGAAACAAGTAGGTAGGTATTCAATGAAATTAAAGGGGCTAGTTTTAGTTTCGCTTGGCGCTTGTAGCTATGGCATTTTATCAACATTGGTTGTATTGGCTTATCAGGCTGGATTCTCTTTAAATGATGTGATTGGTAGTCAAACTGTTTTAGGTGCGGCATTACTTTGGGTGTTTGTGTTAGCTGGATCAGCGATGAGAAAAAAAACGCTAAACTGGCCAACAGGAAAGCAATCAACATTAATGTTATTGACGGGAACCACTACTGGGTTAACGGGACTACTCTATTACGCCTCATTACAGTATTTATCACCGGCATTGGGGGTTGTGCTATTTTTGCAGTTCACTTGGATGGGAGTCGCGATTAATTCTATTGTGACTCGCCGAATGCCTACCGTCATGACGATCTTATCAGTACTCTTTATCTTAGTTGGAACCTTACTAGCGACAGGGCTACTGAACAGTTCGAGTGTGCAATTCCACTGGTTAGGTATTGTATTTGGCTTATGTGCAGCGCTATCAAATGCAGTACGTGTTTATGTCAGTGGCGCGCTTGCTGTAAAAACTGAACCAATGATGCGTTCAGCCATTATGGTAACAGGAGGGGCTATTTTGACCTCGATTGTTGTGCCTCCAACCTTTTTATTAGACTTCACCACATTTAACTCCTTGTTTTTCTCTTACGGATTACCATTGGCCTTTTTTGGTTCTTTCTTTGGGATGTGGATGTTTGCTAAAGGTACTCCATTGATTGGAACGAGCTTAGCGACAATAGTCAGTTCAATGCAATTGCCTGTAACCATCATATTGTCCGTAACTGTATTACATTTACCTCTTGAATTCATTCAGTTTGTCGGTGTCGCCATTATCTTATTTGGTGTCGCAATTGCTGAAGTGAAAATAAAAACAAATAAACAAACACGTTAAACAATTCGGGGTTACAGCTGAGTCGATAATTGCGCTGTGATGAGCGTAAATGAGTGAAATAACTATGCTATCACTTGAAGTATTGACGAATATAACTCCAAACGGAGATTGATATGAATATTAAAACCCGTCTAAAAACCATGTTATTCCTACAATATTTTGTCTGGGGAAGTTGGTTAGTCACGCTAGGTGCCTACATGATGAAAACACTGAATTTCTCTGGCGCTGAAGTTGGAATGGTTTATAGTTCGAAAGGGATTGCTGCTATTTTAATGCCGGGTATTATCGGAATTATTGCAGATAAATATATCCCTGCTAATCGGTTATATATGATTTGTCATATTATCTGTGCTGGTTCGTTATTCTACGCCGCCAGCGTAACAGACTCTACATTGATGTTCTGGGTAATGCTGATTAATGCGATGGCATTTATGCCAACGATTGCATTATCCAACTCAATTAGTTACTCCTCATTAAGCCAATTTCATCTAGATTCAGTGACAAATTTTCCGCCTATTCGAGTATTTGGCACGGTAGGTTTTATTATCGCTATGTGGAGTATTAGTCTATTAAAATTTGAATTAAGTAGCATGCAACTCTATATTGCGGGTAGCTGTTCATTGTTGTTGGCGCTATATTCTTTGACTTTGCCGCATATTGCCGTTAACAAAAAAGCTATTTCTACTAGTTGGGTTAGTAAGTTAGGTCTTGATGCATTAGTGTTATTCAAAAAACCGATAATGGCGGTTTTCTTTTTATTCGCAATGCTACTGGGGGCTGTTTTACAAATCACTAATACATTTGGTAGCCCATTCTTACACGACTTTGCTCGTGACCCATTGTACCAAGATAGTTTAATCGTTCAGTATCCTGCTATCTTATTATCCGTTTCACAAATGGCAGAAGTTGTGTTTATTTTAGCCATTCCATTCTTTTTAAAACGCTATGGCATCAAAACAGTCATGCTATTGAGCATGTTAGCTTGGACATTAAGATTTGGTTTTTTTGCTTTTGGCGATCCATCCGCAATTGGTTTAATGTTCCTGATTTTATCCATGATCGTATATGGATGTGCTTTTGATTTCTTTAATATTTCTGGCTCCATTTTCATTGAAAAAGAAGTTGATCATCGAATGAGAGCAAGCGCTCAGGGATTATTTATGACCATGGTGAATGGCGTTGGCGCTTATTTTGGTGCGATATTAAGTGGACTCGTGGTTGATTACTTTAGTGTGGATGGCGTTAAAGATTGGCAGACGATTTGGCTTGTTTTTTCATCGTATACCGTTGTGCTTGCTATTATTTTCTATTTCACTTTTCACTATCATCATGTGAGGGAAGGTGAAGTCAAAGCTGATTGAGATTAAATTTCATGGGATCTGGTGATGTGAGTATCACCAGATTTTTTGACAAATTATCTATTAACATACTCATTATTAGCTAACAATTGTTTGAGCTGTAATTATACTCCTCGTATTGAATTGGTTTTGAATGGGTATCAGCTTAAGTGGGGAAGGCTTAAGGTGTAGATGCGATTTCAATCGATTAAAGTCATCATGATAGCCCTCATACTCTGAGGGCTATTAATTTATTATTGTGCGGCTTGAGACCCCCAAAGTGCATCAGCAATAGGGATTGTTGTATATGTTTTAATAATTTGATTATACGTTTCTTCAGGCTTAAGTGATGTAAATTGTTCGGGATAGATAAATTTTGCAAGATATTCCATACCGACAATATTATAAGGATGGTTATAGAAGTTATGGTAGACGCCATATAACCGATTATTTTTAACGGCACTAATTTGGCTAAAACCCGTTCTATTTTTTAGTCGTTCAAAACCACGTTGGTTTTCTTCTTTTGTCACGCCATAACCAAAGGGAGCAGCAATATTGTTTTTATTAACCCAACGAGAGCCGGTGACGATATAAACGTCAGGCGTTGTTGTAATGACTTGTTCTAAAGAGACAGTGCCAGAAGCACCCGGTAAAAATTGACTGCCAATATTATCGGCGCCAATTGCTTGCACTAAACCACCCCAACCGGCGTTATTATGGGTAAAACAGCAGCTATCGCTACCATTTGCTCCTGCCTTGGCTTCAATAAAAACACGCGGCTTATTCTGGATTTTTGCCGTTGCTTGTTGGATGTCTGATAAGCGAGCTTGATAAAAGTCAGTATATTCTTTGGCTTCTTTTTCTTTATTTAACACCAATCCAAGCATGTCGATGCTCGTGGTTGTATTTTCGATTGGGTGCAAAAAAGTATCGATATATAGAATAGGAATATTAGCATCTTTTAAACGGCTAACAACACCAGAGCCTTCTAATGCAGGTTTTGCACGTAACTGCGCAATCAGGAGGTCGGGTTTTTGAGCAATTACCACTTCAGTGTTAACTTCACCTTTGTCATTGAATCCCATATCGGGAATTTTCTGTAGATCGGATTGCCATTTTTTTGCCAGTAATTCTACCGTCTGAGGGTCCGTTTTTTGCAGATTATTATTCCATGCGACGAGGCGATTAAACGGATTCTCTCTATCAAGCAAAGCCAGCGTTAAAATATCTCGACCATCTTGCAATACAACTCGTTTCGGTTCTTGTTGTAACGTAATTTTTTGGCCATCGGTATCGGTCACTGTAACGGGATAGGTCGTTGCTAAGGCCGAGGATGAGCATAAGGTTACGAATGTTATTGATAGCAGGTGATTAATTATCTTCATATTTAGACCCTTTTTGATTGAGCCTTGATAATAACAATTATCATTATCAATTTTAAGTATTCTAAGCCAATCGCTGATAGTTTTTATTTACCTATCGGTGAGTTGCTGTCTTTAACAATAAATTCAATGCATTACACGTTTAATCATTTGAGTAAATCCTACAGAAAAAGAAAAGAGGGTATTTAATCTGCGAATATAGTGACGGTTAGAAGGGCTAAAATGGAGAGAGACAAAACTTAGGTTAAGTAGGGAAAGAAATCATGTTTAATCTTGATACACTCGAAAAAACTAAGTGTATCAAGTAGTAATCGCGTGTTTACTTATTTCTTGAGATCAAAACATAAGAGACAATTTTTGAAAAGTTAATTTTTAATAAGATTTTTTCACTATCGCTTAATGGATAATCACCTTGATCTCTAGACTTTTTAAATCGACTAATAATAAATTTATTAAGAATTTTTAATTTATCTTTTCTTTTATGTGACGGTAGCCAAGAGCCGCTGAAGTGGTGAATAGAATAGTTAATCTTATTATATTCAGGACTGCAAAAATAATAAGATGGATAAATGACTACCCCTTCTGCTAGATGGGATTCTTGGCTTCCATCGTAGGGGGGATTAAGGCCAAATTCATTAGAGAAATAGCGGCTAATTTTGAATGTATTGGGTTCTAAAACAAGTTCTCCATTGACTTCAAAATTCAGATTGTCATAATCAGAAAGTAGCCCTTTTATGACTGATGAGCCTTTTACAGAACCCATAGCAGCTGTAATAGGTAGATACTTACCATCATATTGTTCATACCCGCTAAAAAAACTAAGGTTCAAAAAACGGTCAAAACTTTGTGTTACTTCTACATCACTATCAAGATAGATCCCTCCGTAATTATAGAGAGCATAAAGCCTTATATAGTCAGAAGCAAAGGCCCATTTTTTATTTTTTATTGCTTCGGTAACATAGGTGTTATTTATTTCGTCTAGGCAGTCATTTCCCCATTCCATAATCTCATAATCAGGAAGGTGTTTTTTCCAAGTATCAATACAATCTAACACAAATTGAGGTTTAGGGTTATTACCAACCCAAACATAGTGTATTATTTTAGGTATCAAAATGAATTCCTATTAGTATTTTAGTGAACGGAAAAATTTTCTTATTTGCAAGAAAAATAAAGATATTTTACTTTCAATGAAACCTTTTTGTCGTCTGGTTTTTTTTTCTGTAATCCTATATTTCTCAATATTACTATTTTCAAGTGTTAGTATTGGATGCTCAATTATTTCAGTCAAAAAGTAACCATCTACAATTTTGAGCTTATAAAATAAATTCCATGAATCAGCAACATAATAAGCTTTGTCAAATAGAGTAATTAATTTTTCACACTCATCTCTATGAATTAAGTAACAACATGTTCTAAATAACTTACTTGGTTTGTAAGTGACTTTTCTAAAAACAACATTACCGATTTTAATTTTATTAAAAAAACTGAGAGAAAGGCGTTTTCTTGAATTTAAGCCTTCTTGACCACCTAGTAAGTAAATATTATTCTTTTTGAGTAAGGATGTTTTTTCATTATTTAACTGTTTAACGAGATCTGATAATTTATCGCTAATAATAGCATCATCTTCTAGAATAATTGCCCACTCATAATTGCTGTTAACAATTTTTTTATATATTAATTGGTGGCTGAGACTACATGCAACTTCATTAGCACATGAGGGCTTATTATATTGAAAGTTTAGTGAGTTAAGGTAGTCAGATGGCAAATCTTTGCCTTCGACAGCATCGATCATTACCCAAGACAACTTTTGTGCTGATAGCGAATCAGTAATTTTTTTTCGACGTTCAATATCTTTTTTTAATGAAACTATGAAAATAGGGATGTTACTTTCCATAACAGCGGATCCTGTATCGTTATGCAACCTTTTTGTATTATAAATAAAAAATGATAATTAGTCTTCAGATATTATTCCATTATTGTTAAAAATAATGCTCCTAGACTATTATTGAAACCCTATCAATGCATTGATTATATTGGTTTTTTCTTATGGTGAATGCATGGGGTGTTTTGCTCGTTTAGCTGGAAAATGCAATGCGACCATTATTAAAATAGCTATATTTAAAATAAAGCACACTTAAAATATTTTTTAGTTATTAATGAATTAAAGTAATATAAGGTTATACGTCGGTATGCTTTCTAATGATTTTTATTTTTGCTGTCCCTGTATTAAAATTCTTAATAGAAAGACAGATAAAGAGTGGTTGGAATTCATATATAAGATAAATATAAAGCCAGTAAAAATTTAGGTATAGAGAATGAACCGGCTTTATATTTTATAATGCGTTATTCAATATTTTGAATTTGTTCTCTCATTTGTTCTATCAACACTTTGAGCTCAACGGCTGAATTGGTCACTTCACTATTGATAGATTTTGATGCGAGAGTATTTGATTCACGATTAAACTCTTGCATCATAAAGTCTAGGCGTCGACCATTGGCTTCTTTTTTCTTGAGAATATTACGCGTTTCTTTCACGTGTGCTTCCAGCCGATCCAGTTCTTCGGCGACATCGACACGTTGAGCTAATAAAATGAGTTCTTGCTCTAAACGGTTGCTATCTACTTGAATATCAGCTTCTTCTAATTTGGTTTGTAGGCGCTCACGCTGCCATTGCAAAATTTCGGGCATATGCTGACGGACTTTTGCAACTTCAACCAGTACTGCATCCAGACGTTGTTCGATAAGAGCGTGTAACGCAGCGCCTTCAGCTTCTCGGCTTTGAATAAATGCATCTAATGTCTCATCAAGCCCTGCTAACAGCTGCTCGCTGATCGCATCTAAATCCTGCTCGCCCGCTGACATAACGCCAGGCCAACGTAGAATTTCTAATGGATTAATTTCGCCTTCATGACTGTAATTTTTTACCCAGTTAGCCGCACTAATAATTTGACGAGCTAAATTTTCGTTAAGGATTAATTCTCCTCGATTTGCTCCATCTAATTCAAAACGTAAATTACATTCAACTTTGCCTCGAGTCAGGCGAGCACGAATGCGTTCACGAACCACTGGCTCAAGACTTCGTAATTGTTCTGGTAAGCGGATATAGGTTTCTAGATAGCGTTGGTTAACGGAACGCAGCTCCCAGGCCGCACTCCCCCATTCACCCTTGATATCACGGCGGGCAAAAGCGGTCATACTACGGATCATAATTCGTTCCTATCAAAATGAATATAAGAGGGATTATAACGCTATGAGTGATGTCATGATAGGCATTATCGTTTTAAGGACGTATAATGCGCGGCAATTTAGTTGAAAATGGAGATAACACCATGCGTCCAGAAGGCAGAATGGCAGACCAAATGCGTCCGATTAAAATATCACGCAACTATACTAAGCATGCGGAAGGCTCTGTTCTTATTGAGTTTGGCGACACTAAGGTGTTATGCAATGCAACTGTCGAAGAGGGAGTGCCTCGTTTTTTAAAAGGTCAAGGCCAAGGCTGGGTGACAGCAGAATATGGCATGCTACCTCGAGCAACAAATTCGCGTAATCAACGTGAAGCGGCAAAAGGTAAGCAGACTGGGCGTACAATGGAAATCCAACGTCTAATCGCACGATCTTTACGCGCAGCGGTTGATTTGAAAAAGTTAGGCGAATATACCATTACGTTAGATTGTGATGTGATACAAGCAGATGGTGGTACTCGTACAGCAGCTATTTCAGGGGCTTGCGTTGCGTTAGTCGATGCACTTAATAAAATGGTTGAACAAGGTAAATTGACGGCGAGCCCTTTAAAATCGATGGTAGCCGCAGTCTCTGTAGGAATTGTGAATAATGAAGCTGTATGTGACCTTGAATATGTTGAGGACTCTGCGGCTGAGACCGATATGAACGTCGTTATGATGGATGATGGTCGTATGATAGAGGTTCAGGGAACTGCCGAAGGCGAACCATTTAGCCATGAAGAGCTATTGTCGTTACTTGCATTAGCAAAAACGGGACTAGAATCTATTTTTGAAGCTCAACGAGAAGCGTTGAAATAAGAATATTTTTAATAGGCGGCTGAAATAGTCGCCTTTTTTATGGCTGGTGATTTTTTCGAGCTCACCAGTATGTGTATCATCGTATTAAATATATTGACATTAAATATTGAGGAGATTGACCCATGAAAGCCTATCAGCGCGAATTTATAGAGCTTGCCATGAAAAAACAGGTGCTTAAATTTGGTGAGTTTACGCTGAAATCAGGCCGTAAAAGCCCCTATTTCTTTAATGCTGGGCTGTTTAATACGGGGCGTGATCTGGCACTGGTTGGTCGATTCTACGCGCAAGCTCTCAAAGAAAGTGCAATCGAATGTGATGTTTTGTTTGGGCCTGCTTATAAGGGGATCCCAATAGCAACGACGACAGCAGTTGCACTTGCTGAACATCATAATATTGATATGCCATACTGCTTTAACCGTAAAGAAGCCAAGGATCATGGTGAAGGTGGCACATTAGTGGGTTCTCCACTACAGGGGCGTGTGGTGGTTGTCGATGATGTTATTACAGCGGGTACGGCAATTCGTGAATCGATGGAAATTATTAAACAGCAAAATGCGACACTTAATGGCGTCCTTCTCTGTCTTGATCGTCAAGAAAAAGGCAAAGGTGAGATCTCGGCGGTACAGGAAGTTGAACGCGATTATCACTGCAAAGTTTATTCAATTATTACGATGAGCGACTTGATTGCTTACCTCGCTGAACGAGAAGATATGCAACAACATCTCATCGCGATGCAAGCTTATCGTCAGCAGTATGGTATTTGAGGTTAATCAGCTGTTGTCTTCTTATTCAGGGTAA
This sequence comes from Providencia sp. 21OH12SH02B-Prov, assembly GCF_027362595.1. Classification (NCBI taxonomy): domain Bacteria; kingdom Pseudomonadati; phylum Pseudomonadota; class Gammaproteobacteria; order Enterobacterales; family Morganellaceae; genus Providencia; species Providencia sp. 21OH12SH02B-Prov. Next base: position 118,113 of record NZ_CP114796.1, read on the forward strand.
TCACTTTTTAGATGAAAGTCAGATAAGAGGGATTTGGGCTAGTCATCCTACAATGATGAGGAGCTGCACAGATGAATGGCATTCATCATGTCCTGGATTTGAGCTTGTTTACCCTAAGGTAATCAAGAAACAGGTAAATAAAGAAAAAAGCCCTCGCCCAAAGAATGTGGGCGGGGTGAGTAGTTGTTTAATCTGTTATTGTAACTGAGCTAAAATTAAAGGCCAGCGTGATTCAAATTCTACTGTGGGTCGATAACGGAATTCTGAACGTACAAAACGCGACAACATCCCTTCACAAAATGCGAGCAGTTGGCTTGCAAGAAGGGATTCATCATGCAGAAAACCATGCCCATCTCGTATTTTTTTCTCTTTTAATACTTGGCGTAATTGTGACTCTATTCGTTCAAATAATTGGTTTATACGACCTTGCAGCCTATCTTGCTCAAACATCAGGGCGTGGCCGGTCATAATACGGGTCAGCCCTGGGTTTTTCTCTGAAAAGCCTAAAATAAGGGCTAAAATCAGTTTAATGCGAGTTAGCGTATCTTTCTCATCGCTTAGGATAAGATTGATACGCGAAACTAAAGAGTCCTCGATAAACTCAATTAAGCTATCGAACATTTTCGTTTTACTCGGAAAATGACGATAAAGTGCAGCTTCAGATACTCCTACAGTTGCTGCAAGCTTTGCAGTTGTAATTCGTTGACTACCATCACTACTTTCTAACATCAGCGCCAGAGACTGCAAAATCTCTTCACGTCTGTTGCGTTTTTTTGTTATCGCTTTTTCTGCCATGTCTGATAAGACCCCTGCTAAAACAGCAAAACAAACTATCTAAAATTTTGCCCCGAGTAAATAGAAAATAAAGGGCAAAAAGTAGATAAAAGAGCACGATATCGATGAAGTTCGGCTGGCTTAAAAGGGCATATGCTTGTTGTATCGTTAGATGGTATATATTTGTGACCTTGCATGTGGCATGTAAAGTGACCATTTTCAGCCTTCGAGGGACGAGTTTCTTGCCCGCGAACTTTTTATCAATGGAACCTTACTTGCCCCTTGCGCGACTTAGCGTATTAGCTCCTCAGTTAAATCATAAAGAGGGGAGCTAGTAGGCTAAGCCATCAATTTATCTTAAAAAGCTGACAAAATAACAGTCTATATTTCACGAATTGCTATTGTTGTCAGTTTCGAGATAGGGTCTGTTAGGACGTATACCTCGTTTAGATAAACATATCGCTACCAACAAAATACCCTTTAAAGCAACTAAACTGTCGTACTAAAATGATACCGTCTATTTTTCGCTAAACTCACTGATAAGTTTATTTGTTATTCCATCATGAAATATGGATTTGGTATTATCAGTAAAGCTAAGAATTAGGAGTAAGCAAATTTATTGACGTCCTGAATGTCCGAAGCCTCCAGCGCCTCGTTCTGTCGCATCAAAGTCATCGACAATATTAAATTCAGCTTGAACGACTGGAACGAAAACCATTTGGGCCATTCGTTCGCCCGGTTCAATGGTAAATGTCTGGTTGCCTCTGTTCCATACAGACACCATCAATTGCCCTTGATAGTCAGAGTCAATCAATCCAACTAAATTACCAAGTACAACACCATGTTTATGGCCAAGACCGGAACGCGGTAGGATGACTGCTGCTAGCTGCTCATCAGCGATATGAATCGCGAGGCCAGTAGGGATTAACTCTGTTTGACCCGGCGCTAAATCGATTGGTGCATCAAGGCAAGCACGCAGATCTAATCCCGCTGAGCCAGTCGTTGCATAAGTTGGTAAAGGAAACTCGTTACCAATACGGGGATCAAGAATTTTCAGATCAATTTTTTTCATAACGTTGAAGTATCTCGTCTAATAAACGGTGGCTTAATTCAAGTTTACTACTGTGTGGTAAACGGGTGTCGCCAAAAGCATCAAAAATATGCAGTGCATTGTTATCACTGTTAAAACCATTATCAGCGAGCGAAACATCATTCGCACAAATTAGGTCTAACTGTTTTTGTTGGCGTTTCTGACGTGCGTATTCTTCCACATTCTGGGTTTCGGCTGCAAATCCAACCACATAAGGGCGATGTTGTGCTAATTGGCCAACACTGGCAACAATATCAGGATTTTTGACTAATGTAATGGCAACTTCATCACCCTGTTTTTTAATTTTATTTTCCGCAATTGTTTTTGCACGGTAGTCAGCGACAGCCGCACAACCGATAAAGATATCTTGCTCAGTGATAGTTTGGTGCACTTTTTCGTACATATCGAGAGCACTGATAACATCAATTCGCGTGACTCCTGCCGGTGTCGCTAAAGTCACTGGGCCTGCAATTAAAGTCACTTGTGCACCACGTTGACTGGCTGCTTCAGCAATAGCGAACCCCATTTTTCCTGAGCTGTGATTACTAATAAAGCGGACTGGGTCTAAATCTTCACGGGTAGGCCCTGCCGTAATCATAATTTTTCGATTTTGTAAGTCAGTTCGAGAACGGAAGTGTTCACAGGTAAAACGTACAATCTCTAATGGATCGAGCATTCTTCCTGGGCCGATGTCACCGCAGGCTTGGCTGCCATCATCTGGCCCCCAAATCATACATTGACGTTGTTTCAGTTTGATTAAATTTTCTTGTGTCGCCGTTGCTCGATACATTTGTTGATTCATGGCAGGAACAACCGCAAGCGGCGCAGCCGAAGCTAAACAAATGGTGGTCAATAAATCATTCGCCATACCAGCACTTATTCGAGCAATTAAATCTGCTGTAGCTGGCGCTAATATGATGATATCGGCCCATTTAGCGAGCTCAATATGGCCCATTGCTGCTTCCGCCGCTGGGTCGAGTAAATCGTCAGAAACGGGATGACCAGAAACCGCCTGCAATGTTAAAGGTGTAATAAAGGCTTTTGCCCCATGAGTCATAACAACGCGGACTATAGCACCCTCATCACGTAAGCGACGAGTGAGCTCAGGAATTTTATATGCGGCAATACCACCACTTATGCCGAGGACTATTTTTTTACCTAATAGCTGTGCCATCGTTTTATCCATCTAATCATCGTGAAGAGCATATTATCATATCAGAAGTGTCAGCGAGAGTACTGTATATATCATCACCCTTTTGTTTTTTGCGAAGCGTTACGCAAATCAACAATTGATGTGTTGTTGTCGTTACCGCCTATGTATAGAAAGAGAAGCAGCAAGGGGCATAAGGGGGTGATAATGGAGCATGAAGAGAGCTTAAAGCCAAGGGAGAAAATATTGGCGTATGGTGCCGCAACGCTGACGGATGCAGAGTTATTGGCTATTTTTTTACGAACGGGTAGCCAAGGCGAATCCGTTTTACAACTTGCGGAGCGTTTGTTGAAAGAGTTCGGCTCTTTATACTTACTCTTACAGTCTGACTACACAAAGCTAGCAAAATGCAAAGGTGTCGGTGTTTGTAAATTCTCTCAATTTCAGGCGATTAGTGAGATCGCACGGCGTTTTTTTACTGAACAATTTTTATATGAAGATGTGATCTCTGAACCTAACCATTTAAAAATACGATTACTTGAATTGTTTGCTGGGCAAGAAAGAGAAGTTTTTGTGGTACTCTTTTTAAACAATCAACATCAAATTATTAGTTATGAAGAACTCTTTAAAGGAACTATCAATCGGGTAGAGGTTCATCCCAGAGAAATTATTCGTTATGCCATGAAAATGAATGCAAGTGCGGTCATCTTGGCGCATAATCACCCATCAGGCAATGCAGAGCCTAGCGAAGCGGATAAACAAGTGACTTTTCGTATTAAAGATGCTTGTAGCTTAGTGGGAATTAAATTGCTTGACCATTTTGTTGTTGGACATAAAAATTGTGTTTCATTTCTTGAACGAGGGTGGTTGTAAAAGCATTTTTTTGACTAAAAAATGACAACTTTTGCCGCATTGGGCTTGAGTGAGAACGATTGAAAGCGTATACTACGCCACCTTTGAGGATCTTGGGTTTGGCGAGAAGAGCCTATCTCAGTAAATTTTTTACTAAGATGATAACATTCTTTTCAGTCAATAAAGTTTGCTGAGATGGGCTCCTAAGCCTGACGAGGCGGCCATACCCAGAACAAAAAAGCTCGAGCTGATTAGATTTTTGGAGAATAGACATGTCACGAGTCTGCCAAGTTACTGGCAAGCGTCCAATGAGCGGTAACAACCGTTCACACGCATTAAACGCGACCAAGCGTCGTTTTTTGCCAAACCTGCACTCTCATCGTTTCTGGGTTGAGTCTGAGAAACGTTTCGTAACGCTGCGTGTATCTGCTAAAGGCATGCGCATTATCGATAAAAAGGGTATTGATGCTGTTCTTGCTGAACTGCGTGCCCGCGGTGAGAAGTACTAAGGAGCTAAAAAATGGCTAAAGGTATTCGCGAGAAAATCAAGCTGGTTTCTTCTGAAGGTACTGGTCACTTCTATACCACGACGAAGAACAAGCGCACTATGCCTGAAAAACTGGAAATGAAAAAATTCGATCCAGTTGTTCGTAAGCATGTGATCTACAAAGAAGCGAAAATTAAATAATTTTTGTTTTCTTATTAAAAAACCCAGCTTTGGCTGGGTTTTTTATTTTCAAAATCAAAAAACTATACTTATACGCATTCAAGGCTATATCGATTATTCCTAAAGTAGTAACATGTTCGTTCTTGATTGAATTAATAGTGTTAGTTTTTGTCAAAGAACTATGTCATTTTGCGTATAGATATCATTAAGAGTGTCTGGTGAAAAAACAGTTTAAAAAAATTCTTGTTATCAAGATGCGGTTTCATGGGGATATGCTACTGACTACGCCTGTGATCAGTACATTAAAGCAAAACTATCCTGATGCCGAGATTGACGTGTTACTTTATCAAGATACGATCCCTATTTTGTCTGAAAATAGGGAAATCCATGCCTTGTATGGAATTAAAGGTAAGAAGGCTAATGGGCTCAGTAAAGCCTGTAACTTTGTCAATTTGTTATTAAAATTACGTCGTAATAGGTATGATTTGGTTGTAAATCTTGCAGACCAATGGATGATATCAGTGCTTGTGCGGGCTATCCCTGCTCAGGTAAAAATTTCACATAAATTTGCTCATCGAGAGTCGACGTTTTGGCATAATAGCTTTACTCATTTGACTGCACCTCACGGTGAACACGTTGTTATGAACAATCTTTCTGTTCTTGAACCGTTAAAAATCAATAACCTTAAAACAGATTTAACGATGTCATATGCAGAGCAAGATTGGAAAAAGATCGATCAGCAGCTATTGGAACTTGGTGTTCATAGCAGCTATGTCGTCATCCAGCCAACGGCACGGCAGATATTTAAGTGTTGGGATGATGAAAAATTTGCGGAAGTCATTGATGCGTTGCAATCCCGTGGTTACCAAGTGGTATTGACTTCTGGGCCAAGTCAAGATGACCTTGATTGTGTTGAAAATATTGCATCCCATTGCCACACTAGGCCCATCACTGAGTTGGCGGGTAAAACGACATTTCCTGAACTTGGTGCACTCATTGCCCACTCTGCGTTATTTATCGGTGTAGATTCTGCCCCAATGCACATTGCAGCAGCGGTCAAAACACCCATAGTTTGTTTGTTCGGTGCAACCAACCATGTATTCTGGCGTCCGTGGAGTGAAAACGTAGTGCAATTCTGGGCGGGTGACTATGAAGCTATGCCACCACGCGAGAAACTCGATAGAAATAAAAAATACCTTTCTATCATTCCTGCATCTGACGTTATCAAGGCAACAGAAAAAATGTTGCCGATGAATATTCGTTCAATAATGACAAGGTTCTAATATGATTTTGGCATTTTGTCTGTACAAGTATTTTCCGTTTGGTGGTTTACAACGTGATTTCTTACGTATTGCGTTAGCGTGTCAGGCAAGAGGGCATCATATCCGCGTTTATACTCAATCTTGGCATGGTGAGAAACCCGCTGGTTTTGAAATTATGATTGTACCAGTCACATCGAAAACCAATCATGGACGTAATGCACAATATTGTGAGTGGGTGCACGCTCATATCAAACAATATCCAGTAGACCGTATTATTGGTTTCAATAAAATGCCTGGCCTAGATGTATATTATGCGGCGGACGTTTGTTATGCAGAAAAAGTCGCTAATGAAAAAGGTTTTTTTTATAGGCTAACTCCCCGTTATAAGCATTATGCAACGTTTGAAAAGGCCGTATTTCAAGTAGGAAAACCTACCAAATTATTAATGCTGACTCCTCATCAAATTGCACATTTTAAAAAACATTATGCTACAGAAGCATCGCGTTTTTATATGCTACCGCCGGGTATTGCGCAAGATAGAAAATACGATAAGCAGATCCCCAATGCACGGCAAATTTATCGAGAAAAAAATCAGATACCTCCGTCAGCGTATTTGTTATTGCAGGTTGGTTCCGACTTTAAGCGTAAAGGAGTCGATAGAACCTTAAGAGCAATGGCTGCATTGCCTGAAGAGATTAAGAAAAATACGCGATTAATGGTTGTTGGGCAGGATAAACCTGAAAAATATCAGCGTCTAGCCAATACACTGGGCATAGGTCAACAAGTCTCCTTTTTTAGTGGGCGTAATGACGTTGCTGAGCTAATGGCAGCGGCAGATATTTTAATGCATCCAGCATACCAAGAAGCCGCGGGTATTGTGTTACTGGAGGCTATAACAGCAGGTTTACCTATTATTGTTACGGAAGTTTGTGGTTATGCCTCATTTATTGCTGATGCTCAATGCGGCATGGTGATCCGTGAACCATTTGAGCAAAAAACGTTAGATTCCGCGCTTTCAGAAAGTCTGCAAAATAAACAACAATTAAAAAATTGGGCAGAAAAGGCGCGGCATTTTGCGGATACAGAGGACTTATATAGTTTACCTGAAAAAGCGGCTGATATTATTTTAGGACATCTAGATGATTGAACTTAAAACACCTTTTAGTGAGCTATGGAAAAATAAAGATCCTTTTGTGGAAACTGAGCAGTTAGAAGGTGAGGTGTTTCGTCAGCTAGAAAGCCGCAAAACATTGCGCTTTGAGCTTGGTGGAGAGAGCTATTTTATCAAAATCCATTATGGTACAAGTTTAAAAGAGGTGTTAAAAAACCTGTTTTCATTAAGGTTACCAGTATTGGGTGCTGATAGGGAATGGAACGCGATACATCGGCTAACAAAAGCGGGTGTGGATACGATGGATGGTCGTGCATTTGGGCAAAAGGGGATGAACCCGCTACGTCGACATTCCTTTATTATTACGAAAGATTTAACGCCAACGATCAGTTTGGAAGATTACTGTGCCAATTGGTCAAGCCTAGCGCCTGATTTTACAGTCAAACAATTGATTATTCGCCGTGTTGCTCAAATGGTACGTAAAATGCACGCCGTTGGTATAAATCACCGCGACTGTTATATTTGCCATTTTTTACTACACTTGCCTTTTTCAGGTGAAGAGCAGGACTTGAAAATCTCGGTGATAGATTTACATCGAGCACAACTCAGAAAAAAGGTTCCAATACGTTGGCGTGATAAAGACCTTATTGGGTTATACTTTTCTTCATTAAATATCGGCCTAACAAGCAGAGATATTTTCCGTTTTATGAAGGTTTACTTTGATTTGCCTTTACGAGATATTTTAAAAGAAGAACAGGCTTTGATACTCAAAGCGGGAAGCAAAGCAAAAAAAATCCAAGAGCGTACAAAGCGCCGTGGTTTATAGATAAACAATTTGTTGGGGTCTTATATGGTCGTTGAATTTGATAAAATGATACAACAAGTTATCCCGCTCGGTGTGTCAGACTTAGATATTTCATCTTATTTTCATGTCGCCTATGGCATTGATCATCATTTTTTATATGGCTGTGGCGTATCTATTGCCTCGTTGTTGATGCACAATGAGCATACCAATTTTTCTTTTCATGTATTTATAGACGATTCAATTAGTGATGCGGATTTAGCTCTGTTTAGGGAGCTCAGTGACGACTATAATGTACAAATCACCCTCTATATAATTAATTCTAGTAGTATAAAAACACTTCCGACGACTAAGAATTGGACGCATGCCATCTATTTTCGATTTATTGTTGCCGAATACTTTATCAATAAAATAGATTATCTATTGTATTTAGATGCTGATGTTATTTGTAATAATTCGATTGAAGGGCTGACTCAGTTAGACTTACAAAATAAAGTGGCTGCGGTTGTTACTGAAAGGGATGAAAATTGGTGGAAAAAACGGGCTCAAACGTTAGGTTTCCCCGAAGTATCCGCTGGCTATTTTAATAGTGGTGTGATGTATGTAAATTTAGCCGCTTGGAAAGAAAATCAGGTTACAAAAAAATCAATGTCATTGCTTATGGATACGAATATTAATCATAAGATTAGTTATCCTGACCAAGATGTATTAAATATATTATTAGCAGATAAAGTCATTTATTTGGATGCTGTTTATAATACACAATTTAGCTTAAATTATGAGTTAAAAGATCAATTTCACTATCCTGTTACTCAAAACACTATTTTTATTCACTATGTTGGACCAACGAAACCTTGGCACGAATGGGCTACTTATGAAACAGCCAAGCCTTTCTCTGATGCTCGATCAGCGTCACCTTGGAATAAAGTACCATTATTAAAGGCTAAAAGTAGCAACCATTTACGTTATTGTGCGAAGCATAATATCAATCAAGGCCACTATCTATTTGGATTTCTTCTCCATTTTAGGTACTTATTATCTAAGCTTAGTAAATAATTAACATTTACGTTTTAGTGAAAAGTAGCATAAAACAATATTTTATTATTGGAGATAAATGATGAATTTTAATATCCATGACATAGTGACTGAGAGATATGTTTTAAACGATAGTGATGAAGACTTAAATGAAAAATGCCTTAATATCGTTTATGGCTCAGATGAAAACTACCAGTTTGGAGCAGGAGTTTCAGCAGTATCTTTGTTAATTAATAATCCTAGTACATCTTTTAGATTCCACTTTTTTTTGGATACGATAAATCCTAATTTTGTTGATAAATTAAAATGGATTGCTGAACAATTTTCAACACAAATAATTGTGTATAAACTGAATCACGATTTTTTAGAGAAATTACCTGCCTGTGACGTTTGGTCATCAGCAATGTATTTTAGGCTGATCGCGCTTGATTATTTAGCTTTTCATTATGATTATGCACTATATCTCGATGCAGATGTAGTATGTCATAGTGAACTAAATTTAGATGCCAATATTCTTAGCCAAGTTATTTGTGGTGTTGTTCTTGATAGTGAAATGGTGAGAAGCAAAAGTGGGTCAAGGTTGGGTGTACCTGAATTAAGTACACGGTACTTTAATTCAGGCGTGATGTTTATTAATTTAAAAAAATGGCAAGAACATGAAGTGACTAAACGTTGTTTAGCACTATTATCTGCACCGGATGCAAAGCAACGTTATAAATACCCTGACCAGGATGTGTTAAATTTGATTCTGGTGGATAACCAAGTTCAGCTTAATCAGCGTTTTAATACTATTTATACCTTAAAGAATGAGCTATATGATCGAAGCCATAAAAAATATCAACAGGTGATCACGGATAATACCACGTTGATACATTATACAGGGATCACTAAGCCATGGCATACTTGGGCAAACTACCCGTCTGCTAAGCCTTTTTATATCGCTCTTGAGCAGTCGCCATGGTGTAAAAATGATTTAAAATCAGCAAGTAAATTTGTTGAAAGAAAAAAAGAATATAAGCACTTATTGAAACAAAAAAAGATTGTTGCTGGCTGTCTGTGTGGAATCCAATACTTGTTGATGAAAGTTTTTCGAAATAAAAAATAGTAATATGCTAAATAAATGGTTTTTACTGTGAAGTTTATTAATCCTTCCTTAGTCACTGTCTGTCGTGAGAATGAAGGGTACCCTTATTACTCAAAAGTGAATGATAGGCATTGTTTATGCATAGTGTTCACAAATTTTGCCTCTGTGAAAGGGATAATAATTGATATGCTGGATAGGGAAGCATATTGAATGCGTTCGATTGAGTTAAGGTAGCATCATAATGTCTTGATTTTTATCGTATATCAATATTATTGTAGATGTTAACATTTCGATTTATATATTTTCAGAATATTATGAATAGATACTAGGTTATGATAGAATTTTTGTATGTTCTGTAGTTGTTTGATTTGGACTGAAAATAAAAACAGTCTTCCGGTTACAAAACAGGTATCGAATAATAATATTCAGTAAGGTCAACAAAATGTTAAGCCATGAAATGATCAAATCTCTAGTTGAAATAAGTGGTAGCAAAGCTAGTGATGGTGATAAAGCGTATTTTCATATTGCTTATGGGGTTGATGAAAAGTTCCTCTACGGTATTGGTACATCAATCTCTTCGATACTCCTTAACAATAAAGAGACGCATTTTCATTTCCATATTTTAGTTGATAGCTTAGTTGACGAGAATCTTTTTCAGCAGTTAATTGCAAATAGTTACCATAAAATCACGGTTTATCTGATCGACATCCAAGAATTTAAACGCTTACCATTGCCATCACCAGCTTGGAGCCACGCCATCTACTTTAGATTAGTGATTATTGATTATCTGTCTCAATCAATCGATAAATTATTGTATTTAGATGCGGATATTATTTGTAAAGGCAATCTCGCATATCTAAAAACATTAGAATTTAATGAGCATGTTTACCTTTATGCTGTAAAAGATAAATTTTGCAGTGAAAAGAAACAGTTGCCTATGGATATGAGCAAATACTTTAACTCTGGGTTTTTATATATGTCGATTCAGGAAATGGTGAAAGCAGACATACCCAACAGAGTTATTGAATTAGTAAAAAATAATAATTTTACTCATCCAGATCAGGATGCATTGAATATTTTATTAAATGATAAACTGGTTAATATAAGTGAAAATTTCAACTTTATGTTTTCTTTAGATTGGTATATTACTAGCAAAAGAAGCACTAATAATATACCAAATGATGTTGTTTTTATTCACTTTGTTGGTTTAACTAAGCCATTTCATGAATGGGCTATTTTCTATAAAGAGTATCAGTTTTTTGATATTGCACGACAGAATTCGCCTTGGAAGAATATTCCCTTGCTCAAAGCCGAAAATTACAAGCAATTATCTCGCAAAAAATCACATCTAAGAAAAAATAGAAAGTTTTTTCAATTTTTATTAGCAACAGTTGAATATATAAACAAGAAAATATTTCATTGATATCATGCTGACATTGTCAGCATGAATATGACTAATGGATGCGCTTTTGGTTAATTAAGATAGCAACGAAAATATTGTATAGGAAGAAAATATCTAAAAATATAAATTCAAAGAGGCAGTAGATTAAAAAATAGCCAATAGAGGAGGCAAAGATACCCACATTTAAAATATTTTTTTGCGATTTTATATTTCTCATTAAATCTTTTAAGTTAATAACATAAGCAATAATAAATAACAGCAACCCACCTAAACCTACATTATATAAGATGTTTAAGAAAAATGGGTCATCATTATTATGTACATATTCATTTTTGCGTTGTGAAAATTTTCCGCCACCACGAAATCTTTCTGCATTATTATCATTCAGATACTGGTTGTAAGAGACAGAACCATACCCAACACCAAATAGAATATTTTTAGTTTGATTCATAAAAATAGGGAAACGTGTCATCACAATTTTGTCTCTACCTGATGAAATGTTTTTTGCGTCTAGAGTTTGGTTTATCTTATTTTTTACTTGAGGAATGGTGGTATAAGCGATGGTTGTAACACTTAAAGAGGCAATGGCAAAAATAACAATGTATAAAGTAAATTTTTTAATACTTTGAGAAAACAAAAATAAAATAATTAATGTTTCAATAACTACAGCAAGTACGCCTCCACGACTACCAGTATAAAGTAAAAAACAAAATGCAAAAATGGATAAAATAAACATTGCTACTTTTAATAGATTATTTTTAAAAATAAATAAGGCAGCGAAGGTAAATGGAAAAAGCAATGTTGTATAGTGAGCAAAACCATACCTAAGCTGTAAAAATAGAGGTAAGTCACTATCTTTAAATTGTTTTAATATTGGAGATATAAAAAGAGTAAATGCCAAAGTAGCAATCAAGGCATAACTTATTGTTTTTATTGATTTTGATTCGTTATTTCTGAATGCGATTAAAAATAACGTAATGATAATGACATAGCGCCAGTCATTGAAAAATTCTTTCAGCGCTTCTAGTGTAAATTGAGAGTAAGTAAAAAATATCGCGCATAAAATACACCATAAGCTAAATAAAAAGAATACTTTTCGTCCTCTAACTAACTGAATAAGGTCATCTTTGATATTTATTTTATTTTTAATAATGGTATAGACAGTATAGAGAAAGAGTAAGACAGCAGAAATATTTAACACGCCTTGAGTATCATTTGTAAACATACCCAATATGACAAGGGAAACTAATAAAAAAGGAAATTGACTAATAATATAGTTTTTTATATTCACAAGTTTGCCTATCGATTGCTGTCAGATTTTTGTCGGTGATCAAAAGTGACGATATTGTGTTAGATAACGGATCTTTGATTGCTAATAGGCGAATTGTATTTATCATATACTTGAATGTCCAGTTGATCAGTGGGTTAACATGGTCAGTTCGTTTAAGGTATTTTGATTTTGATATTAATCATATCGCTGTTTAAGGATCTATTCATGCCAGAGCTACCCGAGGTTGAAACCAGCCGCAGAGGCATAGAGCCTCATCTCGTCGGTAATATTATCCAATATGCCGTAGTGCGTAATGGCCGTTTACGTTGGCCTGTTTCAGAACAGATCAAAAGTTTATCTGATGAGGTTATTTTAAGCGTTCAAAGGCGTGCGAAATATCTATTAATTGAACTACGACAAGGTTGGATAGTCATTCATCTCGGTATGTCGGGCAGCTTACGCATTTTGTTAGAAGAGTTGCCTGAAGAAAAGCATGACCATATTGATTTAGTATTAAAGGATGGCAAGGTTTTGCGTTATACCGACCCGAGACGCTTCGGGGCTTGGTTATGGTGTGACGACCTTGCGACGAGCTCTGTCTTGGCACATTTAGGGCCTGAACCTCTTTCGGATGAGTTTAATGCTCAATATTTATTTGAGCAGGCAGCAAAACGAAAAATTGCTATCAAGCCTTGGCTGATGGATAACAAGGTGGTCGTCGGGGTGGGGAATATTTATGCGAATGAAGCGCTATTTGCGGCAGGTATTTCGCCAGAAAAAATCACGAATACATTAACGCTTGAGCAATCAGAGGGTTTGGTTACACAAATTAAGAAAGTATTGCGGCGTTCCATTGAACAAGGTGGAACAACGTTGAAAGACTTTTTACAGTCTGATGGTAAGCCTGGTTACTTTGCTCAAGAATTATTTGTTTATGGTAAAAAAGGGGAACCTTGTTTGATGTGCGGGACGCCGATTATGAGTATCAAACAAGGTCAACGCAGTACTTTTTATTGCCCTCAATGCCAAAAATAATTTAAATTTTATTGAGTTTTTTTAGCATCGCTTCTGCAACGAGCGGTGGTAGGAAAGAAGAGATATCACCATCATGAAGAGCAACATCTTTGATCAGTGATGATGAAACGAACGACAAGCTTTGTGAAGGAAGTAGAAATACCGTTTCTAATTCAGGCACAAAATGGCGGTTCATATTGGCGAGTTGCCATTCATATTCGAAATCAGCGACTGAGCGAACGCCACGGATCAAGATGTTGGCACCATGCTTTTGTGCGAAGTTAGCCATGAGCTCTGAGAAGCCAACGACTTCTACGTTATCTAAATGTGCGGTAACGTTTTGCGCAAGTTCCACGCGTTCTTCAAGGGTAAACATAGGGCTTTTGCGTTGGCTATTGGCGATGGCGAGTAACACATGGTCAAACATTGCTGCTGCACGAGAAACAATATCAATATGGCCTGATGTTATGGGGTCAAAGGTGCCAGGGTAAATCGCTTTGTGTTTCATAAATTGTTATCTCGTTGTTTATTAATACTTATTTATATGAATTTAAATTAAGTAATATGTGCATATCATCAACATTATCGACTATTAAGGGGAGTTGCAACTCACGAATAGCCGCTTAAGTTAATTTCAAGTCTATTTTTAGGTGCATATTCTGCACACTTTCATAAAAGGTTTATGTTAAGATAGCGCCAATTTTAGTAAGTGAATCAGATCGAATGTTATTGCGTTTATATCAGGTACTGCTTTATCTTATCCAACCACTCATTTGGATTCGTCTATTAGTGCGAGGTCGCAAGGCTCCCGCGTATCGTAAACGCTGGGGAGAACGCTATGGCTTTTGCGCCGGTAAAGTTGCGCCAGGTGGTATTCTGTTACATTCCGTCTCTGTTGGTGAAACACTTGCTGCTGTGCCTTTAGTAAGAGCACTACGACATCACTACCCATCATTACCAATAACAGTGACAACGATGACCCCAACGGGTTCTGAACGTGTGGTATCCGCATTTGGTGATGATGTTTATCATGTTTATCTCCCTTATGACCTTCCTGGCTCGATGCGCCGTTTCCTCAACCACGTTGATCCTAAGCTGGTCATCATTATGGAAACGGAATTATGGCCTAATATGATTAATCAGCTTAATCGCCGACAAATTCCATTAGTGATTGCTAACGCACGGTTATCAGAACGTTCTGCCGCGGGTTACCAAAAACTGGGTAGTTTCGTGAAGCGTATGTTGCGGAATGTCACGATGGTAGCAGCACAACATCAAGAAGATGGGGAACGCTTCATTAAGCTTGGTTTAAGACGGGTGCAATTGAATGTGACGGGGAGCTTGAAGTTTGATATTTCGGTGACACCGGAACTTGCTGTTCGTGCAGTCACATTACGTCGGCAATGGGCAGCACATCGGCCCGTTTGGATCGCAACGAGTACTCACGAAGGTGAGGAAGCCATTGTTTTAGATGCCCACCAACAGCTACTTACCCAGTTCCCTGATTTATTATTAATTTTAGTGCCTCGTCATCCTGAACGTTTTAGCAAAGCGGAAGAGTTGACACGTAAAGCAGGACTAAAATTCATCCGGCGCAGTGAGGGGATTGTTCCTACCGCAGAGACACAAGTCGTGATCGGCGATACGATGGGCGAATTGATGTTGCTGTATGGAATTGCGGATTTGGCGTTTGTCGGTGGCAGCCTTGTGGAAACCGGTGGACATAATCCCCTTGAGGCAGCCGCTCATGCATTACCTGTATTAATGGGGCCACATACATTTAACTTTAAAGATATTTGTGGAAAGTTAAAGCAAGCGGATGGCCTAATCACGGTGACTGACAGTGATTCGATGACACAAGCCGTGACAAGTCTTTTATCAGACGAAGATTATCGTTTGTATTATGGGCGTCATGCAGCAGAAGTATTGCATGAAAATCAAGGCGCATTACAACGGTTGCTCAAGCTGTTACAGCCTTATTTACCTCCTAGAGAACAATAATTTTAGTCATTATCTTTAATTCAGAATTTTTTAACTTGAATAAAACGACAATAGATAATGACTATTTGTCTACTCTTCTTATTATTCACTATAAACTATAGTAGAATCTGCCGTTTAATTTCCATTACGACTATTCGCCTTATGTTTCTGTAAGTTATAAAAGGGCTGAATAGATGGTGGGTACCTTTACTTGATTATTTAAGACAGTATGCCAACAATCAATCAATCAACATCAAACAAATATGTTTATTTATGGGTCATTGGCTATGCGGTTGCATGGATTTTAGCCAGTTTCTATTTAGACCCCACTGTACCTTATGATACGGTAGAGGCCGTTAACTGGGGGATGAATGGGGAGTGGGGATCACCTAAAAATCCTTGGTTTGTTGGTGCACTTATGTGGCCAGCTATCCACTTAGGTATATCCTACAGCTTTTATTGGTACTTTATTCATTTTGTCGGTATTGCCTTCGGTTTATTAGGCGTTTGGAAATTAGCCTATTATTTAACAGAACGTCGTGATTTAGCGTGGTTCGCGATGCTCATGTTGAATTTATCGGGTGTCATTAATTTTGATATCATCCCTTATAATGATAACTATATTTTAGTCACTTTCTGGGCTTGGATAATCTATTTCTTCCTACGTGCTGTTTATGAAAACCCAACATGGTGGCTGTTATTCGCGCTATGTGCTGGGTTAGCGACAATGGGTAAATACTCCACGTTATCACTTGTAGGCTCAGTATTTCTCTTGACGTTATTCGTTAAGCAAGTTCGTCAAAGTTATCGCTATCCTGTTTTCTATTTAGCGATAGCCCTTTGGTTCGCCATTGTACTACCTAACTTCTTTTGGCTAATGGCCAGTGATTTTTCTGCCTTTAAGTGGGTAGATTCACAGATAGACCCAGGTTTTAATTTACATACGACCCAAGCCGCGTTAAGCGTATTTTATCCTTTAATTATTGCGGCAATTATTTTGTATTGTTGCGGTGGGAAATTAGGTTGGCCAAAAACTCTGGCGAATCGAATGGCAAATTTTTTAGTCCTTTTCCCTCTTATCGTTATTTATGGTTGGTTTTCCTTCCATGATGGTGGTCGTATTACTGAGTGGCTACAACCCTTTATGGCGGCCTGTGCTCCGTTATTTATTGGTTCGATAACGGTTATGCCAACGAAGTCGTTAAGAAAACCACTCATTGGCTTAGCCATTTTTGGTGTCGTTGTTTTGTTAGGCTACTGCATTGTGCAGGCCGCAAATATCCGAGGGGCGGGCCAAAAGTTTATTGGTGTAAAAACGCTGATTGCAGAAGGTGAAGAGCGTTGGTATCAACGTTATGGGGTTCCCTTAAAATATGTTGGAGGGGAAGATAACTTACACCAATGGTTTATTATTTATGCTAAAGATAGACCACATGTGATCCAGCCTTGGACTCTTGAGCATCATATGCCGCCAAATGTGTATAACCGTGGCATTACCGAAGAAGAAATTCGCCAGCATGGCGCTATCTTATTGGGGCGTAAGTATGATGATTGTGCTCATGAAAACTTTGATAAAGTTCGTAAATATTGGCCACAGTTCAGGATAGAAAAAGAAGATGTTATTTACCGCTCTGAGCCGGATGCCGAACCTGAAACCATGTGTTTTGGCTTTATTGCTCCTGAGAAATCCAAATAAACGACAATAAGCGGCGATATTGCCGCTTATTTTTTTACACTAAGCGATGATGGCTCATAATAAGCAGTAAACGGATTAAAGAGAGTCTTTTAATTGAGCAAAGACAGTAGCCGCTTCAATAGTGTCCATCGTGTGTTTATCCGACTTAATTTCATGTTGCTCTAAACCGTAACCACCAATTAACCCAGGGTCTGTTGGGCCGAATAGGGTGAAATTTGGTTTATCTAAGGCCGCGGTTAAATGGCTAAGACCTGTATCAACAGAGACGACCGCCTTCGCATTAGCAATCTGTAGAGCCACTTCCGCTAAGGTTAATTTAGGCAAAACGTCGACAAAATTAAATCCATCCGCGAGGCGTAATGCTCTTTGGCGTTCATGTTCAGCACCCCATGGCAGCTTTATTCTTAAACCACTTTCCGCCATTAATGCAATAAGTTCCCGCCAGTGGCTTTCAGGCCAGTGTTTATCATCACGGGTCGTTGAATGCAAAAATACGACGTAATCATCAGTTGTGACCGTCGGTGCATGTAAAAAATGTTGAGCGATTGCGTAGTCACCTTGTGTGTTGGGGCAATCATAGCCAAGGCTTGCGGCAAATAGTTGGCGAATACGCTCTACTGCGTGTTGTTGCTTACTGATTTGATATTTATAGTCGTAAAAAAAACTGGCAATTGGTTCCCGAATACTATGGCGATCATAGCCATGTTTCGGACCATCTGCGAGGCGAGTGACCAGAAATGCGCTTTTTAATAAGCCTTGTGCATCAATAATGGCATCATAATGCGTCGCGGTAAGCTGCTGGCGAAATTGAGCACGTTCGGCTCGGATTGGCGCAGAGAACCAATTCTTACGCCAACGACGAATGGAGACAGGGATCACTTGATGAACGGCGCTGTGCCATGTTGGGATCTGGGCAAAGCCTTCTTCTACTACCCAGTCAAATTGAATCTCTGGGAAGGCCAGTTGTGCATCCGTTAATGCCGGTAGGGAGTGTAAAACATCGCCCATCGATGAGGTTTTAACTAACAGTACACGCATTAATCGACACCTATGTGTAATCGCGCTAATGCCTCAATCACTAATTGCGGTTGAATATCAATTAAGCTTTGGTGATAGCCACTTTCCCCATCACCTTTACGGACTTTATGGTAGCCACTGATTAAACGAATCACTTCTGCTTGATGGGATAGTGGAGGTGTAAAATCGGGGCTACTCGGGCCATAGAGTGCGACAAGTGGTTTACCTAATGCAGCGGCGATATGCATTAATCCGGAATCATTACTAATAACCGCTTGGCAACTGGCAATAAGGCTGACAGCTTGCTCTAAAGATGTTTTTCCCGCAAGGTTACTGCAATGTTCGTTGGCACTGTCTGTTAGGCTTGCGCGAATTTCTTCGCCTACATCATGATCTTTTTGTGAGCCAAATAAGAGAACTTGATAGCCTTTTTCACTGATCAGTTGTTCAGCGAGGGCGGCATAATGATAATGGGGCCAGCGTTTTGCCGGGCCAAATTCGGCGCCGGGGCAAAAGCCAATGATGGGGCGCGTTGTATCGATGCTAAAAACATTCATCGCATCGGTAACTTCTTGTTCGTTAACGACAAGTTTGGGCCACAAAATAGGCTCAGGAATATCTGCTGCACTATGAATAGTGTGCTTATCATAAGCCAATGCTACATAGCGCTGTACCATTAATGGAAATGCGCTCTTATCTAATATACGTAGGTCATTGAGTAATCCATAACGCATCTCACCACGCCAGCCGGTCCGTTTAGCAATTTTAGCAAAGAAAGGCACGAGCGCAGATTTAAAGGAATTAGGGAGAACAATCGCTTGGTCATAACCATTATGGCGTAGACTAAGACCAAGCTGGCGACGCTCACCGATAGCGAGCGTACCATGACCTAATGGCATTGGGATGGCTGCATTGACCTCGGGCATTTTGGCTAATAGTGGACGGCACCATTGCGGAGCCATCACATCAATTTGTGCTTGAGGATATTGAGCCTTGATTGTGCGATATAGGCTCTGTGACATCATCATATCCCCTACCCAAGAGGGGCCGATCACCAATATTTTCATAAAGTATGTATTAGTCTTCTTTATTCAGCCATTGCATATATTCGGCAACACCTTCAGCAACCGTTTTGAAGGGGGCTTTGTAGCCAGCCGCACGTAATTTAGTCATATCCGCTTGTGTGAAGCTCTGATAGCGGCCTTTGAGTTTTTCTGGGAATTCAATGTATTCAATAGCAACATTTTTGTCATTATGGAAGTGTGTTACGGCATCTGCCACCGCTTGGAATGATTCCGCACGGCCTGTTCCACAGTTAAAGATCCCAGAAACATTATTCTGCCAGAACCATAAATTAACGGCTGCCACATCACCAACATAAATAAAGTCACGGCGAAAACCATCGCTACCTTCAAAGAGTTTTGGTTGCTGCCCTTCATTAATCTGTTTATTTAGATGGAAGGCAACACTTGCCATGCTGCCTTTATGGTTTTCACGGGGGCCATATACGTTGAAATAGCGAAAGCCACAGACCTGTGATTGTGCTTCAGGTAAAATTTCACGTACATATTGGTCAAACAGGAACTTAGAGTAACCATAAACATTAAGTGGTTTCTCAAACTCACGTTCTTCGATGAAGTTATCACTGCGGCCGCCATAAGTGGCTGCGGAGGAAGCATAAAGGAAAGGAATTTCACGCTCTAGACAAAAGTGCAGTAACTCTTTTGAATATTGGTAATTGTTATCCATCATATACTTACCATCCCACTCTGTCGTGGATGAGCAAGCACCTTCATGGAAGACCACATCGATATCACCAAAGTCATCACCAGCCATAATACCGGCAATAAAATCTTCTTTATCAATATAATCAGCAATATCGAGGTCAACAAGATTGGCGAATTTAGTTCCATCTTTCAGGTTATCTACGACTAGGATGTCTGTACGACCTGCATCGTTTAATGCTTTTACAATATTGCTACCAATAAAACCAGCTCCGCCAGTGACAATGATCATCGGGTGTACCTCAAGTGGTTAATGACATATGGAACATGAATCTATCCATAATTTACTCTAAATGTTTCGAGGTGCAGCTAGGCGATAAGTGAATGGGTCGCTAGGCGCATATATAAGTATGCGACTCGTGTGAATGAATGAAGTCAACAACGCTGCAACTTGAAGTATGACGAGTATAGCATTTCTCTGCGCTGACGACACCATAACGAATAGACAAACATTCTAGAAGTGACATTTTTTATAGGCTAATGAGCGTGATCTTGGCTACAAACTTGATTTATTTATGCTGTAGCTGTCGCGAGTTCTAGTATCTATGATTAAACTCTAAAAATTGAATTATAACAGGAATAAGTTATGTCAGAGTTATTTTATCAGCAGATTAAAGAACAATTAGTGCAAACGGAATCCGAAGGTTTATTCAAGCATGAACGGATAATAACGTCATCACAAGGTTCTGACATTGAAATCGTTGGTGGTCAACACGTTATCAATTTTTGTGCGAATAATTACCTTGGCTTAGCGAATCATCCTGAACTTATCGAAGCGGCAAAGCAGGGGATGGATAGCCACGGTTTCGGTATGGCATCTGTCCGCTTTATTTGTGGAACACAAGATAGTCATAAACAACTTGAGAAAAAATTAGCCGATTTCTTAGGTATGGAGGATGCCATTCTCTATTCCTCTTGTTTCGATGCGAATGGGGGATTGTTTGAAACCTTATTAGGCCCTGAAGACGCTGTCATTTCCGATGCGTTAAACCATGCATCCATCATCGATGGAATACGCCTGTGTAAGGCAAAACGCTATCGTTATTCTAATAATAACATGGCGGAACTACGACGTTGTCTAGAGGAAGCTAAAGCATCGGGGGCACGCCATATCTTGATTGCGACAGATGGTGTGTTCTCAATGGATGGCGTGATTGCTGATCTGAAAGCTATCTGTGACCTCGCTGATGAATTCCAAGCACTTGTCATGGTAGATGACTCCCATGCTGTTGGTTTTGTTGGTAAAAATGGTCGAGGCACCCATGAATATTGTGATGTGATGGGGCGAGTAGACATTATTACAGGGACGCTGGGGAAAGCACTTGGCGGGGCTTCTGGCGGCTATACCGCGGCAAAAAAAGAAGTCGTTGAGTGGTTACGCCAACGCTCTCGTCCCTACTTATTTTCCAACTCATTAGCACCCGCTATCGTTGCAGCCTCGATTAAAGTCATCGATATGATGAGTGAGGGGGATGAGCTACGTGAGCGGTTATGGCACAACGCGACACTATTTCGTGAAAAAATGACTGAAGCGGGTTTCACCCTTGCTGGCGCGGATCATGCCATTATCCCTGTGATGTTAGGGGATGCGGCGCTGGCGCAAGTTTTTGCGAATGAGCTACTGGAAGAAGGGATTTATGTTACGGGATTCTTCTATCCTGTTGTTCCTCAAGGGCAAGCACGTATTCGTACACAAATGTCTGCGGCGCATACAGAGGACGATATTTTACGAGTTGTTGATGCATTTACGCGTATTGGTAAAAAACTGAATGTCATTTCTTAATGGTAACTAAATATAAATAAGGCCGTTCTATGAAAGCACTGTCCAAATTAAAAGCAGAACCAGGTATATGGATGACAGATGTTCCAAAACCGGAACTCGGGCACAATGATGTGATGATTAAAATCCGTAAAACTGCAATCTGTGGTACGGATGTGCATATCTATAATTGGGATGAGTGGTCACAAAAGACCATTCCTGTACCTATGGTCGTCGGTCATGAATATGTTGGGGAAATTGTTGAAATAGGACAGGAGGTTAAGGGCTTTAAAATTGGTGACCGCGTTTCAGGTGAAGGGCATATCACTTGTGGACATTGCCGTAATTGTCGGGGAGGGCGTACCCATTTATGCCGTAACACGATAGGTGTCGGCGTGAATCGCCCTGGCTGTTTTGCTGAATACCTTGTACTGCCAGCATTCAATACCTTTAAAATCCCCGATAATATTCCGGATGAAATTGCCGCGATATTTGATCCTTTTGGCAACGCAGTGCATACAGCATTATCGTTTGATTTAGTCGGGGAAGATGTGCTGGTTTCGGGGGCGGGGCCAATAGGTATTATGGCCGCAGCCGTCTGCCGACACGTTGGAGCTCGACATGTCGTGATCACTGACATCAATGACTATCGACTGGACTTAGCGAAAAAAATGGGCGTTACTCGAGCCGTGAATGTCGGGCGAGAAAATCTACAAGATGTGATGAAAGAGTTGGGTATGCAAGAAGGCTTTGATGTTGCTTTAGAGGTTTCTGGTTCTCCCGCGGCATTTCATACGATGTTAGATACGATGAATCACGGTGGTCGTATTGCATTATTAGGTATTCCCTCTTCTGAAATGGCCATTGACTGGGGAAAAGTGATCTTTAAGGGACTCTTTATCAAAGGCATCTACGGTCGAGAGATGTTTGAAACTTGGTATAAGATGGCAACGTTAGTACAGTCTGGTCTAGATCTCACTCCAATGATTACTCATCAATTTGCTATCGATGATTTCCAGCAAGGCTTTGATATCATGCGTTCGGGGCAATCAGGTAAAGTGATATTGAATTGGGATAAATGATAAAAATGCCAGTGGCTAGTGTGTGTAAGCAACTGGCAGGATGATTAAGGTTTTTGTTGGGTAAACAGTGACGGCTTTTTATTTGATAATAGAGGCCGTAACGTTTTATCTTGATAAATGGATTCAACAACAAACATCAAAAAATGGATGCCTTCAAGTTGAGTTGCCGAGGTGTTGTTCGGTAGCTCAAATTCACAAATGCCAATTTCAACAGGGGCTGGTGGCGTGGTTTGCGTGCCGTTAGGTGAGTCTTTTGACGACTGCTTAGGCTCTTCAGGTTGCATTTTAAGTGGTTGTTGCTCTTGAGGCTGCTGAGCACGATTTAATAGGGTGCTGACGTTAACTAACTCAATATCGCTGGGTAGTTGGGGTAAAAATTTCTGCAATGCCCGTACGGTGGATGGGTGTGGATGGCCAATTGCAATGGCATTACCGTGTTTACGCGCGTAGGCAACCGCTTTATTCAGCTGCGTCCGTGTCTCTTCTTCAGATTGATGGTTATCAAGAAATAGATGACGTCGGACGGTGGGAACGCCAAATTCTTTAGCGGCTTTCGCAACTTGGGTATTGCCAATCGTCACGCTGTCTAAAAAGAAAAAATTTGAGCGGGAAAGTGAACGCATGACATTACGCATACCTGGCAGGCTGGAAGTCATCTCACTGCCCATATGATTATTCATGCCTGTGGCATGAGGAACTTTACTTATCGCCCGTTGAATAATACGGTCAACCTCTTCTGCGCTCATTGAGGGGGCAAGCGTATTTTTTTCTAAAGGTTGCTGACTAAGTGGCTTCATCGGCATGTGGATCAAAATTTCTCGCCCTTGTTGATGCGCTTTGTTCGCAACGAGCTGCCCATGAGGTGAATCAGGTAGGATGGCAATGGTGATTGGCGTTGGCAGTGCCAATATTTGGTTATCTTCTTTGGTGCGATAGCCAAAATCATCAATGACTATCGCCAATTGTGCTGCACTAGCCTGAAGACTCATTATCAATAGAGATAACCCAATGAGTCGCTTAAAAGGCCGGTGTTTTAACATAATTATCTTCCTAACTGTTTGCTTGGTTATTTACCTAACCAAGGGCGAGGGTTAACAGTTTTACCCTGCCGGCGAATTTCGAAGTACAGCGCGGGGCGTTCCTGCCCGCCACTACTTCCCACAAGTGCGATAGGTTGCCCAGCCCGAACTTCTTGTCCAACATTCACGAGTGCGCTTTGGTTATAGCCATATAAACTCATGTCGCCTTTACCATGCTCCACGACAACAACAAGGCCGTAGCCTTGTAACCAGTCAGCAAGTAGTACGCGGCCATCTGCAATGGCTTTGACTTGAGTCCCTTCATTGGCTCCGATCACCATACCTTTCCAGCGCAGCTCACCTGAAATGGCATCGCCATAATTATGTAGCGTCTGTCCACGTACTGGCCATAAAGCTTGCCCCGCAGGACGACCTAAGCCACCGGTTCGAGACATTAGTGAACGCTCACTCTCTGATGGCTTATAAGTTGAACCTGTTTGTTTCGCTTTACGTTCTTTTTCGGCAACCTCCGCACGGATACGAGCCGCCTCACGCGCTTCTCGTTCTGCTCTCGCTTTGGCTTCACGTTCTGCACGCGCTATCTTATCTCTTAGCCTTGACTCGTTTTGTTTCATCACAGCCAGATTTTTTTGATCTTCTTTCAACGTACTTTCAAGCGCTGAGAGTGTTTGCTTACGTGCAGCTTGCGCATTATCTAATTTACGTTTTTCTTGTTGCTGACGTGCTAAGGCTGTTTTTTGTTCAGCTTGTTTTTTCTGTTCAAGTTGCTTTTGCTGATTAAGTTCCAGAGTCGTGGCTTCAAGCTGTTTAATATTTTTTTCGCGTGCTTGGTTGAGATAGCTGTAGTAAGCCAAAATGCGCTCTTCACGCTGGCCTTCTTCACCCTTTAAAAATAATGATAAACCTTGGTGTTTACCTAATCGAAATGCGGCATCGAGTTGTTCCGCCAGTAATTTTTCATGCTCACTTTTTTGTTTTTGTAATCGATTAATGTTGCTATTTAACTCAGCAATGTCTTTGTCTAACTGTTTAAGCTGAGCTTGTGTGTTATGCAGTTCGCGTCCTGCTGCTGAAATACTTTTTTCTTGTTGTTGGAGCTGATTGAGTAGTGCGGATCGCTTGGCCTGCTGGTCTTTTACGCTTTTTTCTTTTTCAGCGATATTTTGCAGCAAATTTTGCAGTTGATCTTTGTTTTCTGTGATCTGATTGGCCGCTATTGCTTGCATCGGCAAGAGTGCGATGAAACCACAAGCGAACAGCGTTGAGGTAATAGCTTGACGAATAACGGCTATTTTCATCCGGTTATGTTTATTGGCCATTCTGATAGAAAACCTCGAATAAATGCGATAGCTGATTATTTCATCTGATAGTGATAGTTACCAGCACCCTATTCTGAATATCGTAACAAATAACATTCAACCAAGCGGTTTCAATTATCTTATGAAAGATAAACGATTTGGTAGTGATGCAATCATAATCATTTGTCATTCCATTGATTGTATCGTGTCTTACATCATTTTGTAGCATTAAATCAAATATTATCAGGATCTGTTAGTGCTTAGGGTGCTTTTTAATCTTGCGAATACGGATTGTACATAGGCTATTTTTGGTGACGACTAGGGCTTATGGTAAAATAGCAAAAGTGTCTATCTTGATAGACAAATGATATTTTGTTGGGAAAAGAGATTATTTCTGCGTACTGTTTCGCAAAAAAATCCATCTAGTTTGCGCTAACTGGCTGTAATTAGCTCAACACAAAGGTATACTCTGAACCCTTTGATATTCGTTTTTAACTAACGGGAGTGATTGCCCCCCATGATGCAAGAAATCATGCAATTCGTCAGCCGGAACATGTTGTTGAGTCTGGTTTGGATCGCGCTATTTGTCGCGGTGGTCGTAATGACCTTTAAAGGTCTGTTCTCTAAATCAAAAGTGATCACGCGCGCACAGGCGATTGCTCTGATTAATAAAGAAGAAGCCGTCATTGTGGATTTGCGTACACGTGACGACTTCCGCAAAGGGCATATTATTGATTCTATCAATTTAACGCCATCTGAAATTAAAGAGAATAATTTAGGTGAGCTAGAAAAACACAAGCAAAAACCAATAATTGTGGTTTCGGCGAGTGGCATGGAATCGGGTAAACCGGCTGAGCATTTAGTGCAACACGGTTTTGAAAAAGTCTTTGTCCTGAAAGAAGGGATTGCTGGCTGGTCAGGTGAGAATCTGCCGTTAGCTCGTGGTAAGAAGTAATTTATCCGACATGTAAATTGTAATAAACCTAACGATAACATTTGTGTGGTAACACATTATTTGAACGTCTGCCGGTCTATACAGTCAAATTCATATGGAAGTTAAAAGGTATTAAAATTATGTCAGAACAAAACAACTCTGAAATGGTATTCCAGATCCAACGTATCTATACAAAGGATGTTTCATTCGAAGCACCTAATGCACCACATATTTTCCAACACGAGTGGCAGCCAGAAATTAAATTGGATTTGGATACTTCATCTACCCAATTGACTGAAGGTGTTTATGAAGTTGTTTTGCGTGTTACCACAACAGCAAAACTGGGCGAAGAAACCGCATTCCTGTGTGAAGTTCAACAAGCTGGCGTATTCTCTATCGAAGGTATTGATGGGACTCAAATGGCACATTGTTTAGGTGCATACTGCCCAAATATTCTGTTCCCATATGCACGTGAAGCAATCACTAGCATGGTGAGCCGCGGTACATTCCCTCAACTGAACCTAGCGCCAGTTAACTTTGATGCTCTGTTCATGAATTATTTGCAACAGCAGCAAGGCGAGCCAGCGCAGAATAGCGAAGTTCAATAGGACGCTTAATGAAAACTGCTTCAATGACAGTCATCGGTGCCGGTTCTTACGGCACCGCTTTAGCGATTACGTTAGCACGTAATGGCCATCAGGTTATGCTGTGGGGACATGACCCTCAGCATGTGCGTAAATTACAACAAGAACGTAGTAATCAGGCATTTTTGCCTGGCGTTTCTTTCCCTGATAGTTTATCTCTCGAAACGGACCTTAAACGTGCCGTGGAAGCGAGTCCAAATATCTTGATTGTAGTACCAAGCCATGTTTTTGGTGATGTGCTCAAACAAATTCAACCTTATCTCCGAGCTGACTCACGTATTATCTGGGCAACGAAAGGCTTAGAAAGAGATACAGGGCGTTTATTACAAGATGTGGCGCGTGAAGTATTAGGCAATGAAATTCCACTTGCTGTGTTATCCGGCCCCACGTTTGCCAAAGAATTAGCTGCGGGTATGCCAACGGCAATTTCAGTTGCCGCAACTGACAGCCAATTTGGTGATGAACTGCAACAGCTTTTCCATTGTGGCAAAAGTTTCCGTGTGTACAAAAACCCTGATATGGTTGGTGTACAGCTGGGTGGGGCAGTAAAAAATGTGATTGCAATTGGTGCGGGCATCTCGGATGGTATGGGCTTTGGCGCTAACGCACGGACAGCCTTGATCACGCGTGGTCTAGCGGAAATGAGTCGATTAGGTGCTGCATTAGGTGCTGACCCCTCCACCTTTATGGGCATGGCGGGACTGGGTGATTTAGTGTTAACCTGTACCGATAATCAATCACGTAACCGTCGCTTTGGCATGATGCTTGGCGATGGTATTAGTGTGAGTGAAGCTGAAAAAGAAATTGGCCAAGTGGTGGAAGGTTATCGCAATACCAAAGAAGTGAAGGCACTTGCTGAGCGTGCAGGGGTTGAGATGCCAATCACGGAGCAAATTTATCAAATCCTTTATCGCCAAAAAAATGTCCTAGAAGCAGCACAAGCGCTATTAGGGCGAGCGACTAAAGATGAAATTGCTGACATGCCAACATCGAAGGACTAAAAAATCAAATTTTAAGTGAGTCATTATGTCGCGAGAAGAATTGGATAGAATCTGGGGATTCATTAAAGATGAAGCAAAGTCACTTGCCGATTGTGAGCCTCTGTTAGCCAGTTTCTTTAATGCAACCTTGCTTAAGCACGATAACTTAGGTAGTGCACTCAGTTATATGCTAGCCAACAAACTCAGTTCACCTATCATGCCAGCCATGGAAGTGAGAGAAATTGTTGAACAAGCCTATCGTAATGACGAACAAATGATTTTTTCTGCTGCGATGGATTTATCCGCCGTGCGTCTGCGTGACCCGGCGGTTGATAAATATTCTACCCCCCTGTTATACCTGAAAGGTTTCCATGCGTTACAAGCCTATCGTATCGGGCATTGGCTATGGAAAGAAGGTCGTCAAGCACTTGCCATTTATTTGCAAAATCAGATTTCAGTCACCTTTGCTGTTGATATTCACCCAGCCGCTCGCATTGGTTGTGGCATCATGTTAGACCATGCAACAGGAATTGTGATTGGTGAAACGGCGGTTGTTGAGAATGATGTTTCTATTCTGCAATCCGTGACTTTAGGTGGTACGGGTAAGACTTGCGGTGACCGTCACCCTAAAGTTCGTGAAGGCGTGATGATCGGTGCGGGTGCGAAGATCCTTGGTAATATTGAGATTGGGCGTGGTGCAAAAATAGGCGCGGGTTCAGTTGTCCTTCACCCCGTTCCTCCTCATACTACGGTAGCGGGTGTACCTGCTCGTGTCGTCGGTAAACCAAATAGTGATAAGCCATCGTTAGAGATGGACCAAAACTTTAATGGCTCGATTTATGGTTTTGAAGACGGCGATGGGATTTGAGAAGAGTCATTATTTTATCTGAGCTGAAACGGCTAAAAGATATGGATGAATACACTAGCCATACAGATGAGTTATTTCATGTTACTGTATCACAATTTGTTGAACCTTTTCATAATAACGACAAGCAATAATAGTTAAACCCTCATCGTCTATTGAATAAATGAGCCTATTTGTTTCATCTATTCGTCTAGACCAGAAGCCAGCTAAGTTTTCTTTTAGTGGTTCTGGTTTTCCTATCCCATAAAAAGGTGTTCTTTTAGTCTCGTCAATGAGCATTATTAATGCGTTTGAGCATTTTTTGTCTTGGGTTTGCCGGTATAGATAGTCTTCCCATCCTTGGTCAGTCCATATTAAAAATCTACTTATTTATAAGCTCTCTTTTCTTTACTTTTCCGGCTTTAAATTGAGCAATTGATTTATTTAAATGTTCGGCATTTGCTGGTGAGCGTAATAAATCGTTTCCATTAGGCTATTGTAATACTCTAAAGACATAACTACAGCATCCTCTGAGTCACGAGGAGTGATGATAGTTGTATCTGCATCATCAAGAACTTTATCTAATACCGATTTTAGATTATTTCTAGCCTCACTAAATGAAACAGTTTTCATTTACCCCGCTATACTTGTACTTTATTCTGTACAAGTATAATGGCGTTATAAGGAAAGATCAGTATGCATGCTGCTAAATTAGTCGCGTAATAATGCTCCTGCGTAACCCAATTGTCGCCATGCCTCGAACACTACCACGGCGACTGAGTTTGATAGATTCATACTACGGCTATCTGCCAACATCGGGATACGAATTTTTTGTTCCATTGGCATATTATCGAGGACGTAAGGCGGTAGTCCCCGCGTCTCAGGACCAAACATTAAATAATCATCTTGTTGATAACTCACATTACTGTGGCTTGGTTTACCTTTAGTGGTTAACGCAAAGACACGGGCACCACGAGCAGATTGATTATTATCTGGATTTAATCCTTCGCTTGCTAAGAAAGCAAAATAATCATGATGGTGTTTGATGTCAGCAAATTCACTATAGTCTAAACCCGCACGGCGTAGCCGCTTGTCATCCCAAGTAAAACCTAACGGATGGATCAGGTGTAAGCTAAAGCCTGTGTTAGCACAAAGGCGAATGATATTGCCCGTATTTGGCGGAATTTCAGGTTCGAATAAAACAATATGTGGCATAACGAATGACTGTGTTAAACAGTAAATTTAAATGAAACAGTGGTAAAGGATTTTACGCGCAAATGATGCAAGTTGCATGTCATTGTGAATACTAAAATGAGCGCAATAAAAAAGCGGGTTCGATATGGAACCCGCTTTATGTGAATCGACGCTAGCTAACGACTATTGCTTATAGCCATTAGGGTTTTGAGATTGCCAGCGCCAAACGTCGTTAGCCATATCTTGAATAGAGTATTTGGCAGTCCAATTAAGATCATGCTGTGCTTTAGCGGGGGTTGACCAATACTCAGCAATATCACCAGGGCGGCGTTCTGCGACTTTATAAGGAATGGGTCTGCCTACAGCCTTTTCAAAAGCAGCAATAACTTCAAATACGCTAGTGCCTGTACCTGTGCCTAAGTTATAAATATGCAAACCTGCTTTTTGACTAACACAATTTAAGGCTGCAATATGTCCATCGGCTAAATCCATGACGTGAATATAATCACGCACACCTGTACCATCTTTGGTTGGATAGTCTCCCCCAAATACAGTGAGCTCTGGTCGGCGGCCTACCGCAACCTGAGCAATAAACGGTGTTAGATTATTTGGAATGCCATTAGGATCTTCTCCCATCAAACCAGAGCTATGTGCACCGACTGGATTGAAATAACGAAGCAACACAGCTGACCATGTCGGATCGGAAACGACTAAGTCAGATAAAATACGTTCAACCATATACTTACTGGTGCCATAGGGGCTATTAGTATTACCGACAGACGCTTCTTCCGTTAATGGAATATGTTCTGGTTCACCATACACCGTTGCCGAAGAGCTAAAAATAAGACTCTTCACACCGGCTTTTTGCATACAAGAGACTAACACTAAGGTGCCATTGACGTTGTTATCATAATACTCAATTGGCTTTTGAACTGACTCACCAACGGCTTTTAGCCCAGCAAAGTGGATCACCGATGTGATCTGGTGCTCAGCAAAAATCGTATCCAGAATCGCGGCATCACGAACATCACCGACATAAAACACGGGTTTTGTACCCGTGATAGTTTCAATACGCTTTAAAACCTCAGGGTTAGCATTGCAGAGATTATCCAAAATAACGGGTTGCATGCCTTGTTCAATCATCTGTACACAGGTATGGCTACCAATGTAGCCAAGGCCTCCTGTGACTAACACTTTTATTTGCTTCATTTTATATTCCTGTACGACTAATACTCATAAACATAGTTATAGTCGTCTGATTTCGCATCGATACCATTGAGGATCACGCCAGTAATTTCGATATCGTTTTGTTTAAAGCGTTTTAGCGATAGCTCAACATCTTTTACGGTATTGACACCATAGTAGGCAATAAGCAGTGAGGTGCCGACATATTTGCCGATAATTGCCGCGTCAGTGATCGCTAAGATTGGGGCAGTATCGATAACCACAATATCGTATTGACCTTTCATCGTGTCGAGTAAATGCTTAAAGCGTTCCCCCATTAAAAGCTCAGAGGAGTGAGTGACATTTTTACCTCGGCAAATCACATCCAAGTTTTCAATGACATGACGATGAATATTTGGCTGATTGGCATCTTGCTGAGCTAAGTAATCAGATAAGCCCATTTTATTACTTAAGCCAAATGCTTTATGGATACGGCCTTTACGTAAGTCGGTATCAATTAACAGGACTTTTTTGCCGGCATTAGCCAATACAACCGCCATATTGGAGGTGACAAAGCTCTTACCGACACCTGGTGAAGCACTGGTAATCATCACAAGGTTATTTCCTTGATTCATCACCGAGAAGTAAACGCTAGTTCGTAAAGAACGAATGGCTTCTACAGCCGTATCGGCAGGGTTTTCTAACGCCAAAGGATGTTTATTGCCCTCAGCAATCAGTTTTTTCTCATGGGTAGAGAATGGGATGGTGGCATAGACATTAACGCCTAGCGCATCGATATCCTCAGTACCTTTAATTTTATTATTAAAGAACTCACGGGCAATTACATACGCACAACCCACAATAAAACCAAGGATAGTAGCAAGAACGAGTATCAATGATTTTTTCGGTGCTACTGCATTGGGTTGAGATTCCGCGGAGTCAATAATACGCACATCAGCCGTAATACCTGAATTGAGTACACTGAGTTCTTGTTGTTTGGCCACCAATTGATTGTAGATAGCTTGTTCAGATTCGACATCACGGGTTAAACGTACAATCTGCTGTTGGGTGTTAGGGAGTTTTTGAATATTTTTACTGATTTTCTCTTTTTCACGTAACAGTTGCTGACGTTTATCGAGCAATGACTGATAAGCAGGGTGGTTACGAGTATAGAGCTGCTGGATCTCTACCTCTTTAAAGGTTAACTCATTGAGTTTCTCTTCAACTTGCAAGGCGCTATCAAGGGCTGATTTTGCCTCTAAGGACAGGTCGATAGATTCGTTCTTTTTACGGAAAGCATTTAATTGGTTTTCATAGTTGTCCAATTTAGTTTTTACTTTCGGTAAGTATTCATCTAAGAATAATAAAGTATTATTGGTAACCTCTTTTTTACGCTCGGTATTTTGGTCCACATAGT
This sequence comes from Providencia sp. 21OH12SH02B-Prov, assembly GCF_027362595.1. Lineage (NCBI taxonomy): Bacteria > Pseudomonadati > Pseudomonadota > Gammaproteobacteria > Enterobacterales > Morganellaceae > Providencia > Providencia sp. 21OH12SH02B-Prov. The sequence continues at coordinate 150,459 of NZ_CP114796.1, forward strand.
TTTGGATAATGCTATTTAAAATCTGCACATTTTCCGCTTTATCGGCACCTTTAATAGCAAGATTAATAATACCCGTGCCTTTACCAACTTCTGCAATCGTTAAGGTATTACGTAGGTTTTCAATGGTTGAATAACGGGCATTTTTAATAAGCGTAAATTCTTGTCCGACTTCCGCATTGATTGAGGATACGAGCAAGCTGATTTCATCTTGTTTTAGGAGTTCCCCCACGTTGCCTTCAACGGTTTGGTTATCAATGTGAAGCGCATAACGATTTTCACCTAAATAAGTGAGGGTTGCAGGCTCACCAATAAGAGATTCAGGTAAAAAGTAGAGGGAGATAGCAACAGAGGATTTATCTCCCCAGAGTTTATCGAAAAAACCAGCCGGTGCAATTTGGGTATCTAAATTAAGGTCTGCAACCGTTTTGCCGAGCACCATTCGAGACTTAATTACTTCGATCTCGGAATCTGCTTGACTATTATTATTAGCAAATGGCATCACATCGCTCATTTGATCTAACAATGAAACTTGGCTCATTTTATCGTATTGCAGTGTCGCATTGGCTTGATAAATGGGGGTGGCTAAAAAGCTATAAGCGGCGCCAATGACAATAAAAAAGAGGGTAAAAAAGCCGATTTTAAGATAACTGGATTTGAGTACCTTAAACAGCGCCAGCAGATCGATTTCGTCAGAGGCAGCGGAACTGGTTTTTGTCGTGTTCATAATCAATTAACGTTAAGCCTTCAAATAGTAAAATTAAATTTTCCCTTGCCACTGTATAACGGCTTTTTCCATCAGTTGATAAACATGCTCAAACATTTCATCACTGCGTTTATGCGGATCTGGGATCTCGGTTTTATTTAGCCATTGGCCGAACAACATGACTTTGCCACGTGTTTCGGGGAACTGTTGATGGATTCTATCAATATGATCGTTTTCCATCACTAGGATTAAGTCTGCTTCTTTACATAACTCACTGGTTAAACGACGTGATTGGTGATTATCTAAAGAGAGATTGTGGTTTTGTGCGATACGGACAGCGCTATCATACGCGGGGCGATCCTCTTTGGCGATAATGCCTGCGGAATGGATCTTTTTATTGGGAAAATGAACTTGTAATAAACGCTCCCCAGTGGGGGAGCGGCATATATTTCCCATACAAACAACAAGAATATTGTTAAACATACGGATTACCAGTCGTGAATACGTTTAGTTCCTTCGGTTAACTGATTATAAGTTGCGATGGTTGGTAACAATTGAGTGATGAGACGGTTCCAACGTACCACCGGAGCAGCAGTGACATAAACCAGGTCATAAGGTTGCAATTTAAATTCTGTTCCCATCACCATGGAGGTGGCATCAGAGAGATCTAACTGATAAACCGCCGCCATTTTCTTCGGCAGTAGGGCATCCAGTTCTTTATCACCGGAAGTTTGATTTTTAATTGGACGGATAACAAATACACCCGTTGCATTAGCGGTAGTTTGATCTATACCACCCGCTTTACTCAGTGCCTCAGTAATATTCATCCCAGCACGATCAATCGTTAGGGTGTTTGGTTGACCCACTTCCCCCATCACAAACACTTTTTGCCCATCGTTACGTGGTACGTATAACACATCACCTGGTAGCATCAAGTGGTTCTGGGTTAGGTCGCCATACTGGACTAATGCTTGCAAGGAAACTTTAATTTCTTTGCCATTACGGGTTAGTACGACATTATCCCAATCGGCTTTTTCAGTCAGTCCACCGGCATTATTAAAGGCTTCTAAAATAGTTAATGGTACGTTGGTAATCGGTAATGTGCCTGGTTTAGAAACTTCGCCAGATACATACATTTTTTGTGAGCGGAAGGCGGCGATACTGACATCCACTTGCGGAGATTCAATATAAGTTGCAAGGCGGTTGCTCACTAGATTACGGATTTCAGTGACGGTTTTACCAATGACTTTCACTTTACCAATATAAGGGTAGTAGATAGTACCATCGGAATGTACCCAGTTACCGGAGTCCGCAGCACTACGGTAAGACCCTGCGGGGATGGTGAGTTCAGGGTGATCCCAAACAGTAATGGTTAAGACATCACCTACACCAACACGGTATTCATAGGTGGCAAGCTGCTTCTCTAAGGTTGGGTTAGGTTTGGCGATAACCTGTGGGGTATACATCTCATCTAACAGTTTTGGCGAGATCGGGTAGATATCGACAAATTTAGAAATATCACGATCGCCAGTGTCGACGACGTTTTTGCCCGAGGTAGACATATAAACACCGGGGGTAACAGTACAGCCAGTTAGAGCAGTCGTAATAAATATGGATATGAAATATTTTTTCATAAATTATTGAGCCTAATGTTCATAAAATATAGTATTATTACGTTCTTTTATGCAAAGCGTTATAAACGTAGTGGTTAAAATAGTATATACTTTTGCAGATATTAAATTTTAGTTCTGTTCTATAAATGTTCCATTGCCATACAGCTGATTTAAGTTTATTGCTTGAAAGGGAGTTGTTAGAAATTCGATATTTAGCTAATGAGTCTTGAATACAATAAGCCTTTTGAGCAGATTTTAAGATAGCTAACCACATTAAATAATCCTCTGCTCTCGTTGATTTCTGAAAAAATTTACCTAGTTTTTTAGCGCAATAAATTCCTGTAAGATTTCCTATAAAACATGAACGGAGTAAATCGTGATAGGTAATAATACGAGGTGAAATTCTTAATTTAGTCTTTCCATCAGCGTTAAATGCTGAGTAGTTTGAACATACTAAATCCCACCCCGATTCTAATAATGTGATTTGCTTTTCTAATTTAGAGGGCTCCCATAAATCATCACTATCAAGAAAAGCTATATATTGACCTTTTGCTGCCATAATCCCTTTATTTCTAGAAGTAGCAACACCTTGATTTAAATTTGATCTAATAAGCTTTATTCTATCATCTTGATACTCAGATATTATATTAATTGATTTATCTGTTGATGAATCATCAATAATTATTAATTCAAATCTGGTGTAAGTTTGAGCTAGTACTGAGTTTATAGATTAAGATATATATTTTTCAGCATTATAACATGGCATTATAATTGAAACTAAACCATCAATTGCAGGAGATAACATTCTATGACCTAAAGTATTAATTTATTAATATACTGGCAATTATAATATTAAGAAAAAATTTTCTCTACGAAATCGCTTAGCTTAAAGTTTCTGGCATATTTTTTTCCTAATAATGAAAGATTCTTTAATTCTTGTGGATTGTCAAATGTCCATAGTATAGAGTTAAGCAAATCGATTTCAGAATTAATAGGAATTATTTTTCCACAACATGAACCATTAATGTTCATAACTTCATTAACATATCCTACATCTGTTGTAATACAAAATAATGATTGAGACATTGCTTCAAGAATGACTCGAGGGCCAGTTTCTGATGATGATGGATTGATAAAAACTTCATTAGAAGAATAAACCTCATTCAAATCATTTCCATTCGGCACTTCACCAAGTAGTGTGACTAAAGAGTTAAGTTTATTTGTATTTATTAAATTTATAAGACTTTTTCTTAATGGACCATCACCCGCAATGGTTAGATGAAATTTTTTATTTGGATAATATTCATTAAGCTTTTTGAATGTGTTAATTAATAATTCTAACCCTTTTCCTTCATATAAACGAGATACAGTAAGAAAATTAATTAGGCCACTATCTTTTATCTTAGAAGAAGTATGAGTTTGAAAGTCTTGTTCAGTTAATGAGCTTTCAATAAGTACTTTAGTTTTTTTTCTCAGGAAAAATGGAACATTATTAATTACAGAGTTTCCATTTGCTGATGAGTTACAAAGATATGCTGAAATGCAAGTAAGAATATACTCCGGAAGATATAGAAGAAATCTACTTATACGAGATAAAAAGCTTTTATTTTTATTGTTTAGTATTACTTGAAGTGGGTTTGAGACAAAGTGGTAATTAATTATTTTATCTTTTTTAAAAAAGACAAAAAACCAACAGAATGGTTCGGGAGTTTTAATATAAATTCTATTAGTCATTTTGCATAATAATTTAATAGATTTGGTTATTTTAAAAAAATGTTTAGCGCTAGAAATATAATTTTCAAATAAAGGTAACTCAATTACTTCACAAATATCACTCGATATAAAAACATCTGAATTTGAATGTTCAGATATACTTGCAGTTGTTAGGAGTACTATTTTTCCGTAAACTTTGTAAAACTCGATTAAATATTTAGCATTTATGGATGATATATAAAAACCGTTATTGGATTTTTTTATTGCCCAACAACAATATAAGCCGGTCATATAGAACTCCTTTGCAAGCAAGAATGATTATAAATATATTTTCTATTTATTTCATTTTCTTTTTGGAATATAAGGTTTATCATCATAAATATAAATAGTGATTGAAAACTATCAAATAATATAGCACCCTTAAAGGTAACTACGATAGTATATATCAGGAGTAATATAGAAACCCAACTTTCATTATTGAATTTGCGAAAAAACATATTTTTGTTTAAGAAGATAAAAATAATTGTGAATATCCATAATAATAATCCAATATATCCAACAGAAAACAATATTCTATACCAACCAACATCTGTATTCATGTAGTAATCGTTATTATTTCCATACCATCTCGAATCTCCTAAAAAAGAAAAATCACTCCACCCATAGATAAACATATTAATATTTTCTTGTAGTGAACTAGTCTTTGTACCAGATACAAATATTTCTGTTATCCACGAGAGAAAAAACTCTTTAAATGTCAGAGGAAGTAAGTTAATAACGATGGAAAAAATAAGCGTTATCAGTAATGAAGATGAGATTAAAAATTTTAGTGATTGTTTAAATTGGGAGATTTTAAAAAAAATAAGTAAGAAAAACATTATCCCTATAAGAGAGGACCTTGCTGAGATGACTGATGATACTAATAATAAAATTAAAATTATAGAGTCATTCAATGTCAACTTAATTCTTCTATTGTTTTTATAATAAATGAAGAGCAAATAACTTATAGAACATAGAACATAGAACATAGAACATAGAACTTGAACAAAGCCTATAGAATATACAGATATACCTGAAATACCAATCATTCGTAATGACATTGCACTATTTAGGGCATCATTACCACCTATAAGCGAGAATGTTTTTTGATTTATTAAACTCAAATATGATGACTGAAATGATGTTGAAATTAGCATCAATATTATGAATATAGAATTAACTAGCCCTGCGAATCCAATTGTTTTCAATAGTAACAATTTATTTTCATGGAAAATAAATTTGTAGATAGATGCGGAGAAAAGAATAATTAAAAAATATAAAAATGAAGTTCTAATAAAGTAGCTATCAGATGAGTTTTCTGGATTGTTAATGAAACTAAAAATAGACCAAGAAAATAATAAAAATGAAAACAGAAGTGCACTCTTATTCTTGAGGGGGAATGCTTTTTTGTTTAAAATATTTATAATACAGTATATAAGCATAAAGAAAAGAATAAGATAACTACTTGGTATACCAAAAGTAATATTATAATTTACATTATAAATCAAATAAATAGTAAGAAACAAACATATATAGAATCTTACATTTGAGTAATGTTTTTTTATCATAAGGAGTAAATTACTATAATTTAAATATTCTATTTAACTCACTCATAAAACTATTGATAATAATTTTTTTAGGAGTGTTCTTTAGTATGGGTAATGTATTTTTAATTTGTAATCTTAATAATTTTCTCATGCATATTGAGGATATCCATTCTTGTTCATATTTATTTAGTTGCTTAGGAAAGGATGTGAGTTCTTTATTGATCAATTCTTTGTTTTTTTTATAATATAATGAAAATAAACGTGAACTATCATTTAATATTTCAACCCTTTTTTTTCTTGATAAAGAATCTGAGAGAAGTCTATACTGAAATAGTATATCATTTACATTTCCAAATCTTGCTCCTGCTTCATGCATATTCATCCATAATGCTAAATCTTCAGCATGCTTAAAACAGTTAGTTCCATATTTAATATTGTTTTGAGTCATAAAATTTTTTCTAATTAAAACAGATGGATGTGCAAATGGTACGGTACTAGCTAAAGCAATGTTTACCATTTGAGTATTCTTAGGTACAAGTACTAGTCCTGATATATCACCAACTTCATTTATTTCAAAGTAATGGCATCCACATATATCTAATTGGTTCTGCGTAATATAGTCTAATTGTTTTTTTAATCTTGTCGGTAAAGAAATATCATCTGCATCCATTCTCGCGATAAATTGACCTTTGGCCATCTCAATCCCTTCATTTAGGCTATATATTAACCCTTTATTTTCTCTATTAATAATGTTGATACGGGAATCTTTAGCTGAAAATTCTTCCATGATTTTCAAAGAATCATCAGTAGAACCATCATTGACTAAGATTAGCTCTAAATTAGTATGTGTTTGTGTTAATATAGAATTGATTGAATCAAATAGATAATCTTGTGCATTGTATACAGGTAATACTACTGATATTAAATCTTGATTTTCCATTGTTTAGTTTCTATTTATTAAAATCTGCAGTTTAGTTTAATGATTAATAGTATATTTATATATAATTAATGTTTTATTTCTTTTCCAATACAACCAGTTGGAATTGCTGAGTTTTCCCCTTTCCATTTTTTATTAGGGATAATATAATCCTCTCCATAATAGCTAATCAAGTGTGCTTTGTAATTTTTAGGTATATGCCATAGCCCGTTTTCAAATTCTATTGTTTCAAATCCATTATATTTGTTATTAAATAAATATAGTTCTACACCATTTTTTATCAAAATAGAGTCCTTCCACGTTAGCCCTTGAAATGGACGAAACACAGGGGTAGATATAACATCATTCTTTATAGAACAAAAAAATAAATCTACACTGATACCTTTAAAACTATAAGATTCTTCAATTATAATTCCATCAACACTTATTTCTCGTGTTAATATAAATCCTTGCTCAATTATTTTATTTCGTAAATTTAAGTTCCATTCTTTTTGATTTATTCCAATATCAAGATCGTAGTCATGTGATAGAATTGAACCTTGTCTTACCGCGCCTAATAATGTCCCATATTCCAACCAATATCCTATATTATTTATATTAAAAAAATCATGAAGACGTTTTAGCATTGTTTTTTTTATTAATTTTTAACATGACTGATTTTTTGAAAAAAATCATATCATATTTTATTTTTCGTAAAAAATTAATTAACATATTATTCCTTAAGTAAATTTTTATATTTTATACATTTTAAGATTCTATATAAACTAGTAATAAATGCATTCAATACAATAGCCCAACAAAGGGTACTTATAGTTACATATTCAAATTGGCTCATGAATAAAATAAATGTGATATAAAAGAATGCAGCAATATAGATACTATTATTAAAATCTTTCTTTCTATCTATAAGAACTAATGCACAGTTCCCTAAAAAATATGAAAATATATTTAATAAAGGTATAAAATACAATATTAATAAATAGGTATAAGATTTTGCCATATCATCTCCTGCGAATAAGATGATAAAATCCTTTCCAAACAAAAGCAATATAGGATATGTTAGTAAATAAATAACTATTAAGTACTTTATAGTTGAAAATGTTACGCCAAAGTTTTTTGTTTTTGCGATATAAGGGTAAAGTACTTGATTTAGTAAATTTATAGGCATTAGCGCTAAATTAATCAGTTTTTCAGCTAAATCATAATAGGCAACCTGAGCAAATCCGATATAATTACCAATTAAATAGGTGTTTAATTTTAGAATTATAACGCCGATAGAACGAGATAACAAAAATGAATATGACTCTTTAATATCTTTCTTTATTCTTTTAAAAGATACTGGAACAAATTTCAATTTCAATTTAATATTGAAAAACCATAATGATAATATCCCATTAATCAAAGAAGAAAAAACTAATGCTAGAGGAAATGAATAAAATCCGATAAAAGTATAAGAGCCTATAAATATTATTAACAGCATACATAATCTTGAAAAAAGGTTAATTAATGCTGCATATTTTATTTTTTCTAAACCAAGGTATAACCATTGTGAAAATAACGCTTCACCCAATACAATAAAGAATAAAATATTAGAAAGATAATGGTTTTCATTTAATTTGCTGTTAAAGTAAATGAAAAATTGGAATATTAAAAAAGATATTAAAACTAATAATAATTTTATATAGGTTATACTGCTATATATAATAGATAGTTTCTTCTTGCTATTAGAATTTTCTGACGCAATTCTAGTTCCATAAATGTTGAAACCAAAATCAACAATTATAGACATAAGCATAATTATACTTTGAATAAAAATGACTAATCCATAAGAATCTATACTGAATTTTCTAATTATATATGGGTAATATATAAATGGAATTAATAACGTTACTATTTGTATAATACTCAAATAAGAAAAGTTACTGATTAATTTTTTTTTAATTGTCATCGTTAATATAAAAAAGATATAGGAATTGAGATTTCATCTGGATAAGGGTCAATAATATGCTTAGTAGTTTTATGTGGAAAAACCTTCTTATCTTTTATATAACTTTGTACAATACTTTTATTTATAACAAAGTCCTCTCTCCATGATATAACCTGCACCGAGGGTAGATTATAGTTTAGCATTACAGCAGGGACTCTTCTTAAACCTAATTTTTTAGCTACTTCAAATCGATGATGACCATCCATGATGGCATATGAGTTTTCTTCTAAGAGTAAAGGCACTCGCCAGAGTGCCTCCGCCTTGATTTTTTCTATAAGCCATTCAACACGTTCAGGTATATGTTCTTCAGTGATTTGAATGTTATCAATGTTAACTAATTCTAAACGATACACTTATACAACCTTAGACTCTATATCAAGTAAGCTATCTATTAAATATTGATTATCAATAGTATTTCTAACAGCAAGCCGGACATATGATTGTCCATCGAACCCTTTTTTCTCTGAACAATCTTTTGCAAGAATACTATAGTCATTACAGAGCATTTCTATTAGCCTACTTGATGAAATCAAATTTACTTTGCATAAAATATAGTTCGCTTGGGAATTGATAGGTGTTAAAAGCTTATTTTTCTCTAACTCAGTAAACAATGAATTCCTTTCAACAATTATTTGATTACAAGCTGATGAATATATTTTTTCATATTTACCTATAATTTGAAAGAAAAACTCACCAAGAGAGTTTATATTCCACACTGGAATGGACTTTTTAATTGCAGAAATTAATTCAATATTAGAACTTGCTATAACTCCTAAGCGAATGCCTGGGACACCATAACTTTTGCTAATGCTTTTTATCACGATTAATCCTGAATACATATTAAGAATTTCTTCTTTCATCAATGTAGAGTTTAATCCATTTTCAGCAAAATCAACAAAGCTTTCATCTACAATGAATGTTTTTTTATTTATTTTGAACCAATTAATTAGCTCCAGCAAATCTTTATATGGAATGAAATTTCCAGATGGATTATCAGGGTTTATAAGGATAACCCCATCATTTTCTTGAGCCAAATTAATAATGTCATTTTTATTATATGAGAAATTTTGGCTATTCAGTTTCTTAAGGGCTACAGATTTAAATCTTGATGAGTATTCCTCAAACGTTGGAATAAACAAACCTAGTTTTTCATTTTTATATTGTGCAAGTGTATCAATCAATTCTGCGGCTCCATTTCCTACAGCGATTTGGTCTGGATTGCACTTGAACATTTTGGCCGCTAAAAGTGATTGTACATTAGCACCTGATGGGTATTCGCGCACTAGAGTATCAAACGAGTTTTTCATTTCACCCATGAATGTTTTATTAGGAAAATATGGATTTACTAAATAGCAGAAATCAATAATATCACTATAACGCCAATAACCACCATAACGACGGGATAAGAGACTTAATTTTTCTTTTTCTGGTGCAAAAATAACATTGGCATTATCAAGATCTTGAGCATCATCTATCTCGTACCATTTTTCACCTTGTAATGGTAACGCTTTTAATTCCTGAGTTTCCAATAGTGTGATGACTCGCAATACTTGCTCGTAATACTCATTTTGGCCTAATGCTTTTGAATAAGCCTCTAAAAAAGGCACGTATGTATTTTCTAAAAATTCTTTAGAAAATTTATAAATATTTACTGTTTTATAATATAAATCACTTTTATTAAACTCAAAGTCTTTTTTAGGAACAAAATTAACAATATCAAAGTTATTATTGATTTCAACAACTGTTCCATCCATCCATGGCTGATATTTATCAACTACGGCAATATTTGGAAATTGATTTGATATTAGATTTTCTATGATTTTTTCTTCAAAAATCAAATCACTTTCTAATAGAATGGTGTCGTCTTTTACTAATTCATCTTTGGCAAGGTATATTGAATATATATTGTTTGTTTTATCATATATATCATTATCAATATATATTATTTCTATTCCATTATACTGATTACCTAAGAATTTTTTTAAATTTTCTTTTTGGTAGCCAGCAACTAGAATAATTCTACTAATATTATATTTTGATAGGATATTTAAACAACGTTCAATTAATGTAACTTCATGTACAGATACCATACATTTGGTTTTATCACTAGTATATTTACCTAAACGATTGCCCATTCCTGCAGCAGGTATTAAAACTTGCATATCTTTTCCTTAATTATTTTTCTAGCCAGAATTTTGTGTTAGGTACAGACATTGAAATTCTCTGACCTACATTATTAGCGATTGCTAATTTATGTATATTTTTTGCAATAAATAAATCATGTATGGATAACCCTATATTATAGCATATTATCTTTTCTAATTGACTTTTTCTTCCTAGTTCTATAGGGGATTTTATATATGAGGCTGTTTCTATTGCTTTATTTTGAAATTTATTAAAGTGCTTAAATCCAGATACATGTCCTAAATCATCAACATAAACTTTGTCGAAAAATAAATCACAGTTAGTAAAACCTCTGGTATGAATAGGAACAACTAGGCATCCATTCGAAAACTTATCATCACTACAAATATCGTTTTCAAAATAAGTTACAGATGAAATAACTATATCTGTATTTTCAACGCATTCATCATATGTATTACATATAATATATTGGGTGCTTTGTGGGAGTAACTGTTTTGCAAACGCAATAAAATCTAAATGTTGATCTTTATATTTTTTAACTTTAATTACTAAGTCACGTTTATCATATATGCAAGAAAATATTTTTAATGTTGCCCTAGCTTGTATTCCAACTCCAATGAATGATAAAGAGTTAAAGTCATTTTTAGCAAACGAAATAATTGAGTGTGTTGCTATAGCTCCTGTTCTCATTGCGGTGATAAAATTTCCATCCATGATGCATTCAAGGTTGCCGTTCTTTATATTATAAAGAAATATTTGACTATCTAACACTGGTGATCTATTTGGATATCTATTAACTATTTTTAAACCTGCACTTTCTTCTTTTAATAAAATAGAAGGCATAAAATTATAAAAAACTTCATCTTCAGGTTTTAAGCTAATCTTAGGTGGCAGAATTGTGTCATTTTTTTGGCTAATAGATTGACATATCCAGCTATAAATTGTTTGTGGAGAGATATCTAGCTCCAATATATTTTCAAACGATAGTAATTGCATAAGATAGCCTATGATTAGTTTGTTTTAGGTAATAGCTACCGCACTGGGTTGTCGGGTCCCAGAGCACCATTGAATTCTATATCTATGCTTATTAATTGATAACATTACATTTTTATGCAATTGCTCAATTGATAAGCATTTCTTATCGTTTTTACCCCCGAGAGGGTATGCCTCTACGCTGACTCGGTCAAGCGAAAGCCACTAATAATAACACTAAATATAGGTTATGACTATTAATGTGATAGTCTTAAAGAATAGTCTTATTGGTTTTGTAAATCATATAAATTCTTTTAAATTATAAGGTTATATTTTTCCTAAATAACGTTTGATAATTGGCAACATTTTATTTTAAGAGAGATAAAATAACCCTATTTTTTGTCGAGGTATTATCTTAATTAAACTAATAACTCTCTCGTTACAAGAGTATCGCGTTAAGATAACTTGAATAATTGAGATATACATCATTTTTATTTTTTGGTTGCCAATGAATATTCGTAAAAGGCGTTTAATTGATAAATTAAGATAATTAATTTTTGATGTAATAACTCAAGAACACTCAATAAGCGATTTCTCGTGTTAATTATAGTGTGGCCTTAACTAATTGCGAATGAGAAGGTGTCAAAAAATGAATAATACCCTAGCTGCATGGAAAGGCTGCTAGGGTATGTCTTTTAGATCAGGGGGAGTATTACCACTTGAATGGCAGTGTCACCATCACGGAAGCACCGATATCATCACGGGTATCGTAATCGGTTTTCGAAACCCAGACTTTAGCGTCTGTACTAACTCGGTCGTCAAAATTATGCCACCAGCCTAAATCAAGACCTTTAATTGTTTCTGATTTAGGGTAGATTTTGTTTTGTGGATAACTTTCTTTATTGACCTTGGCATAGACTAAACGTGTACTAACACGGTTATCATCGTCAAGGGTGTATTCCACTTTGGCTGATAGCATACGCCCATCACCGCCCATGGCATGGCCTAATGGAGCACCTTGTTGGTAATAGCCGTCTTTATAGATAAAGTGACGATACATCACCCCGTTTTTATTCCACTCGGTGTGGGTATTGGCACCTTCAATATACCAACTTAAAGGCTGGCCCCAAGCAGTGTGGTAGCCTTCGATGCCCCCCATAAAGGCATTTTTCGATGGAAACATACCCGCTTCATCTTCACCGATCATCTGCCCATAAACACTGACAGGTAGGCCAATTAGCGGATAAAGTTTAATTTTGGCATCAAGTCCTGCGAGTTGGTTACCTGGATCATCATTTTGATCACCGGTGTTATCTTTACCTGCCATCGCATTCCAGAAAGAATTCCAGTTGTTTGGACGCCCTTCACCACCCCACATCACTACGCGCGAACCACCTAATTCAAAGAAATCAGTTGGGTTCATGGTCATACGTAAACCAATTAATTTTGTGTGTGGCTGTGACGAGTATTGCTTAATTTGCCCAGCAGTCAGCTGATATTGCCATGAACCAATCCATGACAGCCAAGGGGTCTCAAATGGACTTTGGTCTGCACGCTGCATAAGGAAACCAGTAACTGGACGTGCTGCATCAGTACGAATCAAACTACCATCATGACCAGGTCCCCACCATTGAGGGATTTCACCGAAACTTACCCATTGGTTCCAAATTTTTACGCCACCATAAGAACCATTAAGGTTGTAATCAGAGCCATTTTCAACACGTAGCGCTCGTTCAGCGTTGGCTTTTAGATTTAAGTCAACATCGTCGGTACTATAGTTGCCTTCAACGGTGTAACGGAAATCACTGTATTCGCTTTGGGCGAATCCTTGTGGCATGGAAGGCTTACCAGTGGATAAATAGGTTTGTAATTGAACACTATTTTTCGTGCGGTTTAGTTGCTGCTTAATACGTTGTACTATCGCTTCTTGTTCACTATTGGTGATATTGGCATTATTTAGTGAGCGGGTTATTTCTTCTGCCGATAAAGGCCATGTTGAAAGACTAATTTGGATAACATTACGCTCTGATAACCAGGCGAGGTCGTTACGTAGATTGTTATCGGGTAATACGAGTCCTCCAGCAAGAGCGTTACCACTCATTGCACTCAATAACGTTAGGATGGCCAACTTGGTAAGCTTAATTTTTTTCATTGATGAATCCGTTGAGTTGAGTCGTCTAATTTTTTGTGTCTTGATGCAAACAATTGCCTATAAAATAATTCAAATTGAACGCAAATTAAGAGTGATAATTGCCACGCTGAGATTACAGGGATATTTGTCGTATTGATTAGACATGCGTGCTGCGTTCTATATCAATATAATAGGTAATCTTTGAGTAAATAAAAAGCAGATTATCAATATATCCGGTATTTTGTCTGTTTATGATTATAGATCACGAAATAAATAGAAATTGAGGGATTAATATCGAGTATTCATTTTTATTAATATGAGAACTTCCTATTTATTGTTTTTAAATGGCTTTTAATTCCTATCAAAAAATGATGATAAAACGTGTTGATATTGAAATAAGCAAGAATGCTTAAGTAAATAGGTGGGCGTGAGTGAGATATCAATATTGCGAAATAAAAAGTAAGCCCTTTAAATAATCTTATTTAAAGGGCTTAAAATAAAGCTTATGGCTGGATAAGATTATCGACCATGTTCGGGTAACCAAATCTGTAAACGTAAACCACCAAGTGGGCTATCGTCAGCTTTTACCCAACCTTTATGTTGTGATATCGCTGTTTCAACAATCGCCAAACCTAACCCCGTGCCTCCGGTCTCTCTATCACGAGCTTCATCAGTGCGATAGAACGGGCGGAAAATATTTTCACGGTCTGCTGGGCTAACCCCAGGGCCATCATCATCAACAGTGATTAATATGCCGTTGTTTTCCTCTTTAAAATTCACCGCAATGTGTGTATTAGAGTAACGAAGGGCATTACGAACAATGTTTTCAAATGCACTGCCAATTGCCGATGGGTTGCAGTAGATAGGCCATGGGCCGGGCGGTGCGGTTACATCCAACGTTTTATTCATTTGCTCTGCTTCAAAGCGAGCATCCTCTAAAATATCTCCCCATAAATCATCGGCTTTAATGTTCTCCCTGAGGATTTCATTTTTGTGTTGGCTACGTGATAACACCAATAAGTCGTTGATCATGCTATCTAAGCGATGGGTTTCGGTTTCGATGCGTTCTAACTCTTTACTTTCACCGTGGCGACGACGTAATAGTGCCGTTGCCAACTGCAATCGAGTTAATGGCGTTCGTAATTCGTGTGAGATATCAGAAATTAAACGTTGTTGGGCGGTGACCATGCCATCAAGCGCACTGATCATCTGGTTAAAACTATTACCTGTAGAAAGAAATTCTTGAGGTCCAGATTCAAGTTCAGGGTGTGGACGTAAATTGCCTTTTGCGACATCGTCAGCTGCCATTTTTAATTTACGAGCAGGGCGAGCCAGACTCCATGATAGCCAAAGTAGTAACGGAGCACTGATTAACATGGTGGCAATTAACAGCAGGAATGGTCTATCAAACAATAAGTTAATAAAGTCTGATTGCGGGCTATTTGCCGGTCGTACTAAATAGAGTTGATAGTGATCTTCACCGTCGCGAATGGAAAACGGTCCAAGAATTTCGGCTCGTCCGTATTTTTTCTTTTTCGGGTGATCGGCGTTGTCGGATTGCCCGATAAAGTTACGGATCACTTGCATTTCACTGGGCATCGCACCGATAACACGTCCTTCACTGGTCACAATGATGAGACGTTGCCCCGGGGGGGCCCATTTTTTGATGGAGTTAGAAATACGTCGCCACCAAAGTAGGTCGTTCATCGGTGCCTGTGCAAGTTCGGCTTCGATGTGTTGCTCAAGCATCTCCCCTTGGCGTTGCTCACTTTCCAGTAGGGAAGTGAGCTGCCTAGAGTCTAGCTTGGGTACCATCAGCACTAGCATTAAAACTAGTGCGAGGGTAAACCAGAAAATCGCAAATATTCTCGCGGTTAAGCTATTTATCATGTTGCTGAAACCATCAAGTATCCACGGCCACGCAAGGTTTTAAACCAAGGTTGACCATCTGTACGTTCTGGGAGTTTACGGCGTAAGTTAGATATGTGCATATCAATTGCACGGTCAAACGGTGTTAACCGCTTACCGAGCACTTCTTGACTTAAATGTTCTCTTGAAACAACTTGACCAAGGTGCTGTGCTAATAAATACAGTAACGTGAATTCGGTACCTGTTAGGTCAAGAATTTCATTGTCAAAGCTAGCTTCTTGGCGGCCTGGATTCAATTGTAGTTTATCCACCTGTAATACCGGTGTATTGCTGTTATCTCCTTGGTTTTGTTCACTCCAATTAGAGCGGCGCAATAATGCACGGATACGCGCGACTAATTCACGGTCATTAAAAGGCTTAGGCAAATAGTCGTCAGCACCTAATTCTAACCCTAATACTTTGTCGAGTTCGCTTCCGCGGGCAGTCAACATAATAACGGGGGTTTGGTGGATTTGACGTAGCTCTTTTAATGTCTCAATACCATTTTTCTTTGGCATCATGACATCGAGTAATAACAGGTCAATGGACGAATCAAGTTGTTGCAAAGCCTGTTCACCATCATAGGCGATGACAACGTTGAAACCTTCCATTTCGAGCAGTTCTTTTAAGAGCGACGTGAGTTCACGGTCGTCATCAACTAATAGGATTTTATGCATGTGTTTAAGTCCTCCAGCTGCCAAAATACGATAACAATCTTCACGATTCCATGACTTTACGTTCTTTTACATGCTCTGACGCTAGTTTGCAGCCACCAGCGTATAGTTGTCTACATTGAATCACGAGCACTGTCCGAGAACAAGGAGTTGGGAATGCAAAGAACAGCACAAACAACAGTTATGTTGACGTTAACCTCTGCATTTATTATCGGATCAGTGACGGCTTTTGGGGATACACCAGAAAATATTATTCAAACTGGTGATTCATCGACTCCCCTAATGTTACAAATGCAAAATGAGCCGGAGTCTCCATCAGTAGTTGCTCAGCTTCAGCACCATGAGCTGTTTGGTAATGCAGAACGCACAAGTACATTTATGTTTAATGGTATCACGTTAAATGAAAAACAGCGTCAGCAATTGCGAGATTTAATGGCAACACAGCGTCGTTATCAATTTGATAACCCAGTTTCCATGCAAGAGCGTGAAGCACTGCACAATTTAATCATCGCCGATGATTTTGATGAAAAAGCGGTTCGTGACCAGTTAGAAAAACATATGCAAAAAGAATTGGCCCAGCGTGTTGAAATGGCGCGTATTCACCATGAGTTGTACCAGCTATTAACACCTGAGCAGAAAGCCCAACTTGAGCAGATCCATCAACAGAAGATGTCTCAATTTCAGGCTTTACAGTAAATAGTTTTGTTGAAGTTGTTTAATTCGAAATTCTCTTGATCGTAGTAGTGAAGTAGCAATAAGTGAAGTTTTTCCTTGCCATAGACACCATCCCTGTCTTTTACAGCCCCTTC
This sequence comes from Providencia sp. 21OH12SH02B-Prov, assembly GCF_027362595.1. Taxonomy (NCBI): domain Bacteria; kingdom Pseudomonadati; phylum Pseudomonadota; class Gammaproteobacteria; order Enterobacterales; family Morganellaceae; genus Providencia; species Providencia sp. 21OH12SH02B-Prov. The sequence goes on from NZ_CP114796.1 coordinate 167,637, forward strand.
TTGGGGCTATTTTTTTGCCTATTACTATGTATCATAGGCCTTATAAATCCAAAAAAGACTGATTTAATGAATATGAACAGTTGAATTGTGCACAGGTTAATATCGGGATAGGGCTTTCCTGTTATTTAATTTTAATCATATTATTTAGTCTATCGTGATTTATTCTGCTGCAAATTCTACTATTGAGATAAAAAACAGATGAACTTCACTTTATAAGTCGATTCTTACTATATTCCTATTGTTATTTTTTGCAGACTTTATAGTCTTTAAAACCTTAAAAAGAATGGTTATGTGTATTGCAAAGGAAAAAATATGATGAAGATGAAGGCGCTTGTTGCAGTCGCTGTTTCAGCCGTGATTTTGACGGGATGTAAAAACTTAGATCAGGGCATGCTAACAAACTCGGGTATGCAATTACTGCAAGCTGCTACTTTAACTGACGGTGACGTGAAGCAATTAAGTGACCAGTCATGTAAAGAGATGGATGCACAAAATAAAATTGCACCTGCTTCTAGCAAATACTCGAAGCGCTTAGATAAAATTGCTAAAGCATTAGGCAATGAAATCGATGGCACTCCTGTTAACTATAAAGTTTATCTGACCGATGAAGTAAATGCGTGGGCAATGGCGAATGGCTGTGTGCGTGTTTATAGCGGTTTGATGGATATGATGAATGATAATGAAGTTGAAGGTGTATTAGGCCACGAAATGGGCCACGTTGCACTGGGTCACTCACGTAAAGCTATGCAAGTTGCTTATGCCGCTGTTGCTGCCCGCACCGCAGCGGCTTCAGCAGGTGGCGTGGTTGAGCAATTGAGCGCGTCTCAGGTTGCTGCATTGGGTGAAAAACTGGTTAACTCTCAGTTCTCTCAACACCAAGAAAGTCAGGCGGATGATTTCTCTTATGACCTGCTGAAAAAGCGTGGAATTAAAACCGAAGGTCTGGCAACCAGTTTTGAGAAATTAGCAAAACTGGGCGGTAGCGAAAGCAGCATGTTTGACTCGCATCCACCGTCAGCTGAACGTGCTCAACATATCCGTGACCGTATTGCGGCTGATAAATAAGCCTTTTTGTTAGTCAACAATCATATTGAAGTGCAGCTATGGTGAATCCATCGCTGCACTTTTTTTGCATTTTTTGTGAGTTTTTTCAGAGAATTTGCAGCGTGTCTGCGAGTGTAATCTCAAATAAGAGGAATTCAGAGCTTCCCTGTTGTGCTAATAAATAAACCCGTTTAGCTTAAGTCTTAATTTTCATTTCTGATGTGTTAATTAAAAAATATTTATCCCTTCTGACTAAGAACTGGGTAGAAAAACGCTTTGCAAGGAATAAAGATGGAAAAAGCTCAAAGAGTTTCTTTGATGGCAAAAGGAATGGGGATGTTATTATCATTTACTTGCCGCTTATTAACCGGTGTACGTACGCGTTGGGTCGGTTGTCAACCAACGATGACGTCTCGTATATATTATGCGAATCACTCTAGTCACCTTGATGGTCTTGTTATTTGGTCTGGCTTACCTCCTTTAATGCGCCATACCGTCCATCCTGTGGCAGCAAAAGATTATTGGGATAAAACACCGTTTAGACGTTATTTGGTTAATAAAGTATTCCGAGCTGTATTGGTTGATCGAAAAGGGGAGGGGGCCGCCAAAGACAATATATTAGCGCCGCTAGAAGCGGTGTTAGTACAGCAACAATCATTGATCCTCTTTCCGGAAGGCACTCGCGGCGATGGCGAAGAATTAAGTCATTTCAAAAGTGGTATTTACCACCTAGCTAAAAAATTTCCTCATGTCGAAGTGGTTCCTGTTTATCTTGAAAATTTAAACCGTGTGTTGCCAAAAGGCTCCAAGCTCGTGGTTCCCGTTATTTGTTCCGCAGTAGTGGGAGCGCCTCTCTCGCCATTAGGCGAGGATGAATCTAAAGCTGAATTTTTACAACGCGCTAAATCTGCATTAGAGGAGTTGATGCCATGAGCCTTTGGGATAGCGAGATCGTGTTATTGCTATCGGGTGTATTCAGTATACTCGTGGTAGCCAGTATCATTGGTGGGATCCTTGCTTATCGGTATTCAGGAGAAAAGAGCAATCCTACAATCGACAATTTAAATGCCAGAATACGTGCATGGTGGTTGATGTGTATCGTGTGTGTATTGGCCGTTGTGATAGGCAATATCGGTGTTGTGATTTTATTTGCGCTAATTTCATTTTTCGCATTGAGAGAGTTTATTACTTTAACGCCAACTCGACGTAGTGATCATGAAGCGTTATTTTGGTGCTTTTTTATATTCCTGCCGTTGCAATATGTTTTGGTTGGTATTCAGTGGTATGGCATGTTTTCTATTTTTGTACCGGTATTCGTATTTCTTTTCTTACCGACACGTATCGCTTTAGCGGGGGATACTTATCATTTTCTTGAACGCACAGCCAAAATTCAGTGGGGCATGTTAGTTGCGGTGTTTTGTTTAAGTCATGTTCCTGCTTTATTGATGTTAGATATTCAAGGTTATGAAGGCGAGAATGTAAAATTACTCCTGTTTTTAATTGTTGTGACCCAACTTTCTGATGTGTTGCAGTATGTGTTTGGGAAATTGTTTGGCAAACATCCGATAGTGCCAAAATTAAGTCCTAATAAAACAATTGAAGGCTTTATCGGCGGCATACTCTCTTCGGTGCTTATTGGGATCTGTTTATATTGGGTAACGCCTTTCAGTTGGTGGGTTGCAGGATTGATGTCTCTTGCGATCACTTTAATGGGATTCGTCGGGGGGTTATGTATGTCGGCGATCAAACGTGATAGTGGTATTAAAGATTTCGGCGCAATTATTGAAGGGCATGGTGGCATGTTAGACCGTATCGACTCGTTATGTTTCGCAGCGCCAATATTCTTTCACTTAACACGTTATTTTTATACGTAATTTGGCTTCTGTGTTCGATTAACTCCAAAATGAAAAAAGTGCTTGAACCCGCGCGGGTCAGGCACTCAACTAAAGCCTATCAAATTTTATACCTCGCGACAGTTGGTGTGTTTAGCAACCCAACGATGGCATGTTGTCGTCCTCACGCTACTGGGGAATGATGCAAGGAGGTTCACCTTGGCTTCCTTAACACCCGTGAAAAATGGCGCTTTATCATGTGAATATAGATAACCGTGCGAGTGACTGCCGCTGATGTTTAACTCGCAAGGTTAACTTTCTATTTCATATCAATGCTATGATGGAGACTTAATTTTTGTTTCGAAGTAAGGCAACAACCGCTATAGTGAGCCTGTGTTTTTACGGTAATCCATTTTATGAACTAAAATTGTGTAGACTGGATCACAATAAAGTATCAAAACTTGATGGAAAACAGGTATATCAGTACCTTTACCGTATTATAGTGGTAGGTGAATCAATTCAGCACGATGGTTTATAATCGAATTTGATGTAGAAAAGCGCAGGTGTTGTGTCTTTTATCGATTTGCAATTTATATTCATTAATCAGAGGTCATCATGGTCAAGCAGATTAAAAGAATTGGGGTATTAACAAGCGGTGGTGATGCACCAGGTATGAATGCTGCAATCCGCGGCGTGGTACGTGCTGCATTGAGCGAAGGGTTAGAAGTCATGGGTATCTATGATGGATATCTAGGTTTATATGAAAATCGCATGAAACAGCTAGACCGTTATAGTGTTTCTGACATGATTAACCGCGGTGGTACCTTCCTCGGATCTGCGCGTTTTCCTCAATTCCGCGATGAAAAAGTTCGTGCTGTTGCCATTGAAAATCTGAAAAAAAATCATATTGATGCTCTCGTCGTGATTGGTGGTGATGGTTCTTATCTCGGTGCTAAAGCATTAACAGAAGCTGGTTTCCCATGTATTGGTCTACCCGGCACTATCGATAATGACGTTGCAGGAACAGACTATACCATTGGTTACTTCACTGCCCTTGAAACCGTTGTTGAAGCGATTGACCGTCTGCGTGATACCTCAACTTCTCACAAACGTATTTCTATTGTTGAAGTGATGGGACGCTACTGTGGTGATTTAACGCTATCCGCGGCGATTGCGGGAGGGTGTGAGTTCTTAGTCTTGCCTGAAAATGAAATGGCTTATGATCGTGAAGAGCTGTTGTCTGAAATCAAACAAGGTATTGAGAAAGGCAAGCGACACGCCATCGTTGCGATTACAGAACATGTTTGCGATGTTGATGAATTAGCTAAATACATTGAAGCAGAAACCCATCATGAAACGCGTGCAACGGTACTGGGACATATTCAACGTGGTGGATCGCCTGTTGCCTATGACCGCATTTTGGCCTCACGTATGGGGGCATACTCTATTCAGCTCCTTTTAGAGGGCTATGGCGGTCGTTGTGTCGGGATCCAAAACGAAAAATTGGTTCACCATGACATTATTGATGCGGTAATGAACATGAAGCGCGTCTTTAAGAAAGATTGGTACGATACAGCGAAAAAACTGTACTGATTTTTACCTCTACAATTGCAAATCTCTCCTGTATCGTGCATTAACGGCACGATACAGGTTTGTTCTCTCTCATCGAATTCACGGTATATTCTTTTGTTGCATAAATTGTCATTTTTAATTATTTCATGTTATCTATGAAATCTGTCAGCCTGCCTTAACATTTAAATGAATGAGGTATGGAAGAATGGCACTAAAATGGCAGTCAGCAACGGCATTGTTATTAATACTGACGACGGGAGCATGGGCGAAAAACATTCAATTATTAAATGTTTCTTATGATCCGACTCGGGAATTTTACCAGCAATATAACCAAGCTTTTAGCCAGTATTGGCAAGGAAAAACTGGGGATACGGTAACCATTCGTCAGTCTCATGGTGGTTCAGGTAAACAAGCAACATCTGTCATTAATGGCTTGGAAGCCGATGTCGTCACGCTAGCGTTAGCTTATGATGTTGATGCCATAGCGGACAGCGGGCGCATTGATAAAAATTGGATAAAACGGCTCCCCGATAATTCCGCACCTTACACTTCAACAATTGTCTTTCTTGTCCGTAAAGGCAATCCTAAAAATATCCAAGATTGGGATGATTTGATCCGTCAAGATGTTGCGATTGTGACGCCGAATCCCAAAACCTCAGGCGGAGCGCGTTGGAATTATCTTGGGGCTTGGGGATATGCTTTGGAAAAAAATCATCATGACCCAGAGAAAGCCAAACAATTTGTTAAACAACTCTATCAAAATGTTGAGGTGTTAGATTCTGGTGCTCGCGGCGCAACAAATAGCTTTGTGGAACGTGGAATTGGAGATGTATTAATTGCGTGGGAAAACGAGGCGTTATTAGCGATTAATGAGCTTGGTGAAAATGGTGAATTTGAAATTGTGACGCCTAGCATCTCTATTTTAGCTGAGCCTACTGTGGCTGTGGTTGATAAAACCGTCGATAAACGTGACCGGCGAGAAGTCGCACAAGCCTATTTGGAGTATTTATACTCCCCTGAAGGGCAAGAAATAGCCGCTAAAAATTATTATCGACCCCGTGATGCGGATGTCGCTAAAAAATATCAGCAACGCTTTCCTAAACTGAAACTATTGACGGTTGATGATGTGTTTGGCGGTTGGACTCAAGCGCAATCTACGCATTTTGCCAATGGGGGCGTTTTTGATGAGATTAGTCGCCGCCCCTAACACACACGGCATATTTTGAGTCGCCGACATCATTTTTGTGCACCTAATGGCCGGTTCTTTAGCCACCGAACGGCATGTTACATAGGAGAAACAGGGGTTGCTTTATGATGCTTGTGGATTGCTACCGCTCAATGAGGGGATGAGCGGTAGCAATATTTTTTCTGTTATTGCCAGACGTATTTCACGCCTAATTGGCCTAAGTAGAATGTTTGGCGGTTATGACTACCAGAGGTAATGCCGGCACCTTTCGGATTTTCCCAAGTACTCGGCTCAACAGCGAATCCACCCCATAATGTGATTTTGGGGGTTAAATTATAGAAAACTTGTGTGCCAACTCGGTAACCCTCTTTCACTTTCTGGGTCGTACGTTGGTTGCTGTCGTAATTGTGCTCATTTAGGTAATAGCGGAAGTACGGCATAATACTCCATTCTTGGTTTAGGGTAACTGGGAAGTAGCCACGGATTTGGTTTTGTTCCCATGTTTTATTGAAGTCTTTATCCCATGTCCAGTCGGTGTACATATAGAGTTTAGCGGTTGCCGAATCATTCACCTTGTAGACGATACCGTGCTCGGATTCCCACTCATAACTATTGGGGGCGTGGAAATTATCGTAGTGGTAAAACGCATCCCAGAAATTAAATGCCCACTTATCGTTGAAATTATAAGTCCCGCTAGGCATCAACCAAAATAGTGTGTTCGATGGACGCGCCATCGTTCCGGGAGCCGAGTCATTTGATTCTTTTCGGTAGGTCACGTTTAGGTTGAATTGCCCTACATCGCTCGAATACATTTTACGTGTTGCCCCAATTTGGGTACGGTTACGAATAAAAGAGTCTTTTGATGTAGAGAAATTATGGTTATAGCTTCTTAAAGACTCTTTGTGTTCAAGAAAGAAGCTCCATTTAGATTCAGGGTTTGATAAGAAGAGCTGGCCTATCATCGTTGTTTTGTCATATACCTTGCCGCCACTGGTATTATGGTGACCTTCAAATTTTTCTAATTCCATATAAACGTTAGACGTAATTCGCCAGTAGTCATTATTTATAGGCTCAGCCGCTAATACTGGGGTAGCAAGGCTAGTAACAGAGAGAAAGAGTAAACCATTCAATGATATTTTCATGATGATCCTTTAATTTTTAATTATTGTTTATGAGGTAGCAGTGTTTGTTTTTGTTGAGGTGTAATAACCAGCCTTATATTTCCGATGGAGATATAGAGGCTGGAAAGTACAGAGTGAAAATAGGCGTTAATGTGTTGTGTTGTAGGTTTCACCGTAACCATAAGGAAACAGGATTTTATCCCCTTGAGGGTTCTTGATATTGACCGGCAGTTGCCCCTTAGGCATATTCAAAGGTTGTGTCTGTTGGTCTGCAAATAATGTGCGTAATCCACTACGAATATTTGTTTCCAGTGAATTACGGTTATTATTCGTAATATCAAATCCAGTAATGCCGTAGATAGCGATGTTAGCTTTAACGTCTTTCAAATAGGCGATATCGTAAGGGTTACGAGAGGAAATAACGACGAGCGGAATATTTGCTTTATTCGCTTCATCAATGATTATCTGAGCGTTAGTTGGATTATCTTTTAAGTTATAGGTGGTCAATAAGATCAGATCTTGGTTTTTTAATCGAGGTTTAATATCTTTTTCAGTGAGGGTGTTTTCCGCTAATTTGATCACGATTTCTTGGCTATCAATAGTGACACCCGTTTCATTAGCAATAGCATTTAAGTGTTTTTGAATTAATTCATTACGTGGTTTTTCATCGGAAATGACGAGTATTCTATTTTGTGGTTTCAAGATATAAGGCAGAACATGATCATTTTTGATCACCGTAATCGCTTGCTCTGAAACCATATTCTCCAGATCTTTATGGCCTTTAGAGGCGACAATCTGTTGAGCATTTTTTAAATCAACCGGTTGAGCGGTGATCTCTTGCTGTAATTTTTTCAGTATGACGCGTTTAGCCGACTCATCAATACGTTTTTGTAATTCAGGGTTTTTCTTAGCCTCACTTTCAAGATAGCGATACATATTGTCTAGACGAGTAATTGATTCGCTGTCCCACATTTTGATTGGCATAAGGATGATATCCGAGCCTGCTAATAAAGAGGTTTCTACAGCCCAATTCATATCAAAATTATCCGCAATCGCTCCCATATCCATGGCGTCAGTGATGATGAGGCCATCATAATTTAGCTCATCACGTAAAATGCCGTGTAGGATAGGTTTTGACAGCGTAGCGGGTGTTCCCACCTCTTTCCCTGTTAGCGTTTTGATCTTGCTGTTATCGAGGGCAGGCACAATGATGTGCGCCGTCATTACTGCGTCTGCGCCATGGTTGAGCGCATACTGGAAGGGCGGTAACTCTGTAGAGCGCCACTCTTGTTCATTTGAATTCACGACAGGTAAGTCTACGTGAGAGTCAGAGGAAACATTACCATGCCCAGGGAAGTGTTTTAGTGAGGTCAATAAATTGTATTTATGGATGCCTTTGATGTAATTGGTCGAAAGCTGTTCGACCAGCTCTTTATTATCCGAATAGGAGCGCACACCAATGACAGGGTTATTTTGATTGTTATTCACATCGACAACAGGGCCAAAGTTGATATTAAAGCCGAGGCTGGATAATTCATAGCCATGGATCATGCCGGTTAGCTCTGCGAGAGCAGGATTACGGGTCGCGCCTAAGGCCATATTACCGGGCATTTCGGTTCCGACACGAAGGCGAGTGACATAGCCGCCTTCTTGGTCAGTACCAATAAAGAGTGGCAAATTACTACGGGAAGCTTGTAGCTGGTTAATTAATTCCACCGTTTGGGGGGTATCAATTAAATTTTCACGAAACAAGATGACAGAACCTAAGTGGTATTGATTAATCACTTTAGAAACTTCCTCGTTCATGACCAGAAATGGAGCTGGCTCGCCTTTGCTATCCTGATTCCAATATCTGAAGTCCAACATAAATAGTTGGCCAATTTTTTCGGCTTCAGACATATTATTGACAATTTCTTCAGCAGATTTTTGTTTGTTTTTCCACAAAGTATCAAGCTGTGCTTGTGAAATAGGTTCAGCCAACGACACGGCGCTCAATAAACAGAGGGAAAGTAGAGTCAGATTTTTCATCGAGTTATTCCTAAGTTATTTTTCGATGAATAATAAGTAGGGTTAATTAATTATAAAGTGAGATAAATCACAGATAAGATTATTCTTATTTGTTATGAAAGAAGAATAGTTATCGATTTAACAAATTGTGCTATATTAAGTAGTGCATTGATTTTGTTTGATTAATTTTGTGGAATACTTAATATTTCTATAGAATAATTCCACTTTGGAATTATTCCCTTATGTGATCTAGGCTGTGAATTGCGTGAAAAGATTTAATTATCTAAACTATTAATTGAAACTGAATTTTTATTCTGATTAATGTGTAAAAAATGTTTTAATTATTAATTTTAATATAAAATATAGCGTTTAATAAAAAAGCCGTATTACTGCTATTACGACTTTTTTATCTTTTAAAATAAAGTGTTGTGTTCCGCTTATCATTGCCAAGAGTATTTGATACCAATTTGCCCCAAGTAGTAGGTTTGACTATGACTCCTTCCTGATGTCATATGATTGTTTATGGAGTATTTCCACTGTGTCGCTTCAATCGCTGCGCCACCCCAGAGTGTTAATTTGGGGGTCACGTTATAAGCGATTTGTGTTCCAATACGATAGCCGTTTTTGATCCGTTGAGTTAAATTTTTCTGGCCATCATAACTGCTGTCATTCAAAAAATAGCGAAAATAAGGCGTAATCGCCCATTTTTCACTGATCTTAATAGGGAAGTAGCCTCTTATTTGATCCCGTGCAAAAACTTGATTGAAATCTTTATCCCACACTCTATCGTTATATAAAGTGAATTTTGCTGTAACGGCATTCGAGTGTTTGTAAGTGACGCCGTGTTCAGCTTCCCACTCATAGTAGTTTGATGCTAAAAAGTTACTGTAGTAATAGAGCGCATCCCAAAAATCAAAAGACCATTTTTTATTAATTTGAATGCTACCTGCTGGCATTAACCAATATAAGCTATTGGATGAAAGCGCGGTGGTATTCGGTGCGGAATCATTGGATTCTTTTCGGTAACTTCCATTTAGACTGAATGCTGCAACCGCACTTCGGTAGAGCTGGCGGGTCGCGCCAATTTGAGTTCGATTACGGATAGAGGAGTCACGGGAACTCGAAAAGTCATGCCCATAATTTTTTAATGACTCACGATGTTCGAAATAAAAGCCCCATAATGATTGTGGGTTAGTCAGTGCAAGCTTACCTACCATGCTGACTTTGTCGAATACTTTGTTATTAAAGCTGTCTCGTTGACCTTGGTACTCTTCAACTTCGACATAAACATCTGTGTCTACATGCCAATAATCATTACTGGCTTGGGAAAAAGCGGTTGTTGGTAATATTATGACTGTGCTTAGAATTAAACCTTTAAAATATTCCATAATCATCCTTATCGTGAATGCTTTATTTGATGAAAATTAATAATGCAATGTTGATGACGAATAGCCGTTATCATTTTTTATTTAACAGTAAGGTGTTATTTATCGTTAACATTCATTTTTTTAAAACGTGTAAATAATTTAAGGTCGAAGCCAATGTGAATTTAATGTAAAAAAAGTCGCCTTGTCGAGTATTCTTGATAAGAGGTATGAAAGGAATATTTAAGAATATTAGTGGGATAAGTAATAAATCATATTGATGATTTATAGTTTATTTTTCTAGGGATGATAAAATGCGAAAAGGAATAATTTATTTTAGGGAGTTTTTGTTTTTGTGATTCAAATAAATAAAATGAATTTTCTTTATTGTGGAAATATATTGTTTTTTATTAGTGTTATTATTCTTTTATTATGGTAGCAAATAAAAAAACCGCCAATAAACATTGACGGTTTATTCTCAATAAAAATAAATTATTTCGCGTTTTTCGCTTCAGCAGCCGCTTTAACAATCACAGCAAATGCGTCAGCTTTTAATGACGCGCCACCGACGAGTGCACCATCAATATCTGGTTGAGTGAAAAGCTCTGCCGCATTACTTGCATTAACAGAACCACCATATTGGATGATCACTTGTGCTGCGATGGCAGCATCTTTTTTCGCAATGTGGTCACGAATGAATTTATGAACAGCTTGTGCTTGCGCTGGGGTCGCTGATTTGCCTGTACCGATAGCCCAAATAGGCTCATAAGCAATCACTGCTCCTTGGAATGCCTGCGCGCCGAGTGTATTGAGCACCGCATCGATTTGGCGAGCACACACTTCTTCTGTTTTACCCGCTTCGTTTTCCGCTTCTGTTTCACCAATGCACAGCACAGGGATCAAACCTTGTTCTTTCAATACCGCAAATTTTTTAGCAATAAACTCATCGCTTTCTTTATGGTATGTGCGGCGCTCAGAGTGACCGATGATAATGTATTTTGCACCGATATCTTTGAGCATTTCCGCAGATGTTTCACCAGTGAATGCGCCGGAAAGGTTTACGTCAACGTTTTGTGCACCTAATGCGATACGGCTACCTGCAAGCGCATGTTTTGCTTGACCTAGGTAGATAGCCGGTGGGGCAATCGCTACATCGCAGCCATCAACACTGCTCAGTTCATTGCGTAAACCCGCGATCAGGTCATTAACCATATGGGTGCTGCCGTTCAGTTTCCAGTTACCCATTACCAATGGATGTCGCATGTTGTTTCCTCCAACCAGAGAGTTTGATTTATCAATAAGTGACTCGCCGCGCTGTTACATTTTGTGCAACGAGAAAAATGTTTCTGTCACTGTGCCTAAAATTGAGGTGTTAAGTATAAAGAGAATACATAACAATAGCTTTGCTTTTTATCACGCTGCTGACGATTGCTGTGATCCTTATCTATTTAAGGCGCTTCTGTTTCTAGCTTAATCGGTTCAACAGCAAAAGTAAGCACATTATTTTCACTTTTTACTAAAATGTAGCGTAGACCGCCTAAACGAACCTCTTCGGCGTGGACGGCATCTTTATTCGCCATAAATTTATTTAATGCGAGGGTTAATTCAGGCGCTTTATCGACAGAAATGTTTGGGTCAAATTGATGGATAATCGCCATAATATAGCGCTCTGCTAATTGCCTATTCGCTTGAGTATCTTGACGCTCTTCTGGCAGTAAAGTGACTTGTAAACTTTTAATCTTTTCGCTTCCACGCTCAAGAACAGCGGATGAATATAGGTGAGCATTAATTCGAGAAGCGGCACGAATATAGGGAGCCGAAATATCTTGGCTCGCTATCACCTTGTATTCATGTAGCGGTAACGTCGGATTGGTTTGATTAAACTGGTTACGTAACTGAGGGATAGTGAGGTCGAATGAGGGCGCATCAGGGGCTAAGTAAGCCACTTCAAAGTCCGTGTTGGGCAGTGTCGGTACTTTTTGTGCAAATGTCAGTTGTGGCAAACCAAGTAGAAAAACGGTTATGATGATAGGGATTGAACGGAGTGCGGGTTGTTTCATTTGTTTTGCCACTCATTTTAGGGTTTTTAATAGTGTATCAGGATCTGGTGTAATGACATTACAACAATGGGCCTTCTCCTTCAAAGGGCGAATAGGTCGTCGACCTTTTTGGGCGGGTATCGCCTTATGCTTTATTTTAATGACGGTTATTGTGCTTTTGCAAAATGCATTGCGCTTACCTGAAATCGTAGTGATCGTGTTGTTTGTATTGTTGCTATACCCGTTAGCGGCAATTTTTACCAAACGTCTACATGATAGAGGAAAACCCGGCGGCTGGTTTGCATTAATTATTCTTGCATTTGCCTTGTTTTCCATGGACGTCAGCCAATTAGCACCTGTTTGGCAATGGGGAATTGGGCGTTTTTTACCTCTTTTAATCGCCATGATTATGTTGTTAGACTGTGGTGTTTTTGTCGGGATGGATTCTGAAAATCAATACGGCAAAAAAACACAACCTGTTGATTATCTTTCTTGATCCCCTATATCACGCATTAAGGGGATCTTAGGATGACTACCAATATTGTTCACTGCTGATATGACCCGGTTTACGGCGTAAATGTTTGCGCATATCACGGGTTTTTATCAGTACCTCTCGTGTGTCTTTAACCATTTCAGGGTTACCACATAGCATTACGTGGCTGCTAGCAGCATCAAGGGAAACTCCTGTAACGTTTTCGAGCATCTGGTTTTCAATTAATGCAGGCACTCGCCCATATAAAGCGCCTTTACACTGCTCGCGGCTGACAACGGTCACCAAATGGAGCTTTTCTGGGTAGCGCTCGGCTAGCTGTTTCATTAAAGGAAGATAACTTAGGTCTTTTTGATAGCGGACGGCATGTAAAAGGATAATTTTTTCAAAACGCTCAAGATCCTTACCTTCTTGTAAGATAGAGAGAAAAGGACCTATTGCTGTGCCCGTTGAGAGCATCCAAAGATGCTGGCAGTCAGGGATCTCATCCAAAATAAAGAAACCAGACGCCTCATCAGTGACTTGCAGTGTATCTCCTACACGCAATTGGGCAAGTTTAGGGCTTAATTTCCCGTTAGGGACGACGACAAAGTAGAATTCAAGTCGATCATCGCTGGGAGCATTGACGTAAGAGTAGGCGCGTTGTACACGTTCTCCCTCGATTTCCAAGGCAAGTTTTGCAAATTGACCAGCGATAAAAGGTTTAATGGGGGCATTGATGACTAAGCTAAAGAGTGACTCGGTCCAAAATTTTGCTTCAATAACAGTTCCGTTAACCCAATTGGCCATAAATTTTCACCTCTGAATTTTTTTCAGCTTTGCGACTTATCAGAGTTTCATACTAAATCAGTTTACTATTTGCGCTTATCGATAAAGTGTTCCAGTGAATTATTCTTTTAAATGGTGCACTGCTAAATTTAATGTACAGTTTTATTGCCATATGTGGCGAATTTTGCTGACGTTGGCATGCTAATTAAAATGCTATCCTATCTCGAAAAAAAAATTCAATTTGTTATCTTAGTCGCGCAGCAGCTAACGATGGGATAACGGCTGCTTTATCAAATAAAACAATCGATAACACTCTGGGGTGTTCCCCTGAAATAAAGCTTTCATGTTATTTGTGTCTAATGACACAGCTAGGCTGTGCGCTCAGGATGATAAAATTAGTTTGAGAAGAAAATGAGAAAACTGGAAAATTTTAATTTACTGATCTTGCTGATTGCTTTAGCGGCAGTGGGGCAGATGACGCAGACGGTTTATGTACCTGTCATTGCGGATATTGCCGTGTATTTTGGACAACCGTCCGGCTCTGTGCAACGTGTCATGGCGGCCTATCTCTTTACTTATGGCTTTTCTCAGCTGATCTATGGGCCGTTGTCAGACCGAATTGGTCGCCGTCCCGTGATTTTAGTGGGAATGGTGATCTTTTTACTCTCAACGTTACTGGCTATTTTTGCGCCTACACTGGATATTTTAGTGCTCGCGAGTGGTTTGCAAGGTCTGGGAACTGGCGTCGCCGGTGTTATGGTTCGTACCATGCCACGCGATCTTTATAAAGGCACTTCATTACGCTATGCGAATAGCTTATTAAATATGGGTGTATTAGTGAGTCCTTTAGTGGCACCGATGTTTGGGGGCTTATTAGCCCACTTCTGGGGCTGGCATGCGTGTTATATTTTCTTGTTTGTATTAGGCGCTACTGTACTGTTAAGCATGTATCGCTGGTTGCCTGAAACAAGACCTGTTTCACCAGAAAAACACAAAATGCTCACTTCATACCGTCAATTATTATCAACGGGTTCTTTTGTGTCTTATTTAATCATGTTGATTGGCGCATTAGCGGGTATTGCTGTTTTCGAGGCGAGTAGCGGAGTGTTGATGGGCGGCGTACTGGGTCTTAACAGTATTACTGTCAGTATTTTATTCATTATTCCTATTCCAGCGGCGTTCTTTGGGGCTTGGTATGCAGGGCGTGATGGTAAAAGTTTTTATCAGTTAATGTGGCAATCGGTCATTTGCTGTCTGATAGCTGGCTTAATGATGTGGATCCCTGGTTGGTTTGGCACAATGAATATCTGGACTTTACTGGTACCGGCTTCTGTCTTTTTCTTTGGTGCGGGTATGTTATTCCCGCTTGCTACAACGGGGGCCATGGAACCTTTTTCCTATTTAGCGGGGGCGGCGGGCGCCTTAGTCGGCGGTATGCAAAATGTGGGATCCGGCATAGCAACTTGGGTGTCCGCGTTATTACCCCAAAATGGGCAGTTTAGTTTAGGGTTATTAATGTTCTTGATGTCAGTACTTGTTTTATTGTGTTGGCTGCCATTAGCACATCGCATGGATAGGACTGAACATACGGTATAATCCTCAGTTGCAGGCGGTACGCAATACCGCCTGCTCTAGCTTAGAGAGTTAAAGGCGCAGAAAAATTCTTGGTGCTAGCTGACCACAGTGTGTCGTTTTCTACACGCATATGCAGCGGTGTGTTATCCATCGCAGCAATCAAATCAATGTGTTGATCTCGCTGATTAAAAACAACGGGCCGATTGTAATCTAGCCACTGAGTATTCTCACTGAGCGGTATGGATGTATTTTGGTTTAATATTAATGTATTAGGATGAATATCGTCTTGTAAGTGCCTATCGATATAAACCTTAAGCCCTGTGATAGTTAATTTGGGTGTACTGTCGATATTGCCGATAATCGATAATTGCTCTCCCTGTCGTGATATCATCCATTGCTCTTGGGGAACTTGCTCTTGAATTTGCCCTGAGCCATCATCCAGCAGTAAGGTTAGCCAATAAGTGTATTGTCCTTCTGGCAGTTGCATCGCTGAGATATCCACGGTTTGATTAATATAAGCATCAGACAGCAGTAAACTCTCTGATTCAACATCATAAGCGATTGGCGTTACATATTTATCGATAACCTGCTCTAAGTGATTGATGGGTGAAAATGTGTGCACACCGTGAGGTAAGGCATGTTCTCCCCACGGATCACGTAATGAAAAATATTGTTTTTGCCGCTGCCCATCTTTCACCCAAATAGCACATAACACACTGTCTTGAGTTATTTTCTGTTTGTCGATTTTTCCAGTGGACATATCAATCAACGCTGTGTCTGTTGCTGACCAAAATAGTTTACTGCCTTGCCAATAGTCATCGAGCGTCAGCTGAGGAGTCGGGGATTTGCTATCCCACCGGCTAAATAGACGGTTTGCCAAAGCATTGGGGTTGTTGTAGGTATAAATGGGCTTATCGAGTTGTTTATCGGTATTGATTTTGGCTAATTCAAGTTTGACGAGCTCCCCTTTGTCAGGAAGATTGAGGTTGATTGTTGTTAAGTCCGTGACCGCTTGTAGATGTTCGGTCAATAGACCATATTGAGTCGCGTAGGTCACTTTAAGTGCATAGTGCATGTCGTCATTGTAAGGCCGACCTGTTGCTGTGATTAAATTATGGTATGGCGCTGGTAGGTGACCACGTGTTCGTATTGGCTTGAGCGTGCTATAGGGGTGAAGCTGACCATTTGGCATGGTTAAGATTGAAGCATTGATCCAATAAACAGGGACATCTCGTTGATGGGCTAATTCATAGGGAGAACTCGTTGGGTAAAACTGCGCGAAATTATCTTCCGTGAGTGTTTCCCATTGATGACTATTATCTGACCAACGCTGATAATAACCGTCACCAGCGAAACCATGATCTTCAATATCTTCACCTTCTAGAGCGTTTGGCTGCCAGCGTAATTTTTGTCTCAGAAATTGTTGTATACGCTGAGTAAAATAATCGGAGTGGGAAGTGAATGCATTAAAAATATCATGGCCTGCATCACTTAGGTAAGGATATAACATAGGCAGCACTTCAGCCACTTGGCCTGTATACGCATTGATGTACTTGTAAGTCATATATGACTGTGCCTGTTGGTCAAATGCGATGTTGAAGCCGTTGTGTTTCTTATCAAATGGGTAAGCCGTGCTAGGCTCCGTAGTATGGTGCAGACCAAATCCATGTCCGTACACTTCGTGCCACATGACATTGGCATAAGCGACACCACTACCTTGGTTTTTCCATGCTAAGCCAAGTAGGCTACTCACGCCTGTCGGGGTCAGTGAATAGTAATTAAAGTCACTATCAAGTCCATTTGTTCTACTGGTTTCGAT
Source organism: Providencia sp. 21OH12SH02B-Prov (assembly GCF_027362595.1). Classification (NCBI taxonomy): domain Bacteria; kingdom Pseudomonadati; phylum Pseudomonadota; class Gammaproteobacteria; order Enterobacterales; family Morganellaceae; genus Providencia; species Providencia sp. 21OH12SH02B-Prov. The sequence goes on from NZ_CP114796.1 coordinate 184,454, forward strand.
GCTGCGATGGGAACCCCAAGAAATTTGTTCGCTGTGATGAGGATAAAGGCCGCTTAACCTATCATAGGTCGGCATAAAAAGTGCTGCGCGATGTGTGATTTGTGGCTCGAGAGGTAAAAACTGCGACAAAGCTGGGTAACTATATAAGGTAAATGCGTTAGTGGGCAGCTTGGCTGCGGCTTCCATCCCCCAGCTCAGGGGGGAATAGGCATAAACACCTTGTCCGTGACGATAAAGGCTATGGTTCGTGACACGCGAAACCATGTCATTGCTTGTGCTAATTTGGGGAGTAAAGATACCGTGGTGATCGGTGTACGGCATCACCACCGGGGTATCGCCTACCAATAATTGCAATTTGATACCCGGTTGTATCCATTGACCTTGAAGCGGAGCCGTATAACTCTGCTGATGCAGCTCATGGCTTTTTATGGTTGGCGTATTTGGAATAACAGGTAATTGCTGAGGTAAATTTTCTGGTCCAGTTAAACGAATTCGCCCAATTTCTTGGTCATCTTTATCCATCACGACTGCGGTAATGTCTGGCGCATTCGCGGAGGATGGACTTGTGATATCAACTTTTAATAATGCCCAACGATTGGCCGTGAGTACGAAATAGGGGGCATCGGGGCTTTGTAAATGGGTCTGTGCGAGCTGGATGGTGTGAACTTGCATATCTACCGGTACGTGATTGCCACGCGCAGCAGGCTCATGGTAGATCGGATCAGGTAGTGTAAAGACTCTTTTCCCCGGGTAGTTTGTCACAGGGGCATCGTCTGATTGTAGTTGAATCGACATGGGTGCGGAATATTGGCCATTTGTCAAAATGGCCATAAAGTCAAATTGATCGCTCCCTGAAAAAGGACTATCGCTATTTGCCTGATAGAGCCATTCACCTGTTTGATGGTTGAGTCTGACCTTGCCAAATGTTGGCTCCTCAAGTAAACGGTATTCAATAACATCTGGGTGAGTAGGCAATTTTCCCGTTATTGCTCCGATGACCAAAGAGGCGGCTTCTTCTCTATGATTTTCAGCGATAACAAAAGGCAATGTCTGATGTTGCAAACCCAAATTGAAGTTTTCAAGGGAACGCTTTAATGGGTCGAAGAGAGATAGCACCTGCTGATTTTCATCATAGCTTACATGCAGCGATTGGGTCTGCGCTTGGGACCGTAGATAATGCTGTAATTGTGCAACAAATTGCTCGGATGATGTGATCGGTAAGTCAGGCGATTTAAATTCACTCTTTAGCAAATGTACACGCTTGTCCGTTTCGCCTGCCAGTGATAAAGAAAGATGTGTTAATTCTTTCAGGCTATTCGCATACAGTTTGAAGGTGTGTGTCGTGCCATTTTCATCCTCTGTCGATGCTATGTGTGTGGGATTGATGGATATATGGGCGGTTGGTCGATTTTGTTTCAGTTGAAACTGAGTAAAATAAACATCATCACCTTGAATAATAATATGATTATTTTGATATCTGACGGATACCCTTGTGTCCACGTGGTCGGTGATCCGCTGATTAATATGTTGTTCTATTTCTTGTACTAATGATTGCCATGAAGGGTGAGATGACAGAGGGATATCTTCTAAGATAAAGGGCGTCGTGGCTTCAGGCGTGTGTAGCGTGAGTGAAAAGTACTCAGTTTGAGCAAGCATTTCTTCCGTTAAATTCAGCGTATTTATTGATGTTGAAGGCAACTGAATGGTTTGCTGATAATGAGATTGCCTTAATGAAGGTTCGGTTATTGTCGGAATAGGGTCTGAACTCACTTGAACGTCAGCGGTGTCATACTCTAAGGCGTCATCAGGAACCGGTTTATAGTCTTCACCATGACAAGCTAATTGCCAATAAAGTGCGAAGTGAGGCACTTCCCCCTGTGTCATTATTGTGGCTTGAATAGGGTAGCTTTCACCTGATTTTATATTATGAACTTGATTGCTTTCAGGGTCCTGAATGTGGCTGACTGAGTTTATTTGATAAGAGAAGGGCTCTGAACCTCTGCTGGTTAACCATAAGTCACCATCTTCAGGTGCCGTGACTACACCACTAAATAGCCATTGAGTTGGTCGGCTACGAGCAGGTAGGGGATCATTTGAGTTTGCAGAGAGCATATATTCTGCAACTCGCGTTGTTTCGTTAGTCAGTGGATCCCAGTCACTTACGGTCACTTGTAATCCCTTTCTCTTAAGGGTGACCGCTGGAATGGTGACATGTTCTTCATGGTTTTGTTGTGGATGAATGTCACTGATTAATTGTTGAATGGCTAGGCTGGGAACATGATGAGTTGGGCTGTGTAAAATAAAAACACTGCCGCCAGTCAGCTCCATCCAATGGCGGATTAACGCCACTTGTTGTTGATTCGCATTTGCTGGTAATACGACGATGTCATAATGGCGATGCCATTCACCACTGGGGAGTAGGGCATCTGCTAGTTGCTCTGCGGCTCGATGGTCGTTATCTTGCCAATGGTGTGGCGAGTTAAAGCTATCAACAAATAGATTGTGTTTGGTGTGAAAATCAAACCCAGAAAATTGTTCGGTATCGACCGCACTTAATAGGTAAGTTTTGCGGCTTTCATGAGCAATTCGTGGTTTTCCTGCTAACCAACTGATCAATTGAAAGGCCGTATTGCCCATCTTGGAATCGGTTGGACCTTGGTGAGATAATGCAGCGAGTAGTGCCGAATCATCGCGTATTACCGCAACACGACCACGATTCTTGTAATAGCCTAGCTGTAGTTTTTTTTGCTCAACTTCATGCACAATAATGGTATTGATGGCTTCATTTTGCGGATGATCGAGAGGTGTTGTGTTTATATTAGAGGCTTCTCTATGCTGAGGGTGGTGAAGTACATGGTCGGGCACCACTTCAAACCCATTCCCAGCATCCCAATAAAAGCGAAATTGTGGCACTAAGCCATCTGTAATGGCGGTAAATCGGATGGGGTATTGTTCCCCTGATTTGAGATGGTCGACGGTGATACCATCAGCGATTTGTTGTTGGCTTAAGTCGATTTTTTGCTGATTGATTTCAAGCGATAACGGTGTGTTATGCTGATCAACCATGAAGAGATATTTTCCATCCCGTGGCACATTGAGTACTCCCTCATAAACCCACTGGCTTTGAGAGGGCCTTGCCGTTAAAGGCGTCGTGTTATTTCTTAAATCCGAAATGGCAACAGATTGTGTCATAACAGGGAGATTTGGATCTGCCATATCATAAACAAACGCTAACAAACCAGATTCATTTTTTTCTTCTTTTGGTAAAGATACGGCCTCTTTTTGGTTATCCATAACCTATCTCCGTTGTTGAACAGTGGCTTTTATTCCCTATAAATCAATTGGATATTTTAAGTTATTAAAATGTGGCGTCTAATTTATTATTAATATACTAATAAGCTAATTATTTAATTAATCGATGGCGCGGTCATATAAAAAAGGCAACACCGAAGTGTTGCCTTTTTGTATGGGTTAGTGAAACGTGGCGTGAAAACTAGGCGCGATCTTCCCACTCTTGCGCTCTTGCAACCGCTTTCTTCCATCCTTCATATTTATAATTACGTTCTGTTGTTTCAATCCCCGGTTTGAAGACGCGTTCGATGCTTGCTTTTGATTGCAGTTCATCAAGGCTATTCCAAAAACCAACGGCTAAGCCGGCTAGGTACGCGGCACCTAAAGCGGTGCTCTCACGCACTTGAGGACGCTCAACAGAAGTCCCTAAAATATCCGCTTGGAATTGCATTAAGAAGTTGTTTGCGACCGCACCGCCATCAACACGTAGCGCTGCAAGGCGTGTTTCAGCATCCGCTTGCATTGCATCCAACACATCACGAGTTTGGTAAGCGATGGACTCCAGTGTGGCACGAATAATATGATTACGGTTTGCACCACGTGTTAAGCCAAAAATAGCCCCACGTGCATACGGATCCCAGTATGGTGCCCCTAAGCCAGTAAAAGCAGGTACAACGTAGACACCGTTACTGTCTTTGACTTTGGTGGCGAAATACTCGGAGTCAGTCGATTCATCGATCAGCTTCAACTCATCTCGTAGCCATTGAATGGATGCGCCACCGACGAAAACAGCCCCTTCCAGTGCATAATTGACTTCACCTCTTGGACCACAAGCGATTGTGGTAAGTAGGCCATGATTTGAACGAACCGCAGTTTCACCCGTATTCATCAATAAGAAACAACCGGTGCCATAGGTATTTTTTGCCATACCCTGTTTCACGCATAATTGGCCATAGAGTGCTGCTTGTTGATCACCAGCCATACCTGAAATAGGAATACGTGTTCCACCTTTACCACCGATGTTAGTTTGCCCATACACCTCAGATGATGGACGAACCTCGGGTAGCATTGCTCGTGGAATATTTAAGGCTTTTAAAATCTTATCATCCCATTCCAGATTGCGGATATTGAACATCATGGTACGGGAAGCATTGGTATAATCTGTTACGTGAACACGCCCTTGCGTCATTTTCCAGACAAGCCAAGTATCGACTGTGCCAAACAGCAGTTCTCCTTTTTCAGCACGTTCACGTGCCCCTTCCACATGGTCCAAAATCCATTTGACCTTGGTGCCGGAGAAGTATGGGTCAACAACCAGCCCAGTGTTTTGACGAATATACTCTTCTAGTTCCCGATCATTTTGTTTGAGATGCGTACAAAAATCAGCGGTACGGCGGCACTGCCAAACAATGGCATTATAAATTGGCTTACCTGTCGCTTTTTCCCAAACAATGGTTGTTTCACGTTGGTTGGTGATCCCGATACCCGCAACTTCGTCGGTACGAATATCTGCTTTCGCCAAGACTTCAATCAGTGTTGAGCTTTGTGATGCCCAGATTTCCATCGGGTCATGTTCTACCCAGCCTGGCTTAGGGTAGATTTGGGTGAATTCACGTTGAGAAATACTGATAATGTTGGCGTCGTGATCGAGTACAACGGCCCGCGAACTGGTTGTTCCCTGATCAAGAGCGACAATATATTTTTTCTCGATATTTGTTTCTGTTGTCATAATTTAAACCTGTTCCGGTGATGATTAAACGTTTTTACTCGCTGTTTTTGATTGCTCGTCTTTTTTCGTATGAATGAAACCGGGTAAATGACGAGTAATCAGCATGCGATAACCAAATGCACCAATTAACGCACCTACAATAGGAGCAATTAATGGGACAAGAAAATAAGGAATTTCACGGCCACCCGTGAGCGCAATGTCTCCCCAACCAGCAAAATAGGCGACGACTTTAGGGCCAAAATCACGAGCTGGGTTTAAGGCAAATCCTGTCAGTGGTCCGAAAGAGCCACCAATAACAGCGATTAATATACCAATTAGAAGAGGTGCTAAAGGACCGCGTGGAATACCATTACCATCGTCAGTGAGTGCCAAGATTAGGCAAAGTAGAATCGCGGCGATAACGACTTCAATAAAGAAGGCATGCATTTCGCTTAGCTGTGGTGCTGGGTAAGTGGAGAAAACACCCGCAGTAAAGAGACTTTCTTGTGTGCCGCGAACAATGTGATGAACTTGGTCGTAGTCAATGAATACAGGGGAGTACATGGCGTAAACTAAGGCAGCAGCAAAAAAGCCGCCTAACATTTGCGCAACAATATAAGGGGCAACTTTATGTCTTTCGAAACTCGCGAATAACCATAATGCGATGGTTACAGCTGGGTTAAGGTGAGCTCCGGAAATACCGGCTGTTAGATATACAGCGAGAGCAACACCAAAGCCCCAAATAATACTGATTTCCCAGAGACCGAGTTGTGCTCCCGCGATACGGACGGCAGCAACGCAGCCTAATCCGAAGAATACGATGAGTGCAGTACCTAAAAATTCTGATATGCACTGACCTGTAAGTGTAGTTGTGGTCGTTTGGCTCATATCTTTCTATCCTACGAAAATTAAAATTATTGTAATGTTTTTCAGATTAAGATCTTCAAAGTGAAAACCTATAGTGTAAATTTATCGTTAATGAGCGCAAACGAGAAATATCGAAATTGAAATATGTGTGTTACATCACCAAAACGAAAAAGAACGACCAAAAATAGTGACGTAATCGACCTTTGCAATGTGATCCGACCAGTGTTTTAAAATAAGTGATTAAGGGAATCAGAGTCAAGCTACTAGACACAGGGGATCATGCTACTTACAATCGATAATAAAGCTTACATGGGAGGTTAGAAGAATGTCATTTGAAGTATTTGAGAAATTAGAAGCAAAAGTCCAACAAGCGATTGATACAATCACATTGTTGCAAATGGAAATCGATGAACTGAAAGATAAAAATAGTGCACTCGTTCAAGAACTCGATAACGCGAAATCAGGTACTGAGTCACTCGTACGTGAAAATGAACAACTGAAACAAGAGCAGCAGACTTGGCAAGAAAAGTTGCGTGGGTTGCTCGGCAAAATGGAAGAAGTTTAAATACCCGTTATGTTTCGCGCCGCAGCAGTGCTGGCATCTCTCGGTTGCCTGATGCATATCTAGTGTATGTTCATCGGGGTCACTTGCGAATCGCTGCCTAGCTGCAACTCGAATAATTTAGGGTATTCAGTTAACGAGTTTCAATTCGTTAGAGCGGTATGTTTATTCATCAAGATAACAGTAATTTGGTGTTTAACGGCAACACAGGCTAGTTAGAGCGTTATACATTCAAGACGTTATGACGCCGTGTATGTTTGCCGTCATAGCTTGTGATGGCGACCCAGTTACAATACGAACGGTGTTGAGTATTTGGGAGAGTAATGGCTTTAATCATTTATAGCTGTTACTGATACTTGTAGGTGACATATTGGTATTAAAAGCTGACATGCTTGATGGGGTAGTGAGATTAACACCGCTACCCTTTGTGATATAGATACAGCAAAACGTGTTCTACCGAAAAGAAGGGCCGATATCATCATCGGCCCTTCTTTTTTAATGGAATTTGTTTATTTAAGGCCTAGAGGTCTTCATCGTCAATGACTTCAAAACCTGCACTATCCTGCGTTGCAAGAGGCTCTTCTGACAGAATAATGCCTGTATTATCGGCATAAAGGTAGTCACCAGAGAAGAAGGTAACGCCGCCAAAATTAACGCGGATATCACTTTCCCCAATCCCTTCATCTGGGCAACCGCTCGGTATTGCAGCAATGGCTTGAATACCCAGATCGAGCTCCATCAATGCATCCACTTGGCGTACAGCACCGTATATCACAATGCCTTCCCAGTGGTTATCGACCGCTAATCTAGCGAGCTCTGCATCAATGAGTGCTTTACGCACAGAACCGCCCCCATCGACGAGGAGAATACGGCCATGGCCATCTTCTTCCAGCAAATCATACAGTAGGCCATTGTCTTCAAAGCACTTAACCGTAATGATTTGACCGCCAAATGAAGTACGCCCACCAAAATTGGAAAATAGAGGCTCTACCACATTGACGCTTTCTTGGTAGATATCACAGAGTTCGGAAGTATCATATTTCATAGTGTATAGGTCTTTTTTTGCTGCAAGAGAGATAAAGTATATCCCTTTTAAGAGGTGATTGGCAAAATTCACCTCTTAAAAATAGGGGAGTCGAGTCAAAAAATAAGCAATTATTTACTCAATACTACACCGATAGAAAAGAGAACGTTAGTGAATAGTGCTGCTTTCACCATGTTTTCTAGCATCGGACGCATGCCTTCGGGTGTCGGATCACTGAGTACACGGCGAATATGATTCATCAACATAGGCACCGCCAGTAAAAATAACCAGCCGGCCCAACCGTGCAGATACAGTAAATTAAAGAAAGCTAGGCATAAAATCGCGATAATAATGATAGCTGCGTGATAGATCCTCGCACCTTGAGGGCCTAAACGTACCGCGAGGGTATTTTTGCCCGCTTTAATATCATTTTCGATATCGCGCATATTGTTAATATTGAGCACTGCAACTGAAAGTAATCCACATGCCGTTGCAGGTAAGAACGTGATCATATTAAAGCTGTTGGATTGCAAATAATATGTGCCAATAACACTGAGCCAGCCGAAGAAAATAAGAACAGAAATATCCCCTAAGCCTAGGTAACCATAAGGTTTTTTACCAACGGTATAGGTGATTGCCGCAACAATTGCAACTAACCCTAACACTAAGAAGCCGATAGCGTCTTCTGGTTTTTCACAAGCGACTATAATTAACAGCAGCCCTGAAATACAGGCAGCGATAATATTAATTTTGAGCGCTTTTTTCATATCTGCTTGGGTGATGACCCCTTTTTGCATGCCACGCAGAGGGCCTATACGTTCGGCAGTGTCAGAGCCTTTCACGGCATCGCCGTAATCATTAGCAAGGTTAGACAATATTTGCAGTAAACCTGCTGTAATGAGTGCTAAAAGGGCAACTGGCCACTTAAACGTGCCCATTAAATAGGTTAACGCAGAGCCAGTGATAATCGCAATCACCCCTAGAGGCAGGGTTTTAGGGCGTAAACTTTCTAGCCAGGCCTGCTTACGGCTAATAGAAGTAGATGAGCTCATTCAATAATTTCACAGGTTTGTTATGTTCAATATCATTAATAAGCCCTCACATGACATACCTTATGACTCTCGTTTCATGAGAGCGTCCTCATGGACAGCATAGGTCATGGTTTTGTGAGAAGCTGAATATTTGCTGCTTAATCTCATATTATAAAGTACAACGATGAATCACCGTTGTACTTTATTAGATGCATATTAAGGATACATGAAAACCTGATAATTAATAAGCTTATAAAATAAATCTACTCAGATCTTCATCAGCCACTAATTCATCTAGGTGTTGTCTGACGTATGCCGCGTCAATGTGAATGGTTTGACCGTTACGTTCACTCGCATCATAGGAGATATCCTCCATTAGACGCTCTAAAACAGTATGTAAGCGACGAGCACCAATATTTTCAGTCGACTCATTCACTTGCCATGCGGCTTCTGCAATGCGGCGAATACCATCTTCTGTGAACTCAATTGTGACACCTTCTGTTGCCATTAAGGCTTTGTATTGTTCAGTCAGCGAGGCATTTGGCTCCGTCAGAATACGTACAAAGTCTTCTGTCGTCAGTGCTTGTAGTTCAACTCGAATTGGCAAACGACCCTGTAATTCAGGGATCAGGTCAGAAGGGCTAGAGACTTGGAATGCCCCAGAAGCGATAAACAGAATATGATCTGTTTTGACCATGCCATGCTTAGTTGAAACAGTACACCCTTCGATCAATGGCAGTAAGTCACGCTGGACACCTTCACGGGAAACATCAGGGCCGGAGCTTTGTCCACCTCGTTTACAGATTTTATCGAACTCATCGATAAATACGATGCCGTGTTGCTCAACCGCTTCGATAGCCTGCTCTTTCAACTCTTCAGGGTTGACTAACTTGGCTGCTTCTTCTTCAACCAAAAGTTTAAAAGCTTCTTTTATCGTCATCTTACGTGCTTTTTGTTTTTGGCCCGCAAGGTTTTGAAACATAGATTGCAGCTGATTAGTCATCTCTTCCATACCTGGAGGAGCCATGATTTCAACGCCCATTGGCGCGGCAGCAACTTCAATTTCAATTTCTTTATCGTCTAACTGGCCTTCACGTAGTTTTTTACGGAAAGATTGACGTGCTGGTGAGTGCCCATCAACAGGCTCTGATTGGCCCCAGTTATTTTTTGCTGGTGGAATCAAGACATCGAGAATACGCTCTTCGGCTAATTCTTCTGCACGATACCGATTTTTTTCGATAGATTGCTGACGTACCATTTTGACAGCAGAGTCTGCGAGGTCACGGATGATAGAGTCTACTTCTTTACCAACATAGCCAACTTCAGTGAATTTTGTTGCTTCAACTTTGATGAAGGGGGCATTAGCAAGCTTTGCCAGACGGCGTGCAATTTCCGTTTTACCAACACCAGTTGGTCCAATCATTAAAATATTTTTTGGCGTGACTTCATGGCGCAACGTTTCATTCAGTTGCATACGACGCCAACGGTTACGCAGGGCGATTGCGACAGAACGTTTTGCCTTATTTTGACCAATAATATGGTTATCAAGTTCGCTAACTATTTCGCGTGGAGTCATTTCGGACATACAGGCAATCCTTATGATTTTGAAGAAATTTCTTCAAAGTTGACATTGTGGTTGGTATAGATACAGATATCACCGGCGATAGACAGTGCTTTTTCAGCAATTTCACGAGCACTTAAGTCGGTATTTTCAAGTAACGCGCGTGCAGCGGCTTGTGCATATGAGCCACCTGAACCTATAGCAATTAAATCATTCTCTGGCTGAACGACATCACCATTCCCTGTAATAATGAGGGAGGTATGTTCATCAGCAACAGCAAGTAGCGCTTCGAGTTTGCGTAGCATGCGGTCAGTACGCCAATCTTTTGCTAGCTCAACAGCAGCTTTAGTTAAATGGCCTTGATGTAGCTCAAGCTTGCGCTCAAACAACTCAAAAAGAGTGAATGCGTCAGCAGTGCCACCGGCAAATCCGGCAATAACTTTGTCGTTATATAAGCGACGAACTTTGCGGACATTGCCTTTCATGACGGTATTACCCATCGTCGCCTGCCCATCTCCACCAATTACGACCTGGCCATTACGGCGAACACTTACGATTGTTGTCATGAGTTAGCCCCTGGTTTTATGACGAAAAAATGCGGCGTATTAATTTTCCCAATTACCGACCTTCTTAAATCGGTAACTGGAAATAAACAAAATGCTGTAATAGCCGCTCTTGATAGTACGTTACAACAGTACATGGGGGAGGGGATTATATTTTTCAACCCCCAGAGGCACGAAGAATACAACCAGAAACACCGACGCTACTTGCTCGATCGCGCATTTTTTCTGCTGTTGCCTTAGAATAAGGGCCAAGCACAATACGATGCCAACCACCACCAACAGTGATTCTGCTCTCGATTCCTGAGAATGCGAGAGTGGCTCGGACAGATTCAGCCTGCTCGGCAGTACGGAAAGAGCCACATTGTACGAGCATATTTTGTAAATTATTGGCTGGCTTACTTTCAGATTGTGCAGGTGACGACTGCGCTGGTTGTGTAGAACGCGTCTCTGTTTTTGTCTCAGGCGGCGTTGTAGGCTTGTGCCGCACGGGTGGACTCACCGGCTGAGTTGGCTCATTGATGATCACTTGTGAGCGCGGTACAGGCTGCCCGTTATAAGGAACCTCCTGTAAATTGGTTACAGGACCACGTCTATCTGAATCAATTTGCTCCAAGAGCTGACGCTGTTCAGGTGTCAGATCGGATGGACGCATTATATTGCCATTCTGGCTGTTTGGTTGCTGAATATTTGGCGTATCAACACCACGTCGTTCCAGCTCTTTAATATAGCGCCAGCGCTCCTCGGGTTTTGGCGGCAGAGTATTGGTCGGCGCTGACGGTGGATTAGCCCCCACATTCTGCGGCGACTCTTTTTTATTTTGAGTGATATAGAAAAGGCCACCAACAAATAAAACCACAATGCCGACGGCAACGACCAATGTCGTTATCGGCAGTCCTTGTGCTTTCTTTGATTTACCTTTACTGGTTTTTCGGCGGGCTGGTGACCGCCCACGAGCTACATAATCTTTTTGTGCCACGCTGTTAATTCACTAGTTTATTGAGTGTCTGTGATTATTCAGTTTTATACTTGCATATCTCAAGCTGTAGTTGATTCGTTAGGCTGATTGACAATAATGGCCTATTGTTGCAGGCATTTCACTATTGTTCGGATCACCACTTAAGCTGCACCTTGAATAAGTTAGGACATACATGTTACTTAACCTGAACGACTTTGCCTAGCTTTTAGGCGCTTTTGCACTCTCTCTGATGATTAAATCAGAATCTAGGAGGCGAGAACCCGGAGTGACACTATTACCCTGTAGTTGTTCAAGTAGCAATAACATAGCATGTCGACCAATTTCATCTCGGGGATGGTTAATGGTTGTTAATGCCGGCAGTGTATACTTGGCTTGTTCTAAATTATCAAACCCGACGATAGATAAATCGTCAGGTAGCGTTAAACCTAATTTTTTAGCCTGCCACATGGCGCCGATTGCCATAATATCGCTATGACAAAAAATAGCGGTAGGAGGTTCCGGTAGCGATAGCAGAGTTTTGACTGCTTCAGCGCCACTTTCATGGGTAAAATCGCCTCGAACAATATAATATTCCCGCAATTTTTCGCCGGTACGTAGCATCGCTTTTTTATAACCTTCTAAACGATATTGGCTGTGAGGCATATGCTCAGGCCCTGCAATACATGCAATGCGCTTATGACCTAATTTTTGTAAATAATGGGTGGCATTAAAGGCTGATGTTAGGTTATCGATATGAACAGTCGGTAATTTTAATTCAGGCGAGAATTCGTTAGCCATAACGATTGGCGGTAAATTTTTTTGTTCTTCTGCGGATACATCAAACGGTAAGTTCGACCCTAACAGTACCATCCCATCGATTTGCTTTGTGATGATTAGATTAATAAAAGCGTTTTCTTGCTTTTGCTGATGTTTGCAGTCACCAATCAGTACAAAATAGCCTTCTTGTGCGGCAACTTTTTCAAGTCCACAAATAACATCACTAAAAAAAGGGTCGCTAATATCAGGCACTATCGCCAAGATCGTTTTCGATTCGTTACGTTTGTAGCTTCTCGCTAGGCTGTGTGGATAATAGCCCACGTCCATCACTGCTTGCTCGACTTTTTGACGAGTTTGTAATGAGACCTTTTCAGGCGTCATTAATGTTCTAGAGACAGTCGCCGTTGATACGCCCGCTGCTTTAGCAACATCTTTCATGGTTGCAGTAGCATTTTGTTGTTTTTGTTCCACAACGCCTTCCTTACGTTTAGTTAATCGATTGCTTTTTTGAATGGCGCAAAGACGTCATCGCTTCAAGTAACGAGTTATTCTAATTGGTTTAACAATAATATCTGTTACCTAGTTTACATAAAAACTGTGACTCACGTCATTTTTTAGAGCTGGTTCGCAAATATTGAAAATAGTTAGCATAAAGTTTCTGAATAAAAAGGAGGGATAATATCTGGTGAGTCAGTTTGTATGATTGCAGGTGATCGCAGGAAAAAAGTGCGGCTATTTGCATATCAAAAGAGGCTGGGAACGGTCGAGCCATGTCGAGTGTGATTCAACGGTCATTGCAATAACATAAGCAGCACTTCAAACGGGTAGGCTTTGCTTACTGTTAAACTCACAGGTAGGGCGGGCTTGATGTTGTAAATTCCCCCGAACACTCTATTGGCCTTGCTAAACGATATTACCTTTATTCTTGGTAAGAACCTCTGACACGCCATTCAACCCATCGTGAGTATTTTAGAAAATCTATAAAATCAATGAATTTTACTTACTGGAAATAAGTGTTTTTACGCAAGTAAACACAATAATCTACATGTCGAATACATAATCAGAATTTATCTATGATGTTTAGAATATTTTATAAAAATTTTAAATTATCAGACACAGAGCAGCTCATGATCTGAAGCTCAGAAGGTTTAGTCTTAACAAATGTACTACCTGAGATATTTGAGGAAGACATAATTGCATTATCAAATATACAGTCTTCAAAATAGCAGTTGTAAAAATTACATTTTTTTAAACTAGCATTAGTGAAATCACATTTGATAAATTTTTTACCATTGGCTAAAACATCTTTCATGTCGGAGTTAATAAACTGACAGGAAAAAAAATCAGCATTTAATTTTGATGACTCAAATTTTGCTCCACTGAAATTACATTTTGTAAATTTTTCAGCCAAGTTAGCAGGCATCTGTGAACCAATAAAGTTGCAATCTTCAAGTATTGAACTAATAAATCCAGTTACTCCTCTTGATGGTCCGTAATTATCTTTATTACCACTTATTACCCGTGAATAAGAAAAATCAATATTTGAGATATAGTGGTAATGAATAGGCTCTCTAAAAACAAATCCTCTAAAATCTAGTTTATTATTATCGGTGGACCCAAAAGGAGCCATATTCCAACGAGCATTAATAATATTTTTGTCTCGCCAATCTTCCTTTTTAAACATGGCGTTTATCTTAAAGTTCAGCTCATCAGTCCATCTCTCTACCATTTCTTTTTTTAATTTATTATTCATATAAAATAACCTCTATTGATAAAGAATATTAATCAACCAATCCGTAACATCGTCAATATTATATTTACTCATTTTAGATGCTTGCCCCGAAGTAGTTATATCAAATACAGCTACTTTTCCGTTTGGTAGTTCGAAATGATAATCTGGGCGTAAGCTCCCCCACCATGAACCTGTTTTATTTCTGATAATACCTTCAAGATATCTATTGTTAACGGTTAATTTGTCCGTTATTTGCTGAATAGCATTCCCGCTAGCAACATTTTTTAACCACTGGGGTATATGTTGATTATTTGCCCAATTTTGATATATCTTTCCCCATGCAGTAACCGCGGTCAAGATATTTACTTGCTCTCTGCACTGCGTAATCAAGTTCTCTCGCTGCTCGATCAACTTTTTGATTTCCGCCTAACCCTTTTCCATCTGAAGTTTTTCCAGAACACGCCCAACCCCACGGGTCCACCCATGTCAGTGGATTCGGTGCATACTGGTACAGATTGAACCCACCCGCTAACCCGATGGGGTCTTGCTGGGTAAAGCGGCCTAAATCTGGGGCGTAGTACCGGAAGGTATTATAGTGCAGGCCGGTTTCTTTGTCGAAATATTGCCCTTGAAAACACAGGTTTTGTTCACTGTTAAACTCACCGGTAGGGCGGGCCTGACGCTGTAAATACCCCCAAACACCATACTGACCTTGCCAAACGAGATGACAGTCACTGTTGGTGAGCGCCTCCGGCAATCCGTTTAAGCCACTGTGCGTGTAATAGATGGCGCACCGTGGATTGACGGGGGTATCCGTGCACTCAATACGGGCTAAAGAGGTATAACTGTGGTCATTGTACGCATGGTACACCGTGGTGTGCGGTTTGGTGCCTAAATGCTGGGTTAATTACCCTAAAAGGTCATACTGATCGCTGTTATAGTACCCGTACCCTGAAGTAGAAATATAGCGTTGAAGCTCCTTTTGGGCTGGATTTGTTCAATAATTGCCTGTTATCAATTGTTATTAGCAAAAGTTGGTATGCGCATTGGGAAAACGTAAATACATTTTTTGTTTACCCTGATGATATCCGCAAAACTATTTATACCACGAATGCCATCGAGTCACTAAATAGCGTTATTCGTCATGCGATTAAGAAACATAAGGTATTCCCCAGCGATGATTGAGTGCGTAAAGTGATTTACTTAGCGATTGAATCAGCTTCTAAAAAATGGAGCATACCAATTCAAAACTGGAAACAGGCAATGAACCGTTTTATTATTACGTTTGGTGACCGCCTAGACGGTTACCTTTAATGAAAGGCAAATACACAGAATTATTTACAGGGTCTAATACCTCGGCAGTTTCTTATTTAAGAGATAATAGTTCAAAATCAAGAAAAGTATGATCAAATTTTACCGATAATAATTTTTCTTTAAAACTTTCAGATATCACGATATTAAACGTACTATTCCATTCATACAAACGAAAGGCATCTAAGTTTTTAGGTATCTTACTTTTATAAATAACAGGTTCAATAAAAAAACGCCCACGCTTTGACTCCCATGTTTCTGGAATATATCCCACAGGCCAGTGATCAACTTTAGAATGTTCCCAATCAACACAATCAATGTAATTAAATACATGCATCAATATATATTTTAAATGACTATCTCTATTAATAATTGGTATTGGCTGGACGCCGTTAACGTCAAAATCATCTGTACAAAAAATACTGTCATTAAATGCTAAGAATCTAGAGCCTGTTGAGGTAACTGGGGGAATCTTACCCTGACTTAATATATCGAAATATAAAACACCATTAAATCTCCCTTGGATAGCTGATAGTTTTACATCATTTAATTTATTTCCTTTATCATCTAAAAAAATGGGCTTGGGTTCATATAACCTTTCCACTTTTTACTTGCAGGATTTATACCCAACTTATAATAATTCATTATTTATTAACCTTCGTCAATATATCATTAAGCCAAGAGCCTGGAGTGATAGCGTCAACTCTCAGTTTTTCTATATTTACTATCACCTAACAGTCAGTGGGATCCACGTCAATATTCCATTTCACTTTGCGGCTTTCTGGTTGGCTCTGCAATTCAGGCAAAATTTGTGCGACAAATTGCTGCAAATAACCTCGTGATGGGTGTTGTAATAATAATTGCCAGCGAAAGCGACCACCTCGCTTAGCTTGGATCGATGGGGTAGGGCCTAAAATCCATAAACGGGGATCACTTTGCGGGTGTTCAGTAATATATTGGCGAACGTTTTGTAAAAATTGCCGAGCATCCTGATTATTGTGATCTTCTGAACGCAATAAAATATGGCTAGAAAACGGTGGTAGCATAGCGATGCGCCGCTCTTCCATCGCTTCTTGAGTAAATGCCTCATAGCCATTTTCTAATAGCGTCAGTAATAGTGGGTGCTCGGGGTGATGTGTTTGCAAAAATACTTCACCTTGTTTACCCGCGCGGCCTGCTCGTCCAGAAACTTGAACATAGAGTTGAGCAAATCGCTCGGCGGCTCTAAAGTCACTTGAAAACAGGGCGCCATCCACATCCAATAAAGCGACCAGCGTGACATCGGGAAAATGATGGCCTTTTGCCAACATTTGTGTGCCAATCAAAATTCGTGCTCCACCAGCATGTACTTCATTTAAATGCTGTTCAAGTTCCCCTTTACGGCTGGTGGTATCACGGTCAATACGCGTGACAGGTATGTCAGGGAATAATTCATTGATGCCTTCTTCCAATTGCTCTGTTCCCATACCAACAGGCACAAGGTGCGTTGAGCCGCAGTGTGGGCATTGGCGAGGCACGGGACGTTGGCTATCACAATGATGGCAGCGTAGCTGACGGAAATTTTGGTGTAAGGTGTAATAGTGATCGCAGCGTTGGCATTCCGCTATCCAGCCACATTCATGGCAGAGCAATGCGGGTGAGTAGCCTCGGCGATTTAAAAACAAAATAACCTGATTATTTTGCGCTAAATGCTGCTGAATATGCTTAATCAATAAATGGGATAAACCAAATTTAAGCGGTTGACCTTTTAAATCAATCAGATGTTGTGTCGCTGGACGCGCATTGCCTGCTCGTAATGTTAAATTGAGTTGGCGATACTTTTTTTGCTGAACATTGGATAACGTTTCTAAAGAAGGCGTTGCTGTTCCCATGATAATCGGGATATTTTCTTTTTTAGCGCGGAAGACGGCGAGATCGCGCGCATGGTAACGCCAGCCATCCTGTTGTTTGTAAGAGTTGTCGTGCTCTTCATCAATAATAATGATGCCTAAACGAGCGAAAGGGGTAAACAGAGCGGAACGAGTCCCTATCACAATAGCGTTACTGCCTTGCTTCGCACGTAGCCACACGGCAAGGCGCTCACTATCATTTAATCCTGAATGGAGTACGTCTACGGGAGCATTAAATCGCTCTCGAAAACGGCTAATTGTTTGTGGGGCTAATCCAATTTCAGGAACTAAAACCAGTGCTTGCTTACCTTGAGCGAGAATGTTTTCGAGTACGCTGAGATAAACCTCCGTTTTACCTGAACCAGTAATGCCGGCAAGAAGCCAAGGTGAAAAATGGTCATCTTCGGCACGAATAGCCCCAACAGCGGTAGCCTGTTCACTGTTTAAGCGTAGGCGTTCACCACTGACAGCAAATTGTGATTGCCATTTTTCAGTGATAGGTTGAACTGGATATAGCTCAATATATTCTTTCTTTTTCAGTGATTGTAATGCGCTTTCACTTAATTCTAATTCAGCGACTTGGTGACGATATACGGAGCGGCGGCGTAACAATGCTAACGCTTGTTGCTGTTTTGGTGAACGTTTTAATTCATTAAGGTCAAGTGCGCTGCCTTGTGGTGTTATCTGCCATTGCCAAATAGGTGAAAACTCCGCTGCCTTACCCTGTCGTAATAGAATGGGCAGTGCATGAAACAACACTTCGCCAATGGGGTAGTGATAATATTGTGCAGACCATAGTAATAGCTGCCATAAGTCATCAGGGAATAGCGTTTCTTTATCGAGAACAAGCTCAATGGTTTTTAACTGATCTTCAGATAGTTCACTTGTATGGCTGTGATTGACCACCACGCCGAGCGCTTGGCGCTTTCCAAAAGGCACCATGACACGGCCACCTATGGGGGGAATGGGCATGTTGTCGGCTAAGCGATAGTCAAATGCACGATTTAAAGGAACAGGTAAAGCCACCTGAACGACGATCATAACTGGAGTTCCGTCTAGTTTTTATGCAATAATAGTTTAATTATTTTGTTAGAGTACCATAAAAACTACGTGGTTTTCATTGCGCGATAAACAGATTTTCTGTATGATCCGCCGCCTTTGGTATCTAATTTTACCAATAAATCATTTTAATCAACACGACGTGTGGTGTCCGGCGTTAGGGCTGGAATGGCGACACGGCCTTAATAGAGGTTTTCCCATGAAAAAAGGTATTCACCCTAAATACGAAGAAGTTACTGCAACCTGCTCTTGCGGTAATGTTATGAAAATTAATTCAACAGCAGGTCACTCGCTGAACCTGGACGTTTGTGGTAGCTGCCACCCATTCTACACTGGTAAACAGCGTGACGTTGCTACTGGTGGTCGTGTTGATCGCTTTAACCAACGTTTCAGCATCCCAGGTTCTAAGAAGTAATCAAACCTGTGAAATGCGAAGAAAGGGAAACTTAGTTTCCCTTTTTTTATGCGCGTAATATGGCTGAAAATCATTTAACGCCTTCCAGTCATTGGGTTCTTACTTGTGATAGGAGATCGACATTGACACTGTCATATTGTCGTCCGTTTGTTGCCAACCGACACGGGGCATATTGTTGAGTTCTGAGTGACGTTAATATTGAGTCCAGCAACTGTGTAAGGGTTAACAGTACGCTCATCACCTTTATCATAGGCATACGCATCAATATAAGGGATGTAACCCGTAAACGCATCACGGTCACTGTTGAGTTTAATTTCTGTAGCCACTTCTCCATCCACTGAGAACATCTCATGAATATCATGTTTGATATCCATTCCTAATTGCAGATCGGTGAGTTTGTTACCGATACGGCCATATTCTGCTGTAAATTCAGCATGTTTGGTTTTGATATAGCGGTTATGGCAGCTATTTTTATAGGATAAAGTGACTTCAGGCATTCGCTGAGTTTGAGGCGTTACGGGAATACCATAACCAATACTGAGTTTTTTCTGCGTTTAAGAACGGGTCGTTAATGTCAATATGGGGATTATTAATCGGTTGATGGTACGCAAAATTAGCGTATGGGGTGATACGCTAATTGCGTGATGTCGCGATTAATACTTACGGCAGGGAGCCGGTGCGTATTGTGTATTAGCTGGGAACGGATTAGCTTCACATGCAGGTAAGGTTTCCTGTACTTCAAAAAAAGCGAGGCCAATCACGCCAATATTTCGAGCATCACCTTGTACGTTTTGATTCACGTAGGATGATTCAGGCGCTGCAAAACGAAATGCGGCAACGTGCTGACTATTCTTGCGAAAGCCTTCGATTGTCAGTTTCTTTCCTGGTCGAATTAAATAGCCTCTATTTCGGTAAGCGCCTGCTTGTCCATTGAGGACATCAAGGCCATCAACAGTAGTGACCACCTCATAGGTTCTATTTTTATCATTGTTAGTGATTTGTAGCGTATAACGCATCCCCTCTGTTGCTGGCAGTTTATATCCCTTTTGGGAATGACGGTACATTGGCATGGCGCGTTTATTTTCATCGAGTATTTGGATCTCGAGAGGAGATGCGGCGATATAAGTTTGTGTTGCAATATGCTTTGGTACCGCTTCACCTTGGTAATAAATAGTGGCGGCATCATAAGGTGCCTCTGTGAGGCGGCTGGCTGTCACACCCTGTACGGCAGAGTGAATATCTTCCCCCCACTGTGTGCCTAACGTTTTTGCGGTTGACGTTGGTTGGGGTTCCTGTGTTGCCGTAGAATTGATTGCTTGGCGTGGGTAAGAAGAGCATCCCGCTGTGAACAGCAAAACACTACTGAGTAGAACAATTGAAGCCTGAGCGTATAAACCCATGGAGATTAACCTTTGTGCCTTTATAGTTGATAGAGGAAAAACTCACTACAAGTATAAATAAACACAAAAAAGAGGGACTGGGGGGAGTCTGAAATATAAATAAATAGGAATAATCGCCCCTTATCCTACCGATTAAAAACCTTAATCTGCAATCAAGGTAAGTAGGATAAGGGGAAAGAGAATTAATATTCCCAAGTTTCTGGGTCAATACCAAGTTCGCGCATGATCTCTTTTGCTGCTTCAGGGATTTCATCACTACGCTCTTTACGCAAATCTTCATCATTTGGCAGAGGCTGTCCCGTGAAGGCGTGTAAGAAAGCTTCACACAGCAACTCACTGTTGGTTGCATGACGCAAGTTATTGATCTGTCTGCGAGTACGCTCATCAGTTAAAATTTTCAGTACCTTTAATGGGATCGATACTGTGATTTTTTTTACTTGCTCACTTTTTTTGCCATGTTCAGCATACGGACTGATATATTCACCGTTCCATTCAGCCATGAGTTACCTTGGTTAGTTTCATTGATAATAAAAAATAATATGCCCGTAATCTTTCCAAGAACAAGATATTTGTGTTCTTGAATGTAAAACCAGCATAGTCAGTTAGAATCTGCATAAAATATAATAATTTCTTTTGAAAATTATTATGTTAATTCATTTTGTACAAATTACAAACAATTTACGCATAATCTTTAGGGATGATTATTTCATTAGTTAGTATAAACGTAAAGAAGTTTGGACGTCTAGATATATTGACGTCCATACATCTAATGAGTATTATTTGACTTACCGTCAATCAGGAGAAGCGTTTATGTCCCTTAAACCGTCGACTATCGCCATTCATAATGGATTAAATGAAGATACGCAGTTTGGTTGCGTTGTTCCCCCTATTTACCTGTCGAGCACTTATAACTTCACAGGATTCAATGAGCCGAGAGTTCATGATTATTCACGTCGAGGAAATCCAGGACGTGATATTGTGCAAAGAACCATCGCACAGCTTGAAGGCGGTAGTGGTGCGGTAATGACTAACAGTGGAATGTCCGCATTACATCTTTTATGTACGGTGTTTTTACAGCCTGGTGACTTACTGGTCGCCCCTCATGATTGTTATGGTGGAAGTTATCGTCTCTTCAATAGCCAGCATCAACGAGGCGCTTATCAAGTACAGTTTGTTAATCAAAACAATCAAGATGAGCTACTTGCTGCACTGAAGAAAAAACCTAAATTGGTCCTGATCGAAACACCAAGTAACCCGCTACTGACTATTTATGATATTGAGCATATTGCGCGTTTAGCGCATGAAGTGGGGGCTTTCGTTGTTGTCGATAACACGTTTTTAAGCCCTGTTTTACAACAACCTATCGCGTTAGGGGCAGATTTTGTGGTGCATTCCTGTACAAAATATCTTAATGGGCATTCAGATATTATTGCGGGTGCAGTGATTGCCAAAGAGGAAAAATGGGCTTTAGAATTAGCGTGGTGGGCGAATAATATTGGTGTCACGGGTGGCGCATTTGATAGTTATCTGTTGTTAAGAGGGATACGAACGTTGTCTCCACGCATTAAGCAGCAACAAAGTAATGCGCTGGAAATCGTCAATTATCTTACAGCTCAACCATGGGTGAAAAAGTTATACTACCCAGCGTTACAAGACCATGCTGGTCATGAAATCGCGGTGAAACAGCAAAAAGGCTTTGGTGCGATGCTGAGCTTCGAGTTTAATGGCGATGAACAACAGTTGTGCCGTTTTTTGAGTGCATTAACATTGTTTACATTGGCGGAGTCATTAGGCGGTGTTGAAACATTGATCTCGCATACCGCAACGATGACCCATGCAGGGATGTCGGCAGAAGCACGTGCCGCCGCCGGTATTACCGATAGTCTACTCAGAATTTCTGTTGGGATCGAAGATAGTGAAGATTTGATCGCAGACTTAGAGAATGCATTTAGAGTTGCAGCGCAACGTTAGTGGAGTATTTGATGAGCGTACTGACAGCAGTTGAGGCGGGTCCATATCACCGCCAGTTACATAAATTTGGGGGGAGTAGTTTAGCCGATGTAAAATGTTACCAGCGAGTTGCTAACATTATGGCGAATTATAGTCAGCCTGGTGACTTAATGGTCGTTTCCGCCGCTGGCAGTACAACTAACCAGTTAATTAGCTGGTTGAAACTGAGTCAAAGTGATCGTATTTCTGCTCATCAAGTTCAGCAATACTTGCGTCGTTATCAGCAAGAGTTGATCAATGGGTTATTGTCTGAAGAAAAAGCGGCTCAACTAAATCATCAATTTGTTGAAGACCTAGAGCGTTTAAGTACGTTATTAGATAAACCTATTAATGATGCCTCTTATGCTGAGGTTGTCGGGCATGGTGAAATTTGGTCAGCGCGGCTCATGTCAGCCGTATTACAGGAAGCTGGCATGCAAAGCGAATGGCTGGATGCTCGTGCTTTTTTACGGGCAGAAAGAGCCGCTCAACCTCAGGTTGAAGAGTCGCAATCACGCCAATTATTGCAACAAATTTTAGTGCAGTATCCTAAGCATCGTCTCGTTGTAACCGGTTTTATTTCGCGTAACCAAGCGGGAGAAACCGTGCTATTAGGCCGTAATGGTAGCGATTACTCCGCCACGCAAGTCGGTGCATTAGCTAACACCGAAAAAGTGACAATTTGGAGTGATGTTGCGGGGGTTTATAGTGCGGATCCACGCAAAATTAAAGATGCTTGTTTATTACCATTATTACGGCTTGATGAAGCCAGTGAATTAGCTCGTCTTGCCGCCCCAGTCTTACACACACGGACACTACAGCCCGTTTCTGTCAGTAATATTGATTTGCAGTTGAGGTGTAGCTACCAGCCAGAGCAAGGGTCAACAAAAATTGAACGTGTTTTGGCCTCTGGCACAGGCGCTAAGATTGTAACCAGTCATGATGACGTCTGTTTGATTGAATTGCGAATTGCACAAGGGCGTGATTTTAATCAGATATATAAAGATATTGATCTATTATTAAAGCGAACTCAATTACGCCCGTTGGCGCATGGCATTCACCCCGATAGAAACCTATTACAATTTTGCTATACCGCTGAAATTGTTGAAAGTGCGTTGGATGTGTTAGAAGAAGCGGCATTGCCGGGCACATTATCTCTTCGGGAAGGCTTTTCGCTGGTGGCACTGGTTGGTGCTGGTGTCTGTAAGAACCCACTGCATAGTCATCGTTTCTATGAAGAGTTAAAAGAACAACCAGTTGAATTTGTTTGGCATTCAGAAGAAGGTATCAGTTTAGTCGCGGTCTTGCGTTCAAATCAGACTGACCATGTTATTCAAGGCATGCATCAAAGCCTCTTTCGTGCTGAAAAACGTATTGGGTTGGTATTGTTTGGTAAAGGTAATATTGGTGCGCGTTGGTTGGAGCTGTTTGCCACAGAACAACCCAATATTTCAGCACGCAGTGATTTTGATTTTGTGTTGGCCGGCGTTGTCGATAGTCGCCGTAGCTTACTGAATTATCAAGGAATTGATCCTAGCCGTGCGTTAGCGTTTTTCGACGATGAAGCGATTGAGCATGAAGATGATAATCTCTTTTTATGGATGCGCGCACATCCATACGATGATTTAGTGGTGCTTGATGTGACCGCCAGCCAAGCGCTAGCAGAGAGTTATGTGGATTTCGCTAGCTATGGCTTCCATGTGATCAGCGCAAATAAAATTGCCGGCGCTGCACCAACACAACAGTATCGTCAGATCCGTGATGCATTCAGTAAGACTGGCCGTCATTGGTTATACAATGCGACGGTGGGAGCCGGTCTACCAATCAACCATACCGTACGCGATCTTAAAGAGAGCGGCGATGCAATTTTAGCGATTAGTGGTATTTTTTCAGGTACGCTGTCATGGCTGTTTTTACAGTTTGATGGTTCAGTGCCTTTTAGCGAGCTAGTCGAACAAGCATGGCAGCAAGGGCTGACGGAACCTGATCCTCGCATTGACCTTTCAGGTGAGGATGTTATGCGTAAATTGATTATTTTAGCACGCGAGGCGGGCTATGAAATTGAACCGAGTGATGTGCGTGTTGAATCCTTGGTGCCAGCGCAGGCAGAAGAGGGGTCTTTAGACGAGTTCTTTGAAAATAGTGCGGTCATTAATGAACAAATGCAGCAGCGTTTAGAAGCCGCTAAAGAAATGGGAATGGTATTGCGCTATGTTGCACGATTTGATGCGGTGAAAGGTCGCGCTCGTGTTGGTGTTGAAGCCGTTAAACCTGAACATCCACTCTCTTCTCTGCTACCAGGGGATAATGTGTTCGCGATAGAAAGTCGCTGGTATCGTGATAATCCATTAGTTATACGTGGCCCTGGTGCCGGCCGTGATGTGACTGCTGGAGCTATTCAATCAGACCTTAATCGGCTTTCACAATTGCTTTAATCAGTTTGATAGTTAGGCATCGCGATGGTGCCTACTATCACTATCCGTGATTTCCCTTATTTTTCTTCTCCTATTTTTCACCTTTTTGTTCTGATGATTTAATTCTTAAGCAATATTCATGTCTTGAAAGTGCTGAATCGACGATATATTGCGCTGAAACAATACTTAAATAAGAAAAACTAATAAGAATAAGGCTGTAATTAAATTTCAGAAAAATCCCCCAAAGTGCTTTTTTTCTGATATCTATATAGAGACAAGGGTAAAATTTGGCGGCTGTATCACAAAACAACAACTCTATCGCAGCCGATTGAAATTTAGTTACAGGAAATTAGGTCGCAGTCTGTTAACCGTCAACCAACCTGAGGCGGTGTTGCATTCTGCCAGAAGCACAAGGTCAGGAGTCTCATGAATCAGCAATATTCCGCAATGCGCAGTAATGTCAGTATGCTGGGTAAACTACTTGGCGACACAATCAAAGAAGCGTTAGGTGAGGATATCCTCGATAAAGTTGAATCTATCCGTAAGTTATCAAAGTCATCACGCGCGGGTAATGAAGTACAACGCCAAAAACTATTGATGACGCTACAAAACCTCTCTAATGACGAGCTATTGCCAGTTGCAAGGGCGTTTAACCAATTTCTGAATCTGACGAATGTTGCTGAACAGTATCACAGCATCTCTCCGCATGGTGAAGCAGCGAGTAATCCTGTTGCACTTAAAAAACTCTTTAGTCGCTTAAAAGAGAAACATTTTACCGATGCTGATCTCTGTCAGGCAGTCAATCAGCTGTCGATCGAACTGGTATTAACGGCACATCCGACTGAGATCGCACGCCGTACCTTGATCCATAAATTGGTTGAGGTTAATAACTGTTTATCGCAACTCGATCATGATGATCTGGCTGATTATGAACGCAATAATATTATGCGTCGTTTACGCCAGTTGGTCGCTCAATCATGGCATACAGATGAAATCCGTAAAATACGCCCAACGCCGATTGATGAAGCAAAATGGGGATTTGCCGTAGTTGAAAATTCATTGTGGGAAGCAGTTCCGGCTTTCTTACGTGAATTTAACGAACAACTTGAAGATTCAATTGGTGCTGAACTTCCTGTCGAAGCAAACCCAATTCGTTTTACTTCTTGGATGGGGGGAGATCGCGACGGTAACCCGAATGTCACCGCTGAAGTGACTCGTCATGTCTTATTGCTTAGTCGCTGGAAAGCTGCCGATTTATTTTTGAAAGATATTCAAGTGCTCGTTTCTGAATTGTCCATGACAGAAGCGACGCCAGAGCTACGGGCGTTAGCGGGGGGAGATGATATTGATGAGCCATACCGTCAAATTGCAAAAAATTTACGAGGTCAGCTTTTCTCCACATTAGAATATTTAGAGCGCCGCGTAAAAGGCGAGCAGGTATTACCTCCTGCTGATTTACTGACGGATAATGCGCAATTGTGGGAGCCTTTATACGCTTGTTATCAGTCACTGATGGCGTGTGGGATGAGCATTATTGCTAATGGACAATTACTGGATACCTTACGCCGTATCCGTAGTTTCGGCCTGCAACTGGTGCGTATTGATGTTCGCCAAGAAAGTACGCGTCATACAGAAGCACTTTCTGAACTGACTCAATACCTTGGTTTAGGTGATTATGCCGCGTGGTCTGAAGACGAAAAACAAGCGTTTCTTTTGTCTGAACTACAATCACGTCGCCCACTGATCCCACGTAACTGGCAACCTAGCCCAGAAACAGAAGAAGTCTTCGAAACGTGCCGCGTTATTGCCGAATCGAAAAATGATTCTATTGCCGCCTATGTTATTTCTATGGCGAAAGTACCTTCTGACGTTTTAGCCGTTAAATTACTGCTAAAAGAAGCTGGCGCATCTATTCGCCTGCCTGTCGCACCACTTTTTGAAACACTTGAAGACTTAAATAATGCTGAAAGTGTGATGAAAAAATTATTGAGTATCGAGTGGTACCGTGAGCTGATTGATGATCGTCAAATGGTCATGATTGGTTATTCAGATTCGGCAAAAGATGCGGGAGTCATGGCTGCTTCATGGGCGCAATATCGAGCACAAGATGCATTAATTAAGCTATGTGATAAAGAAGGGGTAACCTTGACGCTATTTCACGGCCGAGGTGGTACTATCGGTCGTGGCGGTGCACCTGCACACTCAGCTCTCTTATCTCAACCACCGGGTAGTTTGAAAGGCGGCTTACGTGTTACCGAACAAGGTGAAATGATCCGCTTTAAATTTGGTTTACCGCAAGTGGCGATCAGTAGTCTTGCTCTGTATGCGAGTGCCATTTTAGAAGCCAACTTGTTGCCACCTCCTGAGCCGAAACAAGAGTGGAAATCTGTGATGGATACGCTCTCTGATGTTTCGTGCGCCATGTATCGTGATTATGTACGTGAACAACCTGACTTTGTGCCATATTTCCGTGCTGCAACGCCTGAACTCGAATTAGGCAAATTGCCATTGGGCTCACGTCCAGCAAAACGCCGTCCAACTGGGGGGGTCGAAACCTTACGTGCCATTCCATGGATTTTTGCATGGACCCAAAACCGCCTTATGTTGCCTGCATGGCTAGGTGCTGGTGCTGCCTTGAAATACGTGATTGAGGAAGACGGTAAACAAGCCATATTAGATGAGATGTGGCAACAATGGCCATTCTTTAACACCCGCATCGCCATGTTGGAGATGGTTTACGCCAAGGCTGACTTGTGGCTGGCGGAATATTACGACCATCGCTTGGTCGAAGAACGTTTATGGCCGCTGGGGCTAAAATTACGTGAGCAGCTTTCTGAAGATATTAAGAGTGTGCTCGCGGTATCGAAGGATGAAGCTTTAATGGCGGACTTACCTTGGATTGCTGAGTCGATCGCATTACGTAACGTGTATACAGATCCACTCAACGTATTACAAGCGGAGCTATTACACCGTTCTCGCCAACAAGAACAACCCGACCCACGTGTTGAACAAGCGCTGATGGTGACGATTGCGGGTGTCGCTGCGGGAATGCGCAATACTGGCTAGGTAATATACCGGTCAGATCAGTTCGCTGATTTGGCCGATATCACATCCTTTATTAAAACAGTAAGAAGGTTGCCAAATTGATAATGGCGCCTTCTTTTTTTATTGATTTTTCTGTATTGCCTTTGACGCAGTGGTATCACTTATCTTATTGAGAATAACCACAAGAACTTTATTGATATTTATGTTAAGTTGCTAAAATAGATATGAGTTATGGACTGAATTGCATGACTTCATTCATGTATCAAACGACTAATGGAATGATGGATGTCGGTCAGATTTAATTTATTCCTGTTGTATTCAACAACGGATATCCGAAGGATAGAGTGTCATAACAATGCGTAAACTGATTATTTCTATTTTAGCGCTTATTATTATTATTTCGGTCATTGTCATTACCAACTACAACAGTATTCAACAAAATGATGAAGCTGTTGATGCTGCCGCATCCGAAGTTATTAACCAATATCAACGTCGTGCTGACCTTATTCCGAATTTAATTAATGTGGTAAAAGGTTATTCTGGTTATGAAGAAAAAATACTGATAGACGTTGTGCAATTAAGGGCGAAAGTTGGGGCAATTAACATTGATGCCAGTGCGTTATCAGACCCTGCTATTTTAGCGGAGTATCAAAAAGCACAAGCACAATTAGGGCAATCATTATCCCGTTTATTAGCCATATCGGAAAGTTATCCAGACCTTAAAGCAAGCCCATTATATCAAGACTTAATGACACAACTGGAAGGTGCTGAAAATCGTATTGCAGTTGCAAGAGGTCGTTATATTGAAGCAGTCCGCCAATACAATACACAAATTCGCAAGTTCCCTAATAACTTGATTGCAAGTTATTTTGGTGACTCTGCAAAAGCGAATTTTAACGTAGAAAACGAACAGGCGATAAAAACAGTACCGACGGTGGATTTTAATTGAAATATCGGCATGTCATCTGGCTATTATTCTTCTGTGTATTGAGCAGCGGAACTTGGGCGACACAACGCATTCCACTTCCTGCATTGGGAAGTGATAGGGTACTCGACCATGCAGGTCTATTAAGTGAGTCACAGTATCAAACGTTAAATAACCAGCTATTAAACTTTGAAAAGCAGCGTGGTGATGGAACGCAATTTGTTGTTTATATTGTTCCAACGACAGCACCTGAAACAATAGAGCAATTTTCATTACGCGCGTTTAATCGTTGGGGACTCGGAAAAAAAGGCAAAAATAATGGTATATTGCTTGTTGTATCGCTAGACGACCGCAATGTCCGTTTTGAAGTTGGGTATGGTTATGAAGGCGTGATGACCGATGCCCTCTCTGGGCGTATGATTCGCCAAAGTATTATTCCTAATTTTAAACATGAACATTATTACACAGGGATCCAAAATAGCGTATCTCGTGTGATAAATGTGATCAATGAAGCCGTAGGCTATCAAATGGGCGGCTCTTATGGTGGATTTGTGCTACCAAAGAGTATCGAGAACTATAAACTCTTCTATTTCATATCATTTATTACCGCTTATTTTACGGCGCTCTTCTATGGTACTAAACAACGTCGACTATATATTGAAAAGAAAATCTATCGTATCGCGTATGCGGATAAATCCAAACGGGCACGAGCAAATCAACAGCTACAGTTAGCTAAGCTAAAAAAGTATCATCAATATAAATACTACTTTCCTTCACTATTTAGTACGTTGTTGATAACGACTCTCTATTATTTAGCACTCATGTTATTAACGACCTTGTTAGAAGGAAGATTTGACCTAATTTTACTTCTCTTGATGGCCCTATTTTGTGTTGTAGGGAGCATGTTTGCGACATCAATACTTTTGGTCGTGATACATACCATTTTGCCTGCTTACCGACAGCAACAACAGGAATGGAATGATATTTGCCGACCTTATTATTCCTCTTCTTTTAGCTCATCGGATTTTTCGAGTTCATCGAGCTCGTCAAGCTCCTCGAGTTCATCGAGTGATCATGACAGTGGCGGAGGCGGTGGTGGGTTGAGTGGCGGCGGTGGTGCCTCAGGGCATTGGTAATAGCATAAGAGAGATGAAGGTCGCAAAGTGCGGCCTTCATACTCTATAGCGGCTATGGTCTTACTCCAAGCGTGTGGCAAATCGCATACGTCAGTTCAGAGCGGTTTAAGGTGTAAAAATGGAAATCTTTCACGCCTTCACGGCTTAAAATCTTCACCATATCCATGGCAATTGAGGCGCCAACTAAATTACGGCTTTCAGGATCGTTATCTAACCCTTCAAACATTTTATTCATCCATGATGGGATACGCACGTTGGTCAGCTTGGCAAAACGTTCCAATTGACGGAAGTTTGAGACAGGGAGAATTCCCGGTACAATTTCAACATCAATCCCCGTTGCGACGCAGCGGTCACGAAAACGTAAATAGCTCTCTACATCAAAGAAAAATTGCGTAATAGCCCGATTCGCTCCCGCATCAATTTTCTTTTTTAAGCTAATCAAATCAGCTTGGGCGCTTTTAGCTTCAGGGTGCACTTCTGGGTAAGCGGCGACTGAAATATCAAAATCTGCTTCTGTTTTAAGAAGCTCAACTAAATCAGCCGCATACATATCTGGTTTACGGCTATTATCCGGCAAGTCACCACGTAATGCCACGATTTGGCGAATACCGTTATTCCAGTAATCACGCGCGATTTCTTTGAGTTCCTCACGGGATGCATCAATACAAGTCAAATGAGGCGCTGCAATTAAGCCGGTTTTGTCTTTAATATCTTTAATAATGCTATGGGTTCTATCACGCTCACCTGAATTTGCACCATAAGTTACAGAGACAAATTTGGGTTTAAGGTTTTTCAGTCTATCAATGGATTTCCACAGGGTTTGTTCCATCTCTTCAGTGCGTGGCGGAAAAAACTCAAAGGAGACATTAATTTGCCCATCTAGCTCAGCGAGACTTTGATTTAGCGCTTCGCGCTGATTTGCGTGAAAGAAACTCATACCCTGTCCTCATGACTTTGTAATGACGAAACGAAAATTGTATCGATAATTGATTATATCCATTTGTGCGTCTATACGTTTAGACGTCTAAATAGAGATTACCGGATATGCTGATACTGAGTCAACACTTAAATGAAATAGAGGTGTGAGGGTTTTTCAGGGGGAATAGGAAAAAAATTCATGTAAGAAAATGCGCAATAACCAAAGATTATTGCGCAGAACGCATTTTTATTCAGTTAAGCAGAAGTGCTCAATTAACTGGCTAATGAGTTGTCGAGTGGGTTCGATGAATTTCATATCAATAAACTCATCGGGTTGATGCGCTTGTTCAATAGAGCCGGGGCCCAGTACCAACGTTGGACACAATTCTTGAATAAATGGCGCTTCAGTACAGTAATTTACGGTATCCGCTTTTTGACCAAGGAGCTGTTCAATCACTGCAACCATTTTATGATCGGTTGGGCACTCATAACCGGGGATCGGCGGGTGGAGAGATTCAATGGCTAACCGTCCCGGCCATTGTTTTTTCACCGGCTCTAAGGATTCATTTAATAATTCATCGAGATCTTGCAAAGTCAGCCCAGGTAATGGGCGAATATCCATGTGCAATTCACAGCAACCACAAATTCGGTTAGCTGCATCTCCACCATGAATATGACCAAAATTCATGGTTGGATAAGGGATGACAAAAGCCGGATTGTGATAGCGCTCTTTCAGCGTATTACGCAGTGTCATGAGATGTGAAATAGATTCATGCATCAATTCAATTGCGTTAACGCCTCGGGCAGGGTCACTCGAATGGCCTGATTGGCCAGTAATACGGATCGCATTGGAAAGATGGCCTTTATGTGCTCGTATCGGTTGTAGTGAGGTTGGCTCACCAATAATCGCAAAATCAGGACGTAGCTGTGTACTGGCCGCAAAATAACGCGCCCCCGCCATTGATGTTTCTTCATCTGCCGTTGCAAGGATATGCAGTGGGCGAGTCAGTTTATTGATATCAATATCACGCAACGCATCAACGATAAAAGCAAAAAAGCCTTTCATATCCGCAGTGCCGAGGCCATATAACTTGCCGTCTTGTTCTGTCAGGGTAAATGGATCTTTGCTCCATCGACCTTCATCAAACGGCACGGTATCCGTGTGGCCACATAGCATCAAGCCACCACTTCCTTCACCAATCGTCGCGAGTAGGTTGTATTTGTCGCGGGTATCTGGCACTGGTTGTATATTCACCGTAAACCCGAGTGTTTCTAGCCACCCACCAAGCAGTTCGACCAGAGCCTTATTACTCTGATCGAGTTGCGAATCAGTGGCACTGATAGAGGGAGTGGCAATTAATTGACGATAAATCTCAATAAATGCAGGTAATTTAATATTCACTGTTGACAGCCTTTATCCATAATAGTATCAATATTCATGCACTTTATTTGAATAAAAATACACATTAAACTGTTTGGGTCACGAGCACAAGGTAGAAAGCATATGTTGAACACACTCATTATCGGAGCCAGTGGTTATACTGGAGCAGAATTAGCGGCTTATCTGCAACGTCATCCTGAAATAAATCTTCAGGGATTGATGGTGTCAGCTCAAAGTGCTGATGCAGGTAAATGCTTTTCTGATCTACATCCCCAGTATAAGGGTATTATCGATATTCCTGTCTTACCATTAACGGATGTTGCGGCTGCGGCACAAGGTATTGATGTCGTTTTTCTTGCCACTGCTCATGAAGTTAGCCATGACATCGCCCCTCAGTTTTTAGAGGCAGGCTGTGTCGTCTTTGATTTATCGGGTGCTTATCGTGTTCAAGATGCCGCTTTCTACCCAAAATATTACGGATTCGAACATACAAACAGTCAATGGTTAAATCAAGCGGTTTACGGCCTTGCTGAGTGGCAAGCCGACAAAATTCGTCAAGCACAACTCATCGCTGTGCCGGGATGCTATCCAACGGTTTCTCAATTAGCGTTGAAACCGTTGATTGAAGCGAAACTACTTGATGACCAAATGTGGCCAGTGATTAACGCGACGAGTGGGGTCTCGGGCGCGGGTCGTAAAGCTTCTATGACAAATAGTTTTTGTGAAGTGAGTTTACAGCCATACGGTATTTTCACGCATCGTCATCAACCTGAAATCGCAACGCATTTGGGACGTGAAGTCATTTTTACACCGCACTTGGGGAATTTTTCTCGCGGTATTTTGGCTACGATTACTTGTAAGGTAAACGCTGGTGTGACGACCGAACAGATTCAACAAGTCTTCAAAGATGCCTATCACAACAAACCGCTAGTGCGTTTGTATGAAAAAGGTGTTCCAGCACTGAAAGCTGTCGTTGGCACACCATTTTGCGATATTGGCTTTGTATTAAAAGGCGAGCACCTAATCTTAGTCGGAACGGAAGACAACTTATTAAAAGGTGCAGCAGCACAAGCGGTACAGTGCATGAATATTCGTTTCGGTTTTAATGAAACGCAATCATTACTTTAGTGATATCACGGTCAACGAACTTATTAAGGATTAACCCATGCAACCATTAGTGATCAAATTGGGTGGTGTATTACTGGATAGAGAAGAAGCGCTTGAAAGATTATTTACTGCATTACAAACCTATCGTCAGTCTCATCAACGACCTTTAGTGATTGTACATGGTGGTGGTTGTCTGGTTGATGAACTTATGCAAAAGCTCCAATTACCGGTGGTGAAGAAACAAGGACTCCGTGTCACACCTGCTGATCAGATTGATATTATCACTGGTGCATTAGCAGGCACTGCCAACAAAACACTATTGGCGTGGGCGACTAAATACCAGTTACAAGCGGTTGGACTATCATTAGGTGATGGACAAAGTGCAACAGTCAGCCAGTTAAATGATGAGCTTGGTCATGTTGGGGATGCGAAACCCGGTGATCCTAAATTGTTACAGTTACTATTGGGGGCAGGTTATTTACCTATCATAAGCTCGATCGGTGTGACTGAACAGGGTTTATTGATGAATGTGAATGCTGACCAAGCAGCAACGGCTATCGCACAAGCTTTGAATGCCGACTTAGTCCTATTATCAGATGTTAGCGGCATCCTCGATGGGAAAGGGCAAAAAATTGATGAAATGACCACAGCAAAAGCGCAGAAGCTCATTGAACAAGGCATTATCACAGATGGCATGATCGTCAAAGTGAACGCGGCATTAGACGCAGCAAAAACGTTGCAACGCCCAGTAGACATTGCAAGTTGGCGTCATGCAGAGCAACTCCCCGCACTATTTAATGGCACAGCCATCGGTACGCGGATTTTAGCATCATAAAATGGGTGCGTTCGGGGGGCTTTGCCAACCAATAACACATGAACTCTTTAATTAAGCGAAATCGGGATAGGTAAGTTATGAAAAAGGGCATCAAAAAAATCGTATTGGCATATTCAGGCGGTTTAGATACATCAGCCATTATTCCATGGTTGAAAGAAAACTATGATGACTGCGAAGTGGTTGCCTTTGTGGCAGATGTAGGTCAAGACAGAGAAGATCTGGTGGGTGTGGAGCAAAAAGCACTGCAATCAGGTGCATCTGAATGTTATGTGGTGGATCTGCGCGAAGAATTTATCAAAGAATATATCTACCCAGTATTAAAAACGGGTGCGTTATATGAAGGAAGCTACCTATTAGGCACGTCGATGGCACGTCCTATTATTGCTAAAGCACAAGTTGAAATCGCATTAAAAGTTGGGGCCGATGCCGTTGCGCATGGCGCAACCGGTAAAGGAAATGACCAAGTGCGTTTTGAAAGCACATACACCGCGCTGGCACCTCAGTTAAAAGTTGTTGCGCCGTGGCGTGAGTGGAATTTACGTTCCCGTGAAGCGCTACTGGACTACCTGAAAGAACGTAATATTCCAACAACGGCAAGTTTAGAGAAAATTTATAGCCGCGATGAAAACGCATGGCATATTTCGACTGAGGGTGGCGTATTAGAAAGTACTTGGAATGCAGCCAACCAAGACTGCTGGGTGTGGACTGTGGATCCAAAAGATGCTCCAGATGAAGCGGAACTCGTCACTGTTGGCGTTAAACAAGGGGAAGTGGTTTCTGTTAATGGTCAAGCTTTATCTCCACTCGGTTGCCTTGAAGCATTAAACGTCTTAGGTGCGAAACACGGTGTGGGTCGTATTGATATCGTTGAAAACCGTTTAGTAGGCATGAAGTCTCGTGGTTGTTATGAAACACCCGGAGGCACCATTATGATGGCAGCTCTACGTGGTATTGAGCAACTTGTTTTGGATCGCGATAGCTTCAAATGGCGTGAGCAGCTAGGCCTAGAAATGTCTTATGTGGTCTATGATGGGCGTTGGTTCGCTCCTTTACGTCAATCACTGCAAGCGGCAGCAGAATCTTTAGCGCAGGATGTCACCGGTGAAGTTGTTTTGAAACTGTATAAAGGGCAAGTGACAGCTATTCAGAAAAAAGCTGATAACAGCCTGTATTCAGAAGAGTTTGCAACTTTTGGTGAAGATGAAGTCTATGATCACAGCCATGCTGGTGGCTTTATCCGTTTATATTCTCTTTCTTCACGTATTCGTGCACTCAAAGAGCAGAACAAAGCGAAATAGTTTTATTGAAATACTCCGCCGACAGCCATTGGCTGTCGGGGATAACATTTATTTTATCAATCAGATAGGGAACAGTTATGGCACTTTGGGGTGGACGTTTTAGTCAAGAAGCCGATCAACGGTTTAAACAATTTAATGATTCATTGCGTTTTGATTACCGCTTGGCGCAACAAGACATTATTGGTTCGGTTGCCTGGTCAAAAGCGTTAGTCACAGTCGGGGTGTTATCAGAAGCAGAACAACAATCCCTTGAACAGGCATTGAAGGCGCTATTGAAAGAAGTACAAGATAACCCCGAAAGCATTCTGCAAAGTGATGCAGAAGATATTCATAGCTGGGTTGAAGGAAAACTGATTGATAAAGTAGGTGATTTAGGTAAAAAACTGCATACGGGTCGTAGCCGTAACGACCAAGTCGCGACGGATTTGAAATTATGGTGTAAAGACCAAATAGCACAACTATTAGAAGCGGTGATTGAGCTACAAAAAGCCTTAGTTATCACTGCTGAAAATAATCAAAATGCAGTGATGCCTGGTTACACCCACTTACAACGTGCTCAGCCCGTTACTTTCGCACACTGGTGTTTAGCATACAGTGAAATGCTGGCTCGGGATGAAAGCCGCCTCAAAGATACATTAAAACGTTTAGATGTTAGCCCGTTAGGCTGTGGTGCATTGGCAGGTACGGCTTACGATATTGACCGTGAACAACTGGCTTCTTGGCTGGGGTTTGCATCTGCAACACGTAATAGTCTTGATACGGTGTCAGATAGGGATCATGTTTTAGAACTGTTATCTGATGCAAGCATTGGTATGGTTCACTTATCCCGTTTTGCGGAAGATTTAATTTTCTTCAATAGCGGTGAAGCTGGTTTTGTTGAACTTTCTGACAAAGTCACCTCCGGTTCATCATTAATGCCTCAAAAGAAAAACCCAGACGCACTTGAGTTAATTCGTGGTAAGTGTGGTCGTGTGCAAGGGGCATTAACTGGGATGATGATGACGCTTAAAGGATTGCCATTAGCTTATAATAAAGATATGCAAGAAGATAAAGAGGGCCTGTTTGATGCTCTTGATACGTGGCTAGACTGTATGCATATGGCTGCATTGGTGTTAGATGGTATTCAAATCCGTCGTCATCGTTGTGAAGACGCAGCAAAACAAGGCTATGCCAATGCGACAGAACTCGCAGACTACCTTGTTGCTAAAGGCGTTCCATTCCGTGAAGCACATCATATTGTGGGCGAAGCCGTTGTGGCGGCAATTAGCCAAGGAAAAGCGTTGGAAGAAATGACATTAAGTGATTTACAAAAATTCAGTGATACTATCCAACTCGATGTATATCAAATCTTATCGTTACAATCATGCTTAGATAAGCGTTTAGCCAAAGGTGGGGTTGCAAAGAGCCAAGTGAGTCAGGCAATCATCGAAGCTAAATTACGTTTAGGGCTGTAAGAGATGGTTGGGTGTTGAGTAGAAACATAAAAAAAGCGGGGTAGTTATTCTACCCCGAGGTCAGTCGTTG
This sequence comes from Providencia sp. 21OH12SH02B-Prov, assembly GCF_027362595.1. Classification (NCBI taxonomy): domain Bacteria; kingdom Pseudomonadati; phylum Pseudomonadota; class Gammaproteobacteria; order Enterobacterales; family Morganellaceae; genus Providencia; species Providencia sp. 21OH12SH02B-Prov. The sequence goes on from NZ_CP114796.1 coordinate 221,171, forward strand.
CTACTTAAATATACTTAATTGTTAAAAGGCCTAATTGACTTTGCTTATCAACCCAATGATAGGTATAAACGCCTCTACCATTATTCATGGTTCCCCAGTCTTTAGACTGCGCTATTTTTTTGATATCCAATTTTTCTTCTACCATATCCGCCTTGTCATTTAAGCAATTAAATATTAATTGTTGTTGGTTGCTTACACTGTTCATACAAGGTGGATGGACAATAGAGCCAGTAAAATGAATAACCCCACTGTGCGTTCTTTGTTTTACTTCCGTATCTGCAACGCTAAATACAGGAGTCATTAAGAGTACTGTTAATAGAGCGAAAAGATTTTTGTTTAAAGTTGAAGATAATGTTTTCATGATTTTTTTCCTTGCTGATCTGTAGTTTATAATTAACTGTTTGTTTTTATTTATTTTTTGTTAAAGGTACTGCACTGAAATCATGGCAAGATTTCTTTCTTTATTCGTCCATTTGAATTGATATATGCCGCGATTATCAGTTGTTTGCTTCCATTCAGATGTTTTGCTTTGTCGTGAGTAATGAATATTTGATTTTTTAGTTTTATTTTCTTTGCTATTAAAACAATTCAATTGAACGTTGTTGTTATTAAAATCATAGCTGCAAGGCGGTTGTACAATAGCTGCTTTAAATGTAATGGTGGTATTGTTTGTCTTTGCTTGTGCATTCTCTGTTAATAGTACTGTAGCGAGTAATACAAGTGACATTGATGATATGACGACTTTTTTCATCATGGCTTTCATCCTCTAGATATATTTAAGTGTGGTTTGCGTATATTAATTACCACCAATTTTTGATGAGCGAATTATATAGATATCAACTCGATTTAGGTGTTAATTTTAAAAAGCAAATGTGAGTAAATATATTTAAAATGAGTTGGCTTTATTTATGCACAGCATTGCCTTATGTATAATGTGTCAGAATTAAACTCTGTAAAATATCATCAATTGTTGGTATTTGGTGTTATATGCCACTGCCTGTCTTTATTTTGTTGGTTTTATCTTTCGCAGTGTGAAAAAAGTCATTATCTAATTTGATGTAAAATATAAAGTAAATCATGGGAATTTTTATTGATTTTTTAATTAAAATTAATAAATCAATAAACAAAATCGACATAATGTATCTAAATGTTTCACTGGGTAAGTGAATTATTAATTATCTTTTTTAATCCTTATTGTGTTTTACCTTAATATATTTGTAAGTCTTTAAAATGTTTTTATTTTACTTAATTATCTGTTGTTAATATTGATGGCTGATTTTATGTAATAATAAATTTATATCTTTAACACTCAATCGGCGTATTACAGGGCCAATAAGAGTACATTAGTTGTTTATACCTATCGGTGTGCTTTGCTTATTAACTCTCTAATGATAGTTAGGTAATGCCATTCTTAATTTTTTGGTGGCTATTGTGCTTCTCATCGTGAAAGCCATAATTCTCTTCATATCTATATGAGTGATTCTTTTTGGTTATCAAGATCGTTGTTATGAATGCTGACAGGACTTGCCACCAATGAAACGCGATGGTTCCAACGATAAGTACAGTGTTTAACAAGTCGCTAAGCGTTTTGCTAATCGAGTACAAGAATGTGAATGGATTAATACGGTTTACGATAGGATTTAAGCTTTTCATAGCGTTTCTCCTTTGGCTGTACCTGTAATAGGTTTTAAGCATTCCAGAAAATCGCTATTCCATTAACGTCTATTTCCTTTTTGTTGTTCCTTCTTGTTTACCTAAATATAGCCTCCATTTTGGAATGCAATTTATTTTTTCACTAATAATATGTTGCTAATTATTAGTGAAAAACTTCAAAGTTAATCACGGCATCGATAATTTTTTGGGTATAAATATTATTTATATTTCTTAGTTAAGTGATTAATTTTTTATGGTGGGTTTTGAGTTTTCTTTAGCTGGGGGGCACAGAGCTAAAAAATATATTTATAAATAATATGTTAATAAACGTGAACTAATATTACTATTTATTTCATTAATAATGGTATTTAATTTCATCAAAACGATGAAAATTAATGATATTTGAAATGTTCTATTGGGTTATTTTATGAGAGATTCAATGTAATATTTAGTCATATGGTCATGTATTCAATCTGGTGATTAATCTGTAATATAGGGTAATTTATCGGAGAATATTCATGGCTAAAGTCGATGTAAGGTGCCCATTTTGTCAACAAACTCCCTCAGTGAAAAAACATGGCCTAGGGAGTACAGGTCATCAACGTTATCGTTGTCAAGACTGCTGCCGAAGCTTCCAACTCGACTATGAATATCGTGCCTGCCAGCCCGGTACCAAAGATAAAATTATCGACCTAACGATGAATAATGCCGGTATTCGTGATACCGCTAGAGCCCTTCATATCAGCATTAATGCGGTTGTTCGCACTTTAAAAAACTCTCGCCGAAGCAGGTAACCTCTTTACCCCTTGATAATCTGCACATTGAACTCCTTTGCGAAGTCGATGAACAGTGGTCTTTTGTGGGTAATAAGAAGCAACAACGCTGGCTTTGGTATGCGTGGGAGCCCCGCCTAAAACGGATAATTGCTCATACGTTTGGTCGTCGAAACAAAAGGACTCTTCACCAGTTACTGGCTTTACTGTCTAGGTTTAATGTGGCTTTTTGGTGCACGGATAAGTTCAGTGCTTATGAGATATTGCCCAAGCAGAAACATGTGGTAAGTAAGTTTTATACGCAACGAATAGAAAGAGAGAATTTGAACCTGAGAAACCGCTTGAAGCGCCTTAACCGTAAGACGTTAGGTTACTCGAAGTCACCTGAAATGCATGACAAAATCATCGGTACATTCATTGAACGCGAATACTACCTATTATGATGATCTCTATATTGAATACACGACCTAGTCATATTCGGTTTCATTTAGACATGTTTATACTGAGTACACAGGATACCTAAAGCAGTAAAAATGAAGAAATACTGAGCATCTCAATGGTAATTGATAGTTAAAAGCATTAGATTTCTGCTATACTGATTGGCAATCTATATTAAGAAGGGCTGCAAAATGAACATTCGCGATCTGGAATATCTAGTAGCATTAGCTGAACACAAACACTTTCGTCGAGCCGCGGACTCTTGTCACGTGAGTCAACCAACACTGAGTGGCCAAATACGTAAGTTAGAAGAAGAACTCGGTGTTATGTTACTGGAACGAACCAGTCGTAAAGTGTTATTTACTCAACAGGGGTTGCTGCTTGTTGAACAAGCGAGAACGATTTTACGCGAAATTAAAGTATTACAAGAAATGGCGGCTCTACAAGGTGAAAGTATGTCGGGACCTTTACATATAGGGTTAATTCCGACAATTGCTCCTTATCTTCTACCTCTGATTATTCCCGAATTGCATAAACTGTTTCCTAAACTTGAGATCTATTTACACGAAGCGCAAACGCAACAATTACTCGCGCAGCTCGATAGTGGGAAATTAGATTGTGCAATTTTGGCTCAAGTAAAAGAAACAGATCCGTTTATTGTGGTTCCTTTATTTGAAGAACCGATGAAGTTAGCTATTTATGAAGGTCATTCATGGCGTGATCGCGACACTATTGATATGAGTGAATTAGCGGGTGAAAAGCTATTGATGCTTGAAGACGGGCATTGCTTACGTGATCAAGCCATGGGCTTTTGTTTCCAAGCTGGCGCAAAAGAAGATACACATTTTCGTGCTACCAGTTTAGAAACTTTGCGGAATATGGTCGCGGCGGGAAGTGGAATTACATTATTACCTGATTTGGCAGTACCGAGTGAAACATGTCGTGATGGGGTGTGCTACTTAAATTGTATTCATCCAGAACCGAAGCGTACTGTGGTATTAGTTTATCGTCCAGGATCACCATTACGTGGACGCTATGAGCAACTTGCTGAAGCTATTTATAATTTAATGAGTAGTTATTACAGCCAAAAGGCGCGTTAAAGTGACATAGAATCTATTTTACTTGCGAGTAGTGATTGCCGTGTGATTTTCGGCAATCACTAACGTCACTGCTTAAAATAAACGGTTTAACCCATTTAATGCTGCGACACGAAATGCTTCTGCCATCGTAGGGTAGTTGAATGTAGTATTCACAAAATACTCGATCGTATTTCCTTCCCCTTTTTGCTCCATGATAGCTTGACCGATATGAATAATTTCAGCGGCTCTTTCACCGAAACAGTGGATACCCAAGATCTGCAATGTTTCACGATGAAATAGAATTTTCAAGCTGCCAACATTCATACCCGCAATTTGCGCGCGAGCCAAATGCTTAAATTGAGCGCGTCCGACTTCGTATGGAATTTTCATCGCTGTTAATTGCTGTTCTGTTTTACCAACAGAACTAATTTCAGGGATGGTATAAATACCAGTAGGAATATCTTCAACTAGATGGGCATTTCCTAAATCTTCGGCAATAGCTCGAGCGGCAATACGACCTTGGTCATAAGCAGCGGATGCCAAGCTTGGGTAACCAATAACATCGCCAACAGCATAAATACGTTCATTAGATGTACGATATGCGCTATCGACTTTAACGAGTCCTCGGCCATCAGCTTCAATACCAACATTAGCTAAGCCAAGCTTGTCTGTATTACCTGTCCGCCCGTTAGCGTAAAGTAAACAGTCAGCTTTGACTTTTTTGCCTGACTTAAGATGAACAATAACCCCATCATCGACGCCTTCAATTTTTTCATATTCTTCGTTATGACGAATAACGATACCGCTATTCCAGAAGTGATAAGAAAGGGCATCTGACATTTCTTGGTCTAAGAATGCCAGCAAATGATCGCGAGTATTAATTAAATCAACTTTAACACCTAATCCGCGGAAGATAGATGCATATTCACAACCAATCACGCCAGCACCATAAATAATCACATGACGCGGTTCATGGGTGAGATTTAGGATGGTATCACTGTTGTAAATACGGGAGTGATTAAAATCAACATCGGATGGACAATAAGGGCGAGAGCCTGTCGCTATCACAATATTATCTGCGCTGAGAACATCGCAGCTTCCATCTGCATAGCGCACACTAACATGGCGCTCATCAATAAAGGTTGCTTCGCCAGAAAACATTGTGCAGCCATTACGCTCATAAAAACCTTGGCGCATACGTGTTTGTTGGCTAATGACACTTTCAGCATGCTTAAGGATTTCAGAGAAAGAGGAGCGTAAAGAGCGAGAATTATCACTGTAGAGAGGATTTTGGTTGAATTCGATAATTCGACTAACGGCATGACGGAGTGCTTTGGAGGGAATGGTTCCCCAGTGGGTACAGCCACCGCCGACACTATTATAACGTTCTATAACGGCGACGTTTTTTCCTTGCTTCACCAGTCCCATGGCGGCGCCTTCTCCACCTGGCCCGGAACCAATGACGATTGCATCAAAATGAATGTGTTGCATGAGGTAAGACCTGCTATAAAAACAAAATGACAACATGATGTTAGCATATCCGCTGATTATTTACCCGTTTTAGTCATGACCTTTCAATCTATAACTTAATTTATACCGCTTATTTTATTGGCTGACGGGGAATCGACAGCTTAAATTAACAGGTGTGGCTGGCTTTGATTCAGAAAAATATTTCTTTATGCCTTATTTAAATGGGGTAATGAATTTTGAGCAATTAAGCCATGAAAAGCCAAAAGTTATTGAAAAATGATTTGGTCAAATTCTGAAAAGCAGTAATCTGTATACTTAATCGCTTTTTCCCTCAAACAGTCTAATAATTTTAGGGTATGCTAGAACGATAGCCGCGCTGTCATTTTAATATTTTGGTATATTGAAAGTTAATGGCTGTTTAATGACATAGAAATCAGGATCACCGTGAGCAATAATATTGGCGTTAGAGCAAAACAGAAAGAAAAAACTCGTCGTTCGCTCATTGAAGCCGCATTTAGCCAATTAAGTGCAGAACGTAGTTTTACCAGTCTCAGCTTACGTGAAGTCGCACGTGAGGCAGGCATTGCACCCACTTCATTTTATCGCCATTTCAAAGATGTTGACGAACTGGGTCTGACCATGGTTGACGAAAGTGGTTTGATGTTGCGTCAACTGATGCGGCAAGCTCGGCAGCGTATCGCAAAAGGCGGTAGTGTGATCCGGACGTCAATCTCAACTTTTATGGAGTTTATTGGTAATAACCCTAATGCCTTTAGGTTATTATTGCGTGAACGCTCCGGTACTTCAGCTGAATTCCGCGCTGCGGTGGCACGGGAAATCCAACATTTTATTGCTGAATTGGCGGATTACCTAGAACAAGAAAGCCATATGCCGCGCCATTTCACTGAACTACAAGCAGAATCCATGGTTACCATCGTTTTTAGTGCGGGTGCTGAGGCGCTCGATATTGATGAAGAGAAAAGGCAACATCTGGAAGAACGGCTTGTACTTCAACTACGAATGATTGCTAAAGGCGCATATTACTGGTACCGACGCGAACAAGAAAAACAGAATCAAACTGACCCCGATCTCACTAAATAACATAAGGAGAATCAATGACGGAACACAATCGCTATGAGAAAAGCACATTACTACTCGCCTTAGTCATTGGCTTATCGACTCACGGAACTTTCTCTGCTCTGTTTAACTCCTTAGTAGAGTTTTCCATTTTTCCAATTATTACTTTAGTATTAGCAGTTTATTGCTTACATCAGCGTTATTTACATCATGCGATGCCTATAGGATTGCCTAAATTTGTCGTGGGTAACTTCTTTTTAGGTTTGTTTGCTTATGCGGCAATTTTACGCGTACAACACCCAGAAGTTGGCTCTAACTTTATTCCTGCAACGATCATTGTTGCTTTAGCATTGTGGTTGTATACAAGCTGGAAAGCACGTAAAAGAGAGCAGCAAGAACTGACAGCCGAAAATGAAGCTGAAATTTAATTTCAATTAAAATTAGCTTGTAAAAATGAGCTTGATAGAAAACGCCGTAATGTTAAGCATTGCGGCGTTTGTGTTTCACAATCAAAAAAACTAACGGCGAGTCAGCAAAACACCACTTTCCATATGATGGGTGTAAGGAAACTGATCAAACAGCGCGAGTTTTTTCACTTCATGAGTTTCATTTAAAACCGCTAAATTGTCACACAAGGTTTCTGGGTTGCAAGAAATATAGAGGATATGGTCATACTCTTGCACTAATTGAACGGTTTTATCATCTAGGCCACTGCGTGGAGGGTCAACGAAAATAGTATTACATTGGTAATCACGTAAATTAATACCTTCAAGGCGTTTAAACTCACGTATGCCACGCATAGCCTGTGTAAAGTCTTCTGCTGACATACGGATAATCTGCACATTATTGATGTTGTTTGCAGCGATATTATATTGTGCAGCAGATACCGACGGTTTAGCAATTTCAGTTGCTAAGACGCGCTCAAAGTTTTGTGCTAATGCCAATGAAAAATTGCCATTTCCACAATACAGTTCAAGTAGGTCGCCTGTAGCCCCTTTAGTTGCAGCGATTGCCCACTCCAACATATTAATATTCACGTGAGCATTAGGCTGGGTAAAGCTATTTTCAACTTGCCGATAAATCATATTCCGACCATTAACGGGTAGCACTTCATCAACATAATCATTATCGAGCATGATTTTAGTTTTTGATGCACGACCGATGAGTTGAAGATCAAAACCTTTACTCACTAATTTTGCTTTTAATTGTTTAGCTTCTTCGGTCCACTCGTCATTCAGTTTTTTATGATAGAGCAAAGAGATAATTAACTTATTACTCAGCGTTGAAAGATAGTCGATTTGAAATAATTTATGACGCAGAAGCGTACTTTCTTTTATTAAAGGCAAAAGTGCTTGCATTGCCTGGTTAATTAGCTCACTTGCAACGGGGAATTGATCAACCCGAATACGTTCTTTGGTTTCTTTATCAAACATGATATGAAATAAATCATCACCGTCGTGCCACACTCTAAATTCTGCACGCATCCGATAATGGGATTCTGGTGACGCAAATACTTCAGGCTCAATTGTCGTATAAGGGGCCATCATCATTTTTAGTCGTTCTACTTTTTCTGCAAGTTGCAATGCATAGTGCTCGGTGTTCATTAATATGGCCCCATTCATAGAAAACAGTAAAAATTGCATCAGGGACGAAATTGTAGGGCAAGTCGTGCAGATGTCCAGTTTTGATTCTATTTATAAAGTCTCTGGGCTGAATAAGATGCCAATCGTGAGTGTCATATGAGGGATCATGAAAATAGATCCATAGACACCTATACTCGTTCCCTTTAGGATAATACGGCTATGGCCTCAATGCATGAAGAGGGAACTCGGTGTGATTCCGAGACTGACGCGCAGCGGTAATGAAGTATAAGAGGAGATACAACACTGTTTTAAATTGATGGGAAGTTGCCTCCATAATTATCGTACCCTTAATGGGTATCACTTCTAAGTCCGAAGACCTGCCATAGCTCTATCGCTTTGTTGATTATTAGCGCGGATCTGATATTCAACCTCGCGGAATTTTAATTTTATTGATATTCCGAGTTTATCAAAATGAATAAGAATAAGTTGTTGCCGTTATCGGCTGCTGCTATGGCAGTGTTGTGTGGTATTTCTTCTTTGGCAAATGCAAATAATCAATCAGATGAAATGGTGGTATCAGCGAACCGCTTTGAACAGCCTATCTCATCGATATTAGCGCCAGTAACCGTTGTCACGCGTGAAGATATTGATCATTGGCAGTCGAATACTGTGATTGATGTATTACGGCGGCTACCGGGTGTGGATATTGCCCAATATGGTGGTATAGGACAGCAGAGCTCCCTCTTTATTAGAGGTTCAGAGTCTCGCCATGTATTGGTATTAGTTGATGGTGTTCGTTTAAACCAAGCGGGTATTTCTGGCTCATCAGATATGAGCCAAATTCCTATCTCTTTAGTTCAGCGAATCGAATATATTCGTGGGGCAAGATCGGCTGTTTATGGCTCGGATGCAATTGGTGGTGTTGTTAATATTATTACTCGCCGAGATAATGTAGGAACCACATTAAATGCGGGTATTGGTTCTTATGGTTATCAGAATTATAACGGCTCAACTCAACAGAAAATCGGTGAAAATACAACAGTAACCGCTGCCGCAGCTTATACCTATACAAAAGGATTTGATCTAGCACCTAAGGACGTTAGTCCACGTGACTACGATAAAGATGGTTTTCTTAATAAATCACTATGGCTAGGTGTGGAGCACCAGTTATCATCTGAAATATCAGCTTATGCGAGAGCATATGGATATGATAATAGAACTCGTTATGATGCCTCTGAATACTCAGGTGTGCGGGTAGATACCCGTAAACTTTATAGCCGTACATATGAAACTGGCGTTAAATATCATCAAAACCAATACTCAACCTCACTATCCGGAAGCTATAGTTACGTTAAAGATTACAATTTTGATCCAAGGCAAGGGCAGTATGCTAGCTCTTCTAATCTAGATGAATCAAAGCAGTATAATATTCAGTGGGGCAACAATTATCGTTTAGATAAAGGTAATATTAGTGCGGGTATAGATTATCAGCGTCAAAGCATAGAACCTAATGGCTATGCTTTAATAACTAAAAAAGAAACCATGAATAACACGGGGCTCTATTTGACGGGGCAATACTCGTTTGTTGATTCTGTTATAGCTGAAGCCGCCGTTCGCACGGATCATCATTCAGAATTTAATTGGCATACATCATGGCAATCAGGGCTGAGCTGGGAATTTTATGATGGGTATAAACTGGTTGGATCATACGCAACAGCATATAAAGCACCTAATCTAAGTCAACTGTACGCATATTCTTCATCAAGTTGGGGAACAACAAAAGGTAATCCGAACTTAAAACCAGAAGAAAGTAAGCAGTGGGAAATTGGTGTTGAAGGAACAACGGGACCGCTATTCTGGCAAATTAATGCTTATCATAATGATATTGATAACCTGATTGAATATAAATATGGCAATTTTATCAATACATATGAAAATATTGGAAAAGCAGAAATTAAAGGTATCGAGTGGGTTGGTGAATTTAGCACTGGCTTTTTACATCATCAATTAACATACCAATATGTCGATCCCAGAAATAAAAAAACGAACAAAGTATTGGAGCGCCGAGCTAAGCAACAAGTGAAATACCAATTAGATTGGAATATTGCTGAGGTAGATATGGGGCTAACTTATCACTATATAGGTTCGCGTTATGATAATGACTTTTCCCAATCACCATCAAAACGTCTAAAACAAGGGGGAGTTAGCCTTTGGGATCTCACAGCGGCATATCCAATCACTTCACAGCTCACAATTCGTGGTAAAATAGCTAATATGTTCGATAAAGACTATGAGACCGCGTATGGTTATCGCACCGCTGGAAGAGAATATTTCCTTACAGGAAGCTACAACTTCTAATCACAACCTATCTATTCGCCCGACCATCCTTGTGTTTGATTCAGGGGTGGGCGGGTTATCTGTTTATCGTGAAGTCAAAAAATTACTGCCTAACGCACATTATATATATGCATTCGATAATGAAGCTTTTCCTTATGGCGAAAAGAGCGAAGAGTTTATTGTCGATAGGGTTTATCAAATCGTGAATGCAATTGCCAAAAAGCATCCTTTGACTATTACTATCATCGCATGTAACACCGCAAGTACGATTAGCTTGCCTAATCTTAGAGCGCATTTTAATTTTCCTGTGGTTGGTGTCGTACCCGCGATTAAACCCGCCACTAAATTAACCCGAAATGGCATAGTTGGGTTGTTAGCGACGAAGGGCACCGTCAATCGCGAGTATACGAAAGAGTTGATTGCGCGATTTGCGACAGACTGTAGAGTCATTTCACTTGGTTCAGCGGACCTTGTGCAATTGGCAGAAAGAAAGCTACATGGAGAACAGATACCTTTAACAGAAGTCGCCAATGCGGTGAAACCATGGTTAAGAATGCCAGAAGCGCCAGATACCGTTGTTCTAGGCTGTACTCATTTCCCTCTATTAATAGAAGAACTTGAGCAAGTGCTTCCAAATGGAACTCGATTCATTGATTCAGGCGCTGCAATTGCTAGGCGTACGGTATGGCTGATTAACAATCAAGCAGAAGATATCATTGCGAGTCATGATGCAGATTTTGCGTATTGTCTATTAATGAATCATAGCGCGATAGAATTGCAATCAGTGTTGGCCACTGAAGGGTTTAATTCGTTGGAAAAACTGGCTATCTAAGTTAAATTTGATGGCAATCTGAGCAAACGAAAAAAAAATTGAAAAAAGGGGTTGCCAGAATTTTCTGACTCCCTATAATGCGCCTCCACTGACCGACGATGAGCCAACACAGAATGTGATGGCAAGCCCAAAAGGCTAACGACGGCAGACGAGAGAATCTGAAAAGATAAGCGAAAAAAAAGCTTGACTCTCGGTGAGGAAAGCGTAATATACGCCACCTCGCGACAACAACCTAAACGGTTAATATCGAAAGATAAAGTCGCAACGCTCTTTAACAATTTATCAGACAATCTGTGTGGGCACTCACAGGACACTATCAAAAAAATATTTGATTTTAAGTCTTGAAGAGTGACTAACACGTTAATTCATATATGAACTAACAATGTGCAATTCGATTGTGGAAGGATAACGCGAAGGCGAGTGAGTATTTCCGAGACAGTACTGAGGTACGGCGAGGAAAGCGGAGCGAAGCCGACAATGTTAGCCGAACAGAAGCGAATTGATAAACAGTTTAATTCTTTGAGCATCAGACTACTTTTAATTGAAGAGTTTGATCATGGCTCAGATTGAACGCTGGCGGCAGGCCTAACACATGCAAGTCGAGCGGTAACAGGGGAAGCTTGCTTCCCGCTGACGAGCGGCGGACGGGTGAGTAATGTATGGGGATCTGCCCGATAGAGGGGGATAACTACTGGAAACGGTGGCTAATACCGCATAATCTCTAAGGAGCAAAGCAGGGGACCTTCGGGCCTTGCGCTATCGGATGAACCCATATGGGATTAGCTAGTAGGTGGGGTAATGGCTCACCTAGGCGACGATCCCTAGCTGGTCTGAGAGGATGATCAGCCACACTGGGACTGAGACACGGCCCAGACTCCTACGGGAGGCAGCAGTGGGGAATATTGCACAATGGGCGCAAGCCTGATGCAGCCATGCCGCGTGTATGAAGAAGGCCCTAGGGTTGTAAAGTACTTTCAGTCGGGAGGAAGGCGTTGATGCTAATATCATCAACGATTGACGTTACCGACAGAAGAAGCACCGGCTAACTCCGTGCCAGCAGCCGCGGTAATACGGAGGGTGCAAGCGTTAATCGGAATTACTGGGCGTAAAGCGCACGCAGGCGGTTGATTAAGTTAGATGTGAAATCCCCGGGCTTAACCTGGGAATGGCATCTAAGACTGGTCAGCTAGAGTCTTGTAGAGGGGGGTAGAATTCCATGTGTAGCGGTGAAATGCGTAGAGATGTGGAGGAATACCGGTGGCGAAGGCGGCCCCCTGGACAAAGACTGACGCTCAGGTGCGAAAGCGTGGGGAGCAAACAGGATTAGATACCCTGGTAGTCCACGCTGTAAACGATGTCGATTTGGAGGTTGTGCCCTTGAGGCGTGGCTTCCGGAGCTAACGCGTTAAATCGACCGCCTGGGGAGTACGGCCGCAAGGTTAAAACTCAAATGAATTGACGGGGGCCCGCACAAGCGGTGGAGCATGTGGTTTAATTCGATGCAACGCGAAGAACCTTACCTACTCTTGACATCCAGAGAACTTAGCAGAGATGCTTTGGTGCCTTCGGGAACTCTGAGACAGGTGCTGCATGGCTGTCGTCAGCTCGTGTTGTGAAATGTTGGGTTAAGTCCCGCAACGAGCGCAACCCTTATCCTTTGTTGCCAGCGATTCGGTCGGGAACTCAAAGGAGACTGCCGGTGATAAACCGGAGGAAGGTGGGGATGACGTCAAGTCATCATGGCCCTTACGAGTAGGGCTACACACGTGCTACAATGGCGTATACAAAGAGAAGCGACCTCGCGAGAGCAAGCGGAACTCATAAAGTACGTCGTAGTCCGGATTGGAGTCTGCAACTCGACTCCATGAAGTCGGAATCGCTAGTAATCGTAGATCAGAATGCTACGGTGAATACGTTCCCGGGCCTTGTACACACCGCCCGTCACACCATGGGAGTGGGTTGCAAAAGAAGTAGGTAGCTTAACCTTCGGGAGGGCGCTTACCACTTTGTGATCCATGACTGGGGTGAAGTCGTAACAAGGTAACCGTAGGGGAACCTGCGGTTGGATCACCTCCTTACCATTGAAGTGTTTTGTGAAGTGTTCACACAGATTGTCTGATGAAAAGTAGAGCAAAGCCAATCTAAGATTGACTGAAGACCTTGTTGTCCCCTTCGTCTAGAGGCCTAGGACACCGCCCTTTCACGGCGGTAACAGGGGTTCGAATCCCCTAGGGGACGCCATTCAGTGTGGGTCAATCGAAAGGCTGCGCGTCGACCTTTCAGCGTTGTGCGGTGCTCGCGATGCTCATGTACTGAATGTACATTCCGCTCGCTGTGCGCCTACGCCTTGAAATGTCTTAGCTCGCACTTTCTCGAAAGTGCTGGCCATAAATAATGATTAAACTAATTCACTGAGTTAGTTTAACAATTATGCTCTTTAACAATCTGGAACAAGCTGAAAATTGAAACAACGCACATTGTTTATCGCTTAAACAATGTGAGAGTCTCTCAAAATTTCAAACCTGAAGTTTTCGGTCATTCAAACGAGTGGCATGAGCGAGCAGTGTGAAATTCGCGGCGTAGGAGCGCAGTCAGCGCAGCGTACATCGGTACGTGAGCATGACGAGCACCGCGCAACAAAGAATTTCACCACGCACAGCCATGACAGTTAGGTGATCGTTGAAACAATTTCGGGTTGTGAGGTTAAGCGACTAAGCGTACACGGTGGATGCCTAGGCAATCAGAGGCGATGAAGGACGTGCTAATCTGCGAAAAGCGTCGGTAAGGTGATATGAACCGCTATAACCGACGATGTCCGAATGGGGAAACCCAGTGCAATTCGTTGCACTATCGTTTGATGAATCCATAGTCAAACGAGGCGAACCGAGGGAACTGAAACATCTCAGTACCTCGAGGAAAAGAAATCAACCGAGATTCCCCTAGTAGCGGCGAGCGAACGGGGAGCAGCCCAGAGTCTTAATCAGCATCAGCATCAGGAGAACGGTCTGGAAAGTCCGGCAGTAAAGGGTGATAGCCCCGTATCCGAAGGTGTTGGTGTTGTGAACTCGACGAGTAGGGCGGGACACGTGTTATCCTGTCTGAATATGGGGGGACCATCCTCCAAGGCTAAATACTCCTGATTGACCGATAGTGAACCAGTACCGTGAGGGAAAGGCGAAAAGAACCCCGGCGAGGGGAGTGAAATAGAACCTGAAACCGTGTACGTACAAGCAGTGGGAGCACCTTTTAGGTGTGACTGCGTACCTTTTGTATAATGGGTCAGCGACTTATATTCTGTAGCAAGGTTAACCGTATAGGGGAGCCGTAGGGAAACCGAGTCTTAACTGGGCGATTAAGTTGCAGGGTATAGACCCGAAACCCGGTGATCTAGCCATGGGCAGGTTGAAGGTTGGGTAACACTAACTGGAGGACCGAACCGACTAATGTTGAAAAATTAGCGGATGACTTGTGGCTGGGGGTGAAAGGCCAATCAAACCGGGAGATAGCTGGTTCTCCCCGAAAGCTATTTAGGTAGCGCCTCGTGAACTCATCTTCGGGGGTAGAGCACTGTTTCGGCTAGGGGGTCATCCCGACTTACCAACCCGATGCAAACTACGAATACCGAAGAATGTTATCACGGGAGACACACGGCGGGTGCTAACGTTCGTCGTGAAGAGGGAAACAACCCAGACCGCCAGCTAAGGTCCCAAAGTCATGGTTAAGTGGGAAACGAAGTGGGAAGGCTCAGACAGCCAGGATGTTGGCTTAGAAGCAGCCATCATTTAAAGAAAGCGTAATAGCTCACTGGTCGAGTCGGCCTGCGCGGAAGATGTAACGGGGCTAAACCATGCACCGAAGCTGCGGCAGCGACATTTAGATGTTGTTGGGTAGGGGAGCGTTCTGTAAGCCTGTGAAGGTGTGCTGTGAGGCATGCTGGAGGTATCAGAAGTGCGAATGCTGACATAAGTAACGATAATGCGGGTGAAAAACCCGCACGCCGGAAGACCAAGGGTTCCTGTCCAACGTTAATCGGGGCAGGGTGAGTCGACCCCTAAGGCGAGGCAGAAATGCGTAGTCGATGGGAAACAGGTTAATATTCCTGTACTGGTGATAATTGCGATGGGGGGACGGAGAAGGCTAGGCTGGCCGGGCGACGGTTGTCCCGGTTTAAGGATGTAGGCAGGTGAATTAGGCAAATCCGGTTCACTATATGCTGAGGTCTGATGACGAGTCACTACGGTGGCGAAGTAGCTCATGCCCCGCTTCCAGGAAAAGCCTCTAAGCTCTAGATTATCATTAATCGTACCCCAAACCGACACAGGTGGTCAGGTAGAGAATACTCAGGCGCTTGAGAGAACTCGGGTGAAGGAACTAGGCAAAATGGTGCCGTAACTTCGGGAGAAGGCACGCTGGCGCTAGGTGAAGTCCCTCGCGGATGGAGCCGAAGCCAGTCGCAGATACCAGCTGGCTGCAACTGTTTATTAAAAACACAGCACTGTGCAAACACGAAAGTGGACGTATACGGTGTGACGCCTGCCCGGTGCTGGAAGGTTAATTGATGGGGTTATCCGTAAGGAGAAGCTCTTGATCGAAGCCCCAGTAAACGGCGGCCGTAACTATAACGGTCCTAAGGTAGCGAAATTCCTTGTCGGGTAAGTTCCGACCTGCACGAATGGCGTAATGATGGCCAGGCTGTCTCCACCCGAGACTCAGTGAAATTGAACTCGCTGTGAAGATGCAGTGTACCCGCGGCAAGACGGAAAGACCCCGTGAACCTTTACTATAGCTTGACACTGAACATTGAGCCTTGATGTGTAGGATAGGTGGGAGGCTTTGAAGTGTGGACGCCAGTCTGCATGGAGCCAACCTTGAAATACCACCCTTTAATGTTTGATGTTCTAACGTGGCCCCATCATCTGGGGTGCGGACAGTGTCTGGTGGGTAGTTTGACTGGGGCGGTCTCCTCCCAAAGAGTAACGGAGGAGCACGAAGGTTGGCTAAGCATGGTCGGACATCATGCGGTTAGTGCAAAGGCATAAGCCAGCTTGACTGCGAGAGTGACGGCTCGAGCAGGTACGAAAGTAGGTCTTAGTGATCCGGTGGTTCTGAATGGAAGGGCCATCGCTCAACGGATAAAAGGTACTCCGGGGATAACAGGCTGATACCGCCCAAGAGTTCATATCGACGGCGGTGTTTGGCACCTCGATGTCGGCTCATCACATCCTGGGGCTGAAGTAGGTCCCAAGGGTATGGCTGTTCGCCATTTAAAGTGGTACGCGAGCTGGGTTTAGAACGTCGTGAGACAGTTCGGTCCCTATCTGCCGTGGGCGTTGGAAGATTGAAAGGGGCTGCTCCTAGTACGAGAGGACCGGAGTGGACGCACCACTGGTGTTCGGGTTGTCATGCCAATGGCACTGCCCGGTAGCTAAGTGCGGAAGAGATAACCGCTGAAAGCATCTAAGCGGGAAACTTGCCTTGAGATGAGTCTTCCCTGACTCTTTAAGGGGCCTAAAGGAACGTTTAAGACTAAGACGTTGATAGGCTGGGTGTGTAAGCGTAGCGATACGTTGAGCTAACCAGTACTAATGAACCGTGAGGCTTAACCTGACAACACCGAAGGTGTTTTAGAGAGAACGTTGTGAAGCGCACGCAGAGTGCGAGAAATTAGCTTGTTCAAGATTGCTGTTCTGGTTGGTGGAAGCCAACGGGAACGAAAACCGAATTTGTCTGGCGGCAATAGCGCGGTGGTCCCACCTGACCCCATGCCGAACTCAGCAGTGAAACGCCGTAGCGCCGATGGTAGTGTGGGGTCTCCCCATGTGAGAGTAGGGAACTGCCAGACATCAATTTTAAAGGTTGTGTCAGTACTGACTGACCGCACCATATTGCTGATATGGCTCAGTTGGTAGAGCACACCCTTGGTAAGGGTGAGGTCCCCAGTTCGAATCTGGGTATCAGCACCATGAATTATCGGCATTTAAAAAGAATTTACCTAGCGGCAATAGCGCGGTGGTCCCACCTGACCCCATGCCGAACTCAGTAGTGAAACGCCGTAGCGCCGATGGTAGTGTGGGGTCTCCCCATGTGAGAGTAGGGAACTGCTAGGTTTTAAACATAAAAAAGCCACCTTAATCGGTGGCTTTTTGCTATTTAGCGTTTGCAAAAGCTCCCACAGCCTTTGATATATTGTTTCGATTTTTACTGTTTTAAAGTAATACTCTTAATATCATCAATGTCGCTTCATTATTTAATGATTCTCGTTGGTCGGCCTGATAGACTTGTCTTATCTTTATTTATTGTTTATCGAAGGCTGCAATGAACCCATCCCTTGAATTAAAACCATTTAATAGTTTTGGTATTGATGCAACAGCAAAGTCCATTTGTATTGCTGAATCAGCGGAAGCTATTTATCAGCAATGGCTTGAAGCAAAAAAACAGCAGTTACCTGTTTTGATTCTTGGTGGCGGTAGTAATGTTTTATTTATCGATAATTTTGATGGCGTAGTTATTTTAAATCGCATTAAAGGGATCAATGTAACTGAAACAGCTGATGATTGGCAGGTATATTCAGCAGCAGGTGAAAACTGGCATCAATTTATTGAATATTTAATGAATAACGGTATTAATGGAGCTGAAAACTTAGCATTAATACCTGGCTGTGTAGGATCTGCGCCAATACAAAATATAGGCGCTTATGGCGTTGAGCTAAAAGATATATGTGAGTATGTGGATATGTTGCATCTGATAACAGGTGAAACGGTGAGGATCCAAGCTGAAGAATGTCGTTTTGGTTATCGTGATAGTATCTTTAAGCATGAATATCAGGATGATTACATTATTATTGGTGTTGGGTTTAAACTTTCTAAACAATGGACTCCAAAACTCACTTATGGCGATTTGGCGCTGTTAGATCCTGAAACAGTCACACCACAGCAAGTTTTTGACTCTGTATGTAATACACGAAAAATGAAATTACCCGACCCTGCTATTACAGGAAATGCGGGTAGCTTTTTTAAAAACCCAATTATCTCGGCAGATAAAGCACAGCAAATAAAGCAGCTTTACCCCACATGTCCACAATATCTTCAGGAAGATGGTTCAGTCAAAGTTGCCGCAGGATGGCTGATAGATCAGTGTGGTCTGAAAGGTTATGAATTGGGCGGAGCGGCAGTTCATACACGGCAAGCTTTAGTGATAATTAATAAAAATCAAGCGACAGGGAATGATGTCGTTAATCTCGCTAGACATATTAGCCAAACGGTACATTCACATTTTGGTATTATGCTTGAGCCTGAAGTGAGATTTATTGGCAAAAATGGTGAAATTAACCCAATGGATTGTATTTTATGAAAGAAACTAGCATACCATTACAATTGATTGAGCTTTTATCGGATGCCCAAATTCACTCTGGACAACAACTGGGTGATAAAATTGGTATGACAAGAGCGGGTATCAATAAGCACATTAAAACGCTACGTTCATGGGGTATTCAGGTACAAACAATTACCGGAAAAGGCTATAAATTACCTTATTCAGTTAATTTGTTGAATGGTGAAGTAATTAGAAAGCAGGTTCAGGGGAGTCATGTGATCGTCGAACCTGTCATTGATTCAACAAATCAGTATATGCTGGATAGAATTCCTAGCTTACAGTCTGGTGATACATGTCTAGCGGAATATCAAAGTGCTGGAAGAGGCCGTAGAGGGCGACAGTGGGTTTCTCCATTTGGCTGTAATCTATATTTATCCATGTATTGGAAACTTGACCAAGGGCCGGCGGCGGCGGTAGGTCTTAGTTTAGTTGTGGGTATCGTCATTGCGAAAACGTTAAACAAAATTAGCAAAGGCAAAGTTAAGGTTAAATGGCCTAATGACCTTTACCTTAATGATAAAAAATTAGCAGGAATACTTGTTGAATTAACAGGTAAAACAGGTGATGCGGCACATATTATTATTGGTATTGGCATTAATATTGGTATGGAGAAAAAAAATATTGATAAAGAAAAATCCATCAACCAAGAATGGGCATCATTGGTAGACGAAGTTGAAAATATTGAAAGAAACGAATTATCAGCAAGTATTATTAATGCATTAAAAGAAGCATTAATCTTATTTGAAAAAGAAGGTTTAGCCCCATTTTTAGAGAGCTGGTTTGAGCTTGATAATTTCTTAGGAAGAAAGGTTAAGTTATTGATTGGAGATAAAATCATCACTGGGATTGAAAAGGGGATTGATCAGCAAGGTGCTCTTTTATTGCAACATGATAATGGTGATATTATTCCATATATTGGCGGTGAAATTTCATTAAGAGCGAATGAAATATAACGAAGTGTTTAATATATATCGACTGATTTTAGGTATATTTTTTGGTAGTGCAATAAAGGTATTTAAATCAGTTGATATCGAGTAAAACAGGAAAAATATTATTAAGGGCGACAATATTTTATTGTTAGAAATAAATAATTAATAATCTACACTTATTATTAATTATTTAAATCATACAGTTAATGCGAACATGATGAGAAGAATACAACAAACAGCTTTATTTTTAGTGCTAGTACATAATGCAAATTTAACTTATGCTGATGACTTAACTTCCGGATACTCTAAACTTTTAACCTTATCATCAAGCAATGATATCAGCGCATCTACGCTGCATTCTGAAGGGGTTGATTACAACAAATATATTTTGCCATATGTATTTGAAAATTTGTATCAGCATGAAGATTATGCATTCTCTCTCGGACTAAAAGGAAGTTATCTTAAAGTTCGCTTAGACCCGATTAGTATCAATGACGATAACGATATTTATTATGGGCGCTGGGATATATTCAATGTAATGGTTACCCCAAAAGTGGATTACAAATTAAATCAATATGTAACCCTAGAAGGGGCGGTTGATTTAGGTTATTCAAAAATGGTGAATAATTCTAAGGTTCGAGGAAGTCAAGAAGTAAAAGAGGGCCTCACCGATAATGGGCTACTTGATTGGGATGTTAATACCTTACATTTTGCGCCTGAAATCGGTGCGAAATTTAAAAAAGCCTTTGATAATAATGATGAGCTCACATTCCATAGTCGCATTTCATATATGGTGTTAACCGGTATTGATAATAATAAAAGCGGCGTTAAAGTTGATGATAATGCAGGAACATGGTCAACCGGAGCAAGTTATTTAGTTTCGGATGCCTTGAATATTATGGAAAAGGATTTTGACCTATTGCTGTCCAATCGAATTGGCGGTTTTTATGGTAAAGGTTATCGTGACTTATCTTTTGGATTTATTAACAGTACTGAAGTTGCAGTTGAAACACCGCTGAAAATTTATGGTTATGATATGAAAATGAAAATCGGTGTAGGCTATCTGTCGAGCGATAACGCCCACGGTACTACATTGGTATTTGGCCTCCAGTAATGATACGAACAGCGTATTTTAAATACCGTTGGAAATTATCAGTAAATAAATAACAGCCGGTTTTTAGCCGGCTTGCTGTTATTATTTTCTTAACCGAACACTCTGAATGGAATGGTTTTCACCCTTAGTCATGATGAGGCTAGCACGTTCTTTTGTCGGCAAAATATTTTCTTTGAGATTGAGTCCATTAATTTCATCCCAAATAGCGCCAGCGATATTAACGGCTTCTTCTTCACTCAATTTAGAGTAATTGTGAAAATAAGAATCAGGATCTGAGAATGCGCCTTGGCGAAATTTTAAGAATCTCCCCACATACCACTGTTTTAATAGTTCAGGGTTCGCATCGACATAGATAGAGAAGTCAACAAAATCGGATACAAACACATGGTGAGGGTCATGTGGGTAGTCCATATCGCTTTGTAACACGTTCAAGCCTTCTAAAATCAATATATCAGGTTGATCAATGACTTGTTGTTGGTCGGGAACGATGTCATAAGTGAGGTGCGAGTATACTGGTGCAACAACATTGCGGGCGCCTGACTTTATTTGTGAGACAAAGTTAACCAACCTACGCATATCATAAGATTGAGGGAAACCTTTTTTCTTCATGATATTACGATCTTTTAAAACTTGGTTCGGATATAAAAAACCATCCGTTGTGATTAAATCAACTTTTCGATGCTCAGGCCAGCGAGTCAACAGCGCCTGTAATAAGCGAGCCGTCGTGCTTTTACCGACAGCAACACTTCCAGCAATCCCTATAATGTATGGAACCTTAGCGCCATTGGTACCAAGAAATTGTTCTAACACAGCTTGGCGACGTAAATTAGAGCTAATATAGAAATTGAGTAAACGAGACAATGGTAGATAGATCTCAATAACATCTTCCATGGAGAGTTCTTCATTAATGCCTTTCAGCTCAGAAAGCTCACTTGGTGTTAATGTTAATGGCACTGAATCACGTAATGTAGCCCAATGTTCTCGATCAAACTCTAAGTATGGTGTAGTAATTAAATTCTCTGTCTGTTTCATAAACCAACATCTGCCTATTCTATGCAGGTTGGACAGGTTGCCTAAACACCCGTATCCGTAAAATTAAGTTGCATCATAGCGAGTGAAAGATAGTAGGCGTAGAACTTTTTATGTTTTATGTGAATTTTTTTTGACGGAGGCTGTAAAAATATCATTAACTGCTGAAAAAAACAGCGATAGACATGGTCTCTAAACAGACAAAAAACGTCATTTTTAATTTTAAAAAATGAGTTCACCATTTTTTTATGGTGCCAAGACACTTTACTGATTAAATAATCCTAGATTATAGTAGCAATTCGCTGTAGATGTTTTAAGCTGAATGTAGCGAAAAAAGCATCAAAATCACAAAAAACGAATAAAATGTGAGCAAGCGAACAAAAAATTAAATTTTTTTGTTGCAAGTCGCGCTCACTCTTCCTAGAATGCGCAGCACTTGATGCCGGCATAGCTCAGTTGGTAGAGCAACTGACTTGTAATCAGTAGGTCCCGAGTTCGACTCTTGGTGCCGGCACCAATTAACAATTTGGATAGGTGGGATACCCAAGCGGCCAAAGGGAGCAGACTGTAAATCTGCCGTCATCGACTTCGAAGGTTCGAATCCTTCTCCCACCACCATCTCCAAGAAGCTTCCCAAGAGGAAACTTTAAGGAACAGTTTAGCAGCTGATAACTCAGGTAGCCGAGTTCATTGCGGGCATCGTATAATGGCTATTACCTCAGCCTTCCAAGCTGATGATGCGGGTTCGATTCCCGCTGCCCGCTCCAAGATGTGCTGATATGGCTCAGTTGGTAGAGCACACCCTTGGTAAGGGTGAGGTCGGCAGTTCGAATCTGCCTATCAGCACCACTTCCCTTATGTTCTCAAATATCTCCCTGATTTGTCTCCTGTAAAAAGCAAGCAAATAGAATCTTAACTGCTTGGTTGATGTGGTGTAGCCACCGATTCCGTGTCTTAGAGGGACAATCTAATGTCTAAAGAAAAATTTGAACGTTCAAAACCGCACGTTAACGTTGGTACAATCGGCCACGTTGACCACGGTAAAACTACCCTGACAGCAGCAATCACTACTGTTCTGGCAAAAACTTACGGCGGTAGCGCTCGTGCATTCGATCAAATCGATAATGCACCAGAAGAAAAAGCGCGTGGTATCACCATCTCTACTTCTCACGTAGAGTACGATACACCAACTCGCCACTACGCACACGTAGACTGCCCAGGACACGCCGACTATGTTAAAAACATGATCACCGGTGCTGCGCAGATGGATGGTGCAATCCTGGTTGTTGCTGCAACTGATGGCCCAATGCCACAAACTCGTGAGCACATCCTGTTAGGTCGTCAGGTTGGTGTTCCTTACATCATCGTTTTCCTGAACAAATGTGACATGGTAGACGACGAAGAGCTGTTAGAGCTAGTTGAAATGGAAGTTCGTGAGCTTCTGTCTCAGTACGATTTCCCAGGCGATGACACTCCAGTTATCCGTGGTTCAGCTCTGAAAGCGCTGGAAGGCAACCCAGAGTGGGAAGCGAAAATTGTTGAATTAGCAGAAGCACTGGACAGCTACATTCCAGAGCCAGAGCGTGCAATTGACAAGCCATTCCTGCTGCCAATCGAAGACGTATTCTCAATCTCTGGTCGTGGTACAGTAGTAACAGGCCGTGTTGAGCGTGGTATCATCAAAGTGGGTGAAGAAGTTGAAATCGTTGGTATCAAAGAGACCGCGAAAACCACTTGTACTGGTGTTGAAATGTTCCGTAAGCTTCTAGACGAAGGTCGTGCAGGTGAGAACGTTGGTGTTCTTCTGCGTGGTACTAAGCGTGAAGAAATCGAACGTGGTCAAGTTCTGGCGAAACCAGGTTCAATCAAGCCACACACTACTTTCGAATCAGAAGTTTATATCCTGAGCAAAGATGAAGGTGGTCGTCACACTCCATTCTTCAAAGGCTACCGTCCACAGTTCTACTTCCGTACAACTGACGTAACCGGTACTATCGAACTGCCAGAAGGCGTAGAGATGGTAATGCCAGGTGACAACATCAACATGAAAGTTACCCTGATCCACCCAATCGCGATGGATGATGGTTTGCGTTTCGCAATCCGTGAAGGTGGCCGTACTGTAGGTGCGGGTGTTGTTGCAAAAATCATTGCATAATAACAACCCACTTTAGTAAAAAGGGCATCATTAAGATGCCCTTTTGCATTTCAACGCTCTATTCCCTATTTTAACTCTCTCACTTTCATTTCACTTCGAACAATTACAAATAAAACTGTTCCTCTAGATATTATAATAATGAGTGATATTTTAATTTATTCATTACATATCAACGCGTTAAATCGATCACAGAACAAACATTAATCTGAGTGCTTTCTAAAAAGATAAGACACAGCGCCTATTATTTAATAGTTGATGTCAAAATAAGGAAGCTAACTATGATTTCGTTTGAAAATAAGGTCGGTATCATTACTGGCGGTAATAGTGGAATTGGTTTAGCGGCGGCAAAAAAGTTTTTAGCGCTAGGGGCATCAGTTGTGATAACGGGGACTAACGTAGTTCGTGGTCAGAATGCTGAAAAGAAATTACAGGAAAAAGGGTACCCGATAAAATTTATACAAATGGATGCTGCTAGCGAAAAAGATAACCAACAATTGGTACAGTTTGTAGCGAAAGAATATGGCACGATTGATTTTTTATTCGCAAATGCAGGGGTTCTGACTGATAGTGCTGCGGATAAATTAGCGTATGAGCAATGGAAGCGTCTCATTGATGTTAATTTGAATGGTGTTTTTTTGATCAATCAGGCAGTGATTCAATATTGGTTAAAAAATCAGCAAAAAGGAGCCATTGTTAACTGTAGTTCGATTTGCTCTTTTGTTGGTCAGCATGAATTTTCTGGATATTGTGCCTCAAAAGGGGGAGTAAAGTTGTTAACGCAAACATTAGCCATAGATTATGCGATCCACAATATTCGTGTGAATGCCGTTTGTCCTGGTTATATTGATACTCCTTTGTTAGATGGACGTCATTTAGATAAGCAGAAATTAGCAGAGCTTCATCCGATGAAAAGAATAGGTACGCCAGAAGAAGTTGCTAATGTTGTTGCATTTTTAGCGAGTGATGTAGCCTCTTTTGTCACAGGTGCTTCATATCTGGTTGATGGAGGCTTCACCGCTTAGCGAGAGAAATGTAAATTAACAATAATGATAATTGAAATGGTAATCATTATTATTTAAACTGCCTGTATGTGATTTATACAGGTAGTTGTTATGTACGTATGTCTTTGTGAAGCTATTACCGACAAACAAATTAGGAATGCCGTACGTCAGCATCATGTGGCATCCTTAAAAGGTTTACGCCAAATTCTTCCCATTGGTCGTGAGTGTGGCAAATGTATTAGGCAAACACGTGAAATTATGAATGAAGAGCTAATACATATCGGCCAGCTACACATTGCTGAAGTCGCTTAATCGAAATAAGAATCATTTAACTCATTCATTAATAAGTAACTTTCATTTTAAATCTTGCAGATAAAATTACTCATTCATCGAATTTCAGTACTACACTTTAAAGACTGGAAGCGATGGAGGATTAAAAATGAAAGGCGATAAAAAAATGATAGCCCATTTAAACAAACTGTTGGGCAATGAATTAGTAGCAATTAATCAATATTTTCTTCATGCCCGTATGTTCAAAAATTGGGGATTAACCCGCCTCAACGAAGTGGAATACCATGAATCAATTGATGAAATGAAGCATGCAGATAAATATATTGAGCGTATATTATTTCTTGAAGGAATACCTAACCTACAAGATCTGGGTAAATTGAACATTGGTGAAGATGTTGAAGAAATGTTGGCCTCAGATCTCAAACTCGAATTAGATGGTGCTAAAAATCTGAAAGAAGCGATCAGTTATGCTGATTCCATCCATGACTATGTTAGTCGTGACTTAATGATTGAAATCTTAGCAGATGAAGAGAACCATATTGATTGGATTGAGACTCAGCTCGATTTAATTAAACGTATGGGGATTCAAAACTATACGCAAGCTCAAATCATCGAAGAGTAATCAAACTTCACATTATGCATTTTCCAAAAATGCCTCATTTGCTTACTGTGCGATGGGGCATTTTTTATTATCGGCAAAGAGGGAAGGGGGATAAAAATCAGAAAAATTCGCACATATTTTCCACGATTACTTGCGTTTAAGATTCAGTTGCGTATAATGCGCGGGCTTACTGATTAGTAATCTCTAATTTTTTAGGTTTTAAAGGTCAGTATTGAGTCAACGATTTGTTGCTCATTTAGACAATACTCCCGATTTGGGGGTTACATCAAAGAACGATTACACTCCCCCATCAATCGAAATGGGTGCGAGGAGTAATTATTTACGTTTATAAAATAGTTGGAGCTCTGGTCTCATGCAGAACCAAAGAATCCGTATCCGCCTGAAAGCCTTTGATCATCGTTTAATTGATCAATCAACTGCGGAAATCGTAGAGACTGCTAAGCGCACTGGTGCGCAAGTTCGTGGTCCTATCCCGCTGCCGACACGTAAAGAGCGTTTTACCGTTCTGATTTCTCCGCACGTTAACAAAGATGCGCGTGATCAGTACGAAATTCGCACTCACAAACGTCTGGTTGACATCGTTGAGCCAACCGAGAAGACCGTTGATGCTCTGATGCGTCTGGACCTGGCTGCCGGCGTAGACGTGCAGATCAGCCTGGGTTAATCAGGTCGTCGAACGATTGAGAGGTTGAAACAATGATTGGTTTAGTCGGTAAGAAAGTGGGTATGACTCGTATCTTCACTGAAGATGGCGTTTCTATCCCTGTAACTGTTATCGAAATCGAAAATAACCGTGTTACTCAGGTTAAAACTGCAGAAACTGACGGTTACAATGCAATTCAGGTGACTACTGGTAGCAAAAAAGCGAACCGTGTATCTAAGCCTGAAGCAGGTCATTTCGCTAAAGCTGGCGTTGAAGCTGGCCGTATTCTACGTGAATTCCGTACTGAAGAAGGTGCAGAGTTTAACGTAGGTCAAAGCATTAGCGTTGAAATTTTCGCTGACGTTAAAAAAGTCGACGTTACTGGTACATCTAAAGGTAAAGGTTTTGCCGGCACAGTTAAGCGCTGGAATTTCCGTACTCAAGATGCGACTCACGGTAACTCCTTGTCACACCGTGTTCCGGGTTCTATCGGTCAGAACCAGACTCCGGGCAAAGTGTTTAAAGGCAAGAAAATGGCAGGCCAACTGGGTAATGAGCGTGTAACCGTTCAGAGCTTAGATGTAGTACGTGTTGACGCTGAGCGCAACCTGCTGCTGGTCAAAGGTGCTGTTCCAGGAGCAACTGGTAGCAACCTGATCGTAAAACCGGCTGTCAAGGCTTAACGTCGAGGAGATAGGAATGGAATTGGTAATGAAAGACGCGCAAAGCGCGCTGACTGTTTCCGAAACTACCTTCGGGCGTGATTTCAATGAAGCGCTTGTTCACCAAGTAGTTGTTGCGTATGCAGCTGGTGCTCGTCAAGGTACTCGTGCTCAGAAAACTCGTGCTGAAGTTTCTGGTTCAGGTAAAAAACCATGGCGTCAAAAAGGCACAGGCCGCGCACGTTCTGGTTCTATCAAGAGCCCAATTTGGCGCTCTGGTGGTGTTAGCTTTGCTGCTAAACCACAGGACCACAGTCAAAAAGTTAATAAGAAGATGTACCGTGGTGCTCTGAAAAGCATCCTGTCTGAACTGGTACGTCAAGATCGTCTGATCGTTGTCGAGAAGTTTTCTGTTGAAGCACCTAAAACTAAGTTGCTAGCACAAAAACTGAAAGATATGGCTCTGGAAGATGTGCTGATCATCACTGCTGAATTAGATGAGAATCTGTTCTTAGCAGCACGTAACCTGTACAAGGTTGACGTTCGTGATGCAGCGGGTATCGACCCAGTTAGCTTAATCGCCTTCGACAAAGTGGTTATGACTGCTGATGCTGTGAAGCAAGTTGAGGAGATGCTGGCATGATCCGTGAAGAACGTCTGCTAAAAGTACTGCGCGCGCCGCACGTATCTGAAAAAGCTTCTACAGCGATGGAAAAAAGCAATACCATCGTTCTCAAAGTTGCGAAAGACGCGACTAAAGCAGAAATCAAAGCTGCTGTGCAGAAACTGTTTGAAGTCGAAGTTGAAGGTGTTAACACTTTGCTGGTTAAAGGCAAAACTAAACGCCACGGTCAGCGTTTCGGTCGTCGTAGCGACTGGAAAAAAGCTTACGTTAAGCTGAAAGAAGGCCAGAATCTGGACTTCATTGGCGGCGCAGAGTAAGTCGGAGGAGTAAAGAACAATGGCAATTGTTAAATGTAAACCTACGTCTCCGGGCCGTCGCCACGTAGTTAAAGTGGTTAACCCTGAGCTGCATAAGGGTAAACCTTATGCTCCGCTGTTAGAGAAAAACAGCAAATCCGGTGGTCGCAACAACAATGGCCGTATCACCACTCGTCACATTGGTGGTGGCCATAAGCAACATTATCGTCTGGTTGACTTTAAACGCAACAAAGATGGTATCCCTGCTGTTGTTGAGCGTTTGGAATATGATCCAAACCGTTCTGCGAACATTGCACTGGTTCTATATAAAGACGGTGAACGTCGTTATATTCTTGCACCTAAAGGCCTGAAAGCTGGTGACCAGATTCAATCTGGTGTTGATTCAGCAATCAAAGCTGGTAACGCACTGCCTATGCGCAACATCCCTGTTGGTTCTACAGTTCACAACATCGAACTGAAACCAGGTAAAGGTGGTCAGTTAGCGCGTTCAGCAGGTACTTACGCTCAGATCGTTGCTCGTGACGGTGCTTATGTCACCCTACGTCTGCGTTCTGGTGAAATGCGTAAAGTTCTGGCTGATTGCCGTGCAACTTTAGGTGAAGTTGGTAACGCTGAACATATGTTACGTGTTCTGGGTAAAGCTGGTGCTAGCCGCTGGCGTGGTATTCGTCCTACTGTTCGTGGTACGGCGATGAACCCAGTTGACCACCCACATGGTGGTGGTGAAGGTCGTAACTTTGGTAAACACCCTGTAACACCATGGGGCGTTCAGACCAAAGGTAAGAAAACTCGTAGCAACAAGCGTACTGATCAATTCATCGTACGTCATCGTTCTAAAAAATAATTAGAGGATAAGCCATGCCACGTTCTCTCAAGAAAGGTCCTTTTATTGACCTGCACTTGCTGAAGAAGGTAGAGAAAGCGGTGGAAAGCGGAGACAAGAAGCCTCTCAAGACTTGGTCCCGTCGTTCAACGATCTTTCCTAATATGATCGGATTGACCATCGCTGTCCATAATGGTCGTCAGCATGTTCCAGTTTTCGTAACCGACGAAATGGTTGGTCACAAACTGGGTGAATTCGCACCGACTCGCACTTATCGCGGCCACGCGGCTGATAAGAAAGCTAAGAAACGTTAAGGATAGGAGGAAGAGATGGAAACTTTAGCTATGCATCGCCACGCTCGTTCTTCTGCCCAGAAGGTTCGCTTAGTTGCAGACCTTATTCGCGGTAAGAAAGTGTCGCAAGCTCTGGAAATTCTGACCTATACCAACAAGAAAGCTGCTGGTTTAGTGAAGAAAGTACTTGAATCTGCAATTGCTAACGCAGAGCAAAACGATGGCGCTGACATTGATGACCTGAAAGTTGCGAAAATTTTCGTAGACGAAGGTCCAACCATGAAACGCATCATGCCGCGTGCGAAAGGCCGTGCAGATCGTATTCTTAAGCGCACCAGCCACATTACTGTGGTTGTGTCCGATCGCTGAGACTCTGGAGACTAGCAATGGGTCAGAAAGTACATCCTAATGGTATTCGCCTGGGTATTGTCAAACCTTGGAACTCTACTTGGTACGCGAATACTAATGAATTCGCTGACAACCTAGACAGCGATTATAAAGTACGCCAGTACTTGAACAAAGAATTGGCAAAAGCGTCAATTTCACGCATCGTTATCGAGCGTCCTGCAAAAAGCATCCGTGTGACTATTCACACTGCTCGCCCAGGTATCGTTATCGGTAAGAAAGGTGAAGACGTAGAAAAACTGCGTAAAACAGTAGCGGATATCGCTGGTGTTCCTGCGCAAATCAATATCGCCGAAGTTCGTAAACCAGAACTAGACGCTAAATTGGTTGCTGATAGCATCGCTTCACAGCTGGAACGTCGTGTTATGTTCCGTCGTGCTATGAAACGTGCTGTACAGAACGCAATGCGTCTGGGCGCTAAAGGTATCAAAGTTGAAGTCAGTGGCCGTTTAGGCGGTGCTGAAATCGCTCGTACCGAGTGGTATCGTGAAGGCCGTGTGCCACTGCACACTCTACGTGCTGATATCGATTACAACACTTCAGAAGCGCACACTACTTATGGTGTTCTCGGCGTTAAGGTATGGATCTTCAAAGGTGAGATTCTGGGTGGTATGGCTGCTGTTGAACAAGCTGAGAAACCAGCTGCTCAACCTAAAAAGCAGCAGCGTAAAGGCCGCAAGTAAGGAGAGTCGCTGATGTTACAACCAAAGCGTACAAAATTCCGTAAAGTGCATAAAGGCCGCAACCGTGGTCTGGCACAAGGTACGGATGTTAGCTTCGGCACTTTCGGTCTTAAAGCTGTGGGCCGTGGTCGTCTGACTGCTCGTCAGATCGAAGCGGCACGTCGTGCTATGACCCGTGCAGTTAAGCGTCAAGGTAAAATCTGGATCCGTGTGTTCCCAGATAAGCCAATTACTGAAAAGCCACTCGAAGTTCGTATGGGTAAAGGTAAAGGTAACGTAGAATATTGGGTTGCTTTGATCCAGCCTGGTAAAGTCCTGTATGAAATGGACGGTGTGCCTGAAGAGCTGGCTCGTGAAGCATTCTCTCTGGCAGCAGCGAAACTGCCTATCAAAACCACCTTTGTAACTAAGACGGTGATGTAATGAAAGCACAAGAGCTGCGCGAAAAAAGCGTTGAAGAGCTGAATTCTGAACTGCTGAATCTGCTGCGTGAACAATTCAATTTACGTATGCAGGCTGCAAGCGGTCAGCTACAACAGTCTCATCTGTTGAAACAAGTGCGTCGCGATATCGCACGTGTGAAGACTTTACTGACTGAGAAGGCAGGTGCGTAATGAGCGATAAAATCCGTACTCTGCAAGGTCGTGTAGTTAGCGATAAAATGGAGAAATCCATCGTTGTTGCTATCGAGCGTATGGTGAAGCACCCTCTGTATGGTAAATTCATCCGTCGTACGACTAAATTGCACGTACATGACGAGAACAATGAATGTGGTATCGGTGACGTGGTAGAAATCCGCCAAACTCGTCCACTGTCTAAGACTAAGTCTTGGGCCTTAGTTCGCGTTGTTGAAAAAGCAATTCTGTAATAGAATAGCTTCTTCTGATAAATAAACGGCTCTTTTTTTACTGGGCCGTTTATTTTTTTCTGTCCATAACGAAGATGTGGTGTTATAATGCCGCGCCCTCGTATTATGGGGTATATTGAACGGTCTCTTCAATAATGAAGTGGCTCAGTAGTAGTTGACATTTAGCGGAGCACTAAAATGATCCAAGAACAGACTATGCTGAACGTGGCCGACAACTCCGGTGCACGTCGCGTAATGTGTATCAAGGTTCTAGGTGGCTCGCACCGTCGCTACGCAGGCGTCGGCGACATCATTAAAATTACTGTTAAAGAAGCAATTCCACGCGGTAAAGTGAAAAAAGGTGATGTCCTGAAGGCGGTAGTGGTGCGCACCAAGAAGGGTGTACGTCGCCCGGACGGTTCTGTCATTCGCTTCGATAGTAATGCATGCGTTATTTTAAACAATAACAGCGAGCAGGTAGTCGGTACGCGTATTTTTGGGCCGGTAACTCGTGAACTTCGTACAGAGAAGTTTATGAAAATTATTTCACTGGCACCTGAAGTACTCTAAGGAGCGGAACTATGGCAGCGAAAATCCGTCGTGATGACGAAGTTATCGTGCTGACTGGTAAAGATAAAGGTAAGCGCGGTAAAGTAAAACAGGTTATTTCTTCTGGTAAAGTTATCGTTGAAGGTATCAATCTGGTTAAGAAACATCAGAAGCCTGTCCCGGCTCTGAACCAACCAGGTGGCATCGTTGAAAAAGAAGCGGCTATTCAAGTTTCTAACGTTGCAATCTTTAACAAGGCAACCGGTAAGGCTGACCGTGTAGGCTTTAGATTTGAAGACGGTAAAAAAGTCCGTTTCTTCAAGTCTAACAGTGAAACTATCAAGTAATTTTTGGAGTATACGATGGCGAAACTGCATGATTACTATAAAGACGAAGTAACTAAACAACTGATGACTCAGTTTGGTTACAATTCTGTCATGCAAGTCCCTCGGGTCGAGAAGATCACCCTGAACATGGGTGTTGGTGAAGCGATCGCTGATAAGAAACTGCTGGATAATGCAGCAGCTGACTTAGCAGCAATCTCTGGTCAAAAACCACTGATCACCAAAGCACGCAAATCTGTTGCAGGCTTCAAAATCCGTCAGGGCTATCCAATCGGCTGTAAAGTAACTCTGCGTGGCGAACGCATGTGGGAGTTCCTTGAGCGACTGATTTCTATTGCTGTACCACGTATTCGTGACTTCCGTGGCTTGTCCGCTAAGTCATTTGATGGTCGCGGTAACTACAGCATGGGTGTACGTGAACAAATCATCTTCCCTGAAATCGATTACGATAAAGTGGATCGTGTACGTGGTTTAGATATTACTATCACCACGACTGCGAAATCAGATGATGAAGGTCGCGCACTGTTAGCAGCGTTCAACTTCCCGTTCCGCAAGTAAGGCAGGGTACTCATGGCTAAGAAATCTATGAAAGCGCGTGATGTTAAGCGTGCTAAATTAGCTGATAAGTTCTTCGCAAAGCGCGTTGAGCTGAAAGCTATCATCTCTGATGTAAAAGCATCTGATGAAGATCGCTGGGACGCTGTTCTCAAGCTGCAAACACTGCCACGTGATTCAAGTCCTTCTCGTCAGCGTAACCGCTGCCGTCAAACTGGGCGTCCGCACGGTTTCCTGCGGAAATTTGGTCTGAGCCGTATTAAAGTCCGTGAAGCCGCTATGCGCGGTGAAATCCCGGGCCTTAAAAAGGCTAGTTGGTAATTGTCACCATATTGAATCACGGGAGTAAAGACAGATGAGCATGCAAGATCCCATCGCGGATATGCTGACCCGTATCCGTAACGGTCAGGCCGCGAACAAAGTTGCGGTCACCATGCCTTCCTCCAAGCTGAAAGTGGCAATTGCCAAAGTGCTGAAGGAAGAAGGTTATATTGAAGATTTTAAAATTGAAGGCGACATCAAGCCAGAATTGGAACTGACTCTGCGTTATTTCCAAGGTAAGGCTGTTGTAGAAAGCATTCAGCGTGTAAGCCGCCCAAGTCTGCGCATCTATAAGAAAAAAGATGAGCTGCCACAAGTTATGGCTGGCCTAGGCATCGCTGTTGTTTCTACCTCTAAAGGTGTCATGACTGATCGTGCAGCTCGCCAAGCTGGTCTTGGTGGCGAGATTCTCTGCTACGTAGCTTAATTCGGGAGGAAAGAATGTCTCGTGTGGCAAAAGCACCCGTCGTCATTCCTGCCGGCGTAGAGGTAAAACTCAACGGTCAGGTTATTTCGATTAAGGGTAAAAACGGCGAGCTTACTCGTACTATCCATAATGCGGTTGAAGTTAAACATGAAGATGGCCGCTTAACTTTCGCACCACGCGAAGGTTTTGCTGATGCTTGGGCACAGGCGGGTACTTCTCGTTCTTTGCTTAACTCAATGGTTGTTGGTGTTACTGAAGGCTTCACTAAAAAACTTCAACTAGTCGGTGTTGGTTACCGTGCAGCAATCAAAGGCAATGCAGTTAGCTTGTCTTTAGGTTTCTCGCATCCGGTTGAACACGCACTGCCAGCAGGCATTACTGCAGAATGTCCAACACAAACTGAAATCGTACTGAAAGGTGCTGATAAGCAAGTGATTGGTCAAGTCGCGGCAGAACTGCGTGCTTACCGTCGTCCTGAGCCTTACAAAGGCAAGGGTGTTCGTTACGCCGATGAAATCGTGCGTACTAAAGAGGCTAAGAAGAAGTAAGGTAACACTATGGATAAGAAAGCAGCTCGTATCCGTCGTGCGACCCGCGCACGCCGCAAGATCCAAGAGTTGGGTGCGACACGCCTGGTGGTACACCGTACTCCACGCCATATTTATGCGCAGGTTATCGCTCCAAACGGTTCTGAAACTTTGGTGGCCGCTTCTACTACAGAAAAAGCTATCAATGAGCAAGTGAAATTCACTGGAAACAAAGACGCAGCAGCAGTTGTTGGTAAAATTATTGCTGAGCGCGCACTGGAAAAAGGCATCACTGTTGTTGCTTTTGACCGTTCTGGTTTCCAATATCATGGTAGAGTCCAGGCACTGGCAGATGCTGCCCGTGAAGCTGGCCTTCAGTTCTAAGGTAGAGGTGTAAGATGGCTCACATCGAGAAACAAGCTGGTGAACTGCAGGAAAAGCTGATCGCGGTAAACCGCGTAGCAAAAACCGTTAAAGGTGGCCGTATTTTCAGCTTTACAGCACTAACAGTAGTTGGTGATGGTAACGGTCGCGTTGGTTTTGGCTACGGCAAAGCGCGCGAAGTTCCGGCAGCAATCCAGAAAGCGATGGAAAAAGCCCGTCGCAGTATGAAAACCGTTGCTCTAAACAACGGCACACTGTTCCACCCTGTGAAAGGTACACACACCGGTTCTCGCGTGTTTATGCAACCTGCTCACGAAGGTACCGGTATCATTGCCGGTGGTGCAATGCGTGCTGTTTTAGAAGTAGCTGGAGTTCGCAACGTACTGGCTAAAACCTATGGTTCCACAAACCCAATCAACGTGGTTCGTGCAACACTGGATGCTTTAGACAGCATGAAGTCTCCAGAAATGGTCGCAGCTAAGCGTGGAAAATCCGTCGAAGAAATTCTGGGGTAATCAGCCATGGCTAAGACTATTAAAATTACACAAGTTCGCAGTTCAATCGGTCGTCTGCCTAAGCATAAGGCAACTTTGGTCGGTTTAGGTCTGCGTCGCATTGGTCATACAGTAGAACGTGAGGATACTCCTGCTGTTCGCGGTATGGTCAACTTGGTTTCCTACATGGTTAAAGTTGAGGAGTAAGAGATGCGTTTAAATACTCTGTCTCCGGCTGAAGGTGCCAAGCACGCGCCTAAGCGCTTAGGTCGTGGTATCGGTTCTGGTCTGGGTAAAACCGGCGGACGTGGTCACAAAGGTCAGAAATCTCGTTCTGGCGGTGGCGTGCGTCGTGGTTTTGAAGGTGGCCAGATGCCTTTATACCGTCGTCTACCAAAATTTGGTTTTACTTCACGTAAAGCAATGATCACCGCAGAGATTCGTCTGTCTGATTTTGCTGCTGTTGAAGGCGATGTAATTGATCTGAACGCACTAAAAGCCGCGAATGTTGTTGGCATCCAGATTGAATATGCGAAAGTTATTCTGTCTGGCGAAGTGAATCGTGCAGTTACTGTACGTGGCCTTCGTGTTACTAAAGGTGCTCGCGCTGCGATTGAAGCTGCCGGCGGTAAAATTGAGGAATAAGTGACAGATGGCTAAACAACCAGGATTAGATTTTCAAAGTGCCAAGGGTGGAGTTGGTGAACTGAAGCGCAGACTTTTGTTTGTTATTGGTGCACTAATCGTTTTCCGAATTGGTTCTTTTATTCCAATCCCTGGTATTGATGCCACTGTGCTTGCCAAATTGCTCGAACAGCAACAAGGCACCATCATTGATATGTTTAACATGTTCTCTGGTGGTGCTCTTAGCCGAGCTTCTATCTTTGCTTTGGGTATTATGCCGTATATTTCTGCGTCAATTATTATCCAATTATTATCTGTGGTTAACCCACGATTAGCAGAGATTAAGAAAGAAGGTGAAGCAGGTCGTCGGAAGATAAGCCAATATACCCGTTGGGGTACTTTGGTTTTAGCAATATTCCAATCTGTTGGTATTGCGATGGGTCTTCCGAATATGCCAGGGATGCAAGGGCTAGTTATTGATCCGGGTCTCCCGTTCTACTTCACGGCTGTTGTTAGCTTAGTTACTGGAACCATGTTCTTGATGTGGCTAGGTGAGCAGATAACTGAAAGAGGTATTGGTAACGGTATCTCAATCATTATCTTCGCTGGTATCGTTGCGGGTCTACCGCCGGCCATTGGCCATACTATCGAGCAAGCTCGGCAAGGCGATCTGCACTTCCTCCTGTTGCTGTTGGTTGCAGTGCTCGTATTCGCGGTAACTTTCTTTGTTGTATTCATGGAGCGTGGTCAACGTCGTATCGTTGTTAACTACGCGAAACGTCAACAAGGACGCCGTGTTTATGCTGCACAAAGCACACATTTACCACTAAAAGTGAATATGGCGGGTGTAATTCCTGCAATTTTTGCTTCCAGTATCATACTGTTCCCGGGTACAATAGCATCCTGGTTCGGTGATGGGACTGGTTGGGACTGGTTAACGACTATTTCGATGTATTTACAACCAGGCCAACCGTTGTATGTGTTGCTTTATGCTTCTGCGATCATCTTCTTCTGTTTCTTCTATACGGCGTTGGTTTTCAACCCAAGAGAAACGGCAGATAACCTGAAGAAGTCCGGTGCATTTGTACCAGGAATTCGTCCGGGAGAGCAAACGGCCAAGTACATTGATAAGGTAATGACACGTCTAACTTTAGTTGGCGCGCTCTATATTACCTTTATCTGCCTAATCCCGGAGTTCATGCGTGACGCAATGAAAGTACCTTTTTACTTTGGTGGTACTTCCCTATTAATCGTAGTCGTCGTTATCATGGACTTTATGGCTCAAGTGCAAACTCTCATGATGTCAAGTCAATATGAGTCTGCATTGAAGAAAGCAAATCTTAAAGGTAAGTAATCACTTAGTGTGATTATGGTTTGCTTTAGAAGTTACGGAGAGTAAAAATGAAAGTTCGTGCTTCCGTCAAGAAATTATGCCGTAACTGTAAAGTTATCCGTCGCAATGGTAGCGTTCGTGTAATTTGCAGTGTTGAACCAAGACATAAACAACGTCAAGGTTAAGAAAAAGCATTTTTTTCTTGCAAAGTTGGGTTGAGCTGGCTAAATTAGCCAGCCAATCTTTTTTATCGAAGATACATTATTGTTTGAGTATCCTGAAAACGGGCTTTTCAGCACAGTAATGTATATTTTAACTTAGGAGTGCATAGTGGCCCGTATAGCAGGCATTAACATTCCTGATCATAAACATACCGTAATCGCTTTAACATCGATTTTCGGAATCGGCAAAACTCGTTCACAGGCTATCTGTGAAGCAACTGGTATTGCTGAAAATGTTAAGATCAGTGAGCTGTCTGAAGAACAAATCGACAAGCTGCGTGACGAAGTTGCCAAGTATGTGGTAGAAGGTGACCTACGTCGTGAAATTACCCTGAGCATCAAGCGTCTGATGGACCTTGGATGTTACCGTGGTTTACGTCATCGTCGTGGTCTTCCTGTGCGCGGACAGCGTACTAAGACTAACGCTCGTACCCGTAAGGGTCCGCGTAAGCCGATCAAGAAATAAGTCGGGGTACTGAATAATGGCAAAGGCACCAATTCGTGCACGTAAACGTGTAAGAAAACAAGTCTCAGACGGTGTGGCTCATATCCATGCTTCTTTCAACAACACAATCGTTACTATTACTGATCGTCAGGGTAACGCATTAGGTTGGGCAACTGCCGGTGGTTCCGGTTTCCGTGGTTCTCGCAAATCCACTCCGTTTGCAGCTCAGGTTGCAGCAGAGCGTTGCGCAGAAGCCGTGAAAGAATACGGTATCAAGAACCTGGAAGTTATGGTTAAGGGACCGGGTCCGGGTCGCGAATCAACAATTCGTGCTCTGAACGCCGCAGGTTTCCGCATCACAAATATTACTGATGTGACTCCTATCCCTCATAACGGTTGTCGCCCACCGAAAAAACGTCGCGTTTAATACGTTTCGTTTTTAGGACTGTTGGAGAAAGAAAATGGCTAGATATTTGGGTCCTAAGCTCAAGCTGAGCCGTCGCGAAGGAACAGACCTCTTCCTGAAGTCTGGTGTTCGCGCGATTGACACCAAGTGTAAATTAGAACAAGCACCTGGCCAGCACGGCGCGCGTAAACCGCGTCTGTCTGACTACGGTGTTCAGTTACGTGAAAAACAAAAAGTTCGTCGTATTTACGGTGTTCTAGAACGTCAATTCCGTAACTATTACAAAGAAGCAACACGTCTGAAAGGCAACACAGGTGAAAACCTGCTGACTCTGCTGGAAGGCCGTCTTGATAACGTCGTTTACCGTATGGGCTTTGGCGCAACTCGCGCAGAAGCACGTCAAATGGTTAGCCACAAGGCTATCATGGTAAATGGTCGAGTAGTTAATATCGCTTCTTATCAGGTTTCCCCGAATGACGTTATCAGCGTTCGTGAGAAAGCGAAAAAACAGTCTCGTATTAAGGCTGCTTTAGAGCTGGCTGAACAGCGTGAGAAGCCAACTTGGCTGGAAGTTGATGCTGCTAAAATGGAAGGTGTGTTCAAACGTATTCCTGAACGTACTGACCTGTCTGCGGACATTAACGAACACCTGATCGTCGAGCTTTACTCTAAGTAAAGCTTAGCACCAAAGAGAGGACACAATGCAGGGTTCTGTGACAGAGTTTCTAAAACCGCGCCTGGTAGATATCGAGCAAGTGAGTTCGACGCACGCCAAGGTGACCCTTGAGCCTTTAGAGCGTGGCTTCGGTCATACTCTTGGTAACGCACTGCGCCGTATTCTGCTTTCGTCTATGCCGGGTTGTGCGGTGACAGAGGTTGAGATTGATGGTGTACTGCATGAGTACAGCACCAAAGAAGGTGTACAGGAAGATATCCTGGAGATTCTCCTCAACCTGAAAGGGCTGGCGGTAAAAGTTCAGGGGAAAGATGAAGTTATTTTAACCTTGAATAAATCTGGCATTGGCCCTGTGACTGCAGCCGACATCGTCCATGATGGCGATGTCGAAATCGTCAAGCCACAGCACGTTATCTGCCACCTGACAGACGAAAGCGCATCAATCAATATGCGTATCAAAGTTCAGCGTGGTCGTGGTTATGTGCCGGCTTCTGCCCGAGTACATTCGGAAGAAGATGAGCGCCCAATTGGTCGTTTGTTAGTCGATGCTTGCTATAGCCCTGTAGAGCGTATTGCCTAC
Source organism: Providencia sp. 21OH12SH02B-Prov (assembly GCF_027362595.1). Taxonomy (NCBI): domain Bacteria; kingdom Pseudomonadati; phylum Pseudomonadota; class Gammaproteobacteria; order Enterobacterales; family Morganellaceae; genus Providencia; species Providencia sp. 21OH12SH02B-Prov. The sequence continues at coordinate 260,109 of NZ_CP114796.1, forward strand.
AATGTTGAAGCAGCTCGTGTTGAGCAACGTACTGACTTGGATAAGTTAGTTATCGAAATGGAAACTAACGGTACAATCGATCCTGAAGAGGCGATTCGCCGTGCAGCGACTATCCTGGCTGAACAACTTGAAGCTTTTGTTGACTTACGTGATGTTCGTCAGCCTGAAGTTAAAGAAGAGAAACCAGAGTTCGATCCTATCTTATTGCGCCCAGTTGACGATCTGGAATTGACTGTCCGCTCTGCTAACTGCCTTAAAGCAGAAGCTATCCACTACATCGGTGATCTGGTACAGCGTACTGAAGTTGAGTTGCTTAAAACGCCTAACCTTGGTAAGAAATCTCTTACTGAAATTAAGGACGTCTTGGCATCTCGTGGTCTTTCTCTGGGCATGCGCTTAGAAAATTGGCCACCAGCAAGTATTGCTGATGATTAGGATCACAGGTTAAGGTTTTACTGAGAAGGATAAGGTCATGCGCCATCGTAAGAGTGGTCGTCAATTGAACCGCAACAGCAGCCACCGCCAAGCTATGTTCCGTAACATGGCAGGTTCTTTAGTTCGTCATGAAATCATCAAGACGACTCTGCCTAAAGCGAAAGAACTGCGTCGCGTCGTTGAGCCGCTGATTACTCTTGCCAAGACCGACAGCGTAGCTAATCGTCGTCTGGCATTCGCCCGTACTCGTGATAACGAGATCGTGGCAAAATTGTTTAATGAATTGGGACCTCGCTTTGCAGCGCGTGCGGGCGGTTACACTCGTATTCTTAAGTGTGGCTTCCGTACTGGTGACAATGCTCCGATGGCTTACATCGAGCTTGTTGACCGTGCTGTTGAGTCTCAAGAAGTAGCTGCAGAGTAATCTGTTTGCTATCAAAAAAACCGGGTATATTTGCCCGGTTTTTTTGTACCTGCTATTCTATCTTCCACTGAACATCATCCTTGATTTATTCCATTTAGACCTTATTTAAAGTGGAGTACCCATGAGTATGTATAAAATAGGGCAAATTGCTCGTCTTGCTGATGTTACCCCTGATACGATCCGCTTTTATGAAAAGCAAGGTCTGATGGGGCATAAGCTTAGGACTGAAGGCGGTTATCGCTTGTATACGGATCAAGATCTGCAACGGCTGCGTTTCATCCGTTATGCAAAGCAATTAGGTTTTACTTTGGAAGCGATTACTGAGCTCTTATCGATAAGAGTCGATCCTGAACATCATACATGCCAAGAGTCAAAAAAAATTGTTGATTTGCGTCTGTTTGAAGTTGAAAAAAAGATCCAAGAACTTATTATTATGCGTGATTCTTTGAAGATGCTTAGCTCCGCTTGCTGTGGCGAGGAACACGCAACAACATATTGTTCGATAATGGAGATTCTTGAAAAGGGTGCATCCAAAGTCTATTAGTTGATTACCATTTAGTTTTATTGTTATAGGAAGGTATATACCATGAGCCAATATCAACATAAACGTGGTCAGATAAAAGATAATGCAATTGAAGCATTGTTACACGACCCATTATTTAGGCAACGAGTTGAAAAAAATAAGAAAGGAAAAGGAAGCTATACTCGGAAAGGAAAACATCAAAGAAATGGTAACTGGGAGGCCAGTGGTAATAAGTTATTCTACGTATTACCACTGGCTTTTTAGTTATTACTTTTTATTTTGTTCTTTTAATAAATCACGAATTTCTGATAATAAAACTTCTTCTTTACTCGGTGCCGGTGGCGCTTCAGGTTCTGCTTCTTTTTCGCGACGTACTTTATTCATCACTTTAATTGCCATGAAAATAGCAAATGCGACAATAACAAAATCAAATACCGTTTGAATAAACATACCATAATTAAGAACAACAGCAGGCATATCTCCTTCAGCCGCCCTTAAAATAACACTGAATTGTTTAAAGTCGACCCCGCCAATTAATAAGCCGAGAGGGGGCATAATGACATCAGCTACTAATGAAGAAACAATCTTACCGAATGCTGCACCAATAATGATACCGACAGCCATGTCGACAACATTGCCCTTCATTGCAAATTCACGAAACTCTTTTAAAAAACTCATTTGACCCCCTAATTAAAAACTCTGTTTCATAAAATAAATATTTAGTTAACAAATTATAGTACCTAGATCAATTAAGCTGCAAATGAATCGTCATTTTATTTTTATAAAAAGAAAGGGCTAGGCTGAAATAGTTTTTCAACGTCAGGTACATATTTTTTATCTGTAATAAACATGATGACATGATCACCTTGTTCAATAATATGATAATCACTGGCAATAATAACTTCATCTTCTCTAACTAAAGCACCAATAATTGTTCCCGGTGGAAGCTTAATATCTGAAATTTTCTTTCCTACAACTTTAGATGTATTTTCATCTCCGTGTGCAATTGCCTCAATGGCTTCAGCAACCCCCCTTCTTAATGAGGAAACGCTGACAATATCGGCTTTTCGGACATGACCAAGTAATGCCGAGATTGTTGCTTGCTGTGGTGATACAGCAATATCAATCACCCCTCCTTGAACTAATTCAACATAAGCGGTGCGTTGAATTAAGACCATGGCTTTTTTAGCCCCCATTTTTTTAGCTAACATAGCCGACATGATATTTGCTTCGTCGTCGTTAGTTAGGGCTATGAATACATCCATTTGCTCAATATGCTCTTCGGTTAATAACTCCTGATCAGAAGCATCACCATAAAACACGATCGTATCATGAAGTAGTTCAGCCAGTTCTGTTGCGCGTTGTTGATTACGCTCTATTAGCTTGACGCTATAATCTTTTTCTAGCCGTTTTGCTAAGCCTGCACCAACATTACCGCCACCTACTATCATTAAACGTTTATAAGGTTTTTCTAGACGTTGTAATTCACTCATGACAGCGCGAATATGTTGTGTTGAAGCGACAAAAAATACTTCATCTCCAGCTTCAATGATGGTCGAGCCTTGAGGTCTTATAGGACGATCTTGACGGAATATTGCTACGACTCTGGTATCAATATGTGGCATGTGTTCACGTAAGCTTGATAGAGCATTACCCACGAGTGAACCGCCATAATAGGCTTTAACCGCAACAATACTGACTTTACCTTCGGCAAAATTAACTACTTGGAGTGCGCCAGGGTATTGGATTAGTTTGTAAATATAGTCTATGACTAATTGTTCCGGAGAGATTAAATAATCAATAGGAATTTGTTCAGGTAAAAATAGCTTGTCTGCTTCACGGATATATTCAGTTGCTCTAATACGCGCGATTTTATTCGGGGTATTAAAAAGACTATAGGCAATTTGACATGCGATCATGTTAGTCTCATCTGAATTAGTCACTGCGACTAACATATCTGCATCTTCAGCTCCCGCATCACGGAGTACTCGTGGGTGGGAGCCGTGACCATTGACGACTCTAAGATCAAACTGATCTTGTAATTGACGCAAGCGATCAGCATTCGTGTCAACGACAGTAATATCATTGTTTTCGTCTACTAGATTTTCAGCGAGAGTTCCACCAACTTGTCCTGCACCTAAAATAATGATTTTCATTGAATATTCCTATCTCAGACAAGCCTTATCCAGTTAATTTATTTGCTTTACTAGGCGTGCGTAGAAGAAACCATCACCCCCTGTTTCACTGGGGAGTATTTGTAATCCTGCACTTGTGCCATCATTCAGTTTAGCTTCCGGGTGTTTAGCTAAAAAGTTTTTTATTTGCAGGCTATTCTCTTCGGGCATAACAGAGCAAGTTGCATAGACAAGAGTACCGCCTACTTTTAAATATGGCCAAATAGACTCGAGTATTTTGGCTTGAAGAACGGTGAGCTCATTAATATCAGAATCCCGTCTTAACCATTTTATATCTGGGTGACGTCGAATAACACCGGTTGCTGAACATGGTGCATCAAGCAATATGCGATCAAACAATTTACCCTCAGCCCATTGCTCAGGAGTAGTTCCATCACCTTGAATAACAACAGCATGTTGCTTGAGTCGCGACAAATTTTCGTTTACGCGTTTTAGGCGAGATTCATCAATATCGACAGCCACAACATGCGCTTTTGGTGCTATTTCTAAGATATGAGTTGTCTTACCACCAGGTGCTGCACATAGGTCGAGAATATGTTCATTATTTTGAGGTGCAAGTATTTCGGCACAACCTTGGGCGGAGACATCTTGTACTGTAGACCAGCCATCATCAAAGCCGGGTAGTTTTGCTACTGAAGTTGGTTCAGATAGCCTTAATGCGGAAGGGGGTTTAAGATGTCGCTCAGATGTAATTCCTATTTCTTCCAACAGCTTTTGGTATTGTTCAGCACTATGATGTTGAGCGTTAACCCTCAACCACATAGGTGGACGTTGGTTGTTCGCTTCAACAATGGATTGCCATTCGTTAGGGTATGCGTTTTGCAGTCTTTTTAGTAACCAACTAGGATGTAAATATTGACTATTATGATTTGCGCTACGTTCTTCTAACTGAGCTTGTTGTCTTTGGAATGAACGCAATACACCATTGATAAGCCCTTTTAGTTGAGGACGTTTTAATGCAACGGCTCCATTGACTGTTTCAGCAAGGGCTGCATGAGCTGGAATACGTGTATAGAGTAGCTGATAAATACCAACCATAATGAGGTAGTGTAATGTTCGTTGCTTACCTGTCAGTGGTTTTTCCATTAGTTGGCTAACAAACCATTCAAGTTTAGGCAAATAGCGGAGAACACCAAAACAGATCTCTTGTAATAGAGACTTATCTTTATCGCTAATATTTTTTTGTAATTCAGGTAGTACCGTACTTAGGGATTGGCCTTTGTCAATGACTTGACCAATGGCTATTGCTGCGATGCTACGCAAGTTATATGTATTCTTCATAAATGAGGGTGAGTCTATTCGTCACGAAATAAATTTGCCTGAATATATTATCAGGCAAATTTATTGGTGTTTTAATTAAGTAGTGTTCCAGGAGCGAACCATTCACGGCGAGAGTTTAATAGATCTTGTGCTGCCATGGCTTTTTTACCTGGAGGCTGTAATTGAACGATATTCAATTTTCCGCTAGCAGTGGCGACACATATACCATTTTTATCGGCGCTAATAATCGTACCTGGTTTTTCACTGTGATTTTCTGAAATCACTTCAGCCTGCCAAACTTTTATCAGTTGATCTTGAACCATAAAATAGCTCATAGGCCAAGGATTAAACGCTCTAACACAACGCTCTATCTGCTCTGCTGATAATTGCCAATCAATACGCGCTTCTTCTTTAGATAATTTCTCTGCATAATTTGCTAAGGAATCGTCCTGTTTTTCAGGAAGGCATTGTTGGCTAGATATCAGGTCTAAGGTGTGTATTAGGGCTTCTGGACCAATAACAGCCAATTTTTGATAGAGTGTTGCGCTAGTATCTTCTGGCAGGATAGGGCATTTCGCTTTATAGAGCATATCACCGGTATCTAAGCCTTCATCCATTTGCATAATCGTGACGCCCGTTTCAGCATCACCCGCCCAAATAGAACGTTGAATAGGAGCAGCCCCACGCCAGCGAGGTAGTAGTGAGCCGTGGACATTTAGGCAACCTAAACGGGGGATATCTAAAACGGCTTTTGGCAAAATAAAGCCATAAGCAACAACAATCATCAAATCAGCATTTTGCTCTTTGATCCATTGATGGTTTTCTTCCTTTTTCAGTGTAGTAGGCTGAAAAACGGGAATATTATTTTCTTGCGCTAATACTTTTACAGGGCTAGGTGTCAGCTTCTTTCCTCTTCCCGCGGGCTTATCTGGTGGAGTGAGGACACCTACAACCTGATGTTTAGTGTTAAGCAAAGCAGCTAAATGACCAGCAGCAAAATCAGGTGTACCTGCAAAGATAATTTTTAATGATTCTGACACGTTTATGTTCCCTGTATAAATCTATCTATTTAGCTATTTTGGCTTCTTTAGCTCTCATTCTATCCAACTTTTCAACTTTTTGGCGGATACGTTGGCGTTTTAATGGAGAGAGATAATCGACAAATAGTTTCCCAACAAGGTGATCCATCTCATGTTGAATACAAATAGCGAGTAAGCCATCGGCCTCAAGTTCAAACGTTTCGCCATTATAGTCGAGAGCTCGAATTTTAACGTTTTCGGCTCTTGGGACAAATCCATGCTGTTCAGGAATGGAGAGACAGCCTTCCTCTATACCTGTTTCACCTGATTTGTCGAGTAATTCAGGATTGATCAATACCAGTCGTTCATCACGCGTTTCGGAAACATCAATAACGATGATCCGCTGATGAATATCAACTTGGGTCGCAGCAAGACCGATACCTTCTTCTTCATACATCGTTTCGAACATATCATCGATAATACGTTGAATTTCGGCATCTACTTTTTCTACTGGCTTAGCAATAGTGCGTAAGCGTTCGTCTGGGTAATGTAATACGTTTAATACTGACATAAATTTTTTCGAGCAGCGTCCAAAAAAGTGAATAAGAATTAATGCCTATTCTAGACATTTATTGGTCATATTGACAGTATTGGTGATGATTTGTTCATTGATGAACTCATTTATTATAACGTCAGGAAGATGCGATGGATTCTCAAGAAATATGGTTAAGAATGTCTCAAGTCAGCCGGTTATCACCGCATAAGGCATTAAGAATAATTAACAAGCTACTCTTATTAGAGAAAGTTAGTCTGCCTATCTTACGAGAATGTGGGCTGAATGAGTTGCAATGCTTACAGTTTCAACATTTTTCCTCGACCAAGTTAACTCAAACGATTAAATGGTTGGAAAAAGAAGAGCACCAGCTGATCACCTTTTATGATTCACACTATCCCCTTTTGCTAAAACAAATCTCGAATTTTCCGCTGGTGTTGTTTGTCATCGGGCAAAGGGAATTAATTGCAACTGCACAGATTGCAATCGTTGGCAGCCGCCAAACGAGTGCTTACGGCCGTAAATGGGCTGAGCTGTTTGCCAAAGAATTTACACGTTATGGTTTAACGATTACGAGTGGGCTAGCCTTTGGAATCGATGTTGTTAGTCATCGGGCGGCATTAAATGAAAAAGGGAAAACAATCGCTGTTTTAGGTAGTGGACTCGCAAATATCTACCCCAAGCAACATATTTTTTTGGCGGAAAAAATAAAAGAAGAAGGCGCATTAATTTCTGAATATTTACCTCATACACCGCCACTCCCTAAGCAATTTCCTCGGCGTAATCGAATCATTAGTGGTTTAAGTAAAGCCACCGTTGTTATTGAGGCAGGTATGAAAAGTGGTTCATTGATAACAGCACGCTATGCTATTGAACAAAATAGAGATCTTTTTACGATACCCGCACCGTTAGGAGATCCCGCTTTCAGTGGCAATCATTGGTTATTGCAGCAAGGCGCGTATTTATTAGTTGATCCCGAAGATATTAAACCTCATCTAGAGGCCGGACTGAATTGGTTGCCTGTCGAATCGTTAATTAAAGAAGAAATTAATTCTGAATTTAATCTGACAGAAAACAAAATATTGAGTATGGTTGAGTATCATCCTTTACCCGCAGATGTTATTGCTGAGCGCGCACAACAGCCCATAACAGAAGTGACTTCTATTTTGACTGAATTAGAAATAGATGGTGTGATCGCTTCAGTTGCTGGTGGATATATAAAATTAAGTTAGTTGGCTAAGAGAAAATCATGTCAAAGCAATTGCCTTTTGAAACAGAAAAAAATGAACATTGCCCTGAATGCGGTGCGGTATTGGTTATTCGTAATGGTGCACATGGACCTTTTTTTGCGTGTTCTTCATATCCGCAGTGCCATTATATCAAACCTATGCGCCCTTCAGCAGAAAGCCATGTAATAAAGGTATTAGAAGGACAGGCATGCCCTCAATGTGGTTATGATCTCGTTTTGAAACAAGGGCGATTTGGTATGTTTATTGGGTGTAGTCACTACCCTGAATGTGAGCATATAGAATTAATTGATAAGCCAGATGAAACGAAAGTTTCTTGCCCTCAGTGTCAAACAGGGCATCTGTTGCAACGTAAGTCTAGGTTTGGTAAGACATTTTATGCTTGCGATAGCTATCCATCCTGCCAATTTATTCTTAATAACAAGCCCGTATCTGGCGAGTGTGAGCATTGTCATTATCCATTACTTATGGAAAAAAGGGGTGCTCAAGGAGTAAGATTATTTTGTGCCAGTAAACGATGTGGTAAACCACAGAAAGAATAATGAGTTAAAAAGATGCAAAATAAATCTACACCTGCAATTGAAAATATTATCACAGCCCTTAATAAAGGGGATGTTATCGCTTATCCCACAGAGGCTGTTTTTGGACTTGGCTGTGACCCCGATAGTGAACAAGCGGTCAATAAATTACTTGAATTGAAACAACGTCCTTGGGAAAAAGGGTTGATTCTCATTGCTGATAATTATGAGCAATTGAAAAGTTACGTTGATGATAGTCAGCTAACAGATGAACAAAAACAGGTCATGTTTGAAAGCTGGCCTGGCCCCGTTACGTGGGTTATCCCAGCGAAGCCATCTACACCTAAATGGTTAACGGGTCGCTTTGATACTTTGGCGGTAAGGGTGACTGACCATAAGTTAGTAAAAGCACTTTGCCGAGAATATGGAAAACCATTGGTATCAACGAGCGCAAATTTGAGTGGAAAGGAGCCTTGTAGAACGACCCATGAAGTTATAGAGCAGTTTGCGGGAAGTATCCCTGTACTGGATGGGGCTGTAGGTGGACGTCAAAACCCATCAGAAATTCGTGATGCTAAAACTGGGCAATTATACCGAAAAGGATAACTATTTTATGGATAAGTATGCCGTCTTTGGCCATCCGATTGCACATAGTAAATCTCCTATCATTCATCAGATGTTTGCTCAACAAACAGGGATCTCGTTGGAGTATGAACGTATTCTGGCTCCGATAGATGAATTTGAGCAACAACTCTCTGAGTTTTTTGCTCAAGGAGGAAAAGGAGCGAATATCACTCTTCCTTTTAAAGAAAGAGCACATCACATGATGTCAGAACTAACAGAACGGGCTCAATCATGTGGTGCTGTCAATACGGTCATGAAACTTGATGACCATCGGTTCTTAGGTGATAACACGGATGGTGTAGGTCTATTATTAGACCTGCAACGGCTGAAGTTTATTCGTACGGATAGTAAAATATTAATGATTGGTGCTGGTGGCGCAACTCGCGGAGCGCTGTTACCACTTTTGGAATTTGGGTGTGAAATAACGCTAACAAATAGAACTTTCTCTAAAGCGAAAACATTAGTAAACCAATTTGCAAGTTTTGGAACAATTACCGCACAGCCGATCGATGAGATCAAAACTGCGACTTTTGATCTTATCATCAACGCAACATCTTCTGGCGTTAGTGGGGAAATTCCTGAACTTAATCCTGCGGTATTTTCTAAGCAAGTCGCTTGTTATGACATGTTCTATCAACAATCATTAACGCCATTTTTATCTTTTGCGAAAGCTTATAATGTTGAACAGCTTGCTGACGGCTTGGGAATGCTCGTTGGGCAAGCCGCTTTTGCCTTTAAGTTATGGCATGGTGTACTGCCAGATATGGAACCAGTCTTGTATGCGTTACAGAAGGAATTGAAAAAATGAATCAAGCAATTCAATTCCCAGATAGAGAAGAATGGGATGTAATGACTGGAAAGGTACGATTTCCAGTATTAATTAATGGAATGTTAGCGCATTGCGTCATATCGGGCAGGTTACTATATAAAAGATATGGGATGGGAGCCGAACCATTAGCATTATTTCAAACTCACCGTTGGGATATAGAAGAAGAGTTTGAGGTCTTGATCGCTCAAGACCTTTTAGACAATGGTAATGATTACTCTTTGCCTGATGATAAGTAGTCATTTTTCCATTGAACATAGTTATTAGCGGAATAGCGCAAATGCTCCAACTCCCCTTCAGTCAGTTTGCGGGCCGCTTTTGCTGGGCTACCGACATATAGGTAGCCACTTTCGAGTTTTTTACCTTGGGTAACTAAACTGTTAGCACCTATAACAACGTCATCCGCAATAATTGCACCATCTAATACAATCGACCCCATTCCAACTAAAACGCGATCCCCAATGGTACAGCCATGCAGCATCACTTTATGGCCGACAGTGACATCTTCACCGATAATTAACGGGTTACCGTCAGGGTTGTGTTTTGACTTATGGGTAACATGTAAGACTGAACCATCTTGTATATTCGTGCGAGATCCAATTTCAATATAATTCACATCACCACGTAATACAGACAGAGGCCAAATACTTACATCATCGGCTAAGCGAACATCTCCGATAACAACAGCGGAAGGATCGATAAATACGTCAGTGCCAGTAGTTGGGTAAATACCTAAATAAGGTCTTAAATGTTTATTCATAGCAGTCGCCATAGTCAATAAATGGTAGTGTTAAAAGCATAGTTAATATGTATACATACAATGAAGATGTTTAATCTGCAAAAGGTAAAGTATTCAAAGTATCTTTTCGTTGTCTATTTCAGCATCATATTGCTAGAAAAAAAAACATAATGATGATTTTATCTTCAAACAGTATTTTTTTTCAAAAAAAGGGTTGCCAGAATTTTCTGACTCCCTATAATGCGCATCCGTTGTCACGACAAACCGCTTCGGTGGTCAGGTTGAAAAAGAAACCCTCGTGATGACTGAGGTGAAAAAGAGAGAAAAAGTTGAAAATAATCACTTGACTTTCTGACAGAAAAACGTAGTATACGACACCTCGCGACAACAACCTAAACGGTTAATATCGAAAGATAAAGTCGCAACGCTCTTTAACAATTTATCAGACAATCTGTGTGGGCACTCACAGGACACTATCAAAAAAATATTTGATTTTAAGTCTTGAAGAGTGACTAACACGTTAATTCATATATGAAAGAATGTAGTCAGTTTAATTCTTTGAGCATCAAACACTTTTAATTGAAGAGTTTGATCATGGCTCAGATTGAACGCTGGCGGCAGGCCTAACACATGCAAGTCGAGCGGTAACAGGGGAAGCTTGCTTCTCGCTGACGAGCGGCGGACGGGTGAGTAATGTATGGGGATCTGCCCGATAGAGGGGGATAACTACTGGAAACGGTGGCTAATACCGCATAATCTCTAAGGAGCAAAGCAGGGGACCTTCGGGCCTTGCGCTATCGGATGAACCCATATGGGATTAGCTAGTAGGTGGGGTAATGGCTCACCTAGGCGACGATCCCTAGCTGGTCTGAGAGGATGATCAGCCACACTGGGACTGAGACACGGCCCAGACTCCTACGGGAGGCAGCAGTGGGGAATATTGCACAATGGGCGCAAGCCTGATGCAGCCATGCCGCGTGTATGAAGAAGGCCCTAGGGTTGTAAAGTACTTTCAGTCGGGAGGAAGGCGTTGATGCTAATATCATCAACGATTGACGTTACCGACAGAAGAAGCACCGGCTAACTCCGTGCCAGCAGCCGCGGTAATACGGAGGGTGCAAGCGTTAATCGGAATTACTGGGCGTAAAGCGCACGCAGGCGGTTGATTAAGTTAGATGTGAAATCCCCGGGCTTAACCTGGGAATGGCATCTAAGACTGGTCAGCTAGAGTCTTGTAGAGGGGGGTAGAATTCCATGTGTAGCGGTGAAATGCGTAGAGATGTGGAGGAATACCGGTGGCGAAGGCGGCCCCCTGGACAAAGACTGACGCTCAGGTGCGAAAGCGTGGGGAGCAAACAGGATTAGATACCCTGGTAGTCCACGCTGTAAACGATGTCGATTTGGAGGTTGTGCCCTTGAGGCGTGGCTTCCGGAGCTAACGCGTTAAATCGACCGCCTGGGGAGTACGGCCGCAAGGTTAAAACTCAAATGAATTGACGGGGGCCCGCACAAGCGGTGGAGCATGTGGTTTAATTCGATGCAACGCGAAGAACCTTACCTACTCTTGACATCCAGAGAACTTAGCAGAGATGCTTTGGTGCCTTCGGGAACTCTGAGACAGGTGCTGCATGGCTGTCGTCAGCTCGTGTTGTGAAATGTTGGGTTAAGTCCCGCAACGAGCGCAACCCTTATCCTTTGTTGCCAGCGATTCGGTCGGGAACTCAAAGGAGACTGCCGGTGATAAACCGGAGGAAGGTGGGGATGACGTCAAGTCATCATGGCCCTTACGAGTAGGGCTACACACGTGCTACAATGGCGTATACAAAGAGAAGCGACCTCGCGAGAGCAAGCGGAACTCATAAAGTACGTCGTAGTCCGGATTGGAGTCTGCAACTCGACTCCATGAAGTCGGAATCGCTAGTAATCGTAGATCAGAATGCTACGGTGAATACGTTCCCGGGCCTTGTACACACCGCCCGTCACACCATGGGAGTGGGTTGCAAAAGAAGTAGGTAGCTTAACCTTCGGGAGGGCGCTTACCACTTTGTGATCCATGACTGGGGTGAAGTCGTAACAAGGTAACCGTAGGGGAACCTGCGGTTGGATCACCTCCTTACCATTGAAGTGTTTTGTGAAGTGTTCACACAGATTGTCTGATGAAAAGTAGAGCAATAGGCTATACGTGGGAGACTTACCACAGGGTAAGACTTGCATGAAATAGGCCACAACATGGTTGTGCAATATTTCGTGTCCCCTTCGTCTAGAGGCCTAGGACACCGCCCTTTCACGGCGGTAACAGGGGTTCGAATCCCCTAGGGGACGCCAATTGCGCCGATATCGAGTGAAAGACGATGTCCTCAATAATGATTAAACTAATTCACTGAGTTAGTTTAACAATTATGCTCTTTAACAATCTGGAACAAGCTGAAAATTGAAACAACGCACATTGTTTATCGCTTAAACAATGTGAGAGTCTCTCAAAATTTCAAACCTGAAATTTTCGGTCATTCAAACGAGTGGCATGAGCGAGCAGTGTGAAATTCGCGGCGTAGGAGCGCAGTCAGCGCAGCGTACATGGGTACGTGAGCATGACGAGCACCGCGCAACAAAGAATTTCACCACGCACAGCCATGACAGTTAGGTGATCGTTGAAACAATTTCGGGTTGTGAGGTTAAGCGACTAAGCGTACACGGTGGATGCCTAGGCAATCAGAGGCGATGAAGGACGTGCTAATCTGCGAAAAGCGTCGGTAAGGTGATATGAACCGCTATAACCGACGATGTCCGAATGGGGAAACCCAGTGCAATTCGTTGCACTATCGTTTGATGAATCCATAGTCAAACGAGGCGAACCGAGGGAACTGAAACATCTCAGTACCTCGAGGAAAAGAAATCAACCGAGATTCCCCTAGTAGCGGCGAGCGAACGGGGAGCAGCCCAGAGTCTTAATCAGCATCAGCATCAGGAGAACGGTCTGGAAAGTCCGGCAGTAAAGGGTGATAGCCCCGTATCCGAAGGTGTTGGTGTTGTGAACTCGACGAGTAGGGCGGGACACGTGTTATCCTGTCTGAATATGGGGGGACCATCCTCCAAGGCTAAATACTCCTGATTGACCGATAGTGAACCAGTACCGTGAGGGAAAGGCGAAAAGAACCCCGGCGAGGGGAGTGAAATAGAACCTGAAACCGTGTACGTACAAGCAGTGGGAGCACCTTTTAGGTGTGACTGCGTACCTTTTGTATAATGGGTCAGCGACTTATATTCTGTAGCAAGGTTAACCGTATAGGGGAGCCGTAGGGAAACCGAGTCTTAACTGGGCGAATAAGTTGCAGGGTATAGACCCGAAACCCGGTGATCTAGCCATGGGCAGGTTGAAGGTTGGGTAACACTAACTGGAGGACCGAACCGACTAATGTTGAAAAATTAGCGGATGACTTGTGGCTGGGGGTGAAAGGCCAATCAAACCGGGAGATAGCTGGTTCTCCCCGAAAGCTATTTAGGTAGCGCCTCGTGAACTCATCTTCGGGGGTAGAGCACTGTTTCGGCTAGGGGGTCATCCCGACTTACCAACCCGATGCAAACTACGAATACCGAAGAATGTTATCACGGGAGACACACGGCGGGTGCTAACGTTCGTCGTGAAGAGGGAAACAACCCAGACCGCCAGCTAAGGTCCCAAAGTCATGGTTAAGTGGGAAACGAAGTGGGAAGGCTCAGACAGCCAGGATGTTGGCTTAGAAGCAGCCATCATTTAAAGAAAGCGTAATAGCTCACTGGTCGAGTCGGCCTGCGCGGAAGATGTAACGGGGCTAAACCATGCACCGAAGCTGCGGCAGCGACATTTAGATGTTGTTGGGTAGGGGAGCGTTCTGTAAGCCTGTGAAGGTGTGCTGTGAGGCATGCTGGAGGTATCAGAAGTGCGAATGCTGACATAAGTAACGATAATGCGGGTGAAAAACCCGCACGCCGGAAGACCAAGGGTTCCTGTCCAACGTTAATCGGGGCAGGGTGAGTCGACCCCTAAGGCGAGGCAGAAATGCGTAGTCGATGGGAAACAGGTTAATATTCCTGTACTGGTGATAATTGCGATGGGGGGACGGAGAAGGCTAGGCTGGCCGGGCGACGGTTGTCCCGGTTTAAGGATGTAGGCAGGTGAATTAGGCAAATCCGGTTCACTACATGCTGAGGTCTGATGACGAGTCACTACGGTGGCGAAGTAGCTCATGCCCCGCTTCCAGGAAAAGCCTCTAAGCTCTAGATTATCATTAATCGTACCCCAAACCGACACAGGTGGTCAGGTAGAGAATACTCAGGCGCTTGAGAGAACTCGGGTGAAGGAACTAGGCAAAATGGTGCCGTAACTTCGGGAGAAGGCACGCTGGCGCTAGGTGAAGTCCCTCGCGGATGGAGCTGAAGCCAGTCGCAGATACCAGCTGGCTGCAACTGTTTATTAAAAACACAGCACTGTGCAAACACGAAAGTGGACGTATACGGTGTGACGCCTGCCCGGTGCTGGAAGGTTAATTGATGGGGTTATCCGTAAGGAGAAGCTCTTGATCGAAGCCCCAGTAAACGGCGGCCGTAACTATAACGGTCCTAAGGTAGCGAAATTCCTTGTCGGGTAAGTTCCGACCTGCACGAATGGCGTAATGATGGCCAGGCTGTCTCCACCCGAGACTCAGTGAAATTGAACTCGCTGTGAAGATGCAGTGTACCCGCGGCAAGACGGAAAGACCCCGTGAACCTTTACTATAGCTTGACACTGAACATTGAGCCTTGATGTGTAGGATAGGTGGGAGGCTTTGAAGTGTGGACGCCAGTCTGCATGGAGCCAACCTTGAAATACCACCCTTTAATGTTTGATGTTCTAACGTGGCCCCATCATCTGGGGTGCGGACAGTGTCTGGTGGGTAGTTTGACTGGGGCGGTCTCCTCCCAAAGAGTAACGGAGGAGCACGAAGGTTGGCTAAGCATGGTCGGACATCATGCGGTTAGTGCAAAGGCATAAGCCAGCTTGACTGCGAGAGTGACGGCTCGAGCAGGTACGAAAGTAGGTCTTAGTGATCCGGTGGTTCTGAATGGAAGGGCCATCGCTCAACGGATAAAAGGTACTCCGGGGATAACAGGCTGATACCGCCCAAGAGTTCATATCGACGGCGGTGTTTGGCACCTCGATGTCGGCTCATCACATCCTGGGGCTGAAGTAGGTCCCAAGGGTATGGCTGTTCGCCATTTAAAGTGGTACGCGAGCTGGGTTTAGAACGTCGTGAGACAGTTCGGTCCCTATCTGCCGTGGGCGTTGGAAGATTGAAAGGGGCTGCTCCTAGTACGAGAGGACCGGAGTGGACGCACCACTGGTGTTCGGGTTGTCATGCCAATGGCATTGCCCGGTAGCTAAGTGCGGAAGAGATAACCGCTGAAAGCATCTAAGCGGGAAACTTGCCTTGAGATGAGTCTTCCCTGACTCTTTAAGGGTCCTAAAGGAACGTTTAAGACTAAGACGTTGATAGGCTGGGTGTGTAAGCGTAGCGATACGTTGAGCTAACCAGTACTAATGAACCGTGAGGCTTAACCTGACAACACCGAAGGTGTTTTAGAGAGAACGTTGTGAAGCGCACACAGAGTGCGAGAAATTAGCTTGTTCAAGATTGCTGTTCTGGTTGGTGCAAGCCAACGGGAACAAAAACCGAATTTGTCTGGCGGCAATAGCGCGGTGGTCCCACCTGACCCCATGCCGAACTCAGCAGTGAAACGCCGTAGCGCCGATGGTAGTGTGGGGTCTCCCCATGTGAGAGTAGGGAACTGCCAGACATTAAATTAAAGACTTATTGCGAAGCGATAAGCAGCCGTTAGGCGAAAGAATAGTGGAGCGGTAGTTCAGTTGGTTAGAATACCTGCCTGTCACGCAGGGGGTCGCGGGTTCGAGTCCCGTCCGTTCCGCCACTTAATTTAGGGGCGTAGTTCAATTGGTAGAGCACCGGTCTCCAAAACCGGGTGTTGGGAGTTCGAGCCTCTCCGCCCCTGCCAGTTACCAATTAAGTAAAAATAAAAGAAGTATCTTATTGATAACCCGATTATTTTAATCGGGTTTTTCTTTATCTAACCTACAGACACATCACCATCTCCCACCGAGCAGACATCCCACTTGTATTACCCTTTGATAATGCAGTCAATGACTCAATTTTGGGATTAAAGAGAACACTATCACTCTTTGATCAAATTGAGTAATAGAGTGCGTATATAAGCAGTTACACCCTACCTCAATGCTAAAATGCCTAAAAGTGACTTTTGGGTTGTATTAATATCCCCTAACACGCTGAATGAACTTAAAGATTAAATGTAGCTTATTAACGGAATATCATTGTGACGTTAAACGGCGCAGTTATTACTGTCATTGATAGCTCAATTTAGACCTATCAGTGTTGTTAGGTTTTAATGGGAACGGCTTTCTATCGATTTTTCTCTTTCTGCTTACATGCTAAGAAGGTTTGATTGTTTTAATCTATCTGGCATGAAGACTTGGTTTTTGTTTGCCTACCTATATACCTTTCGATTGTGACTTCGTTTAAGCCAATATGACTAATGCCATGACTTTAAAGAAGCGTGCCAAGTGATGTGATGATGTTTATATATTGCATGTTTAGGACATTGCCGTCGCTCACCCAAGCCGGTAAATACCCCATAAAATTTAATAGCATTAATTTTGGGCGATAGGGGTATTATCAAATATCACCATTTTTTATTGGCAGGGAATGATAACTTATTTAGATATCAATAAAATGGGATAGCTCTTTGATGTGCCTGTGACTTTCGAGCAAATTAACATTATTGAAAAACTAGACGCTCGATAAAACAATCGAGCGTCATGGCGTGATGAGCTTATTTTATGGGATTAATTGAGCATTCTTAATAGGGGTTTTTATTAGTTGATTAATCAATGCTTGTTGATCGTTCTTCTGTAGCCAAACAGCGTAGAGTGGTTTTGTCATTGGACTTTCTGAGAGTGTTTTTAGCCCAGGGTACTGGATACTCCAGTGAGAAGGTAAAAACGCAGCAGAAAGTGATACAGAGAGTAATTGACGGGCTATATGCGCTGATGTCGTTATCATGACAGGTGAGTCATCAGGCGTTAAAGCTGAATCATTTTGAGGATGGAAATCGGCTCCCCACTCTAATTTGATATAATTATAATTTGTTAGCGCAATATTTTTTTGTGAAGCCATTAGCTGAAGTTCAATCGTACCAATAATGGTGCTTTCAAACTCATCCATTTTCGGTGGCTCCGTTGCTATCAGCAAATCGAGTTCTCTGGAGTGTAGTTGCTTGACGAGTGATTGACGCGTTGATACTCGCGCTTCTAATCGTAGCTCATCATGCTGTTCATATAATGCTTGTACCCAGTCCGTCAGATAGCCTTCCCACAGTGATGCGGTCGCTCCAATTGATAGTTCAGTATGCTGTGATGCATGTGAGATCTCTTTTTTAGCCTGTAACCATGTATTCATCAACGATTCTGCATAGGGGACTAAGCGCTCCCCCGCGGCCGTTAATCGAATGTTATTACGATGCCGAGTAAATAGGTTTGTGCCTAGTTGTGTTTCAAGTTGTCTGATACGAAAGCTAACAGCAGATTGTGTTAAATATAGTGATTCTGCGGCTCGGCCGAAGTGTCTGGTTCTACTGACTTCCAAAAAAGTTTTTAATAACTCAGTATCCACATACATCTCCAATAATTTTTGTCGTGATGATTTAAATGTTTTGTTTTACAGATTGTCAATGCTGTCTAATACTCCGCGCCATAAAGAGTTGACAGTAATAAGTTAGGAGTGTGTCAGATGGCAGAAAGCTTCATCACGACTAATCGTTTTTTTGATAATAAACATTACCCACGTGGCTTTTCTCGTCATGGTGATTTCACCATCAAGGAAGCTCAGTTACTCGAACGTCACGGTCAAGCTTTTTCTGAGCTTGATTCTGGCAAACGCGCTGCACAGACTGATGAAGAAAAACTGTTCGTTGCAGTTTGCCGTGGCGAAAGGGAACCAGTAACTCCTGAAGAAAAGGTGTGGGCGAAATATTCTAGCCGTATAAATCGTCCAAAACGCTTTCATACTCTCTCTGGCGGTAAACCTCAGATAGACCCTTCAGATGACTATACAGATACAGATGATTAATATCATCAATATATTTACAGAGGGGCTTTAGGCCCCTTAGTTTATTTATCGGATATTAGTATGACTTATCGACCATGTTATTCTTGCAAATGTGTGCTTATCTAATCGCATATCGTCATCATTTCATGCATTCTGTACCTATCCACTGAAAATTGTTAGGTTCTCTGTTTTATTTTTCTGTCTTTAACTCTCTCCCAGCCAGTCAGCTTACTTGTTTTTGCAAATGAAGCAATAACTTATCCATCGCTCGGTAACCTAATGCTTCGAGAAGATGCGGTTTTTCAATATTGTCTGTATTTTGTAAATCAGCAATGGTACGAGCAACCCTTAAGATCTTATGCCAAGCCCTGATAGATAATCCGAGCTTATTTAAAGCCTGCTCTAAAAAAAAGGCATCCTTGGTATTGAGCTGACAGAGTGCGGTGGTTTCTTTCTCGGTTAACTGGCTGTTTAATTTCCCTATTCTTTTCATTTGAATGTTTCTTGCAAGTAGGACCCTAGAGCGTATTTGTTCGCTATTTTCACTGTGAGAGGATGGGTGGCTTAGCGTGCCTAGAGGTAGTAATGGAATCTCTATTGAAAGATCAAATCGATCAAGAAAAGGGCCTGAAATACGTGAGAGATAGCGTAAAATTTTAGTTGGAGAGCTGCGGCAAAAGTTTCCTTGATATTGACCTGTAGGGCTTGGATTTAAGGCAGCAATGAGTTGAAAGTTAGCAGGGAAAGAGACTTTTGCTTTAGCACGAGAAATAATGATTTGCCTTGATTCTAGCGGCTCACGTAATGCATCAAGTACAGTGCGGCTAAATTCCGGTAATTCATCTAGAAACAAAATCCCATTATGCGCTAGGGATATCTCCCCCGGCTTCGGTAAGCTTCCTCCGCCAATAAGTGCTGCCATTGAGGCACTATGATGAGGCGCTCTAAATGGCCGAGGAGGCCAATCATAACTTAAGTGAGTGGATTGACATAGACTATGTATTGAAGCGACTTCTAACGCTTCCTGTGGCGTTAGAGTGGGTAAAAGCGTCTTGAGTCTGCTTGCTAACATTGTTTTTCCAGTACCAGGAGGGCCTAATAAGAGTAAATTATGTCCACCACTGGCACAGATCTCTAATGCTCTTTTTCCTTGTTCTTGCCCAATGATATCGCTGATGTTGTCATTACAATTGAGTGATGCAGGGATGTTAGTTGGATGGAAATTACGTGGTAAGGCGGTCTTTTCATATAAAAAATGGCAAAGTTCTAATAGTGTTCCTGCAAACATAACGCTGTTATCAGGGAGTAAGTTCAGCTGTTGTGGATTTTCCGCTGCAAGAATGAGCTGTCTTTTTTTTGTTAATGCAGCCAAAGCGGCAGGAATAGCGCCATTAACATGACGAATTTGGCCAGATAAAGCAAGTTCGCCGAGAAATTCATATTGATGAAGTATCTTAGCGGGGACTTGGCCTGAAGAAACTAAGATAGCAATGGCTATCGCTAGATCATAACGCCCCCCTTCTTTAGGGAGATCGGCAGGGGCCAAGTTAATTGTCATTTTTTTGGTTGGATATTCAAAGCCGCTGTTTATTAGAGCGCTTCGTACCCTATCTCTAGATTCTTTAACAGCGGTTTCTGGCAGACCGACAAGCGTTAAGCCTGGAAGTCCATTACTAATATGGGCTTCAACAGTCACAAGTGGGGCATCCATTCCTATCGAGGCTCTGGTGTAGACAATCGCTAGTGCCATATTTTCTCCCTTTTAGTAAACAGAGTAATATTCTGTTTAACAAAAAGGCTGTGCAATAGCATGTTTTAATGTTGAGAAGCCGTTTGGAAAGCAGATTAGAAAATATTTAGCAATCATCATTTTCTTGCGAAGATGTTCACAAAATTATTATTTATCATGGTATTGGGTTTTATTTATAAATAATCATTAAGTATTACTTTAGATAATTGTTATTGAAAAGTGATATATGAAATAAATTTAATATCTTCAATGTTAGGTTTAGATAATGGAATATCAGACTAATTATTCAACCAGAACAATATGTATTTGCTATATATGTAGCGAAATACTAGATAATCATGCTGAATATTGTGTAGTGCTATGTTTTTAAAGTAAATTTATTTTTTAATAGGAAAAAAAGAAAATAAAAGTTGTCAAAGTAATTTTAACATGATAACTCTTTAATATAGATAACGAATAACAGTGAAAGAAAAAAACAGATGAACGCATTTTTCCGAGTGATTAGCCTAATTATTATCAGCGTGGTGGTGATTATTATCCCACCGTGCGGGGCTGCACTTGGACGACGAAGGCTAAATTAGTAGCCAGATCTCACGAGAACCCCGCACCGAAAGGCGCGGGGTTTTTTTTGACATAAAAGTTTACCAACATCATTCAACCTAAAAAAACAAAATAAATACAAATAGATAAAGCAAATGGAAGACAGGAGAGAAGCATGAATGGGGCACAATGGTTAGTTCAAGCATTAAGAACTCAAGGGGTTGAAACCGTGTTTGGTTACCCTGGTGGTGCGATTATGCCAGTGTATGATGCATTGTATGATGGCGGCGTTGAGCATCTGTTATGCCGCCATGAGCAAGGCGCTGTGATTGCGGCGATTGGTTATGCGCGATCAACCTCGAAAACGGGAGTATGTATTGCGACATCTGGGCCGGGTGCCACAAACTTAATTACAGGATTAGCCGATGCGTTGTTAGATTCAGTTCCTGTTGTTGCCATTACAGGGCAGGTGAGCTCTGAATTTATTGGTACGGATGCTTTTCAGGAAATTGATGTTTTAGGGTTATCGCTTGCCTGTACTAAGCACAGTTTTTTAGTGGAATCTCTTGAAGACCTGCCTCGTATTGTTGCTGAAGCTTTCGCAATCGCAAATAGTGGTCGTCCAGGACCTGTACTGATTGATATTCCGAAAGATATTCAACTACAGCAGGCCGACCTAGCACCATTTTTAATGCCTGTTGAACAGGATTTGCCTATCCAAACTGATGAAGTACAGCAAGCAAGAGCGTTACTCCAACAGTCGCAAAAGCCGATGTTATACATTGGTGGCGGTGTTGGTATGTCGGGAGCGGTTGCCGAGTTAAGACAATTTATTGCGTGCACAGGCATCCCTTCTGTGGCGACGTTAAAAGGGTTGGGGGCTGTAGCGGCGACGGAGCCTTATTATCTTGGCATGTTAGGTATGCATGGAACGAAAGCCGCTAACCTAGCGGTACAACGTTGCGATTTATTGATTGCGGTTGGTGCGCGTTTTGATGATCGTGTGACGGGCAAATTAAATACATTCGCTCCGGATGCCAAAGTCATACATATCGATATTGACCATGTTGAGCTTGATAAATTGCGTCAAACGCATGTGGCTTTGTTAGGTGATGCCAAACAGCTATTACCTGAATTGACGATGGAAAAAAATATTTCGTCATGGCAGGAAGAGGTGCAGCAGTTAAAACACGAATTCAGTTGGCGCTATGACCATCCTGGCGAAGCTATTTATGCCCCTTTGCTGTTAAAGCAACTTTCCGATCGTATGGGGCCTAATACAGTTGTCACAACGGATGTTGGGCAGCACCAAATGTGGTCAGCTCAGCATTTAGAGTTTGATGCCCCTGAAAACTTTATAACTTCAAGTGGTCTGGGAACCATGGGCTTTGGTATTCCTGCGGCAATCGGTGCTCAGGTTGCTCGTCCTGAAGATACCGTGATCTGTGTTTCTGGAGATGGCTCGTTCATGATGAACGTTCAAGAGTTGGGAACCATTAAGCGTAAACAGTTACCGGTTAAAATTTTATTGTTAGATAACCAACGTTTAGGCATGGTTCGTCAGTGGCAAGAGCTGTTTTTTGAGCAACGTTATAGTGAAACTATTTTAACGGATAACCCTGATTTTGTCGCTTTGGCGCGGGCTTTTGATATTCCTGGACGCCGTATCACTGCAAAATCGGAAGTCGATGCTGCGCTAGATGAATTACTTAATAGTGAAGGCGCTTACATCTTGCAGGTTTCAATAAATGAATTAGAAAACGTCTGGCCGCTGGTTCCACCAGGGGCGAGTAATGAAAAAATGATGGAGAAACCGTTATGATGCAACATCAACTCGCAATACAAGCCCGTTTCCGTCCTGAGGTTTTAGAGCGTATATTACGGGTGACTCGCCATCGTGGATTCCAAATCAGTTCAATGACTATGGATCACATGCCAGATGGTGATAATGTAAATATTGAAATGACTGTGAATAGCCAGAGGCCACTCACCCAGCTATATGCACAGTTAACTAAGTTGTCTGATGTTTCAGAAGTTGAAATAAGAGAACAAGAATCACGACTATTACGCACTCAGAGTGCAATGTAAGGAATAAATACAATGACTAAGAAAGCTGACTATATTTGGTTTAACGGTGAAATGACGCCATGGGCTGATGCTAAGGTACACGTTATGTCTCATGCTCTGCATTATGGAACATCGGTATTTGAAGGCGTCCGTTGCTATGACTCTCACAAAGGGCCAGTTGTATTCCGCCATAGAGAACACATGCAACGTTTGCGTGATTCCGCAAAAATCTACCGTATGCCTGTCAGCTATAGCGTAGATGAGTTAATGGAAGCTTGCCGTGCCACTCTGCGTAAAAACAACTTAGTCAGTGCATATATTCGTCCACTCGTTTTTATCGGTGATGTTGGCATGGGAGTGAACCCACCGGACGGTTATAAAACAGATGTCATCATGGCTGCTTTCCCATGGGGAGCGTATTTAGGGGAAGAAGCATTAGACCAAGGTATTGATGCAATGGTCTCTTCTTGGAATCGTGTGGCACCAAATACTATCCCAACAGGTGCAAAAGCTGGCGGTAACTATCTGTCATCGCTGTTAGTAGGGAGTGAGGCTCGCCGTCATGGCTACCAAGAAGGTATCGCGTTAGACGTTCATGGTTATCTATCTGAAGGTGCGGGCGAAAACATCTTTGAAGTGAAAGATGGTATTTTATTTACTCCTCCATTTACTTCTTCTGCTCTACCGGGGATCACTCGTGACGCTATTTTAACCCTAGCAAAAGACATGGGGATTGAGGTGCGTGAGCAAACATTATCACGTGAGTCACTTTATCTTGCTGATGAAGTCTTTATGACAGGAACCGCAGCGGAAATTACCCCAGTACGTAGCGTTGACGGTATCCAAGTCGGCATTGGCCGTTGTGGCCCTGTGACGAAAAAGATCCAGCAAGCATTCTTTGGCTTGTTTGATGGGTCGACGGAAGATAAATGGGGTTGGTTAGATCCAGTAAACCCTTAATAACAAATATAAACAGACTTACAGGCGGTCGTTCCCCGCCTGTTTTAAAACACGGGAGTAAAGATATGCCTAAGTACCGTTCAGCAACAACCACTCATGGCCGTAATATGGCAGGCGCTCGTGCATTATGGCGTGCCACCGGTATGACGGATGCTGATTTTGGAAAACCAATTATTGCAGTGGTTAACTCATTTACTCAATTTGTTCCAGGGCACGTTCATTTGCGCGACCTAGGGAAGCTGGTTGCTGAGCAAATTGAAGCTGCGGGTGGTGTTGCGAAAGAGTTTAATACGATTGCCGTTGATGATGGTATCGCTATGGGGCATGGCGGGATGCTTTATTCCTTACCTTCCCGTGAGTTAATTGCAGATTCTGTTGAATATATGGTGAATGCGCACTGTGCAGATGCCATGGTTTGTATCTCCAACTGTGACAAAATCACACCGGGCATGTTAATGGCGTCATTACGTTTGAATATTCCGGTGATATTTGTTTCAGGTGGCCCAATGGAAGCGGGTAAAACGAAGCTTTCAGATCAAATCATTAAGTTGGACTTGGTCGATGCGATGATCCAAGGTGCTAACCCTAATGTCAGTGATGCGGATAGTGAACAAATTGAACGTTCGGCTTGCCCAACGTGTGGATCTTGCTCGGGAATGTTCACCGCTAACTCGATGAACTGTTTAACAGAAGCGCTTGGCTTATCACAACCCGGAAATGGATCCTTATTAGCCACTCATGCTGACCGTAAAACCCTTTTCATTAATGCGGGTAAACGCATTGTCGAACTGACAAAACGCTATTATGAGCAGAATGATGAAAGTGCATTACCACGTAATATCGCCAACAAAGCCGCGTTTGAAAATGCGATGACACTGGATATTGCGATGGGGGGATCGACAAATACCGTATTGCACTTGCTTGCTGCCGCGCAAGAAGCAGAGGTTGATTTTACCATGGCGGATATTGATCGTTTGTCACGTCAAGTTCCGCACTTATGTAAAGTCGCGCCGAGCACCCAGAAATACCATATGGAAGACGTTCACCGTGCTGGTGGTGTGATTGGTATTTTAGGTGAGTTGAGCCGAGCAGGTTTATTACAAGAAAATGTGAAAAATATTCTGGGGCTGACTTTTAAACAGACGCTTGAGCAATACGACGTCATGTTGACGAAAGATGAGTCAGTTAAATCGATGTTTTTAGCGGGGCCTGCGGGTATTCGCACAACACAAGCATTCTCGCAAAGTTGCCGTTGGCCTTCCTTGGATACTGACCGTAAAAATGGGTGTATTCGTAATATTGAACATGCTTATAGCTTAGATGGCGGATTAGCGGTATTAGCCGGTAATATCGCCGAAGATGGTTGCATTGTAAAAACTGCGGGTGTTGATGAAGGAAGTTTAACGTTCCGAGGCCCCGCTAAAGTGTATGAGAGCCAAGATGATGCTGTTGAAGCGATACTTGGTGGCAAGGTTGTTGAAGGTGATGTGGTCGTTATTCGTTATGAAGGCCCGAAAGGCGGCCCAGGCATGCAAGAGATGCTCTATCCGACGTCATACCTTAAATCGATGGGATTAGGTAAGGCCTGTGCACTGATTACAGACGGTCGTTTCTCTGGGGGAAGTTCTGGGTTATCGATCGGTCATATTTCACCGGAAGCAGCAAGTGGTGGTTTGTTAGCCTTAGTACAGAATGGTGACATCATTGATATTGATATTCCAAAGAGAACCATTGCTTTGGATGTGAGTGAAGATGAGCTAAATAAACGCCGTGATGCGGAATTAGCGCGAGGTGATAAAGCTTATACACCACGTGATCGTCAGCGTGAAGTCTCTTTTGCTTTACGTGCCTATGCATCTCTTGCAACCAGTGCAGATAAGGGCGCTGTACGCGATAAGTCTAAGTTGGGAGGCTAACGGTGGCAGCTGCAAAACCATTACCATCAGCCCCAACGAGTGCTGATTATCTAAAAGCGGCGCTGAGTGCGCCGGTTTATGAAGTCGCTCAAGTTACGCCATTGCAAGAAATGAGCAAAGTCTCGGCTCGTATGGGAAATACGATCCTCGTTAAACGTGAAGATAGGCAGCCTGTGCATAGTTTTAAGTTGCGCGGTGCTTACGCCATGATTGCAGGGTTGACCGACGAGCAAAAAGCGAAAGGTGTCGTGACCGCTTCTGCGGGAAACCATGCTCAAGGGGTGGCCTTATCGGCGAGCCGTGTTGGTGTGAAAGCAAAAATTGTGATGCCTGTTGCGACAGCGGATATCAAAGTTGATGCAGTACGTAACTTTGGGGGCGAGGCCATTTTGCATGGCGCTAATTTTGATGAGGCGAAAGCAAAAGCCATTGAGATGGCAACTCAAGAGGGCTATACCTTTGTTCCTCCTTTCGATCATCCCGCGGTCATTGCAGGTCAAGCAACGATTGCATTAGAGCTACTGCAACAAGATGTGCATCTTGACCGAATTTTTATACCTGTTGGTGGTGGTGGCCTAATCGCGGGTGTGGCGGTTTTAATCAAACAATTAATGCCAGAAATTAAAATCATCGGCGTTGAAGCAGAAGATGCTGCCTGTTTAAAAGCAGCGCTAGAGGCTGGCCATCCGGTTGACTTACCTCGAGTTGGTTTATTTGCAGAAGGTGTGGCAGTAAAACGTATTGGGGATGAAACATTTCGTCTCTGCCAACAATATGTCGATGATGTGATCACGGTAGATAGCGATGCGATCTGTGCAGCCTTGAAAGATATTTTTGAAGACGTACGTGCTATTGCCGAACCATCCGGTGCATTGGCGCTGGCGGGCCTGAAAAAATATGTGCAACAGCATAATATTAAAGGCGAACGTTTAGCGCATATTTTGTCTGGCGCCAATATGAACTTTCATGGGCTACGTTATGTGTCTGAGCGCTGTGAAATTGGTGAACAGCGGGAAGCACTACTTGCCGTTACGATCCCTGAACAAAAAGGTAGCTTTTTACGTTTTTGTCAGTTGCTAGGTCATCGGTCTATCACGGAGTTCAACTATCGTTATACCGATGCAGATCCTGACCGCGCGTGTATTTTTGTCGGGGTAAGACTTAATGGCGGGGAAAGTGAGCGAATTGAAATAATTCAGGAGCTACAACAGAACGGCTATGAAGTGGCTGACCTTTCCGATGATGAAATGGCAAAATTACATGTCCGCTATATGATTGGTGGTCGCCCATCGAAACCATTGGAAGAGCGCCTCTATAGTTTCGAGTTTCCTGAGTCACCCGGGGCACTGTTGAAATTCTTAGAGACGTTAGGTACCTATTGGAATATTACACTGTTCCATTATCGGAGTCATGGCACTGACTACGGGCGTGTGTTAGCCGCGTTTGAGTTATCTGGACCAGAAGTTCGCTTTGATAGGCACCTTGATGCATTAGGCTATGAATATCATGATGAAACGGGGAATCCCTCTTTCCGTTTCTTTTTAGCGCCCCAACGTCTTCCTCAAACATTAGATTAAGCTTTCTGGGAGTAATTGCCAGAATGATTTGATTAAGGGTTCGCTAAGGCGTTTGCTAAGTGAGCAAACGCCTAGTTCAAAAGGCTCCACTAGCGAAATATTATCTAATTGTAATATACGACTACGTACCGGTTCTGGGCTGTTATCAACCACGACGCTCGGAATCAAAGCGATACCACAACCAAGCGCGACCATTGAGACGATTGCTTCATGCCCAGAGACGGTTGCATAGATCACGGGGTTATTGATGTGGTGGCGACGGAACCATAGTTCGATACGTTTTCTTGAGGGGCCGTGTTCAGGCAGGATAAAAGGAATGGCAGACCAATCAGGTTGTGGTTCTGTCGCCATGGTGCGTACCGCACAAGGCAATGCCGGAGCAATCAGAACCAATGGAATTTCACCAATTTTAGTAAATTTTACATTATCAGGAAGGCGTTCCGGTTTACCGGCAATCCCTAAGTCCGCTTCTTTGGTTTCGACTTTATCGACGGCATCGGCAGCATCCCCTGTGGTGAGTTTTATTTCAACGAGTGGGTGAAGGGCTCGGAATTTATCTAAAACCTGTGGTAAATGGCTGTAGGCGGCTGTTACTGAACAAAAAAGGCGTAGCTCACCCGTGAGAGAGGGGCTTTGTTGATTGAGAACATGTTGCAGTTGTTGATATTGCAATAAGGTTTGTTGAGCAAATTGTTTTAAATGCTCTCCAGCTTGCGTCAGTTTTACCGAACGATTATCACGAATAAATAGCGGATGCCCTAGCTGTTCTTCTAAGCGTTGAATTTGTCTCGATAAGGTTGAGGGGCTGACATACATTGCTTTAGAGGTTCGACCGAAATGGCAGCTTTCTGCTAAATGAAGAAATAGCTTTAAATCACGAATATCCATTTTTGTATTAGCCTCAGATTCAATAAATATGACGTTGCAAAATATGCAACATTGTATTGTTAATATATCAATTTAAGCAATGCAAATCATCGCATATAGTAAAACCATAACCGCTTAATAAAAGCGACGGGCCAAGGGCCTGACATAACGAACACAACAGAACAATGGAGTAAGACAATGGCGAATTATTTTAATACTTTGAATCTGCGTCAGCAGTTGGAACAATTAGGCAAGTGTCGTTTCATGAAGCGCGAAGAGTTTGCTGATGAAGCAGGATACTTAAAAGGTAAAAAAATCGTCATCGTCGGTTGTGGTGCTCAAGGCCTAAACCAAGGCTTGAATATGCGTGACTCGGGCTTAGATATTGCTTACGCACTGCGCGCTGAAGCTATCGCTGAGAAGCGTGCATCATGGCGCAAAGCGACAGAAAATGGTTTCAAAGTGGGCACTTATGAAGAGTTGATCCCAGAAGCTGACTTAGTGATTAACTTAACGCCAGACAAACAGCACTCAACCGTTGTTCGTGCTGTTCAACCAATGATGAAACAAGGCGCGGCTTTAGGTTATTCGCACGGTTTTAACATTGTCGAAGTTGGCGAAGAAATTCGTAAAGATATTACTGTTGTGATGGTAGCACCGAAGTGCCCTGGTACTGAAGTACGTGAAGAATACAAACGTGGCTTTGGTGTTCCAACGCTGATTGCGGTTCATCCTGAAAATGATCCGAAAGGTGAAGGAATGGCAATTGCTAAAGCTTGGGCTGCTGCAACGGGAGGTCATCGCGCTGGGGTATTAGAATCTTCATTTGTTGCTGAAGTTAAGTCTGACCTGATGGGCGAGCAAACTATCCTGTGCGGTATGTTGCAAGCTGGTGCTTTGCTGTCTTACGACAAAATGGTTGCTGATGGTGTTGAGCCAGGCTATGCAGGCAAATTGATTCAGTTTGGTTGGGAAACCATTACCGAAGCCTTGAAACAAGGTGGTATCACGCTGATGATGGATCGCCTGTCTAACCCAGCTAAACTGCGTGCATTTGCTCTGTCAGAACAATTGAAAACCATCATGGCGCCTTTATTCCAAAAACATATGGATGACATTATCTCAGGCGAATTCTCAGCAACTATGATGGCTGACTGGGCTAATGATGATAAAAACCTACTGGCTTGGCGTGAAGAAACAGGTAAAACAGCGTTTGAAAATTACCCAGAATATACTGGTAAGATTTCGGAGCAAGAGTATTTCGACCATGGCGTTCTGTTAGTTGCAATGGTTAAAGCAGGGGTTGAGTTAGCATTCGATACGATGTTAGAAGCGGGTATTCTTGAAGAGTCTGCTTATTACGAATCACTGCATGAATTGCCGCTGATTGCCAATACGATTGCTCGTAAGCGTTTGTATGAAATGAACGTGGTTATTTCAGATACCGCAGAATATGGTAACTACCTGTTCTCATTTGCAGCCGTTCCAATGCTGAAAGACTTTATGAGTAAACTGCAAGCCGGTGATTTAGCTAAACCTGTTGCTGATAATGGCACTGATAACGCGCAACTACGTGATGTGAATGAAGCGATTCGTAACCATCCTATCGAGAAAATCGGTAAGACATTACGTGGTTATATGACGGATATGAAGAAAATCTCTAGCGCGCAATAATCCTTACCATTCTCCGCATCAATAGATGCATTGGCTGAATGGAGGTTACCCAAGTCACATATTTAATGTATGCCCCTTGGGATAACCTCCTTTTTCGTCACTCTTCGCGTGATAGGTGCGTTGGCTTCACTCGGTTACCCAAGTCACATATTTAATGTATGCTCCTTGGGATAACCTCCTTTGCCGCCTTCCTCTAACGCGAATAGTTTAGAAAAATGTATTGATGTTATAAAAGAAAAAGAACAGAACCACATCGGTCTAATGAATGATGTGGTTTTTTGCTTTTATAAAGGATCGTTGCTCAAGAGTTGGCTAGGTTTCTGCTACAATCCGTAGAGAGTTCCATTTTGAATAACTAAGTGATGTAGAGAAACCATGCGATTAAATCCAAGCCAACAGCAGGCTGTTGAATTTGTGGATGGCCCATGCCTTGTGCTGGCGGGTGCCGGTTCGGGAAAAACCCGAGTTATTACCAATAAAATAGCGCATCTGATCCGCCATTGTGGCTATCAGCCTCGTCAAATCGCTGCGGTAACGTTTACCAATAAAGCGGCGCGTGAGATGAAAGAGCGTGTCGCCCAAACCTTGGGTAAAAAAGAAGCGCGTGGGTTGATTATCTCGACATTCCATACTCTTGGCTTGGAGATCATCAAGCGAGAATATAAAGCATTAGGTATTAAAGCGAACTTTTCTCTGTTTGATGATCAGGACCAAATGGCATTACTAAAAGAGCTAACCTTTGATTTATTAGAAGAGGATAAAGATCTTTTACAGCAATTGATCTCATCGATCTCAAATTGGAAAAATGATCTATTATCACCTGATCAAGCATTGGCGCGTGCCAGAAGTGAAAAAGAGCACCATTTCGCTGAATGCTATCGCCGCTACGAATTACATTTAAGAAGCTGTAACGTATTGGATTTTGATGACCTTATCAGTAAGCCAACGTTACTTTTGTCGCATAACGAAGAGGTTCGCGAACGTTGGCAACAAAAAATTCGTTATTTGCTGGTGGATGAATATCAAGATACCAATACTAGCCAATATCAATTGGTTAAGTTGTTGGTTGGTCAGCGCGCGCGCTTTACGGTGGTAGGGGATGATGATCAATCTATCTACTCTTGGCGTGGTGCTAGACCACAAAACTTGGTGCTGTTAAGTCAAGACTTTCCAAAACTGAATGTGATTAAGTTGGAGCAAAACTATCGTTCATCTGAGCGAATACTCAAAGCGGCAAATATTTTGATTGCCAATAACCCTCATGTATTTGAAAAACAATTGTTCTCGACACTGGGCTATGGTGCGCCACTCAAAGTGATTACCGCCAACAATGAAGATCATGAGGCAGAAAGGGTGATTGGTGAATTGATTGCTCATCACTTCATCAATAAAACACAATATAAAGATTATGCGATTTTATATCGTGGTAACCACCAATCTCGTATTTTTGAAAAAATGTTGATGCAAAATCGCATCCCATATCGCATTTCAGGGGGAACCTCCTTTTTTTCTCGTCCTGAAATAAAAGATTTATTAGCGTATTTGCGGGTACTGACTAATCCTGAAGATGATAGTGCTTTCTTGCGTATCGTGAATACGCCACGTCGTGAAATTGGTCCGAAAACAATCCAAAAGCTTGGTGAATGGGCTAATCAGCGGGGCAAGAGCCTCTATCAAGCCAGTTTTGATTTGGGCTTAGAGCAAACGTTAACAGGCAAAGGATTAAACGCGCTTCAGCAATTTGCTCATTGGATGGACAAGATTGTGAAATTGGCTGAACGTGAGCCATTGATAGCGGTACGTGATTTGCTGCGTGAAATGGATTATGAAAGCTGGTTGTATGAAACTTCCGCCAGTACTAAAGCTGCCGAAATGCGAATGAAAAACGTGAATCAATTGTTTACGTGGATGAGTGAAATGGTAGAAGGCGACGACTTGAATGACCCAATGTCGTTAGATCAGGTTGTAACGCGTTTCACGTTACGTGACATGATGGAACGAGGTGAAGATGATGAAGAGTCAGACCAAGTTCAGTTAATGACCTTACATGCATCAAAAGGGCTTGAGTTTCCTTATGTTTTCCTAGTCGGTATGGAAGAAGGGCTGTTACCACATCAAAGCAGTATTGATGAAGACAATATCGATGAGGAACGCCGTCTAGCTTATGTTGGAATTACTCGGGCACAAAAAGAGCTCTTTTTTAGTCATTGTCGTGAACGTCGCCAATATGGGGAGCTAATCCGACCTGAGTTAAGCCGCTTTTTATTAGAATTACCACAAGATGATTTAGAGTGGGAGCAACAGCGGAAAGTCGTTACGGCGGAGGAGCGAATGCAAAAAGGGCAATCAGCACTTGCCGATATTAAGGCCCGTCTAGGACTGAATAAAAAAGATAAGTAGGAGATTGCCCCTCACACTGCTTGTGCTTATCGAGTGTGAGGGGGAAAAACTAACTATTGGAACTATTGCGTTCTTCAAGTTTCAAAGGCCAGTTAACATAACCTTGCCATTGAACTTCTTGTTGCAAGTTTTCTGATCGTAATGGATGCTCCGCTAACCAACGATATGGTAATACAATCGTGAGGGTATCCGATTCAGCCTGAAGCCTCAATGCCGGCAATGTGTCATCACGTCGACGGCTAGCAAAAATGATCGCCAAACGCAGCAAGCGGCATAAATAGTAGGCTTGTTGCATGGGGAGCGCATTTTGTTGACTCAGTGTGGCAAGATCAACAGGGCCTTGCTGATTACGTAACAGTGCTGCTAATAAGCGTTTTTGTGCCGGAGTAAAACCGGGTAAATCTAGGTTGGTGATCAGGTAGCTGGCATGTTCAGGGCCTTTGCGAAAGTCCACACTAAGGCCTATTTCATGTAAGGCACACGCACTGGATAATAACTCACGACAGCGTAGGTCGAGCTCCCAGTGTTTGGCGACTTGCAAAAAGAAATGTTCAGCTAATTGACTCACACGGGCGGCTTGCTCAATATCCACTTGGAAACGGCGTTGAATATTCCGCAATGTTCGCGCACGAACATCTTGTTCTATCGGTAACTCAAGCATGCCGTAGACCAGACCTTCACGTAATGCACCACCGGCGAGGGTCATATTATCAATCGACAGGGTTTCGAAAATAGCGATGAGGATTGATAGGCCGCTTGGGAATACGAGTGCTCGCTCAAACGTTAAACCTTCAATTTCTAGCTCTTCAAGCTTATGGCATTGAATCGCTTTATATTTGAGCTGCTGTAGTTTATCGAGAGTGATCAGCTCATCCATCCCTTGCGAAATCATGATTTCTTGGATGGCCTGAACGGTACCCGATGCGCCAACACAAATTTTCCAACCATGACGTGTTAACGTCTCGGCAACAGGTGCAATAACTGCGCGCGCGGCACGTTCTGCTTGCGCAAAATTTTCTTCCGTCAGCGCGCGGTCACTAAAATATTTTTCAAGCCAAGTGACACAGCCCATTTCAAGACTGAATAATTGCTCGGCTTTGGCTCCTGTTCCCGCCACAAGCTCTGTACTACCACCACCGATATCCACCACTAACCGTTGATCAGGGCCGCCGGTTGTATGGGCAACACCTTGGTAAATCAAACGTGCTTCTTCTTCTCCCTGAATGACCTTAACGGTATTACCTAGAATTTCACTGGCTTTTTGCACAAAAATATCGGCATTTTTTGCCAACCGCAATGTTGCAGTTGCGACGACACGTATTTGAGAGCTAGGAATATCCTGTAAATGCTCAGAAAAAAGTCGCAAACATTGCCAACCGCGCTCCATAGCTTGCTCTGACAGCCTATTTTGACTGTCTAAACCCGCTGCGAGACGCACTTTGCGTTTTACTCTTGAAATAATCTGAATACTACCCGCAACTTCACGAACGACCAGCATATGAAAACTGTTCGAACCTAAATCAATCGCTGCATAGAGAGAAGAGGATTTCAGCATATCGTTATCACTCAGCCTGAACGTTTATGGTTATTACGTGGGCCATTATGGCGACGTGGCGAATTTGAATTGCGACGAGGCCCTCCTGGACGCGGACGATGGCGACGTTTCGGAGTCGGAAGGTCGGTTAATAACGCTTCGCTGTTATATTTGCTCACTGGGATCGAATGTTGAATATAGTCTTCAATAGCCGGTAGATTCAACGCATATTCTTCACAAGCGAGACTGATTGAATGACCACTTTCACCGGCTCGGCCGGTACGACCAATACGGTGTACATAGTCTTCACAATCGTCAGGTAAATCATAGTTAAAAACATGGGTCACTGAAGGAATGTGTAAGCCACGGGCTGCAACATCGGTCGCCACTAAAATATCAAGGTTGCCTTGTGTAAACTCTTCTAAAATGCGCAGACGTTTCTTTTGAGCGACATCCCCTGTTAAGAGACCAACGCGATGTCCGTCAGCAGCAAGGTGCGCCCAAATTTCATCACAACGATGTTTGGTGTTAGCAAAAATGATGCAACGCTCTGGCCACTCTTCCTCTAGTAGCGTCTGTAATAAGCGCATTTTTTCTTCATTTGAAGGATAAAACAGTTCTTCTTTAATACGGTGACCTGTTTTTTGTAATGGCTCGACTTCAATATATTCAGGGTTACTCATTTGTTCAAATGCCAGTTCTCTTACGCGATAAGAAAGCGTTGCTGAAAAGAGGAGATTCAATCTTTCAGCGACGGATGGCATACGGCGAAATAGCCAGCGAATATCTTTAATAAAGCCAAGGTCATACATGCGATCCGCTTCATCAAGGACAACAACTTGTACTGCACCTAAGTCAACATGCCCTTGTTTAGCGTAGTCAATTAAACGCCCAGTCGTGCCGATTAGGATATCAACACCACGTTGTAGCACTTTTAATTGCTCATCATAACCATCGCCACCATAAGCAAGCCCCATTTTTAAGCCAGTATACTCGGCAAGTTCTTTGGCATCCGAGTAGATTTGTACCGCCAATTCACGCGTTGGTGCCATGATAAGAGCGCGAGGCTGATTGGCTTGTTTCCCCTCAATGGCAGGGTGAGTTAGTAAATAATGAAATGTAGACGTTAAAAATGCTAACGTTTTTCCGGTTCCAGTTTGCGCTTGCCCCGCAACATCTTTGCCTTCGACAGTGAAAGGCAAGGTAGAAGCCTGTATAGGCGTGCAAAAATTGAAGCCTTTTTTATTCAGGGCTTCAATGACTTTTGGGTGCAAGGCGAAGTCGGAAAACTTCTTTTCTGTCAAGTGTGCTTTACTCATAGTGTGGTAGAATATCAGTTAACGGTTGGTTTACGAAAGTGTATCTTTTGAAATAAAGCATACTGCTGCCAATTAATGTTACACTAAGACTGCAAAAATGATCCATTGGAGTACAACATGAGCAACAAAATTATTCATATCACTGATGCAAGTTTTGAGACCGCAGTACTGAAAGCTGGTTCACCTGTTCTTGTCGATTTTTGGGCAGCATGGTGTGGTCCTTGTAAAATGATCGCGCCAATTCTTGATGAAGTTGCTGAAGAATATACAGGCAAACTGACTATCGCAAAACTGAATATTGATGATAACCCTGCTACAGCACCAAAATATGGTATTCGTGGTATCCCAACACTTTTACTATTTAAAAATGGTAGTGTAGCGGCAACAAAAGTGGGTGCATTATCTAAAGCTCAGTTGAAAGAATTTTTAGACGAAAATCTGTAAGTTATCGTTGTTAGTTTAGATAAAACGTTTAGCGGTACATCTATTTTATAGAGGGGACCGCTAGACGTCCTGATTGAAGCATGGTAAGTTATCCTCAATCTCCATATCGCACCCGAATGAATTACCTTGTAATCCGTTGCTCTTATCAAAAATATCTGGTTTGTCAGTTCAGTTGTGGTTCATATCATGTGATCTAGGGCTGATAATGTGTTGATTTCTGAAATTATCAATTGAAAATTGAGTTGTTGCGCTTACAACGTTAAATTATTTCTTTCGTGGCACATTTACAATATCAATTTATGATAGTGATAAACAGCAACTGTTAAGGGTTATTTAGGTTAGTGGAGATTGCAAAGTGGCGCTTTTGTTTTTTCGTGCGTTGAAAGCTGACAATTTGCCATATTGAGATATATGTTGTCTTAAATGTACAAAAAACTATTGCTAATATTGTCTGTGTTTCTAATAATAAGCCGCACATCATTCAGATGAATCGCCGCGATATGTTAGTGCAGTCTTAGCAAGAATAAGCGCAAGAATTTTTACGCATTGTTAATGGTTTCTGTTTGTAACTATCAACAGGGCGTTATAAAGTTAAGCTGGCAGTTATATATCTTATATATAGTTGTCTTCAATTTACGTTCATAGTTCGAGAATTACCCCGAGTTAAAGAACCCACCATTATGAATCTTACCGAATTAAAAAATACGCCAGTATCAGAATTGATTACGTTAGGCGAAAACATGGGGCTAGAAAACTTAGCCCGTATGAGAAAGCAAGATATTATCTTCTCGATTTTAAAGCAGCATGCTAAAAGCGGGGAAGATATCTTTGGCGATGGCGTGTTGGAGATATTGCAGGATGGATTTGGTTTCCTCCGTTCAGCAGACAGCTCTTACCTCGCAGGTCCCGATGATATCTATGTTTCCCCCAGCCAAATTCGCCGCTTTAACCTTCGTACAGGTGATACCATTTCAGGAAAAATCCGTCCTCCTAAAGAAGGTGAACGTTATTTTGCCCTGTTAAAAGTTAATGAAGTTAACTTTGATAAACCTGAAAACGCCCGCAGCAAAATTCTTTTTGAAAACTTAACCCCATTACATGCTAATAATCGTCTTCGTATGGAACGTGGTAACGGTTCAACAGAAGATTTAACGGCACGTGTTCTGGATTTAGCGGCTCCGATTGGTCGTGGTCAGCGTGGTTTGATTGTTGCTCCACCAAAAGCAGGTAAGACAATGTTACTGCAAAATATTGCCGCTAACATTGCACATAACTACCCAGATTGCGTATTGATGGTTCTGCTGATTGATGAGCGTCCAGAAGAAGTGACCGAGATGCAGCGCTTAGTGAAAGGTGAAGTGATTGCGTCTACGTTTGATGAGCCAGCAGCACGTCACGTGCAAGTTGCTGAAATGGTTATCGAGAAAGCAAAACGTTTAGTTGAGCATAAGAAAGATGTGATTATTCTTCTCGACTCCATTACTCGTTTGGCTCGCGCTTATAATACCGTTGTTCCTTCATCGGGTAAGGTATTAACAGGTGGTGTCGATGCAAACGCATTACATCGTCCTAAGCGTTTCTTCGGTGCAGCTCGTAATGTGGAAGAAGGTGGTAGCTTAACGATTATTGCTACAGCACTGGTCGACACAGGCTCGAAAATGGATGAAGTCATTTACGAAGAGTTTAAAGGTACAGGTAACATGGAATTACACCTGTCTCGTAAAATTGCGGAAAAACGTGTTTTCCCTGCGATTGATTATAATCGCTCAGGTACACGTAAAGAAGAGTTACTGACTTCACAAGATGAATTACAAAAAATGTGGATCCTCCGTAAGATCATTCACCCTATGGGCGAAATCGATGCGATGGAATTCCTCATCAGTAAGTTAGCGATGACGAAAACTAACGAAGAATTTTTCGACTTTATGAAAAGAGCATAATCGCTAAATTTTCAACATGGTTGAATGGATTAAGCGCTGTCGATGACAGCGCTTTTTTTATGGCTATTTTTTTTGATTTTCAAATGGATATTGCATTTATTTTGCCCTGCATAATATCCGTATCCGTTTGTAACTCATAAAAAATATAAGTTAAGTTTATATTTATAGTAACGAAATCATCATTGAATGATTCTAATTTATAATAATTAAATATCATTTATGATGATTAAAATAGGGTTATTAAAAAAATAATATTTTTTATATTGGATTTTTGGTGTAACAAAATGGAAAATCAATTCGTTGCATAGAATTGATTATTGTTTTATTCCAAGATTGATTGGTTTGAAGTAATACATGCATTCAATGTCTTCATTTATTTAAAGATTATGTCATTTTGGTAATGGCGTTTTTTGACTTGTCAGAAAAGGTTCATTTATTAAACAAAAAAGCAACTTAAAATTAACATCATAGAAAATAACAGTTCGTTATGGCATGCATCTTGCTTTTATTAAGTATAAAATCGGCAGATAAGGCATAGCTGTATAAAAAACTACACTGATAACTGAGCTGGGTAAATTTTTATATAGTTATAATAGTCGTGATTAAAGACTCGTCTTATAGCAGTTATTTCTTTTGAGAGAATAATGCATTAGCTGTCGGTCATAGGATCTGCATGGGCTTAAACGTTTTAGGTTGATTAGATAAAGAATAAGAGAGTTGACTCGTGGACACCGCACAATTTATTGCCAGTCTTTTTTATGTTTTTTTGTTCACGTTAGTATTTATTTTTATCGCTCGAGTTGTTGCAACGAAAATCGGGCTGGTAGATAAACCTAACTTCCGAAAAAAACATGTAGGATTAGTTCCTTTAGTGGGAGGGATTACGGTATTTTTTGGCATCTGCTTCGCATTTGTGATAACGGAGGAATACATTCCTCACAAATGGTTATACCTAATATGTGCAGGCCTACTTGTTTTAATTGGCGCTTTGGATGACCGGTTTGATATCAGTGTGAAGTTAAGAGCGGGTGTGCAGGCAATTGTTGCTGTCGTGATGATGACGGTTGCCGACCTAAAATTAGAATCATTAGGTTATGCTTTTGGTCCATGGGAGCTAGTGCTCGGGCCGTTTGGTTATATCGTGACGCTATTTGCTGTTTGGGCAGCCATTAATGCGTTTAACATGGTTGATGGTATTGATGGCCTGTTAGGTGGGTTATCGTGTGTTTCTTTTGGCGCATTAGGCTTTTTACTTTATCAAAGTGGTAACTATGCGTTAGCATTTTGGTGTTTTGCCTTCATTGCCGCTATCCTTCCTTATATCTTTTTAAATTTAGGTTTGTTAGGCCGACGCTTTAAGGTCTTTATGGGGGATGCTGGAAGTACACTTATTGGCTTTACGATTATTTGGATCCTAGTTGAATCAACTCAGGAAACAGTACATCCACTGAATCCTGTTACAGCGCTTTGGATCATTGCAATCCCGTTGATGGACATGGTTGCAATAATGTATCGACGTATTCGTAAGGGAATGAGTCCATTTTCACCGGACCGTCAACATATTCACCATTTAATCATGCGTTCAGGTTTTACGCCTAAAGGTGCTTTTGTACTAATTACCCTAGCGGCTGCATTTTTGGCATGCATAGGAATTATTGGTGAACGCTTAACATTTATCCCAGAATGGGTCATGTTGGCATTGTTTTTGCTTGTATTCTTTATGTATGGTTACTGCATCAAACGAGCATGGAAAGTGGCTCGTTTTATTAAGCGCATCAGACGTCGTATGCGGAGAGGTGGTGCAGTACGGTAACGACAAACGGAAATAATAGAGGTTCTGTGCAGTGAAAAACTCAGAAACACAACCTAATCAGTATCAGCCGCCGATAGAACCGGAATTGGATATCCGTGGTTTATGTCGCTCTTTGTGGCAAG
This sequence comes from Providencia sp. 21OH12SH02B-Prov, assembly GCF_027362595.1. NCBI lineage: Bacteria > Pseudomonadati > Pseudomonadota > Gammaproteobacteria > Enterobacterales > Morganellaceae > Providencia > Providencia sp. 21OH12SH02B-Prov. The sequence goes on from NZ_CP114796.1 coordinate 299,548, forward strand.
GTAAAATTTTGATCGTGGCATTTGCGGTAATTTTTGCCGCTGTTGCATTAGGCGCATCTTATTTTATGCAGCAAAAATGGAGTGCAACCGCGATCACCGACCTGCCAACTGTTAATAATTTAGGCAGCTATTATTCGCAGCAACAATTTTTGCGTAATCTTGATTCTCGTATTAATACGACGGGGCAAGAAGGGCAATTGCCAACGATAGCGAATGAGGCTTATCAAGAGTTCATCAAACAGGTGGGCTCTTATGATACTCGTCGTCAATTTTGGTTAACCACTGATTATTACAAGCAGCGGTTAGAAAATGACCCGAAAGCAGATGCGGCATTATTAGATGAGCTGATTAACAATATTGAATTTACGCCAGCAGATAATCTGAAAAATCTCACTGACAATATTAAATTGATTGCTGAAACCTCTACCGATGCGAATCAGCTATTACGTCAGTACATTCAGTTTGCCAACCAGCGAGCAACGGCTAACCTGAATGATGAAATCAAAGGAACTTGGGCAACCAAAATGCAATCCATGAAAGCGTTGGTAAAACGTGAGGATATGGTGGCTCAATCTGCTTATGAAAGACGCTTAAATGTACTTGAACAGGCATTGAAAGTCGCTCAAAAACAAGGCATTTCACGTAATCAAAGTACAACGCCTGTTGATGAAATCCCTGATTCTAAAATGTTCATGTTAGGGGTGCCATTGCTGGAAGCTCAAATTGAGACGCTAAAAGCTACGGGGCCAGATCATGACACAGATTACGATCAAAACATGGCAATGCTATCAACATTGAGTGTTGGACCGACCCTTCAAGACCGTTTTCAGGCTTACCGTTATTTAAGGACACCTGAAGATCCCGTCAAACGCGATAGCCCACGTAGAGCCTTTATGATGGTTCTCTGGGGCGCTATAGGTGCGTTGGTTGGTGCTGGTGTGGTACTTGCACGCCGTCGCCCGTCCTAATTTTACATAAGTGGCAGGCTTAATGTCTGCCACTATATAAAGTTATCAATAATGAGATCAAGCAGCTAACTGCATTAGATAAAAATAAGAGAGTCACTGTGAAAGTATTGACTGTATTCGGCACTCGACCTGAAGCCATCAAAATGGCTCCGTTGGTTCATGCACTTGCTAATGATGCGGCTTTTGAAGCCAAAGTCTGTGTGACGGCCCAGCACCGAGAAATGCTCGATCAGGTACTGAAGCTATTTGAGATCACGCCTGATTATGATCTCAATATTATGAAGCCAGGGCAAGATTTAACAGATATTACGTGTCGTATTTTGGAAGGATTGAAAACGGTATTTGCCGATTTCCAACCGGATGTTGTTTTAGTCCATGGTGATACTGCAACGACGATGGCAACCAGCCTCGCTGCCTTCTACCATCGTATTCCTGTTGGGCATGTGGAAGCAGGATTACGTACGGGGAACCTATATTCGCCATGGCCGGAAGAAGCCAATCGAAAAATTGCGGGTCATCTCGCCATGTATCATTTCGCTCCCACAGAAAACTCGCGTCAAAATCTATTGAAAGAGTCTATCCCAGATAAGCATATTTTTGTGACAGGGAATAGCGTGATCGATGCTTTATTGTGGGTACGCGATAAAGTGATGAGCGACCAGCACATGGCCGAAAAATTGGCGGCAAATTATCCCTTTATTGATCCAAATAAAAAAATGATTTTAGTGACGGGGCACCGCCGCGAAAGCTTTGGTGGAGGCTTCGAGCGTATTTGTCATGCATTAGCTGAAATAGCTCAAAGTCATCCGGACGTTCAGGTGGTTTACCCTGTGCATTTAAATCCAAATGTTAGCGAGCCTGTCAAACGTATTTTGCATGGCATTGATAATATTATTCTGATTACTCCACAAGAGTATTTGCCCTTTGTTTATTTAATGAATCATGCTTATCTAATCTTAACAGACTCCGGTGGCATTCAAGAAGAAGCGCCATCGCTAGGTAAGCCCGTTTTAGTGATGCGGGATACGACCGAACGTCCTGAAGCGGTTGATGCGGGAACAGTACGTCTTGTGGGAACAGACACACAAAAAATTGTTGCAGAAGTTAATAGGTTACTGACAGATGAAGCGGAATATCATGCAATGAGCCGCGCTCATAACCCTTATGGTGATGGTCATGCTTGTCAGCGAATTCTTGAAGCACTAAAAAGCAATCAGGTGAAATTATGAGTTTTGAAACTATTTCTGTTATTGGCCTTGGGTATATTGGTTTACCAACAGCGGCAGCTTTTGCATCACGTAAAAAGCAAGTGATTGGTGTTGATGTCAACCAGCATGCGGTTGATACCATTAATCGCGGTAAAATCCATATTGTCGAACCTGAACTGGACCTTGTTGTAAAAACAGCGGTTGAAGCAGGTCACTTGAAAGCATTTACTAAGCCACAACCTGCCGATGCTTATTTGATCGCAGTACCAACTCCGTTTAAAGGTGAGCATGAACCTGACCTGACTTATGTCAGAGCAGCCGCAGAGTCGATCGCACCTGTGTTGAAAAAAGGGGATTTGGTTATTTTAGAGTCAACGTCTCCTGTTGGCACAACCGAACAGATGGCGGAGTGGATGGCTCAAGTCCGTCCAGATTTGACGTTCCCTCACCAAGCGGGTGAAGACGCTGATATTGATATGGCTTATTGTCCGGAACGTGTTCTGCCTGGGCAGGTGATGGTTGAGTTGATTAAAAATGACCGTGTTGTCGGTGGTATGACACCTAAGTCATCCTTGCGTGCTAGCGAGCTGTACAATATTTTCCTTGAAGGTGAATGTGTTATTACTAATGCCAGAACAGCGGAAATGTGCAAATTAACTGAAAACAGTTTTCGTGATGTGAATATCGCATTTGCTAATGAATTATCACTGATTTGTGCCGAGCAAGATATTAACGTGTGGGAATTGATTAGCTTGGCTAACCGCCATCCACGCGTCAACATTCTACAACCAGGTCCTGGTGTCGGCGGGCACTGTATCGCTGTCGATCCATGGTTTATTGTGGCGCAAAACCCCAAACAATCTCGCTTAATTCATACGGCTCGTTTAGTGAACGATGGCAAGCCTATCTGGGTTGTCGACCAAGTCAAAGCTGCTGTAGCGGATTGCTTATCTGAGACAGGTAAAAAAGCCAGTGAAGTGACTATTGCTTGTTTTGGTCTGTCATTTAAACCCAATATTGATGATTTACGTGAAAGCCCAGCCATGCATATCACTAAAATGATCGCGAATTGGAATACAGGTAAAACCTATGCGGTTGAACCGCATATTGAAGCGCTACCAACGTCTCTTAAAGGGATTGCGGAATTAGTTTCGATTGAGACCGCGGTGAATGAAGCCGATATCATTTTGATGTTGGTTGATCATACGGTCTTTAAAGGAATCCAAGGTTCTGCTATTCCACAGAAATGGGTTGTGGATACAAAAGGAGTTTGGCGTTGAAACGTATTCTAATTACGGGTGGAGCGGGATTTATCGGTTCTGCTGTTGTGCGACATATTATTGAGAACACTCGCGATAGCGCAATTGTTGTCGATTGTTTGACCTATGCCGGTAATTTAGAGTCACTCAGTGAAGTCTCTAACAGTGATCGCTATGCGTTTGAACAAGTGAATATCTGTGATCGCATAGCGCTAGACCGCGTGTTTGCTGAATATCAACCTGATGCGGTGATGCATTTGGCTGCTGAAAGCCATGTAGACCGTTCTATTGATGGCCCTGCGGCGTTTATTGAGACCAATATTGTTGGCACTTATACCTTACTTGAGGCCGCACGCCACTATTGGATGGGGCTGGATGGCAATAAGAAAGCGCAATTCCGCTTCCATCATATCTCTACTGATGAAGTCTATGGTGATTTAGAAGGTCCTGATGGTTTCTTCACTGAAACAACACCTTATGCACCAAGTAGTCCTTATTCAGCATCTAAAGCATCAAGCGACCACTTAGTACGCGCGTGGCATCGTACTTATGGGTTGCCGACCATGATCACGAATTGTTCAAATAATTATGGGCCATATCATTTTCCAGAAAAATTGATTCCATTAATTATTCTCAATGCATTAGCCGGCAAGCCATTACCTGTTTATGGCAAAGGCGAGCAGATCCGTGATTGGTTATTCGTTGAAGACCATGCGCGGGCATTACATTTGGTGGCAACCACGGCTCAGCCGGGGACAACTTATAACATTGGTGGGCACAATGAGCGCCGTAATATTGATGTTGTTAACACCATTTGTGAATTGCTTGAAGAACTTCATCCTCAAAAACCGCAGGGTGTTGCACATTATCGCGATTTAATTACCTATGTGACGGATAGGCCTGGGCATGATATGCGTTATGCCATTGATGCTGACAAAATAGCGCGTGAGTTAGGGTGGACACCACAAGAAACCTTTGAGTCGGGGATCCGCAAAACGGTGTTGTGGTACCTCAATAATGAGACTTGGTGGCGTCGTGTGCAAGATGGCTCTTATGCCGGTGAACGCCTTGGTTTAGGCGCTTAAGGGGGGATCATGAAAGGTATTATACTTGCTGGTGGTTCGGGAACTCGTTTACATCCTATTACGCGAGGCATCTCGAAGCAGTTGTTACCCATCTATGATAAGCCAATGATTTATTATCCATTGTCAGTGCTAATGCTGGCAGGGATCCGTGAAATATTGATCATTTCTACGCCTGAAGATTTGCCGATGTTTAAACGCTTGCTGGGTGATGGTCATGAATTTGGTATCGAGCTGAGCTATGCTGAACAACCCTCTCCTGATGGCTTGGCTCAAGCCTTTATCATCGGTGAAGAGTTTATAAATGGTGATGCATGCTGTTTAGTGTTAGGCGATAACATTTTCTTTGGGCACTCGTTTAGCCCAAAACTGAAATCCGTTGCGGCGAGAACCCAAGGTGCCACGGTATTCGGTTATCAGGTCATGGATCCTGAGCGTTTTGGTGTCGTAGAATTTGATGACGATTTCAAAGTGCTATCGATTGAAGAGAAACCGAAAAAGCCACTGTCTAACTGGGCAGTCACTGGGCTTTATTTTTATGATCACCAAGTGGTTGATTTTGCAAAGCAGGTGAAACCATCTGAACGCGGTGAGTTGGAAATTACCTCAATCAACCAGATGTATCTCGATAAAGGTGAGTTGAACGTAGAGTTATTAGGCCGAGGTTTCGCTTGGTTAGATACAGGTACTCACGATAGCCTGATAGAAGCGGGTACTTTTGTTCAAACTGTTGAAAAACGTCAAGGTTTTAAGGTTGCCTGTCTAGAAGAAATCGCATGGCGTAATGGTTGGTTAACTGACGAGCAAGTCAAAATGTCAGCTAAACAACTCAGTAAGACAGGGTATGGTCAGTATTTAGAGGATCTACTCCGTGTCCGTCCGCGCCAATATTGATTATTTATCATGGGAGTCTGAGTTTTTCGGACTCTCAACAGCAAAGCTAGACTTCACTGCTCCTCAGGCAGAGATGATCCTTGCAAGCCAATTAGATGACTATGCGATAACTCAAGCCAAAATACGGGCTAATGAAACAGAGCGCTTAGATGAATTAAGGCGGCTTGGTTTCTCTTTGGTTGAAGGGGAAGTCGATTTTGCGCTGACTGTTGGCATAGAAAATGCTTACTTGAATAGTGATTTACGGAAAAAAGTGCGCATTGAACCCGCGGTTACTGAAGATATACCTGTATTGCGTCAGGTAGCGGAGCAGGTTTTTAGCCAAAGCCGCTTTCGAACGCCTTGGTATCGTGAAGGTGATAGTGGACGCTTTTATGCATTGTGGATAGAAAAAGCAGTCTTAGGCACTTTCGATCATACCTGTTTATTAGTCAAAAATGTGGCAGGAGATATTTTAGGTTTCGTTAGTTTAAGGCACCTTGATGATGACACAGCACGTATAGGCCTACTCGCTGTTATGCCGAATGCTCATGGGCAGGGAGTTGGTCGTAAATTGATGTCAGCAGCTGTTGTTTGGTGTGAGCAGCACAAAAAAAGACAGTTAAATGTGGCCACTCAAATAAGCAATATTGCGGCATTGAATCTTTATTCACGTAGTGGTGCGGCAGTTGCTAGCACTGCATATTGGTTATATAGGGGACAACATGATTCCATTTAATAAGCCACCCGTTGTAGGAACAGAATTAGCATATATGAAGCAAGCCATGGAAAGCGGCAAGCTGTGTGGTGACGGTGGTTTTACAAAACGTTGTGAAGAGTGGATGGAAAAGCGTTTTAATTGCCCTAAAGTCCAGCTAACACCTTCTTGCACAGCGTCATTAGAAATGGCGGCAATCCTGATTAATATTCAGCCTGGTGATGAAGTGATCATGCCAAGCTTTACTTTTGTGTCTACTTCTAATGCGTTTGTACTGAGAGGGGCAACCATTGTTTTTGTCGATATTCGTCCAGATACAATGAATATTGATGAAACCAAAATCGAAGCTGCCATTACTGAACGTACTCGTGCAATTGTTCCTGTTCATTATGCGGGCGTAGCCTGTGAAATGGATACCATCATGGCAATAGCCCAAAAACATAACTTATTTGTGATTGAAGATGCGGCTCAAGGGGTGATGTCGACTTATAAAGGTCGTGCACTCGGAACGATTGGCCATATTGGCGCTTACAGTTTCCACGAAACGAAAAACTACTCTTCTGGTGGTGAAGGTGGCGCCACGTTAGTGAATGATAAGTCTCTGATTAACCGTGCTGAAATTATTCGTGAAAAAGGGACTAACCGTAGCCAATTTTTCCGTGGGCAAGTTGATAAATATACGTGGCGCGATATCGGCTCCAGCTATTTGTTGTCTGATTTACAGGCGGCTTATTTATGGGCTCAGCTTGAGGAAGCAGACAAGATTAATGACCGTCGTCTGTTGTTATGGCAGCGTTATTATGATGCTCTAGCACCTTTAGCACAGGCAGGCCAGTTAGCATTACCTATCGTACCGGAAGGATTAAAACATAATGCACATATGTTTTATATCAAGTTGAAGGATGTCGAAGAGCGTACTGCTTTCAATGACTATATGAAGTCAAATGACATTTTAACGGTATTCCACTATGTTGCGTTACATACCAGCCCTGCTGGAGAGAAATTTGGGCGTTTCGATGGCGAAGACCGTTATACAACAAGTGAGAGTGACCGTTTAGTACGTCTGCCAATGTTCTACAACATGACAGATGAGGAACAGCAAACGGTTATCACAAAAATTAAGGCGTTTTTTGCCTAATGTCGTTAGCTAGAGCATCGGTTTGGACTGCGGGGTCTACCTTGATAAAAATCGGGGCAGGCCTGCTTATTGTTAAGTTATTAGCAGTCACATTTGGCCCCAGTGGGGTAGGACTGGCGGGAAACTTCCGCCAGTTAATCACTGTGTTAGGGGTATTATCGGGCGCGGGTATTTTTAATGGGGTGACCAAATATATTGCGGAACACCATGAAGACCCTGAAAAATTGCGCGCGGTATTAGGGACCTCTTCAACACTTATTCTTGGTTTTTCGACGTTATTGGCGCTGGTATTTCTATTTTTTAGTGCCCCGATCAGTGAAGCGCTCTTTGATAGTCGGGAGTATCAATCGGTCATTCAAGCTGTTGCCTTGATTCAGATGGGCATTGCCTACGCTAACTATTTTTTGGCGATCCTCAAGGGATATCGGGATGCGTCGGGTAATGCACAATCCATTATTTTTGGTAGCATAATTGGTGTTGTTGCCTATTATTTATGCTATACGTTCGGTGGTTATGAAGGGGCATTAGTCGGATTAGCTTTGGTTCCGGCGTTAGTGGTTTTACCTGCTATCGGGATGATTGTTCGCCGTAAGCGGTTTGCATTATCGATGTTGAAACCGGCTTGGAATAAGGCGATTGCCACCAACTTAGGTAAATTTACCATTATGGCGTTAATTACGTCGGTCACTTTACCTGTCGCCTATGTCATGATGCGAAACTTGTTGGCTGCAAAATATAGCTGGGATGACGTAGGTCTATGGACGGGAGTTAGCACTATTTCGGATGCTTATTTGCAGTTTATCACTGCAACATTTTCCGTGTATTTGCTGCCTACACTTTCTCGATTACAACACAAGAATGACATCTCTGCGGAGATCATTAAGACGCTAAAATTTGTATTACCTGCTGTTGCCGTTGCAAGCTTTATGGTGTGGCTATTACGCGATTTCGCAATTTGGCTACTGTTCTCCGAAAAATTTAATGGCATGCGCGATTTATTTGCATGGCAATTAGTAGGGGATGTACTGAAAGTTGGCGCTTATGTCTTTGGCTATCTGGTGATTGCGAAGGCGGCATTACGTTTTTATATTTTAACTGAGGTGAGCCAGTTTATCCTCTTAATGGGCTTTTCCCATTGGTTGATACCTATGCATGGTGCGATAGGGGCAACACAAGCCTATATGGCAACATATATCGTGTATTTTCTCCTCTGTTGTTGTGTATTTTTGATTTACCGTAGGCGAGTATGACAACCTTAATACATGTACTGGGATCTGATCTCCCTCACCATAATCAAACGGTGCTGACGTTTTTTAATAATATGATCTGTAAAGAAAAAGCAGTGTCACAGAAACCCCATTTTATGGTGGTGAGCCTCGATGATCAGATGGCCAATGCTTATCCCGAGTTGGATATCGAAGTCTTTGACAGCAAAAAGGCGATCGCAGATGCGGTGATTCGTCGAGCAACATCCAACCGAAGAGAACGTTTTTTCTTCCATGGCCAATTTAATGCACCTATTTGGCTCGCTTTGCTGTTTGGCAAAATTAAATCACACCAATTTTGGTGGCATATTTGGGGTGCAGATCTCTACGAAGAGTCTAATTCGATAAAATTCAAATTGTTTTATGTATTACGTCGTTTAGCACAAAAGAAGGTAGGGCATGTTTGCGCGACCCGAGGTGACTTGTGTTACTTTCAGCAATTTAACCCTAAAGTCCCTGCATCGGTATTGTATTTCCCAACACGCATGGACCCTGCACTCACGCTAAGTGAACGTCCAGCACGTCAGGGCGATACATTGACAATACTATTAGGTAACTCAGGTGATCGATCAAATCGTCACACAGAGGCGCTGAGAGCGATTAAACAGCAATTTGGTGAGCAGGTCAGTATTATCGTGCCTATGGGTTACCCTGCAAATAACCAAGCTTATATCCAACAGGTCGAAGAAACCGCACAAACACTGTTTGCGGCGGGTCAGGTGAATATTTTAAAAGAACGTATGGAATTTACGGATTACCTGAATTTATTGAAAACCTGTGACTTAGGCTATTTTATTTTTAATCGCCAACAAGGTGTGGGAACGGTGTGTCTGCTGATTCAATTTGGGGTCCCATTTGTCATCAGTCGACAAAATACATTTTGGCAAGATTTGACGGCACAGAATGTCCCAGTATTCTTCTATGGGGATGAGCTATCGTTGGAATTAGTTGATGAAGCACAGCGCCAGATGGCGTTGCTGGATAAGCAACATATTGACTTTTTCGCGCCTAACTTTACCGATGGTTGGAAAAAAATCTTAGGTATTGCGGAGGAGAAAGCATGACCTTAGCCGAGTTAGGCGGCTTATCGCTTGTCTACCTGATTTCCATCATTTTTATGGGCACGTTACTCTATAAAGAGTTCAGACGTGTGCGCTTCAATTTTAATATTTTCTTTTCATTACTGTATTTATTGACGTTTTATTTTGGTTTTCCATTGACGTGTGCATTGGTGTTTCAGTTTGATGTGGCAGTCGTGCCTGCGGAGTACTTATTGTATGCGCAGCTTGCAGCGACAAGTTTTTATGCCATCTATTATGTAGCCTATAAAACACGCCTAACAAAAAGCGCCACTGTCGCTAAGCGGCCACTGTTCACGATGAATAAAGTTGAGACTCACTTAACCTGTTTATTGCTGATAGCTGTTGCCGTCGTGACAGTGGGTATTTTCTTCTTACAGAATGGCTTTTTATTATTTAAGCTTCAATCATATAGTCAGATATTCTCCAGTCAGGTTTCAGGCGTTGCATTAAAGCGTTTTTTCTACTTCTTTATTCCTGCAATGCTGATTGTTTACTTCCTACGCCCATCCCAGAAACGTTGGGTCTTCTTTCTTGTCAGTACTGTGGCATTTGGTTTTTTAACCTATGTCATCGTGGGCGGAACTCGTGCAAATATCATCATCGCGTTCGCACTATTCTTATTTATTGGTATCGTAAGAGGGTGGATCACGCTATGGATGCTAGTTGCGGCAGGGGTTGCAAGTATTGTCGGCATGTTCTGGTTAGCGCTAAAACGCTATGGTTTGGACGTGAGTGGTGCCGAAGCTTTCTACACCTTCTTGTATTTAACCCGAGACACATTTTCGCCTTGGGAAAACCTTGCCTTGTTATTGAGTTACTACGACAAGATTGAGTTTCAAGGGCTGGCACCGATTGCACGTGATTTTTATGTGTTTATCCCATCGTGGGTATGGCCAGATAGGCCTGATACCGTACTGAACTCAGCTAATTACTTTACTTGGGAAGTCCTTAATAACCATTCTGGATTAGCCATTTCTCCGACTCTCATCGGCTCATTAGTCGTGATGGGCGGTGTGCTATTTATCCCTTTAGGGGCAATTGTCGTTGGGTTAATTATCAAATGGTTTGACTGGATTTATGGTATGAGTCTGAAAGAGTCAAACCGCTATAAAGCTGCAATTATGCAAGCGTTTTGTTTTGGTGCCATTTTTAACATGATTGTTTTGGCACGTGAAGGCGTCGATTCTTTTGTGTCACGAGTGGTCTTTTTCTGCCTGATTTTCGGACTTTGTTTGATTTTGGCGAAATTACTGTACTGGTTATTTGAAAGTGCGGGGCTTATTCGGGCAAAAGCATCTTCTTATCTAAGAAGCCAACGTCGCGAAGACCGCTAAAGGAGCATTATGGAACAGCAATCTATTCCGCAATATAGTATCAGAGGCCACCAAATTTGGGGGTTTAAAGATATGGCACATTTTCTGGATCATCTGTTTGCTGATGGCGAGACTCAGTCAGGGACTCTGGTTGCAATCAACGCTGAAAAAGTCATGACAGCGGAAAAAGATGCGGCATTAAACACCTTGCTTGGCCAAGCCGAATACCTATATGCGGATGGTATTAGTATTGTGCGCGCTATTCGCCGTAAATATCCACAGGCTCAAGTTTCTCGTGTTGCAGGCGCTGACCTTTGGGAGGCGTTAATGGAGCGAGCAGGGAGGGAAGGAACGCCGGTTTTCTTAGTCGGAGGCAAACCTGAAATTCTTGAACAAACAGAAGAAAAATTACGTTCTCAATGGAATGTGAATATTGTTGGTTCACAAAATGGTTATTTTACAGCAGAAGACCGAGATGCTCTGTTTGAGCGTATCCGAGCCAGCGGCGCGAAGATTGTGACAGTTGCGATGGGGTCGCCAAAACAAGAAATTTTCATGCGCGATTGCCGTAAAGTTTACCCTGAGGCATTGTATATGGGGGTCGGTGGTACTTATGATGTTTTCACCGGTCATGTGAAGCGGGCGCCCAAAATATGGCAAAACCTTGGGTTAGAGTGGCTGTATCGCCTGCTAGCACAACCCACACGTATTAAACGACAATTTAAATTATTAAAATTTTTAGCTTATTACTATGGTGGTAAGCTTTAAAGAGCCTTCACGCGCCATGGTATAAGATGCCGTGGCGCGTTTTCTCATCGTTCTTATCAAAAATATCAGACTAACTGCTATTTTATCTTTGTAATAACAAAAACGTTACTTCTGGCCTCTTCTCTCAATTATTTTTATAATCCATCAAAAATATATGCAATGCATGGGCTTTTAGCTTAGTTTAATGCTTATATCATGTTTTTCGGCTATTAAAATAGTCGTTTTATGAAGATAAAATCATACTTATTACTATAAATACTCATAAGTCGTGATTTGTTTTTTGGGTAACGACAGGGGGAATGAATGGAAAGCTCACAACAAGAACGACCTCAAGGATTGCAACGAGGCTTAGAAGCGCGGCATATCGAGCTTATTGCGCTAGGTGGAACAATTGGTGTTGGCCTATTTATGGGCTCAGCCAGCACATTAAAATGGGCAGGGCCATCGGTTTTGCTCGCTTACATTATTGCCGGTATTTTTGTGTTTTTTATCATGCGCTCAATGGGCGAAATGTTATTTGTTGAGCCAGTAACAGGTTCTTTTGCCTCCTTCGGCTATAAGTACTTAAGCCCATTTTGGGGCTGCTTAACGGCATGGGGCTATTGGTTTATGTGGGTTGCTGTCGGTATCTCTGAAATTACGGCAATAGGTGTCTATGCTGAGTATTGGTTCCCAGACGTCCCTCAATGGATATTTGCGTTGATCGCGGTGGTTTCCGTTGCACTTGCAAACCTTGCGGCAGTTAGGCTCTATGGAGAGCTAGAGTTTTGGTTTGCTATGATAAAAGTCACCACGATTGTGGTTATGATACTGATTGGGTTGAGTCTCATTTTTTTAGGCATTGGCAATAATTTTGAACCGATTGGCCTTGCGAATTTGACGGATCATGGCGGGTTCTTTGCGGGTGGCTGGAAAGGTTTTTTATTTGCTTTGTGTATCGTAGTTGCTTCTTATCAGGGCGTCGAATTAGTCGGGATCACCGCGGGTGAAGCGAAAAATCCACAGGTGACATTGAAAAAAGCGATCAATAATATCTTATGGCGTATTTTAATTTTTTATGTTGGCGCTATTTTCATTGTTGTTACGCTGTTTCCATGGACGGACGTTGGGCAACAAGGTAGCCCGTTTGTATTGACCTTTGCTAAGGTAGGTATCGCGTCAGCGGCGGCGGTGATAAATTTTGTGGTGCTGACTGCGGCGCTATCAGGCTGTAATAGCGGTATGTACAGTGGTGGCCGTATGTTATATGCGTTAGCCCAAAATAGACAACTCCCCGCCTCACTATTAAAACTGACACGTAATGGCGTACCAGCGCGCTGTGTTGGCTTGACTATCTTATGCTTATTGGTAGGTTCGAGCCTAAACTATATCATTCCTAACCCTGAACAAGTTTTTGTTTATGTGTACAGCGCGAGTGTTTTACCTGGCATGGTGCCTTGGTTAGTGATATTGACCAGTCAACTGCGTTTTCGGCAGCAGAACCAAGACAAGATTGTTGGACATCCGTTTAAATCGATTCTGTTTCCATGGGTGAACTACGCAACGTTACTGTTTTTAGCTTGCGTGATAGTCGGCATGGCGATTAACCCTGATACCCGCTTGTCGTTAATTGTTGGTGCGATCTTTTTATTGACGGTTTCTGCGCTTTATTTCTTACTGCGCACACGTAACCGCGCGAAGAGTCAGTGCTAATTCGCTATCATCATCACGCTGTTGATTGACCAATATCGCGATAAAGAGAGAAAAAATGCTCTCTTTATCGACGAAATGCGCAAAAGGCAAGCAATCGAAAATTTTATTGAAAAAAGGACTAGACAGAACCTCATTAAATCCGTACTATCCACACCCGCAACGGCGTTAAGCGCCCGTAGCTCAGCTGGATAGAGCGCTGCCCTCCGGAGGCAGAGGTCTCAGGTTCGAATCCTGTCGGGCGCGCCATTAAATTAGCGTGCTGCTACGGTTGGCAAAACAAAGTTGTATGTAGTATAATAGCAACGCTTTGAATAAAGTGAAGTTATGGTGGCTATAGCTCAGTTGGTAGAGCCCTGGATTGTGATTCCAGTTGTCGTGGGTTCGAGTCCCATTAGCCACCCCATTCTTTTGTGACATTGCGAGGGTGGCGGAATTGGTAGACGCGCTAGCTTCAGGTGTTAGTGTCCTCAGGACGTGGGGGTTCAAGTCCCCCCTTTCGCACCACGAAAAGAATGTAAAGTAGATATACCCTATCGGCGAGTAGCGCAGCTTGGTAGCGCAACTGGTTTGGGACCAGTGGGTCGGAGGTTCGAATCCTCTCTCGCCGACCAAATTTAAAGAACCCCGCTTTAATCAGCGGGGTTTTTGCATTTAGAAGCGCGCAAAATCAGCTTATTCATTGGTACGAGCTACCTTTGGCACGGGTATACCAATCATCAATTATCAATCATTATTCAAACCCCAAACCCCAAACCCCAAAACCCAAAACCCAAAACCCAAAACCCAAAACCCAAAACTCAAAACCCACACCTTCGACATTAACTCCAACGTCAGCTTCAAGTGCCAAATAAACGGTAAGCATGACTGAACGTATTTAAATGTCTGTGCGTTAAGAATGACCGTTTATGGTTCCCGATATACTCATTGACTGGTTATCTGTTAGAACAAATGCGACTGAGGGCTTTATGAAGAAAATCATAGCTAATAGACTGTTTATATTTGTTATTTTTTCTATCTATTCGTCTGTGTCGCAAAATAGATACAAACCAGTATCTCAGTGTCGCCAAATGGAGACATATAATACATTGATTTTTAATAGTAAATTATCCAGGTGATTTTGATGTCTCTGAATTGAGACAGCTTTGTTGTTAAAAAAGGATGCTCACACAGCCTCATGTAAGGCAGGGGGAAAATGGCACTATATAAAAAACTGCTAGGATTGCGTTAGGCGTGTTTTTTCCGATGAAATGGGATAATAGAAAGAAAAAAGGCCATTCAAAAAAAGTTGGCACGCATTCTGCATTATCTATTGTGTAGATGCTCATTCCACTTATTATGACAGCAATGCTTCATAAACCCAGGAATGATGCAAAGCCGATTATCGGTGCCTATTGTCCAATATAGATGAACAAGAGCTAATCCTCTTCTCATCAACCCGTGGACGAAACGTTGAGTGAGGCACCATCCGTCTGTAGACCTGATTGTATATTTACACCTGCCTTGCTGGCAGGTGTTTTTTTTTATATGAACTCATCGACTAGAGCGATTTCCCTCTGTACAGCATGATGCTGTTACGGAAGGAAATCAGAAATTCATTTGTATGACATTAATTTTTGCGATTACAAAACCACTTGCTGAACCAGCGAGTGAGGTAGGTATAACACAAAATAATAAATGTAATGATGAAAACGTCTTTATTTAGATCAACAGTATCGAAACCAATGATAGAGATAAAAACAAAAGGTGACAGAATTAAAAGTAGCAGGTCGAAAAATACTTGTAGTCGATTCGGGGTTGAAATGATCCAGCGCCAAATAGTTTTAATTACATTCATGTAGATGTCCTGAGTTCGATTAAATCAAAAACAATGTATTATTTATACACTATGTAAATGGTATATTACAGAACAACCGTTATTTTGTTTGATGTTATACAACAATTAGGCGTTTTTCAGTCTAATTTGTGCTTTTTAAATATCATGGCGACTGATAACAGCCGTCAATATAATGTATTTAAATAAGTTTAATTAGGCTAATACTGTTAATCATATTATGAGTGATAAAAATGTTTGATTAAATATGATGGTATTTAGAATAAAAATAGCGGATAAAAAAACTCCACTTATAAAGTGGAGTTTTTCGTTTATATATTTCAAAATAGTTTTTAAGAACGTTCTTTTTTGAGTGAATGCAGTAAGGCTTCTTGACGTATTTTAGCGGCTTCCTCTGCTTTGTGCAGTTTATCGAGGGCATCGGCTAACCAAGCGGCATCATGAGCATCAAAACGTTGCGCTAATGCGGCTTTGAAATAAGTCTCTGCGTGTTCCCATTGCGCATGCTGTAATGCGATTTGCCCCATTGTACTATTGAGTAATGGTGTTGCTCCTGACTGCTTAACCAGTTGCTTTAATACTTTCTCAAGCTGTTCTGGTTTATCGCTACGGAGTCTTGGTGCGAGGAGTAATAAGCGCTCATCATATTGCTGTTTCAAACCATCAATCACAATTTTTTCAGCACTTTCGATATCATCACATTCAATCAAATGTTCAGCTAAGAAGGACTGTAAAGCCGTTTCATGACGGATTTTTCGTGGCTGAGCTTTCCACCACTGTTTCAAGCCTTCACTACCATTTTCAGCCATACATTGATTCATCAAGCCCTTATAAGCTTTCAGTTTTAATGCCTCTAACTCATCTTCGTTATGAAGTTGTGTTTTCGCCATAATCGGTAGCAGTTCAATCAGTGCCTGATAAGCCCCTGAACGTAAGTAGGCTTGTTCAGCAAGACGTAGTACTTCAGGGTGGCGGGGTGCTTGATCGAGAAGTTTATCGACCCCCGTTCGAGCCGCATACACTTCGCCTTCAGCCAATTGAATACGAACACGGCTGATATCGACGGGAAGTTGGTCGTTGCCGGCAACTTCGGCGGCTCTATTGAGGTATTGATGAGTTCGATGCTCATCTCCACGCTGTTGTGCCGCTTCAGCGGCAAGTAAATAGTTAATCACTGGCTGCTGAGAAAAATCCGCGTGTTTACTCATCAGTTTTTCAACTTGGTCGAAATCGCCTTCGGCAAGTTTGAGTAAGGCTTTTTGTGTTTGTGAGTGCGCTTTATGGTATTTACGCCCACTGACCCAGCCTTTAGTTCGTGAAGTGGTGCTAATAAAACGACGGTAACACCAGCCAAGGAACAGCAGGACAAACTGGAGCAACACAAAGCACAGCACTAAGTTAGTGACACTGGTGGTGATATCATAATCATCTGTACGGATGAAAACATAACCTTGGTGGCCCGCTAAGAGAGGGCCTAAGATAATACCAGCGATAAGCACAATAAAAAGGATCAGTACTTTAATCATAATTACCCCTTCTGCTCATTGGCTGGTGCATCAAGAGGTGCTGCCTCTGAATCTTCAGGTTTTGCGACCGCTTTTTCAGGCTGTTTTTCTTCTGTTGGTGCAGCTTCAGCAGGCGTATTAGCCACTTCTTCTGACTGTGCCAACAGATTACGAACGCGTGTTTGCATTACTTTTTCAAGTTTAGGTTGGCTTTCTAAAGCATCAGGCATCTCAGTCGCGATCGGTTGATTTATTAAATCATCAACTTCAGCTAAGAAGGCTTTTGTTGCCGGAGCGTTAACATCAAAATAAGCACGAACCCAAGTAGAAACTTGTTCGAGTGACTGTTTATAGGTTTCTTCTTGATATCGAGGCACCGCTTGTGCAGCGATCAACAATTGAGAACGAATGTTTTCACGTAGATAGATATCTTGATTTGGGGCCAATAATGGGGCTTCTGAACCGTCACGAGCACGTACGGTGATAAAATCATTAGTAAAGTTTTTCCAACTCCGTGATAGATTTTGCTTCCAATCCGCGATATCGCTGGAGACTTCTCCTTCATCTTCAGCTTTCACATCACCGCTGTTAATCTCATTGAGGCGCAAGTTATCGACTTCATTACTCAATTGATTCAAACGAAGAATAATACCGTCATAATCGACTTGATTGATCGCCGCTAAGCTAGCAATATCATTTTTAATGGCTTTACGGATATCAAGCAGGCTAGGGTCATTCATTTCAGCAAGACTAGAATCCGCACTTTTTAAGAGTACCGCGGCCGTGACTGGGTCGTGATCATTCCATAATTTTCTTCCTGCCATTTTGACCATAAAATCAGCCTGTGCCAGCAACCAACTTTTAACATCTGAGCTTGAGAGCGTATTAACATGTGCCTGTAGCTCTTGCATATGACGGTTGAGCTGCTCTTCATATTCACGAGTCTGTGTTTTGATTTCTGACTGTGAGGCGAACAGCGCATCCAAGCGCTGGCGGTCAACTTTTTGCTGTTCGGCTAAATCATTCAACTGTTGCTTCAATTCGTTATTTTCATTCACGAGTTGCGCATTACTTTGTTGAGTAAAATAATAAATACCACCACCAATGGCGATGATAATTGCGATAGCGATGGCACTACCGATGAGACCAGAACGTTTTTGCTCCGAAGACGGCTTAGGTTGGCGGTTTTTTGGGGTTTCCGCGACAGTTTCATTATTAACCGTTTCGGTAGAATTATTTTGTTCCGTCATAAATTAGCATCCCATGTCGGTTGAAAATAAGGCGTCCAATAAAGCATTATTTTCTGCGCTATTTGCCACACAGACCTTTTTCCAACCATTTTGGCGGGCTTGGTCTGCAATCCGTTCGCTGACAACTAATAAGCGGCGATTGAACCACCATGCTTTGGTATTTTCAGCGATTAATTGATTGAGTAAGGCTAACATTTGACCACTACTGATCACAATATCAGTAATATTTGCATTAACCCATTGTTGATTAAACTCTGTTTTATCGTATAAAACAGGGTGTCTCGCATAACATTCACAATACTCAACCTCTGCACCTCTGGAACGTAATGTTGAGGCTAGGAGCTCCCTTCCTCCGTTTCCGCGTAATAGAAGTGCACGTTTACCTTCAAGAAATTGCAATTCAGGAAGGCTAAGTAATGCTTCACTGGTCTCTCCGTGCTCTGGCCAACGGATAGTGCGACCTGTTAACGCCTCAAAATACTGGCCGGTTGAACGACCTATCCCATAGTAGGATAACTTATCTGACCAGTTGCGTCCTGCTTGTTTAAGGGTTAAATGTGCATACCAGACCGCATTTTTAGATAAAAGAAAGACTAAATCGTGT
This sequence comes from Providencia sp. 21OH12SH02B-Prov, assembly GCF_027362595.1. Classification (NCBI taxonomy): domain Bacteria; kingdom Pseudomonadati; phylum Pseudomonadota; class Gammaproteobacteria; order Enterobacterales; family Morganellaceae; genus Providencia; species Providencia sp. 21OH12SH02B-Prov. The sequence continues at coordinate 318,104 of NZ_CP114796.1, forward strand.
TGATCAAGCTGCTGAAGGCGTGATCCCAGTAAATTTAATTCAGCACCCGGCGCAATACTAATGAGCGGGGAAGCGAAAGCATCGCCTCCCTTTGCTTTGATTGCTGCGATGAGTTCGCAACCAGCTGGCTCAGGCCGCGTGACTAGTACTTTCATGCCGGTGGATTCCCTTGGTAAACCACAGAGAGAATTTCGCGGGCGCCTTTATCGAGTAATTCCTCAGCAAGAGAGATCCCTGCTTGTTTTGCTTGTTCTGGGGCGATTAAACGCTCGCCACGAATGACTTGGCTACCATCTGGCGCCCCCACTAAAGCACGTAGCCAAATTTGGTTATTTTGCCAAATCGCATAGCTCCCAATAGGTACTTGGCAACCGCCTTCAAGGCGCATATTCATAGCACGTTCCGCGAGAACACAGATGGCTGTTTCATCGTGGTTAAGTTTTTCGAGTAGTTGACGAGTACGCTCATCCTCTAAGCGGCACTCAATACCCACCGCACCTTGTCCCACGGCTGGTAAGGATTGTTCAGGCGCTAATGCAGTACGAATTCGCGCTTCTAAACCTAACCGTTTCAGCCCCGCGACGGCCAAAATTATGGCATCGTATTCGCCATTATCCAGTTTCGAGAGCCGAGTTCCCACGTTTCCGCGTAGATCGCGGATAATGAGGTCTGGGCGTAGTTCTCGTATTTGGCATTGGCGGCGTAAACTGGACGTTCCCACTATGCTACCGCTAGGTAGAGCCTCAAGGCTGTCAAAGTGATTAGACACAAAAGCGTCACGTGGGTCTTCACGCTCACAGATCGTGACTAAACCGAGCCCTTCTGGAAATTCAACGGGAACATCCTTCATTGAATGCACTGCGATGTCTGCGCGTTTTTCCAGTAAAGCTAACTCTAATTCTTTAACAAATAGACCTTTTCCACCTACTTTAGCTAAGGGAGTATCTAAAATAATATCGCCTTTAGTCACCATCGGTACCAGTTCAACCTGCAAACCGGGGTGTAGTTGTTCGAGCTTCTCTTTAACAAAGTGTGCTTGCCACATAGCTAAAGGGCTTTTACGTGTTGCAATACGGACGATATTTATTGAAGTCATTTCGTTGCTTTCTCAGGCATAAAGGCCATAGATTAACCATACAATTATCCCTAGTTTTAACATTTTAGCGATGGATTTTCCAGTTAACGACGCTAAAGCTAACGATTCATTAATTGCCTTATTAATAGAAAGCGTCTCTTTTTGATAAGGTTGCTGCGACATAAATCATCAAAAAAAGAAAGTAATGCAAAGGATTGTTTAGCTATTTGTGCGGTTAAAGTCGTAAACAAATTTCAATTTAAGTCAATTTAGTGGTGAAGCGTTCAAGCACAGGCCTAATGCGAAATACGTTTGTGATGGATGCTTGGTGTGTTTTTTTTGAGCAATCAGATGATTTGTTATTATTCCATTGATAAACAAGGGATATTCAGTCGCTATAAAAAATAAAAAGCCTTTTTATACAATATGTTGAAAATTAATTTGTATCAAAAATACACAGATAAAATTATGTGATCTACTTTACCCTTTTGCCGCAAGGTGTTAAATTGATCACGTTTCCGACAATTCATTTGAAAATAAATTTAAACTTACTTTTAATTAACGCGAGATGTCGCTAGGCGGCAGGTCGATAAGTCGCTAGGCGTTGTAAAAACCAGGTAACTAGCGCAAGTCAGCATCGTTAGTAGCGCTGCAACTTGAAGTATGACGAGTAGATATTTCTCTTTATTGGGTGCTGGGTATTCCCAGATTTGTCGTTAAGTTCATTCAGCCAGGCGTATCCCTTGTATCTCTATATTGAAACTCTAAAACAGAGACTTGATGCGATAAACCAACTTCGGTTAGATCGTGCGACAGCGTCAATGGATGAAACCTTCTGTAAGGTTTACAGTCTGCTGCCTGTCTTATTTCATTATCATCACCCAATGATGCCTGGCTATATTGAAGGAAACGTCCCTCATGGTGTGTGTTTCTTCACGCCTGATGATGACCAACAAACATGGTTGTCGCAATTTGAAAAATATCTTCCCTCAGCAGATAAAGCGAATGGTGAACTTCCTATCACAGGCATTTATTCCATGGGGAGTACATCATCGATAGGTCAAAGCCAATGTTCAGATATTGATATTTGGGTTTGTCATCCCTCTTGGTTGGATAGTGAAGAAAAGCGCCTATTACAGAAAAAATGCACATTAATCGAACAGTGGGCGGCTTCTCTTGGCATTGATGTGACGGTTTTTTTGATCGATGAAAATCGTTTTAGACACCATGCGAGTGGCCATATTGGCGGAGAAGATTGCGGTTCAACACAACATATTTTATTGCTTGATGAATTCTACCGTACCGCGGTACGTATGGCGGGTAAAAGGCTGTTATGGACCATGGTACCCGTCGAAGAAGAACATCATTATGATGAATATGTGATGTCGCTTTATGCTCAGGGGGTATTAACGCCAAATGAATGGCTAGACCTCGGTGGATTGGGCGAACTGTCTGCCGCTGAATACTTTGGTGCAAGTTTGTGGCAATTATATAAAAGTGTCGACTCACCTTATAAAGCGGTTTTAAAAAGCTTACTATTAGAATCTTATTCGTGGGATTATCCAAAAGGCAAATTACTCGCATTAGAATTTAAACGCCATCTCCACGCTGGCGAGATAGTTTGTTACGGTTTAGATTCTTATTGTTTAATGTTAGAGCGTGTTACCCGCTATTTAATCGAAATTAATGATACTACTCGCCTTGATTTAATTCGTCGTTGTTTCTACCTCAAAGTCTGTGAAAAACTCTCCAAAGATACTGAAGATGAATGTTCTGGCTGGCGCCGTGATGTACTTTCACAGTTAGTTGAATCATGGGGGTGGGGTGCTGAACGTTTAGAGATGTTAGATTTGCGCAATCAATGGAAAATTGAGCGTGTTCGTGAAGCCCATAATGAGTTACTCGACACGATGATGCAAAGTTACCGTAACCTGATCCGCTTTGCTCGTCGTAATAATTTAAGTGTTAGTGCTAGCCCACAAGATATTGGCGTATTAACCCGTAAGTTATATGCTGCTTTTGAAGCGCTACCGGGTAAAGTGACACTTGTTAACCCGCAAATCTCTCCAGACCTCAGTGAGCCACATCTTACGTTTATTTATGTTCCTTCTGGCCGCGCGAATCGTAGCGGTTGGTATTTGTATAACCAAGCACCACATATTGACACCATTATTGGTCATCAACCGCTCGAATATAACCGTTATTTGAATAAACTGGTCGCTTGGGCTTACTTTAACGGATTACTGACTGAAAATACTCAGGTGTATATGCATCATGGTCAGTCTCAATGTGATGAGAAGAAGTTACTTGAATTGATGCATGACGTTTCGGGGCATTTTCCGATTCGCTTACCGGCCCCAACGCCAAAAGCCTTGTATAGTCCTTGTGAAATCCGCCACTTAGCCATTATCGTCAATTTAGAAAAAGATCCGACACAAGTTTATTCAGACCAAGTGGTACATTTTGATTTCAGAAAGCTAGACGTGTTTAGTTTTGGTGAAGAACAACGTTGCCTAATTGGTAGTATTGATCTGCTGTATCGCAACTCTTGGAATGAAGTGAGAACACTTCACTTTAGCGGCGAACAATGCATGTTAGAGGCACTCAAAACCATTTTAGGTAAAATGCATCAAGATGCTGCGCCGCCAGATGCGGTGGAAGTCTTCTGCTATTGTGAGCATTTACGTGGCCTAGTGAGAACACGTGTACAACAGTTGGTTTCAGAGTGTATTGACTTGCGTTTATCAAGTAATCGCAATGACCCCGGTCGTTTCAAAGCGTTACGGATTGCTGGGCAAACATGGGGCTTATTCTTTGAACGGTTAAATGTTTCAGTTCAGAAACTGGAAAATGCGGTTGAGTTCTATGGGGCCATTTCTCACAATAAATTACATGGTTGGCCTGTCAAATTAAACGCCAAAGAAAATAACCATTTACCCGCCGTTGTTGACGGTTATGCAAGTGAGGGTATCGTACAGTTTTTCTTTGAAAATACCGCAGATAACACAGGCTTTAACATTTATGTTTTAGATGAAGCCAACCGAGTGGAAATTTATTCTCACTGTGAGGGTTCCAAAGAAGACTTAGTACGAGACGTTAGCCGTTTCTATTCATCGTCTCATGACCGTTTTACGTACGGTGCTAATTTTATTAATTTTAATTTGCCTCAGTTCTATCAAATTGTGACTCATAAAGGCAAAAGCCAAGTGATACCCTTTTCAGGCGGAACTTGGCCTTTCGATATTGAAGAGCAGGATGAATTAATGAATGCTGGGCATTTTGATACTTCACCGCATCATCAAGCCCATCATTATTGAGCGGACGAATCGTTAATACTAAAACGTAAAAGGCTCACCGCTTTGCGCGCTAATAGCTTGTGCGAGCATCTCCGTGAATCGTTGCCCTGAACGATCGCATACCCACTCATTATCTTTATAGTCGTAGTGATAGCCGCCGTGTTTCGTGGCGAGCCAAATTTGGTGGAAAGGCTCTTGTCGATTGATAATGATTTTGCTGCCACCTTCAAAACTGAGCGTCATGACACCACCATTCGTTTCACAATCAATATCCGCATCACCGTCATAATTGTCCAAATGTTGTTCAATAGAAGCCATCATTTGATCGGCAAGTTGGTGAAATTCACTGTCATTCACGGTTAATTTCCTATCAGCTTAAATAATTTACTAATAGAAATTATAGGTGTGAATATCAGTGAGGGTCAATCGACGAAAAGGGAGGACGCAGGGTAACTTTCTTTTGAGAATACTAAAACATTTGTTGGTGACTGTTCTTTTAAGCATTATGCTATTGTGGGTAGGGAATAAAATCACGATACAATTGATGAACAATAGTGATTTGCTTAGGCTGCCCTGTTAATCTGTTAACCCTATTCAGACGTCAAAAGTTAGTTTTACAGGCGAAATATAATGAAAAAAAGTTTAGTTGGACTCTCTGCGTTTATTATGTTGTTGACTCTTTCTGGTTGTGGCTTAAAAGGCCCTCTCTATTTTCCACCAGAAGAACAGGCTTCAGCATCACAAACTGAAGATGTTGAACCTAAGGCTCAAAATAGTACCGCGGCAGATTCACGAGCGCCGTCTTCAAATCAACAATAAGCTGCTGCGATGGAGCGGATTATGCAATTTTCTAAAATGCATGGCTTAGGTAATGATTTCATGGTCGTCGACGGCGTCACTCAGAATGTTTATTTTTCTCCTGAGCTGATTAGCCGCCTTGCGGATAGGCATACAGGGGTTGGCTTTGACCAACTGTTGTTAGTTGAGGCGCCTTATGATCCTGATTTAGATTTTCATTATCGTATCTTCAATGCAGATGGAAGTGAAGTTGCACAATGTGGCAATGGTGCTCGCTGTTTTGCACGTTTCGTACGTTTAAAAGGGCTGACAAATAAACAAAAAATTAAAGTCAGTACTCAAGCAGGTCGCATGACATTGACGATCAATGAAAATGACGATGTTTGCGTGAATATGGGGGAACCTGAATTTGAACCTCAGAAAATACCTTTTCGCGCTATCAAAGCAGAAAAAACCTATATTATTAGAGCGTTAGAACGTACAGTATTATGTGGTGTGGTTTCGATGGGAAATCCTCACTGTGTTATTCAGGTTGAAAGTGTAAAAACAGCTGAAGTGGAAATTTTAGGCCCTGTTCTTGAGAGCCATGAACGGTTTCCAGAACGCGTTAATGTCGGTTTCATGGAAATAATCAATGCGAACCATATCAGCTTACGTGTGTTTGAACGTGGAGCGGGAGAAACGCAGGCATGCGGTAGCGGTGCTTGTGCCGCGGTGGCAATCGGTATCCAGCAAGGGTTATTATCAAATCGAGTGAAAGTTGACTTGCCAGGAGGATCCCTTGATATTAGTTGGGAAGGGCCTGGCCATCCATTATATATGACAGGGCCTGCGAGTCATGTTTATGATGGGGTACTACAACTTTAAGCTTTATTTCGCGACTCAAGAAATTGCAAGTGACAGCGTTATTGGCTGTACGCGTTGGCGTTAGCGACCTGTTTTGTGACTGACTAGCGCCTTATTTGCCATCTAACTATACTGGGATTTATTTAGAGTAGACTTAATCATCAAGAGGTTATAATGGATAAACTGAAAATAGAGCCAGATAGCCCTTATCAAATTGATGATCGCCAAGTGGCGCGTTACTTACAGGAACAGCCCGACTTCTTTATCCGCAATGCTTCGCTTGTTGAGCAACTTTCAATATCGCATGCAATACAGGGGACAATTTCGTTACCTGAAGCGGTGATGAATCGACAGCGACTAAAAATCAAACAGCTCGAACAAGATATCTGTTTCATGGTTGAACAAGCGCATGAAAATGGTTTGCTATTTGATGAGTTACTGTATCTTGTCATCGATATGTCAATGGCGCAAAGCCTGAATGAGATGCTCAGCAGTTTAAATCGCTGGGCAAAAAAACTCGGCCTATCAGGGGCATCTGTTCGTTTATTTAGTGATTGTTGGCGGTTGTCTGCTCCTCTTGATGCGCAAGCACTTGTGGTTTCCCGTAGTGCGTTCGAATCTATTCGCCTTCAGCGTTTTGGAGAGAAAACGCATTATTTAGGTACGCTGAATGGCCCTGAAATACAACTGCTGTTGCCGGAAGCTATGAATGTAGGCTCGGTAGCGATTTCTCTCTTTGGTCATCATGGGGAATCAGGAATGGTCATTTTTACTAGCCGAAATCGAGACCATTATCAATCTGGTATGGGAACAGTGATGTTAGAAAAAGTGGCTCAAATTCTACCGAGGTTATTATGCCGATGGATAGAACGCTTATAACGACTCAGCCGGAAGGGCTGATGACCCAAGTCGAAGCATTTTTACGTTATTTACATGTTGAGCGTAGATTAAGCCCTGTCACGATCACTAATTATCGCCGCCAGCTCACGACAGTGACAGAAATGCTCAATGAAATGAAGGTGAGTGAGTGGCAACAGCTTGATGTCGTTAAAGCCCGTAATATCGCGGCTAAAAGCCGTCGAGCAGGCTTGCAAGCAGCCAGTATGGCGCTGCGATTGTCTGCATTACGGAGTTTTTGTGATTGGATGGTACAACAAGATGAATTACCAGCTAATCCAGTCAAAGCAGTACAGGCGCCAAAAGCGAAAAAGCGACTGCCAAAGAATATGGATGTTGATGAAGTCTCACAATTACTGAATATGGATAGCGGTGACCCACTGGTGGTGCGAGACAGAACCATGTTGGAAGTGATGTATGGCGCGGGGCTGCGTTTATCTGAATTAGTTGGATTAGATATTCGTCATTTAGATCTCGCCTCGGGTGAAGTCAAAGTGATGGGAAAAGGCAGTAAAGAACGTAAAATCCCATTAGGTAAAACTGCGGTGAGTTGGTTAACACGTTGGCTAGAAATGCGTGAGTTATATGCACCGGAAGATAATGCCGTTTTTATTTCGACACAGAGTGGCAAGCGAATATCAAACCGTAATGTGCAAAAACGTTTTGAGCAATGGGGCATTAAACAAGGGGTAAATAGCCATATTAACCCACATAAGTTGCGCCATTCATTTGCAACACATATTCTTGAATCAAGTGGTAATTTACGCGGTGTGCAAGAATTGCTCGGCCATGCCAACTTATCAACAACGCAAATCTATACACACTTAGATTTTCAGCATTTGGCTAATGTTTATGATGTGGCTCATCCCAGAGCAAAAAGGGAGAAACCTTAATGCATTTTTACCGTCCGCTGTCACCGATTCAAGCGATAACGTTTGATTTGGATGATACTTTATATGATAACCATCCGGTCATTGATAAAACGGAAGAAGAGGTATTACGTTTTGTCCGTGAATATGATCCACAATTCAGTCATTTTACTCATCATGATTTGTATACTTTTCGTCGCATTGTGGCTGAACAAGAACCGGATATTTGCCACGATATCACCCGCTGGCGCTGGTTATCATCGAAAATGATGTTTTGCCATTATGGATATAGCCGAGAAGACGCTCTAAAAGGGGCGGATGAACTAATGGCTCATTTTACTTATTGGCGAAATCAAATAGATATTCCTGAATCAACCCACCAGATATTAGCTCAGCTTGCAGAAAAATTACCCCTAGTGGCGATTACCAATGGTAATGCAGAGCCAGATGCTTGTGGCTTGGGGCAATATTTTCAGTTTGTGTTGAAAGCAGGGCCGGATGGGCGCTCAAAACCTTATTGTGATATGTATCGGCTAGCCGCGCAAAAACTCGATTTACAGCCTCATGCTATTTTACATGTGGGCGATAATCTATTGACGGATGTAGAGGGTGCTATTCGTAGTGGTATGCAAGCCTGTTGGATTAACGTCGACAATAAAACACTCATGGAAGAGAAAGATGTACGCTTATTGCCGCATGTTGAAATTTCGCAGTTGGCTTCTCTATTGTCGCTGGTATAATCATTTTTCTGTATAAAAACACAGTGGTCGTGGCCACTGTCCTGCTTTGATGGTAATTATGGACGTTTCTTATCTGCTCGAAGGCCTTAATGATAAACAGCGTGAGGCAGTTGCTGCACCACGCACTAACTTATTAGTACTTGCAGGTGCAGGTAGTGGTAAAACGCGCGTATTGGTACACAGAATCGCTTGGTTAATGGCGGTTGAGCATGCATCACCATTCTCGATCATGGCAGTGACCTTTACCAACAAAGCAGCAGCAGAAATGCGCCATCGTATCAATCAGTTGATTGGCTCAAGTGAAGGTGGCATGTGGATTGGTACTTTCCACGGTTTAGCCCATCGCTTACTACGTCAACACTATTTGGATGCTGGCTTACCACAAGATTTCCAAATTCTCGATAGCGATGACCAATATCGATTAATTCGTCGGTTGTTAAAAGCGATGAATCTTGATGAAAAACAATGGCCCCCCCGCCAAGGAATGTGGTACATCAACGGTAAAAAAGATGAGGGATTACGTCCTCAACATATCGAATGTTATGGTAACCCGATAGAAAGTACATGGTTAAAAGTGTATCAAGCTTATCAAGAGGCTTGTGATCGTGCTGGGTTAGTCGATTTTGCTGAGTTGTTATTACGAGCCCATGAATTATGGCTCAATAAGCCCCATGTATTGCAACACTATCGTGAACGCTTCACGAATATTCTCGTCGACGAATTCCAAGATACGAACAGCATTCAATACGCTTGGATCCGCGTGTTAGCTGGCGAAACGGGTAAGGTGATGATTGTTGGCGATGATGATCAATCAATTTACGGCTGGCGTGGGGCACAAGTGGAAAATATTCAGCGTTTTTTGAATGACTTCCCTGGAGCTGAAACAATCCGTCTTGAACAAAATTACCGTTCCACTAACAATATTCTGAAAGCTGCGAATGCCTTAATTGCGCATAATAGCGATCGATTAGGGAAAAATTTATGGACGGAAGATGGCGATGGTGAGCCGATTTCCCTCTACTGTGCTTTTAATGAATTAGATGAAGCGCGCTATATTGTCAGCCGTATAAAACAGTGGCAAGAAAATGGTGGTGCTTTGCAGGATTGTGCGATGCTATATCGTAGCAACGCGCAATCTCGTGTGTTGGAAGAGGCATTAATTCAAAGTGCTATGCCATATCGCATTTATGGTGGACAACGCTTCTTTGAACGTCAAGAAATTAAAGATGCACTGTCTTATTTAAGGCTGATTGCTAATCGTAATGACGATGCCTCCTTTGAACGTGTGGTAAATACGCCAACGCGAGGTATTGGCGATCGTACTCTGGATACCGTACGCCAAACCGCACGAGACCAACAATTAACCTTATGGGAAAGTTGTGAATATTTACTTCGTGAGCAAGTTCTTGGGGGTCGTGCCGCGGCGGCTATTGAACGTTTTCTCGAATTGGTCGATGCGCTGGCGAAAGAAACGCAAGATATGCCCTTACATGTACAAACGGATAGAGTGATTAATGACTCTGGTCTACGTGCGATGTATGAGCAAGAGAAAGGTGAAAAAGCACAGGCTCGCATCGAAAACTTGGAAGAGTTGGTGAACGCAACCCGCGATTTTAGTTATCAAGATGAAGATCAGGATTTGATGCCGCTACAAGCCTTTTTATCACATGCCGCATTAGAATCGGGTGATGGCCAAGCCGATGTGAATCAAGATGCGGTGCAGTTAATGACACTACACTCAGCAAAAGGACTCGAATTCCCAATCGTCTTTATCGTTGGTATGGAAGAAGGGATGTTCCCTAGCCAAATGTCAATGGATGAAAGCGGTCGCTTAGAAGAAGAGCGTCGCTTAGCTTATGTTGGGATCACGCGAGCGATGCAAAAGCTGACGATCACGTATGCGGAAAGTCGTCGTTTATATGGTAAAGAAGTTTATCACCGCCCATCACGTTTTATTGCGGAGTTGCCGACAGAATGTGTGGAAGAAGTTCGTTTACGTGCAACGGTTTCTCGTCCTGTTAATCATCAGCGCCTTGGCACACCAGTAACCCAAAATGATTCAGGTTATGCGTTAGGCCAACGTGTACGGCACCCTAAATTTGGTGAAGGTACTATTATTAATTTGGAAGGAAGTGGAGAACATTGTCGTTTGCAAATTGCTTTCCAAGGTCAAGGCATTAAATGGCTCGTGGCATCCTATGCTCGGCTAGAAAATGTATCATAAGTTATTTTTCCCCGTAGAGTGTCATAAACAAAATATGGCATTCTACCTAATATACGGTGTGTTTTAATTTCACGAGGCATATTAAAACACATAAAAATAAAATAGATTGTAATTATCAATTAATAATATATTTAAACTTATTTTCACTGTAATTATTTTATTGTTTTTTTATATAAATTATAAATTTGTTTTTTCGATTTTTTGCTTATAGCATGATTTGCGTTTTAATAATCATTAATTCAAGAACGATGAGTGTGAATTGGGCAATTGAAAAAATAAACGATGATCTCATTGGGGATTTTCGTCGCAATACAACATTAAGCTGATCGCTTCCCTTTCTTGGTCATGTATTCAATCTGGTGATTAATCTGTAATATAGGGTAATTTATCGGAGAATATTCATGGCTAAAGTCGATGTAAGGTGCCCATTTTGTCAACAAACTCCCTCAGTGAAAAAACATGGCCTAGGGAGTACAGGTCATCAACGTTATCGTTGTCAAGACTGCTGCCGAAGCTTCCAACTCGACTATGAATATCGTGCCTGCCAGCCCGGTACCAAAGATAAAATTATCGACCTAACGATGAATAATGCCGGTATTCGTGATACCGCTAGAGCCCTTCATATCAGCATTAATGCGGTTGTTCGCACTTTAAAAAACTCTCGCCGAAGCAGGTAACCTCTTTACCCCTTGATAATCTGCACATTGAACTCCTTTGCGAAGTCGATGAACAGTGGTCTTTTGTGGGTAATAAGAAGCAACAACGCTGGCTTTGGTATGCGTGGGAGCCCCGCCTAAAACGGATAATTGCTCATACGTTTGGTCGTCGAAACAAAAGGACTCTTCACCAGTTACTGGCTTTACTGTCTAGGTTTAATGTGGCTTTTTGGTGCACGGATAAGTTCAGTGCTTATGAGATATTGCCCAAGCAGAAACATGTGGTAAGTAAGTTTTATACGCAACGAATAGAAAGAGAGAATTTGAACCTGAGAAACCGCTTGAAGCGCCTTAACCGTAAGACGTTAGGTTACTCGAAGTCACCTGAAATGCATGACAAAATCATCGGTACATTCATTGAACGCGAATACTACCTATTATGATGATCTCTATATTGAATACACGACCCCTTTCTTCAGTACAGGTATAAAGTAGAGTTTCCTGCCTTTTTTCTCCTGAAAAAGAGGTCATCTGACATGAAAAAGACACGTTATACCGAAGAACCGATAGCGTTTGTCCTGAAATAGGCTGAAACCAGCACCTGGGTGGAGGAAGAGTGCAGAAAGATGGGTATTAATATTTGCGGCAGGCTCTGAAGCTGCGAGTTTCATTAAATTGGATTCATCGCGATGAATCAAAATATTGTCATTAGCACTGAGGGTGAGTTTATTCGTTTTGGCTAACTGGGTATTATTAAAACTGATGCTTTCCCTGCTTGGATATGTAACGAATTTGTGGCGTTAATCACCGAGGGGTGATAATACATTATCTTTAAAGGCAGAAACGGAAATCCCCACTAATTCAATTTGGTTCGCGTTAAAACACAAGGCATTATCACTAGCGCTTTTCAGTGTCGGGTCTACCGTAACAGTATTTTGATTTTCAAGGGCCTCTCGTTGCTGTTTTTCCGATTCTAAGCGCTTTTTTGTTTTGTCTCTATTGGCTGGAAATCATAAGGGCTCAGAATAACTGAGTTCCGTAAAGACGATTAAAGGTAAGAACAAGACAGCAGGGATCAGTTTTATCATAATAAGTGAATACGATTAATCGTACAAAAAGTTAAATTTCGCTTAAGGTAAAGAGTCATTAACCTAATGGCAAGAGAAATCATCAAGAAAGGATATAAAAACTGGATTTGATTACCTTTGAAGGTTAATTCAATGCAAAATATAGCCGTTTGGCTAATTGGTAGATTGTTTTTCTATTATTTATTTTTTTGTTGGCGAAACAATTTGCTTTAAGTTGGTTTGGCAAGCAGTAATTACGACTATTTTAGGTAAGGTATCTTTACTACTTTGTCCTGAATTGAATGATAGCGTTAATGAAAAGGGGATGTTGGGAAGCAACGAAACGATAACAATGGTTAATGGGTTAAATAGAATGGCTAAGATTTGTTAAACTGACTAATGTTTGGAACGGGCTGCTAGTGGTTAAAATGATTGCTTAACGACGTTTACTGTTCCATTGCTTCCCAAACCTCGGGGTCTAACTTCTATTTGAAATACAATAAAAAACAACGAACAAATCTCTTAAGCTAATATTAATAAAAAAATTAATGCCAAAGATCGCCAAGCAATAGTTACAGCGTTAGAATCAGTTGAAATTGCCGATGCCACCAAAAACTTTAAACTGTTGAGTAAAGGCATGGGGTATGTTGGACCAGCAATTGATGGTTATGAGCTTTTCTTTGTTGAGTTACCTAATGCAATAAAAAGTGATAATTAGCGATCTTTTTTTGTTAAAGCAACGATTGGAAGACAAAGATGCTCATGTTGATAGCTTAAAAAATGCCATGCTATTAATCGAATCCAAGCTACTAACAACATCTGAACCAGTTGCATCAGTGCCAGCCAAAAAATCTTGGCAATTCTGGAAAAATAGCCGTTTGGTATCATTTCCATGCTGAAACCCAAACCGCCATTTTGATAACAAACGAGCAATATCAAAAATGGTGTTTTTACGGGTGAAAAGAAGTGGTTTTAGCCCATTGAGTAGATTTTTGAATGAGTGCCTAAGTGGCGTTATGCTTAAGCACCTTTATGTTAAATTCAGATAGAACTTGTTAATTTAGTTTAGGTGATAAATACTGTCCGTATATATCTCATGGATAGGTCACATCAATGCAATGGTTAACTAAAATAACGCTCAGTTCCTCACTATTTTTGCTCCTCGCATGTTCACCAGATGAAAAAAAATCTCTACCTGAAAAAAGTGAATACCTTGCAGGGAATTTGTCGGGATTTAATCATGTGAAAGGAACGAACGTTAACTGGTTTACCGTCAATGGGTATGGTGGGAGAACGGGTGGTTTTACCTGCTGCGTTATGCTACCACCCAAATGGAATCCAAATTTAACGGCTGAAATAGAATGGGAAATAGATCCCAACCCATACCCAAAAAATATTCCAACGTTTGATAGCGGAAATTATCCTGAGTTTGCAAAAAAACACAAAGCTAACTACCGACAGTATCAAACAACAGTTAAGATCCCTGAATACTCAGAAACCTGTGGATTAACCGTGCATTTTTTACCTTGCCAACAAGTCAAGGTAACTACCTCCTGTTATACCATTGACCACCCAGACTACCCAATCAAAGATGCTTTTGACCAAGAGGAACCAGCATCATGCCAGAAATAACACGTTGGGATAAAGTCAGTCATGGCGAATCATGTTGGATGCCTCCAGAGTTTCCAAGCCAAGGACGACTCCCTCTCACACCGAAGCAAATTGAACGTAACTTAAAAAAGATCCGTCAGGATGAAGCGCGTTATCATGATAAAGTGTCAGAAAAGCTAGGGTTTAGAATGAGCATGACATGCTGCCATAGTTTGCATATCAGCTTATTTTTTGACGGTACCAATAACAATGAACCCTATGACACCAAGAAAGCTAGCCCTCCACATCCTTCTAATATTGCGAAGCTATATCATGCCAGTGCCCCTGAAGACAAAAAAGCCAATAGCAGTGGATATTACGCATATTATATTCCCGGAGTCGGAACCCCCTTTCCCGAAATAGGAACCTATGACTATTATTCAGAGGGACTCACGTACGCAAAGGGAGGAGAAGACCGTATCAATTGGGCATTGGTCCAAATTTGTAATACATTAAATATCGCGATTAAGAAAATAAAACTCGATGATAACACCATGAAAAAAAGCGTTCATGCGATGCGAGGGAGTTATGAGTCAGCGATAATTGGCCACCTTTTTACAGGACAGGGGCTAGATGCAGCCAGAACGGCTGACAATAATAATATCAACCGTATTCGTGAAATAGAATCGTTGCTTGAACCACTAAAAAAAGACATCATCACAGCCAGTCCAAAATTAGTCAGCATTAATCTATTTGTTTATGGTTTTTCCCGAGGTGCAGCAGAAGCCAGAACCTTTTCTTCATGGCTGAATGATATTCTAAAATCCTCAACCCTTTCCCCCCAAGGAACACTTCTGGGACTCGCTGTTTCTATTGAATTTTTAGGTATTCTAGATACAGTTCCTGCAGTTGGTGTTGCCAATATGGCGCCAATCTTCACTGGACATAATGGATGGGCTTATGGGACGCAAAGCCTCCCTAAATCCAGTTTAATTAAACAATGTACTCACCTTGTCTCATCTCATGAACAACGCCAATGCTTTGCGTTAGACTCCATTCGTTACCCTGACGGGACTTACCCTTCAAATGCAGTTGAAGTCATTTATCCCGGAATGCACTCCGATGTAGGAGGTGGATACCCTGTTAATGACCAAGGAAAAGCCCGTGAGAGTGATGGTGAACTTCTGTCACAAATAGCCCTACACGATTTATATGCATCAGCCATCGATGCAGGCGCACCGCTGGCGATCCATCCCAGTTATATTAGGGATGAATTAAAGGAACGTTATCCTTATAGAGTAATGCAGCCTAGTACAATTAAAGAATTTGTAATATCAGATGAATTAATTACCCGATTTAATGCATGGCGAAAAACTGTAACCCTTGAAACACAATCACAGCCAACACAAAGTGAACAAGGCTATTCCCCTGTACGTTTTAAATACGCCCCGCTTGAAGATGCAGTCGAAGAACAGATGGGATGGATGACCGCATGGCGTATAGCCAGATATGCATCCTCTCGGCAAGAGTCAATCAATTTATCACACCAACCTTTTTTCCAAGCCTCAACATTGCCCGATGGAGCCCAAATCGATCCATGGGATACGCGATTTCCGGATAGAGCTGAATATTACATCAATGAAGCCAAAGAGACTCATGACGCTAAATTAAAACAAATACAGGTCGAAAGGGAAAAAGAAAAAACTCGTCATAACGATGATTGGACGCCTCCTCCACAATTTATCGGAGAGCCATTGTTCGATGAACAGAATAGCAAAGGACAACTATGGGAAGCATCGTTGGAGTTTAAAACCGATTACGATAATCAACCCAGCATTGACTATCTCAATGTCACTCGAAAAACCATGGTTTTTAAAGCGGCAGACAGGGCTGTTAGAAAAGCGACGTATCTCGTGTTAGGTCATGATCCTGAAGCGGAATATGCTCGTTTAAAACAACTCGCCACACTCATTTATCAAGATACAGTCAAGCCGGTTCTCGATAACCAAAACGATCACCCACGCATCAAAAATGTTTTTACTGACATAAAAAAAGTAATTGCATTATATGATGACCAAATCCACGATTCTCGTGCATGGTTTATGCATACCGAAGCGGGTATCTCCGAAATGTTAGGTGATTACTTTTTATTTCGAATGATTTACTTTGGTAATAAATGGAATAAATTAACCCAAGTCGTCAGTCTTGATTTAGAACTTACGCCCAATCTTTTTGAATTTGATTTATCCAAAAACGCGAACGATATTGAAGTGTTTAAACATGGTGAAGAATACGTTTTAAAAAATAGAAACAGTGGGCATGTGTATACAATCCCAAATAGCACCATATCGGCTCCTACCTCAGATTTCCTGTCTGAAATTGGTGCGTTAGAGCTTTCAAGCGATAAGATACGCCACGAAAAATTCATGGAATATGTTTCCACATTGCCAAATGTCATTAAATTAACTTAATCATAATGGGAATCGAAATATCTCGATTCCCATAAGACCCATTATGTTAAATAAAACTACAAATCGAAGAAAAAGAGGCGGATAGACATACCCGCCCAAAATAAAGGCTAAGAAACAAAAGTGCCATTCGCTATTTTTTGTAGATTTGCATATATTTGAGCCTGTCTATCATCTTTCCGTTGCTGAACCAACGGTTTCAATTGAGCAATAAACTCATGAGTTGAAGCAGGTAATTCGTTTTCATTAACGATAATTTCTTGTCCAGTCTGGCGATGATATATTTTAACCCCATAGGTTGGGTGATGAGTAAAAACAGCGTGTTTCTGTAAATTTTTATCCACGCCCATTAAATAATTACCATCAAAACGCAATAAGACGGCCTTATTCCATTTATCCCCAAAATAAATCATTCTTGATAAAAAATACCCTCCAAACGGCTCTCTCACTCCACTCTCGGAATGCATAAACCAAGCTCGAGAATCATGAATATAGTTATCATAGAGATCAATTAAAGAACCTATTTTTGGATCTTTTTTACCCGTGAAATACGGTAAAAAAGATCGTTCATATTTATCATTCCCATTATCTTTAAAAATAAAATATTTGACAGCTTCATTTTGGCGCGTATAAACATACGCATTGGTTAACAATAACGGGTCAAGAATCTGTAGTATTCCCGCTGTTAACGGTACTGAGCCAGCAAAACTGCTGTCCGTGTTTTCTTCAATCGTACAGGTTTTTTCATTAATGGGGTGCTTGGTCATTTTATATTGAAGCGTTAATAGTGGTTCAGGTCGAGGTCTACGCACATAATCAGCGGCAAATTCTAACGCTGCTTCCCAGAGTTGTCCTCGTGCATTAGTGGCATCAAATAAAGGTGAACCAATTAAATCACCACCTGGAAACCAATCTTCATTATTTCTATGTTTAGCTATCTCATCATTACGCTTTTTTTCAGTGAGTTGAGCATTACATGCTAAAAGAGATCATTCCTCAGCCAACGCATTATACGCTTGCTTTCCATACCCTGATTCATACGGTTGAGCCTGAATTTTGGGGTGTTGAGAAGCCTGCTGAAAAAAAGGTTGTGACGCGATGTTCATCGGGGATGAGAGAGGGGATGCAAAACGCATAATTCGCCACCCCGTAATCCAACTGAGTTGATCTTCCATGATTTGTTCTAAGCACACCGTTTCAAACCGAAATGGGGAATAGATAGGACTGTCTGACAAATCAGACTCTTGTTGAGTATCAATCAACGTTGTTGATAGCCAATGGTTAAACGTCGAAACCAATTTCGGGGATACGTTAAATTCTTCACGATTAGAACCATCCATATTTCTAAAGGAATACCACTGCTGATAATCGGCAGATAGCTGATTAAACGTATCAGGATGAACGGCTAATGGGGCGCCAGCTTCAATCGCGGCCGCGTACATATCGTGCAGCGCGATTTGAGACAATAACGCCCCCGCATCATCTCGGGATTTACCTTGGTCGCCCATCGGATACCCCCCTCCCACATCCGAGTGCATGCCGGGGTAAACCACCTCCACCGTGTTAGGTAAATAATTTCCCTCCGCCGTCCGAATTGAATCGAGTGAAAAGGCTTGCCGCTGTTCATTGGCCGCGACAAAGTGACAACATTTTTTAATCAACCCTGATTGCGGTAAGGGTTGCGTTTGCCCCGCCCAACCGTTATGCCCTGTAAATCCCAGCACGACGTTGGCTATCCCTACCGCAGGAACGGTATCAAAAATGCCTAAAAACTCGACCGAGACCTTGACACCCAATAGCGTTCCCGCGGGAAATCCTAACAGATTGGACGATAACAGTTCATCTAACCAACTCACAAACGCTCTGGCTTCCGCTGCCCCACGAGAAAATCCATAGACAAACAATTTAATGGCGACAATTTTACATTGAGAGTCGGGTACTTTTTTCTTAATCGGTTCAAGTAGTTTTTCTATGGCATGTAAGCGTGCCGCCTGATGACTATTATTTGGCGAAACTGCAGCTAAATAGGCTTGATTAATTTTTTCTCGGTCAAAAAACATTGGACCTGTTGCCGCCGTCGCCATTATGGCGTCGTTTTGAGATAGATCTAGTTTGGATGAATTCATCGTTTCAACCGCTTTTTTCATAAGACCATTACCGATGAAATTTTTTGTCACCGTATGATGTAATGTATTACACAGTTGAACTAAGCCCCAATTAATACGGTCTTCTCCCCCAACCGCAAACTGCAACCCCGAAGAATAATAATCATACGTCCCAATTTGAGGGAATGGCGTACCGACGCCCGGAATGTAATAAGCATAAAAACCACTCTCATTCGCCTGACGGTTTTCGGGGGCACTGGCATGATACAGTTTAGCCACATTGGATGGATGCGACGGTGTACTGCTTGTGTCGTTCGGCTCATTGTTATTGGTGCCATCAAAAAACAAGCTGATATGTAAACTTTTACAACACGAATTTTTTAATTTCCGATAACAGTCACTCCGATGTCGAGATTCTTCTTGTCTTATTTTTTTCAATATTCTTAATTAACTGCTCTTTTGTCAGTTTTAACCGCCCATCGAGCGGGAATTCAGGGGGAACCCAACAAGGGCCACCTTGGGTTGAGATTTGGTCTTTTTGAGGGGCGATAATCATTGAGGACATTGTGCGGGCTCCGGTTGGTCAAAAGGGTCTTTAATGGGGTGGTTTGGATGCTCAATGCCATGGCACGTCGCGGTAACTTTCACTTGTTGGCACGGTAAGAAGTGGACTTGCAATCCACAGGAATCCGTATATTCCGGGATAGTCACGGTGGTCTGATATTGTCGGTAATTGGCTTTATATTTTTTTATATAATCTTTGTAGTTGGGATCACTGTATTCAGGAAAATCGGAGGGAAAAGGGTCAGGATTAACTTCCCACTTGATATTGACCTGCATATTGGGTTGCCATATTTCAGGTAGCATGATGCAGCACGTAAACCCCCCGGTTCGCCCCCGATAACCATTGACTGAAAACCAATTAATCTTCGTATCCGCGACATGGTTATACCCCAATAAATTTGCCCCCACATAGGCGATTTTATCTTTCGGTTTATCGTCGGGCGAACACCCTAAAATAAAGAGTGGAAGAATGAAAAAAGCTAAAGTAAATGCTCTCATGTACATAATCCTGTCCATTGGAAATGGAAAACAGTATCATACACTTAAGGTAAATTATCTATTCCTGAATAAGAATAATTGGAGTGACATCATTGGTTCTTATAAGACCCATTGTGTTAAACGGGTGTGTTTAGAGACTAAAACACCAGGTTAGATATCATAAAACCGCCTAAGTGCGATTTTGAATTGCTAAAAGTATCTCATCCCCCTGAAAGTTTATAACGGTTTCAGTTGCAGTTAAGCGTATTTTTAACATCGCCAGAGCTGACTGAAAAACTGACCTGAAATCGTTGAAAAGCACAAACTTGTTTTGTGGTGTTCGACGATTTTACCAACCGAGTAAAACGAGGACGGTAGTGTTATTTAAAATAAGCAGAATAGTTAATGATACACACAGGCGATTTTCGTGATAAATAGAGGCTATATCACTTTAAAAATTGATAGAAGGTTACAATAGATGTGAATGTACAAACCACCTCACGTAGGTGAATTAATCACTGAAACGTTGAATGAACTTAACCTAAGCATTGATATTTTAGCTGAAAAGCTAAAAATGACTGTATCCGAAACTGAACAGCTTGTTAATGGTAATCGAGTCATTACATTACAAATTGCGAAGCGTCTATCAATGACTCTCGGTAGCAGTTCATCATTTTGGTTAAATATTCAAAAAAATTATTACAAACGCTCCTCTATTGAGAATGAATTTTTTTGAAGATATTTAACCCATCAAATTCTATTTTTTGTATTTTAATATCTGGTCATATTCAGCCAAAATTTAAACTTAAAATAAGCACAGCTATTAATTTTGAACATCAATTGACATAGGTTTACACGAAAAAGCTGATGCATCAATGCATCAGCAGCGCATCAGTTTGATGCGTGAGAACAGTAGTTACAGTTTAACTCTCTATATCACATATGATGTGCAACCATTTATTTCATACTTACCCATAGGAAATATAAATTTTCAACATTTTATATCCTGCATCAATTCGTCATCGGAATGATGCAGAAATGCATCAGTTCTATGTTTACATAGCCATAACAATTAAAAATAAACTTCATATTTATCAAAAAAATACTATAAAAATTCCATTTTGCGTATGGTGTGTGTTTGCAAGAAACAAAAATTGGTGAGTACAAAATATTTTTAGTGCCTGATAAATAGTTTTTGATGGGTCACAAAAGAAATTTTAATCATGAGCGCAACAATATGCGTAATTGTCCTCTCGTGTTTCATTTTAATTCTTACTTTAAAGCTCCTGTAACGTCCTCTGTTTGATTTAAACACCCTAACTAAGAGGTGTTTTATGATGATTGGTTATTCTAGTGGCTTAAAATTGATTATAGAGCGTTTAACATCCACTAACTGGATTAATGTGAGCAAAGCGAACTGAATAACACGGAAATTTCAGCGACGCTGTGGCGGAATGGTCGAAGACAAAAGAAATGTTCAGCAATCTTCCTGAGCAACGCGAGGGAGCTACTGTAGTATTTTTAGGTATGTTTTGAAAGGAGCAAACATTGTTTGCGACATCTGTTTAACTATCTCGTAAAGTGATGTATCTGACAAAAATGGTTGAGTTATTCACAGGTATTCCCCTTTTTAACTTGTTTTTTTGTTTTTTTATCTTGTTTTCTGATCTTGTTTTCTGACGGCTTTATTTCTTTAAAATCAATACACTATATACCCATAGGTCGGAAAAATTACGGTAGCATCCACATAATTAGGTCTGATAAAATAAAAACTTGCTACCTTTAAAATAGGCCTGTAGATGTTATAAAACATATAACTTATTGGGTTTAACATGAGTAACTTAATCGCGTACAAATCAAATGCCCTGATTGAAGCTAGCTACAAGCTAACTCTTCAAGAGCAAAGAGTATTGTTGATGTGCATAGGTAAGTTGAATCCGCAAGATGAACAGCCAGAAAAAAATTCCAATTAACTGCAAATGAGTTTTTTTTGGCATTTCCTGATATGGGAAAAGAAAATGCTGAACGACACTTACAATCAGCTATAGATCGATTATGGGACAGATCTATCATTATAAATTGGAAGAATAAAAAAGAAGAAATCCGTTGGATCCAAGGAAGGGCTAAATATTTTACTGGAGAGGGAAAAATAGAATTAGTTTTTGCAGATTTGATTATGCCATATTTAACTCAATTAAAAGGCCAATTCACTAGTATTGCTGTTAAAAGTGTATCTGCTCTTAAAAGGACATATAGCATACGAATTTATGAATTATTAATGCAATTCAAGAAGACAGGTGATCGACTTATAAGCGTCGATGACTTCCGGTCTATGCTCGGATTGGAGGAAAAATATAGTCAATTTAAAAGATTAAATGACGATGTCATAAAACCGGCGATTCAAGAATTAAATGAAAAAAGTGATCTAATGGTTTTAGTTGATACTGTCAAAAAAGGTCGTAGAGTTGTCGCTTTACACTTCCAATTTAAAGAAGATAAACAAATAAAAATGGCAATCTAATGGCTCAGGTAAGTATTTCAGAAGCAGCTAAGCTAACAGGAAAAAGTCGCAGGACAATACAACGTTATGTCGTGACAGGAAAACTATCATTGTCACCCATGATAATGACAGCTCAAAATTAGAAAATGAGTTGCTGAAAAAAGAAATTGAGTTTTTAAAGCAACGGTTAGAAGATAAAGATGCTCATATTGATAGCTTAAAAAATGCCATGCTATTAATCGAATCCAAGCTACCGACAACACCTGTACCAGCCAAAAAGTCACGGCAATTCTGGAAAAAATAGCTGGTTGGCGTCATTTTTACCGCGAAACTGAAACCACCATTTGGATAACAAACGAGCAATATCAAAAATGGTGTTTTTACGGGTGAAAAGAAGTGGTTTTAGCCCATTGAGTAGATTTTTGAATGAGTGCCTAAGTCGGATTACGCTTAAGCGCCTTTATGTTAAATTCAAATAAACATTGTTAATTTAACTTAGGTGATGAATACTGTCCGTATATATCTCATGGGTAGGGCACATCAATGCAATGGTTAACAAAAGTCACGCTCAGTTTCTCATTATTTTCGCTCCTCGCATGTTCACCAGATGAAACTCCATCTCCTTCTAAAAAAAATGAATACCTTGCAGGGAATTTGTCGGGATTTAATCATGTGAAAGGAACGAACGTTAACTGGTTTACTGTCAATGGGTATGGTGGGAGAACGGGTGGTTTTACCTGCTGCGTTATGCTACCACCCAAATGGCATCCTAATTTAACGGCAGAAGTCGAATGGGAAATAGACCCCAACCCTTACGCTAATGTACCTAATCCAGTAGGAGATAAGTTTTTAGAATTCATGAAACAACATGAAGCAAATTATCGACAGTATAAAACAACGGTCAATATCCCTGAATACTCTGAAACCTGTGGATTAACTGTGCATTTTTTACCTTGCCAACAAGTCAAGGTAACTACCTCCTGCTATGCCATTGACCACCCAGACTACCCAATCAAAGACGCGTTTGACCAAGAGGAGCCTGCATCATGCCAGAAATAACACGTTGGGATAAAGTCAGTCATGGCGAATCATGTTGGATGCCTCCAGAGTTTCCAAGCCAAGGACGACTCTCTTTCACACCGAAGCAAATTGAACGTAACTTAAAAAAGATCCGTCAGGATGAAGCGCGTTATCATGATAAAGTGTCAGAAAAGCTAGGGTTTAGAATGAGCATGACATGCTGCCATAGTTTGCATATCAGCTTATTTTTTGACGGTACCAATAACAATGAACCCTATGACACCAAGAAAGCTAGCCCTCCACAATGGTGTTTTTTACGGGTGAAAAGAAGTGGTTTTAGCCCATTGAGTAGATTTTTGAATGAGTGCCTAAGTCGTGTTACGCTTCAGCATGTTTATGTTAAATTCAAATAAATATTGTTAATTTAACTTAAGTATTGAATAATGCCATTTATCACCCACGGACAGGTTACGATAATGGCATGGTTAACAAAAATCACCGTCTTATTTCCGTTATTATTCATACTTAGCGGATGCTCGCCCGATAAAAAAAACGAACAACTCGCAGGCAACATTTCGGGTTTCAATCACGTCAAAGACACGTCCATTAACTGGTTTTCTGTTAATGGTTATTATGGTCGGGGTGCCGGCGGCTCCTGTTGCATCATGATCCCTTCCCAATGGTCACCGGATCAAACCGTGCTAGTCGAATGGGAGGTTGATCCCAACCCTTATCCTTCAGATTCCCCCGGTGTAACAGACCCTAAATTTGAAGACTACATGCAAAAACATGAAGCCAACTACCGGCGTTACAGTAAACGTGTCGAAATCCCGCAGTATGATGACCCTTGTGGGTTACAAGTGCATTTTTTACCCTGCCAAGAGGTCAAAATTACCTTGTCTTGTTATGCGCTTGATCACCCAAATTATCCCATAAAAGAACCGAGCTACATGGAGGAGCCAACCGAATGTCCAATTTAAGTCTCTCTATCCCAATAGAGAGCCAAATTAAAACTCTCATCTACCCGATCAAAAAAATTATGGACAGCCAACAAGTGACTCATGGTGATCCTTGTTGGGCGCCGCCGTTGTTTCCGGAGCAAGGGCGATTACTGTTATCCATGCCTCAGGTTACCAATAATCTGTATAACGCACGAAAAGAAGAACGACAATACCAACGCTCGGACATAAAAAAACGCATGGCGAGTGTCAAAAATGTGCATGTCAGCCTGTTTTTTGATGGCACCAACAATAACGAACCTTATGACACCAACAAAGCCGAGCCACCGCACCCCTCTAACGTGGCAAAATTGTACCATGCCAGTGCACCAGAGGTTAAAGAAGCCATTTCTGCAGGTTTTTACGCTTACTACATGCCCGGTGTGGGTACGCCATTCCCCGAAATTGGCACCAATGAATACTACAATCCCGGGTTAACCTATGCTGCCGGCGGGGAAGCCCGTGTCAGTTGGGGATTAATTAACCTTTGTGACACGTTGTTTTATGAAGTTACGAAAATTCGACTGACCACCGCAGAGCGTCGTGACGCATTGGAGAGCATGAGTTCGAACACCAACTATGAAAGCACCACCATGTTCGCCTTAAGTGATTACAACCCGATTCCTGGGCTCCTAAAATGACTGGCGCCTATCAAAGACAAAATCGCTCGTCATGTTCCGAAATTGATAACATTGAAGTTGTATGTGTACGGGTTTTCTCGTGGGGCTGCCGAAGCCCGCACCTTTGTGTATTGGGTCAATCAATTATTGGAAAAACTTCCGACATTTTCAGATATCCCAGAGGCTGAAAAAACCCTCTATGGTCTTCCGGTCTCCGTGGACTTTTTAGGGGTGTTTGACACTGTGCCGGCGGTGGGGTTTGCCAATGTTATGTCCATGTTTAGTGGGCACAACAGTTGGGCGGGGGGCACTCAGCAACTGCCCAAATCGTCACTGGTGAAAAATTGCTGTCATTTCGTAGCGGCACATGAACAACGTCAGGCTTTTGCGGTTGACTCGGTGCGTACCCCAGAAGGCATTTACCCGCCCAATACCGTGGAAGTCATTTACCCCGGGATGCACTCCGATGTCGGGGGCGGTTACCCCCAAGGTGACCAAGGCAAAGCGCGAGACAGTGCGGGAGAGTTGTTATCCCAAATCGCTTTACACGACATGTACGCTGCCGCGTTCGATGCGGGCGCCCCATTGGCGATAAGTGAAACGCTGTTTTCTACCTTACATCGAGATTTACAAGAACAGTATTCTTTTCGAAAAATGACATTAGCTTCGGAAAGAGAGTTTGTTTTATCTAGTTTATTAATTGAAAAATTCAACACGTGGGTTCAACACACGTTACCTGAAATCATGCCTGCAGGCGAACCCACTAAAGCCGCGTACACGCCCATCCGATTTGCCACTCATGACCTTGAACACGTCATGGAAGCGCAATTGGTGTTAATATCCGCGTGGCGGATTGGTCGTTATGGCTCTGCACAAACCGAGCGAATCAACCTGACACAACAACCTTTTTTTTAGGCTGCGCCTCAACATGCCGATATCCATGCCCAACCGTATGAACCCGCGTTTAATCACCAAGCGACTGAAGCCATCATCACCGAATACAACCTTAATGAACAAAAAATAAATAAAATAAAAAGGGAAAGGAAAACAGAACAAGACCTACACTACTTGGATGTGAAAAATTGGGTGGCAAAAAATACAGGAACACCGCTGTTTGATGCCACCAATGCACGAGGGCAACTTTGGGAAGCCGCCTTAGAATTTAAAGCCGATTACGAAGATATTTCACGCCCAGCACCTCAGATCGATATGTCGTCACGTAAAACCCAATCGGAATGTTTAAAAGATATTCAACAATGGGTCGGTACCGCATTAGACAGCCAGTGTGCTGCTTTTCCTAAATACAGCTTTCCCACGATAACGGTGTCAGCACAAGCCGCATTGCTACAAAATTTAGACGGTTCGGTAGAACGAATTGTTCAAGAGATCACTTACCAAGATGAACGAGGTGAGTACGAACATTTAAAAGAGGTCAGTAGTGAATTATTCCGAAAAGTGATCTCCCCTTATCTTTGGGGAGTGACGCCCAAAAACACGGCGATGGACAACCTCATCGCGTTGTTTGATGACCATATTCATGATTCAAGGGCGTGGTTCATGCACTCCGAAAGTGGGGTTCGTGAGCCGTTTGGCAGTTATTTTCTGTCGCGGATGATTTATTTTGGGGATCATTGGAATAAAACCATGACGCTGATAATTGAAAACAACAAATTGGTTCAGTTCCCAGCAACACCCGCAGCACAACTCGCACTGTATTACCTTCCCACGTATGGGTTGAGAATGATAAACCTGCAAACAGGTGAAACGGCTAGCCTTGACGGAATATCAGGTGCACCAAAAACTAACCAAATCATGCCAGTGATACGCGATATTTTAGTGAAATATCAGCAGACACGGAGAGAAGAACTCCGACAAAATCTCATGGATTTTTTAACCCAGAGTGGCGATAAAGTGATAACACTCGATAAAGAATAAAGAGACAACCCAATCGGAGCAACAACGGTGATCCAGATAAGACCCATTTAGGTGCGATAATCATTGAGGACATTGTGCGGGCTCCGGTTGGTCAAAAGGGTCTTTAATGGAGTGGTCTGGGTGTTCAATGCCATGACACGTCGCGGTGACTTTCACTTGTTGGCACGGTAAGAAGTGGACTTGCAATCCACAGGAATCCGTATATTCCGGGATAGTCACGGTGGTCTGATATTGTCGGTAATTGGCTTCGTGTTTTTTTCATATAATCGCGATAATTCGGATCACTATATTCAGGTAAATCGGTAGGAAAAGGGTTAGGGTCCACTTCCCACTTGATATTGACCTGCATATTGGGTTGCCATATTTCAGGTAGCATGATGCAGCACGTAAACCCCCCGGTTCGACCCCGAAAGCCATTGACTGAAAACCAATTGATATTCGTGTCCGCGACATGGTTATACCCCAATAAATTCGCGCCCACATAGGCGATATTATATTTCGGTTTATCGTCAGGCGAACACCCTAAAATAAAGAGAGGAAGAATGAAAAAAACTAAAGTAAACGCTCTTATGTACAGATCCTGTCCATTGGAAATGGAAAACAGTATCTTATACTTAAGGTAAATTATCTATTCTTGAATTAGAATAATTGGAGTGAAATCATTGGTTCTTATAAGACCCATTATGTTAAACGGACGAGTTGGTTACTCAAAACCGCCTTCTTATATCCATTAAAGCCCCTAAAATCAATTTTAAGACACGAAAACTCTATCAAACCATCCAATGGGCAACGCTACAACACTCGCAGTTGGCTGTGCATGATTTTATGGATAGCGCAACGCGAGCATTGATTAAACGATTTAATCGTGAAGTAGGTGCAGGCTACCATTCACTGAAAGATAGTCAGCATCGTTTGGCTGAGATCAGTGGGCAATACTTATCTTCTCGTATTGATATGTTGACTGCTTATCAGCAGGACCTCAAATTTGTTACGGCAAAATATAAAGGTTTAAATTCGTCCTTATTGAGTGAACAGATATCGCTATTCCATAAGGGAGAGGACGCGGTAAGCTTATTGACAGGTATGACTGAGATGCATGACCGAATTGGATCATCATTGACGTTTTGCTTTGGTAAAACAGTAACTTGCACAACGGTTTCTGGCTAATTTTTTAAGCGATTAATACTCAGTGAGTAGCGATCTTTTAAGCATAGAAAGCGTTCATCATGGCCGTGATGAACGCGATAACATGATGAATATCACTCACTCATCTACCAATAGTTTTGTCATATTAAAACTCGGCTTTATGGTTAGTCACATTGATTTAAGAGTCTAATCATTAAGATTTAAGTTTTTAATTTTAAATTTTCCATTCAGTGAAGTATAAAATCATACCGAGTAACCATTCTAATATTTATCATGTCATTGAATAAGTTAATTGATTCTCTTTCTACACAAGGTTGGTATGTGTGGGATGACTTTTTGAACCTGTCAGAAATACAGGCAATTAAAAGCTGCATTCCTGAAAAACTACACGACGCTCGTATTGGTAACGGTGAATCGTTACAAGACAATAAAACGATTCGTGGTGACCAAACTATTTGGCTAGAGTCTGAAATGGGGGCACCTATTGCAGAGTATATGGCGAAAATGGACGTTATCCGCCAAGCATTAAACCAACAATGCTACATGGGGTTACGTGACTTTGAGACGCATTTTTGCCGTTACCCAAATGGCGCGTTTTATAAAAAGCATGTCGATAATTTTCAAGGCCAAGGCCGACGCAAAGTGACGACGGTGCTTTATATGAATGAGGCGTGGCAGCGAGGTGATGGTGGGGAATTGGTTGTGTATGATCATCAAGATAATAAACTGTTTCAACTTGACCCTTTAGCGGGGCGGATGATTGTGTTTATGTCTGAAGAGTTTCCTCATGAAGTTCTCCCTACCCAACAAAAGCGTGAAAGTATAGCCGGTTGGTTTTTAACCGAAAAAATACTTTAACCTTACTGACGAATGCCACCTCCTCGCGGAGGTGGGCTGTAAATGGATTAATTAATTCGTTTAAATGCTTGTCCAGAAAAGGTAATATTCGCATTTCCTCTTTCTATTTGATAATGCGCATTATGCCGTTGCTTATTCAATTCCGATGCTTGCTGATCTTGGTATTCATTTAAACGCCAATAAATAAGTTGCTTAGCTAATTTCTTATTCGCATGCTGACTACGCTCAGATTGCACTTTGACACTGATCCCAGTTGCAAGATGTTTTGCTCTTACCGCTGAGCAAGTTTTATTAACATGCTGCCCACCAGGACCTTGAGCTTTTATAAATTCGAATTCAATATCACTCTCTTCAATAGCTTGAATAGGTGAAAAGCGGATCACATTAATAAACCAATTTTTCCGTTTATGGTTGGGCCTTAAGGGGCTTGGACATTGCCACTGTAGTGTACCAGACCATAACTGAGCTAGCTTTTCAGCGTCATGCCCTTCTAAAGAGACCAACGCAGATTTTAAACCGTGTTTTGATGCGACAGTGTCGAGTAGATCAACCGTCACTTGATGTTTTTTAGCTTCAACGAAAAAGCAAGCTAACGCTTTTTCAACGACAATACAGCACTCCTCGGGGCCTTGTGCAGAAGAAAATTGTAATAACATTACGCACATTCCCCACTGGTTTTGTAGGTCAGTAAGGGGCGTAAACGTGCGATAACCTCAATTAACCCTGCTCCCACCATGCTTTCAATCACGGTTTCAATCGACTTATAGGATTGTGGTGCTTCCTCATAAATCAATTGTTTATTAGCACAGATGACACGGCTACCTAATGCAGTTCGCGCTAGCTGTAATGGGGTATAGCGATGAGACAGTCGCCCCTTACACTCCGTACGCATCCATTTGCGACCCGCACCGTGAGCCAGTGAATTTAAGCTAACCTCACGGGGATGAGGCAGAACTAAATAACTGAAATCGCCGCGTGATCCCGGAATAATGACCATGCCTTGGTCAGAAGGGGTGGCACCCTTGCGATGTAGCCAACCTTCTATACCGCTAAGAGTGCACGGCTCAACCAAATTATGATTAACATCAAGGACCATTTCCCCCTTAGCCTTGACCTGCTGCAACATACGTAAACCAATTAATTGGCGGTTTAATTCGGCAAAAGATAATGCATTTTGGTGTGCCTCTAAATAGGCTTTCGCTTCATTTGAAGACTCTTCAAGGCCATTGTGGCCATAGTTTTCAACATGCTGACGTAATATGGATTGGCCTAATCCACGAGAGCCACTGTGCACAAGCAGTAATGCACATTTTTTATTTAAACCGCTTTGGGTGATCGACTCGTCGCTAAAGATTTTGTCGATGATTTGAAATTCAGCAAAGTGATTACCGCCACCAATGGAGCCGAGTGAGGACATAAAATGATGGGATTTCATCTCATGTGGAACATGCTCATCAAGCCATTCTAAGGGAGCGCTATCCGGCATTGTGGATAACTGTTTTTCAAACTTATCCAAGTTTAACTTAGTGCTCTTGATATCGGTTTGAAATAAACGCATTCCACAACCAATATCATTACCGACCAATGCGGGATAGAAGCGCTGTGCTGAGAAAAATGCAGCACCAATTGGGTAACCACGACCCGGATGTAGATCTGGCATACCGACCACAGAAACCATGTTAGGGAGTGCCGCGGTTGTTTGTAATTGTTGGATCGCTTTGCTTTCAATCCACGTGTTTTCTGTCGCGATATAACTGACGTGTTCGCTGACAGAATGAATGATATTGCCCATAAGTCATTAACTCATTTTTAAGGAAAAAATAAGGTGATTTAGCAGGCAAGAACTGGAGAGATAGAGAGACTATTTCTGAGTACGCCCGCAAAGAGTGTGATGAATTGTTGTCATAATGTTCCTCCTTGCAGTGTGTGGGTGAGTAAAAAAACGAGCGGATAATAACGAGGGGGATAGGGGATTGCAAGCAGTTTTCACAATGGTGTTGCTGATTAAGAATGCTTTACTCTGTGTAGAACGGCTTACTGAAAGGCAGTAAGCCGTCTAAATATTAATTAAATATTAAGCTATTGTGCGACATGGACGGTTTTTCCGCCAATAATCGTACGCAATACTTTTACATTTTCGATATCATCTGCTGGGATTTTAAATACATTGCGATCAAGGACGATCATGTCTGCAAATTTCCCGACTTCTAATGAACCAATCACATCTTCTCTGTGTTGAGCATAGGCAGAATCAATGGTTGCTGAACGTAGAACTTCAGTCACGGTCATATCACGGTCATTATCCAGACGTGGTGCTGGGTTACCGTCAATGTGACGCCCGCGACGAGTGGCTGCGACTTTTAAATCATACCACTCATCAAAGTCATCAATTGGCCAGTCACTACCGAAAGCAACTACCGCGCCCGCATCGATAAACTTCGCAATCGGTTCCAATTGTTCGAAACGCTCTTCGCCTAACATCTTGCGTTCAAAGGCGGCCAGTTCAGGTGTGGGGGCTGCCCATTGAAAGGAGAGGCAAGCAATAGTGTTGAGGCGTGCAAAACGTTCATAATCTTTTGGATGTACCAATTCATTATGAGCAAGACCTGGGCGAATATCTTTTTCTGGATGCGCTGCGCGCATCTTTTCAATCGCATCCAGCACGATAGAAACGGCTCCCTCACCAACGGTATGTAAATGGGGGTCGTAACCTGCTGCTGCAATTTTTTCCATTAATTCATCCAGAATTTCAGCAGTAAAATACAAATCACCGTAGTTATCGGTTTCAACCCAGTTCGGTGCTTCGTCAGTGCCTTTATTGATACGATAAGGTTGGAGCAATGAAGCCGTCATGGTTGGGTATTGCAATACGCCATCGACAAACATTTTGATATTACGTAGACCAATCCCCGGTGCTGGCGTCCAATCAGCTTGGTGCCATTTTTTGGCAAAAGCAACGGCTTTATCCACCGCGGCCGCAACGGCTGCGACATTAGGCGTATCATCTGGCGTAATTTCTCGAGCCGCTTGAAAACGCACCGTTAGTTCGCCGCGGCGTTGGAGTTCCGCGAACGCTTCTAACTGCTGTTCGGAAACACGCGCATCCATAACGGTGGTCACGCCTTGCTGGTTGAGTACTTTTTGCACTAATTCAGCGACTTCAACCGCTTGGTCATCACGAATTGATGGAATACTATCCGCGGCACGCATCGCCGGAGCATCTTCTAAAATGCCATTTAGCTCGCCATTAGCATATTTACCGATTTTGCCATCAGGTGGCTCAGGGGTATCTTTGGTGATACCAAAGAGTTCTAATGCACGGCTATTGGCTAATAAGGTGTGGCAGTCATTGGAAAATAGGACGACCGGACGCTTTGTCTTCAGTTTATCCATGTCTTCGCGATACATATCGATGCCTGCGGGTAACATGCCTTGACGTAGCCATGCAGTGACTTTTAGCCAATCATTTTCACCTGTACGAGGATCTTTATCCAAGTGTTCTTGGACGCGCTGAAGAATTTGTTCAATAGTCAGCGATTCATAGTTGAGGTGACACCCAAATAATTGAATACCGCCCCAAAATGGGTGCATATGACCATCGATGATGCCTGGCATCATCATCTTACCTTCTAAATCGATACTTTCAGTTTTCGGCCCAACATATTGATGTAATTCATCAGAGGTACCGCTCGCGATAATATAGCCATCTTGTACGGCAATGGCATCTACAACACTATCTTGTTTATCAGCAGTGTAGATATAACCGTTGAAATAAATGACATCAGCAACTTTATTATTCATTTCTATCACAGTCTTTATCAGGGGCTCGGTATAGGTAGAGCCAGAATAACAAAGGGGAAGGCATCGCTCCCCCAAGTCTACAATTATATGAATGTCACTCTAACTACTTCGAGGCACAGCTGGGTAGCAACAGTATGCGACATCTATACGTGATTCTAGTCAATACATACGTTAGCTCGAAATAGCGAGAGTTAATTGATAATCATATTCGTCTCATCGTCAGAGATTGCTGGTGGACTACGTCTGAAACCCTGTGTCAGCAATGTCAGATAAAACGCGCCTGCCGCAAGCCAGCATAGGCCAACCGTAAAGGCTTCTTTATCTAAACTTGTCCATAACCATAAGGTCAGTATGACACCAATCGACGGCATAATCAGGCAAGTGATCAGTTTTTTACCGTTTAAAGCCTCTTTACGGTCGATATAAAAGTGTTTGATAACCGACAAGTTAACAAAGGTAAACGCAATCAATGCACCAAAGCTGATCATTGACGCTACCATGCTTAACGACAGTACCAGTGAGAGTAGTGACGCGATAGCAACAAAGATAATTGAATACACCGGCGTATTCAGCCTTGGGTGCAGGTAAGCAAATATAGAGCGTGGCAATACACCATCACGACCCATAGCATAGAAAATACGCACAATACTGGCTTGTGACGTCATTGCAGAGGCAAACACACCGATCACATAAGCGGTGATAAAGCTGGATGCCATCATGGCTCCACCAACTTGTTTCATGACTGCAAGGCTAGCAACATCGGTATTCGGAATAAACTCTTGCCACATAGGGTAGCTTAAGTGTGCGCTATACGAGATAACCACAAATAAGGTGCCAGCAATAAAGACGGTATAGATAATCGCTTTAGGTAGGGCGCTGCGAGCATCCTTTGTTTCTTCCGCCATTGTTGAAATGGCATCGAAACCTAAGAAGGCTAAGCAGAGAACCGCTGCTCCTGCAAATAAACCAGGAACCTGATCTGCTGCCAGCGTAATCGGCGCGAGTAGTGCTTCAGTATCTAGCACAAAGTTTGTTTTGAAACTCAGATATAAGAAGACCGCAATAAAGACAATTTGCATGGCGATGATCAGCATATTCATGGAGGAAACTAATTTTATCCCCAAAATATTCATCAAGCTGACAACGGCAATTGTCGTGCAGATAATCACTGGCATTGGAATGCTCGGGAATGCTTCATGAACGAAGATCCCAATAGCAATATAGTTAATAATTGGCAGAAATAGATAATCGAGCAATTGTGCCCAACCGACGAGGAAGCCCAGTGTACCGCCAAACGTCCTTTGCACATATTAATAGGCAGAGCCTGCTAGCGGCAGTGCACTTGTCATTCGGCAATAACTCATCGCAGTAAATAGAACAGCAGCCAATGTCACAAGATAAGCGATAGGCAAATGGCCTTCACTTAATACAGTCACTTGGCCATAGGTGGTGAAAATTCCGAGTGGCACCATATAAGCCAGCCCGAAAAAAACTAACGCAGGTGTGGTCAGTACACGTTTCATTTGAACGGTATTCTGTTGCATTTTTAAGCCCTTCCCAAAAGCCCTTAACAACTATCAACTCCATAGGCGGAGTGAACCTAAAATGCAGCTATACTCGTTAATACTTCAGTTGCAGCGTTATGTTAATAAATGGTAGCTATGTTCATTTGAACAAGCAGCATCACTTTCTATGCTATTAGCGGTGCATTCATTGATGTTTAACTGCATCTAGAATTATGTGAGTATATAACCTGAGTTATAACGCTACATTATTGTATTAAAATAAATTTTAGAGCGAACTCATATTCAATTTCAGAAAACCTCGCACCAGGACATTTGATAAATCATCTGTCATCGTGCGCACTTTAATGAAACGTCAGTGATGAATCGGACCATCACCATCCGCTGGGGTGAATACAAGCGGCGTACAATATAGATTCGATGTTCCTTTAACGCAATGATTAATTATTAAAAAAATAAATATTTTTTTAATTCAATAAGTTGGTTTGATTTTAATGTGGGTAAATAAAAGCTCATTTTGGATAAATATAATAATAGCTTGTTTGAGAATTAAATCAATGTGTCACATGCTTTTCTAAAATGTTGATTTTTATTGGATTTATTGTTTGTTTGAATGAAAGTATTAGAGCCATTGCCAATGACAGATGATCATTTCTCTATTGATGTGAATAATAGGTACTATTAATCGTAAATAGGTTATTTGTAATTTATTTAGGTTGGGGAAATCATTTATCTAAATGATATAACTTTGTCGATTGTCTATATGCATAAAGTAAATTAACAAATGAAGTTCCATAAAATGAAACCCTGACCTTCTAATTAATAAATAATAAAAGGCCAGGGTTTCGATAATTGCCTTTAAATAGGCAATTTACTGAATTTATCTTCGTAACCTACGTTGTGTGTAAAGTGCATCCAAGGTAAATAAAATTAATGCAACCCAAATAAAACCAAAAGTGACTAACAATTCTGATGTCATTTGTTCACCATAGATAAATACAGCGAGTAAGAACATAATTGTTGGTCCCAAATATTGGAAAAATCCAAGTGTTGATAAACGTAAGTGGTTTGCTGCTTCAGTAAACAGTAACAAAGGCACCGTTGTAATCACACCAGCGAGGATTAATAACACATTTAAATGCCAATCATTCATTGTCATATTGCTAGTCGGACTATCCGCAAAGAATAGTAAGAAGATGATGCCGACAGGTAATAACCAGAGTGTCTCGAATGTCATGCCAATTTGAGCATCAACCCCCAGTTTTTTACGCAATAAACCGTAAGTTGCAAAAGTGACCGCAAGGCTTAACCCAATGATCGGCACTGAACCAAATTGCCATAGTTGGATCAGCACTCCCATGAGCGCTAAACTGACAGCAATCCACTGCATGCGGCGAAAACGTTCTTGTAGAAATAGCATGCCAAACAAGACGTTGACTAAAGGGTTTATAAAATAGCCTAGGCTAGCTTGTAACATATGACCATTATTGACAGCCCAAATATAAATTAGCCAGTTGGAAGCAATGGTTACCGCAGTGACACCCAAAATCAGAATTTTTTTAGGGTGTTTTAACACTTGGCGCATATAGCTCCAATGCCTAGTGGCCGTTAATAAGACCAACATAAAGAAAAATGACCAAATAATACGGTGAGTCAGTATTTCTTCTGCTGGCACCTCTTGGATGGTTTTAAAATAAATAGGTGCGACGCCCCAAATTAAATAGGCGCCCAAGGCGCATAAGACACCCTTAATGGTGTTTTGTTGGTTCATTATTGACTCTGAATTCGAATAAACGGCTAAAAGTAAGTCGATTGAGATATCGAGCCAAAGAAAATATTGGCTCGATTTATGACCTTATTAATGTGACATTGCTCGAGTTTTTTTACAAGTCATTAGTTGAGTAAGTAACTAAATTTTTACTTTTTATTTTCATCCAATTAGATAAGTCGCAGTGGCTGTAGCAATATGCTGATTACGTTCATTATGTAATTCACAGCGAGTCACGGCAATTTTATTACCGTCGCGCAGTAAACTTGCACTAGCCGTAAAAACTTCACCGCGACCAGGACGTAAATAATCAACTCGTAGATCGATGGTGCCCATTTTTGACATTTTCTCAACGATATCTTGATGGATTAATGGGGTGATACGTTGAAGAATGCGATTAATACATACCATGCCGCCGGCAACATCTAATAGGGATGCGATCACGCCACCATGCAGGATATTTTGTGTGAAATTGCCTATCAATTCTGGACGATTATTAATGGTCAGTTGGACAAAATCATCGCTCATATGTGCTAATTCGATGCCTAAAAGGTGATTAAAAGGCATTTTATAGATAAATGCATCACTCATGAGCTTACTGGCTTCTTCTAATGTGTAAGTATGGTCATTCATCTGCTTTATTCCTTTAAAAATATGTGAACAATAAGTTACCACTATGTATAAAATATGTCTCTAGCAAATGAACGAATAATCTTTCAGCAGTTATCAGATTTTATGTGTAAAATGA
The DNA here is from genome assembly GCF_027362595.1 of Providencia sp. 21OH12SH02B-Prov. Classification (NCBI taxonomy): domain Bacteria; kingdom Pseudomonadati; phylum Pseudomonadota; class Gammaproteobacteria; order Enterobacterales; family Morganellaceae; genus Providencia; species Providencia sp. 21OH12SH02B-Prov. Next base: position 354,693 of record NZ_CP114796.1, read on the forward strand.
GAAAAACTTTTTTTGGGAATGTACAAAATAGGAATAACAGAATGCGCATTTTTCACAAATTACTTAGTGTAGTGCTCTGTTTTTGGTCCGTATCATTATTTGCGGCAGAAAAATCGGATACGCCAAATTCGCAAGAAGTTACAGATAACAAGCCAATAAGAGGGAGTATTATTTCGGGTTTATTACAAAATTACGATAATCCTTTTGTACTTTATCCATATGAGTCTAACTACATTATTTATACTTATACTTCATCAATAAATAAGGAAGCGATACAAACCTATAATTGGGGTGATGATGCTTTACATGACGAAGTAAAATTTCAACTGAGTTTAGCTTTTCCTTTATGGAGAGGGATTGCGGGGGATAACTCCGTCTTAGCCGCATCTTATACGCAACGTTCTTGGTGGCAATTAAGTAATAAAAAAGAATCTTCACCCTTTCGTGATACTAACTATGAACCGCAAATTTTTATTGGTTGGGCGACTGACTACCAGTGGGGGGGTTGGACGTTGCGTGAATTAGAAACGGGTTTCAACCATGAGTCGAATGGCCGTTCTGAGCCGACGTCACGCAGTTGGAATCGTATTTATGCACGTGCTATGGCCCAAAATGGTAACTGGCAAGTCGATTTAAAACCTTGGTATCGCATTCACGAAAGTGAAGGAAGTGATGATAATAAAGATATCACCAAATATATGGGCTATTACCGGTTAAAAGTAGGTTATGCCTTAGGTGATAGTGTATTTACGGCAACGGGGCGTTATAACTGGAATAGTGGCTATGGTGCGGCTGAGCTAGGTTGGAGCTATCCAATCACCAAGCATGTGAGGTTCTATACCCAATTATTTAGCGGTTACGGCGAATCCATGATCGATTATGATTATCGGCAAACTCGCTTTGGTATCGGTGTGATGCTAAATGATATGCTTTAGTCGTTAGCACTTATTTGTTAGCATACGACAACCTTAATTCAAGCGATACCTTGAAAGGCTTCGGGCACTAACCCACTATTTAGACGCTGCTCTCTGACGGGCAGCTATCAGTTTGTAATTTGAGGATCCGCGTGTCTACTGCAGAAGTGATCTCCCAGTTTTCACTTGCTGAAAGTATACTCAACAGTACTTTCGGTTATCAGTCTTTCCGCCCTGGGCAGGAAGCCGTTATTCGAGCAATTTTTGACCATCGTGACTGCTTAGTACTCATGCCAACAGGAGGCGGTAAGTCTCTGTGCTATCAAGTGCCTGCTCTAGTCAAGGAGGGGGTGACGCTGGTGGTTTCCCCCTTAATTTCATTAATGAAAGATCAGGTCGATCAATTACGACTTCATGGCATTAGTGCGGCTTGTTTAAATTCTTCTCAGACCGCCCAAGAACAGCGTGAGGTCATGGATCTGTGCGCGCAAGGTGTTTTGAAATTACTGTATATCGCTCCTGAAAGATTACTGACTGACTACTTTCTAAACCAACTGGCTAATTGGAATATAAGTCTATTGGCCGTCGATGAGGCTCATTGTATTTCACAATGGGGCCATGATTTCCGTCCTGAATATCGTGCCCTTGGCCAATTGAGACAACATTTTCCCGATGTGCCAGTGATGGCATTAACAGCAACGGCAGATGAAACAACACGAGCAGATATTGTTCGCTTGCTCGATTTACATGACCCGTTGATACAAATCAGTAGCTTTGATAGACCGAATATTCGCTATACCTTAGTAGAAAAGTATAAGCCACTGGAGCAACTTTGGTTTTTTATTAAAGCCCAGAAAGGCAAGGCTGGTATCGTTTATTGTAATAGCCGTAGTAAAGTGGAAGAAACCGCCGAACGCTTACAAAAACGGGGGCTAAGTGTTGCAGCGTATCACGCGGGATTAGATAGCCAGCAACGCGAGTGGGTTCAGGATGCTTTTTTAAAAGACAACTTGCAAATTGTTGTGGCAACAGTGGCATTTGGTATGGGGATCAACAAGTCGAATGTGCGTTTTGTTGCACATTTTGATATTCCTCGCAATATTGAAGCCTATTACCAAGAGACTGGACGTGCCGGACGTGATGGGGTTGAGGCGGAAGCAATCCTTTTTTATGATCCCGCTGATATGGCATGGCTACGCCGCTGTCTCGAAGAAAAACCCGCGGGTCTGCAACAAGATATTGAACGGCATAAACTAAATGCGATAGCCGCATTTGCCGAAGCACAAACTTGTCGTCGATTGGTACTACTCAATTATTTTGGCGAAAATAGGCAGTCACCGTGTGGGAACTGTGATATCTGTTTAGACCCTCCAAAACAGTATGATGGTTTAATCGATGCACAAAAAGCGCTCTCGTGCATTTATCGTGTTGGTCAACGTTTTGGTATCGGCTATATTGTCGAAGTATTACGTGGGGCGAATAATCAGCGTATTCGGGAATTAGGCCATGACCAATTACCTGTTTACGGTATCGGAAAAGAGCAAAGCCATGAGCATTGGGTGAGTGTGATCCGCCAATTAATTCACCTTGGCATGATTACACAAAATATTACTCATTTCTCCGCATTACAACTTACTGAAGCAGCTAGGCCGATTTTACGCGGTGAATCATCACTGCAATTAGCCGTTCCTCGCGTTTTGGTAACAAAAAGCCGTAATCAGCAAAACAAAGTTTATCGGGGCAACTATGATAAGAAGTTGTTTGCTAAGCTACGCAAATTACGTAAATCTATAGCCGATGAAGAAAACATCCCCCCATTTGTGGTTTTTAATGATGCAACACTGATTGAAATGGCAGAGCACTGCCCTACGTCTTCCTCAGAATTGTTGTTGATCAACGGCGTGGGAGAACGGAAGCTAGAACGCTTTGGTGATGCCTTTATGACATTGATTCGGGATCATCTTGAAGGTTACGAATGACGAAAGGATAAATATAATGACCCCTGAGAAGCTAAAAGAGAGCTGGTTAAATCGAGAAGCTCAATTTGCTGCGTTTACCAACGGGCCTCTTTTGGATTTCTGGATACAGCGAGAGGAAGCTGAATTTTTGGGGGTAGATGATGTGCCTATCCGTTACGTTCGTTTTATCAATTCTCAGCACAGTAAAGCCATTGTGATCTCTCCAGGGCGTAGTGAAAGCTATGTGAAATATCCTGAAGTTGCTTATGACTTTTATCATCTTGGCTTTGATGTCTTTATTGTGGATCATCGAGGGCAGGGACGATCAGGACGTATGCTTGCCGATCCACAAAAAGGGCACGTTGAAAAGTTCACTGATTATATCGATGATTTTGCAAAGTTTATTGAACTTGAAGTGCAATGTCGGCATTATCTCAAATGTTATGCCTTAGCCCACTCGATGGGAGGAGCGATCCTAGGAGGCTACTTATTGCGAGATAAGGTGACTTTTGATGCGGCTGCGCTTTGTGCGCCTATGATTGGGATTAATTTACCTATACCACATTGGCTAGCCAGCTTTATTGTTGATAGGGCAGAATTACACCAAAGTGTGCGTAATGAGTATGCGGTATCGACGGGTAAATGGCAGCCATTACCTTATATGATTAACGTCCTGACACACAGTCAAGAGCGCTATCGGCGTTATTTGCGTTATTATGCCGACTATCCTGACTTGCGTCTTGGAGGGCCAACTTATCATTGGCTAAAAGAAAGTTTTGCAATTGGTGATGAGCTGATTGCAAGAGCGGGAGAAATTGATGTACCACTGATGCTACTAGAAGCAAGTGAAGATAAAGTGGTCAGCAATCGAGAGCTACAGGCTTTTTGTCAAAGTCGGCAAAAAGCACAAACAGGAAGAGAAGAAAAATTACCTCTCGTGATAGAAGGGGCACACCATGAAATCCTGTTTGAAGTGGATGCACTAAGAGCGATGGCACTTAATGCAATCTGTGATTTTTTTGAGCAGTATTAGTTAGGAATGATTTATGAAATATCCTGTTGTTGCTTCTGATTTGGATGGTACGCTTTTATCTCCCAATCATGATTTAACCTCTTTTACCAAGGAAACGTTGAAACAGTTAGTCGAAACACAAGATATCCATTTTGTGTTTGCAACGGGCCGTCATCATGTGGATGTTGCACAAATTAGAGATGGTTTAGGTATTGATGCTTATATGATCACCTCCAATGGTGCTCGAGTTCACAATACAAAGGGCGAACTGATTTTTAAACATAATGTTGATCCTGACATTGCACATGAATTGTGCTTGATGGACTTCGATAATCCTGATCTTGTGACTAACTATTACAGTGGTGATGACTGGTTTATTAACCGCGAAAGCCCTGAACAAAAAGAGTTTTTCAAAGAATCCGTGTTTCAATATACCTTATTTGAGCGCGATAACTTTGATACTTCTGACGTGTGTAAAGTCTATTACACGAGTGAAGATCACGACTTGTTAGTCGATTTACAAAATCGGATCCGTGAGCGTTGGCAAGACCGCGTCAATGTGACATTTTCATTACGTAGTTGCCTTGAAGTGATGGCTGGAGTGGTCTCTAAAGGTGAAGCGTTGCAACAAGTTGCGGCGTTGCAGGGCTATCAAGTTCATGATTGTATCGCCTTTGGTGATGGGATGAACGATAAAGAAATGCTGACCTTATCAGGTAAAGGCTGCATTATGGAAAATGCTCATCAAATGCTCAAAGATGAATTACCACAACTTGAAATTATTGGCTCTAATGCAGATGATGCGGTAGCAAACTACCTGAGAAAACTGTATCTCACTCATCCTGTTGGTTAACTGACAACACGAAAAAGAGATTATTCCAAATTAGAGGCAAATTATACTGCCTCTAATTATTTATACTCGATATTGGCGTTAACATAGTCAATAGCATCACGGATAAATATTCCTTTATTAAATCGGATTTATATAAAAACATAAAAATAGATTTTATTTTTATTTGAGAAAAATAAAAGAAGGAAGTGTTGTGAGTACGGAAAGCTGGGTCACGCTATTGCAACAGCCCGTGGCCATAGTCAGTCATTCAATACGATTCATGGAATAATCACGCAGAAAATAAATGCGTTATTGCAATAGCGGTTGCATAAAATAAGGGGACGGGTAGAGATACATCGCTTAATACTGTCTTACTGAATGGGTGAGGTTAAACCATACTCATTGATGCGCACTATAAATAATTCTGTCTTATTTTTTTAGAGAACAGTCTGTTTTTATTTGACTTGGTCAGGAAATACCTCAGTTTCTATAATAAAAGTAAAAAATGTGCTAAATCAGTAATAAACTCAATTTTCCTATTCTTTCTGTATGAAAGTCGCATTAAACTATGACGAGTCGGCTGTGAGTTTAGGCTATAGTCAAACCGCAGCCTGCCGATAATAATGGATCACACTGTTTTCTCAGTCGGTATTTTGCACTGTTGAGGGTTGTTTAGGATGAAAAAAATTGCGTTAGCGCTCTTATTAGGTTCTGTTTGCTATAGTTCACAGTTACTTGCCACGCCGTCGACAAAATCGGCACCTCCTCAACAGACCATAGAGCAAATTACGCAGTTAGCACAAAAAGGTGATCCAACAGCGCAATACCTTCTAGGTCAGCGCTATTTTAAAGGCAATGGCGTTTCTCAGGACTCAAAAATTGCAGCGGAATGGTTTATTAAAGCAGGTGACCGAGGTAATTCTGATGCACAATTCCAATTAGGTACGATGTATGTGAATGGTTTCGGTGTGCGTCGAGACTACGATAAGGCGATGCTTTGGTATCAACAAGCCGCTAAACAAAATGACACCCGTGCAGAAACCAACATGGCGATGATGTATGCACAAGGGCTTGGTGTCGCACAAGATCTCGAAAAAGCAGCTTATTGGTTTAGGAAAGCAGCGCAAGGTGGCAATGTCATTGCGCAATTCCACATCGGCCAAATGTATTCAATTGGTAGCGGTGTTGATCAGGATAATGAAAAAGCCGTGTTTTGGTTCCGTAAAGCAGCTAAACAGCGTGATGCAAAAGCGCAAGATCGTTTAGGTGTCATGTATTCAGAAGGGAAAGGCGTCAAGAAAAACCTGCAACAGGCTTATGCTTGGCTGGCAACCGCAGTTTATAGTGGTAATAAAGAGAGCCAGAAATTGCAAAATAAAATTGCCGAGCAATTAAATGAAAATGACTTAAAACAAGCACAGCAACTCGCTGAGAATTATATTCAATCCTATGGATCTAAGGCGAGCTGACGAACAGTAAACTCAGTGGGATATGATCCGATATCCCACCATGATAATGATCGATAGCACGAGATAGGCCCAACTCATACGATAAAACCGATTGTATCCCCAGCCTCTACGTACATTTAACTGTAACGCTTTGGTTGATAATTTACTCACCAACATGCGATAAGCCACAATATAGAGTAGGGAAAGCGCTTGCCATAAATAGAGTATATAGACGGCAAATGATTTTCCGACGACTAACAAGATAATCAATGGGATCAGGAAAAAGAGGATCGAGCCAACTTTATCAAATTGAGTGACTCGTAATAAAACCTGCTCATCTTGTGGATCAATAGGTGCTTTCATTTCACTACCTTAAAAATTAGTATCATGGTCAATAACTTAAGTTATTGACCATTAAGTTCTGCGGTTATAGCTCTCCTGATTTACGTGGAGGATTGCGACCTGCAAGATTATTCGTTGCACTTTGTAATGCATTATCACGTATATCCACGCGTGCTTGGAATGGAGGGAATGGCAAGGTAATCCCTTGTTCTGCAAATGCCGCCAATATATTTTGATGGATTTCGTGCCGTGCTGGTAAGCGGTGCCCCATTTCGCCAGCATAGACGCGTAATTCGAAAATCTGAATACCCTGTTGTAAATCGACCAAATAAACTTCAGGATTCGGGTTATCCAATATCATGCTCGAACGTTCAGCCGCGCTGAGAATGATGGAGGTGACTTGCTGGCTGTCTGCATCCGCAGGAGCAGGGATAGTCATAACAATACGTGTGATGGTGTCAGAGAGAGACCAGTTGATAAACTGTTCTGTAATAAAGGCCTTATTGGGCACAATAATTTCTTTTCTATCCCAATCAGTCAGGGTGGTCGCACGGGTGTTAATCTTAGTAATACTACCCGTTAAATTGCGTATGGTGACGGTATCACCAATTCGGATAGGTTTTTCAAACAAGATCATTAGACCGGAAATGATATTGGCAAAGATCTCTTGTAAACCAAAGCCTAACCCAACCCCCATGGCGGCGACTAACCACTGTAATTTCGACCAATCGATCCCCAACATAGAGAAACCAACAATGGTGCCTATGATAGTGAGTGAGTACTTCGTCAGTGTGGTTATGGCATAACCCGTGCCAGGGGTTAAATCTAAATGCTGTAACACCGCTAACTCAAGCAATGCAGGTAAATTTCTGACTAATTGCGTGGTGACAATGATGATCAAGATGGCGATAAAAATCGATCCCATCGTGATTGGTTGCACAGTATCAACACCATTAATGGTAGAGGTGACATCCCACAAGCGAATATTTTCAAGGAACGAAAATGCAGTGTGCAGCTCAGACCACAGCCAAATCAGAGAGACTAAGGCAATCATCGTAAGTATCGAACGTACTAAGCCGACGGATTGTGCGCTGATCGCATCAAGGTCAATCACTTGCTCATCAATATCAATACTACCTTCTCCACTGGCGTTTGGCTGTTGTGAGTCATCCTCTCCTTTTGCCCGCTGGGCTAAGATGTCTGCACGACGCTGTTTGGCGCGTTCAAAGGCGAGTTTACGACGCTGAATTGACATCCAACGGCGGATAGTATGATAGATAATTAATAACACAAACCAGATGGCAACCGAGGTTTCTAAACGACCGAGCAGGGCTTGAGAGGTTGAAAAATACCCTAACAGAGAGAAAAAGGCAGCGACGACTGGTGCACCGAGTAGCATCCACCATAATGCCTTGTTGATGAGATTATCGCCTGAGCCATGTCTATCAAGGTAGAGTGGAACGTGTGTGCGACGCAAGTTATTGGTCATTAAACTCAATGCAAAGCATAGTAACAAGAAACAGAAGCGACCAATGGTTGAGGCGAATTCTCTGTCACTGTAATACTCAAAAGTAATCAGCGCCATCATCAAGGGGACAATAACGAAAATAGCGAGGCGATAGTAACGCATCGCACGTTTTACGGCATCTTTATCCCAGCCGAAGTGTGCAATAAATAACCCTGTGGGGCGAGAGAAGGTTTCACTGATCATAAACAGCCATAGCACCGGCGTCGTCGCGCTGACGCCATAGCCTATCGCCGCCGCCATCGGGTATTGCCATGCACTTTGTAACCCGTAGCCAATGGCGGACCACATCATCGGGAGTGGTAGCGCCACAATGATAGACCAAAAAATGGTTCGTACAGTGAGGTAAAAATGGTCTTGGGTGACTTTACCAATACGTAAGCTAGCGCGATCAAGAAAATCCTGATAATGCTTACGAGTGCTGATACTGAAGATAACTAAAATGATTGAGCCGAGCAGATACAAAAAAGTATCTTGGGTCGTCAGCATCACCTTTAAGGCACCGGTCAGTTGCGATAAGGTGTCTAAAGAGAGCAACTGGGTAATATCAGTGATCAATAAGACAGGATAGTGAAGCGTTACTGGCGGTGCGTCAGCGACCCAAAACAGATAACGGTGTGAGGCATCTTTTACATCTTTCAATGCATCGGTGAGCTGGCTAGTGGCTACGTTTAATTTCGTTAGCTCAAGCATTTCTGTATCAAAGCCTGAAATCAGTGCCGTGAGCAGTTCTTTACGCGTTTTGATCAGCGATGAATAAACTTGTGCTTGTGCTGGGCTTAAATTATTTTCAGTTTCTTGTGTGGCAGTATCCAGCTTGGATAGCCGATCAAGCATGTCTTCATAGTTTAGCCTTTGCACACGTAAGTCAGCCATATCACGGTTAAGCTGTTGGCTTTTAGGGATCTCAGGTAGGCGTGATAGCTGAGTGCGTAAGGCTTCTCCTAACGTACTTGAACCATCAAGCCATTGTGCTTGTTCACGAATAGTGGTGAGTGCTTGGCGTGCATCTTGGATACCCGAGGAAATTTCTGCTTGGCTAGTACTGATATTGTTCATGCGAACCGCTTGGTCAGTTAGCTCTTGTGACAATTTGCGGTTAATATCAATTTGTTCTTTTAGAAAAGGGGTCAGCTCGCCTTGCTCAGCCAGCATTTCAGTATGCTCAAGGGCTAATACGGCTTTTTGCTGACGTAACGTGTTTTGCACTTCACGCAATTTTTGTAGTTCAAGTTCTAGCCGGTTGTAGCGTTTTTTATTGATCTCTAATGTGACACGGGAAATCTCTTGGCGGTTATTGGCTGATAACTGTGCCATTTCCAATTCATTAACTTCGGATTTGCGAGCACTTACTTCTGCTTGAGCAAGGATTGACTGCGCTTCCGCTAATGGTGTCGAGGGCGTACTTAGCGATTGTAAACGAAAAGCCGCTTCAGAAAGCAAGCGTCGTGACTCTGACAACTGCTTGGGAAGCGCACTGAGTGACTCACTAATCTCACGTCCTTTATCTTGTTCTTGCTGAGTTTTTCTTCCTTGTTCAAGTAGTTGGCTACTGACTTGAATAATTTGTTGTTCAAGCTCAGACAAACTGATATTGGCAGGGATAGCCGGTGGCTCATCACTTTCATTGAGTAATTCTTGCCTTAACCCTTTAATAATTTTAGGGAAATTATCAATGGCGTCTTGGTAAGACTTGGCTCTAGCATCCGCTTCATTGGCTTCACTGATCCAGTTGAGAGCGCCTTGTAAAGCTTGCGCTATCTCCGCATCTTTGGGATTTTTGCTCGGATCTAGTTGAGACAGCTCCTGCTTAATCTGTGCTTCATTTAGCGTGGTATTAGGAGCCCCAGCCGCAGAAAAGGCGATTAGCAGGCTGAAAAAAAAACTGATAATCAAGCGCACAGTCGGGAGCTCCTTCAAATCATTAATTGAGTATTACTGAGTTTCTGTTTGTTCAGCGGTAGCCGCCGCTAAAGTGTCATTTGAGACCGTTTCAGCCAATAGCTCACCCATACGGGTAGCATAACCTGGGATCAGTGAAGAATTGAAACGGATTGTATTAGCTTCGAACAGGTTGATAACGGTTGAGCCAAGTTTGAAACGACCCATTTCCTCGCCTTTTTTCAGGAATACCGCATTTTCAGTTAATTGGTCTGGATAAGTCCAACGCTGAATAATACCTTGGCGTTGATCATTAACGCAGCCACTCCAGACGGTTTCAATACTACCGACAATTGTTGCACCAACTAAAATTTGTACCATCAGACCTATCTCGGTTTTAAACACACAAATCAGGCGCTCATTACGTGCAAATAAATTCGGTACATTGGCGGCAGTGAGTGGGTTCACAGAGAAAAGATCCCCAGGAACATAAATCATTTCGGTTAATAAGCCATCACAAGGCATATGAACACGGTGATAATCACTTGGAGATAAGTAAGTGGTAATAAAGTCGCCGTGACGAAATTTTTCTGCCAACTGATAGTTACCCGCCAGTAAAGCTTCCACCGTATAATTGTGACCTTTGGCTTGGAAAATGTGACCGTCTTGAATTGGGCCTAATTGGCTGACAGCGCCATCAGCAGGTTGGGCTAATTGATGTTGACCTTCAACCAATGGGCGAACTTCGTCTTTCAATGGTCGTACAAAAAAATCATTAAACGTGGCATAAGCGGTGAATTCGCTTTTTTGTGCTTCACTCATATCCACTTTATAGGCTTTAGCAAATAGTTTTATGGCCCACTGAGTGATAAAGCCAGCTTGCTTGTTGGCAAACCAGCCCGCAAGTTGTGTAAGACCTTGTTTTGGTAATAAATATTGTAAACGTATTTTAATCTTATCTAGCACGTTAACCTCAAATTCGAAAAGGCCAGTTAGCAAAAAGGCGTTATTGTACCTTTGCTTTTTTAAATAGGCTATTTTGTTTCGATGGGCTTAAAAATCTTTACCTTTAGCCTGTGCGTCTATAAAAAAATGTAAGCACACACTTACGTTTTAAGCCGGTTTATTTCTCTTTCCCCGTGAAATTACCACGCGGTTTCACTTGCTCCATGCTTTCTAAAATACGGTGGTAATTTTCAAAGCGTGATTCCGCGATTTTCCCATCTTCTGTTGCTTCACGCAGTAGGCAGCCGGGATCATCCAAATGTTTACAATCTCGGAACTTACAGCCACCTAAATAATCTTTAAATTCGACAAATCCTTTGGTGACTTGTTCCGTTGAAAGGTGCCATAAGCCAAATTCACGTACGCCCGGAGAGTCGATAACGTCACCTCCATGAGGGAAGTGATACAAGCGCGCCGTTGTTGTCGTGTGTTGGCCCAACCCCGAGGTGTCAGACACTTCATTTACTAAAATAGCTTCCTCATTATGTGGTAATAATGCATTCAGTAAACTGGATTTACCCACGCCGGACTGCCCCACAAAGACCGATATTTTGCCTTCTAATAAGTTAGTGAGCGCTTCCATTCCTTCGTTGGTATGACTGGATACCTCGAGGACTTGGTAGCCAATATCGCGATAAATCGTCATCAGCTCACTGACCCATTCGCGGTTCTCTTGGTCTAACAGGTCAATTTTATTCAGAACAATAATTGGTTGAATACCAACGGTTTCACAAGCCACTAAATAGCGGTCAATAATATTGAGAGAAAGTTCCGGTAGGATTGCCGAAACCACCACGATTTGGTCAATATTCGCAGCAATGGGTTTCAGCCCGTCATAATAGTCAGGTCGTGTTAAGACTGAGCGGCGCTCATGAACCGCTTCGACAATGCCGTTCACCTTGTTATCTGTTTGCGTATTCAGTGCCGGGCGCCAAACAACACGGTCGCCAGTCACAAGAGACGAGATAGTGCGGCGCAAGTTACAACGCTGCAATGTACCGTCATTGGCTTCAATATCAGCATGTTGTCCAAACCGGCTGATAACTAGCCCTTCTTGTGCCTCTCCTAGTTGACTATCATCAATTTCAGTGACATTTTGTTTTTTCAGTCTTTTTTGATGATTTGCCTGCACGCGGCGCTGCTGGCCTTTTGACAATTTCTGCTTAGCCACCTGACCTCTCTTGATATTGTTGGCTGAGTTTTTTTGTTTGCTTCATTGAGTGGATCGCGTCGATACCTCAAACGCGCTATCATACACGAATTCCACCGGATCAAGTTAGGGTATATGATGCAAAAGAATGAGAATAATTTAATCTGGATCGATTTAGAAATGACCGGTCTCGATCCTGAGCGTGACCGTATTATCGAAATCGCGACTATTGTTACGGACAGTCAACTTAATATTTTAGCACAAGGTCCTGTCATTGCGATTCATCAAACACAAGCGCAATTGGATTTGATGGACGAATGGAATGTCAATACGCATACAGGAAGTGGATTAGTTGAACGTGTTAAAAGCAGTACGTTCAGTGAACATGACGCTGAATTAGCGACGATTGCTTTCTTAGAGCAGTGGGTGCCAAAAGGCGCTTCACCAATTTGTGGTAATAGTGTTGGTCAAGATCGTCGTTTTTTATTTCGCTATATGCCTGAATTAGAAAGTTATTTCCATTATCGCTACCTTGATGTCAGCACATTAAAAGAGCTAGCTCGTCGTTGGAAACCGGAAATACTGGGGGGATTTACGAAAAAAGGTACCCATCAAGCATTAGATGATATTCGTGAATCCATTGCTGAATTAGCCTATTACCGCGAAACTTTTATTAAATAAAGCCTATTAGACCAGGCGATTAAAAATAGATGGGCCACCGATAAGTGGCCTATTTATGTTAGTAGCTGACCTTCTTTAACTCCTCGTTATTGTTGACGTATTCATGACTTATTTTCCTAATAGGATGAAGTGCTGATCTCGCTATTTTTATTCAAAAAAATTGATAAACAAAGCCAAATTTAGTTGCTTTTATTTGCGGTAACTTGAGGTTAAATTAATGGCATAGCAGATAACAAGGGTTATCAAGTCAATTTTAACGATAAAATTAAAGGATAAAAATTATGAACATGATTAAAACATTAACAACAGCTTCATTGTTATCTTTAGTGGCTTTCGGCGCTTCAGCTCAAACGGTTACAGCAACGGGTGACACGCTAGCTTCTACCGAAGCTATGATTGCTCAGAAAGCAAAAGAGGCGGGTGCGGACAGCTACAAAATTACCAGTGCGCGTGTTGGTAATTTCGTGACAATGAGTGCAGATCTCAATAAATAAGCCTTGTTGCTAAGTCGAGTTAACGGAATGCCTATTGAAGGCACTCCGTTGCTTGCGATATTAACTGCTTACCGCTATTTATCTCATCTCTCTTTATCATCAAATGGCTGTCAACATGTCTGTTAGCGTGCTTTATTGTTGAGTGCGTTATGCGGAATAACACAAAAGTAAAAAAGTGTTAACCGATTGAAATCAGAAGGTTACTTTCATCGTTGATAAAATCATCACAATGCCCAATTTATCAGCAAACGAACAAAAAAATGAAAAATTTGCGACAAGGGACTTGCCTGCCGTGCAATTTCTCGTATAATGCGCTCCCCGTACCGATGAAGATTTTTATCTGTACGGTAAAGCAAAAAGATGCAGTTTTGCGGGAATAGCTCAGTTGGTAGAGCACGACCTTGCCAAGGTCGGGGTCGCGAGTTCGAGTCTCGTTTCCCGCTCCAAACTCTCTTAATGTTTTGCTAAAACACTATTTTCGGTCTGCGGGAATAGCTCAGTTGGTAGAGCACGACCTTGCCAAGGTCGGGGTCGCGAGTTCGAGTCTCGTTTCCCGCTCCAATCTCTCTTAGTGTTTTAGTTGCAGTACTCACACCAAATGCGGGAATAGCTCAGTTGGTAGAGCACGACCTTGCCAAGGTCGGGGTCGCGAGTTCGAGTCTCGTTTCCCGCTCCAAAATTCACTGTATTTTCGACGCCATCCACACTCATTTTAAAGCCACAGATCGCTTACCTAAGCAAAAACCGTTATTTATCGATATTGAATATCGTTAACGATATGGCGATTATTCTTTTAAGTCTAAGCGAAAGGCGCTGCCTTGATACGGTTCGGGATCTTTTTAGGATCTTGGGGATTTTTCTGCTTGCATTCATTAGGTTGCCGCCATAGAATAGCCACCCCTTACTGATTGGGGAAATAAATTATTATTTCAAATGTTATAGTTTTGGTTGCGTAGTATACAAAAGATCTATTTTTTGCCGTTTTAGTTAATTTTATTGTTCCAATCTTACATTTTTATAACTTTACTTCTGTTGTGAGTAGCAAAAAGTCGCTTTATTTTAGTTTCCTGCCGTGAATAAGTTATCCACAATCTATTATCGAAACAAAGTCGCTTATAAGTCTCTGTAATACTTTATTACACAGAGTTATCCACAGGATGTGTCTGTGAGTATTTTTACATAATTGAAAAAATAATTTCCAAGAGTTATTAATTATCTTATTGAATTTAAAGTATAAAAAAATTTGCTGAAAATGTGGGTGTCATAACTTGCAAATCCTTTAACCATTGTCAGTTAAGCAATTTTTTATTTTATTCACACGAGGTTGACTTTTGTCTATTTAGGATATAATGACGTATTATTTTTAAGCGTCTCTAGGCAAACCTTTAGATATGGCACGTACAAGGCGTTTCTGTTGTGAAGTTTGAATAGTCACTTGGTTTTCTTCTCTACGATTCAATTGTTGTTGTATCGCCCATTGGACATGTTCATCTAGCATTTCCCCCATGCCTAAGCGGGAACGTAAAGCGATGACGATATTGTCTTGATAAGGCGCATTTCCCAATGCCACACTGATGTTTCTTAGCCATTTCAGGTAACCAATTCGGCGAATTGCAGAGCCTTCAGTGACTTTTAAAAAAGTGGCTTCATCCCAACTAAAGAGATCGAGAAGCTCCGGTGTGTGTAGCACCCGTCTTGGGCTGAAATCCTCTTCGTCAGTTAATTGAGAAAAACGATTCCAAGGACAAATTAATTGGCAATCATCACAACCGTAGATACGGTTTCCCATTAGGGGGCGAAACGCTTCTGGGATTGGGCCGTCCAGTTCAATTGTGAGGTAAGAAATACAGCGGCGAGCATCCACAACGTATGGTTCAACAATTGCCCCCGTCGGACAAGTTGTCATACAGGCAACACAACGGCCACATTGCTCCTCAACGGGCTGATCGACAGGAAGGGGTAAGTTGACCAGCAATTCACCGAGAAAAAACCAGGATCCAGCTTCACGATTGAGGATCAACGAATGTTTACCCGTCCAGCCCAAACCGGCTTTGACGGCGAGTGGACGTTCTAAGATGGGAGCAGAATCAACAAAAGGGCGAAAATTGAGTTCTTCTGAACAGGTGTGTTCTCGACAATAGGCTAAAATACGGTCACTCAGCATTTTTAAGCGTTTTTTAAGTAGCTTGTGATAATCTCTACCTAAGGCATAACGGCTAATGTACCCCAGTTTAGGGTCATTGAGAGTGCTCGCAAAAGCGGCTTTTGCAGGAAGGTAATTCATACGTACACTAATGACGCGCAATGTGCCAGGGTGTAACTCATGTGGCCTTGCTCGCATCATTCCATGGCGTTCCATCCACGCCATATCGCCATGATACTGTTTATCCAGCCATGCCTGCAATTTTGGTTCTTCTAACGAAAGGTCAGTGTCACAAATACCGACTTGCTGGAAGCCAATTTCTACTCCCCATTGCTTGATATTTTGAGCGAGAAGGTTGAGATCAAGAAGTGTTGCCATGAGATTTTATCGTGATACTAGGCTATATACCTTGCTAAGCGTTATTGACGTTTGGTGGTCTGTTTGTCTGTGAATGCATCTTATTTGAGTGAGACCCCAAATACCGTGTTCAGTCATCTAAGCTGGACGCCCTCCATTTCTTGAGAACTTTATCATGGCTAGGTGAATTCACAAAATATCGGCTTGTTAATCTCGTTGTGTGATTAAGTTCGATGACTAATTTAATATCCATGATGCCAATATTTCTGTAATGTTATTTAAGAAAAATGGATCGGCTTGAGTTAATATAGTCGTTAATATCAACATTGATCTGTTTTTTCCTTACTATAGCTGATTGAATAATTCATGAAAGAACGCATATTACAACTTGCCAACGAAGAGCAAACCGTGGCACTAGGGCGTGCAGTTGCACAGGCCTGCAAACAAGGTGCAGTGATTAACTTGTATGGCGATCTTGGGGCGGGTAAAACAACGTTTAGTCGAGGTTTTTTGCAGGCATTAGGGCATCAAGGTCATGTGAAAAGCCCGACTTACACACTGGTTGAGCCTTATGATCTCCCTGAGCGACAAGTTTTTCATTTTGATCTTTATCGTTTAGCCGACCCAGAAGAATTGGAATTTATGGGGATCCGTGACTATTTTTCCCCTGAGTCGATCTGCCTAGTTGAATGGCCTCAACAAGGTAAAGGTTTTCTACCTGAGGCGGACTTGGAACTTCATTTGACCTATCAGGATAAAGGACGTCAGGCTCACTTGATTGCTTTTTCTGCAAATGGGGAGTCGTTGTTAGAAGAACTACCCGCTCTTTAAGGATATATTGCTCATGACGAATGCATTACCAAGAAAAATAACCGATAGGCGCATTGCTTCCTACTTATTACTATTGATGATTTTTGCGCTCTGTCTCGTTGCACGGCCTGTTCAGGCAGCAACGTTAGCGAACATTCAAGTAGATAACAGCCCATCAAATGCACAGGTCACACTCTCCTTTGCTGGAGGTAACCCTGACTACAAATATTTTCCCCTGCATTCGCCAGAGCGTCTCGTCATTGATATTAAACAAAATGGCGAAATTATGGGTTTACCGATGAAACTCCCCGCGGGTGATTTAGTGAAAGTTGTTCGCACGAGTCAGCCACCGGATAGTCGGCATAAACGTATTGTTTTGGAGCTGACAAAAGCAGCCAAGGTACAAACGTCGCTGAAACAAGTTGCTGGTCAATATCAAGTGGTGTTTAGCCTTTCGACAGGGAAAGGTGGGACATCTGCACCGTCGAATAACATAACTCAACCAGTACAGGCCGTTGGCAATAATAGTGCACAGGATAAGCCGTTAAAAATGAACGCGGCGGGACAACAAAAAACGCCTGTACCAGTGCAAGCCAATAAAACGATGCCAAAAGGTGCTAAACAGGTGGTGATTGCAATTGATGCGGGCCATGGTGGTAAAGACCCCGGTGCGATAGGTAAAAATGGTTATCGTGAAAAAGATGTTACCTTGAGTGTGGCGCGCAAACTGTATGCCAAATTGGCGGCAGACCCCATGTTTAAGCCGGCAATGACCCGTGACGGTGATTATTTTATTTCAGTGAGTGGCCGTTCTGATGTTGCACGTAAGAAAGGCGCCAATATGTTAGTGTCTATTCATGCTGACTCCGCGCCAAACAGCAGTGCGAGAGGGGCGTCGGTATGGGTTCTTTCTAATCGTCGTGCTAACAGTGAATTAGGTAACTGGCTTGAGCAGCGCGAAAAACAATCTGAATTATTAGGTGGAGCTGGTGATGCCTTAAGTGGTGCGGATCCTTATTTGAGCCAAGCGGTCCTTGATTTGCAATTTGGTCATTCACAGCGAGTGGGGTATGACGTTGCCGTCCAAGTGATTAAACAACTCAGAAAAGTTGGCAATATTCATAAACGTAGCCCTGAGCATGCCAGTTTAGGCGTACTGCGTTCGCCGGATATCCCTTCAATTTTGGTTGAAACAGGGTTCATTAGTAATAGTGCGGAAGAACAATTGCTAAAATCAGACGCTTATCAAGAGCAAGTTGCTGAAGCAATTCATCAAGGTTTGCGCCAATATTTCCTAGCAAACCCTCTGCAAGCCGCACCTAATTAAGAGGTGATAGCGATGGCGATCCAGATTCTTTCCCCTCAACTTGCTAACCAGATTGCTGCTGGAGAGGTAGTGGAGCGTCCTGCCTCGGTTGTTAAAGAGTTAGTTGAAAATAGCTTAGATGCTGGTGCAACACGCATTGATATCGATATTGAGCGTGGTGGGGAGAAATTAATTCGTATTCGCGATAATGGTAATGGCATCAGTAAAGATGAATTAGTTTTGGCTTTAGCACGTCATGCAACCAGTAAGATAGCGACATTAGATGATCTTGAAGCCATTATGAGTATGGGCTTTCGAGGGGAAGCGCTGGCCAGTATTAGTTCAGTTTCACGCTTAACGTTAACGTCAAAGCCCGCGGAACAATCCGAAGCATGGCAAGCGTATGCGGAAGGGCGGGATATGACGGTGACGGTAAAGCCTGCTGCTCACCCAAACGGCACTACGGTAGAAGTGCTTGATCTGTTTTATAACACCCCCGCTCGCCGCAAATTTATGCGTACTGAGAAAACGGAATTTGGTCATATCGACGAAATTGTGCGACGTATTGCACTTTCTCGGCCTGACGTAGCGATTAATTTGAATCATAACGGTAAGCTTGTTAAGCAATACCGAGCGGCTCATGATGAAGTGCAACAAGAACGTCGATTAGCAACGGTTTGTGGAACAGGGTTTATGCAAGGCGCATTGGCAATCGCGTGGGAGCACGGCGATCTCGGTATAAAAGGCTGGGTAGTCTCCCCTGACAATACGCTTTCTGTCAGTGATATTCAGTACTGTTATGTGAATGGCCGCATGATGCGAGATAGGTTAATCAATCACGCTATTCGTCAAGCTTATGAAGGACACCTTGATGATAATCAACAGCCCGCTTATGTCCTTTACTTGACCATAGATCCTCAACAAGTTGATGTGAACGTGCATCCTGCTAAGCATGAGGTGCGTTTTCATCAAGCTCGCTTAGTCCATGATTTTATTTATCAAGGGGTTCGGACAGCATTGTTGAATGCTCATGGCGCCGATGAATTGCCTGGCATTGAGCCTGTTACGCATGAATTAGCCAATCGGACTTCCGCAGGTGATAATTATTTTTCATCACCAACAGGTTTTAGTGCGCAGGAAAATAAACAAGCGGCCTATACTCAAGAAGAACGCGAGCAAGAGCATGATGAGCAATCAAAAAAAGCGCGTTTTACGCCATCACTATCGGCCCAGCCAGCGGTATCAGTCAATCGTGATATTCAAGGAAAAAGCGCTTATTCCCCTTCTTCCTCAAATTATGACCGAAAAGCAGGGCAGTTATATCAGGCGTTAATGTCGGTTCCTGTGGCTGAAGAGGATAAAAAACCATTATTTCCGGCTCGACAACCACTAGATGTTTCAACAATTTCTTCCCAATCAGTCGCAGAAAATGCCAACAACTTCACATTTGGCAAAGTATTGACAATTTACGCAAAAAACTTTGCATTAATTGAGTCTTCATTAGGGCTAATCCTGTTATCCTTAACAGAAGCAAATTATTTGCTGAAGTTGGCTCAATTATCACCAAAGGGTGAAGCGTTGAAACCTCAGCCATTATTGATCCCGTTAAAATTATCATTGAGTGCTGATGAAATTGCGGTTTTTCAACGTAACAAGGAACAATTGACATTATTTGGTGTTGAAGCCACGATATCTCATGGAAAAGTAACTATTCATGCGGTATCGTTACCGCTAAGAACACAAAATTTATCTCAGCTTTTTTCAGGTTTGCTGAATTTTTTGTCGACAAAAGAGCATGTCTCTCATCAAGATATTGCTCAATGGCTTGCAAAAACAGTTTCTCGAGAAAAAATGCAAGAAAGCTGGAGCTTAGCACAAGCAGTTCAGTTACTCGCTGATGTTGAGCGGCTTTGTCCACAGTATGTCAAAAAGCCGTCACCAACATTATTACAATTAATTAATTTACAACCCGTGGTAGCTACACTAACAAATGAGTGAACTGTTAACTCAGAAAAAACCGAATGCTATATTCCTGATGGGGCCGACAGCCTCCGGTAAGACCGCGTTGGCAATTGCTTTGCGTCAACACTTGCCTGTGGAGATAATCAGTGTCGATTCGGCGTTGATCTACCGTGGTATGGATATCGGTACAGCGAAGCCAAATGCAGAGGAACTTAGTCAAGCCCCTCACCATCTGATCGATATTCTCGATCCTTCTTTGCCGTATTCCGCCGCCGATTTCCGGCGAGACGCATTAAATGTAATGGAGGAGATTACTTCTCAAGGTAAAATTCCATTACTGGTGGGTGGCACAATGCTTTATTTTAAGGCGTTGTTAGAAGGGCTTTCACCATTGCCTTCAGCGGATCCTGCTATCCGTGCTGAGATTGAAGATATTGCACAGCAACACGGATGGGCTGACATTCACCGTCGTTTAGCTGAGGTTGATCCGGTTGCGGCGGCTAGGATTCATCCTAATGATCCGCAAAGATTATCTCGAGCTTTAGAGGTATATCTCATTTCAGGGAAAACTTTGACTGAAATGACTCAAACAGCAGGTGAAGAATTACCTTATAATGTGTTTCAGTTTGCTATTGCGCCTCAAGATCGTAAAATTTTACATCAGCGCATTGAACAACGCTTTCATCAGATGTTAGATGCTGGATTTGAAGAGGAAGTTAGAGCGCTTTATAACAGAGGTGACCTCCATGTTGACTTGCCCTCTATCCGTTGTGTGGGATATCGACAAATGTGGTCTTATCTGGAAGGCGAAACAGATTATGATGAAATGGTTTATCGGGGAATTTGTGCAACACGCCAATTGGCAAAACGTCAAATTACCTGGTTGAGAAGCTGGGAAAATGTTCACTGGCTAGATAGTGAACAACCACAGCTAGCGCTTAAGTCTGTTATGCAGGTTATATGTGCATAGAGCCAAGGTTTGTGTACAATTAGAATGTTAAGCGCAATTTTTGAGTAGTTACTTTTTGGAATCGAAAGATTCTCATTTAAAAACAACAAAATAAGGAAAACATAGAATGGCTAAGGGGCAATCTTTGCAAGATCCGTTCCTGAACGCATTACGTCGTGAAAGGGTTCCGGTCTCAATTTATTTGGTTAACGGCATCAAATTGCAGGGTCAGATTGAATCTTTTGACCAGTTTGTCATTTTACTAAAAAACACGGTTAGCCAGATGGTTTATAAGCATGCTATCTCTACCGTTGTCCCTGCTCGTCCTGTTTCTCATCATAGCGGTAGTGCTGCTGGTGGGGCAGGTAATGGCAATTATAACACTGGTGCTCCTACTCAACAGGATGGCGAAGCCGCTGAGTAAGGCCAGTTGTGCGTTAAAATTCAAGGAAAACATAGGTAGGGAGACTTTACCTGTGTTTTTCCTTTGTATTGATAGTGATTAAGCCTAAGAGGTTATAGCCCTTGTTTGATAGGTATGAAGGCGGTGAGCTGGCTGTATTAGTGCATGTTTTTTTCTCACAAGAAAAGGACACGGAAAATCTAACCGAATTTGAGTCACTCGTGACATCGGCAGGCGTTAAACCTGTACAGATAGTCACAGGCAGTCGTAAGTCTCCTCATCCTAAATATTATGTCGGAGAAGGGAAAGCGGAAGAAATCGCGGAGGCGGTGAAGGAAAGTGGCGCGGATGTGGTGTTATTCAACCATACTCTGAGTCCAGCGCAAGAACGTAATCTCGAAAGGCTATGCCAATGTCGGGTCGTCGACCGCACAGGGGTCATTTTAGATATCTTTGCTCAAAGGGCGCGCACGCATGAAGGGAAGCTTCAAGTTGAGCTTGCGCAATTACGCCATCTATCAACTCGCTTAGTGAGGGGATGGACGCACCTTGAGCGACAAAAAGGCGGAATTGGCTTACGTGGCCCTGGTGAAACTCAGTTAGAGACTGACCGTCGGTTATTAAGGGGAAAAATCAGTCAGATTTTATCCCGTCTCGGCCGAGTAGAAAGACAACGTGAACAAGGGCGTCAGGCGCGAAATAAAGCGGATATTCCAACGATTTCGCTTGTTGGTTATACCAACGCCGGTAAATCGAGTTTATTTAACCGGATGACGGCTTCTGACGTTTACGCTGCGGATCAACTGTTTGCGACACTGGATCCAACATTAAGACGTATTGATGTCGATGATGTAGGAACTGTTGTGCTTGCAGATACTGTTGGTTTCATTCGCCATCTGCCTCATGATTTAGTTGCTGCCTTTAAAGCAACACTGCAGGAAACTCGCGAAGCAACATTATTGCTTCATGTGATTGATGCAGCAGATAGCCGTTTGGATGAAAATATTCATGCGGTCGAAAGTGTATTGGAAGAAATTGAAGCTGATGAAATTCCGACACTTTTAGTTATGAATAAAGTGGATATGCTGGAAGAATTTATCCCGCGTATCGACAGAAATGAGGATAACAAACCGGTTCGTGTCTGGGTATCAGCGCAAACGGGTGAAGGTATCCCCTTGTTGCTACAAGCATTGACGGAACGCCTTTCAGGTGAAATCGCACATGTTGAAATGCGTTTACCACCTAGTGAAGGCCGCTTACGTAGCCGTTTTTATCAACTTCATGCGATTGAACGTGAATGGCTTGAAGAGGACGGCTCAATTGGCCTTGAGGTGCGTATGCCAATGGTTGATTGGCAGCGTTTGTGCAAACAGGAACAACAATTACCTAGTTATGTTATCTAACATGTCGCTAGGAAATGGAATTGATATTAAGAGTTATTTGTTGCTCTTAACCCGAAAAATCAATCATAAAGATATGGAGCTAAAACATGGCGTGGAATCAGCCCGGTAATGACGGACAAGACCGCGATCCGTGGGGAAGCGGCAATAAAGGCGGCAACTCTGGCGGGAACAAAGGTGGTCGAAAACGTGGGGCTTCTGATCTCGACGATCTCTTTCGTAAACTGAGCAGTAAGCTTGGTGGTAAAAAAGGCGGCGGTGGTGATGGTGATAATAAACAACCCTCTCAAATCAGCGGTCGTCTTGGTGTATTGGCTCTTGCTGCCATCGTAGTTGTATGGGCTGGATCAGGTTTCTATACCATTAAGGAAAGTGACCGAGGTGTTATATTACGCTTTGGCGAGTATAGCGGTGTTGTCGGACCTGGTCTGAACTGGAAGCCAACATTTATTGACAAGGTTATCCCTGTTAACGTTGAAACCGTTCGTGAACAAGCGACTAACGGTATGATGCTAACGTCAGATGAAAACGTGATCCGCGTTGAAATGAACGTTCAGTATCGTGTCACTGATCCTGCTGAATACCTGTTCAGTGTGACCAACCCAGATAACAGTTTACGTCAGGCTCTTGATAGTGCTGTGCGTGGCGTTATCGGTCAGTCAGCAATGGAACAAGTGTTGACAACAAACCGTGCATTTATCCGTGATGTTACGCAAAAAGAGCTAGAAGCAACAATTGCGCCATACAAAATGGGTATCACACTGCTCGATGTCAACTTCCAAGCTGCTCGTCCGCCTGAAGATGTTAAAGCCGCATTCGATGACGTAATCGCTGCAAGGGAAGAAGAACAAAAAACCATTCGTGAAGCTCATGCTTACCGTAACGAAGTTCTGCCAATGGCAAAAGGTAACGCACAAAAGCTAATCGAAGAAGCTGAAGCTTATAAGGCAAGTGTTGTCTTTAAAGCAGAGGGTGAGGTTGCAAGCTTTGCGAAGATGTTGCCTGAGTATCGTGCAGCACCTGAAATTACGCGTGAGCGTCTCTACATTGATACGATGGAACGTGTTTTAAGCAATACACGTAAAGTTATCGCCAATGATAAGAGCAACAGCATGTTAGTTCTGCCATTAGAGCAATTGATGCGTGGTGGCAACAGCAGTGCGCCAGTACCAAAAACGAGCTTAGCGCCTAAAGTGATGAATCCTAATACCAATAATTCATCATCTTATGGTTCGGCACCCGCGCAACAAAACAGTGGTGTTCGTGGTGATGCCGTTAGAGTAGGGAGACAATAATCATGCGTAAATCGCTAATTGTTATCGTTATTGCCATCTTGGCAGTTGCTTACGCATCCATCTTTATTGTTCCTCAAACCGATCGTGGCATTGTGTTACGTTTTGGTAAGGTATTGCGTGACTCAGAAAATAAACCCATTATTTATGAGCCAGGCTTACACTTTAAAGTGCCGTTTATTGAAACGGTGAAAATGCTTGATGCGCGTATCCAGACTTTGGAAATTCAAGCTGACCGTTACTTAACAAGTGAAAACAAAGACTTGATGGTAGACTCTTACCTGAAATGGCGTGTTACAGACTTTAGCCGTTACTATGTAGCGACGGGAGGTGGTAACCCTTATCAAGCCGAAACACTGTTAAAACGTAAGTTCAGTGACCGTTTACGTTCTGAGTTTGGTCGTTTAAGCGTTAAAGACATCATTACGGACTCTCGTGGTCGTTTAACCATTGATGTGCGTGATGCATTGAACAAAGGTACGGCAACGGATGATGCTACGAAAGATGCCGATGCTGCTATCGCATCTGCGGCTGCACGCGTTGAGCAAGAAACTAACCTAGCGCCATTGGTTGTGAATGCAAACAGTATGGCTGCATTAGGGATTGAAGTGGTTGACGTTCGTATCAAACGTATTGAGTTACCGAACGAAGTTTCTGAGGCTATCTATGCGCGTATGCGTGCTGAACGTGAAGCGGTTGCCCGTCAACATCGTTCACAAGGTCAGGAAGAAGCCACTAAGATCCGTGCGGTTGCTGATAAAACGGTAACAGAAACGTTGGCAGAAGCTGAACGTACAGCATTGACACTACGCGGTGAAGGGGATGCGATGGCAACAAAACTGTTTGCTGACGCTTTCAACCAAGATCCTGAGTTCTATGCCTTTATCCGTAGTTTACGTGCCTATGAGCAGAGCTTTAAAGGTGGCGATGATGTGATGGTGCTTAGCCCTGACACAGATTTCTTCCGCTTTATGAAAGCGCCAACTAAGTTGCGTTCTACTGATGATTAAGTTACGTGCAACAGATTAAAATAACTGTTAAGCTAGTAAAGAAAAGCCCGCTTCGCGGGCTTTTTTTTCGCCTACCATTTTAAGTATTGGATTTTTCAGGGAAAATTTAATCTGGTCGAGCTGGCTATTATCAGTTGGAGTTATGGTAGAAATAAAAAATGCCATTTTTGCTTGCTTTCCAGAAAAATAATTTTTGCTGTGCCAAAAATTACTGGAACAGAATATTTTAGATGGTAGAATTCATTTTTAAGCAACCGAGTGTATTTTGAAATGGGTAAGAACGTTGTCGTACTGGGCACCCAATGGGGTGACGAAGGAAAGGGCAAGATCGTCGACTTGCTGACAGAGCGTGCTAAATATGTAGTTCGCTATCAGGGCGGCCATAATGCTGGCCATACTCTTGTTGTAAACGGTGAAAAAACCGTTCTCCACTTAATTCCATCCGGTATTCTTCGTGAAAATGTCATCAGCATTATTGGTAATGGTGTAGTACTTGCACCTGACGCTTTAATGAAAGAGATGAAGCAATTAGAAGATCGCGGTGTTCCTGTTCGCGAACGCTTACATATTTCTGAAGCATGCCCACTGATCCTGCCTTATCATATCGCATTAGATAATGCGCGCGAAAAAGCGCGTGGTGCGAAAGCGATTGGTACAACGGGTCGTGGAATTGGTCCTGCTTATGAAGACAAAGTTGCTCGTCGTGGTTTGCGAGTTGGCGACCTGTTTGATAAAGCAAGTTTTGCTGAAAAACTAAAAGAAATCATTGAGTATCACAATTTCCAACTGGTGAACTACTACAAAGAGCCTGCGGTTGATTATCAGAAAACCCTCGATGACATCATGGCAGTCGCGGATATTCTGACTAGCATGGTAGTTGATGTTTCTGATCTGCTCTATAAAGCACATCAGAAGAATGAATTAGTGATGTTCGAAGGTGCACAAGGCACTTTATTGGATATTGACCACGGTACTTATCCGTATGTCACCTCTTCTAATACCACTGCTGGTGGAGTTGCAACAGGTTCTGGTTTAGGTCCTCGCTACGTCAGCTACGTGTTAGGTATTATTAAAGCATACTCTACGCGTGTTGGTGCAGGCCCATTCCCTACGGAGCTTTTTGACGAGACGGGTGAATTCCTGCGTGAAAAAGGCCAAGAGTTTGGTGCGACTACAGGTCGTAAACGTCGTACAGGTTGGTTAGACATTGTTGCGATTAATCGCGCTGTTCAGATCAACTCCCTGTCTGGTTTCTGCTTGACTAAACTTGATGTGTTAGATGGTCTGAAAGAAGTGAAAATCTGTGTAGGCTACCGCCGCCCAGATGGTCAAGTGCTAGAAACGACACCACTGGCAGCAGATGAGTGGGAAGGTTTAGAGCCTGTCTACGAAACTATGCCGGGTTGGAGCGAAACAACTTTTGGTGTTAAAGACAGAGCGCTGTTACCACAAGCCGCTTTAGATTACATCAAGCGTATTGAAGAACTAACGGGTATTCCAGTTGATATTATTTCAACAGGACCTGATCGTTCTGAAACGATGATCCTGCGCGATCCATTTGATGCATAGTTCAGCCATAGCAGTTTCTTAGATAAGAAGCTGCTCATTATCCGCTGAGAGCCTGTGTCTTGAACAGGCGTCTAGGCAGATTAAAAACACCGATTTATTCGGTGTTTTTTGTTATTGGTTATTCACGTTTTAAATTCGCCAGATCACTGCCGGATGGGTGTTGGTAAATTCTTAGCTTAAAGTATTTTGCTGAAGCATTAACATATTCAAAAATTTCAGATTGTACTTCCTCATACTCAACCCAAGTCGTTGAGCGAGTGAAACAATAAATTTCGACGGGTAACCCGTTGGGGGTTGGTGGCATCGTTCTTATGACTAAGTACATATCAGTCCTAACATCGCCACGCATTTTTATCCAATTCAAAATATATTTTCTGAATAGTTGTAGGTTCGTTACACCATTATTAATCATCCATTCATTGATATTAGTGATGTCACTTCGTGCTTCTAGCATATTTTCTATACTTTGGCGTAAGGGCGCTGTATTTTTTAGCTCATTAAATAAAGCTTCAGTGGCAAATGAAATTGAAGATTGATCAATATAAAAACTGCGTTTGATGCGACGACCTCCCGATGAAAACATGGGTTGCCAGTTAGTGTATTTTTCAGTCAAAAAATCCTTGGTCGGGATACGTGAAATCGTATTATCCCAATTTCGAACGGTGATCGTATGCAAGGCGATATCAATTACTTCGCCACTAATATTACTGCTTGGTAATTCAATCCAATCGTAAAGTTTCAGTACCTTACCATTTGATACAAGTATGTTGGCAACAAATGATAGCAATGTATGCTGGAAGACAAACATTAATACTGCGGCAATAGCACCAAAACTCGAAATAATAATGATCGGTGATTGGTCGGTCATTAGGGCGATGATCAAGATAAATGAAATTATCCATACAATAATTTTTGCGATCTCGATATAGCCTTTTATTGAGTTATTGCGATGCAGGGTCTTTTTGGCTTGGCGCAGAATAAAAACATCTAAGCCATCGTTTATCAGAGCGGCAACATTAATAATAATCAACGCCCAACAGATGGTTTTAAAGGTGATATTCACTTCATCAGAAAATGAAGGCAGCATCTGATTGAGATAAAGCACAAAAGTGACGGCAACAATGGATGCAATTTTTCGTGCAACGCCATCAATTAAGTCATCGTCAGTTAAATTGGTTAATAATGGTAATAACCTTCTGGCAAATCGTAAGAAAATGACTTTGCCAACGATCCATGTCAGCAGTAAAACGACGACTAAGATCGCTGTCATTAATAAGGTGTTCCCTGATATAAAATCATAAATTTCGATAATTTGTTCCATAACGTCCTATATCACCTACTTAGCGTGCCGACTGTTCATTGTAAAACGGAAAAAATAAAAAGATTTGATGTTAAAAGTGATAAGCAGCCTATCGATTCAACTCACTCTTGTTCAAACAGTATAGACAATAGGGAGTGAGTCAGGAATCTCGAGTGGCTTAAGGAATCTGTGCTATTATGTGTTCGATTATTCTTTGATATTATTTGTTTGTCAGTATCTGGCTTGCATCGATAGGCAAAAACAGGAGATGGTAGGAGTGTTTATCTCGCTCTGAAAACCGACATGTTTCCTGCATAGTAAGCTAAACTAGAATAAACGGTATTTGATGATGTCAAATGCAGACGTAATGGCATTCGTTATCGTCTAGGTTATTGTTGTTAACGTGAATGTCTTTGTTGAGCGTTGAAGAGCGGCTTGATTTGATGAAGCCTATTGGCATTAATTTGTTTGCTTTTTGAAGCAAGGCCAACATGAGGTACGG
The DNA here is from genome assembly GCF_027362595.1 of Providencia sp. 21OH12SH02B-Prov. Classification (NCBI taxonomy): domain Bacteria; kingdom Pseudomonadati; phylum Pseudomonadota; class Gammaproteobacteria; order Enterobacterales; family Morganellaceae; genus Providencia; species Providencia sp. 21OH12SH02B-Prov. The sequence goes on from NZ_CP114796.1 coordinate 382,938, forward strand.
AACATGTACCGTGCCGAGTATAACTTGAATTATTTGAAAGATATCCTTAGGTTATTTTGGCCTAGCGCAAACAATATGGATACCATTTCGTGATAATTTGAGTTTAATAAGAGAGAAGTGGTGAGATAACCATTGGCTAAGCCAAAAATTTTGAGGTGATTGTGCAGCTAACGAGTTTTACAGATTATGGGTTACGTGCTCTGATTTATTTGGCATCACTCCCTGAAGGGAAAATGACCAGTATCACAGAAGTCACTGACGTCTATGGTGTCTCCCGCAATCATATGGTTAAGATTATCAATCAACTCAGCCATCTTGGCTATGTTAAAGCGACTCGTGGTAAAAATGGTGGGATAACGCTTGGACAACCCGCAGAAACCATCCGGATCGGGGACGTTGTCAGAGCACTAGAGCCCCTCACGTTAGTGAATTGCAGTGGTGAGTTTTGCCATATAACACCCGCCTGCCGTTTGAAGGGTGTACTTCATCAGGCGATACAACAGTTTTTAAAGGAACTCGATAAACATACGCTAGCTGACATGGTTAAAGATAACAGTCCGCTTTATCAATTACTGCTCGATTAGACAACGCAGTAATAGCAAATTCTGATGACAACGGAGGTAACGATGTCACAAGATCCTTTTCAGGAAAGAGAAGCAGAAAAATACGAATCCCCAATTCCTAGCAGAGAATTCATACTCGAACTCCTCACTAAACGCTCGGCCCCTGCAAAGCGCGAAGAAATAGCACAATTATTGAATCTCTCTTCAGAAGAAGAGTTAGAAGCCTTACGCCGCCGTTTACGAGCGATGGAGCGTGATGGGCAATTAGTGTTTACTCGCCGTCAATGCTATGCGCTACCAGAGCGTTTAGATTTACTTAAAGGCAAAGTGATAGGCCACCGTGATGGCTATGGTTTCTTGCGCGTTGAAGGTAAAAAAGAAGACTACTACCTATCACAAGATGAGATGAAACGTGCATTACATGGCGATGTCATTTTAGCACAGCCTTATGGTCAAGACCGTAAAGGGCGCACTGAGGTGCGTGTTGTTCGTGTACTTGAACCTCGTAACAATCAAATTGTTGGGCGCTATTTTATTGAATCAGGGATGGGGTTTGTGGTTCCTGATGATAGCCGTTTAAGTTTTGATATTTTAATTCCTAAAGACCAAATCAACGGTGCTCGTATGGGCAACGTGGTGGTGGTTGAATTGGTCACAAGACCACAGCGCCGTTCTCAAGCGGTTGGACATATTATTGAAGTATTAGGCGAAAGTATGGGTACAGGTATGGCAGTTGAGATTGCCTTGCGTACTCATGAAATCCCACATTCATGGCCACCTCAAGTCGAAAAACAGGTGGCGGATTTAAGTGAGCAGGTTCCTGAATCAGCAAAAAAAGGGCGTGTCGACTTACGTGATTTACCCCTTGTGACGATTGATGGTGAAGATGCTCGTGACTTTGATGACGCCGTACATTGTGCTCCGAAAAAAGGAGGGGGGTGGCGTTTATGGGTGGCGATTGCTGATGTAAGTTATTATGTTCGTCCACAAACTGCACTTGATGATGAAGCACGTAGTCGGGGTAACTCCGTCTATTTTCCATCGCAAGTGGTACCTATGCTGCCAGAAGTGCTCTCAAATGGCCTCTGTTCACTGAACCCAGGTGTTGATCGCCTTTGTATGGTGTGTGAAATGACGGTATCTGCGTCAGGTCGCCTATCTTCCTACAAATTCTATGAAGCCGTGATGAATTCACACGCAAGGCTAACGTACACCAAAGTATGGAAGATTTTACAAGGTGATGAGGAGTTGCGTGAACACTATAAGGCATTGGTTCCGCATATTGAGCAATTACATGCGCTTTATAAAGCTCTGGATGATGCACGTATTGAACGTGGTGCAATTTCGTTTGAATCAGAAGAAGCAAAATTCATCTTTAACGCTGAACGCCGTATAGAACGTATCGAGCCTGTAGAACGTAATGACGCTCATAAACTGATTGAAGAGTGTATGATTCTAGCCAACATCGCAGCGGCTCGCTATGTTGAGAAAAATGAAGAGCCTGCACTGTATCGTGTGCATGATCGTCCAAAAGAAGAGAGCGTGATGAACTTACGTTCCGTCTTTAGTGAATTGGGCTTAACGCTACCAGGTGGCATGAAGCCTGAGCCGAAAGATTATGCTCAAGTCATGAATGAAGTTGCTGACCGTCCTGACCATGAATTACTGCAAACGATGATCTTGCGTTCAATGAAGCAGGCGATTTATGATCCTGAAAATCGCGGTCACTTTGGGCTGGCTTTAAAATCCTACGCGCATTTTACGTCACCTATCCGCCGTTACCCTGATCTAACGTTGCATAGAGGGATTAAATACCTACTTGCGAAAGAGCGTGGGCACACCGATCATCGTTGGACGCCGACAGGTGGCTGGCATTCTGATATGGATAGCATGTTACAGCTCGGAGAGCATTGTTCCATGACGGAACGCCGTGCCGATGAAGCGACACGCGATGTCGCCGATTGGTTAAAATGTGACTTTATGCAAGACCAAGTCGGTCAAGTCTTTACAGGGCTAATTACCAGCGTGACAGGTTTTGGTTTCTTTGTTCGCTTAAATGACCTGTTTATTGATGGCTTAGTGCATGTATCGACGCTAGATAATGATTACTACCGTTATGATGCGGTGGGACAACGCTTGATTGGTGAGTCTTCCGGAACTACTTATCGACTTGGCGATGAAGTGGAGATTCGCGTTGAAGCGGTGCATATGGATGAACGCACCATTGATTTCGCCTTGATTTCAACTACGCGTAAAGCCAAGAATCCCGGTAAAACAGCACGTGATAGAATGAAAAAAGAAGTTAAAAATGCAACTAAATCAGCACGCAGTAAACGTGGTGATGCGAGCAAGGATAAAAACTTCGAGCCTGATTCAGCTTTTCGTCGTTCAGAGAAGAAAGGCAAGAAAACAGATAAAAAATCAGATAATAAGGCTAAAGGGAAAAAAGCCTCTGATAAAACCAAGAAAATTAGTGCAAAATTAAAAGCTAAACGCGCAGCGAAAAAAGCCCAAAAACAAGAAGGGTAATGGATCCGCTGAGTTAACTAAGGTGGCGTCATGCCACCTTGAATTCCATCAACAAAAAAGAGATTTATGAGCGAAATTATTTACGGCATTCATGCGGTGAAAGCCCTACTTGATCGTGATGCATCACGACTCAAAGAAGTTTATATTTTAAAAGGGCGCGAAGATCGCCGTCTGATGCCGATTATTCATGAAATCGAAGCGCTTGGCATTGTGGTGCAAGTCGCGAATCGTCAATGGATGGATGCACAAACAGAAGGTGCGGTACACCAAGGCATCATTGCAAAAGTATTGCCGGGTAAGCAGTATCAAGAAGGGGATTTGCCTGATTTTCTTGAAAATACAGAAACCCCTTTCCTATTGGTGTTAGATGGCGTTACAGACCCTCATAACTTAGGGGCATGTTTGCGTAGCGCAGATGCAGCGGGCGTTCATGCAGTGATTGTGCCGAAAGATAAATCAGCACAACTTAATGCAACCGCGAAAAAAGTTGCTTGTGGCGCAGCGGAAAGCGTTCCTTTGATTCGCGTGACTAATTTAGCGAGAACGTTGCGTTTATTGAAAGAGTACAATGTCTGGATTGTGGGTACCGCGGGTGAAGCCGACCACACCTTGTATCAAAGTAAATTAACTGGGGCAATGGCACTCGTGATGGGAGCTGAAGGGGAAGGCATGCGCCGTTTAACCCGTGAGCACTGTGATGAGTTGATCAGCATCCCAATGGCGGGAACGGTTTCTTCATTAAATGTTTCTGTTGCAACAGGTATTTGCCTGTTTGAAGCTGTGCGTCAACGTACTGATAAGTCACCCGAATAATAAATATTCAGTGATATTTGTCGCCATCTCTTGAGTTTTCTCTCGGGGATGGGTATAGTGACGCGTCAATTTTTTAGCCGCACTCAACAAGTTCCTTGCCTCCGCGGGCCGCGGTTAACCCTGACAGGAGGCTGAATAATCCGTAAGGAGCAACTACTAATGCGTCATTACGAAATCGTTTTTATGGTCCATCCTGACCAAAGCGAACAGGTTCCGGGCATGATCGAGCGTTACAGTGCTGTAATCACTAACGCACAAGGTCAGATCCACCGTCTGGAAGACTGGGGCCGTCGTCAACTGGCTTACCCAATCAATAAACTGCACAAAGCTCACTATGTTCTGTTGAACGTAGAAGCTCCACAGGAAGCGATTGATGAGCTGGAAACTAACTTCCGCTTCAACGATGCCGTTATCCGCAGCATGGTTATGCGCTTAAAACACGCAGTAACAGAAGCTTCTCCAATGGTTAAAGCTAAAGACGAACGTCGTAGCCGTGACCTGGCTGATGAATATCAGGATGAAGAAGCTGAAGAAGCTGGGGATTCTGAAGAGTAATTGCGCAGGTGTTCACTAATCGTTTGGTGCTCACAGGCACAGTCTGTAAAGCATTGATTCGAAAAGTGAGTCCGTCGGGTATCCCTCACTGCCAGTTTGTTTTAGAACATCGTTCACAACAACAGGAAGCAGGATTAACCCGACAAGCATGGTGCAGAATGCCCATAATTGTTAGCGGACAAACCTTACAAGCCCATACTCACAGTATAACGGTCGGCAGTCGAATTACAGTCACTGGTTTTATTAGTACCCATCAAGGGCGCAATGGATTAAGTAAACTGGTTCTTCATGCCGAGCAGATTGATTTGATAGATTCTGGAGACTAGCCATATGGCACGTTATTTCCGTCGTCGCAAGTTCTGCCGTTTCACAGCGGAAGGCGTTCAAGAGATCGACTATAAAGATATCGCAACGCTGAAAAACTACATCACTGAAAGTGGTAAAATTGTACCAAGCCGTATCACCGGTACTCGTGCAAAATATCAGCGTCAGCTCGCTCGTGCTATCAAGCGCGCTCGCTACCTGTCTCTGTTGCCATATACTGATCGTCATCAGTAATTGGTACAGTCCATTAACGACTTTAAGAGGATAAGGTAATGCAAGTTATTCTGCTTGATAAAGTAGCTAACCTAGGTAGCCTGGGTGATCAGGTTAACGTTAAATCGGGCTATGCTCGTAACTACTTAGTTCCACAGGGCAAAGCTGTTCCTGCAACTAAGAAAAACATCGAATTCTTCGAAGCTCGCCGCGCTGAACTGGAAGCTAAATTAGCTGACGTTCTGGCAGCAGCTCAGGCTCGTGCAGCAGCTGTTACTGCGCTGGGTTCTGTTACTCTAGCTTCTAAAGCGGGTGACGAAGGTAAACTGTTTGGTTCTATCGGTACTCGTGACATCGCTGATGCAGTAACTGCTGCTGGCGTTGCAATCGCGAAAAGCGAAGTTCGCCTACCAAATGGCGTTCTGCGTACTACTGGTGACCACGAAGTTCATTTCCAGTTACACAGCGATGTTTTTGCTGAGCTGAACGTTATCATCGTTGCTGAGTAATCAAAAATGATGGTAGTGCCATCGGTTTTCCGATAGCACAAAAAAAACACCGGCTAGTCCGGTGTTTTTTATTGCCTGTAATCGCGCTTGTTCAAGTCAAGCTACGGTGTTCGGTAGTAACTACCATCACTTAGACGCGCAAAGCTAAATGTTTTACCTTCAGCGGTCGTAATCTCCAATAGCTGTACTTCCCCTTTTGCATTTGCCTTCAAACGTATTTTCTGACCCTGCCGTAAACTACTGAGAGGTTTTTCCGCTCCCTCAACACGGGCCATAACAAATGCATCATTGGCTTGCAGGTGGTTATCACGAAACAGTTGTGCCAATGTTTTGCCTTTTTGTATCTGATAGTTTTGCCATTCATTGGTTGTAGGGCGAGTTGCAGGCTGTTGTGTCTGCTTTGGTGGTGTGGTGGTCGTTGGTGGTGATGTAACCTCAGGTGGAGTCTGCTCCACTGGCGGTTCTTGGATGATCTCTGGTTCAGCAGGCACGCCTGCGGGGGCACCTTCCGTTTGACCGTTATCTATTGGTTCTTCTGATGGTGTTGGAGTCACTATCTCGGGAGTTGTTGGTGGCGGTACAACAATAGGCTGTGGCTGACTTTGAGGTGTTTTATTACCTTGGTTTTCATCACCAGTAGGCCAGAAAAGGGCTGCAATAACGATAATCGCTAAGATAGTGATACCAATGCGATGAAATCTTGAAAATTTAAGCATGACTCCTCCTTGATTGAGGAACGAACGGTGACGAACTAAATTCATTTGTGATGATAGGAATAGTAGCACTGATTTTTAGTAATTTGATTACCCTAGGTTATTTTTCAGAGAACACTGAGCTGAATCATACAAAATAGCTTACTTTTAACGCACAGAGGTATGGTTTAGGTTTACCCATAAGGTAGGGGCTGTTATTCTTGCTTTTTTATCAAAAACCATACAGGTATTTTCATGGCAAACCCAAATTTTGATTCAGTAGAAGCTCAAGCAAGCTATGGTATTGGCTTACAAATCGGTCAGCAATTATTAGAGTCTGGTTTAGAAGGCCTAGAACCTGCTGCTATTTTAGCAGGCCTCACTGATGCGTTAGAAGGTAATATGCCTTCAGTTCCTGTTGAAGCACTTCATAAAGCGCTACGTGAAATTCATGAGCGTGCAGATGCAGTCCGTGCTTCTCGCCAAGAAGCCATGGCGGCTGAAGGTCGTGCATTCCTTGAAGAAAACCAAAAGCGTGAAGGTGTATCAACCACTGATTCTGGTTTGCAATTCTCTGTGATTAACCAAGGTGAAGGTGCGATCCCTGCACGTACTGACCGTGTTCGCGTCCATTATACAGGTCGTCTCATTGACGGTACTGTTTTTGATAGCTCAGTTCAACGTGGCCAACCCGCAGAATTCCCTGTGAGTGGCGTTATCCAAGGTTGGATAGAGGCTCTGACTCTGATGCCTGTCGGTTCTAAGTGGGAACTGTACATCCCTTCTGAGCTGGCTTATGGTGAGCGTGGTGCAGGCGCATCTATCCCGCCATTCAGTACGCTAGTCTTTGAAGTCGAATTACTCGAAATTCTGTAATCTTGGCGGTCAGTATAACTGACTAAGCCAATATCAGGGCTTTGCAGGCCTGCCTTTTTATGATGAAGGCAAGGTCGCAAAGTCCTTTTTATGTTTTAAGCTGTAGGTGTTATTGAGGGGGAATCTTTTTTAGTTCTAAACACCCGTTTATTTACAAGACGTGCAATGATAATAAAAATCACAAAACCAACGATGACAAATAGCTCATCTAAAGTGGTGATTTGTTGAGAGACCTCTATTGATAAATACAGTAAGAAAGCTAATAGGCTCATTATTGCCAGTAGTATGATGGTATTAATGAACGAAAGAAGCATTAAACGTTTTATCTTGAGTTGATTTCCTTGGAAAGGAATTGACCTATATATACTTAAAAGCAATATAACGATAGCAGCGGCTGTTGCAGGAAATAACATGTCAGATGCTTGGTAACTCAGAAGCAAAAAAATTTTTAATATCAGTTGATTTTCCTTGAGTAACGCAATGCAATATATCGTGAGAGAGGCGATAACAAGCGTAAAACATAGCATGGTTATGGTATAGAGTGCATTGTAAATTAACCCATGATTTTTTTCTGTTAATACGAAATCATGACGGGCTTTTTTACAAAAAAATATTCTTGGTATAAATAGTAAAATAAGTATCAAGACGTTGATAATGTTAAATATAATGGAAAAGCTATAGGTATATATTAAGCTAGGGCGATGATATAACTGTACCTCTCCAAACATCTTATGCATGGCTATCCCATTTACGTATTGCGTAAATTTGAGAATAAAAAAGTAGACGATGGCAATACCCGCAACAATAAGGATATTTTTAAGGTTAGCTTGGTTCAATTTGGTGTAGTAAAAGATAAGGCAAGTGGAAAATAGGAAGATAAAAATCTTAATGAACCATTCTACCCTTAGGCTATATATAATCGCATTTAAATAATGAGGCGGTACGTATAATAATGGTTGAATTGTCACGCTATAAAACCAAAAGTACTCCGTGAGGATCCAAACACTCACAAATATGGCGGGTAATCTAAAAAAAGAGAGCTTGGCTGTATTTGATTGACTCATTTTTATTCCTAAATTTTAGAGAATCACATCATTGATAGTGGTGATATATAAATAGCAGGTTAGATTCCTATTCAAAAATGCGATTAAGCTTATTGTCATTTTTACTTATTGTTCTGTATAGCATTAAATCATAATGCGTTGTTGCAACTCGAGAATGGGGTATAAAGTTTGCTACCTTAATGTTGTCATCGAGCCTAAATATAGGCATTTTTCTTAGCGGCATTAGCGCTAAAAACCTAAAGTCACTTCTTATATATTCACAATCTATAATTGCCTTTCTTTAAAAGAAGCTCACCGCTCTCTCTTATTTGTTTCTTATGGATATAAAACAATGGATTAAACAATATTGCTATTGCAAATGTCGAGTGATAAATCAAATCTAAAGCATAATATAAAGCGCTGTTTCTGATATAACGCAATATTTCCCCAAGAACACTATTCTTTTCATTAATTGAAACTACTTGGAAAGAAAATAATGTAAATTGATAAGGTAAGTGTGAACGGTTTCTGTGGTTCCAATGATCTATGGCTGTTAAGCTAAAGGTACAGAGTGATGGAAAAGAGGTGAATCATGCTAAAACAAATTTGCGAATTGGCTATCGATGCAGGCTCCGCCATTATGGCTATTTATACCAGCCAAGAGCCGTTACATATTGATCATAAAAGCGATCAATCTCCTGTGACAGAGGCTGATATTGCTGCTCATAACATTATTACTGCCGGTTTAACACGTATTGCACCCGATATTCCTCAATTATCTGAAGAAGCGCCACCGTCATGGGATGAACGTAAAAATTGGCAGCGTTATTGGTTGATTGACCCTCTGGATGGAACAAAAGAATTTATTCATCGCAATGGTGATTTTACAGTCAATATTGCGTTGATTGAAAAGGGTATACCGATTATGGGCGTTGTTTATGCGCCCGCCAAAGGGTTACTCTATTACGCTGAAGGTAATCAAGCGTGGAAAGAAGAAGGTGGGCACAAGCAACCGATTCATGTTAAAGATTCAATGCCACCTATCATAGTGATCAGCCGCTCTCATCAAGATGGTGAATTGCGCGATTATCTTGCTCAAATGGGAAGCCATGAAACGGTTGAAATTGGTTCTTCATTAAAGTTTTGTTTAGTGGCAGAAGGCAAAGCGCAACTGTACCCGCGTTTCGGGCCAACCAATATTTGGGATACGGCAGCAGGGCATGCTGTGGCAATCGCATCCGGTGCTAAGGTTTTAGATTGGAACGGTAAAACGCTAGATTACACCCCACGAGAGTCTTTTTTAAACCCTGGTTTCCGTGTAACTTTGTTCTGACTGGAAATGAGAACATGTCGGGTAAATTGGTATATTTACCCGACAAAACGCGATTAGTTATCGAGCTTGAGTACTTTTGCCGTTGCCGCGCGAATATCTAAGCAAGCTTTTGCGTCGACTTTTAAATCAATTCCATAAGTTGGAATGATCTCTTTTAAACGCGCTTCCCAGCCATCTGAATTGAGCTGATCCGCAAAGCAAGTCTTCAAGACATTCAATGCAATAAACGCAGCGGTAGAAGCACCCGGTGATGCGCCCATCAAGACAGTCAGTGACTTATCTGCGCTGGTAATCAATTCAGTACCAAATTCTAGGATACCTTTTTTATCGTGATCTGGTTTTATGATCTGAACACGTTGTCCCGCAACCACTTCTTTCCAGTCTTCACGCTGTGCTTCTGGGTAGAATTGTTGCAGCATAGCAAATTGGTGGGCTGAAGTTTGGAGCACTTGCCCAACTAAGTACTCAGCTAGCGCCCAGTTATCTTTAGCAACGGCAAGCATTGGCTCTATGTTATTTAATTTAACCGATTCAAATAAATCTAAATAAGAGCCGTGTTTGAGGAATTTGCTAGAAAATCCAGCATAAGGACCAAACAATAATGAGCGTTTACCATCAATGATACGTGTATCTAAGTGTGGAACGGACATAGGTGGGGAGCCTTTGTCTGCTTTACCATACACTTTTGCATGATGGCGAGCTGCAATTTCTTCATTATCACAACGTAGCCAGATACCGCTAACAGGGAAGCCACCATAGCCTTTACCTTCAGGAATACCTGATTTTTGGAGTAATTCGATAGCTCGTCCGCCTGCACCGATAAAGACAAATTTAGCGGTCGTAATGGTTTTTTCATGAGTGAGTAGGTTTTTGACTTCGATATTCCATCTGCCGTCAGCGGCTCTTTTAATATCGATAACTTCATGTTTGTAGTGAACAGCAAAACCTGACTGCTGGCTCAATTGTTCCATTAATAGATGCGTCAGCGCGCCGTAATCCACATCGGCACCGGTTGCAACCCGTGTCATCGCGATAGTTTCTTTTGGATCACGGCCTTCCATGATCAGTGGTGCCCACTCATTGATCTGTTGCGGATCCTCAGTGTATTCCATGTTCTGATAACAGTGGTGAGCTGACATCTGGGTATAGCGCTGTTTCAAAAACTTGACGTTATCTTCACCCCAAACAAAGCTCATATGTGGGCAAGGATGGATGAAATCACGGGGATCTTTGATTTTGCCTTTCGTGACTAAGTAAGACCAGAGTTGGCGAGACAGATCAAACTCGGTATTCACTTCAAGGGCTTTACTGATATCAACCGTGCCATCTGGATTCGGTGGCGTATAGTTCATTTCACAGTTTGCAGCATGACCTGTACCGGCGTTGTTCCAAGGATGAGAACTTTCTTGCGCACAGTCATTCAGTCTTTCAAAAACCGCAATATTCAGTGATGGTTCAAGTTCTTTTAAAAAAGTGCCGAGGGTAGTACTCATGATACCGGCACCGATGAGCGCGATATCTACTTGTTCTGAAATAGGCTTACTCATTAAAAACTCCTAAGACTTAGAGGGTTTAAAACACAGCTCAGTGCCTTCTTGATAGACAACATACGCGCGACGCCATGGTTCATCGCCGATTAAACGCCATTTATGGCCGGTTCCCGTGTTATCTTGGGCGAGTAAAATATCACCCGGTTTAATAATAAACGTTGAACCATCTTTGGTTTCAAACTCTAAAGTACCAGTAAGTGTGATGACATAACGTGGAACAGGATCTTTGTGCCAATCCCATGACCCGCCTGAAGAGGTTTCGCGGAAGGATAATTCACTAACGGCAATAGCAGGAGTTTCGCTATCTCCTCTCGCTTCTCCACTTAATTCAATCGTGCCTTCTTCAAACAGAGAATTACCATCTTCACCGGTCCACATACGAACACAACGTATCATATTATTAACCTCTTAAGTTTTGTATGGATGAACAAACAAGCTAATAGGTAAACATGAAGCACTTTTAACAAAAGATATTGTCAAATAGTCATATTAAGATAACTCTAAATAAGTGTACTTTTAGAATAAATATTCTATTCAACTATTGTATCCTATTCTATTTAAAATAAATACTGTAGGAATTGGTAGGATGTTTTCCGATGATATTTATTTGAATGACAAAAAATAAAATAAATGGTGACGTAACTTATTGATAATAAATAAACTATTTATTTTGTTTATTATGGGTCAAACCACACATCAATAAATAGAAAATTAACGTAATAAATAAAAAAATATAAATAGAAATAAACACGATTTAATTTTCCTTCCTAATTCTAATCAAGAAGGAAAATAGAATAATATAAATAGCATTATTTTTAATGAGTTAAAATATTATTTAAGGCAAGATGCTGAATAAGCATGATGGTTTTACCATCGACAATTTCGCCCGTTTTTATGGCGGCCAATGCTTTAGGAAATGGCCACTCTAATACCTCAATATCTTCACCTTCTTCAGCAAGGCCACCACCTGAGCTAATTCGATCTTGGTCATGATATTCTGCGATATAAAAATACAGTTTTTCAGTTACAGAGCCTGGGCTCATATAAGCTTCAAAAATTTTTTCAATTTTTTCAATACGAAATCCGGTTTCTTCTTCCGCTTCAGCACGTATACGTTGTTCTGGTGAGGCGTTATCCAGTAATCCAGCGGCGGCTTCGATGAGTAAATGCTGGTATCCATTAATATATAAAGGAAAACGAAACTGGCGGATCAGTACAATCGTATTTTTCACTCGATTGTATAGCAAAATCACCGCACCATTTCCTCTATCATAGGATTCGCGGGTTTGTTGTTGCCAACTGCCATCACGGCGCTGAAGTTCATAAGTGTATTTCTTCAGTGTATACCAATTATCAGAGAGCAAAGTTTCTTGAATATTACGAACTTGAGGGATTTTAGTCGACATGATATGACCTTCATAATGATGATAGCTGTTAATCTAGCATTGTCATCAATATCTCGAAATAGGAAATCATGCTAGTTGCACCCTATTGAAGGGAATAAAGGATAGATAAGGCAGCTTGGATGCCAAGCCACCTTATCAAATCAACGTTATTTAATCAGTTGGATCTGTTTCACTTCCACTTCTCGTGAGTTCCAATCTTTGTCAATTTTACCGCGGATCTCCACTTTATCTTTTGGCGTTACGTTAAGGCCATTCCATCTTTTTGGACTAATTTCAAGATTGATGGTGCCTGTACCATCGGTAAATTCATAATGTTTCTGATCCAACTGTTTAACGATATTACCACGCAGAATTACCCAGCTATCATCAGAGAGATCTAATGCTTTAGCGACAGTGGTTTCGCCACTACTTGGTCCCGTGAAACCACCTGATTGGGAAGTTTGAGCGGTGGTATTTTGGGTTGCACCTGGTCCATCAAAGCCACCATTTACAGCCAGTACTGGTGCAGAAGCTAATGCCGCAATCAAGGTAATTAAAGGTAATGTTTTCATAGTGGTCCTCTCCATTTGGTTACCAAAATTTGTTTACGGGAGCTATTAAAACAAAAAATTCTTAACAGGATCTTAAGGGAATCCCATAAAAAAATATATTTTAAATTTAGGCCATAACAGCTGGTCATCGCTAAACGAATCGGATAAATATAATAATATGCTAACACAGGAGAGAAGCATGCGTATTTTGCTGATAGAAGATGACCGATTAATTGGTGATGGTTTAAAAGTGGGCTTAAGCCAGTTAGGCTTTACCATTGATTGGTTTACTGATGGAAAACAGGGGCAAGTTGCGCTACTTGATGCACCATACGATGCCGTGATCCTCGATCTTTCTCTACCGAGTTTAGACGGCATGGATATTTTGAAATATTGGCGTCAAGAAGGGCGCGATGAGCCTGTTCTCATACTGACTGCCAGAGATGCATTGGATCAGCGTGTTCAGGGGTTACAGCAAGGTGCCGATGATTATCTCTGTAAACCTTTTGCCCTCGCTGAGGTTGCCGCGCGGTTACAGGCTTTAATTCGTCGGCGAAGCGGGCAGTTATCACCCATACTCAAACATGGTGATGTAGAAATGGATCCTGTGGCGATGACGGTAACTTGTCATGGTAAATTTATCGAATTAAAAAGCAAAGAGTTATCCTTGTTATCGCTATTTCTACATAATCCAAATAAGGTGTTGTCCCGAACGATGATAGAGGAAAAATTATATAACTGGGATGAAGAAGTATCGAGCAATGCTGTTGAGGTGCATATTCATCATTTACGCCGCAAATTAGGATCGGGTTTTATCCGGACGGTTCATGGTGTTGGTTACCGTTTAGGTGAAGCGGTATGAAAACCTTTAGTTTACGTTTAAAGCTAACGCTGATACTGCTGTTACTTGCCTTAATGACATGGGGTATCGCGAGTTTACTCGCATGGCATCAAACCTATAAAACCATTAATGAATTATTTGATACCCAGCAAATGGTTTTCGCCAAACGCTTATCCGTATTACCTTCTGACCTTGACTTTAATAATACGTCATTAGCAAAAACGAAAAAAATCTTACGTAAAAATCGGGGTCATCAAGATGATGATGCACTGGCATTCGCTATTTTTACACCTCAAGGCGAAATGGTCCTCAACGATGGTGATAATGGGCGTAAAATTCCCTTCAGTTTTTCTCGGGAAGGTTTTACTGAAGGCAAAATTAAAGGGAGTGATGATGAATGGCGTTTTGTCTGGTTAAAGTCTTCGGAAGGGCAATATATTATTGCAGTAGGGCAAGAGTGGGAGTATCGGCAAGATCTGGCAATGGACATTATGGTTGCTCAGTTTTTGCCTTGGTTAATCGCTTTACCGACGCTGTTGATTGTATTTTTATGGTTATTAACCCGAGCATTACGCCCCTTACATCAAGTGGCTACTCAGCTCTATCAACGGCGGCCAGATGAATTAACGTCGGTTCAGGTCGAACGCTTGCCGTCAGAAGTTAAGCCTATGTTAGATGCGCTTAACCACTTATTTGAACGGATCCAGACGATGTTTGCCCGCGAACGGCAATTTACCTCCGATGCGGCACATGAGTTACGTAGCCCATTAGCCGCCCTTAAAGTTCAGGCTGAAGTCGTGCAAATAGCAGGGCAAGACTCAGCAATCCGCGAACATGCGGTGGCCAATTTATCCGAAGGTATCGATAGAGCAACACGCCTTGTTGACCAACTCCTGACACTTTCGCGCTTAGAATCACTGTCACAACTGGACGATATTGAGCAGCTATCATGGCTTGCATTAATTCAGTCATCAATTAAAGACATTGAGTTAGAGGCTAAGGCGGCACAAGTTACCATTGATGTCAGTGTGCTCAGTGAACCATCATCATTTACAGGACAACGTTTGTTATTAGCTATCTTACTGAGAAATATACTGCATAATGCGATCCGTTATGGGAAGACGGGTGGGAAAGTTGAAATAGAATTAAATAATAATGACCTAACGATTAAGGATGATGGGGCGGGAGTTCCGCTAGAGGTGCTGAAGCGATTAGGTGAACGTTTTTATCGTCCAGCAGGGCAAGAAAAAACGGGCAGTGGATTAGGATTATCGATTGTTAAACGTATCGCTGAATTACATCATTTTAAATTAGCGTTTACGAATGGTGAAAATGGCGGTTTTTGTGTGAAAATACATTGGTCATAATGATTGGTTATTAATATATTTCAAATAATTATTCACCGTGTAAATTTAAAGGTAATACGCTTTCTTTAGAATAACGCTCTCTTGGTATGGAAATCTGTGCCTCTCGATACGATGCCATTCTCTATGTGCACGACAGCAATATTTCCGTGCACTAGAGAGGGTGAAATTTATTGTCCTAGTTCTGCTTTTATCAGGGTTATCACTTTATTAATTTCAGGTTCAGTCAGTGCCCCATCTTTGAAATACAGTACTTTTCCTTCTTTATTCAATAGGATAATCGCTGAGCTTTCAGGGGTGAGGCTCCATGCTTTTTTAACGACACCATCACTATCAACAATAAATTGTGAGTAAGGAAACTCTTTCTTGCTATCCTCAACGCTATTACTCACAAAAACACCGGTGCCGAAAATGGCATCATCGGCATTAATAATTGAGGTTGTTTGATAGGTATCATGAGGAAAGCGGGCTTTTTTGATCGCTTCAATCAGTGGTGCATTGAGTTCTTTAGCTGAAGAGCGCCCCGCAATATGTTGAATTGTCCGAACTTTTCCAGGTAGCTGTTGGCTTTTCCATTCTTGATAAGAAAATTTTCCATCAGGACTTAATTGCATTTCACCTTTATCAGTCACTGAAACAGGGGGAACGGATTGGTTAAGTTGGATTGGGCTTGCCAAGGCGGTAGAGGAGAGGGTTAGTAGGCAAGCAAATAAAAAACTCTTCTTAATCATTATATTACCTCTTTTGTTATATTTTGATGCATCAACGAGAAATGAACCATCACAAAAATGTGTTGTGCTTACAGTTATAGCATAGCTCATCCGATGAGTTGTGAAACCAAAATTAACATTTTTGCAAAATTTAGCATAACTACAAAGTTTTTGAGGTTATTGACAGAATGTTTGTAGTGTCATTTTCTGTAAATGAATTGAATAAAACTGCAATAATCGAACCAAAGTAAATATTCCTGGTCTATTATTAACGAGCGGTATGAGTGAAGAGTATCGTAAGACAAAAGGAAAGGAAAAGTTCTAATGAAAATATTTAACCGTTATAACCCATCCAAAATTGCACTCTACGTTAAAACGCTATTCCGTGGTCGTATCTACATCAAAGGCTTTGGGGCTTTTGAGTTTAATTATGGCAAAATCTTACCACCAAAGGTGGGCGACAAGCGCCACTACAATGTGATGAGTGAGGTGAACAAACAAGTATTGGTACTACAGTCTGAGTTGGGGTAGTTGCTGTTAGCCTAAATAGCAAATTGCTATTGAGCTAAAAACAGCGCCACATAGAGTGGCGCGTTAAGCGAAACGGCTTCGCTGTAAAGCATTAATGCTTAGTTTGTTGTGTTGGTTGTTCTGCGTTAGCCGTTTCCACGTTACTTTTTCCTGCTTGAACCACGACGGCTGCTGGCGGTGTTGTGACTCGGGTAACAAGTAATTGATCGATCTTGTAGTTATCAATATCAACCACTTCAAATTTATACCCCGCATATTTGACATAATCAGTACGCTTTGGCATTTTTCTTAAGCGATACATCATAAAACCAGCAATGGTCTCATAGTTGCTAACGTCAGGAAATTCATCAATATCCAAAATACGTTGCACATCTTCAATAGGGGTTCCGCCTTCAACTAACCATGAGTTTTCATCTCGTGAGATGATCTGCTCTTCTTGGCCTGGCCCGATAAGATCCCCCATTAACGTGATCATCACATCATTAATTGTGATCAGCCCCATAACGAGAGCGTATTCATTGAGGATCACCGCAAAGTCAACGCCATTAGCTTTAAAGGCCTCAAGAGTGTCAGACAAAGAGAGCGTATCAGGGATCATTAAGGCATTTTGAATATGAACACCATCTTGTAAATTAAGACTTTGGCCATTCAATACACGGTTTAATAGGACCTTCGAGTCAACATAACCAATGACATGATCAATATCACCGCTACACACTAAAAATTTGGAGTGTGGCTCGGTTGAAATTTTGTGTTTGATGCTCTCTTCGGATTCATCTTTATCAAAGTAAATAATACTTTCACGCGGGGTCATTGCCGATGGAACCGTGCGAGATTCCAGTTCAAAGACATTTTCAATCAACTCATGCTCTTGTTTACGCAATACGCCAGCAACAGCGCCTGCTTCAACAACAGCAAAAATATCATCTGAAGTGATATCTTCATTACGCGCAGTGGGTAACTTGAAAATTTTGAAAATCAAGTTAGCAAGGCCATTGAAGAACCAAACTAGTGGGCTGAGTAGGGTTAAACACAAACGCATTGGGTTAACAATCCGTACAGCGATAGCTTCGGGTTTTACCATTCCAATACGTTTAGGGGTTAAGTCTGCCACTAAAATAAATAGGCTGGTGACAATGGTAAATGACAGAATAGATGCAGTTTGTTGTGCCCACTCGGGAGAAAGGAAATTAATAAAAATGTCTTGTAATGCAGGTGAAAAGGCAGATTCACCGACAATCCCTGCCAAGATGGCGACCGCATTTAGGCCGATTTGAACCACAGTAAAAAACATACCGGGCATTTCCTGTAATTTCAGGACTCGTGCCGCATTAATGTTGCCCTCATCGGCCATTAACTTGAGTTTGATACGACGAGAAGCTGCCAGTGAAATTTCTGACAACGAAAAAAATGCGCTAATTGCACATAATAAAAGAACGATCAGTAAACTATTAAGCATAAATTATCCAAATATTACCTTCAGGAACATCTGACCCTTTATGGAGGATCCCCTGAAGGCAACTCTTTCTACTACAGAGATAAAATAGCGCGGAGGTGCGCAAAATTGGGTTAGTGACGTTATTATAGCATTAGGTTAAATTTTCTGCCTAGTTTATGTTCTGTGGCGGTAAACAAATTCCAGTTCCTCCTAATCCACAATAGCCTGCTGGATTTTTATGGAGGTATTGTTGGTGGTAATCTTCCGCAAAATAAAAGGTTTCTAATGGTGCGATTTCTGTGGTGATTTGGCGAGTATCATTTTGAGCAACCATCGCTTGTTGATAAGCCGCTCGTGTCTCTCGTGCTTGCTGTAATTGTGAATCAGAAACGGTATAGAGGGCTGAACGATATTGTGTGCCAATATCACCGCCTTGACGCATGCCTTGGGCTGGATCATGGTTTTCCCAAAACAGAGTTAATAGATCAGTATAGCGGATAGTCTGTGGATCAAAGACCACTCTAACAATCTCGGTATGGCCTGTCAGTCCTGTGCAAACTTCTTCATAGGTTGGGTTTGGGGTAATCCCTCCACT
Source organism: Providencia sp. 21OH12SH02B-Prov (assembly GCF_027362595.1). Lineage (NCBI taxonomy): Bacteria > Pseudomonadati > Pseudomonadota > Gammaproteobacteria > Enterobacterales > Morganellaceae > Providencia > Providencia sp. 21OH12SH02B-Prov. The sequence continues at coordinate 401,353 of NZ_CP114796.1, forward strand.
ATAGCCAACAGAGGTGGAATAAACGCCGGACTGCTGCCAAAACAAGCGCTCAGCGCCCCAAAAACAACCCATCGCAAAATAGGCAACTTCAGCATTCTTCGGAATATTATCAATCGAATACTGGTTCACCGCATGGTATGGTGAATGGGGAATGGCGGTTTCTCTACCGGGTAGCGCTTGCGAAATACTCACGGGTTGTAATTTATTAGAAGACATAACAGATTCCTATGTGTGGTAATGTGCATTTTCGGTAAAAATTAGGATAAAAACTTGTATCTAGAGTTTATTTTACTCAAAATAAATTGATATGAAGTGTTTAGTCAAATTATCAATGATCTTAGGAGCGGGCGTGTCAAAATACCCTATCATCTGTTTTCTAACCTTAATGGCGACAGTTCCTGCTGCGTATAGCGCAAATCTACGCCTTAATATTGAAGGACTTGAAGGGCAACCTAATCAGAACGTCCGTGTTCAGCTTTCTAATATTTCTCAGGATGAAGTGGTGCCTAATGGTCGCTTTCGTGCTCGTGTCACAAAAGCAATCGAGGAAGGTCTGAAACCACTTGGATACTATCAGCCTAAAATTGAGTTCACTTATCAAGAAAATAAGCCACCAGCACGTTCCGTATTAACGGCGAAAGTCACACTGGGCGAACCTGTTCGAGTACAAGGTGTTAATATTACATTAGAAGGGGGAGCTAAAAACGACCCTGACTATGCAAAAATGATAAAAAATAACACACCTAAGATCGGTACGATCCAGAATGATGGCGAATATGAAAGCTTTAAAGGTAAATTTAGTGGGCTTGCGATCCGTAAAGGTTATTTTGATGCGATCATGGAGAAAAGCCAACTAGGCATATCACTTGATCACCATGCCTCTTATTGGGACTTTGACTTTAATAGTGGTGAGCGTTACCGATTTGGTGACATTTCCTATGAAGGTTCTCAAATCCGCACTGATTATCTGAACAACCTCGCGCCTTTTAAAGAAGGTGAATATTACACTTCAGAACAACTGGCCGAATTTAACCGCCGATTAGTGGAAACGGGTTGGTTTACTTCCGCCATTGTGACTCCCAATATCGCTAAAGCTCGGGAAGAGCACACTGACCTGTTGCCAATGGAAGGGGTGATGGTTCCTCGTGCAAAAAACTTCGTTGAATTAGGTGGTGGTTATGCCACTGACGTTGGTCCTCGTGTTAAAGCAACATGGAATAGGCCTTGGGTAAACTCGCGAGGGCAAAGTATTACCTCAAATATCAGTTTATCGCAGCCTGAACAGATTATTGATGCCAGCTATAAGATCCCCCTTAAAGCCAATCCTTTAGAACAATATTATGCGGTTCAAGGGGGGTATAAACGTACTGACTTAAACGACACAGAGTCCGATACGACGACCCTAAACGTGTCACGTAATTGGGATTATTCCAGCGGCTGGCAATATGGCGTGAACATGCGTTGGATGTTGAGCCACTTTACCCAAGCGGATGTCACGAATACCACGATGTTGCTTTATCCTGGGGCTAATGTTAGCCGAATTCGCCAACGTGGTGGTGTGATGCCAAGTTGGGGGGACAGTCAGCGTTACTCTATTGATTATTCGAATGAAATTTGGGGTTCCGATATCGATTTTCTTGTATTGCAAACTAAGCAAGTGTGGATCCGCTCCCCATGGGAAGGCCATCGTTTTGTATTCAGAGGAAATTTAGGGTGGATTGAAACGAATAATTTTGACAAGGTGCCACCAGACTTACGTTTCTTTGCCGGTGGTGATGGCAGTGTACGTGGTTATGGTTACCAAAAAATCTCACCAGAGGATAGCAAAGGTAAACTAACAGGGGCATCTAAACTGGTCGTGGGTTCCATTGAATACGATTATAACTTCACGGGTAACTGGTGGGGTGCTGTGTTTATTGATAGTGGTGAAGCCGTTAACGATATTAAGAAAAGTGATTTTAAAACGGGGGCTGGTGTTGGTGTCCGCTGGGTTTCTCCGGTAGGACCAATAAAATTCGACCTAGCGACCCCGATCGGGGATCCTGATAATAATAAAATACAATTTTATATCGGCTTGGGGACTGAACTATGAAATGGATGAAGTGGTTAAAATGGACAGCTCTTGCCGTTTTACTTGTATTGATCTTGATTGTTGCCGCACTAAGTTGGGTATTGGGTACGCAATCAGGCCTCCATTTTGCACTTAATAGTGCGACACGTTTTGTACCTGGGCTAGAGATCCGCTCTATTGATGGGGATATCAATAATCTGACCTTGGCTGGGGTAAAATACCAAATGCCGGGCGTCGATGTTGATGCAGAAAAACTGCATCTTGCATTACGTTTAGGCTGTTTGACTAGTCGCGAGCTTTGCATTGATGATCTTTCGACTGAAAATGTTATCGTCAATGTTGATACCTCAAAAATGCCTCCTTCAGAAGAAACGCCGCCTTCTGAGCCATTAACCGAATTGAATGCACCACTCACGATTAATCTCAATCAATTACAATTAACATCAACCAAAGTTAATGTTGATGGGATGGCGATTGACCTCGAAAAGTTTAAGACAGGTATTCACTGGCAGCAAAAAGCACTGATATTAGCACCCACGGATGTGATTAATTTAGCGATTAATCTGCCAGTAAGCGAAGAACCGCAGCCAGATGAACCCGTGACAGAAGTTCCTGTTGGTGAAGAAAAATCGATTGGCGAAACGCTGAAGGAACTGTTCGCTAAACCATTACTGGCGGAATTACCGGAAGTGATCCTTCCTGTCGATTTAAATGTTGAAGGGATCAACGGTTCGAATTTACAGCTAACAGGCGCGACGGACGTTGTGATCAATAGCTTGAATTTAACGCTTTCAAATGATGGGCAAAATGTCCTACTGAAGAAATTTACGGTTGATTCGCCCCAAGGTCACCTTGCCTTATCGGGAACAGCAACATTAGCTGATAAATGGCCTGTTTCTCTGTCGATTACTGGGGAAAGCCGTCTAGAAGACTTTGATGGTCAAAAAGTCGATTTATCACTCAAAGGTGGGTTACTTGAGGAGCTAAAACTCGCACTGAACTTAAGTGGACCGGTGAACGCAACCTTAGCGGCTCAAGCCGACCTTGCCCAAGCTGACTTGCCTATTCAGTTAACGTTAGAAAGCCAGAAACTGAGTTGGCCATTAGTGGGTGATGCTCAATATCAACTTGATGGTACACGTTTACGTTTGAATGGCCGACCTTCTGCTTATGATTTATCTCTTCGCTCAGCGATAACTGGGCAGGAAATTCCACCATCCACATTGATGTTGGATGCGAAAGGGAATGAAGAGCAAGTCAATATTACTCGTCTGCGATTAGCGGCTTTACAGGGTAATGCTGATATTACGGGTGTCGCTGATTGGAGCAAAGCAATCAGTTGGAATGCCGTATTGACCTTATCAGGTATCAATACGGCTAAGCAATGGCCGGAATGGCCTGCAAAAGTCGATGGTAAGATTGCGACCCGGGGTAGCCTTTATGGTGGCAGCTGGCAGTTACAAATACCTGAAATTACGTTAGATGGTAATGTTAAGAATAACTTACTGAAAGCGCGAGGTGAGGCGACTGGTAATGCTGCTGGACAGTGGAATATTCCAGCGCTGAAACTTTCACTCGGAAAAAACCACCTTGATGTTAAAGGAAACCTATCAGATAAATGGAATTTAGACACGAAAATCAATGCGCCGGGATTAGATGGCATATTGCCGGGCCTTGGTGGGGTGATTATCGGTGATGTTAAATTACGAGGTGACCTGCAAGCGCCTGAAATATTGGCGGATTTAACAGCTCGTGGCGTAAGATGGCAAAAAGAGCTGTCTGTCGATAATGTTGTTATCAAAGGTAAAGTGGCTTCAGGTGAACAGATCAAAGGTGACTTATCCGTCGTTGTTCGCCAGTTAAAACAAGCTGACCTCGTCATCAGTCGCTTAACTTTGGATGCGAAAGGTAGCGAAAAGCAACATACCTTAAAGCTGGATGTGAGTGGGGAACCCGTCTCTGGCCATCTAACATTAGCAGGTGGGTTTGATCGCCAAACGGAGGTTTGGAAAGGCAACCTGAATAATACCTTGTTTGAAACCCCCGTTGGTGAATGGAAACTCAGCAAGGCCATGGCTCTTGATTATGCAAATCAAACTCAAGAAGTGACGATTGGTACCCATTGCTGGGTGAATATCAATGCGCGCCTTTGTGTGCCAAAACCAATTAAAGCAGGTAAAAACGGTAGCGCGGATATTGTGCTAGAACGTTTTGATCTTGCAATGTTGAAACCCTTCCTCACGGATGAAACACGTGTTCGCGGTGTGTTTAGTGGTAAGGCAAATGTTATTTGGAAAGATGATGGTAGCTTGCCACAAGCGAAAGTGGATCTCAAAGGCGATGGTGTTAAAGCCGTTCAGTTAGTTGATGGTACTTGGATACCGCTAGAGTTTGATACCTTGACGTTAAGTGCGGCGTTGAAAAATGGTAAAGCCAATTTGGATTGGTTATTCAAAATCGCCAATAATGGTCAATTGAAAGGCAGTGTACAAATTGCGGATCTAGAAAAGAGACGTCAGCTTTCAGGTAATGTTGAGATCAATCGCATTACATTAGCGCTGATTAAGCCATTATTAGGTGAAAAAGAAGTCGCAAATGGGGATTTAAATGCCAACTTACGCCTTGGGGGAACGGCAAATAATCCATTGCTCAACGGTAACTTGGCGCTTTCCGGTTTGGAAATCAAATCATCATTGATTCCGTTTGATATTAAAAGCGGTAACCTAGGAATTGCCTTTAATGGCACGAGTTCCGTAATGACAGGGCAAATCAATACGCCAGAAGGTTATCTCAATATCAGCGGTGATGCAGATTGGCGTAAAGTTGATGCATGGCGAGCGAAAGTGATGGCAGTCGGTAATAACTTACGTGTTTCCATGCCTCCAATGGTTAAAGTTGATGTACAGCCTGATATTGTGTTTGAAGCGTCACCGACGTTACTGACATTAAATGGTAGCGTGACAATTCCATGGGCGAGGATTACGGTACAAGAGCTACCAGAATCTGCCGTTGGTGCTTCTTCAGATGTGGTTATGTTAGATAGCGACTTGAAACCTATCGATAAAACCAGCACGCCAATTCCAATTCAAACTAACTTGGATATTAAGATTGGTAATGATGTTCAGTTGGATGCTTTTGGTCTGAAAGCCCGTTTGACGGGGATGTTAAAGGTATTACAAAACAAACAAGGTCTGAGCCTTAATGGACAGATCGATATTCCATCGGGGCGTTTCCGCGCTTATGGACAGGATCTGATCGTACGTAAAGGTCAGATACAGTTCTCGGGACCTGCGGATCAACCATTCTTGAACTTAGAAGCAATTCGTAATCCAGATAACACTGCCGATAATGTTATTGCAGGTGTTAAGGTCACAGGACTTGCAGACAAGCCAAAAGTCGAGATATTCTCTGAGCCAGCCAAAACACAGCAAGAAGCTTTATCCTATCTGCTACGCGGGGAAGGATTAGAAAGCGGAGATGCTAATGGTTCACAAATGACATCGATGCTAATTGGACTCGGCGTTGCGCAAAGTGGCCAACTTGTCGGTAAAATTGGCGAAACATTTGGAGTCTCTGATTTGGCACTCGATACGCAAGGGGTTGGTGATAAATCTCAAGTCGTGGTGAGTGGAAAAATTACTAACGACCTACAAATTAAGTATGGTGTTGGTATATTTGATTCATTGGCAACGTTAACGTTACGTTATCGATTAATGCCGAAGTTATATTTGGAAGCAGTGTCTGGTGTCAATCAGGCCTTGGATCTTCTTTATCAATTTGAGTTTTAAAATATGCGTGTAATTGTTTATGGCAGTTTAAGGCGCAAGCAAGGGAATCATCACTGGATGACTTATGCTCAGTTGCTAGGAGAGCATAGCTTAGAAGGCTATGAGCTTTATGACCTTGGCTATTATCCAGCGGTTATTAAAGGTGAAGGTGTGATTGAATGCGAAGTTTATCGCATCAATCCGTCTATTCTGACTGAATTAGACGAATTAAAGAAAAATTCGCAAGACTATGTCCGTGAGTTAATCCCTACGCCATATGGTAATGCTTGGATTTACCTGTATCGGCATTCTGTTGAAGGCTTACGCAAAATTAAGTCTGGTGATTGGCTCAAGCGCCACGAAGAAGAAGAGTAGTTAAATGCCGGTATACGTCATCGTTGCCGGCATTTTTGTTTGTTCATATCCACAAAAAAGGTGCTCACGTTACCGTTAGCACCTTTCATTTCCCCAGAAAAGGGAATTATTTTTTAGCTGCGCGTTCGAAAGAAGAGATAATTTCAGCTTTAGCCGCTTCAGCATTATCCCAACCATCAACTTTAACCCATTTGCCTTTTTCGAGATCTTTGTAGTGTTCAAAGAAATGGGTGATCTGTGCACGTAGCAATTCAGGCAGATCGTTTACGTCTTTAATGTGATCGTATTCTTTGCTTAGTTTAGTGTGCGGTACTGCCACTAATTTAGCATCTTCACCAGACTCATCTGTCATTTTCAGCACACCAACTGGACGGCAGCGAATAACGGAACCTGGTTGTAATGGATAAGGTGTTGGTACCAACACATCAACAGGATCACCATCTAAAGACAGCGTGTGATTGATGTAACCATAGTTACATGGATAGAACATCGCTGTAGACATAAAACGATCTACAAACAGAGCGCCAGAGTCTTTATCAACTTCATATTTGATAGGATCTGCATTAGCAGGGATTTCGATGATAACGTAGATATCTTCTGGCAGATCTTTACCTGCCGGTACATTGTTCAGGCCCATGAAAAAGTATCCTTTATGTTAAAAACTAATATGTCCATCAATATATTAGATCATATCCAAACAATCTAACCTATTTTGGTCCATAGCGTGGGGGGTATTATAGCCGTAAAGAGGGACAAAACTCACTAGTTGGTAAGCTATTCATAAAAAAAAGCTGAATAAAGAGAACAAAAAAGGCGGGATAACCCCCGCCTTAGCGTAAGAAATCAAGTTATTCAGCGTCAGGGAACTCACGCATGAATGATTCTGCTTTTTCCACCATCGATGCGGTACCGACAAAAAAGGGTACGCGTTGGTGAAGCTCACTTGGTTCGATATCTAAAATACGGTCACGACCATTGCTAGCCTTACCACCTGCTTGTTCAGCAAGGAAGGCAATTGGGTTGCATTCGTATAGTAAACGCAATTTACCATTTGGGTGGCTCGCTGTGCTTGGGTAGATATAAATACCTCCCTTGAGCAAGTTACGGTGGAAGTCTGCAACGAGTGAACCAATATAGCGCGTCGTGTATGGACGACCTGTTGCTTCGTCTTGTTCTTGGCAGTACTTAATGTATTTCTTAACCCCCATAGGGAACTTAATGTAGTTACCCTCGTTGATTGAATACATTTTGCCTTCCGCTGGATACATCACTTTTTCGTGAGACAGGCAGAATACGCCAAGTGATGGATCATAGGTAAAGGCATGAACACCACAACCAGTCGTATAAACCAACATAGTGGATGAGCCATAAACGACGTAGCCAGCAGCCACTTGGCGATGGCCTGGTTGCAAGAAGTCGGCTTCAGTCACAGGCTGACCAATTGGGGTAATACGATGGTAAATAGAGAAGATTGTTCCGACGGAAACGTTTACATCGATATTAGAAGAACCATCTAATGGATCCATTAATACGACATATTTCGCGTTTTCTGCACGATCACCTTCGAAAATGACGATTTCATCTTCTTCTTCAGAGGCAATACCGGCAACTTCCCCGCGAGCTTTCAAAGCTGCTTTTAATTTTTCATTTGCATACAGGTCAAGCTTCATCTGGACTTCACCTTGTACATTCGAAACACCACTTGTGCCTAGAATGTCGACCAGTCCAGCTTTGTTAATATCACGATGGATAATTTTAGCGCCCAGTTTAATTGCTGACAGTAGTGCGGTCAGCTCTCCTGTTGCATGAGGAAAATCTTGTTGCTTATCGACGATGAATTCGCCTAATGTTTTCATGACGAAGGTCCTGAATATAATTGACAGAGGTTTGCAGGGGGGAATTGTACCCTTGCGCGGGGAGTTTATCTATACCCTTCATACTTGCTATCGCAGCGTTATGGGCTGAGTTTTGTTACCTGTGTCACATACTTGCGTATGCCCCCTTAAAATTGTTGTTGCTTGCCGCGTGTTGTCGCTTGAATGATTTTGGGAATACTCTGCATTTTTTGTTGTGGTAAGAATTCGAATTTTTGGTCTATATAAACCTAACATTGATGGGTAGAATAATGATAAACCTCATGCTATTGGATGGAAAATAATGCACATACATATTCTGGGTATCTGCGGTACGTTTATGGGTAGTTTGGCAATACTGGCTCGTTCGCTCGGGCATAAAGTGACAGGCTCCGATGCAAACGTGTACCCTCCGATGAGTACATTGCTAGAAAAACAAGGCATTGAACTCATTCAGGGCTATGACCCTAGCCAGCTTGAACCTGCACCGGATATGGTTGTTATCGGTAATGCGATGACACGCGGTAACCCTTGTGTAGAAGCGGTATTAGAAAAAGGCCTAACTTACACATCGGGCCCTCAGTGGTTACATGACCATGTTTTACCCGAGCGCTGGGTGCTTGCCGTAGCAGGAACACACGGTAAAACAACCACAGCGGGCATGTTAACATGGATATTAGAAGATTGTGGTTATAAGCCCGGCTTTCTGATCGGCGGTGTACCTGGAAACTTTGAGGCCTCTGCTCAAATTGGAGAAAGTCCTTTCTTTGTGATTGAAGCGGATGAATACGATTGTGCATTTTTTGATAAACGCTCGAAATTCGTTCATTACAGCCCAAGAACCTTAGTGTTGAATAATCTCGAATTTGATCACGCTGATATTTTCGACAACCTTGAAGCTATCCAAAAGCAATTCCACCATCTCGTCCGCATTGTGCCGAGTAACGGCAAAATTTTTATGCCCGATAATGACTCAAATCTGAAACAGGTTATTGGAATGGGGTGCTGGAGTGAACAAGAATTTATTGGTGAACATGGAGAGTGGCAAGCTAATAAATTAAACCATGATGGAAGCCATTTTGAAGTTTTCTACCAACAAGAAAAAGTGGGCGACGTTATTTGGTCACAAGTCGGCAACCATAACATCCATAATGCGTTAATGGCGATTGCAGCCGCACATCATGTTGGTGTTCCCGCAGCAGAAGCGTGTCGAGCATTACATAAGTTTATTAACGCGCGTCGTCGTTTAGAGTTACGGGGTGTTGAATATGGCGTGAGTGTTTACGATGATTTTGCTCATCACCCAACGGCAATCTTAGCGACCTTAGAAGCGTTACGCAGTAAAGTTGGCGGTACTTCACGGATTATTGCGGTACTTGAGCCTCGCTCAAATACCATGAAGATGGGGATCAGTAAAAACGATATTGCACCATCATTAGGCCGTGCTGATGAAGTGTTTCTCTTCCAACCTGCGAATATTCCTTGGATGGTGACAGAAATCGCTGAAAATTGTGTGCAACCTGCACGTTGGAGTTCTGATATTGAAGCGTTAGCGAACATGGTGATTGAGACCGCACAGCCAGGTGATCATATTTTGGTCATGAGTAATGGTGGTTTTGGTGATATCCACGGTAAATTGCTTGCGGGACTTAAAAAGAAATCCGAAGCCGAAGGCGAAAATTAAAATAAGCCTTAATAAAAAAGGCAGCTTAACGAAAGTGTTTCATTGGTTGAGTCACTTCTGAAGCTGCTTTTTTATTGCAGATGATTATCGGGCGGTCATGAGATAAGGTCAGAATTGACGACTACAGTGACCGCATCGATGTGAAAGAAGGGGCGAGAGGCTTCCCGCCTGAGTGACAACAGTCTTAGAGTTCTTGATCAAAAAGCGCAAGGATCGCTTCATAAAGCTCTTTAGTGGTGAAATTATTCGCTGGCGTAGAAAAAATAGTATCGTCACCCGCAATGCTACCTAAAATACCCTCCGCTTTCCCCAAAGAATCCAGTAAACGTGCGATCAGCTGCGCTGCACCTGGGCTGGTTCTAATCACAACAACAGAGTGATTGTAATCAATATCAAGTACAAGGTTTTTTAGTGGGCTGGTGGCAGTAGGAACACCGGGTTCAGTAGGTAAACAGTAAACCATTTCCATTTTAGCGTTACGAGTACGAACGGCACCGAACTTAGTTAACATTCTGGAAATTTTTGATTGGTTGATATTTTCAAAGCCTTGCTCTTGCAGTGCGATCACAATTTCAGCCTGAGAGCTAAATTTTTCTTCTTTAAGTAGAGCTTTAAAAGCTTTAACCAAGTCTTCTTGTTTAGACGGTGTACGCATAATTAACCCATCCTATGACAATAAATTAAGTTGTATTATCCGTAAATGTGAATTTTTATGCAACAAAATTGCGTTATGATGGTTTCGTGTACAGGAACGATCTGCCTTTATGAATCGAGCACTCAATACGGAGATGGTTTTAGCGTGAAACACTCAATTCGCACAGAAAAAAATGCGCTAATGTATTATTTGTAACAAATCCGTAAAAACTATTTATTATGTAAAGGTCAATAGTGATAAAAACTATTTGTTAAAAAAGTGCCCCTTATCTCATTAACAGATAAGGATTTTGTTTAGAATAGATAAAATGAGTACGTAAGCGTATTAACTTTAATATGCTTCAACATCTGTTAATGAATTGTTTTTTATCAGTAATGTGTTTAATGCATAACAAGATGAATCCATATACTTTTTAAAGTACAAATAAAGGAGTTTCAGAATGAAAGTTGCAGTTCTAGGCGCAGCAGGTGGTATTGGTCAAGCTCTGGCCCTTCTTCTTAAAAACCAGCTTCCAGCAGGTTCAGAACTCTCTCTATACGATATCGCACCAGTAACTCCGGGTGTTGCTGCAGACCTTAGCCATATCCCAACTGATGTAAAAGTGGTTGGTTTTTCAGGTGAAGATGCGACCCCTGCACTGAAAGGTGCCGATGTTGTACTGATCTCAGCTGGTGTTGCTCGTAAACCAGGTATGGATCGTTCAGACCTGTTTAATGTTAACGCTGGTATTATTCGTAATTTGACTCAACAAATTGCGACAACCTGTCCAAAAGCCTTGATCGGTATCATTACTAACCCTGTTAACACGACAGTGGCTATTGCTGCTGAAGTACTGAAAAAAGCAGGTGTGTATGATAAAAACCGTCTGTTTGGTGTGACAACGCTGGATATTATCCGTTCGAATACTTTCGTTGCAGAACTGAAAGGTAAGAAACCTCATGAAATCGAAGTGCCTGTCATTGGTGGTCACTCAGGCGTCACGATCCTACCTTTATTATCTCAAGTTCCAGGTGTTGAGTTCACCGAAGAGGAAATTGCTGCACTGACTAAGCGTATTCAAAACGCAGGTACTGAAGTTGTTGAAGCAAAAGCAGGTGGTGGATCTGCAACCCTGTCTATGGGTCAAGCAGCTGCACGTCTCGGCCTCTCTCTGATCCGCGGTCTGCAAGGTGAACCTAACGTGATCGAGTGTGTTTATACTGAAGGCGAAGGTGAACATGCCCGTTTCTTTGCTCAACCCGTTCGTTTAGGCAAAAACGGGATTGAAGAGCACATCTCTTACGGTAAATTAAGTGATTTTGAACAAAAAGCACTGAAAGATATGCTAGATGTACTGAAAAAAGATATCGAACTAGGCGAAAAATTCATTAACGGCTAATTGTCGCTCAGTTTTTTACTGAATTTTAAGAAAACCGCTGCTCCTAACGAATTGGGTCAGCGGTTTTTTTTATTGGTTTTTAGCGTGATGTTGATACTTTTTCTCTTATCTTTCTTTCTAATAATTCACCTGTAATGGGATTAAAATAGCGGCTTGGCCATATTTCTGATGGGTGGATTTCAAGAAAATTTGCAATAATCCATTCTCCTTTTGGCCAAGGGCGAGATAAAGCGTTCGCCAGTGTGGAAGAGCTTAAACCCGCATGTCGAGATATTGCTGCTAGAGTTGTTCCGCGTTTACGTAATGCGGCAATTATATCTGCTGGATGCCAATCCGATTTCCGTAAGATCATTTTTTAGTCCTTTTTTTACTCAGAATCATGTAGAGTTAGTAGTACATCTAACAGGACTTTGTGATACATTCACTGCAATCGTCCTGTTATTGGAAATAAAATAACAGAAATTTCCCAAAAATATTTCTAATTTTTTCTAAAAATTCAGTTTTATGAAAGGGATTCTATTTTTGTGAAATATTAGAAACCGTTAGCAAATATATTTGTGGGTACATCTAACATATTGAAAATAAAAACTAACTACTTATAGTTATCTGAGGGAAATGGCATATTAATGATTATAGTTATAACTACTAATAATATATAAATATTATTCAGCAAAAAAAGAGAATTGTATGCTGATTTCAACTCAATTTGTTGTTATTAAAAGAAATTAAAATACACTTTACATGTATAACTCATATATTAATTAATAATAAGTTTTAATAAAAACAAATGAGAATAAGGTTATTGAGAAAATAAGCACATTTTTCAGCAATTATTATTGAATTGTAAATAATGACCAGGAGGGTCAAGTATGCAAAAAGAGTGGTTAACAGCGAAAGAGTTAGTTGGTTTAAAGGGACTGCCAATGACAACTCAGGGGATAAATGCGATGGCTCGTCGGGAAAACTGGCTATGCCGCAAACGGCGAGGTATTCAAGGAAAGGCGTTGGAATATCATATTCATAGTTTACCTGAAGGTTTATTTGATTCCTTTTCTGTTTATGAGACGCCTGCATTATATCAAGTAAAACATAATGATAATGCATTTATTTGGCAGGAAATATATTACCAGCTTTCACCGGAAGAGCGCAGCGCCATTTTGGCATTTATTATGCGCGAAGGGGTAATAGCATTAGTGGATTTAATAAATAAAAAATGACCTACCTTAAAAAGAGGTCTGATGTAATTAATTAATGAAGAATACTTATATTTAAGCTCAATTAATTCTTTGTTAACAAGGTAGAGATATAGTTCTAGATATAGCCTCAACGGCAGATTTCATCATATAAATTCGAAAGAGATAATATGAAAAAAATGTGGTTCACTGCGAAAGAATTAGCAGGTTTAGAAGGCTTACCAACTTCCCCCCAAGGCGTTAATTTAATGGCGAGAAGGGAAGGATGGAAAAATCGTCGTAAGCGTGGTGTTCAAGGTAAAGCTGTAGAATATCATTTAGATAGCTTGCCTGGAGAAATACAGGGTCAACTGAGTCTTGCGGAACCCTCTGTGGGGTATCAAAGCCAAAGGATGGATGCTTTACAAATATGGACGGGCGCGTATTACCAACTGACAGAGGCTGAGCGCAATAAAATCGTTAAATATATTTTGCGCTATGGTTTATCATCATTGCTCGCTCGAATAGAACAAGAAGAAAAAGGGGAAGAATAATTTCATCCCCTAATGGCATAGAGAACTATGAATGACGTGAAATCGCGACGTTAGCAAGACCGATAAGCGCTTCTTTGTATATTGAATCATCGAGAACACTTAAGGCATCAATGGCTTTTTGCGACTCTTCCTGTGCGCGGGTATAAGTATACTCGAGCGAGCCACAACGTTTCATGGTAGCGAGTACTGTCTCTAGCAGATGACGACCATTACCTTGCTCGATCGCTTGGCGGATCAATTTAGCTTCTTCTTCAGTGCCATGATTCATTGCATGCAGAAGAGGAAGCGTTGGTTTCCCTTCATCAAGATCATCACCCGTATTTTTACCGAGTTGCGTATTATCGGCATCATAATCTAACAGATCATCAATCAATTGAAAGGCTGTACCTAAATAACGGCCATAGTCCTGTAAGGCTTTCTCTTGCTCGGGAGTTGCAGAGGCTAAAATCGCCGAAGCATGTGCAGCAGCTTCAAATAAGCGGGCTGTTTTACTGTAGATCACTTGCATATAGTTTTCTTCAGTAATGTTCGGATCGTTACAGTTCATTAGCTGTAAAACTTCACCTTCTGCGATGACGTTTGTGGCTTCTGACATCAACTTCAATACGCGCATAGAGTCAAGATCCGTCATCATCTGGAAGGATCGAGTATAAATAAAGTCTCCTACCAGTACGCTTGCCGCATTGCCGAAAACAGCATTGGCAGTTTGTTTGCCACGGCGCATATCCGATTCGTCGACCACATCATCATGTAATAAAGTGGCTGTATGGATAAACTCGATCAGGGCAGCAACTTGAATATGTTTATGCCCGGAATAGCCAAGAGATCGTCCTGCCAGCACTGCGATCATTGGACGGATCCTTTTCCCACCACCGCTAACAATGTAATAACCAAGCTGGTTAATGAGCGCAACGTCTGAATTCAATTGACTGAGGATTGCCTCGTTAACCGCTGACATATCCTCTGTAGTTAGTTCAACAATAGATTCTAAATTCATCGTAATTTATTCATATTATAAGATTTTAGCCGTCACCTGTTGCTAAAAAAAGGTGCCGCCAATAAAACAGTTATCCTGTAAGCATAACATTAATATTTCTAAGATAATTAGTTGTAATGCAAAAAATGTTTAAATAAGTAACAATTCGAGTTATTCATCATAATTTAGCGGCTAACCTGTGCATGGAATAAAAAAGTCGGTTTTTTTGTGATCTAACTGCATTATTGGCTTGTGTTCTGACGCTTTTTTGCGTAGAATTCGCGCCCTATTGTGAATATTTTATAGCGTACTCTGGAATTAAATTATTTAGCGAGTACGCGGAAAGCGGAGTTAATATGTACGCGGTTTTCCAAAGTGGTGGTAAACAACACCGAGTTAGCGAAGGTCAAACTGTCCGCCTAGAAAAGCTGGACATCGCAACAGGTGAAACTGTTGAATTTGATCACGTTCTGATGGTTGCTAATGGCGACGATATCAAAATTGGCGCTCCTGTCGTTGAAGGCGTAAAAGTGAAAGCGGAAGTGGTTGCACACGGTCGTGGCGATAAAGTTAAGATCGTCAAATTCCGTCGTCGTAAACACAGCCGTAAACAACAGGGTCACCGTCAGTGGTTCACTGATGTTAAGATCACTGGCATCGCTTAAGATTTAGGAGAGCAGATTAATGGCACACAAAAAGGCTGGCGGCTCGACTCGTAACGGTCGCGATTCAGAAGCAAAACGTCTGGGTGTAAAACGTTTCGGTGGCGAAGCTGTATTAGCAGGTAGCATCATCGTTCGTCAACGTGGTACTAAGTTCCACGCAGGTAACAACGTAGGTTGTGGCCGTGACCACACTCTGTACGCTTTAGCGGACGGAAAAGTTAAATTTGAAGTTAAAGGTCCTCAAAATCGTAAATTTATCAGCATCGAAGCTGAATAAGTTTTCTGACTTTTAATTCGAATTAAAGCCCTGCAAAAACTTTTTGCGGGGCTTTTTATATTCAAAATACGCCATCTCTGGGTAACGCGGCCATCCAGCACTATAATGGCTATCATACGGAGAAAGAATTATGAAATTTGTAGATGAAGCCAAGATTTTGGTTGTGGCGGGAGATGGCGGCAATGGTTGTGTCAGCTTCCGTCGTGAAAAATATATTCCAAAAGGTGGACCTGACGGCGGTGACGGCGGTGACGGCGGTGACGTTTACCTGCAAGCAGATGAGAACCTCAATACACTCATCGATTATCGCTTTGAAAAATCTTTCCGCGCTGAGCGTGGGCAAAATGGACAAAGCCGTGACTGTACCGGTAAGCGTGGTCAAGATATCACGATTAAAGTCCCTGTAGGAACGCGTATACGCGATCTTGGTACCGGTGAGGTACTGGGTGATATGACGCGCCATGAACAGCGTCAAATGGTTGCTAAGGGCGGTTTTCATGGCCTAGGTAACACCCGTTTTAAATCTTCAGTTAACCGTGCACCACGTCAACGCACGATGGGTACTCCAGGTGAAACGCGTGAACTGATGTTAGAATTAATGCTCTTGGCAGATGTCGGTATGTTAGGGATGCCGAATGCAGGTAAGTCTACCTTTATTCGCTCTGTATCAGCTGCAAAGCCAAAAGTTGCAGATTATCCATTCACCACCTTAGTGCCAAGTCTCGGTGTCGTACGGATGGATAACGAAAAAAGCTTTGTGGTTGCAGATATTCCTGGATTGATCGAGGGGGCAGCTGAAGGCGCAGGTCTAGGGATCCGTTTCCTTAAGCACCTAGAGCGTTGTCGTGTTTTATTGCATTTAATCGACATTTGCCCAATTGATGAATCTGATCCAGTAGAAAATGCGAAGATCATTATTAGCGAACTCGAAAAATACAGTGAAAAACTCGCTGAAAAACCACGCTGGTTGGTCTTTAACAAAGTCGACATTCTTGGCCCTGAAGAGTCTGCTAAGCGTGCGGCTGAAATTGCCAAAGCCATGGGCTGGGAAGACAAATACTACATGATCTCTGCGGTGAATCATGAAGGCGTAAAAGCCCTGTGCTGGGATATCATGGAGTTTATGGAAACTCAACCACGTGATATGGCCGTCACTGAAGATGAAAAACAACCTGAAAAAGTTGAATTTATGTGGGATGACTACCACAAAGAGCAACTAGAGGGTGCCGAAGATCTGGATGATTGGGATGACGATTGGGATGAAGATGATGACGAAGGTGTCGAAATCATCTATCAAAAATAAGTCAATCGACTGATATGAAAAAGGCGCGGATGCTTATTACCGCGCCTTTTTATTTGTCTTGATCATGTTAGGTGATCAATTTTTTTGGAAAAGATCTTTATAGAGTCTGCTTTCAAAACGCACCAAAGGAACACGTCGACTACGTTGTTGATTCTGTGGTACTGCATAGGCAGAAATAAATTGTACAAAGGCGACTCGTTGACCACTGGCAGTAGTTATAAAGCCAGCAAGGTTATAGACTCCTTGTAACGCACCTGTTTTTGCTGAAACTTTGCCATTGACGCCCGCTTCATCTAACCCACCACGATAGCGTAACGTGCCATCGTGTCCTGCAAGAGGCAGCATCGAAATAAAATCAAGTTGCTGATCATTTTTGGCAATAAACTGTAAAATTTCCATCATAGTTGCAGGCGTAATTAGGTTATGGCGTGATAAGCCTGAGCCATCGACCATCACGGTGTTTCCTAAATCAATGCCTGCCTTCTGCTTTAAAATCTGTCTAACCGCATCGGAGCCGGAGCGCCATGTTCCGGGGACACCATAATAGTCACGCCCGATAGTACGAAATACGGTATCAGCAATCATGTTGTCAGATTTTTTCAGCATGACTTTGAGCAGATCATGCAGTGGCTGTGATTCCGTTTTGACTAAAACCTGTGATGGCGCTGTTGGTAGCGTACGTTTTTTCACATGACCGGTTAATTCAATGTCTGCATTTTGTAGTTCATTTTTAACAATAGCGCCAGAATAGCTAGCCCCATTTTGTACAGCAAACGCGAGTGGTAGAGGTTCACTGCGTTGAGCTAGGCACCCTGTTAAGGTATAACGATTTAACTCGCCCGGCACGACGTCAAGTTCACAATAGCGACCTTCAGGAGCGCCTGGGGCTAATGTTTTGACTTCACTAAACATATTAACGGGGTAGAAACTCGCAGCCTTGATATAGGCCATATCACCCGCTTTCTGGGCGGGGTAAAGTGAGACCGAAAAACAGTTTCTATCGATAATAGCCGCAGCAGGGGGCGCACTGAAGCATTGTGTCATATCGTTCCACACCCAGCCTGGCGCTTTATCATGGCTGGTAAATGCCGAAATATCGACAATGAGATCCCCCTCTATTTTGTGGATCCCCAACTGCCTTAATGCATTCACCATATTGCGAATCTGCTGGCGAGTGAGCGTTGGATCGCCACTAAAGCGGATAACAAGATCGCCCGTTAATGTATTACCACTTAATTTGGCGTCCGTTTCAAAGTTGGTCACAAAACGGTAATCAGGGCCAAGCTGTAAAAGTGCAGCGAGTGCAGTAACGACTTTTTGAGTACTAGCAGGCAGTGCCATTTGCTGTGCGTTGTAATCAATAATAGGCGTATCGCTACCGACTTTTTGCGCAACCAGAGCGAGGTTAGTACCATCGGGTAAATATTGTTTATAATCATCAATCGGAATAGCAACTGCTTGTCCTGTCGCCAAAACAAGTCCTAAAGTGATGATCCATTTTCTGGTGAGTGTTAATAACGGCATAAATTTCACGCATTAGGGTAGACATACTGTACATACTAAAGTGTAATGCCTGAAAAAGTAAACGATGACCCGCTATTAACTCTACGTTAGAATGGCAAGCATTGTGATAAGATAAGTGTGTGAATGGTTACTAAAGAGTCATTCACGGCCTGTGTATTGTTCGAACGCCCCCTTTTTTCTTACGGGGGGTAGTGTGCTGTTGTTACAAAAATCAGGAAGATACTTATTTTTAGATAGGATTGAAACAGAGGTATTTATCAATGAAACAGATTCCAATGACGGTATTGGGTGCAGATAAATTACGAGAAGAGCTCGATCATCTTAAATCTGTCCGCCGCCCGGAAATTATTGCAGCAATTGCCGAAGCTCGTGAACACGGTGACTTGAAAGAAAACGCAGAATATCATGCTGCGCGCGAACAACAGGGTTTCTGTGAAGGTCGAATTCAAGAAATCGAATCAAAGCTTTCCCATGCTCAGGTGATTGATGTCACTAAAATGGCAAATAATGGTCGTGTGATCTTTGGTGCAACAGTAACTGTTCTGAATGTTGATACAGATGAAGAACTGACTTACCGTATTGTGGGTGATGATGAAGCAGATATTAAAATTAATCTAATCTCTGTCAATTCACCGATTGCACGCGGGTTGATAGGTAAAGAACTCGATGATGTGGTTGTGATTAAAACCCCAGGCGGTGATGTTGAGTTCGAAATTCTTAAAGTTGAGTATATCTGATTCCTATTTCACTGAATTGGTTATATTATTTTACTGTATTAGCGAAAAAGGCCGCTAGCGGCCTTTTTCTTCATATAAAAGCTGCCTTCAATGGCATTTTTATATAAATTAAGGGTGATTATTTAGGTAAAATAATTTTGCGCTCAGCCGATGGACGGTAGAGAACAAGTATCTTGCCTATAATTTGTACATTAGCAGCACCCGTTTCGCGAACGATTGCCGCCGCGATCAAATTTTTAGTTTCGCGATCTTCGCCTGCGATTTTGACTTTGATAAGCTCATGATGAGCTAATGAAAGTTCAATCTCTGCTAATACGCCTTCAGTTAATCCATTGTTGCCAATCATAACAACTGGGTTTAAGTGATGAGCAAGGCTTTTCAGGTGCTGGATTTGTTTTTTGTTAAGATTCATCGATTTTTTACTTCGTTAGTATTGAAAATGGCTTATTCTACCGCCATCTGATATCTATCACCATCAATTAATCTCTGTCGGATGGTAAAGAAGTAACAATGAATACCCAAAATAATTCGTGTTACATGTCTGTGAAGTGATGAATAGTCATGTAGTTTGAAAAATAGTGGGGATAGATGTGTTCTATTAGTATAGTTGGAAAATGCAATGGCCAATAAAAAACGTTCGGCAAGCTCAAGTCGCTGGTTGCAAGAACATTTTAGTGATAAATATGTTCAGCAAGCACAAAAGAAAGGGCTTCGCTCACGTGCATGGTTTAAACTGGATGAAATCCAGCAAGGTGATAAAATTTTTAAACCAGGCATGACCGTTGTTGATTTGGGGGCAGCACCCGGAGGTTGGTCACAGTATGTTGTCAGCCAAATAGGCAATAATGGCCGGGTGATTGCTTGTGATATTTTACCTATGGACCCGATTGTCGGCGTTGATTTCCTTCAAGGGGATTTTCGTGAAGAAGCAGTGTTGGCAGCATTGTTAGAGCGGGTTGGTGATAAAAAAGTCCAGGTAGTCATGTCTGACATGGCTCCCAATATGAGTGGGACTCCCGCGGTCGATATACCTCGATCGATGTATCTGGTTGAGTTAGCATTGGATATGTGCCGTGCTGTGCTGGCACCTGGGGGAAGTTTTATTGTTAAAGTGTTTCAGGGAGAAGGCTTTGACGAGTACCTCAGGGATATCCGCTCCCTATTTACGAAGGTAAAAGTTCGTAAACCCGAATCTTCGCGGGCACGATCGCGTGAAGTATACATTGTAGCGACAGGGCTAAAACTGTAGTACCCTGAACGTTATTTGTTAACACAGTTGTAATATGAGGTTAATCCCTTGAGTGACATGGCGAAAAACCTGATTCTCTGGTTAGTCATCGCAGTTGTTCTGATGTCCTTGTTCCAGAGTTTTGGCCCAAGCGATTCGAATAATCGCAGAGTTGATTATTCTACGTTTATCAATGAGTTAGCCCAGGATCAGGTACGTGAAGTTCGTATCACAGGTCGTGAATTAAACGTCAGAAAAGCTGATAATAGCCGCTATACAACTTATCTTCCTATGCAGGACGAGAAGCTGTTAGACACGCTACTAAATAAGCACGTAACTGTCGTTGGTGAGCCACCAGAAGAACCTAGCTTTCTGCAAACTATCTTTATTTCCTGGTTCCCAATGCTTCTGCTAATCGGTGTCTGGATCTTCTTTATGCGCCAAATGCAAGGTGGTGGCGGTAAGGGAGCGATGTCATTCGGTAAAAGCAAAGCTAGAATGCTGACGGAAGATCAAATCAAAACAACTTTTGCGGATGTTGCAGGTTGTGATGAAGCAAAAGAAGAAGTCGGTGAAATCGTTGATTTCCTCCGTGAACCTGCTCGTTTCCAAAAGCTGGGTGGTAAAATTCCTAAAGGCGTTTTGATGGTAGGCCCTCCAGGTACGGGTAAGACGTTGCTTGCTAAAGCCATTGCTGGTGAAGCAAAAGTCCCCTTCTTTACCATCTCAGGCTCTGATTTCGTTGAAATGTTTGTGGGTGTTGGTGCATCTCGTGTTCGTGATATGTTTGAACAAGCGAAAAAAGCCGCGCCTTGTATTATTTTCATCGATGAAATCGATGCTGTAGGTCGTCAACGTGGTGCCGGTTTAGGTGGTGGTCACGATGAGCGTGAACAGACATTGAACCAAATGTTGGTTGAAATGGATGGTTTCGAAGGCAATGAAGGGATTATCGTTATTGCTGCGACCAACCGTGCTGATGTTCTTGACCCTGCATTATTGCGTCCAGGCCGTTTCGACCGTCAGGTTGTTGTTGGACTACCGGATGTTCGTGGTCGTGAACAAATTTTAAAAGTTCATATTCGTCGTGTTCCTATCGACCCAAGTGTTGATACCTTTATCTTAGCTCGTGCGACACCGGGTTTCTCGGGTGCTGAGTTAGCAAACTTAGTTAACGAAGCCGCTTTATTCGCCGCTCGTGCAAATAAACGTGTTGTTTCGATGGTTGAGTTTGAAAAAGCGCGTGACAAAATTTGGATGGGTGCTGAGCGTCGTTCTCTGATGATGACGGAAGAACAAAAAGAATCAACCGCCTATCATGAAGGTGGGCATATGATTGTTGGTCACTTAATGCCTGAACATGACCCTGTTCATAAGGTGACTATTGTTCCTCGTGGACAAGCGCTCGGTGTGGCCTTCTTCTTACCTGAAGGGGATGAAGTCAGCCGTAGCCGCCTAAAACTGGAAGGGATGATTGCAACGGCATATGCGGGTCGTATCGCAGAAGAGTTGATTTATGGTCGTGAAAAAGTCACAACCGGTGCGTCATCTGATATTCAGTTTGCGACAAACTTAGCACGTAACATGGTCACACAATGGGGCTTCTCAGATCGTTTAGGTCCAATGCAGTATTCTAAAGAGGAAGGTCCAGCGTTCTTAGGTCGTTCTTCTGGTAATGGTTCTGGCATTTCTGATGAAACCGCTCGCATTGTCGATGAAGAAATTAAAATTATCTTAGACCACTGTTATCAGTTGGCTTATAAAACGTTAACAGACAATATTGATATTTTGCATGCAACTAAAGATGCATTGTTGAAATATGAAACTATCGATATGCCTCAGATTGATGATCTGATGAATCGACGTCCAGTGCGTGAGCCAGCAGGTTGGGATGAAGATAAAAAGGTAAGTAACGTAACGGGTTCCTTTGGTACTGGTGCAAGCGCATCAAAGCCTGAAATCAATACGGAAAAACCTCAACAATCTGAAGAACCAAAAGACAGTGAAGGTGGATCGCATTCACCAGATAATACAAACGATAACAAACCTCAGTAAGCTATCGTGAAATCTATATAGAAAAACCCCAGGTCTCTGGGGTTTTTTACGTTAAGGTGAGATAACGAATGAAAATCAGAGCGAAAGGTTGTGAACTTGATTTGTCGGCTCCCAAGGTGATGGGGATTTTGAATGTTACTCCTGACTCATTTTCAGACGGTGGCACTCATAATCGTTATCATGATGCACTCGAGCATGCCGCTAAAATGGTTAATGAAGGAGCATCGATTATCGATATCGGCGGTGAATCGACCCGTCCCGGTGCTGCCGATGTTTCGATTAACGAAGAACTCGATAGAGTCATTCCTATTGTTGAAGCAATCGCAAAACGATTTGATGTCTGGATTTCTGTTGATACCTCAAAAGCAGAAGTCATGTCAGAGGCGGCAAAAGCAGGCATGCACTTAATCAATGATATCCGCTCATTACATGAAGAGGGTAGCCTCGAAGTTGCGGCTCAAAGTGGTTTACCTGTGTGTATTATGCATATGCAAGGTCAACCACGAACCATGCAGGACGCGCCTAATTATGAAAATGTGGTAAGAGAAGTTAAAGAATATTTTAATACTGAAATTGAGCGCTGTGTCGCGGCAGGAATTGATAGGCAACAGATAATACTCGATCCAGGTTTTGGTTTTGGCAAAAATTTGCAGCATAATTACCAGCTATTGGCAAATTTGGATC
Source organism: Providencia sp. 21OH12SH02B-Prov (assembly GCF_027362595.1). Lineage (NCBI taxonomy): Bacteria > Pseudomonadati > Pseudomonadota > Gammaproteobacteria > Enterobacterales > Morganellaceae > Providencia > Providencia sp. 21OH12SH02B-Prov. Next base: position 424,311 of record NZ_CP114796.1, read on the forward strand.
AGTTTCATGATTTCGGACTACCGCTATTGGCAGGCATGTCTCGTAAATCTATGATTGGAAACTTATTGAATGTTCCACCACAAGAACGGCTTGTGGGAAGTGTTGCTTGCGCGACAATTGCCGCAATGAAAGGTGCACAAATTATTCGTGTGCATGATGTCAAAGAAACCGTTCAAGCAATGCAGATCGTTCAGATGACTCTGTCAGAAAAGGAAAAGTTAGCGTATGAGTAACCGTAAATTTTTTGGTACCGATGGTATTCGTGGCAAAGTGGGTGATAGCCCAATCACGCCTGATTTTGTCTTAAAATTAGGTTGGGCAGCAGGAAAAGTCCTTGCGCGCCATGGTTCACGGAAAATTATTATTGGTAAAGATACGCGTATCTCTGGTTATATGTTGGAGTCATCTTTAGAGGCTGGCTTGGCGGCGGCAGGATTATCTGCTTCATTCACAGGTCCAATGCCAACCCCTGCCGTTGCTTACCTTACTCGAACTTTCCGTGCTGAAGCAGGTATCGTTATCTCCGCTTCTCATAACCCATATGATGACAATGGTATTAAATTCTTCTCTATTGATGGTACAAAATTACCTGATGAAGTCGAAGAAGCGATAGAAGCAGAAATGGAAAAGCCGATCACTTGTGTCGAGTCAGCTGAATTAGGTCGTGCAAATCGTATCGTTGATGCGGCAGGGCGTTACATTGAATTTTGTAAGGGCACCTTCCCAAGTGAGCAAAGTCTATCTAGCTTAAAAGTGGTTATTGATTGCGCGAATGGTGCCACTTATCACATTGCACCGAATGTTTTTCGTGAATTAGGCGCGGAAGTGATCGCAATTGGCTGCGAGCCTAATGGCATTAACATTAATGAAAAATGCGGTGCTACCGACGTACGCATGCTGCAAGAGCGTGTTTTAGCAGAAAAAGCGGATGTTGGCTTGGCGTTTGATGGTGATGGTGACCGTTTAATTATGGTTGACCATGAAGGTAACAAAGTCGATGGTGACCAAATCCTGTATATCATCGCACGTGAAGCCTTACGTCAAGGTCAGCTAAAAGGTGGCGTTGTTGGCACACTAATGAGTAATATGGGGTTAGAGATTGCGCTGAAACAGCTCGGTATTCCGTTTGAACGTGCAAAAGTAGGTGACCGTTATGTCCTTGAGAAGCTTCAAGAAAAAGGCTGGCGTATGGGAGCTGAAAACTCAGGTCATATTATCTTATTAGATAAGACGACAACAGGAGATGGTATTGTTGCTGGTTTGCAAGTATTGAGTGCGATGGTACGTAACCAAATGAGCCTGCATGATCTCTGTAGTGGAATGAAATTACTTCCTCAAGTCTTGGTCAACGTGCGTTTTTCTGGTTCCCATGATCCACTGCAAAGTGAAGCGGTATTGGCGGCGAATGAGCAAGTGGAGAAGGAATTGGCAGGTAAAGGCCGTGTGTTACTGAGAAAATCAGGAACTGAACCACTGATTCGTGTTATGGTGGAAGGCGAAAATGAAGCTGAAGTTTTAGCCATGGCAAATCGTATTGCTGACGCTGTCAAAGCTGAAGGTTAATCACATTCAGCATATATGCTGTTTAAAAATAAGGGACTCGCTGAAAGCATGACAAAGTGGCAAGCCGTTTGACTTATTTGCTGTTTTTTTCCGCAAATAAACCGCAGAAATAAAATTTGGCTTGCTTGTCTGCTCAGCTTTGGTTAGTATTCGCACCTGCTCAATCCTGTAAAGGTCTTCCTGAAAGGTAAAATGAGTAGGTGTGCAGTACTTTAGGTCATAGTGGTAACACTATGTGCCGCAACTGAATAGGTAACTCGAATGTACATAGCTCTTTTAATTGTTTTCTTGTTGGTAGCTATCGGCCTTATTGGTCTGATCATGTTGCAACAAGGTAAAGGTGCTGACATGGGTGCGTCATTCGGTGCGGGTGCATCTGCAACACTGTTTGGTTCATCGGGTTCTGGTAACTTCATGACTCGTATGACTGGAATCTTGGCTGCTGCGTTTTTCATTATCAGTTTGATTCTTGGCAACATGACTGCCAACAAATATGGAACTGGTAGTAAGTGGGAAAACATCAGTGAACCGGCAAAAGTCGAGCAACCAACAGACGTTCCGGCAGCACCAGCTACACCAACGAGTGATATTCCTCGTTAAGTGTTAAAGATTCCGGATGAAGGCCTTTAGCCATCATCAAAATAAAGAATTTGAGGTTATTGTTTATTAATAAATGAATAACCTCGCCTCAGTGCCGAGGTGGTGAAATTGGTATACACGCTACCTTGAGGTGGTAGTGCCTACAAAACGGGCGTACGGGTTCAAGTCCCGTCCTCGGCACCATTATTTAGATAACTTGTGCTATACGAGTTATTTGTGTAGAATATGTCACGTTTTCGAACGCGGGATGGAGCAGCTTGGTAGCTCGTCGGGCTCATAACCCGAAGGTCGTCGGTTCAAATCCGGCTCCCGCAACCAATTCTTAGTCAGCATATCTTGTCAGATGTATTTATCGGAATTTCTCATCGATTTATCTAGATTTTAAAGATATACTAAGAACATGGTAGAACCCGTTGGCACTACAGGGTCCAGTTTCATAAAGCCCCGAAATTTCGGGGTTTTTTGTTATTTGACAATCGAATTAACTGGGCTTTTATAGCCCTTTTTTTATGTCTGGGGGTGGGCTTGTCCACATTAGAACAAAAATTGACAGAGATGATTTCAGCACCGGTGGAAGCACTTGGCTTTGAATTTGTAGGCTTAGAGTTTGTCCGTGCGCGTACATCGACATTGCGTGTTTTCATCGATAGTGAAGAAGGCATCACTGTTGATGATTGTGCTGATGTCAGCCATCAGGTGAGTGCAGTGTTGGATGTCGAAGATCCAATCTCTGTGGTCTATAACCTAGAAATATCGTCACCAGGGCTAGAGCGCCCGCTATTCACTGTCGCCCATTATGAGCGTTTTGTCGGTGAAGAGGTGGCACTGACTTTACGCATAGCGATGCAGAACCGCCGTAGATGGCAAGGCATTATTAAAGCCGTCGAAGGTGAAATGATAACGGTTACTGTGGATGGTAAGGATGAAGTGTTCGCCCTTGGCAACATCCAGAAAGCTAACTTGGTACCCCACTTTTAATTAAGTTCAATGAGGCAACTAGGATGAACAAAGAAATTCTGGCTGTTGTAGAAGCGGTTTCTAACGAAAAATCCCTCCCTCGTGAAAAAATATTCGAGGCTCTGGAAACAGCACTAGCGACAGCAACCAAAAAGAAATATGAACAAGAAATCGACGTTCGTGTAGCGATTGATCGTAAATCTGGTGATTTTGACACTTTTCGTCGTTGGTTAATTGTTGAAGATGTTACTATGCCAACGCGTGAAATTACGCTGGAAGCTGCACAATTTGAAAACCCAGAATTTCAACTGGGCGAATACGTTGAAGATCAGATTGAATCTGTTGCGTTTGACCGTATTACAACACAAACAGCAAAACAAGTTATCGTTCAGAAAGTTCGTGAAGCTGAACGTGCAATGGTCGTTGACCAGTTCCGTGAGCAGCAAGGCGAAATCATCACTGCTCAAGTTAAAAAAGTTAATCGTGAAAATATTACGTTAGATCTTGGCAATAATGCTGAAGCCGTTATCTTACGTGAAGATATGTTACCGCGTGAAAATTTCCGTCCAGGTGACCGAATTCGTGGTGTGCTGTATGATGTCCGTCCTGAAGCACGCGGTGCGCAACTTTTTGTGACCCGTTCTCGCCCTGAAATGCTGATTGAACTATTCCGCATTGAAGTGCCAGAAATCGGTGAAGAAATTATTGAAATCAAAGCTGCTGCTCGTGATCCCGGTTCTCGTGCCAAGATTGCAGTAAAAACTAACGATAAGCGTATTGATCCAGTCGGTGCTTGTGTTGGTATGCGTGGTGCGCGAGTTCAAGCGGTTTCTAGTGAGTTAGGCGGCGAGCGAATTGATATTGTGTTATGGGATGATAACCCAGCTCAATTCGTGATTAATGCAATGGCTCCGGCTGATGTGGCATCTATTGTGGTCGATGAAGACAAATGTACAATGGATGTTGCCGTAGAAAGCAGTAATTTAGCTCAAGCGATCGGCCGTAATGGTCAAAACGTTCGTTTGGCGGCACAATTACTGAAAAAACACCGTGGTGATGACAAATGGGAACTGAATGTCATGACCGCAGAAGAGCTGAATGCAAAACATCAGGCAGAAGCACATGCTTCTATTGACACATTCACCAAGCATCTTGATATTGATGAAGAGTTCGCCACTGCACTTGTTGAAGAAGGCTTCTCGACGTTAGAAGAACTGGCCTACGTGCCTATCAAAGAGCTTCTGGAAATTGACGGTTTAGATGAAGAAACTGTTGAAGTTCTACGTGAAAGAGCGAAAGCGGCCCTTACCACAATTGAATTGGCTCAAAAAGAGAGCCTAGGTGATAATCAGCCAGCAGAAGATTTATTAAATCTGGAAGGTATGGATAATACTTTGGCCTATAATTTGGCTACTCGCGGTATCTGTACACTGGAAGATCTTGCTGAGCAGGGCATCGACGACCTTATTGATATTGAAGGTCTGGATGGTGAGAAAGCAGGTGCACTCATCATGGCCGCACGTAATATTTGCTGGTTCGGTAACGATGCGTAAACACTGTAGCAGGAAGGAACGGCATGACAGAAACTGTAAAATCATTGGCAGCAGAAATTCAAACCACAGTTGAACGCCTGATACAGCAATTTGCTGAAGCAGGGATCAAAAAAGGTGAGAATGACTCTGTTAGTCAGTCAGAAAAAGAGACATTGCTGGGCCATTTGAATCGTGAACAAGGCGGTTCTGCGGGTCAGCCAAGTAAGTTAACACTACAACGTAAAACGCGTAGTACGTTGAGTGTTCCAGTCACCGGTGGTAAGAGCAAATCGGTAAATGTAGAAGTCCGCAAAAAACGCACTTATGTGAACCGCGACGCTGAGCAAGCGCAAGCGGAAGAGCAGGCGAAGCGTGAAGCGGAAGAGCAAGCACGGCGCGAAGCTGAAGAACTGGCCAAACGCGAAGCAGAAGCAAAACGTATTGCAGAAGAAAATGCGAAACGTGAAGCAGAAGCAAAGCGCGAGGCCGAAGAGAAAGCAAAACGTGAAGCAGCTGAAAAAGCTACGCGCGAAGTAGCGGAAAGAGAAAAAGTGAAACCAAGCGAAAATCATCAAAAAGCTGGCAAAGCCGGTGAAAACAACTCTGAAAAACAGCGCCGTGAAGCTGAAGCTGCGGCTCTGAAACGTAAAGTTGAAGAAGAAACCCAGCGTAAAGTTGAAGCTGAAGCGAGACGTGTAGCTGAAGAAGCCCGCAAAATGGCAGAAGAAAATAACGATAAGTGGAATAATGATTCCAAAGTCGACGATGATAGTGATTATCACACGACAACTTCTCGTCATGCTCGTGCCGCGGAAGATGAAAACGACGAGAAAGAAGAAGGCCGTCGTTCTCGTAACCGTAGCGCTAAAGCGCCTCGCCAGAAGAAAGGGAATAAACTTTCTGAGAAGGCTGATCGCGAAGAAGAACGCGCTGTGGGTCGCTCTAATCGTGTCAAAGGTAAACAACGTAAAGGTAGCTCACTGCAACAAAGCTTTAATAAGCCAGCCGCAGCAGTTAACCGTGATGTTGTTATCGGCGAAACGATCACTGTCGGTGAACTGGCGAATAAAATGGCCGTTAAAGGCTCACAAGTGATTAAAACAATGATGAAGATGGGCGCGATGGCGACTATCAACCAAGTCATTGACCAAGAAACTGCACAACTGGTTGCAGAAGAAATGGGGCACAAAGTTATCCTTCGCCGTGAAAACGAGCTAGAAGAAGCGGTAATGAACGATCGTGATACAGGTTCAGCGGGTGAAGAACCTCGTGCACCTGTCGTCACTATCATGGGTCACGTTGACCATGGTAAAACGTCGCTACTTGACTATATTCGTTCGACCAAAGTTGCTTCTGGTGAAGCGGGTGGTATCACCCAGCACATTGGTGCTTACCATGTGCAGACAGACAAAGGTATGATTACCTTCTTAGACACCCCTGGTCACGCCGCGTTTACGTCAATGCGTGCTCGTGGTGCACAGGCAACGGATATCGTTGTTCTGGTTGTTGCAGCAGATGATGGCGTGATGCCACAAACGATTGAAGCCATCCAACACGCGAAAGCGGCGGGTGTGCCAATTGTTGTTGCTGTGAACAAAATTGATAAACCAGAAGCTGACCCAGATCGCGTTAGAAATGAGCTGTCACAATACGGCGTTATTTCTGAAGATTGGGGTGGTGATACACAATTTATCAGTGTATCAGCGAAAAAAGGAACGGGTATTGATGACCTGCTCGATGCTATCTTGCTGCAAGCTGAAGTATTAGAACTGAAAGCGGTTTATGCAGGTATGGCAAGCGGTGTGGTTGTTGAGTCTTATCTTGATAAAGGACGTGGTCCAGTTGCGACTATCCTTGTTCAAGAAGGGACGCTTAACAAAGGCGATATCGTTCTGTGTGGCTTTGAATACGGCCGTATTCGTGCAATGCGTAACGAATTAGGTAAAGAGGTGCAATCTGCGGGTCCATCCATGCCTGTTGAAATCCTCGGCCTATCAAATGTACCGTCAGCCGGTGATGAAGCAACGGTTGTTCGTGACGAGAAAAAAGCACGTGAAGTTGCATTGTATCGCCAAGGTAAATTCCGTGATGTGAAACTGGCTCGCCAGCAGAAATCTAAACTGGAAAACATGTTTGCTAACATGGAAGACGGTAAAGTGTCTGAATTGAACATTGTTCTGAAAACCGATGTTCAAGGTACTTGTGAAGCCATTACTGACTCACTGATGAAACTGTCTACTGATGAAGTGAAAATTAAAATCATCGGTTCTGGCGTGGGTGGTATCACAGAAACTGACGCGACATTGGCAGCTGCGTCAAATGCGATTATTCTTGGCTTTAACGTTCGTGCGGATGCATCTGCTCGTCGTGTTATCGAGAGTGAAAGTGTTGACTTACGTTACTATTCCGTCATCTATAGCTTGATTGATGAGATCAAACAAGCGATGAGCGGTATGCTGGCGCCTGAATACAAACAGCAAATCATGGGGCTTGCCGAAGTCCGTGATGTATTTAAGTCACCAAAATTTGGTGCAATCGCAGGTTGTATGGTGACAGAAGGTACTATCAAGCGTAATAACCCAATCCGCGTCCTACGTGATAACGTTGTTATTTACGAAGGTGAGCTGGAGTCATTACGTCGCTTTAAAGATGACGTCAACGAAGTACGTAACGGTATGGAATGTGGTATCGGTGTTAAGAACTACAATGACGTCCGTGTTGGCGATATGATTGAAGTCTTTGAAGTGATTGAAGTTAAGCGTTCTATTGACGGTTAATTTCTTTGATATACTGTAATTACAGATTAATATTTATTCTAAATCATTTAGGATGCCGTTAGGCGACAAGTGAATGAGTGCTTAAGAAGATACATCGGTATGTGATTAGGACGAATCAGCGTAGTCAACAACACGGCATCTTAAAAGTAGGATGAGTATATTTGGGGGGCTTATGCCCCCCTTAATGTCAGGAGATATAACGATGGCAAGAGAATTTAGTCGTTCTCAGCGCGTAGCACAAGAAATGCAAAAAGAAATTGCGATTATCTTGCAGCGTGAAGTTAAAGATCCCCGCATTGGAATGGCAACGGTTTCAGGTGTTGAGCTTTCAAGAGATTTAGCGTATGGCAAGGTGTTTGTTACCTTCCTTAATATCTCTCATGAAGAGCATGAATCTCAAATGGTGCAAGATGGCATTAAAGCTCTGAATGAAGTCTCAGGTTTTATTCGTTCTTTGCTAGGTAAAGCGATGCGCTTACGTGTTATTCCTGAGTTAACGTTTTCTTACGATAGCTCACTGGTTGATGGTATGCGTATGTCTAACTTAGTTTCGAATGTGATTCGCAATGATGAAATGCGTCGTGCGGATGCGGATAGTAAAGAGGAAAAATAATGGGGCGTCGTCGTAGCGGCCGTGATATACATGGCGTTTTGCTGCTGGATAAACCCACGGATATTTCTTCAAATGATGCGCTGCAAAAAGTGCGGCGCTTCTTCAATGCAAATAAAGCGGGTCACACGGGTGCGTTAGATCCACTTGCAACAGGGATGCTCCCTGTTTGTCTCGGTGAAGCAACCAAATTTTCTCAATTTTTACTCGATTCAGATAAGCGCTATCGTGTGATTGCACGGTTGGGTCAACGTACGGATACGTCTGATTCTCATGGTGAAATTATTAGTGAGCGCGATGTTGAGTTTACACAGGCTCAGCTGGACGCTGCATTAGCGCATTTTCGTGGTGATACCTTACAAGTGCCCTCTATGTACTCGGCATTGAAACATCAGGGGCGTCCATTGTATGAATATGCACGAAAAGGGATCACTGTTGAACGAGAAGCCCGTCCGATAACGGTTTATGAGTTGCAATTTCTTCGTTTAGAAAATAATGAACTTGAGCTGGAAATTCACTGCTCTAAAGGCACCTATATTCGGACAATTATAGATGATTTAGGTGAAATGTTAGGCTGTGGTGCTCATGTGATTTATTTGCGTCGAGTTCAAGTCGCCAATTATCCATACGAACGTATGGTTACATTGGAGCAACTCGCCGAACTAAGAGCGAAGGTTGATGAGGGTGAAGGCACTTTCGAGTCGTTACTTGATCCTTTATTGCTACCAATGGATACCGCGGTTATTCATTTTCCAGTCATTAATTTGACCGACGAAACGGCTGCTTATTTCAAGCAAGGCCAGCCGGTCAGGGCGGATATCGGTCAACTTGCCGAAGGTACAATGGTACGTATTACTTGTGGTGCAGCGCAGCGTTTTATTGGTATCGCATTAATCAGTGAAGACCTACGAATTGCCCCACGGCGTTTAGTTGTCGAAAATGAATAATCTGCATAGCGGCGCTTATTGCTTTGCTGCTACAAGCAGCGTAGAATAGCGGCGCTTAATCTGTGAGATACTAAATTAGAGATTGGGTCTCATTACATACATTTATACATTTGGAGTTTATTATGTCTCTAAGTACTGAAGCGAAAGCAAAAATCGTTGCTGAATTCGGCCGCGATGCTAACGACACTGGTTCAAGTGAAGTGCAAATCGCACTGTTAACTGCGCAAATCAACCACCTGCAAAGCCACTTTTCAGAGCACAAAAAAGATCACCACAGCCGTCGTGGTCTGCTGCGTATGGTTGCTCAGCGTCGTAGATTGCAAGCTTACCTGAAAGGTAAAGATATCGCACGTTACACAGCTCTGATCGAGCGTCTGGGTCTGCGTCGCTAATCTATACTCTAAATAATTCTAGGTGCAGCTAGTCAATAAGTGAATTGAAAGGCTAGGCGCAGAGTTATGTGGCTAGCTTAAATTAGCCTAGTTAACATCGCTGCAACTCGAAATATGACGACTATAGTCAGTTTCAGTGGAAAGGGGCCAAATGGCCCCTTTTCTTCTAAAAGTTATACATAAAGTTGAAGTAGTACTCGAATTATACTTAACTTAAATGCTAAGCTATAGTTCCTAATTAATTGTTTTATTAACGCCTCTTCAGCTACACCGATTCGCGCGGCTAATGAGAACATTGATTATATGAACATCAGTGTTCTCATTAGTCGCGAGGCTGTAGTAGGAAGAGAAAGCCAATGCCACTAGAGAAGCTCAGGTGGCCTAAAATAAAGGGTGATATTTTGTTAAATCCTATTGTTCGTAAATTTCAATACGGTCAGCATACTGTATCCATCGAAACTGGCATGATCGCGCGTCAAGCGACGGCGGCTGTGATGGTAAATATGGATGATACAGCAGTATTTGTTACTGCGGTTGCTCAGAAAAAAGTTAAAGAAGGTCAGGATTTCTTCCCTCTGACGGTTAACTATCAAGAGCGCTCTTATGCGGCAGGTCGTATCCCGGGTAGCTTTTTCCGTCGTGAAGGTCGCCCAGGCGAAGGCGAAACACTGATCGCTCGTTTGATTGACCGTCCTCTACGTCCTCTGTTCCCAGAAGGTTTCCTCAACGAAATCCAAATCATTGCAACGGTTGTTTCAGTTAACCCTCAAGTTAACCCTGATATCGTCGCTATGATTGGTGCTTCAGCTGCACTGGCCTTGTCCGGCGTTCCTTTCAATGGTCCAATTGGTGCGGCACGTGTTGGTTTCATTAATGATCAATATGTTCTGAACCCAACAGCAGATGAGCTGAAATCAAGCCGTCTCGACTTAGTTGTTGCGGGCACTGAAGGTGCTGTTCTGATGGTTGAATCAGAAGCAGAGCTGTTAAGCGAAGAGCAAATGCTAGGTGCTGTTGTTTTTGGTCATGACCAACAACAAGTTGTCATTAAAGAGATTAACGAATTAGTTAAAGAAGCAGGCAAAGAAAAATGGGATTGGCAACCAGAGCCAGTTAACCAAGCTCTGCGTGATAAAGTGGCTGCACTGGCTGAAAGCCGTATGGGCGACGCATACCGCATTACTGAAAAACAAGAGCGTTATGCGCAAGTTGACTTGATTAAAGAAGAAGTGACCGCTGCTATCGTTGCTGAAGACGAAAACGTAGATGTCGCTGAAGTTGCTGAAATTTTGGCTAACTTAGAAAAACAAGTTGTTCGTAGCCGTGTTATTCGTGGTGAGCCACGTATCGATGGTCGTGAGAAAGACATGGTGCGTGCTCTCGACGTGCGTACGGGTGTTCTACCTCGTACCCATGGTTCCGCCCTGTTTACACGTGGTGAAACTCAGGCTCTGGTTACCGCAACATTGGGTACTGAGCGTGATGCACAGGTTATTGACCAGTTAATGGGCGAATATACTGATCGTTTCTTGTTCCATTATAATTTCCCTCCATATTCTGTCGGTGAAACGGGCATGGTAGGTTCACCTAAGCGCCGTGAAATTGGTCATGGTCGTTTAGCAAAACGTGGTGTATTGGCTGTTATGCCTGACCATGCTGACTTCCCATATACTGTTCGTGTGGTATCAGAAATCACTGAATCAAATGGTTCATCATCAATGGCGTCAGTTTGTGGTGCTTCGTTGGCTCTGATGGATGCTGGTGTTCCAATTAAAGCGGCTGTTGCTGGTATTGCAATGGGTCTCGTGAAAGAAGGTGATGATTTTGTTGTTCTGTCCGATATCCTAGGTGATGAAGACCACTTGGGTGATATGGACTTTAAAGTGGCGGGTAGCCGTGATGGTATCAGCGCACTGCAAATGGACATCAAAATTGAAGGTATCACTCGCGAAATCATGCAAGTGGCATTGAACCAAGCAAAAGGTGCTCGTCTGCATATTTTAGGGACAATGGAACAAGCGATTAACAGTCCTCGCGAAGAGATCTCTGAATTTGCTCCGCGTATTTATACTATTCGTATTAATCCGGACAAGATTAAAGATGTTATCGGTAAAGGTGGTTCTGTGATCCGTGCACTGACAGAAGAAACGGGGACAACCATCGAAATCGAAGATGACGGTACAGTGAAGATCGCCGCGACCGACGGTCTAAAAGCGAAAGAAGCTATTCGTCGTATTGAAGAAATTACCGCTGAAGTTGAAGTGGGTCGTATTTACCAAGGTAAAGTGACTCGTATTGTTGATTTCGGAGCATTTGTTGCTATCGGTGGCGGTAAAGAAGGTTTGGTTCACATTTCTCAAATCGCGGACAAGCGTGTTGAGAAAGTGACTGACTATCTGCAAATGGGTCAAGAAGTTCCTGTTAAGGTATTGGAAATCGACCGTCAAGGCCGTATCCGCCTGAGCATGAAAGAAGCTGTCGCGACTGAAGAAACTCCAGCACAGCAGCAGGACTCAGCAGAATAGGCTGAATCTGAACAGCGCCCTATGTTTTAGGGCGCATAGCCATAATTTGCTGACACAGTGGTAATGTAAGGACGGAGTATGCTGAACAGTATCTGTCTTCGGTTTAGGGGCTTAAACGCGTTAACTCGCGGGGTCTCTGCGCTTATCTTTTTTGTGCTCCTTGGATGCAGTAACAAAGATTGGCGTAAAAACGAGGTATTTGCTGTTCCTCTGCAACCTTCACTACAACAAGAAGTAATATTGGCTCGTATGGAACAAATCCTTGCGAGCCGATCTTTGACCGATGATGAATACGCCCAGCTTTTATATGAGCGCGGAGTGTTGTATGATAGTCTCGGTTTGAGGGCGTTAGCGCGCAATGATTTTTCAACAGCGTTAGCTATTCGTCCCGATATTCCTGAAATCTTTAACTTTTTAGGAATATATTTTACGCAGGCTGGCAACTATGATGCCGCCTATGAAGCGTTTGATTCTGTATTAGAGCTTGATCCAACTTACAATTTCGCGCGTATGAATCGTGGCATCGCATTATATTACGGTGGCCGATACAAATTAGCGCAGGATGATCTGCTGGCGTATTATCAGATAGATCCAAATGATCCTTTTCGCACACTATGGCTTTATCTAGTAGAGAAAGACATAGACCCGCGTGTAGCACAGGATAACCTGGCTGCTCGTTATAACAGCGCGGAGAAAGGGCTATGGGGCTGGAATATCGTAGAGTTTTATCTAGGCAATATCAGTGAGAACACATTGATGGCGCGTTTGAAAGAAACTTCTGCGGATAACACTTCGCTCGCTGAGCATCTCAGTGAAACTAACTTCTATTTAGGTAAGCATTACCTAAGTCTGGGGGATAAGGATAGCGCAACTGCGTTATTCAAACTGACGGTGGCTAACAACGCCCACAGCTTTGTTGAACACCGCTATGCATTGTTGGAATTGGCGCTGTTAGGCCAAGAACAAGACGACCTTTTAGAATCGGGCCAGCAATAGCTGACGAACATTTCATGATTATTTTTTGAGTCATCATCCTTCGGGGTGACGGCCTATTTGTTCGTTTAATAACACAATTTGAGCCAGTTCACATTTTAAATGAAAATGACCGAAATGAATTTCGCACGGTTATGTAAACTGGCCGCCATTAAGTATGAGGCACCTTTACATGACCACCGAGACTGATATCTCTTTCGCTGATTTAGGTTTATCAGCGTCTATTTTGACTGCACTAAACGACCTGGGATATGAAAAACCTTCGCCAATCCAAAAACAATGTATCCCATTGTTGATGGATGGTAATGATGTGCTGGGTATGGCTCAGACGGGTAGTGGTAAAACCGCTGCATTCAGTCTGCCACTGCTCCATAACATCGACCCTGATTTAAAAGCTCCGCAAATTTTAGTCCTAGCACCAACGCGTGAGTTGGCGGTACAGGTTGCTGAAGCGATGAGCGATTTTTCTAAACACATGAGCCGCGTTAACGTTGTTGCCCTGTATGGCGGTCAACGTTATGACGTTCAGTTGCGTGCTCTACGCCAAGGACCACAAGTGGTTGTTGGTACACCAGGTCGTCTACTTGACCACCTGAAGCGTGGTACGTTAGACCTGTCTAAACTGAAAGGTTTAGTATTGGATGAAGCTGATGAAATGCTGCGTATGGGCTTTATTGAAGATGTAGAAAACATCATGAGCCAAATCCCAGCAGAACATCAAACAGCACTGTTCTCTGCAACGATGCCAGAACCGATTCGTCGTATTACACGTCGTTTCATGAAAGAGCCTAAAGAAATTCGCATTCAGGCTAGTATTACAACACGTCCAGATATTGCTCAAAGCTATTGGACTGTTTACGGTATGCGTAAAAATGAAGCGTTGGTTCGTTTCTTGGAAGCAGAAGACTTTGATGCGGCAATCATCTTTGTTCGTACTAAGAACGCAACGCTAGAAGTGGCTGAAGCCCTTGAGCGTAATGGCTATAACAGTGCGGCACTGAATGGTGATATGAACCAAGCACTGCGTGAGCAGACTCTGGAACGTTTAAAAGACGGCCGTTTAGATATTCTGATCGCAACAGATGTTGCGGCGCGTGGCCTTGACGTTGATCGTATTAGTTTAGTTGTTAACTACGACATCCCTATGGATGCAGAATCTTATGTTCACCGTATCGGTCGTACAGGTCGTGCAGGCCGTGCTGGTCGCGCATTACTGTTCGTTGAGAACCGTGAACGCCGCTTGCTGCGTAACGTTGAACGTACGATGAAACTGACGATCCCAGAAGTTGAGCTGCCAGATTCTCAATTGCTGAGTGAACGTCGTCAGGCGAAATTTGCTGAGAAAATTCAACAGCAATTTGAAAGCAGCGACTTAGATCAATACCGTGCACTGCTGAAAAAACTGTCACCGTCAGAAGATGTTGATATGGAAACATTAGCAGCAGCACTGCTGAAAATGGCACAAGGTGAGCGTGCGCTGATCCTGCCACCTGATGCACCACGTCGTCCACGTCGTGAATTCAATGACCGTGATGACCGTCGTCGTGACCGTAATGGTAATGGTTTCGAGCGTGCAGAACGTGGTGATCGCGGCGGTCGTCGTGAACGCCGTGATGTTGGTGATATGGAAATGTATCGTATCGAAGTGGGTCGCGATGATGGTGTGGAAGTTCGTCACATCGTTGGTGCGATTGCTAACGAAGCCGATATCAGCAGCCGTTATATCGGTAATATCAAGTTGTACGGGACTCACTCGACGATTGAATTACCAAAAGGCATGCCGACTGACGTATTAACGCATTTAAGCCGTGCGCGCATTCTGAATAAACCAACACAAATGCAATTGATTGGTGATGCACAACCATTTGAGCGCCGTGAGCGTCGTGGTGGTCCACGTCGTGATGGTGGCAATGAAGGTGGTTTCGGTGCGGGTCGTCGTCACGATCGTGATGGTGGAAACCGCCGTGGTGGTGATCGTGATAATGCGGGGGGTAACCGCCGTGGTGGTAACCGTGATCGCGGTAATAGCAACGGTCCACGTGGTCGCAATGAAGACCACAATACCGCCGCACCGCGTCGTCGTAGCGCTAGCCATAATGCGTAATTAGTCACGCATTTACCGAGTTCTTAGTGTAAAACGTTATCGGTAAGATCTAAAAACCCGCTTTCCATTGGATTGCGGGTTTTTTTATTATTTCAATCTATCGTCGCAACAATCGCTTTCTATATTGTGTTGCGGATTAAGACACAGCCAAGCGGTCACTCTTCCTTGTGGATGGCTACTTTGGTGCTTATCGGATATACGCAGTAAGTGGATAACAATAGGTTTTACTACTAGTTGTTTTCTAATAACTCTTCCGCTTGCCTTTGTGGCATGGGTAACTCGTCATGGCTGACAATCACTTTTTTGAGTTTATGATTAAACGCTGCAACCGTAATTTCTTCTAATAGCCTGACTTCAACGGGACTGAGTCCACCTTCATTTTTTTCTAAGGCCTGTATCACAATACGGTGATGAGTCGTTAAAGGAAGCCGAACATTGAGTTTCATGGCATCAATAAGTTGTACTAGAAGGCTTTGTGCAACGTAGAAATCCCCAATAATTAACCGAGACGATGAGAATTCCCCTTCAGCGGTGTATTCCTCATGAGTCTCTAAGTTTTTTAAGGTCATTGAGTTGGTTCGAAGCTGTAAGTAGAAGTCAGCCATGTGTGATCTCCCTATATATTCGTCATATTTCAGGTTACAGCGTTAATGGCTAGGCTTACTCGCATTAATCAGCCTAGCTGCAATTGGTATCATTTAAAGTCATTAAATTAATCCAAGTGCTTCTTTTAACGGCTTTAAATAGCGGCGGCTTACAGGAATGTGCTCCCCTGAGCTTAAGACTAGCTCTGCTTGACCATTATCACCAAACAAAATTTCACTTAACTGCGTCATGTTGACTAAATATTGACGATGACAACGAACTAATGGTGTGCGTAATTCTAAGGTTCTTAAGGTGAGTTCAGTAAAGCCTTCTTGTCCTTGGGTGCTCATCACATAAACGCCACTCATGCGTGAAGTGACATATTGAACTTCATCTAATTTCATCAGCCAAATACGGCTATGTCCTGTACATGGAATAAACTTTAGAGGTTCATGATCGCTAAGAACGTCAAGGTCTTGCTTCTGCTTACCTTGACGTAGTCGATTCAGGGTTTTATTCAGCCTTTCGCTTTCTAATGGCTTTAATAAATAATCAAAGGCATGTTCTTCAAAAGCTTGTATAGCAAACTGATTAAAGGCCGTTAAAAAGACGATATACGGCCTATCCTCAGGGTCAAGCATGCGAACCATCTCAAGGCCTGTGATACGAGGCATTTGGATATCAAGAAAGACGACATCGGGCTTCTTTTTATGAATAACACTTATCGCTTCAATAGCGTTAGCACACTCATCCATGATCTCAATATCATCATGCTCTTCTAATAAACAACGTAAGTTTTCCCGTGCAAGTGGTTCATCATCAACAATCAATACATTCATATAAATTTAATCATTTTATTGCTTTAACATGTAGGGAAGCCGTAATTGCACTCGCGTAAATTGTTCTGGTTCATACTCCACGCTAACGCCATATTGCTCGCCATATTTTAGACGTAGGCGTTTATCAACTAAACTCATTCCTAGGCCATCGTTTTGTGCTGTGGGCTGATAGAGGCCTGCATTATCTTCTATTTCAATATAAACCTGTTCACAGCGTATATAGCTTCTTATTGTAATATATCCAGTATCTAATAACTGTGAGGTGCCATGTTTAATTGCATTTTCGACGATAGGTTGCAGCGAGAATGCCGGTAATTGCACCTGTTTTAATGTGTCTGGAATATCGAGCGCTATTTGTAAATTTTCACAGAAGCGGGCTTTTTCTATTTGTAAGTAAGCATTCACATGCTCTAATTCTTC
This sequence comes from Providencia sp. 21OH12SH02B-Prov, assembly GCF_027362595.1. Lineage (NCBI taxonomy): Bacteria > Pseudomonadati > Pseudomonadota > Gammaproteobacteria > Enterobacterales > Morganellaceae > Providencia > Providencia sp. 21OH12SH02B-Prov. The sequence goes on from NZ_CP114796.1 coordinate 441,155, forward strand.
ACCGAGTGTCGCATTTTGTTCAGGGCGTTTGAGGTTATTGCGAAAGAACGTTGAGAGGTATTGGACTAATTGTCCAGCTTGCCGACTGTCTCGGCGTATAACAGCTTGTAGTGTATTAAGTACGTTAAATAAAAAGTGAGGATTCACTTGCGCGTGAAGTAGCTTTACTTCCGACTGTAGCAGTGATTGTTTATTACGCTCATATTGTCCAGCGAGAATCTGTGCTGAAAATAAGCTCGCGATGCCTTCACCGAGAGTGCGGTTAATTGAGCTGAATAAACGATTTTTAGCTTCATAGAGTTTAATCGTGCCGATAACTCGCTCATTCTCCCCACGAAGGGGGATAACCAACGCGGAGCCGAGTTTACAAGTTGGGCTTAAAGAGCATTTATATGGGGTTTCATTACCATCAGCATAGACGACTTCATTATTATCGATCGCTCGCCGCGATTGCTCGGAAGCTATCGGTGTGCCTGGGCAGTGGTGATCGGCTCCGATACCAATAAAGGCTAAAATCTTTTCTCTATCCGTGATGGCGACGGCACCAATCTCTAATTCTTGATAGATGATCTTGGCTACTTTCATACTGTTATCAGTATTGAACCCTTTGCGTAAAATACCATCTGTACATAATGCGATTTTCAAGGCTTGAGCCGAAAAGGCCGTCGTGTATTTTTCAACAATCGCTCGGCGATCGAGCAAAATACGAATAAACATAGCGGCACCAATCGTGTTGGCAATCACCATGGGCGCTGCAATATTTTTCACCAGTTCTAATGCTTCATCGAAAGGACGTGCCAGTAATAGAATAATGAGCATTTGGATAATTTCAGCGACAAAGGTGACATAACTGGCGGTAATTGGGTTAAAAATTTTATCGATTTGGCCTCGTTTCATGTAATAACGATGCACTAAACCGCCAATCAATCCTTCGGCGATAGTAGAAACCATACAACTAAATGCGGTCATACCGCCGAGTGAATAACGGTGTAATCCTCCAGTGAATCCCACTGCAAAGCCAACCGCTGGCCCACCCAGTAGCCCTCCAAGCACGGAACCAATCGCACGTGTATTGGCGATAGAGTCATTGATATGTAAGCCAAAATAAGTTCCCATCACACAAAAAACAGAGAAAATAAGGTAGCACATGACCTTATGCGGCAGGCGGATAGTGACTTTTAATAGAGGGATAACAAGAGGCGTTTTACTCAATGCCCATGCAATGACTAAATAAACGCACATCTGTTGTAATAGCAGCAAAATGAGATCAAATTCGTACATAAAGGGTTCCAATTTTGGCATTTTAGCCGCGCAATTTTAGCGTAAGCTGCTGATTTAATAATAGCGATTTAGTCAAAGTTAGCTATCTTTATTTGACATAAGGGGAAAGTCGCTTCAATATTATATCTCCCCCCTCTTGTTTGTGACCTTGCGCACAAATTTATTAACGCTGTATCGGCAATTATTGCGATAATTTGATGATTATAGTTTCCTCCGTGATTATTTAGGGTTTTACTAATAATGAAAAAAAGAACAATAGCACTGATTTTGTTGATGCTGATTTTGATAGCGGCGGCGGCACTTTTCCATTCCCACAATCAATTCTTATTATTGCAAGGTGAAGTCGATGCGCCAGAGGTTATGGTGACCTCTAAGGCGAAAGGTCGTGTTATTGAACGCCATGTGGAACGCGGGGATGACGTTCAAAAAGGGCAATTGTTATTAACATTAGAGAGCCCTGAACTAACGGCACAATACGCAGCTTTAAAAGCCGCGAGAGACCAAGCGAAAGCGCAATTAGCTCAATCAATTAATGGAACACGTGAAGAAACAATTCGTAATTTACAAGCGTCATTGGCACAAGCTAACTCACAGTATCAAAATGCGACACGTGAATATACTCGCTTAAATAACTTGTCTGCTAAAGGCTACGTTTCTGCTAATGAGTTAGATAATGCACGTAAAGCAAAAGAGGTGGCTTTCCAGCAAGTACAAGGCGCAAAGGCGCAGCTTGAAGAAGCCAAAAATGGTGACCGTATTGAATTACGTCAAAAATATGCGGCACAACTGAGTGAAGCTGAACAGAAACTGGCTGAGCTGCAAGTGCAGTTAGATGACTTACAAGTGAAAGCTCCCGTTGATGGCGAAATAGGGCCTATACCCGCGGAAATTGGTGAAATTTTTAATGCAGGTAGCCCATTAATGACCATGGTCCGCATCCCACAGGCTTATTTCATTTATAACCTGCGTGAAGATATCCTTGTTGATATTAAAAAAGGTGACAAGATTCAACTTGATGTTCCCGCTTTAGGCGATAAAAAAATTGAAGCAGAGGTTCGTTATATCGCACCAAAAGGGGATTACGCAACAAAAAGGGCAACACGTGCGACAGGGGATTTCGATTTGAAAACCTTTGAAGTTCGTTTGTATCCATTAGAACCGGTTGATGGCTTAAGACCGGGTATGAGCGTGTTATGGCGCTGGGATAAATAAAAGGCGCTGTTATGAGATTAAAATTCGCTTGGCATGGTTTTGAACATGCATTCAGTCGAGAAACACAAGCCGCTATCCGCAGCCCTGTTTTTCACTGGTTAAGTTGGCTGTTTCCGTTAATGTTATTTACGTTAATAAGCGCTAACTTCTCAGAAGGAACACTGATGGATCTGCCGGTATCCGTCGTTGATAATGACCGAAGCCCAGCGTCTAGGCAGATTATTCGGGATCTGAATGCAGGCCCCCATGCAGATGTAAAAGCGATTGATAACAACCTTAACAGCTCAATAAAACGCTTAGCTAGTGCGCAAGATTATGCGCTTTTATATATTCCTACCAATTTTGAAGCGGATGTATTACGGGGGCGCCAACCTGAAATACGCATGTACTACAATGCGTTGTTTTATGCGTCGGGAAGTTATGCGATCCAAGATTTCAGTGGACTGGTGGCTGAGCTGAATGCCAAGTACCGTACTCAACTGGCGAGTTCAATGGGAAAAGCCTTACCCCCATTAGCACAAGTGACTCTTTCTTACGACAGTTTATTTAACCCCAGCGGCAGCTATATCTATTACCAGCAGTTCGCAGCAACTATTCATATGCTGCAATTGTTCGTGGTGACGTGTACGATTTATACTTTATCGCGTAGCTCAATATTACAGAGTGTGAAGCCATTTGGTATGGCCGTGCTCGGAAAAATGGCCCCTTATACATTATTTTTTACCACATTATTAGTGGTTGAACTTGCGGCATTGGTGAGTATCTTTGACGCTAAGGTGGTGGGAAATCCCCTCTATATGATAATGGTTGGCTTCTTCTATGTGATAGCGGCACAAAGTATTGGGCTATTGCTATTTAGTTTCACGTCTAGTGCAATTATGGCTTATAGCCTTATTGGGATGCTAGTGAGTATTGCATTAGCCTTCTCGGGAATGGCAGTACCTGAATTATCCATGATTTTGCCCGCACAAATTATTTCGAATATTGAGCCATTAACCCACACACTCAACGCGATGTTTGATATTTTCTTACGTGAAATTTCATTTAAACGTATTGTCGAAGTCTGTTTGTTCTTACTGATTTATCCCATCGTAACGGCATTTTTGATCCGTAAACGCTTGCCGAAAAGAATTGCGGCACAAGGAGGGGAGCTCTAATGCAGATGTATTTTGCAACCTTCCGTAAAGTACTGATTGGCATGTTAGATAAGCCAATGTGGTTATTATTGATCGTCTCGTTGTGTGTGATGAGTTTAGTTTATGCGAAGCCGGTGTTATGGGATTTACCTGTTGCAGTGATCGACCAAGATCATAGTGTGGCAAGTCGAGCACTTATCCGTGACTTAGATGCTGCTCCGAAAGTGAAACTGCACAGTTATGATAGTTTAGATCAAGCTCGCAAGGATATGATCGGTCGGCAACTGTTCGCTATCATTATCATTCCAACCGATTTTGAAAAGTTTTTATTGAATGGTAAAACTATTACGATCCCTGTTTATGGTGACGCGACCAACCGTTTGGCGAGCGGCCAGATCCAACAAGAATTAGTCAGTGCTTATCAAACATTATTAAATAGCTATAACACACAATTATTAATTAATTCTGGTTATAGCAAAGAGCAAGCTAAAGTCATTATTACTCCAATCCGTAGCTTAACGGAGCCTTTGTATAATCCAGGTGTCAGCTTTGCCGCCATTGTGTTTCCCGGTTTGCTCGTCATGTTGTTACAGCATTCACTGCTTATTGCCTGTGTTCGCGTGAGTATTGCTATTCGTGGCACGCCAAAAGGTAAACCGCCATTAGCAGTATATTTAGGGGCATTATCTGCATTGATCCCAATTTGGTTATTTTTATCCACCGTCTTTTTTGCTTTGTGGCCATGGATCCTAGGTTATCGCCAAGAAGCACCACTGTATCAATTATGGATGCTGACTTTTCCTTTCTTATTGGCAGTAATTGGGTTAGGTAAGTTAGTGACTGAATGTTTACGTAGTGTTGAGATGATTTATTTAACCTTAGCGTTTATTACCACACCGGTTTTCTATATGTCAGGAACGATATGGCCATTGCAAGCAATGCCTGAGTGGGTACGCATGATCGCGTCAGCATTACCATCAACATGGGCAACCAGTGCCATGGCGGGGATCAACCAAATGGGTCTACCGTTTAGTGGCGTATTGATGGATATTGTGATGATGCTGGTTCTTGGGGTCATTTATACTGTGATTGGTGTGTTTATTGGTATGCTACGTGACGGTGAATTACGTCATATTTCCCATATTATGCATCGTTGGCGGAAGCAGCGTCATGATTCATAATGTTGTTTAAGATGTCTCATGAATAGAAGGCCTGATAAAGATTGAAAGTCATTGCGATGTTGAGATAAATAACCGGCCTTCATTCTAATATGACGGTGAGTTTTTAAGTCATTATTAGATAATCCCAATTATGAATAAATAGTTTTACGCATTATAAGATATTAATAGCCTGAACTTTAAAATTAAGTTAATTTAATTCTTTATAAATGCTTTATTTTAAAAAAAGCTTAAGTTACATTTATTCCTTTTTTAAAGGAATAAATCTCTATGGACTTTTCGACTATCCTTTCTGCGTTACTTTCGTTTATGAGTTATTTTGCGATAGGTACTGTCATGGTGCTTGTGTTTCTTTTTATTTATACACGGATATCGCGTCATAATGAGTGGGTATTAATCAAACAGAATAATACCGCTGCTGGGCTTGCATTTATTGGTGCTATGCTAGGTTATATCACTCCACTATCGAGTGCTATCTCTCACTCTATTAGTCTTCTCGACTGTATTATTTGGGGCGTTATTGCATTATTTGTTCAATTACTTGTTCTCGGCGCAACCAAAATATATATGCCAAAGATCAGCGAGAAAATAGAACAGAATAATATTTCTGCTGGGCTATTTTTAGGAGGTACATCACTTGGGTTTGGTATTTTGAATGCCGTTAGTATGAGCTATTAACAAATAAAGATGTTCTATGAGTAAGAAAAATAAAATAAAGAAACATAAAAGTCATCAACCCCATGCTAACGCTCAATTAAAACGAATTGGTACCGTAAAAAAAGAAGTACGTAAAGGCCCTAGCATACTGACGCTAGCCATTATGGGAGGGGCTGTTATTTTTGGTATACGTAGTTGTAGCAAAGAATCTCCAACCTCTACGGTGACGATCTTTAAAAATAGCGATGATTGTGTATTAGCGGGGTATAGCCGATCTTTTTGTACGCAAAAACAAGAAGAAGCTCAGCAACAATTAATTCAGCACATGGCTTACTATAATCAACTAAATAGCTGTGAATCTATTTATGGGCAAGGCAATTGCACATTAATAAATCGCAAATTGACTCTGTATGAAAATTTGGAGTGCTTATCCCAAAACCATGACAATGAGTATTGTGATGCCCAAGAGCGTGAGGCTTATGCGCCTACACTAGCAGGCTTTTCGGTTGATAATTATCCCAGTGAAGTGAGTCGTTCTTCAACGTCTGCGCATTCAGGATTGCATTATTACTCAAGGGCTAGACCATTTTATCGTTCTAAAAGTGAACCGAATGTTTATTATGAGCCTGGTTCATCGGATAAATGGGTTTCCGATGGTTCAAATAAGTTGAAACCCGCTAAATACAGTAATAACTCGACTAAAACGACTTCACGAGGCGGCTTCGGACATAAATCCAGTCGTAAAGGTGGCTGAGTATGTTGCGAATACCATTAAAGCCGCGTGAGAATTTAGATAAAATAGCTCAAGATTATGGTTTTGATTTTCATATTATTGATGATGAAATTTATTGGGATGAATCACACGCCTATTGTTTTACCTTAGAGCAAATTGAAAATGGTATTGAAGATCCCACCGAAGAATTACATCAGATGTGTTTAGAGGTTGTTGATCTTGCTATTAACGATGAGGCTATCTTAGAAGAACTTGCAATCCCTGAATTATATTGGGATGCGATTGCAAATAGTTGGCGAAAGAATAAAGCGTCATTATATGGAAGAATGGATTTCTCATGGAATGGATATCAGACAGCAAAATTACTTGAATATAATGCAGATACTCCGACATCACTCTACGAATCCGCATTCTTTCAATGGCAGTGGCTGTCTGATATGACAGCAAGAGGTTTAATTCCAGCTAATGCCGACCAGTTTAATTCGATTCAGGAAAAACTGATTCAGCGTTTTTTATTATGGCGTAACGAGCACCCTTTTTATTTTTGCTGTTGCGAAGACTCGATAGAAGATCGCGGAACTGTTTTATATTTGGAAGACTGTGCTCGCCAAGCGGGATTACAAACGCAATTTATTTACATGGAAGATATCGGGTTAGGCCTCGGTGGGGTTTTTACGGATTTACAAGATCAGATTATTCATCAAGGTTTTAAATTATACCCCTATGAGTGGATGTTCCAAGATGATTATGGCCCGATATTGCGTAGCCAACGGACCGAATGGTTGGAACCGTTATGGAAATCAATTTTAAGTAATAAAGGGCTATTACCTTTGTTATGGCGTTATTTCCCTAACCATCCTAATTTGTTACCTGCTTATTTTGCCGATGAGCAAATTAATATTGTTGGAAAACTTAAACAGGATATGGGGAGTCATTGGCAAGGTTTTACAACCAAACCGTTATTCTCACGCGAAGGTGCGAATGTTTCATTATTCATGAATAGCGAACAAGAGATTATTACAGAAGAATTTGGTGAATATGCTCATGAACCCCGTATTTATCAGGCCAGTGCATTATTGCCTAAATTTGGTTCCGATTATACCTTAATAGGAAGCTGGGTGATTGGTGATGAACCTGCTGGCATTGCTATCCGAGAAGATGGTTCGTTAATAACCAAAGACACATCTCGATTTATTCCTCATTATATTATGAATTAATGCAGCTTATTTGTGAAAGGGACCTATGAACCGCGAATTGATCTCATTTCTCGCATGGTGATAGTGATCAAGCGCGAACTCTATCTCCCCATAAAAGAGTCATACTCAATCATTTCATCGTTCATGAATTTCTATAAAATACATCAATTCAAACTTAAGGAGTCGCCCATACAGGCGACTTGGTTGATGGCCCATCGGGTAAAAAAATAGGCACTATTGCCGAGGGCGACAGTTTAATGAAAATTAACGGGATCGCCGTAACACTGGAAGGCCACAAAGTGGCTTGTGGTGGCTTCAATGGTTGTGTACATGTCACGTTGGGATAAGTGATGACTTGCTGATATCACCGCATATCACTGAAACTACTACCCCGTCATATTGCTAATCGCAGCAGTATTGGCGATGCACATTTGCGTTAGCCATATCATTTTCTATCACTCCAAGTGATTCGTTGACTTGCCGCCGAGATACGCTGCGAATTATTTGGGAGACTATCTGTACGAGTACGAATAAAGGCAGCCGATATCCCATCGACATAAAAAAGCAATCAGAGTGTTTCGCTCATGGATGTATGGCTAACCTCTAATCAACCATCTCTAAACCTGCAACTTGTCGCCAATAGCCATTACAACTCCTGTCTGTAATCGTTAGTGGTGCTAGGCCTGTTTGGTTGGCTTTAAATTGTGACAGTATTTTTAGAGAATCATGACTTTCAGGAGAAATACGTACAATATCCACTAAATCCATCATGGATAGCTGTTCATTGCCTAAGTTGTAGCAATAGCCACTTTGTGTCTGCAATCCATTGAGCGTGAAAACCTGTTGCTGTTCTTGAGAAAAAACTTTTCGGCCTTGTGGATAGTTGATACAGCAAGTTTCACACTCATCTTTTGCACGATTTTCTGAGCGCGCGGTAAAGCAGCGGGCCGAATAGGCGAGAGGTAGGTGTCCATAACTCATCACTTCAACTTCGAATTTGTCACGTATTCCTAGCTCGTCACATTGATTGAGTAAATTGACTAGCCAATCACGAGACAATTCGACAGGCATACACCAGCGTTGCATACCTTGTCGGAGTAGGATATTAAGCGTTTGAGCGTTATAACAATTCAAACCATGACCGGCGACAAAAGGCAGGTTGCGCTCAATTAACATATTAATCACCCCAAAGTCGTGTGCTTCCACGAGGAATTCGCCATTATCGACTAATTTACTGATCTCTTTAAGTTCAGAAGGGGCTTGTAATAGTGCGAGGGTACTTAAAATAATCTGTTTTCCGCTAGCAGACAGTGCCTTAGCCAAATCAATCCAGTCAGCTGGTTTCATTTCACGACGCTTACTACAGACGGTCTCACCGAGATAAATAATATCAGCTTCACTTTGCATAGCCTGCTGATAAAACGCTTCAAGTTGCTGTTTTGGCCAGTAATAAAGAACTGATCCTAATGCATATTTCATGACGTATTCCTTATTATTGCCATTTACGATGGTAAGCGCCAAGGGTTGTTTGGCTACCTTCAGACAGTTCTCCCAAAACTTTCAACCATTGTGGGTCCGCAATAAATTGTTTTGGATTTGCATTGTATTTGTCGATGGCTTTGCGCCAGATACGAGTGACGTCGGTCACATAGGCTGGGCTGCGTTGGCGACCTTCAATTTTGACCGATGCAATATTTGCGGCCATCAAATCTGGCAGTAGTTCTATGGTGTTAAGGCTGGTAGGCTCCTCCAGTACATGGTATTGATGGTCATCAACCAAATAGCGTCCTTTGCATAGTGTCGGATAACCAGCATTTTCATTGCCTTGATAGCGGTCGATCAGGACTTCATTTAAACGTGATTCCATGCCTTGTGGCGTTTGCTGCCAACGAACAAATCGTGCAGGCGAGCAAGCACCAACCGTATTGGGGGATTCGCCGGTGAGATAAGATGAGAGATAACAGCGTCCTTCTGCCATGATGCATAGGCTACCAAAAGCAAAGACTTCTAAGGGAACAGGGCTAGTTTTGGCGAGTTGCTTGACTTGATGGATAGAGAGTACGCGCGGCAATACGATACGATGAACATCAAAATTACGTGCATAAAAGCGAATCGCTTCGGTATTTGTCGCTGAAGCTTGCACAGACACATGTCGCTCAATATGTGGATACTTATTCGCGGCATATTCAAGCATGGCTAAATCAGCAAGAATTAATGCATCTGCGCCCAAAGATGCTGCAAGGTCGACAGAGTCTCTCCAGCGTTGAAAACCATCGGGATGAGCAAAGGTATTAATTGCAATATGCAGTTTGCGCTTGTGATTATGTATATAGCGTTCTGCTTCACGTAATTTTTTTTCAGTAAAATTCAGGCCTGCAAAATGGCGTGCGTTGGTATCATTTTTCAAGCCGATATAAACCGCATCGGCACCATTATCGACAGCCGCTTTGAGAGCTGGTAGGTTGCCCGCAGGGCAGAGTAATTCCATGGTGTCTATTCCAGTGTAAAATTTCGACAACTTAGCATTCTAGTCAACTCGGTCGAGACAGATTTTGATTTAAGGCAGTGAATTGGTTGTTTACCTGTTGAATTTGCATCGTTATTTTGATGTTAACACTCCAATATCAAAAAACTGATGCGTTTTAGTTAGGTGGATTTACTGGCAAATAGGCGAGTAGACAGAGTATTCATGATATTTCTGGCAGAATAAAAAATAAATACTGGCGAGAAGAGCAAACCTTGATATAGGATCAAATGAGTGCTTATTTTCTTTGGCATTATATGAATATTCTATTATTGAGTATGTCGATATATATGTCTGTTATCACACTGATTTGCTAGCCATAAGCCATAGCGGGTGCTGTGTTGTATTTAATAGGCAGTCAATTGATATAGGGAGTCAGAGCTGTGTTAGGAAAAATTCGTTCTCAACTTATCTTAAAAGGGCCTTCACTACTGAAGTTTCCTTTAAAAGTGACCCCATTTGCTGTGCAGCGTCAGGTGCTTGAGCAGCTACTTAGCTGGCAATTCCGTGAATCGGTCAAAGAAGGTGAGCTGGATTTCCTTGAGGGTAAATGGCTAAGAGTTGAAGTCAGTGACCTTAACTTAGTCTGGTTTATTAGCTTACAAAATGGTGTGTTAGTCGCGAGTGCTCAGGAACAAGCCGATGTTAGCGTAAGCGGTAAAGCGAATGACCTGATCCTTATCGCGGCTCGTAAAGAGGATCCCGATACGTTGTTTTTCCAACGCCGCTTAGTGATTGAAGGCGATACAGAATTAGGCTTGTACGTGAAAAACCTGATGGATGCTTTTGAATTAGAGAATATGCCAACACCATTGCGTTTTACATTGTTACAGCTGGCGGATTTTATCAAAACCGCTCAACAAGACGAGGACACTGAGCATAAAAACTCGGTGGCATCCCCATGTTAATTCGAGTTGAAATACCGGTTGATGCAATAGGCATCGATAAATTATTGCGTGAGACATTCCCCACGCAAGCTGAAGCAGAATTAGTGCATAAACTACGTGAAGACGGTTTATTAACATTAGGTGTTGTTGCAACCAATGATGACGGCGAAGTGATTGGTTATGTAGGTTTTACGCCTGTAGATGTCAATAATGAAGATGTGCAATGGGTTGGCCTTGCGCCTATTGCTGTCAGTCAACAATATCAAAACCAAGGTATTGGTAGCCAATTGATTTACGAAGGTCTCGATAGCTTAAATGAGTTTGGTTACGGTGCTGTGGTGGTGGTAGGGGATAGCAACTATTATCGTCGTTTTGGTTTTGAACCCGCATCACAGCACAATATTGTAAGCCAATGGCCTGAGTTACAAGACCATTTTATGATCTGTGGATTAGAAAATGGCACCTTAAGTGATCATACAGGGCGCGTGACTTATTCTGCTCATTTTGATGCACTGTGATTCACTAAGTAATTTATAATATTGTCTGGCTGATCAAGGATCAGCCTTTCTTTTGCCTTTTTACTGAGTTTTTTGACCTGAAATTCCAATTTTGATGCTGCTGAGCGATCCCCCACTAAACAATGAAAAACAAGAGTCAGTGGCATTTTTCCTTTCAATGCTTTTGCACCTTTTCCTTCTTGATGCTGAGTAAAACGGCGTTGAATGTCTGTTGTAATCCCACAATACAATCTGTTATTTTTCTCTCTTATTAGGTAAATATACCAATTTTTCTGTGTGGTCATTAGATCCTAGCGCCTTATTTTTGCCTTTCTGTGCTGAAATTTAAGGGGAAATAATTTGGGTATAAACTAAAAATCTCGCTGATCAGTGGAAATATAACTTATTAAATTATATATAAAAAATGACACATTAAAGTCATAAATTTGTAACCTAAAGATTGGTTTTGATTCAAATTTTTTGAATAATAACAGCAAAATTAGCTAATTTTCATTACGATTTAAAGTGCATAATATGATCCATATCACAGGGGGACGATAAAACTTCCTGATAATAATTGAATATACAATGAGGAACACATTATGAAAAAATCAACACTAGTCGCTGCAACTTTGGCTTTAAGTGCTATTTCATTTGGCTCAATGGCTGCTGAAGAAGTTCAACACTCTAGCCAACCCGCTGCTGGTTATGTTTCTGTAACAGGTGCTGTTAGCGTTAATGACCTAACTGAAAAGTTGGCCAAAAAAGCTGAAGAAGCTGGTGCAAGTTCATTCCGTGTTATTTCCGCAGGCGGTGAAAACTCAATGAATGGTGTTGCTGCAATCTATAAATAATTTATAGTACCTAGCAAATACAATACCAAACGTTCAGAACAGCTTAAGCACGCTCAGCGATAGACAAACGATATTCAAAGAGCGTGTTCTGAACGGACAATGTGAGTTTTTGCGATGAATGACCAACAGGCATTACAACATATCCAACGTTATCTTTCCCGCCAGCACGTTTTTTCTCTCTTTACGTATCATGAGCATGATATCTGGCCAGCCACTTGTTACTATGCATTTGATGCTAACCAGATGAGTTTATTTTTTATGACCGATCCCGATTCGCGTCATGGTCAACTTATGCGAGCCAATCCTCGTATTGCAGGCACAGTTTCCGCACAAACAAAAGTTGTCAGCCAAATCCAAGGGATCCAATTTATTGGCGATGTGATAGCCTTGGATGAAACGTTATTACCGCAAGCTCGCCAATTTTACTGTCGCCGCTTTCCTGTGGCGTTGACCGCAAAACTCCCTGTATGGCGCTTAGATTTACAGGAAGTCAAAATGGTCAATAATAAATTAGGTTTTGGTCGCAAACTGCATTGGTCACGAGAACGTTAACGTAAAGTGTGAATAACTTGATTACTGCTTCCTCGCCAAAGTAGAGCGGGATCATACAACTCTTGAACAAATTTCCCATCGACCAGTACGTTAATCAGACTAACCACTTTCTGTTGCTCTGGTGTCAATTCTGCAAGCTGATAACCTGTCCATAGCCAAATATCTTTATCAGGGCAAACTGTTTTGACACGATGAACTAATTGAAAAATAGCCGCGAGGTTAGCAGGGTGCAAGGGATCTCCGCCGGAGAGAGACAACCCCTGCCGACGGATTCGTGTATCCTGTAAATCCTGTATGATCCGATCTTCCATTGCTTGGGTAAATGGGATGCCAGAATCGAGACGCCATGTACTTTGGTTGTAGCATCCACGACATTGATGCACACAGCCTGAGACAAACAGTGTACATCGGGTTCCAGGGCCATTGACGACATCAACAGGGTAATATTGATGATAATGCATAGTCTTAACCTAGCTGCCCATTGCCTAAATGTTTGATGCGTCGTTTGACTTCTTCTTGTTTACCCGCGTTAAATGGGCGAGCATCAGGGCTTCCTAGGTAACCACAGACACGGCGGATGACTGAAACGCGGTTGGTGTCGTGATTACCACAACGTGGGCAAACAAAACCCTTGCTAGTGCAGCTAAATTCCCCCGTAAAGCCACACTCATAACATTCATCAATTGGTGTGTTTGTTCCATAATAAGGAACATGTTCATAGCTATAATCCCAAACGTCTTCAAGGGCTTTCAGGTTGTGTTGTAAGTTAGGATATTCTCCATAACAGATGAAACCACCATTGGCGAGTGAAGGGTAAGGTTGTTCAAAGTCGATTTTGTCGTAAGGGTTAACACGTTTTTCAACATCAAGATGAAAACTATTAGTGTAGTAACCTTTGTCTGTCACATGGGGAATCACACCAAATTCAGCGGTATCAAGGCGGCAAAAACGGTCACACAGGTTTTCACTTGGTGTGCTATACAAGCTAAAGCCATAACCAGTCTCCGTCTTCCATTCGTCTGTTGCTTGGCGTAATCGACTAACAATAGCGATGGCCTTTTCTCTTAATTGGGCATTGTCATAAACATGTTCTTGAGCGCCGAAGAGCGCATTGATGGTTTCATGCAGTCCAATATAACCTAATGAAATGGAGGCTCGGCCATTTTTAAATATCTCGGCAACACTATCATCGGCTTTGAGTCTCACACCACACGCGCCTTCCATATACAGAATCGGTGCAACACGTGCTTTCACATTTTCTAGGCGCGCAATACGTGTCATGAGTGCTTTTTTGGCGATGAACAAACGCTCTTCTAGTAATTGCCAGAAGGCATCTTCATTACCTTGAGCTTCAATCGCAATGCGCGGTAAGTTAAGGCTGATTACACCTAAATTATTGCGACCATCATGAATTTGTTGCCCATTTTCTTCATAAATGCCTAAGAAGCTACGGCAGCCCATTGGGGTTTTAAAGGAACCAGTGACATTAACGACTTGGTCATAGTTCAGAATGTCTGGATACATACGTTTACTGGCGCATTCCAAAGCTAACTGTTTGATATCATAGTTAGGATCCCCAAATTGGTGGTTTAATCCTTTTTTAATCGCAAACACCAGTTTAGGGAACACCGCGGTTTTACGGTTTTTACCTAAGCCAGCAATACGGTTTTTTAAAATAGATTGCTGGATCAAACGTGCTTCTGTTGAGGTACCAAGGCCAAAGCCAAAGGTGACGAAAGGCGTTTGTCCATTTGCGGTATGTAATGTATTAACCTCATATTCAAGGGATTGGAATGCGTCATAGCATTCTTTTTCTGTTTGGCATTCAGCATAGCGCTGAGCATCACTGATCCCCCAAGCTTCTGCTGTTTTAAGGTGTTTTTCATAGCTGATATGTACATAGGGTGCCAGTATTTCGTCAATACGATTGATAGTCGTACCGCCATAAATGTGGCTAGCTACTTGAGCAATAATTTGTGCAGTCACGGCAGTTGCTGTTGAAATAGACTTTGGTGGCTCAATTTCTGCATTGCCCATTTTAAACCCATTGGTTAGCATACCTTCAAGGTCGATAAGCATACAGTTAAACATAGGGAAAAAGGGCGCGTAATCCAGATCATGATAGTGGATTTCGCCTCGTTCATGAGCAATGACAACATCTCGAGGCAAAATATACTGTTTAGCATAGTGTTTTGCCACAATACCAGCGAGTAAATCACGTTGAGTAGGGATCACTTTACTGTCTTTGTTGGCATTTTCGTTTAACAGTGAAACATTGCTTTGCTCAATAAGGCCTCGGATATCATGGGTGAGCTGGCTACGTTTTTCACGTGCACTATCTCTATCATGACGATATTCAATGTAAGCGCGCGCTAGGTTTTTATAAGGGCCGGACATGAGCTGATTTTCTACGGCATCTTGGATCTCGCGAATGTCTACTTTTTCACGATGGCCGAGTTGCTCTGTGACAGCAGTTGCAACGTGAAGACAGTAGTCATTATCTTGAATATTCACAGCCGTAGATGCACGCTTTATGGCCTCTTGAATTCTTTGGGCGTCAAAATTGACTTGGCAACCGTCTCGTTTAATCACAACCGTTTTCACTGAAATGCTCCTTATTGAGTTATCCACAATATCAAACCGTCAGATAATGCCGCAGTAGCAGGAGTGGCTGTCTTGTGGATAAAACTGTGAATAAATACTATATGTAGTATGTGTTGATGCAATTAAAGCACAATATATAGGTTATTGCTCTTTTTTAGCTACACTAAACTTGATCCACAACAAGGAAAAAAATAAATTGTATGAATATCAAAAGCCGAGATAACAAAAATAAAAACCTATTATGAAATTGATCGTGGCAGCAAACGATGGCCTGTGTGAGCGCCGGTAAAATACGAAACAGTCAAATCACATCATAGCGATCTGTCAGTGCATAAATCATATGAGAAATCCAAAATAGCAACTTGATTGCTAATAAAATGGTTTTCCGATTAAAACCGCCTAGTAATAAGGTAATGAAAGGGCCGGAAATCGCGATAACCACGACATAAATACTGACAAAAAAACCAACTTGCGGGGCAGTTATATGACGTTAAGTGGATTAATTGAGGTAATAAACCGAACACGGCCACTTCAGTCGTAATAGCACCAAATACGGCCAAAGAAAGGATATTAAGAGTAGAGAAAAAGTTGATCATGGTGGATTTATCTAACAAAAAAAGGCCACTTATGTGGCCTTTATATTGAGTTATAGCGAATTAGTTAAGCAAATCAAATTTTGCTAAGTATTCACCCCAGTCTGCGACACCTTGAAATTCAAAGCCGACACTTTGGTAAAAATGATGCGCACCAAGGTTATCAATATGATAGCCAATCATAATGGCTGGAATTTTCTCTTGATTTGATGACTTTATTTCATCAATCAATACCTGCATCGCTTGCCGACCATAGCCGAGACGTTGGTGCTTCTCGTCTATCATAAAGCGATAAATCCAATAATTGCCATCATCGGGGTCAATACCATACATGACTAACCCCACTAATGTATCTTGATGCTGAATACCTTTAACGATAAACCGAGGTAAAAATTGAACTTCCGCAATTGAATATAAGTTGGAAGCAATAAATTGTGCTTGTTCTTCTGAAACTTGTAAATCAGCACAATCTTCCCAGTTATCTTGATTCAACCCAACGAGTGTTACCATTAACTTCTCCTGTTTAGAGAAGCAAACCTTCTCTAAATTATGAATGAATAGAATATGTTTTGAATGTATTTAGATTATTTTTACGCATGGTAACCCCCTTAGTTCGGATGAGTGATAGGGCCTAATTGGCGACTAAAAATGCGGCTCAAATATGCCGGAATGGCAATAAAATAACAAGATGTTTTGAAAAATATATTGTTGGCAGGAAAGTGAATAAAAAAATAGTCCGTATAGCGAGTTAGCGCATGATTATTTGGATAAGTTCGGGAAAGTGAAAGGTGATAACACAAAGCAGAAAAAACGCCATTTTTCCCGCTTTGTGTTATCTGTTATTAATTACTTACGCACAGCGATCGCTTCGATCTCGATTTTTACATCTTTCGGTAAACGGGCAACTTCAACACAAGAGCGCGCAGGGAAAGGGGCATTATGTTGTTTGAAGAACTCTTCGTAAGTTGCATTCACGGTTGCGAAATCGTTTAAATCTTTCACAAAGACCGTGGTTTTCACGATATTGGCAGCGCTAAGACCCGCTTTTTCTAAGATAGCAGCAACATTCGCCAGTGATTGGCGAGTTTGTGCAGCGATATCTTCAGGAACTTCCCCCGTTTTTGGATCAACAGGGATCTGACCTGAAGTGATAACCATACTGCCTAGGTCAACACCTTGTACATAAGGGCCGATTGCTGCTGGTGCATTTTCTGTACTGATTTCGTATGACATAATGACTCCATTTAAGCAGATAAAATTAGCGTGATAGATGAAACATAGTATAAAGCTTTGCTATTCACATACAAAGTCGCAGTCTACGTTTATCTTGTTTACTGATTATTGATCACGGCGTCTCTATCGAACTCTTTTTCACAGAATTTACAGGTTAATGCAACTTCTTTGCCGACTTTTTTCACTCTAAAGCTGCTGGAGACTGGCTCATTATGGCTAATGCAGTTACTGTTTGGACAAATCAGCACATTGTCGATATGTTCCGGTAATCTTAGCTCCAGCTTTTCTACGACTTGGTAGTCCTCAATACGATTGACGGTTGCTTCTGGCGCATACATCGCTAATTGGTTGGCTTGTTCTGGCGTTAAAAAAGTATTTTCAATTTTGATTAAATCTTTTTTACCTAAATTATTCGAAGGCAAATTTAAACCGATAGTAATTCGTTCATCAGTTAATGTCAGTTTAAACAGGCTCAGCAATTTGAAACCAATTTGAGCAGGAATGTGGTCGATGACAGTGCCGCAGCTTATCGCTTCAACTTGTAATTTATGGTCGTGTGTCATGATGGGTTTCTCCTCAGATGGCCAATTCTTTATTTAAAACCAGTGACAGTAAGGCTTGTCTTGCATATATGCCATTGCCTGCTTGTTGGAAGTAGTAAGCATAAGGTGTTTTATCAACATCGACACTGATTTCATCAATGCGCGGTAATGGATGTAATACTTTCAAGTTAGGTTTCGCAACATGCAGATCTGCTGCTCGCAGTACAAATTGTGCTTTAACATTGGCATATTCTGAAGGGTCTAAACGCTCTTTTTGTACTCGAGTCATGTAGAGAATATCGAGTTCAGGCAAGACTTCATCAATATTGTTATGCAGGCTGTATGTAGAACCTTTCTCTTCAAGTAGGTGAAGAATATGCACAGGCATCGATAGGGCTTCCGGAGCGATGAAGTAAAAATGATTGCCCTCGAACTTAGACAGCGCTTGCGTGAGAGAATGCACGGTTCTACCATATTTTAAGTCACCGACCATGGCCACTTGCAAGTTTTCAAGGCGGCCTTGTGTTTCTTGAATAGTAAATAAATCCAATAGCGTTTGTGTTGGATGCTGATTTGAACCATCACCCGCATTGATAACGGGAATATTGCCTGAAAATTGGCTAGCTAAACGTGCGGCACCTTCTTGTGGATGACGCATCACAATGGCATCCACATATTGGCTAATGACCGAAATAGTATCGGCGAGCGTTTCACCTTTTTTACCTAACGAAGTGTTCGAACTGTCAGAAAATCCGACAACAGATGCCCCTAAGCGATGAATGGCTGTTTCAAAGGATAAACGCGTACGGGTCGATGCCTCGAAGAAACAACTGGCGATAACTTTATGTTTTAGAAATTCAGGTTGTGGTTGTTGTTTTAAAGAAGCGGCAACCTTGAGCACGAGCTCAAGATCGGCGCGATCTAAATCATTAATTGAAATTATATCGCGATGGTATAAAGGGTTCGGCATCGTTGTTCTCCTGTGTCAGCAAGACGTGTTAGGTGATAGGCCAAAAAAAAGCCCCTCAATGAGGGGCTTTTCTTGAAATACGGAGGGGAAAAACAGGCTGTCCAGACCGCCAGAAGGCAGTGCAATGGAGGTGTTCTTTGAAACAAATAGAGCAACAGCGTTCATGGTTTCTCCCGGCAAATTGTGGCGCATTATACGCGTGTCTCCTCTCGACGCAAGCGTTTGCATACAGAAAAATAAATTTTTTTACTGGTATGCTGATATTCCTTTTTTGTTATTTTGTATAAAAATAATAAAATCAGAGAGCTATTCATTATTGGCTAAGTCGCTTAGCGAGCCTCTCTAATTTGACCATTAACAAAAGCGTCACGCTGACTAACACAATGGTGAGTGCGGCACCATCGGCAATATTTCCTCTATCCGTTAAACTGAAAATTGACACAGGCAGTGTTGCCCAACCAGGGGGATACAGCATCATGGTTGCACCTAGCTCCCCTAAGCTGAATGCTACATTTTCAATATCAGGTGAAATACGGGCTTGTTGGCCTCGCTTTATCAGGGAATGAGTTTGGTAAAACATGGGATGAATATCAACGCATGTCAGCCGATGACGTTGCGCATTTGCGTCAGCAAGCCGCCAATAAGTTATTTGCCGCAGGTGCGCACTATGTTATTGATACATTAGCTGATCTACCTGACCTCATAGAGAAGATAAATGTGCGACTGGCTAATGGCGAAAGACCCTAAGTGGCCGTATCGCTTATAGGTTGAGTTCGAATCTGTACAATATTGTGGCGCCTATTATCTCGATGTCTATTAGTTAGTAGGCACCACAGCTTCAAATACAGATTCGAATACAGCTTCAAATAAGTGCCGACCTAATCTATACAATTAAATGATACCACTCGGTAATTCAGGTGCTAATGTTGCAACCATTACCGCTTTTATTGTATGCAAGCGGTTTTCCGCTTCATCGAACACAATACTGTATGGAGATTCAAAAACCTCTTCAGTGACTTCCAGTCCACCCCACAGATTAAACTCTTGGGCAAGTTGAGCGCCGAGCGTTGTGTCTTCGTTATGAAATGCGGGTAAACAATGTAGGAATTTAACATCAGGGTTACCGGTTAACTGAATCGTATTCATATTCACTTGATACGGTTTAAGCAAATGAATCCGTTCGGCCCAAACCGCTTTTGCTTCCCCCATTGACACCCAAACATCGGTATACAGGAAATCAGCATCTTTAACACCTTCTGCAACATTTTCAGTGAGCGTGATTTTCCCTCCTGTTTTCAACGCTGCTTTTTGACAAATTTCAACGAGTTCTGCTTCTGGCCAACAACTTTTTGGTGCGACTAAACGAACATCCATGCCTGTGAGCGCCGCAGCCTCTAACATGGAATTTCCCATGTTGTTACGAGCATCGCCTAAATAAGCAAATTTGATCTCTGAAAGAGGTTTGTTTGGTTGATGTTCTTGGATGGTCAGTAGGTCGGCCAATAACTGTGTGGGATGGAATTCATTTGTTAATCCATTCCATACAGGCACTCCCGAATGCGCAGCTAAAGTTTCAACCGTTGATTGACTAAAACCCCGATATTGGATCCCATCATACATCCGTCCTAAAACCCTTGCGGTATCTTTCATGGTTTCTTTGTGACCAATTTGGCTACCTGAAGGGCCTAAGTAAGTGACTCTTGCACCTTGGTCAAAAGCACCGACTTCAAAGGCGCAGCGTGTACGAGTAGAATCTTTTTCAAAAATAAGGGCGATGTTTTTGCCTGTGAGCAGTGGGGTTTCGAGTCCGGCTTTCTTTTGTGCTTTTAACCAAGCTGATAGTTTTAATAATGAATGAATTTCGTTGGGTGTAAAATCAAGTAACCTAAGAAAATGCTTTTTATAGAAGGGGTTCATAAAATGCAGCCTTTTGTGATTGAATTAATATTCAATTTATATCCATAAAAATTCAAAATCAACCCCTGTAAGAAAAGAAATTATTCATTCAGGTATGGTGTCACTGGCAGCCCTATGGGAGAATGGCCCAGAGACTAGCGATAATGAAAAAAGAGGTGTGGATATGGTGGATAAAGCTGAATTAGAGGCTCAATACGAAGAAACTCGTCTAATTATAGAAGAATTACTGGAAGATGGCAGTGATCCTGATGCATTGTATGCAATTGAACACCATTTCTCTGCTGATAATTTTGAATTATTAGAAAAAGCAGCCGTAGAAGCTTTTAAATTAGGTTATGAAGTCACTGATGCGGAAGAGTTGGAAGTTGAAAACGGTGTGACGCTGATGTGCTGTGATGTGATTAGTGAGAGTGCATTAAACGCAGAGCTGATAGATGCTCAAGTTGAACAACTGATGAAATTGGCTGAAAAACTCGGAATCAACTATGACGGCTGGGGAACTTATTTCGAAGATCCTGATGCTGAATATGATGATGAAGAAGGTGATGACGACGAAGGTGATCGAATCCACTAATTCAATAAGCTAAGATTCAACTCTCTATGTGCCTGCTCTTGTAAAATCAACAAAAGCAGGCATTTTGCTATCAACAGTCACTAAAATCGTTAACGTAGTACGCGTGAAAGGCCATTAAAGAAGGTATCGTCGATAAATGTCTTAGAACGTCGACTACACATTTATTCGCCTGATATCTGTTCTTATCACTGATTATTCTGGATCTGCTGGATATCCCGCCGTACTGAGGGCTGTACGGAAAATACTTTCTTCCATATTGCTGGTGATCTGCACTTTTTTTGTTGAGGGATCGGCGTCCACTTGCGCATTGCCATCAATATCCAAAATGATTTTTGTGATTGATTTAGCGCAGCCGCCACATGCCATTTTCGGTATTGTAAGACTTATCATTTTTCTAACTCCTATGATTAACATTATGATAAATATAAAGCTTTACCCTATTGGAAGGTCAATCAGTTTTTACTGAATGCGCGGGAAAATTGCCAAACAGCCCCTTTTTGACCTCTTGGGTTTCAAGGTATTCATGTGAATTAACTAAATTTTCAATAATCGGGCAATCAGGATCATCATTACCATGGCAGTGTCGAGTGAGAGCTTCAAGCGTATTTGCGATACCTTGCAGCTCATGAATCTTTCTTTTTAATTCAGAAAGGTGTGTTAGTGCCATATTTTTAACATCGGCGCTAGCACGCTCTCTATTGCGCCATAGGCACAATAAAACTGAAATCTGCTCGGTTGAGAAACCTAGCGAACGCGCACGGCGAATAAGATTCAGGCTATTAACGTCCGATTGGTTGTAATAGCGATACCCTGCGGTTGTGCGCTTTGCTTTGGGGAGCAAGCCCGTCTGTTCGTAATAACGGATCATTTTTGCTGAGATACCAGAAAGTTTGGCTGCTTGACCAATATTCATTATTTTATCTCCTCAACAATCGGATACTTTAAGAAATAAAATAGCTAGTTCTTTGTTGTCGCTTGTTTAAGAATCGCCATAATGCTCGGTTTTTGCGATGAAAAAGTGCCATAAAAGATATGCTCACCAATGAGGGTAATCGGTGCGACGCGTACACCCGTTCGAGCTTTGGCTTCTGCCATTATTTGCGGGTCTGTCAGGTCGCGCTCTTCAAATGAGAGTTGTTCTTTCACCAACCACTCTTTGAGCAATTTGCAGTCAGGGCACGTTGGTGTGGTATAAATCAGAATTGGCGGTTGTGGTGTGAGCGTCATCGTGATCTCCTTTTTACGGATATAGCCAGACTTAATACAGTCTGGCTATTAAAATGATTTATTGAGTGGCGCTATCTTTCATTGGTGCTTGAAAGCGTTTTAGGCGTAAGGCATTACCCAATACGAAGACACTGGAAAGTGCCATTGCTGCCGCAGCCAGAATAGGTGAAAGCAGGGTACCGTTAATTGGATAGAGCAAGCCTGCTGCCACAGGGATCAATAGCGCATTGTAAGCAAAGGCCCAAAACAGGTTCTGTTTGATGTTGCGGATAGTTGCTTGGCTTAATGCAATTGCATCGACAACACCACGTAGATCCCCAGACATCAATACAACATCCGCAGCTTCAATAGCGACATCTGTTCCTGTACCGATTGCTAATCCAACATCGGCTTCGGCAAGTGCAGGTGCATCGTTAATTCCATCGCCAACAAACGCGACTTTATTGTGATTACGACGAAACTGTTTTAAAGCTGCAACCTTACCATCTGGCAAGACTTCCGCTGCCACTTCATCAATGCCAAGCTGTTTAGCGATAGCAGCGGCTGTCGCAGCATTATCACCGGTGATCATTGCTACTCTTAACCCTAAAGCGTGTAATGCATTGATAGCTTCTGGCGTTGTTTCTTTAATTGGGTCAGCAACGGCGATAATTGCTGCTAACCGTCCATCAATAGCCGCGTAGAGTGGACTTTTTCCTTGTTCACCTAGGCGTTGCGCAGATTGCTGGAAGTGACTCACATCCAATCCAAGCTGTTTCATAAAGCGATCGGCACCAACAGAGATGGCACGACCACTGACTTTTGCCGAGATACCAAATCCTGGAACGGCTTCAAACTCTTCTATAGCCGCCAGTGCAAGACCTTTGTCGTTTGCAGCAGTCACAATCGCTTCAGCTATCGGATGTTCAGAGCGCGTTTCGATGGCAGCAACTAAGGACAAAACCTCATCATATTCAAAGCCGTCAGCTGGGATCAGGTCAGTGAGTTCTGGACGACCTTTCGTTAATGTTCCGGTTTTATCAAGAGCGACGACTGTTACATCACGCAGCGCTTGTAAGGCTTCACCTTTGCGAAATAGAACACCTAATTCAGCAGCTCGTCCAGTACCGACCATAATTGAGGTTGGTGTTGCCAGCCCCATCGCACATGGACATGCGATAATTAAAACAGCAACAGCATTAATCAGTGCAAAGGTTAGTGCTGGATCTGGACCAAAAATAAGCCAAATGAAGAAGGTGATCACCGCGCCTGTCATCACCGCAGGAACAAACCACATCGTCACCTTATCAACTAATGCTTGAATTGGTAGTTTTGAGCCTTGTGCTTCTTCTACTAAACGAATGATCTGAGCTAATACGGTGTTCGAACCAATTTTAGTCACTCGGAAACTAAAGGCGCCTGTTTTATTGATGGTGCCCCCAACAACCTCAGAGCCTATTTCTTTGGATACAGGTACAGGTTCACCGGTGATCATGCTTTCATCAACATAAGAAGCCCCTTCAATGACTTCACCATCAACAGGGATTTTCTCGCCTGGGCGCACAAAAACGATATCATTTGTCATGACTTGATCCAGCGGGATCTCAATCATTTTCCCATCACGTTCTACACGGGCCGTTTTAGCTTGTAGCCCAACAAGACGTTTGATGGCTTGAGAGGTTTTGCCTTTTGCGCGGGCTTCTAATGTACGACCGAGCAGAATTAAGGTCACAATAACGACGGCCGCTTCAAAGTATACATTCGCCGTCCCGACAGGCAGCACCTGTGGTATAAAGGTGGCCACCACAGAATAGCCATAGGCAGCGGCTGTACCGACAGCGACAAGTGAGTTCATATCAGGCGCTGCACGTAATAGTGCCGGAACCCCTTTTTGGAAAAACCGTAAACCAGGGCCGAATAGTACAATGGTCGCGAAGACAAATTGGATATACCAATTGAGTTGTTGTCCAAGGTTCTCCGATACCCAATGATGAATACCTGGAATAAAGTGTGAACCCATTTCAATAATAAATACTGGCAATGTGAATATTGCAGCAGTAAATAATGCACGCCGTAGCGAGCGCTCTTCATTCTCACGACGTTCATTGGCTTGATCATTCGCATTAGTCGTTGTTTCTGACAGACGACGAGGTTTATAACCAGCTTGCACTATCGCGGCTTCGAGATCATCGATAGTGACAGCGCCGGAGAAATGGCGAATGCGGGCGCGTTCTGTTGCCAAGTTAACAGTCGCTTCAATAACGCCGGGGATTTGTGATAATGCTTTCTCAACGCGACCAACACAAGATGCACAGGTCATCTCTTCAATCGCTAATTCAGTTGTCTCTTCACGGACTTTATAACCTGAACTCTCTATTGCACGAACAGCCGCAGCCGGATCAGCTTGGCCTTTGAACGTGATGTCTGCACGCTCAGTCGCTAAATTCACGGTTGCCGTTTCAATATTCGTGACAGCGTTTAATGCTTTTTCAACACGACCAACACAGGATGCACAGGTCATGCCTTCTACTGGTAAACTCAGCCTATTAACGGAAGAGTGAGATATATTCGTTGTCATGGACTTACCCTCTTGGATTTCTTCATTACGTAAAGACTAACGTTTACCTTAAGGGGAAGGTCAAGCATTATTTTGAATTATTGTATAGATTGATAATGATTATTTGTACTCTATTGTTTTATAGATGTTTTTTTGTGTTGAAAAAGTGGTTCACTAAACTATCCCTGTTTAGTGAACCATTTATTAGCGATAAAGAGTTTGTTAGGCTGATTTTTTAGACGTTAGTTTTCGTATCGCCATATAAAATACAGGCGTTAATAGTAAACCGAAGAAAGTGACGCCTAACATGCCAAAGAAGACGGCGATCCCCACTGCTTGCCGCATTTCAGAACCTGCTCCAGTCGCTAAGACCAGTGGAATAACTCCTGCAATAAAGGCAAAGGATGTCATTAAAATAGGGCGTAATCGAAGGTGTGACGCTTCCAAGACGGCCGTTAGCGGATCTTTTTCTTGTTTCTCTTGGGCTATTGCGAACTCAACAATCAAAATAGCATTTTTCGCCGCAAGGCCTACCAGCACAATAAAGGCAATTTGCGTGAAAATATTATTATCACCACCCAGTAACCAGACTCCCGTCATAGCTGAAAGCAGTGCCATTGGGGCGATTAATAATACAGAGAACGGTAACGACCAGCTGTTGTATTGAGCAGCGAGTATTAAGAATGCAAATAGCACCGCTAATGGGAAAATATAGAGTGCAGAGTTACCCGCTAATTGTTCTTGGTAGGTTAAATCCGTCCATTCAAAATCCATTCCTTCTGGTAATGTTTCACGTAAGATTTTTTCCATTGCGTCAGTTGCTTGGCCAGAGGTATAACCTGGGGCTGCATTGCCAGTGATATCAACTGAAGGATAGCCATTATAGTGGATCACGCGATCTGGACCATTGGTACGCGTAATAGTGACTAATGCACTGAGTGGGATCATCTCTCCATGTTGGTTGCGAACGTTGATCAGTTCAATATCCTTTGGATCCATTCTAAATGGTGTATCCGCTTGAACAATAACCCGATAAGTGCGGCCAAAACGATTGAAATCATTGACGTAGAGAGAACCTAAATTGATTTGTAAGGCATCAAAGATATCGGTAAGTGTTACGCCTTGAGATTTCGCTTTTTCCCGATCAATATCCACATCGATTTGTGGAGAATTAGTTTGAAAACTTGCCATCATCCCTGTTAATTCAAGTGCTTGCATCGCTTTCATGAGAACTTGCTCTTGCACTTGTGCTAAAGCCTCAAAACCTAGATCCGCCCTATCTTCAATTTGCACCTTAAAGCCGCCCATTGAACCTAATCCCGGAACAGGGGGAGGTGGAAATATGCCTACAAATCCATCGGGTATTTGGCTGAATTTTTTCATCAAACGATCTGCAATGGCGTTCGCAGAGAGGGAGGGATCCGTGCGTTCATCAAAAGGTTTGAGCATAGCAAACATGAGGGCCGAGTTAGGTAAATTAACAGGTCCATTCACAGAGAGTCCTGGGAATGCGACTACGTTTTCAACGCCAGGCTCCATGAGAGCAAGACGTGACATCTCTTTGACGACCTCTTCGGTACGATCAAGAGAGGAACCCGGAGGTAATTGAGCAACCCCGATTAAATAGTATTTATCTTGTGCGGGAACAAAACCATTAGGAACCACTTTAAAACCTAATGCGGTTAGTCCAACAAACCCCAGATACAATACAAAAATAATCAGACTTCCTCGGATACAACGTCGGACTATCTGAACGTATTTGTTAGACAAGGTATTAAAGAAGACATTAAATTTTGCAAAAAGGCGGCTAAATATTACGTTGATAACGCGAGTCAGCCAGTCTGCTTTTACGTTTTTACCCTGTGGTTTGAGTAAAATTGCACTAAGGGCAGGGGATAACGTCAGTGAGTTAATCGCTGAAATAATGGTTGAAATGACGATGGTGAGTGAAAATTGACGATAAAACTCCCCTTGTAAACCAGATAAAAATGCGGTGGGGATAAAAACAGCGGCGAGAACTGAGGTAATAGCCAGTATCGGCCCCGTAACTTCATCCATTGCCTTAAATGCAGCTTCTTTTGGGGTTAAGCCATCCGAGATGTGCCTTTCAACGTTTTCAACCACGACAATTGCGTCATCGACAACGATTCCTATGGAAATAACTAAACCAAATAACGATAACGTATTGAGTGAAAAACCAAAGAGATACATAAAGGCAAATGTACCAATTAAAGATACTGGTACTGCCACCAATGGAATAATAGAGGCACGCCAGCTTTGTAAAAATAAAACCACAACCAGTACCACTAATACAGTTGCTTCAAGCAGCGTGATGGCAACAGACTTTAAAGATGCGCTCACAAATATGGTGGGATCATAGGCAATTTTGTAATCGATTCCGTCGATAAAGTTAGTTTGCAAACGGGCCATGGTTTCTCTGACGGATTCGGCGACTTCTAATGCATTCGCGCCCGGACTCATGACAATTTGTAGTCCGACGGCATTTTGCCCATTTAGTAAGCTACGAAGTGAATAATTATCAGCGCCTAGCTCCAATCTAGCGACATCTCTTAAATAAGTTGCCTGCCCATCTTTTCCGGAATGAATAATAATATTACCGAATTGCTCCTCAGTTGTGAGTCGACCAAGTGCATTTATACTGATTTGAAACGATGATGTTGAATTGGGTTGTTGTCCAATAGAACCTGTGGCGACTTGGACATTTTGTTCTTGGATAGCCGCAACAATATCATTTGCAGTTAATCCTAAGGCGGCTATTTTGGTTGGATCAATCCATGCTCGCATCGCATATTCACCTTCTCCCCACACTAACGCACTGGAAACACCGGGTAACCTTGCGATTTCATCACGTACATTCAGTAACGCATAGTTAGACACAAACAGAGGGTCGTAAACATTATTCGGCGAATACATATGAACAACCATTAACACATCAGGAGGCGTTTTTTCTGTGGTGACACCAATTTGCTGTACTTCTTGAGGTAAGCGAGGGATAACCCGTGATACTAAGTTTTGCACTTGGATCTGGGCGATATCAGGATCCACATCTTGCCTAAAAGAGATGGTGAGGACCATTTTTCCATCAGTTGACATCTGCGAACTCATATAGAGCATGCCTTCGACGCCATTGACCGCTTGCTCGATGGGAGAAGCCACCGTATCCGCAATCACTTTGGGTGTTGCCCGGGATAACTCGCAATAACTTGAACTGTCGGTGGCGTTACCGACGGATATTCGCTAAGCGGCAGTTTATAAAAACTTAATATCCCCGCTATTAATATAAATATTGATAGCACCATAGCGAAAATAGGGCGCTGTATAAAGAAATGGGGAAACTTCATTATTGTTTCTCCTCAACTTTATTGGCTGTGGTCTGTTTGTTATTTGTCGTTGATGGTGTTGTTTCTGCTGCTGGTGTGGATTGCATAGGTACAGGTGCGACTTCCATCCCCGGTCTGACCAAACCTTTAATAATAATTTTCTCACCCGCAACTAAACCGTGATTAATGACTCTGAGACCATCAACCATGGCACCTAATTCGACAGGGCGGTATTCTGCTTTATTATTTTTATCGAGAACTAAGACATAGTTTTGGCCTTGATTAGAACCTATGGCTTGGTCATCAATTAAAATAGAAGGACTTTTTTCTCCAATAGGCAGTTGTGCACGAATAAATGCACCGGGGATCAGCTTGCCATCTTTATTATCGATAACTGCTCTAACTTTCACCGTGCCGGTCGTTCGTTCGATTTGGTTGCCAATAAAATTAAGATTGCCAATATAGGGTGTACTCTTGTTATTTGGTAATGTTATGGTCACGGGAGGCAAGGATACGTCGGTATTTTTTATCGACGATGAATATAAATCTGTTAATTTATGGAAGGTAGCTTCATCAATATCAAAATAAGCATATATTGGATCAATAGACACAACCGTCGTTAAGCGCGTGGCTTCATTTGTTTCGCCACCAGTCACTAAATTGCCTTCCGTTATTAACGCTCTATCAACTCGACCTGCAATGGGCGAGTGAATTTTGGTATAGGATAAATTTAATTTAGCGGATGCTACAGCGGCTTTGGCTGATTTCACTTGTGCGTTATTTGCGGTGAGTATAGCAAGTGCGTCGTCATAATCTTTACGGGAAACCGCGCCTTTATTAATCAACCCTTTAAGGCGTTGGTAATTTCGATTGGCTTGCGCGGCTAAAGCCTCTGCTTGGCTTAATTTCCCCTCCGCTTCAAGTAGCGCTATTTGAAAAGGTTGGGGGTCGATTTGAAAGAGTAAATCTCCTTTTTTAACCCGTTGCCCTTCAGGTATGTCGACTGAATTAATACGTCCGCCAACGCGGGGGCGAACATCAACGGTTTTTGGGGAGGCGAGATAACCAGTAAATTCAGCAGAAGGGATAATGTGTCGTTGAATAACTTCCGCGACAGGAACTTTAGGCAGCATAGCAGAATTCGCGGCTGCTGATTTATTATCATTATTTGTCTCTTGTGCGATAGCTAGGTCGCTTATACTCATCGCTACAATAAATGCAGCATATATTCCGATTTTCATTTTTATCATAAACCTTACCTAATTATTGATCTCGTTGTTAGCTTTAACGTTAAATAAAAAATGTTTTGGCAGGGTAAAGGTTACAGTAGTTGTAAGGTCAACTTTTAAATACGATAAAGGTTGATTTAGTGATAAAGATGAATTTATTGTTAATTAAATCAATGCTGATATTGGGTTTTAATGATTAAAGAAAAGTCTGCTATGTAAAGTTAAAATAAACTATTGACCTTGTATCTACTTTAAGGTTTTTAATGATTGTCATTAATTTAAATACATAGAGAAATAAGGATTAATGATGAAGAAAATAACATTTTTATTGGCTTTAAGTTTATTAAGTTATCAAAGCTTAGCATCAAGTGATACGTCGAATACTCAACCTGTATTACCTCACATCACGGAAACCAACGCTTCAGAAGAACCTGATAAAAAAATTTTGTTTTCAATGACTTTTATTGGTGATGCGAGTTTGTCATCAATCGAAAAACAGGCACAGGAGATGGCTAAAAAACGAGGAGCAAGTCACTATAAAATTATTGGAGCAAGTGGCGAAAATCAACTTAGAGGTCATGTGACATTTTATCAATAACGCTATTTGTTTTAGTCAGGAGGTGAGTAATGAGCCATCACACCATTAGAGAAAATGTAATACAAGATATTCTTTTGTGGATCGATATGAATGTGGATAAGCCATTACAAATAGAAGAAATCTCTAACCGTGCAGGCTATTCAAAGTGGTATTTTCAACGTGTTTTTAAAAATACGGTTGGTGTAAGTTTAGGACAGTATCTGTTAATCAGGAGGTTACTAAGAGTCTCCACGGATTTGAAAGAAACCAACGATAAGATTATTGATATCGCTTTCAGGTATGGCTTTGATGGTCAACAAGGGCTAACAAGAGCCTTTAAACGAAAGCTAAAAGTGACGCCTGGCAAATATAGGAAAGAAACGATGCTAAGATATCATACATCTTATTAATCAATATCTTTTATAAACGTAGGTATAGAATACGCTTATGGGCAAATTCTATACCTAAAACAGTCGCAACAGAAAATGAAAACTCACATCTAATAAGGTATTGAATAAACAAAATAAATAAAATTGTTTTTTTCTTGACCTTGCAATGGTGGTAAGGATTAACATGAAAAAAACTTAAAATGATCTGTATCTGTTTTTAGGTGGTAAATAATGAAAATAGGTGAAGTATCAAAACTATTTAATATTCCAAGAGAGACGATTCGTTTCTATGAAAAAGAGGGATTGATTATTCCTCCTAATAGAAATGACAATAACTATCGAAGCTATAGTGAAAAGCATATTCAACGACTCAGGTTTATAAAGAATTGCCGTAGTCTTAATATGTCTCATCGTGAAATAAAAACATTATTAGATTTGGTTGATAATAATAGTGATGATTGCCAATTAGTTGAAGCCGTGATCAATACTCATTTACTGAATGTTCGAAAGAATATTGAGAAACTCACTCATTTAGAGCGAGAGCTGGTTATTTTACAAGATCACAGCGATGAAATAGATTCTCGGCATAAATGTGGAATAATAAAAAACTTATTATCGAAAAAGCGTTAAGCGATAAGACAAATAAGGATAGCGTATTTGGCTATCCTTATAGAGACGGCGATTATAACGCTTTTAACATCCGAATTTCACAATCGCTGTGGCCTGTATTTCCAAGTGGCTCATCAATAAACTCAAAGCCTAATTTCTCATACAGTTTAATAGCGGCTTGTAAGTCTGCTGTTGTTTCAAGATAACAGCGTGTATAGCCTTGTGCTTTAGCAAACTCTAATGACATTAATACAATCTGCTTTGCCACTCCCTTGCCTCTTAGTACAGAGGATAGGTACATTTTTTGTAGTTCGGCAGTTTCATTATCACCACCGGCCAGTTGTGATATACCACCACCACCGACAATTTTACCGTCCATCTCAACCACCCAGTATGCACTGCGGGGTTTGCTATAAACTTCATACAGTGTATCTAAAATAGGATCCGCAACTGCAAAGCCTTTATCGGCGGTTAAACCATGCTCTGCTGAAACTTCACGAATAACGGCAGCAATACCTGCATTATCTTTTTGTTCAATTAAACGGATCGTGTGGGTTGTTGTATTTGTTGTCATGAGAGACTCTCTTTATTTATTGTTTTGTACTACTCAGTGAGAGAGAACCAGAAGGGAACTTCAATCTGAGATCTGCGAACGCAGCCAGCTAATGATAATCGATTAATTACGATGGGTATAGATCTGTAATACATTCCTATGATGTATTAATTTATGCTTATACGTAGTTATTCGCATGATTTGTTTACGGAAGGTTGACTCCGCTATCGCTGGTGGCCTGCCTCTAATTATGCCGAGCTGTAAAAAAAGAAAAGCCCTTATTGGCTAACCAATAAGGGCTTAGGCTAGGTTGCACAAGGAAAAATTACAGTGATGCGATAGTCACTTTCTGTGCTTCTAACTTACCTTTCGCTTCAATATTCGCGGCTAAACGCTCACGTTCTTTTTCAACGACAGCTGCTGGCGCACGGCTAACAAAACCTTCATTTGCCAGTTTGCTTTCAATTGAGTCAATTTCTTTGATGACTTTCTCTAGCTCTTTGTCCAAACGGGCTAGCTCAGCATCTTTGTCGATTAAGCCAGCCATAGGGATCAACAGTTCGGTACCACTCACTAGCTTAGTTACAGAAACGGGGGCTTCTTCACTATCAGCCAAGACGGTGATACTGGCGAGGCGAGCCATGGACTTAATAAAGTTTTCATTTTCAGCAACGCGACGTTTGGCATCCTGCGATGCACTACGCAATAAGACATCCAGAGGTTTACCCGGCGAGATATTCATTTCTGCACGAATATTACGTACCGCAATGATAGCTTCTTTGATCCACTCCAAGTCACTTAATGCCAGCTCATCGACCTTCTCGGCATTAAATTCTGGGAAGGGTTGTAGCATGATGGTATCAGCATCAATGCCTTTTACCACTTTTACACGTTGCCAGATGGTTTCTGTGATAAATGGAATAATTGGATGAGCTAGACGCAGTAATGCTTCCAGTACTTCAATTAATGTGAAGCGTGCTGCACGGGCCTGTGCTTCGTTGCCTTTATGAACCGCTGGTTTAGAAAGCTCTAAATACCAGTCACAGAATTCGTTCCAAGTGAAGTCGTACAGAATACCTGCCGCGATATCATAACGATGCGTATCTAGCGCTTCACGATATGCTTTAATTGTTTGGTTGAATTGAGCCATGATCCAGCGATCTGCCAGAGAGAAGCTCATTTCACCGCCATTCTGACCACAGTCTTGGTTTTCTGTGTTCATGAGTACGAAACGGCTCGCATTCCACAATTTATTACAGAAGTTACGATAGCCAGACAGACGTTTCATATCCCAGTTGATATCGCGTCCCGTAGAAGCAAGAGCCGCTAAGGTGAAACGTAATGCATCTGTACCATGTGCCTCGATACCGTTTGGATACTCTTTACGCGTACGCTTAGCAATTTTTTCAGCCAGCTGTGGCTGCATCATGTTGCCAGTACGTTTTTCCAATAGGTCTTCGAGCGAAATACCGTCGATCATATCCAATGGGTCGATAACGTTCCCTTTGGATTTAGACATTTTTTGTCCTTCTTCATCGCGGATGAGGCCTGTCATATAAACTGTTTTGAACGGTACTTGAGGGGCGCCGTTTTCGTCTTTGATGAAATGCATGGTCAACATGATCATGCGGGCAATCCAGAAGAAGATAATATCGAAACCACTTACCAACACATCTGTTGGGTGGAACGTTTTTAAAGCTTCAGTATTTTCAGGCCAGCCTAATGTTGAGAAAGTCCACAGACCAGAAGAGAACCAAGTATCGAGAACGTCGTCGTCTTGACGTAAGGCAACGTCTGCACCAAGGTTGTTTTCACGACGAACTTCATCTTCATCACGACCAACGTAAACATTGCCTTTATCGTCATACCATGCAGGAATACGATGTCCCCACCAGAGTTGGCGAGAAATACACCAGTCTTGGATATCACGCATCCAAGAGTAGTACATGTTTTCATATTGGCGTGGTACGAATTGAATGCGACCATCTTCAACGGCTTTGATCGCATTTTCAGCGAGAGGTTTAGTGCGAACATACCATTGGTCAGTTAGCATGGGTTCGATAACGACACCACCACGGTCACCATAAGGTACCGTCAAGTCGTGAGGCTTAACTTCAACCAGTAAACCGAGCTGTTCAAATTCCGCGACAAGGGCTTTACGGGCCGCAAAACGTTCCATGCCACGGTATGCTTCAGGAAGTTCGCTACTATACGCAGTGGAAGGATTGCCATGAGTATCGAAAACTTCAGCTTCGTGGCGCACGTTACCATCTAAATCCATCATGTTAATCATGATCAATTGATGACGTTTGCCCACTTCATAGTCATTGAAATCATGAGCTGGCGTGATTTTTACGCACCCCGTGCCTTTTTCCATATCGGCATGTTCATCACCAACGATTGGAATACGGCGGTTAACTATCGGAAGAATAATTTCTTTACCGATTAAATCCTTATAACGTGGATCTTCTGGGTTAACAGCAACCCCTGTATCCCCAAGCATCGTTTCCGGACGTGTTGTAGCAACAACGAGGTAATCTTTCCCTTCAGCTGTTTTTACGCCGTCAGCGAGTGGATAGCGCAGATGCCACATGGAACCTTTTATTTCACGGTTTTCCACTTCGAGATCAGAAATAGCGGTATGCAGTTTTGGATCCCAGTTAACTAGGCGTTTACCACGATAGATCAAGTTATCTTTATAGAGACGAACGAACGCTTCTTTAACGGCTTTCGATAAGCCTTCATCCATAGTAAAACGTTCACGTTCCCAATCAACAGAGTCACCTAAACGACGCATCTGTTGTGAAATTGTGCCACCAGACTCTGCTTTCCACTGCCAAATTTTGTCGATAAATGCATCACGGCCATAATCATGACGAGTTTTATTCTCTTCAGCCGCGATTTTACGCTCAACAACCATCTGAGTCGCGATACCAGCATGGTCAGTGCCCGTTTGCCATAGCGTATTTTTACCTTGCATACGCTGGTAACGGATCATGGTATCCATGATAGTTTGCTGGAAAGCATGCCCCATATGTAGGCTACCCGTCACGTTTGGTGGCGGGATAACGACACAGAAACTGTCTTTACTGGTATCACCATTTGGTTTGAAATAGCCGCTTTTTTCCCAATGAGCATAACGTGATTGCTCAATTTCAGCAGGATTATAAGTTTTATCTAGCGAAGGCTCAGCAATCGCATTATCTGGTTTTTTATCCATTTTTATATCGTATTCAGTTAGTTGGCGGCGTCGCCATAGTCAAATTGAAGCCGACGCTACGGTAAACCTTATACCGTTCACGCGCCAACTGTTTTAAAGTTTCATCAATAGGCACAAAGTCTATCACTTCATGGAATGCGGTGGCAAAGTCTGCAAACTGAGTTTGAAGATTGATCAGTACATCGCGTTGAGCATTACCTCGTTTTCCTGGCCAGCAAATTTCAATGGGCGCGCCATAACGGGGGCCTTCACCTGCAAGATTATGAGGAACAAACTGATGAGGATCCCTTTGCCACAGAGCTTCATCCAATTTTTCGGCTTGTTCGGCACTTTCACACGCGATTAAAACTCGTTTGCTATTACGCCACATTTGCGCCGCAAGCTCGCAAGCAAGCCATTCATGGGCCTCAAGCTCAACTTGTGGTGATGGTTTTTCAAGCAAATAAAAGGTGGCGTTTTTCATCTCTTTCTTTATGGAATAGAAATATTTATGCAAAAAGGGTATTGCGACAGGCAATACCCTGAAATGAAGTTGGGTGCTATTTTAACGTATAGCACACCATAGTGCTATATACTCATCATACTTCCAGTGGCAACGTTATGGGTGGCATTGATTAGCAACCCGTTCCCCTTGAAATATTTAGCGTATAGACCCTAAACGTCAAGTGACAGTACGGTTGGCTGTCACTTGACGCATTATAGAGTATTACTCGTCACCATTTAGGCCAGCACGGTTCAGTAAAAACTGTGACAGCATTGATACAGGGCGACCGGTTGCCCCTTTCGCTTTACCTGAACGCCATGCGGTACCTGCGATGTCTAAATGCGCCCAATTATATTTAGTGGCAAAGCGAGCCAAGAAGCAACCTGCGGTAATCGCACCCGCTGGTCGACCACCAGTATTCGCTAAATCAGCAAAATTGGAGCTGATTTGCTCATAATAATCATCGGCTAATGGTAAACGCCATGCACGGTCACCTGCTTGTTCAGAAGCATTGAGCAACTCGTGAGCCAGAGGGTTATGGTTAGACATCAAACCGGTATAGTGGCTACCTAATGCGATGACACAAGCACCGGTCAGTGTTGCGACGTCGATAACCAAATCAGGCTCGAAACGCTCGACATAAGTCAGCGTATCACACAGTACTAAACGCCCTTCAGCATCGGTATTCAGTACTTCCACTGTTTGCCCTGACATCGTGGTAAGAATATCGCCAGGGCGATAAGCTCGGCCACCCGGCATGTTTTCACAGCCAGCAAGTACCCCAATGACATTGATTGGTAACTGTAATTCAGTGATAAAACGCATTACACCATAAACAGTTGCAGCACCGCACATGTCATATTTCATCTCATCCATACTATCGGCAGGTTTGATAGAAATACCGCCAGAGTCAAATGTGAGACCCTTACCGACGAGGACAATAGGTCTCGCTTCAGGATCCGGATTCCCTTTGTACTCCATGATAGACATGAGTGACTCATTTTGTGAGCCTTGACCAACAGCCAGATAGGCATTCATGCCTAACTCTTTCATTTGCTCTTCACCGATGACACGCGTGGTGAGCCTATTTTCAGAAATGTCTGCCAGCTGACGAGCTTGGGAGGCTAAATAAGCTGCATTACAGATATTGGGTGGCATATTGCTGAGGTCTTTTGCTGCCTTAACGCCTGATGCAATTGCTAGCCCATGAGAGATAGCACGTTCACCACTGGTTAATTCACGACGTGTTGGTACATTGAAAACCAATTTACGCAGTGGACGGCGATGCTCAGTTTTATTACTCTTTAACTGATCAAAGACGTAAAGAGATTCTTTAGCCGTTTCAACGGCTTGACGTACTTTCCAGTAATTATTACGGCCTTTAACATGTAATTCAGTTAAGAAACAAACCGCTTCCATTGAGCCTGTTTCATTCAGGGTGCTGATTGTTTTCTGAATGATTTGTTTGAATTGACGTTCATCTAGCTCACGCTCTTTACCGCAGCCAATGAGTAGAATACGTTCAGACAGGATATTTGGCACATGATGGAGTAGTAGGGATTGCCCTACTTTACCTTCAAGTTCCCCGCGGCGCAGCAGGGCGCTGATATATCCGTCGCTTATTTTGTCCAGCTGTTCAGCTATAGGGGACAGACGGCGTGGTTCGAAGACTCCGACAACGATACATGCGCTACGTTGTTTTTCCGGGCTGCCACTTTTTACACTAAACTCCATGCGTTCTCCTGAATCTTAAAGACAAAGGCCCATGCTCCCGCTAAAATTAGCGTTACCGCATAATCTACCTCATAGAGAATGAACTCTTTATGTTAAACTGAGCAGATATCTGGTTTTTCAATAATATTAAGCATGTTCTGATTGGGTAATCAGTATAGAGAATGCTTTTATATCATTCTAGCCATACAATGAGCCAGAGTATATGTTAACAAATGGTAGATATTGAACGAACTTAGCCATTTTCCACCCAAAAGACAAGTTTTCACAGGCGTATAAGCGTGATCATTATTAGATATTTGGTACGGGAGACCCTGAAAAGTCAGTTAGCTATCCTTTTTGTGCTAATGTTGATTTTTTTTAGTCAGAAGTCCATCGATATACTCGGGGCTGCTGTTCAGGGAAATATTCCTTCAGACTTAGTGTTACCGTTACTGGGATTAGGGGTGCCTGAAATGGCACAATTGATCCTCCCTTTGAGCCTATTTCTTGGGCTATTGATGACGTATAGCAAATTGTATACCGAAAGTGAGATCACGGTGATGCATGCTTGCGGATTAGGGAAAAGTGTTCTGGTCAAAGCCGCTCTGGTGCTGGCAACACTTACCGCATTGATCGCGATAGGCAATATTACGTGGATGCTGCCTTGGTCCTCGCAATATCAAGAACGGGTGCTCGCCGACGCGAAGGCGAACCCAGGATTGGCTGCGATGGTTGAAGGGCAATTTAAAACCACCAAAGACCGTAACATCGTACTTTATATCGGCGAAGTCAAAGGTAACGATTTTAAAAACGTCTTCTTAGCGCAATTGCGCGCAACTAATGAACAACGTCCATCGGTGGTCGTTGCGGATAGTGGTCATATGAAAGAAGATGCGGACGGGCGTCAAACCGTAGTGCTTGACGAAGGTACTCGTTATGAAGGAACCGCATTGTTACGTGACTTCCGTATTACGGATTTTAAAAATTATCAGGCGGTTATCGACCATAAAACGAGCGATACCCGTAATGATAGAGTTGAGCAAAAAAATATGCTTGAACTCTGGAAGGCGAACGATCCCGATTCTAATGCCGAATTCCATTGGCGTTTGACGATCGTTTTCTCTGTCGTCGTGATGGCATTAATGGTTGTGCCATTGAGTGAAGTTAACCCTCGTCAAGGTCGAGTATTAAGCATGCTACCTGCCATGTTGCTCTATCTGATTTTCTTCCTATTACAAAGTACATTACGTAATAGTGCAGAAAAAGGGGATGTTGACCCGAAATATGCCATGTGGGCTGTTAACTTAGGTTATCTGGCCTTAGCAATTATCTTAAATATTTGGAATACCGTGCCAATGTGCCGCTTGCGGGTCAAATTTAATAGAGGGGTTGCTTGATGTTTGGTGTTTTAGACAGGTATATAGGTCGAACCATCCTGAACTCTATTTTAATGACCTTGTTCATGCTGGTTTCCCTTTCTGGGATTATCAAGTTCGTTGAGCAGTTGCGTAAAGTCGGGGATGGTGAATATACCACGTTAGGTGCGGGGGTATTCACGTTACTGACCATCCCAAAAGATATTGATATTTTTTTCCCGATGGCGGCATTGCTCGGTGCACTATTAGGATTAGGTGCATTAGCTTCACGCAGTGAATTAGTCGTCATGCAGGCGTCGGGTTTTACACGTTTGCAAATCGCGCTCTCAGTGATGAAAACCGCGATTCCACTGGTTATTGTGGCAATGTTAATTGGTGAGTGGATTGCTCCAGCGGGCGACCAATGGGCGCGAAACTATCGTGCCGAAAAGATTGTGGGTAACTCATTAGTGGTTACCGATGAAGGTATGTGGGCAAAAGATGGGCGTGATTTTATTCATATCCAGCGGGTCACTGATACGACATCGATTCAAGAAGTCTCCATTTATCGCTTTGATGAACAACATAAGCTGACCTCAGTGATGTTTGCTTCAAGCGGAACGTATGACAAGGATAACCAACAGTGGTCACTGTCTCAGGTCGATGAATCTATTTTAAATAATGAGAAAAAAATCACAGGTTCTCAGCGTTTAACATACGATTGGAAAACGAATCTTACGCCTGAAAAACTCGGTATAGTGTCACTTAGCGCGGATTCACTTTCTATTCGAGGGCTTTATCAATATATCGCCTACTTAAAAGAAAGTGGGCAAGTCGCGGCAGTCTATGAATTAAGTATGTGGAAGAAAATATTGGCGCCGTTATCTGCCGCTGTGATGATGTTAATGGCAGTTTCATTTATTTTTGGTCCATTACGGACTGTACCAATGGGCGTTCGGGTTGTTTCTGGGATTGTCGGCGGTTTCTTGTTCTATATCCTTAACCAAGGATTTGGGAACTGGAGTTTGGTTTATTCCGTGCCACCGATCATTGCAGCGCTACTACCTAGCGTCCTATTCCTCGGGATCAGTATTGTCCTGCTGGTGAAACGTAAGTAGCTCCATTTCAAAATCGATAAAACGTTAATAAGCCATCGTATAGCGTTATACGGTGGCTTATTTATGGGTATTAAACGGCTCAGTGTTTGAAAACGTCAGGGATAGTGAGATGAGCCATAAAAATTCTCATTTTTATTGTCAGCCTTAAAACACCTGAAGGTGGTAACGGAGCGTGTGAAATTGTAGCCGGAAAGCCGTTTATGTTAAAAAACATTCTCTTACTCACCACACATAAAGAGGATATACAGGTTCATGACATGTCTAGCGGCGTTACAAATATCATCTAGTGTGACTCGGAGGGTGTGATGAAACCCTCATCAGGCGTTATGTAAGGCCTCAAAATACTGTTGCCCCAGAGCTCGACTAACAAATGGAATTGCTAGAGGGTGAATAAAGTATATAGCTCTTGATCGGGGTCGCAATTTAAAGCCATTTTTTAGAGGCGGTATTTTATTAAGTTAGCGATAAACCCGTTACTCAGCTCACTTATTTTGGCATGTACTTTATTTTCATGGGGGAGAGAAAATAGCGGGATTGCCAATAGCGGATTCTATAAGCTTCTCGTGAATCGCGTCATAAAGGCCCATTCTAGAAAGTGTTAAGTGATTTGCCATTACTTGCACGTTGGAGAGTCATCCGTTCTTTGGTGCTATGGCAATTGGTATTCGTCATTTTGGCAAAGTGCTCACTCGTATTTGCAGTAACCCTGTTTAATCATGTGTTTTAATGATAATTGATGGCATAGGATTCCCCCCCTTGAATGATTTATGCCATTAGCATTGTGGGAGTGGGGGAGACTTGCAAAAAGCAATGATGGGTTGTTATACGCAAAGAAGAGCATTAATAAGCTATTAATATGATGCAAAAAAGGTTCGTACTGTGGTGGAGGTGACCACTTGGTGTAATAGCCTTTTATCGGTTGTCATCGTCAACGTGAAAAGGGAATAAAAGCGAGACTTTGTTTGTTGATTCTTGTGGTATTCCAGATACTGTTACCGAGCAAAACTGTTCGGTAACAGTGAACAAAGTTTTATTTATCAACCTATTGCTAATTTAAGAGCCATAAGCTGAACAAAATAGTGTTTTAGGGTTGGGGTGTAACTCGCCAGTGCATTCATTGCGTCGGCGGTACGCTTTCAATGTCTCCCATAAGCATGGTTAGCTGATAATGCAGCGACCATCTCATTCACACCGATCGTTAATTTGCTAAATTTACTGCTATCTTTACGCGTCATCACCACAAAAACACCGATGTTTTGTTGTGGGATCATCGCCATATAGCTATTAAAACCACCGCCACCGCCTGTTTTCTGGTAAATACCGGGTCTACCATTTTGTGGTTTCATATATACCCACCCCAGTCCGAGTCCATCTGCATGGCCGGCAACATCCATGCCTTTAACATCAAGCAGCTTACCTCTTGGAAAATAAATACCTTGCTCGCGTGCTGCTGTGGCTTTTCTTAGGTTTTTATCCGTCGATAAAAATTGCTGCATCCATTTTTGCATATCGGCGGGCGTTGAATAGACTCCGCCACTCCCTGCTGCGGCTAAGGTATTGTGGCATGGGCTGGGTTTTGTTCCCTCCATCAACCTTGCACACTGCGAGGCATTGGGGGTATAGGTGGTTTCCGTCATTTTGGCAGGAGACGTCACATAACGGCTAAATAGGTTAGGGTAGGATTGGCCAGATGCTTTAACCATTGCATCAGCAAGAAGGTCATAGGCAAGGTTTGAATAAGAGGCTTCAGTGCCTGGTGTCGCATCAAGCTTACCATTTTTTAGCCAAGTCCAACGATTGTCTTGGGTTGGCCAAATAAAGACAGGCCTTCCCCATTTACCACCCGGTTGCTCTCTCGGTAACCCGCTGGTGTGGCTCGCAAGATGATACAGACGGATAGGTTGCCCACTATTGTTATCAGGAACAGAAACCCCGTGATAGCTATATTGCTGGAGCGGATCAGTGATGAGTAACTTTTTGTCTTGCTCAAGCTTAATCAAAATTTCACTGGTCATGAGTTTTGTAATCGATGCAATACGAACGAGCGAGTGAGGTCCTGGCTTTTTGCCATTACCTGGAGCGGTCTCACCATAATAGCGTGATAATGTTTGGTTATTATCAATGACAATGATAGCCATCCCGCGGGCATCACTTTCGTTAAAAATACGATTCGCATACAGATCGACAATTTTAGCGACACGTTCATAGGTTCTTCTATCACCTTCAAATACTTTCCAGTCGCTAGACTCGGCATCATTATTGCCCTGTAAAAACTTTGGTTGCTTTTCTGTCGTGCTAGAACATGCTGCTAAAACGAGCGACAATGCGGACACTGACAGAATTTTTAGAAATGATTTCTTCATGTTTAGGAGCCAGTCGATATGTAATTTTGCAAATGGTCGAACAGACCAAGGTTATTTTTTCTTTGAGAAGACCTTAATCAAAGCACCGATCAAGATGCCAATGACGAGCCCCGTCGCTATCCAACCTAGAAAACCCATGTGTAAATACCTTTAATAATTCAATAATGTGCATACGCTAACAAAATTTATATAAAGTCGCCAGCAGGCTTGAGGATGCTACTAATTAAATCAAATATTTGACTAAAGTAACATATGTATAGGCTGATAAATAAACAAAAAGCATTAAATAGCCAATAAAGGATATAGAGATCCCGTTTGAAAGAATGCAATCTAATCAGATCTGCAAAGGTAGCCCTGAAGATGCTTTTTTTTTAAGCGAACAAACTGAATAATCAAGATAAATGTTGCTAGTCGAGACAAGGCAAGTATAATAGCCACGTTTTCCAAGAAACACATCACTTCGTGCCGGAGTGGCGGAATTGGTAGACGCAGTTGATTCAAAATCAACCGCCTTCGGGTGTGCCGGTTCGAGTCCGGCCTTCGGCACCATAAGAACATCAAGAGACGTCAACTGACGTCTTTTTTTGTATCTAAAATCCAGTATTTGCAAGGCTTCCCCCGCGTTTTCAGTCAATGTATGTCAACTTAACTCAACCCACATCAACCTCCGAGTGAGTATATAACTGAGTATATCTTCGCTTCGATAATGTTTGTATACTCATTATATCTCGAATTACCAATGCTAAAGCAATGCAGGCGCAGCCTTTGGCGTAGATACTTAGTTGTTTATGTAACTCGAAATCATCGACTGTAATCTGAGATATCTCGTTTATATACTCACTCTGGGGTGAAGAGGATAAAGAATATGGCATTAACCGATACAAAAGTTCGTGCAGCTAAACCTGAAGATAAAGCTTATACACTGACAGACAGTGATGGCTTGTTTCTTTATATTCACCCCAATGGTTCTAAATATTGGCGTTTCCGTTTTCGCTTTGGCGGTAAACAACACTTGATGGCTTTTGGTGTATACCCTGAAATTTCTTTAGCGGATGCAAGAGAAAGAAGGGATGCTGCCAGAAAGCAAGTCGCTTTAGGTATCGATCCTCGCGAGCTCAAGAAAGAATTAAAGGAAGAACAGC
This sequence comes from Providencia sp. 21OH12SH02B-Prov, assembly GCF_027362595.1. Classification (NCBI taxonomy): domain Bacteria; kingdom Pseudomonadati; phylum Pseudomonadota; class Gammaproteobacteria; order Enterobacterales; family Morganellaceae; genus Providencia; species Providencia sp. 21OH12SH02B-Prov. The sequence continues at coordinate 484,151 of NZ_CP114796.1, forward strand.
AAAAGGAATTTAACACCTTTGAGAGGGTAGCTCGTGATTGGCACGCGACCAATAAAAAGTGGTCAGAAGGGCATAGCCATCGAGTCCTTAAAAGCCTTGAGGACAATATCTTTGCTGCTATTGGTAAACGCAATATTGCCGAACTAAACACTCGTGATCTCCTTGAACCGATTAAAGCCGTAGAGATGTCTGGACGTCTTGAGGTTGCAGCACGTTTACAACAACGTGTGACAGCCATAATGCGTTATGCCGTACAAAGCGGTTTAATCGACTATAACCCAGCGCAAGACATGGCGGGTGCAGTTGCGACAGGTAAACGAGTCCACAGAGCCGCTTTAGAGCTTAAACGTCTACCCGAGTTCTTACAACGTATCGATGATTATAAGGGAAGACCTTTAACTAAACTTGCTGTCAAACTTACCTTGTTAGTTTTTATTCGTTCCAGTGAATTGCGCTTTGCTCGCTGGGATGAAATCGATTTTGATAATGCCATGTGGACGATCCCTGCTGAACGCGAAGCGATAGAAGGGGTTAAGCACTCTCATCGTGGATCAAAAATGCGTACTCCTCACTTAGTCCCTTTAAGCCGACAAGCCATTGAGATCTTAAAACAGATCTATCAATTCAGTGGCAACCACGAACTGATCTTTATCGGCGATCACAATCCTAGAAAACCAATGAGTGAAAACACGGTTAACAACGCGTTACGTGTGATGGGCTATGACACTAAGACCGAAGTCTGTGGACATGGTTTCAGAACGATGGCTTGTAGCTCGTTGATTGAGTCAGGGCTATGGTCGAAGGATGCAGTAGAAAGGCAAATGAGCCACCAAGAACGCAATTCAGTAAGAGCTGCTTATATTCATAAGGCTGAGCATATTGAGGAAAGACGACTGATGGTGCAATGGTGGGCTGATTATCTGGATGCGAATAGGGAAAGGGAAATTTCGCCGTTTAGTTTTGCTAAATTAGGCAATGAGATAGTGTGAGGCTTGCAGATACAGTTTTGCATACCTTTCTATATACTCATCAAAAGCTGGTTAGTCAAGAAAGCGATTTAATTGCTTAGGTATGAAGGAAGGCTAACAGGACACGGTCTCCGCCACGAGATGAGGATTATCGTGAGAAAGGTTTTAACAGCGCTTGGATTGAAACACAGCTGGCGCATAGCAATAAAAATGCGATACGTGGAACCTATAACCATGCGCAATATCTTGAAGGTAGACGAGAAATGATGCAGTGGTATGCCGACTATATCGATTCATTGAGAAATGGTGGAAATATTCTTCATGGGAATTTTCATCGTCAAAACACATGATAACTAACCACGATTTATCGTAATACATCTCATTCAATAAAGAAGCTTTATCACTGAAAGCCTCTGTCCTCACGGACTGGGGCTTTTTTGCTTTTTAATCAAAATAAAAGGAAATCATGATGGAAAATTACATTTGTTGCCCTGTATGTGACTCAACCCGTATTCGTGAACGTCATATAGGGAAAAAGACAGGAGCTGTTGCTGGTGGCGTATCAGGCGCACTAGCTGGAGCGTCTATCGGCTCTGCTGTTCCTGTTGTAGGGACGATTGCTGGTGCTGCGGTAGGCGCTCTATTTGGACGTTTAGTAGCTGGAGCTACTGCTGGGGCTGTGAGTGGTTCAGCTTTAGATGGCGTGGTATTTGATCGTTATGAATGTATCGAGTGTGAATACACGTTTGATTGATAGCCATAAGTTAACGGAAACCCCTGATGGGGTTTCATCTCTTAGGAGTCTGTGAGTCTGAACTGACCCTAGTTTATTGGACAGGGGCTTTTTTCATTTTAACCCGCGCAAATTGAGATCATGATAGAAAGCATAACATGTTATCGGGACTGTAAGGCAACTCATTATCCTGCTCTAAAACGTCATTAATCATTTTTAAAGCAGATTGTCTGTTTTCAGCTGATTGACTTTTTATATCAATATCATCTTCTAAAGGGAAATAGATCCCTTTATCAAAATATCACCATTAATTAAATCACAATACATCAATAATAGGACATGAATATGCGCATAACAGCGACGGCTTCCCCATGCCTAAAATCGGGGATGATTTCTGTTTTTATCACTAACTTAGGAAAATATAACGAAGGTGAACTTGTTGGTGAGTGGCTTGAACTGCCGGCAACCTCAAAAGAGATCGAACACTGTTTAGTACGAATTGGTATTGATGGTATTCACTATGAAGAGTATTTTTTGACCGACTATGAATCCTCCATTGATGGCCTTTCTTCTTACATTTCAGAATACAGTCTTTTAGATGAGTTGAACGAGTTAGCCACGCAATTAGCCATGTTATCGCCTGATGAAATTGGCCTTTATCAGGCGGCAATTGAAATCGGTTCTTCAGCGAGTTCAATCCATGATTTAATTCATTTAGCCGATAATTTAGATTCTTTCCAGCAATTAGCGGGGGTCAATAATGAATATGATTTAGGTTATTACTGGATAGAAGAAAGTGGTTGTTATGATTTAGCACAACTGGGTCATTTATCCCATTACTTTGACTATGAACGCTATGGACGTGATGTTTGCCTTGAACAAGGAGGGATTTTTCACAGTGGAGGATATGTTTATCATACGGGCGGGTAGATAGAACAACAGAATGAGAGTCGAGCCGCTTTCATCCCATAGGGCGGGAAATAAAGAATGTCGTGGTACCCCAATGAAATCCATAAGCTAGAACGTTAATCAAACTAAACCCTATTTTAAGCCATCTTTACGGATATCCGTAAAGATGGCTATTGTGGTATTCTTTTTTTATTTAATTCAAACCATTAAATGGATATTTATCTTGTAAGCGGTTAATGAACCAGTGAAGCCTTACCCCGCTCCACTAATTTTCACGTTCCACGGCATAAGATCCGACACTTCATCTGTCGGGCTACGCTTTGGTAGCTCAGTGAACAGGTGCTGGAAGTAATAATACGGATTTATATCGTTAGCGCGACAAGTCATCACCAGACTATACAAATTTGCACTGGCGTTTGCTCCTCCGACCGAAATTGAGAACATCCAATTTTTTCGACCGTTGTGAACGGTCTGATATCTCGCTCAGTCACGTTGTTGTCGACACTAATATCACCATCTGCTAGGTAAGTGAGTAGTTTAGGCCACTGGTTTTTAGTGTAGGTAATCGCTTTTCCGAGTAATCCTTTTGGTAAAACGTTTTGATCTTCAAGCCACTGCTTGAACTCATCTAAAATGGGCTTAGCTTCTTCTTGTCTAGTTTATGACGAGACTCCGTATTGAGTCTCTTTGCCTTCTTTTCTACACCATATAATTTGCTAATAAAGTTAAGCGCCTTCTCGGGCTTACCCGCTTTTTTCGATGGTGAAGCTTTTTGGGCATCGGTAAACTTTCTGCGCACATGCGCCATACAAGCGGCTTAAGTAACGTTTTCCAGCTTGTCGTATGCGCTGTAGCCATCCGAGAGTAAATAGCCAGAGTAATCGGCTAAAAAGTTTTGGACGCACTGCACTTTGCGGCTCGGTTGGTAATCATAGATGATCATAGGGTTACGCATGTCGGTGACGTCAGAGATTAAATAGACTTTACCTGACGGTGTCATTGCAGAGCTTCAATCCAATGCTTACACGAATCCATATTTCTCACGACGCTGATTGAATGCACTTTTCCCGCCCTCTAATATATCTGCGGCTAAAGCCTGCACATTGGGAACATCGATCGCACCTTGTTGCTCTGGAAGAATTAGCCCTTTATTTTCTTCTACGCTCAAAACGCCAATCCATTCAGCATCACCGAAAACAGGAATATTGGCATTATGGGTTGCAAATAGAAACTGACGACTCAGTTTAGCCCTACGTAGTTCTGCGACTATCCTTTCAGCTATAAATGCGTTATCCAAATTATCTTCAGGTTGATCAAGGATTAATGGGTCTTGATTATCCAACAGCAATAAGTGCAAAACAGCAGTGCACTGCTGTCCCGTCGATAATTCATCAATTGACCTAAATACAGCTTCTCGTTCTCCATGAGTCACATTTAACTCAATCGCCATGGTATCCGGTAACTGCAATTCTTCCAGTTCCATTAGTTTTACTTCTGGAAGACGAATTAAAGCTGAAACAACAGTGCCTGATATGCCAAACTTTCGTCCTAGCTCCGACTCTCCTTGACGGATAGTCGAGGCCAAACTGCTTGGAGAGAAGTTCCCTTCTAATACCCAGGCGAGACGTTTAGGCCCAACCCCCTCTAAATTGCACCCAGTCAGAAAATTCACAAGTTCTTGGCGGCCACCTTCTGGCTGTAGGGTAAGCCGTACCTTCTGCTCCAGTTTTCTTGTTAACCTTTTAACAGATTTAGTAATACTACTCGCACGCGCACTTGTGTGTTGTTCTAACTCCAGAAGCAGCTTCTTTCGCGAGTTGTACAATTCGTCAATTTGTGTCTGGCGATCTTGCAAGGTGGTTTGTTTAGGGCGTATCTGCTCAATTTGTTTTAACAGAGTCTGATATTCAGCACCAATTTGTCGGCCAGTTTTACCCTGGCTCGCAGGTATATCCTTAAAAGCCAACTCAAGTTTTTGCTCTTCAAGCTGCTGCTTTTCTGATAAAGATTGCTTGACCGGTAACAACTGTTGATTTGCATTTAAAGTTAGCTGTTCTAACTGTACTAATGTCTGTTGAACGCCCGTTTTCAGGGCATTCAAAACTTCACGCTGCTGCTTCAAGAGCTCAGCATGAGGTAAGCCATCCAAATTGGTATCACTTAAATACAAGGTATCTTGCAAACTGTCTTTGAGCGCATCGATAGCCAGTTGGACGCTTGCAACATCCTCACCAATCTGATCATTCAATTGTTTTTCTTTTTCAAGTTTTGGAATAAGCTCCAGCTTTTCATCTATACCTAATGCTTGATACTGTTTTGCCTGATCCAATAACTTAGGTAAGCGATCGACCTCTGCTTCAATGTCATCTTTCTGACCTAGGACTCGCTTGATGGATTCTCGATTATCTTTTAACTTTGCTAAAACGTCAGCGATATCTGTATCAAACTTTTCATGTTCGCCCTCAAGAAAACGTTCGATGAGCTGATGACGACTTTGTTCATCTCGTGTCATTTCATAGATTTCGTTTTGCCCGTAAAGCTCTATACCAGGCAAAAGATCCGTCGGAAGATAGGGGGATATATTTCCTTGGGAGTCAACCACTATCGGATCACTACCGTGTTTTCGGCTTACTTTGAATCTGCGACCGTGCATAACTGATGAACGCAACGTAATTTCAACTAAACCTCGTTCTTTCCCAAGGTTAGTATCAATGACACTTTTGTGCTGTTTGATTGCGTTAGGTGTTTTAGGTTCTAATCCGAAAGTATAGCGAATACATTCCAACAAGGTTGACTTACCAGTTCCACGACCACCAATCACAGCATTTAGATGGTCCGATAGTTCAATATCGACGCTATCCAGATAGCCACCAACAAATCGAATACGCTCAATTGCCGAAGCATAGCTTTCTGGCTTATCTGAGTTCAAACGAACCCTCGAACCTGCATCTAAAAAGGCTTGCTTAAAGGAAGCAAAGCAAGGGTTGGTCATTTTAATCAAACAAGAAGCACCCGATGCTTTGATATCCTCTGGTTTTGCAACGTCTGAGGAGTTAATAGCAGCCATTTCGCGCTCGCGCTTATAGTTAGGATCTTTGTTGAGGAAGACCTTACGGTAGAAATCATTTTCTATTCCTTTAAGATCTTCAATCGACTTGTCGCCTGGTATCTGAGCTGCCATCAATCCTTCATGTTTCCATACATGGTTCATCTTTCGACTGAGTACACCATCATCATTTATGCAGTGTGCTGCAAAGATAAATCCACCTATCTCATTCACTTTATCAATCAGCTGAATTGCTGTGAGGTTGGTCGGCAAAATACCATCCTCTGGATCAAGTAAATCTAGACGCCCCAAAATCCGTTCAAGTTCTTGCGAAGTTTTGTTTTCATCAAACAGACAAACAAAGTGAATTTTCTCACTTGACGCAATCTCAAAGCCGGGGAAAACAACAATCCCATTCTCAACAAAAAGATTGCGGATTTTATCAACACCATCTACTGAACCATGATCAGCTAATCCAATGACCTCTATGCCCGCTTCCAGTGATGCCGCAAGCAGATTTTGGTTATATTCATCTTCCGTGATGGTCTGCTGTTGCCCACGATATTTTATGTATCCTGCCGGATTTACCTGCAATGCACATTTAAAGAAACGAGCTTTGGTAAACATACCTGTAATTACTCCATAAAATGGCGCGTCAAACGACACCTAATCAATTAACCCCAAGCGCCTTAAACACGGCATCGACGGGATCTGCATAAAAGCTGATCTGGAATTTTGAAAACAACTCAGCAGGAACCGTTGGAATATCTGAGGCTGAGGCCATTGGGAGCAAAATACGCTTTGCGCCACTGTCCATAGCTAACTGAAGACTGCCTGCAAGATCTTGAACAGGATTGACGACACCACCTAAAGTCATCTCACCCAAAACAACCATCTGCTCTTGAATCGGTCGGTTCATCAGAATTGAACAGAACGCAATCAATGCAGCGAGCGATGACTTTGTACTTGGCCCCGTATTGTGGAGCTCAACAACATGGAGGTGATACTCATGATCAGAAAACTTCGCCGACGCACTGATTCTATTCAGGTTGCCTTTGAAATAATCAAAGCCAACACGCACAGCTTCTTTCGCTGCGGTATTCGAACCAAGGCCAGATACTGAGTGTTTACCAGAACCAGCCATCATCTGGGTTTCATAGCGATATAACCCAAGCTGCCCAGTGCTTCCCTGAGTAACCAAGTGCACAACACCAGCGCGAGGTAAGCCCTCAGGAATTAGCTTGCTGCCACCTTGTTCCGGAACATTGACGAAGAATTCTTCTAATGAATCGTTATCGATGTAGCTAAAGTGCACATCAAAAAATTCCATTCCGCCAAGCTTTTTCAATTGCTCTTTGACCCTACGTCTAGTTTCCAGCGCATAGGTCAGGCAGGCTCTTACATCATCTTTTGTGTACTGTGCGTCGGGGTGTAGTAGCTTTAACAAGCCCGAAACCGTTCTGCGTACAGCAATTACATCACGCTGATTAAGGTTATTACCGAGTTTGAAGAACTTATCGATAGCATCCGCAAAACTTCTTTTGCGCATTTCACGCATGTATTCAGCAAGATAGTCTGTGATTAATCCGTAACTATTGGTGAAAAACTCAGGACGCATCTTCGGTATTTCCCATCCTGGAATATAGGAATGGAAACGGTCAAAAAAAGCAGTGTCAATCATGGCATCAGGAAAAGGTGCCAACAGATGACTGGTCTTCACCAGTGTCTCAACGCTTTGATTGATGTTACCGACGAATACCATGGAAGCCTTCGCTTCGATTGAATCACGACCACGGGCAAAAGACCCTGACGCCATATAATCTTTCATTATTTGGACGCCGTCTTTGTCTTTAAAGTTAATACCCGCTACTTCATCAAAGGCGACAACATCCCACATTCCGACCAACCCAACTTGGCGTGAGCTCATGTTATAGAACAAGTTCGCCACAGTTGTTTGTCCACCCGAGACAAGCAATGAGTTTGGTGAGCACTCTTTGTAGACATGGCTTTTACCTGTCCCTCTTGGTCCGAGCTCACACACGTTGTAGTTGTTTTCAACGAATGGGATCATGCGAGTAATAAGATGCCACTTCACCCGATGCTTTAAATTGGTTGGCTCCATACCCACGGAACGAAGCAACACATCCATCCACTGATCGGTACTAAAATGTCTTCTGGTTGAAAACACCTCATCCATGTTCATGGACGGCATTTGTATCGGTTTTAAACTCATAATGGAGAAAGGTGATGTCTTCTGACCTTCCTCAAAGTAATACTGCACAGTAATAATGCACCAGATACCGCCAGTTAATAGTTTTTCGTTGTCTTGTACAATTTTGGTCGGTACAAGGGCATCCTTGATACCCAGGTTCGACAACGCAGCTTCATAGACGTCTTTTTTCTGATTGAGCTTAACGCTTACTTTGTCGATGATTTTAAACGTGGCGCGTTCACGAATCAGTGACTTCACTTTCTCCGCTTCATCAGGTCGGACATAGTTCTCAGCCAAGATTTTTTTCACATTCTCAAGGCCTTGCATTACAACTTCGTCGTCATCGGACGCACAATACATCCCTAGTAAATACTCCAGCACGTAAACAGGGACGTTAGCGCCTTCTTTCAATTGCTTTGTCAGATCTTTTCGAACGACACGGCCTTTAAAATATTGATTGAGCAATGCGTCTAAGTCGGTGCTTTGCACCTGATTTTTTTCGTCTTTATGATCTTGTGAAAAATCAGTTGTCATGTTTCACCCCAGCCTTAGAAAAAATCATCTTGGAATGCCAAATCAATGGTTATCGCGTATTGGCTATAACGGGTTCTCATTTCCGCATTCTCAAGAACTAATGTGTATTGAGCATTCCTGTCGAACTGAGAGCCAATAAGCTTTAACCTAGCTTCACGAGTACGCTCATCCATCACTTTACTCACGCTATCAAAGTTAATCGTTTCACGACTGGAGACTTCATTACCTTGTGCATCGACGATATAGACATCCAACAACCGTGCGACAAAACGCTCGCCTACAGGATCTGTCTGAATAAATCTGACCTTGTCGATATTGTTTACTAATTTGATGGGCTGAGTGGCTGCTACAACACCTACCGGTTGTTTCTCATGTTTTGCTGCTTGTTCTTTCTGTAGCTCACGCACATGCAGTACCGGTACGCAGGCTTCCTGTAGCATCGCTCCGCCGTGCACAAACTTGGCACCACCAACGAAGTGGAAGCGTTGAGCCGCTTTTGGAAGCAGGAACTCGGTATCACTAGAGCCATGAGCCGTATCGTTAATTGAACCTTTCCAACAGGCTTCATCTGAAGGCAAGTTATTACCAACGATGTAACGCTTCTTGGCTTCTATCGCGCCAGCAGGTTTAGTTTTCAATGAGGTTTTATCAGCCGCTACAAGTGCTTTCTGTTGGAAGAGGAAGCCATGGTCTGCAGTGATCACAACTCGGCTTCCGTTTAGACGGTTGATAACCCGCCCAACGAGGTCTTTTAGCTCTTCAATGGCACTACGACAGGCTTCAAACGTTTTCTCTTCAGTTGCAGCCTTATCACCAATCGCATCAATGGTATCGTGATAGATATAAACGACTTCTACGTCTCGAACCTTGTCACGCCCCTCTTGGTTACTCCAACTCATCAGTTCCTTAGAACTCACTGCCATACCACCAACCTTCTGTAGGATGGAGTTACGATTCTCTAAACCCTGTGAAGAAATACCATCCACATAAACAGCCGTGCCTTGCTCTGGCTGGTAACTGAGCGCCTTATGAGGCAATAATGCCGCCATCCCAAGTTGGGTATAACTCGGCAAAACACCCAACTGCGTAGACACCTCAGCTTTAAATCGCTTCTCGTTGTTAATGATAGCGCCAAGCTCATTCGCAATTTCAAAACGCAGGGCATCAGAGATGATCACAAACACTCGTTTTGTCTGTTTCAGACTCAGTCGTGTACGAACTTCTTTTTCATAGAAGTCATACTGGTGCGGTACGTCAGAAATCTGCCACTTTTCAAGTAATTTCTCATTAGCCAAGTGACGATCCCAGGCAAGGCCAAGCTCATATAAGTACCAGTTGGTATAAATGCTTTCGACTTCGTCGTCGAGCTGACGCAGTATGTCTGCACCTTTACTCAATACAGAGTGCACATGCTCATTGAACAAACGGTACGCCTGGTCAAAACGATAAATGTCTGTGGTATAGGCGTCGTACATTGCTTTCGCGTTATCAAAGTGGAACCCGTCCACATAGCGATTTCGCAAGTGCATTAACTCTTCAGCGTTGCGGATAGCTTCATAAATTGCGAAGTATTCTTTGCGTGATAATGTCCAGTGGCTAGCAAGACGTCTTGATAAGACCGTATCAAACTGAACCCGGTCTAACGCTTTACTGCTATCGAGCAAATCACGAACTAAACCACGGATTATGGCCTGTTCCACAGCTTCGAACGTTTCGCATTCGATAAGCTCAACCGGATGGTACTGGCCAGCACGAGTCGAAATTTCCAACTGTTGGCTAAGCACCTTAGAGATGCTTTCGTAGTAAGCGGCGAAAGAGCGGCTGTCGCGCCAGCTCACCATAAACGCCAAGGCTGTCGCCCGGCCTGATGCGCTTTTTAGAACATTGTTAAGCAACCAATCGCGTTCAACACCTTCAATTTGGCTCCAGAATTCAGTACAGAACAATTTCAACACGAAGTCTGAGAAGGTTGGCTCTTCGACTGTATAGCCAAAACCCTCACTCAGATAGGCCCAGAGTGAGGTCTCAAGATCAAACTTTCCTAGCTGGCTCCATAAAGGTTGACCAAGGCTTTCATCTTCGATATAAGTCGCATACTCGCGTAATAACCCAAGCAGAATGTCCGACAAAGACGCAGAATCAGCTTTCACAACCACTGCCATCATCTTCCTGTCTAACGACAGTTCGTCTTCGTTCTCAGTCACCCACTTTTTTAAACCGGCTATGCGCTGTTTATTGGCAAAAAAGCCCTGACGTTTACGAACATGCGTACGAAGCGCCATTTTCGGGATACCCAGCTCATTAAGCAGCATTGAGCTGTGATCAGCAAAAAACTGCTCGCTATACAAACGCACGTCTAGCAACCAATCACGATCAGGCTCTGGCTCAGCGCTTGGAAAATAGATAAGGAATTTAGCTTCACGCTCATCCACTTCAATGCGTTTTTTCACTGCCAATACAGACTCATTGCCCATATTGAGGATGGTCAAATCCTTTGGCAGTACCCTAGCAGTTATCTCTGCCGCTTTATCGTCTGCTTCTTTTGCAAGCCCTTCTTTTGCAATAGATAGGGCGTTAGCTAAATGCTCAAGCTCTTCTGTAAAGCTTTGCTCTGGGTCGTACCAAAACACAATGCGGCTTTGTTCGAGTTTGGCAGCAACGCCTTGCGCCAGTTCACTAATCTGCATTAGTTAACCTCCGGGGCCGAACCGGTAATGGCCTTAACTTCAGCCAACAGATCACCAAACTTGCCGTAATTCACCTTCACGCCATCATCCAGATCCAGGGAAATACGCCTATCGGCGTAGTGTTTTAGCTTGTCGTCAAACTCGCGTAGTTCAACCTGTTTCTTGATTAAGGCATCCAACGCTTTCTTGAAGCGGTTTGCTTCACTGGTCGAGTCGGCCGTTTCAATCTGCTTCTCAAGCTGCTCTGCATACGCATCGTATTTGCCGAGTAAGGGGGTGACATACTCGGTACGCATACGCGAAAGCGTGCCCTCGTTATAACGGTGCAGGTAAACCAAGCACTCAAAAGCCTTCTGTTTGCCTGAGCTAAACAGCCAATAAATAGGGCGTTTTTTATAAGTCTTCAGATGGTCTTTATAGAACTGCGTCGATAAATAGCGGCGGATCGTCTCTAGCGCAGATTCAGATTTTTTCGGTTTAATGGCGTTTAGGCATAGTGATTCAGCGACAAAATCGAGATTTTCTTGTAAATGTTCTTCACCCCATACAACTTGGACAAACTCGCGGAAACGATTGGTTGCGTCATCTTTAAACCATTCTTGGTCGGTCAGGGGGATAATGGCGTCATCATCCGGCAAAAACTGCGGGTGCGGGGATGGAACCTGCTTTAAATAGTCTTCTAACGTCTCGCCCTGACTGGCCAGAATCAGACCCGCCTTATCCAGAGAATAACGCCCCATCATGCAGCCGATAGCGTAAGAAACCAGCTCGACCTGGGTATCGCTTTGCAAGCGGGCTTCCCGCTCGTTATCAGTTAACTTAGCGCCGTAACGGTAATGGGGGTTGCAGGTCAGCGTGATCTCAGCCAACGGCACCTCCGGCGATAGCTCATCCTGCAGGCCGTAAGCGTCGATAAAGAGACGGTTATTTTCCTTCTCCAAATGCTGCATCTGCGTAGTCATCTCCTGCCAATAGGCACGCAACGCCTGATAATTCGCCGACAGCGGCGACTGCTGGAAACGGGTATCTAATAGCGGGAGCTGAGTAAAATCCCAAGAGGTTTCGTAAGCGTCCCAATCTAATTGTGAAAGGGATATGCATTGTGCTGCAATATCATAAGCTTTAGATATGGGCTGCTTGTCAAATGGCAAGTTAAGAGCATGCCCAGGCTGGAAACGAATAGCAGGAGAAAGCACTTTCATATATGCGGCTGCTACTATGCTATTCAGATATGCAACAACACCGAGCCTATCCGAATCTAGGCCTACAAATCCCATTGATCCGGTAGTGTCAAACATATAACCGCCAGAGACATTCCTAACTGAAAAGCGCTCTCCTGACACGCTAGACCATGTTATGCCGGGCTTAAATGCCCACTCACCGTTATAATTATGTGATCGGATCCTTCGAGTTTTCGGATCAATGAAACTCATGACCCGCTCGCCTTCGTTTTCCCAATCCACTAGATGTTCGTTGTTGCCAGACCAACGCCGATATTCTCCACCCTTTAAATAAGCGAACCACCTTGCACTTCTTTTGGTATCCTCCGGAAATACTGAGCAGGATAATGAAACTTCAAACCATTGTCGTAGAAAAGTATCATTACTGCCGGTGGTAAGACCTTCTCGAGTTGTAAATATCTCCCCCAACCGAGGCAGTTTTTCAAAATTAAAAGCGAAACGATGTGTGAGCCAATACGCAATGAGATTGCCAGGTATTTTGGCAAAATCATCTGTGGTCGCGGAAAACCTCAATTCTGATTGAGGATTACTCGCGGCCTTTTTGAGCATCGCTGACTTTGACGATTCATTCTCACCGTCTACCAAGCGGACATACACAGCCTTTTTTAATCGGTTGACGACGTTCTCCATGACGAAAGCAGTTGTTGAAACAACAGCGCCACCAATAGTGTCAAATGCTCTTTCTCCAAAATGCGCCATTGACAGAAAGCTGGACTTCGCAATCAGATATGATCGGAGGTTTTCGTATGCAGATAGAAACATCCAAGACTGCATATTGATTTGAGCATTGAAGCCATTGGGCTTTAGCAATGAAAATGCATGCTCCATAAAGATAGCGAACAAATCGGATTTACTATTTGGATAGTATTTCCTTGCAAAATCTTTAAGATCTGCATTCATGCCTTTGCTACCCATATAGGGTGGGTTGGCAATCACAGCATCGTAACGAGTCGATAAAACCAATGCCTGATGAACAATTTCAATCAATTGCTTCGCTGCAGGCTTTTGCATTGAGTCGCCTGACTCTTGTAGTTCGACAAGCGTGCTCAACAACTCTTTTAGCTGCTCATACTCATCGCTGGGCACCTCAATCAAGGAACCAAAGGTCTTGGCTTGAGTAAATCTTGCTAAGGTTCGCTTCAGCAGTTGGTAGCGGTCATCTGCATTGAACAAGCTTAAATCTTGCGCTTCATCAGCGAACAAGCCTTGTGATGTGCCGCTTTGCCAACTTCCTGATAGATTGAGTGCTTTCCATAAGGTCGGCAGGTCAATATGGTTACTTTCCTGAAATGACAGTACATTGAGTCGCACGTTACGGGTAAAAATACGCTTATCGTCATCTCTTGCCATCATCATTAGCGCAAAGCCAGATAGCTGTGCTGCACGATCATCTATGTCTAGGCCGTAGAGGTTGTTCTCCAGAATCATCTTTGGAATATCACGAGAGCGAAAACCTCGTTCTTCGTAGATGGCTTTTAGTACGTTGTAAGCTTCAATCAGTATGTGGCCCGAGCCACAAGCGGGATCGAGTACTTTGATGGTTTCAGGTTCAATAGATTCTGGCGTAATAGCCTTTAGCTGTTGGTTAACTTCGTCAGATTGTTCAGCAGGCTCAATGTAGTATTCCATCTGCGTTTTAATGGCAGAGTCTGGGTAGGTTTGCAGCCATTGACGACCGACAGAGTTTTGTACCAGATACTTTACAATCCAGTTGGGTGTAAATAACTGGGTAGCGGCAGGAATGTCTTCACTCTTGACCACCTTACCCATTACCTGATCTTTCTTTTCAGAAATGTAGAACTGGTAAAGCCAACCGATAACTTCTACCTGTTGCCAGCCCTCTTCAGGGATGCCGTCTACCAATCCACGCAGAATTGAGTCTGTACGAGTTAGATTGTCTGGTAGAAGAAGCTCAGTTTCATCGTCCAATGCGTCAAATAAGAAAGGCATCGCTTCATGAAGCTTATGGCACTGGCCCAACAGCAGTTCACGATAAAGCTCTTCGTCTTTGTTGCCCGCAAGCTTGAGTTCGATAATGTGAGCTCTATCTAATCCGAGTTCATCCGCAGCATCTTGCGCATGGTCGATAATTTCAAAGCCTTTAGGATTGTCTGGGTGCGACAAAACACGAAAACCGTGGCCTAGATAGTCATGGATTTCCATATAGCGAATAGCACACAGACGGTTGAACCAGGTATAAGCTACTTGTTCAATAAGTTGTGCATACCCCAGCTTCTGGCTTCTGGCCACTATGCGTTTTCTGGGCTCAGCCAGTTTACCGTCAAAACTGTTACTGGCGATTTGAAGTACAGAACCTTGTAGATTCGCCTCTGCAATTTGTAGCTCGCCTTTTTTATTCGCGGTGATACCAAAGGTGTTTAATCGTTTAGCAACCGCATCCATAAATTCGCGGCGCGCTTTTGGTGCGTATTTTTTAATGTTGTTCGTATTCATATGATCTTGCGCCTCTTACTATGTCTCTATGCTGCTTGCGGGTTGTAATGCAGTTCTAATGCGGGCAAGCAGTGTTTCCTGACGCTCGCGGTAAAAATCCATAAACTGGTTTAGTTGTTCAGGTAATGATGTTATGGCTTGTGATTGCAGATGTGCTTGTCTTGCATTCACATCAGGCCACTGCTGCGCATACCATTCATGGGGCATTTTTTGCCGCTTCTGATTATTGATAGTCCCTTCCAACAGCTGAAGGTTTGGCAGCTTGTTAGATGCTTCGATGAGTTCATCTAGCTGTTCAGCTGGGACACCAACTTTTGCAAGCTTGTTACGTGTAAACAAACCTTTGGGGTAGATGTGGTCCACATGAAAGTGTCGTGAAAAATCGAATCCAGGGAACAACAATGTCAACAAGGCAAAGGTACGCGGATTACCATAATCCAACTGTGCTAGTTCACTGATTTCCTCTGGGTCAAAGCGCAACGATTTACCACGCTGTTGCATGGTCGCTTCAATTTTCGCTAGCGGGAAACCTGTATCACCCGATTGTTTGATGTCTGAGCGAAGCATAGTAAGCAGGGTATCCAAACCACTTCCCCAGATGCCTGACGCTTTCAACAACGACCTAATAAGCCAGTTTCTGATGCATTCTCTATCGACCGCATATTCAACCCTAGAAAGGTAGCTTGCCGTTAACTTTCGGTGGTGCAGGTAATAAGCCAACGGGAGGATGGCACTTGTTGCTCTGAGGTTTTGTGCATTAAAACCAAAACTTGCAAGTAACTGCATTGAGAGCAATAACGCATCACGAATTGGCGTCCAGTTCTTTTCCAGAATCGCCATGTTTTCCTTGTTAAAGTTCTCAACCTTAAAGCCCACGCTACCGATGTCAGAGAGCATTAAGCCTGCTTTTAATACGAGATCTTTTGATACGTTGAATCCATCACCAACATGGTTCATCTCATCTACTAATGCATGAATTTCTTCACGGGCATCTAACGAGTTCCACTGGGCTACTGCAATTGAAAGTAGTAAGTCTGAGTAGGACAAGGTAGTACCGCCGCTATTCATGCGGATAAATATATTCAGAACACGTTCTAGGCTCTGATCACTTTCTTCGTAAAACGAAATCTTGTCTTTGTCATGGATGGTTCGATACAAGTGACGAAGAGTTGAGCGAGCCTCTTTGCGTTGCTCAGAACTCAACCTGGCATCATCAGCAACTTCATCGATAAGTGCATCTTCTTCCTCTTCCATGATCCGGCCTACACGGAACCAATATTGTTCAGATGCATCCAGAGAGGCTTTAACGTCGGTTAGGAACTCAAAGTCATACATCGACCCAGTTTCTAAGTCGGGCTGGCTTAACAGATTTAAGTGAAGCCTGCGCACTGGGAAGGCTTCATCATTACTCCACCATTTACCTGTCAGCTTCCACGCAAATGAGCCGC
Source organism: Providencia sp. 21OH12SH02B-Prov (assembly GCF_027362595.1). Taxonomy (NCBI): domain Bacteria; kingdom Pseudomonadati; phylum Pseudomonadota; class Gammaproteobacteria; order Enterobacterales; family Morganellaceae; genus Providencia; species Providencia sp. 21OH12SH02B-Prov. The sequence goes on from NZ_CP114796.1 coordinate 500,383, forward strand.
GTAGGCCGATGTTCAAAGCGGTAATCCGCTGCTGTCCATCTAGGACGGCAATGAACTCACGCTCCGGTAACTGAGTGACATTTTCACAATGGTAGTTATCTCGCTCATGGTAATGCTGCATGAACTGATAAAACTGATAGCTATCCCGGTTCACTGGTTTTATCTTCCAGAATAGAAAGGTCCCAAACGGGTAACCTTGCAACAGGCTATCAAATAGACGACAGATTTGTTCTGGTCGCCATACAAACTCTCGCTGGATGGCCGGTAACAGGTATTCCTGCTCAGCAACCTTGTCGAGTAATGATTTTATTGTTCCACCCGCTTGATACATAGCTATCCGTTACCTCTTACTTAATTCTTACTCGGTCGCCAGCTTTGACCGCAGCAATCAGCTGCTCTCTTAAAGCGGCAAGATAGGCATCAACTTCGTCTTCACTTTCAATGAATCCGGTTGTTACTGACTTAGCCATGGCATCGGTTGGGTTAATCGTTACGGTACGTTTTGCAACCGGCTGTGGCTGCACTGGTTCAGAGGCTGGCTCAGGTGCTGGAGCTGCTTTACCGGCTTTCGCTGCTTCCTCTTCGCGTTTCTGCTGTTCGAGTTCACGACGTCTTTGCTCAGCTTCAGCTTTTTTGCGTTGATCTTCGATAAAGCCATTCAGCAACTCATAAGCTTCGTCCTCGTAACCTTCCGCTTCAGTTTGCTCACTGATAATTTGTGGTATTGAAGAGGTCGCTTCAATGCGCTGTCTGCACATTTGTAACGGGCGCAGTGCTTGGTTCTGTAATTCAGACGGTGCATGAGCTTCAGCTAGCGCTTCTTTTACACGTCCGATGCGCAGATCAACACGCTCTAAGGCATGAGTGCGTTTTTCTTCAACCAATGTTGAGTTAACTTTTGCCACCTGCTCGATAAGCGGATTAATGTGGCGCAGCTGCTCATACGGTGAGGGCATATTGTAAATGCGTTCTAATTCAGTTAGCGCTTTTAATGCTTCACTGTCTTTTTCTAACGCGGGTCTATTGGCCTTAAACTTCTCGTTCAATGCGCCCGCAAGGGCTTGCCAAGTTTGAAATTGGCTATTGTAGAAGTCATCAAGATCCTCAAAGTCCTCAGCAAACTCTTCAAGGGCATCAGCGTCTTCTAAGAATCGGGCGATAAGAGCGAAGCTTGAAGTTTGCTCAAGAATACCCGCGACCAATGCAAGACCATTGTCAATTTGAGATTTACCTGGGAAATGGCCTGTCTGTGACTTGGTTCTGAATGATTTAAGCTCTTCATTCCAAGCCAGTAATTCATCGCGCACTAATTCGTAGAGCTCCTTTTCACCAGAGCCGGTAAAGGTTTTTGAAAAGATCTCTTTAACAAGACCAGCAGCCTTTTTAATTTGGCGCTCGTCATGTTGCCTGATTTTATGTACACGGATCTCGCCGCGTTTACGCACGCTGGTAAACGGCTCGTAAGCTTTTTTCAACGCCAGATCTGTGCCTTGGGTACTAAAAGATACCTTTCCAGCCAAGCCCAGCCTTGCAGTGAGCAATAAGATTTCATTGTCTGGCCAGCCATACGGGCGCTTGCCGAAGCGGGCAACGATGTCACGTAAGTAAACAGGCTCATTACGCTCGACTTTTAGCGTTACGTACTGCTCAACCTCACGCGTAGCTTCTGGGTTACATTCATCCGCTTGAAGATCCAGTCCAATCTGAGCAATATCATCAGCAACAAGAACGGCCTGTAGCTCACGCAAAACTTCACCAGGCGTTGCCTTGAGCATGTTCAATTTAGCGAAGGTGTTTTCGATAACGTATTTGTATGCTTCTTCGACGATGGCACTTGGCGTTGCTGATTTCTTCGGCAGTTTTGTGCCGATAGCGTAAACGTCAGCCTCTGCAAACAAAGCTTCAAAATCCGTTCTTAAGCGTTTTTCACGCTCAATATTTTCCATCTGCTTTTCGCGGAGAAGGTGTTCTTGCTCTGGTCGCTGTCCTGAATTTTGTTTTAAGAATCGGTCAGTTTTTATAAAGGTTGTCAGCTCATCCCAAAGACGCTTATGTTCGCCCAGCTTGACGAGCACGCACCCATCAGCCTCAAGCGTATGATTGATGCACGCTTGATCGTGGGAGTAATTTTCAAAGTGCGAATCCAAAGGTGAAATGACTTTAATGACTAGGTCTTCCAGCGTGGTGCCATCTTTTGGATGACCATTGCAAAAACGGCTCACCGCAAAGTCTTGCTTATTAATCGGGTATCGATAGGCACGATTACCTTTCAAAATACCGTCAAATACGATTGCTGAAAGCTTGTTAGAGACCTCTGACATTTCAACGTCAGTGTGGCGGATCTCGTTTTCGATCTCTTTTTCTTCGTTGGTCAGGAAGATAAACTCATCACCATTACGCGCAATCAGCAATTGGCGCTCAAGACGATTCAAGCTCTCTTCAATTTGTTTACGCAGCGCAATTTTATCTGCATCGATTCGATCAATTGACAGCGTCACAAGGTTGTCTAGTGTGCTTTTGACAACGTCCACATAACGGATCAAGAAAAGAGTTTTTAGAATCTTGCCATCGAATTCTGTTAAGGAATCCAACTCACAGGCTTGGTCAATCGTTCGCTTAACCGCTGGCTCCAAAAAGCTTTCAATCGGTGCGTAGAAACTGTAAAACGGGATTAACACATCAAGGCCAGAGTCCTTCATCTGTTTTGCAGCTGATTGGAAAGCATCAAGTAATGAACGCTCACCCATGGCTAAGTGCTTACCCGTCGCGCCTTTTGTTCGAATTGACTCAAACACTTTTTGAACCAGCGTGTAGTGGTAAGGCACAAACGGATAGTTGTCCACGAAAGACGGAGCGTCGGTGTAGCCCTTTAGAGACGCGGTTGTCGTTTTATCAAATGTCAGCTGGTTACGAAGAATGTCGCCCTTTTCAGCAAAGACATCGATGAGGTGTGTACGAGCTTCTTCCGTTTTGGACAACAAACGCTTTTGAATAACTTCCGAGGTATTCGAGCTCGACAGCTGTAAGCGGGTACTAAAACGCCCTTGAATTTTAGAGAAGTCCTCGCCATCGCGCTTATCCATACCACCAATGGCAGCATCAATGTCTGCCTGAGAGGTAACAACGACCCAAGCTCTGCCACCACAATATGTGCCAAGATCTTCAGTAATGGTCTGAAGCTTCAACATCATTTGCGTGTTCTTACCGATAAACTGACCGACTTCATCGACTAAGAAAAGAAGGTTACGATCCCCAGTGCGATCTAAGTATTCATTAACCCACTTACAGAAGTTTCGGATATCTAGCGGGAAATTGTTTTCAACCTGCTCAACCCACGCTTTGGCAGACTCTAATGATTGCTCACTGGCATGAGCGAGTGCTTCTGAAAGTTCGTCTCGATAGAAGTCATAGGCGTCACGCTCCTTTTCCCAAGTTGATTGAGTCAACTCAGCAAATTTGTCCTTGAAAGATGCGTATTGATTACGTTTATCAAGCTCGCGTTCTAAGTGCGCAATATGAGGAAAGTCAGCGCAGTATCCTACACGCTCATTAAAGACTTTGAGGAAAACCTTAAGAATGGCATTTTCTCGGTCGTCCGTATTGGCTCGCGAATCGATGTTAAAAAGAATAACATCAGTGTCTTTGGTAACAGCGTTTTGGATGTCCGCCAACAGCATGGCGTCGTTGATTTTGTCTTTGAAAAACTCAAACGCTTGTCGGCCTTGGCCATCTTTTTCAACAGATTTATTCTCAAGCAAATAAGATAAAATTTTCAGGAAGTGCGATTTACCCGAGCCAAAGAAGCCAGAAATCCATACGCCAATTTTACCTGACATATCACCGTGGCTTTTCGCAACAGATGGTACATAAGCTTCAAAGAATGCACGAAAGTGACGATCTAGCTCTCGGGTTACAACATACTCATCAAGCTCGACATACACACTGTCATTGTCTTTTTGTTCCGCTTTAACAACGCCATTAATGTCACGCGTCAACTTCTTGGAAAAAATCTGTTCAATTTTCATTCGAGAGGCTCCCTGCTCTTAAATTTTTTTACCGTCTTCAGGCACAAGTTTGAAGGCGCGATAGTAGTTTTTAGATTCGATCATGCCAAAAGGATGCAAATCCCTTCCGCTATATTCACCCGGATAGAAAAGCACTAATGGCGTGCTACCCATAACGTCTTGCAGAGCACTAAGTAACTCATGTCCTCGGACAAGAGGCCACGCACTGCCTAAGCCTGACAGCAACACAAACTCAAGTTCTGATGGCTTATATTTGTCCTCGATATACCTTGCCACTTTCTCTTGGCTCAGAGGCCCGGCTAGTGTTTTTCGAAGACCATCAACACCGACTTGCAATTCACGCTGGCAAGCTCGGTCGAAAAGGCCTCGCTCCTCAAGCATATCTATCAAGACTTCAAAAATATTGAGATGGACAAAGCGGTAACCACGCTTGTTGAGTTTTTCGTCAACGTGCTTAAGGTGCTCTCGTACAAGCAGTTCATACTTGGCTGGATAGTCAAATACCCAAAATCCAATTTCATTGCCCAAGCCATCGTTTTTCAAAAACTTAGGGCTTTCAATTCGTTCCTGTATAAGATCAAGCCTGGTCTGGAGAGCCTTCATATTGTGCACTCCATTACCTCAATCAAATCTTCCCGGCCCAGACGAACTAACCAGTCTTTAACTTCTGGCATTAGGTAAACAGGTTGTATTTTCTTTGTCCTGCTATCACTCAGGTAGCCACTATCAACCAATGCCTTAATTGCGTTGTTACCCATTTTTTTGACAGTTGAGTCAGAAAAACCGCCAAGTTCGGCATATGCCCGCACTCTCGTGTCATAAAACTCAGACCATGCATCAGCGATTAAAGAGGGTTTATAGGTGCGACGAGCCTCGGCTAAGGTATGTCGCATAAAATCAGCGACAACCGGAGAATGAATGAGTAATGACATCATCAGCATTTGGACATAGGCACGTTCACTCGCGGCTAAAAGATCAGTCATAAACTCATCACCCAGGACTTCAATACGCCAACGGATTGTTCTGGCATAACGAATAGCCGTCTGACCGGATTTTTTCTGAAGAACATTTTGCTCAACGATCAGCGACTTCCACTCATCTTCTGGAAGTTTTTTCAGTAGCGATTCTGCGATTATTCTAGATTCAGTTATCAATAAACTGCCTCCGATAAGATCGCCTAAATATTCTTTTATATTCATAAATTCATCTCACGATTCGCTATATCCAGGAGCGAGTGCAGCATTGTCAACGCCGTATAGTGCTTCTGGATTTTTAAGTGCTAAATGGAACTCTCGCCCATTGCTCTTGCTATTCTTTGAACAATCGATATTCCATAAACGCAGTAAATATCCAGCGAACGCAGCTCTTACCTCTACACGCAACCTATTGTTTTCCATTGCGTAGTCTATCAATACAGCTTCTGGATGTGCTAGTTTTGGATGAGGTATCAGCTCTAGTTCAACGATTCGGTTCCATTGCTTATCCCACTGAAGAGTCTCAACTTCGTCGTTAACCTCATCTTCTAACAACTCAACTTCACTTATTCTGGTTAACACAAAATCCCTAAATTCTCTATGCTTTCTATCGAATGCTCGGACATGCCATCTCAAGCCATTGTCAATCAAGGTATGAGGAACTATTTGCCTGCTCCCATGACCACTCGACAATGAGGTGTACTCAATATTAATCACCGCGCGTTTATGTATGGCTTCACTAATCGCCGCTACCACTTCCAATTTCGGCTTATTGAGATGAAATGGTGCTTCACAAGCCATAGGTGGCCTAACCTTGCCAAGAAAGCCATCACCGAACCCTTGGCTTATCGTCGCAAGAGTTCGAACAATGTCATAATCAAACAACGGCTGGAATGTGCTCGTCTTCAAGTGCACTCTGCGCTTTTCGTCATACATAACGTTGTTAGGAGCCAACTCTTTGTACCGCGCAAAATCTTGTGTTGCCACAGACGGCGCTACGCTAAAGCGCTCGGTTAAATAACTACGCCCAGCTTCACCTTTAAATAACAAAGTGAAATCAATATGAGCGAGTCGTTCTCTCTGTGCTTGGCTAAGCTCTTCAAGTCCAGTGTTGTCTTGCACTGTCAGCCTCTCAATCCATTTGGGACAAGCCCTAATCATCTAAAACTAGGAAGCCATCGATTGAATGCCATCAAGCAACCTACTGTTTTTCATTAGGTCTCATAGTATCAACAAGTCGTCTTGTTGGCTATAAAAATTGGCTTGACATTGTTCGAATGTTTCTTTTCTGGCCTTGCTAGAAGCTCACGCTAGAATGCCAACTGACGCAATTCATTCTCTCGAACACGTCTAGCAACTTCTGCCTGGGCTGGTTGTTCTGCGCAACTAAATCAGGACACTTTTCTTAAGGAATTTTCATACACCACTGGCGATAAATAATTATTGGCCGTGTGTGATAGCGTAACAGCCGTTCCTCGATATGAAAATTCAGCCTTAACTCCTCTTCTTCGGTGAGCTTATCAGGGTAGGCTTAATTTTGGTGGCAGTACCGTGGTCACATTTAGCGAAAGCGTGATTGATTAACCTAACACCATGAGCATTAAAAGGTCATAATGGAAACGATTTTTCTGTTTTAGGCTGATGTTCCTCTGTTACATTCTGGGCAGGAATACACCAAATCCCCTCATGGCACTTCGGGCAACATTTTTGATTACTTGTAAAATACTCACGACACTGCACGCAAAACCAATCCGTGATCTTTAAAATAGGGGACACTGATCGAACCTGTGTGCTCAGTCGTGCCTTGTCTTCTAAGCTCTTGAGCTTACTGATGACCCGCGGACAGTGCTCTGCGGTCTGAGGATCAAAATGGGTAAACCATGACTCCGTTGGCGTCTTGTGAAGTGTGACGGGCTCACCGCAGTGAGCACAGTAATAGTTTTCTCGTGAATAACTCGGTTCTTGGGTGGCTCCGGCGAATCGATTGTTTTGTGTTAGGGCGAGAGACATTTTGACTTCATGTAATTTAAGCATGGTTGTGCTCCTTCTGTAAAATTTAAACTAAACGTTCTGAGTACCTAACATTCAGGATCCACACTCGGCAACCCACCTTGAAACTCAGAAGACCACTGAGCATAGGCTGCATGCATATCGAGTCAGGTTCGTATATTTAGGACGTCGTTTTGCCTAGAACGCACTCAATGGCATCAGGTGTGGTTGAAAGTGAGTTGGTGGGTAATGAGTGGGTATGCTATGAAAAATGCACGGCGACTAGCTCTAGCGCCTTAGGATTCAAGGGCGGAGTTGCCCCCTCTCGATTCATCAATGCGCGCTTGTAACCACTGTACGACTTCACTTTTTAACCAGCGCGACATGCGACCAAACTTGATGGGTTTGGGGAACTCACCCTCTTGGATTAATTTGTAGAACCACTTATCCGTTAACCCCGTTAGTGCGGTGATAAATTTCATGTCAATAAATTGGTCATCAAGTAATGCAATATTTTCAGTTTGCGTGCTCATGGTAGAACTCCTGTTTTTAATGTGGATAAAAAGCAGGAGCGATATCGAAAAATGGGATGTGGATATCACTCCACATCATTAACCGGATGTGTAAAAAATAATTTGGTTGCTAACTACTGGCGTTTTCTCGGTTTGATTTCGCCTCGCCAAAAGGTGCGTTTGAGTTCAGGCACAGCCAGACGGACCCATGCATCCGCTTTACATAAATACCTCACTGCATTGAGTAATCCTTTCTTACTCTCCGCATCAGCACGTTTTAGTAAGCCAATCCCTAGTTCACGATACTTTTCTTTTTGGTAATTACAGTTAAAGTACAAACCCGCCCATTCTGTAATACGTTCTTGCCAGAGTTCACCAATGAGTTTGCCCAGCGTGATATCCCGCCTCACTTTTTGTCCATCAAAGAAAAACAAAGCATGGTAATGAAAGCCTTTTTCTATGCCGAATTCCAATTTCAAGATATACCCGACACAGTGTGAAAAGAGTGGGTCGCTATTAATGGCTTTGTACAGGGCTTGTCGATGCTGACGAAGGTGATGAGCTTTAACTCTATGGCAAATACCACTTTTGTAAGACAGGTCTACACGCACAACTAGCAGTTTGGAGTAACGTTGATACAACGAGTCAATGTATTGCTGAGCTCGTCGGTAGTTCTTCTGAGCGCCTTGTTCAAAGGTACGGATTTGATTTTTGTAGTCAGGGCTCTTTAACGTGCTTTGGAACTCATGGAAGGCCTCGTTAAGCCACTGAACGTGTTCAGGGGTATCCACCAGCCAGTATTTATCTTTGTCTATCAGTATCTCACTCAGGCTGTATTTGTTAACAAGAGAGACCAAGAGCACAAGAGTGGGATGCAAGCGCTGTATTTGCGATATTTTCATTGATTGAATGTAACGGGTGAACTTGAGTGTTTCTAAAAAGAGCTCACCTTTGGGAGATGTCGAGGTGAGCTGCAAGCGTGGGTTATTAGGTGACAAGGGAATGCCTTTATATAAATCTAATTTATGGGTTAGACGTTTTGAAAGGTGTTTAATATTTCCCATGAGTAGAGACACTAACTCACGCAGTGAGTGGTCTCGAGTGAGCGTTAAACGGTCATGTTCAAACGTGGTTGAGAGAACAACTTGATTTAAGTGTAGTGCACGATTTGTCATTTTAGTTACCTGTGATCTAATAAAGGTTCGTATCATCAGGCAGGGGAGTTATTTTTAATTTGTCCAAGTTGTGAAGTAATGATTGATAATGATAGTTAGTGAATAGCTAAAAAGGGATAGGGTTTTACGAGGATAGCTTATGTAGGTATTTTCAAATATAGGATTAGTATTTAAAGGTGAAAAAGCAAGGTTGGTTTAATGGTTTTATTAAATGATACGTATATTTAAAACACAGGTCTAGCTTTGTGATTGTAAACAACCTGATTTTTTTACTTAGCTATGGATTTACCTTTTTGCTCATTAAAATCAATACGCTTATATGTAAGCTATTTCATGTATATCAAGCCACTGATTGAACACATCAAATCAATTACATCAATAATAAACAATCCTAGCTTTAACACCGTTACTTCAAGGTCAATTAAACACAAAAGCGTATTCTACACTCGGAATTATAACTCAATTTCTTAGCTATTAAGGTAAGCAAGTTAGTCCCCCTTTGACGCAAGAAAGTTGCTTTTCTTTCTCGGCTAAAAGGCCCGTTTTATCTGTGAAAATAAAAAATCTTGTCTTTTTTAACTACAGCTTTACTACAATAAATCTTCATGTTATCACCCACTATTACCTCAAATTGACTACAACATCACATAATAAAATCCAATTTTAATGCACAATAAAGTCATATTAACTACACTGTAGGGGATTTAATTTAAATGGATATTAATGCTTATATTGAAGATTTAATAAAAAATAAAGATGCTAGAAAAGCAATTTTCTTTATTCGATTGTTACTGGGTAATGAAAGATTTAATTTTTTAAATGTATATGGCTTAGATGCTAGTAACTTCACACTGATTAAAACTGCATTGAACCTTCTTATTAAGGAAAGAGACTTTAGTGATAATGAATATTTGCGAATAGCCATAGAGTCTACAGAAAAAAATATACTTCCAAGTTCTAATTTTTCTTGGTTTTCTAATGATGAAAATGCATGTGCATTTTTTTGGGGTATATTGCGAAACCGTGATATCAATAAATATATCCATGATATTGATGAAATGAACTCTGGCTTTTATTTGTCAAAATTTAATGGTAATAGACGTAAAAATTGGTTTGAGCTACTTTCTATTGAAGATATGCAATCTTCTCATCTAGATAGATTTTATGCTATTACCTATTTTTTAGATTGCTCTATTTTCTTGGAAAATACAAAAAAAATGCTCATGGACGAGGCTAAGAAAAAATGGCATGAGGAGTCTCAAAAAGTCAAAGAGATGTCTTGGCTAAGCGATGGAGGAAGAGATGCGGCTATTTGGACATGGGAATACTTAAAAAAATATGATGATAAAGAAAGAGCTGAGCGTAGTTACGGGGGGATTAATACCCTTGAATTATTTAATCCAAGTGGTAAAGGTGAACTACCATTGGTTATTTATGCTGCACTACGCTCATGGAGCTTTAGACATCGCAGTGAGCGAAGAATGTTGTTATCGGATATGAAAAAAGCATGGGGACAACGTGCATACCGAAAAGGGCGAACTCATATAAAAATATTAAATTGTGAATTGGACATTGATGTAAAAAATCACTTGGATGAGTTAGCCCAAACCTACAATAAGACCATTGTCGATATGGTCACTGAGTTGATTGAGAAAGAATATCACGGTCAAAAATGATGAACAGAACCAACTAATTATTCAGAAGCTTTCTTTAGTTGATTTATCCTAGTCGTTGTACTTGGTGTTAACTCAAGAAAATTTCAAATATACAGTACTGCCATGATGTTGAGAAATGGTAGTTATATCAATAAATTACATATATGTAGTGACATACCCTGTCATTTCCCTGCATTTTTCTCTCGAAAAAAAGTCAAATAGCCGGACATAACCTGTCCGGTGAGGTTGTTATCGTGGTGTTCTCTTTTTCAAGCTAGGGAATAACACTGATGGCAACTTACCGATTAGATACCGATTTAGCGTTTTTACGTGAATGCAGCAATGAAGAACTGGGCTTGCTTGTGTCTGTACTGACTCACGACAGCAAAGACGGGCAAAAGCGTTGGACTGAAACCTTAACCAGCTCGCCTGAATATCAACTCTACCATCCAGAGCACCAGCAATATTGGATGTCGATTGCGGCAGAGCTGCAAGCCTTTGGAGCTAACAGTTTGATGAGTCTCGTTCGAGGCAATAAGGGCGTGCTGTACCGTGAAATCTTACAGGATGTCTGTGACCACCTTGATGTCAATTATCCGAAGGAGGGTAATACCGAAACCTTGGAATTAAATTTGTTATTGAAAGTATTAGAAAAAAGCTTAAATGAGCTGACCACAGAAGAGCTACAAACCTTCTCTCGTGATATGCAACTTAACCTCACCAACCCCACGCCACAATTGATTTTGATTGCGGTTCAAGCGACTATCCGTACCTCAGGCATTGCTGCTCTGGAAGTGGCCACACTCTCAGCCATTGGTGTAATTAATGCGCTCGGCGGGGTTGCCACCATTGGCACACTCTTTGCCGCACACCGAGCACTTTCCTTGATTGCTGGGCCGATTGGTCTTGCCGTGAGCTCGGCATGGCTTGTCGCTGACTTAGCGGGACCCGCTTATCGGGTCACCGTTCCCGCCTGCATCATTGTGGCGTACTTACGACAAAAAGCCTTATCGCAATAAGGTTTATCAATCCCATTCTATCCGCTTGCCGGAGCTATTTTAATAAGGACAACATCATGTCGACTTCTGTGTCTCGCCATGACCGGCTTGCGTCTCGGTTGGCGTTTATTATTAGTCAATTATTTCGCGGGGAAACCGTTTATTTATCCGAGCTGTCAGAAGAGCTCAATGTCTCGACTCGTACCCTACGGCGTGACTTTAATGAGCGCCTTCAATATCTGGACTTGGAATATCACCAAGGTGGCTATCGATTGGCAGCATCACAGCGTCCCTTTCGTACCGATAAGGACATATTGCGCTTTGCCGCCATTACGCATGTCACCTCACTGTTTCCGGCTTTAGACAGGAAGCTGCTGACGGTTCTGCTCGACCCGACGATTGATTCACCGTTCATTGTCTACCATACACCACCTAAGCAGCGTCCTTCGCTATTTGGGGGATTTTATGTCCTCACACAAGCTATTGTGAAACAGCGTTTACTGCAATTTACCCACCAAGGAAAAAGCATCACGAACGTCGCCCCGTATAAGTTGATTTATTACCACGGTCATTGGTATCTCGCCGCTGATATCGCGCAGCACATTCATATCTTTGATGTGATGGCCTTGCAAGACGTGGTCATGACGGCGCGGGGCTTTCGTTATCGTGAAGACCTCAACCAACGGTTATGTGAAGAGGCGTTTATTCAAGCCTTGCCCCATTACCAATATATTCAATCACTCGTTAAATTATAAGGTATTAAGATGAAAACTATTTTTTATACCGTCTGCATCAGCAGCGCACTCTTGCTGGGATGTGATGATGCAACCTCAACTACTGCTAAGACTGTTTCCCAAGACATTTTGCGTGTTCAAGGATTGATTTATGATTACGACCGCAGTGTCACACTCGGCGGGGTACTCAACCATCGTAAAGATTGTGTTTCGCCAACATGGGAAACCTTAACGGATGAACAAGAAAGGCCCTTGGTGGTCTATAAGTGTCAGTTAGCTAAAGGGGTATTACAAAACGCCATTAACCACGATTTAAATAACTGGTATCAAACGGCAATAGACGGTATGACTAAATTCATACCGCGCTTTGCCAATGCGGAAACACCGAAAACAGATTCAACTTCTGCTCAGCAGAGATTCACGCAGGTTTTACAGCTCATCACAACACTGTCCCAACATGACTGGTCATTGCTCAGAGGCAATGTTGACCAGCCCTATGCAATGACGACACCGATTGCATTTAATGCCGGTTATACTCCGTCAGAGGAAGCAGAGCGCCAGCTTAAAGCGTGGAATACGTTAACGGAGACATTGAATGACCACGCCCCTGATGTTGGCCTGTATTTATTACCGTGGTTAAACCAAACGGAAAATGTCGAGGCAATGCTCCGGAAAAAGGTCTCTGAGCTTCAGCAACACAATGCCAATGCGTTAACACAATTTAGACACCAGCAAAATGAAGCCATTCAAATCACGGAGCAATACATCACAGACCTAAAACGTGCACAACAAAATGCACACGACTGGTCAATCACCCAAGTTTTTATTTGGAGCCTCGTTAACCCTGAAAAGCCTGTTCTAACGCATGTTCTGTATAACCTAGAGGATAAACAAGGGCAGGAGGATTTTACCCCTATGATGGAAAAAACATTGAGCCGTTTAGCAAGAACAGATGCCGTCGCATGGGCGTATCAAGGTAAACTTGAAACCCCTAAAATTATTAACGGAATAGCAAAAGCGTTATTTTACTACCAAACACAATCCTTTCAAAAACCGGATATCGCCCGATATCAATACTGAGTTTTCACACACTATTCGGCGTTCATATTCAGTGAACGCCTGACTAAAGGGTAATCTATGTCCATTTTTAAACTTATCGCCACCTCTGTGAGTGTTGTGACACTGGTGTCTATCACCTACTACGCCCAGAAGACGGTCAATGAACAACTTGCGCTTGAAGGCGAGTATTCCGACACGGAAATTCAAGCGGCTCGGCTTGGGGCGACGCTTGCTTGCACAACCTTATTGGGGGGAGCCATTGAACGACTACTCAACGGGCTATTTAGTGACCACTAAAACTCAACTATTTCAATGTAGATTCAACATAACGGCAGACCAATCGGTCTGCCTTTTTTATTTCGTAACATCCACAGAAGGGCTTTTTTATGACACTTGAACCCATCATCTCAACACCCGCTTCCAACCGCCAGCGCACGCATTTTTGGCAAACTCATTTTGGCAACGTTAAAGGCTTTTCAACCTTTGAAGTGGTGATTTTTACTACCATGGGCCAGTTTTGTGAGGACTACCACGGCGGGTATTGGGAATATTGCACTTTATCTAATGGCGGCGCTTTTATTTATCCCGATTTGAATCAAGAGGAGCTTATGCTATTCAATCCGCATAATGGTAACGAAGCGGAACTCAGTCCTGAAGCAGCGGGCATAGCTGTGTGTTTGATGATGTACAGTTTATGGTCCTTTCAAACGGAAAGTGACACCCTCGTCGATCGCTTTTATCAATTGCGTGATTATGCGGCGCAACATCCTGAACGTTCCGCTATTTTCCATTTAATCGATTAACCTCGCCCTTATTTACGCCGCCTTCTTATCTATCTACTTTATTTTAAAGGAAATTCATTATGGCTCGTTTAGCTTCTCGCTTTGGTGCGGCAAATAGCATTCGTCGTGACCGCCCGTTAACCATTGAAGAATTGTTCCGCACAGTACCTAGCGTATTTTCAGAAGAGAAACACGAATCCAGAAGTGAACGTTATACTTACATCCCAACCATTACCTTATTGGATAGTCTTCAAAAGGAAGGCTTCTACCCGTTCTTTGCTTGTCAAACTCGTGTGCGGGATGAAAGCCGTCGCGATCATACTAAGCATATGTTGCGCCTCAGACGCCATGATCAAATTACAGGTAGCCAAGTGCCTGAAATTATCCTACTTAATAGTCATGATGGCTCAAGTAGTTATCAAATGTTGCCGGGTCTATTTAGAGCTGTATGCTCCAACGGTTTAGTTTGCGGCGATACGTTTGGCGAAGTGCGTGTACCCCATAAAGGCGATGTGGTAGGGAAGGTGATTGAGGGGGCTTATGAAGTACTTGAAACGTTTGATTCGGTAGCAGAGAAGCGAGAACAAATGCAGTCATTATTGTTACCGCCACCAGCGCAACAAGCCTTGGCACATGCGGCTTTAACTTATCGTTTTGGTGCGGAATATCAACCAATTACAGAGGAGCAAGTATTACAGACTCGTCGCCGGGAAGATAAGAAAGATGATCTTTGGACCGTCTACCAACGTTTGCAGGAGAATTTAATCAAAGGGGGATTATCAGGCAGGAACGCTAAAGGCAAGCGAGCTCGCACTCGATCGGTGAATGGCATTGATGGGGATATTAAATTAAATAAGGCGCTATGGGTGATGACTGAAAAAATGTACGAGTATTTTGGAGATTGATTTATATTCATGACATTATAAAAGGCATGACGTCGACTAAAATATCGATGGTATGCCTTTATAATTGAATGTCACTTTGTGCATAGGACTTAGATAAAATAAAACAGCATTAGAATTTAAGTTGTTGATTATTAATCAACAATAGCTGCCCGTTGTATATGTCCACTATCATCATGACTAACGACAAGTCGTAATTTACCATTTTGTGATAAGACTTTTTGATGATTATTTTTAAGCTTAATTAATGAATTTTCAAATTGTTCGTAATTATTGGTTGCATTATTATTAATAAGTTCTAGCGTGTTAAGAATAAAGCTGCGGCGAAGGCTAAGAATTTCATCACTGTTAAACTTGGCTTTAGATAACAAATTATTAGCTTTGGTGGCTATTATTTCAATAAGGTTACTTAAAGCAGCATTCCAAACGTCTTTCTTTAAATCAAATTGGCTAAAATCTTTACTTAATGGATCAATACAGGCTTGTATATATGCCAACAATGATGCCATCTTAAGAAAAACATTACGGCGAGTAATTAAAGGGGGGATCTGTTCTGATATTTCCTTCAATTTCTGGTAAGTACCACCTGTCCCAAAAGTATCTAAATTCGTTAAGCTAACTACTTCATTTTTAATATTTTGTAGGTCAGCTAATAACTTAGCTTGTAATACAAAGGCATCAGCAACAATATCTTCAATCTTAACCTTTATCTGCAAAGACATTTCATAGTCAAAATCACCACGTTGCATCTTTTCAATAATTCCTTGAAGGTAATCAATGCGGCCTTCGACTTCTGCTGCATTATGACTATCAATTTTGTCTCTTAAACTATTAACCGCTAGTTTTATATCTGTTAAGTTTTTATTGATATCGGCTAGATGAGCTTGAGCTACAATTAAACTCATTAACTGAAAAGATCCTGTGGCTAGTTGTTTTAGTTTTCCAGCCTCGACTATTCGTCCTTTTCCTGCCACCCTCCCAACTTTAGCTCCACTACTGTGAACTGCATCAGCGAGTACTTCACCAGTTTTAGTTCGCATCATTCTTAGTGAGCCATCTTTTAGGCCTTTTTGAATTTCAGGTTTAAATACAAGCTCAATGGTACGTCCACTTGTATTGATAACCCCTTGCATAGATTGTGAGACTAAGTTACTAATCTTACTTAGATCTTCTTTTTTTGCGATTGGAAACGATATTTCATCAGGAAAAGATAAGCACTCTTTTGCATAGATAATGGGTACACCATTTTCATCAGTTAAGGTACTATACTGAAGCTCGTTGATATCCATAAGAATCCTCTAGTCATTATCATAGGTATTTCCTTGTGATATCATTTTACCATACAAGAGCTAGTAATTATGCCAAACAATCGTTGTATTTAAGTTATTAAAAAGCGGGTCACATAATCTTAAACTTTATACCTGCTCTTTAATGATTTTAGTCGGTGAGTATACATATAAGTATACAAAAAATTCCCTATAAATTTATAGCAAATAAAAACAATGCATTGCCTATAAAATGCGAGTCCGGCCTTCGCACCACTTAAGTGAAAATAAGACGCTAAAAGGCGTCTTTTTTTATGTCTCAAATTCTCTTTTCGTAGTATGTAATTACGTTAACTTGTCATAACGTAATTTATTCAATACATCTTCTCTTGAGTTGAATATATCTCTTAATAACAATTATGCTTTTAGTTACCAAAAAAGAGTTTATTTCCATGCCTCCAGCATCTCCTTGGTTTTGGCGCTTGGAAGACAATATATTCTTTTCAAAAATGGTATTAACCGCTTCTCTCGGTAAGTTCCCAAAGTGCCGTTTTGAATTTTTACTTCATATCGACACCCTGTAGTCAATCGCAACCAATATGTTGGCATTGAACAAAGCACCATACTGATTAAATAATCGTAACCAATGTGCACTGCTTACAATTAGCGATATGCGCTTAATATTAAAAAAGGTGCATAACGATTAAAGATGGCTGTTTCTGGCCTATCTATAAGCGCTGAGTCTATGACTTTAGGCTCTTTTAAAGCATCGAGGGTAAACCCTGCACCAAGCAGCCCAGTGATATAACTTTCTAATGTTCTATGATATTTAATAACATCCTCAACAAACCATGTAGTGTGGCGTATTGATTCATTTTGGTAGTTATCAATGGGCATACAGACAAATTCACCATTTATATTTTTCATAAATGACGATGATTTCGCAGTACACATTGGGTGTTCGACCGAAAAGATAAATTTCCCACCTGGTTTGAGGTGTGAATATACCTCTTTGGCGAGTTGATTAAAATTAGCAACGTAATGAATCGCGAGAGAGGAAATCACTAAATCAAAACTTTCTTGAAACTTAGGAAGATCAGTCATTGAGGCATGAATATATTCAATATCGTCAGTGTGTGTGATGAGCTTTGCTTGCTCAATCATGTTTGCAGATAATTCAACGCCATAAACTTTTTTGGCTCCCATGCTATGTGCATAGCGAGCAAAATCACCGAATCCACTCCCTAAATCAAGAACAATTTTATCCGTTAAATCCGGTAGTAACACCCTTAGCGCGGGTTCTTCCATTATTCCATTCAGACCCGTGTCATTCATTCTTAAGCTTTTGTACTTCTCAAAGAAAATTGGATTATCATAGATATTTTGTTCAGACATAGTCATATAATTCCTAAGTGATCCTCAATTTGAAATCATAACGTTCAATCGATTGCGATAAGCTATATTTAGGTCATTTCAATAATATAATGAGGTGGCACTTTTGTTCGCACTTTTTGTGTTATATAGGCATGGCTTAACAATATTTTAGAACTCTAGGTAGAGAAAAATGCTCAGAGAGCAATATTTGAGTTATTTTATGTTGTGTTTCTTGTATGAATAGCAATAGGTTATAAAAGTTAAAAATGCCTAGACTGCATTCGTCAAATTAAACTTATATCTGATATTAGTCAGTTATAATGTGTGATAGTGTATTTTATAATAAAAAATAAGCAAATACTCCTATGATTCGTTAACTGTTTTTAAGATAATAAACGTGTCGTTAAAGTTATCGTTGAAGTATAGTTTTATATTGTTAATATATTTGATTGGCTTTCGGATTAAAAAGAATGCAAAGAGTCATATTCTATGATGAAACAATATCATAGATAAAATCAATCACCAGAAATTATAATAAGCATATTAGAAAAATTACCAGTATGGAAAATTTAATGTTTTAATTAAAAGACAAGGCTTGGTGTTTTTCATACTCCACAACTGACTATAATTAATCCAATAGACTATAAGCGATATAAGCGCGTGAGGTATGAAAAACTATACCCTATTTAGAAAAATATATGTTCACTACATCATTATTTCCGCTGGCGATACCATGTATTTTTAACCATGTAGTCAAAATAACGTTCTGATTTAATATGAATAAACTGCAATGGTTCTTTTACATGCCCAAATAATGGCGTGCCACCACCTAATAGTATCGGTACAGTTGTAATTATCATTTCATCGATTAAATCTTCTACAAGACATTGTTTTGCTGCAGAGCCTCCATCGATATAAAGGATGTGAAAGCCTGCACGATGTATTGAGTCTATTACGCCCGTTATATCACCCCGTACAAGATGTATCGCTTTTCCTATGAGTTTTTCTGGTATTGCTTTCATTGAGTTTGACAAGACAAATACGGGTTTATTGTATGGCCATTCACCATCAAAATTACATACAGTTTCAAATGTATTTCGTCCCATGACAACAGCATCAATTCTTTGCATAAAGGCTGAAAAGCCCATATCATCTTGTTCAGGATTAGGAACGGAAAATAGCCAATCTAACAGATTATTTGCATCAGCAATATAGCCGTCTAGGCTGGTTGCTATATAGATAATATTACGCATAGTACTTTCCTTTAAAATAATAATCAGTTCAAAATAGTTGGCGTTATTCTCTACTATTAGTACCTTAACGTTTACTTAGGGATCAATATAAATTAGTTGCTGATGTCCCAATAGAGCACTTAAGAAACCAAGGGTTCACATATTGATTGATTTATAACCAATAATTATAAAGTGTTGTCATAAAATATAACTCTGTAGAAGATTTTGTTGGGTAAAATGAAAATCACTTTGATATTTTCATTTTTTAGCTACGGAGTTTAAATAATTTTATTAAAGATAAATGAATTCAAGGGATGGTAGATGAGTTTTCGTAATCAGAGAAAAAATAATAATCTATCTATATTGAAATAGATTAAGTTTATTTAATCAGATTACAGCTCTTATCTGGCCACATCATTCTTTGGCCTGCTTTTTCTGTAATCTGATATGGTACAACCCATAATCTCAAGGTATCTGAAAAAGCAAAATGTTGTTGTATTGGTTGACTAAAATCATCATGTGCTGGATAGATTAAATACATCTCACCTTCTCCATTAAGATATTTTTGTCCATAGGCAAACATTTGGTAGAAGTCCGATTGTGATAGCCCATATAGCGATTTTTTTCTTTGTTTGCAATTTATTAACTTCCATTTAGTGTCCATCACTATTTTAGCTTTAACAGGCTGGCGTGATTGAATTAGCAGGTCTGGGCGAAGTTTAAAACAGTTATTATTGCCATGTGTTACTAAGGAATAACTGCTTACTTGTGCTGCAATTTTAAATTCCGGAGGCAATTCATTGTGGATGGTTTGTGCAACAAAAGCCTCAAATATTGCTTCCATAGGAAATAAAAGTGATATTGCTTTAACATTTCCTTGTAAAGAGGTTGGGCTCATTCCCCTGAGAATTAATTGTGCCCAAATGAGTGGTTCATGGTAATGAGCCATGCCGCGTTCCAAGCGTAGGCTATTTATATCGCTTTCAATATCACGACTCAGTGGAATACCGTCAAAAGCAAAGCGTAATTCGTAAAGCCAGCGTTGATTCTCTGATGATAATTTTAAACTAACCAACGCATTTAGTGCGGAGTGTAAAAGCCGATTGGCTGCACAATCAGGCATGTATTCATCATACTCAATACAAAATCTATGACGATTCACTATGTTATGTCGTAATTGTTCTGAAAGAATTAACTTTCCTTTTATATATGACGAGTTATTTTGCTCACTTACATAATTTGAACGTAAACCTTGTTTAATTAATAGGCTAACGCTATACAAAAATTGGTGGATAAAAATTTCAAGCAGCGGTGTATGTTGAGTTTGTAGCGTTGTCTGTTGTGTTCGAAGGTGTCGAAAGTTAGGAAGATGGCTTAACATTGTAAGAAAGGCTTCTCGTGCACTCTTACTCGTGAGGTTTTTACCAATTTTAGGTAATATCTCAAGCTGTGTGCCGTGAGGTGTATATAAGACTCCAGCGTAGTTTTGTACCTGAAGTAATTTAAAACCTGAGCGTGAAGTCAATTTGAATAATTTGCTTCCTTGAGGAGTTGCTAAACTCAGTTGCTCTAAATAATCAAAGAGTTCTGGATGAAGTATTCTCACGCCAGTAGGCGATGATTTTTCTCTTCCTAAAAGGTCATACTCGAAAATAGAAATGACTTCATCCATATATTTCTAGCCTACTTATAAAAAGGGGGTTATTGTGGTTGATAAATTGCTTTATAGGCTTGTGGGGTATCCCAAATTTCCTGATCAAATGCCTCTAATTCATATGTTGTTAATTGCTGAATATGGCTTCCTAATGGATGATCGCTACCAAAAAGCGTATCTAAATCGTTATTTTTTTCAATGACGAATTGTAAATGCTCCTCAGATTTTTGATTATCAGCAAGTACTAATCTAATCTTGCTCCAGTCATCGAAGAAATATTCCTGCAAGAGAGGGATAATTTTATTCTGAAATACCCACTTTAATTGTTCAAATGCGGAATCTTCATCGTGAGTATCGAGTGCTTTTTTTACGGGTATAAAGAATGCATGTCCTAATGTGTGTTCTCTATCATAAAGTGCTTCGATACGGCTGTTAAGTCTTTCTAGCAAAGGCTCAAGTTCAATACCTTTAACTTTTATATCACTTAATAAAGATAGGTCAGGCATCATTTCAATAAAGTCAAAGCGGCGGCGTAAAGCCGTGTCCATCATAGCTAAAGAACGATCTGCGGTATTCATGGCTCCAATAATATCAACATTGGCGGGAACACTGAAATGAGCACGGCTATAAGACAGTTGCAGGCTCATGGCATTGGGCATGCCAGCCCGTTTGTCCACTTCAATGAGCGAGATCAGTTCACCAAAAATTTTGGAAATATTGCCGCGATTGATTTCATCAATGAAAATAGCATAGCGATGCGCTGGGTCGGCATTGGCGCGTTGACATAGGCGCATAAAGATACCCGGCTCAATAGGGTAAGAGATGTTGCCATTTTCGTCAGAGCGAGGGCGGATACCCTCAATAAACTCTTCGTAGCCGTAAGATTGATGAAAAGTAACCACAGCAAAACGTTGGATGGCTTCCTCAGGTTTAGGGCCATGTTTAAGCTCGGTGTAAAGTGCGAGCAAATCCTCTACTTGTTCGAGCTGTGCATCAATTAGCAGCCACTCGCTATTATCTGTTTTATTAAATATCGCAGGTTCACGCCGATTCTTATAATCAACGGTTAATGATTCGGGAACGGTATAGGCTTGCAACGTAGCCCAAGCTGTATTTGATAAATTGCTATTACGGTCATTTAATAATGCTTTACGCTGAAACCATGTATGTTCAATAAGTTGGCGCACTTTTGCGCGTTTATTAAGATCAAGCAACACTAACGTTATCACCTGCATCCAGTTTAATGGCTCAAGGCGAGAATCCAGCCAAGCATCGCGGTCGGCTGGTATAGCATGAGAGGTGTACTCTTTCATTTTTTGCTGCAACGTGTAAGTCTTACCTGTGCCTGGTGGGCCAAAGTAGATCACGTTAGTTGGTTGATGTGAAAGGGTCTTAGTGGTGTTGGGTTCATGACTGGCGGTTAATCGGGGGGTAGGTACCGTTTTCTTTTTTTGTTGATTATCACGTTCACGGAGCAACTCATAGAGATGCCAAGTAGCCATATTCACGTAATAAGGATCTATATTGGGAGATTGAGCGTGGATAGCTTGCTTCAATTCGTGGTTTTTTTGTAACCAATTTCCCTTCAGTACCAAACCGAGGTGAAATTGCTTATTAAGGAAATCTGCTGTTTTAGAAAACGCATTTTCGTCCACTGTGCTGGTGCAGATTTCGGGTGAAAAGGCGGCAAATACACGATTTTTTAAGCTCCAGTACATACGCTTAAATTGCCCATTTTTTTTGGCCTCTTGCAGAGCATCGTTGACGTATTGGTAGGTTGCTTCATCTGGCTGCTGACGAATGCGCTCAGTGAGCTCTCTAAGTAGTGGGAGATTCTGTTCGTATTCAACTAA
This sequence comes from Providencia sp. 21OH12SH02B-Prov, assembly GCF_027362595.1. Lineage (NCBI taxonomy): Bacteria > Pseudomonadati > Pseudomonadota > Gammaproteobacteria > Enterobacterales > Morganellaceae > Providencia > Providencia sp. 21OH12SH02B-Prov. The sequence goes on from NZ_CP114796.1 coordinate 522,566, forward strand.
AGATGGAACACCTTGTTTAATACTCGCAATACCATTACTACGTTCATACCATAGTCGTTTTAGCAAATCATCGGTTTCAGGCATCAAGAATGTTGACGTTTTCTGTAGCTGTGCTGTTAATTCTCGGTATCGTTTATTCCACTTTGACAGAGAATAGTTTTTATCTTTTGCCAAAGTGTTAATCAATTCACTTAGAGTCAGCTTACCCGCCTCAACATTATCCACAAGAGCCATTGTGATGTTTCCTTTACTATGTGATACGACTGATTATTTAAATTTTTACTTTTATTTTTAGTTATTTGATTCTAATACAATCAGTTAATCTTACTAGTAAAATTAACTGATTGTATTATTTTTTTAAGTATCCAAGAAAAGTTTTTAGATAAATTAATTCAACGCGTATTGCTGCTTGGTTTTTAATCATTAAAATAGATTCACATAGTGCCCCCTTAATTTTTTGCAGAATATCTTAGAAAACGGGGTGGTTTAACGATTGAGTGGTGGATGATTTTATAGTTATCACTATGCCATCTATCTAATTTAAGTAAAAAATTATCGGTTTGCTCACTTAAGCATTCATCGTGTAATGAACGACTAAAACGAGTTCAGTATAATTTAGCTATTTTTTAGTATATGTTTAAATCCTTACAACAAAACCACTAACTTAAAGGCTAATGGATCCATGACCCGAGTATTATCAGCTGAAAACTATCAAAAGATGCCGTGGAAAAATGGGCAGGGTTTTACTTTAGAAATTGCGCGTAGTCACGGTGTTGGGTTGACTGATTTTGATTGGCGCGTTTCTATTGCAGATGTTAAAACAGCAGGCGCTTTCTCCCATTTTCCAAATAGAAAACGGATCATTGGTGTACTTGATGGTGGTTCGGGGCTGGCTCTACATATTGACCAAAAAGCAGCGGTAGCATTGCGGCAAAAACAATTTTTTGCATTTCATGGAGAAAGTGATGTTTATGCTGAATTGTTAGATGAGGCCATTCGTGATTTTAACCTTATCTATAATCCGGAAAAATATGCGGCTCACCTTCATTGGTTCCATACACAGCAAAGTCCTGTTCCATGGATTAGTGATGCCGAGCGAGTATTGATATTTAATATCGCAGACCAACTTAATGTCACTGTCGATGGCAAGTCTTATGCTTTGAATGCATTTGAAACATTGTTGGTGGAAAATGAAGGGAATTCATTAGCGTATATTGCAGCATCTCTATCAGAATATGACTTTTGTCTTATTGAGTTATTCTCTAAGTCATAATCTTTTATCTTAGTTGGTAACGCTGTTCTTTTTTATAAAATGAACAGCGTGAATGAAGATTGTTTTTTTATCTTTATTAATTCTAAATAATAAAGTTTTTTACTAAAAAACAACGGAAATGAAAGAGGTAAAGTCTCACATACCCTTAATCTGATTATCGCTATCTATAATAAATCTCCGTGCTTTTATATTCTTTATTATTAAAGTGTGTTGTGATGTTCATATTTGGAGCGATTGGAGAGAATAACATTATTCGCGGTGTCACACTGATGATATTGGGTTTTTATGCTATATTAATAAAGAATATAGCTAATTAATCAAATAGTGATTAATTAATTTTTCTGTCATGAGTTTGACACATGACTGTCATTATTCTAGCTTAGATTTGCAATAACTAAACTAGGAGACAATATTATGTTTAGTTTGGATGCTTTGTTGCAAGATATATTTCCTGAGCGATCCCCTCCCGCTTGGCAACGTAATTTACTGAAAATACTTTTACTGGAAAAAGAATTTAAACAGTTTGCAGAAGACTATCCACATTTAAAAGGAATAGATCTCGTTGAGCAAATAGTTGAGCATTTTAATATTAGTTGTGAATTAGTTGATGGCGACCTAGAAAATATCCCTTCTCAAGGCCCTGTTGTGTTAGTGGCAAATCATCCGATAGGTTCGTTAGATGGTTTAGCCATCTTGCGAACCGTAGCAACCATTCGACCAGATGTTAAAATCGTTGCAAACCAACTTTTAAATTATATTGAGCCACTAAGTAGTTTATTTGTTCCTGTCGATAATATGGGGAACCGTACGAGCAGAAAACAAATTGAAGCGATGCAGCAGCATCTAGATAAACAGGGGGCTTTGATCTTATTTCCTGCGGGGGAAGTTTCTCGATTGAGCGCTAAAGGCATTCGTGATGGTCATTGGCATACTGGCTTTTTGCGCTTAGCTGCTAAAGCGCGAGCCCCAATCGTGCCTATTCATGTTAGTGGGCGAAATAGCCATCTATTTTATTTGACCTCATTTATTTATCGTCCTTTATCTACCCTATTATTAGTGCGTGAAATGTTTAAGCAACGGGGCGGACGAATAAAAATTCGCATTGGTGGTCGTATTCCCTTTACTCATTGGCATGATGGGCATACGCGAGCGCATGATCTTGCTGAGCGTTTTCGTCGCCATACTTATCTTCTAGGGCAAGGAAAAGAAGGGTTATTTATTAGTGAGTCCGCGATTGCTTTACCTGAAGATCGCCTTGAATTAAAAAAGGCATTAAGCGCATGCGAACGATTAGGTACAGCTCCAGACGGCAAGGCTATTTTTCTTTATCGTCGAAAAGATGAAGAGAGAACCCCAATTTTACGTGAACTGGGTCGATTACGAGAAATTGCTTTTCGGGCAGTCGGTGAAGGTTCGGGAAGGCGGCGAGACTTAGATACTTATGACGATGATTATTATCATTTGGTGTTATGGGATGAAAATGAATTAGAAATTGTTGGCGCTTATCGTTTTATTCCTACTGCTGAACAATTGGCAAAAAAAGGAATTGAAAGCATCTATAGCCATACGTTATTTCATTATGATAAAGAAATGCTTCCCATCCTTGCGCAAGGCATAGAATTAGGCCGTAGCTTTATTCAACCGGCATATTGGGGAAAGCGGGGACTTGATTACCTTTGGTTGGGAATCGGGGCTTATCTTGCTAAATATCCTCAATATCGTTATTTATTTGGTCCCGTATCAATATCTGGTGCGATGCCTATTGCGGCGAGAGACTTATTAATTGCTTTTTATCGGCTTTATTTTTCGCCCGAACATGTAATAGCACAGTCTCGTCGACCATACCCTGCATCACTACCACAGGTATTAGCGCAATTTTCAGGGGATAATTATCAAGAAGATTTAATTAAACTGAAGAGCCTTTTGAATAATATTGGTTGTTCTATACCGACTTTATACAAGCAATATACTGAACTCTGTGAGCCAGGTGGGGTACAGTTTATTGATTTTGGCACTGACCCCGCCTTTAACAATTGTATTGATGGGTTGGTGTTAGTGGATTTGACGAAACTCAAACCTACGCGCTACCAACGCTATGTCGCAGTACATCAGGTATAGCAAATGAAATCGTGCTTTGAGAAACAATGCCGTGCTAGCACACGGCATTGAGGTTGTTGACAACGCGGGATAAAAGCGTGGTTTTCCCACTGTGTGTTATCAGCTGAAAATCTATAAATTGATTTTCTTCGTTTATTTTCAAAACCTATTCGACTTGCTGCCAAACATAATAGGTTTGTCAGCAGTCTGAATACCGTGTTAGCACACGCATTTTAATGGTCAGTCTTAAGCCCCCTTTTTAGGAGGGTTGAATTTGTGAGACGATAGCCGAAAGGTAATCCATGCTAAAAACATCCTCTTATTCACCACAAGTAAAGAGGAAATCACAGGGGTTTATACCGCGGTCATCATACGGTATTGGCGTTGCACATATCATCGAGTTCGAACGCCTAAATATCGTTATAAGATATTGAAAGTAACGTCGATAGAACAATTTATATTCTCTGCAATATGAAGGGCAGTGAAGTGCTAGAGCTAAATGTTCAGCCAGAGCATGTCCATTTTGTTGCCATGATCCCTCTTCAGTTATCAATTTCAACCCAAATGGGAGTCCTGAAAGGATGTAGTGCAATAATACGTGATAATCGATTGCTCCCTATACGTAAAAAACGCTGAAGTCACCATTTTGGGCTAGTGGATATTTTGTTGATACGCTGGGGAGGAATGGCGTTATTATCACGCGTTATGTAAGGTATTAGGATAAAGTTGCTCAATAACTTGAGCAACAAATGGCATTGCTAGAGGATTAATCAGGAATACAGCTACCTTATCGGGAATCAATGTAACGCCACCTTTTTAGAGGTGGCATTTGACTATTGGTAACTTCTGGAATCGGTTTTTTCTACTTTTTGAACAGAAAACCAAGGGATTCATTTAATCATGATCCCCTGTGACCAAACTGGATTATTCTGTCGATAGCAGGCTAAATGCTATTGTCACCTGTTTATTTAAAACAGATTTCAGCCCAACGAGTAAGACCTGCGGTAACGGAACCAAAATCATTCCCGCGAACAATCGGAATATTGGGGAGCTGTTGCTGGATAGCTTGGCTTAAAACTGGTGATTGTGCTGAACCTCCAGTCATAAAGATAACATCAGGCTGAACTCCACCTTGGTTGACCGCCTCTTTAACCAATTCAATCATTTTACTTTTTGGTGATTCGATAGATTCGACCATTTGGTCACGATGAATATTAATTTCTAGCGTTTCATTGGTTAATGGAATGCAAGCCAAATAATTTTCATCGTTAGATAAGGCAATTTTAGCTTCTTCAGCACGGCGAACGAGGCTATAGCCTAAAGTGTCATGATAAACTTCGATGAGGCGAATTAACTTTTCTGGTTCTTGTGCATCTTGTCTTAAACGATTGAGAGCGGCGAAATTTTGTTTCGCATAAAAATCTTTTTGAGCTTCTACGTTATTGATCGCGATAGGGTTCCAAAATTGAGAAATTGGCATTTTAATCCCTGACACTGTTTGGCTGCTCATACCAAACTGATCCATTAATTGCTTTAACGCCAAATAGATATCAAGGTCATTACCGCCAACCCGCTGGCCGCTGTGCGCTAATAAACTCTCGGTACGATCTGTTTTATGACGATAAGTTGGCCCCATTCTGATCAGTGAGCAATCTGTGGTACCACCGCCAATATCGACAACTAATACGGTCTGATCTTGGTGTAAAGTCGATTCATATTCTAGACCTGCGGCAACAGGCTCAAATTGGAAGGCGATATTTTTAAAGCCTGCTCGTTTTGCCGCTTTTACCAAAATAGCTTCTGCTTGCTGGTTGGCTAGTTCGCCACCTCGGCCATGAAAGTTGATGGGGCGGCCAATAACAGTATCAGAGATCCTCTGCTGAAGGTGTTGTTCCGCTTTATATTTAATATTGGCCATCATCGCACACACTAAGTCTTCAAAGAAACTGATCTGAACTTCGTGTAGGCCGGAGGCACCGAGAAAGGATTTGGGGGATTTGACATAATAAACATCGCGAGGATCTTTAAGGTATAAAACCAATGCTGCTTGACCAAATACAATATCTTCAGGCGCTAATTCAATACCTTCTTCACGGTTATAAGCTAATGAACGTCTGAGAATTTGCTCTCCTATTGCATCCGATGGCGTGATATTTAGATGGCGAAATAGATGTTCAGAAACAGATTCTCGAGTAGGTGCACAAAGGGTTGAAGGAATATAAGCGTTATCGCCTTCTAAAGGTAAAAGAGTGGGGGTTCCTTTATCCATGATTGCGACAGCGCAGTTTGATGTTCCATAGTCAAAGCCAATAAACATGTTGCCTCCAATGACCTTCGTTGCATATTGAAAAGGCGGCAAACTTTACCGGAAGCAGTGCATAATTACCACTATTAAAATGACATGGTTGACATGAATAATACCGCCGCTGTGTTATTTAACGCATGGAGTAATATTGGTGCAATGAGTGTGCGAGTGTGAATTCTAACGTGACAAAAAATAGCCCCCATTATCATGAGAATAATAAAGGTGCTGAACGAGGTATATTGCGAGTGTACAGAGGAAAACAAAAATGAGGAAGCGAGGATAGCGAGCCATTTTCCTCTCGCGCCATACCACATGCCAGCATTGAGTAAAAAGCCCCTAAATATAATTTCTTCACCAATAGGTGCCGCAATAATTAAGGCGATTACATAAAGGAAAAACACCAAACCACTAATATGGCTGACGCTTTTTACCCACTCTTCTTCAACACCGAATAGTGCATTCAGAAACATCAGTCCGATTAACGCAAAGATGGGGAGTATGAGTGCTTGCCAGTCAATTTTACCAATAGGCATAAGGTTGAATCTCTTTTGGTAATAAGACCAACAAATTAAAGCGCAAGGCAACATCAACAGTATTGAAATAAATGGAAATGCATATGCGGAAGTTAACAAGTTATTCGCATCTGGCATCAATAGAACGAAAAAGGGTGATAAATACCAAGCAACAAATGCGCTGAGACAAATGAGTGAATGAGCGATGCGACTCTTTGGCGGATTCATAGATAAATATCCTTTTTCGTATAACGTGATTATTCCGTTGGATTTCGGTTTGGTAATATACGTAAATTTAAGATAAATTCACGTTATAAATAAAAATTTATGAAATATTTTGCGATATAGGTTGCTTAAATCATCGAAAATACGCCTTTCCACCATGCTGTCAAAAGAAAACGACTGACAAAATAAATCAAAGGGATATGCATTAAATACTTATTTGAGTGAGCGCAATTATGGGGTAGCTTAGTAAAAATTGTTATACATTCACAAACAGGGGTTCATGGATGCTAATTGTTGAGATGTTAAGTACTGGGGATGAGGTATTACATGGCCAAATTGTGGATACTAATGCGGCTTGGCTAGCAGATTGTTTGTTCCAAGCAGGCTTCCCATTGAATGGGCGAGCAACGGTCGGTGATGATCTAAATGATTTAGTACGAACTTTACGCGAACGAAGTGAACATGCAGATATTTTGATTGTTAATGGTGGATTAGGTCCGACCAAAGATGATTTAAGTTCTCTGGCGGCAGCAATGGCGGCAGAAGTGCCTTTAGTTGAACATGCGGAATGGATTGCCGTGATGGAGCGCTATTTTGCATCCCGAGAGCGAGTGATGCCAAAAACAAATCGTAAACAAGCGCTATTACCAGAAGGGGCGGAACTCGTGGATAACCCTGTTGGTACAGCATGTGGTTTCGCGATGGAACTTAATGGATGCTGGTTGTTTTTTACGCCGGGGGTGCCTTCTGAATTTAAAGTGATGGTGCATGAGCAAATTTTGCCACGGCTACGTCAGCGATATCCATTTCATGAAGCTCCGCTCTGTTTGCGATTAACCAGTTTTGGCCGTAGTGAAAGTAGTTTAGCAAAACAGTTTGATCAGCTACCTTTACCTGACGGGTGTGTGCTTGGTTATCGCTCGTCTATGCCGATTATTGAATTGAAGCTGACGGGTCCTGCAACATTAAAAGAGCAGATGTTAACTCAGTGGCAAGTGATTAAAGATGGTGTTGGCGAAAATTTGGTTTTTGAGGGCACCGAAGGTTTACCAAGTGTGATCTGTCGAGAGCTAAATGCGAAACGAGTTAGCGTTGCTATATGTGAAGAGTTTAGCGCTGGATTGCTGACATGGACGTTAAATTCTGCATCGGTGCCACTCAATGGCGGGAAAGTGATTGGTCAACAAGAAGATCAATCCTTATTAACGCTGATAAGTCATGCTCGTGAAATGGCTAAACAAGAAAATACGCACATCGGTTTAGCGGTGGGTGGATTCCATGATGGATGTTTATCATTAGCATTATACACATCTGAAAAAAGCTATGCCCAGCGTGTGCGTTATATGCCAAGCAATCATAGTACTAAGGTAAAGCAGGAAGTTAGCGTCATGTTAGTGTTAGATATGTTGCATCGTTGGCTCAATGAACGTGAAGTTTTTGGTCAATATGAGTGGCTAGAACAATCAGAAACAGGTCATGTATTCAATCTGGTGATTAATCTGTAATATAGGGTAATTTATCGGAGAATATTCATGGCTAAAGTCGATGTAAGGTGCCCATTTTGTCAACAAACTCCCTCAGTGAAAAAACATGGCCTAGGGAGTACAGGTCATCAACGTTATCGTTGTCAAGACTGCTGCCGAAGCTTCCAACTCGACTATGAATATCGTGCCTGCCAGCCCGGTACCAAAGATAAAATTATCGACCTAACGATGAATAATGCCGGTATTCGTGATACCGCTAGAGCCCTTCATATCAGCATTAATGCGGTTGTTCGCACTTTAAAAAACTCTCGCCGAAGCAGGTAACCTCTTTACCCCTTGATAATCTGCACATTGAACTCCTTTGCGAAGTCGATGAACAGTGGTCTTTTGTGGGTAATAAGAAGCAACAACGCTGGCTTTGGTATGCGTGGGAGCCCCGCCTAAAACGGATAATTGCTCATACGTTTGGTCGTCGAAACAAAAGGACTCTTCACCAGTTACTGGCTTTACTGTCTAGGTTTAATGTGGCTTTTTGGTGCACGGATAAGTTCAGTGCTTATGAGATATTGCCCAAGCAGAAACATGTGGTAAGTAAGTTTTATACGCAACGAATAGAAAGAGAGAATTTGAACCTGAGAAACCGCTTGAAGCGCCTTAACCGTAAGACGTTAGGTTACTCGAAGTCACCTGAAATGCATGACAAAATCATCGGTACATTCATTGAACGCGAATACTACCTATTATGATGATCTCTATATTGAATACACGACCCAGAAACATTAATAAAGTAATCTAGGCTATGCGCTGTGTTTGGTATGAAACAACACAGCGTTTATAAAACGCCCCTTCATAATATCAAACGAATAATATCTATCTATTATTGAATTTTTAAATTTTTATATTATATAACATCATTGTCATTGGTAGTTTTACTTAATGGTGAGTTTTAATTTTAACTTATTTAATGACGTAAATGAGGTGATGAGATTTTATTTTTTTATTCTCAATGAAGGAGGAGAATCGATTATGCAACATAAAATGTTAGCCACTTTATCAGCGTAATGACTTTAATGGGCGTGAATTGTTTTTTAAATGAGGGTCAATATAAGTAAAATATATTTATATTGTTTTAATAAATCACATTTATTATTTCAAAAGATATTAATTGTGATTCTTTAAAGCAACTAACTGTTAATTAAGATAATTATTTTATTTTCTTATTGTGCTTATTTGGCGAGTTAAGCATGGTATGAAAATATTGAATGAATATTAGAAAAGACAGAAGGCTAAACGAAGAATATCTTATTAAAAATAGATGATTTTATAATAATTCATTGTATTATCATTAGGCAATGCAGTATGGTTTACTGCAAGCTAATCGCGATTATAAACAAAGAAACATCTCTGTAATCAGATGATGTGGCTATTTAGGTGAACGCACAAATACGGATGTAGAGATTCTATCGATATAATAGGGCAACGGGTGTCTATTATGCCATATCACAGGGAGCCATCAAATGGAGAGCGATTCAGAATGTATTTAACAGACTCTCATCGTGAGAAGATAGAAGGAACGATAACCTCTAATATGACATTGTGTAAATATACAGTTGTCCGCAAAATGTTATCAAACTTATGGCAGAGCTATAAATATAAATTAATAGAAACAGATTGAACGAATCCGTTCACTGCTATGGTTTAGCAATTGTATTTTGGTGTGTTAACAATGAAACCAGTGAATGACGTAGCTATGGGCTAGGTAAAAATTATCGTTGTTTGGTCTTCACTTTTTCTTATTTATAAGACAAGTATGAGAATAATGCATCGTTGAATGTGACAACTGACCTTACAAATAACGTTTAAATTGATTACCGATGTGCATGTCGTTTATTTCTACATTACTTATTTGGAATTATTTCATGTTTATTTCACAGCATCATCGCAGTATCGTTAAATTTGCTATTTTATCTATCGTTTTAGGCAGTAATTTTCTGAGTAACTCCATTGCACAGACACAGAGTTCATCGGTTGAAATGACTCATGATAAAGGTGTGCAATTAATTAATGGGGATGGCGTTCCTGTTGATCTCGTTAAAGGTCGTTATTATATTCATCAATCGGCGGTACAGGGATACCCGCTAGGGCAACTCCATTTAGGCATTTTATTTTATTTTGGCGATGGTGGAATACAAAATACGGCCTGCGCCCAATGGTGGTTAGAAAAAGCGTCACACGCGAAAGGAGAAGTGCATGACCTTGCCAAAAATTTTCTTGCTGAAATTCGAGCAGAAACTGCAATGTTATCACCCGCATCTCGCGCGCTCATTGCAGAGCCTGATCTGAAGCTTTGCCAACAATTACCGGAAATGACAAATAAAGGTATTGGGAGCAACCCTTTTAAAATAGAGCCAATTCGTCAGCCAAAAATTGATCTTGCGTTAGTGCAAAATGCCATCATCTCAGTACCGAAATTTAATCCCACTTTAGCACCACTAAGGTATGAGCAATTTCAGCAAAAATTTTCTACCCTGCCTAGTTTCATTGAGGTGATTCGTGCGAGTGGATACCTATATCATGATGCATTGAATCAGTTATCAGAACACGGGAAGTTACTTGCACATCATATTTTTAGTCATCAACAAAAAGAAGAGACCCAAATAGCTAACCATTTACCTGTAGAGCCGCTTCAGCCTGTTGAGGTTGCACGCAATCTTCCAAAAAAATCAGCACAAACCACAACCCTAGAGCCCTCATTGTCTGAGCAGCAAGGAGAGCCAGCGAATAATGCGGCGCGGCAAAGCAAACGATTAGTACAGGGAGTGATTGAAGGGGAGGGTGTGGTGTCTGACCCAATAGTGGAACCCTTACGTCATGATGATGAACAAACACCAGAGACAAAACTCATTGATTTGGCTGCGACACTTCGTAAGTTACCTGAAAATAAGATATTACATGTCACAATGAAGCCAGAGGAAGAAACGGCCAAACAGGATAACTCTTCTGCTATGGTAAAAACCGCGAAAGTCGAGAATAAGCCATCATCAACGATAAGCCCAGTGTATAACTTAGGAGGTGAGCTGCGGACAGCTAGCGCTTTACATTATACGTTGCAGCTTGGCAGTGCGAGTTCACCCTCCGGTCTATATGACCAAGCCCGTCGCCATAAATTATCGAATTATTTAGTGTATGAAACTGTGCGCAATGGGCGTCAATGGTATGTTTTGGTTTATGGCGAATTTGCTAATTTATCGTCAGCAAAACGAGCGTTGAAGACTTTACCCGCAGCCATTCAACGTGATAAGCCATGGGTGCGTAGTTTGCGACATGTCCAATCGGAATTGCATTAATTTATTCCGTCGTGAGTGCGGATTGTATTTTTGTTGTGGCATGCTGTAGTGAGACTTCGCCTGCCACCACCGTCAGTAAGCGTGAATCTTTAAATAAGGCAATTGAGGGCACCGATCGAATACCGTAGATAGGTGCCAATGTAGGAGACTGAGCAATGTCAACGATGCCAAAATGAATAGCAGTGCTATTTAGTTGTGTCGGTAATTGCTCAAAGATAGGCCGCATATTTTTACAAGGCTGGCACCAAGAGGCGGAAAAATACACAATGGCGATCTGCCCAGGCTGTTCTGGATTTAAGAGAGCACGATTAAAACTGCATTGATCGAGGTGTTTGATGATCGCCATAATGGGGTCTATTTTACCTAAAATTTAATGATCACTCGGTAAATCGAAAATATGTTCGCTAAGATTATCGACAATAGTGTTAGGTAAGCAAGAAATGCTAGTGAGAAATTTATCTTTTTGATACACATTGACTTCTGCTTCATGCTTTGTGCCTAAATATGCAGAGGATATGGTATAGGTGTAGTGACCGTTACGAAAATCCATCTCATAGATTTGCGCAGTACCCGTATCGGTATCAGCACCTTTTGGATTGAAATAGCGCGCCACTAATTGTTCTGGCTTTCTCTCCATAGTGATATCCGGTGTTTGGTTCAGTTTACCAAACTGATAAATATACTGCCCATTCACTAAACTGACATTGACCTTTTTTTGATTTTTATTGACACACTGGAAGACAGTAACAGTATGGGAATTCGCAAGAGCAATGGGAGAAAGTAATCCTAAAGAGAGGGTAAAACACACTATATTACGGTAAGTTAGCATAATGAATCCTAATATTCTTATTGTGTAAGGGGAGCATTTAACGACTATAAACATTATCAGACGGTTTGATTAACTTGTTATATAACTGATGAGTTTATTTTGCTACAGCTAATTTATGCTGACGCCGTTTTCAGATAAGTTGATTAGCGACCTTTCAATACTATTTTGAGTCGGAATATATACCGCTATTAGAGGGAAATACCGTTTATTGATAAAACGCTTTTCGACTTTTAACAGGGTTTATTCTCAATCTCGAGTGTATTATTTAGAGGGAGCTATGATTGATATCATTACATCGTAATATTGTTTGAGTGTTATATTTTAATATCACTATGCATGATTTTTTATTAGAGAATGGATGCGAGTTTCAAGTGTGTGAGTAGCAAGATTGCATTGTCCTCCAATAGCCCTGACGTGAGCATCGCTATCGTAGAAACGGTTGTGCTATAGGCAATATGGCCCAGTGTGTTGTTTCGATTTTTATTAGTTTATATCCCTCCTTTTTGTATTCGATGATGATTGATCCGCTGCGGATAGCCTCAAAGTACTTATATGTTGCGAATAAGATCTATTTTAGGAATTTGTGCGTTCGCTACCATTTCTTTTGAATGCAAATGTAAACTAATATCATTTGTACTAAGTACAAGGTAAGATAGCACCATTATTTGTGATATGGGTGAAATCGGCGGGTTACATCATAAGTTCAAAGCTTGTTTTTGTGATGTTACTAACCGTGTTGAGCATGCGATGTGTTTAATAAATCAGGTCGGCTCATCACACCTAAAGCGATAACTCTCATTATTTAGAGTATAGATGGAGGAAATTGGATGTTTGTAAAATCATTAACTTCGGGGCTAGTTTTACTGTCGGCCTTAGTGCTGGCGGGTTGTGATCAATCTAAAGAAAACAAAGAAACCTCAGCGGCGGCTGAGAAACAAACGATCACGATTGAGCATGCTCAAGGTAAAACAGACGTTCCCCGCCATCCTGAAAAAGTCTTCGTGATGAATATGGAAACCCTAGATATTATGGATGCACTGGGTGCTCCAGTCGCGGGTCTTCCACAAACTAACGTCCATTTACCCAAATTCTTATCTAAATATGGCGGCCAAGAATATACCAATGCAGGGACATTGTTCGAACCTGCTTATGAAACCATTAGTAACGCTCAACCAGACCTCATTTTAGGTGGTAGTCGTGCTCGTGATGCATACGATAAACTGAGTGCGGTTGCTCCCACCATCTCAATGGATATTGATAACAAACGTTTTATCGATAGCTTAACAGAGCGCACGACTGAATTGGGTATGCTGTTTGGCAAAGAAAAAGAAGCTGAGCAGTTAGTTGGTGATTTCAAAGCAAAAATTGCGGATATCAAAACGAAAACACCAAATGCAGGTAAAGCTATGGTGATTCTAGTGAGTGGCGGTAAAATTTCTGCTTATGGTCCTGGTTCACGTTTTGGCTTTATTTTTGATGAGTTAGGTTTTGAACCTGCTTATGTGTTCGGTGAAGACACAGGCAGACACGGTAATATTGTTAACGCAGAATTGCTGGTCAAACTGAACCCAGATTGGTTGTTTGTGATTGATCGTGATAGTGCAATCGGTCGTACTGATGCGCAGCCTGCTGCACAAGTATTAGATAATGCATTAGTAAGAAAAACATCTGCATGGGATAAGCAGCAAGTGACCTATCTTGATCCAACTGCGGTCTATATCGCTGGTGGTATTCAAACTTATTCTCAGTTAATGGATGATGTTAATAACGCACTGGAAAAAAGCCAAACAAACTAATCAATGAAAACGCTTTATCTATTTTTTGGAATTATCGCCTTATTGGTATTAGCGGTGATCAGTTTGTTTATTGGAGCGGGTGACGTGTCACCCGTTTCACTTTTCACTGACCCCGAGATGCAAGACATCTTTTTTATCAGTCGAATTCCTCGAACCGTTTCTTTAATCTTAGCAGGCAGCGCAATGAGTGTTGCTGGGCTTATCATGCAACTTCTCACGCAAAACCGTTTTGTTGAGCCTTCATTGGCTGGAACCACTCAATCAGCGAGTTTAGGCTTACTGTTTGTCATGGTGTTGTTCCCAACTGCGGATATCATGACAAAAATGGTGGTTGCGAGTGGGTTTGCTTTGTTAGGCACTATGCTATTTATGATCCTGTTGCGCCGAGTGATTTTAAAATCTGCTCTGATTGTACCGCTTGTCGGTATCATGTTAGGTGCGGTGATTAGTGCTCTCACCATTTTTACAGCTTATACCTTTGATTTATTGCAGGCATTAAGTGCTTGGATGAGTGGAGATTTTTCTAGCATTATTCAAGGTCGCTATGAGCTTTTATGGCTAGTCGGGTTGCTCACATTGCTTGCGTGTTGGATTGCGGATAGCTTTACAGTGGCTGGAATGGGGCGTGAATTTGCTATCAATGTTGGTTTAAACTACCGCAAAGTGATGACGATTGGGCTCTCTATTATCGCGTTGATTAGTGGGGTCGTCGTCGTTGTCGTGGGCGCGTTGCCTTTCTTAGGACTGATTATTCCTAATCTTGTTAGCTTAATTATGGGCGATAACATTCGTAAAACACTGCCGTGGATCTGCCTTGCCGGTGGAGGCTTAGTGTTGCTTTGCGACATTATCGGTCGATCAATTCGCTATCCATTTGAAATACCCGCAAGTGTTATTTTAGGTGTTATCGGCGCCGTGATTTTCCTTTTCTTATTATTGAAGCAGCAACGTTATGCAAAAAGTTAATGCATCAATTGCATTGCCCAAAAAGGGTATGACACCACGACAAAGGATATGGATTTTACTGGGGCTATCGGTTTTAGCGATTGTGCTATTTATGACGATTAACCTAGGCAATAACCTCGCTTATATACTGCCGCATCGGGGTTATATGGTACTGACAATGATTCTGGTTGCATTTGCTTCCGGTGTATCGACGGTACTTTTCCAAACGATTGCTAATAATAAAATTTTAACGCCTTCCATTATGGGGCTAGAGGCGTTATTTATTTTATTACAATCCATCTTTGTCTTTTATACCGATATTTTTCCTGCATCATGGCTATTAAATATTGGTAAGTTCTTATTAGAATCTTCGTTATTGGTTCTCTTTTCGGTATTGCTTTATCGCTGGTTATTTGTGTCAGCTAAACTCAATATCAACCTTGTTTTGATGGTAGGTATTATTCTTGGGACCTTATTTCGCAGTACTGCTACGTTATTGCAGAGACTGATGGATCCTAACGAATTTTCTATTCTACAAAGTCGTATGTTTGCGACCTTTACACGTGCGACACCTGAGCTAATTCTCTTTACTCTCATCATTACGCTTGTTGTCGGCATTCTATTATGGCGCATGCGTTATTGCTTTGATGTTTTGGCGCTTGGTCAAGCGAATGCCATTAATTTAGGTATTAATTATCGTCATAAAGTGACGGTGATCTTGCTGCTTATCTCCATACTCGTCGCTATTTCGACCGCCTTGGTCGGGCCATTAACATTTTTAGGATTAATGGTGGCGAACTTAGCTTATTTTATTAGTGGTAGTAGCCAACACCGTTATCTATTGCCTGTCTCTTTCTTGTTGGGGGTAATTGCGTTAATTGGTGGGCAATTGATCCTAGATTATGGTTTGAATATGGCGGGTACGCTATCTGTTGTGATCGAATTTATCGGCGGCATATTCTTTATTTATATGGTGTTAAGAAGGTTTTAGTATGATTGAAATTAATCAGATATCGAAAAGTTATCAGGATACTAAGGTCTTAGATAACATCACAACAACCATTAAAAATAGTGGTATTACGTCGATTATTGGGCCGAATGGGGCCGGTAAGTCGACACTGTTGTCTATTATTGGTCGCTTATTAATGGCTGACTCCGGTCATGTCAAAGTGAATGAATTAGATGTTGTGAAAACGCCAAGCGATAAATTAGCAACTTACTTATCTGTATTACGTCAAGAAAACCAGTTTGCTAGTCGCCTTACGGTTGAAGAGTTAGTTGGTTTTGGCCGTTATCCTTATACCAAAGGGCGCTTGACCGTCGAGGATAAAAAGAAAATCGACGAGTCGCTCGCATTCTTAAATCTCTCTAATTTACGTCATCGCTATTTAGATGAGTTATCGGGCGGTCAGCGACAACGCGCTTATGTTGCAATGGTCTTGTGTCAAGACACAGAATATGTGTTATTGGATGAGCCGTTAAATAACTTGGATATGAAGCACTCTGTGATCATGATGAAGTTATTACGTCGCGCAGCGGATGAACTAGGTAAAACAATTATTTTAGTTATCCATGATATTAACTTTGCGTCGGTTTATTCAGATCATATTTTGGCCATGCGGTCTGGGGAGTTAGTTTATCATGGCACGCCCAAGGATATTATGAAGGTGGACATTATTGAGGATATCTTTGATACACCAATAGAAATAAAATCGGTGGATGACAAACTCATTGCGATGTATTACTAGCTTAATTCCTTAGTTTCTATCGTATAAAAAATAACCTCTATCACCGGTTCGGTATAGAGGTTATTTTATTGATGCAGCGAATGATAATAAATCACCATCGCCCGCTGCATTAAATCACTTATTTCTTAGGACGTACCGCGGTCACTTCGATTTCAACACGCCAAGCTGGGTTAGCTAGTTTAGCGACTTGGAAAGTTGAACGAGCGGGCAGGTTTTCTGATTTGTCATTATAGAATTTTGAGTATCCAGCCATAAAGCCAGCAAAATCCATAGTGCCTTTAGTTTCATCACCACCAACAAGGAAAACTTGCATTTTCACAACATCGTTCAGAGTCAGGCCAAGATCAGCAAGGTGAGCTTCGATCTGCTTCATGACGTTGATAGTTTGAGTTTCAGTATTACCGTATGACTCAAGGACACCTTCAGGAGCGTCTTTAGAGATTTTAGTTGGCACCTTTCCGCTTAGGAAAATGATGTCATTAGTTGCACTGATTTCTACCGACTCAGCGATAGGCATTCCTTGCAGCTTATTGGTTTTTACACCTTCAGCATTTGCACTCGCTACACCCAGAACCAATGGGAGAGAAAGAAGTAAAGTTTTATAGCGCATGTAAGCTCCTTAACATTATCACAGTAATAGTTCTCCTCATACTTCAAGCCGTCGCGTTGTTGGCGACGGACTGAGTTATTTAGAGTATCAACTTATATAGACAAGCCATACATTCATTGATGCAATGCACAGCTTGAACAATAAATTTTAAAGAACAATTAACGTCAGTAGAAATTATCGCTCTTATTCAGTAAAACGAGAAAGTCTGTATGGGTGTGGATCGATGACTGGTTTAGTATCCATCAATAGATCCGCAGTCAGTTGACCTGATGCTGGACTTTCTGTCATACCCCAACCTGTTGCTGTGTTGATAACAAGGCCTGGGTATTGTTCAATTTTAGAAATAATTGGAATTTCATCATCGGTTGGGCTAACTGTGCCGCCCCAACGTTCAACCACTTTCGACTCTTTAAACACAGGGAATTCATTACGTAGTCTTTCGAGTACGCCATCCAGATGGTCTGTGTTTGGTGTGTTAGTAGCTGTACGGAACTCTTCAAATGGTGTTTTTTCATCTAAACGCCATGACGTTGCCATTGTGAAAGAGTTAAACAAATCTTTACCGATAGAGAATTCTAATGGTAGTTCTCCGCCGCCCAGTAAGTGCATAAAGCGTGGACCTAACAGGAAGCTGTCTTTCACGATAGAGCTCGTAAAGATACGTGGAGCAACCGCATAAGTTCCATCTGCTTGCTCACGGAAGTGGATACCATTTGGTAAGTGTACGTTACCTTTTGGTGCGCCCGGTACACCCGTGATACGTTGTTGTGAGAGATAAACATTGAGTGTAGGAACGTCAACGCCAAGGTTACCCATAAACAGACGAGACCAAATACCGCCCGTTAGAACCACGTTAGAGGTTTTGATGGAGCCTTTCTCAGTCACCACATCTGAAATTTTACCGCCTGCGGTTTCCAAGCCTCTTACGGCACAATTGGTATAGATACGAATCCCGAGTGATTTTGCGTAGTTCGCCATCGTTGGCGTCACAACTTCAGGATCGAGACTACCAGCATCTTCTTCAAATCCACCAATTTTCCATGGTGTCTGAGCATTAGGAAGACGTTTTGCCAGTTCTTCACCCTCGATCATGCGAGTTCTCAATGGGGTATCAAAACCTGGGTTCTCTGAATTCTTTTTAATCCATTCTCTGGTCAGTTCAAGATCTTTTTCGCTTGAAGGAACTTCAACACGGCCTTGAATTCGGTAACTCGTATCTGCACCGATTTTTTCATTCATACCGGTCCATAAAATCTTTCCATAATGGTGTAATGGAAAAATTTCTGGAGAGGTTTTGTAACTAATGATTTGACTGTAGGCACGACCAGACTGTTCACCGCCGACAACACCTTTTTCACAAATAACGACGTTCATTCCTCTTTCAGTAAGATTAATGGCAGTCATTATTCCTTGAAGGCCAGCACCGATAATGACAGCATCTGCTGATTTCGGTAATGCCCCCTCGGTGCCCGCAACAGCAGGTACACGAGATTTAGTCGACTCAAATCGACCTTCTCTACGGATCATTGGAACAACCGTAGCACCCCCTGCGAGAACACCCGCAGCACCGACCCCTAAAAGTAGTTTTCTTCTCGAGATTTTCATCTGTAACCTCAATAATAACCTTAGTTTTTATATAGTAAATTATTACAATTTAAGATAATCATATTATCATAATTCAAGTAATTGTTAACCATGGGGTATATTTGTTAATAAAACTAAGTGGAATGTGAATAATCTTGATTGTGATAGTCAAGCCTGTAAAGGGTTTGCGCGTTGTTTTAATAAAAATCAATCCTGTTAGACGGCAAAAAAATAAAGTGAAATGTCAGCTAAAATGTACAGTTGTTTTTTTATTTGATCGGGAAAAATGTCAATTTGTTTCACGAGGTGAGTAATAAATAAAAATACTCAAACATGTTAAATAATAATCAACTATATTTCGTGTGGTTAATAGCAAGAAAAAAAAGGTGCCCCATTATTATTGCATTTGTGAGGTGCCATCTTGATGGTGCAGGAAAGTCAGTGACAAAGACGAGACAGTAATGATTAAATATTTATTAAATGTCTAAATATATTTTGAAGATTATTGTTGAATTTTTAAACTTTATATTTTTGTTTGGTAGAAAGTTGGTGAAATAATAGCGTCTCATTAGGTTTACACTATTTAGAAATAAACGCAAAAAATATATTTGTTCAATTTTTATCGGTTGCCACTGTGGATGGGGATATTTTTTGCTCAATAAAACATATAGTTATATTTTTTTGCTTTGGTGAGTCATGCTGGTTGATTTTTAAATTTGGTTTCAACCTTTTCGCCACTGTGGTGTTAAAAATAATCCTAACGCCTACACTCTGTTGTTCGCTCATATTGATAGAAACAAAATATACGAGCATTGTAAATAGGGTTATTTTTTGGGTGATTCAATAATTGTGTTATGACGTTAAATCTATCTGTAAGTTATTTAGCTTAAATGCTATCCGTATATTTATTGTGCTTATTAGTCTGGCAGATATAAAAAGCGTGTATCAAAAAAATATGGGTTATTTGATGTTTATTAATTAAATGTTTTACTTAGACTAAATTACTTAGATAAAAACCCTTACAATTAAGGGCGGGTTTGTTATAAGTTTAGTGATTATTCCTTTGTGTAATATGGGGTGAAACCTTGAATTATGTTTGCCGTCCGTTGTTCAATAGCATAATTCTTTTGATTTTCTTAGTTATCCTTACTGTGAGTATAAACCTTGAACGAAGTGCTGTTTTTATCTTTAATAAAGTGCTTTAGGTATTGGCTCAATGAAGGTGGTGCTAGTAAGGCATGACCTTTCACCCTAGAATTCTTATGATATTCATTGAAGATTTTTTGCATGAAAATTAGGCAGTCTTGATCTAAAACCGATAAAAATCGATAGAGCAAATCAAGAGTGAGTGGGGTGATGCCATTTTCGTAGCGTGAAATTTGCTGTTGGCTAATTCCCATTAACTTAGCAAGTTCCTTGCCGGTTATTTTTTTCTCTTTTCTTGCTTGGCGCAACAAGCTACCTGCTAATGTGGTGAGTTTATGCTCTTCCATTATCCTATTTTCTACCCAATGTTAGATTAGATGGTGGTTATCACTAGGTCGCTACTATAACGAGTCCATAGTTGGTGTAAAAATGTTTGTACCGAATAGATAAGGATAATTGATAGCTTTTGGCTATCATAATGATTTATTTCGATCGAATATTTCGATCATTTGTTTTGTTTGATAGCTGTTTTTTTAGCTAATTGAAAGTTTAAAGCTATGATGGGTAAGTCATTTTATGATTATTATTTTGATTATATTTTTCATATCATATAAAAAATAGTGAATGTGGTTATTAATACGCCATATTTGGAATTATTTATTTGATAGTATTTTGTTTCTATTTGTTACAAATTCTCATAAGCAGAAAATACTCTGTACGCCGTAGTTTCATATAATGAGTATTTTGGGGCTAAACGTGAGCTGCAAAGGCCATGATTGATTCATTTTTGTCTAAGTTGTGTAACAGTGAGATAAAGTTGATGCGATGAGCAAATTTAGCCAGTCGCGCTATTGCAAGCGAGAGAATTTCTCTCTGTAGACAAATAACCTGCCATATTGATTGAAAGCGGCGCAACTCGATATTTTGCGCCGCTTTGTATGACCAATTACTATTTAAAAATAGTGGTTCAATAGAGAGCATTAATGACGGTCATTCAAATATTCAGGCTCTTTAGGAAGCTTAAAGCAGCAGAACAAGCAGATACATAATATAACCATGACATAAATAAAGAATGAGTTTTCTGCGCCATTGGCTTTAAATTGTAATGCGACTGAGGGAGCTGAGCCGCCAAAAATTGCATTTCCTATCGCATAGGATACACCGACACCTAATGCTCGTAGGTGTGGTGGGAACATTTCAGCTTTAACCAAACCACTGATCGATGTATAGAAGCTTAATAGCATCATTAAGAAGATAAGTAATAAAGTGATAATGACAGGGGAGTAAGCAAAATAACGCATGCCTATCACCATTACGGGATAGATAAATATAATCATAGATAGCGTAAATGTAATCATGGCGGCTCTACGACCAATTTTATCTGAGATAATGCCAAATAGCGGTTGAGACAACATAAACACAAATAATGAGATGGTCATGATATAGCCGACAATTTTGCTATCAATACCGATATTGGTTAAATAGGTTTTTGAATAAACCGTAATAATATAGAAACACAGAGATCCTGCTGCGGTATAGCCAATGACTAATACAAAGGATTTCCAATGTTGCTTGAGTAGTGCGATTAAAGAACCAGACTCCTCGGCTTCAGAAGCTTCATTACTGAGCGTTTCATCAAGGCGTTTTCGGGCGATCAGCGAAACAATAGCGGCAAAGCCACCGATGACAAAAGGAATACGCCAACCCCCATCCGATAACTGCTGTTCACTGAGGAACGCTAACAGAATGACACTGAGTAAACTCGCTAATAACTGACCCCCAGAGAGTGTGACATATTGAAACGATGCAAAGAACCCCCGTTGTCCTTTGAGGCCAAGCTCACTCATATAAGTTGCAACCGCACCATATTCACCACCAACAGATAATCCTTGTAACAAGCGAACTAGCAGTAAGAGTAATGGTGCAAACATTCCTACTTGTGCATAAGTGGGGAGAGCCGCAAATAAGAAAGAGCTGAAGCCCATCAAGTAAATTGAGGCAACCATAGAACGTTTGCGACCATGACGATCCGCGATGCGACCAAATAGCCAACTACCGATGGGACGCATAAAAAAACTGGCTGCAAAGACACCCCATACATAGATAGATTGTGTCAGGGGATCCATATTTTGAGGGGTAAGAGCTTTAGTGAAATAGGCAGCAAAAACAGCATAAATATAAAAATCAAACCATTCCACTAGATTACCCGAAGCCGCACCCACAATACCGCGAATACACTTGGCTCGGTTATCTTGCGTGATATCCGTTTTTTTGAGATTAACTTGAGATATTTCCAATTTATCACCATCGTAACATTGGTTAACAATATTTTAACTAATAGCGATATTTACTTAGTGAGTCAATATTTGAATATATGGTAAGTTAAATACTGAGATCAATATCCTGTTTTTCGTTTCTTTTTTAGATAACTAACAAGACTAAATTTTACAAGTAACTGAGTGTTTTATAGATGTTTTTTAATTAGTTTAACTTAGCTATTGAGGTGGACTTTCCTGTTAATTAAGAATTTTCGCAAATAAAAGCGCTGACATACTAATATCGTGAGTAAAATACCTTTCCTTTGCATTTCATTGCATGAATGCAGCGAGCTTGAGAAATAAAAAAATAATAGGTTATTGATAGTGATCACGAAAATAACGATGAACATGCCTTTGAATATTGGTTGATTCAGAAAAGAATACTATCGATTAATATGATGCGATTCATGCTTAACTATTTGAAAATAAATACTTTTTAAAAAGTGGTGTTTGTCGGTTAGTTTAAATTGAACGTTAATAAAATCCTCTATCTAAATTAACGTAATAAAAATGATTATCATTTTATATTTATTAATGTTGATAAATTTATGTTAATTAATTCTTATAAAGAATAATAAAAATGTTTTATTATTTTTCTGATAATTTTGTTAGCTAAATATTAACTGAATGCAATCATTATATTTTAGATATAACCGACTGGAAATGTATTTTATAAAGTTATTAACTAACATTTAATACCGTTAATAGAGGGAAATAGGCTAAAATAATTCGTCGATATATATGTTTTGATATAACGGAAGCGCTGTGATTTATAGTTTTTATCAAAGGGTTGGTGTTATTAGTAACGTAGGTTATTACTCTTTTATTGATGTGAAACAATCTCTTAGTTTTGTGTGTTGATATTATGACCTCGACTAAAAATCTTATTATTTCGACTTTATATGACTAGTCACATTTATGACTAATCGTACTCATCTTAAATAAATTTTATTCAGTGTCGATGGAAGTTTGATTTCTAACACTTTAAGCAAACTAATTGAGCGAGTTATGTATGGCAAATATAAAAGAGAAAGCATCTGTTTTTGCTCCTCTTACCCGTCGTGGATTTATTAAAGCCGGAACAATCACTGGGTTAGCGACAGCGGCTGGAGGATTTTCTCTTCCTTTCAGTTCTGCTGCTGTTGCAGAGCAAAAAACAGTTACCCCCACTGGTGAAGAAAAAGTGGTTTGGAGTGCATGTACAGTCAACTGTGGGAGTCGTTGCCCATTACGTATGCATGTCGTTGATGGTGAAATAAAATACGTTGAGACTGACAATACCGGCAATGATGTCTATGAAGAATTGCATCAAGTGCGTGCCTGTTTACGTGGCCGTTCTATGCGCCGTCGAGTCTATAACCCAGACCGTTTACGTTACCCAATGATGCGGGTCGGTAAACGTGGTGAAGGCAAATTCAAACGCATTAGTTGGGATGAAGCTTTTGATGTCATTGCTGACAATATGAAGCGCTTAATTAAAGACTATGGTAATGAGTCTATCTACCTCAATTATGGCACTGGGACTTTAGGCGGTACCATGACAAAATCATGGCCACCAGGGGCTACATTGATTGCACGTTTGATGAATTGCTGCGGGGGATATCTAAATCATTATGGCGACTATAGTACCGCACAAATTGCTGCCGGTTTAAATTACACTTACGGCGGTTGGGCTGACGGTAATAGCCCTTCTGATATCGAAAATTCAAAACTTGTCGTCATGTTCGGTAATAACCCAGGTGAAACACGTATGAGTGGCGGCGGGGTCACGTACTATGTTGAACAGGCTCGTGAAAAATCGAACGCCAAAATGATTATCATTGATCCTCGTTATACCGATACAGGTGCAGGACGTGAAGATGAATGGATCCCTATTCGCCCAGGAACCGATGCTGCGTTAGTCAGTGCGATCGCTTATGTGATGATCAAAGAAGATTTAGTCGATCAGCCATTTCTTGATAAATATTGTGTTGGTTATGATGAGTCGACTTTACCAGCGGGAGCCCCCAAAAATGCGCACTACAAAGCCTATATTTTAGGGGAAGGACCAGATGGCCAAGCGAAAACACCTGAATGGGCCGCACCTATTACAGGTATTCCTGCTGCACGAATCGTAAAACTTGCACGTGAAATTGGTATGGCGAAACCTGCTTATATTGTTCAGGGGTGGGGACCACAACGACGCTCTAATGGTGAGCTTGCCTCCCGTGCTATCGCAATGTTAGCGATTCTTACAGGGAATATCGGTATTCATGGTGGCAATACTGGAGCGCGAGAAGGATCGTACAGTATTCCATTCGTGCGGATGCCAACTTTAACCAACCCAGTAAAAACCAGTATTTCGATGTTTATGTGGACAGATGCCATTTTACGTGGGCCTGAAATGACGGCAACACGTGATGGTGTTCGCGGTAAAGATAAACTTGATGTGCCGATTAAAATGGTTTGGAACTATGCAGGAAACTGTTTAGTGAATCAGCATTCAGAAATTAACCGTACCCATGACATTCTGCAAGATGATTCGAAATGTGAAATGATCGTGGTGATTGATAACCACATGACAGCATCAGCGAAATATGCCGATATTTTGTTACCGGATTGCACCGCTTCTGAACAGATGGATTTTTGTATGGATGCTTCAGCGGGCAATATGTCATATGTCATTTTTGCCGATCAGGCAATTAAACCGCGTTTTGAAAGCCGCAATATTTATGAGATGACGAGTGAAATTGCTAAGCGTATGGGCGTTGAAGCGCAATTTACTGAAAACCGGACTCAAGAAGAGTGGCTACGTCATCTCTATGAGCAATCTCGCGAGGCATTACCTGAATTACCAACTTTTGAAGCGTTCCGTGCACAAGGCATTTTCAAAAAACGCGATCCTAAGGGCCATCATGTTGCTTATCGTCATTTCCGCGAAGATCCGATCGCTAATCCACTCACGACACCATCGGGAAAAATTGAGATTTATTCTTCTCAATTAGCTGAGCTGCAAAATCTTTGGGAGCTCGAGGAGGGGGATGTGATTCATCCATTGCCAATCTATTCCGCGGGTTTTGAACAGTATGGGGATCCATTAATGGAAAAATACCCACTACAGTTGACTGGCTTCCATTATAAATCACGTACTCACTCGACATATGGCAACGTTGATGTACTGAAAGCCGCATGCCCACAAGAGCTATGGATTAATCCACAAGATGCAGTGAAACGAAACCTAAAACATGGCGATTTAGTGAGAGTATTTAATGATCGCGGCGAAGTGCGCGTGAAGGTGAAAGTGACACCTCGTATCGTGCCGGGCGTTGTGGGTCTCGGTGAAGGCGCTTGGTATGACCCAGATGGTAACCGAGTGGATCATGCCGGAAGTATTAATGTGCTAACTACCCAACGGCCGTCGCCATTAGCCAAAGGTAATCCATCACATTCTAATCTTGTTGAAGTTGTGAAAGCTTAGGGGTGCGAGTTATGTCAACGCAATATGGTTTTTATATCGATTCAAGTCGTTGCACTGGCTGCAAAACCTGTGAGCTAGCGTGTAAAGACTTTAAAAATTTATCTCCAGACGTCAATTTTCGTCGTATCTATGAATATGCTGGTGGCGATTGGACTGAGCAAGATGGTGTATTTGGGCAAAACGTTTTTGCTTATTACCTGTCAATTTCCTGTAACCATTGTGATGATCCTGCATGTACAAAAGTATGTCCAAGTCGGGCAATGCATAAGCGGGAAGACGGTTTTGTCGTTGTTGATGAAGAGGTTTGCATAGGCTGTCGTTACTGTAGTATGGCTTGTCCTTACGGCGCTCCGCAATTTGATGAGGTCAAAGGACATATGACCAAATGCGATGGTTGTTATGAGCGAGTTGCCGAAGGTAAAAAGCCGATCTGTGTTGAGTCTTGCCCGTTACGTGCATTGGATATGGCACCTATCGACGAGTTACGTCAAAAATATGGCACCTTAGCGGAAATAGCGCCATTACCAGCTGCAAAATATACACATCCAAATATTGTGTTAAAACTGAATGCCAATAGCCGTCCAGTTGGTGACACTTCAGGGCATCTGGCTAACCCGGAGGAGGTATAATATGGGATCGGGAATTCATGAATGGCCATTGATGTTTTTTACGGTGATTGGTCAAAGTGTCGCGGGTGCTTTTATGATGATGGCTGCGGTATTACTGAGCGGTAAACTTTCAACTGAGTTGGATCGCAAGGTTCATTACAGCATGTTTGGCTTGTGGCTGTTGATGGGAATAGGTTTTTTATTATCAACAATGCATATGGGAACACCATTACGTGCTTTTAACTCATTTAATCGCTTGGGAGCATCTTCCCTCAGTAATGAAGTTGCCAGCGGCGCCATTTTCTTTGCGTTAGGCGGTTTTTATTGGTTGCTAGCGGTCTTCAATAAGATGCCTGCTGCGCTTGGTAAAGTATGGTTGTTCATCGTGATGGTGATGGCGGTTGTCTTTGTTGTTGCGACCTCTCGTGTGTATCTGATTGATACCGTGCCAACATGGAATACTATCTATACGACAATGAATTTTATCCTCACCGCATTCCTTGGAGGACCTATACTTGCCGCATTATTGTTGCGTATTGCAGGCTTTGATTTGCAATGTATTCGTCGTATTCCTGCGCTAAGTGTGTTGGCATTATTGGTGAGTATATGCATCGCTATTTCTCAAGGTTTTGATTTAGCGAGTATTGAAACATCTGTGCAAAAAGCCACCGACTTAGTACCTGATTATGGAATATTGATGGATATAAAAGTGGTGGCTATTGCGATGGGATTAGGCTGCTGGATCATGCCATTAATCGCGAAACGTAACCCTTCTGTGCTGAATATGTTGATAGGATTTTTATTCGTGATGGCCGGTGAAATTGTCGGACGCGGCGTTTTCTACGGCTTACATATGACAGTGGGTATGGCAGTTAACTAGTTAATGAAAAAGAGGCTTAGTAATTTACTGCTAAGCCTTTTAATGCGATTTATGGTTAAATCAAGATAGACAAATTATTAAATATCTAACGATAAGTGAATAAAACACACCATGAGTGAACAATCTTTAAATCATATTTCTTTGACGGCACGAGTGCTTGGTGCTGCTTTCTATTATGCGCCAGGCGATATACAGGAAATCATTTCATTGCTGTCAACGCTTCAATGGACAGAGGAGTGGCCGTACGGTTCTCATGAGCAAAAACAGGCTATTGCCGATAAATTGGCCATAATCGCGACGGATAATGAATCCTTGGATGAGGCCTATCAGCGGTTATTTATTGGGCCTTATGCGCTGCCTGCACCGCCTTGGGGATCGGTATGGCTCGATAGGGAAAATGTGATTTTTGGGGACTCGACTTTACAATTGCGTGAGTGGATGCATGCCCATAGTATCGATATTCATTTATCACAGAATGAACCTGAAGATCATTTTGGCTTATTGCTTATGATGGTGGCATGGGTCGCTGAAAACAATCTATCTCAATTAAACGAGTTATTGGCTCAGCATATATTACCTTGGGGATTCCATTATCTTAATAAAATGGAGCAAGAGGCTAACTTTCCTTTCTATACAGGCCTTGCTGAATTAGCGCATTTAACATTAGCGAGTTGGCAGCAATCGCTTCATGTTGACGTAGAGAAGAAAATGATTTTTTATCGTTAATATTAAAATGGCATAACACGTATAGCCCTTAACTGAAAGGGCTATATAAATATAAAACAACCACTTGTATTTTGTGTTCTCTCCCAATCGCATCCCCATCATGTCTTTCAGGTAAAAAGCCATAGTCTGTTGTATCCATTGAGAGGTATAGGGGAATACACTTATTTTCTATTGCTTGCGAGTTATCCTATTTAGATAAATTATTTTTTCTAGAGTATAGGGATAGCGATTAAGTCGGTTTAAAATAAGTCGTTTTTTCTCTGGTCGTTATGATGGGTTGAGTATGCGTAATCAGTCATTAATGCTTTTTTTTATTTTTCTTTTTTTATCTGTCACAAAGTCGTTTGCACAAGTACCAACACAAAGTACAGAGAATTGGCAACTGGTGGATACGCCGCCAGCACTGATGCAACTTAAACAAAGTGAGACGATTTTCGCCCCAATTGCAGGTAACATGAAAGCCGTTGCTGAACTTTATCCTGAGCATGGTTTTTATCTGTATAAAGCAATGGGGGATTACCAACCTATACAATTTGGGAATGATTATGCCTATGTTAATACTGAGGCGGTATCCCCATTAAAACCTCGCTTAACCCCTGAAGATGATAGGCTAAATGAGTTAAGTAACCCGATTTATGATTATTTAATTACCACAAAAAATACGCCCGTATACCGTTCGGCAAAACCGCATAGCCAGCCAATCGCAACGCTATTTAGCAATCTCCGCTATCCAGTATTAGTTCGTATGATTAAAACAGATAAGCAAGGGGAAAAAGTGGCATGGTTAACAATTCGTTTAGGTGATCGCTTGGGGTATATCAAGTTAGATGATGTGGAGATAGATAAAGGTATTCCTATCTTGACCTATCATCATTTACTGAAAGAAAGTGAAAACAAAAAATTCCAACAAACTTCAACGACGACTTCGGTTGAAGCATTTCAAGAACAAATGAATTATTTGCAGCAAGCGGGTTATCAAACGCTTTCTTTAGCCGATCTTGAAGGATATTTAGATAAATCAGTGAATTTACCCGCTAAATCAGTGGTTTTAACCTTCGATGACGGTTTGAAATCGGTATATCGCTATGCTTATCCCATTTTAAAACACAATCAGCAGCAAGCGACCTTATTTGTGATCTCTTCGCGTATTAAAATGACCCCTCAAAAATGGTCTGCGGACGGGCTGCAATTTATGAGTAAGCAAGAAATAAAAAATTGCCAAGATGTGTTTAATATTCAGTCGCATACTCATTTTTTACATAAGCTCGATAAGCACAAAAGCCCCATTATTTTTAGTCGTCAAGAGCACACTATTTTCTTAGACTTCCAGCGCTCTATGCGAATTTTACAGCAATTTGAGCCTGAACAACGCTATTTAGCATACCCCTTCGGTGGATTTAACCCAATCGCGATGGATGCCGCTAAGTTATCGGGCATACATCTTGCCTTAACCACGATTCAAGGTAAGGTGCGCCTTGGCGATAATCCATTTGCCCTTAAAAGGTTGTATGCACTGAAAACAGACTCAATCGAAAAATTTGCACGTATGGTGGGGAATAGTGGACAGTCGGTGGTTAACGAAAATATTGTTGTTGATAGGTAGAATCGTTATTTAAGCAAGAATATCTTATCGGCCTTCATGTCATCGTTTTATTATTGATAAACAATGGAAGCATATTTCCATTGTTTATCTTTTTATATCGCAATAGTCGGTTAAGAGTGTGGGTCATCCGCCCGCTTTCCTTGCCCCATTTCTTTTAAAAAGCGCTGCTGATAAATAAACAGCTCTTTAGCTGAAATACAGTGATAATTGATAGAGAACTGTTCAGCGGTACACTGAATAATATCCGCTAAAGCAGGATAGTGGCGGTGATTCCAATTAGGAAACAAGTGATGGGTTAAATGTAAATTAAGCCCACCGAGCCAGTGAGTTAACCAACTAGGGGTAGTATGCCAGTCATAGGTCGTTGAAAAAGTATGGGTGTAAAATCCATGCGGCATATTTCCTTGTTCTGGTGGGGTATAGAAAGTCGCTTTGGCCCAGTGAGTACCTAAAATTAATACCACGAAAATCAGCGATGCTAACATTTGGCTCAAGAAATAAGTGAATAGTAGTAAGCCTAATCCAATCTGTTTATCTGTCAGGAGATAAAAAGGAATGATAATCACGAGAGAGATATGCAGTATTTTGGCGCATAGAAATGTCACAATGCCGCTTTGCCCTTGATGGCGCATATGTGGAGCAACACGCGTGAAGTGGAAGCGATCTAACCAATCAAATACCCAAATTAATGCTGGAAAGGTGAGCGCCGCAACCAATGGCCAATAGAGGTGCTGCGCCTTCATAAAAGGATACCAGCGTTGATAGGGGGTTTGTCGCAATACAAAATTTTCTTCGATATCTAAATCATAATGACGAATGTTGGTATGCGCATGATGAAAAATAATATGGCGTACTCGCCAACATTCGGGATCCAAGCCTAAAGGTATCGTGATCCAAAAATTTAGCCAACGGTTGGCTTTCGCTTGCTTGAAGATTGCATTGTGCGAGGCATCATGGACTAAATTGATCGCTAAGAGCAGCGCAAAGCAGATAAATAGGGGATAAAAAATAAAAAAGAGCCATGCCGCATCACTCCACAGGGCAGTGAGATAGCTACCTAGGCAGCAACCCACTAATACTAGGCTTTTTAGATAAAACCGCCAATCGGCAAAGCGATGGTCATTATGCTGCTGTAGATATCGATTAGCGGCCTGCATGAGTGCTTGGCGGAATGCCTGATCTTGACGATGCTGGTAGCCGAGTGGTCTTAGGGGTTCAGGATGCATGGTTGACCTGCACTGGCTGACGGCCAATACCCAGTAGCAAAGAGAGGCTATGTAGCCATAGTGCTCCAGCCAATGTTAGCCAAAAGAGGGTTTGCCACTGCCAAATAAATAATACGCAAAACAATAAGACGGTCGCGATAGTAAACCAACTCCACAGACCTACTAGGCGGCCATCGGATATTCCTGATAAGGCAATGGTCCCCGCGGCAAGCAGAGTAAACAATAGCATTTGTTGGCCAGTCGTACCTTGATAACCATAACCATATAAATAAACATAACCAATAACGAGAGTAAAAAGTAACAACGTTCCTATGACAAGGAACCACTGATTAACGCGATATAATGGCACTTTTAATGAAACTGTTTGGGGTTTTCGCTTTAAGATCCGCCAAAATGGACGGTTATTATCAATGAATGGGTTCTCTGTTGCTGGCTCGCCTTTGATACCATAGTGGTACTCGCTGTCAGGTAATGCTGAAAATGTCCCAAACCACTTATCCCAAAAGATAAAGCTACCACCAAAGTTACGGTTTGAGTAGTGACCCTCTTTGATGTGGTGAACTCGATGATGGTGTGGCGTAACCATGACTTTCTCCCACCAACCAAGGTGAGGTATTAATGCACTGTGATTAAAAAATTGAATACTATAGTGCAGAATAGAAATGGTAATAAAGATTTCGAGTGGAATACCCAACAAAGCTAACACCATGAAGAATGGGATAGATGTCAATGATGAGTACCACGAATTACGGACTCCCAGAGAGAGATTGAAATGTTCACCTTGATGGTGAACGACATGCACAGCCCATAACAGACGATATTTATGGTGTAAGCGATGTAACCAGTAAAAACCAAAATCCCACGCAAATAACGTAAAAATCCAAACTAACGCTATAGGCCAGTGTTCAACAACACCTAATGAAAAGTGACTGACAACGAATCCGTAACAAAACAGCTCTAATCCACGAAATAACCACAACATAATATGGCCTGAGTTCAGGTTAAATACCCACTCTTGCCAATTAATTGTTCCTTTTTCTGTTTTTGTGATGATGATTCCTTCAAGCGTCACAACCAATAACATAAAAATAATCGGAAAAGTTAATTCATTCACTTAGCTTTTCTCCATAAACATACGGCTGGTTGTGCAAAACGAACAATATACAGCACACTGATCGCCGTTAAAGCTCCGGTCACAACATCAATAAATAAATGTCGTTTTAGTATTAAAACAGAGGCACAGATAGCGATGGCCCATAATAAATATATTGTGGTACGAATGATTTGCTGTGATGACCATAATGCATTGAGAACAACAAGAGTCAATGAGACATGTAGAGAAGGTAATAAATTTTGCGGGCTATCGATACTCATGAGATGACAAAGCGCATGACCTGCTAATGAAAGGCATTCAATCGGTGGATAACTCATCGTCGTTGGAAAAAATAGATAGATAACGCCTGAAATAAGGGCACATAATTGCATCGCAAACATTAAGCGACGTGCTTGGCTAAGGGAACTACATAGATAACCTAATGGAATAAATACAAAAAAAGAGAGGTATAGCCATATTGCTTCCACGTTGTAAGGAATAGCATTATCGACCCAACTTGGTGCTAATAACGTGGCATTTTCATCAATTTCACCTGTGAATTGATAAATAATACCGACGGTTCCCCAGCCAAGGAGGCAATAAAGCAATCGTAATAGAATGTGTTTGAAATTCATTCAACCTCCTTGCGCCTGATCCGTCTTCGTTTTATGGCAAAAGGTTGTGAAATAGGGTCGACGCGTAGCGTCCAAGTCAGCTGATCAATCGCCACATTTTGCCTAATAAAGTAGTCTTCTAGCGAGCGCTGACATTGTTTGAGTTCAAATGCCTGACACTCTCCCTGTAAATCGAGATGGCAGCCTTGTTGAGTTAAGCGAAAATCAGCAGTGACAGGGAGATGATTAACGATAATGCGAGACACGGGATCAGCAAATAATGTCACGACATTGCCGTGATGGTCAGGTAGCAATAATTGGTCATCACAACGACCTTCGATTCGTTCAATGGCAAGTTGAGGATCACCACAAGGGCAAGGAGTGTCACGTATGACTAAAATATCATCCAGTTGATAGCGAACGATAGGTTGTGTTTTTCGCGTAAAATCGGTGATTATTGGTGAGAATCGCTGTTCATCTAGCCAATGTGGCTCAATATGTAAAAAAGCTTCATTCAGATGCAGGGTTCCCTGTGCACAGGTACAACCTAAAAACCCCTCAGTTGCTTGGTAAATTTCGCCGACATGAGAAAAACATTGCTGTAGAAGCTGCTTATCATGAGGTTGTAGAACCTCGGCAACGGAAATAACGTTTCGTACATTGAGCTTAATCTCTCGGTTGTTAATGGCTTCTGCAATTGCGCATAGCACCTGAGCAGGGGCGACAATAATAGTCGGTTGATCGCTTTCTAATGTTTGTAGCTGTTGGCGGAAATTGGCATAGAGGTCATAAAAGCGCAACGAGATCCAACGGTTATTAACACTTTCATAGAGGTTATTATTTGCCCGTAAAAATAAGGCAATGCGTTCACCGTTGAATAAACCGAGAGGTAGCATTTTGGCTAACATACTACCAGACCAAATATTTTGTTCTTGTGGACTCACGACGAATAAGCCACGACGGCCGGAGGTACCCGATGAGAGGCCAACACTGTATTTACCCATTTTGGGCGAGAAATCACGTGATTTTTCGCTCTGTTGAGCGCAATGAAGCAGCCTCTCACTGGAGAGCTTAGCGGTATTCATACTGTCAAAGTTATCCATCATGATTTGTTTATTCATGATAGGAAATTGTTCAAGCGGCAGGTGTACAAACTGACTAAAATAAGGGCTTTTTACCAACGTCTTGCGTTTAAACGCGTTTAAACGTCGCTGTTGATAGTCCTCAAGTGCCACTCGGTCTGTAAAGTGCAGACGTTTGGCTCGCCAGTAATGCCATAACACGGATAAAATCAAATAAGGTCCCCTTCATGGCATAATTGAATGGGAATATTTTGTTTGTCGAGTTGATGCAGTTTATTAAGTGTCTGATAATAGGAGTGCTTATCATCCATAATGATATGAGCAATCGCCATAGGTCCACGTCGTTCGCGATAATTCGTGGGTGACCAAGCGGCATCACCCGCTAATAAAATCCAGCCTTGTTCAGTGAGTACACATAGCCCAATATGCCCAGGGGCATGCCCCGGTAACGGAACAATGAATAATGTTTTTTGGTCATTGACCGCAAAACCTTTCCCAAGGATCTGCAATTCAGGTGGAAGTTCGACAGCCTCCAGTCCTTCATAAAAACGTGCTCTTTGCTCGAAATCTTCTGGGATCAGCCCACGAACAAAAGCGCCTTTTAATGCTGCAAAACCAGTGAGGTGTCGTGTTTTTTGCCACCCTTCACCGGAACAAATAATTGGAATTCCAGGGAAGTCACGTAGCCCAGCAATATGGTCACCATGAAAATGCGACAAGATAAGGCCATTCACATCATTTGGTGTGATCCCTGCATCTGCAAGTTGGTTAATGAGGGCATCTTTACTCTCAAAATAGACCGGTGTGACGGTGCGGTAAAACCGCATGATCCCTGTACGAGTATGGTCATAAAAGTGATTCGCATAGCCCGTATCAAACAGCCATCGCTGATCATTACCCTCAATTAACCACGCTCTGGCAGGAAATTTACATGCTTTAACACTTGCCCCTTTTAATGCCACACAGCCAGGGTGAGTACAATATCCTACCTCAAACTGATTGATAGTTAACATAATTTATCCTGCTGCCGTAGCCATTGGGCTGTTAGGTGAATACCTTCCGTCATATTAATAGGCGGATAATAGCCGAGTTCTTGCTGGGCTTTTTGATTATCTAACGTCATGGTGAAATAAGCAGCTCCCAGACTGTAGCGGGTTAATAGCGGCTCTTTGCCGGTAAGGTGCGCGATACCTTCAAGTACTGTTGCCAGTGTCAATAACACCGGATAAGGGGCTGAGCATATTTGGCAGTCTAATGTTAACTCATCAAAGAGTTGTTCTAACGTTTGCCTCAGTGGCTGAGGTTGTTGGTTAGTAATATTATATGTTGCCCCACTGATAAGATTATCTCTGATAGTGGCTAGCATCATACTGTGAACAACGTTACCAACATAAGTCAGATCGAATGCATGTTTACCACCCTCTGGCAGCACTAATTTGCCTTTTCTCGCTTTAATTTGAGCGAATAAACGAGGCAATAACACACGGTCATAGGGGCCAAACAAACCGCGAGGGCGCAATATGGTGTAGCGTGTGAGGGGGTAATATGCAACGCTTCGTGCAATCGCGGTTTCGGCTAAATATTTGGTTCGCGCATAGTGGTTGGCAAAACGTGTATTAGTCTGTGTCTCCGCAATATTACGCTGGTGGCTGAAATTGAAGTAAATCGCGGGGGTGGAGATATGAATAAAGCGCGGAATATGTAGCTCACCCGCGGTATCTGCAAGCATTTGGGTTGCTCGATAATTGATCTCGACAAACTCATGGTATTTCCCCCAAGGGGATGAGAGTGCAGCACAATGCCAAATAGCGTCGCAGCCATCCATCAACCTTTTGGCGTTTTCAATGGAAAGATGGGCAAGGTCGATTGGCAAAAACTGGACACCTTGCTGGCTAAGCTGTTGGCCAATTTCTTTATTTCGACCACAAGCAACCACTTGATGACCCTGTTGCAGTAAGCTATCGACCGCATTTCTACCTAGTCCACTCGTTGCTCCTGTCACTAATATTTTCATGGGATCAGCACCATGGCACAAAAAGCGAGCCCCGCAGCAGTCCCTATTAACATGACATTTTTTTGCTCATAAAATCGGCCACTTTCAATTGCTTCATGTAATGCGGAAGGAATTGAGGCAGCGACTTGGTTGCCACGAAAACGGTAAATATCAATTAACTGTTCCGGTTTGACACCTAAGCGTTGCCGCATATGCTCTAAAGACAGATGGCTTGCTTGATGAGGGATGACGGTGCCAATGTGATTAATCGGCAAATGCGCGTCTGTTAAAACGCGTTGCATAAAACGTTCGACCAAGGATGAGGCCATTCGAAACAGTTTTTTACCTTGCATATGAAATAAAAAATCCGTATCGGTCATGCCTGCGCGTGGATTTCGACGTGTGCCTCCAGCGCGTATTTCACACAGATCGATACCTTCAGTGTGTGTTTCATGATGATAAGTGATGATGCCACTTGTTCCATCGCCTTTTTCAACAATGACGCAGGCAGCGCCATCACCAAAAATTAATGCGGATTCATTATCGTGCCAATCGATCCCACGAGAAGCCAGATCTGCGGAAACGATGGCAATGCGTTGATATTGGCTGGTAGAAAGGAAACCCGCGGCTACTTGCAGCGCGGTGATAAAGCTGACACAACTGGCATTAATATCAAAACAGGCGATACCTTGCTTCAGTCGTGATTGCGCAAGAATGTGTGCGGCCGTACAAGGAAGAGCTTGAACGGAAATAGCTGAGGCAGAAATCAGCATGTCAATGCTTTGCGCTGGAATTTGTTTGGCTTCAAGGGCATGGTGGAGCGAATCGGCAGCTAATTGTGCTTGAGAATCTTCATTATTTGCATGAAAGCGATAATCAATACCCGAGTATTTTTTCACATAGCCGCTCGGCTTATTGAGTCTCACATCTAACTCTTGTGAGTCTATTTTATTTTTAGGAAGTGCAATGCCCGATGCGATAATTTTTATCGGGGTCACGAGAGGGTTAGTAAGCATGTGAAGCTTATCCATATAAATAAATTATTAGGATTATAGATATCAGAATTTCTACTCATTATATATAGGATTAAAGAGCGTTATTTGGGATTGGCATGGCGATTAAAATGATGCAGTGTTTCTTTTAGCAATGCCCTGATTATATCTTGCCAAGAGGCAGGTAAGGATGATGACCAGACGACATCGATATCCCAAGTGGCTGACGCAATGTTCTCAATGGGGATGAAAGTCACATCGTGACGACTAATATGTCTAGCGCTATAGGGAACTAAGCTGACGCCAGCACCCGCGCCAACGAGAGCAATGATTGTTTGAATATCACTCGCTTCTTGGGCTGGAATCAATGATATTTTTTGTTGTTCTAAAAACTGTTCAATTTGCTGAGAAAGCCCGCTGCCTCGTTCCTTCCTAAGTGATAAATAAGGATGGGTCATTAAGAGTTGTTTAATCGATTGATGAGTTAATTGGGATGTGGAAATGGCCAGTGACAGTGTTTCTTTTTTTAACGGATAAACCGCAAAATGTGTAGAGAATGGGGTTTCAGGACGACGCAAAAAAGCAACTTGTAATTGATGGTTGGCTAATTTTTGCGACATGATATTTGACGGCATATCATCAAAGTAAATGGTGGTTTTTGGTAAATGTTCCCGTAAGCGAGCCACGAAAAATGAAGCCTCTTGGAAGACGGAAATACCAAACCCAACATAGATAGATTTAGGAAATTGAGAACTTAATTCAGAAGCTCGATTTAAAAGTTGATTCGTTTGAGACAACACTTGCTGAGCGAAAGGAAGCAGTTTGTGACCATTTTCCGTTAATTGTGCACCGTGACGACCACGTTCGAATAACGTTATAGCAAGTTGCCGTTCTAATTGTTTAATCTGTTTGGTCAATGCTGGCTGAGTGACATACAGTTGTGATGCTGCCGTATGGTAGTTCGCTGTTTCGGCTAAAACAACAAAAGCACGTAATAATCGAGTATCCATTACGCCTCATCGGTAAATTTATCAGTTATGTTGGCTTGTAGAGACAATATATTATGTCTCTACAAGTATATTATTCATTAAAAAAGATGCGCCACTGTTATTTTGAAATTGCGACTGGCTTATCAGCAAATCTTACGCTGCGTGCATCTCGTTCATAACCCATGGTTTTAGTAAGAATGCCATACAGTTCAGGGCGTCGACCTGACATCCAGCGGCGGCCTGTCGACATAGGAAGTAAACTTAAATCCAGTTCGGCGATAACCATATCATTTTCAATTGCATCACTTTCTTTAATAATACGTCCATAAGGGTCTATGATCATGGCATTACCAGTGCGTATCTCATCATCATCTAGCCCAACACCGTTACTGAAAACATAAAAGACACCATTATCATGCGCACGAGCTGGTAGCCAACGCATTAACCAGCCGCGTCCATGTTCACCTTGGAAAGCATCTCGTAAGGCTTCTGGGGCTATCTCTCTATTTTCCCATAAAGACAGTGGGATTGGTTTCATACTATATGGACTGCGGGAATTGGTACCTCCCGTTTGATGAGGCGCTAAAATAATATCTGCGCCCAATAATGCAGTCGCACGCGGGTTTTCGACTAAATTATTATCCCAACAAATGAGGATACCTGCTTTTACCCCCCATGGCGTATCAAACACGGTATAGCTATCACCCGAGTGGATGCTAGGGTGCTCAAAAGCATGGAGTTTGCGATGAGCATGATATGTGCCATCGGGCATACAAGCGACCCAAGTATTATAACACTTATCATCTAACCCTTTTTCAATCAGCCCTACGCCAATAATCATATTGAGCTCTTTCGCTCTTTGGCGGATTGGGGTTAATGAAGGGCTATCATGTAGCGTTTCACTGAGTTGATAAACCTCTTCACTAGGCAATTTAGGTACGTGCCAATAACCGGTAATGCACATTTCAGGTAACACGAGTATTTGTACGTTCTGTGATGCGGCTTGATCGATAAAGGCATGGATCTGCTTTAGGTTATCGTTTTTGTCAGAAGCTTTATGTTGAAATTGTACAGTGGCTACTCGAATGGGTGTCGACATAGTGTATCTCCTCTCTTACGGTAAAGAGATAACACCACATAATTGCATAGAGATATAATGAGATATTATCCTTTTTGATAACCAATCGTTATCGATCTAAATCAGATAATCACTTTGCCTCTGATGAGGGCTAGTCAATAAAGGCATAATATTATGTTTCTCCAATACTAGACTGAAATGAACAGATCACGCTAAAAAACAAAAAAGCGTTATTGATAATCCAAATTAATCTTTGATCAATCATTCAAAAATGCTGTTTATGTTAATAACATGTTACCCTTCATATAAACATTAAATAAGCTTATTAAATGTATGCATATTCTCCCGATTAAATTTTGAGTTTTGGGGCATACTCTCTTATGAGATTTGTCCTAGTTTTTGATTTTTATAGGTCTATTTTTGATTGTTTCAAAGTGATTCCTCTGTTTTTAGCCTATTCGCCACTCTCATTTGAAATATTTACTATCATTTGGTTACATTTTGTAAAAAATGTAATTCATTGAATGTAAAGAGTTATTTCTATTCATAAAAAGACTGATTATGAGTGCTAGCCATTGATTAATCTAATTTATGATAAATTTCCATCTTTAAAACTAGTTAGGCCCTATTTAACTGCGTAAAACTAAGGAAAAATTAAGATTAGCGTGATTTATCATATTCTGTACTCTTTAACCGAGTATGGCTTTGGTGCTAAATTCATGCTTGATAAAAGCAGATAAAATAAATAAACCACTGTCAGTGGTAAAATAGTTAGAATATAAAAAAATGAGACTTAAATGAATTTATTTGGCTATATTTTATATTTCCTCTTATATATCAACGATGAAATACCATATTAAATATAGTTGGTGTTATTTTTTATTTATAATGATCCTAGCTTCTATTTATATAGTTATACAACCAATAGTAGTAAAATGAATTAATGATAAATATCAAAACGTTAAGGTTGTTTCTTTATTTTTTTTTTTAAAAGGTCGACCAAAATGTTATAAGAATATTTACTTTAAGTGGCCTGTATTTTTTAATAGACATTCTTGATAGGTTTCGTCTAATTTTATTAATCGTATCGATCGTTATAAACAGTTTTACTTTCAAAGTGTCAAATCTATAATTAAGTCAAATTCATATATTGCATATTTAACTACTTTTTCTTAATGTGAATTACTTAAATAATAATAATTAAAAAATATTGTTTATGACGTTATCTTTTTCACTACGATAATTTTAAATGAGATCGGGTCTTAATAAATGAAAAAATGTAAACCAGATCGTTGGTAAAGAAATCCGCAAAAGAAGAAAGAGTTTAGGCCTTTCTGGCATTGAACTTGCGGATCTTGTTGGCGTGAGTCAGCAACAAATTTCACGTTATGAAAGAGGTGAATGCAATATTACATTGGATAATCTACTTAATTTAGCAAAAGCGCTTGAAACAGATTTAATATGCTTTTTACATGATGATATTTTTTCGATAGAAAGTTGTGTGGAGCTAAAAAAAGAACTAAAAAAAGAACAAAAAAATAGAATTATAAAACATAGAATGGCTAATCATTACTTATAGCCTTTACATTATTATTCAGTTGTCTCTCTAAACTATAACAGAATTAATCTCTACCTAATGATCAATATCGTTAGGGAGTTTGTACGTCAGTCGTCTTTCTTAAATAGGAAAATAATATGAAATTATCTAAAATTGCTTTAGCTACCATTATTGCGGCATCATTCACTACAGGTATTGCAAATGCAGCTGTTGACCAAGGTAGTGGTGTTATTAACTTTAAAGGTAAAGTTATTAATGCTCCATGTACTCTGCCTGGTGACGGTACTGTTAACGTCGACTTAGGTCAAGTTGCAAATAAAGTTTTAGAAACAGGTAACAAATACAGCCAAAATGTTCAATATACTATTGCATTAGAAAACTGTGATTTGGGTGAAGTTAAAGGCGAAAATGGAGAAGCGTCATTCCCAGCGGTAAGCAAAGTTAAAGTGACTTTCTCAGGTACGCCTGACTCAACGAAAACTGAACTGTTAGCAAACACGGGTACTTCTAAAGGTGTTGGTGTTCGTCTGTTGAACGCTAATGGTGCAGTGATGAAACTAGGTGATACTAGTATTGAAATTCCACTGGTTGAAGGTCCAAACAAACTGACTTTCAGCGCACGTGTTGAAGCGAACGGTAGTAAAGTAGAAACAGGTAGTATCATTTCTCAAGCAACTTACGCTTTAAACTACCTATAATTTAACTCGCTATATTTCAAGTTATCTCATTATTGATGTGTATATCGCTACTTGAGTATATCGTTATTTATATTTCTACAGGTAGTTTTCATTACCATCTAAATGAAACTAGAACTATTTGAGTATATGTAAGTAACAGGTCTTTTTTTGCCTGTTACTTACCTTTCTTGGTTTGATTTGTTTACCTATATGACAGGGATTATCATGTCTTTATTGCCTCAATTCAAAGTAAATAAATTATTATTCTCCATTGTTTTAGCACTTTCCGTCTCAAGCGTGGCTAAAGCAGTCGAGTTTAATATGAATATTATTGATGCAAAAGACAGAGATAATATCGATCTCACTCAATTCTCAAATCCAGACTTTATACCTGCGGGAGAATATTTAACAGATATTACCCTTAATGGTCGTAAACTCTCTGGACAATATTTAATTAAATTCACTGAAGTTGATAAAGATACTTCAGCACTCTGTATTACGCCTAAAATGATTCAGCTTTTTTCATTGAAAAAGAAAGTCAGCGATGAAATTTTACAGCATGAAAATAATCAGTGTGTTGAATTACCTAAATCAATGGATATTAATTATCATTTTGATAAAGCTAACCAAAATATTTTATTTTCAATACCACAAGCATGGCTGGAATATGATGACCCTTATTGGGTTCCACCATCACAATGGGAAAATGGAATTACTGGTGCATTTATTGATTACAATCTTTTTGCCAATTATTCAGCACCTAAAAATAATAGTGAAACCTTTAGCGCTAGCAGTAACGGAACCGCGGGGGTGAATTTGGGGGCATGGCGTTTTCGTGCAGATTATCAATACCAATATAACCGTTCACAAGGTAAAACCAATGAACGGTTCGATTGGACACAGATTTATGCCTTTAGAGCTTTCCCCGAATTAGGCGCTAAAATTTTATTGGGTGAGTCATACCTAAAAACGGATATATTCGATAGTTTCCGTTTTATTGGTGTATCACTCTTTAGTGATACTCGTATGCTACCGCCTTCGATGCGTGGTTATGCTCCACAAATTACAGGGATCGCTCAAACGAACGCGACCGTCATTATTTCTCAAAATGGGCGGGTGATTAAGCAAACCCGTGTTGCACCAGGACCTTTTAATATTCAGGATATCACTGAGGCGGTGCAAGGTACCTTAGATGTTACGGTGGAAGAGGAAAATGGAACTAAAACCCAATACCAAGTAACAGCCGCATCATTACCATTTTTGACGCGACAAGGTCAGTTTTTATATAAATTCTCTGCTGGGGAGTCGAGCCCATTTGGACATTCACAGCGTGTTGAGCCTCGATTTATCTCTGGAGAAATGTCTTACGGCGTTTTAAGTAATACCTCATTATTTGGTGGTTTGATCGCAACAATCAGCAATAACGATTACCAAGCGT
Organism: Providencia sp. 21OH12SH02B-Prov; assembly: GCF_027362595.1. NCBI lineage: Bacteria > Pseudomonadati > Pseudomonadota > Gammaproteobacteria > Enterobacterales > Morganellaceae > Providencia > Providencia sp. 21OH12SH02B-Prov. Next base: position 564,799 of record NZ_CP114796.1, read on the forward strand.
TTAACTTAGGTATTGGTCAAAATATGAATCAATTTGGTGCGATTTCTTTTGATATTACTCGCACATACGCAAGATTAGATCATTTTGGCACCTATTCAGGAAACAGTTACCGCTTAAATTACTCGAAACGTTTTGAATCAACGAATTCGCAAGTCACCTTTGCGGGTTATAAATTCTCGGAAAAAGAATTTTTGACCATGCCGCAATATATTGATGCAGCGAACGGCATACTTGATTTTAGGCGGGATAAAAACGTATATACCGCATCGTTTAACCAATACATTAGTCCGTTGGATGTCACGCTATATTTTAATGCGTCTCACCATCAATTTTGGAATAGCGAATCGACCACATCCTTTGGGATGAGTGTGAGCAAATTATTTAATATTGGTGATATAAGAAATATTTCTGCCACATTCTCACTGAATAAAATCAAATATCAGGAAACAGATGATAACCAAGCTTATTTATCGTTTTCAATTCCATTAGAAAGTGGTGCTTCTGTTAGCTATGACATGCAATATGCGAATGGAGGCAAAAGCTTAAATCAATCAGTCGCGTATTACAGTGAGAATATAAATAACAATTACTGGAGCTTACGTGCTGGCGGTGATAAGCGTGAACTTGGTCGCATGGAGCCGAGTATTAGTGGTACTTATCAATATTCTTCACCTTATGGTGTGCTGAATATGAATGGTACAGATAATGTCAATTCATACCGTGCATTGGGTGGAAGCTGGTATGGTTCGATGACAGCGACTAAATATGGCGCTGCATTGCACCGTAATGGCACAAATAATGAACCACGAGTCATGATTGATAGCGGTAATGTTGCGGGTATTTCTATCGATAACGGTCAATCAGTTACCAACCGATTTGGTATCGGTGTTGCCACAAATTTAAATAGTTTCTCTAACTCTGATGTGTATATCGATATGAACACGTTACCTGATGATGTTGATGTGAATGACAACATTATTGGTAAAACCTTAACTGAAGGTGCAATTGGTTATCAAACTATTAGCGCTAATCAAGGTAAACGTATTTTGGCGGTTGTTCGTTTAGAAAATGGGAAATTCCCGCCATTAGGAACCAGCGTGATTGAAATAAACACAGGTAGAGAAGTTGGCATTATCGGAGATAACGGCATCGTATATTTAACGGGTATTAATCCAGAAGAGCAATATAGCGTCAAATGGTCAGGCGGAAATGCGCAGTGCCAATTGAATTTCACGAGTTTCTCTGAAAAAGAACAAAGTAAAGTTTTGATTCCCTGCCTTTAAAGGAAAGTGTTATGAATAAATTGTATAAAGCCTCTGTTTGCTTTTCGCTCATATTTATAGGATTACAAACAGCGTCTGCGGCAATCAATATCGACCGTACAAGGATCATTTTCCCCGGTCAGGACAAATCTGTCAGCTTAGTTATTAATAACCAAAGCAAAACGATGCCTTATCTTGCACAGTCATGGATAGAAGATGATAAGGGGAATAAAGTCTCAGCACCTTTTACTGTGCTTCCGCCTATGCAGCGCGTTGAACCGAACGCTAAAAATCAGATAAAAGTCATTAAAACTGAGGGACTGGATAAATTACCCCAAGATAGAGAATCATTATTTTATTTGAATGTCCGTGAAATTCCACCAGTTGCGGATAAAGAAAACGTGGTGCAAATTGCGATTCAGAGCCGTTTGAAAATGTTTTATCGGCCATCACAGATTGAAAACAATAGCGATAAAGTGTGGGCGAAAGAGTTGAAGTATACCCATACAGGTAATCAATTGCTGATAGAAAATCCGACAAAATACTATGTGACTCTAGGTTATTTAAGTAGCCATTCCACGAGTAATTTTCCTGGTTTTGAAAGTGTCATGATAGCCCCGATGTCAAAGGAAACGGTAACCGTACCAGCGACGCCATTTAGTCAACTGTATACAGGGTATATGGATGATTACGGTGGTATGAAAATGCTGACTTACCAATGTGCTGCATCTATTTGTCAATTATCTAAAGAAAGTAAATAGGATCCGGCCATGAGAAATTGCTACGTATCAATATGTTTTTTTATTTCTTTGCTGCTAACAGGGAATGTTTATGCAGATAGCAGCATGATGAAAGGCGACCTGAATTTTACTGGGCGTGTTGTTTCATTGCCTTGCAAGATCAGCTTTTCATCGTTAGATCAAAATATTGATTTGGGACCAATTTCTCTTAATTTCTTTCATGAAATAGGGGATAGGAGTCCTCAGCAAGAAATTAAATTAAAATTTGATGATTGCATTTTCCCTTCGTTTAATCGCGATGATAGAGAACCCGTTGTTCGGATTATGTTTATTTCCGAACCCACAGAAAGTACGGATCGTAATTTATTTGGCGGTAAAACGATATTGAAAGGTTATGGGATTAGATTAATTGATAAAAATGGCAATACAGTGCCAAACGGAGAATATCGTAATTACTCGGTTTACTTTGATGATAACCAGCAAATTACTCTTTATTCAATGTTAGAAAGCTATCTTCCTCGAAAAGACTTAACTGTAGGTAATATCAAAACACAAATTACATTGAGCATTGCCTATCTCTAATAAGGTGTATAACTCATGATACACAGATTGATTAAATACAGCAGACTCCCTGTTTTTCTGCTATTGGCATTTTTTAGTACGAGAGTATTCGCTTTAGATTGTGTGGAATACGGAACCGGAGAAGTGATTAAACCGGCAGTACCTGTCGGTCAATTAGCGATCCCCTCGGATACACCAGCAAATACCGTGATCTGGCAATCAAACCCGATGACGGTTACCGTTTATTGTGACAATGTTATAGGCGATGCCGTTGACGTTGTTCATATGTATTTCAACCCAACCTCTCAAAAATTGGGAACAGGGTTGTTATTGGGCGCGAATTATAAAGGTATTCAGCTCGAAAGAAATCAACAGAGCGTAAGCTTAGGTACTAAACCTATCCGTAAAGGGCAGAGTGTCACTGTCACTGTGACATTTTCTCTGTATATTAAGGTAACTGGTGTGGTTCCCCCTTCAGGTAATTATACGGGCGATAACCAATTTACGGTTTTCCAATTTGATGGAAGTGGAGGCATTAACTTTACACCAGGAGCGAAAAACTTAAGGTATGCGATTTCAGGATTAAAAGGTATCCGTTTTTTGAAATGCGGGGCGGAGATTAAAGTTTATCCAGAATCTCAACAAATTGATTTTGGCCAATTGATGATAACCGACCTTAACCAAGGAAAAGAGTTTAAAAAGGAATTTCAACTACAAGCGGCAAAACGAGGGTGTTTAGATAATTTCTCAATGAATGTGAGCTTTGAAACAACGGATAATCTCAATGGTGATTATGCGATTGATTTAAAAAATGGTACTAACCTCACCATATTTGACGATCAAGGTGGTCGCGTAAAATTTAACTATTTCCAGTTTTTCGGTTCTCTACCTACAGGGAGCACCTCAATCACTCGTACTTATAACGCATCGGTCAAGAAAGTAAGTGCGGTGAAAACCGGACCATTTAATGCTTCAACGATCGTTAGGATAAACTATTACTAATCATGATTTTTAAGGAGAGTATTTGTCAGGGAATGACATTTTTTTAAACCGCTCAACATGCTGACGGTGACAGTAAATCGGCTATTGTTGTTAATGATATGGCCTTAAATAAAAAACGGCGACGATTGAATTTAGTCGCCGTTATTTTTTATTTATTTAACACAACGTTGGCAAGTTTGATTTTGTACTTGTTCGAAAAAATTATTGCCTTTATCGTCAACTAAAATAAAGGCAGGTAGTCCTTCAACCTCCATTTTCCAAACTGCCTCCATACCAAGCTCTGGATATTCAAGGCAACTTAAACTTTTGACGTATTCTTGCGCTAAGATGGCTGCTGAGCCACCAATACTGCCTAAATAAAAGCCACCGTGTTTTTTACATGCGTCAGTGACCGCTTGGGTTCGATTACCTTTTGCCAGCATGAGCATGCTGCCGCCATGAGATTGGAATAGATCAACATACGGATCCATACGGTTACCTGTCGTTGGGCCTAATGAGCCAGAAACTTTATCTTCGGGCTTTTTGGCTGGACCTGCGTAATAAACCATATGATCTTTAAAATATTGTGGTAGCTCTTCTCCATTATCTAGGCGTTCTTTAAGCTTCATATGTGCGATATCGCGCGCAATAATCAATGGACCGCTAAGGGAAACGCGAGTGGATACAGGATGTTTGCTTAATTCTGTCAATATCGCTTGCATTGGCTGGTTCAGGTCTATATGAACGACTTTAGCTTCATGATGTTGGCGTAAAGATTCGGGGATATATTGCGCAGGATTGTGTTCCATTTTTTCAATCCATAAGCCTTGTTTGTTGATTTTTGCTTTAATATTACGGTCAGAGGAACAGGAAATGGCTAAACCAATTGGGCAAGATCCTCCATGACGAGGTAAACGCACCACTCTGACATCATGCGCAAAATATTTACCACCAAATTGAGCACCAAAACCAAAATGGCGAGTTGCTTCAAGTAAGGTATTTTCGAGTTCGATATCTCTAAATGCTTGACCATATTGATTACCCGAGGTGGGTAAATTGTCATAATATTTTGTTGAAGCCAGTTTTGCGGCTTTTAATGTCGCTTCAGCAGAGGTTCCTCCAATCACAAAAGCGATATGGTATGGAGGGCATGCGGTGGTTCCTAATGCTTTCATTTTTTCGATCAGGAAAGCTTTTAGTTTATTCGGTTCTAAAATAGTCTTGGTTTCTTGGAATAGAGCCGATTTATTGGCAGAACCGGCGCCTTTATTCACAAACAAGAAGTGATATTCCTCTCCTTCAGTGGCAAAAATATCAATTTGAGCAGGCAAATTAGTGCCGGTATTGACCTCAGTATACATATCTAGCGCGGCATTTTGAGAAAAGCGAAGGTTCTCTTGTTTGAAGACATTATAAACACCACGAGATAAAGCTTCTGCATCATTACAATCAGTCCAAACTTGTTGGCCTTTTTTAGCAACAATGGTTGTGGTACCGGTATCTTGGCAGTTCGGTAAAATTCCTTTAGCGGAGATTTCGGCATTACGTAAAAGTTGTAACGCGACATACCTATCATTTTCACTTGACTCTGGATCAGATAATATCGCCGCTACTTGCCTTTGGTGCGCTGCTCTTAAGAAAAATTGAGAATCATAGACGGCGTGTTGAGCCAAAATGGTTAGCGCTTCCGGTTCAATTTTTAAGATCTCTTTACCTGCGAATGTCTCTACAGAAACGTATTTATCACTTAACTGATAATATTCAGTATTGTCTACAGATAAAGGATAAGGCGGTTGATAAAAAAATTCATTATTAGACATGTTATTTACTCACATATTTATCCAATGGAATCGTGTAATAGCCCCAATAAGGAGCTTCTGTTTATTCATAATTGAATGCTGTTTCTGCTAGCCTAAAAATGTAAGAGGAATGTGCTGCGGCTAAAAGAGATGCGATTATGAATAGCGGATGCCTATCTATTTATTTTTAATAAGATGATTGTATTCAGTTAGATGTGGTCAATAACATGACATTGATTAATATTATCGATATTACATTTCATTTAAGTGAAAAATTTGCGAGAGGTCACAGAATAAATAAAGCAGGATTTATTTTGAGCCTATGTTATTAGTGTTACTGACTATCTATTTTTGAAATTCAATTGCAAAAAATGTATTGATAATATGGTCGAGCAGAGCGATTTTTAACTTTTATGTATCCCTATTGTCTATTTTTTTCATAGAGTTGTATTAAACTTTAATCAGTATTCATGCTGTTTATGTTATGAATAATGAAAATCTAACTTAAGTTGCCTTTATGATTATCTTACAAAGGGTTGCCGATTCATGTTGCTATGGTTAAGTGGCTTATTTTTTTCGTAAAGACAATAATTTCATTGAGTTTTCATAACGAAAGGCAAACAAAATGCTGAAAATGGCTTTCAATTTGAGCAAACAGTGTTTATCATGCACCACTTAATGAAATTTAAATGGCGCTACTGGTTTTGGGCTTTGCTGGGGAAGATAAGAAGAGTCAATCTCCGATAAGCTTACACAGTCTTTAACGGTAGCGGTTCTATCTGCATTATTCATAGGGATAGAGTGTAGCATAAATGACTGAGACAACCTCTCTGACACCACTCGTCGAATTAAAAGCATTAAATAAAGCTTTTGATGGCAAACAAATTATTTCCGAGCTTGACTTAACCATCCAAAATGGTGAGTTTTTAACCATTTTAGGGCCTTCTGGCTGTGGCAAAACAACCGTTTTACGTTTAATTGCCGGCTTAGAAGATGTTGATGAAGGCAAAATCATCCTTGACGGCCAGGATATTACTGATATTCCAGCAGAACAGCGTTTTGTGAATACGGTATTTCAGAGCTATGCTTTGTTCCCACATATGACTGTTTTTGATAACGTCGCTTTTGGTCTACGCATGCAAAAAACACCCGCAGATGAGATCCAGAAACGTGTTGATCAAGCATTGCGTATGGTGCAATTAGAGGATTTCGCGCAACGTCGTCCAAACCAGCTGTCTGGCGGACAACAACAGCGAGTTGCTATTGCTCGGGCTGTCGTTAATCGCCCAAAAGTCCTCCTGCTGGATGAATCTTTATCTGCCCTAGATTATAAATTGCGTAAGCAAATGCAAAATGAGTTAAAAGCATTGCAACGTAAGCTGGGGATAACGTTTATTTTCGTCACGCATGATCAAGAAGAAGCACTTGCGATGTCTGACCGTATTATCGTGATGCGTGAAGGCAAAATAGAGCAGGATGGCTCACCACGAGAAATATATGAAGAGCCTAAAAATCTCTTTGTTGCTCAATTTATTGGTGAAATCAACATTTTTGATGCGAAAGTGCTATATCGCATTGATGAACAACGTATTCGCGCCAATGTTGAGGGCCATGAATGTGATATCTTTACCGCTCTTCCTGTTAAAGAAGGGCAATCTGTTCATGTCTTATTACGCCCAGAAGATTTGCGCGTAGAAGAGGTGAATGATGCAGAAAATCATCCTGGTTTAATTGGCTATGTTCGTGAGCGCAATTATAAAGGGATGACGCTAGATTCTGTGGTAGAGATGGAAGATGGCAAAATTATCATGGTCAGCGAATTCTTTAATGAGGATGATCCAGACGTAGACCACTCCTTAAACCAAAAAGTTGCTGTAACTTGGGTTGAAAGCTGGGAGGTGGTACTGGATGATCCGGCGTAAACATAAGTTCTTACAAAACGTTATCATTACAGGCGTGGTAGCTTGGTTACTGCTATTTGTCTTTTTACCAAACATCATGATCATTGGTACTAGCTTTTTGACGCGCAGTGATACTAACCTTGTCGATCTGATCTTTACATGGGATAACTATCTCCGTTTATCGGATCCCATGTATGCGGAAGTGATGCTTCATTCACTGAATATGGCATTGGTCGCCACGTTTTTTTGTTTAATTATTGGCTATCCATTCGCTTTTATTCTGGCAAAGTTACCAAAACGTCTGCAACCTTTAATGCTTTTTCTGCTGATCGTACCTTTTTGGACTAATTCTCTAATCCGTATTTATGGATTAAAAGTTTTTTTGAGTACCAAAGGGTATTTAAATGATTTTTTGTTGTGGATAGGCATTATCGATAAACCGATACGCTTGATGTATACACCTGAAGCGGTTGTATTAGGCCTTATCTATATTCTATTGCCCTTCATGGTAATGCCGCTTTATTCCAGTATTGAAAAACTCGACAAATCTTATTTAGAAGCGGCGAGAGACCTTGGTGCGAATAAATTTCAGACCTTCATAAAGATCATTATTCCGCTCACTATGCCCGGTATTATCGCGGGTTGTTTACTGGTGTTATTACCGGCGATGGGGCTGTTTTATGTTGCGGATTTAATGGGAGGAGCAAAAAATCTCTTAATAGGGAACGTTATTAAGAGTCAATTCCTGAATATCCGTGATTGGCCGTTTGGTGCGGCAACCAGCATCTTCTTGACTGTGATGATGGGACTGTTGCTGTATGTGTATTACCGAGCTGCTAAGCTTTTGAATAAAAAGGCGTATGAAGAATGATCGGTCGCACGTTACGAGGTGGCTTTATGGCCATCGTCTACGCTTATCTTTATATTCCAATTATCATTTTGATTGTTAATTCCTTCAATGAATCCCGTTTTGGAATTAATTGGCAGGGCTTTTCAACCAAATGGTATGAACTATTAATAAATAACGATAGCTTATTACAGGCGGCAGGGCATTCGTTGACGATGGCTGTTATTTCGGCGACATTTGCTACGATAATTGGCACATTAACAGCCGTTGCACTGTTTCGTTACCGTTTTAGAGGAAAACCGTTTGTCGGTGGCATGCTGTTTGTCGTCATGATGTCTCCTGATATCGTGATGGCAATTTCTCTGCTGGTATTATTTATGCTCTTAGGGGTTTCTCTCGGTTTTTGGTCGTTGCTATTTTCACATATTACATTCTGCCTACCTTTCGTTGTGGTGACCGTCTATGCCAGATTGAAGGACTTTGATGTGAAAATGTTGGAGGCAGCTAGGGACCTTGGGGCTGGGGAGTTTACAATTTTACGCAAGATTATCCTCCCGTTAGCATTACCCGCTGTTGTTGCTGGGTGGCTATTGAGCTTTACCTTATCTATGGATGATGTGGTCGTTTCATCATTTGTGACGGGGCCAAGCTATGAAATTTTACCGTTAAAGATTTACTCGATGGTGAAAGTCGGTGTTTCTCCTGAGGTTAATGCCTTGGCGACGGTATTGTTGTTAATGTCGCTAATTTTAGTTTGTTTGAGCCAATGGGTGATGCGGGATAAACTCGCAAAGCAGCCATAATCATTATTTATGTTGTATACGCAGCGCTGCTACTGGGGTCAGTAGCTCGCATATTTCGATGCCATTTGGCGATGAGGGTGGGCTCTCTATGAGCCTATAAGATATATATACACAAGATAATTCAAGTTTCGATTGGTGTAATCCGGTGATAAAGGGTGACTTGAAATATGGCGAGTATAAAAAAACACTTTGTTGAGGGATGCTCAGTAATGAAAAAATGGTCCTATCTGCTGGCGGCTGGCTTAGTTGCTGCAAGTATTGGCGCAGCTACAGCTGCTGACGAAAATAAAGACGTACTGTATTTCTATAACTGGACAGAATATGTTCCCCCTGGTTTATTAGAGCAATTTACTAAAGAAACTGGGATCAAGGTGATTTATTCCACCTACGAATCAAATGAAAGCATGTACACCAAACTCAAGACCTATAAAGAAGGTGCTTATGATTTGGTCGTTCCTTCAACTTACTTTATTTCTAAAATGAGTAAAGAAGGCATGTTACAAAAAATTGATAAAAACAAACTCAGTAATTTTAATAATCTTGACCCGAATCTACTGCATAAAGAATTCGACCCACAAAATGATTACTCGATCCCTTATATTTGGGGGGCAACGGGTATTGGTATTAACGGCGATGCGGTTGACCCTAGCTCGGTGACTTCTTGGGCTGATTTTTGGAAACCCGAATATAAAAATAGCCTATTAATGATGGACGATGCGCGCGAGGTATTCCAAGTCGCATTGACGAAATTGGGGTATTCAGGTAACACCACAGACCCTAAACAAATTGAAGAAGCTTATAAAGAGCTGCAAAAATTACGTCCAAATATTTTAGCTTTCAACTCCGATAACCCTGCAACACCATTTATTGAAGGTGAAGTTGATGTTGGGATGCTGTGGAATGGTTCCGCCTTTGTGGCGCGTCAAGCCGGCTTACCAATAGACGTTGTTTGGCCAAAAGAGGGGGGAATTTTCTGGATGGACAGCTTAGCTATCCCTGCAAATGCGAAAAATCCAGAAGGGGCACATAAGTTGATCAACTTCCTCTTGCGCCCTGAAATTGCCGCACAGGTTGCGGAAACGATCGGTTATCCAACACCCAACCTAGAAGCCAAGAAGATGCTACCGCCAGAAATCGCTAATGATCCATCCCTGTATCCAAGTGAAGAGGTGTTGAAAAAAGGTGAATGGCAAAGTGATGTCGGTAATGCAAATATTGTGTATGAAGAGTATTTTCAGAAACTAAAAGCAGGTCGCTAATATATTAGCGATTTTTAATCAGGGCATCGCAACGGCGATGCCCTTTTCGTTTTATTATTTGCTGCTATTCTTAATGACAAATTGCGCATAAGCATCAGCCCACGCTTGAATAAACTCTTTACTCTTAGGGGCAAAATTTCCTTGTTCATCGACCATACCATCAAACCATTTCAAATAGCACTCAGGTTGGTTGAGCGTTGGCATATTCAAAAACGCAAGGCTATTACGCAAGTGCTGTTGAGCAATAGCAGTACTGATATTTCCAATCGATACCCCTAAAATACCCGCTGGTTTCCCATTCCATGAATTATCACCCCATGGGCGTGAGCCTTGGTCAATGGCATTTTTTAAAACACCGGGGATTGAACGGTTATATTCAGGGGTAACAAAAATAATGCCATCACATTGAGTAATTTGTGATTTGAAACCCGTGACAATGGCGGGAACATGTTGATCAGCATCTTGGTTATATAAAGGCAGTTGACTGATATCAATAAATTGAAATGAGAAATGCGCTGGGAATAGCTTGATGAGTGCATTGGCGACCAATTTATTGTATGAGTCTGTACGTAAACTTCCTACAACAACACCAATTTGATATTGATTCGACATAATACATCCTTTTCTTTTGTGATTAGATGTTCTGCTTATATATTCTAGCGCTTTATCGGCATATAAATCCAATTTAAGACATATAAACATTAGAGAGTCATAAAAACTGAGCTTTTAAGATTAGCTAGCCGTATTTGTAACGAATTGAATAACGAATATAAATAAGATTACGGTAAGGATATAGCGGCGATAAATGTCGATTTTCGGTATTCGTTATGCTTGGAGAGGAACGTTTTGCGATGACGGTTGCGCGACAAAGAATGCCTGTTTGGCGATAAAGTTCTACACAAGGTTTGTGATAGCCTAAAACTTATGTATGACTTAACTCAGGGAAAAAATATGCAACATATTGAATGGGACGATTTTACTCGTGTTGAAATGCGGGCTGGTACGATAATTAAAGCGGAAGTGAATAGCAAAGCCAAAAAACCTGCTTATGTTATGGACGTGGATTTAGGTGAATTAGGTATTAAGCGTTCGAGCGCACAAATTACTGTCAATTACACACCAGAAGAATTGGTTGGTAAGCGTGTATTGTGCGTATGTAACTTTGAAGTCAAGCGCATCGCAGGTATTAAATCTGAGGTTCTTATTACAGGTGCTCCTGACGAGACAGGCGCTATCGTTCTGGCTGAGTTCAATTTACCCCTGCCTAATGGTGCGAGACTTGCCTGACAGGCTAGCTGCAATTTAAATAATAAAAAGGCTATACTGCTACTATGCCCAGCAAGTAGGAGTTCGCCTTTGTTATTGCCTGAATTACATTACCGCCAATATTCCGAAGATGTTGTTTCTCATCAGCATGATGGGCAATGGCAAATTGTCTTTGCATTAGCTGGTGGAATGGAAATTAATATGCATCGACAACATTTTTTGTTGGGGGTAGGCAACGGGGTGATAATCGCTCCGGGTGTGAGCCATGCCTTTAGCGGACAAACAGGTAACCAAAACTATGTTTTGGAAATGCCAATCGCTTCACAATGGCGTTTTGATGAAAAAACGCCCTACTTTTCGTTAACTCCGGCGGCAATGGGATTATTAAATTGGTTACAAAATTTCCCCCAGCCACCTGAGCAGAATACGGTTATCGCAAAATTACTACTTGCACAATTGAAACCACAATCTCAGTGGATTGATAGCATTACGCAATGGGTTGATGCGCGCTTACATCGGCCAATTAGTTGCCAAGATATGGCTAATGCATTCTGTATGTCAGTCAGTACATTACAGCGCAAAATTAAAGTAGAGACTCAGCTAACCGTGATGCAATTTGTATTACAACAGCGAATGGAAGCCGCATGCCGTTTATTGATGGGAACTCTTTCAATTGAGCAGGTTGCATTAGCGGTCGGCTATGACTCTCATTCGGCTTTTAGCCAAGCATTTCGCCAATTCTATGGTAAAACACCAATGGAATATCGCTTGGGGAGATGAGTGCATTACTTAGGCTTAAAGTGTTGGCGAATAGGCATTTCATATTCACCATGCAAAAAGTCAGTATTCACATTGGCTTGTTTAAGTTTCAGTTCTAACAAAGACAGTTGTTTGCTTAAAGGGAGATAGCTGGGATTATCAGGTTCTAAACCTTTCAACATATCGACCAAGGTTAGCGCATCTTTGCGATCTTGTAATTCGGGAGGTAGATAACCTGCATTTTTTAGTATGCGATAACTCGCCCGTAATTCAGGTGGGACTTGGCTATCATCATCCAGTAATAGCGGTTTACCTTCCCCTTGTAGATTTTTTAGTTCACCTTTGCTTAGGGCTTCTTGAATGTGGCGCTCAGCCCAATCATCAATAACAGACATAATGACTCATTAGGTTTTATATAATAAAAAGTGACTAGGGTATTAGACCGATAAAATCGATAAACGCTTAGCGGTTAATTCACTGAAAATCGGTATGCTTTCAGCATGAATCTTAGCAAGAACCGGCAAATACGTCATCAGTATTATAATCGTAACAACGATATCATTGCTATCTTCATTGTGACTTGATTATGTCTGGCTCCCCTCATTTTGAATCAATAAATAGTCGGAAATTAGGAAAAATATAAGGTGACATATGGCGTGTTTTGATTGATTTGAGGCCTAAAAAAAGAGGTTATTGGTTATTTATCGCGAGTAGCGCCATGTTTTGAACTAAAGCTCGCTGATTTATTATTTTTTACTCATATTTTAAAGGGGAAAAGAAGAAGAGGGAGAAAAAATATCATATCGCTTTACTCCTTTTATGAAAAAAATATCGTTCCCTGAAGGCTAACTTTATTAAAAATAACCTCTATTGTGTGTATTGGGGGTATTTTGTGAAATTTAAGTGTGTTCATAGACTGTTTTCAGTATGAGTGGCGAATAGATAAGAAACGATATTATTAATATTATGATTTTTAAGTTAATTAATGAGGTTATTGTAAAAAAGAATATGAAACTTAGCGTGCTAGTCAGTATCACCTAATTGTGGGTTTTAGTTATCCATTTTGTTATTAATTATTTGATATTTTTTCAAGCTGTTAAAATTTATTACTTTAGGGATTAAAAATCATATTTTTAGTCTTTTTTTGATTTGTTTGTTATAAAATGCTGCCTCATTGACATGAATAACTTAACAATATTTTTTAAGTCGTTGTTTTATTATTGGCTTTATATATTTTCACTTACGCATAAATGGTGTTTTTTTTATTGCTAATAATAGGCTGCGTTGCATTTATGATGCTACTCCATGATAATTAATACACTTTTACAGCGTAACAATGGTTATGAATTGGAAATAGAAGAGTGAATTAATATTATGTTTTGATTTTTAGTGGAGTAACGGCATGCTTTTAAAAATAAATTCACGACCTTTAAGTGAAAGTGACAAAGTGGCAATAAAAAAAGAAATGGCTGTCATTATTGGTCGTGTATTGTTTAAACTTAGAAAGTCCTATGGCATATCAGGAAAGAAATTAGCGAAAGAAGTTGGTATGTCACAACAACAAATTTCACGATACGAAAATGGCATTAACTATATCACTGTGGATATGATTTTAGGTATATTATATTTCTTGGAAGTGCCTATTTTCGAATTCTTTAATATTGTGACGAAAGAAATTAAAAATAGTAATTATGAGCTATTTTTGATTTATGAGAAAGTATTAACGAATAATTATATAAGCTCTAATTTATTACATAAAGATGCTTTTTTTGATGTAATTAGTGATTCATCAGTTAAATACTATTAATTTTTAATTGTGGTTTTTATTCTTTTTGGGTTCCTTTTTTATTTTTAATCAAACTATTTTTATTTAGTTGTTCATTTTGTTTATTTGATTTTTTAATTAAATAAATGATTGGCATTTAAATCTGTAGTGGGAAATTTTATTTCCTTGTTAATCATCCGTATGTTTTACAATTAATAGGTTATAGGTTTTATTCATGAAAAATAAATCAATTGCAATAGCAACTTTTATGATGCTAGGTCTAGCATCTGCCGCAAATGCAGCAGACCAAGGACATGGAAAAGTCACATTTAAAGGGGCTATTATTGATGCGCCATGCTCTATCTCTCCAGACTCTATCGATCAAACTGTTGATCTGGGCCTCATTTCTAATATGGCATTAGTTGATGGTGGTAAATCTTCACCACGCGTATTTGACATTGCACTGGAAAACTGTGATATCACGAACCTCACTAAGGGGGTGCAATTGGTATTTACTGGCGCATCCGCAGCCTTCGATAATACCAATAAAACGCTCGGTATTGTTGGTACTGGTTCAGGTGCGGGCGTTCAAATTACGACGGGTAACGGGAATGTCATCACACTGGGTACCGCAACACCCTTCCAAAATATTCAAGAAGGTAATAATACCTTACGTTTCTCTGCATACCTAATGGGTAATGGTGGCGATATCTCTACCATTACTGCTGGTGATTTCAGCTCTGTTGCAGATTTCACGATGTCTTACGAATAATTCATATTGAGCCAGTAAACAAGGATGTTTTTGGCTCATCCCTAACTGAATTTTGAGTGAGAAATAAGAATGAATAATCCAATAGGCAGCGGTGTTTTTTCAATCGGTCTAGGAATATGTGCTTTGATTTTTGCTCCTTCAATAAGCGCATCAGGCTCAGTCAAGATGAATGGAAGCATAATTGAAACAGCTTGTGCTATTGATGTGGGAAGTCGTGACCAAACTGTTGATATGGGAAGCTTAGCGCTGACACAAATTCGTCGTGATGGGCAAGGACCAACACGCCCCTTTGTGATTCGATTAATGAATTGTGTTCTTGAACAACAAGATCCGAATAAACCGAATTGGCAATATTTTCGTATTACCTTTGATGGCCCTCATGAAAAAGGGTTATTTGGTGTGAGCGGGCAAGCCAAAGGTGTCGGTTTGCTAATTCAGCGTGATAACGATGGTGAAATCGTAATTCCAGGTCAAGGTATGTCTTCTAATCAACTCGTTGAGGGGAACCGAGAATTAATCTATCAATTGCGGTTAGTCGCTAATCATCGTCCGCTGAGTTCAGGACAATATTACAGTCAGTTGCGCTTTAAATTGGATTATGAATAACGAAGACGTAATGTCATCTGGGCTTTCAGGGAAGATGACTCAATTCAATCATGCAATGACATCACGAAAAAAGAATATATAAGAAGGTCGATACCATGACCCTAAATTGTATTTATTCGCCGTTATTACGATTTGTTCAGCCATACAGAGCAGGGTTACTTGCAACCTTGGTCATCAGCTTAACAACAAATGCGACTGAAATAGAATTTAATACCGATATTTTGGACGTCAATGATCAGGCGAATATTGATTTAAGCCAGTTCTCTCGTCCCGGTTATTTAATGCCCGGAGAATACAGTTTTACTATTTTTCTAAATAAACAAAGTATTCCTGAACAAACTGTTTTTTATTATGCGCCAGAACACCAGAGGAATGAAAGTGAAGCATGTTTAAGCCCTACATTAGTGCAACAACTCGGTCTTAAGCCTAATTTATTGCCGACATTACAGTGGTGGCATCAAGATCAGTGTTTGTCATTAGAGAGTCTCCCAGGGATGGAAGTCAAAGCCGATTTAGCCTCCTCGGCTTTATACATTAGTTTACCGCAAGCTTATTTA
This sequence comes from Providencia sp. 21OH12SH02B-Prov, assembly GCF_027362595.1. Lineage (NCBI taxonomy): Bacteria > Pseudomonadati > Pseudomonadota > Gammaproteobacteria > Enterobacterales > Morganellaceae > Providencia > Providencia sp. 21OH12SH02B-Prov. The sequence continues at coordinate 580,677 of NZ_CP114796.1, forward strand.
GAGTATACGGCGGAGAACTGGGATCCTCCAGCTCGTTGGGAAGAGGGGATACCAGGGGCGTTACTTGACTATAACTTGAATATGCAAATTGGCCAACAGACAAGAAGTGGACTGCAAACCAGCTACAACGCCAGTGGTAATGGGGTGATGGGGATTAACTTAGATGTTTGGCGAGTGCGAGCTGACTGGCAGCTGCGTTTTGATAAGCAACAAGGTCAAGATTCAACGTCATCGTTAGATTGGAACCGTTACTACATGTACCGCTCGGTTAAACCGTTAGGCGCTAAATTGACACTCGGAGAGGACTACCTGAGTTCTGACATCTTCGACAATTTTCGCTTTACGGGACTGAGTTTACTGACTGATAGCAATATGTTGCCGCCAAATTTACGAGGTTATGCACCTGAAGTGACAGGCGTCGCCAAAAGTAACGCAACCGTGATTGTGAGCCAACAAGGGCGAATTATCTATCAGACTCAAGTTGCAGCAGGTCCTTTTCGTATTCAAGACCTGAATGACGCACTGACGGGTGAGCTCAATGTCGAAGTGAAAGAACAAGACGGTTCAACACAAACATTCACTGTAAATACTGCGAGCGTACCTTATCTGACTCGACCTGGACTCCTACGCTATAAGCTTGCAGCAGGTCGCCCCACTGATTGGCGCCACCAAGTGAGAGGAGAAAACTTTGCTAGCGGTGAGTTTTCATGGGGAGTGAATAATGGTTGGTCTCTGTTTGGTGGCGGAATGACCTCAGAGAATTATAACTCTGCTGCTTTTGGTATTGGGCGAGATTTAAAGGTGCTCGGGGCTCTTTCATTTGATGTAACGCATGCGCGTGCTCATTTGAAAGACTTAAAGGATATCGGTGATAAAACTTATCGGGGAAGTTCGTATCGCTTGAGCTATTCAAAACACTTTGATGCTTATAACAGCCAAGTGACTTTTGCTGGGTACCGTTTTTCCGAACAAGGTTTTATGAGTATGTCTGAGTATTTAGATGCACAGGCTACTGAAGTGCGTCAATACAACAGTAAAGAGATGTATACCCTCTCGTATAACCAGCAATTTCCTGAAACTGGGTTGAGTGCATACGTTAATTATTATCATCAAACATATTGGGATCAGCCGGATAACGATCGTTATAGCCTCTCGTTAGCGCGCTATTTTGATGTCGATAAGTGGAAAAATTTAAGTGTCAATGTAACGGGCTATCGCAACCGCTATCGCGGAATAAATGATGATGGTATGTACGCTTCACTCTCCATACCATGGGGAGATAGGGGATCTGTTAGCCTGAATAGTAGTTGGGATCAAAGTGACAGCACTCAGCGTATTAGCTACTACAACCGGTTCGATGAACGTAGCAATTACCAGTTAAGTACGGGGTGGGCGCAATCAGGTGCGCTGATGAGTGGTTATTACACTTATCAAGGTGATTTAGCTCAAGTTAATGCGAATGCAACGTATCAACAAGATCGCTATCGCTCCGCTGGCTTGTCATTTCAAGGCGGATTTACTGCCACAGAAAATGGCGCTGTGATGCATAGAAATAACCAATTAGGTGGAACGCGGATATTTGTTGATACGGATGGTGTTGCAGATATTCCATTACGTGGTTATGGCTCAGTGATACGAAGCAACCGTTTTGGGCAGGCTGTCATCACTGATGTGAATAGCTATTACCGCAACCAAATTAGCGTGGACTTGAACTCGTTACCTGAAAACGCACAGGTGTCTCAGTCGATAAAACAAGGCACTTTAACCGAAGGGGCGATTGGTTATCGTCAATTTGAGGTCGTGGCTGGGCATAGTGGAATGGCCGTATTGCGTTTATCGAACGACGATACGCCGCCGTTTGGGGCGACAGTACTGAATAAACGTGGACAGAATGTCGGCATGGTTGGTGATGATGGCGTGACTTATTTAACCGGTTTGAATCCTAAAGATGTATTAAAAGTACGTTGGGATGAGCAGGTACAGTGTGAGATCACCTTACCCGATCAGCTACCTGAAGGAGAGATGCTGTTATCTCGTTGGTTATTGCCATGCCACCTTTCCAGTAATCAGTGAGGCACAAGCAAGAGTGATTGTGTGGATAGACGGAAACAGAGTGCATCTGCTGGCCAGATAGTGAAACAACTTACCTTTAAAGTGATAAGAATAGGAAGATAGTTATATGATAAGTAAAACAATAGGTTATCGTGCCTCAATGTTATTTTTAGGGGGCGTCTTTTCATCGATAATGTTACCCAACGCGCATGCTGCCATTGCACTGGATAGAACAAGAGCGATTATCACCGGTGAAGATAAGTCAATAAGCCTGAATGTCAGTAATGAAAACAAACAGCTGCCATATTTAGCTCAAGGTTGGATTGAAAATGGGCAGGGTGAAAAAGTTAGCGACCCATTTACCGTGCTTCCTCCCGTGCAGCGGATTGAGCCTGGGGCAAAAAGCCAAGTCAAAATTCAAGCATTACCCAGTGTTGCTAAACTCCCTCAAGATAGAGAATCAGTGTATTACTTTAACTTGCGCGAAATTCCGCCAAAAAGTGATAAACCGAACACATTGCAACTCGCATTACAAACGCGCATTAAGTTGTTTTATCGCCCAAAAGCGATCATTCCAACTCGCGAACAAAGGGATAATCCATGGCAAGAAAAAGTGACGCTAACTCGGCAAGGTGACCAATATACACTGGTTAATCCAACACCTTATTACGTCACAATTGTAGATGCTACGCCACGTAAAGAAGGAGCAACAGTCTCTGGATTTGAGCCAGTGATGGTTGCACCAAAAAGTCGCCAACCATTAGCAGGAAGTGCGAATGCATTGGGAACGAGTCCTGTGCTGACGTATATCAATGATTATGGTGGTCGGCCAACATTGACCTTTACATGCCAAGGTCCTAATTGCCATGTAGTTCCTGAGAAAAACTAGGAAAGACGGATTAAGAACGGATTAGATAACAGAGGAACGTCATGACAGTAGCGCATAGAACTCTCCAGGGTATGCCGTTGAGTTGTTTAGGATGGATTTTACTTACGAGTTCTGCTCTGGGGAGCATCTTAGATAAGGTGGATAACTGGGATGTGGATGGGGCTCATGGCGCGTTATATGTGCAGGGAGCGTTAACCGAAAGTGCTTGCCGACTGGCGATGCCTTCTACCTACCAAACCGTAGATTTAGGAACGATAGGAACGGGGCAAGTAGAGAAAGTGGGTCAAATGGGGACTCCTATAGCCATACAGTTACGGCTAGAAGATTGCTTAAGAGGGGAAAGCCGAAGTCGTAATAAAGCGGGCAATGTTTTATGGAGCCCAGATATGCCAGCGATGAAAATTCGTTTTTTAGCACCGACGGACGCCCAAGATGAGCAGTTAGTGTCTGTGTTAGGCGCAAAAGGAATGGGATTGCGATTGAGTGATGCTGAACGTAACCCAATAACATTGGGGCAATACAGCCACCCTCAGTTGATTTCTTCAGGGCATAATCAATTGACCTACTATATAACCCCAGTACGAACAACCGCAGAGTTAAGGTCTGGTGCTTATCGTGCATTGATCCGTTTTCAAGTGAGCTATGAATAGAGGACATTCTGATGCAATTAATAGATGTTAGGCTCTATACATTAAAAAAACGGCGGTTATTCGTCACTATTTTGTTATTAAGTAGTGTGATGATATTTGCAAAAGCGGATACAGCTAATCTCAATTTGACATTAACAATTACGATGCCACCTCAGTGCACTTTTAATGGTAATCAGGCCACGTCGGTTAGTTTCGGTGAAGTACAGCAAGGGCTTATTGATGGGACGAGCTATAAGCGGATGCCAATTAATTATGGCCTTGTTTGTACGGGGCTTGAAAAAAACAATTTAACTATGACGCTGTCTTGGAATGAATTAACTCTAAATGGTGAATCAACAATAAAAACCAATCGAACGGATTTAGGGATAGCCATTTATCGTGATAGCACTCGAGTGAGAAATAATTCAGCCATTAATTTTACCTACGGTTCATCGCCACAATTATATGCAGTACCTACAAAACCAACAGGAAAAATGCTTACAGATGCGGGTAGGTTTACCGGTGTGATGACAATGACCTTAAATTACCAATAGGTTAAGGAATGAGTATGAAAAAACATATAATCTATTGGCTTGGGATAGGCTTATTTGTAGGTCTCCACCCTGTATTATCTCATGCTTTGACCGTTAATTTTGATGGCACATTAGTGGTTACACCGCCAGAATGCACGATTAATGGAGGAAGCACAACGGATGTGGATTTTGGCAATATACACGAAACCTTGATTGATAATAGCAGCTATAAACGTACAAAGATTGAATATGAATTAAATTGTATCAACATTTATAGCAATGCGGTGAAAATGACGTTGGGATGGAATGCAACCACGATTAATGGGCAGAATGTCATAAAGACCAACCTAACAAATTTGGGAATTGCGATATATCAGGATAATACCCGTTTGAATAACGGAGCTGTATTGAATTTTACTTATAAAGGAACAATGCCCTCTTTATATGCGATCCCAGTGAAACCAATTGGTAGTGTGTTAACCGATGGCGGTAATTTTAGTGGCATATTAACCATGTTGGTCGATTATCGCTAAGGAGAAAATATGAAATACCCAGGTTGGTGGTTGGTAATATTATATTTTGTCGGTACTGCTCCGGTTTTAGGGGTAAATATCAACCTACGTGGAAATCTTATCGTCACTCCCCCAGAATGCATCTTGAATAATAATAACCAAGAATCAATTCATTTTGGCGATATTTTATTAACTCGGATAGATGGAACGCATTATTTACAGGATTTGCCGTTAAGCCTGACCTGTTCAGAATTAGCTAAAAACAATCTGACATTAACGTTGAAAGGTGAGCAAACAACTTTTAATAGTAATGGGGCATTGAAAACATCAAATAGTAAATTAGGCATAGTGTTTTATATTAATGGTTCTCGGCAAGCGATAAATCAACCCGTTAAATTTACGTACAGTGCACTACCTTCTTTAAAAGTCGCGCCAATAAAGAATAGCACTGCTAATTACAGCAACACAGACGGTGGTCATTTTACGGCACTTGCAACCTTGAAGGTGGATTATCAATGAAACGATTCGCAGTCATCTGTTTTATTGTGTTTGACATGTTGATGTTAGCCGGACAATCCGCTCAGGCAAATTGGGTATTTGACGGCACTTTAATTATTCCTCCTGTGTGTCAGCTTAACCAAAATAAACCAATACAGGTGTCATTTGGTAAGGTGGGAGTACGTAAAGTTGACGGTGATAGGTTTAAACAAGAGATTCCTTACCAATTGGACTGTCTAGGTGATTTAAATCAACCTTGGGATGTCACACTAACATTTAGTGGTACTCAAGCTGGAAATGGGTTTGATAAGGCAACATTGCGAACGGTCAGCGCTTTAAATAATGGTAAATTCGGTTTGCAAATTCAAAAGGATGGTCAGGCATTAGAGTTGAATAAAGCATTTTCGATTAACCCAGCGGCCCCCCCAAAATTATCTGCGGTGCCTATTAAACTCGCGGGCACAGAACTTATAGGGGATGATTTTACGGCAACAGGAGCATTGACCATTGATTTTCAATAAATTAATTTTTAAAACAAAGAATATGAGCTATAGGCTATGCCAATTATGCTCTTTTATTTTCGTTGGTTATTTGTTGAACTTTTCAGGGGTATCACAAGCGGAAACGGTACAATTTGATGGCGTTTTGGTTGAAGATGCTTGTGAAGTTTATCCTGGAGATGAAAATATTGAGTTAGATTTTGGCACTGTTGTTGATAAATATTTATATCTTAATACACGAACACATAGTCAGCCTTTTACGATCCGTTTAATTAATTGTGATTTAGTATTGGGAAAAGAAGTGAGAGTAACGTTTACCGGAAATGAAAATTTAGCGCTTCCAGGTTTATTAGCATTAGATCGCGGTAGTCAAGCTAGTGGGATAGCTATTGGATTAGAAACTGAAAATGGAACGCCTATTATCCTAAATAAGGTACATAGCTATATACAGAACCTTCACACTGGAAATGGCAATGATTTAAATTTAAAAGCGTATATACAAGGTGAACCCAATGCACTATTAACAAAAAAAATAGGCAGAGGTGAATTCTATGTAACAACAAAATTTGTTTTAGAGTATGAATGAAAATTGGCTCATTTAGTGAATTAAGCACGAATAGGGTTTATTTAATAAAAAAATTTATGAGCTGACTTAAAGAGTTGAATGTCTCAATCAATTATGAAGACAGTTATATTTATTGCTAAAGCTAATGTATCAAATTCTAAAGCAGATAACTTGGTTTTGCTTTTTTAATGAATGATAAAAATCATAATAAGTTTTAGTTTTAATTTCCACATGAAAAATGAGTTATAGTTTATAAAAAGTATAATGTTTTTAATAGGATATATATGAGAATTTTTCACTTAATATTAGCGTGTGTGCCTTTGAGTTCATTTGCTGACTTCACGGTTACGGCCGAACAAACAACCGCACCATTCATGACGGTCTGGGCGGAAGGATTAGTCACCTATCATATTGTTAGATTTACTGACTGTAAAACAGCTGAGTGCTCGCAAGAAATACATAACGATCGTGCTAGAGTGAGCGTAGAACCAACGCTTCTTGATGATCAAGGTTTTGATCCCTTAGGTAATCGGGTTAGTTATGAAAGTTATAATATTAATTGTGATGGTCAGGCGCTGAGTCATATGGCTGGTTTAAACTGGGCCAGTAAAGTGTTTAATGGCGGTATGAGACTACAATTAACAGACAATAGAATACCTTCAAAATGGTTACCTTGGGATGAGAATAATGTGTCGGTTGGGATTAATTGTTTTGACAAGGTGAATAAAACATACTTAATCTATTTTTCGAATAGTGGTGGTCAGTCTAAAGGGGGACCAAATAGGTTAAGTTCATGTAGTTTAAATAGCCAGAACTTAAATCTTAATTATTCCTCATCGAGTTTAAAAGCTGAAGGGCTTGAAAAAAGTACTCGTCTGAATATTTCCTGTACTTCTGGCACTGCTCGAAACTATCAATTAAGGTTGACGGCGAGTAATGCTACAAATGGGCTGTTGAATTTCGGAAACGGTGTTTCTGCACAAGTATCATTAAATGGTATTCAAGTGAACGCGAATGGTGCTGGAATTTCACTTAATAACTTAGTCAATAGTACAATAGCCGTTAACGCTAAACTAAAAGGTAGCGCAACAAAATCTGGGGTATCAAAGGCAAATGGTATTTTAGTATTAGATGCATTATAAGCTGTTGTGGCTGGTTTTTATTAATATTAGCGCTAATATTTATTAATTTCATCGTCTAAATTAATGATTCGATGTCATAATTAATTGCGTGAGATTAAAAGTAGATAACGGATAATATAATAAATATGTTAATAAATATGTGTGATAATTGCACTTTTTCTCATTGAGCAATCATATTCAGGATGAAGATGAAATATTGATGGTTTTAATCATGCTAAAATAGATTCAACTTAAATTAATATTTAAATAGATAACGGTATTGAAATGAAAACTTGCAGCAATAGAAGATTATTCGAGATTTCAAAAATGAGAGAGTATCTGAAAGTGATGGCATGATAGCAAAAATCGGGCATAAAAAAGATAACTTAGTTTATTATTCTTTTTGTAATTAGTAGGGAAAATCTTGTTGTAGATACGGATATTTCGTATCTAGTTTGTAGTGAAAACACTGAAAACTATTCTATTTTTAACTGAAAAATGCTTTCAGTCACCGAGAAAACCGCTTAAAACTGTTATCTGAACCACATTTTCACTAATTATCGTTATTTTTAACTTAATGCGTTATTTATTTAAATATTTAAGTAATCTTGTATTTTTATACTGTGTTTTGTGATTTTATTTGTGTTTAATTAACGTTAAAAACTAAAAATAAATGTTTTGTTAGGTTAGCGTTATATTTTTGAAAATAGCTAAAGCACAAAACATTGTGTAATGTCCATTTCTCTTGTTTATAAGGAGAAAATATGGAACAAAAAAAACAAGATGGGAGCCGCTTTCTACGCACAGTAGAATGGCTAGGTAATGCATTGCCTCACCCAGTCATTTTATTCATTATTTTAACTGCAATTTTATTGGTCTCATCAGCAGTCGGACAATATTTTGGTATTAGTGTGGCTGATCCCCGTCCTGAAGGGGCAAAAGGCCGTGCCGCAGATGGTGTTATTCATGTTGTCAGCCTATTAGATGCCGAAGGCATTCGTAAAATTCTTTCAAATGTTGTTAGCAACTTTACTGGTTTTGCGCCGTTAGGTACTGTTCTTGTTGCTTTATTAGGGGTTGGTATCGCGGAACGAGCAGGGCTTTTATCGGCAGCTATGCGTTTAGTGGTCATCAAAGCACCACGTAAACTAACAACAATGGCGATTGTTTTTGCTGGTATTATGTCAAACACCGCAGCTGAGTTAGGCTATGTCGTGTTAATACCTCTTGCGGCCATTATTTTCCACTCATTAGGCCGTCATCCTCTTGCAGGACTTGCAGCAGCCTTTGCTGGGGTTTCTGGCGGATACTCTGCAAACTTGCTATTAGGCACAGTTGACCCATTATTATCAGGTATTACACAACAAGCAGCACAAATTATTGATCCTACATATACCGTAGGGGCTGAAGCTAACTGGTATTTTATGTTTGCCAGTACATTCTTGATCACTATTTTGGGTTACTTCATTACAGAGAAAATTGTTGAGCCACAATTAGGGCCATACCAAGGCGGCGGGGTCGACGAAGATGAAGATAAATTACGTGCCGATGCTGAAGTCACGCCTCTTGAGAAAAAAGCACTATTTTGGGCATCCGTGACATTTTGGGGATTAGCGGCGCTATTAGCACTCATGGTCGTGCCTGAAAATGGTATTTTGCGTAACCAAGAAACAGGCTTAGTCAGTAATTCGCCCTTTTTAAAATCTATCGTGGTCTTTATTTTTATCTTCTTTGCGGTGCCGGGCATTGTTTATGGTTATGTTGCAAAAACGATGCGCTCTGATAAAGATGTCGTCGATGCAATGGCTAATGCAATGAGTACGCTTGGGCTGTATTTGGTGATTATTTTCTTTGCGGCACAGTTTGTGGCATTTTTTGGTTGGACCAATATTGGGCAAGTTGTCGCGGTAAAAGGCGCTAACTTCTTAAACAGCATCGATTTACATGGTGGAGTTCTGTTTATTGGTTTTATTATTATCTGTGCCTTTATTAACTTAATGATTGGTTCTGCTTCAGCGCAATGGGCTGTCACTGCACCGATTTTCGTCCCAATGCTAATGCTAGCAGGCTATGCACCAGAAACCATCCAAGCGGCATATCGTATTGGTGATTCAGTCACAAATATTATCACACCAATGATGAGTTATTTCGGCTTGATTATGGCTATCGTGGTCAAATATAAGAAAGATGCAGGTATCGGTACACTCGTTTCAATGATGCTGCCTTACTCAATCATCTTCTTTATTGGCTGGTCATTATTCTTTGTTATCTGGGTATTTGTACTTGGATTACCTGTAGGGCCAGGCTCCCCGATTTATTTTACACCTGGTAGCTAATAGTGATTAACGCAAAGGTAGCCAGAGTTTATGGCTACCTTTTTTATCTAGCCAATAAAAATAGCTGAACAGCCACTCATATTACAGGAAATGATGATTTACTCATGGCATTAGCGGAGAAAGAGTTGGTTCTCGAGCGTCGTTAATGACCTTACCAAATCGAGAATCGCCTAGATTCCATTCTGTAATAGCAGACGTAATTTCTTCCTTGGTCCGTCCAATAAAATTCCACCACATTAAAATAGACTCATTAAGTGGCTCTCCACCTAATAACAGAATATGACTATTTGCTGCAAGTTGTAGTGAGACTTGAGTCAGGCCTTTACCTAAATAAATTAATTCATTGCGATGGCTATGCTGGGAACCAATAATGGCATCACCTTCAATAATGAAAATACCGTATTCAAAATCAGGGCGTAGTGTTAATGACAATGCGTGGTTACTGTGGGTTGTGATATCTAAGCCTACTAAAGAAGAAAACGATAATGTCGGTGCTTTATAAGTATCGTACTCCCCAACGAGTAATTGATATGTAATATCTCCAACTGACCATTTAGGCAAAGTAGGGTAGTGGTCAAAGCGAGGTGGCATATCTTTCATTGCTGCTGGCAGTGCTATCCATAGCTGCACCGCATGTAAATGGCGGTTGTCGCCATAGGTATCTTCAGAATGGCTAATGCCTTTACCGGCGGTCATCAAATTAACTTGGCCTGGGCGGATCACTTGTTCGTAGCCTAAACTGTCTCGATGTAGAATTTCGCCTTCAAGCATCCAAGTAAAGGTTTGCAGTGCGGTATGTGGGTGAGGGGCGACGCGCATACCATCTACATCACCTTTAAATACCGTCGGACCCGCATGATCGAGAAAGCACCAAGCACCAATTAAACGCCGCTGTTTGGTCGGTAAAACTCTCGCGACAGGGATCCCGCCAACATCTTTAATGCGTGCATGAATATGTAGGAACGGTTGTGGGTTATATTCATTTGTGATACTCATTTGCACCTCTTCTTTAGGAATATTGGCAAATAGATAAGATTTAGTGACGGATATCTTGATACTCAGGCATTTTATCAAATATCGCTTTGGCGAATGGGCATAATGGAATAATTTTACGCTTTTCAGAACGCATTCTTTCAACCACTTTTGCGACTAACTGTTTAGCTATTCCTTGTCCTTTTAAACGTTCATCAACGACGGTATGGTCAATAATCGCGAGTTCGTCTCCGGTATAGACAAAGGTAATCTCAGCAAGACGATTTTTTTTATCATCCGATAAGATAAAAAAGCTGTGGTGGTCAGATTGGATGTTGTTCATATTATACCTGCTCATACCGTTAAGAATAAAAAACCTATGGAATTTAGCTTAGATAAGATTAGGTATAAATACAATGAGGTTCTTTTGCTCAAACTATTCAAATATTTTGAATGGTCTTTATTAAAAATGATATAAAAAAAGAGAAAATCGATTTTTTATATATTTATAAAATAGTTTTATGTTGAATATTATTTTTTCAACGGAGAAACTCTATGTATTTAAAATTTATCAATCATATTCCATACTTGGATTGTCGTTATCATTTGCTTTCAAGTGAAAAAGCAAAAGCGGAAACCAGTACCGGAAAAGATTTTTCTCTTGGTATAACCTCAGTTAATAACTTATTTAAAAACCATAATTTAAAAAATAAAATTAATGGCGCCATTCCTTGTCCTGTCGCTAGCGGTAGTGATAAATATACTCTAGACAGAGTAACACAAAGTCAACACGCACTTATTCAATTTCAAAACAGTCTTGTCAATGTGGCAGAAAATATATTGAGAAAGTTTAATGTGTCTGCTGATGGTTTAAAAAGTATCTCTGAAGAGTTAAATGAGTTATCTCATGGCGAGAACAGATTACTTAATCCAAAAGAAATAAATAAGGCTAAAGATTTCAAAAAATATTTAATTCGATTCATTCATAATGAAATGCAAGGTCATAATCATAAAATCTCTTTAGAGGAAGTGAAAGTATTATTTAATAACGAATTCAAAGATATTCTCAATAGTAAAGAATGGAAGATTGTTGAAACGGAGTTAGTATACGGGAATAAAAAATACTCTTTTGTATTAATACCGGCATCAAAAATGAAATATAATAACGCTGATAATGATATATTTTATGATTGTAGTTATCAGAATAAAGGTATTTGCTCTAAGTCGAGTGATGAAACCGTTCATGCCGTAAATTTATGGGTTTCTGACGTTAAAGATGATCAACAAAACTCATTGTTTACCGGCATTCGTCATGGTGTATTATCCCCTTTCTCCCTCCCAGAAGGGAGTTTTTTACGTAAGGAAGGTGCTAAAAATAGAGCAAAAGAAGTCGTTATCGCCGCCCTTTATTCTAAACCTGAACTTTATAAGAAAGCATTAAATAATGAGGAGGTGACATTAAGGATCTCTTCGACTTCTTTACTCACATATCTGTTTGGTGAAACAAGCATGTTAGATGACCAAATTTTTGCTTGGGACTCTTTGAATAATGACCCGTTTGTGCATTTAAACATTCGAGATGAGAAAGGAGACTTAAAACAAGTTAAAATTAAGCTTGATATTGCAATTTTAAATTTTGGCGTAAACGAATTATCATTATCGATGATAAATAGGGTCTCGGATGGTATATCTGATAGATTATCTAGTTGTATAACGTATAAGAAAAATAATCTTCATCAATTAAACAAATCTGCGTTGGAAAAAATAATGGGCGATGATTATTTAGAGAATAATCATCTAGGTGGATGGGTTGGCAACTATTTATCTGAAAATCCACACGCTGATAATCGCCAAAAAATAGAAATATTATGTCAACAGATAAGAGATATCTGGAAAAATAGCTCATATAACAAGGATGCGAATGAACCCTATAAAATGGCCCAACGTATTGTTATGTTAACTTATGAAATTGATGCGGTGCCTTGTTGGAACTGTAAAAGCGGTAAAGACCGAACGGGAATGCTCGATGCTGAAATAAAACGTGAGACCCTGAGTTATCATCAAAATAAGCATTTAGGTAAACCTAGCAGTAAATTAATCAGTGAAGAAAGCCAGCTTTTCCAAGATGTGTTGTTACAGAGCGGCAATTTACAAATACAGGAATATAACACAGGTCTTGTTGGCAACAAGGTTGTTAAAGATCTCCCTCTCTATTTGAAACCAATGGCCCTATCTTATGATGCGCGTATAGGTGATCGATTTATCCGACAACAAGTTAAAGGCTTTTCATCTTTATCTTAAGCGCATTTTCTATTGATCTAAAGGGTACGCCAGTGCCCTATTCAATAATGACAAAGTGATATTTTTTATATTTATTGACCGTCAAGGTAGAGATTAATACGGATATCAGTAATAGGCTAAAAAATTTAGCGCAATCACAGTGAGTGAAATTGTTTCGTTTTTGTCACAAAATTGTTTCATAATGTTATTTTTAATGACTTGATGTGATTATCATCACAATAACCCCGCCTTTTTTTGCATATAAATCGCTCATGTTTATGTCGCTTTAGTCAATATGAGATCATGATTATGGTATTTTCTACTCGAGACACACTCTTTTCCCTACTGACCTTAGACGGTATTTCAGGTCATGAAGCCCCTATCGCAAATGTGATGAAAAAACATCTCAAAACCAGTGCTAAAGACCTTTGGCAGGATCGCCTCGGTAATGTCGTTGCTCGTTACGGAAGTGAAGATCCAAAAGCACTGCGTTTAATGGTCTTTGCGCATATGGATGAAGTGGGATTCATGGTACGAAAAATTGAATCGTCAGGGTTTATTCGTTTCGAACGAGTCGGCGGGCCTGCACAGGTGACAATGTCAGGTTCAGTGGTTCGCCTTGCCGGTGAATCTGGCTCAATACCTGGATGTATTGGTATTAAATCTTATCACTTCGCGAAAGGAGATGAACGTACACAATCTCCCTCTATTGATCAGCTATGGATTGATATCGGAGCGAAAGATAAAGCAGATGCTGAAAGGATGGGAGTTAAAGTCGGTACACCAATTACGTTGTATAACCCACCCCAAGAACTGGGTAATGACATGGTTTGCAGTAAAGCATTAGATGATCGACTTGGCTGTACAGCGTTGCTGGGTTTGGCCGATGCAATCAAAGATAAAAAACTAGATATAGCCGTATTTATTGTTGCCTCAGTACAGGAGGAATTCAATATTCGTGGCATCTTGCCTGTACTACGCCGTGTAAAACCTGACCTCGCTATTGGAATCGATATTACCCCTTCTTGCGATACTCCCGACTTACAAGACTATTCGGATTTAGTCATCAATAAGGGGGTCGGCATTACTTGCTTAAATTACCACGGTAGAGGCACCCTTGCAGGGCTAGTCACACCTGTTCGTTTGATCAATATGTTAGAAAAAACAGCGTCTAAAAACCATATTCCAGTGCAAAGAGAAGTTGCTCCAGGTGTCATCACTGAAACTGGCTATATTCAAGTTGAGCAAGATGGCATTCCTTGTGCAAGCCTCTCTATTCCATGCCGCTACACACATTCACCGGCTGAAGTTGCGAGTTTACGTGATCTCAGTGACTGCATTCGGTTATTAACTGCTTTAGCCACACTTCCAGCTAATCAGTTTCCTATCGAGTCTGACTCAGACTATAACCAAGAGGTTAATTAAAATGAAAAAAGTCCTCGTTGCATGTGGAACGGGTATGTCTACGTCCACAATGATTGCTCAAAAACTGCAAGATTACTTGGCAAGTGAAGGGATCCCAATCGTCACTTCACAATGCTGTTTAAATGAAATTCCACTCAATAGCCATGGTGTTGATCTGATTATCACTGCAATGAAAACGGATACAGATTATGGCGTACCAACATTGAATGGCGCGGCCTTACTCACAGGCGTTAATGACGATGCACTAAAACAAAAAATTAAAACGTTGTTATCACAATAAACCTCATAGGTGACGTTATGTTTGACTATATACTTTCTTTAGGCGGTACAGTATTTGTCCCAATCGTCATGATAATTATTGGCTTAATCTTTCGCATACCGTGGCTACAAGCCATTAAAGCAGGGGTGACTGTCGGTATTGGATTTGTCGGAATGGGGCTGGTGATCGTCATGGCTATTGATAGCCTAAGCCCTCCAATCAAAATTATGATTGAACGTTTTGGCTTATCTCTGCATGTGCTTGATGTTGGCGCGGGACCTGCATCCGGTGTTGGTTATGCAACAGCTATTGGTGCCATGATTATCCCCGTTATTTTCTTACTTAACATCACGTTATTGTTTACTCGCCTAACGAAAACCATGAACGTTGATATTTATAATTATTGGCACTATGCGATTACTGGTACCGTTGTTCAAATAGCAACAGGCAGCTTAATTTATGGTATCGCAGGGGCGATGTGTCATGCCATCTTATCGCTAAAAATGGCGGATTGGACAGCAAAACGAGTACAAACAATCGTTGGATTAGAAGGCATTTCAATTCCTCAAGGGTATGGCTCTAGTTCAGTCCCTCTATTCGTATTTCTTGATTCGATCTATGAAAGGATCCCTTTCTTAAAAGGAAAAAATATCGATGCTCAAGCAATCCAGAAACGCTACGGTATGGTGGGAGATCCCGTTATTATCGGGGTTGTCTTAGGTTTATTATTTGGGCTTGCGGCAGGAGAAGATTTTAAAGGTTGTGCGACGTTAATGATCACGGTTGCCGCGATCATGGTGTTATTTCCACGAATGATCCGCTTGATTGTCGAAGGTTTACTGCCGATCTCTGAAGGTGCCCGTAAATTTTTTCAGAAGCATTTTAATGATCGAGAAGTGTTTATTGGTTTGGACACCGCGGTAACGCTTGGCCATCCAACGACGATTGCAGTGGGCTTACTACTGATTCCTATCATGCTGGTCTTGGCAAGCATTCTGCCATTGAACAATGTGTTACCACTGGCTGACTTGCCTGTAGCTCCTTTCTTCATCTGTATGGCCACGGTAATCCATCGTGGTGACTTATTACGCACATTACTGAGCGGTGTGATTGTGATGAGCACCGTTTTATTGATTGCAACACAATTTGCCCCTTTCTTTACTGAAATGGCGCGTAATGGGGGCTTTAATTTTGCTGAAAATGGTTCACAGATTAGTGCCTTGTCTGTAGGCAATATGTTCGGCTGGTCTATTTACGAATTGATGTCATTTGGTCTTATTGGCGTTGTGCTAACTGTCGGTATTGTTGCCTGCGTCGTTATTTTCTTACGTAATCGTGAATTACCTGAATAAGGAGTATGGAAATGAGTTGGTTAAAGGATGTTATTGGTACGGAAAAGGCGGTAATTGCTATGTGTCACTTACGTGCGTTACCTGGGGATCCTGACTTTAATGCTCAGCACAGTATGCAATGGGTCATTGATAGAGCTTATGAGGATCTGATGGCTCTACAAAATGGCGGTGTTGATGCTGTGATGTTTTCAAATGAATTTAGCCTGCCTTATCTCACTAAAGTCAAGCCAGAAACAACCGCAGCAATGGCACGGATCATTGGTCAATTGATGAGTGAGATCCGGATACCTTTTGGTGTAAATGTCCTTTGGGATCCGATCGCTTCATTCGATTTAGCGATGGCGACAGGTGCGAAATTTATCCGAGAAATATTTACCGGTGCTTATGCAAGTGATTTTGGCGTATGGAATACCAATGTGGGGGAAACGATTCGCCATCAACATCGTATTGGGGCAAGCGAGGTAAAAACACTGTTTAATATTGTACCTGAAGCTGCGGTATACCTAGGTGGACGTGATATCTGCTCAATAGCAAAGTCTACCGTTTTTAATAATAAACCAGATGCATTATGTGTTTCGGGATTAACTGCTGGCGCAAAAACAGACAGTGCGATTTTGAAACAAGTCAAAGATACGGTGCCGAATACGGTGGTCTTTGCCAATACAGGGGTGTGCCTCGAAAATGTGGAAGAGCAATTGAGTATTGCTGATGGATGCGTCACTGCGACCACATTTAAAAAAGACGGTATTTTTGCCAACTTTGTTGATCAAACCCGTGTGGAAAGATTTATGGAGAAAGTGCATAGCATAAGGCAATAAGAAAGGAGATAAGCAAAATACCTATCTCCTCGTGATACTTAGAGTCCTCGCAAGCTTCGCCAAAAGTTAGGCGAGGGCTCAATAATCAAGCATATACCGAACCTTAAAGGAGTCAATATACAATGATTGATGATGCTAAATGGATCCAAATAAATCAGGTTGCGACGGATTGGAAAGAGGCGCTTAGCATAGCTTGTAGACCTTTAATTAGGTATGGCGCGGCTGAGCCTAATTATTTACAAGGCATCATTAAAAATACCCAAAGTTGGGGGCCTTATTATTTGATTGCGCCGGGTATTGCAATGCCGCATGCACGCCCTGAACAAGGGGCTATTTATAATCAGATGACGCTAACTACCCTAAAACAACCGGTTGTCTTTGGGCATGAAGATTGTGATCCCGTATGGTTACTGATGACGGTGTGTGCGATTCAAAGCAATGACCATATTCGATTAATACAGCATATCGCTGAAATTGTAGATAACCCCTTATTACTTGATGAGATTCGTTTTGCTAAAACCAATAGCGATATTTTGAAAGTACTAAATCCATATTAATCTCTTTATGGAGGAGTAGTGATGATATTACATCCATCTTTGGCTTCTGCTGATCCACTTTGCCTTGGCTCTGTGATTGATAAACTCGCTAATCAGAATATTGGGTCATTACATCTGGATATTGAAGACGGTAATTTCATCCATAATATTACTTTCGGTAGCAAGTTGGTTAAAGCGGTCGTACAAGCCACAAAACAGGCCATATCTATTCATTTAATGGTATCTCAACCATTATTTTGGGTCAGGGAACTTGCACCTTTTGCGCCTAAATGGATCTTTTTTCATCCAGAAGCGGTGAATAATCCTTCAGAAATTATTGCTGAAATTAAAAAAATAGGGGCAAAAGCAGGGATAGCATTAAATCCGAGCACCGCAGTGGCTCCTTATCAATATCTTACTGATAAATTAGATGCTGTGATGGTGATGACTAGCGAGCCTGATGGTGAAGATCAACAATTTATTCCATTGATGGTAGAGAAGATTCAGCAAGTGTCGTCTTTATTTCACCCACTGGAATGCTGGGTTGATGGTGGAATAAGTGCAGATAAAATGCCTTTATTAAAAAAAATGGGAATTAATAATATTGTCTTAGGAAGAGCTCTTTTTACAACTGATGATTACGAAAAAACGATAAAACAATTCAGTGATTAAATTCGGAGAGAGGTCGCTTATGAGTCTGTATAAATCTGATCGGATCCAACAGATGTTGCACTATCTTTGGAAATGCCGAGAATTGTCTACACAACAAGCCGTTGAGTTATTCGGTTGTGCTGAAGCGACAATTCGTCGTGACTTTCAGTATATCGCTGAACACTATCCAGGGATGACCAGAACGCATGGTCGCTTAAATTTCGATGATAGTACGACAGATAAAGAATCTCAGTTCGATGTTAGGCGTTCTTTAAATTGTGCCTCTAAACGTGAAATTGCACTGATAGCCCGTAAATTTATTCATGAAGGTGATTGTTTCTTTCTTGATTCCGGTTCTACTTGTTTAGAGTTAGCAAAATGTTTGGGGGATATTCGAGTGAAAGTGATTTGTAATGACATCAAAATTGCGAATCAGCTTGGGGCATTTCCAAATGTAGAAAGTTATATTATTGGTGGATTAATTAGACCAGGGTATTTTACGGTGGGAGAGAGTTTAGCCTTAGAGATGCTAAATGCGTTTGCCGTTGATCGTGTCTTTATGTCATGCGATGCATTATCGATTGAAATGGGAATAACGAATGCCACCATGTTTGAAGTAGGCGTTAAGCGTAAACTTATCGCTCGCTCGCCTGAGGTTATTTTGTTAGCTGACCATAGCAAGTTTGATATGTTTGAACCCCATGCAGTAGCAACGTTATCATGTATTAAAACTATTATTAGCGATAGTGGGCTTACCAATGAAATTCAGCAACGGTATCGTCAAGCGGGATGTGAATTAAAATGCAGCTATTAGCGATGGTATGTGGAAAATGGTATTTCATTAATATGTTTATTAAGTTCTAAAATAAACTTATGATGGGGTTTATTAATAAAATGGAGTGTTAATGTTTAAACCAATTCCTCAAAGAGGAAATGTTTCTATATAAGATTGAAAATAGCGAGCCAGCTCACTAAATCAATATTTGGTATTTATTCTGTCAATTATCATTACGATAGAATATATTTATCAGTAAATGTTTGTGGTTTTTTATTTTTCTCCTCTTCCTTAGTTATCGACTCAATGCACTCGTAGTTTGATTTTATTGATAGTTTTACACTATAAAATGAGTGCTGCATTTAAATTCTATTGATAAATTAAATCATACAAGGTAATTATAAAATAAAATCAATTAAAACTTAGTGAAATACAAATCATGGATCACATAAAATAAAAAAAAGGAATTTGGAAGATTGATTTTTTATCTAATGAGCCTGAATAATGTCCTTACGTAATGCCACTTAAGTATTGCTGCTTGGCAATAGGTGTCTGATATAAATAATATATCAGGCATTTTCCACATCGGAGAAAACAGATGGATTATGAAAAAACAGGATTGGACATTTTAAGGTTTATTGGTGGAGTAAGTAACATTGAGTATCTAACTCATTGTTCTACTCGACTTAGAATAAATCTTTATGATAATAATAATATTGACCGAGAAGAATTGGAAAAAATTCCTGGCGTTATTGCTGTTATTATTAATATCCAGTGCCAAATTGTGATTGGTAAAGAGATAGTTAATGTCTACAATGTGATTAATAATTTATTAATCGCTCAAAAAGATCCTGTAAATAATACAATAAAGACAAAAAAACGATTAGGCCCTTTACTTATTGGTTTTATTATTAGTGTGTTTCAACCCATCTTACCGGCTATCGCTGGAGGAGGAATTCTGAAATCAATCTTAATCATATTGGATATGTTAGGTTGGTTAAAAAAGGGTACCCCTACTTATCAAGTTTTAGACTGTATTGGCAGTAGCCCTATTTATTTTTTACCAATATTAGTTGCAATTACGACAGCGGTTAGGCTTAAAGTCAATGTAGTGATAGCTGTTTCTTGTGTCTCTGTTCTTATATTACCTGAAATGATAAGAATAATGGCAGAAGGAACTTCATTTTTAGATTTTAAACTTGAAAGTATTCAATATGCGACCCAAGTATTTCCTGCAATACTGTGTGTTCTTTTCTATTCCCAAACAGAAAAGTTATTTACGCGTTATGTACCCACTCTCTTACAAAGTTTTCTAACACCTATGTTGTCATTTATAGTGACAGTGCCTATTACGCTACTTATTTTAGGTCCAGTGGGGTATCAGCTAGGAGTTGCAATAACAACAGCAATGATTTGGTTACATAGTCATTTAGGGTTCATTGCTACGAGTATGGTAGCTTGCACTTTACCTTTCCTTGTTGCTACAGGAATGCATAAACCTCTGCTACCTTATGCGATTTCAACTTTAGCACAACATGGTAAAGAGACACTTTATATGCCAGCGTCATTAGCTCATAACATTGCAGAAGCGGGGGCTTGTTTTGCTGTTCTAGTCAAAAGTAAGAATAAATCAACCAAGCCAATTGTATTTTCTGCGGGCATATCTGCATTATGCGGTATTACAGAACCCGCACTTTATGGCGTTACCTTTGTTAATAAAGTAGTACTCTACGCTGTGATTGCTGGCTCCGCAATTGGTGGTAGCTTCTTAGGGTATATGTCTGTCGCATCTTTTGCTTCAGCTAGTCCAAGTTTAGTCAGTATCTCTATTTTTGCTTCTAGCGACTTTCCTAAAAATATTATTTATGCTCTGATTGGAGCCAGTATTTCGTTTAGTATCACCTTCCTAATCACATTTATATTCTGGCATGAAAAAAATAATGAGAAGCAAAATAAAAAAATAGAAAACGAAAAGTTGACCTCTACACCATTTTTATCAAATAAATAAATATATCAAAATAATAGTTTGTAAGTATTGAACATATATTTAATGCTGACTTTATAAGGTTACACATTGTTTTTGATATTTAAAATAAAATATTTTTGGCTTTAATTATTGTTAGTTTATAAGAACAGAACGTTTATATGTGATTTTTTAGTTTCAGTGAATAATAATTTAAATATTAGGATAATAAAGGGAATCGTATGGGAATAGAAAAAAGAACATTTAAGCATGGTTTTTTATGGGGAGCTGCAATTGCAGCAAATCAAGCAGAAGGTGCTTGGAATTTAGATGGAAAGGGGCCTTCTGTTGCCGATGCGATACCAATAAAATCAAATCTTAGAGTGACTGACTATAATGGGCACAACGCAGTATCAGACGAAGATATTCAGTCAGCTCTTAATGGGGTTAATAATATTGCATATCCTAAACGTAGAGGAATTGATTTCTATCACCGTTATAAAGATGATATGGCCTTATTTGGTGAAATGGGAATTAAAGTGATGCGGGTTTCCATTGCATGGACTCGTATATTTCCTACCGGAGAAGATAGTGAGCCTAATGAAATAGGTTTGAAGTATTATGAAGATCTATTCATGGAAATGCATAAATATAATATTGAACCTTTAGTGACGTTATCTCACTATGAAATGCCATTAATATTGAGTGAAAAATATAATGGTTGGACTCATAGAAATGTGATTGATGCATTTGTGAAATATTGTAATGTTTGTTTCCAGCGTTATAAGACATTAGTTAAGTATTGGCTGACATTTAATGAAATAGACAGTGTCATGCGTCATCCCTTTACGGCTTTAGGGTTTCGTGAACAAAAATCGACACCAGAGCGTTATGAACAGGATATTTATCAGGCACTACACCACCAATTTGTGGCTTCAGCGATTGTAACTCGCGATTGCCATCAAATTATTCCACAAAGCCAAGTCGGTTGTATGTTAACGAAGGTGACGACATATCCAAGAACTTGTCATCCAAGCGATGTTGAAATTACATTAAGAAAAAATCTGGAAAATTATTTTTATTCAGATGTTCAGGTTCGTGGATATTATCCACCACTTATATTGCGTAGTTTTGAACTACGAGGCATTACCATTCAAATGGAACCTGATGACTTAGAAATTATCCGTCAACATACTGTTGATTTTGTCTCCTTCAGTTATTACATGTCAGTAACTGAGTCTGTTCAAGATAATGCAGAAAGGACACCAGGAAATACGGTGTTTGGTGTAAAAAACCCCTATTTATCGACATCTGAATGGGGATGGCAAATCGACCCTATCGGCCTGAAGATTTCATTAATTGAGCTTTATGATCGCTACCAAAAGCCATTATTTATTGTAGAAAATGGGATTGGAGCAAAAGATATTGTAGAGGATGGCAAAATACATGATAGCTACCGAATTGATTATTTCAGGGCGCATTTTGAGCAGATGAAAGAAGCGGTGAATGAAGGTGTTGATTTAATAGGATACACAAGTTGGGGAACTATCGATATTATCAGCGCGGGCACCTCACAAATGACAAAACGTTATGGGTTTATTTATGTTGACCAAGACGATGAAGGAAATGGTACCTTGAACCGGTTGCGCAAAGACTCTTTTTATTGGTATCAAAAAGTGTGTGAAACAAATGGAGAAGACATTCGTTAGATTGCAAAAAAGTAGCGACTACATGGCAGGGTGTTGTTTATTAAGATAATAACAATAAAACATTTTAGTGAATAAGAATTAATCTAATAAAATAAACAAGCATGATAGTCATCTTGGTATGCAAATATAGAGATGACTATTATGCATTAGATAGAATAATGTTTATTGGTTAGGTTCAATAAGAAAGGGTTGTTAGAAGATACTAACATTATAATAAAATTGAATTAATAACGAGAAGCTGATATTCATTGTTAGGTGATTTAATCTTAGACTAGCTAATTATACAAGAGGATATCGTAACTTGAAGGAACCACTGTAGAAGAGAAAGTGGTGCCGGACTCGGAATCGATTTTTCATTATAACTGGTTGTATTTAAATCCATTAATTGAATTTGATTTTATTTGTACCCTCTTTTGTACCCTCGGTCCGTTTGGTGGGTTTTGTTGAGCACGGTTAGGGCGATAGAGCGCAGCAAATAGATTGTTTTTTGCACAGATGACAGGTGTAATTATAACGTATTCGAATCCTTTTTAAGTATACATTTAATGGGGATCATGTTCATGTTAATTGTTTCTAGTATGAATCATGGTATTGCCAATTTGACATGTTTAATGATGCCTTATTGTGTCATTTTTGTTTAATTCCTCAATGTCTAATTCAGTTAAGATCCAACGGTTTGATATGTGCCATTGAATACTAATCAAAGTGGAAGTAGGCTTAATTTATCCATCCAATATAGGATAAACTCAAAGTGATCAGTACTTATTCAATTCAATGTTACACACATGACACACGCATAAGGGCCATCTCTGTCTTGGCGACGTTCAACATAAACAGCTAACACGCCACGACAATCTGGCACCTCCTTACCAATATAATGCTCGCTATTACCAACCCATTTATACTTTCCCCTACAATAACGAGCAAGGCGAGAGCCTAAATGTTGCTGATGGATCTTCATTGCTGCAGATTTACGGATGATATTCATGGTTCACCTCATACTAAGCCATGCTCAGCGAAAGAGAAGATTTGCTGACCACCGATGATCAGATGGTCAAGTACTCGTACTTCAATTAGCTGCAATGCTTTTATTAATTGTTGCGTGATAGATTTATCCGCTTGGCTTGGCGTGATATCGCCTGACGGATGGTTGTGTGCAAAGATAACGGCAGCAGCATTAAAATGAAGTGCTCGTTTGACGACTTCACGAGGATAAACCTGTGTGCTGCTAATCGAGCCAGCAAACAGGGTTTCACTGCTTATCAACTGATTTTGTTGATTCAAGTAGAGCACAATAAACGCTTCACGCTCTAATGCTGACATTTTTAGCCGTAACCAATCCCTCACATTTTGCGTTGATGTAAAAGCAATACCCGGTTCACGCAGATACTTATCCAGTATGGTCAACGCACGTTTGATAGTACGTTGTTCATTAGGAAGCAGTGTTAAGGTATTCGTATAAGTATTGATACTCTCCATCGTTAATATCTCCATCATTACGAGGCTAGTTGAAGCATATTTTCAGCCATCACCCACAAGGCTCGGTTAAGCTTCACATCACCATCAATCCCATTCACTGAACGCGTGCGAGCGCGTTTACCTTTCGCATTTCTGCCTGATAATCCTCCCTTGATTAAATTTTCCTGCAAACGTTGGTACACCGTCCAAAGATCGTCCTTCTTATCTTCTACACGGCGTGGCTGTAATACTTGCGCTTCGGTCACAGGTTGATGCGCTTCACCATAACGATATGTGAGAGCAGATTGAGCAAAGATGTGTTGGGCTGGTGGCGGTAATAATAGGGACTGCATGGCATCACGTTGCTCATCCATGCCTTCAAATAGCCCTAACACTTCATAAGCCCCTTCAATCACTTTTTCCACCACATCGCCCTTGTGCGGTACACGCACCTCACCAAAGGTTTGTCCGCAAATTAAGCCATTCTGACAAACGAATCGGAACATCCCCGGTAACATCTGATAACTCGATGAGCCATCATGACTATTGAGTAAGATGATTTCAGGCACTAGGCTGCCCGTAATTTGGTCATGGCGTCTCAGCCGTAACAGATGCTTAGTATGATCACGACGGCTGTCATCTCGCACACGCGTTTGGCAAGCAAAGAACGGATAGAAGCCTTCTTTTTGAAGACTATCCAATAAGGTAATGGTCGGGATGTAAGTATAACGTTCACTTCTGGATTCGTGTTTTTCTTCTGAAAACACACTGGGTACGGTGCGAAATAACTCTTCGGTAGTTAGCGGGCGGTCACGACGAATAGAGCAAGCATTGCCAAAACGGGAAGCTAAACGAGACATAGGGGTTCTCCTCAATAATTAAACTGATAAATCATTCGATAAATGGATTAAATGAAGATTGCTGGTGGGGGAAAGATAAAACCGTGACTGATAAATCAGTCTATAAGGCGAAAGATTTGAGCTTGCTCCGGATGCTGTATAGCGTAATCACGCAACAGGTAAAAATATTCCACCAGCACAGGGCTTTCGGTTTTAAATGACCAGATGCTATACACCATTAGACAGACTGCGATACCGGCTGCTTCAGGGCTTAACTCAGCTTCATTTCCGTTATGCGGGTTAAACATTTGCAGGGAGGTTTCGAGCATATCAGGCCAGATAAATGCGCCGCCATTAGACAGCATACTGAACTCCCAGAAAGCACCTTGATAGACCTCACACATCTTATCCATCAGATTAAAGATATCGCCTTCAATACGTTGCCAGTCTGGCACAGTACCAAAGTAAAAACGCCAGAAGGTACTACGACCACGGGAATTGACGAGGTTGGTTTTGATAACCGTTGATTCTTGCTCTTGTAAGGTAAACATAGTAGAACTCCAATTTAGTCGATATTGATAGACAGTAATAAACAAAAAAGCCCTACACCTTGCGGTGCAGAGCTTTCTCGAAATGATAGGTATATTGAGTATCATTTTTAGTGACGCATTCTGATGATTGATTCACTAAAATAATACAGATATAAAAATAAATGTAAGTTAATTAATGGGTTAGTCTGATGATGCTTTTATAATGGTATCACCATTACGGATAGTAAACTCACTGATGCTATAAAACCGATGACTTTGACTAGCAAATGAAGTTCTGTTTGCAGGTACAAAGATATCCATCTCTTTTTTTTCTACCCCCACTTTACCAAAAGAATAAGATACAGAAGGTGAAACAATGCTGATCTCAACTTCCTTCTTATGGTTCGCTGTTTGAGCGTAAAACACAGGTTGATCGTTGCTCTGAACGGGTACAACCACTGACAGCACTAATAGGGCATAAGGTAGACTGAAACAGCGCATTGCATAGACTGGATTTTCCGACACCAGTTTTTCCCATCAAACCGATTGTGGGCGAATAATGAATAAGCTCGCTCAGTTTATGTTGTAATTGATGCTTAATTGCCGTGGGGAGTGGCGAAAGCACCGCCTCAAAAGGTGAAGCGGTGGTGGAGGGATTTGTTTTCATAATGACTTCCTATGATAAATGAAAAGGCTCAATACCTTTGTCTTTCAAGGAAGTAATATAGGTTTGAAAAAAATTACATTATGATAACTAGTGTTCAACGTGTTGCATTATTTTCTTTCTTTTTATTTTTATAACTAAATAGACCACTTGTTATATTATTAATCATTGGGATTTTTGTATATTGCTTAGCAACTTGTTCTAAATAGTATAAGTGATAGTTATTTTTTTGTTTAACTTCTTTAACAAATAAAGAAAACTCTTTTTCATGATAATAAGAAAGCTCTTCATAATGACGGGATAATAACGCTTTTGGAATTTGTTCTAGCTGTATTTGAGTACTTTTTCGATGACTTTTTATCGGGACGAGTTGAATAGGATCCACCGTTCTAAAGAAAGGGAAAAGCACATGACTGGCACTAACACTAAAATGATACACTGAATTATCTTGATTTCGACAGAGACCTTGTTCCCATTCTTCTTGCTCATCATCATTGGCCATTTCAGCTAAAAGAGAATTAAATGCCATATAATTAACATGAACATTCTGTTTACACGCTTTACACCATTCTCTCGTCATATCTCTAATAAAAAAATCGGAGATGTCATTCTTATACTCCCTAGTGTCATTCCTCTGATAATAAAAAATGATATGCAGATAAGGTCTATTGTTGGCATCCAATAGAATAACGCGAGAGTAACTGACAAAACACGAATATACTTCGCGTCCTTTAAGTGTATTAAGCATCACGCTAAATGCATTAACAAGCTCTTTTATATGTTCAGATATTAATTGAGTATCTGAATAATCTTTTTCTATATAAAATGAAATAGGTAATAATT
The DNA here is from genome assembly GCF_027362595.1 of Providencia sp. 21OH12SH02B-Prov. Classification (NCBI taxonomy): domain Bacteria; kingdom Pseudomonadati; phylum Pseudomonadota; class Gammaproteobacteria; order Enterobacterales; family Morganellaceae; genus Providencia; species Providencia sp. 21OH12SH02B-Prov. The sequence goes on from NZ_CP114796.1 coordinate 607,386, forward strand.
TGATATTTTTATGATTATTAATGCAGTGATTATAATTATTCACCAGTTTTTTATACGCATCTTGTTTCTCTTTTAACCACAATTTCATTCGACTTAATAACTCACCTTTTGGCTTTTTCGTGACACTATCTCTATGGGTTAAAGTGGTTGTTGTATTATTTTGGTAGTTAAAATAAATATAAACTTCATCAAATCTAGAACGGTCTTCACGCCATGGTATTGAATTTTTTCTGTCAGCTTTATTATTAGCCTCTTGAATACGTGCTTCTAAATATAAGTCATCAATAACATATTGCTCATCATTCTCTCTTTTATAAAAATCAGTAAAGGTATACTGATCGCGTAATATGTGTTCAGAAACAATATGAGGTGGTGTTATTTTATCTTGTTCTCTTAATCCAAGAAAACTTAACTCTTTAAATACCGTATTCATGCGTTATTCCCTCTAACATTTGTATAACTAAAACATTACTGTGAGTAATGATGGGTTAGTACAAAAATAGCACAAAATAGCCCCAAAGTCGATACCTACAAACCCTAAAAATAAGGGGTATAAAGTAATAATTTTATATATTTTAAGTGGTTATATTATGGTGGTAAAGTGGGGTGTTTTTTGGGAGTTGTTCAAAGTTTATGGGCATTTCAGTATGACTAGACAGATTTCGAGCGACATTATTTATCATTATCACTGTCTTTTTTATCATCAAACTCACTCAGACCAGCGTTAACATTTCAACCCTAACACTATCTCATAAAAGACTCAGGGAATAGTTAGATTTTTTAGTCTTTAAATGTGATTAAGCGATTATAGCCTTGGAGTTTGTATATCATTACATCAGTTAAGTTTTCCACTGCAAATGATACACCTCAAGAAAGATAAAATATTTAGGTTATTAATATGATTATAAAGAAGTGAGAAAACATTATTTATATTTAACAGAAAGAAGAAAGCATTCTTATCCTATTGTCCTATAGATAAATAATGCTAACTCTCTACTGATTATTCGCTGTATTACGACTCAATGAAGGTCATAATGATAACAATCTAATATCATAGTCTTCTATTAACACTGTCATTAAAGCGAAAAGAATGACAAGCAGTAAAATCAAGATAAAGATAATGATAGGTCTAACCAAAAAATAAGAGGTTAATTTATTCATTAAAAAGTCTATCAACTCTTGAAGCATGAAATGTTTGGTATCAGGGTATAATTATAGATAACTAAGTTTACATTATGCTAATGATAAAAATTAAAATCAGAGCTATAATTTCATCATTAACCTAAGCCAACACATACTAACTTAATATTTTAGAAATTAATCCCTGTTGGTATAGTAGTATATTTAATGTATTTATTTAATGTATTTATTTAATGTATTTATTTAATGTATTTATTTAATGTATTTATTTAATGTATTTATTTAATGTATTTATTTAATGTATTTATTTAATAAATTAAAACTATCCATTAGACGTAAAGATGCAATATGTATCCATATAACGATAGAGTATATTACTCATAGTCTATCAATACCAAAGTAAAATATGAAAAAACTTATAATTTCAATTTGTTTATTAGAATGAAAATAAATTTAGATGAAAAGTGTGATAAACCATATTAACAATATCGATTAATCGACTTCTAATCATACTAAAAAAATTTAATGACATCACTCTATTTAGCATTGAAATAAATGATAAAATAATCATTTATGACAAAGATCTATCTCTAGACTCGCTATATTACGATTATAGTTAAAATAAAAAAATACATCCTACTGAGTTGTTATGACATTCACTCAACTCAGGAAAATATCATGCATTACCCTATCGATAGCTATAATCTTAAATACTTCGATATTATTCATAATACCTTTATAAAGGCTCAAAGAAACTATACCCGATTATCTGTATTTCGTTTTGATTTACGCTTTCCAAGAACGATAAAAGCCATGAGAGATGACCGTAAAGTCATTACACGTTTCATTGATTCACTTAAAGCGAAAATAGCCGCCGATATAAAACGAAAAAGTACCACTTGGCACCGAAAGCTCACATTAGACTTACATTATGTTTGGGTAAAAGAAATTGGAGAGCGTAACCATAAGATTCACTACCACCTGATGATATTCCTAAACAAGGACATCTATCATTGCTGGGGCGATTTTAATCGTGACCATGGGTGTTTATCGGCAATGATACAACAAGCTTGGGCGAGTGCGTTACAGGCAGAATTATCAGCGGTAAAACAAAGTGTTCATTTTTGTAAGAATGGCGTGATGTACCTCAACCAAAATGCGAATGAATTAGAATACAAAAAACACTATGCCCAGATAATAGAACGTGCACAATATCTCTGTAAGCATCACACGAAACCATACCATCAAGGTGAGCGGCTTATTGGATGCAATCGCTGAAGAAAATAATTTACAGCTCCGCGTTATCGTTTGAAGGATCCACACCGCATTTCATTAACCCTTTCGGATCCTTCTCCTTTTCACTCTTAGGAGAAACAAACGATGACCAATACAACCGATTACCCCTTACTGAATGACCAATTTATCGACATGAAATTTATCACTCATCTGACAGGCTTAACGGATAAGTGGTTTTATAAACTCATTCAAGACGGTGAATTCCCCAAACCAATAAAGTTAGGACGTAGCTCACGTTGGTTAAAGAGTGAGGTTGAACACTGGCTGAATGAACGTATCACCGCTTCTAGAGGCTAAGTATTATTAATTTAGTCAGTTACAGCGATTTTTTACAACTCACTAGTGAAATATTATATGAACGTCAAAAGAAGACGATCTTTAGGGCGCTAAGGAAGGTGCCGATTGATAGTTTTTTGTACAGCAACCATGAAAAGCATAACGAGATCTGCTATCATTAATAATGCCATAGGCGCCAGTCAGTGCGGGAATATTAAAAGACTTTGATGCTGATGTGAACAGTGCATAGGACTCACGGGAAATACTTGACCAAGAAATATGCGGGTCATTACCCCAACAAGTAGACGAACAGCCTGACATGAAAATAAATTACAGGCCGCGATTATCGATACGCTATACGCCGTCCGGTACACTTTGATGATTATGCTGGTCGTAAGGCAGGTGAACTATTTAGCCAAAGCCGAGCAGAAACCCTTTGACCCGATTTACCATATCTCCCGCCTGCCTGATATCAGTGAGAAATCGACGGGACGTCCCCGGACTCGTCGTCGCTAAATCACGCTTACCTTTGAACACTCTGCTAGTCAGGGGCTGTATGACGATCTCTATGGCCCTTATAGCCGTTTATTGTGGCGACACCGTGCAAGTTTAACCCTTGCCTTAATAAAACGCTCAGAATGGCGCTGAGCGCGTTATTCACACCCATTACTCCTCTTCAGCCGTCACTTTGCAGTTGCTGTAGACCGTAGCGTGGTCGGTGCCGACAACATAGGCAATGACAATTGGACTGTTGTTACTGGGATCGACTTCCTGACGCAGATTAACCCGTCCATCCTCCGACGTATGGTAATACCCGATACCGTCATATTCCGCTTCGCCATAACGGGTTTCAGACCCATTATTACTGTCCTGCTCAAACACACAACACACCGGAGAGAAACAATGAACATTTACAATCTGAATGAACTGGAGCTCGGTATCGCTGAATTACCTGATGGCCGCCTGACAAATGCCTTTAAAGAGCAGGAGCGCTGGCAACCGGCACTACCCATTCCCTTTTACTGTCCACACTGTCACTTACCGGTGTATCTGGACCGCCGTAAACGGCATTTTTTCTTTGCACACCCCGTTGATAAGAAATACCTCGATTGTCCTGAGGTAAACGCGGCTATCAGTTATCTGACGCGACAATCTCAACAAGCTGAACAGTTCTCCGAGCTTCATCCCATAAAGCCCATCACGGAATGGTATTGCGTCTGGTGTCGACGGTTTTACACCAGCCAGCAGCGACCAGTCAGAAAGTGCTGCCCGAAGTGCAGAGAGGGGTACTAAGCCTCAACAGAAAAGCTCAGTTTATCCCATTACCAACTCATTGAATACTCGACCATAATGGGCATAATGAACACCAATAAATGAGCGGTAGCTATAATATCTTGCCTTGCCTTGCCTTGCCTTGCCTTGCCTTGCCTTGCCTTGCCTTGCAGTTATAATACCTAAAATTTTTATAATGGTATTGTTATGTGGGCGAATAATTTAAGGGTCTTTTCTGCATTTGCTGTTGTCATGCTTCATGTGGCAGCAGGATTTGTTGGGGGCATAGAGCTGTCAGATTTAAGTTATGGTAGCCGAGATTGGTGGGCTGGGAATGTTTATGACTCTGTGACTAGATGGTGTGTACCATTATTTGTCATGATTAGTGGTTACTTTCTTTTGAATAAGGAAGAGTCTACGTCAGTTTTTTTAAAAAAAAGGCTAAATAAGGTTTTAATCCCTTTAATATTTTGGTCTGTGTTTTTTTCTTTTTGGACTGTATTGAAACTTACTATTAAAGGAGAGTTGCCTAGTGCTCCTGTAGTGTTGGCTAAAGGCTGGATATTGGGTAAGCCATACTTTCATCTATGGTATCTTTTCATGATTCCATTTTTGTATTTAGTAACTCCATATTTGAGAGTGGTTTTTAACAGGTTTTCTAGAAATGAACTTTTGTTTTTAGTTTGTTTTTGCTTGTCTTTATCTATTCTAAATACTTTAAGTAGCAATGTTCTTTCTTATTTTGAAATGTCTGCAAAAGTAAGTCTTTTTACTAATAATTTTTTGCATTATATCGGATATTTTTGTCTGGGTGGTTACATAGCAAAGCATGGAGTAAAACAAAGAAATAGCTTTGCTTTGATAGCACTGATGTTGGCATGGAGTGTGACCATTGTAGGAAGCTACTTCCTCACTTATAAATATTTTTACTCTTATTTGAGTATTAACACGGTAATTGCATCTGTTTCTTTGTTTTTGTTAATTCAATGGAACTGTGATAGAGATTTCAACCTGAGTAGTATTGCAAAACTAAGTTTGGGTATCTATTTAGTACACCCCGTTTTTCTAGATGCTATCGCTTTTGTTGGTAGAGATTGGCTTTTAAGTCATATGGATGTTTACCTATACATTCCACTAGCTAGCTTTATAGTGTTTGGATTTTCTTACTTATCTGCATTTTGTATGAGTAAGATACCATTATTAAACAAGTGTATTTAACATTAACTCGTTATTCTAACTTAAAAAGGTCGCATAGGGCGTAATGCCGATCAGTTAAGAACTAAATAATAGGTTGAACGATCCTACAGTTCTGCAAAAATCCGTAATCATCCCAAGATTACGGATTTTTTTATGTTACGTAGCCAAGCTCTCGAGACTGTTCAGGCTTTCTCGCCAAAAGAATTTATAGCACTTTCTGGTCACGTATCCAAAGGGTTGATGGCATTTCAAACGTAATACTCTCACTCAATGAAAGTCCCAATGATCTTTGCATGCCGGATGATTTTGAATACCCTAACGTCTTGCGATTAAGTCGTTTCAATCGGTTACGCAACGTCAGATTTTCACGCTCAATTCGCTGTGTATATAGCTTTCCTAAAATATGTTTTTCGCTAGGGAGTGTCTCTTTGTACGCCCTGTAACCATCCGTACACCAAAAAGCGATACGGAACCCAGACAGCAGTTTTAACAATTTCCCCAGTGTTTTCTTGCTTCGGGAACCAAATACATGAGCGATAATCCGCTTTAAGCGAGGCTCCCATGCATACCACAACCAACGCTGACGTTTTTTGTTACCGATAAATGACCACATCTCATCGACCTCACAAATGAGCTGAATTTGTAGGTTATCTAGGGGCAGTGTTGTTACATTCCGTGGCGAGAGTTTTTTAAAGTGCGGACGACGGCATTGATACTGATATGTAATGCCCTAGCGGTGTCACGAATACCCGCATTATTCATGGCAAGCTCAACCACTTGCTCTTTGATGCAGGGCTGACAAGCGTTGTAGGTATAATCGAGTTGAAAAGTGCGGCAACAGGCCTGACAGCGATAACGGGGATGACCTCCATTGCCGGCGCCATGTTTTTTAACAGGGTCGGTTAATCCACAGAATCGCCATTTTACTGAAATGGTAGCCATACTAAGCCTCAACAGAAAAGCTCAGTTTACCCCATTATCAACTCATTGAATACTCGACCCACTTTCTGACCTCCTTTGTGCTGAACTGATTGACGAATGTCTCGCGGATACTGGCGTTGTTACATTAAGAAAACGCCGTCTGCCGATGGAAATGATGGTATGGACTGTAATGGGAATGTCCCTTTTCCGTTCTCTTTCCATGGCTCAACTCGTTTCTCATCTCGATATTGTTTTACCGGGCAAACGGCTTTATGCTGCACCAAGTGCTGTTGTTCAGGCTCGCCAACGATTGGGGGAAGATGCCGTTCGTAGCGTATTTGAAAAAACAAGCCAGCTTGATAAACTGCCATTATCACATTGGAACGGCTGTTAACTAAAAATAATCAAATATCAAAAGTGTACAAAACTAAAAAGAGGGGGGGGAGATTAGAGCGTGTTTATCTTTGTAGTGCATATTTCAATCGACCCACATTGGGAGCCACATGATTGAAAATGCTAAAGCAACAACACTTTCATAATTTCGGGCTAATTTGTCATACCGAGTCGCCACTGCTCGGTATTTCTTTATTTTTAAGAAGGCATTTTCAACTAAATGACGATATCGATATAAGCACCAATCAATATCTTTATTCCCTTGTTTACTATTCCCTTTTCTTGGGATGACATGCTGACCCCGACGGCTTTTTATCAACTGTCGTAAGGCTTCACAGTCATAGCCTTTATTTGCAATAACAACTTCGGCTTCCGGTGAAGAGGTAACCAATGTTTCTGCATAACTCACATCATGAGCTTGCCCACCTGACAACTCAAAATGAACCGGAAGACCACTGCTATCTACCGCTAAATGTATTTTAGTTGAGTTGCCGCCTCGACTTTTGCCTATAGCCTGCTTTGAAGCATCTTTAACGTTGGCTCCATCTTGATGCGTTTTCACGATACTGGCATCAATAAATAGCCACTGAGGAGCATTGAAGCGAGATAGAAATTGGAAAATTTCCATCATCACGCCTTTCTTTGACCAAAGGTTAAAACGTCTAAATACCGTATTCCATTCACCAAATTGACGAGGTAAATCGCGCCATGGAATGCCTGTTCTTATTCGTAATAAAATACCTTCAAGGGTCATTCTATGTTCTGGTTTGTTATAAATACGTCCGGTTAGGTGCATGATCTTTGATAGTAACTTCCAGCTATCATCTGTTAACATAAGTCTCGGCATTTGGGGGTGTTTTTTTGATTTTTGGCGAAACCATTATAACAGCCCCATTTGCTGTCTGCTTTTTATACCGAAAAGATCAACACGCTCTAGTCTGATTCATAGATAATTTGCTTAAAAACTATCTTACTCAAGTTTATTTAGGTATAATAGCTACAATTAGTTGAGTAAATTAAGAATTATCAGTGAACAGGTAGCTGTAAGCCCGGGGCGGTAGCGTACCAAAATTATGTGATAACTACTTTCAGTGTCTGTTTTCTATGATTAAAATGCGATTCATTATTCCAAAATGAAAATATTAGTTACTGGTGGGGCAGGCTTTATTGGTTCAGCAGTTATTCGCTTTCGCTAAATTACTAATAACATAAATGACACCGTGATTAATGTTGATAAATTAATTTCAGTGGGAAGCTTAGACTCTATCTCAATAGGAATTTATTCCAGACGATGAGATCACAGGCAAAATGCAACATGGCCTCGTAATTTTCGATCTTTTTATCCTATCAGGCCAGGATTCGGCGAAAGCGACTCATCCAACAGTGCGTTCTTTCAACGACCCAACGATGGGCTTTGAGATCCGTGTTTTTACTGGCGTCAGACTCTTCTTTATGGGGCTGAATATATGGCTCGTAACGGCGGTTCTGTAGATAGGTTTTCAACCAGCCTGCATCGTGACCTTTGTCCAGACAGAGTCTCAGTTTTTGTCCCGGACGCCCCGTCTGAAGGGCATCGAGTGTATCTGCAATCCGTTTGATATCATTCGTGTTTGCTGTTGCAACAACCAGCGACAGGTGAAACTCGTTGGCATCCGTAAGCAGGCTACGTTTTACGCCTTGTTTTCCTCTGTGAGTTGGATCGCGGCCTGTTTTTTTGTTCCCGACAGTGGTGATTTGGTCATGCTGCCGTCCATTGACAACCATGACCAGTCAATACTGTCCAGATATTCACAGGTAAGCAAACCATTCTGCCTAAAACCTTCAAAGATAGCCGCATCACGCCATTTTTGAAAGCGCCGGTGTGCAGAACTCGTTGAACATATCTCAGTGGCGTTGAGGGCGTTACACTGGCAGCCAGTTCTGAGTACAAAGAATATGGTATCCATGGTAGCACGGTTATCAACCCGTTTGCGGTGAGTCCCGAGCGAATGATTGGTTTTGTGTTCAGGGATAAGCGGTGCTAGTTTTTCCCTGAGTTCATCGCTGATCTGCTATCTGCCACATTTTCACCTTCAGAAATTACTCATTACGACATTTTGATAACCCCTTTTGGGATAGGTTTTTAGTGATACTATTAGGCACTTTCGGTTGACCGAGTCAGCGAAAATGCATGCCCTTTTGGAGGGCAATGAATGATAAGAGGTGCTTATTAATTGAGCTGCTACGTAAAAACGGAATGCTTTCAATTAATAAGCACGATTGTAGAATTTTATGGTGCATTGGAACCCGACAACCCAGTGCGGCAGCTATTACCTAAAACAATCTAATCATAGGCTATCTTATGCAACTACTATCGTTTGAAAATATATTGGAGCTAGATATCTCTCCACAAACAATTTATAGCTGGATATGTCAATCTATTAGCCAAAAAAATGACACAATTCTGCCACCTAAGATTAGTTTAAAACCTGAAAATGAAGTTTTTTATAATTTTATGCCTTCTATTTTATTAAAAGAAGAAAATGCAGGTTTAAAAATAGTTAATAGATATCCAAATAGATCGCCCGTGTTAGATAGTCAAATATTTCTTTATAATATAAAGAACGGCAACCTTGAATGCATCATGGATGGAAATTTTATCACCGCAATGAGAACAGGAGCTATAGCAACACACTCAATTATTTCATTTGCCAAAAATGGCTTTAGCTCCATATCATTTATTGGAGTTGGAATACAAGCTAGGGCAACATTAAAAATATTTTCCTGCATGTATGATAAACGTGATTTAGTTATTAAAGTAAAAAAATATAAAAACCAACATTTAGATTTTATTGCATTTGCAAAACAGTTACTCCCACAAAGCACGCAATATATTATATGTAATACATATGATGAATGCGTTGAAAATACAGATATAGTTATTTCATCTGTAACTTATTTTGAAAACGATATTTGTAGTGATGATAAGTTTTCGAATGGATGCCTAGTTGTTCCTATTCATACCAGAGGTTTTACTAACTGTGATTTATTTTTCGACAAAATTTATGTTGATGATTTAGGACATGTATCTGGATTCAAGCACTTTAATAAATTTCAAAATAAAGCAATAGAAACAGCCTCATATATAAAATCCCCTATAGAACTTGGAAGAAAAAGTCAATTAGAAAAGATAATATGCTATAACATAGGGTTATCTATACATGATTTATTTATTGCAAAAAATATACATAAATTAGCAATCGCTAATAATGTAGGTCAGGAAATTCCAATGTCTGTACCTAACACAAAATTCTGGCTAGAAAAATAATTAAGGAAAAGATATGCAAGTTTTAATACCTGCTGCAGGAATGGGTAATCGTTTAGGTAAATATACTAATGACAAAACTAAATGTATGGTATCTGTACATGAAGTTACGTTAATTGAACGTTGTTTAAACATCCTATCAAAATATAATATTAGTAGAATTATCCTAGTTGTTGGCTACCAAAAAGAAAATTTAAAAAAATTCTTAGGTAATCAGTATAATGAAATAGAAATAATATATATTGATAATGATATATATGATAAAACAAACAATATATATTCAATATACCTTGCCAAAGATGAATTAATAAAAGACGATACCATTCTATTAGAAAGTGATTTGATTTTTGAAGAAAAAATCATAGAAAACCTAATATCAAATCAATTTCCAAATATTGCCGTAGTTGATAAATATCAACCATGGATGGATGGAACAGTTGTTGAAATTAATAATAACTTTGATATTGTTAATTTTGTTCCTAAAAAAGACTTTGAGTTTAATAAAAGTGATTTATATTATAAAACAGTAAATATTTATAAGTTTTCTAAAGAGTTTTTAGAAAATACATATGTACCTTTTTTAGAGGCTTATTCAAAAGCATTAGGTCAAAATGAGTATTACGAGCAAGTATTACGAGTTATCACACTATTGGAAACTCAAGAATTAAAAGCGTTACCATTACAAGGTGAAAAATGGTACGAGATAGATGATGCTCAAGATCTTGATAATGCCAATGTTATTTTTGCACCAGAAAAAGAAAAATTAAGTCTATTATCCCGTCGTTATGGTGGTTATTGGCGTTATAGTGATATTATTGATTTCTGCTATTTAGTGAATCCATATTTTCCTAATAAAACATTCATGGGTGAAATGAAAAACTCATTTGATACTCTAGTGCGCGAATACCCATCAGGTGCTAATGTACAATCACTTTTAGCAGCCAAAATGTTCAAGTGCAATCCAGATCAAATCGCTGTAGGAAATGGAGCTGCAGAATTGATTGATACACTTGCACAATATAAAAATGAAAAACTAGGTTTATTTATTCCAACGTTTGAGGAATACTCATCAAGATTTAAATCTGTAACCCTTAAAAAACTGAATAACTCAAATTTCTCATATAATAAAAATGACATTATTAATTTGGCTCAAGAAAATGATGGAGTTATCCTTATAAACCCTGATAATCCATCAGGAAATTTTATTCCATATAAAGATTTACTGGAGCTAATTAATTGGTTTAAAATAAACAAAAAAACATTTATTGTAGATGAAAGTTTTGTTGATTTTGCTGAAAATGGATTAAACTCTACATTGATGAAAGAAGAAATTCTTAATATGTATTCAGGATTAATCGTGATAAAAAGCATTAGCAAAAGTTATGGTGTTCCAGGCATTCGCTTAGGAGTTATAGCAAGCTCTAATATTGAATTAATTTCTGCAATTAAAAAATCTATTCCTGTGTGGAATATAAACTCTCTTGGTGAGTTTTTCTTTCAAATTATAGGTAAATATGAAAAAATATATTCATCAGCGTGTAATCAAATAATTGCTGAAAGAAATTCATTGTTTACTGCGTTAGAGAAAAATAAGCTTTTAACACCTATCAATTCCCAAGCGAACTATATTTTATGCAAAGTAAACTTGATTTCATCAAGTATGCTAATAGAAATGCTCTGTAATGGCTATAATATTCTTGCAAAAGATTGTTCAGAGAAAAAAGGATTCGATGGACAATCATATGTCCGGCTCGCTGTTAGAAATACTATTGATAACCAATATTTAATAGATAGCTTACTTGATATAGAGTCTAAGGTTGTATAAGTGTATCGTTTAGAATTAGTTAACATTGATAATATTCAAATCACTGAAGAACATATACCTGAACGTGTTGAATGGCTTATAGAAAAAATCAAGGCGGAGGCACTCTGGCGAGTGCCTTTACTCTTAGAAGAAAACTCATATGCCATCATGGATGGTCATCATCGATTTGAAGTAGCTAAAAAATTAGGTTTAAGAAGAGTTCCTGCTGTTATGCTAAACTATAATCTACCCTCTGTGCAGGTTATATCATGGAGAGAGGACTTTGTTATAAATAAAAGTATTGTACAAAGTTATATAAAAGATAAGAAAATTTTTCCACATAAAACTACTAAGCATATTATTGACCCTTATCCAGATGAAATTTCAATTCCTATATCTTTTTTATATTAACGATGAAAATTAAAAAAAAATTAATCAGTAACTTTTCCTATTTGAGTATTATACAAATAGCAACGTTATTAATTCCATTTATATATTACCCATACATAATTAGAAAATTCAGTTTAGATTCTTATGGATTAGTCATTTTTATTCAAAGTATAATTATGCTTATGTCTATAATTGTTGATTTTGGTTTCAACATTTATGGAACTAGAATTGCATCAGAAAATGCTCATAGCAAGAAGAAACTATCTATTATATATAGTAGTATAACTTATATAAAACTATTATTAGTTTTAATATCTTTTTTAATATTCCAAATTTTCATTTACTTTAACAGCAAATTAAATGAAAACCATTATCTTTCTAATATTTTATTCTTTATTGTATTGGGTGAAGCATTATTTTCACAATGGTTATACCTTGGTTTAGAAAAAATAAAATATGCAGCATTAATTAACCTTTTTTCAAGATTATGTATGTTGTTAATAATATTTATAGGCTCTTGTACTTTTATCGGATTTTATTCATTCCCTCTAGCATTAGTTTTTTCTTCTTTGATTAATGGAATATTATCATTATGGTTTGTTAACATTAAATTGAAATTGAAATTTATACCAGTATCTTTGAATAGGATAAAGAAAGATATTAAAGAGTCATATTCATTTTTATTATCTCGTTCTATTGGCGTTATAATTTTAAAATTAAACACCTATTTAATTGGTAATTATATCGGATTTGCTCAGGTTACCTATTATGATCTAGCTGAAAAACTAATTAATTTAGCACTAATTCCTATAAATTTACTAAATCAAGTGCTCTATCCTTATATTGCAAGAACAAAAAACTTTGGCATAACATTTTCAACTATTAAGTACTTAATAGTTATTTATTTACTAATATATCCCATATTGCTTTTGTTTGGAGAGGATTTTATCATCTTATTCGCAGGAGATGATATGGCAAAATCTTATACCTATTTATTAATATTGTATTTTATACCTTTATTAAATATATTTTCATATTTTTTAGGAAACTGTGCATTAGTTCTTATAGATAGAAAGAAAGATTTTAATAATAGTATCTATATTGCTGCATTTTTTTATATCACATTTATATTATTCATGAGCCAATTTGGATATGTAACTATAAGTACTCTTTGTTGGGCTATTGTATTGAATGCATTCATTACTAGTTTATATAGAATCTTAAAATGTATAAAATATAAAAACTTACTTAAGGAATAATATGTTAATTAATTTTTTACGCAAAATAAAATATGATATGATTTTTTTTAAAAAATCACTAATGTTAAAAATCAATAAAAAAACGATGCTAAAACGGCTTCATGATTTTTTAAATACAAATAATATAGGATATTGGTTGGAATATGGGACATTATTAGGCGCGATAAGACAAGGCTCAATTCTATCACATGACTACGATCTTGACATCGGAATAAATCAAAAAGAATGGAACTTAAATTTACGAAATAAAATAATTGAGCAAGGATTTATATTAACACGAGAAATAAGTGTTGATGGTATTATAATTGAAGAATCTTATAGTTTTAAAGGTATCTGTGTAGATTTATTTTTTTGTTCTATAAAAAATGATATTATATCTACCCCAGTGTTTCGTCCATTTCAAGGGCTAACGTGGAAGGACTCTATTTTGAAAAAAAGTGGTGTAGAACTATATTTATTTAATAACAAATATAATGGATTTGAAACAATACATTTTGAAAATGAGCTATGGCATATACCTAAAAATTACAAAGCACACTTAATTAGCTATTATGGGGAGGACTATATTATACCCAATAAAAAATGGAAAGGGGAAAACTCTGCCATTCCAACTGGCTGTATTGGAAAAGAAATGCTCATGTATTAAATCCGGTGATTAACCTGTAATATAGGGTAATTTATCGGAGAATATTCATGGCTAAAGTCGATGTGAGGTACCCATTTTGTCAACAAACGCCCCTAGTGAAAAAACATGGATTAGGTAGCACTGGTCATCAACGTTATCGTTGCCAAGATTGCTGCCGAAGCTTTCAACTCGATTATAAATATCGTGCTTGCCAACCCGGAACTAAAGATAAAATTATCGACCTCACGATGAATAATGCCGATATTCGTGATACTGCTAGGGCCCTTTATATCAGCATTAATGCGGTTGTTCCTACTTTAAAAAAACTCTCGCCGAAGCAGATAACTTCTTTACCCCTTGATAATTTGCACATTGAACTCCTTTGCGAAGTTGATGAACAGTGGTCTTTTGTGGCTAATAAGAAACAACAACGCTGGCTTTGGTATGCCTGGGAACCTCGCCTAAAACGGATTATTGCTCATACATTTGGTCGTTGAAACAAGAGAACCCTTCGCCAGTTACTGGCTTTACTGTCTCAGTTTAATGTAGCTTTTTGGTGCACGTATAAGTTCAGTGCTTATGAGATATTGCCTAAACAAAAACACGTAGCAAGTAAGTTTTATATCCAACGAATAGAAAGAGAGAATTTGAATTTAAGAAATCGCTTAAAGCGTCTTAACCGTAAGACGTTAGGTTATTCGAAGTCGCCTGAAATGCATGACAAGATCATCGGCACATTCATATGTATGCTATAAAGAATTTAGAAATAATCTAGCGTCAGATGTTAAAGCCATTCTTTCTGGTGAGTTAGAAAAAATAAAAGGAAAACAATTTTTATATCAGCATGAATTACGTAAAGACTATTATTTTAAATTAAGATTTTTTTCAAAATTTTATGTAGAGCAAAATAAAAAAACCTAACTAAAGCTAAATTATTATTTTTAAATAATAACTAGCCTTATAGTACTAAAGACTTTAAAAATTATAAAATTTACCCCCCTAAAATATTACAAACCTATGGAGATTTATATTAGCTTTTATATAAAATATAAGTCTAAACTTAGAACCTATCCCAAAGGAATTGTCAGATAATACATAATGATAATTTCTGAGGGCGAAGCATGGTGGGCAACAAGTGGCAAATCAGTGATGAACTCTGGGAGAAAATGGCTCCTCTCATCCCGGAGCATAGAACTCAACACCCGCTGGGATGCCCTCCAGACGGGCAGACCGGGCAAGAGGCTCCGGTTGTGCATGGACAAAGGGTATGAAGCGGAATGGTTGGGATCGTATCTGAAAAGTCGTCGCGATGAACCTCATATCCAGTCACGGAAAGAAGAATCAGAAGCCATCAAAAACACGGATTTTAAGGCCCACCGCTGGGTTGTGGAAAGAACGCATAGCTGGATGAATCGCTACCGTCGTGTCCTGACTCATTGGGAGAAGAAAGTCGAGAATTATGAAGCAATGCTGCATCTTGCCTGTGCCATCATTGTCTGGAATAAAACCCTTTTGGGGTAGGCTCTAATTATTACCAAAGAAATATTTACCATGAGTACATTTTATGAGTAAAAATATAGCAATAATAATGAGTGTTTATAAAAATGATAAACTAGAATACATCAAAGATGCTATTAATAGTATTTGTCAGCAAGAAAATTCCAATGCTCTTATACTTATATATATTGACGGTATCATTCCAGATAAACAGTTTGAATACTTAAATTCTTTACATAAAAAACATATTATTGAATTAGTACATTCCAAATATAATAGAGGGTTGTCATTTGCACTTAATACATTAATAGATAAAGCCCTTACATACCCAAATATAGAGTATATAGCTCGTATGGATAGTGATGATATTTCATTACCACAACGCCTAGAGAAACAAAAATATTTTATGGATACTCATGTTGAGATAGATATTTTGGGTACTGCATGTGAAGAATTTGGTTCATCTTATGCACTTATAGAAAAAAGATTACCTTCATATCACCTTGAATTAGAAAACTTCAGCATAACTCGTTGTCCTTTTATTCACCCTACCGTCATGTTTAGAAGACGTGTTTTTGAGCAAGGAAATCGCTATCCAACCCACACTTGCTTTACCGAAGATATGGCTTTTTGGTTAGAGCTTCTTTATAAAAACTATAAATTCCATAATTTACCTGATGTTTTGCTACGATATAGGCTTGAAGAAAATACTATGACTCGCCGAGCTGGTCTTTCTAAAGCTAAAAGTGAGGTTTCTTTGCGGCTAGGATATATGTTTCTTCTCAATAAGTTTAGTTTTAAAAATATGTTGTTAATATACAGCCGTTACTTTTTTCACTTATTGCCACCTAAAATAATGAGCTTAGCTTATAAACATTTAAGATAATTTTACCAAAGGACTCTTAGCTCTTATGAAACGCCTTTCTATTGCTGCAATAATGCTTACAGCATTAACCGGCTGTACCGTTACCCCTGGTGTCTATATGTCTACATCAGGCAAAAATGTCGTCGACACTGGCGATCGTGATATCTCTAAATTTGTGGATATCTATCCGATTTCACCAAAACTGTTAGATGAGATGTACGTGGCTCCAGTGATCGCCAAACCAAACCCTACCCTTGAAAAGCAACTTTCAACCTATGAATACCGTGTGGGTGTGGGTGACGTATTAACCATCACTGTGTGGGATCACCCTGAATTAACTATTCCAGCGGGTTCTTATCGTAGCGCTGCCGACTCAGGTAACTGGGTTCATTCCAATGGCACCATTTACTACCCTTATATCGGTAACGTGAAAGTTGTTGGTAAAACACTGCCGGAGATCCGTAATTTAGTTAGCAGTAAACTGGCTACCTATATTGAATCCCCACAAGTGGATGTCAGTATTGCGGCATTCCGCTCACAAAAAATGTATGTTTCTGGTGAGGTCGCAAAACCAGGTACATTGCCAATTACCAATATCCCTCTGACCGTTCTGGAAGCCTTTAATAACGCGGGCGGTCTCACCGAAAAAGCCGATTGGGACAATGTCGTACTCACCCGAAATGGCAAAGAAATTAAAATCTCACTGCAAGCATTAGTCCAGTATGGCGACCTAACCCAAAACCATCTGATGCTACCGGGTGATGCACTATATGTACCACGTAATGACGGGCAAAAAGTGTTTGTGATGGGTGAAGTGGGTCAACCAAACACCCTAACCATTGACCGTGCTGGCATGAGTATTACTGAGGCACTGAGTAAAGCAGGCGGTACAGATCAAAATACCGCTAATGCAACTGGCGTATTTGTCATCCGTCCAATTAAAAACCAAACCTCTGGTGATAAAGAGCTGGATGCCCTACTGCCGAAAAAAATGGCGGCAGTCTATCAGTTAGATTTATCCGATGCCACTGCCATGGTGATGGGAACGGAATTTAAACTGCAACCTTATGACTTAGTTTATGTTACCGCCGCCCCTATTGTGCGTTGGAACCGCCTAATCACCCAATTGCTACCAACCATCGCGTCATATAATCAGCTAACCGAAGGTGTTAAACGCGTTCATGACTGGTAATCCATATGTTTAATAATATTCTCGTTGTCTGTATGGGGAATATTTGCCGCTCCCCCACGGGGGAGCGGCTATTACAAGCCCATTTCCCCGATAAAAAAGTGCACTCCGCGGGCATTATCGCCAAAGAAGATCGCCCCGCTTATGATAGCGCCATCCGTATTGCACAAAACCACAATATCTCTTTAGATGGCCATCAATCACGTCGTTTAACCAGTGAATTATGTAAAGAAGCAGACTTAATCCTAGTGATGGAAAACGACCATATTGATAGGATCCATCAACAGTTCCCTGAAACGCGTGGCAAAGTCATGTTATTCGGCCAGTGGCTTAATAAAACCGAGATCCCAGATCCACATAAACGCAGTGATGAAATGTTTGAACATGTTTATCAACTGATGGAAAAAGCCGTTATACAGTGGCAAGGGAAAATTTAATTTTAATTTTAGAAGGCTTAGCATTTAACTAATTATGAACACGACAAAAAATAGCTCCCCTGCCTCGGATGAGATCGATCTGCTGGCGCTTTTTAAAGTATTAAAGTCCAGTTATCTTAAAATCGGCTTTTTTACTCTGTTTTTTATTTTGGTTGCAGCAGCTTACAGTTTTTTAGCGACTCCTATCTATCAAGCTAATGCGACACTGCAATATGACAAAGCCAGCCAAGTTTCTCTTGTTGACCAAATGAGTGAAATGATGCCATTAGCCAGCAGTGGTGGCCAAGTCGATTCCGAAATTGAAGTGATTAAGTCACGAATGGTGCTGGGCAAAACCGTGACTAACCTGAATTTAGATACTCAAATCGCACCAGCAGGCTTTTTTGATAAGCTGTGGGGTGATAAAACCGATGCTGTCGTGGCTCTCTATTTAGTTCCTGAAGACTTTATTGGAAAGCCTGCGACGTTGACCTATTTGGGCGATAACAAATATTCTCTCAATATTGAAGGTCAAGTTCTTGAAGGCACCGTTGGTATTCTCTTAAAACAAGACGATATTAGTTTATTGGTTTCATCCTTAGTTGCAGAGGTTGGTCAAGAATTTACCTTAGTTAAAAATGCGCGTTATTCAACCATTGAAAACCTACGTAACACTTTAACTATTGCAGAAGTGGGTAAAGGAACCGGTATTATCAATATGGCCATTAAAGGTGCCAATAAAACCGAAAACGTGCAAATCTTAAACAGCATTATTCAAAATTACGTCGACCAAAATACCGAGCGTAAAAAAGAAGTCACAAATAACACCTTATTATTCTTAGATGAATATCTGCCTAAGATTAAAACCAAGCTGGATAACTATGAAAACCAGCTAAACACCTTCCGTAAAAAGAATGAATCTATCGACTTATCATTAGAAGCCAAATCCGCCCTTGATAGTGCTTTGCAAGTCGAAGAAAAGTTAAATGAACTCACCTTTAAAGAAGTTGAAATTCAGCAGTTATATACACGTAATCACCCAGCTTACCAATCACTGCTTGATAAGCGCCAGCAGCTGTTACGTGAGAAAGAGAAAATCAGTAAAGCGATTCAAAAACTGCCAAATACTCAACAACAAATTGTTCGTTTAACCCGTGATGTAGAGTCTGAGCAAGCTATTTACAATCAATTAGTGGCAAAACAGCAGGAACTGAGTGTATTAAACTCAGGGATCACCGCTGATGTGCGTATTATTGACTCTGCCGAATCTCAACCGAATGCCGTAGCACCTAAGAAAGCATTAATCTTAGTGTTAGCTGCAATACTGGGCTTTATTGTGGGTTGTGCATATGTGATTGCTCGTGAGTTCTTTAATAATAAAATTAAAGGCACTGAGGATATTGATGCACTAGGTATCAACGTCTATGCCACTATTCCTTTCTCTAGCTATGAGAAGAAATTAATTGCAGAAGGTAACAAGCACCCACTCGCATTAGAAAACCCTGCCGATACGGCGATTGAAGCCATTCGTTCTTTACGTACTAGTGTTTATTTCTCGGTCATGAACCAAGGTAATAATCTGGTTATGGTCACCAGTGCTTCACCGGGTGTAGGTAAAAGCTTTGTTACCTCCAATATGGCGGTGGTGTTAGCAAATGCAGGCAAAAAAGTATTGTTAATCGATACTGACTTACGTAAAGGCCGTATCCATAAAGCCTTTGGATTAAGCAATAAATTAGGTCTATCCGATTATCTCTCGCAATCAGATACTAGCCAGCCAAATATTCATAGCAATGTGATTGAAAACCTCGACGTGATTTGTCGTGGTAAGAATGTCACGCACTCTTCTGAATTGCTGATGGGCGAACGTTTTAAACGTTTACTTGATACGGTAAAAGGTCAATACGACATCGTCGTGATCGATACTGCACCAATACTGGCAATCACCGACTCAGCTATTATTGGTAAGTACGTTGGTACCTCATTGCTTATCGCTTACTACGGTGTAAATACCGTAAAAGATGTCGAGCTATCACTCAAACGCTTTAAGCAAAACGATATCGAAATTACGGGTGTGATCTTAAATGGTATCGATGCCAAGTCAGACGATTATAATTATGTTTATGAGTACTAGGAAAGTACAATGAAAAACGCAAAAGTATTAGTCACTGGTGGTCTTGGCTACATTGGTAGCCATACCTGTGTACAGATGATCGAACAAGGCATGCAGCCAATTATTTTAGATAATCTCTGCAATGCTAATCCTGAAGTACTAAATCGCATTGAAACCATTACTGGCACTAAACCTATTTTCTACGTCGGTGATGTACGTGATAGCAAAATTTTAGATACCATTTTTGCTGAACATAAAATTGCATCGGTTATTCACTTTGCAGGGCTAAAAGCCGTGGGTGAGTCAGTTCAAAAACCGATTGAGTACTATGACAATAATGTTAATGGTACTTTGGTTTTAATCACATCAATGCAAAAAGCGAGTGTAAAAAGCCTCATTTTTAGTTCTTCGGCGACGGTGTATGGTGAACCTGAAGAAGTACCGTTAACTGAAGAATCGAAAGTAGGTGGTACAACCAACCCATATGGTACTAGCAAATATATGGTTGAACGCATTCTTACCGATTTACATATTGCGCATGATGAATGGTCACTGACTTTATTACGTTATTTTAACCCTGTCGGAGCTCATACTTCAGGTTTAATGGGGGAAGACCCTCAAGGTATTCCAAATAATTTGACCCCTTATATTGCTCAAGTTGCTGTTGGTCGTCATAAAGAAGTGATGGTATTTGGCGCTGACTACCCAACACCAGATGGTACTGGTGTTCGTGATTATATCCATGTTATGGATTTAGCGAGTGGACACATTGCTGCCTTGAATGGTGTTAGTCAAAAAGCAGGGCTCCATATTTATAATTTAGGCACCGGTAAAGGCACTAGTGTATTAGAAATGATCGCTGCTTTCGAAAAGGCATCAAGCAAACAGATCCAATACAAAATAGTTGCTCGCCGCCCCGGTGATATTGCTGAATGCTGGTCTAGCCCTAATAAAGCCTTTACTGATTTAGGCTGGCAAGCTCAGTACTCCGTGCAAGATATGGTGAACGATAGCTGGCGTTGGCAATCGCAAAACCCTAATGGCTATAAATAGATTTAATTTATTTAGGTTAAAATATGGTAACTCTTCACCCGCGATGCCTTGACAGCAAAGTTATGTGACGAGGTTAACTTGATCCCATATTCGACTTGAGTGATCTTTCTGAGCTGGCAATCTGAAGGTATGAATAAGAAAACACTACCTCCACCACCAGATTTCGATTCTCCTGAAGAGGCGAAAGATATCATCCATTTTCTATGGAATAAGCTGGCAGCTGGCTTCATTGGCTCAAACTGGGCAGTTATCAATGTTCGAAACGTTATCGAGGTCGGTGCCGAAATCTCATGTCTGATGATGCAATGGTGTGGCGCTTTATGGATGATCCAGACTGCCCGTTAACGAACAATGCCGCAGAGCGTGTCCTGCGTAATTATATATTGATGAGAAAGTGCTGCTACGTGACTCGCTCATATAGAGGCGATCTGTTCCGTGAACGTATGTTCTCACTTATAGAGACTGCCAAGCTTCAGCAGATCTCAGCCTATAAATGGTTACGTGAAATCGTCGAACACCATATGCTCAAAGTGAATTATCAGGTGCCAGCATTCCTAGTGTAAACCACCGTCAATAGCTCGCGGGTGAATAGTTACAAAATATGAATATTGATATAGATTCCTTTGCCCTATATATTGGTGTTAAAGCAGAATATTTAGCTATGTTATATAGAACTACATGTGAATTAGAAGGATTGCCTTTACCTAAAAGAAATAGGCATGGTAAGGTAAAAATGAGTGAGGTTTTAATTTTTAAACAACACTTTGAAGATAAAACAAAGAATATTAATGAGAGCAGAACATTAAGTTAAACTATCACTAAAGCTCAAAGAGCTGATGGATAAAATATGCAGATTATTACTTTAAGAGCCAATGCCAAAAGAAATTGTTATATAATATAATGGGTTACGATAATTTCTGAGGGGGAACGTATGATAAGCCGTTATTGTCAGTTTAGCGATGAACTCTGGGAGAAAATGGCTCCTCTCATCCCGGAGCATAGAACTCAACACCCGCTGGGATGCCCTCCAGACGGGCAGACCGGGCAAGAGGCTCCGGTTGTGCATGGACAAAGGGTATGAAGCGGAATGGTTGGGATCGTATCTGAAAAGTCGTCGCGATGAACCTCATATCCAGTCACGGAAAGAAGAATCAGAAGCCATCAAAAACACGGATTTTAAGGCCCACCGCTGGGTTGTAGAAAGAACGCATAGCTGGATGAATCGCTACCGTCGTGTCCTGACTCATTGGGAGAAGAAAGTCGAGAATTATGAAGCAATGCTGCATCTTGCCTGTGCCATCATTGTCTGGAATAAAATCCTTTTGGGATAGGTTATTACAATAATTGAGTTGCAAAAAAATGAAATTTAAAACAAATATCAATCTTATCTTTATATACATTCTTACTTTTTCTATTTTTTTACAGATTGGATATTTTTTTGATGGTGCACATAGATATATTCCACTAAGAGTGGTTATTCTAGCATGTTTTATTTATTTGTTTGTAGTTGTGTCACATAAAAAAATAAACATAAATCGATTGTGTTTTTTTATTATTGCATTATCCATACAATTATTTTATTTAATTTTTTGGTCTAATCATTATACTGAAGACTTACTCCCCAGAAGCATTGGAAATTTTCTTTATATAATTTGCTTTGGATTTATCTTCAACTCAATGTGTGAAAAATTATCAAAAAAACAAATATTAACATTGTTATATTTTGGATGCCTTTTTTTTCTGATTATTTTAAGCATTGAAACCATTCTACGTTTTATGTATCCATCATTGAATAGTTCACAGCTCACTTCTGAAGCTGCACAAAAGCTTGAAGGAGATGCATCTTTAATTTATTCTGGGGACTTGCCTTTAACTGAGTATTTTTACACCTTTAAATACTCTAGCATTTTATTCTTCGATTCAAATTATGTAGGTCTCATAGCATTAATGATTGTGTTTATTTTAAAATACATCCATTTTTCTTCCATAATTATAAAAACATCTTTATTAGAATTTATTGCTGTATCATTATTGGTACTATCATTTAGTCGCTCAGCTATATTAGTTCTCATCATTTTTTATTTTTATTACTACTTTGTGTTATCTTCTCATAGGAATGTGAAATTTATTTCTATAGTTCTATTCGGAATATTAATTACTATATCACCTCTATTTATTATGGACTCAAACATACAAGATGGAAGTTTTCATACAAAAGTTCAAATAATGCTTTCTTTATATAATAAGTTCGATGAAATACCAGCTGTACAATTATTATTTGGTGCTGGTCCTGTTGTTGGAGGATATATTTTTTCGTATAAAGATGGTGGATATGCTCACGCATTATTAGCTTTAATTATGGGAGAGTTAGGAATCCTCGGCATTCTTATAATTCTGTTTTTTTATACCTACATAATATTAAAGCTAAAAAAATGGGGAGTAATGTTTCTTATTGTAACATTTATTCCTGGGCTATCTTTAATTGACCCTTATCAAATATTTTATTATTGGTCTATAATTGCGATTTTTAGAGCAGAATATAACAAACAAGAATAATCTTAATTTAATAGTGATCATAAGATGAATAAAATAGCGATTTATGTGGTGTCTCTAGCAAACTCTAATCGGCGTCAACTAATATCTGAGCAATTCGATAAAATAGGTATCAAATTTAGCTTTGTTGATGCTGTAAATGGAAAAGATATAGCTGAAAATGAAGTTGATGCAATAAATGCTTCAGAGTTTGTAAAAAAAAGATATAAAAGAGTGCTGGGTAGAAATGAAATCGGGTGTTCTTTAAGTCATCAACTTATATATAAACAAATAGCTTTCGATGATATTGACTATGCATTTATTTTTGAGGATGATGTAACTCTTTCTCATGAGTTAGTGCCTATTATAAGATTCTTCACCCACCTTCAATCTAATGTATATAATGAAAATCTTTATATATTAGGCGGGCAACAAGGACTAAGTAGCCAAGATATGATAGTATTAGATAAAAAAAACACTATTAATATTTCTGATTCAATTAATTTTTATAAAACTATCTCTAGTGAAAATTACATTTTTAGGACTTGTTGCTATATTATAAGTAGAAATGTAGCACTTCGCCTATTAACTATACATGAGAATAGTTTTTATTTGGCCGATGATTGGAGTTTATTGTATAAAGAAAAGTCCTTTGAAAATATTTATTTGTCAGATTATATAAAACATCCTGTTGACCTTGCAACAAGCACAATTCAGCAAGAAAGATATAAAAAAGCAACACTGATTGAGAAAATTAAAAAATCAAAACTAAGAAAAATAAAAATAATATTACGACAACTACTACTTAGGTAAAAATGATGTTTTCAATAATAATCCCAACCTATAATAGAGTGGATAGTTTAATCTCCACTCTCAAAAAGCTAGAATTACAAACCAATAAAAAATTTGAAGTTATCATTATAAATGATGCATCTACTATTACTTACAACGAAACCGATTGGTTACAAACGTTTAATGAATTTCCTATTACTTATCATTTATGTAAAAAAAATGCTGGTCCTGCCTCAGCTAGAAATTTAGGGGTAAAATTAGCAAAATATGAGTGGATAATATTTCTTGATGACGATGATGAATTCACTAACAACAAAATCGAAATATTGTCAGATAAGATAAATGAAAGCAATTTTAATTTCATTTATAATAAAGCAATTATTTTTATGGTAAATGAAAATTGTTATTATGAAACAAGCCAGAAAAATATAAATGAGATATCCGACCCTTCAACACTAATAAAACAATATAATTTTATTGGTGGGGCACCAAACTTCACCATTAAAAAAGATTTATTTATCCTTCATAATGGATTTAATGAAAAATTAAAAGCAATAGAAGACTATGAGTTTTTAATAAGAATTATGAATGACAAAAATATAAAGGTTGGATTTATTGAACAACCTTTAACGAAATGCTTTTATGTAACTAACCACTCAAGCGTCTCAAAAAATATTGCTAACATTGCCAACGCAGGCTATTGGATTATGAACAACAATCCATCTATAAATAGAAAGTTATTTAAGTCCAATTTACATGCGATGCTTGCCCATGCGGAACTAATGTCATTAAATAGAAAATCTAGTTATCATTATCTTCTATCTTCTTTTTATAACTTTAAAAATATGAAAAATTTATTTTTGTCAATAATATCGTTATGCTCACCTGTTTTACTAATAAAATTACGCTGTTTAAAATTCAAAAAATGACATAAAAACATATTTTAAGCTAATATACTTTTATTTTGATATAGAACATCACGTAACAAATAAAAGTTAAAACAATACTTAATAAAAATACCAAATTAGATATTATTTCACGTATTGCAACTTAGAACCTATCCCAAAGGAATTGTCAGATAATACATAATGATAATTTCTGAGGGCGAAGCATGGTGGGCAACAAGTGGCAAATCAGTGATGAACTCTGGGAGAAAATGGCTCCTCTCATCCCGGAGCATAGAACTCAACACCCGCTGGGATGCCCTCCAGACGGGCAGACCGGGCAAGAGGCTCCGGTTGTGCATGGACAAAGGGTATGAAGCGGAATGGTTGGGATCGTATCTGAAAAGTCGTCGCGATGAACCTCATATCCAGTCACGGAAAGAAGAATCAGAAGCCATCAAAAACACGGATTTTAAGGCCCACCGCTGGGTTGTGGAAAGAACGCATAGCTGGATGAATCGCTACCGTCGTGTCCTGACTCATTGGGAGAAGAAAGTCGAGAATTATGAAGCAATGCTGCATCTTGCCTGTGCCATCATTGTCTGGAATAAAACCCTTTTGGGGTAGGTTCTAATTATTAATAATAAGGAAAAAATATGTAGCATACTATCTAAATCGTAACCTCTTAATTTTTTCAGTCGCTTTTATTTAGGTTCAACAAAATATTATGAATTATGTATACGCCATTATTTGTCATAAGATAACTAACCCTCTTATCTTTACAGTTAATCACTTACTCAAAAGTAATAAAAGCATTGTATTCCTTCATATTGATAAAAAAACCCAAAAAATAGAAAGAGAAAAAATTTATTCCCATTTAGGAAAGCATTCAAATTTATATTATATAGAAGAACAAGAATCTATTGACGTAAAATGGGGGAATTTTTCACAAATAGAAGTTATGCTTCTTCTAATGAAGAAAGCTCTTGATTTTGAGTTCCAATATTTTTCATTAATTTCTGGTGATGATATCCCTATTTTATCTAATAAACAAAGAGAAAAATATTTTGAAAATTCTTATAAAAAATCAGTAGAGTTTATCGATATAGATCAAAAAAATGATCCATTTGATAGATTGGCAATAAATTATCCTAATTTCTTTTTTCAAAAAGATCATTCTCTTGTTGGAAAAATTAAGAAGAAAATTTTCATTTTTTTTGCAAAAAAAATGAAAAAAAATGATTTATCTCATCTACCTAAATTGTATAAAGGCTCTTCGTGGTTTACACTTACAGATAAATCCATTCAATATATTTTTAATTATATAAATACTAATCCTACCTATCTAAAAAGCTTTAAAAAATCTCTATGTGGTGATGAAGTTTTTTTTCAGACTATTATTTTTAATAATAAAGATTTAAGAGCAAAAGTTTATGGATTAGATTTAAATCTATTAGACTGTGAAATGGGGGGAAGGTATATTGATTGGATAACAGGACCAGATTTTCCAAAAATACTGGATGAACATGACTTTAATCGAGTATATCAATCTCAATTATTATTTTCTCGAAAATTTAAAGAAAATATTTCACTATCTTCTCTTGAAAAGAATATGGAAAAACATTCAAAAGAATAGACCTCTTGCGAAAGTATAGTTTTATCTAGAGCGTGTTTATCTTTGTAGTGCATATTTCAATCGACCCACATTGGGAGCCACATGATTGAAAATGCTAAAGCAACAACACTTTCATAATTTCGGGCTAATTTGTCATACCGAGTCGCCACTGCTCGGTATTTCTTTATTTTTAAGAAGGCATTTTCAACTAAATGACGATATCGATATAAGCACCAATCAATATCTTTATTCCCTTGTTTACTATTCCCTTTTCTTGGGTTCCATTTAATGGTTTGAATTAAATAAAAGGGGCTGTCCTAGATAACTAAGATCATCTAGGATAGTTCCATGAGAAAAAGTAGACTCAGTCAGTATAAACAAGCACGGTTACTTGAGCTGTTTATTGCTGGCTCCACAGCCCGTATTGCCGCAGAGTTAGTTGGTGTCCACAGAAATACAGCCGCTTACTATTTCCATCGGCTCAGAGTGCTGATAGCAGAGCACGTTGATAAGCACTCTTGGTTTGATGGTGAAATTGAATTGGACGAAAGTTATTTTGGTGGTCGTCGTAAAGGCCTTCGTGGTAGAGGTGCTGCTGGCAAAGTGCCTGTTTTCGGGCTTCTCAAGCGTGGTGGCAAGGTTTATACCAAGGTCATACCCGATGCTAAATCGCGGACATTACTGCCAATAATTGAGTCAAAAATTTACCCTGACAGCATCGTCTACACAGATAATTTTGCCAGTTATGACGTACTGGATGTGAGCGATTTTAAGCATTACAGGAGCAATCACAGCACCCAGTTTGTCGACAAAAAAGACCGGCAAAATCACATCAATGGCATAGAGAATTTTTGGAACCAAGCGAAGCGTCACATGCGTAAATTTAACGGTATTCCGAAGGCTCATTTTGAGCTGTATTTAAAAGAGTGTGAATGGCGATTTAACACACCTAGTGCAAAACAACAATTAACTATGCTAAAACAGATAGTTAAAGGTAAAATTTAAACCTTATCTAGGACAGCCCCAAATAAAAAAAGAATACCATAATAGCCATCTTTACGGATATCCGTAAAGATGGCTTGAAATAGAGTTTAGTTTGATTAACGTTCTAGCTTATGGATATCATTGGGGTACCACGACATTCTTTATTTCCCGCCTTGAGGGATGAAAGCGGTTTGAATCTCATTCTGTTATCCTATCTACCCACCCGTATGATAAACATATCCTCCACTGTGAAAAATCCCCCCTTGTTCAAGACAAACATCACGTCCATAGCGTTCATAGTCAAAGTAATGGGATAAATGACCCAGTTGGGCTAAATCATAACAACCACTTTCTTCTATCCAGTAATAACCTAAATCATATTCATTATTGACCCCCGCTAATTGCTGGAAAGAATCTAAATTATCCGCTAAATGAATTAAATCATGGATTGAACTCGCTGAAGAACCGATTTCAATTGCCGCCTGATAAAGGTCAATTTCATCAGGCGATAACATGGCTAATTGGGTGGCTAACTCGTTCAACTCATCTAAAAGACTGTATTCTGAAATGTAAGAAGAAAGGCCATCAATGGAGGATTCATAGTCGGTCAAGAAATACTCTTCATAGTGAATACCATCAATGCCAATCCGCATTAAACAGTGTTCGATCTCTTTTGAGGTTGCCGGAAGCTCAAGCCACTCACCAACCAGTTCACCTTCGTTATATTTACCTAAATTCGTAATAAAAACAGAAATCATCCCCGATTTTAGGCATGGGGAAGCCGTCGCTGTTATACGCATATTCGTGTCCTATTATTGATGTATTGTGATTTAATTAATGGCGATATTTTGATAAAGGGAGCTATTTCCCTTTAGAAGCTGATGTTGATATAAAAAGCCAATCAACTGAAAAACAGGCAACTCGCTTTAAAATGATTAATGACGTTTTAGAGCAGGATAATGAGTTGCCTTACAATCCCGATAACATGTTATGCTTTCTATCATGATCTCAATTTGCGCGGGTTAAAACGAAAAAAAGCCCCTGTCCAATAAACTAGGGTCAGTTCAGACTCACAGACTCCTAAGAGATGAAACCCCATCAGGGGTTTCCGTTAACTTATGGCTATCAATCAAATGTATATTCACACTCGATACATTCATAACGATCAAATACCACGCCATCTAAAGCTGAACCACTCACAGCCCCAGCAGTAGCTCCAGCGACTAAACGTCCAAATAGAGCGCCTACCGCAGCACCAGCAATCGTCCCTACAACAGGAACAGCAGAGCCGATAGACGCTCCAGCTAGTGCGCCTGATACGCCACCAGCAACAGCTCCGGTCTTTTTCCCGATATGACGTTCACGAATGCGAGTTGAATCGCAGGCCGGGCAACGAATGTAATTTTCCATGATAATTTCCTTTTAGGTTGATTTAAAAGCAAAAAAGCCCCTGTCCGTGAGGACAGAGGCTTTCAGTGATAAAGCATCTTTATTGAATGAGATGTATTACGATAAATCGTGGTTAGTTATCATGCGTTTTGACGATGAAAATTCCCATGAAGAATATTTCCACCATTTCTCAATGAATCGATGTAGTCGGCATACCACTGCATCATTTCTCGTCTACCTTCTAAATATTGCGCCATGGTTATAGGTTCCACGTATCGCATTTTTATTGCTATGCGCCATCTGTGTTTCAATACAAGCGCTGTTAAAGTCTTTTTCATGTAAGATCGTACTCATAGTCAAATCGTAGAAATAGATGCAATTTGTTGATTAATCTTGATTAACATTTTAATTTATAGTGCTTTTTAGACTGTTTGGGGGCTCTTGTCTATATCGAATACAGAGGCCCCCAAATAGGCCCCCAGATGAGAGAATTAAACTGTTTTTTATTTGATTTTTAACCGCCGGTATTAATCATTGGGTTATTCAATTTGGCAAAGTCGAATGGCGAAATAGTTTGTTCCCGATTAGCATCCAAATAATCAGCCCACCATTGCACCATTAATCGGCGTTGGTCTATATGTTCTGCCTTATGAATATAAGCAGCCCTCACTGAGTTACGTTCTTGGTGGCTCATTTGCCTTTCTACGGCGTCCTTCGACCACAATCCGGACTCAATAAGTGAACTGCACGCCATCGTTCTAAAACCGTGTCCACAAATTTCAGTCTTCGTATCATAGCCCATCACACGTAAGGCTTTATTGACCGTATTTTCGCTCATAGGCTTAAAGGGATTATGAGCGCCCGTTAGGATCAATTCATGTTCACCCGTCCATGTCCAAATCTCTTTCAGTATAGTGATGGCTTGGTGGCTAAGGGGAACTAAATGCGGAGTGCGCATTTTAGCGCCTCTGTATGAGAATTTAACGCCGGGTATAGGCTTTCGCTGAGCAGGAATAGTCCATAAGGCTTTATCGAAGTCAATTTCAGACCAACGCGCATAGCGAAGTTCGCTTGACCTAATAAACACTAATAAATTTAACATCACGGCTAGGCGAGTGACGGGTTGCCCTTTATAAGCATCGATACGGGCAATGAGTTCAGGTAGACGGTCAAGGTTAAGAGCTGGACGATGTTGGCGTTGTACAGTCGTTACAGCCCCTGCGGTATCAATAGCAGGGTTATAACCAATAATACCGGATTGCACCGCATAACGCATAACAGCAGCGATACGTTGCTGTAAACGCGCAGCTATCTCATAAATCTCTTTACTTTCTGCTGCACGGATAGGAATAAGCAGGTCAGGGGTTTTGAGGGTAGTGATATCGCGTAATCCAATATAAGGAAAGACATGCGACTCCAAACTCTTTAAAACCTTTTCACTGTGTGATTCAGACCATTTTTTATTGCTGGCATGCCATTGTCTTGCGATGGTTTCAAAAGAGAGATTAGCATCAGAAGCTGCTTTAGCCACACGTTTTTGTTCGCACGGGTCAATACCGTCAGCAATCAATTTTCTTGCTTCATCACGTTTTAAACGCGCCTCTGATAAAGAGACATCAGGGTATAAACCCAATGCTAAGGTTTTCTCTTTACCTAAATGGCGGTAGCGTAATCGCCAGTACTTAGAACCATTAGTGTGAACCAATAAGTGCAGACCTGCACCATCGGTTAATTTATAGGATTTCACATCGGGTTTAGCCGCCCGAATTTTAGCGTCAGTCAGTGCCATAGTGAGCTTCCTGAGAGATAAAGTGGGTACAAAATTCTATCGAACTAGTGTATACCCGCAATTGTACCCACGCAATGGGGTTGATGTGGGTAGAATCGAGTAGAATTCAGTGGAGTTGAAACTTTGGGAGAGTGTTGATTTTAGCGGGCTTTACAAACAAAAACAGACGTCGGTTGACGTCTGTTGATAATAAGGTGGTGCCCGGACTCGGAATCGAACCAAGGACACGGGGATTTTCAATCCCCTGCTCTACCGACTGAGCTATCCGGGCAACGGGGCGCATTAAACCGTATTAGGCGGTTTGCGTCAACGAGTTTTTTCTAAAAAAACGTAATTTTTAACTGAGTGTTTTCTTTTTCAGCAAAAAGTGACGGTTTAACGCGCGATCGTACTTTTTTTAGCTTAGAGCGCCTTTTTTTCGGCATAACGCAATCGCTAAAATATCTTCTGACAGGTGTTGAGCGATTTCAACATCCTTAATGTCTCGTTGAATCAATAGGCGATTTAGGCAACCTTCTAAAACTAACTCCATTTGATTAGCAACCAGTTCGGAATCTTCGATGTCTAGCTCATCCAACAACTCTTTGGTATACAGGAAAGAGTTATCTTTTTGTATACGACTTAATTGGTGAATAGGATGTTGTGGATCGGGGTAGTGGTTGCAAGCCGAAACAAATAGACAACCCGGAAAGCGCCCTTCACTGACGCGCTGATAGAGTTGTTGATAACGAGCAGATAATTTCTGTTGAGGATTGAGAGAGTCATCTAATCGTGTTTGACGCTGCCAAATTTCAATTTGTTGTCCATGGTAGCGTAAGCAATCGTACACCAAAGCTTCATCGTCAGGCCAAAATTGGCGGATCACGCTAAAATCAGGCGCAATCTCATGGAGGAGATGCTCGGTGGATGCGGATAGACCTTTTTTTTCTAACTGGTTAAGAGCATGACTCAAAATTTCTTCGCGCTGTACTGACATTGTTAGCTCCGTCACAATATTGTTCTACTACCTAGCATCATAGCAATGTTCATTATGTATTTATAGCAGTTTGCTTTATGCACAACAGTGACTCTATTCTGTGACCCCACACCATTCAAGTGGCGATAGCAATTTGCAGTAGGGTAGATATCAACATGATATAATTAGAAAATCGGCTCAGTTTTTCACAGGGATCTCTATTATGAAAATTATCATCGCACCTGATTCATTTAAGGAAAGTATCAGTGCAGAAGTTGCTGCTCATGCCGTGAAGCAAGGATTTCACGCTATCTTTCCGGATGCGACTTATCTCTGTTTACCGATTGCCGATGGGGGTGAAGGTACTGTTGATGCGTTGATCGCCGCAATCGGAGGAGAGCATGTGACACTTGAAGTCTCAGGGCCATTGAATAAACCCGTGATGGCGACTTATGGCTTACTTCATCAAGGAAAAACCGCCGTTATTGAAATGGCTGCTGCAAGTGGATTAATGCTAGTTGCTCCTAAACAACGTAACCCGATGCTGGCGAGTAGTTTTGGTACTGGCCAGTTGATTAAAGATGCTTTAGATAAAGGCGTAACACAGATTATTTTGGGGATTGGGGGGAGTGCGACTGTCGATGGCGGCGTCGGTATGCTGCAAGCGTTAGGCGCTATCTTTTATGATGCACAAAACCAACAGCTTGGACTGGGTGGTGAAATATTAAATAAGATCGCTTACATCGATGTATCAGGCCTAGACCCGCGATTAAAAGACTGTGATATCGAAGTGGCATGTGATGTGGATAACCCGTTAGTTGGTGAGCGCGGTGCAGCAGCAATATTTGGCCCTCAGAAAGGTGCTACCGCAGAGATGGTAGTGACGCTTGAACAAGGTCTTAATCAACTGGCGGATGTGATAGAGAGCACGGTAGGCATCGATTATCGTCATTTAGCGGGAGGCGGTGCGGCGGGCGGAATATCTGTTGCTGCTGCCGCGTTTATGAAGGCTAATTTAAAACCTGGGATAGAGATTGTCGTTCAAGCGGTCAATTTAGAAAAAGAAATGATTGATACCGACCTAGTGATCGTTGGTGAAGGGAGTATGGATGGACAAACGGCTGGCGGCAAAGCACCAATTGGTATTGCTAAAGTAGCGGCTAAACACCAGGTTCCGGTGATTGCGTTGAGTGGTGTTTTAGGGAAAGGTGTTGAAGCATTACATCAAGAAGGTATTGATGCCTTTTTTAGTATTGTCCCCCGCTTATGTTCACTCGAAGAGGCCTTATCTGAAGGGGCGGCTAACTTGCAACAAGCTGCCTATAACGTCGCGAAAGTCTTACAGTTAGGGCAACAGTTAAAGAATAGATAATATGACTGACCTTGCTTGAGGCATTTTAATGGGTGTTCGATGTGTTTCGCTATAGTGATTGATTTTGATAAGCGAAAATAAATAACCCCCAAGCGTTGGATAACAACGTTTGGGGGTTTTATTTTAAAGATTAAATGACTACAACATCATACCGCCAAATAGGAAACCGAAGGTGACGGCTAAGATGACGGCAATCGTGCCTGGAATGAAGAATGGGTGGTTAAAGACAAAACGACCGATGCGTGTTGTCCCTGTATCATCCATTTGTACCGCAGCAACGAGCGTTGGGTAAGTTGGCAGAATGAATAAGCCAGATACCGCAGAGAATGATGCGATAGCCGTCAATGGGCTAACATGTAATGCTAACGCCATTGGCATTAACGCTTTTGCTGTCGCAGCTTGTGAATACAGCAGTGCTGAACAGAAGAAGAAGATCACAGCTAGCATCCAAGAATGCTCATGAATTAAGTCGCCAGCAGTTGCTTTAATCCAATCAATATTATGTTGTACGAAAGTATCACCTAACCAAGCAACACCCAGAATACAGATACAGGCACTCATACCTGCTTTAAAGGTACTTGAGTTAAGGATAGAGTCAGTACTCACACGGCAGAGAATAGTGATTAGGGTTGCCACACTCAGCATAATGATCAGAATAGCATTGGTGGTGTTCATCAATGGTGTCTTGACGATACCTAAGCTTGGGCTGTTGATGATGGCATAAATGACCACACCCACAACGCCCAGTAAGAACAACAGAACCGATGATTTTGCACCTGCTTTGATATCTTTAACTTGGCTACCACGCAGCTCAACGAGGCCTTCAGCCAAACGTTTCTGGTAAATAGGGTCATCCGATAGTTTAGAGTTGAATGTCCAAGAGATAATGAAAGACATTAGGATGATAGCAAGGAAAGTCGATGGTAACAGGATACCTAATAGTGTGATATAGCTAACGGTGTTACCAGCACCAACCATCGCTGGGTTTTCCATAACGGAAGCCATATACACAACAGCCGCAGAAATAGGTGAAGCGGTAATACCGATTTGAGCAGCCACAACGGCAGTTGAAAGTGGACGACAAGGTTTTACGCCTTGCTCTTTTGCGACTTCAGCAATAACGGGCAAAGTTGCTAAAGAGATATTACCTGTCCCCGCAAATAGGGTTAGGAAATAGGTCACGATTGGCGCAAGGATGGTGATGTATTTAGGATTACGGCGCAGTAGTTTTTCTGTTTGAGCAACTAAGTAATCAAGGCCACCAGCAATTTGCATTGCTGAAATAGCTGCGATTACGGCCATGATAATGGAGATAACGTCAAATGGAATGGTGCCTGGTTTCACGCCAATTGCAGCGAGTACCAAGACACCTAGGCCACCGGCAAAACCGATACCTATCCCACCAAGACGGGCCCCCAGAAATATGGCCAGCAGAACAATAATAAATTCTACGGCTAGCATAGTGTTTACTCCTCGACAAAATTAAAATTAAAAATATGAAACTGTAGTGTTAATTTTTTGTGTGTGCATAAAACTAAAAAGGCACGCTTTCCGAAGGAGAGGCGTGCCTTGATTTTTAAGTATTATTTATGGTTAACATAAATGATTAGTCATCAAATCTTTTCGCTTTATAAGCTGGATGTTTTAGGTTCTCAACAGAGAAGATATCATCCAACTGCTCTTCGGTCAGTAAGCCACGCTCCAGAACGACCTCGCGGACACTCTTACCTGTTTCTGCACAGATCTTACCTACGATGTCACCATTATGGTGGCCAATGAATGGGTTCAGATAAGTGACGATACCGATAGAATTAAAGACGAACGCTTCACAGATTTCTTTGTTAACTGTGATACCGTTGACGCATTTTTCAACTAAGTTACGGCAAGCATTGCTCATCAATGAAATGGATTCAAACATTGCTTGACCGATAGCTGGTTCCATGACGTTTAACTGTAGCTGACCCGCTTCAGCTGCCATTGTAACACAGATATCGTTACCGATAACTTTGAAGCAAGCTTGGTTAACAACTTCAGGAATAACTGGGTTAACTTTTGCTGGCATAATTGAAGAACCTGCTTGCAGTTCAGGCAGATTGATTTCTTTAAGACCAGCGCGAGGACCTGAAGAGAGTAAACGTAAGTCATTACAGATTTTGGATAGCTTAACCGCAAGGCGTTTTAGGCCAGCGTGAACGGTGATGTATGCACCACAGTCAGAAGTCGCTTCAATCAGGTCTTCTGCTGGTACACATGGTAAGCCAGTCACTTCAGCTAATTTTTCAACAGCCAGTTTTTGGTAACCTGGCGCGGTATTTAAACCTGTACCGATGGCAGTAGCACCTAAGTTAACTTCTAGCAGTAACTCAATGCTACGTTTCAGGTTTTTCTCTTCTTCTTTTAAAAGAGTTGCAAATGCGTGGAACTCTTGTCCTACGGTCATTGGCACAGCATCCTGTAATTGGGTACGACCCATTTTCAGAATGTCTTTAAATTCTTCCGCTTTTTTCTCAAAGCCTTTTTTCAGGTATTCAACGGAGTCAATCAATTTGATAACTGAATTGTAGACCGCGATGCGGAAACCTGTTGGGTATGCATCATTGGTTGATTGGCTCTTATTTAAATGGTCATTCGGATTTAGGTATTCATATTCACCTTTCTGATGACCCATCAGTTCAAGACCGATGTTGGCAAGGACTTCGTTAGTATTCATGTTCAGTGATGTACCTGCACCACCTTGGAATACATCAACAGGGAACTGATCCATGCATTTGCCAGTATCCAGAACAACATCGCAAGCTTTGATGATGGTATCAGCGATGTTACGTGGGATAGTATGAAGTTCTTTGTTCGCCATTGCTGCCGCTTTTTTAACCATTACCATGCCGCGAATAAATTCTGGCACATCGTTAATGGTGCGGTCGCTGATATAAAAGTTTTCAATCGCACGCAGAGTATGAACACCGTAATAGGCATCAGATGGGACTTCTTTCTGACCTAACAGGTCTTCTTCGATACGAGTATTGTTTGACATGAGAACCTTCTTAATTAGATTACAGTTACTGTCTATTATGCGCTTTTAAAAATATATATACCGTGAAACAAAATATTATAGGTGTTAAACCCTTGTTACTCCGTTATCAGCATGATGATCTACTGATTTATAGGTAGATGATATGCTGTTCTTAAATCATTGCCTTGAACCTAGATCACTATATAGTTTGATTTATGAAACTGTTTTCAAAATATGTGAGAGTGCTCACAGATGAAAATAAAAAAATGAGAAATCTCCATGAGTTGAAAAGCGTTATAGTTACCTCCATCATTATGTCTATACTATGTAAAAAAGCGAATGTTGTTGTTTGTCTCTTAGATACAGTTCACAAAGGTTTTCCAAGAGGCGAGAACTCATTTATACCTGACAGACTCTAAGTTGTAGGTAGATAGCCTGTAATCCCCTTGAAGACAGCTAGGTCAATGATATGTCTCAAGATGCTAACGAGGTGAATTCCTATGCAATTTAAAGAATGGCGGGAATAAAGCGAATTGAAACAAAGGAGAACTTGTGCGCTGGTTACCACTCATATTTATATGCCTTCTCATTTATATTGAGTCTGTCATATCCGTCCGTGTTGCCTCAGAGATTGGTGTGTTGGCGACACTTATTTTGGTTGTATTGACATCCTGTTTAGGGATTTCGCTGGTCAAAAATCAGGGAATGAAAAATGTCATGCAAATTCAACAAAAAATAGCAGCTGGTGAAAGCCCTGCCGCAGAAATGATTAAAAGTGTTGCTCTGGTACTTGCTGGCTTTTTATTAATCGTACCGGGCTTCTTTACTGATTTTATTGGCTTACTTTTATTGTTGCCACCAGTTCAAAAATTATTTGTGATGCGTTTGATCCCCCATATTCGTTTTTCTCAGACGGGAAATGGCTTTAGTGCAGGGCGTCATAACCCATTCCAACAAGGCGATACATTTGAGGGAGAATTTCAACGTAAACAGGATGATCCATCCTATACGATCGATAAATCTGAAGAATCTAGCGAATCTGAAAAAGATAACCGTCCTAAGTAGTTATCCCTCTAATACGGGGAAGGTAAAAACAAAAAAATTTTATCTTCCCCCCCTTGAAGTCACTCCAACTCGCCCCAATCTGGAAAAACATGGTACTGGTTTATTTAGACATACTAGTATCGTCCTTTTACCTAGTGTGGACTTTATTTATAGGAGAACTATTAATGAAAATTCGTCCATTGCATGACCGTGTTATCGTCAAGCGTAAAGAAGTTGAATCTAAATCTGCTGGCGGCATCGTTCTGACTGGCACAGCAGCAGGTAAATCTACGCGTGGTGAAGTTCTCGCCGTTGGTAACGGTCGCATCCTTGAAAATGGTGAAATTAAAGCTTTGGATGTGAAAGTCGGCGACATCGTTATTTTTAACGACGGTTATGGCGTGAAAGCTGAAAAAATCGACAACGAAGAAGTGCTGATCATGTCAGAGAGTGACATTCTCGCAATTGTTGAAGCGTAATTTTCACTTAGATCTTCTCAACTAACGAAAAGAATTTAAAGGAAAGAAATAATGGCAGCTAAAGACGTTAAATTTGGTAATGACGCACGCGTAAAAATGCTTCGTGGTGTGAATATTCTAGCAGATGCAGTGAAAGTCACTTTAGGACCAAAAGGTCGTAACGTGGTTCTGGATAAATCATTTGGTTCACCGGTTATCACTAAAGACGGTGTTTCAGTTGCTCGTGAAATCGAATTAGAAGATAAATTCGAAAACATGGGTGCACAAATGGTTAAAGAAGTTGCATCTAAAGCTAACGATGCAGCAGGTGACGGTACGACTACTGCGACTGTACTGGCACAAGCTATTGTTACTGAAGGTCTAAAAGCCGTTGCTGCGGGTATGAACCCAATGGATCTGAAACGTGGTATCGATAAAGCAGTTGTTGCCGCGGTTGAAGAGCTAAAAGCACTGTCTGTTCCATGTTCAGACTCTAAAGCAATTGCGCAGGTTGGTACTATCTCTGCAAACTCAGATGAAACTGTTGGTAAGCTGATTGCAGAAGCCATGGATAAAGTCGGTAAAGAAGGCGTTATCACGGTTGAAGAAGGTACTGGTCTGGAAGATGAGCTGGATGTTGTTGAAGGTATGCAGTTCGACCGTGGTTACCTGTCTCCTTATTTCATCAATAAGCCAGAAACCGGTGTTGTTGAACTGGAAAACCCATTCATCCTGTTAGTTGACAAAAAAGTGTCTAACATCCGTGAATTGCTACCTGTATTAGAAGGTGTTGCGAAAGCGAGCAAGCCGCTACTGATCATCGCTGAAGATGTTGAAGGTGAAGCGCTGGCAACTCTGGTTGTTAACACTATGCGTGGTATCGTTAAAGTTGCTGCGGTTAAAGCACCTGGTTTTGGTGATCGCCGTAAAGCGATGTTACAAGATATCGCGATTCTAACTAATGGTACTGTTATCTCTGAAGAGATCGGTATGGAGCTTGAGAAAGCAACATTAGAAGATCTGGGTCAAGCAAAACGTATCGTTATCAACAAAGACACTACCACTATTATTGATGGTGTCGGTGATGAGTCTGCTATTTCAGGTCGTGTGGCTCAAATTCGCCAACAAATCGAAGAATCAACTTCTGATTATGACCGTGAAAAACTGCAAGAGCGTGTCGCTAAATTAGCTGGCGGTGTTGCGGTGATTAAAGTCGGTGCTGCAACTGAAGTTGAAATGAAAGAAAAACGTGCTCGTGTTGACGATGCTCTGCATGCAACTCGCGCTGCTGTTGAAGAAGGTGTTGTTGCTGGTGGTGGTACCGCACTAGTACGTGTTGCTGCGAAATTGGCTTCACTGAAAGGTGATAACGAAGAGCAAAACGTAGGTATTCGTGTTGCACTACGTGCGATGGAAGCACCAATGCGTCAAATCGTCACTAACGCGGGTGAAGAAGCGTCTGTTGTTGTTAATACGGTTAAAGCAGCGACAGGTAACGAAGGTTACAACGCAGCAACAGATACTTACGGTGACATGATTGAGATGGGTATTTTGGACCCAACTAAAGTTACTCGTTCTGCACTGCAATTTGCTGCATCAATTGCAGGTCTGATGATTACGACTGAAGCAATGATCACTGAAATGCCTAAAGAAGACGGCCCTGATTTAGGTGCTGCTGGAATGGGCGGAATGGGTGGAATGGGCGGTATGATGTAAGCCATTTGGCGACATCACGCTCAAACAGTGAATAATCACTGTTAAGCCTTTTAAACCGGTATTGCGAGTATTGGCTGGCAGTACCGGTTTTTTTATATCATTCGTCTATGGCTGTGCTTCAATGAGTGATGAGTTTGGTCGCTAAATGAACATGTAGAGAGTCTCTAAAGACATTGATAAAGAGGCCGTCAGTCTGATTAAGTGTGTTAGCCGCTAGGCTCTCAAATGAGATATTACATATTTATTTTTGCGAAAAGGACATGCAACAGGTTATATTTGGAGTAAGGCAAATTGGTTTGGTCAGTAACAGAAAACCCAACGTGTTAAATACTCGGTATAGTTGAAACGTGCTGCGAATTATTTAGAGTATACGCGTTTTATGGTAAGCTGCGTTGGCTGATAGGGATGGCCTAATTTTTTAGGATTCTGCCTTTGCTGATACTTTGAACCGTAATCCATATCTCTCAATATAGATCTGGCGAATTTTGGCTGTAAACAGGTGCCTGAGTGGTTATAATTTGGTGGCACTCGTGAAGATCAGTTCAATGGTGCTGTTGATGGTGACAGCCAGTTGAATAAAGAAGGGAATGAGGGTTCTCAAACCAGCTGCAAAAACATGATGATAAATGAGGGAAAACATGCGAATTAAAGTATTGCTTGGTGCTGCTGCATTACTACTTTTAGCAGGCTGTTCGACAACAACTAATTTAACTGCCGCAGGCTCACAAGTTCGTTTTGTTGAAAACCAACCTGGAAGTGATTGCCAGCTCCTTGGTCAAGTAACAGGAACTCAAAGCAACTGGTTGAGCGGTGTCAATAGTGATTCAAGTTCTATGCGTGGTGCAGCTAATGATCTACGCAACAAAGCTGGCGCTATGGGCGGAAACGTCATTTTTGGTGCGACTAGCCCAAGTGAAACTATTCTTTCAAGCTTCATTCCAGTTGATAGCAAGATGATCGGGCAAGTTTATAAGTGTCCCTAAAATGAACATGTAACGCCCGATAGCGATGACTTATCGGGCGTTTTCATTTCAGCACTGCTTCAGATTTAGGTCGAGTAACGTTTTACTCGGCTCTCCGCCAATCTCCCGTGCCAATTTAGGTACTAAGTAGCCAGAAACTTTTCCAAGTAGCTGTTGTATGAGTAATCTAGCCTCTTGATCACTCACTAAGAAATGTGCGGCACCTTGTACTTTATCTAAAACATGTAGGTAATAGGGGAGAATGCCTGCATCAAATAATGCGTTACTTAAATCAGCCAATGTATCTGAATTATCATTAACTCCGCGTAATAGCACGCTTTGGTTGAGTAATGTCACACCTGAGTTTTTGAGCTTCTGCATGGCATTTCTAAAACTATCATCGATTTCATTAGCATGGTTCAGGTGTGTCACCATGATGACTTGAAAGCGCGAGCTAGCAAGCCTGTTACATAAATTATCGGTAATGCGTTCAGGAATCACGACAGGGAGACGAGAGTGGATCCGGAGTCGCTTAATATGTGGGATCGCTTCCAGTTGGCTGATTAACCAATCGAGTTCACTATCCTTTGCCATTAAGGGATCCCCACCCGAGAAGATGATTTCATTGAGTTCAGTGTGGTTTTTTATATAATCCACAGCTATCAACCAATTATTTTTGTTTCCTTTGTTATCCTCATAAGGAAAATGTCGGCGAAAGCAGTAACGACAGTTTACCGCACAGCCTCCTTTCACCAACATCAATGCTCGGTTGTGATATTTATGTAGTAAACTGGGGATCTCATTAT
This sequence comes from Providencia sp. 21OH12SH02B-Prov, assembly GCF_027362595.1. Lineage (NCBI taxonomy): Bacteria > Pseudomonadati > Pseudomonadota > Gammaproteobacteria > Enterobacterales > Morganellaceae > Providencia > Providencia sp. 21OH12SH02B-Prov. The sequence continues at coordinate 648,704 of NZ_CP114796.1, forward strand.
TTTGTTCTGCTAATGGATCAGTGGAAAAATCCGGATAGATATCAAATTCTGCTTTTGCGGTTAATACTTGCAATAGCAGAGGGTCTTGAGGATCGCCTTTTTTCATGCGCGAAATAAAGGGCTTCGGCACACGCAATGGAAATAATTTACGTGCGTCGTTGCCATCTTTCGATGCTTGATGGTTTTCTAGCCCCAGTATTTGTAGCAATTCATCAGGATTAGTGATTGCTTCAGCAAGTTGTTGTATCCAGACTTCTCTGGATGAGGTATTTTGAGTTACAATATCGACCATTTTTTGGCTATGCCATTTTTAGTGTATAAATTTAGAGGATCTCCATGGCTACTTATAGTACCAATGAATTCCGCTCAGGTCTTAAAATCATGTTAGATGGCGAACCTTGTGCAATTCTTGATAGTGAATTCGTTAAACCGGGTAAAGGTCAAGCGTTTGCACGTGTTCGTATTCGTAAACTGATTTCTAACAAACTGTTGGAAAAAACATTTAAGTCTACTGATTCTGTCGAAGGTGCAGATGTCATGGATATGAACTTAACTTACCTTTATAACGATGGTGAGTTCTGGCATTTCATGAACAACGAAACTTTCGAACAGCTTGCAGCTGACGAAAAAGCGGTTGGTGATAACGCTAAGTGGCTGATCGACCAAGCCGATTGTATTCTGACTCTGTGGAATGGTCGCCCAATCGCAGTGACTCCGCCAAACTTTGTCGAGTTAGAAATTACCGATACTGACCCAGGTCTGAAAGGTGACACAGCGGGTACTGGTGGTAAGCCAGCTACGCTGAGCACAGGTGCAGTAGTTAAAGTACCTCTATTCGTTCAGATTGGTGAAGTGATCAAAGTGGATACTCGTTCAGGCGAATACGTTTCACGCGTAAAATAATACCTGTTTGGATGAAACTAAAAAACCGTAATGTTTGTATGGCATTACGGTTTTTTTATCGTTTAAAATTGAGAGTGCAGCTTAGCAGCACTTAAAGCCGCCTTTCCCACCATAGCGAGCATCTTGACGTTCTTTAAAGAACTCTTCATACGTCATGGGTGTTTGATCTGGATGATTCAGCTGCATATGTGCAACGTAATTATCATAGTCAGGCACACCAATCATCATTTTTGCTGCTTGCCCGAGATATTTTGCGGCATTACCTAGTGAACCAAACATGGTTATTCCCTCACTTAACGTTATATTATCGTTTAACCGTTTTATGCGTGTTGCTTACTATTTTAACGAGCGACCTTTAGAGGGTTAGCCCCTTATATAAGGGGCTTAGCGTTAGAGCTGCGGCATACTTGCCGTCATCGTGTCACCTTTATCTGGTTAATGATGACGGGTATTGGCGACGATCTCCTGATAGTTAGCTGGCATCGGTTGGTATGGCACTTCGTTTGCCGTTGGTTCAGAAGATTTCAACGCTTTCATTGCGGTACGAATTGAGAATAGGGCCAATACGACGACGACAATCATAAAGAAAATGGTCAGTCCCGCATCTAAGCGGTTATTAAAAATCAATTGGACCAACTGAGATTCAGTGTATTGCGATGGAATGTTTCCGCTATCAATCATTGCTTGGAATTTATTCGCAACCGCTAAGAAGCCTACACGAGCATCCTCACTGAAGGTTTTTTCCCATCCAGCCACCATAGTACAGACTAACAGCCATGCTGTCGGTACTAAAGCCACCCATGCGTATTTTTGGCGCTTCATTTTGAACAAGACAACGGCACATAGCATCAATGCCATACCGGCTAGCATTTGGTTCGCAATACCAAATAGTGGCCATAAGGTGTTGATACCACCAAGAGGATCAACAACGCCTTGATGAAGGAAATACCCCCAAGCAAGCACACATAATGCAGTTGCCACTAAGTTTGCAGGTAGCGAATCGGTCCGTTTTAATGACGGTGAAATAACGCCTAGCAAATCTTGTAGCATAAAGCGCGCAGCACGGGTTCCTGCATCGACAGCGGTTAAAATAAACAAGGCTTCAAACAGGATGGCGAAATGATACCAGAAGGAGACATTCATTAAGCCGCCGAGAGCACCATGCAGAATATAAGCCATACCAACGGCGAGTGTCGGAGCTCCCCCCGCACGGGAAATAATACTGTTTTCACCAACTTCATTTGCGATATTTGTTAACTGATCAGGCGTGATTTGGAAACCCCAGCTGCTCACCACTTGTGCAGCTGACGCGACAACATCTTCTGTACCAGCTGGAGCCAGCATGGCGATAGGGCTGTTCATTGCAAAATAGACACCAGGGTCAATGACACAAGCTGCAACCAGCGCCATGATAGCAACGAAAGATTCCATCAGCATGCCGCCATAACCAATAAAACAGGCTTGGTTTTCATTCGCCAGCATTTTGGGTGTGGTGCCTGAAGAGATCAATGCATGGAAACCTGAAACGGCCCCACACGCAATGGTAATAAACAGGAATGGAAACAGATCACCTGCCCACACAGGGCCTGTACCATCAACAAACTTTGTCAATGATGGCATTTGCAAGTTAGGATTTAAAATTAAAATCCCAATGGCTAAACCGATAATGGTTCCAATTTTTAAGAAGGTAGAAAGATAGTCACGAGGAGCGAGTAATAACCAAACGGGTAGCACTGCCGCCACGAAGCCATAGCCGACTAGCATCCAAGTCAATTGTACTCCAGTATAATCAAAGTAGGGTGCCCATGTTTCACTTTCAGCAACCCAACCCCCTGAAATAATAGCGAATATAAGGAATACTAAACCAATAATTGAAACTTCTCCGATACGCCCCGGACGGATATAACGAGTATATATCCCCATAAAGATAGCGAGGGGGATAGTGAAGGCAACAGTATAGGTTCCCCAAGGGCTGTGAGTCAGTGCTTTGACAACAATCATCGCGAGTACGGCAAGAATAATCACCATAATCATAAAACAGGCTATCAGAGCAATAATACCCGCCGTATTCCCCATCTCTTCTTTGACGAGCTCTCCTAATGAACGACCATCTCGGCGAGTTGAAACAAATAGCACCATAAAGTCTTGAACCGCGCCGGCTAGAACAACCCCCGCGAGGATCCATAACATACCGGGTAAGTAGCCCATTTGTGCAGCAAGAACAGGACCAACTAGTGGGCCGGCACCAGCAATAGCGGCAAAATGGTGACCGAATAGAATTTTTTTATCTGTTGGAACATAGTCTAAACCATCATTATGGCGAATTGATGGTGTCATGCGTGTTTCATCAACTTGCAGTACTTTTTTGGCGATAAATAGCCCATAGTAACGATAGGCGACTAAATAGATACAAACAGCGGCAATGACGATCCATAGCGCATTGATCTGCTCTCCGCGGTTTAATGCAACATAACCAAGAGCAAAAGCACCGAGTATTGCTAGTACAATCCAAATTAATTGTTTACCCATAGCCTTTCCATCCGTCTTATTATCAAACTGTTATTAATTATCTTTGTAGATTACTGACACATATAGCCGCTGTTGACGAAAAGACAAAATAGCTAAAACGTGAAACCAATGCTGAGGTGAAAATAAATTTCATAACTGCAATTTACATCACTAAATTGTGATGACTGGCTGGATTTTATTTTGATTTAAGCTAAAGGACATTATCAGGATGATGTGTTAATGCTATTAAATTGTAGGCTTTTGGGATTATATTCCATATGGTTATTTATCTAGGGGGAGGTGACTCACTTATTAAGGGGAGGCAACTGGAGAGAGAGCCTCTCCAGCGTAGCTTATGATGGTGATTAAATCTGTCTAACGCGTTGAATGAGTTTCCGACCAAATAAGGTGATAATTAAACCAAACATAATAAAAGTCAGGCCTGCAATTTGTACCCTATTAATTTGTTCACCAAGGAATGCGGCACTACTACTTAACCCGAACAAGGGAACTAACAGCGAAAATGGTGCAACACGCCACGCTTCATAACGCCCGAGTAAAACACCCCATAATCCATAACCGACAAAAGTTGATAAATATGCAAGGTAAATAATCGTACCGAATACTGACCAATCAAAGCCTGCTAACCCGTGTAAAATCGCTTCTTCACCTTCAAAAATCCATGAGCTGACAAAGAAAGGTATGATTGGGATAAGGGCACTCCAACTGACTAAGGAGAGAGCGCTGCATTTTTCTTCGCCTTCATGCTGCATAATGATTCGGTTCGTAATATTGCCACAAGCCCATGAAAGTCCTGCGATCAAAGTAAAAGTTAAACCAAGTAACGGAATATCATCAAGGCCACTGTTGGTTCCGCCATTCGCTAATATGGTTAAACCAATCACGGCAATAAACATACCGATATAATGAGTTAATTGTAATTTTTCTTTTAAAATGACAGCGCCGAGTAGCAAGGTGAAAAAAGCTTGTGATTGCAAAATAACCGAAGTGATCCCCGCTGGCATACCCACTCGAATTGCACAAAATAGAAATGCAAATTGCCCAAAGCTGATGGTTAATCCATAAAGTAGAAGTAGTCTAAATGGGATACGGGGACGCCTGAAAAAGAAAATAGCTGGAAACGCAACAAAAACAAAGCGTAAAGCCCCTAAGAGCAAAGGCGGTAGAGCGGTAACGCCTAATTTGATAATGACAAAATTAACACCCCAAATGATGACGACACAAAGAGCGAGCAATACATCTTTGAACTTCATGTTATTTTCTCAGTTGATTTTTTATTTAGAGTAAAACACTTTACTCTTGAACATATTCATATGCGATAATAAAGATGCTCTTGTAAGCCATTACAGTACAATTAAGTTAATTTAAATCACTTATTTGGATTTAATTGTTATATTTTCTTACTTGAGACCTTTAAATTGAATGTTTATAATACCCTCTCATATCATACGCGCTTAGGACGACCTAAGTGATCGTCATAAAATTTGGGGACGACCCCGCATTGTTTATGGAGTTACAGCAATGGCTTGGGTAATCCTATTGTTTGCAGGCCTTTTAGAAATTGTTTGGGCGGTTGGTTTAAAATACACCCATGGTTTCACTCGTCTTACCCCCAGTATTGTTACAATTGTTGCGATTATTGCCAGTATGGGGCTGCTTGCCTATGCAATGCGTGATCTGCCCGCAGGGACAGCCTATGCGATTTGGACTGGAATAGGCGCTGTGGGAACCGCGATAGTTGGGATTATATTTCTTGGTGAGTCTGCCAATATATTTCGTTTATTAAGTTTGGCATTAATTATTACCGGTTTAATCGGTCTAAAAGTTTCAAGCTAACATCAATATACTCGTTAATACGGGCGCAATAGGCGCCCGTATTGATGGATAATGATAAAGTTTCAATCCACGCAAATGCGCCGAAAATAGAGACTCGATATTTGGGTTCTTTAGTACGCTGGAAAGCTCAAATTCGTCGTGATATGTGCAAATCCTATCGAAAAAACTTCCCTGAGATAGGTAATGATTAGCCAAGATGCTCCTTTGCAGGTTAGGCGCTAAGTGTTTTCGCTTGCGTGTTCATTAACACGGCCTTTTTATCGAGGGCTACGTTAGGTTTATTTATTTGGGCTCTCTTTTTTTATCAATAGCTTGATTAAAGTTTATTTCTTTATTTTGATTGCGAATATGCTCTTTGATTTCTGTTTCTAGCATATTGAGATCCCCTGAGCGTATTTTATCTAATAGCACTTTGTGCTCATCAATAATTTCTTCCATAGGCTTGGTAAAGGTGGATATCCCAATAATAATTGTCAACTGTTTAGAGACGTTTTCCCATAATGCGGTTAGGGTATTGTTCCCGCTTAATTGGCATAATGTCCGATGGAAATTCACGTCACAAAGCGAGAACTCATAGCTATCCGCTAATTTTGCTGCTCGCGCCATTTGCACAATACACTGGTTTAGCTGTTCGATAGATTGTGGGTCTAAATGCTTATGTTTAGCGATAAAGGTTTTAATCGCTTGTCGTTCTAATAGAATTCTGACTTCGATCAGTTCATCCAGCCTCTCTTCTGAAACGGGGGCCATTCGTATGCCTTTAAATGGCTCATTAATCACGATCCCTTGGCTTTCTAATACTCTTAAGGCTTCTCTAACAGGAACACGGCTGACATTCATTTTTTCCGCAATTTCTTTTTCAACAATACGATCCCCAGGCAGGATAAATCCACGCGTTGCTGCCTCGACAATTTTATCTACCACATCATCAGTGAGTGTCCTTGCTTTGATTGGCTTCCAATAGTCTTCTTGCGAGGTGATTTTCTGCGATTGTTTCCCTTTTTCAACGGTCATGATGTTTAGCCTATTAAATTTGTTACTAATCAAAGAATTAATTGGTAGTTGATTGCGCCTTTAATGCATCAAAATTATCACATTGGCTAGCAATAAACCAATAAAAAACCCACTATCGCGATATTTTTTCGAGAGGGGATAAACCCAGAATGGATCACATATTCAACAATTGAATATTGTATACAATCTTACAATGTTGTTAAATGCCTCAAATACAGTTAAGTAAGAGAAGGAAAAAACATGAACAACATGCTTGAAGACATAAAAATTACTGAAATTGTTGCCGTGCCTTTATTTGGGGAGAGCCCAAAAGGGGGATGGTCTAATGAAATCAAGCCAGAAGATTCGATCCACGCCATTATTGCGGTGCATACCGATGCTGGCATCACGGGGTACGGCAGCGTTTTTACCGATGGTCGCTTAGTTGAAGCCGCTATTCCTGTACTGGCATCTTTATGTATTGGTGAAAGTGCATTGCAGCCAGAAAGAGTGTCTGAAAAACTTAGACAAAATACATTCTGGATGGGGCGTGGGGGAACGTTAACACATACGATTAGCGGTATTGATATTGCTTTGTGGGATATTTTAGGTAAAGCAACAGGGCTACCCGTCAGTACGTTACTTGGCGGTAATTATCGTTCCAAGGTACAGCCGTATTGCTCTTTACTTATGGAAGAACCAGAGACAATGTTCAACGTGATCTCTGATTATAAAAAGCTTGGTTTTAAAGCATTTAAAATTGGTTGGGGACCATTTGGACGTAACAACGATGCCAAATTAGATAGAGCAATTGTGGAAGCGGCAAGAGATGCGGCAGGGTACGAATCACACTTGTTAGTTGATGCGGGAGCAAGTGATGCATATTGGCCAAACGGTTTGAAATGGGCAATCCAAACATCGCATATGTTAGCGGAATATCAAGTTGGTTGGTTTGAAGAAGCGTTACGTCCTGATGACCTTGAAGACTTTAAAGTGCTGCGTAAAGAAAGCCCAGTACCTATTGCCGGTGGTGAAGTATTAACCCGTCGTCAATCTTTCTTACCATGGCTCTCACAAGGGGCATTCGATATCGTTCAGCCTGATGTGACGAAAGTGGGAGGCATCTCAGAGCAACGTCGAATCGCATGGCTCGCTGATGAGTTTGGGGTTAAGTATGTTGGACACGGTTGGAATACCGCAATGGGGCTGGCGGCTGACTTACAAATGGCGGCCGCTTTCCCACAAGTGGACTTTGTCGAGTTTATTGGTGGTAGCCAATATATCGATGGCATTGTTAAAACACCATTCAAAGTGGATGAGCAGGGTTATTTAACGATTCCAAAATTACCGGGACTTGGTATCGAACTAGATATCGATAAGTTAGCAAAATTCACAGTAAATCCAGAGCGTTTGTTTAAGTAACTTCATTTACATAAGCCAGATAGTGATCACACTATCTGGTTTCCTCTCCTTATTAAAAGGTATGGTTACGATGAAAAATAAGAACAAAGGTACAAAAATAAGGTTCTCGATAGCGATATTAATGACGCTTGCGATTGTTATTAATTACTTAGATAGAACTGTTATGTCTGCGGCGGCACCGACTATCTCAGAGGAACTGCAAATTTCACCAGAGATGATGGGATGGATAATGTCAGCGTTTTTCTTAAGCTATGCATTATGCCAAATCCCCGCGGGTTTTATTGCAGATAAATATGGGCAAAGAAAAACGTTGGCAGGATCGGTATTGTGGTGGTCATTAGCAACAGCTGCCACCGCATTAGCCAAAACGCCACTGAGTTTTATTTCCACTCGAATTCTAATGGGCATGGGGGAAGCTGGGGCATATCCATGTAATAGTGGTATCGCTGCAAAATGGTTTCCAGACCGTGAACGAGGCAGAATAACGGCATTATTTGATAGTGGCTCTAAATTTGGAACCGCGTTCGCCATGCCATTAGTGGTGTGGATCATTGCGAAATGGGGCTGGGAATCGGCATTTATTATTTGCGGTGCATTAGGGGTTCTCTGGGTTTTTGCATGGTTAAAGGTATATCACGATCCTGAACAACACCCAAAAATCAGTGCTGAAGAGCTTGCTTATATTCGTGATGGGCAAATTAAAAAAGATGGTATTGATAATATTCAGCCGATGAAGTGGTATCAGTTGATCCGTTACCGCAATGTACAAGCTATGTGTATCGGTTTCTTTATGTTGGACTACGCCATTTATTTCTTTATTACTTGGTTCCCTGCTTATTTAATGATGGAACGAGGTATGAGTTTGGAAGAAATGGGATTTGCTGCCATGTTGCCACCACTATGTGGGATCGCAGGTCAATGGCTTGGCGGTTGGACGACGGATTATTTGTATATTAAATATAATAATATCAACCTTGCTCGTAAATTACCGATTGTGGGCGGTATGCTGATTGCAACCAGTATCGCATTTTCGGGGTTAGTTGAATCTGTGACCTTAATGATGTTTTTACTGTGTTTATCTTATGCAGCACTTGCCTTTGCAGCCTCAGCAATATGGTCATTACCTGGGGATGTTGCGCCACGTAATATGACGTCAGTCTTAGGTGGAATGCAAAGTGCAGTTTCTAACTGTGGCGGTATTTTAGGTCCTATTGTAACTGGCTATATTATTGCGGCAACGGGTTCATTTATTTGGGCATTAATTGTATCTGGTATTGCTTGTGCAATTGGGGCATTGGTTTATTTAGTAATGTTAAGAAATATTAAGCCAATTACACCGGATGATGAACCATTAGTAAAATCAAATTAAATAGCCATAATATTAACACTAAGGTCGTAATGTTTATTTTCGATAAGGAAACAGAGGCAAAAAATATTGCCCTAGGTACGCGACGTAAGTTATTTCCCGGTAGTGAAAATATGATGATAGCAAGATTATCTTTCACCGCGGGTACATTAGGTGACTTACACTCTCATCCACATGAACAAATGAGTTATATACTCAAAGGTAAATTTAGATATCAAGTCGGGGATGTTTCTAAAGAAGTTGGAGAAGGTGATGTTGTCTATATTCCTTCCAATGAGAAACATCGCTGTGAATGTTTATCTCATGGCGAAATTTTAGATATATTCGTGCCAATGAGAAAAGACTTTTTAGATAATTAAATCATTTTGCTAAATGATTAAAAATCTATTGATAAAATAGAGGGGATCTCGATGTCTAAAATTGAGATCCCCTTTTATTTTTCAATAAATAAAACTGAGCAATGAATGGCATAATAAACAAGGCAATCCGTCATAATCAAAGCTATTTTATCATTAAGGAAAAGACACTTGCGTGATATCCCAGATACCGCATCCTTATTTTTCTTCGGTATTGATTGTTACGGATTAAAGACAATAAACCAAATATAAAACGGTAAGCATAAACGCTAAAAAGCGAATAGAGTTTAGTCATCTCCTCAGTCATAGAAGCTGCCATTAACGCAAGGGAAATGCGCTATCTAATTGATTAATGTGTAATATAGGCACTACCAAATCTAGCCCGGATGACGTCATTAGCGTCATCGCCATGTCATAACCGCAGATGGATTGATAGGAAATGAAATCGTAGCCTTGATCAAGAGGCTGCCATGACAGTCGTCTTAGAGCTGTTTAATAACGTGGAAATAGTAAGGGAGATGAGAGGCAATATCATGAAAAATCCCTCATAGCGGTGAGGCATATGAGGGATCAGTAACGCGGTTACAGAGCAATGACACCAATAATAGCGATCACGCTAATAATCGCCGCACCACCATAAAATACCCATTTTGATGCTGGGACATGCACTTTAAAGTCGTGCAGTGTGTGGTGAATACGGTGCATAGCACACCATACTGGTAGAATTATCATGAGCAGTAAGAAAATACGCCCGATAAAACTTTGGCAGAATGCGACAATACGCTCATAGCTTAGCATTTCAGGTGCAACACCTAATGGGATTAATATTCCCAAGAGAATGATGATAGCAGGTCCAACAATGGCACTCCACATACCACCGGCACCAAATAATCCCCAGAAAACTGGTTCATCGGAACGTTTAGGCGTTAGATTCATCAGATCCTCCGTTGATTAAAATAGCAGTGCGATTGCTAAAATCGCTGCCGTCACTAAGATCGTTAATGCCCAAAAACCTTTAACAATCGGTTCTTGTGACATTTTCTTATCACCAACGATAATACTGACGGCTTTTGGCGCTAGATTAAACCATGTTGTGGTATGAAGTAGTGTCGCAGCCAGTGTAATAATGTTGATAATAATGACGATTGGATTACTTAAAAATCCAACAAAGCTTGCCCAAGATTCTGGACCACCTTTTAAGGCGAATACGCCGAATAACACTAAAAGGCTAAACCATAGCTGAAGAACGGAGGTACTTTCACGTACGATGTAAAAGCGGTAGAAACCTAACTTTTGCCACCAGTCGCCCTTCATTTCCCTTACATAGGGTTTACGTTTTGTAGTCATGACTTCAATTCTCCTTATCGTGGCTTCAGCATGGCGATAATAAAGTCTTGCGCGCTGGCTGCTTTCGCTTGCTGGATTGCAGCTGCTGGGTCAACATGCTTAGGACAGACTTCAGAGCAGTAGCCTACAAATGTACAGCTCCAGACACCATCATCACCATTCAATAATGGCATGCGTTCTTTTGCTCCGTGGTCACGGTTATCTAAGTTGTAGCGCTCAGCCAAGGTAATTGCAGCAGGACCAACAAACTCAGGATTCAAACCAAACTGTGGGCATGCGGCATAGCAGAGACCACAGTTGATACAGCCTGAAAATTGATGATATTTCGCCATTTGAGCTGGAGTTTGCTTATTTGGCCCTTCAGAAGGTTTGCGATCATTCCCAATAATATAAGGTTTGATCGCTTCTAAGCGCTCAATAAAGTGAGTCATATCAACCACCAAATCACGTTCGATCGGGAAGTTGCCTAATGGCTCAACTTTTAGACCATTGGGGTAGTCACGTAGGAAGGTTTTACAGGCCAGTTTTGGCACTTTATCAACCATCATCCCGCAAGAACCACAAATTGCCATACGGCAAGACCAACGATAAGAGAGGTCAGGTGCAAGGTTATCTTTGATATAACCTAAAGCGTCCAGCAATGAGGTTTGCTCATCATAAGGGACATCATATGCCACTAAATGGGGCTCATTATCCGTTTCAGGATTGTAGCGCATGATCTCCATTTTTAAGTGTTTCATATCATCCATTAGCTTGCTCCTTCTTTGCCTTATCTTGAGCTTCAGCTTCTGCACCATAAACACGTTTTGCTGGCTGAGATTTAGTAATCTTCACATCACTGTATTCGAGGCGAGGTGCGCCTTCTGGGTTATAGAATGCCAATGTGTGTTTTAGGAAATTCACATCATCACGCTCTGTACAGCCTTCATCAAGACGTTGGTGTGCACCACGCGATTCTTTACGATTAAAGGCGGAGTGTGCCATACATTCGGCAACATCTAAACCAAACCCAAGTTCAATAGTGTAAAGTAGATCGGTGTTGAACACGCTGCTATGGTCGGTAATTTCGACATGTTTAAAGCGTTCTTTCAATTCCGCAATTTTATCAACGGTTTTCTGCATGAGTTCAGGTGTACGGTAAATACCACAACCTTCTTCCATTGAGATTCCCATCTCATCGCGGATTTTCGACCAGCTTTCTTTACCTTTTTGGTTGAGAAGCTTGTTCAGATTATCTTCGATATCGCGAGTGCGTGCTTCAATCGCATTTGCGTTAGCAGGCGTGGCTTCTGCTGCATGTTTAGCCGCTTGTTCACCCGCTAGGCGGCCGAAGACAACAAGCTCAGCTAATGAGTTAGAACCTAAACGGTTGGCTCCGTGCAGACCTACAGATGAACACTCACCAACAGCGAACAAGCCTTTGATGCGTGTTTCACAGTTTTGATCTGTTTCGATACCCCCCATTGTGTAGTGAGCAGTAGGGCGAACAGGAATGGGGTCAGTAACGGGGTCCACACCCACATACGCTTTTGCTAGCTCACAAATAAACGGTAGACGCTCATGCAGCTTTTCAGCGCCAAGGTGACGTAAGTCTAGATACACAATGTCACCACGATGGGTGCTAATGGTGCGTCCTGCACGCCATTCGTGCCAGAAAGCTTGCGAAACTTTGTCACGAGGACCGAGTTCCATATATTTGTTTTCAGGTTTACCGAGTGGTGTTTCTGGTCCCATGCCGTAATCTTGTAGATAACGGTAGCCATCTTTATTAACAAGGATACCACCTTCACCACGGCAGCCTTCAGTCATTAGGATACCCGATCCAGGAAGACCCGTTGGGTGATATTGAACAAACTCCATATCCCGTAGAGGGACGCCATGGCGGAATGCCATACCCATACCATCACCCGTTACGATACCACCGTTAGTGTTGTAGCGATAAACGCGCCCAGCACCGCCTGTAGCCATGATGATAGAGTTAGCTCGGATTTGAACTTTTGTACCTTCCATCATATTGAGGGCAACAAGACCACGAACTTGGCCTTCATCAACAATGATGTCGAGAACAAAATGTTCATCAAAGCGTTGGATTTGAGGGTATTTAAGCGATGTCTGGAACAGGGTATGAAGCATATGGAAGCCAGTTTTATCGGCAGCGAACCAAGTGCGCTCAATTTTCATACCGCCAAAACGACGAACGTTAACTGAACCATCTGGTTTACGGCTCCATGGGCATCCCCATAGTTCCAACTGAGTCATTTCTGTCGGACAGTGTTCGACAAAGTATTCGACGACATCCTGCTCACACAGCCAGTCACCGCCGGCAACCGTATCATTAAAATGATAGTCATAGGAGTCATGGGCCTGAGTCACTGCGGCTGATCCCCCCTCTGCGGCCACAGTGTGACTACGCATTGGGTAAACTTTTGAGATCAGAGCAATCTTGATATTGGGATTTGCTTCTGCGGCAGCTATCGCTGCACGTAAGCCTGCGCCCCCGGCCCCGATAATCGCTAGATCGGCATTGAAGGTTTGCACTGCGCTTCTCCATTGTTCAAGTGTAAATTAATAAATTCTTTTAAATACTTTTGATGCTTAGCTATCTGCTTGTTTGCATCACGTTGAGTGATACCGCACAAACTCTCTTTTTTAATAGTAAATAATATAATAGCTAATAATGACTTATCATGCTGTGAATTATAGCGAATAGTCCTCAGGATAAATTTGATATAGAGGGGGGTTTTAGGCGATTTCCACTATAAAATGTGATCTATACCAAGTTTTTATTAATTGTTTTTTCATGAGCGGCATTTTAAGTTTGATGAGTCCTAAAAAAACGACAATTCAAATGATTACCATTATTTTTAACGTCAGTTTCAGGATTTAAATCTACTTTAAAGATCGCGTATTTCCTGTCGTAAAGCGAATAATAACAAAAATTTTATTGAATAAACTTATTCATCTCGAATATTCGATAGCAAATAAAATCGGTAATATCTGAAGTGCTATTTGCGCATTTTTATTGTCTGAAATACTCATTTATTTGATTAAGTTTAATGAAGAGTATTGATAACATGGCCTTAACATTACATTAGAAATAATCATGATTTTTCTTTTTTGTGCAGCTGGTTAGATGCGGTATAAAACGATCGTTACTCAATCGTGTTGGCTGAAGAATAAGCGACGCTATTTTGCTCACTTTGTTACATTTCAGTCTGTTCGTGGATGATTATGATAGCAGCGGATACCTCAATTGCATTTGATTCGTGTTAATGCGTTGTTTGTCGCGCAAGAGGTGAGTAAACTGCACGACTATGTTTATTTTGGAGTGATGTTAATGAGTGAAGTAGTGGACTGGCAGCCAAGTGCACCTGTCGCGAATCTGTTAAAGCGAGCAAAAATCGTCTCTGAGATTAGACGTTTTTTTACGGAGCGCTGTGTACTTGAGGTTGAAACTCCGGCGATGAGTCAGGCGACCATCACGGATATTCACCTTGTCCCTTTTAATACCCGTTTTGTGGGACCCGGTGCTGCACAAGGGTTAGATCTCTATTTGATGACCAGCCCTGAATACCATATGAAGCGCTTATTGGCTGCGGGGAGTGGACCTATCTATCAGCTCTGCCGTAGTTTCCGTAATGAAGAAGCTGGCAGGCATCATAATCCTGAATTCACGATGCTTGAATGGTATCGTCCACATTATGATATGTATCGCCTTATCAATGAAGTTGATGATCTGCTACAGCAAATACTGGATTGTGACAGTGCGGAATTATTGTCTTATCAGCAAGCATTTTTGCGTCATCTCGACATTGATCCCCTTTCAGCAGAAAAAAGTGAATTGAGGGAAGTTGCTGCTCGTTTGGATCTGAGTAATGTCGCCGAACAAGAAGAAGATAAAGATACCCTATTGCAATTACTGTTTACGATGGGGGTTGAACCTCATATTGGTAAAGAAAAACCCGTTGTGGTTTATCACTTCCCAGCTACTCAGGCTTCTTTAGCTGAAATCAGCACTGAAGATCATCGTGTTGCAGAACGCTTTGAGGTTTACTTTAAAGGGATGGAGTTAGCAAACGGCTTTCGTGAATTAACGGATGCGAATGAGCAACGCCAGCGTTTTGAACAAGATAATCGTCGGCGTGCTGCTATGGGGCTACCCGTGCATCCTATTGATGAACGTTTATTAGCGGCGTTAACTCATGGATTACCGGAATGTTCGGGAGTGGCATTAGGGGTTGATCGCCTAATTATGATTGCATTAGATGCAGAAAGAATCAGTGATGTGATTGCTTTTCCTGTGACTATCGCTTAATGATGATAGATTGCAGCCGTTTGGCTGCAATCGGCTTTCTAGGGATTATGGATGCTGTTTCTGTTTTTGGAGAAACTGCACACCTAGGTCAGGGAAATCGGTAAATACACCATCTACATCAGCTTGATTGTAGATAATATCAAAGAGTTGTTGACCATCTTTAGCGTATTTCGGAAGCTTATCGACTCGAATAGTGTAAGGATGTACCGCCATATTGTTGGCATGGGCATCTTTTACCATACCCGTTAGCTTAATATTGTCAGGGGTTGAATCTTCACTGACTAACATATGGTAGTCAGGGCCAATCCCATCGGCATATTGAGCGACTTCTTTCATTGAGCCGGGTTTAAACATCCAATCGTAGCTATAATTAACCCAAGTACCATCTGGTTTTTGTTCTTGCGTTTCGTTCCAATCCGTATAGGCAATTAACTGGACAAGCTTTAAATCCATACCCATTTCTGGCATTAAGGTATTTTTGATGCGTTTTAGTTCGTTAGCATCAAAGCACTGAAGGTAAACATTTGAGTTTTTATCGGTATAGCCATACTGTTTCAAGACTTCGAGTGTTTTTTTCGTAATATCTTTGCCCTCTTGTTGGTGGAACCAAGGGGCTTTGATTTCAGGATAGATACCAATGTTTTTTCCTGTTGATTTATTCAATCCCTGAATAAATTCAATTTCTTCTTGGAAAGTATGAACTCGAAAATCTGATTTTCCCATAGGGAAGCGGTTTGGGTAGCTCTGAACCTGTTTACCATCAACAATATCAAAACCTTCAGTGAATTTTAATGATTTGATTTCATCGAGCGTAAAGTCAATGGCGTAATAGCGGCCATCTTTGCGAGCGCGGTTGGGAAAACGCTCAGCGACGTCCGTGACGCGGTCAAGGTAATGGTCATGAAGTACCACTAACTCATTGTCTTTGGTCATCACCAAATCTTGCTCAAGAAAGTCAGCACCCTGTGCATAAGCCATCGCTTTTGCTGGTAACGTGTGTTCGGGTAAGTAGCCACTTGCGCCACGGTGCGCGATAACGACCTTTTCAGTTGCTTGTGCCACTGCTGAAACTGACATCACTAAAACCATACTTGCCACCAACGTTTTTAATGGGAAGTGCATGATTGTATCTCCTTGTCACTTTTTTGGTAAAAAAAGGGCTATATCGTTTTTTGATATAGCCCAGAGCTTAGTGCACTAACGTGAATCTTTAATGAAGTGTTAGTTCATTTTCGCTAATTCACGTTTGTGTTTAGATTCGCTAACCATCACAATAAACAGTAGTACGACAGCAAGTGCAGAACCACCAATCATGACAGCAAAGCCACCATCCCAACCGAAGTAGTCGACGGTATAACCAACGATAGCACTCGCGGCAACAGAACCACCAAGGTAACCAAATAGCCCAGTAAAGCCAGCCGCAGTACCTGCCGCTTTTTTCGGTGCAAGCTCAAGAGCATGTAGACCAATCAACATTACAGGACCGTAAATTAAGAAGCCGATGATGAGCATACAAGCCATATCAACATTTGGGTTACCAGCAGGGTTCATCCAGAAGACAATGGTGGCAATCGTCACGAGAATCATGAAGAACACACCCGTTGCCCCACGATTACCGCGGAACACTTTGTCCGACATCCAACCACAGAGCAATGTACCTGGAATACCTGCATATTCGTATAGGAAATAAGCCCAAGAGGATTTATCCATAGCGAAGTGTTTTACTTCACGTAGATAGGTAGGTGACCAATCAAGTACACCGTAACGTAGTAAGTAAACGAAGACGTTAGCAATCGCGATCATCCATAAAAGTTTGTTCGGGAACACATACTTCATGAAGATTTCTTTTGCTGTTAACTCTTGCTCATCTGACTCTTTGTAGTCAGGTGGGTAGTCGTTTTTGTATTCCTCGATTGGTGGTAAACCACATGATTGTGGTGTATCACGCATTAAAGCGAAAGCAATAATCGCAACCAGAATCGCCGCGAATGCAGGCATATACAGCGCCGCTTTCCAATCGTTAAACCATGCCATACCGAGCATGAATAGGAGAGGAGGGATACCGCCACCTACGTTATGAGCACAGTTCCAAACCGAAACGATCCCACCACGTTCTTTTTGTGACCACCAGTGCACCATAGTCCGACCACAAGGAGGCCAACCCATCCCTTGGAACCAACCACATAAGAACAGCAACACGAACATAATCATGATGCTAGACGTTGCCCATGGCACAAAGCCCATGATAAGCATTACGGCTGCGGCAAGGATCAGACCGGCGGGTAAGAATACTCGCGGGTTAGAGCGGTCTGATACTGACCCCATAATAAATTTAGAGAAACCGTACGCGATAGAGATCCCTGACAATGCAAAACCCAGATCCCCTTTGGAAAAGCCTTGCTCAACAAGGTAAGGCATCGCTAATGCGAAGTTTTTTCTTACCAAGTAATACGCTGCATAACCAAAGAAAATTCCCATGAAGATTTGCCAGCGCAGTCGACGATAGACTGGATCTACCTTCTCTGCTGGCAACCTCGGGGCATGAGGTGCTGGTTTAAAAATGCTTAACATATAGCCTCCGATGGCATGCTAATAGTTATTACCTCTCACCTTCTATATCTCATGCGAGATAAAGGGTATTGAGTATTTTTTATGGATAGAATGACAAAAACGAAAGTATTCGAGTTTCATATCGAGCAATTTCTTTCATAAGTGCTCTTATGATAGTCATAAAAAAACATTTTATCTGTAATCTACTGCACAAATATTTGTTTTATTTATGGGTGGCATAGTTAATGTTATTTACGAACGAAAAGAAACCATCTTTAGATGATTTATTGTGATTTATGTCACGAATTTTGGCTTTTTATTACCTATTTTGACTTAATTGTTTTCGTTTTTGTTCCTTATCAAACATCGAGCACGTTTCTTGTCTATATTTAGTTATAGATTATAAAAATAGACCATACTAAAAGTAATGTTGATTAATGTGAGGAATGCGACATGAATGGCTCATCTGTGACTGAAACGGATGTCATCATTATTGGTGGTGGCGCAACAGGTGCAGGTGTTGCTCGTGACTGCGCCCGCCGAGGCTTAAAAGCGGTTTTACTCGAAAGGCATGATATTGCAACAGGCGCAACAGGACGCAACCACGGTTTGTTACATAGCGGTGCTCGCTATGCCGTCACGGACGGAGAATCGGCACGAGAGTGTATTGAAGAAAATAAGATACTAAAACGTATTGCTCATCATTGTATTGAAAAAACCGATGGTTTATTCATTACCTTGCCTGAAGATTCACTTGAATATCAACAACAATTCATTCAAGCCTGCCAAGCGGCGGGCATTGATGCTAATGCGATTGATCCCGCAGAAGCAATTCGTCTAGAGCCTTCAGTGAACCCACAATTAATAGGTGCGGTACGTGTACCCGATGGCACTGTAGACCCTTTTCGGTTAACGGCTGCAAATATGTTAGACGCACGGGAACATGGTGCTAAAGTGCTTACCTATCATGAAGTTATTGGTTTGATTCGTGATGGCGATAAAGTACGCGGTGTGACAGTTTATGATCACCAAGCTAAACAACAATATGATATTTATGCCGAAATAGTCGTCAATGCAGGGGGGATCTGGGGACAAAAAATCGCTGAATATGCAGATTTGAGAGTTAAAATGTTCCCTGCAAAAGGGGCTTTGCTCATTCTTGGCCATCGATTAAATAACATGGTTATTAATCGCTGTCGTAAGCCTGCGGATGCGGATATTTTGGTACCGGGTGACACCATTTCATTGATTGGTACTACCTCAACGCATATTGAATATGATCAAATTGATAATATGTATGTGACACCGGAAGAGGTCGATATTTTGATCCGCGAAGGTTCAATGCTCTCACCGGCATTAGCGAAAACACGCATATTGCGCGCTTATGCGGGGGTTAGGCCATTAGTTGCCAGCGATGATGATCCTTCTGGTCGTAATGTGAGTCGCGGTATTGTGTTGTTGGACCATGCGAAACGTGATGGCCTTGAAAACTTTATCACAATTACTGGTGGTAAATTAATGACTTACCGGTTAATGGCTGAGTGGGCGACAGATAAAGTTTGTGAGAAATTAGGTCATACGGCGAAATGTACAACCGCGGATGCCCCTTTACCAGGGTCACAGCATAGTGCAGAAGAAGCGTTGCGTAATGTTGTTTCCATTCCTGCGCCGATTCGCGGCTCGGCAGTATACCGCCATGGGGATCGCGCATCTGCGATACTGAGCACCAATCGGTTGGATAAAAGCCTCGTGTGCGAATGTGAAGCCGTCACTGCTGGAGAGGTTCGTTACGCCGTAAACTCATTAACAGTCAATAACCTACTTGATTTAAGACGGCGTACTCGTGTTGGGATGGGAACTTGTCAAGGTGAGCTATGTGCTTGCCGAGCCGCGGGTCTTTTAAATCGTTTTAATGTGACGACTCCGCATGAAACCGAGCAGCAATTAGGACACTTCCTGAATGAACGTTGGAAAGGGGTGAGGCCTATTGCTTGGGGCGATGCTCTGCGAGAGAGCGAATTTACGAGCTGGGTTTACCATGGACTCTGTGGCATGAATGAAAAAACCTTGGGTAACACACCTGAGAAGGAGGCTGATAATGAAATATGATGCAGTCGTAATGGGCGGAGGCCTTGCTGGCTTGATGTGTGGTATCCGTTTAACACAATCGGGTTTATCTTGCGCCATCGTCAGTGCAGGACAAAATGCATTACATTTTTCTTCAGGCTCTTTGGATTTATTAACCCACCTTCCAGATGGACAAGTTGTCGAAAAGCCGTTGGATGCGCTAGATAAACTCAGTGAACAGTCACCAGAGCACCCATATAGCCGCCTTGGTAAATTGTCTGTGATTAAGCTAACGCATCTTGCTGAAGCATTATTGCAGCAAAGTGGCATGAAGCTACGAGGATCCAGTGATGAAAATCATTATCGTATAACACCATTAGGGCATAAGCGCCTCACTTGGTTAAGCCCTGAATCTGTTCCGACAGCGGCGCTGCATAGCAAAATGAATATGGGTAACATCGCAGTGGTCGGTATAGAGGGTTTTTTAGATTTTCAACCTCAGATGGTCTCGGATGAATTACAACGGGAAGGTTTCAATGCGAGCCCTTACTATGTGCATTTGCCATTGCTTGATAGGCTCAGAGAAAACCCCAGCGAATTTAGGGCGATCAACGTGGCGCGTTGGTTAGATAGGCCTGAAAATATGGCAGAGATAGTAGCCGAAATTAAGCCATTAATTACCGATGCAGAGACTATTTTTATGCCTGCTTGTATAGGGTTAGACACCGAGCAGCCCTTATTGGAGCTACAAAAACAGCTAGGCAAGCCGATCTATTTATTACCTACATTACCTCCGTCATTACTTGGTATTCGATTACATGAAACGCTATTACGTCAGTTTCGCCGCCAAGGTGGGATCGTGATGCCTGGAGATAAAGTGACGTCAGTGAATTGCATTGGATCACGAATTGAATCAGTAACGACACGTAATCATGGCGATATTTCACTGAAAGCCTCACAATTTGTGTTAGCGACAGGGAGCTTTTTTAATAACGGGCTTGTTGCTGAGTTTGATCGCGTCTATGAGCCATTAATGCATCTTGATTTGTGTCATATACCTGAACGTGCTCAATGGACCAATAAAGTGTTTTTTGCTTCGCAGCCTTATATGACATTTGGTGTTCAGACAGATGAACAATTACGAGCGAAAAAAGATGGCCAAACGATCGAAAACTTGTATGTCGCTGGTGCAGTCTTAGGTGGTTTTGACCCATTAACAGAAGGTTGTGGAGCAGGGGTTTCACTCATTAGTGGGTTACATGCTGCGGGTGAAATTATGCGTTATTTTGAAAGACAAAGAGCCATGCAGGCGGAGGTGGCGCAATGAGTATTCAGGATGCGAGTTTTGAAAGTTGTATTAAATGTACTGTTTGCACAACCTATTGTCCTGTTGCTAAGGTTAATCCTCTGTATCCCGGTCCAAAACAGGCAGGTCCAGATGGAGAGCGTTTACGCTTAAAAGACCCCATGCTGTATGATGAGGCATTAAAATACTGCACGAACTGTAAGCGTTGTGAAGTTGCATGCCCATCCGATGTTAAAATCGGTGATATTATTGCGCGTGCGCGTAATACTTACAGCCAGCAAAAACCAAAATTGCGTGATGCTATTCTCAGCCATACCGATTTAATGGGCTCTTTATCGACACCTTTTGCACCGGTAGTCAATACCATTACAGGTTTGAAGCCTGTTCGCCAAATTCTAGATAAAGCGTTAAAAATCGATCATCGCCGTGAATTACCAAAATATTCGTTCGGTACATTCCGTCGTTGGTATGCAAAACAAGCGGCTGAACAACAGAAATTTCCAGAGCAGGTCGCCTTTTTTCATGGTTGTTATGTCAACTATAACCATCCACAGTTAGGTAAAGATTTAATCAACGTGTTTAATGCCATGGGAATTGGGGTTCAATTACTCAAACGTGAAAAATGCTGTGGTGTGGCGTTAATTGCCAATGGGTTTATGAAACAAGCTAAGCGTCAAGCGAACGTTAACTTAGAGTCATTACAAGAAACGATCCTTGAGAATCATATCCCTGTTGTTGCAACGTCATCGACTTGCACTTTCACACTTCGTGATGAATATACACATGTTTTAGATGTCGATACCTCTCAAATGCGCGATAACATTGAGCTAGCTACTCGTTATATTTATCGCTTATTGGAGCAAGGACGTGAATTGAAGCTTAAACAGACACCATTAAAAGTGGCGTATCACACACCTTGTCACATGGAAAAAATGGGGTGGACATCTTATACATTGGAATTGATTAAACGTGTCCCCGGTGTTGAATTAATTGTGCTTGATTCACAATGCTGTGGTATCGCAGGCACATATGGCTTTAAAAAAGAAAATTATGAGGTTTCTCAAGGAATTGGTGCGGGACTATTCCGTCAAATTGAAGAAAGTGGGGCGGATATGGTGATCACGGATTGTGAAACCTGTAAGTGGCAGATAGAGATGTCAACCAGTAAAAAATGTGAGCACCCGATTAGTTTATTAGCCAAAGCATTATAGCCAATATTATAAATGACTTAGTTAACCCGTTTGGGAGAGAGATGACTGTCTGTCTCCCTTTTTTATGTCTTTTGTTCTCTGCCAATGGTCGTTTATAGTTACGCTGTGGCTTGATGACGATGGATATTACATGTTCGATACGAGTATTACTTTCAAACTTAGAAAACTGACCCTAGAAGATAAAGAGTTCTTTTTCCAACTCTATACTAACCTTGATGTTCTACGTTTTGTTTCTAATCCAAAAACCGAAAAAGACATTCTGGCCGCTTTTGAAAGCCGTTTACCTGAATGGAACTTATCTTCAGAGCATTGGTTATGCTTGGTTATTGAAGATACTCAGACCTATCAAGCAATGGGGTTGATCGGTATTTGCTTGTCATTAGAACAGCAGCAATATGTTGGTGAAATTGGCTATTTGATTGATCCTACTTTTGCGGGGAAAGGAATCGCTACACAAGCACTGAAAATGCTGTTGGCATCACCAGAATATGCACAGATCCGTTCATTTATAGCGATAGTGACTGAAGGAAACGTGGCTTCAGAAAAAGTGTTGCTGAAGAATGGTTTTTTCAAACAGAAAGTCATTACAGAAAATTATGAAATTAATGGAGTTATTTATGATGATATCTGTTATGCATTAAATCGATAAAATGACACGTTGGTGATGGGAGCTTCACCAACGTGAGATATCATCAAATTGATTTTTTGAGAGTGTCTAACATGAGTAATACTGACATACCACCCGGATCAGCATGCCCTATGCTTCGCTCGCCTAAATAGCTCGCTCGCCCTTTACGTGCCTGCATTGGTATTGTCGATGCAACTCCTTGTTTTGCAGCCTCGACAGCGGCATCTATGGCTGTGTTTAAGGGGAGTGATACTGATTTTTCTAGCGATTCACAAACTGGCCACCAAACGTCACACATCGTTTTGTCATTAGGCTCAGCTTTACCACGAGAAACAATGCCTGCGGTTCCTGCTTTGATGAGTTCAGATAAATCCGCCACATTTAAGCTTTCTTTACCTACTACACTTTGTGATGCTTTAATAAAAAATGTGCCGAATAGTGGACCGCTAGCTCCCCCAACGCTGGATAATAGTGTCATTCCCGTTGTTTTGAGGAGTGTTGCGATATCCTTGTCTTGAACCGAGGGAAGCTTCTCTGCCACTTTTTGAAAGCCTCGATTCATATTGAGGCCATGGTCGCCATCACCAATCGCGGTATCAAGCTCAGTAAGATTATTTTGCTCATGGGCAAAGGTCTGTGAGCACTGAATTAACCAATGATAGATCTGCTGTTGTGTTAAACTCATCGTGTTTTGCTCCATTTTACCGCTATTTATACTGTCTTCAGC
Organism: Providencia sp. 21OH12SH02B-Prov; assembly: GCF_027362595.1. Taxonomy (NCBI): domain Bacteria; kingdom Pseudomonadati; phylum Pseudomonadota; class Gammaproteobacteria; order Enterobacterales; family Morganellaceae; genus Providencia; species Providencia sp. 21OH12SH02B-Prov. The sequence continues at coordinate 672,260 of NZ_CP114796.1, forward strand.
GTAAAGGTTATCGGGTTATCAGCATTTCCAACGTAAAGCTGGGGTATTGACAGGTTCATCCCATAACATTAAAGCTTCGTCGTCTACTTTGAGTAGTGTGATTGAGATCCCTTGCATATCAAGTGCGGTACAATAGGCGCCTACAAGGCTGCGTTCGATGGTTAAACCAAAGCTGTCACAGCAGGTCTGTAAACGGTGATAGGCGGCATAAAGTTCTGATAATGGTGTTGCTCCAAGGTTATTGACGAGAGCAATGACTCGATCACCTTTTTGCAAAGGCTGTTTGATGTGTTTGTGTTCTTGCCAGCTGCCGTTTTCACGATCCCACTGACGAATGATGCGTTCATAGTGACCATTTTCGATCAGGGTTTCAAACATTTGATCGATAGTCTCATTCAAATTCGTAAAGCTTCTTCTCTCAATCCCTGGCTCTCCATGGATACCAACACCAAATTCCATTTCATTATCAGGGAGTGCAAAAGAAGGTTTTCCGGCAGCAGGAACTGTACATGCCTGTAAGGCAACACCTAAACTATAGCCGTTATTATTGATTCTATGACCCAACTCTACCAATTGATCGAGTGTATAGCCTTTGCTTGCCGCGGCACCAAGTATTTTTTCCATTAAAACGGTATTTGCCACTCCTCTACGTCCTGCCGTATATAAACTATCTTTTACAGCGACATCATCATCGACTAGTACTGTGGCAATTTTCGTTCCTGCATCGTGTAATAGCTCGGCAGCGGTTTCAAAGTTCAGCACATCTCCAGTATAGTTTTTAATGATCATCAATACGCCTTCCCCGCTATCAATAGCCATTGCGCATTCCATCATCTGGTCGGGGGTTGGCGAGGTAAACATTTCTCCAGGACATGCGCCATCTAGCATGCCTAAACCGATATAGCCGCTATGCATGGGCTCATGACCGCTGCCGCCACCGGACAGGAGTCCCACTTTACCTTTAATCGGGGCATTTTTATGGACAAGATAAGTTGGGTCAACATTCAGAATTAATTCAGGATGGGCTGAGGTCAATCCTTGATTGACTTCACTGATAATATCTTCAACACGGTTAATCAGTTTTTTCATCTTACAGACTCCAAAAGATAGAGGTCGATGGTTATTTCTGTTCGTTTGTGTTCTTTTTTTGTGGGAATCGAAATGGAAATGGCGCGAATCGTTTCGATTATGTCGTCAGATTATCATGGCAGTGAAATTATTGATGAATCAAACCAATAAAATGAGAGTTGGATCAGTAATTTTTCGGGAGGAGAGAAGGGGGGAGGACATCCCCCTTCTCTCTCACTCTAATGCTGATTTGCAAGTTTTTGCTCGGCTGTTTGAGCAAAAAAGGTTTTCAAAATAAAGTTAAGTAACACGCCATAAGCGGGAAGGAAAAATAGCATGCAAATGAAAAGCTTAAAGGCATAATCTACTAAAGCGATTTCTACCCAATTCGCCGCCATAAAAGGGTCGCTACTGCGATAGAATGCAATAAAGAAGAAGGCAATAGTATCGATTAAGTTGCCAAAAAACATCGCACATGCTGGTGCAACGTACCAACGTTTATTTTGACGTAACTTATTGAATACGCTGACATCCATTATCTGGCCTAGAACATAAGCCATAAAGCTCGCTGCGGCAATGCGGGCGACAAATAAATTAAATGTTGTTAATGTCGTAAACCCTTGCCATTCGCCTTGGAAAAACAGCGCAGAAATGACATAGGAAATGAGCAGTGCAGGCAACATTACGGCAGTAATGATCCGACGAGCTAAGGGAGCACCATAAATTCGCACGGTGAGGTCGGTTGCTAAAAAAATAAATGGAAAGGTAAAAGCTCCCCATGTGGTATGAAAACCGAATATATTAATCGGTAACTGCACAAGGTAATTACTTGAAGTAATAATTAAGATATGAAACAAAGATAGCCAAATTAATGCACTGGCTTTTTGCTGTGCTGTGAATGAAAACATATTGTACCTTTTTAAGTAGCAATGGGGTGAGGGAACCCATAAAAAATTCTCCCGGCATTGGGAAGTGCGCATAATACGCTTGTTGCGCAACAAAAGCAAAACTGTTAGGCCCGCCGCGCTATTTTTTATTATATAATCAAAGAATCTTTTATTATTTATAGAAGCCTTGTTATGCCTGATTTATTTTTAAATGCGACTAAAACTCTTGATACACTAGGTTTGCGTTGTCCTGAGCCAGTGATGTTAGTTCGTAAAACGGTTCGTGGTATGAATGCCGGTGATACTTTACTCATCATTGCAGATGATCCTGCAACTACACGTGATATCCCTGGTTTCTGCCGTTTTATGGAGCATGAATTATTGGCTGTTGAAACTGAACAAACGCCATACCGCTATTTATTACGTAAAAAACCGGAAGGTCTGTGAGACCTTTTGCGTGATATAGGATACTTGCGTGCGGTCAGCTTAAAGGCTATCGCACGAACTGGATATTATGACTGGCGAGTATCCTTATTCTCTTGAATTATAAGCTGTAATTCTTCATGGCTAAAATTTAAGCTCTTCATGACGAGTTCGAAGCTGACACCATTTTTTAGTAATGAAAGCGCATTTTCGTGTCTCGCTTTTTGCATACCTGCAATCTCACCTTCTAGCTTGGCTTTATCTTTTAAACGTTGAGCGATATTCATAGTAACACCTTGATGATTTTCAATTTGTTCAATTAGCTGTTGAATTATTTGTTCAAAATACTGAGATGAATCTAACGTAGTGAACAGATAGTTAATAATGATGCTGATATCTTGCTCACTATTATAGTGCTTATTTAGTGCTTGAGCGAGTAGGCTCGTCACTTGCTGATATTCGTCACGTAGATTTTTATGCTTCAGTGCGAGTTCCATTACGGCAATTTTTCGATGATTAACTAATTCATTATCATCAATAACAGTGATATCCACCAATGGAAATGGATTAAAGTACAGCTCATCAGCGAGTTCGGGCCAAGAAAAACAGTGAGTCCATGTTTTCAAATAAGGATAGAGGGAGTTATTCCCATGATAAAATAAAATGGGTACGACGAGCGGTAAACTTTTATGACCTTGCTGAAGGTGTTGATTCATTGCCAAAAATGCATAATGCATTAACCGCCAACTCATTAATTTATCAGGCGTTGATTGATGCTCTATGAGGAGATAAAGATAACCATCACCCAGTTTTGTTTGTACGGTATAAAGAACATCAGATAAGCGAGAGCGTAGTTTTTTATCGATAAAAGAGGAGTTAGTTAGTGCTAACGTATTAAAGTCACATAACGAGCGAATATGTTTAGGCAAATGAATATCGAAAAAATCGCGGGCATTATCTATTTGGGTTAAAAAACCTTTAAAGGCGGCATCATGTGGCGTTGTAGGATTTTTTTGAATCATACTCGCGACCTCCCATCCATGTCCTTATTGTGATGAAGATAGTAGCGAATATAGAGACAAAATAGAAAAAAGTTACTCCTAATTTAGTACGAAAAAATAATTTGTTTTTTTATAAGTTACATGTCATTACCTGTTATATTTAAAATTATTTTAGCTATCTAATAAAAATTAAAATGAAAAAAATGATGGCTAATTAATGTTTAATGAATGAGGTCTCTCTTTATAGCAAAGAAGCGCCATGACGGCGCTTCTTGAGTGATTTAGTCAATATTATTTTTTAAGTTGTGGTAGTTTTACTTTCAGTAAGCGCACCGCATTAGCTGTGACTAAGGCTGTTGCTCCTGAATCGGCAAGAACTGCAACCCATAATCCGGTGATACCGAGTAAACTTGTGACTAAGAATACAGCCTTTAACCCTAAAGCAATGGTGATATTTTCGCGAATAATCTTACGGGTGGCCTGTGATAACGCAATGATTTCAGGTAAACCCGTTAAACGGTTGTGGGTGAGTGCCGCATCAGCGGTTTCCAGAGCCACATCGGTTCCACTTCCCATGGCAACACCAATACTAGACGCTTTCATGGCTGGGGCATCATTGATCCCATCACCGACCATCATGGTGCTATGGTTACGATTTAGCGCCATAACCGCAGTTACTTTATCTTCTGGAAGCAAGCCAGCACGATATTCCATACCGAGTTGCCCAGCGATAGCCGCAGCGGCTCGAGGGTTATCACCGGTCAACATTACTGCATTGACGTTCAAGGTTTTCAACATACTCATCGCATCAATTGCATCACGACGCAGTGTATCTTGTAAGGCGGTTAAGCCAATGACTCGATTATCTTCTACTGTAACGACAACGGTTTTACCTTGAGCTTCCAGTGACTCCACCTTGTTTTGCCAAAAAGGCTCAAGCGGAGTATCTAATCGACTCGGTGCACTAACTAAAATATGTCTACCATTCAGATAACCTTCAACTCCTTTTCCTGCTAAAGCTTTACGATTATCGGCTTCAACGATTGTGAGGGACAGAGCTTCAGCTTTATTGAGTACGGCTTTTGCAAGAGGATGGTGTGAACCCGCTTCTACAGCAGCAGTCATTTGTATCAACTCATTTTCAGACACGCCATCAACAGGCACTAAATCAGTAACATGAGGTTTACCTTCAGTTAAAGTGCCCGTTTTATCCAGCGCGATAGTGGTTACTGAACCTAGCTGTTCAAGAGCAGCTCCTCCTTTAATTAGCGCTCCACGACGAGTTGCGGTGGCTAAGGCGGAAGTAATTGCTGCGGGTGTAGAGATAACCAAGGCACATGGACAACCAATAAGCAGTAGGGTTAAGCCACGGTAGATCCAAGTTTCCCAAGGTGCACCAAAGAACATCGGGGGAACAACAACCACTAATGCAGAGAACAGCATGATCAACGGTGTATAAATACGGCTGAAGCGGTCAATAAAACGTTCAATGGGAGCTCGACGCTCTTCAGCTTCTTCAATAAGTTGTAAAATGCGGTCGATAGCATTTTGCCCCTGTTCTGAAACGACTTTCATTTGCACTGTACGGTCGACGGATAGGCAGCCTGCCGCAACTTTTTCGCCCACATTGCGTTCGACAGGAACTGATTCTCCGGTTAATGAACTTTCATCGAAACTCGCAAAACCAGAGACCAGTTCAGCGTCGGTTGGTAACCGACCACCAGGTGCAATCTCAATAATATCGCCAGGACGTAATTGAGAGACAGGAACGGTGGTTTTTTTGCCATCTTTAACGAGTATCGCTTCTTCTGGAACAAGCGCCATGAGGGCACTCACTCCGCGTCGTGCTCGACCCGCGGAATATGATTCCAACATTTCACCCAACATAAACAACAAGATAACCATTGCTGCTTCTTCTGTTGCTTGAATAAAGATGGCACCGATAGCTGCGACTGTCATGAGTGTTTCAATGGCAAAAGGGGTGCCTGTGCGGATCAAACGTAATGACTTACGTGCGATAGGATAGAGCCCAAATAGCGTAGTTAAGGTAAAAGCAATGATACCGATTTGAGGGTTAAACCGTTCTATTCCCCAACTGATAGCCATCAAAATCGCCAATATAATGACAGGCTTGGATTCGCTCAGTAAGCTGGGTGGTGGCGTAATAGTGGCCGCATTGTTGTTACCCACTTCCAGCAATTCATAGCCAGCGGCCTCTACTGTGGAACGAACAGAGGCACTGATATCTTTATCCGCATCAACGACGAGCTTTTCGGTGGCAAACAGCACTTTAGCTTGCTTAACTTCAGTGATTTGCTTTACGGCATTTTCAATTTTTTGCGCACAGCTTGGGCAGTCCATTCCACGGATTATCCAGTTAAAACGTTGTCCAGCGGCTTGTGCGGGGGCGACATCATTCTGCGATTCAGCAGAAGAATGACAACATGAAGCGTGCGAGTGATCATGTTCTTTATGATCATGGTCGGTATGCAGGTGATCATGTTTTTTGTGGTCATGTGTCTGATGAGAGGACGAGCTACAATGTTGGTGCTGGTGATCCTCTTCGTCGTCGTCAGGGTGTTTCTCTACACGGCTCTGTTCATGTGTATGTGAGTCTTTACTTACATCTTGGCTGTTCTGTACTGCGGTTGAAGTGCAAGTACTGCTGCTTGAACAGCAAGAACTCGTGTGTTGATGTGTTTCTTTATGGTTATGTGAGTGCATATACGCCCCCTTATCAAATAATGACACTTAATCAATATTGATAAGTCTATACTTTGGAGTCTACTCCAGAGTCAAACAAATAAGAGGGGGCCAATTGATAAAAAGTGCTATTTGAGAATTTTATCAATTGGCAAACGTGATGGGCTATAGATAAATTGCACGGATAATGAAGAATTGGCCAAGGAAATAAAGCGCTGCAACAATGGCTTTGGAGGCTTTAAACGGGAAACGGAAACGTGCAATGAGCCAGATACAGTTAGAAATAAACAGTAAAAACGCACCAACCATAATCGAGAAATTATAGTCGCGGCCAAGCCCAAAGAATTGGTCACCAGCAACCCAAGCCATAATCATACTCATGATTAATAATGCAAAGACCAGCGCTTGTAATTCTGCTAATTTTGACCAAATCAATATTAGCGTAATAGCAGCAATGATAAGCGGTACGGGTAGCCAAGGAAGATAAAGGCTAAAATCTAGCTGCATACCAAAGCTTACCGTGTAAAGAAGATAGCTAATAAACAGTAGTGCTACTGAAATTAGTAAGCGCTCACTTGATACCATTCGCATGATATCCGCAAGTAATGAGACAGCGAGTGCAGCGAGGATTAAGTACCCTTGAGTCGTAAGAAAATCAGCATTCCAACCCCAAAGTAACAATAATATCAGGGTGATAGGGCGAAATAACCAACGTTGCCACTCAGGGCCTCGATATGCTGCATCCACGTACAGCCAACCAGAAAAAAGTACGGCAAGGAATGGCCAACTAATCATAAACACATCCTTATAAATTCAAATTAGTGAAGTAACTATGGTGGTGTTCCTTCTGTGTGATTAAGATAAACTATACTGACGAACACTTTAAGCACAATGTTAAATTTATGAATAAACCTATTCTGTTATTTATTGTATTAGCAATTATTGCTGTCTTAGCAACAAAGCGTTTTTTCGACCAACGAAAGCAAAATGAGATCAATGATAACGCCTTGCCTGTCAGCTATTTGGTCATTGTTGATAGCAAAAAAGATTACCCTTACCCAAATATGCGTTCTCGAGAAAGGGATGTGGTATCACCAGAAACGTTTCGCTATGAAGTGTATTTTAAGCCACTAAATAATACAGAAGTAATTAAAGTTATTGTGAATGAGGCCCAGTATCAAAGCATTGAGAAAGGTCGTCGGGGCACTTTGCGCTTGAAAGGAACTCGCTTTCTCAGTTTTGACCCCGACGAATAGGATTACTGTTTTTTCTTTGCTTCTTCTAAGGCATGTTTTTGTTTTTTCTGCATTGCCAGCATCTCAAAGACACCAAAGAAAAAAATGCGTGTTTGCAGCCATCCTGAGAGTTTTTCGCCTTTGGCGATGGTTGCTTTTAAGAAGATCGTTTGCAGTGCATGCATAAAAATCATAAACACCATGGCGATATCCATAAAATATTTCAAAGGTTTGGGAAATGGATGAATTAAATTAAATACCATAAAACCCCAAACACAAATCATTAGCACTCGGCCTGCATTAATTAGCATGGCTTGTTTCCTCAATTGAATGACGAATAAATAAACGGTATGCCACTTGACCCGCAATTTTTTCTCGATGAAGTTGCCAGTTAGCAGGAATGTCAGTGAGTGGTGACTCCGCTTCTGATTCAACATATATCCAGCTTTCATTTGCTAGCCATTGGTTTTTTTCTAATAATCGAATCGTTTCGTTTAGTAGGCCTTTACGAAAAGGCGGGTCAATAAACACAACATCAAAGGGAGTGCCTAGTTTATTGAGTACTTCAAGGCTATTACCATTGATAATGTTTGCGTTATTGGCTTGTAAACGAACTTTATTTTCAGACAGTAATTGTACGTTTTTTTTATCTAGTTCGATAAATGTAACGCTATCGGCGAACCGCGATAATGCTTCGAATCCTAATGCACCACTGCCAGCAAAACAATCAAGACAGCGGGCTTCGCGTACGATAGGCATTAGCCAGTTAAATAAAGTTTCTTTAATACGATCTGTTGTAGGACGTAAGCCTTCACTATCACGAACGGGGAGCTTTCTCCCTCGCCATTTGCCACCAATGATGCGTATCTGACCTAAAGAGGCGCTTTGTGGTTTTTTTGCCATAATATCCATTGCTGCTCAGTTTGGTTGAGCTTTGAAAAACGAGTTGTCTCTATTGTAGCGCGCCATTTTCACAGTTTTAACTTAAAAAATCAGATTAAATTGTCATGATTTTTCTTTCAGATATGTGTTGTGGCGTGATGAAATGATAGACTGCATGTAATTTTATTGCGATTTAATTATTAAGCGCCATGTTTTTACCGCGAGGAGTGTAGTGGCTGATGGCTAAAGACAAGAAAAAAGGCTTTTTCTCATGGTTGGGTTTTGGTCGTAAAGATGAAAAAGAAACTCAACAACAAGAAGCAGAACAACAAAAAGTAGATGCTGCGAAAGAGAGTGAGCAACCAAAACATGCAGATGATGCTGCTGTTCAAGCAGCAGAAAAAGAGGCTGAACGTCAGTATCAGGCTAAGAAAGCAGAAGAGCTAGCGGCAATTAAAGCGGCGGAAGAAGAAGCAGAGCGTCAGCATGAGTTACAGCAAGCCGCGCTCAAAGCGGCGCAAGAAGAAGCGGATCGCCAACGTCAAGCTGAGCTAGCGGCAATTAAAGCAGCGGAAGAGGAAGCAGAGCGCCAGCGCCAAGAGGCAGCGCGCTTAGCAGAGGAAGAGGCGGAGCGCCAACGTCAAGCTGAGTTAGCGGCAATTAAAGCAGCGGAAGAGGAAGCAGAGCGTCAGCGCCAAGAGGCAGCGCGCTTAGCAGAGGAAGAAGCGGAGCGCCAACGTCAAGCTGAGCTAGCGGCGATCAAAGCAGCGGAAGAGGAAGCAGAGCGTCAGCGCCAAGAGGCAGCGCGCTTAGCAGAGGAAGAGGCGGAGCACCAACGTCAAGCTGAGCTAGCGGCAATTAAAGCAGCGGAAGAGGAAGCAGAGCGTCAGCGCCAAGAGGCAGCGCGCCTAGCAGAGGAAGAAGCGGAGCAACAACGCCAAAGGGAAGAACAGGCGAATCTAGAGGCTCAAGATATTGTTGCGTTACGTGATGAAGTGCTTAATTCGCAAGAGAGTGAGCCTGAGCCAACGGAACAAGAAAAACCGAAGAAAGAAGGTTTCTTTAGCCGTTTAAAGAAAGGCTTATTAAAAACCCGTCAAAATTTAGGTTCTGGTTTTCTTGGACTGTTTACAGGTAAGAAAATTGATGATGATCTTTTTGATGAGTTAGAAGAACAGTTACTGATCGCTGATGTTGGGGTTGAAACAACACGCAAAATCATTGATAACTTAACGACACATGCTAGCCGTAAAGAACTAAAAGACGCTGATGCGTTATACAGTAGATTACGTGAAGAAATGTCTGATATTTTAGTTGGTGTAGATAAACCGCTAGTCATTGAAGACAAGAAACCCTATGTTATTCTTATGGTTGGGGTCAATGGTGTTGGTAAAACAACGACGATTGGTAAATTGGCCCGCCAGTATCAATCTGAAGGTAAAACAGTCATGTTAGCGGCTGGAGACACTTTCCGTGCTGCTGCGGTTGAGCAATTACAAGTTTGGGGAGAAAGAAACCATATCTCTGTGGTTGCACAACATACCGGAGCGGACCCTGCATCGGTTATTTTCGATGCGATTCAATCCGCTAAAGCGAAAGGTGTCGATGTTCTCATCGCCGATACCGCTGGTCGCTTACAAAATAAAGCGCATCTAATGGAAGAGCTGAAAAAAATCGTCCGAGTGATGAAAAAATTGGATGAGGAAGCGCCACATGAAATTATGTTAACACTGGATGCCAGTACTGGACAAAATGCTGTCAGTCAGACAAAACTTTTTAATGATGCTGTAGGTCTGACAGGTATCACATTGACTAAGCTCGATGGCACAGCAAAAGGTGGGGTGATCTTCTCTATTGCTGATCAATTCGGTATTCCTATTCGTTATATCGGTATTGGTGAGGGTATTGAGGACTTACGTCCATTTAAAGCCGATGACTTTATCGAGGCTCTATTTGCCCGAGAGGAATAATTTTCGATGATTCGCTTTGAACATGTCAGTAAAGCTTATCGCGGTGGCCGACAGGCTCTCCAAGGGGTAGATTTTCATTTACAACCTGGGGAAATGGCGTTTTTAACTGGTCACTCAGGTGCAGGTAAAAGTACCTTACTGAAACTCATTTGTGGTATTGAGCGCCCAAGTGCAGGGCATATATTGTTTAATGGTCACGATATCAGCCGTCTAAAAAATCGGGAGATCCCATTTTTGCGTAGGCAAATTGGAATGATTTTTCAAGATCATCACCTGCTATTTGATAGAACCGTTTATGACAATGTTGCGATGCCACTGATTATTTCGGGTGCGAGCTCAGAAGATATTCGTAGACGAGTATCAGCTGCATTGGACAAAGTGGGTCTACTCGATAAAGCGAAAAATTTTCCTATTCAGCTGTCAGGCGGTGAACAACAACGTGTAGGTATCGCGCGAGCGGTTGTGAATAAACCGACGATGTTACTTGCGGATGAGCCGACGGGAAATCTCGACGGTGAACTATCTGAAGGCATTATGCGCTTATTCGAAGAGTTTAACCGAGTTGGCGTAACGGTGTTGATGGCCACTCATGATATTGCTTTGATTGAGCGTCGTAACTACCGTGTGCTTACCCTAAGTGAAGGAAGAATGATAGGAGGTCAACATGGCTAAAAACGTTCGTAAAGCTAAGTCTGAACGTCCTATGCAGTCAAAGAGTAAAGCACTAAAAGGGGGATGGCGAGAGCAGTGGCGTTACGCTTGGTTGAATACCTTGGCAGACATGTTAAGGCAACCTTTGGCAACGTTTCTCACCGTGATGGTTATTGCAATTTCGCTCACTTTGCCAAGCCTGTGTTACATCGTCTGGAAGAATGTGTCTCAAGCCGCTGAACAATGGTATCCAACGCCTCAGTTGACGGTTTATCTAGATAAGTCATTAGATGAACAAGGCGGTCAAAACGTGGTAACACAATTACAAGCGCTTGATGGTGTAGACCATGTAAACTATTTATCACGTGACCAAGCAATGAGTGAATTCCGTAGCTGGTCTGGATTTAGTACTGCGCTTGATATGCTTGAGGAAAATCCATTACCTGCTGTTGCGATCATTACCCCAAAAATTGATTTTCAGGGGTCGGATGTGTTGACCACATTGCGTGACCGCGTCAGCCAAGTCCATGGTATTGAAGAAGTGCGCATGGACGATAGTTGGTTTTCTCGCCTTGCAGCCTTGACTCAGCTGGTAGGGCAAGTTGCTTCAGTCATTGGTATTTTAATGATTGTTTCACTATTCCTAGTCATTGGTAATAGCGTTCGACTCAATATTTTTGCCCGTCGAGATACTATCAATGTGATGAAACTTATTGGTGCAACTGATGGCTTTATCATGCGACCGTTTTTACATGGCGGTCTATTGATGGGGGCATTAGGCGCGGTAATCTCATTGATTATGTCAGCACTGCTCGTTTGGAAATTGTCGGCCGTCGTCACTCAAGTAGCCAGTGTTTTTGGTACGCAATTTCATATCGAAGGATTGCTATGGGAAGAATCATTGCTGGTGATATTGATGTCAGCCATGATTGGGTGGGTCGCAGCGTGGTTAGCAACGGTACAGCATTTGCGCCATTTCACACCTGAATAATCTGTCTATCCTATCGGCATGGTTTCCCACTGTGCCGATAAAAAACCAATATTGCAGGGAACTTTTCTCTTCCTAACGTGTCTGACATAGACTGTAGTAATCACATAAGTGTAATTTATTTAACTCAATAAAACTGGTAGACTACGGTTTACTTAATCTTGTATTTCGCATCGAAGTAATCCCTTTTTTTATTATTTTTCAAAGAGGATCTGAATGACCAAAGACATGCAATCATTAGCACTTGTTCCGCAAGGGAGTATTGAAGCTTATATGCGGGCTGCCAATGCTTATCCTATGCTAACCGCTGAGGAAGAAAAGGAACTTGCTGAACGGCTGCATTACCATGGTGATCTGGATGCGGCAAAGCAGCTGATCTTATCGCACTTACGTTTTGTGATCCATGTTGCTCGTAGCTACGCAGGTTATGGCCTACCGCAAGCAGATTTAATTCAGGAAGGGAATATCGGCTTAATGAAAGCCGTTCGTCGTTTTAACCCTGAAATCGGTGTTCGCCTAGTCTCCTTTGCAGTCCATTGGATCAAAGCTGAAATTCATGAATATGTGTTGCGCAATTGGCGTATTGTTAAGATTGCCACAACTAAATCTCAGCGTAAGTTATTTTTTAATTTGAGAAAAAATAAAAAACGCCTTGGTTGGTTTAACCAAGATGAAGTTGATATGGTTGCTAAAGAGTTAGGGGTTAGCACCAAAGATGTACGTGAAATGGAATCACGTATGGCTGCACAGGATATGGCTTTTGATATGTCTGACGACGATGACAGTGGTGACTTAGGTCAACCGGTTGCACCTGTCTTATTCTTACAAGATAAATCATCGGATTTTGCTGGTTCTATCGAAGAAGATAACTGGGAAAGTCATGCAACCGATCGTTTAACGGAAGCATTAGAATCGTTAGATGAACGTAGCCAAGATATTATTCGTGCGCGTTGGCTTGATGACGACAATAAAACCACATTGCAAGAGTTGGCTGATAAGTATGGTGTTTCTGCCGAACGAGTACGTCAGCTTGAAAAAAATGCAATGAAAAAGTTGCGCGCTGCAATGGAAGACGACGAAGAAAGCGATTAGATTTTACCTTCCTTTTTTCTTGTTACTGCATTTATTGCCGTCATGATGATGACGCAATAAATGCAGAAAATACAATATCATTCGCTATACAATTCAAGAGGAAGCCCATCAGGATCAGCAAAAAAAGTGAATCTTTTTTGTGTATAAGGATCTCGTCTTGGCGCTTCACAAATCACATCATGTTGTTTCAAATAGTCTATCCATTTATCAAGATCGTCTACGCTAAAAGCTAAATGCCTTAAACCACACGCCTCAGGATAGCTCAGTCTGGCTGGTGGGTTAGGAAAGCTAAATAACTCAATTTGGTATTGATCATTTAACGCTAAATCGGCCTTCCATGAATTCGAGTCTGACCGATAATGTTCTTCTAATAAGGTTAAGCCAAGAATTTGGCAGTAAAAATGCTTACTGACAGAGTAATTAGAAGCGATGATCGCAACGTGGTGGAGCCGTTTTAATTTCATTGTATTACATCCGTTTTTCCCATAGGTCATTTTCTGGTGTCGGTGTAAAACCACAGGCGAATAAAAAGGACGTCATGACTGCTTTCTGTTCTTCATCTATCTCTTTTAAACTAAATCCCCAATGCGTCACCTGAGCCTCTTGACGACAAATTTCATTAAGTAAATAAAGCCCAACGCCACGTCGGCGAGTCACCTCACGCACGAGGAAATGATAAATGGTGCCTTGTTGATGATCGACTTTCATTTTTGCGGCGGCTAATAAGCGATCATTAAAACGCGCGGCATAAATTTTTTCGCCAGATTGAAGTAAAGTCTGGATCTGATGTTGATTCTGGTCTGGCCAGATTTTGTACAGGTCAAGATATTGTTGGTCAGTAGGATCAACCACGGGAATAATTGTTAGTTTCATAATACTTCTATCTATTTCCTTGCTTATTTTTCAGTCACTCCTATAGACAGAGTGATCTGTAGCCGATTTTTTGATTTTAGGGATAAAGATTTCGTCTTTGTAGATCTTCCGAGTTTAGCTCGGATTAATTTAAATTTAACTAGAATATAACACTGGCATTTATCTAAAACCCACTCATTAACGATAGATTTTTATTCTGCTTATAACGTAATTACCTACCATATCCATTTGCTATTTAGCATATTTATCTTGTTTAATATCATGAAATATATAGCCTTATTGGCTATGTTATTAAAATTCATAGCACTCGATGGTGCTGACTATAATAATCTACTATAAATCAAACACAAACACTCAGAACCATAGAGATGGGGACGACAGAATGAAAAATATTAATAAAGTATTACTGGCAGGATCTATTGCGATGGCATTTAGCCAATCAGTATGGGCTAAAGAAGTGAAAATTGCCGTCGTTGGTGCTATGTCTGGTCCTGTTGCTCAATATGGCGATATGGAATTTACGGGCGCACGTCAAGCTGTTGCAGATATTAATGCAAAAGGCGGCATCAATGGCGATACCTTAGTTGCCGTTGAATATGATGATGCATGTGACCCAAAACAAGCTGTTGCGGTCGCGAACAAAGTGATTAATGACGGTATCCGTTATGTGATTGGTCACCTTTGCTCTTCTTCAACACAGCCTGCTTCTGATATTTATGAAGATGAAGGCGTTATCATGATCACCCCAGCAGCAACCAATGCGGATTTAACCACACGCGGTTATCAAATGATTATGCGTACCACTGGCCTTGATTCAGACCAAGGACCAACAGCTGCAAAATATATTATCGATGATATCAAACCAAAACGTATTGCGGTTGTTCATGATAAGCAGCAGTACGGGGAAGGTTTAGCACGTTCTGTGCGTGAAAACCTGAACAAAGCCGGTGTTAAAGAGGTTATGTTTGAAGGTATCACCGCAGGTGATAAAGATTTCTCCGCACTTGTGGCAAAACTGAAAAAAGAGAATGTCGATTTTGTCTACTTTGGTGGCTATTACCCTGAAATGGGACAAATTTTGCGTCAAGCGAAACAGTCAGGTTTAAATATCCGCTTTATGGGGCCAGAAGGCGTCGGTAACTCATCACTGTCAAACATTGCAGGAGAGGCTTCCGAAGGCATGTTAGTTACACTGCCTAAACGTTATGACCAAGTGCCGACTAACCAGCCTATTGTTGATGCTATTAAAGCGAAAAAAGAAGATCCTACCGGTCCCTTTGTTTGGACAACTTATGCCGCCATTCAAGGCCTAACCACAGCAATGGAACGTACGGGAAGCCGTGAACCCGAAGATCTCGTGAAAGATCTAAAAGCCAATCCAGTCGATACTGTTATGGGGTCATTAACTTGGCAGCCAAATGGGGACCTGAAAGGCTTTGAATTCGGTGTATTTGAGTGGCATGCGGATGGTACATCCACTGCAGTGAAGTAGTTCCACTATTCAGACTATGAACCGGAGGTGAGTTTACTCACTTCCGGATTCTATTCTGTTTAGGGAAGGTAGTATGAAAGGATAGTCCTATGTCAGATCAAATTCTTTATTTTATCCAACAGTTCCTGAATGGCTTAACGTTAGGCAGCACTTATGCCTTGATCGCGATTGGCTACACGATGGTGTATGGCATCATCGGTATGATCAACTTTGCACATGGTGAAGTCTATATGATTGGCAGCTACGTGTCTTTCATTGTGATCGCGGGCTTGATGATGTTAGGTATTGATGTCGGTTGGATCCTGATTGCCGCTGCTTTTGTCGCCGCCATTGTGGTGTCAAGTTCCTATGGTTGGAGTATTGAGCGCGTTGCATACCGACCTGTTCGCCATTCTAAACGATTGATTGCACTGATCTCTGCGATCGGTATGTCAATTTTTCTCCAAAACTATGTCAGCCTATCACAAGGCTCACGTGATCTGGCACTACCGAGTCTGATTACGGGACAGTGGGTTTTAGGTGAAAGTGATGGCTTTGAAGCCACCATTACAAAAATGCAACTGACCATTTGGGTGGTGACGCTATTAGCGATGTTGGCACTGACTTTATTTATTCGCTATTCACGTATGGGAAGAGCTTGTCGTGCTTGCGCTGAAGATTTAAAAATGGCCAGTTTGTTAGGTATTAACACAGATCGTGTTATCTCATTAACCTTTGTCATTGGTGCCACGATGGCCGCGGTGGCAGGCGTATTACTCGGTCAATTTTATGGGGTTATTAATCCTTATATTGGTTTTATGGCGGGAATGAAAGCCTTTACTGCCGCAGTATTAGGTGGGATTGGTAGTATTCCTGGCGCTATGCTTGGTGGGTTAATTTTAGGTGTTGCTGAAGCAATGACCTCGGCTTATTTAAGCACCGAATATAAAGATGTTGTGTCATTTGGTTTATTGATTGGTGTGTTGTTGATCATGCCAACCGGCATTCTGGGACGCCCGGAGGTCGAAAAAGTATGAGAAAAGAAAATTGGATTAACGCCATTGTTGCTTCGGTGATGTTCTTTATTCTGGCCGTCTTTATGATGGGGCTACAATTAACCCTTGATGGTACAAAATTAGTCGTATCCAGTGGGGATTCTGTTCGTTGGAATTGGATCTTTGCGGGAATAGCGGTGATCTTTGTTTTTCAACTAATACGCCCATCATTAACGAGAGTGTGGCAGGGCGTTCCTAAAAAATCGTGGTCAATTCCTGACTTTGATGGTTCAACAACGAGGCAAAAAATCCTTGCGGTGGTGATTATTATTGCCGCAATTATTTGGCCTTTTATTGTGTCTCGGGGGAGCGTGGACATCGCCACACTGACATTAATTTATGTGATGTTAGGGCTGGGTTTGAACGTCGTTGTAGGGCTATCTGGGCTATTGGTTTTAGGCTATGCAGGCTTCTATGCTATTGGAGCTTATACTTTTGCATTGCTTAATCATTACTATGGTTTTGGTTTTTGGGAAAGTTTGCCAATTGCTGGTCTTACGGCGGCTTTAGCCGGTTTTTTATTGGGTTTTCCTGTATTAAGGTTACGAGGAGACTATTTAGCGATTGTGACCTTAGGGTTTGGTGAAATTGTGCGTATTTTATTGCTCAATAACACGGAAATTACAGGGGGGCCAAATGGTATTAGCCAGCTACCGAAACCCACCTTTTTTGGTCTAGAGTTTAGCCGTTCAGCAAAAGAGGGGTGGGATACCTTCCATAACTTCTTTGGTATTGACTATAGCGCCGGCGATAGGATTATTTTCCTCTATTTTGTTGCGTTACTTTTAGTGGTATTGACGTTATTTGTCATTAATCGATTATTACGTATGCCATTAGGACGTGCTTGGGAAGCTTTAAGAGAAGATGAAATTGCTTGTCGTTCTCTCGGTTTATCACCAACGAAAATTAAGTTAACTGCATTTACAATTAGTGCGGCTTTTGCGGGATTTGCGGGAACATTATTTGCTGCACGACAAGGCTTTATTAGTCCGGAGTCCTTTACCTTTGTGGAGTCAGCCTTCGTATTAGCGATTGTCGTACTTGGTGGCATGGGATCGCAAACATCGGTGATATTAGCAGCAATTATACTGGTTGTTTCTCGTGAGATGATGCGAGATTTGAATGCTTACAGCATGCTGCTGTTGGGGGCATTAATGGTGCTAATGATGATTTGGCGTCCACAAGGGCTGTTACCCATGAAACGTCGCCAAATGAAGTTAAAAAATGCAGAGCAATTAGCGAATGAGGGGGAGAAAGCATGAGTGCATCTATGACCCCTCTGTTGCAAGTTAATGGGCTTACTATGCGTTTTGGTGGACTTTTAGCCGTCAACAACGTTGAGTTGACTTTAAACCAAGGCGAAATAGTCTCTTTAATTGGTCCTAATGGGGCGGGTAAAACAACGATTTTTAATTGTTTAACGGGTTTTTATAAACCGACCAGTGGGGCAATTTTATATCGTGAAAAGCATTTAGAAGGCTTATCGGGTCAGGCTATTGCGCGTCTAGGCGTCATTCGAACGTTCCAACATGTGCGTTTATTTAAAGAGATGACGGTGATTGAGAACCTTTTGGTGGCTCAACATCAACATTTAAAAAGCGGTATTTTTTCTGGCTTGCTGAAAACCCCTGCATTTCGCCGAGCTGAATCAGAAGCGATTGATAATGCAGTCAAGTGGTTGGAACGAGTCGACCTATTGCCATTTGCAAATCGTCAAGCGGGGAACTTAGCTTATGGGCAGCAACGCCGGTTAGAAATAGCACGTTGTATGGTGACACGACCTGAAATTTTAATGTTGGATGAGCCTGCCGCGGGCTTAAACCCAAAAGAAACGAATGACCTTGATGAGCTGATCGCTGAATTACGTTCTCATTATCAAGTGTCTATTTTGTTGATTGAACATGATATGAAGTTAGTGATGGGGATTTCAGATCGCATTTATGTTGTCAATCAAGGTACACCTTTGGCCGACGGCACGCCTGATCAAATTCGTCAGCACCCTGATGTGATTAAAGCTTATCTGGGGGAGGCTTACTAATGTTAGAATTTAAACAAGTTTCTGCCCACTATGGAAAAATACAAGCATTACATCAAGTCAGCTTGAATATTCAAAAAGGGGAAATTGTCACACTCATTGGAGCAAATGGGGCTGGTAAAACCACATTGTTAAGTACGTTATGTGGTGATCCGCGGGCTTCTGAAGGGAAAATTCTTTACCGAGACGTGGATATTACTCAACTACCGACCGCTAAAATTATGCGCGAGGATATCGCATTAGTGCCTGAAGGGCGTCGTGTATTTTCACGAATGACTGTCGAAGAAAATTTGGCTATGGGCGGCTTTTTTGCGAATAGGCAGCAATACCAAGAGCGTATTGAACGTGTTTATACGTTGTTTCCTCGCTTGCATGAGCGGCGTAGTCAACGTTCTGGCACAATGTCTGGTGGTGAACAGCAAATGTTAGCCATCGGTCGTGCTTTGATGAGCCAACCGGAATTATTGCTTCTTGATGAGCCTTCCCTTGGCTTAGCCCCAATTATTATTATGCAAATTTTTGATACTATTTTGCAGTTACGTGAAGAGGGCATGACTATCTTTCTTGTCGAGCAAAATGCAAATCAGGCACTAAAGCTAGCAGATCGCGGGTATGTGCTTGAGAATGGACGTATTGTGCTGGAAGATAGCGGCAAAGCTTTACTTGCTAATGAAGCCGTACGTAATGCCTATTTAGGCGGATAACGACAATGAGACGTCGGTGTGATTGAGATAACCGACGTCTTCCCCAGCGAGGCACAATAATTGATAAGATACAGTTGATGAGTCTTATTTTTAATTAACGTTTAATATTGACCGTTAATGTGTCATTAACATACTTCATGATAAATTGATTTTTCTTTTTATACAGAGTAATAACACTCGCTGTTGACGTTTTTATTTTGATATTTGAATACGATTGCTTATTTTTAATATTGATGAGTTCAAAGCATTTATTACTGGTCACTTGATAGGTCGTTTCATAAATATCCGCTAACTTTTGTTTGAGTAATAAAACAGAACCATTATTAAGATCCCTTAATAAGAGATG
Organism: Providencia sp. 21OH12SH02B-Prov; assembly: GCF_027362595.1. Lineage (NCBI taxonomy): Bacteria > Pseudomonadati > Pseudomonadota > Gammaproteobacteria > Enterobacterales > Morganellaceae > Providencia > Providencia sp. 21OH12SH02B-Prov. Next base: position 691,644 of record NZ_CP114796.1, read on the forward strand.
ATCGACTAGCACCTTAACGGGCATTTCTTGTAATTTATTTTGGTCTTCAAGCACACGGTATGTTTGGATAATATTCTCTACATCCATGTCTAATATTGAAGAGAGATTTCTTAATCCTTGAAAACCAAACTCACTATCGATAGCGTTAGATGAGGCGACTTTCCCTATGTTTATCTCATGATTATTCACTCCATCTAGGCAGAGTAGTTTATATTGAGATTTATCAATAATGAGTTTATCCAGTGTCTTTCGCAGATCGTCTTGATAAGTTTGCTCAATAAATTTCATAATAGGTAATGTGTTGCTGGAAAAACGATTGGCTACATCTTGTGATGTTGTGAGTCTAATTGTTTGATTTTTATCAGTAATATAATTTAATCGAAATCGCTGAATATCGCTTACGAATGAAATGGGTGGTTTTTCATTGATTTTAAAAGATATTATTTTAAATGAGTAGTTTTCTGGTTTTATGGTGTATCGATAGTTTTCAGACCGACACAATGCAGAAATAGATTGGCTAGAGAGGGGTCGGTGTTGTTGTGTTTCTACCGCCTGAGTGATATGGCTAAAATAGCTTGCTGGTGGATAAAATATTTCATTGAGATGGGGGATATGTTGCTGTGGCTTCTTTTTAAAAAAAGGGAAGCTAAATAAATTTTGTGCAGTGATCTTAGATATTTTTCTAGGCTCAACAGCTCTATTGTTTAACGTTGTAATATCCATGACTGCTTTATTTGAAACTCTCACTGAGGCTATTCCTTTATGATTAATGCTATTTTATTAAAAGGTGTTATTGATGACTTTTTATTGAATGATTAATGGCCTTAATTTATTTTTCAGAGTTTAGGTTTTATATTATTTACTATTTATTAAATTAGAAATAATTGTAATCTTTTTGAATAAACCGATATTGCAAAAAATAATGAAACTCAATCAATTTTCCATTGATTGAGAGAATGGTCGTGTTTAGAAATAGAGTTGCCATGCTAGTGACAGCTTGTTGTGAGCCAGTAATGTGAAGCACTTCGCATTTCAGCTATTTGTTTATGTCTAGAGAAGTGTTCAATTGTCTATACATTTTGTTGTGAATAAATAGCGAGTTAACCTTTGTTGTATAGTTGCTCATCCTCTTTCTATCTAATCTTTATACAAAAATTCAAATTTAAATGTATATACTTTGTGAATTAAATGTATATATATTTAAAGGCAAGTCGAAGACGAATCCTCCGGAGAGGATAAAAACCAGCACTGAAAATACCACTAATAGATTGATTATATGCGTTTTTTATCCAAAAGGGATTTTTACGTGATAAGTAATGACTCATTATAAACATCATTTATTGTTGTAAAAATGTTAAGTAAAATAAAGAAATAGAGGATACAGCAATGCTAAACCGTACTGACTCTACACGTGTTATCCGCGCTCCACGTGGCAGCGAGAAAACTTGTAAAAGCTGGCTCACTGAAGCCGTGTACCGCATGATCCAAAACAACTTAGATCCTGATGTGGCTGAACATCCACAAAGCTTAGTCGTGTACGGTGGAATTGGTCGTGCAGCTCGTGATTGGGAATGTTATGACAAAATTTTAGAGGTATTAAAAACACTCGAAGATGATCAAACTTTACTTGTGCAATCCGGCAAACCTGTTGGTGTTTTTCCAACTCATCCGGATGCACCTCGTGTATTAATTGCTAACTCAAATATTGTCCCTCATTGGGCAAATTGGGAATATTTCAATGAGTTAGATAAAAAAGGTTTGATGATGTACGGTCAAATGACCGCGGGTTCTTGGATCTATATAGGTTCACAAGGCATTGTTCAAGGTACCTATGAAACCTTTGTTTCTTTAGCTAAACAGCATTTTAAGGGTAACCCTGCGGGTCGTTGGATCCTGACCGGTGGTCTCGGGGGAATGGGGGGCGCTCAACCTTTAGCAGCGACAATGGCAGGTTTTAGCATGATTGCCGTTGAATGTGATGAAAGTCGTATCGATTTTCGCCTAAGAACTCGATATGTCGATAAAAAAGCCACATCCCTGGATGAGGCATTGCAATATATTGAACAAGCCAAAAATGACGGCAAGCCTGTTTCTGTCGGTTTATTAGGAAATGCAGCCGATGTCTATAGCGAATTAGTTAAACGTAACATTATTCCTGACTCTGTTACCGACCAAACGAGTGCACATGACCCTGTTCATGGTTATTTACCTCAAGGCTGGACATTAACACAGTGGCGTGAGAAGCAAAAAACAGCACCGGCTGAAGTCACGAAAGCGGCTAAGAAAAGTATGGCGGTACAGGTTGATGCGATGTTAACCATGCAAAAACGCGGCTCAGCGGCATTTGACTATGGGAATAACATTCGTCAAATGGCTAAAGATGAAGGTATCAGTAATGCCTTTGATTTTCCGGGCTTTGTTCCGGCTTATATTCGCCCTCTATTCTGTGAAGGCATCGGGCCATTCCGCTGGGTTGCTTTATCTGGCGATCCTGAAGATATCTATAAAACAGATCAAAAAGTAAAAGAGTTAATTCCTGACGATAAGCATCTGCATAATTGGCTGGATATGGCTCGTGAACGCATTGCATTTCAAGGTTTGCCAGCACGTATCTGTTGGGTTGGTTTAAAAGATCGTGAAAGACTCGGTCGTGCGTTTAATGAAATGGTAAAAAATGGTGAGTTGAAAGGGCCTATTGTCATTGGCCGTGATCACTTGGATTCAGGCTCTGTGGCAAGTCCACACCGCGAAACAGAATCAATGAAAGATGGCTCGGATGCGGTCTCTGATTGGCCTCTATTAAATGCGTTATTGAATACCGCGGGAGGCGCAACATGGGTCAGCCTGCATCATGGTGGTGGTGTAGGAATGGGCTTTTCCCAACATGCTGGTGTGGTCATTGTTTGTGATGGGACAGATGCCGCAGACAAACGTCTGGCTCGTGTTTTACATAACGACCCTGCGACTGGGGTGATGCGTCATGCTGATGCGGGTTATGACATTGCCATTAACTGCGCAAAACAGCAAGGGCTGAACTTACCGATGGTCAAGTAGCGCTTTTGGCCAGCCTTATTTGAGGCTGGCTCGTTTTATAAGGATATCAGTATGAAAATGGTGTCAACACAAAAAAGAGCAGGGCCATTATCAGGGATCAAAGTGATCGATCTCAGTCGTGTGCTTGCAGGGCCTTATTGTACAGGCATGATGGCTGACCTAGGTGCTGAAGTGATCAAAATAGAAGTGCCTGACCATGGTGATGACAGTCGTCATTTAGGTCCCTTTATTGAGGGGGAAAGTGTTTATTACGGGCTGATCAATCGAGGAAAGCGCAGTATTGAGCTTGATCTTAAATCCGAGAACGACCTAGAGATCTTATATCAACTCGTGAAAGAGAGTGATGTGGTCGTCGAAAATTTTCGACCGGGTGTTACGGCAAGATTGGGAATTGATTTTGACAATTTGAAACAGCATAACCCTAGACTTATCTATGCCAGCATATCTGGCTTTGGGCAAGATAGCCCACTTGCTAACTATCCTGCTTATGACATTGTTGCACAAGCAATGTCAGGATTAATGAGTGTAACGGGGTTTCCTGAAACAGGCCCAACACGTAGTGGGGAGTCGATAGGGGATGTCTGTGCTGGCATCTTTGCTGCTTGGGCGATCAGCAGCGCCTTGTTTGCGCGAGAAGCTCACCAAGAACATGCTCAATATATTGATGTTGCGATGGTCGATGTGCTGTTGAGTATGCAGCTGACAGGACTATCAAATCTATTTGCACACGGTCAAGCGCCGGGCTTAGTGGGAAATCGTCATCCTGTTTCAACACCTTTTGATACCTATCAAGCACGAGATGGGCAAGTTGTTATTGCTATTGCCAGTGAAAAGCTTTTCCAACGTTTCTGTGAGTGTATGGGGCGGCCTGAACTACGCAATGATCCTCGCTATAAAGATGATCCAACGCGAACCCTTTACCACGCGGATCTTAGAAAAGAAATCGAACATTGGACATCACAAAAAACGGTTGAAGAAGTGTGTGAGCAACTGCTAAACGCAGGGGTGCCTGCTTCACCGATCCAAAATTTGCAGCAAGCGACACAAAGCGAACATGCAAAGGCTCGTCAAGTTCTCACTTACCTTGATGATGGTGGAACCCCGTTAGTATCTCAACCTGTTTTCTTTAATGGTAGCAAGCCGCGAGCCATGCAAAGAGCACCTCGCTTGGGCGAAGCCAATCATGCTTATAAATCAGCCAATATAACAATTAAAAATGCGGAGGCAATACAATGAGCTTTCAAATAGATGAGACAGAACAAGCAATTGTCGATGCTGTTGAAAAGGTTTGTCGTGACATTCTGCAAGTGAATGCACAACGTTATGATGAGACAGAAACTTTTTGTGCGGAAAGTTTGGCTGCTCTAGGGGAGATGGGATGTTGGGGGATCAATTTACCTGAGCAATATGGTGGGTTCGGCATTGGTAGTATTGCGATGAGTATGATCGTCGAAGCCGTAGCGGCCGCTTGCGCATCAACTTCATCCGCGTTAACGGCTCATTTCCTTGCGACAGATTCGATCCTAATAGGGGGTACCGAGGAGCAAAAGCAGTATTGGTTACCTAAAGCAGCAAGTGGTGAGATGTTAGGCGCTTTTGGTCTGACAGAACCCGCAGCAGGATCAAATCCAGCAGATATGCGCACTGTCGCTACCCGAGAAAATGGAGGCTGGCGAATTCGCGGAAATAAACATTATATTACCAATGCTAAAGAAGCTGATTTTATTGTCTTATATGCCAAAACAAACCCAGAAGCCGGTGCCCGTGGTATCAGTGCATTTATGATCCCTAAAGGTACTGAGGGTGTTGAGTTTTCTTCCCCAGAAAAAACCATGGGGCTACGTGGGAGTACAATCTATGAGCTTGCATTGAACTGCTGGTTGCCTGAGTCGGCCCTATTAGGCGAAGAAAATAAAGGCTTTCATACAGCCATGGAAGTCTTAGATAAAGGGCGTGTTGAAGTGGCAGCCACGTCATTAGGGATCGCTCGTGCAGCGATGGAATGTGCTTTAAATTGGGTTAAAGAGCGTCAAATCGGTAAAAAGCCATTAGCGGCTTATCAAGGCACCCAGTGGCGTCTTGCAGATATGTACACACAGTTAGAAGCAGCGCGTATGCTGACTTGGCATGCGGCAGAGTGCCGTGACTCAGGAGAGCGTTTTAGTTTGCAATCCGCAACAGCAAAATTATTTGCCGCGGAGTGCGCTGGCTTTGTGACCGATGCGGCATTACAGCTGCATGGTGGCTACGGTTATATTCGTGATTTACCTTTAGAACGTTATGTACGTGATGCACGCATTTTACGAATTTTTGAAGGCACTTCAGAAATTCAAAAGATCATTATTTCGCGAGCGGTTTTAGATTCGGTTTAATCGTGAAAGATGAATACGCTGGTGGATGGACAGGATCCACCAGTAATGAGTAAAAACTGCAATAGGATGAACGACCTGATAACAGGATCATGGAATTAAAAACACAACAACAACCAGGTTTAAGAATGTATTTCAATTTTTAATGGCGGGCTGTTTATAAAAACATAATAACGTCCGACTTAGAGTCTAATGGCTGTACCCTACAACAACCATTATGACAAATTGGTTCATTCTTTAAGCCAGCCTTGCTTAAAGAGGAGTTACCATGACAGTTTCAAACGACATAACCGCAGACAAAAAACATCGGCAGGATAATGTTCCTTTAATCGAAGCACGATCAATAGACTATATTCCTGAGTCGGAACGCCACGGGACATTATCGAGCCAATTTACCCTTTGGTTCGGTGCCAACTTACAAATTACGGCTATCGTGACAGGGGCATTGGCTGTCGTGTTAGGAGGTGATGTATTTTGGTCATTAATTGGTTTATTTATTGGCCAATTGTTGGGGGGAGCTGTTATGGCATTGCATGCCGTGCAAGGGCCAAAACTCGGACTGCCACAAATGATCTCAAGTCGTGTTCAGTTTGGTGTATATGGTGCGGTAATCCCAATACTGTTAGTGTGCATGATGTACGTCGGTTTCTCTGCTAGTGGTACCGTATTGGCAGGGCAAGCTGTTGGGCAATTACTGAATGTCAGTGATTGGGTAGGAATTTTGATCTTTGGTGCCGTGATCATCGCAATCACGATCTGTGGTTATCGAATCATTCACATGTTAGGTAAAGCGGCGAGTGTGATTGGTGTGATCGCCTTCTTCTACCTATTCTTCCGCTTATTCTATATGAATGATGTGTCGGTTTTATTGGAAAATCGCCATTTCAGTTGGACTAACTTCTTACTCGCGATGTCTTTGTCGGCATCATGGCAAATTGCATTTGGTCCTTATGTTGCGGACTACTCTCGTTATCTACCGACAAAAACACCAACCATTAAAGCATTTTTAGCGGTAGGTTCGGGAACGGTTATTGGAACTCAAGCATCAATGATCTTAGGGGTCTTTGCGGCGGCCCTAGCAGGTAATGCATTTGCGGGTCATGAAGTTGCCTATATTGTTGGTCTTGGTAGTACTGGACTGATCGCAGCATTACTCTATATCAGTATTTTCTTTGGTAAGGTGACGATCACTGCACTTAATGCATATGGCAGTTTTATGTCAATGGCGGCTATTTTCTGTGGCTTCCGTGGTAAGCAGCAAATTTCTCGTGGTCAAAGGTTGTTTTTCATCATCTTGATGGTGAGTTTTTCGACGGTTCTCGGTCTTGCTGGACAACACTCGTTCTTAAAACTATTTTCAGCCTTCTTACTGTTTTTACTCGCATTCTTTACACCATGGAGTGCAATCAATCTTGTGGATTACTACTGGGTAACGAAAGGACGTTATGACGTCCCTGAATTATCAAATCCTAATGGTCGTTATGGGCGTTGGAATAAAGTGGGCATTATTACCTATGTGATTGGCGTCCTCATTCAACTGCCTTTTATTGCAACCGGTTTCTATACAGGGCCTTTGGTTGAGCAACTGGGGGGCGTTGATATCTCATGGATTGTTGGCTTAGTGGCTACCAGTATTATTTACTATGCAGCAATTAAAATATGGCCAATGTCAGTAGCGGACAGATTGATACTGCCATCATCAAATGCATAACCCATAGCAAATAAATATAAGTAACAAATAACGTTAAAACAAAAATAAGCGGGAATATTAGCAGTGAAATAATCACTGCTAAGGATCCGCTCAGCCTGAAAAACACCTTCTGGCAGAGAGTAATTAGGAGTCTTTATGAAAATTTTAGTGGCTGTTAAAAGAGTTATTGATCACAACGTTAAAGTTCGTGTGAAAGCGGATGGCTCCGGTGTGGAATTAGCGAATGTCAAAATGGCGATTAATCCTTTCGATGAAATTGCAGTTGAAGAAGCTGTCCGCCTGAAAGAAGCTGGTAAAGCGAATGAAATTGTTGTGGTATCAATAGGGGATAACAGCGCCCAAGAAACGTTGCGTAGTGCGATGGCAATCGGAGCAGATCGCGCAATTTTAATTCAAAGACCTCATGATTTAGTGCTAGAACCTCTCGATATTGCTCGTTTATTGCAGCAAGTGGTCATCGCTGAACAGCCTGATTTAATTCTGCTCGGTAAACAGGCGATTGATAATGATTGTAATCAAACAGGGCAAATGCTAGCGGCATTACTTAAATGCGCGCAAGCAACCTTTGCGTCTTCCATTGAAGTTGAAAGCTCATCATTACAGGTCACACGTGAAATTGATGGTGGTTTAGAGACGCTGTCTTTACCGCTACCTGCGGTCGTAACAACCGATTTACGTTTGAATGAACCTCGCTATGCAACACTGCCTAATATTATGAAAGCGAAGAAAAAGCCGCTTGAAATACAAGACATCTCTGAAATGAATTTTACCCCGTTAGGGCAGGTAAAAATATTGACCGTGACTGAACCGAAAAAGCGATCAGGCCAGTGCACATTGTTTGATGATGTCAATGCATTAGTCAGTGAATTACAAGCAAAAGAAGTCATTTAATCGGGGGAATCATCATGAGCCAATTATCCATATTAGTTATGGTTGAACACGATAACCAAACAATTAAATCTTCAACGTACCATAGTGTGACTGCCGCAAAACAGATATTATCAGGGCAAGGACAGCTGCATCTGCTTGTTGCAGGACATCAATGTAAGCAGGTGGCAGAGCAAGCGGCAACGATCGCGGGTGTTGAAAACGTGATCCTCATAGATAACAGTGAGCTCGCTCACCCGCTTGCTGAAACTGTGACTGATGCCGTGATTGCGGTTGCTGAAAACTATAGCCATTTAGTATTTCCTGCCACAACCTACGGTAAAAATATCGCTCCACGTGTTGCAGCAACGTTAGGCGTTGCACAAATCTCTGACATTACTGAAGTGATTAATGCACAGACTTTTGTGCGTCCTATTTATGCAGGTAACGCATTAGCAACGGTACAAAACAATGGTCAGCAAGTTGTATTAACAATCCGTAGTTCCGCTTTTTCTGGTACGACTGAAACGCAAAGTCCAGCTGCCATTGAAGAATGCACTGTTAATCATTTTAGTCCGTTATCTCAATTAAAAAGCCAATCATTAACGCAAATGAGCCGCGCTGAATTGAGCTCTGCTAAGGTCGTGATATCAGGCGGTAGAGGCTTAAATTCGAGTGAAAACTTTGCGCTGCTTGAAACTATCGCTGATAAGCTTGGGGCCGCGGTTGGTGCATCGAGAGCTGCCGTTGATGCAGGTTATGTACCGAATGATTATCAAGTTGGACAAACCGGTAAGATCGTTGCGCCCGATCTCTATATTGCGGTAGGAATATCAGGTGCGATCCAGCACATAGCAGGTATGAAAGAGAGCAAAGTGATCGTGGCGATAAATCGCGATCCAGAAGCACCGATTTTCCAAGTTGCTGATTATGGCATTGTGGGTGATCTATTCGAGGTCTTACCTGAATTTGATAAAGCGTTGGCTTAAAGGGGGGATCATGGCTATCGACAATAGTGTCAATGTAAGTGAGGCTCCCGAGCGGGAATCGATGGAGTTTGATGTCCTGATTGTCGGTGGTGGGCCAGCAGGATTATCCGCTGCAATTCGTCTAAAGCAACTTGCGGCAGAGAAAAACAAAGAGTTATCTGTTTGTTTAATTGATAAAGGTGCTGAAATAGGGGCTCATATCTTATCAGGTGCGGTTATTGATCCACGAGCTTTGAATGAATTATTACCGAATTGGCAGCAGATGCTGCCAAGTGAGCTGACAACCGTAACAGAAGACCGCTTTTTGTTATTAAAAGAACAGAAAGCAAGCCGGTTACCACTGGCTTTATTGCCCGCTAGCTTAAAAAATAGTGGGAATTTAATTGGTAGCCTTGGCCAAGTGTGTGCGGCATTAGCCTCACAAGCAGAAAAGCTTGGCGTCGACGTATTTGCAGGCTTTGCGGCAACGGAAATACTCTACGATGATGAAGGCACCGTTATTGGTATAACAACCGGGGATATGGGGCTTGATAAATCAGGCAACCCCACTTCACTGTATCAGCCCGGTATGAACTTATTGGCTAAAATGACCTTTTTTGCCGAAGGTTGTCGAGGCCAATTAGGTAAGCAACTTATAGAACGTTTTGATTTAGACAGTGGACGTGGAAAGCAAACTTATGGGTTAGGATTAAAAGAAATTTGGCAAATTCCTAAACCACAACATCAAGCAGGCTTGGTTGTTCACTCAATTGGTTGGCCTTTAGATAGCCGTACGTACGGTGGTGGCTTTGCTTACCATTATGGTGAAAACCTCGTTGCTATTGGCTTAGTTGTAGGCCTTAATTATGAAAATCCTTATTTATCACCTTTTGATGAATTTCAACGACTTAAAACGCATCCATCACTCAGTGCTTTTTTAAAAGGTGGTAAACGCATTAGCTACGGTGCGCGCACGTTAGTGGCTGGAGGATTGGCAGCATTACCAGAATTGAGTTTTCCAGGTGGAGCATTAATAGGGGATGATGCCGGTTTTTTAAATGCAGCACGGATCAAGGGAAGCCATTGTGCAGTGAAAAGCGGTGCGCTTGCTGCGGAAGCATTGTTTGAATCAATGAATGATGATGTGATTGATTATGCAAGGTTTAAAACAGAGTATCGTCAAAAATTCGAGCGTAGCTGGCTGTATCGAGAATTACATCAGACACGTAATTTCAAACCTTATATGAAAAAAGGCTTGTATTTAGGCTCCTTATTATTTGGTGCTGAACAGCTTTTACTAAAGGGGCGAACTCCTTGGACTCTTAAATTAAAACAGGCCGACCATGAATGTTTACAGGAAGCTCATAATTTTCAGCCAATAGATTATCCAAAGCCGGATGGTGTTCTGACCTTTGATAAGCCATCGTCGGTCTTTTTGTCGAATACAAATCATGAGGAAGACCAGCCTTGTCATCTGAAATTAAAAGATAATCATGTACCGACAAAGATGAATTTACCTAAATATGCAGCTCCTGAGACGCGTTATTGTCCCGCTGGAGTGTATGAAATTGTGAGTATTGAAGACCAGCCTAAGTTGCAGATTAATGCGCAGAACTGCCTACATTGTAAGGCTTGCGACATTAAAGACCCAACACAAAATATTTGTTGGACAGCTCCACAAGGGGGAGAAGGGCCAATTTACCAAGGTATGTAATTTAAATTTGTTGTGATGTATTCCTGTTCAATAAGTAACAGGTGTTAGTTGTGCTTGTTTTATCAGTCGCTTTGGGGCATATAGATTTGCCCCATTTTTTTCGATCAAATTAAGGTGTATCAATACGTGAATGTAGCTTTAATTTATAACGCGAGCCGGCAGTTATCATATGGACATAGCTGATTAATGTGGAACCCGTCCACGTACGGCGGCTAAGCTGTAAGCACGGTGAGCCTTCTTTAATTGATAAAGATTGTGCAATCGCTTTAGTCGCTAATGCGGCCTCAATGGTATGTTCCATCTCACTGACAGGAAAATTTCGTTGTAAGTAGCCGCTCGGCGTTTCAGTATCACCAAAGTGTTGTTTCACAAAATCAGGTGCGAGGGCATGATTTACATAGCGTTCTTCAAGCATCAGTGGAATATCATTTTCAAAATGTAATACCTTACAATAGCTTATATCACTGCCTTCCATCACGCCGAGCTGTAAAGCAATTTCAGCCGAAGCGGCAATGACTTTGAGTTGTAATTGATGACCACTATATTTATTACCGCTTAATGAAATTTCATCGAAAATATCAAATGCTTTTGTGACAGGCAGCTCGTGTTTCTGTGAGGCGACAAAGGTTCCCTTACCAGCAATGCGATTCAGTATGCCTTTTTGGCTCAGTTCCGAAATGGCCTTATTCACTGTCATGCGGCTCACATTAAATTGTGCGCACAGTTCTAGTTCTGTGGGTATCTGTGTTTCAGGCTTAAAAATACCTAAATCAATACTACGCAGAATATAAGATTGAATTTGCTTGTATGCTGGTTGTGAAGTCATCGTGATTATTTAATCGATCATAGAGTTTTGGGAGAGTCCGCTCATTTTCCGTTTTACCGCACTAAATCGACGGTTTGTTCAAGTTTAACAGTAAAAACTTTCTTTGCTAGCCACCCTTGCCGGTTATGTCGAAAAATATCATTGATTGTGATTTTTTGGCGTGTCACGGATGTTAGCCTGTAATTATCTGAATTCTAATATTAAAGCCTAATTCTTATTGGGAGCATAATCTTTTTTGACTAAGATAGTTAAATTCTAATAAACAAGATAGGCACAGCAAATGGGTGTTCAATATTTTAATGTCACTTTATCTCAGTGTGATTATCAAAAAGTTATTCCGACAGGAATGGTTCGATTGATAGCGTCTGACCTCGTCTTCTTTTTTAATCTTGCAGATTTTAAACACGGTGAGGTTTTTTTAAAAAAACTCGAACAAGGTGATGAACTGGTGATCTGTGCTGAAAGATTAAATGATGGGAGTTATTGGATTAATTGGGTGTTTCATCAAACAAAGGGGCGGTTGGAGCCTGATAGAGAGGTTGGCTTTCATCGAGGAATGCTAAAATCACTTTTATGGGCGCTTGGATTATCCTCATTCTCAATATTAGCTTACTTTTGCTTTGCTTATGATGAAGAGAGTTTTTGGCTCATTCTGTTGGGGTCATTGGCATGTCTTGCCGTATTTAGCGGTGTGGTTATGGGGGCTCTGGTTATAAAAGAGATCTGCTATATTATTAGCCCACGTAGAAAATGGATATTAAAAGCGTTAGATAAGGTTATTGCTGGGCAATATCAAATTACACCTGAAAACACACCACAAATTAATATATTAGGTACACGTAATCCTAAGATAAAACCAATGAAAGTTAAAGCTGTCCGTGAACCTAAAATATCACAGGAGGATGAGCTTAATTTGACTCGCGGCAAAGTTAATTTAGTGGAATCATTTCAGAGTGCGATTATGAGATATCGAGGCCCTCAGGAAATTTGCAATATAACAATAATACAGATTGATAGAAAACAATTTACGGTAATAACACCAGTAAATGAACCTGTATTTAATAACCATAGCTTATTTATGGCTCAAGGCGATGACATTGAAGTCTACCATAAAAAATTACGTCAGGCTGAAAATGAAGAAATCGTTTTTGGTATTTTTAATCGGCAAGATCAGCTTGCTTACTCAATAAGTAGAGGGGGCTGGCCACCAGAACGTAGTTTTTATTATTTATTGTGGATATTCATGGTGGGAATGATCGCATTTTTTACCCTTATGGTTTTGTCGATGAATATCGCTGATATCTCGGAAAGAGGGGGATACTGGGATCGTTGGGATTGGCAATATATGATGGATAATGGCATTGAGTTTATTGGCATGGCATCCTCTATCTCATTAGGCATTGGCTTTTTGAGCGCTTTATGCATAACAATTTATTTTTCGGTGTCGCAACGTGGCCGAATACATTTTCAAACTCAATACTATTTACGTTATTTACGCTTAAAACGTGGAAAGTCAGGTTATGTTACTGAGGTACGTGTATGAACCCATTTCTCAGTAAGAATTTTATTATTATTACGTTAGCATTCATTATCTGTGTAATTTTAACCATCGCTTTTCATTTCCGAGGTAATGCACAAGGGTGGACATGGCAGGATAACCCCCAAGCGAATGCGATGGAAATTGCAGACTTTGATTGGTTAAAATCGTACCCTACAGAAACAGGAATGTTGATTATTGCGCAAAGTAGCCGCAATACAGCCTATTACTCTTCCTATAATCTACCTTACCATGACTATAATTATCAGGTGCTTTTTGCTGATGAGACAGGAATACATTATATAGATAAAGGGGATAACAGTTTTTATAATGCGGCCTGTGATAAAACGGAATGTGTACTGTTTTTTGACGATGGTCGTCGAGTTTTAAATTTATCTGATTATTCCATCACGAAGATGCAGCCTTGGCAGGATAAATATGGAGAACAATTTTCTACGTTAATTATGGGGAAAATACTGCATACACAAAATGATCAAACCTATTTATCCGTGAGTAATGAAGCTATTTTTAAAACGCTTGATAAAGGTAGCACATGGCAATATTTGGCTAATGTACGTGACTTAGTTAAGTCTTATTATCCAGAAGAAATTGCGGATAATTCTAACTTCTCATTTGCAACCCAAAACAATGAACTTATTATCTGGTATAGCTATGGTAACGACATGGGGTCACTTGAGATTACCCTTGATACTGATAAAGGAAAGGTCGTTGGACATAAATGGTTGCCGTTACGGATCAATGAAGTTGAACAATCACCAAATGGCAATATTTATGCGATTGCACAAGAGCCATCACGTAAGCTATTTTCATTGTTACAATTTAATGATAATGGTGAATTTTCCGTGATCACTGAAAATGGATACAACCATTTGCATAGTTTACATGTGAGTAATCAAACGGTGTTGTTAAATGAAGATTGGCGAGGTCAGTGGGGATATTTACTGATGAACGTAACAGACGGTAATATAACTCATCGAGCTGAGCTTAGTGATTTCAATAGACTTTTCAATAATGTCGATAATACTTTTATTAAATTAGCGAATAGTTATTCTAATGATATTGAAATAAACAATGGCGGATTAGTGAAATACAGTGTGGCCAGATAGTCAATAAAAACGGGCAATCTAGCCCGTTTTGACTTATCAAATGAATGTAGAAAACAAAACCACCAATAAACTGATTGTCTTTTTAAGACGGAATAAGCCACAGCATGTTATCGTATACGAAGTGGCTCATGGGATCCCTCAAATATGGCTTCTAATAAATTGTAAGCTATGAGCAACAAAATTCTCTACTGGTGACCGAAGTGTTTAGGGATGTAAAGCGATTGTTTCGTTATTTCTTATCAGTATTTATGTTGCGTTAATACGACTCATTCCAGCAAACGTAACGAATAAGTTATTAATGTAGATGTTTTGTTTAAATATAATTTACCCGTAAATTAAGCCACTAATAAAAATCTAGCAGGGTTTTTGAGTTAATGAATATAGTTAAAAATCTCACTTAGTATAATGGCTATTTTTATTTAACTTAAGTTGTATTTTTTATATGAAATAGTCTTTCATCTAAATTTTTATATTTAAAAAGCTGTTATTAATCTGTGGTTTTTATTTTATTTTCATTATAAAACAATCGGTTAAATATTTTTTTATTTTTATTGAGTAAGTTTCAATAATCTCAATAGGATTGTGATATAGTTCATAATGTTGTTGGGTAAATGAAAAAGAGTGTGATGTATGTACAATATCATGACACTTGTGATTAAAATATCAGCTCGGTTGTTATATATATAATGTCAAATGTTGTACTAATCCTTAATTAAAGGAGAATAGTATGTCTTTGTTAAATGAACTGCTAATATCAAGGTGTTTCTTCTATATGAAGAAATGGTTCAATATGGATGTTTCTTTAGCTTTCTTTTTTCCTCATAAATAGTCCTTTCTTCTTTTCTCTCAATTATCGTTAGCTTATTCATAATAGGCACGAACCGCTATTTTGTTATTTAATGAAAAATTAAAGGTATTATCATGGCTAAAAGAATCGTAGAACCGTTCCGTATTAAAATGGTTGAAAATATTCGTATTCCATCTCGAGAAGAGCGGGAAGCTGCATTAAAAGAGGCAGGTTACAACCCGTTCTTATTACCCAGTAGCGCTGTTTATATCGATTTATTAACTGACTCAGGCACTAACGCAATGAGTGACCACCAGTGGGCAGCGATGATCACGGGTGATGAAGCATATGCAGGATCGCGTAACTATTACGATTTAAAAAATAAAGTTAAAGAGATGTTTGGCTATGATTATGCCATTCCTGCACACCAAGGACGTGGCGCTGAAAATATGTTATTTCCTGTATTGTTGAATGTTAAAAGGCAACAAGGAGGAGCCAAAAAGCCTGTATTTATTTCGAACTTCCATTTTGATACAACCGCAGCGCATGTGGAGTTAAACGGTTGTAAAGCGATTAATATTGTTACGGAAAAAGCCTATGACTCTGAAACCTATGATGACTGGAAAGGCAATTTTGATATTCAGAAGTTGAAAGATAATATAGCTCAGTATGGGGCTGAAAACGTAGTTGCTATTGTTTCAACCGTAACCTGTAATAGTGCGGGTGGTCAACCGGTTGCAATGTCAAATCTTAAAGAAGTGTATGAGATTGCAAAACAACACAATATTTTTGTCGTGATGGATTCGGCACGTTTCTGTGAAAATGCCTATTTTATTAAAGAGCGTGACCCAAAATATAAAAATGCAACGATAAAAGAAATTATATTTGATATGTACAAATACGCTGATGCGTTAACAATGTCAGCGAAGAAAGACCCGCTATTAAATATCGGTGGTTTAGTGGCGATTAAGAATGATGAAAATATATTTACTTTAGCAAGGCAACGTTGCGTACCAATGGAAGGGTTTGTCACTTATGGTGGCTTAGCGGGCCGTGATATGGCTGCCATGGTACAAGGGCTTGAAGAAGGTGCTAACGAAGAATATCTTCATTATCGTATCGGTCAAGTCAAATACCTAGGGGATCGGCTGCGTGAAGGAGGGATCCCGATTCAATATCCTACAGGTGGACATGCAGTATTTGTTGACTGTAAAAAATTGGTTCCGCAAATCCCAGGGGATCAATTCCCTGCACAAGCAGTTATCAATGCACTGTATCTTGAATCGGGGGTTCGTGCCGTTGAAATTGGCTCATTTTTATTAGGTCGAGATCCTGAAACAGGTAAACAAAAACATGCGGATATGGAGTTTATGCGTTTAACAATAGCAAGGCGCGTCTATACCAATGATCATATGGATTATATTGCGGATGCATTAATTGGTCTTAAAGATAAGTTTCCAACATTAAAAGGACTGGATTTTGAATATGAACCTCCAGTATTAAGGCATTTTACAGCGAGATTAAAACCAATCAAATAATAGGTAATAATTTGGAGATTCCCGTGCAACGCGGGAGTCTCCCCCCTTATTTCTCTAAGGTAAATACCATGAATAATTCTACAGCGAAGAAAGAACCCTCCATATTGGTAGGGGGCTTTGTGCTCGGTGGCGCTATGATAGGGGCAGGTATGTTTAGCTTGCCCACGATTATGGCAGGAGCATGGTTTATTAATTCAGTTGTTATTCTATTAGTTGTTTGTTTTTTTATGTTTCATTCGGGAATCTATATTCTTGAATGTATATCAAAATATGGTTCAGGGACTAATTATTTTTATATCTCCAAAGAGCTGTTACCTAAATGGGCTTGTTATATTGCCAATGCAGCCTTAATATTTGTATTATATATTTTAATTTATGCTTATATCTCTGCCGCGGGATCAGTCATTAAAGAGGCTGCATCGATATATGGATTTGATGTTAATTTAAGGCTAATATTTGTTATCTTTACTTTTATATTAGGTGCAAGTATTTGGTGGAGTGGTATTGGTGCTAGCCGTTTAACATCAATATTTTTATTAATTAAAATCATATTATTTATATTAGCATTCTCAGGGCTCTTTTTAATTGTTAAAACTGATTTATTATTAACCATTCCCTCTAAAGAAAGTCAGTTAACATTACTTCCCTTTATTTTTATCATTATTCCCTATGCAATCACTTCATTTGGTTATCATGGTAATGTATGTAGCCTATATAAGCTGTATCATGAAAATGAACGTAAGGTGGTCAAGAGCTGTATTATTGGGTGTGTGCTGGCATTGGTCCTGTATTTTTTATGGGTATTGGGTACGATGGGGAATCTGCCAAGACCGGAGTTTTTAACCATTATCAATAAAGGCGGTAATCTTGATGCCTTTATTGAATCGCTGTATTCCGTACTTAACAGCCAACATATTGCCACTTTCTTATTATGGTTTTCGATTAGTGCTGTATTCTGTTCATTCTTAGGTGTTGCGATAGGTTTATTTGACTATATATTGGCCTCTTTAAATTTCCAAGATAATAGTTCAGGGCGTATGAAATCGGCATTATTATGCTTTTTACCCCCATTGATACTCTGCATGTTATTCCCTAATGGGTTCTTAATTGCTATTGCTTATGCCGGAATGGCAGCCTGTATTTGGGCCATTATTTGTCCTGCGGTAATGGCTTTGAAAGCGCGAGAACGTTTCCCAAATTCAAGATTTAAAGTATGGGGAGGTAAAGGATTAATATATGCAGTGATTACTTTTGGAATTGTGGGCATTATTTGTCAATTACTCGCACAATTTAATTTATTACCAATATACCGCTAATTTTTAATTATACTTTTCACTCACTGTCAAAGGCACGGCAAGTTTTGCTGTGCCTTTTTTATGGGATGGAGGCGATAAATTAAAAATAACTTATCGATGTAAAACGTTTGATTAATAAATAAATACAGGAATGTGGAAAGGCTTAAATATAATGTGGGTACTTTTGTAAAGAACTAAAATTTTCTCTGATGGTGCCGATAAAGTGAAACATTGTCATTTTATCTTACCAAAAGAGAAATAATATGCAGAAACTTCGAAATTATTCTATTCGTGCTGTGATGCTAATATTGTTAGGTATTCTAGGCATGATATTAGTCGGTGTAAGCTTATATAGTGTATGGTCATTATCTCGAATGTCAGATGGAAATACACTTGATAGACAATTAGTTAAACAAATGACGGTGTTGAGTCAGGGGAACGACCAATATTTTCGCGTTGTCACTCGGCTGAGTCGAGTTATGGAAACCAAAAAATCAGGAGAGAAGTCTGATTATTCATCGGTGAAAGAAGCGATGGACAATATGGAACACTATCTGAATGAAATGAAATCCATTTCGCCTGGCCCAATGGATAAGCAAATTTCTGATCAAGTGATTAAAACATGGCAAGCGTTATTAAATGAGGGGGTGACGCCACAATTAGCGCTAGCAATCTCAAATGATATGGCTGCATATACTCAACATTCCCATGATATCACTCCTGCTTTGAGTCGTTCATTTGGTGAAGCGATTACTCTGTTTAACCAAACGGCAGAACAAATGATTGAACATACGCGTGATGTGGTGGATGAATTAATGCAAACCACGTTAATCGTCATTATTACAGCAGCATTATTGGGAATATTGATTGTTATTTTTACCGATCGCTATCTTGTCAACATGCTCCAAAAACCACTCGATTTACTTCGCCAATATTTTGCACAAATAGCAAAGGGTAATTTAAGTGAGCCTATTAAGCCATTTGGGCGAAATTGTGTTGGTAAACTGTTTCCTTTACTTGATGAGATGCAAAATAGCTTACGTGAGGCGGTAACAACAATCCGTGCGGGGAGTGATAATATTTATCGTAGTGCTGCTGATATCTCTAAAGAAAATCATGACCTTTCATCACGCACTGAAGAGCAGGCCGCAGCATTGGAAGAAACGGCAGCGAGCATGGAACAAATAACCGCTGCGGTAAAACTTAATATGGAAAATGCCCATCAAGCGAGTGAATTAGCAGATGTTGCATCAACAATGGCAAATCAAGGCGATTCCATGATCAAATCGGTTGTTTTCACGATGGATGAAATTGATGATAGCTCAAAAAGAATTGCTGATATTATTAGTATTATTAATAACATAAGCTTTCAAACTAATATACTGGCACTCAATGCGTCCATCGAAGCGGCTCGTGCGGGAGTGCACGGACGGGGCTTTATGGTGGTTGCCGATGAAGTTCGTAAATTAGCGAGCGACAGTGCCGATGCCGCTAAAGAAATTGAACGTTTGATTGATAACTCAACTTCTTGTGTTGTAAAAGGCACACAGCTAGTGAATGAAATGGGAAGAACAATGGAAAATGTTCTGGAAAGTATTAATCAAGTCACAACCCTGATGAAGCAAATAGCTGACGCTTCTGATGAACAAAGTAAAGGTATCTCTCAGGTGAGTGTGGCGATCCATCAAATGGATGGTGTAACCCAACAGAATTCAGCTTTAGTTGAGCAAGTCGCAACGGCTGCAAGTTTACTGGAACAACAGACAGAAGACCTACAGCAATCGGTGAAAAAATTTCACTTAACAAAAGAGACTATACAGTCAGCGGCGAATCTCTCGATACCCTTATAGTCATCATTCTTTTATTCCAAGAAGGCTGCGTATTATGACCATGACTTAGCTTTCTTGGAACAAAGTCACCAGGTTATGCGTAAGTTATTTTGATCTGTTTTATATAAGTTTCGGCATCGGCAATGGCTTTTTCTTGGGTTGTTGCATGTGTAATAACGTAACCTAAACGACTATAACTATCTTTCAGCGAACCAACTTTTAAAGGCGTAGGAACAAAATTAGATAATAATGGCTGGGATGATAGAAATGTGGGTTTAATACTGTTAATTATTCCGGCTTTATCCGCTGTTAAAAATCGAATCGAAGCATAACATTTTTCTGGCGTTAACTGAGGGGTATATTCCATATCTTTTACGAACTGGGATAAATAGCAATGAACAAGGTCGAACCCTGTCGCGATTTGACACAGTTTATCGATCATTCCTCCTGCAACCCGTGGATTGATTTCAATCAGTGTGATGGAATCATTCTGTAATTTAAACTCGACGTGTACGACGGTATGAGATAACCCAATGTGTTTAAGCCAACTAATTAAGGTGGTTTTAATCTCAGGGTAGGAGGGTAATTCACAAGGGAAGTCATGACCTACCTCGACGGAATATTGCCCTGTCGTTGTATATTTTTTGGTTATTCCCAGTATTTCCCATTGATTTGAGGAGGTATCCCAGTAGGCCTCGGCACTATATTCATCACCATGAATAAATTCTTCAATAAGATAATCTGAAGATAATTCGTAGCCACGTTGATTAACCCTAAAGTGACAGATCTCTTGGATTGCGTTGGTCAGTTCTATAGGCGTATGACAAATCGTGACTTTACTGCTACCACTATCGTCGCAAGGTTTTACGACCAATGGAAATGATAGATTTGAGGTATCGATAGTGTCCTTAATATTGATAACATGATATTGAAAACCTTGATGGTATTGGCTCAATCGTTCACGAGTCTTTTGCTTATATCGGCATAACACTAAAGGTTTAATTGGCGGTGAAGGTAAACCTAATGCATGGGAAGCCGCTGCGGCAGTAATTAATCGATAGTCATCGAACGCGACAATACCATAAGTTGGATAATTCATGGCATGATTAATGACCGCTGTAAGGCTATCTGTATTTACCTCAGCGACATGATCAACAACATTTAATGGATTGTCCGCAATATGCTCATAGAACGAGCGCTGTTTGGTCAATAATATTGTCTGGTAACCTGCATTTTTTGCTATCTGAATCGCCCTTACGCCAGTTCCTGAGAGATTACACTCTAGAAATATAATCGCTTTCATGACTTTTCCTTTTAGTGAGTAAACCTTCGATAGAGAATAAAGAGATCAGCATTAGGCATGAGCTAAATGGAATAAGGACGTGCAACTGATAGCGATCTGCCATAATTCCCATATAGGCACCACCAGACTCGGCTAATCCCCAGAAAAAGATGCATAGAGAGAGTGATAATTTTTTATTTTTAAAAGGGCATTTTTCTATAGATAGGCTGTTGTTGTAGGGGCTCCAAATTAACTCACTTAGCGTAAATAGTATGATTAATAAATACAGGCTTAAAGCTGACTGGAAATCAAATAGCAATAGTAAGATAGACACGAATACTAGGCTTAACTTATAAGTAATAATCTGTCTTTTAGTACTTTGCTTTGACAGTAAAGAGGTTGATTTCACTTGTAACAATATGATGAGTATCGCGTTTAATGCAAATAGTGAAGAAACGGAGACATAGCGAATAGTCTCGTTATGATTCACTTCAAAGTGAAAGGCGAGATTCCTGAGTATTAAACCAATCATAAAAAAAGAGATTGAGCTATAGCAAACAAATAGCACCCACTCAGAAAAGGTTGCCACCACTTTATCGTTATTTTGCTGATTACTATGACTGTGTTTCACATTGTTTAATGTGCAAGAATAGAGCGATGATGACAGCATGACGACAGCTGGCAGGATAATAATCCCCGAATAAAAGCCATGATAAAACCATTCACCTATCACTCCACCAATCGCAGATGAAATATTGACGGCAACATTTAGAATCGAAAAATTTTTAACACGTTCGGCGTGATTATTATTTTCAGCAATAAAAAGACTCGTGCAAACATTCGCAATAGAAAAACCGGCGCCAATGATGGCGGAAATAAACATAATGGCCATGACGTCAGTCATCGCATAGATAGATAGAAGGAATATGGCCGCGACAAGATAACTAAATATTAATGTCAGTTTATAACCGATAGCATCAATAATATAGTGCGTGAATAATGAACATGCTCGACTAATAAATAGAAATATAAATAAAATAACAGCCACGTTTTCTTCACTAATACCTTTATAATTTACAAGGTAAATTGAATAGAAAGGTAAAAAACTATAAAAAGATAGGCCAGAAAGAAAACGCGACGTAATTATTTTATTTATCATAGAAAACCTTTATGCTTATCTATCGTTTCAAAGATGGATTTTATTTGATTAATCATTTCATGATTAATATTAGAGCTAGTGACAAAACGAACAGTATTTGCAGTCCATGCCGTCGCTAATACACCGTATTCTTTCAATTTGTTGACTAGAGCATCCGCATTATGACTTTTTATCATGACAATATTTGTTTCAACTGGATAAGCGAGTTGAAAATATTTAGTGCATATTAATTCTAGACTTTTAGCATTTATATGATCCCGTTCTAGACGGGAAGAGTAATTTTTTAATTTGTTTAATGCGATGGCAGCCATCAGCCCTGATTGGTGTAGTGCTCCACCATACCATTTTCTTATTTTTTTGGCTTTATCAATCTCATCTTGTCTTCCAATAAGCATAGAACCAAACGGCGAACCAACGCCTTTAGATAGGCAAAGATTTAGCATATCAATGTGTTCAGTATATTTTTTAGGTGAAATACCGAGCGATACACATGCATTTAATACGCGGGCACCATCTAAAAAAAGAGACATTTTTCTTTCATCACATAACATTCTTAATTGGGATATTTCATCAAGCGGAAAAATCATTCCTCCATAAGTGCTAATACTACTTTCTATTGATATAATTTTAGGTGTAGCATATAAATTTGACCAACGAGCTTTATTATTGAACGCATTTAATACGTCAGACGTTGTTAATATGCCACTTTTAGTGTGCACATTATTAATCACTAGGCCATTTAATGCCGCAGTTTGTGAGGACTCAAAAAAACAAACATGATAACCCACTTCAGTTATCAGCTCTTCCCCTGGTTTTGATAGCACTCGCAAAGCAACTTGATTACTCATGGTTCCGGAAGGCATAAATAGCGCGCTTTCTTTACCAAAAAGGTCGGCAATTTTAAATTCCAGCATTTTGACATAACGGTCTTCATTATAACAATCATCACCGATGTAATCATAATTTATATCCAGTAAATCTTCAGGCTTTAATTTTGTCAATGTATCACTTCGAAGGTCAATGAGTTCCATATATAGTTTTATTCCTAATTATTTTAAGTTGAATCATTATGGGGGTATTTCTCGGTCATAATAGGAATAAATTATTTTTATGAATCTATAAATAATATTTTCACAAAACAAGTTTTTATTTTTTATAACAAGGTAATTGTGAGCGGTATCATGCTTTATGATTTAGAATTAATTGTAATTTAAATTATTTTAATAAGTTAATATCCAAATTAATAGATGTCATATATATTTTTAATCTCACCATTATTCAAAGTGAATAAGGTGATATTTTTAGGGGCGATTAATTAATTCGAATCATCATTAAATCATCACCTGAGCATATGAGTGGCAGTTTTTATGACATCTAAATGTATAGCACCAGGGTTTGAGGTCTGTCGATTATGCGGGGGATAAAAGAATTTATCGGCTAACGCTAACAATATACGCTGATTTATCTATTATCTGCGCTGTGCTGTGCTGTGCTGTGCTGTGGTTGATTTGATTTTTCGCTGCAATCTATATGCGATATGCTCAAAGCGAGATCGAAATGTGATAAGTCAGTGAGCGAACGATGAGAGTGTGATGGGAAACGATATGATATGATCGTGATGATCTTCAAGTGGCTTCTTGAGAGGGCTTATTGTCAGCAGGAGCAAGTTATCGCATACCAATAGAAAACGATTTGCGGATAAGCATAGATGGCTTAACCCCTTTTGAAGGTAGTTGATGCCGAAAGGTTTAACGACAGCCCTTTTACCTTGATAGAGTCATGTGTGGCTTCATTTTTCCTATCATGGTAGATATCGCACGGTTTTACAAAATAGTCTCTAGTATGCAGCGGAACATGCGAGGTATTTTCAAATTGCTGAAGGCCGCAACGTGAGCACAATAAATAGCATCAATCGATATTCAGGTGGGGAGAGGTTATCAATAGTGAGATGACTTATTTAGGTCATAAAAAAGCACTTCCTGAAAACAAGAAGTGCTTCTAAAAACACGGCATTAACCGACTAGGATTAGTTCATGCCGTATTTTTTCAGTTTCTTACGCAGCGTACCGCGGTTGATACCCATCATCAGGGCTGCACGGGTCTGGTTTCCACGGGTATATTGCATAACCATGTCCAACAAAGGCTGCTCTACCTCAGCCAATACCAGCTCATATAAATCGTTAACATCTTGATTGTTTAATTGAGCAAAATAGTTCTTCAGTGCTTGCTTAACTGAATCACGCAATGGTTTTTGAGTTACTTGATCTTGTGAATTTACAGTAGCAACGGTTAGTACGTCAGAATTTACGCGTTGTTCGAACATAGTTCTGTCAGCTCTTATCTTTATTTACGCAAAGTATTCAAAAAATGCTTCCAACACCTCCAGCTGTTCGCTGGCGTCCTCAATGGCGTTGAATGAGCGCCGGAACTGGTCATCAGGTGCATGCTCCTGCAAATACCAAGAGACATGTTTGCGCGCTATACGGGCTCCTTTGCCTTGACCATAAAAGTCGTGCAACTCCTGTACATGCGCTATCATAATGCGCTTCACCTCTGCCATTGGCATGGGGGGCAACATTTCACCTGTGTCCAGATAATGCTGGATTTCCCGAAAGATCCAGGGTCTTCCCTGAGCCGCTCGTCCTACCATCAGGGCATCCGCCCCTGTGTAATCCAAGACAGCTCTGGCTTTAAGCGGGTCAGTAATGTCGCCATTGGCAATAACCGGAATGGCAACAGTCTGCTTAACTGCCCGTATATTGTCGTACTCCGCTTCACCATTGAACAAACAGGCACGCGTCCTGCCGTGAATAGTTAATGCTTGAATACCACAATCTTCGGCCAATTTGGCAATTTCTATGCAGTTTCGTTCTTCAGGTGACCAACCTGTGCGGATCTTCAGTGTGACAGGAACATCAACTGCTTTCACTACCGCCGACAGGATAGACTCTACCAAGTCGGGATAACGTAAGAGTGCTGAACCCGCAAGCTTACGATTCACTTTTTTAGCTGGACAGCCCATATTGATATCGATGATTTGGGCACCACTCTCAACATTAATCTGAGCTGCTGCGGCCATTTCATCGGGATCATTGCCAGCTATTTGAACGGAACGCACCCCCGGTTCATCGCGATGAACCATTCTAAGTCTCGATTTGTCTGTCTTCCAAACCTGTGGATTAGAAGAAAGCATTTCTGAGACTGTCATACCCGCACCCATGTCATAACAGAGGGACCGGAATGGTCTATCTGTTATGCCTGCCATGGGGGCAGCAATAAGACAGTTTCGCAACTGATATTGTCCGATTCGCATAACTAAAGGGGGCCATACTGTGACTGCAAGGGCGCGTATATTACGCATTTTTTTCGAGATATGAAAGGACAAACTTTGAGCAAACCGTTATTTATTACTAATTTTTTTATCTTGATTTTTTCAAGAAACAATTATTAGTCTTATATAACAACTGGTTAAGTGAATTTATAGCAAATCCACAAAAATCATTGTTGACCTGTTCAAATCTCAAGCAGGATAGAAAATCACCAGCAGTTGAACAATATTTGAGCTATAAGATAATCTATTCCCGCTTCAATTTCAAAGAAATTATTCACTGATTTTTATTATAAATTTATCAAAAACGCTTGACACCAGTGATACGACACCACTCCTCTTTTTCTGCGATAGGGTCTATTGCAAATAGCTCACGATATGCGTCGGCAACGCCTTCTGCTTGTGTAGCCAGAACACCTGAAAGCCCTAATAAACCGCCTGAACGTGGCAGTACGCTGATCATAGGTGCTAACTCACGTAATGGGCCGGCTAAAATATTCGCGACGACCACGTCAGCTTGTAGCTCTTTTGGTTGATCCTTAGGTAAGTAGAGTGATAAGCGTTCTGAAACACCATTGCGTTCAGCATTATCACGACTGGCGATTATGGCTTGAGGATCGATATCGATCCCAATGGCTTGCGCTGCACCAAGTTTCAAGGCTGCGATGGCAAGAATGCCGGATCCACAACCAAAGTCGATAACGGTTTTACCTTCAAGATCGAGTCCGTCTAGCCACTCTAAGCATAATGAAGTGGTTGGGTGAGTTCCCGTGCCAAAAGCAAGGCCGGGATCTAACATCACATTGACGGCGTTGGGATCAGGAACATCTCGCCAGCTTGGACAGATCCAAAGACGTTGCCCAAAGCGCATTGGATGAAAATTGTCCATCCATTCTCTTTCCCAATCTTTATCTTCAAGTTGTTCGATTTTATGAATGAAGCCTTTTTCGAGAAGAGGGCTGTTCTCTAATTGTGCAACAACCCTTTTCATATCCGTTTCTGCATCATAGAGGCCAATAACATCAGTATCCCCCCATAAACGCGTTTCTCCAGGGAGCGGTTCGAATACTGGGGTGTCATGGCTATCTTGAAAGGTAACCGAAACGGCACCGCTCTCAATGAGTTCATCGCCAAGTGCTTCGGCGTGTTGTCCAGTTGAGTTAAGTCTTAGTTGTATCCAAGGCATAGTGATTCTCTTTTTACTTAATTTTTTGCGGGCGTAGCCAATTGATTGGCTGCCGATTGTACTGGATTTTTACCGAAAAGATTACCAATAATAAAAGCAATAAGGCTAAATACCAATGAAGGTACAATGGCATGAAAGCCTAACAGCTCGATTTTCAATGATGCCAGTAGTGCATAAGAGACACCGCCAACGACCATACCGCTGATAGCACCTTTACTATTGGCTTTTTCCCAATAGAGGCCTAACACAAGTGGCCATAAAAAGACGGCTTCCAGTCCACCAAACGCCAATAAATTAAGCCAAATAATCATTTTTGGCGGATCCCATGCGGCAAAGAGCAGCAAAGCACCCAGTATCAAGGTTGAAAAACTGGAAATACGAGCCAGCTTTTTCTCATTTCGAATTTGTGCTGGCGCCGCACTTAAATAGATATCTTTAACTATGGTTGCTGATGATTGCAGTAGTTGTGCGTTGATGGTGGACATGATCGCTGCCATTGGCGCCGCTAAAAAAATACCGGCCGCAAATGGGGGCAATACTTGTACCATCAATGTTGGGATAACCTGATCAGGGATAGTGAGGTCTGGCAGAATTGCACGGCCTAATGCTCCGGCAAAGTGCATACCAAACATCAACATTGCCATGACTATCGTGCCTAAAATAATACCACGATGAACAGCTTTACTGTCTTTATAGGAGATACAGCGCACTGCGGTGTGTGGTAGCCCGATAACGCCAAAGCAAACTAAAATCCAGAAAGACGCAAGGAAAGGTGCGCTCAAAATATCATCGGCGCCTTCTACTGATACCAATTTAGGGTCAATGGTCTGTATTTTTCCGACTGCTGCACTGAGTCCACCGGCATGGTAGATTATGGCGACGAGTAAAATCACTGTTCCTAGCAGCATAACAAGGCCTTGTAAGGCGTCATTGAGCACACTAGCACGGAAACCACCAATCGCGGTATAGAGCGCGATTGAGACACCAAAAATGATTAAGCCATAGGTATAAGGGATACCGGCTGCGGTTTCGAGCAATCTAGCTCCCCCAATAAATTGCACGGTCATCGCACCGAAAAAAGCCACCAGCAGGCTGAGGCTTGCAAACCAGACTAAAAAGCGGCTTTGATAACGTGCATACAACATATCATTCAATGTTACGGCATTATATCGGCGAGCTAAAATAGCAAATTTTTTACCAAGTACGCCTAACGATAACCAGATCGCGGGTAATTGGATCATCGCCAGTAGCACCCAGCCTAAACCGTATTTATAGGCAGCTCCTGGTCCACCAATAAAGGAACTGGCGCTCACATAGGTCGCGGTGATGGTCATTGCAAGTACAAAGCCACCCATCGAACGATTACCGAGGAAGTACTCATTGAGGAAAGCTCCCTGTGTGCGTTTGCGATAAGCGTACACAGATAGCAGAAATACCAAAGCGAGATAGCCTATTAGAGGGAGTAGGACTTCAGTCTGCATCCTTGTCCTCCAATGGAATATCTTTAAAAATAATGTTGACCATCATAATACACAGTAAAATGAAAATGATGGGTAGAATGAGACAGGACCATTCAAACCATACAGGTAAGCCTGTAATTCCAATGGTATTGCTTGGAAGATAGGCACAAATCACCCACCCAATTAAATAGGCGATGGTCAGATAGAATGACCAGCGGGCTTCCTTATTTGATTGAAGAAAACGTTTATCCATACGTATTTCCCCCTCATAGAAATAAAAATAATCAGCGATTGTACGACAAACCTAGGGATGTGTGTAAAAAAACCGATAAAGGCTATTGAATATGTTCGATTTGTCATCGAATAATATGGCGTGTATGTAGGGTAATAGGGATTATTTGTCTACGAATAGAGAGAGGATAAATAGAATTGACATCGCGAAGATAGCGAACGCAGTGATGTAGAGAAAAAGTGCACTATCAATTTTTAGTCCATTGTTTTGATAAGAGCGTGAAATATGTCTTTTGCAGCTAATGATACCCAGTAGCGTGATAGCAATCAGTGCAGCAGAAAACATAAGCCATGACGACGCTAATAATCCCAAGCGAAAAAAAAGCAATCCATTGATCGCCAATAGCAGTAAAGTTCGGCTCCAAGCTTGTTGTGTTCTTTCTGGTTGTAAGCCAGGGTCACGCATCACTATACCTATAGTAAGATGTAAAGTAAGGAAATTAAGGCAATAGAGACAATAAACAGGCTCATCATGGTGAGAAAAGAGGTATATTTCAAAGGTTCCTCTTTACGCATTGCAATCTCGTTTTGTCGCCAACGATACAGTGCCATGATTGCGGTAATGCCGCCAGCCGATGACAGAAAAAGCGCTAATAAGGTTTTTAACCAAGAGTCTTGCAGTAGCTGTTCGATAGCGATTGCCCCTGCTAACAAGGCCAATGCGGTTCTTATCCACGCAAGGAAGGTTCTTTCATTTGCTAGGGAAAAGCGGTAGTCCGGTGTTTTGCCAATATTTTTCCAATCATGATGTTTGAAGGCCATGGCGATTATTCACTGTGTTGGTTGGATTGATTGTAATGAATGACTATATTAAATAGCTCTTGCTCGTGATGCAAAAAAATACCGGAAAGGGTGTTTTCCGGTATTTGATGAATGAAAGAATTATTTTAGTGATTCAGAATATTATTCTTGAATACCTAATTTTTTCTCCAAATAGTGGATGTTAGTACCACCTTTTTGGAAGTTTTCATCATTCATGATCATTTGGTGTAGTTCAATGTTGGTTTTGATACCATCGATGATAAGCTCATTCAGTGCGTTTTTCATACGCACAATCGCAATTTCACGAGTTTCACCATAGGTGATCAGCTTACCAATCATTGAGTCATAATATGGAGGCACGGTATAGCCTGCATAAATATGGGACTCCCAACGTACACCAAAGCCACCCGGAGAATGGAAACGAGTGATCTTACCTGGGCTAGGCATAAAGGTGTTTGGATCTTCTGCGTTGATACGGCATTCAATCGCATGACCGTGAACAACGATATCTTCCTGTTTGACAGACAACGGTAAGCCTGAAGCAACACGTAGCTGTTCTTTAATTAAGTCAACCCCCGTAATCATTTCTGTTACAGGATGCTCAACTTGAATACGGGTGTTCATCTCAATAAAGTAGAACTCACCGTTTTCATACAGGAATTCGAATGTTCCCGCACCGCGGTAGCCGATTTCGATACAGGCATTTGCACAACGCTCACCGATACTACGGCGAACTTCAGGCGTGATACCCGGCGCAGGTGCCTCTTCAACGACTTTCTGGTGGCGACGTTGCATTGAACAATCGCGTTCTGCTAAATAGATAGCATTACCTTGGCCATCAGCCATAACTTGGATTTCAACGTGACGAGGGTTTTCAAGGAATTTTTCCATATAAACCATATCGTTGTTGAAAGCCGCTTTAGCTTCGGCACGGGTTAGGCTGATTGATGAATCTAAGTCTTTTTCATGGCGTACGACACGCATACCACGACCACCACCGCCACCCGATGCTTTAATGATCACTGGGTAACCGATACGCTGTGCGATAGCTCGGTTTTTGTCTGTATCGCTGCCAAGAGGGCCATCGGAACCGGGGACGCAAGGTACACCTGCAAGTTTCATCGCCTCGATAGCGGAAACTTTGTCGCCCATTAGGCGGATGGTTTCAGCTTTAGGTCCGATAAAAATAAACCCTGAACGCTCAACTTGTTCTGCAAAATCAGCATTCTCAGACAGGAAACCATATCCTGGGTGAATAGCTTGAGCACCTGAAATTTCTGCCGCTGAAATGATAGCGGGAATGTTCAGGTAGCTTTTTGTGGATGCGGCTGGACCGATACAAATAGTTTCGTCAGCCAACAACACATGTTTTAGATCACTATCTGCCGCGGAGTGAACGGCTACGGTCTTGATACCTAATTCTTTACAGGCTCGAAGAATACGTAGTGCGATTTCGCCACGGTTAGCAATGACAATTTTTTCCAGCATGGAAACGCCTCGTTATTCGATAACAACCAACGGCTGGTCATATTCAATTGGCTCACCGTTCTGTGCCAGGATTGCTTTCACAACACCTGCTTTTTCTGCTTCAATTTGGTTCATCATTTTCATCGCTTCAATGATGAAAAGTGGATCGCCAACATTGACAGTTTGTCCAACTTCAATAAATGGTTTTGCTTCTGGACTTGGTGAACGGTAGAAAGTACCAACCATTGGAGAGCGTACTTGATGACCCGATACAGCCGCAGGTGCGGTGGATGGCGTTGCAGCAGGTGCTTCTTGAGCCGGTGCAACAGCCGCTGCTAATGCAGGTTGTGCAGCTGGAGCTGAATAAAATTGTTGAGGTGCCGACATAACCTGAGAAGTCGCTGAAACACGGCTGATACGTACTGATTCTTCACCTTCAGAAATCTCCAGTTCAGAAATGCCAGACTCTTCAACCAGCTCGATCAGCTTTTTAATTTTACGAATATCCATGGATATGATTCCGTACTCTTATATTTGGATTTAATTAATTGATGACAGACGGTTAACCGCTGCCTGTAACGCGAAACTGTAACCATCAGCGCCAAGACCACAAATTACGCCGACAGCTTTATCGGAGAGATAGGAGTGATGGCGAAATGGTTCTCTGGCGTGCACATTAGACAGGTGAATCTCGATAAACGGGAGTGCAACTGCTAACAATGCATCACGCAGGGCAACACTTGTATGCGTGAATGCAGCTGGATTAATCAGGATAAAATCGACGTTATCCTTTGCTGCATGAATTTTATCTATCAATTCGTGCTCTGCATTCGACTGAAAATGACTCAATTTTACGCCTAGATGTTCCGCTTCCGCCGTTAGTTTGGAAACTATGTCTACTAGCGTGAGATTGCCGTATTTGTCAGGCTCTCTAGTACCAAGTAGATTTAGATTCGGTCCATTGAGGAGTAAAATGTGAGTATCTTCTGTCATTGTGTTGCTAACTCCGACGATATGTCAATAACCTGACAACATAACCTGATGTTGATGGTTTGTCATCTTTTATCATAAAAATAAATGAAATCTTTACGGATAAAAAACACTATTATAATTATTTCGTGGCATATGACAGCAAAATACTGGTCTTATCAGAGAAATTACCCGAACTTATTTTTTGAATTGTGCGGCAATCCAAATTTTTGAATTTATCCGCACACGTTGTATTTTATGCACTTAAAACATTAACAAGTGTACGCCCTGTTATCTGATTTTTTAAGAACTTTTGTGCATACTCGATGGATTGTTCCAAAGTGATTTCGCATGTGATATGCGTATAAAATGACTCAGGAAGTAATTGAGAAAGGCGCTGCCACACTGCTGGGCGTTTTGCGGCAGGGTAATAAACAGAATCGATACCTTGTAGACGAATATTACGCAATATAAATGGCATGACGGTGGTAGGAAGTGAAAAACCGCCCGCCAGGCCACAAGCAGCAACGGCACCGTTGTAGTGCGTTTGTGCCAGTATATTTGCCAGTACATCTCCGCCAACGGTATCGATAGCCCCCGCCCAATGTTGTTTGTCTAAGGGTTTCGCGGGCGACGTAAATTCACTGCGAGGTAACACGCTTTTGGCACCGATTTGCTGCAAGTAATCACTATTTTCTTGGCGACCAGAAATCGCGACCACATCGTAGCCAAGGGATGATAATAGTTGGATTGCGGTGGAACCAACTCCTCCACTGGCTCCACTGACGATCACTTCCCCTTTATCTGGCGTTATCCCTGCATCCTCTAATGCGTTAACGCACAGCATGGCTGTAAAACCGGCAGTGCCAATGATCATGGCTTGGCGTAATGACAGATGTTCAGGAAGCGGGGTGAGGAAATTAGCAGGCACTCGAGCCCGAGTTGCGAGTCCACCCCAATGTGTTTCGCCTACGCCCCAACCGGTGAGTAAAACATGTTGCCCAACGCTAAAACGAGGATCCTCGCTATGATGTACCACACCCGAAAAATCAATACCAGGCACCATGGGATATTGGCGGACAATACCGGCTTTGCCATTGATGGCTAAGGCATCTTTATAATTTAATGTAGACCAATGAATATCAACGATAACATCACCTGCGGGGAGTTGCTCGGTAGGAATGGTCTGTATTTCGGTTGTTAGCTGGTCATTTTCTTTCTGTAGGACGAGGGCTTTCATACTTCGCTCCTAATTTTATATGGGAATTTTCCGAGTAAAATTGAGTATAATTGATGATATCAACTTTAGTACTTTCATCGATGTTAATTAAGTTGTGATGGTAGTATTGTTGTTATTGTAATTAATTTGTAAAAATGTAATTTTTTCTGGCATAAATACTGTTTTATCGTGCAGAATATCACGTTAAGAAGGTTTCTGTTTGTGTATAGGTAATATTACATAGGTCATTTGGTGGTTTATGTAACTAACATACAGAAAATGCACATATTTAGCTGTGAAGTTGGTCGATGTGCAACAATAAAAAAATAACAAGAAATTTATTTGAACTTGTAGCTATAAAAACTTGTCAACACAGGGTGGAACAGAAGACGGCGTATATAACAACCAAAGAGCGATTAGCTGTTGATAGATTTATTCATTCATAAATAAGTTAAATTTACTCACCAATTAATGGCTATTTTTAAAGGTTGTTATCTGCTTCGTTTTCAAAAGAGGCATGTACAGTAATTTATACTGTAACAACAGATGGATTAACCATATTTTTTGAAGCGGCTCATTAACGCCTTGAGACAGCTTCAAGTGGTTGGTAGAGTAGACGGGTTTTTATTCGTCCCCAGCTTGCAGGATAACCCTTTCGTTATGTTTAAAAAATTTCGTGGCATGTTTTCTAATGACCTGTCAATTGACTTGGGTACGGCCAATACCCTCATTTATGTCAAAGGACAAGGCGTAAAATTAAATGAACCTTCTGTTGTCGCTATTCGCCAAGATCGTTCTGGCACGCCAAAGAGCGTCGCAGCCGTAGGTGGTGAAGCTAAGCAAATGCTGGGGCGTACACCAGGCAATATTTCCGCAATAAGACCGATGAAAGATGGTGTTATTGCTGACTTTTTCTTAACTGAAAAAATGTTGCAGCATTTTATCAAACAGGTGCATAGCAATAGTTTTCTTCGTCCAAGCCCACGAGTGTTGGTTTGCGTACCTGTTGGTGCAACGCAAGTTGAGCGTAAAGCGATACGTGAATCCGCGTTGAGCGCAGGCGCACGTGAAGTCTTTTTGATTGAAGAGCCGATGGCAGCCGCAATTGGTGCTGGCTTACCAGTTTCTGAAGCAACGGGTTCAATGGTGGTTGATATTGGTGGTGGCACGACTGAAGTTGCTGTTATCTCATTGAACGGTGTTGTGTATTCTTCTTCTGTTCGCATTGGTGGTGACCGCTTTGATGAAGCAATCATTAACTATGTGCGTCGCAATTATGGTTCTTTAATCGGTGAAGCAACGGCTGAGCGTATTAAACACGGCATTGGTTCAGCTTATCCAACTGATGAAGTCTATGAAATTGAAGTGCGTGGACGTAACCTTGCTGAAGGTGTTCCTCGCGGCTTCAAAATGAACTCAAATGAGATTTTAGAGGCATTACAAGAGCCACTAACGGGGATTGTTAGCGCTGTGATGTTAGCATTAGAGCAATGTCCTCCTGAATTAGCCTCTGATATTTCAGAGCGTGGTATGGTATTGACGGGGGGGGGAGCACTGCTTCGCAACCTTGATCGCTTACTCATGGAAGAGACAGGTATCCCTGTTATTGTTGCAGAAGATCCTTTAACTTGCGTTGCTCGAGGTGGTGGCAAGGCATTAGAGATGATCGATATGCACGGCGGTGATCTGTTTAGCGAAGACTAAATAACGCCATAGGCAAGCTGGGGTTGTTACCCCAGCTGCTGCTTTGCCTATTTTTGTTCCTCTGAATTTAGTGAAACTCAGCCATACATGAAGCCGATTTTTAGGCGAGGGCCATCGCTCCAGTTGCGTATTTTTATTGCTGTCATTGCCGCAATAGCACTGGTAGTGATTGACCATCGTTTTGAGCCTTTCAATAAAATCCGTAACTATTTAGACACGGCGGTCAGCCCATTTTACTTTTTGGCGAATGGCCCGCGTCAGTTTCTTGATAATGTGTCGGAAAATTTCGCCTTACGAGAGCAACTTCAATTTGAAAACAAGGCATTACGTCAAGAGTTGCTATTAAAAAAAGCCGATAGTCTTTTGTTAGAGCAACTCAAGCAAGAAAACTCACGTCTTCGAGAGCTTCTCGGGTCGCCCCTGCGCCAAGACGAACATATGATGGTGACTCAGGTCATTTCTGGTGCCAATACCCCTTATCGTGATCAAGTCGTTATCGACAAAGGTGAGAATGATAACGTCTATGAAGGTCAGCCCGTTATCAGTGATAAAGGTGTTGTGGGGCAAGTTGTTGGCGTCAGCCAGTTTAGTAGCCGTGTTTTATTGATTTGCGATACTACGCATGCCCTGCCGGTTCAAGTGTTACGTAATGATATTCGTGTGATAGCCGCCGGTTCTGGCTGTGCAGATGATTTACAGTTAGAGCCACTACCTGAAAATACCGATATTCGTGTTGGTGATGTACTGGTGACGTCAGGGCTTGGTGGGCGTTTCCCTGAAGGATACCCAGTCGCTGTTGTCTCAAACGTGAAGCATGATACTCAGCGAGCTTATACGATCATTAGTGCGCGCCCGAGTGCTGAGTTACAACGCTTACGTTATTTGTTGCTATTATGGGGTAATGACAATGATACCGTTACACCATTACAGCCTTCTGAGGTATATCGTGCTGCGAATGAGCGTCTGATGAAGGTGCTCCCACAGGTATTACCAAATCCTAGTGAAATTCAGGGACCACCATTACCTCCATCACTGTCTCAGGAAGCCCAACCATAAAGGAAGGTGCAATGGCTATGGGTAAAAGAGGGTAAGCTAAATGGATGAATATCGTGGTAATGGTCGCAGTATTATCTGGATCTCTTTTTTCATCGCATTGATTTTACAAGTGATACCATGGCCTGAACAATTTACGTTTTACAGGCCATCGTGGCTATTGTTGATCTTGATTTATTGGGTGATGGCGTTGCCGCATCGTGTCAGTGTTGGCACAAGCTTTATTCTTGGTATCATCGTTGATTCTATTCAAGGTTCAGCGCTAGGGGTTCATGCCCTTTCTTACAGTATTATCTGCTATCTTGTCTCTTACAAATACCAGTTACTGAGAAATATGGCGCTGTGGCAGCAAGCCTTAATGATTGTCTTACTGACCGTGATATTGGATATGACGGTATTTTGGGCAGAATTTGTTTCTTCACAAGTATTATTCCACCCACAAGTATTCTGGAATAGTCTTGTGAATGGTATCCTGTGGCCATGGTTGTTTTTGCTATTACGGAAAATTCGCCGTCAGTTTTCAGTGTGTTAAGATTTTAGCGGCGGGCAATTATCTCTAGGATATCGTTTATGAGTTATATCTATTTAGCTTCAGGTTCACCACGAAGAAGAGAATTAGTGCAATTACTGGGTTATCACTTTGATATATTGAGCCCTGTCGTTGAGGAACAATGGCAAGAGGGTGAAACCCCAGAAGCTTATGTGCAACGTTTGGCTCGAGAAAAATCACAGGCTGGCGTCAAAATAGCCGCCAACGATTATCCTGTCATTGGCGCTGATACAATTGTTGTTCTTAATAATCAAATTTTAGAGAAGCCCCGTAACGAGCAACATGCGCAAGAAATGTTGTTATCCCTTTCTGGCAATACGCACCAAGTGATGACCGCTGTCGCAATCTCAAACAAGGATCACACATTGACGCATCTCGTTGTGACAGATGTGACGTTCCGCGAATTATCTGTAGCGGAAATAAAGGATTATATCAAATCAGGGGAGCCAATGGATAAAGCCGGTGCATATGGAATACAAGGAAAGGGGGGATGCTATGTTAGGCGAATTAATGGCAGTTACCATGCGGTTGTCGGTTTACCTTTAGTAGAAACAGATGAATTAATACAACGATTTTTAGCGCTAAGTGATGGTAAGGGGATGTCATGACTGCTGAGTTATTAGTAAATGTTACACCATCTGAAACGCGCGTAGCTTATATAGATGGCGGAGTTTTGCAAGAAATACATGTAGAGCGAGAAGCAAAAAGAGGAATTGTAGGGAATATTTACAAAGGTCGTGTGAGCCGTGTGTTGCCCGGTATGCAGGCGGCCTTTGTTGATATTGGTCTCGATAAAGCCGCTTTTTTGCATGCGTCTGATATCATGCCACACACTGAATGTATTGCGGGTGAAGAGCAGAAAAACTTTCATGTTAGAGATATTGCGGAACTGGTTAAGCAAGGACAAGACCTCATTGTCCAAGTGGTGAAAGATCCGCTAGGAACCAAAGGTGCAAGACTCACCACGGATATTACCTTACCGTCGCGTTACTTGGTCTTCATGCCCGGCGCATCTCATGTCGGGGTATCACAGCGTATTGAGAGTGAAAGTGAACGCGAACGTTTAAAAGAGTGTGTGTCTCAATATTGTGATGAAAACGGTGGCTTTATTATACGTACCGCCGCGGAAGGGGTGGGCGAAGATGAAGTGAAGCAAGATGCTGCTTTCCTCAAACGTTTATGGGCGAAAGTGATTGAACGTAAGAAACGTAATATCACTCGCACTAAAATTTATGGTGAATTGTCACTCGCTTACCGGATAATTCGTGATTTCGCTGGCGCTTCATTGGATAGAATTCGCGTAGATTCTCGTCTAACCTATAAGCAGTTACAAGAATTTATTGATGAATATGTTCCTGAAATGACGGCTAAGCTTGAATTGTATCAAGGCAATCAGCCTATCTTTGATTTGTTCGATGTTGAGAATGAAATTCAGCGCGCAATGGATCGTAAAGTTGAGCTGAAATCGGGTGGGTATTTGATTATCGATCAAACAGAAGCGATGACCACTATCGATATTAATACTGGGGCATTTGTTGGTCATCGTAATCTCGAAGAGACTATATTTAATACCAATATAGAAGCCACTCAAGCTATCGCTCGTCAGTTACGACTCAGAAATTTGGGTGGGATCATTATCATTGATTTCATCGATATGGGTGATTTGGAACATCGCCGCCGCGTTCTGGCCTCTTTGGAACAAGCATTGAGTAAAGATAAGGTGAAAACCACGATTAATGGTTTTTCTCAATTGGGGCTCGTTGAAATGACACGCAAGCGTACACGTGAGAGCCTTGAGCATGTGTTATGTGATGTGTGTCCGACCTGTCAAGGTAGAGGAACGGTTAAATCTGTTGAGACCGTGTGTTATGAGATTCTGCGAGAAATTGTGCGTGTTCATCGTACTATCGATGCAGATAGGTTCTTAGTTTATGCTTCTCAAGCGGTGGTTGATGCACTGATGGGTGATGAATCTCATGCTTTAGCCGAAGTTGAAATCTTTGTTGGTAAGCAGGTTAAAGTTCAGACTGAGTCTTTATACAGTCAGGAACAATTTGACGTCATCATGATGTAGTGTTTACTTGAAGGAGAAACGGGTGAAACGACTGCCAAGAGTAGTATGGATGACCACGGCTATCGTGCTGCTGCTTTGTGCATTGCTGTTAACAGGGCTACGTTTCTTCTTACCGAATGTTAATCATTATCAGCAAGGCATTATTGCTTATATTGAAAAAAATACTGATATCTCACTACAAATTGGTGAGATAGAAGGTGCTTGGCAATCTTTTGGACCTGTTTTTACCTTGAGGGATGTGGTTGTTCATAACCCTGAGGTTGATGCAACAGCCAGCAAAATTGCGATTGAACTGGATATTTGGCGCTCTATTCTTTCTTTAACATGGCGTTTTCGAGATATTACCTTTTATCAACTTGATGTGGATTATAAGGTGCCTTTTAGTTTCGAAGGCAGCGCTGAACCGATCGATAGCGACGGCATTGAAGGGCTATTTTTAAAACAGTTTAATCATTTTACGCTGAAAAATAGCCAACTCACATTTCTCACTCCTTCAGAACAAAAAACGACGCTTATTTTACCTGAGTTAACATGGCTTAATGAACAAGAGCGTCATCGTGCTCAAGGCTTTGTTAGCCTAGAGACGATTAATAAGCAGCATGGTTTTTTGCAGGTCAAACTGGATGTGAAAGATAAAAATGGCATCTTGAGTGACGGCACAGTCTATCTGCAAGCCGATAACATTGATATGCAACCATGGCTTAGCCGGTGGTTACGCGAAAATACAGGATTACGCGACGCTAATTTCAGCTTATCTTCTTGGGTGAGTATTAAAAATAATCGTATTGATAGCGGGTTACTACAGTTACGCCAAGGTGAAGCCAACTGGGGAGAGGCTCCTTTAGCCCAGAACCTACAAGTTAATGATTTATTGATTCGAATGAGAAGACAGGGTGAAGGATGGTTATTTAACATTCCTGAGCTAAATACATTAAAAACAAACGAATATATTTGGCCAAATGGCAGTGTTTCGGTGCTGTATCTTCCCTCATCGATGAAATATAACCAACAAGACCATTGGCGTATCCGAGCTAAAAATATTGAGCTAGAACGCTTAAGTGAAGTATTACCCACGTTCTCATTTGTAACTCCTGAAACGGTACAAGATTGGCAGCACCGCCAACCTAAAGGGGTGTTATCTGCTTTTTCTTTGGATATCACGCCAGAACAACTCGACCATACGCAAATCGATATGGACTGGCAGAATGTTAGCTGGAAAAAATGGAAGCAATTGCCTTCAGTTGACCACTTTACCGGGGGTTTAGTGGGCAATATGCAACGAGGTGTTTTGGATGCCTCACTAGAAAATAGTGAAGTTGACTATGAGCCAGAGTTTAAAGCGCCGTTTAAAGTGAGCAAGGCGGTTGGGCGTTTTTATTGGCAAAATGATGACAGCCAGTTCAGACTATGGAGCGATAGCATTGATGTCCAAGCTATCTCAGTCTGGGCTAACGGCCAATTTAACTTTTTAACCTCGAAAAAGCGTGATGAGAGTGATCTGAGCATATTAGCTGGCATTAGTGTGAATGATGCTGGTGATGCATGGCGCTATTTTCCTCAAAAACTGATGGGGCAAGAGCTAGCGGATTACTTATCCAAAGCCATTATTGCAGGGAAAGTCGATGAAGCTACTCTGGTGTTTAAAGGGGATCCTGCACATTTTCCATTTTATGGTAACGATGGACAGTTTCAGGTATTCGTACCATTACATAATGCCACGTTTGAATATGATGAAGGCTGGCCTGCGCTATTTGACCTTGATATTAATCTTGATTTCCAACGTTCCAGTTTGGCGATGCGTGCCGAAAAAGTTAAATTGGGCGATGCGATTGCGACAAATTTAACGGCAGACATTCCTGAATATCAAGATGAGATGCTGTTTATTAATGCGGATCTCGCGGGGACAGGTTCTCAAATTCAACAATATTTCACCACAACACCAATGAAACACTCGATTGGTGACACACTAGACGAATTACAAATTGGCGGTAGTGTGAAAGGGGAGCTTGGATTATCAATTCCACTATCGGCAGGTAAAGAGGTGGTTGCCAAAGGGCAGGTTTATTTAGATAAAAACGACCTATTTATTAAGCCAATTGCGAGCAAACTGACGGCGCTAAGTGGAAGTTTCCAATTCAATAATGGCAACTTAGTTGGCAACAGGTTAGCAGGGCATTGGTTTGGTCAGCCGGTAGCAATAGACTTTTCCACTCAGGATAACCCCAAAAATTATCAAGTAAATGTGGATTTGAAAGGAAATTGGGAACTCGCAAAGATTGCGCAATTGCCTGACTCCATAAAACAAAAGCTTGCTGGCAGCAGTGATTGGAGCAGCCAAATTGAAATATTATTACCGAATGCGGCAAGCGAAAAAATGGCACTGAAAGTCGCTTTCAAGGCAGGGCTAGATAAATTAAAAAGTCGTTTACCTGCTTTGGATGACCATTTATTAAAAGAGTTAGGTTCAATGAATGCGACGGCTCAAGGCTCAACGGACCACCTTGTGATTGGCGGTGATATTGGTCAACGTGTTGGTTTTAATAGCCAATGGGATTTGAGTGGAACGAAATTAGGGTTAGATAAAGCGACAGTCGCTCAATGGCAGGGAAAAGCCCCCGAATTACCTAAGTCATCGACGTTATTGGCAGATTTACCGCCTATCACTAACCCAAATTGGTTTAAAACCCTTGATACCCTATTTTCACCAAAACAAAAGAGTCAGCCATTCGATATTCGCTTACCTGAGACGGTGACGGTGAAAACACCCTCCCTGTCTTTAGGTGGTCAAGCATGGAAAAACATAGATCTTTCATTCAGCTTGTTAGCTGAAGAGCAACTGATAAAGGTTTCAAGCGAAAACCTGAAAGGTGAACTCCAGATCTTTGCTAATCAACCATGGGCACTAAATATCGATTATCTGTATTACAATCCAACCGCATTTCCGGGACAACAAACCACGAGCAGTAATGATAGCGCTTCATTTGATTTTAGCTATTGGCCTGAAATGACGATTCATTGCCAAGATTGTTGGGCAGGTGGACAAAAGTTAGGCAAGATCAACGCTCACTTGCTGCCTCAAGGTAATACCTTGCAACTGAGTGGTGGAACATTAACCAATAGCGTCAATCAATTAAAATTAGATGCAGTTTGGCAAAGTGGCCAACAAAATCGGACACAGATTGCAGGCTCACTAAGCGGCGAGCAATTTGATAATACGGCAGCCTACTATGGTGTTTTAGTGCCAATTATTGATGCACCTTATACCATTGACTTTCAATTAAACTGGCAAGATGTTCCATGGTCCCCAGATATTGCCACCCTTGATGGCAAATTGTCGACCAAGCTAGGTAAAGGTGCGATTGCTAAAATGGGCGGGGGAAGAGCTGGACAGTTGTTACGCCTTGTGAGCTTTGATGCACTATTGCGCAAGCTTCAATTTGATTTTCGCGATACCTTCAGTAATGACTTCGACTTTGATTCAATTAAAGGCAGCGCCAAGATCCATAATGGTATCCTATCAACAAAAGATGTATACATTGATGGGTTAGTGGCAGATATTGCGTTAAGCGGGGAAATTGATTTGGTGAAACGCCAAATTAATGGTGAAGCAGTAGTGACTCCCGAAATATCTGCTACAGTAGGAGTAGCAACAGCATTTGCAGTTAACCCATTTGCAGGAGCAGCAGTATTTGCTGCATCAAAAGTCCTTGGTCCGTTATGGAGCAAAATTTCTGTAATACGTTATCGTGTAACAGGAAGCTTGGATGAACCAAAAATTGATGAAGTATTGCGTCAGCTAAAGGAGACTCAAGAGTAATGAAAAATGGCAATGTTGCACTTTTGCAGTTATGCAGCGGTAAAAATACTAAACATAATTTGGCACAGATTGAGCAGCAAATTAAGCAGTTGCCAGAGACTGTTGAGCTAGTATTGACACCTGAAAATGCATTGTTGTTTGCGGATGCGGCGACTTACCGTAAGCAAGCTGAAATAGAAGGACAAGGTCCTCTGCAAGAAGCTATCGCGATGATGGCAAAACGCTATAAGGTATGGATCCTCATTGGTTCAATGCCATTGATTAGCCGTGAAGATCCTGAGCGGATTACGAGCAGCAGTATTTTAATC
Organism: Providencia sp. 21OH12SH02B-Prov; assembly: GCF_027362595.1. Lineage (NCBI taxonomy): Bacteria > Pseudomonadati > Pseudomonadota > Gammaproteobacteria > Enterobacterales > Morganellaceae > Providencia > Providencia sp. 21OH12SH02B-Prov. Next base: position 733,895 of record NZ_CP114796.1, read on the forward strand.
GACTCCCAAGGAAAAATTCAGGCGCGTTATGACAAAATTCATATGTTTGACGTGAATATTGAAGATGAACAGGGGACTTATAATGAGTCTGTGATTTATCAGCGCGGCGAACACATTACAGTGGTGGATACACCCGTCGGTCGATTAGGGATGACGATTTGTTATGATCTTCGTTTCCCTGGCTTATTTCAGGCTTTGCGTGAGCAAGGTGCTGAAATTATTTCTGTCCCTGCCGCTTTCACACGTTATACCGGCAAAGCACATTGGGAGCCATTGTTAAGAGCAAGAGCGATTGAGAACCAATGCTTTATACTCGCACCTGCTCAGGTTGGTGTGCATGGAACCCGTAGAACATGGGGACATACCTTAGCCGTTGATGGCTGGGGCAAAGTAATGAAAAAGAATGTTGATGCTGTCGCTTCAACAGTTTTAAATATTCAAACAGAGAGTTTACATGGGATGCGGGAGCAAATTCGAGTGGTAAAACATAACCGCTTTAGACCGCAACTGACGTCATTGATTAAAAAAGAAACAGAAAAAGAGTAAACACTATGAGTTTAGCTTCTGTCAGCGAACATTTGCTGGCTGCCAATGGTCTTGACCACCAAAAACTGTATGACACATTAGGTTTATTATCTGAGCGTAAGCTCGATTATGCCGATCTTTATTTTCAATCGAGCTATCACGAAGCATGGGTGTTAGAAGATCGTATTATCAAAGATGGCTCTTATAATATTGACCAAGGTGTTGGTGTTCGAGCTGTAAATGGTGAAAAAACAGGATTTGCCTATGCAGATCAGATTTCGTTGATGGCATTACAACAAAGTGCGACAGCTGCACGTAGCATTGTTAACGAACAAGGTCATGGCAAATCACAGATTTTAACCGAGGTAGATTACAAGAAGCTATACTCGGCAACGGACCCACTACAAAGCTTATCTCGCGAAGAAAAAATTGCCTTATTGCATCGCGTCGATCAGGTAGCCCGAGCCGAAGATCCTCGTGTGATCGAAGTTAATGCAAGCCTTACGGGTGTTTATGAGCAGGTACTCGTTGCTGCGACAGATGGAACATTAGCGGCTGATATTCGCCCACTGGTTCGTTTATCAGTCAGTGTGCTAGTGGAACATGAAGGTAAGCGCGAGCGTGGCGGCAGTGGCGGTGGTGGTCGCTACGGCTATGAGTATTTCCTTGGAATTCATCAAGGTCAGGTGCTAGCAGAGCAGTATGCTAAAGAAGCGGTGCGTATGGCGCTGGTTAATTTATCTGCAATAGCTGCGCCTGCGGGTATGATGCCTGTTGTATTGGGCGCGGGCTGGCCGGGAGTCCTCCTTCACGAAGCGGTTGGGCATGGTTTAGAAGGTGACTTTAACCGCCGTGGCACTTCTGTGTTCTCTGGGCAAATTGGTGAATTGGTCGCCTCTCCGCTTTGCACTGTTGTTGATGATGGAACCATCGCAGGTCGCCGAGGGTCCTTAGCTATTGATGATGAAGGTGTTCCTGGTCAATATAATGTGTTGATTGAAAACGGAGTCTTGAAAAATTATATTCAAGATAAGTTGAATGCACGTTTGATGGGGGTTGCGCCAACAGGGAATGCACGGCGTGAATCGTATGCGCATTTACCGATGCCGCGTATGACGAATACCTATATGCTAGCAGGCTCTTCAACACCTGAGGATATTATTGCTAGTGTGGATAAAGGCATTTATGCACCTAATTTTGGTGGTGGCCAAGTCGATATCACTTCGGGTAAGTTTGTTTTCTCCACATCTGAAGCCTATCTCATTGAAAAGGGTAAAATTACCTCGCCTGTTAAAGGCGCAACTTTGATTGGCTCTGGCGTTGAAGCCATGCAGCAAATTTCCATGGTAGGCAACGACCTTGCGCTTGATAAAGGGGTTGGCGTGTGTGGTAAAGAAGGGCAAAGTGTTCCTGTTGGGGTTGGGCAGCCGACACTGAAACTGGATAAAATGACCGTTGGTGGTACAGCTTAAACGAGAAGCCAAGGAGGGTAATGATGAATAAACGTATTATTTCTATGCTGTTGATGGCTGTGTTGATCGCACTTAGCTTATATTTTAATGCGGGCGAGCAACAAGAGAAAAAGCAGGCTGAAAAGCCTGCTTCAACATCAGAGCAAGCAATACAGAATCAACATGTTCAACAAATAGATGAGCTAACAAAACAAGCCAATGTGGTGGGGTATATGCAAAAACACCATCAATTGCCCCGTTTTTATGTCACTAAAAAGGAAGCTCGTCGGGCAGGATGGAACCCTAAGCAAGGCAACTTGTGTGATGTGCTCCCAGGTAAAGCTATCGGTGGTGACCGTTTTTCAAATCGTGAACAGCGTTTACCTATTGCACCAAATCGCCAATGGTATGAAGCTGATCTGAATTATAACTGTGGGCATCGCGGTGCCGACCGTTTGCTATACTCTTCAGATGGCATGATTTATGTCACGCGAGATCACTACAAAAGCTTTCAAGAAATTAATTAAAGAGTATTGATATGAGCCGTCCTGTTGTTATCTTTAATTTTCAACAAATTAGTAGCATTGAGGATTTTTATCGCCAATTTGAGCTGCAATTTTCATTGCCAGATTGGTTTGGTAAAAACCTTGATGCGTTGTGGGACAGTGTGTCAGCAGGTATCGAATTGCCTGTTACTATCGTCTTTACTCATCTTAGCGATGAGCAAAAATCGACGTTTGACGATATCATCGCGATGATGCACGATGCGCATGATTTATGGGGGGATGACCTAATATTTGTGTGTGAAAATGATGATGAACAATCAGGCTGTGAAAAACAGATCTAACTATTGAGAAAATCTGCTTCCCATTTTTCTCAGCTAAAAACGCTCTTTTCAAGGCGATGTATGGAAGAAAGCCATACTAAGATCCCACAAAAATTTCCCCAAACGATAAGATATCGCTAATTTTTTAAATCATGAACCTCCGACCCTCCTCCCGGCGATAAGTGGGGGGCTCAAGCACGATGAGAGATCAAAAATTGGGATATATTGGTAATTGACGGGCTCTTTGAGGAGTCAACGATTATTGAGGCAGCCATCCCCATAGAGAACCTTAAAAAGGTATTATGGGTGGATATGACGTTGATATAAAAGAAGCGAAGTAGTGCTTAGAGGGACACTATTTTTGACATCTTCCCCTATATCTCACTCGGTATAGGGGAGGATAATTTACGCGCTTTCAGATAGCTCTTTTAGGTATTGGAAGATTTGACGGAAAGCTTTCGGCGGTTTGTTACTTTCACGTTCTTTCTTGGCGTTGCGCACGAGCGCTCTGAGCTGTTGTCTATCTGCATGAGGGAATAGAGCAACCACTTCTTCAATCACACTGTCGCCATCTTCAACAAGGCGAATACGTAGGTCCTCAAGCTTATGTAGAATGACAACCTGCTGGTTATGACGATTTTTTAGTTTATCTAATGCTTCAGTAATAGGATCAACATCACGAGAACGTAGCAACTTGCCAATATATTGCAGTTGACGACGGCGACCTTCACGCTTAATTTTTTGTGCCAGTTCAATGGATTCAAGTAACTGAGCATCGAGTGGAATGCGCTCAAGTTCACTTTTGCTTAATTCAACGAGCTCCGCGCCCAGTTTTTTTAGAATTTCAGCATCGCGCTTAATTTCACTTTTACTGACCCAAATGATCTCATCATCGTCTTCATCTTGTGGCGCTGGTACATCATCCAGCCAGTCTTCAGGCTGTTTGGCCATATCTCAATTTCCTTTTTACAGAACGCAGCGATGTAATTACATGACCTGCCGCGTTGTGGATGTTAACATTCATATATTATGTATTGTAACTGGGAAAAAGCCCTGATGACTACCCGACATTTGTGAGTTGGTGTAAAAAAGCCAGGTTTACCCCATTTTATGTGGATTGAGTCGATGAATTTAACTGAACAAGTCAGTGAACAACGTAAAAAACTGGAAGATGCGGTCGCACAAGCGCTCTCTTTTGCAAAAAGCCGTTGTGATGCGGCTGAAGTCGCGGTGAATAAAAGCACTGGAATTAGTGTCAGTACCCGCCAAGGTGAAGTAGAGAATGTTGAATTCAATAGTGATGGGGCGCTGGGGATCACGGTTTATCACAATCAACGTAAAGGTAGTGCGTCTTCTACCGATTTAAGCCCAGCAGCCATTGAACGCACAGTACAAGCCGCTGTCGATATTGCTCGTTATACGTCGGAAGACCCTTGTGCTGGCCCTGCTGAAAAATCACTACTCGCTTTTGAAGCGCCTGACCTACAATTATTTCAGGCTAGCGACATTACACCAGAGGAAGCGATAAAGTTAGCATCACAAGCCGAGATGGCAGCGCTTCAGGTCGATTCACGTATTGTGAATACGGAAGGTGGCAGCTTTAATGGTCATTATGGTGTTCGCGTGTTTGGTAACTCACACGGTATGCTACAAAGCTATTGTTCAAGTCGTTATTCTATGTCGAGCTGTGTGATTGCGGAACAAAACGGTGATATGGAACGCGATTATGCTTATACCATTGGACGCAGCTTGAGTGCTTTGAAATCACCAGAATGGGTGGGGCAAGAGTGCGCTCGTCGTACATTGGCACGCTTATCACCAAGAAAGCTGCCAACAATGAAGGCTCCCGTTATTTTTGCTGCTGAAGTGGCGACAGGGCTGTTTGGTCATCTTGTTGGGGCAATCAGCGGTAGCAGTATTTATCGTAAATCCTCTTTCTTATTGGATAGCCTTGGCAAGCAAATTTTGCCTGAATGGCTAACCATCAATGAACAGCCTCATTTAATCGGTGGACTCGCCTCATCACCATTTGATAGTGAAGGTGTGCGTACTACCGAGCGCAATATTATTGAAAAGGGTGTGCTGCAAACTTGGTTGATGACTTCCTATTCAGCTAGAAAGTTGGGGCTACAAAGTACAGGACATGCAGGGGGCATCCATAACTGGCGCATTGCAGGGCAAGGTTTATCATTTGAAGCGCTGTTAAAACAAATGGGCACAGGCCTAATTGTCACTGAATTGATGGGGCAGGGAGTCAGTGGGATCACGGGGGATTATTCGCGTGGTGCCTCCGGTTTTTGGGTCGAAAATGGTGAGATCCAATACCCAGTGAGCGAAATTACTATTGCGGGTAACCTTAAAGAGATGTGGGCGAATATGGTTACTATCGCAGATGATATTGAAACGCGAAGCAATATTCAGTGTGGTTCAGTACTACTGCCTGAAATGAGCATTGCAGGCCAATAATGGCATTATAGCGAGCATTTGTTGTATAAAGGAGTCTGAGGAGCGATTGCTCCTCAGTTTTTTGCTCACAATAGGATATGTTTATATGGTAGACCCCATTCGAGTAACATTAAATCGTAATGAATATATACGGTTCAATAACTACTGCTATAAAAACAATTATTTTTATAAGGGGAAAAGTTCGTTCATTCCTTTGGTGATGTTTATCATTTTTATTGTTGTATTTGTGGTGGCGTTGCAACTGCTTAACATCACATTGGCCCAAATTTCGATGGCATTGCTTATTTCACTGTGCTTATTTTTATTTATAGCGGCTCGAATATTACAGACCTTCCGGTGTGCAATACCTGATCCCGATAGCTTACTTTTTTCTGAAAAGCAGTATTATTTTGATGAGCAAGGCATTCATGAAACCAGCGAATATGGCTCTTCATTTATCAAGTGGGAAAAATTTAAGTTTATCCGAACAGATGGCGATTTGTTATACCTGTTTTTTGACCGTGTCAGTACCATTATTATTCCTGCTCGTTGTTTTGTATCGACAGAGGAAAGTCAACAGTTCGTGCATATGGTAAAAAAACATGCCACGAATTTGTTGATGGAATGAGTTGAGTCACTCATCTTTAGAAGTGATGAAATGGGGATTGAAAAGAGTGAAGGTGATACGGTAAGGCAAAATGTGTTAGGCGCCCTTATGGGCCCTAACACAGTACTAGCGCGTTATTGGGGCATTAACGGTGAAACTCACCAGCCGCTTCTGGCTGATAAATAATTTCAAGTACTCTAACGCGAGTTTCAACACCATTAGGTAATGCCCAACTGATCTCATCATTGACACGTAAACCAAGTAAAGCAGCGCCAATGGGTGCCATTACAGAGAGTTGTTCCGCACTATCTTTTAATGATGCTGGATAAACCAACGTACGCGTGCGTTCTTCATTGCTGATTAAATCAAGAAAACGCACAGTACTGTTCATTGTGACGACGTCAGCAGGAATTTCCTGTGGTGACAGGATATCTGCACGATCAAGTTCATCATTCAATGCGTCAGCAACTGGGGTACCTGCATAAGCAGCTTGTTCCAATAGTGCGTCTAGGCGCTCTGCATCTAAATCATTGATAATAATTGTTGGCTTTGTCATACCACACTCCAATAGAGACGTACAAAGCAAACACCCCCCACCCAATAAGGTAGGGGGTGTCGCTGTGATAAAATTGTATAAAATATTAGGCTCTTCAAGCTCCAAAAGGAAGAGATCATGATCACGATCTCTGAGCCAATAGTTGTAAAACAACTGATATTTAGTTCGTAAATAATTGGTTGATTATACTAACTTTCATCAAATCCACTTTCGAACAGGTTAATTATCGCGGATAAAGCCTGATCTTCATCAGGGCCGCTAACCTCAATATCAATGGTACTTCCTTGCTCAGAGTCTAACATCAACATCGCAATAACGCTATCCGCCTCAGCCTCGATATGATTATTATTGCGTAAAATAACTCTAGAGTTAAATTTTTGAACTAATTCATAAAGTAACATTGCCGGCCTAGCATGCATGCCAAGCCGGTTTTTTAAGGTGATGGTCGCTTTTAGTGTCATTATTTCCGTTTTTCTAACGTTCGGTGGCGGGACTGTACGTTTTTGCCGCGGGAACGAAAATAATCAGCTAGCTGTTCAGCAACATAAACAGAACGGTGTTTACCGCCAGTACAGCCTATAGCGACAGTCAGATAACTACGATTATTTGTTTCAAGCATTGGCAGCCACAATTCTAGGTAGCTGCGTGTTTGATAAATAAAGTTATGGACCTCAGTATGCCTATCTAAGAATGCAGCAACGGGGCGATCTAACCCTGTCATTGGGCGTAATTTAGGATCCCAGTGCGGATTGGGTAAAAAGCGGACATCAAAAACATAATCCGCATCGATAGGGATACCGTGTTTGAAACCAAAAGATTCAAACACCATGGTGAGCTCACGTTCACGTTTGCCCATTAAACGTGTTCTCAACATCTCTGCTAATTCATGCACTGACATTTCAGAGGTGTCTATCACTAAATCAGCACGAGAGCGTAGTGGTTCTAACAGCTCGTTTTCTTCATCTATCGCACTCTCTAGCGATAAATTTTTACTGGAAAGAGGATGTAACCTACGCGTATCGCTATAGCGGCGAATTAATGTGTTGCGATCAGCATCCAGAAACAAGAGTTGAGGCGAAAAACTAGCAGGTAATCTATCTAATGCCTCTTCAAAGATCTCTGGGTTATCGGGCATATTACGCACATCAATGCTCACAGCGGCTGAAATATTACGATCTGCGAGTGAATTGGCCAGTTCTGGAAGCAGCACAACCGGCAGGTTATCCACACAATAGAAACCCATATCTTCCAGCGCACGTAAGGCAACGGATTTTCCCGAACCGGAACGGCCGCTGACAATCATCAGCACCATGAGCTAACTCCCTTTTGTTTCTTTTCGATGATCATATGATCTCGATAGTTGAATCGAACTTTTGCTTACTTATTAAAACATCACAGTTTATGTCAGTACAGCTATATAGAAAATATCAAAATTTTATATACATGTAACCCTGTGATGACAAAGTCATTCAATTATAGATTACTCAGTAATAATACTATATAGCTCAGCGTCGCTTTGTGCCGATCTGAGACGCTTACAAAAAGATTTGTCTGCTAATTTTTTGGCGATTAACGATAACGTGTGCAGGTGTGTTTTGCACTGATCGGCAGGCACAAGTAATGCAAAAAGCAGATCGACAGGTTGATTGTCGATGGCATCAAAGGCAATAGGCTCTTCAAGATGCAAAAAAACGCCAACAGCTTGCGTATGTTCACCTTCTGCTAACTTACCGTGAGGAATGGCGATCCCACTACCAATACCTGTTGTTCCGACTTTTTCTCTGGTGAGTAATGCTTCAAATACCGTATTTTCCGGTAATCCCAACTCTGCGGCAGCGAGTTCACTAATAATCTCGAGAGCCCTTTTCTTGCTAGTACAGACAAGGTTATTACGTGTACAGGCTGGTGATAATACGGCGCTTAATTGGATTTCTATATCACTGTTCATTTTATTGTTCGCTTAGGACTACAAAACCAGATAGCGGGGTACGCTATCTGGTTTTAATTATTTATTGGTCATAAATCACTGAGTGATTTCACCATAAATAGACTAGTGTTGTCTCAGTTTTTCTTTATGTTTGGTTAACTGGCGTGACAATTTGTCTACCAGTAGGTCGATTGCTGCGTACATGTCGTTTTCTTCAGCTGACGCATGGAGTTCTGCACCATTCACCTGCACAGTTGCTTCAGCAATCTGCTGAACTTTTTCAACTTTTAAAACGACTTGAATACCATTGATACGATCAAATAATTGCTCCAATTTTTTGATTTTTTTCTCAACAGTTTCACGCAATGCAGGGGTGACTTCGATATTGTGTCCAGTAATCTGAAATTCCATACAATCTTCCTTACTTTGTCAATTAAACCAACTTTTTACGTTGATTTGAGGGCGGAATAGATAACGATTCACGGTACTTAGCGACAGTTCGACGAGCAACCTGAATGCCCTGTTCGGCCAGCATGCTGGTCAATTTACTGTCACTCAATGGTTTTGCTGGATTCTCAGCAGCAACCAGTTTTTTCACTAACGCACGTATTGCCGTTGAGGAAGCTTCTCCTCCAGTATCGGTACTCACATGGCTAGAGAAAAAATACTTCAATTCAAAAATTCCCCTAGGGCTATGGAGATATTTTTGCGTTGTGACTCTCGATATTGTCGATTCATGCATATCGACCTGATAAGCAATATCAGCCAATATCATGGGTTTCATATATTCATCGCCGAGTTCGAAAAATTCTTGTTGCTGTTCAACAATGCAAGTTGCGACCTTTAACAAGGTCTCATTGCGACTTTCCAAACTCTTAATCAGCCATTTAGCATCCTGCAAATTGCTACGAATATACTGTGAATCACTTTCGCTTACTGAATCTTTTATCAGTGAAGCATAGTGATTGTTAATACTTAGTTTAGGGATGCTATCTGTATTTAATTCAACTTGCCAGTGTCCATTGATTTTTTTCACTAAAACATCAGGAATGACATATTCAGACTCTCCGGTATTGATGGATTGGCCGGGTTTGGGATTCAACGTCAATATCAGATCAATAGCGGTTTTTAGTGCATCTTCTTTTAATCGAGTCAGCTTAGTGAGCTGGCGAAAATCGCGATTTGCCAGTAAATCGATGTGTTGGCGAATAATCGTGCGAGCTTCCTCTAATCCAGGGGTATTTTTCGGATAGAGAGATAGCTGAATGAGTAAACATTCTTTAAGGTCTTGTGCCGCCACTCCAAGGGGATCAAAATGTTGGATTCGTTTTAAAACCGCGCTCACTTCTTCCAAAGTGATATCAGGGTTATCAATACCTTCATGGATATCGGTAATTGATGTGGTGAGATAGCCTGAATCATCAATAGAATCAATAATTGCTGTCGCAATAGCACGATCCGTATCGGTAAAAGGGGTTAACTCGGATTGCCACTGCAAATAGTCCTGTAGGGTTTGTGTCGTTTCCCCTTGGTAGACCGGTAATTCATCGAAACTGTAGTCGTTGCTGGTGCCTGAAGGTGTGCCAGCGGTGTAAATCTCATCCCAATTGGCATCCAGTGGGAGCTCATCAGGCATATCACCCTTTTCGAGAGCATCTTTGGTATCGATTTCGCTACTATCAGTGTCGATATCGATGTCATCCAGCGAATCTAATTCATTGGCATTTTCTTCTTGTTCTAGAAGGGGGTTGGTTTCTAGAGCGAGTTGGATTTCTTGTTGTAGCTCAAGTGTAGAGAGCTGCAACAGGCGGATAGCCTGTTGCAGTTGGGGTGTCATTGCAAGTTGCTGACTGATTCTGAGCTGCAAACTTTGCTTCATGAATGGTCTTTTATCTCCATCTCAAAAATATATTTGTCATACAACCAGTGACGGTATCGCTAGCGAATGTTGTTGACCTGCTTTCTGATTTATTAAGACATTCAACAAATCGTGTCTCTGTCACCTAGCGATGCTCGACTTATTTTAGAGTCTATGACTAATAACTTATAGACGGAAGCCTTCCCCTAAATAAACGCGTTTGACTTGTTCATTTTCGAGGATCATCTCAGGTGTTCCGTGTGCTATCAGGTGCCCTTGGCTCACAATATAAGCTCTTTCACAGACATCGAGTGTTTCTCGCACGTTATGGTCGGTGATCAACACGCCCAGACCATAGTCACGTAAATGTTGGATGATTTTTTTGATATCCAATACTGAAATTGGGTCAACACCAGCAAACGGCTCATCTAACAAGATAAATTTCGGATTTGCGGCTAATGCGCGAGCAATTTCAACACGGCGACGTTCCCCACCTGACAACGATTGACCAATACTATCGCGCAAATGGGTGATACTAAACTCTTCCATTAGCTCTTCAGCACGTGTTTTACGTTGGTCTGAATTTAAGTCATGACGTATTTCTAGCACTGCCATCAGGTTATCATAAACGCTCAAGCGGCGAAAAATTGAGGCTTCTTGAGGCAGATAGCCAATACCACGGCGTGCGCGTTCATGAAGAGGCAACAGGCTAATATCTTCGCCATCAATGGTAATCTTACCTGCATCTCGCTGGACGATTCCGACCACCATATAAAAGGTGGTTGTCTTACCCGCACCATTAGGGCCAAGTAAACCAACAATTTCACCAGACTTCACCTCAAGGCTGACATCTTCAACGACCTTGCGTTTTTTATAGGCTTTTGCCAGATTCTCAGCGGTTAATGTCGCCATAACGATTATTTACTCTTTCCGTTGTTTGCCGCGGGGCCTTTCTCTTGTAACTGTGATGGCAATAATACTGTGGTGACGCGTTTGCCTTTATCGCTAAATGCTTCCATCTGTTGTGTCGGCACGATATAGGTAATTTTATCACCCTTAATATTGCTATCTAACTGCTCAAGATAGGCATTACCTGTTAATGTCAGCAGTTCTTTATCCACTTCGTAGCGTGCTTTCGCTGCTCGGCCTTTAATTGGCTTACCATCATCTTGTAGTTGATAGAACGTCACTGGATTACCAAACGCTTCTATCGTAATTTTGTCAGAGTTACTGCTAGGACGCGTAACCACGACTTTATTGGCTCTGATATCAATAGAACCTTGTTTAATCACAACATCATCTGTAAATGTGGTGACATTTTTCTCTAAATCAAGGGACTGCTTGACTGAGTTAATTGTCATCGGTTGTTGTGTATCAGATTTTAATGCGGAAGCTGGTACGCTAAGAGCAAAAATTGCGCTGGCAACGGCTCCTTGAATAAAACGCTTTTTATTTACTTGATTCATTTTTTTGCTCTTCTTTTTGTAGCACGTAATGAGTTTTTACATCTTCAATTAACTCTGCGGTTCTTGAACGCAGGTTACCGCGCATTTTTAAACCAGTAGAATTAAGGCCTTGCCCGATGATGGTAACTTTATCATCCGATGAAACATCTTGTGTTATCAGATTAACGACAGCACTTTGGGTTGAAATTCGCTGAATTTGTGAATCAGGGCTTAAACTATCGACTTGGACATCGTCATACAAATAGAGCACTCTATCATTCGTCAGTTTGGCCTTGAGTGACCGCACCGTCCATGTCGGTACGCCTGCTTCGTTATAAGTTGTCAAAACAGGGTTAGTAAACCAAGTGAGTTTGTCTGCCGTATAATTATCAATTTTATCTGATACAAGTTTATAGGCCAAATCACCCGCTGGATTATAGACGAATGTCACTGAATCATCAGTTTGATAATTAGGTTGACTGTTATCTATAACGCCTGCTGTTGGGGTGCTGGTATCATAACCAGCGAGGTTCCAACCGATCAGGCCAAGTGCTATCAAGGATAACAGGATAATTAACCACTTTTTAGCGTTACTCATGGGTGTCTTTATTCTTTAAATCGATAAGCCTTTAGCTTCTTCCAGTTTATTTTGAGCAATCAGGATTAAATCGCAAAGTTCACGAACTGCTCCTTTACCACCACCAATGCGTGTAACGTAATCGGCTTTTGGTAGTAGCAATGGGTGTGCATCAGCAACCGCTACAGATAGCCCAACTTTTGCCATGACAGGCCAATCAATAAGATCATCTCCGATATAGGCTGTCTCTTCCGCGCTTACTTTTAGTGTATCTAACAGTTCATGATACGCCAAAAGCTTATCGCTCTGTCCTTGGTAAAGATATGTAATACCGAGTGTCTTTGCGCGATCTTCAAGCAATTTTGCCTTTCGGCCAGTGATAATGGCCACGTCGATACCCGAGGTCAATAAACAGCGAATACCGTAACCATCACGCACGTTAAATGCTTTCAGCTCTTCGCCGTTATTTCCCATGTAAATTTGGCCGTCAGACATGACACCGTCGACATCACAGATTAACAATTTAATCTTAGCGGCTTTTTTTAAAACATTTTGGGTTACAGGACCGTAACACGTGTCCTGAAAGTGCGGATCCATAATCATTCCTTTTCTTTATACAACACCAGCTTGTAAAAGGTCATGCATATGTAAAACACCGACTAGCTTATTACCTTCTGCGACCATCAATGAAGTAATATGTTTAGACTGCATAAGGTTAAGTGCTTCTACCGCTAACATATTCGGGGTTATTTTGATGCCACCTGGCGTCATCACATCGGCTATTTTTGCGTTGTTAAGATCAATACCCATATCGAAGATGCGACGCAAATCACCATCTGTAAAAATACCAGCAATATTCATCTCGTCATCACAAATCACAGTCATGCCTAATTTTTTGCGAGTAATCTCAATTAATGCTTCACGTAACGTCGCTGTTTGTGGAATATGAGGAATATCATCACCGACATTCATTAAATCACGAACTAATAATAAAAGTTTGCGCCCAAGTGCGCCACCAGGGTGAGAAAGTGCGAAATCTTCCGGCGTAAAGCCTCTCGCGGTGAGTAAGGCAATCGCTAATGCATCCCCCATCACCAGCGTTGCGGTGGTACTTGTGGTAGGGGCCAAGCCTAATGGGCACGCTTCTTTTGGCACTTTTATGCAGAGGTGAACATCGGCATATTTACCCATATTACTATTAGGGTTATTGGTCATGCAGATCAATGGAACTTTAATTCGTTTTAAAACAGGCAATAGCGCTAGGATTTCACTCGATTCACCAGAGTTAGAAATTGCCAATACAATGTCTTTATGAGTAATCATTCCCAGATCGCCATGGCTAGCTTCGCCAGGATGCACAAAGAAAGAAGGTGTACCTGTACTGGCCAAGGTTGCTGCAATTTTTCGCCCAATATGACCCGATTTTCCCATACCCATAACAACGACCTTTCCTTGGCAAGCAAAAATGCGCTGACAAGCGTGGGTAAAATCATCGTTGATATATTGTTCTAAATTTTTTAGGCCTTCACTTTCGATATGGAGAACTTCTTTGCCTACTTGCTGAAAATCGATGTTTGACATTTTCTGTTCCATGCGTAGCTTTTCAGTTAATCGGATTAGCGAGCGCGAATTGTATAACGAATACTTACTATCAGTAAGTGCTTTGTCAAATCAGTCGAATATTAATTATATTTTAATCAATGATGACTGGCGGAGATTAACAAAAGCTTAAGTCAGTGGCTCTCGGTATTCATTAGCATCATAAACCAAATAAAGAATGATGAACTTTAGTATTCTCAACGAATAACAAATTTTTAAAGTCTAAGAGCTATCTGCTTCAATTGCGCAAAAATAATGTTTAACTATTAATAATTCTGTTGTTGTATGTATCTTTTAGATATAAAAAAACACATTTTTCACACCAATAACGCTATTTAGAACGTTATAATACTATAAATAAAATCAGATGTGATATTAGACGATTTTTGGTCTATTTTTCTGTAAAATCGCGAGCCTAGCGCTTTGAGAAAATAAAAATTGATGATGTGACGGGCTATCAAACAAATGCAAACAAAGACAGACAACTTAATCGAAGTGCGTGACATGTCTTTTACTCGTGGCAATAGGAAAATATTTGAAAATATTAACCTAACAGTACCACGGGGTAAGATAACGGCAATAATGGGGCCATCGGGAATAGGGAAAACCACGCTATTACGCCTTATTGGCGGCCAGTTACGCCCAAATCAAGGTGAAATTTGGTTCGATGGTGATAATATTCCGGAATTATCACGCTCAAAACTGTATCAGGCTCGTAAAAAAATGAGCATGTTGTTCCAGTCTGGGGCGCTATTTACTGATATGGATGTTTTTAACAACGTAGCATTTCCTTTACGTGAACATACTCACTTACCGGAATCATTGATCCATACTACGGTCATGATGAAGCTAGAAGCGGTAGGTTTACGAGGGGCTGCAAAATTGATGCCTTCAGAGTTATCGGGGGGGATGGCAAGACGAGCAGCTTTGGCTCGAGCTATCGCACTTGACCCTGAGCTAATTATGTTTGATGAGCCTTTTGTTGGACAAGACCCCATTACGATGGGCGTGCTAGTCAAATTGATTGATGAGCTGAATCAAGCATTAGGCGTGACCTGCGTGGTGGTTTCTCATGATGTGCCAGAAGTGCTTAGTATTGCTGACAATGCCTATATCGTTGCTCAGCAGCATGTGATTGCACAAGGGACTGGTGATGAGTTAAGAGATAACCAAGAACCACGCGTTAGGCAGTTTTTAGATGGTATTGCTGACGGGCCTGTACCATTCCGTTTCCCCGCCAATGATTATCTGGCTGATTTATTAGGGTAAAATAAGATGATAGTAGAGGCAATCGCTGCCTTCGGACGTCGGTGGATTGAAATTTTTTCGGCTTTTGGGCGAGCCGGCTATATGCTGTTTCGTTCATTGTTTGGAAAACCCGAATTTTCCAAACAATGGCCACTGTTAATTAGGCAATTGTACGCTGTTGGTGTGCAATCATTGTTAATAGTTGCTGTTTCAGGGCTATTTATTGGTATGGTGCTTGGGTTACAAGGCTATCTTGTTCTAACAACCTTTAGTGCTGAAGCCAGTCTCGGAATGATGGTGGCATTATCGTTATTGCGTGAATTAGGGCCTGTCGTGACAGCACTGCTGTTTGCAGGGCGTGCTGGCTCTGCATTAACCGCTGAAATCGGCCTGATGAAAGCGACTGAGCAAATATCAAGCCTTGAAATGATGGCTGTCGACCCCTTACGTCGAGTGATTGCCCCGCGTTTTTGGGCTGGCTTTATTAGTATGCCATTGCTATCACTTATCTTTGTTGCCGTAGGGATCCTCGGTGGTGCATTGGTTGGCGTTGATTGGAAAGGGATTGATGAAGGCTTTTTTTGGGCTTCAATGCAATCTTCTGTTGATTGGCGCATGGATATTGTGAATTGCTTTATCAAGAGTCTTGTCTTTGCCATCACAGTCACTTGGATTGCATTGTTTAATGGCTATGACGCTATCCCAACATCGGAAGGGATAAGCCGAGCGACAACACGAACCGTTGTTCATGCATCACTCGCGGTTCTTGGTCTAGATTTTGTACTTACAGCACTGATGTTTGGGAACTAAGTCATGCAAAGTAAAAAAAGTGAAATATGGGTAGGTTGTTTTATGCTGCTGGCAATTGCAGCAATTGTTTTTCTATGTCTAAAAGTGGCTGATTTAAAGTCAATTGGTAGTCAATCCACCTATCAGGTTTCTGCCTCTTTTGAAAACATTGGTGGCTTAAAAGAAGGTTCCCCAGTGAAAGTGGGCGGTGTTGTGATTGGTCGAGTTGCAAGCATTACGCTGAATAAAGATAACTATGTGCCTGATGTGAAAATTGATTTGTTGAGTGAGTATGACAACATTCCAGATTCAAGTTCGTTATCTATTCGTACTTCTGGTTTGCTAGGAGAACAATATATTGCAATGAATATTGGCCCTTCTGGTGAAGAATTAGGAATTGAAACCCTTAAAGATGGGGGGCGCTTAGAAGATACTAAACCTGCGATGGTATTAGAAGATCTGATAGGGCAGTTCCTATATAAGAGTGGAGATAGTCAAGGTGCTGATCCTACAGCAAATTGATTCGACATTAATACGGATTTAGAAGGAATAATTTATGTTTAAGCGCTTAATGATGATAGCCATGCTGGCGATTGCACCATTTGCAATGGCGATTGACCAAACCAACCCCTATAAACTCATGGATGAAGCGGCTGAAAAAACGTTTACACGATTGAAGGAAGAACAGCCTAAAATCCGTAAAGATCCTAACTACTTACGAACTATTGTTCGTGAAGAGCTGCTGCCTTATGTACAAATTAAATATGCGGGAGCACTCGTACTAGGAACTTACTACAAAAATGCAACGCCTGCACAGCGTGAAGCATATTTTGCCGCTTTTGAAGCTTACCTTGAACAAGTCTATGGCCAAGCATTGGCGATGTACCATGGTCAAACGTATCAAATAGCGCCAGAGCAGCCTCTTGGCGATAAAAATATCGTCGCGATCCGAGTCACCATTATCGATCCTAATGGTCGCCCGCCTGTGCGCCTAGACTTCCAATGGCGTAAAAATAGCAAAACAGGCCACTGGCAAGCTTATGATATGATTGCAGAGGGTGTCAGTATGATCACCACTAAGCAAAATGAATGGGGCGATATTTTACGTAAACAAGGTATTGATGGTCTAACAAAACAGTTAGAAATCAGTGCGAAAGCACCTATTACTCTGGATGAGAAATAATCACATGAGTCATGCGCTTACGTGGGACACCGCATCGTCAACAGTTAAACTATCTGGCACATTAGGCCGAGAGTCTTTGCTCGTATTTTGGGAGCAGCGTGAGACTTTGTTATCCCAAGTTGAGCAAATCGATGTGTCAGGCTTGGATCACGTTGACTCAACTGGACTCGCTATGTTGGTCCGTTTAAAAGGTGAGTTTGAGCAGCAAAAACGCTCACTACAAATAGTGGGAATGAGCGATAATTTAACAACCTTGATGGAACTGTATGGCGTTAAGTCATTATTGCTAAGTTAAGGTCAGTTTGTGTAAAAAAAGCGCCTCTGCGTGTTTTTATGCACCGGGGGCGTTTTCTTTGGTTTAAGATTTGTTTCGGATCCTTTAGGATAGACGTCTATTTATACCAAAATCGATGATGATAAAATTGAGTCATATATGGAAACCAACGAAATAAAACAAGTATTGATGGACAAGCTATCTCTGGATGAGGTGATTGTTAATGGTGATGGCAGCCACTTTCAGGTTATTGCCGTCGGTGCCATGTTTGAAAATATGAGCAGAGTCAAGCAGCAGCAAGCTGTTTATGCTCCTTTGATGGAGTATATCGCGGACAACCGTATTCATGCGCTTTCAATTAAGGCATATACCCCAGCTGATTGGGCACGTGACCGCAAGCTAAACGGTTTTTGATAAAAAACTGCGAACAGTATTTAAAATCTATACTCAAAACTATCTCGGGTTGCATGCAGTGAGTCAATATAGATAGCACTAGGCGTAAGGAACGCGATAGTCCTACTTTTCTGAAGACATTTGCAATCCGAAATAGGATGAATATGAATACGAGAGTAACCGAATGGATAAATTTTTAGTTAAAGGGCCCACTCGTTTAGAGGGTGAGGTGACAATCTCCGGTGCCAAAAATGCTGCACTACCAATTCTGTTCGCTGCGCTACTAGCCGAAGAGCCAGTAGAAATACAAAATGTCCCTAAACTTAGAGATATTGATACGACTATCAAACTTCTCAATCAATTAGGAACCAAAGTTGAGCGCAATGGTTCCATTTATGTTGATGCAAGACATGTTACAGAATATTGTGCTCCCTATGATCTAGTTAAAACCATGCGCGCATCAATTTGGGCTCTTGCGCCGTTGGTTGCACGTTTTGGTCATGGGGAAGTTTCATTGCCAGGTGGTTGTGCTATCGGAGCACGTCCTGTTGACCTACATATTTCTGGGTTAGAGCAACTTGGCGCACACATTGTATTAGAAGATGGCTATGTAAAAGCGACCGTTGATGGCCGTTTAAAAGGCGCTTGCATCGTTATGGATAAAGTCAGTGTGGGCGCGACTGTCACCATTATGACGGCAGCCACATTGGCAGAAGGGACAACAACGATCGAAAATGCTGCCCGTGAGCCAGAAATTGAGGATACAGCTAACTTCTTGAATACGTTAGGTGCCAAAATTACTGGTGCGGGTACTGACCGTATTGTTATTGAAGGGGTTGAACGGTTGGGTGGGGGAACTTACCGTGTGTTACCCGACCGCATCGAAACCGGCACTTTCCTTATTGCAGCAGCCGTTTCAAGAGGAAAAGTGATTTGCCGCAATGCCTGTCCAGATACACTGGATGCTGTTTTGGCAAAACTGCGTGAAGCAGGTGCTAAAATTGAAATCGGTGACGATTGGATCAGCCTTGATATGGAAGGTAAACGTCCCAAAGCAGTGACGTTACGTACCGCACCACACCCAGGTTTTCCGACAGATATGCAAGCTCAATTTAGCCTTTTAAACCTAGTGGCTGAAGGGGCTGGTATGATCACTGAAACCATTTTTGAAAATCGCTTTATGCATATCCCTGAACTTATCCGTATGGGCGCTCATGCTGAAATCGAAAGCAACACAGTGCTATGTCATGGTGTTGAGAAACTGACGAGCGCGCAAGTTATGGCAACGGATTTACGTGCATCTGCAAGTTTGGTGATTGCGGGTTGTATCGCAGAAGGCACGACGACAGTTGATCGTATTTATCACATTGACCGTGGTTATGAGCACATTGAAGATAAGCTACGTGGCTTAGGTGCGAATATTGAGCGTATCCACTCTGAAGATTAAGGGTGCTGTTGCCAATACAGAAGAAAGTCTACATTTTGCTTGCCCTTTACGAAGGGCTTGCTTCACTTTCAATCCCTCTATTCGTTTAAAAGGTGATTCTGGTCGCTTAAGGCCGAGTATGAGGCTGAACATACGTTTCAATGCCCAGTAATGACTCCTAATCACATTATTGTGATATTTAATTTGTTGATGCTCGCCACTTACCGTGAGCATCTTCTCCCCCTCAAATGAACCTGTATTTATCACTTTTGATATGCCTCCTTTTACCTTTAATTGAAGACGTTAATTAACAAAGAGAAAAGAGAGCTTGGTCCTGCAAAATAAAAGCTAAGGCCAAGACGATTATTTTTGCTATTAACAGCGTTAATATAGATAACGTGAGATTTGATTAATTTTTTGCTGAGTTCTCATTTGACTATAAGTTTCATGATTTGATTGAAGGAGGCCAACAACATCGCAGTTGTTTGGCTATTTTTAGGGGGAATCATTGGGTCCTATGGGAAAGAGGAATTCAATCTTTATATCTTCTTAGTAAATCATTCGTTAAGTTCACGCTATTTGCTACTGTATCGATAATATTAACAGTGCTCTCATTGTTTTTAACCGCTTAATTAAATAGTTTTAATATCAATATAAACATGTTTTCATTAAAAATGAAAAACGTTAGTGAATATTGTCACTAACGTTTCGTGGAGAACATTTATTTTATTGCGCGCATTGGTCTAATTTTACTTTGGCCGGATATTGAGCGACATTTAAATAACTTTCTCCAACCGGAGATGCAGTAATAACTCCGCTAGAATTATTTAAATTATCATTAATACCAGGGCCAATAAATGCGACAATTCCACGGGAAACACCCGCAATTGTTTGTTCACCATTAGGGACATTCATATTATCTGAGCGAATTTGTAAGTTTCTAACACCTGAAAAATCTTTTAATTTTACTTCGATTTTATTCGGTTGTGTTACAGATGGGCTAGATGATATTTTTTTCATTGTTTTATATGGAAGGAATTCATATTCAGAACCTTCACCCAAGAAAAACTGGAAGTAAACTCCCACAGCACTTGTTTTAAAAAATTGAATCTTATTTTCACTGTATGCCGGTGTTGCATTATCAGCCCAACCATAAGGTCTATAGGCTAACTCATAGAGTTTATCTTTATCTGATTCATCACAAACAAATAATACTTTTTCTAAATCAATATGGGTTTGCAGAGATATTTCTTGTGGTGTAACAAGCGTGTCAGCTAAAACTTTTCCAGCTTGTTGGATATTGCTAACAATCATGGGATTTTTTTCACCAGCGTATATTGTTTTATTTTGCAATCCGGAGTTCACAATTTTACAAGCCGCTTGTGCACCAGAAGCAAATAGCAATGATAGCATAATGGTTGCTGAGATTTTCTTAATCATAATTATTCCTTAAATGAGATTTGTTTTTTATTTACATGGCATCTGTAAATTTCAATTTAAAGATAGATGACAGAAATATCTTGCACAAGAAAGTGATTAAATTAAAATTAAATCACCATTATTTTTTATGGTTGGTTTTTTAAATGCTCTTTTTTTCTAAAATAGAGGTTGGGTATAAATTAATTAACCATTTTTGGTTGATATTCCTTATTTGCTGGCATGAATAGAATATAAAACTTGCTCTATAAACTGATAATCAATTTATTCATGGCTTTTTATCTATTTCATTTTTTGAAATGGAAATGTTTTTTTATTTAGTCTATTTAAGTCTTCTATTTTAAATCGCATTATTTTATTTTTAGACGAGAGTTTATTAAATATCGAATTTTAGAGTTCATTGATTAATAGTGAAATCAGACATGTAGCAATGTGTCTTATTAAACTGATATAAGAACGTTAGTCATGCGCTAATACTCGTAGCGTTTAAAAGGAAAAGAAATATTGGCAATACTCTGTATGAGTCACATCGGATATCATTTTTGGCTCAGCGATAAGGCTAATGATCGGCTATCCGAGCAGAAAAGCGTAATACGTCAATTGGCTAAAGTGTGTTGAACTGAAAAAGGCTATTTAAAGATAAAAGTGACTACGCATTTTCTGAAGGGAGAAAATAGGTAATGAGATAATGAAAATTGACATCTACCGATAAATTAAAAATAAGGCAATAAATATATATCACCCAGTAATCACACTAACGTTAAAATAACCGTAAATGGTAACGGCCTATTTTATACGGGGCTGAAACCTAGTTTTATGGCGTGAATTAGCGTAAAGGACCCCTTTGCTAGCCAGCTTGACCTTCAGGAATTTCTTCAATAATAACATCCACATCCTTTACTTCACCATCACGTAAAATTTTTACGGGTACTTTACTGCCAGGGCGAATTTCTGCGACTAAATCCATTGTTTCTGCGGCGGAAACGGCGGGTTTATTATCTACCGATAAAATAATGTCGCCTTGAAGAATCCCCGATTTCGCCGCAGGGCCGTTAGCTGCAACTTGGAATACACGTAGCCCTTTGATTTGGTCAATATTGTTATTGTTAGTTCTAATCTGTGGTAGTTCACGTGCCGTGATCCCAATATAACCACGGATCACACGGCCATCACGGATTAATTTTTCCATTATTTTTGTCGCTAGGGCGGTAGGAATAGCAAAACTTAAACCTTCTGAACTGATCCCTTGGCCCGCACTGAAGGAGAGGGTATTAATACCGACTAATTCCCCTTCTGTATTAATTAAGGCTCCCCCTGAGTTACCTGAATTAATAGAAGCATCCGTTTGTAGAAAGTTTTGACGTCGGGTGGAGCTTAAGCCAACTCGGCCCGTTGCACTGATAATTCCCTGAGTCACTGTTTGCCCTATGTTGTATGGGTTACCAATGGCAAGGACGACATCTCCAACATGGGTGACACGCAATTTATTAATAGGAATGACAGGAAGGTTTTCGGCATCTATTTTGAGTACCGCTAAATCCGTTAATGTATCGGAGCCGACTAATAGAGCATCAAAGATTGAACCATCCTGTAAGGCAACTAGAATTTGATCTGGATTATCAACAACATGTTTATTGGTAATGATATAACCGTTGGCGCTCATAATCACGCCTGAACCCAGTGATTTTAATTCACGGCCTGATTGAGAAAAACTCCCTTTAGAGCTGCTATACACATAAACGACAGCCGGTGCGGCTTTCCGGACGGCTTTATTATAACTGATAGGTTCGTTATCTATTTTACCATAAAGCAAATCAGCTAACCCTTGAGGGCGTAGGGAAGGCACCGCAACAATAAGGATCATCGCGGTTATTAGACCTAGCATTGCTGCCCAGAGAAGCTTTTTCACCATAAGATATCGAGTATTCAACTTGTTGATGTTAGTACAGGGAGATTGAGCATAACATAAAAAAACAGGCACAGCAGTTTGTACTGTACCTGTTTTGATCTTTTACAACAATTTTGTGTTGTGATTAATTTTTCATGAGCAGATAGAGTGTCTCACCACCACGTAAGACTTTCATTGCCAGTACTGGCGGTTTTGCATCAATCACTTTACGGAACTGTTCAATACTTTCAACACGAACGTCGTTCACGCCAAAAATTAAGTCACCTTTAACTAAGCCAACCGCGGCAGCAGGTGATTTTGGTGCGACATTATCAACTTGTACACCTTTAGTGTTGCTAACGGTTGCGTTAGATAGTGTGGCGCCAAGTAATGATTCGCTCAGTTTTTCCGCTTTAGTCGCTTCGCCTTCATTGTTTTCTAAAACAACTTTAACATCCATTGGCTTGCCTGAACGGATCAGACCAATCGTGATTTCTTTACCGATCTGGCTGGTACCAATTTTAGCTCTCAGCTCAGCAAAGCTGTTAATACGCTTACCATCGACAGAGACTAAGACGTCACCTGATTTAATGCCAGCTTTAGCCGCGGAAGACTTAGGCAGAACTTCGCTCACGAATGCACCACGTTGAGCATCAATATTAAAGGCTTTTGCAATATCCGAATTCATTTCGGTACCTTTAATACCTAAAATCCCACGTTTCACCTCGCCGTGCTTAATGAGTTGTTCACTGAGGTTTTTAGCCATATTACTTGGGATTGCGAAACCAATACCAATGTTACCGCCACCCGGTGCTAAAATTGCGGTATTAATACCGATCAGTTCACCATTTAGGTTCACTAAGGCACCACCGGAGTTACCACGGTTGATAGAGGCATCTGTTTGGATAAAGTTTTCTAGACCTTCAAGATTTAAGCCGCTACGTCCAAGTGCTGAAATGATCCCTGAAGTTGCAGTCTGTCCTAGACCAAATGGGTTACCTACGGCAACGGCAAAGTCACCGACGCGTAATTTATCGGAATCGGCCATGCTAACGGCAGTGAGATTTTTAATGTCTTTTGCATTGGTGATTTTTAATAATGCGATATCTGTCTGTGCATCTTTACCGATCAGCTTAACATCGAGCTCACGACCATCATTAAGTTGGATTTGAATTTTATCTGCACCATCAATCACGTGATTATTGGTTAAAATATAACCCTGCGCAGCATCAATGATTACACCAGAACCTAACCCTTCAAATGGTCTAACACTTTGCTGTTGTGAAGGGATGTTCGGGCCAAAGAAGAATTTTAATTCTTCTGGGATTTGTTGGTTTTGAACACGTGTACCAGAAACATGAATGTTGACGACAGCAGGGAGCACTTTTTCAAGCATTGGTGCTAAGCTTGGCATATTTTGGCTCTGTGCCGTGGCTGGTAATGTTGCAGGTAAAGCCGCACTGCTAATCGAAGGTAAAATTGACAGGGATAACCCTAGGCTCATTGCGACCGCAGTGAGAAAGAAATTTTTTCTTTTCATCATTCCGTAGATTCTCTCAAGAATAAAATTTATCAGGTAGCAGCAATGCTGCACTCATCACGATATTTTTCTCATATCAGATTTGATTTTACTGATAGCTATGACTATGGATTATGCGCAAAAGTTCATACAACAGGTAGCAAATATCCACTCTTTTACATCTATTTACATGGATTGTAGATGAAATAGAACTTCTATACAGTTTTGAAATAAAAAGAAATACTTTAAATAAGACGATCTTTTGTCGTGTTGTATTTAACTGACTAGTTAGCAGCAGTAAACTCGCCAGTGCTAACCAAACAAAAAAGGATATGTGGTATTCACCAGTAAATGATTTTACTGGTGAATAAGTTAGCTATATTTCGTGTGATAGAGCAATTGAAGGTGTCGAACCACCTTCAAGACTCATTATTTTTCTTCATTCTGATTCACGAACCATTTAGATGATATATGAATAATTACTTTTCTTTTTCATCTAAAGGGCGGAACAGGCCAGAAGCACCATCTGAATAATCTCTCGGTGGCATTTTTACTGGCGCCTGATCATTATCAGCTTCTGATTCCGTTAAGCGATAATTGAACGGATTATCTTGAGCGGGCATATCTGGCATTAACTCTGAGGAGCTTTGTGCCATATGTTGATATAGCTGACGATAATCACGAGCCATTTTATCAAGTAACTCTGCACTGCGAGCAAAATGGCTGACGAGCTCCTTACGGTACTCTTCTAGCTCAGTGTTTTTCTTGTCTAATTCAGCTTGTGCTGTCTTTTGTTGGCGAAGTTTTGGGTTACCATAACGGACGACTAAGGCGCCGATAATGAAACCGATAACTAGTCCAATTAGTGCATACTCCCAGGTCATGCTGACTCCTTCGTTTACTTCACTGTTCGCAGAAATTAAGCTTATCCATCTATTACTATACTCTAAATCATTCGAGGTGCAGCGAGGCGACAAGTGAATAAGTCGCTAAGAGTATAGATAATGCTATGACGAGTCTGAATAAATGTCGTCAATAACGCTGCAACTTGAAGTATAACGAGTAAATTCCGGTTAATCACTAAAGAGTGGAATACTAAGACGAAATTCCTTACTCCTCTAACATTCGTTAACTAGACGTTAAATAATAAATGAATCTGGTTATAATAAGGGCAGTGTATACCATATAACGGTAAAAAAACCGAAAATTTTTCAAGGATTATTCAGTTAATGTCACCGATAACCCCGATTATGCGTTATCAACAGGCTCTTGCTGAAGGTAACTATCAGCCTGATGACGTACAAAGACGTGCAGTAGAGCGTCTAAATGAAATTTATCAGCAGTTGATCTCGACATCCTCTTTAAATGAACACAATGAGAAGCCTTCAGGCCTAAAAATGCGTTTAGGGCGCTTATTGGGCAAAAAACACACCTCAACGATCGAGCCTGTAAAAGGACTATACATGTGGGGTGGCGTGGGGCGAGGAAAAACCTGGCTGATGGATATGTTCTATGAAAGCTTGCCAGGAAATAGAAAACTCCGTTTGCACTTTCATCGCTTTATGAAAAAGGTCCAAGACGACCTGATGGCTTTACAAGGTCAAGAAAACCCATTGGATATTATTGCTGATGAATTTAAAAAGCAGACAGATGTCCTGTGTTTTGATGAGTTCTTTGTGTCTGATATTACTGATGCAATGATTTTAGGCACTTTACTGGAAGGCTTATTTGCTCGAGGCATCACCCTAATTGCAACATCCAATATTATCCCAGATGACCTATATCGCAACGGTTTACAACGTGCGAGGTTTTTACCCGCGATAGAGCAGATTAAAAAGTATTGTGAAATTATGAACGTGGATGCTGGGGTTGATTATCGACTAAGAACATTAACTCAAGCCCATCTTTTCTTATCGCCGATTAATGATGAAAGTCGTCAACATCTCAATGAGGTTTTTAACAAACTGGCTGGGAAAAAAGGCGAACAGCAACCGATCTTGGAAGTTAATCATCGTAAAATGCAAGCGATAAACGCCGCAGAAGGGGTGCTGGCAATTAGCTTTAAAGCGTTGTGCGAGGAGCCTCGTAGTCAAAATGATTATATTTATCTCGCCAATTGTTATCACACCGTACTTTTGTATGATGTGCCTGCTTTGGACGGTAAACAAGAGAGTGCGGCGCGGCGTTTTTTAGCGTTAGTGGATGAGTTTTATGAACGAAAAGTGAAGTTAATCATTAATGCGCAAGTGCCTATGGCATCGCTCTATCAAGGTACTTTGCTCACATTTGAATATCAGCGTTGCTTATCTCGTTTACAAGAAATGCAAAGTGAAGAGTATTTGAAGATGCCACATTTGGCTTAAGTTTCATTGGTAGTTTTTGTACAAAAAAACATCTAATATAGACAAGAAGAAAAAAAAGTGTTTTTGGGGTCGATTTTTATTGCTGACTTCTCTATAATCTTGCGACCCCACGTTACAGCGATGTTTTTTATTTCCCAAGAAATATCGCATTAATGCCGGCTAGGCTGCTCGAAGGGGTGGGTTTGCTGGACAAGAGTCGTGTGAACCTCACAAAGCTTATGAACATGAGTGTTCACCAACGTGTAACTTCAATATTGGGTAAGTTTTAATGAAAACTTTTACAGCTAAACCAGAGACCGTAAAACGCGACTGGTACGTTGTTGATGCAGATGGCAAAACTTTAGGTCGTCTTGCAACTGAATTGGCTCGCCGTCTGCGCGGTAAGCATAAAGCGGAATATACTCCGCACGTGGATACTGGTGATTACATCATCGTTCTGAATGCAGAAAAAATTGCTGTTACCGGCAATAAACGCGAAGACAAAATCTACTATCGCCACACTGGTCATGTAGGTGGAATTAAGCAAGCGACTTTCGAAGAAATGATTGCTCGCAGTCCTGAGCGTGTGATTGAAATCGCGGTTAAAGGCATGTTGCCAAAAGGGCCTCTGGGTCGTGCAATGTACCGTAAACTGAAAGTTTACGCAGGTAACGAGCACAACCACGCGGCACAACAACCGCAAGTTCTTGACATTTAATCGGGATTATAGGCAATGGCTGAAAATCAATACTACGGCACTGGTCGCCGCAAAAGCTCTTCCGCTCGTGTCTTCATTAAGCCAGGTAGCGGTAACATCACAATCAATCAGCGTACACTGGAACAGTACTTTGGTCGCGAAACTGCGCGCATGGTCGTTCGTCAGCCGCTAGAGTTGGTTGAAATGTTGGAAAAACTGGATCTGTACATCACTGTAAAAGGTGGCGGTATTTCAGGTCAGGCAGGCGCAATCCGTCACGGTATCACCCGTGCACTGATGGCTTATGATGAGACTCTTCGTTCTGATCTGCGTAAAGCTGGTTTCGTTACCCGTGATGCGCGTTCTGTTGAACGTAAGAAAGTTGGTCTACGTAAAGCACGTCGTCGTCCACAGTTCTCCAAACGTTAATTTATTGCCCTTTGGGCATAAAATTGATGAAAAAACCCGTCTTTATGGCGGGTTTTTTATTGGGCGCAATATATTGTTTGATGTTTATTGATGAGATGCGAGCGGTTTCTTTTATCTGAATTCGCCCTATGGCGCGTGCTGGAAAAGATAAATATCATTGAATTTAATATATTAGTGATAGACTTCAAATTGAATTTTTATTGGAAAATCAATGCACATAATATTTGTGTATTATTATTTGAATAATATACCCAAGTACTCAATGAGTTGTGTTCGAAAACAGGAAATAACCTAGGCTGAACTTCTTTGATATGCAAATTAATAGTATCTAGGTGGCAAGACAAATCGAATGGGTAAAAGCGTTCTTTTTTAAGACATATTATTGTTCATGTTGGCTTTCGTATTGTAAGGTGGGCCAATAAAAATGATCAAAATAAAACTGATTCATTTAATAACGGATTTTTGATGCTGAGATAGCATTAAGTTGATTGCGCTAGTGTAAGAGGTTTTGTCATTGATTTACCTGCCGGTTTAAGTAACTCGTGCCAGACGAGATTTCTATTATTCGAGTGAATCAAGCAGTTCAATCTTCATTAATGTTTATGCAGCGAAAGTGCGCAATACAGAGCCGTCAGCGGGGATAAAAATTTTTGTGGGTATGCGAACGGGTTGCATCATAGGGTTATTACTTGAGAATTCAGAATCGCACCACAAATCATTCGTCTATTGAGGGAAAAACAATCGAAACTGACAGTTTAAACGCCATTTTAAAGTGGAATAGTGTTCGCCTTCCAAGCTTCCCTAAATTAAGCTTTTAGAAACGTTTGTATATTGAATCACTAAGTTGGTCGTTTTATTTGCCATCTTACTTATTTCATGTTCGACTATACAAAATAGATATAACTTACCTTACCAGCATTTTTCTTTATGAGTAGGCGTTAGTTGAGGATTTTTAGGCTGACATTTTTTATTTAAAAAAACATTTTTTAGAGTTAGCTCTAAGGTTTTTTAACTAGTTTTACATGTATTATTGAATTGATATTCTAATTTTTTGTCTTTTATCTACTTTAAACTACATTTAGTTATGATTTTCTCATCTACGTCCCCCTAAGTTGTACAAAATCTGCTAGAATATGCGACTGCTTTTTATTTTCTTATTTCTCGCTGCACTACAGCGAGAGGGTTGTGCTGACTTTCTATATGGATAAATGAGAGCTTTGGCACAGGGGATTGTAAAATGGGCGGGCTCGTAATTATTCAAAAACTTATTACAGTTTAGTTCATTTTTATTCAACTTGGAGGTTTTAATGGCTGTCGCTCCTAACAAACGTTCGGTAATGACATTATTTTCAGGCCCAACCGACATTTTTAGTCATCAAGTTCGTATCGTTTTGGCTGAAAAAGGGGTTAGCGTTGAGATTGAGCATGTCGAACCTGGTCATCTGCCTCAAGATCTGATCGATCTAAACCCATATCAGAGTGTACCTACTCTTGTTGACCGTGATCTGACCCTATATGACCCACATATTATCATGGAATACTTAGATGAGCGTTTTCCTCATCCTCCTCTCATGCCTGTTTATCCAGTTGCTCGTGGTACAAGTCGCCAACTGATGCACCGCATTGAAAAAGACTGGTATTCTCTGATGTACAAAATTGAAAAGGGAACGGCACAGGAAGCGGATAACGCACGTCGTCAGTTAGCAGAAGAGCTGATTGCGGTATCACCTGTTTTTGCTGAAATGCCTTTCTTTATGAGTGAAGAATTCAGCTTGGTTGATTGCTACTTAGCCCCGCTGTTGTGGCGTTTACCTGTACTAGGTATCGAACTCAAACCATCAAGCAGCAAACATCTGCAAATGTACATGCAACGTGTTTTTGAACGTGATGCATTCTTAGCTTCACTGACTGAGTTAGAACGCGAAATGCGTCTTTCGGCACGAGGCTAAGTGGCATGATGGAAATGGCGCCAATGACACCGAGACGCCCTTATCTATTACGTGCGCATTACGAGTGGCTGCTTGATAATGATATGACGCCCCATTTGGTTGTGGATGTCACTGTGCCAAATATCAATGTGCCAATGGAATTTGCTCGCGATGGGCAAATTGTATTGAATATAGCACCGCGCGCAGTAGGTAACTTTGAGATTACGAATGATGAAGTACGCTTCAGTGCGCGCTTTGGTGGTGTACCTCGTCAAGTATATGTGCCAATGGCCGCGATTATCGCAATCTACTCCCGTGAAAATGGCGCTGGGATGATGTTTGAACCGGAAGCCGCCTATGAAGAACAGTTATCAGCTGATCTTGAAGGGATTGAAGAAAACCCTGCGGATAACATCACGTTGGTCCATGAATCAGACCCAACAAGTGAGCACTCGTCATCTTCAGATGATGAGCCTACGCCACCCCCTAAAGGTAGGCCATCACTCAGAGTCATTAAGTAATTCGTAAAGTATATCGATCAAAAAACAGAGGGTTTCCCCTCTGTTTTTATTTTGCGATCTGTTCGCTGATTAAACGCCCATAAAGCATAAGATACCATCTGCCGCTTTGCGCCCTTCAGCAATTGCCGTCACCACTAAATCAGAACCGCGAACAATATCTCCCCCAGCAAAAATTTTGGGGTTTGATGTTTGGTAAGCTAACAGCTCATCACTGCTTGCAATGATCCGCCCCTGAGCGTCTAGCTGCACATTATGCTCTGCTAGCCAAGGCATGGCATGTGGGCGGAAGCCGAATGCCGTGATCACCGCATCCGCTTGTAATAAGTGTTCAGAACCCTCTATAACCTCTGCTTGAGCGCGTCCATTTCTAGCCTCACTCATCTGTGTTCTGACTACTTTGACTCCACACACATTGCCTTTCTGATCGACTTCAATACTCACCGGTTGTAAATTGAATAAAAATTCAGCCCCTTCTTCTCGAGCATTTTTCACTTCTCGTGGTGAACCAGGCATACTTGCTTCATCGCGACGATAAGTACAAATCACCTTTTTCGCGCCTTGTCGAATAGCGGTACGCACACAATCCATTGCGGTATCACCGCCACCGAGGACGACAACCTGTTTGTTTTTAAGGTTGACATAAGGTGCATCGGCTGGGTTTTCAAAGCCCATTAATTGGCGAGTGTTGGCAATAAGGTAAGGTAAAGCATCATACACTCCCTTTGCATTCTCATTGGCGAGTTGTCCTTTGGTGGACTGATAAGTTCCTGTACCAATGAATACGGCGTCATATTCAGCAAGTAAATGATTTAATGGCAGGTCTTTACCAATCTCGGTATTGAGTTTGAATTCAATCCCCATTGAGGTAAAGATCTCTCGACGGCGGGTCATAATTTCTTTTTCGAGTTTGAAAGCCGGAATACCGAAGGTCAGTAACCCACCAATTTCAGGATGGCGATCGTACACGGTCGCTTGTACGCCATTGCGAGCTAACACATCGGCACAGGCTAGACCAGCAGGTCCAGCTCCAATAATAGCAACGCGTTTATTCACAGGGACAACATGAGAAAGGTCAGGACGCCAGCCCATTGCAAAGGCGGTATCGTTAATATAACGCTCAATATTACCGATAGTGACAGCGCCAAAGTCATCATTTAAGGTACAGGCACCTTCACATAAACGATCTTGAGGGCACACTCTACCACAAACCTCAGGCAAACTATTGGTTTGATGAGATAGCTCTGCGGCCTCGATAATACGTCCTTCATTGGCAAGCTTGAGCCAATTGGGGATATAGTTATGCACCGGACATTTCCATTCACAGTAAGGATTACCGCATGAAAGGCATCGATCTGCCTGTGTCTGAGCTTGGATCGCGCTAAAAGGCTCGTAGATTTCTACAAATTCAATTTTACGTACATTTAACGTTTTTTTAGGCGGATCAACACGTTGTAAGTCGATAAATTGATAAACATTCTGGCTCATTTTTCTCTCCTTACTGTGCTTGGACGCGTAATTCAGCCGCAGAACGGCTACGGTGGCCTAAGAGTGCATTGATATCGCTTGATTTGGGTTTGACCAAAGTAAAGTGGCAAACCCAATTTTCCCAATCCGCGAGAATGGCTTCACCGCGCGCTGATTGCGTCAAACGGACATGTTCAGTAATTAATCCACGCAGATGTTCAGCGTGAATTGGGTAATCATTGACTGACAGTAGTTCCACCATCTCATTGTTGACCCGGCGTGAGAAGTGAGATTCTTCATCAAGCACATAAGCAAAGCCCCCCGTCATACCTGCACCAAAGTTGATCCCCGTACTGCCAAGGACACACACTATCCCACCTGTCATATATTCGCAGCCATTATCACCAATTCCCTCAATAATCGCCGTTGCGCCTGAGTTACGGACCGCGAAACGCTCACCCGCAAGGCCTGCTGCATAGAGTTTACCGCCTGTTGCACCATATAAACAGGTGTTACCAGCAATAGTGGTTTTATGGGTCGCAAATGAAGAGCCCACTGGTGGACGGATAGCGATAACGCCTCCTGTCATCCCTTTACCAACATAGTCATTGGCATCACCCGTTAAAATTAATTCCACTCCACCTGCATTCCAGACACCAAAGCTTTGCCCAGCCGTTCCTGTAAAATAGAGCTGTAATGGTGTGGCTGCGAAGCCTTGATCACCGAAGCGACGAGCAATTTCACCAGACAAGGCGGCACCAATTGAACGGTCGGTATTCATGATGTCATAGAAAAAGGTTTTCGATTGCTTCTGAGCCAAATAAGGTTCTGCATCTTGTAAAATGCGTTGATTCAGTAAGCCTTCATCAAATGGAGGATTAGTTTCTGTACAAAAAACGGCTTTCTCTGGCTGCGGTTCGCTCGTTTCTAACAAACTTTGCAGATTAACTCGGTTTTGTTTAGCGGTCGTTCCTTCAATAATCTCGAGTAAATCGGTACGACCAATGAGATCGGTGAGTTTAGTGACGCCTAATGCCGCCATCAGTTCACGCGTTTCTCTGGCAATAAATCGAAAGTAATTGATAACACGTTCTGGTAAACCATGGTAATGATGTTGTCTTAATGTTTCATCTTGTGTTGCAACACCCGTTGCACAGTTATTGAGATGGCATATGCGTAGATATTTGCACCCAAGGGCAACCATTGGGCCGGTACCAAAGCCAAAGCTTTCAGCACCTAGTATTGCCGCTTTGATGATGTCTAGGCCTGTTTTGAGACCGCCGTCCGTTTGTAAACGAATTTTATGGCGCAAACCATTGGCGACAAGTGCTTGTTGAGTTTCAACAAGGCCTAATTCCCATGGGCATCCCGCGTACTTCACTGAGCTAATAGGGCTAGCACCTGTGCCTCCATCATATCCCGCAATGGTAATTAAATCGGCATAGGCTTTTGCAACACCGGTTGCGATAGTACCAACACCGGGTTCTGAAACCAATTTAACGGAAATCAAAGCATGTGGGTTAACTTGTTTAAGGTCAAAAATCAGTTGTGCCAAATCTTCAATCGAATAAATATCGTGATGTGGTGGTGGGGAGATCAGTGTAACGCCCGGCACGGAATAGCGTAAACGTGCGATATATGGCGTGACTTTATCTCCGGGGAGCTGGCCGCCTTCACCCGGCTTAGCCCCTTGAGCGACCTTGATCTGGATAACATCAGCATTGACCAAATACGCAGGCGTTACACCGAAACGTCCTGAGGCAACTTGTTTTATTCGAGAACGTTTTTGTGTGCCATAACGCGCAGGATCTTCACCTCCTTCGCCAGAGTTTGAAAAACCGCCCAATGTATTCATCGCAATCGCGAGGGCTTCATGGGCTTCTGGGCTCAATGCACCGATCGACATGGCGGCAGTATCAAAGCGAGAAAATAGTGCTTCTTCAGGTTCAACATCGGCTAAGGAAATGGCTTTATTTGTCAATTTTAATGCTAACAAATCACGAAACGTCGCCGTAGGGCGATTGTTCACGAGCTGAGCATATTTTTGGTAATCATCATAATTGCCGCTGTGCACTGCATTTTGCAGGGTTTTGACAACATCTGGGTTGTAGGCATGATATTCCCCATTATGCATATATTTGAGCAAGCCACCTTGTTCTATCGGTAGACGGGGTAACCATGCTTTACGAGATAAATTAAATAGATCTAACTCAAAGTCACTAAAATTAGCCCCGCTGACGCGGCTAACGACACCCTCGAAACACAGTTGAGTCACTTCTTCATGTAAGCCCACAGCTTCAAATAATTTCGCGCAACGGTATGAGGCGATTGTCGAAATACCCATTTTCGACATAATTTTATATAACCCTTTATTGATGCCGTTACGATAATTCAATAACACTTTGCCAAGTGGTTTATCAAAAAGTTGGCTTTCAGACATAGCAGCCAGCGACTCGTAGGCTAAATAAGGATAAATCGCTGTCGCGCCAAAACCTAACAAAACGGCAAAGTGATGTGGATCTCTGGCACTTGCTGTTTCAATGATTAAGTTAGCATCACATCGTAAATTATTTTCGACTAAGCAGCGTTGGACCGCACCGACTGCCATCGCGGCAGGAATAGGGAGGCGCTCCGGAGAAATATTTCGATCAGAAAGTACGAGTAAAACAGCACCGTCGAGAATTTTTTGTTGGGCTTCTTGGCAAAGATTTTCAATAGCTTGTTTTAATGAGTGGGTTGACGATGCGTAAGTCATGTCGATAGTCTGTGTTTGATAATAGCGGCTATCTTGTTGACATAACTGTTGGAAATCAGAGTAGAGCAAAATAGGTGACTTGAAACTCAATCGATGAGCCTGCCCTTCAGCTTCGCAAAATACATTCATTTCTCGCCCAATACAGGTGGCGAGTGACATGACGTGAGCTTCCCTCAGCGGATCAATCGGTGGGTTTGTGACCTGTGCAAACATTTGACGGAAATAGTCATAGAGAATACGTGGTCGCTGTGACAATACCGCAAATGGAGTATCATCCCCCATTGAACCCGTCGCTTCTTGACCATTTTCACCAAGCACACGAATAACTTGTTCTAATTCTTCGCTCGTATAGGCAAATTGCTTTTGATAGGTTGCCAGCGTTTGATTATCCATTGAGCGCTGACCAACGGTATCTTGTTGTTGCTCCATCGCTTCAAAAGGAATTAAGCGAATCACATTTTTTTCAAGCCATTGCTTATAGGGGTGGCGGCTTTTTAAGTCGTTATCGGTCTCTGCACTCTGTAAGATGCGGCCTTCTTGAGTATCGATAAGCATTAATTCACCGGGGCCAACACGCCCTTTTTCAACGACTTCATCGGGTTGGTAATCCCAAATACCGACTTCCGATGCACAGGTGATCAATTTATCTTTAGTAATAACGTAGCGTGCTGGACGTAAGCCATTTCTATCAAGATTACAGGCAGCGTAGCGACCATCGGACATGACGAGTCCTGCTGGGCCATCCCAAGGTTCCATATGCATGGAGTTAAAATCAAAGAAGGCTTTAAGGTCTTCATCCATATCAGGATTATTTTGCCAAGCCGGAGGTACTAGTAAACGAATCGCCCGAATCAAATCCATCCCGCCATTGAGTAACAACTCCAGCATATTATCTAGGGAGCTAGAATCGGATCCTGTTTCATTAACAAAAGGTGCCGCTGACTGCAAATCAGGGATAAGGGGAGTTCGAAATTTATATGAACGTGCTCTAGCCCACTGGCGGTTACCCGTGATCGTATTTATTTCACCATTATGAGCCAAAAAGCGGAATGGTTGCGCTAATGGCCAGCGTGGTATCGTATTGGTTGAAAAACGCTGATGGAACAGGCAAATAGCGGATTCCATGCGTAAATCAGCAAGATCAGGGAAAAAGCGCGGTAAATCGGTGGCCATACATAGCCCTTTATAAACCGTCACAAGGTTAGAGAGGCTACAGATGTAAAAATCACTATCGGTAATACGTTTTTCGATACGACGACGGGCGATGAATAAACGTCTTTCGAGATCTCGAGGGCGCCAGCCTGCGGGCGCATTGATAAAGAGTTGTTCAATCTTAGGGAGACTTGCGAGGGCAATACTACCGAGAATTTCACGGTTAATAGGTACTTCACGCCAGCCAACAATCGCTAGAGTTTCATCTAAGATCTCTTCTTCAACAATACGCCGGCAGTCAGCGGCAATCGCGTCATCTTGACTTAAAAAGATCATACCAACAGCATAATTGCGTGCTAAGCGCCAACCCTGATCCTGTGCAACTAAATGAAAAAAACGGTCGGGTTTTTGCAATAGCAATCCACATCCATCGCCCGTTTTACCGTCGGCAAGGATCGCTCCACGATGCTGCATTCTTGCAAGTGCGTGGATTGCTGTTCTGACGATTTTATGGCTAGGCTCACCTTCAATATGAGCGATAAGGCCGAAGCCACAATTGTCTTTTTCTAATCTTTTATCGTACAGCATAGATTCTCCGTCGTCTTTCGTACTACAACGTTGTTACCTGCGTTTTGCTCCCTAGTCAGCTTGAACTGTGTCTAAGGATTCATTCTCCTATCGCCGAGTTGTAGTGTGAAATACAGGGAAGAAGAGTCCTGTAAAGACCATAACTACAACTGTTTTAGCGTACTTCTTTGCTCATTCATTACAAATATAATAAATTCAAATGGTTAGTTTCTATAAGCAGAACGAACTCATTGTTTTTAATTTACTCATTTATTATTTATTCATTATTTTTAGTGGCTAATCTTCTGCGCACACCAAATGACAGCGTCAGTAATTCGCTGTTTTCATTATTAATAAAAATAAACAGTGTATGAGGGTAATCGTTATGTATACGTCATCAGATGAGAGGGCGGACACGGTAAGGTTTTAAATTAGCGAGATTCTTTTTCTAGGTCAAATAGCGCGTAAATAACATTATTTGCGATATAAAATAATGTTATTTAATTGATTAAGAAGAAAAAAGTTACCAAAAATGCTTTTGTGACACAGGTCTTGTTTTTGTAAATGCTGTGATATACATCACTAATAAGTGCGCTTTTTGGTCGCAACTCTATCGGGTTTTACTTATTAGGTAATGATATATTTTTAATTTTTAAATTTATCTGGTTTTTTGCTCTGTTTTTTGTCGTTTTATAAAATTAATAAGATAACGGGAAATCATCATAAATACTTATGATTTTGAAAAATAAAGTTTATTTTTCATTTTTGGTGCTATTTTGGCTTGATTATATTAAATATTACATTATTTTATTTGGTAATAATAAAGCGATGACCATAAAGATTTCACCGAGTACGGTGAAATATCGTGTCGATAAAAACACTTAAGATTAATGAGCCGGATCGACATTTTTTACCAACAATGAATCGAATGTGCCTCATTTGATATATGATTCAGTGAGTATCATATTAAGGGGTGGTTATGAAAGTACTTCGCGGTCTTGCGCAATATTATGTCGATCTCATG
The DNA here is from genome assembly GCF_027362595.1 of Providencia sp. 21OH12SH02B-Prov. NCBI lineage: Bacteria > Pseudomonadati > Pseudomonadota > Gammaproteobacteria > Enterobacterales > Morganellaceae > Providencia > Providencia sp. 21OH12SH02B-Prov. The sequence continues at coordinate 770,747 of NZ_CP114796.1, forward strand.
ATGAAGCTAGGGCTAGTTAGGTTTTCTCTCCTGCTTGCATCTGCGTTAGTCGTTCTGGCGATGATAATGCAAATGGCAGTAACTATTGTGTTACGTGGGCAGGTCGATAGTCTCGATCTCGTCGGTTCTATTTTCTTTGGCTTAATTATTACGCCTCTGGCTGTTTATTTTTTATCTGTTGTTGTTGAACAGCTGGAAGAGTCACGACAACGCCTCTCTCGCATGGTTGATAAGTTGGAGGTGATGCGTAAGCGTGATGCAGAACTAAATAGTCAATTACAAGGCAATATTGAGCAGCTAAATCAGGAAATTATTGAGCGTGAAAGGGCAGAAAGAGCCCACCTTGAGTTGCTTGAGCAATTAAAACAAGAAATGAAGCATCGCGAGCAAACTCAAATTGAGCTTGAACAACAATCTGTGCTGTTACGCTCATTCCTTGATGCCTCACCTGACTTGGTTTATTACCGCAATGAGAATAACGAGTTTTCAGGGTGTAACCGAGCCATGGAGTTACTCACAGGTAAGAGTGAAAAACACCTCGTTGGTTTAACGCCGATGGATATCTATGATATTGAAATCGCCTCAAAAGTTATGGAAACCGATGAAAAGGTTTTTCGTCACAATGTCTCGCTTACCTATGAACAATGGCTTGTTTATCCTGATGGTAGAAAAGCGTGTTTCGAGCTACGTAAAGTTCCTTTCTATGACAGAGTGGGTAAACGACACGGTTTGATGGGCTTTGGTCGAGATATTACGGAACGTAAGCGTTATCAAGAGGCTTTAGAGAACGCAAGTAGGGATAAAACAACGTTTATTTCTACAATCAGCCATGAATTACGTACACCACTTAATGGTATTGTTGGGCTGAGTCGTATTCTATTAGATACCGACCTAACAGCTGAACAAATGAATTACCTAAAAACGATTCATGTCAGTGCAGTCACATTGGGGAATATTTTCAATGATGTGATTGAAATGGATAAAATTGAGCGTCGTAAGGTACAACTGGATAACCAGCCTGTCGTATTACCGCAATTTGTTAATGATTTAGAAAACCTTAGTGGCTTGTTAGTGCAACCGAAAGGCTTGAGATTTGTGATGGATGTTGCGACAGGCCTACCAGAGACAGTGCTGACAGATGGCACACGACTTCGTCAAATTCTATGGAATTTAATTGGCAACGCCGTCAAATTCACGCAGCAAGGTGAGGTTAAATTAAGCATCTGGCGAGAAGGAGAAGACAAACTGTTTTTCAGTGTGCAAGACAGTGGTATTGGTATTCCGAAAGACGAACTCGATAAAATTTTTGCGATGTATTATCAAGTGACCGATAGCGCTGGTGGTAAACCTGCAACAGGAACTGGCATCGGTTTATCGGTATCGCGTCGTTTAGCCCAAAACATGGGGGGAGATATTCAGGTTGAAAGTGAAATAGGCAAAGGTTCAACCTTTACGCTTTCGATCGTTGCCCCTGTTGTTGAAGAAGAAGTTATCGATTCTCAAGAAAGTGATGATGACTATCCATTACCAGCCTTGCATATTTTGCTGGTGGAAGATATTGAACTCAATGTGGTTGTGGCGTGCTCTGTGCTAGAAAAATTGGGTAACACCGTTGATGTCGCAATGAATGGCAAAGAGGCGTTAGCGATGTTTACCCCTGGTGAATACGATTTAGTGTTGCTGGATATTCAGCTCCCTGATATGACTGGAATTGATATCGCACAACAATTAAACCAGCGTTATCGCAAAGACGAACTTCCTCCGCTCATTGCACTGACTGCAAATGTTCTAAAAGATAAGAAAGAGTATTTCGACGCAGGAATGGATGGCGTTTTAAGTAAACCACTAGCGGTATCCGCCCTTAAACAGGTCATAGAGCAATACTGGGGTGAGAATACCAACGAAACGCCTCAGGATGGCGTACAAAGCGTTTCTAGCGATACCGATGAGTCAGTACTCGATTGCGAAATGCTAGAACAATACTTGTCGTTGATCGGTCCGAAGGTCATTTACGATGGTCTTGAAGTCTTTGAAAAAATGATACCGGGATATTTGGCTATTTTAGATTCCAATATGGTGGCTAAAGATCAGAAAGGTATCGTTGAAGAGGCGCATAAAATTAAAGGGGCAGCCGGTTCTGTCGGGTTGAAGAACCTACAAAACATCGCCCAGCAGATCCAATCACCTGAACTTCCTGCTTGGTGGGATAATGTACAAGAGTGGGTTGATGAATTAAAGCAAGATTGGAAGTCGGATATAGAAACTTTAAGAAACTACGTTGATAGACGTACAAAAAAATAACCCCAACCGAAGTTGGGGTGCGCGAATACTGCGCCAACACCAGGGAAATCGTTGATCTACCTATGGTTTTCTTTTTGGGCAGACCTTTAAAATTTGATTACTGCTCAAGGGAATAATACCAAGATACCAAATATTAGCGATTTTGTTACAAGATTCATTAAAATCTGTGATGAAGATTGATGTTTATTCCCTTTTCGCGGTTCAGTGATAATTTACTACAAATGGAGCAAGATATGAAATCAATTGCGGTTATTTTAAGTGGATGCGGTGTTTTTGATGGAAGCGAGATTCATGAGTCAGTGTTAACTATGCTTGCTTTGAGTAAAAAAAATGCTGAAGTTCATTTTTTTGCACCAAATGAATCTCAACCTACTGTAATAAATCACATTACTGGTGAATTGAAAAAGGATAATCGTAATCAAATGGAGGAATCTGCACGTATTTCTCGTGGGAAAATAGCGCCTTTATCCTCTGCTGACGCAAATAAGCTGGATGCCCTCATAATTCCTGGTGGTTTTGGTGCGGCAAAGAATTTATGTGATTTTGCGGTTAAAGGAAGTGACTGTGAAATTAATAAAGAACTATTAAGTTTAGTCCAACAAATGTACCAGCAGAAAAAGCCTCTAGGTCTGATGTGCATAGCACCGGTCATGCTTCCTAAGCTCCTCAATACTTCAGTTGAATTAACAATTGGTAATGATAAGGAAACGATTGCTCAGATCGAAAAGATGGGAGGTAAACACATTACCTGCACAGTGGATAATATTGTAGTCGATCATGCTAATAAAGTTGTTACGACTCCCGCTTATATGCTGGCTCAATCAATCTCCGAGGCTGAAGTCGGTATTAATAAGCTCGTTGAGAAAGTATTAGAAATGGCATAATTGACTCGATGAGCATGATAATTTCTCGATTATGGCGCTGGTTACGGAAAGTTTTGCTTTCGCTAGTCGCGGTTTGGTTTTTGACTGTGATTGCGTTTAAATTCGTGCCAGTGCCATTTTCTGCTGTCATGGTAGAAAGGCAATTATCCGCATGGATAAACTTAAATTTTTCTTATGTTTCTCGTTCGGAATGGGTTGATGAAAATCACATTTCTCCTTACTTATATTTGGCTGTTATAGCAGCAGAAGATCAAAATTTTCCTCATCACTGGGGTTTTGATCTGGAAGCTATAGAGAAGGCTTATAAGCATAATATGAGTAAAAAAAACACAATTCGAGGGGCTTCAACTATCTCTCAACAGACAGTAAAAAACTTGTGGTTATGGGATGGAAGAAGCTGGATAAGAAAAGGCCTTGAAACATTGATGACTCCTGTTATGGAGCTTATGTGGTCAAAAACAAGAATATTGACTGTTTATTTAAACATAGTTGAGTTTGATGAGGGGGTTTTTGGGGTTGAAGAGGCATCAAAAAAATTCTTTAAAAAGTCAGCAAATCAACTAACTATGGAAGAAGCTGCACTATTAGTGGCTGTTTTGCCGAATCCTCACAGGTTTAAGGTGAAATCACCCTCTTCATATGTGTTAAAGAGACAGGCTTGGATCTTGAATCAGATGTACCTTCTTGGGGGTAGGAATTATCTGAAAAATAATACCATCGGTCCTGACGAATAAAAAAGTCATGAATTTTCATTCATGACTTTTCTTTTTATAACAATATATTATTGTTTATGATTAATTGAGATAGGTGAAAGCGGTCGTGACACGACGAACACCTTCTGTTTCACTGGCGATTTTTGCCGCAGCATCCCCTTCTTGTTTGGTTAAAATACCCAATAAGAAGACTTCACCATTTTCAGTAATCACTTTCACGCTGGATGACTTCACAGCATCACTGGTGAGGATCTTTGATTTCACTTTCGTTGTCAGCCAAGTATCTTTTGACGCGGTGCCTAAATCAACAGGTTCACCTTGACGAACTTCATTATAGACAGCGTTAGTTCCTTCAACATTTGCTGCTATTTGTTTTGCTCGCTCAGCCCAAGATAAATCAGGGCTTTGACCTGTCAGCAAAACATTTCCTTTATAAGCGGTCGCAATAATGCGAGCTTTGCCTGTTATGTCTTTATCTTTATTCAATTGGCCGCTGACGCGCGCTTCTAACGTACCATCATCAACTTGTTGGCCGACAGAACGTGGGTCAGTTGCGCTTTTTGTCGCAACCGCAGCAGAACCGACAACGGCAGCGCCGATACAGCCTTGTAGCATTGTCATACTAAGAATAATGGCTACTATTGGGAGTAATCGCATTTTTGCTCCTTAATCATCCTGATGAGGGAAAAGTGTATTATCGATGAGATCACAAAGACAATTCACCGTAAGAAGATGAACCTCTTGGATTCTGACACTACGTTGTGATGGTATACGTATTTCAACATCTTGTGGTCCCAAGAGACCCGCAAGTTCGCCGCCATCATAACCTGTCAGAGCAACAATTGTCATATCACGAGTGACAGCAGCTTCAACGGCTTTGATAATATCACTGCTATTACCATGTGTTGAGATAGCCATTAAAACATCACCATGCTGACCGAGTGCTCTCACCTGTTTAGCATAGATTTCAGTGGGTTGTTTGCTACCGGAAATGGCCGTTAACACTGCATTATCCGTATTGAGAGCGAGTGCGGGTAGGCTTGGACGCTCAGTTTCAAATCGGTGGATCATGCTAGTCGCAAAGCGTTGCGCTGTTGCGGCAGAAGCCCCATTTCCACAACATAAAATTTTGTTACCGTTTAGCAGTGATTGAACCATCATCATTGCTGCGCGTGATATAGCATCGGGCAGCGCTTCTGCTGCTGCTATCTGAGTTTGAATACTTTCTGTAAAACAGACTTTAATTCTATCCAGCACTTGCTTATTTTCCTGTGAAATTAACCAACATGTTCACTATCGTTAAAGGCATTCTGTATCCATTCAAACTGACGATCAGTAATCGCACAGATATCAAAACGACATGCAGTAGTTTCGAAGCTTTCTTGTTTTTCGGCAAGCCAATATTTAGCAGCAGCAATCAGTTTCCTGCGTTTGCATCTATCGATTGATAAGAGTGCGCCACCATATCGTTTGTCTTGACGAAAACGTACTTCAACAAATACCCAACCAGTATCATCGCGCATAATTAGGTCGATTTCACCATGGCGATTTCTGGCATTTCGCTCAACAAATGTTAACCCCTGTTGTTGCAGGAAGGCCTGTACTTGACTTTCATAGTACCGACCAGCTAACCATTTTAATGTTTTTTTGAGAGGTTGCATGACGTCCTTGTCTTAAAGTTGGGCAATCATCCTAATTGCACGGCAAGATTATCTTGCTAATTTGATTTGTCCTTGGTTGAACTGTAACCAAGGAAGGTCGCGGTAAACAACACAGTTTTCTCCCACACTCAAAGTACCTGATGCACCTTGTAGACGGAATTGGGCATTTTGTTGTAGTTGATCGTAGTTATTCGCTAGCGACCAAGCATCGATACCTAACGCATAGAGGCGCAACAACGAATAATCATTATTTATCTTTTGTTGGGCCTGTTTGCGTAAATTGTTATTTGCACCAGCTAATAATGGAATATCACTGAATTTTAAGCCTTCCATTTCGAAACGAAAATCAGCGCCATTGCCGGCTTGGTTACTGCGTGAACTTGCATATAGGGCTGGGCGTTGACGGCTACTAATCGCCATTTCAATCATCGGCTTGATCAAGGTTAGCTCATCACGAGTGGCAACAATATAGACCGCATCGATAGAATTAGAGGAACTCATTTGAGGCTCTGGTTGTGAAAGCTCAGGATAGTTTTGCCCATCAATCGATTTTGCTGCAACTGGGGGATTGATGACGACAGGTGTACCGGTCATACGAATCCCCGCGCCTCGGTTAATCGACTCTTTCAGCGAGGCCACAGAACCAAAAGATTGTTTAAGGACGGTAGACCCCCCTTTTGATTGCCACTCTTCAGCAAATGCTTTGGCAATACGTTCACCGAAGGCATTGTTCGGCACTAAAATTAATGGCGCTCGTTTACCTTCCGCCATGATATGTGCTGCGGCATTCTTAGCTTCATCTTCAGGAGACAGTGAAAAATAGCAAAGGTTGGGGCGGGGCTGCAATTTATCGGCATCTAACTCATTCAGTGTTAGGACACTTAACGGCGAACCTGCTTGTGCAATCGCCTGTACTTCAGGTTTCAATAACGGGCCTACCACTAAAGTAAAGCCTTCACTTTGGGCTTGTTGCAACAACTGAGAGATTTGCTTTCCATTGGTATCAAATACTTTGATACTTTGGGAATTGGTTGGTGTAGCTGCAATACTCAAAGACGGGTTAACGATATCAGCATCATTGGTTGCATTATCATTACCTGTTGCCGCGGCCACCTCAGCGTAAATTTGCTCTAATACATCATTATGACTACTTTGCTCAGGCGTTGGTGCTGTATTTGACGTTGCAGCCGGCGCTTGTGGTAAACCTTTTTGTGCATCCATGAAACCTTTCATGATTGCTTCACCGAAAACTTTTCCTTGACCACTCATTGGCAGAAAAAGGGCTATTTTAGGGTTTTTACCGACAGGTGGCTGCATGGATTGTAGCAGTTGGCTAGGCGGTGTTTGTGCTGCTGGGTGATTTGGATAACGAATTTTCCAATCATCAACACCTGCTTTTAGCGTTGCAACATCATCGCGATTATTGAGATAAATATCGAGTAAATCGACCCAGCCTGCTAAGGTGATTTCGTCAGCGCCAATGCCTTGAATTTGCTCAGGCGTCATTTGTGTTAACATTTGCCATGTGCTATCGATATTGGCTTGGCGGGCTGTTTGTTCGGTCAATAAGGCTTCTTGACCAATATAAGCACGCAGAACATCGCTAGAAGGCTTACCTTGCGCGGAATCAATGATAGACTGATACCGATTTATTTCGGAACTGATCTGTTCCGGTGTCGTTGGGGTAATAGGTGCTTTGTTATCCCCTGTAAGCTGACAGCCTGACAGCATTAAAGCTGATAGCATTGCTGTGCAGATTAACCCTTTTTTTACATGCAAAAAAATTGAAGGACGCATACTGTATCCAGTGGTGTATTTTCAGTTGCTTAATTTTAAACCGGCTATTCGGATGAAACAATGAATCAACCTAATCAAGCAGTGGTTATGGCATCCACGCTGTATATCGTGCCCACCCCTATCGGTAATATGGGCGATATCACGCAACGTGCGTTGGATGTTCTTAAACATGTTGACCTTGTCGCTGCAGAAGACACACGGCATTCAGGAATACTGTTACAGAATTTTGCCATTAATGCACGCATGTTCGCCTTGCATGATCATAATGAACAGCAGAAGGCAGATCAATTAATTAGCAGACTTCAACAGGGCGATAGTATCGCATTAGTTTCCGATGCAGGTACACCTTTAATTAACGATCCTGGCTATCATTTAGTCACTCGTTGCCGTGAAGCGGGGATCCGTGTTGTGCCATTACCCGGTGCATGCGCTGCAATCACGGCGCTTAGTGCCGCGGGTTTGCCTTCTGACCGTTTTTGCTATGAGGGATTTCTACCCGCCAAAAGTAAAGGCAGAAAAGATGTCCTTAAAGCACTTGAACGAGAGACGCGTACATTAATTTTTTATGAGTCAACACATCGCTTACTCGATAGTTTAGCAGACATGATTGAAGTTTGGGGACCCGAGCGTCATGTGGTGCTTGCTCGTGAAATCACAAAGACTTGGGAGTCAATTGAAGGACGGCCTGTCGGGGAGCTATTCGCTTGGGTAAAAGAGGATGAAAATCGTCATCGTGGTGAGATGGTGCTGATAGTCGAAGGCTATAAAGCAAATCCGGATGACGATGACATTTCACCTGATGTTATCCGTACGTTGAATCTGCTACAGCAGGAGCTCCCCCCTAAAAAAGCGGCAGCGATTACTGCTGAAATTTATGGCTTAAAGAAAAATCGCCTTTATAAATTGATGCTTGAACAACCTAATAACGATTGATAACTGCATAAACCCCTATACAAGGCTAGGCAAAGTGCCTATAATCCGCAGCGGAGTTGGCCAGACAACCGCTGCTCTATCGTTGTCCTTCGGGAGACGGGTAGAGGGGAGGAAAGTCCGGGCTCCATAGGGCAGGGTGCCAGATAACGTCTGGGAGGCGCAAGCCTACGACTAGTGCAACAGAGAGCAAACCGCCGATGGCCTGTTTACAGGTACAGGTAAGGGTGAAAGGGTGCGGTAAGAGCGCACCGCGCGACTGGCAACAGTTCGTGGCACGGTAAACTCCACCCGGAGCAAGACCAAATAGGGGTTCATATGGTGCGGCCCGCATTGAACTCGGGTAGGTTGCTGGAGCCAGTGCGCAAGTGCTGGCCTAGATGAATGGTTGTCCAAGACAGAACCCGGCTTATCGGCCAACTCCAATTTTTTCATCATACTTCAAACCGTGGCTGCGTTGGCCCTAGTGACATACCTTAGTATGCACCTAGGGATATCTTCGTTTTGCCGCCTTGCCACAACTGGAATGACTGAGCAAAAATTCCAGTGATCCAGTTGCTGCCTTACCATAACGTGAGTTACTGAGAAAAAACGTCAGTGCTATTCAAACTTATTAAAAAAGAATCACTGTTGATGGTTTTTTAAATAGCTACTTAACGGCTTGTTTAACCATTTCTAGCAACTTACGCACATCGTCTGGACGGGTGTCGCCGCTTTCTTTATCAATGATTGAACTGTAAATGTGCGGAATAATTTTCTTCACACCAGCATCGAGGGCGATTTGCAGGATTTGTGGAAAATTCTCCAAATCAATGCCACCTGTTGGTTCTAGTGAAAAATCAAACTTAGCACAGGCTTTAGCAACGGCTTTATATTCTTCAATATAAGTTAATCCTTTCATATTAAAGAACTTGATAGAGCTTGCCCCCATATCTTTCAGCATCATAATGGCGGTTTCAACAGGAACGATTCCTTCTGGCGCCTGAGAGCTGAGTGGGCCAGTAGAGATTTTTACCATACCAACAGTACCACTCGGTGACACTAACGCGTTGACAAACGTTTCATTTTGTCCAAGCAGTGCACGGCTAATCGGTGCACCTGTGAACACTTGGTTGACGTGCTGTGGTTGGATTTCCTGAGAAATTAATGAAACCATGGTGGATTGATTAGGGTCACCTGCCCCAAGTCCTACAGATAGCGCATTATCGGTCTCTTTTGCGTAAACACGCATATCCGCAATCGCGCTATCTAAATCAGGGTAATTTTTCGATAGTACACCAACAACGACAAAGGTTTCAGCTGCTTGATAGATATCTTTGGCATTTTGATGGCTGCCAGCGAGGACATTCAGGCAAACACGGTTTCGGTAAAAATTTGGTGATAATTTCATGTTAAATTCCTTTGACTAACAAACGGATACGCTCTGCAATGATATTCAGTTGATCATTGCTGACACTGCGAATATCCGCCTCTACCTTACCTTCATTGGCTTTATATTCGCGAAAGTAGATTGCAGTATCCCCTTGTTTTAATTCGCTCATGATTTGATAGGTCGTTTTACCCATCATTTTTTCATCAAAGCTAATTTCAGCGCGGGCGATATCACGTCCGGCAGCATCCCATACGATGCGAGCCGAAATCGCAGGGATCCCATTGAGCTCTTCAATAAAGCCATTCATGCGATTCACCATTTCAGCGCCAGTTTCTTTTGTGGCGGTTAAGTATTGTTCTATCGCCAGTGTTAATCCTAAAATGCCTTCCTTGCCGACTTTCATTGCGCGGCCAATACCTTGGCTTTGGCGTTTTACCCATTCGATATAGGTTTTTTTACCCACAACGAGGCCGCTGGTTGGTCCTTCGATCGCTTTAGCACCACTGTAAATCACTAAATCAGCGCCTGATTGATAGTAGCTGGTCAGATCTTCCTCTGCCGCGGCGTCAACGATCAGTGGCACATGATGTTGACGAGCAACAGCCGCGGCTTCGCTCACGCTAAGCATACTTTTTTGCACTGTGTGGTGGGATTTGATGTACAGAATAGCTGCTGTTTGTGGCGTGATCTTCGCGGAAAGTTGAGCCGCCGAACATTCATTAGCAAAACCCGCTTCAATCACTTTGCCGCCACCGAGTGTGATCATCGTATCGACGGGGGCACCAAAATTAACGTTATGACCTTTGGGTAAGACGATTTCACGTGGAACAGCCTTAGAGGATGAGTGTAAATTTAGCAGCAAGTCATCGTCATCACGTACAATCACAGCAGCAACGGCTTGTGCGATCCCCGCGGAAGCACAAGAAACCACAACGGCACTTTCAACATCAAGTAATTTCGCAATGTAATCGCCAGTTTTATTCACTAAATCTTTAATTTCAAAATAGTGATTAAGGCCATAAGCGACACGTTCAACCACCTCTGGTGTTGGGGTTGAAACGCCAAGAATGGTCATGCGGCCAGAGGCGTTAATCACGTGTTTTAGTTGATACTTCTCATAAATCGATTGCATGTTCAGATTCGCCTTCTGCATGAATAATATGTTTTCCACCAATAATCGCGGCAATGGGCACAAAGCGATGAGTACCGATGCGGCGTTCGCCTTCAGCATCCGTGAGTTCAGTGGCTTCTTCTTTTAAATCAAACAGTGTGATGTCGGCATCAAAGCCAGGCTTTAAATAACCTTTTGCAGGTAGAGCTAATAAATCGGCGGCTTTTTCTGTCACACAGCGCAATATTTTTTCTGCGCTAAAGCCCATACACAGGAATTTGGTCATCACAAAAGCAAGGCTATAAACTGGACCATTAACCCGATTTCGATGATAGATATCAGAGCTAATAATGTCTGGATAGGTACCAATACGCATCGCTTGTTCTGCGACTTTAAAGCTAAAGCTTTCACCGCCATGACCGACATCTAAGATCACACCGCGCGCAAGTGCACGTGCAATCGACGGTTTTAAATTTCCATCATTATCAAGAATGCGATTCGGCTTACCATTAAAGCAGTGAGTAATAATATCCCCACGCGTCAATAAATCTGCAATCTCATCAATATTAGGTGGGTTATTACCAATGTGTACCATTAATGGCAATCGATGCTTTTTCTGCATCTGTTTGGCTTTGAGGAGGGGAGCAATACCGTTGTCACCAACGACACTTTTACTCATGCGTGCTTTCATTCCAACAACAAAACCTTCGTGGCGTTCTATCGCCTCTTGGAAACAGGTTTCGTCGATATTATTCATATCAGATAATTCATTTTGCGCGATAATACCGATACGTGAAATGTTTAATAAGGAAAATACGTTAGTCTGGGCTTTTTGTGTTAGCTGATAAAATTTATCAATATCATCAGCACCGACACTGCCTGCATCAACCAGTGAGGTAACCCCACCAGCAGCACCTGCTAAATCGGGCTCATCAAAGTAAATAGGTGACTCCACAAAACAGTGAGCGTGCGAATCAATCCACCCTGCGCTGACATAGGTTTTTCCTTTTAGATCAATCCATTTTTCAGCTTGTTGGTTGCAGGCCAACGCCGGGCCCGCAGCTTCGATCTTTCCATTTTTAATCAGAATATCGATTAATGTTCCATCGATATGTTTACCCTGTTTGATGATTAAAGAATACATAATTACCTTCTTTGCTATTTAGTCATTAGGCGGCGAGAGGGAAGAAATAACCAAATAACATCGCGCCTAAAATTGCACCACCTGCGACAGGTTTCTGCCATACATAGAAGATGAGTGAACCAATCAGCGAACCAATACCAATCGGAATGGAGGCAGCCATCGCAGCCAAAATAATTAAAGGACCTAAGAAACGACCGGACGTATTACCTGCTCCCATCATTATGTCAGCACCGAATGTCGAGTTGGCTTGTGCGATGGTAAATTTACGCGCAAATACAATGATCAAGCCAATTAACACGCCGAGTAACAAACCAGTAATCAGGGAGATCCAGAAATTGGTAACCAAAATATCCCAACCCGCCGCAAGAAATAGCGCTGGGACGCCAAGGCCAATACCTGTTTGTAATGCACCACCGATATCCAAAATACCGACTAGGGAGCCTTCGATGATCCGTGCGAACAGGAAGCTCGCACCAAATGCCGCAACAGCGCCGTAAACGCCTGTATCTAAGCCTGCTTTTAACATTGCGACGAAAGCAACTTCGTTAAATGCGCCGAATCCGTAAACAACATACATGTGAGTCCCTGCAAAAATGCCTGCTGATAATAGCCCGACAAAAATAGGGAACGACCACTCAGCGTACCAAAAATCTTGTTTGTTAATTTCAGTTGTCATAATTATTTCCCGCTCAGTAATCCATGGATGTATTCAAGCCACAGAGGTTTATCTAAGTTGAAAGAGGTGATCATCTTCAGGTCAAACTCACGGAAGAAGCCACTTAAAACAAACAGTAAGACAACGGTGATCATCATCGTACGTGTGACACGGTTCCAGCCGTTATCATCAACACCTTTACCGATCAGGATACCCAGAACCAAGCCAGGGATAGCATTTCCCATAATGAGTTGTGCACAGCCACCGAAAAGGGTAGCCCAAAAACCTGAGCGTCGACCTGCATCCATCGCGGCTAACCAGAAAATAACTGGCATTACGGTATTTACCAGTAGGTTTGCAGCAGGCACTAATACGTTGATTGCTGTCGTTTGTAACGCAGCAGGAACAGCGGACGCTGTTGTATTTAAGAAGGCAACAACCAATGCACCGATAATGGTACAAGCTAGAGCCATTTTTTTCGGGTTATGCAGTGTTTCAGCGACATTACGGTTTTTAGAGAGCAATGCAGCCGCACCCCAGTTAGGAATGATGCGGTGGTCAACGTCTTGTGTGAATGCACCGGCGGCAACCGAGGATGCCCATGCGTTAAAGAAGAAGCCTAAACCGAACGAGAAGTGAGAAGCAGGATCGCCTTCACATGCATTCAGTTCGCCGAGTGTACGGAATGCCCCCATCCCTTGGACTGTAGGAGCGTGGAACATGCGGGCAGCACCTGCACCAAGGCCAAAGCCACATAGGCCGCCTATAATGAGGGACATACCCAGTATTTCTAAGAAAGATGCAGTTTCACTCATGGAAATGCCTCCAGACCTGAATTGTTTTTATTGTTCTGTAAATGGTATTTCGTTGACAGAAAGTAGGGTGACATCTAGCGAAACGTCGAGCACCACACGGAAATGTTCACGTTTGCGCGGCAGAAAAACGAAAAGAAACTTTTCTGTCCGCGAGTGCGAATATGCACTCACAACGGCAACATCCTTAGGTTCGATTCGCAGGATAATGTCATTGCTCTCTTTTAGTACCGTGCGTTGAATCGAGTTCAGTGCATCAGCAATGGCTTTTTGTTTGCTGTCACCTTGCCCAGAGACTCGCACAACCGTTTCGATAGATTTCTTCATTACGCGTCGCCGTATTTTTTGAGGTAAGCTTTAACTAAACGCTCGCCTAATTCTTCTTTATCCATAAAGCCAAAGCCTAAAACAGTGCAACCCTCAGCAATCGCGGTTTCACCTTCCTCAATCGAGCGCATGCCATAACGCGCCTTATAGCCGTATTTAGTTTGTGCTGTGATAGCACCTGCACCACCACTTCCACAAAAGGAGATACCTAAATCAGCGTGTTCAGCATTCATAACATCACCGAGCTTCATATCTGCCGCTACACCCGGGACAACAATGGCTTTACCGCCTGCACTTTCAACTCCTACTGCCACTTTTTGGCCTTTTCCTAAACGGTCTCCGATAGCAACAACAACTTGTTTCATAGTGATATTCCTCAAAAATTAATCATTCGAACGGATAACTTCAAAGTGAACAGAGAGTAAAAATGTCTCTTCTGGCGCGAGCCCTGGTAGGGTATCGACAACGCGTTGCGATAAAGCAATCGAGTGTTCTGAAATCTCATCAAATAGGCTGATATCGACTTCAGGTAAGGCTTCACCCGTTTTAGCTCTAACCACCATGGCTCTAAGATGAGACTCCAACATCTGTTGTTGTACATCCGTGGTGTAGCAATTTTCCTGTTTAAGCCAGCCACTAATGACGGCCAGCAGTTCTTGTGTTACCTCATCGATATCGAGGTTATTTTCCGACATCTTAAAAACGACAACTGATTCACTCATAACTGTTTAAAATCCAAGGTAATAATGCAATTAAACTGCTTTGTTCCTTTATGATAAATACCTTAGTCGCTTCAAGAGAATTTGTGCAGACATTGAATTTCCACTTGTAAGTGGAAATTAATTGGAAGGATATAACGTACTTTTGTGTATGAAATCCGAGCTAATCGGAAATTAAATGGAAATTTAGACTTTTTTCGAGTATTGAAAATAAGTAGTCTTAAGTAGGGAGCTACATTAATGTATTAAAATTCAACCTATTAATGATTTTCTGCTAGTGATGGAAAACAGGCATTGTGATTAAAAAAGAAGTGGAAATGAAAAAGTGGAAATAGGCGCTAAAGGTCATTTTGCATTTCCACTTACGAATATAGCACAACAAAAAGGCGATTTTGGTGATAAATAAAATGATGGATTTGCGGTCATGATCACGCAAAATGCCGGAATAGCGATTTTTCCAATAATAAGTGGAAGCAAACTATACGTCGCTTTCATTGAGAAGTGCATCTTAATGATGAAATATAACCTGATTGTTAAGGTGTTAAATGACAAAGTAAACCGCAATATACTAGCGTCTCAAGTCAAAATTCTTGGTCTAGTTACTGAATATGGTGATACAAAAAAAATATAACAGTTAGGATATAGAAGATAAAAAGTACACCTTTTGGTAAAGGGAATGATCTAGTGCATCAAACCATTAGATGACTACCTGTAACTTTTCCTAGTATTTGTCTAAATAAGTTTGATAAGAAAAACATGGGGGTGATTGGATTATCATCTTTTATTGAGTCCTGTACAACTATAAAGAGGGGTACAATCTATAACGATAGTATTAATTCCTCACATAAAAATGTCGTATGATTTTGTTTCAAATTTAGAATAAATAACAGTTAAATCCAATAATGATTTTTATCTGCAATATCATCTCAGCATAGTTACGATGATATTGCGCTTAGCAGCTTATCTTAAAATAATAAATTATTCTAAGAGTGATTTTTTATTGATGATTTGCCATATTCTTTGAATATATCAGAACGGGCGAGCTGATAGAGCTGACATAATAGCGGTCAAGACATCAATAAATATCATTGTTTATTAGTTAATTTATTAATTTTACTGATTTTTCTTTAAGGTCCTAATAATTTTAAAGAAAAGGTATTAGCTTGTTAGGCTGTTAACGATAATAACCATTACATCGGCGATATCTTTGCGCTGCTTATATGCATTCTGGTACTCAATAGAATGGTAACATGAGAGTGCGGTTTCATAGTCTTTAAATTCTATAACAACATGTTTCTCATAAGTTTTTCCCTCTAATGTTATGGCATTTTCTCCTCTTGCAAGAAATTTGCCTTGATATTTCTGTAAGGCTGTCGCAGCAAGCTGCATATATTGAGGATATTTTTGAGTATCAAAAACGGTAACATGTGCAATCCAGTATGCGGCCATATTATTTTTCCTGTTTTTCTAATATAGATTTAGCAATAATCGATGCTTCAGTTAAGTGTTCAACCACCGCAGTTTTAGCGGCTTCACCATCATTTTTCTCAATGGCAGAGTAGATTCGTTTCATTCTTTCGAATCCTGTTATTTTTCGATCTTTTGTTTTTAATGTCATAGCTCTTAGTCGGCTAATTCTGCTATTTAGGCGCTGAACAATTTCCCAAGCAATAGAGTGTGTAGCGATAGAAAATAACGTTTCATAGAATTCAGTTGAGGCAGTGATTGATTTAAAATCATCCTGACTTAATGAAGCATCATCAATTTTTTGCAGTTTATCTAAAAGTATTTTTTTATCCTGAGCGGTCGCTTTTTCGGCACAGGCTTTAGCCGCTTCTTGCTCTAGTAAGATACGGATATTATATATTTGTTCAGCTTGCTGCCAATTTAACATGGCAACAATAGGCCCTTTTTTGGCTAATATCTCAATTAATCCTTCAGATTCAAGATACCTTAAAACTTCTCTGACAATACTACGACTAACTCCAAGCTCTTCACATAAACTTCGTTCTACTAGCCTATCACCAGCTTTAAAGTAGCCAGAAATAATAGCTTGACGAATTTTTTCAAGAGCGATCTCCCGCAGTGTTAACGGGACATTATTAATTTTTAATGAATGTGAACTGTCCATTTTTACCCATTTAATCATCAAATATTTGATCTCTACTATACAACAAAAAAGTTTTAATAGTAAAAGTTTGACATCTTGTATGTTGGTATGCCAGCTTACAATAATACAATATAGGTTTGACAATTAATTAACAAGAGGCCGTTATGCATCCAATAATCCGTAAGACAATTTTGAGCACCGAAACGATTTATATTGATGGTCATAAAGAAGCAGATAAGCCGCTTATCATGATTGCTGCGGCAGCAGTAATAAAAAATTCATGGGTAGGGGAAGGATATGTTGATGATTTATCCTTAAAAATTAGAGAGCTAGCACCTGTATTAGGAAAAGTGCTAACGAACATGATTATTGAAGAAGCTGGTGGTGGTGAGTGTATTGAAGCTTTTGGTAAATGTGCAGTTGTTGGATTAAAAGGTGAGCTTGAGCATGCATCGGCTTTGATTCATACGTTACATTTTGGTAACCATTATCGTAATGCAGTAGGTGGAAAATCTTATTTAGCATTCAATAACACTCGAGGACCTGCTAATTCACCGATTTTAATTCCTATGATGGGTAAAAACGATGAAGGGAGCCGAGCTCATTATTTAACTTTCCAATTCAATATTTCTGATGCTCCGTTTGAAGATGAAATTGTCATTGCGTTAGGTGCTGCATTAGGTGGTCGCCCTCACCACAGGATTGGCGATCGTTATCAAGATTTAAAAGAGTTAGGTCATGATCAGAAGAACCCAGCAGCTATCTAATTTAAATATGGAAGTTAGCTACTTAGAAGAAGGCCAAGGTAGGCCTCTTGTTTTAATCCATGGTGTCGGTATGTGTGCTGAAACATGGGAAGAACAAATTGAGTCTTTGTCAGCTTTTTATCAAGTGATTGCGGTGGATATGCCGGGTCATGGTTATAGTTCGGGTTTTGTATATCGGCCAGAACTACAAAATTATGTTTCTTGGATGGGGGCATTCTTACAATCTCTTGGTTTAGCAGATGTCATATTAGTTGGCCACTCTATGGGAGGCTTAATTACTGGGGGAGTGTGTATTGAATATCCGCAATTAATCAAAGGTGCCGTCATTATCAGTAGTGTATATCGCCGTGATGAACAGGCAAAAATTGCAGTTAGACAAAGAGCAATAGAACTTGCCTCTGGCCAAGCTCAGATAGATGCGCCATTGCAGCGTTGGTTTGATGGCTCAAAAGAACAGCAACAAATTAGGCGAAAAGTTATGAATTGGCTGAATCAGGTTAATCTTGATGGTTATGCTAAAGCTTATTATGCCTTTGCTAATGGTGATGATATTTACGCAAAAAACTGGCATGAGATAAGTTGCCCCCTTTTAGTTATTACAGGGGAAAATGACAATAATTCTAGCCCAAGTATGGCAATAAAAATGGCAGAGAATAGCCAAAAAGGAAGGGCAATTATTATTCCAGGTGAAAGGCATATGCTAACACTCACTGCATCTCGGCTAGTTTCTTATGAAATAAAAGAATTTGTTGAAAATATATGTAATTCAGAAAACTACATGATGTGAGGGTAATTGTATGGAAATACAAGATCGCCGACAATTGAGAGATGCATTTGGCTCTTTTTTAACGGGAGTAACAGTAGTAACTAGCAGAGACTCAAATAATGAACCTATAGGATTTACTGCGAATTCATTCTCATCAGTGTCATTAGATCCTGCTTTGTTACTTATTAGTATCGATAAACGTTCTGCAAATTTTGATAATTTTACACGTTGTGAGCATTTTGCTGTAAATATACTTTCTGAGAAACAAAAAGACATATCCAATATTTTTGCACAGAAAATTGAAGATCGTTTTTCACATGTCAATTGGTTTACTGCGACATCAGATAGTCCAATTATCAGTGAAAGTTCCGCTTGGTTCGATTGCAGCCTATATCAAGTCATTGATGCTGGAGATCACGCCATTCTTATTGGAAAAGTAGTCGATTTTCATTCGGAAGGTACAGCAGGGCTTGGTTTTTACCGAGGTGCTTATTTTACTCCTTATGAGAGTGCGCAATCGGTTATTCAAAATCCAGAATTAATCATTAGTGCACTTATAGAATCTGAAAATAAAGTCATTATGTTTAGAGACAGTTTGAATAATTATTGTCTACCTTCTAGCGTTATTAGTGAAAAAGGAGTTCATGAAACATTAGAATATTTGTTTAATAAAATAGGTATTCAAGCCAGCCCAGGGTTTATTTATTCCGTTTACGAAGATAGAAAAAATAAAAAACAACATATTGTTTTTTTATGTGCAGTTGCGACTGATACATCTTCAATACTGAAAAATGGTCAATTTATTAATATCGATGAACTATCAAAAATTAAACTTGATGATTATGCCGTAAATTCGCTGATTAAACGTTTTACTCAGGAAGCCACAGCCGGAAATTATAGTGTGTATTACGGTGATGAGAATAATGGACAAGTAAAACAGTTAATAGCTTAAATTTAAATAAAGGATCATAGTATGCAATTTTCACTTTTTATCCATATGGAAAGAATTTCACCTGAGGAATCACAAGAGAAACTGTATCAAGAAATGATTGAACTGTGCAAGATAGCAGATCAAGGAGGGATGCACGCTATTTGGACAGGAGAGCATCATGGTATGAATTTTACTATTGCTCCTAATCCATTTATTAATCTTGTTGATATCGCAAGACAAACTAAAAATGTTCGATTAGGAACGGGAACTATTGTAGCGCCTTTTAACCACCCCATCCGCTTAGCTGGTGAAGCTGCTATGACGGACTTAATTACGGATGGTCGTCTTGATCTGGGAATTGCTAGAGGAGCATATTCATTTGAATATGAAAGATTATCACCAGGCTTAACGCCTTGGGAAGCAGGGCAACGCATGCGTGAATTAATTCCAGCCGTAAAAGCGCTATGGGAAGGAGACTATGAACATAAAGGTGAGTTTTGGTCTTTTCCTTCAACAACATCCGCTCCCTTGCCAAAGCAAAGACCTCATCCCCCGATTTGGGTAGCAGCACGTGATCCTAACAGCCATGAATTTGCAGTGAAAAATGAATGTAATGTGCAGGTTACACCATTGCATCAAGGTGAAGAGGAAATCGCACGATTAGTGACATGCTTTAAAGAAGCGAAGGAAAAATTTCCACCTAAAGTACCATTAAAGATCATGATGTTACAACATGGTTATGTTGCTGATAATGAAGAGGATGCTCAATTAGCAGCCATTGAACTAAATCGCTTTTATCAGTATTTCGGAGCTTGGTTTAAAAATGAAAGGCCAATAAAACAAGGTTTAATTGAACCATTAACTGAAGAGGAAATTGAGCGGAATTCATACTATACACCTGAAATCATGAGAAAAAACCTTGCTATAGGCCCAGCGAATGAAGTCATTGAGAAATTAAAAAAATATGAACGAATGGGATATGACGAGTTTTCCCTTTGGATCGACAGTGGTATGCCATTTGAACGCAAAAAAGCGTCATTAGAGCGTTTTATTACTCAAGTCATGCCTGCATTTGCATAATAGTGAGGGGAAAATGGAAAAGTTTCAATTATATATTAATGGGCAATTTGAACCAGGGGTGAGACAGTTCGAAAGTATCAACCCTGCAAATGAAAAACCGTGGGCACAAGTTGCAGAGGCAGGACGTGATGAAACAGAACGTGCCGTCGAGTCAGCTTATGAGGCCTTTCATTCCCCAATTTGGAAAGCTTATACAGCGAGCCAAAGAGGAAAATTACTCTTACGTTTAGCCGATTTGATCGAACAACATGCAGCTGAACTTGCAAGATTAGAAACACAAGATACCGGAAAAATTATTCGGGAAACACAAGCTCAAATTTCTTATGTGGCTGAATATTATCGTTATTATGCTGGTTTGGCAGATAAGATGGAAGGTGCTTATTTGTCTATTGATAAGCCTGATATGGAAACGTGGATCCGACGTGAGCCAATCGGTGTTGTCGCGGCTATTATTCCATGGAATAGCCAATTATTTTTATCAGCAGTCAAAATTGGCCCAGCAATAGCGGCTGGCTGTACCTTGGTAATTAAAGCTTCTGAATACGCCCCTACACCGTTACTTGCATTAGCAAGCTTGATCCATCAAGCAGGATTTCCAGCTGGGGTTTGTAATATTATTACAGGTTTTTCATCGGAATGTGGGGAGATACTGACGCAACACCCGAAAGTGAATCATATTGCATTCACAGGTGGTGTTGAGACGGCAAAGTATATTGTTCGTAATAGCGCTGAAAACCTTGCAAGCCAATCTCTTGAATTAGGTGGTAAATCCCCTTTTATTGTTTTTGATGATGCAGACCTAGAGAGTGCAGCAAATGCGCAAGTTGCTGCAATATTTGCAGCATCTGGTCAAAGTTGTGTTGCTGGTTCACGCCTATTAGTTTCTCAATCTATTAAAGATGAATTTTTAAATAAACTAAAAGAGAAAGCTCAAGCTATCGTTATTGGTGATCCTAAACAACATAGTACCCAGTTTGGGCCACTCTGTACTTTAAAGCAGATAGAAAAAATAAAACAAGTTGTTGATAACTCTATAAAACAAGGCGCTGCATTAATTACGGGACATTATGATGTAACAGAAAAGGGTTATTACTATCCCCCCACAATTCTTGATTGCACAAAAGTACCAAAAGCAGATTGTGTAAAACTTGAATTATTTGGCCCCGTACTTTCTGTTCAAAGCTTTGATAGTGAAGCCGAAGCACTCGCATTGGCGAATGATTCTGACTATGGTCTTGCTGCCGGCATTTTTACTAAAAATCTTACTCGTGCACACCGCCTGACAAAGCAATTACGTACAGGGATTGTATGGCTGAATACCTATCGAGCAGTCTCTCCTTTGGCGCCTTTTGGTGGTTATAAGCTATCTGGCCATGGTAGAGAAGGAGGTTTGGATGCTGCAATGCAATATACCACTACAAAAACGGTCTGGTTACGGACGAGTGATGAAGCAATTGATGACCCATTTATAATGAGATAATAGTTATGAAAAACGTACTTTTACGCGAGAAGGGATGGGTCAATGGAGAATGGATCGATTCCATTAATGGAGCTACCACCCCTATTTATAACCCTGCAACAAAAATGTTGCTTGGGGAAGTTGCTAGCTTAGGCGCTCAGGAAACTCAAATAGCTATAGATGGGGCACAGCTGGCATTAGTTGACTGGAAAAAAGTGCCAGCCCGTCGGCGTGCAAATATATTACACCTTTGGTATCAGTTAATTATCAAATATCAAAATGAATTAGCTGATATCTTAACTCAAGAACAAGGAAAAGTTTTATCAGAGGCGCGTGGTGAAATTATTTATGCAGCAAATTATGTACGTTGGTTTGCTGAAGAGGTATTGCGTATTAATGGGGAAGTACTCCCAGGTGAATCAACGAGTCAAAAAGTTATTGTTTCTAAACACCCTATAGGGGTTGTTGCTGCGATTACACCATGGAATTTTCCGGCGGCAATGATCACGCGTAAAGTTGCGCCAGCTTTAGCGGCGGGTTGTACTTGTATTGTTAAACCGTCACCTGAAACACCTTTTACTGCGTTGGCTTTAGCAGAATTAGCTGCACAGGCAGGGTTACCAGCAGGATGCTTAAATATTGTTCCTGGTGATGCAATTGATATTGGCAGTACATTGATGCAAAGCGAAGTTGTCAGAAAACTCAGTTTCACTGGTTCAACTCCTGTCGGGAAATTATTGATGGCTCAGGCTGCACAAAATGTAAAGCGACTTTCCCTTGAGCTTGGTGGAAATGCACCTTTTATTGTTTTTTCTGATGCTGATATTACAAAAGCTGTTGATGCTGCAATGTATGGAAAGTTTAGAAACTCAGGCCAAACATGTGTTTGTATTAATAGATTTTTAGTGCATGAATCTGTACATGATAAATTTACTAATTTATTAAAAAATAAAATGCAAGCATTAAAGGTTGGTAATGGAATAATAACAAGTTCTGATATGGGACCACTTATTAATCAACAGGCAGTTGAAAAGATAAAGGAGCATATTTTAGATGCAATAGAAAAAGGGGGAGAATTATTATGTGGTGGAGATTACTTCCAACAAGAAACATTGTTTTTCCAACCAACGTTAATAACTAATGGTCACTCAGATATGTTGGCATTTAGTGAGGAAACGTTTGGTCCATTAGCTGTTATTTATCCTTTTAGCACCGAAGAAGAAGCAATTAATTTAGCAAATAAAACAGAGTATGGCCTTGCTGCATACTGTTTTACTCAGAGTTTAGCTACTGCATGGAAAATGCAAGAGGAACTTGAATACGGTATGGTTGGTATTAATTCAACACATATTTCTAATGAAATAGAACCTTTTGGTGGAATTAAACAATCTGGTTTTGGACGGGAAGGCTCTCATCATGGAATTAATGAATATTTAGAAATTAAATATACGCTTTTTGGAGATTAATTGTGAAAAATAGTCATCAATCGTTATATGAAAAAGGTTTAAAAATAAGGAAAGATGTTTTAGGTAGTGAATATGTTTTACAATCAATTAATAATGCTACCGAGTTTAATAAACCTCTTCAAGAGTTAGTGACTGAATATTGTTGGGGGGCAGTATGGGGGCGTAATGGTTTAGAAAAAAAAGAGCGAAGTATGATTAATCTTGCCATGATATCGGCCTTAAATCGTCCACATGAACTTAAGTTACATGTAAAAGGCGCTCTACGAAATGGTTTAACGCCAGAGCAAATTAGTGAAGTATTGTTGCAGGTTGCTATTTATTGTGGGGTGCCAACAGCAGTTGATAGTTTTAGAATTGCGACACAGGCTATAGATGAATATTATTCTGAAAGTTAAATAAGAAATTTACTCTACAAAATATAATAAAAAATAATAATATCGGAGGATATTATGACTTCTTCTGCAAACAAAACAGAATTAATTGAAAGTAAATCTATCGATTATGTTCCAGAAAATGAAAGACACGGTAAGCCTAGAGATTTATTTACCCTTTGGTTTTGTACAAACATTGCACCGTTGGCAATATTTGTAGGGGCAACGTCAACACAAGTCTACAATCTCAATATTATTAGTGCAATTATAGCGATTATATGTGGACATTTATTTGGTGGCTTATTTCTTGCGCTAACCTCAGCACAAGGGCCACAGGTTGGTATTCCCCAAATGGTTCAAAGTCGAGCTCAATTTGGCCGATATGGTTCACTATTAGTTATTATATTTACCGCGGTCATTTACTTAGGTTTTTTTATTTCAAATATTATTTTATCTGGAAAGGCATTGCATATTGTAGCACCCAAAATAGAAATCCATTTTGCAACTATTATCGGTGCAATCAGTGCAACATTTATTGGTGTTGTAGGTTATAATTTTATCCATAAAATCAATAAAATTGGTTCGTGGGTGATGGGGGGAGCACTATTATCAGGCTTTATTTATATGCTTTCTCAACCTTTGCCTAGTGACTTTTGGTATAAAGGTTCATTTAGTCTTGTAGGATGGTTTGCTGTTTTTAGTATTAGTGCCGTCTGGCAAATAAGTTTTTCTCCGTATACTTCTGATTACTCAAGATACTTACCGAAAGATGTTGGGATAGCTAAACCTTTTTGGTATACCTATTTTGGGGCATGTGGGGGAACTATTTTAGCATTTTTGTTTGGCGTTTTTGCTGTAAATAGTGCACCGCATGTTCAAGAATCTATGGAAGCGGTAAAATTAGTTACTGGCTTTTTAGGTCCAATATTAATGATACTTTTTTTAATTAATATTATCTGCCATAACGCTATGAATTTATATGGTGCAGTTCTTTCTATTATTACTGCGATTCAAACGTTTATACCTCATTGGAAAACATCAACAAGTGTAAGGGTTATTTATTCTACTATTGTTTTGTTGGGGGCAACGCTTATCGCATTGGCTTCATCTGCAAGTTTTGTTTCGTTCTTCTTAAATATGATATTTGCACTTAGTTCTGTGTTAATTCCTTGGGCAATTATTAATCTTTTAGATTTTTATTTAATTAAAAAGAAAATTTATAATATTAATGCTATTTTTGATGAGAAAGGCGGTGTGTATGGTTTATTTAATGTAAATTCCCTATCAGTATATTTTATTGGAATACTAGTTCAGATACCATTTATTAAAAATACTTTTTTCATAGGTCCGTATGCAGAATTGATTCCAGGTGTTGATCTTTCATGGTTAATTAGTCTTGTTTGTACTTCACTACTTTATTCACTTTTTCATAATAAGAAACATACAATGAGTCAGTTAGAGGTTTATAATCAAAAGTATTAACTTGTATCTAATGTATAAAATTATTTTAGAGACTATTAATGAATTATACTTATAGTAACCTTATTTTTTACATTATTTATTTTATTGTTGTTTTTATAATCAGTTTGTTTCTCATGCGTGAGATGTTTCATTGTAAAAAATGATTATCATACTCACTCTATTGAGTGAGTTTGTTTTAAATCAATAATAAGGAAAAAAGATATGAAATCTTTTGTATAAATAAAAATTAATTAATAAATTTTTATTGAAAACTTTAGTTTCAATGAAAAATAAAAATATATTTATTTAATGAAGAGTGTCGTGTTTTTAAATGTTGTGTTATTGATTAATTTATTTAGCTATAATGCACCATTGCCTATCTCTGGATATCCAAAGAAATAGGCAGTGCTTTCATTCTAAATTGATATAACCCCTATATTCGCGCTAGGCTGTCCTTAGCAATGACTTGGAACTCATTGAAATTCTTAACAGTGATAAGTCTACGGGTGGTTTTTTCTTTCACAAACGTGACAAACAGGTCGTAGATCGCCATGGCTTCTTCATAGTCAGCTTTACTGATTGCCAGCAGGAAAATCACATACGCGTTTTCTTTCGTCTCTCTATTCCATTCAATACCTTTGGGGGCGACAATGGTGACAACCACCGTTTTATTTGCCAGTAAACCTAAAGAGTGGGGTAATGCAATTCCTTCACCAAGCAAAGTAGAAACAATCGATTCACGTTCTTGTAATGAGGGATAGAAATCAGCAGTGACATAGCCATCTTGTTGTAATTTATGGCAAACGGTTTGGAATAAAGTTTCTTGGCTGATCTTGTCATTAATCACCATAAAGTAACGTTCATCAAAGAAGCGTTCAATAATATAAGGACGAGTTTGATCCATCATTGCCAATTTACCGACTTGTTCTAATTGATAAGGCGTCGGGAAAGGGGCTATTTTTATGACAGGCTTATTCTTTTCCGAAATACGCACTGTGGTGATCACAAAGTCTTCCTCGACCTCATCTAACGACTCATATTCTTGCAGTGTTAGTCCTCGGCTAAATTTGAGTTGTGGAAATTCACGCATGATCTTTGATTCAACAACTCGAAATGTTGAATTTCCAGCATCGGTGACGACAAGCACTTCTGTTTGACGAATTGACCCTGCACCATAATTCCTTTCTAGACTGACGCCGATATGCACCGCAAGGTAGCCAAGTTCATCTTCATTGATGGGGTAAGGTAGTAATTGCTTACTGGCACTGGTGAGTGCGCTGAGAGTGACATCATATGCAAAGGGATAATATTGTTTTATATCACTTAATAATGGATTAGGGGTAATAATGTGATATTGAAGCCGTGTCATTAATGCAGCGATGTGAGTATTGAGATCCTTTTTCAGCTTTTCATCACTGCGTAGGTCATAGTTATACAATTCGTTAATATAATTAAGAATATATTCAACCAATTCATTGTGATTAGCACTTTTTTGCTGAGCGGCATCTTGATGACTGATCCGCTGGGCGATGATTTGATCATGTAGGTAACTCAGCTCTGCACTGGATAAGTCGTTTCCAAGAAAATAGATCAATCCTTTAGAGACTTCTTCACAGGCTTTACGTAGCGTCTCTTCACTATCATGGTTTTTCACCGTAGATGTTAATTCATGACCACGAGTAATACGTAAGATCGTCACAGCACAGTTGAAAACCAAATATAAGTGCCCCTCATTACTTAAGCGAACATCGAAACGGTTCATGCTGTTATGAAGAACCTTATCGATATAGGTTAAATCGAGGTTATCTAAACACTCAGGCTGAAAAATGGATAAGTCCTGATTGATTTGCAATGAAAAACGTCGCCAAAGGGTTTCTGTCATACAGGCCCGAATAGCCCATTCGCTTCCGTTTAAATGGATTCCTTGATGTGGAATGCTTTCTAATAAGATCTGATATTTCTGCAAATGTTCTCTGACAATGCTCATGTCTTGTTGCAGGGTTCCACGGCTAATAAACCACTCTTCGGCAATATCATCCAATTTTACTGGCAAAGACAGCATTAATAGTTTTAGCAGTAAGGCATCGACACGCTCTTTACTTGTCCGAGGGATACTATTTTCGACTTGAGTTTGTTGGGTCAGTTTAGCAAAAAGCCCTTCATCATCGATTTTTAAGCGATAGCCACGGCCTCGCTCATAGAGAATATGGGCACTGTAGTTTTGTATTAGCTCATTTATTTCATTGATATCAGAGCGTATCGTCCGTGTTGAAACAGAAAAACGCTTTGCGAGCTCATCTTGAGGGACAACCTCTTCGAGTATACTTGCAAAAATTTGATTAAGTCGCTGTTGAGTGAATAAAGCCACAAAAATACCTTCTAGACCTAAAATAATAAGCTTAATAACCAAAATACCCACTCTATTTTGGCTGACTATTGCTTGGACTCTATCATAAGGCTATCAACATGCGGAGTATGGAAGATCATAAATTTGAGAATATCTTCGCAAAAAAAGAGGATTTTTAGGAGGAAGGCATTTTTTGAGGGGCCAAAAAAGAAAGTTGGCCCTTCAAAGGTTATTCACCAATATCAATAAGTAAAGCGCGCATTGATTTTGCTGATGAGAGTGTTAACGTATTTTCGTCCTGAATGAAAACGCCATCATTGCAACTCATTTCTATTGTGTTACCACTACTACCTTGTAGGCGAGCTCCACCGTGAATAGATTGGAGATAAGCATTTTTTCCCCTCAACTGAATGTGTTGTGGATTATCTGACGTGACATTAAGCTGTGTAACCCAAATTTGTTGACGTAATTGAATACTGCCATTTACCCCATCGGGTGAGGCGACTAACATGTTACTTTCTGTTGGTAAACTGATCTTTTGAGTCGGATAATACTCTTGTTGCGGGCAAGCATTTAACCACAACTGTAGGCGTGTTAAGGGTTTATGTGAACACATATTGTGTTCGCTGTAACTTAAATCAGGGCGTGGTGAGAAGCGGATACATTCACCTTCACTGACTTCAATTTTATTTCCTAAACTATCGCGATACTCTGCACTGCCTTGTAATACAAAATTAAGAATATCCACATGTGGGTAGGTTTTAGGCTGAAAAGCACTCTCAGGTGCGATAACTTCCTGATTAAGTACTCTTAATGTCTTAAATCCCATAAAATCAGGATCAAAGTAATGGCCGAAGGAAAATGCGTAACGCGCTTGTAACCAACCATAGTCAGCCTTACCACAGTGTTTTACTTGTCTTAATGTCATCATGGTGGCTAACCCTCCTTCAATCGACAAAAATATACAAAAATTTATATTGTTATAATAAATAGCTGGACGTTGAATTGTTAGCCAGTTAATCTGTTTACTTCATTCAAATTTACTGAAAGAGATATTCCATGAGTAAAGAGAGAGCATTAACACTTGAATCATTAAGGGTGATGGATGCAATCGACCGGCGTGGTAGTTTCGCTGCTGCTGCTGACGAATTGGGTCGAGTGCCCTCGGCGCTCAGCTATACGATGCAAAAATTAGAAGAAGAATTAGATGTTATTCTATTTGATCGTTCAGGGCATAGAACGAAATTCACTAACGTTGGCAGAATGCTGTTAGAGCGAGGCAGAGTATTACTTGAAGCCGCGGAAAAGCTAACCTCCGATGCTGAAGCGCTGGCTAAAGGCTGGGAAACTCACCTGACAATTGTATGTGAAGCATTAATACCTGCATACTACTTATTCCCCTTGGTTGATAAGTTAGCAGAAAAATCAGACACGCAACTTTCTATTTTAACGGAAGTACTCGCGGGAGCGTGGGAGCGGCTTGAGAGTGGTAAAGCTGATATTGTCATCGCTCCAGATATGCATTTTCGCTCATCGTCTGAAATTAACTCTAAATCCTTATACAGCATTAACCATGTATATGTGGCTAGTCCAGAGCACCCGATTCATCAAGAACCAGAACCGCTTTCGGATACAACTCGCATTAAATATAGGGGGATTGCTGTTGCTGATACAGCACGGGAGCGTCCTGTTATCACTGTGCAACTATTAGATAAACAGCAAAGATTAACGGTATCAACGATCGAAGATAAGCGTAATGCTTTATTGGCTGGATTAGGCGTGGCAACGATGCCATATCCTATGGTTGAACAGGATATACGTGAAGGACGTTTACGCGTTGTTAGTGCGGAATATAGCCATCAAACGAATATTATTATGGCATGGCGTCGAGATAGCATGGGAGAAGCAAAATCTTGGTGCTTACGAGAAATACCTAAATTATTTGTTAATAAATAACGAATAAAAAAGCACCTCTATACAAGATGTATAGAGGTGCAAACCAAAGTCGGTTATCAAGTTAAGATAAGGCTAATGATGAAAAAGACGTTTATTACCACTTTTTATTGAGTAAGTGGTCAATGCTCAATTTACCAGGGCCTGTGACTGCTAGTAATAAATAGCCGCCAGCGATAGTCATATTTTTCATAAACATCAAGCTATTAGGCGCTACACTGAAATCAATATGGAAAAGCAGCGATGTTAATACACAAAAAATCGCAGTAAAAATAGCCACTGTTCTTGTCAGAAAACCAAACAGAACAGCGAGTCCACCCCCAAGCTCTAATAAAATCGTTAGAGGCAGTAAAAATCCTGGAACGCCCATCGCTTGCATATATTGTTGAGTACCTGCGTAAGCATCACCTAATTTGCCATACCCAGCGACGATAAACAGAATTGGCATCATAATTCGAGCGAGTAATAACACGCTACTTTCTAAATTTTTCATTAAGATTCTCCAGCTAACGAGGGTCAGCAAATATCAATAAAATGCGACTTTTATCGCGATATATTGTTTTTTTTAGCACTAAATGATTAGAAATCATTTGATGTGGCTATATTAGTTATTTGTAGATTCAATAAAAAGCAAAGGTTATTAACAAAGATGGGCAAAAAATTTGAATAAGAGACGAGTGAAGAAAAACCTGAAAGAGGTTACTTCAGGTTTAGAGAGGAAAAAGATTATTTTTTACTTATATTTACCGCATTCTGGATAGAGCGCACTAATCCCCATGTTGTTAGTGCTTTTTTTCCTAGAGAGAAGATCCGCTTAGGTTGCTTTAGGGTATAAATAGATATCAAACCAGCGGCAGCAATGAAAATAGGGCGAAAAGAGACAAAAATTTGCCACGACCGATCGTAAGGTTCAGTGACTTCCAGCCATTCCTTTGACGCCATAGATAGCTGATGACGCTGCTGTTCAATTTGCTTGATCAAGCGTTGTTTTTTTTCAGCCACTGATTGTCGCTTATTTTTGTTCATCTTCTGTGCTCGTTAGTGCCTTCGAATCTTCCTTCAACTGTTCTCGGGTTGCACCTAATAAAGTCGATTGCCTTGCTTTTTTTAGCGTCCAAATGGCGCCAGTGATGGCGAGCAATATGAGAACTCCGGTCGTAATAGCAAGAGCTTGATAGCGATAAATCGGATCAACTGACCAAAAAATTAAGCCGATAAGGCACATTAAACCGAATGCAGTGAAGAGTAGGGTGATACCCGCCATTAAAATAAGTTGAATCAGTGTGGCTTTTTCTTCCTCTAATTCAACGGCAATTAACTGGATGCGAGTCTCAACCATTTGTACCGCAATGCCTGCGATACGTTGTAGTGTGTTAAGGACCCCTTTACCGGGGCCCTGACGCTCTTGTTGTTCCATACAAATTAACGCTTAGCGAGTAGTACGCCTAGAACGACACCAACGGCAGCACCAATGCCAATACCCGTCCATGGATTTTCACGGACATAGTTATCTGCTCGGCCTGCAATTTCTTTGGTCTGCTCTGTAATTTTTTCACTTGCTTGGTTTAGTTTAGCGCGTGAAGTATATAGAGCGTCCTGAGCTTTTTGTTTTAGGCTGTCTATTTCTTCTTTCGATTTGTTTCCAGTATCGTTAAGCATCGCTTCGAGAGAGTCAGCCAGTGATTTTAGTTCTGCGCGTAGATCTTCTGATGAATTGTTCGATGACATAATGGAACCTCCTATCAATAGAAAAAATATAAATTGTAGTTATTAACAATAGCTATTTTTACAGTAAGTGCAATGACTAATAGGCTAATTATTGATTAAATTAATGTAAAAGAGTGTGCGATTTTAAATAAGAAAAAATAATGTAAAAGTTATGTAAAATAAAAAGCAGAATTCATCAAAAATAGATTATTCAATAGTGAGTTATCGGGAAGGTAAGAGAAACATGAGAGGCTTATAGAGCCTCTCATCGGTTAGTTCGCTTTTTTTGTGGAAAGCTTTTTCTTAATCACCACTGCAATGCTGCCAATCAGGCCAATGATAAGGAGGCCTACAGGGATTAGCATCAACACGTTCATAATATGATGTTCATACTGAAGAAATATTGGGCTCTTCCCGAAACCAAAACCGATGGCTGTCAGGATTAATACCCAAAGTAGGCCACTTAACCAGTTAAAGACTTGAAAGCGACCATTTTGCAGTCCCGCGAGCCCAGCAATTGTTGGTAGCAGTGTTCTAACAAAAGCAAGAAAGCGGCCAATTAATAATGCAGCCAGACCGTGACGATGGAATAAACCATATGCACGTTGGTGATAATGCTCAGGGAGATGCGCTAGCCAACCCTTAACGAGTTTGGTGTTGCCAAGCCATCGACCTTGAATATAACCAACCCAACAGCCAAGGCTAGCTCCTGCTGTCAAAATGACAATCGTTAACGGGTAGCTTAGTGTTCCTTTTGCTATGAGAACACCAACGAGGATCAATAAACTGTCACCTGGTAGGAATGCGGCAGGAAGCACCCCATTCTCAAGAAAAAGAATCGCGAATAACATAAAATAAATAGCCCAGACCAACGCTGGGTTGGATAGGGTTACGTAGTCTTGATGCCAAAGGGCAAAAAATAGTTCTTTAACTAATTCCATTAATGTTTCCTAAACGGCAATAACAGCAACAATCTTATTGTTGGGTAGGGAAGACATGGATTATGCGAATACCTAAAAGAAAAGTCATATTTCCTCAGGCTGTTAGTTTAAAGCATGCCCACTTTAACAAAACAAAAAATAACTAAACAGCAAATTCTCGTTCTATTTTTAGAATTCATTTAAGTTTTTGAGTTAGTGGCCCTTCTTGGTGACTATCACTATAAGGGATAGATAACGTAAAAATAGCGTCTATTAGTGTATTTTTTGATGAAAATGGTAAAAAAAGCGCTTTGCTAGTGCAAGGGAATTTGAAAAATTATTCGTTAAATAGGCTTTGCTAATTATTGCTTTTTAGGACTAATTACCCTATCTTATGCATCATAGCAAAGGGGAGTAACTTCTTCTTGTCGGTTTATCGTCATTACGGTGCATAAAAAGCACCCGGTAACCGAGCACCACGATTTCCAATCTTGGGTTATTGTGTTGTAAGTGAGACCTTGCCAGAAGGCGAGGTATGCTCATTGTTGACAACCAAAAGATAATAACTCTAGGTTAAAGCATTTAAGCGGCTGATGTCTTCTGAAGATGTCAGCCGTTTTTTGTTATTAAGGAAATAATATGCACTCTGTTGGTAACCCTGTTTTATGGGGTAGTTTCGCCGTTATCATACTCATTATGTTACTTGTTGACCTGTTTTGGCAGGGTAAACATAAAGGCCAAGCGATGTCGATGAAACAAGCCGCTGCTTGGAGTACGGTTTGGGTCACTCTATCGTTAATTTTTGCTGGCGGCTTTTGGTGGTATTTAAATGATACGGTTAACCCTGAATTCGCCAATAGCCAGACCATGGCTTTCTTAACGGGGTATCTGTTAGAAAAAGCGTTGGCCGTTGATAATGTTTTTGTATGGCTGATGTTATTTAGCTATTTTGCGATCCCTGCTAATTTGCAACGAAGAGTGTTGGTCTACGGCGTACTGGGTGCGATTGTTTTACGTACCATAATGATTTTCGCAGGGAGTTGGTTAGTTTCTCAATTTAGCTGGATTCTATATATTTTTGGCCTGTTTTTGTTGTTTACAGGGATTAAAATGGCTTTCGCTAAAGAGGATGATTCTCCGATTACGGATAAGCCATTAGTGAAATGGGTGCGCTCTCATTTACGTATGACGGATGAATTGCACGGCGAGAAATTTTTCATTAAACGCAATGGCTTACTTTTTGCGACCCCACTGATTTTAGTGCTGATCCTAGTGGAAATCAGTGACGTCATCTTTGCTGTTGATAGCATTCCTGCAATTTTTGCGGTGACAACAGACCCATTTATTGTATTGACCTCTAACCTATTTGCGATTTTAGGCTTACGTGCGATGTACTTTTTATTGGCAGGAGTAGCTGAGAAATTCAGTATGTTGAAGTATGGCTTAGCTGTCATTTTGACCTTTATCGGCATAAAAATGTTGCTAATGGATATTTATCACATTCCAACAGCAATTTCGTTAGGTACAGTCGCGGCTATTTTAATTATCACACTAGTGATTAATGCGATCGTAAATAAGAGAAACGAAGCGAAAAACTAACATTTCACTCCTAGTTAGATTCAAGCACTCGACTTAAAAAATCGAGTGCTTTTTTATTTAAGAGACTGAAAAATATCATACATTTTCAATGTTGAGATCCTACTATAAGAAACAAAATACAATTAGGATCACAGATATGTAAATATATTGTTAAATAAAATAAATTATTGTCTATATTTAAAATAATCGCCTTTTAATAAGGTATTTATTCCTTATACTGGCAAGGCAAACACATTTTATTCCTAATAATGATTAATAAAATATAGGTCTTCTATGGAAACGAACAAAACAGGGTTATGGCAAGTTATCACTAAGGGCAGCTTAGTTAAGCAAATACTCGTTGGTTTGATTGCGGGTATTTTATTGGCGTGGTTATGGCCTTCAGCCGCTAAAAATGTTGGGTTATTAGGTGATTTATTCGTTAGTGCGTTAAAAGCAGTTGCACCGATATTGGTTTGGGTATTGGTCATGGCATCGATCGCTAACCACCGTAAGGGGCAAAAAACTAATATTCGACCCATTTTAGTATTGTATATTCTAGGTACCTTCTTTGCGGCATTAGTGGCAGTGGTTGGCTCATTTATGTTCCCATCGAAGTTGGTATTGGTGGTAGGTGATACACAACTGACGCCACCGGGGAATATAGGGGAAGTACTTAAAGGGTTATTAATCAATATATTTGCCAACCCCGTTGATGCGCTGATTAAAGGTAATTATATCGGCATTCTTGCTTGGGCAATTGGTCTTGGTATTGCTTTACGTCATGCAAATGACACGACGAAAAGTATGATCCAAGATTTCTCAGAAAGCGTGACTCAGTTAGTGAGAGTGGTCATTCGCTTAGCGCCATTGGGGATTTTTGGCTTAGTATCTTCAACGATTGCAACCACTGGATTTGCAACGTTAAAAGGTTACTTCCATGTCCTCGCGGTATTGATTGGCTGTATGTTAATCGTTGCATTAATTGTTAACCCATTAATAGTTTATTGGAAAATTAAACGCAATCCATATCCATTAGTGTTTGCATGCCTACGTGAAAGCGGTGTTACCGCCTTCTTTACCCGCAGTTCAGCGGCGAATATTCCTGTGAATATGGGGATGTGTCGTCGTATGAATTTACATGAAGACACTTATTCAGTTTCTATTCCGCTAGGAGCGACGATTAACATGGGCGGTGCAGCAGTGACAATCACTGTACTGACACTCGCTGCTGTGCATACCTTAGGCATCCCTGTTGATATTCCAACGGCTCTGTTGTTGAGCGTAGTAGCGGCAGTCTGTGCGTGTGGCGCTTCAGGTGTGGCTGGCGGTTCTTTATTACTTATTCCATTGGCTTGTAACATGTTTGGCATTTCAAACGAAATTGCGATGCAAGTGGTTGCGGTTGGTGTCATGATTGGTGTGCTGCAAGACTCGGCTGAAACAGCGCTGAACTCTTCAACGGATGTCTTGTTTACCGCTGCGGTTTGCCTAGCTGAAGATGAAAGGCTGGCTGATCCAATAGCGCAATTATCACAAGAAGACTAATACATTATTTAATCATAAAAACCCGCTTCAATAGCGGGTTTTTATTGTCTATTCATGATGACAAATAACGCTTGTTATATCTGGTAGGCGACCTTCATTCCTTGCTCTATCGCTCTTCTTGCATCAAGTTCTGCTGCAACATCGGCACCACCAATGACATAAGCCTGAATACCTTGCTCTGCAAGCGACTCTTTCAACGGATGATAGGGTTCTTGGCCAGCACAAAGAATCACGTTATCAACGGGAAGGCAATGTAATTTGTCTTGGTAGCGAATATGTAGCCCTTCATCATCAACTCGCATATATTCAACACCGTTAAACATCTGCACCCCGCGTTTCATTAATGATAAACGGTGCACCCAACCAGTTGTTTTTCCAAGACCAGCACCGACTTTACTATTTTTTCGTTGCAGTAAATAAAGTTGGCGAGATGATTGTACTGGGGTCGGCCGGCTATTAAAAATCCCTCCCGCAGAATAAATACGGGTGTCAATATTCCATTCTTGGTTGAATAGTGAGCTATTTAAGCTGCTGCTTTCACCTTTTTGACTTAAAAATTCGGCAATATCAAAACCAATACCTCCGGCTCCAATAATGGCCGCCGACTGGCCAACAGAACGCTTACCAGTTAAAACATCAATATAAGATAATACTTTTTGATGCTCTCTTCCTTCTAAACTAATGGTTCGAGGGACCACACCTGTCGCGATAACCACGTTATCAAATCCAACGAGATCACTGGCTTTTGCTTGATGTTCAAGTTTGACATCAATATTCAATATTTCTAATTGACGACAAAAATAACGGATCGTTTCATGAAATTCTTCTTTACCTGGGATCTGCTTTGCCATGTTAAATTGGCCACCGATTTGATCAGCTTTTTCAAAGAGTGTGACTGTATGGCCGCGTTTGGCTGCATAAATCGCACATGAAAGCCCCGCGGGACCTGCACCGACAACGGCAACCGATTTTATCTGCGTTGCTTTTTCATTTGGAAAATCTAGCTCTCTAACCGCTTGTGGATTAACGAGGCAAGTCGCAAGTTTGCCAATAAAAATTTGATCAAGGCAAGCTTGATTGCAACCAATACACGTGTTGATTTCATCGGCTCGATTCTCTTGGGCTTTACGAACAAACGCTTCATCGGCAAGAAATGGTCGAGCCATTGAAACCATGTCAGCTTGGCCTGATTCGAGGATCCGTTCAGCTACAAATGGATCATTTATTCTATTGGTTGTAATCAGTGGAATAGCGACTTTGCCCATTAGTTTTTCAGTTACCCAGCTAAAAGCATGCCGTGGAACTTGTGTGGCAATCGTTGGAACCCTTGCTTCATGCCAGCCGATACCAGTATTAATCATTGTTGCACCGGCCTGCTCAATGGCTTTTGCGAGATGCTCGATTTCTTCCCAATTGGAGCCATCCTCAACAAGGTCTAACATAGAAAGACGGTAAATAATAATGAAGTCGCTTCCTACCGCTTGGCGAGTTTGGCGCACAATCTCAAGCGGAAAGCGGATCCGATTATCGTAGCTACCACCCCATTCATCGGTCCTCTGATTGGTACGTTTTGCAATAAATTGATTAATTAGATAGCCCTCAGAACCCATAATTTCAACGCCATCATAACCAGCTTGTTGCGCCAGCTTAGCGGTGGTGACAAAATCACTTATTGTTTTCTGGATTTGCTCGGGCGTTAGTTCTTTCGGTGCAAAAGGAATGATTTCTGCTTGAATGGCGCTTGGTGCCACGATATCAGGGTGTAGGCCATAGCGGCCCGCATGTAAGATCTGTAGAGCGATTTTACCGTCAGCACGATGTACCGCTGAGGTTATTTCTTGGTGGAAAGGGAGCTGTTCAGTTTTATCGAGTACTGCGCCATGTTTAGTCAATGCCCCTTCTTGATTCGGTGCAATCCCACCAGTAATAATCAGACTTACGCCATTTTCTGCCCGTAGCCGATAAAAATGAGCTAAACGGCGGCTTCCTTCAGGATGTTCTTCAAGACCCGTATGCATGGATCCCATTAAAATACGATTTTTTAATACGGTGTGCCCCAAATCAAGAGGGGTGAAAAGATGTGGAAAATTGCTCATATTTATACTCCCCAGCGGGATTTGGTAACAGGTCAGATGAGTTAACTCTAGCTCAATGGGGCTATCAATAGAAAAATATGTTAAAAAAATGTGATATTTATCATATGATTTATGAGTAAATTGCTGACAAGTTGACTGAGCAACGGTTATTTTATTTTTTTGTCATACTTAAGGTGTAAAACAATTTTGTTATCAAGGTCGTTAGCCAATAAGTCGTTAGTTTTTCCGTCACGTACTGATAAAGAGGATTAATTATGAAAGAACTTCACCAAGCTATTGAACTTGAAGGCAAGTACGTGAGACTTGAGTTGCTAACCCATCAATATGACCAGCAGTTTAGGGAAATTATCCAGCGGGATAATCTGCATAAGCTGTGGTATACCTCAGTACCCGAGCCAGAAAATGTCACTAAAGATGTGGATCGTCGTTTAAAGCTCTATCAGCAAAAAGAGATGCTGCCTTTTACCGTTATCGATAAAAGTTCTAATCAGCCAGTTGGGATGACTTCTTACAATAAAATTGATCAAGAGACTCGTCGTGTGGAAATTGGAGCGACATGGTATAGCAAAGAAGTGCAACGAACGGCTATTAATACAGAAGCGAAGTTTTTATTGCTGCAACATGCGTTTGATAGCTTATCTTGTGTCGCTGTTGAATTCAGAACGCATTTTTTGAATCAACAAAGCCGAAGAGCAATTGAAAGGCTTGGCGCAAAACTGGATGGGATTTTAAGAAGCCATGTTTATACCCGAACAGGGGAGCTACGCGATACCTGCGTTTACAGTATTATTATGTCTGAATGGCCATCAATCAAACGACATTTGCAGTGGCAGATGGAGAGACCGCGTTAGTATTAACTTTGGTGTTTGGCTAGCTATTAGATAGTCGTTTTGATCCTTATCTATATGTTCATATGGTCAATTTCAAAGAATTGGGAGCAGCCTCTAAATGCTATGATTTAATTGAGAATGATAGTTTTTGATAATGATATGTTGCTGAACAATAAGGCGGTTAATGGAGATGGACAGAAAATCACCATACAGTTTTTAAAGACTAGACCTGAGAGAAAACAGCACGTATAATCGCTCCCACTTCGGCCCCTTAGCTCAGTTGGTTAGAGCAGTCGACTCATAATCGATTGGTCGCTGGTTCAAGTCCAGCAGGGGCCACCAAATTTATTAAGGAGTTAGGTGTTAATCACCTAACTCCTTTTTGTTTTTACCTGATTTTGGGTCAGGTAAAGTTTTGGGGCAGAATGGCTCAATTATCTAATTCAATACACCCATGCTGACCTCTTCAGTAGAGGTGAGCCGATCCGTTTCGTCTTCCCTCGAAATCACCAGTACACCTGCATCATGTTTGGATAAATTGACAATGCCAGTATTGTAATCCAAATAAATGTATTGGCTTTTATTCGTTTTTGTATTGACGACCCAATAGTCATTGATAAATTCTACGCCATACTGCGGGTCAGTCAGGACATTATCGTCAAGTGTGATCATTGAGTTTATCGATCACGCGTGCGTTATGGGGAATGGGTTTAGTGTGGACGCCTCATGCGTCGATATCTAATGGGTCGAGATATACCACGGTATTCGCGAAGACTTGAAAAGACACCAGTGCGCCGATGATCAGTAACATTATTTTTTTATTTTAACTCAATATTTTTATTAAGCTTTTGTTGTAAAACACTAAGTTCATTTTGTGAAAATGTTGTAGATGGTTTGACACCCCTAACCGAGGTAAACTCAACCCCAACTCACCTTAAGCGGTAAGTGATTGAATGAGTAGGGGTTTTAAGTAAGCAGTTACTATACCCTCACTTGCCAAGCCGGACAGTTGATTATCCGGCTGAGTGAGGGGGAGTAAGGCGGTTAAGGAAGATTCCAGCACAGAACTGGGATCTTTATACATTTAAAAATCAGACCACTCTGCGTAGCTAATATCATCTTCGGTTAATTCAGTAAAGCCATCTTGACTCAGCATTTTATTAAAATAAAGGATCGTGTCTTCTAACGCCTCCTCAATAGTATCTCCATACCCAATAGCACATTCGGGAGAACCATCAAATTTTCTTTTTATTGCTAAATCAGTCATTCCAGTGAAATTTCCAGATTGGCTTTCATAAATTTTCACCTTCATTTTTGAATAAGGTAAAATAGGGATCATCGTAACCGTGAATTCAGCAACTGTTTTTCTTATCCGACCCACATTCGTAATATGTAAATCATGCCACATAACGTATTCACCTTTTATTGTTTTCCAAACGATATTATCTTTCCATCGACTGTTTTATCTAGATATTTTCCATTTTTATAATAACGAGTTACATTATCAGTCGCGCCTCTTATCTTAGCAGTTCGAGCGCCTTTTAAATTACAGTCTCGGTTTAAAGTCTGGATCTTCATCATCATGATCCCAAAATGGGTGGGGTTCCATGTAATCGCCGTTTTCAATGACTGAACACCATCCAAAATCGCTATAAAAAACGCAGAGATCAACGACTCTATACATCCCTCTACTAGCACGACTTAATGTTATTAAAGATGGCTCATTATAGATATAATTGCCACCAGCTCTGGCTATAACTCTTTGTTCGAACAATGTTCTATTATATTCGCTCACTTCTCCAATAATTCTTGTTGATTCAATTTCAAAAACAACTTCAAACTTATTAGATACTTGTATGTGACAAGGTATTTTTTTTTGCTGTTCTAGTTGACTTAACAATAAATTATCTGGAAATTCGATTTGTAAAATCATTTCTGCCATCCTTTAGGAATAATCACTTTCCCTGTAAAGTGTTTTCCCATGGTTCTCTAATTGCGACAACAGGGATGCCATTCCTACTCGCTACTCTATCAACAGTAAAACAACAATATGAAGAAAATATTCCCATCATTTTTATCTATAATTCTAACCATAATAGGTGCTCCATTCGAAGTATAACGAGATATGTCATTAACTTTACGACCAGCCCATGCACTTGCTTTAACATCTTCTGCTTTTAAAATTCCAGCTACTTGCATAGATGTTGTTACCCTCGGTGCTGAGGGAATTTTATTGATCAAGTCTACTATATTTACAGGTTTACCCATTGTATCTAAAACCATTCCATAAGAATTATGCCCACATGTAGGTAGCACTCCTTGGTTAACAATAGCTCTATCACCATTTCGAGGAATTGCATCATCTAGCAAAGGATGTTTTGTACCAGATGGCGATGTTGCTGTAGGAGGAAGCTTTTCTATCTCATTTTTAGATTGAGCAACCTTCTAAGTGTTTTTGCCATTGCTCCAGAAACTACGACGCTCCTACCTGCATTTCCTAGAATTTTACCTTGTCATGCACCTAATATTGGTTCTACCAAATTAGGATCATTAGCTAACGCATATTCATACAGCTCATCCCATTGAATTGCTGAAACTTTAATTGCATCAATAGTCTGATCATAATTCGAAATGGCTGTCGATAAATCTATAATAATATCAATAGGATAAAGAATTGAGTTAACAATGCCTTCTAAAACGTCAACAGCACCATCTTTTAAACCTTCTTTTCTTACTAAACAAACCCAAAGCATAGCCTTTGTCGGTGATTCGATTTATTGCCCGTCGTGTAAAAGCAGAGACAATTATTGAAGGTGATAGCGTAATGAAAGTTAAGGTTATTCCTGTTACGTTAGAAGGGAACAAAATCGTTTTTGAATGTTCAGGTGGCTGTCTATTTTCCGCAGCAAAGTAGATTATAATACAGACAATAATTAATCAATATTCTCTATGTATTTAACTGTTCGATAATAATGATTAAAAATAGTGAGTTTATACTTTTTATTTATATTAAAAGAGTGTGATTTTGCTTTTT
Source organism: Providencia sp. 21OH12SH02B-Prov (assembly GCF_027362595.1). Lineage (NCBI taxonomy): Bacteria > Pseudomonadati > Pseudomonadota > Gammaproteobacteria > Enterobacterales > Morganellaceae > Providencia > Providencia sp. 21OH12SH02B-Prov. Next base: position 811,597 of record NZ_CP114796.1, read on the forward strand.
AATTAAAACTTAAATACGTGGTGTGTTAAATGTATAAACATAATTGTCGTTGTTGGTTTATATATTACAATGATTATGAATGAATCGTTCTATTTTAAAATTAGAAATTCTATAGGGGTAAATTTATCATTCATTTATGAAGTTGAGTAAGTTTTAATTATTTTTGTTTTTAATTATTTTTCATTTAGTTAATGTCAATATTATGATGTATTCGTTTATTAATTATCTTAATTAGATGCTCTTTATTAGTCTTTTTTGTGTCTAGTGAATATGAGTCATTAATTTAATTAATGTAATTGTTCTCTAGCCTTATGTGGGTATATTCAAAATATATAATTTAGGGTTTATAGTGATTGTTGATTTTGGATTATCACTTAAGTTGAATATGTTAATAATTTATATTTTATTAATAATAATGTTGATAATCGTTATGCTTATTCTATTATATAAGTAATTTAATATTGTAAGAATGGGCTTATTTATAACATTAATAAGAATAAGTGTTTATAGGTTTATATGACTATCAGATGAGATAATGTTTATGGAAAATATATTGTCGGTTTTGGATGTTCCAAATACAGCCTTTATGTTGCTATGTACAAGTTGGTCGTGTATTCAATATAGAGATCATCATAATAGGTAGTATTCGCGTTCAATGAATGTACCGATGATTTTGTCATGCATTTCAGGTGACTTCGAGTAACCTAACGTCTTACGGTTAAGGCGCTTCAAGCGGTTTCTCAGGTTCAAATTCTCTCTTTCTATTCGTTGCGTATAAAACTTACTTACCACATGTTTCTGCTTGGGCAATATCTCATAAGCACTGAACTTATCCGTGCACCAAAAAGCCACATTAAACCTAGACAGTAAAGCCAGTAACTGGTGAAGAGTCCTTTTGTTTCGACGACCAAACGTATGAGCAATTATCCGTTTTAGGCGGGGCTCCCACGCATACCAAAGCCAGCGTTGTTGCTTCTTATTACCCACAAAAGACCACTGTTCATCGACTTCGCAAAGGAGTTCAATGTGCAGATTATCAAGGGGTAAAGAGGTTACCTGCTTCGGCGAGAGTTTTTTAAAGTGCGAACAACCGCATTAATGCTGATATGAAGGGCTCTAGCGGTATCACGAATACCGGCATTATTCATCGTTAGGTCGATAATTTTATCTTTGGTACCGGGCTGGCAGGCACGATATTCATAGTCGAGTTGGAAGCTTCGGCAGCAGTCTTGACAACGATAACGTTGATGACCTGTACTCCCTAGGCCATGTTTTTTCACTGAGGGAGTTTGTTGACAAAATGGGCACCTTACATCGACTTTAGCCATGAATATTCTCCGATAAATTACCCTATATTACAGATTAATCACCAGATTGAATACATGACCGGTTGTTTAGTCGGGGTGGCTTTACCCACCTTTTTAGAAAATACCCCCTTTGTTTGGTTATCGATTGTTTTAGGTAGTATTGTTTCGGTGATCGCGACCATATCATTAATGGATTTCTTGAAAAACTGGAAAGTTGCGGCATTAACTGCGCCTTTTGTATTGGTTTCTTGGACTATCTTGTTAGCAAGTTATAGTTTTTTAGGCATAAAAGGTGTTGCTTTACCAGCACCAGCACTTCCTCAACAATTTATTGAACCAATTGGTAGTATTCCACATAGTGATATTGTTGCTGATATTTTCCGTGGCGTTTCTGAAGTCTTTTTACTGAGTAGTGTGATTGTCGGTATTATTTTTGTTATTGGACTTGCTGTGAGCTCAATATGGGCGGCGGTGTTTGCCATTGTTGGTTCGTTATTAGCATTTATTGTTGCAATATTATTGAAAGGCGATTTTGTTAGCATCCATACTGGATTATATTCATTTAGTGCCGTTTTAACGGCAATTGCTTTAGGTTCAACATTTAATAAGCCGAGTTATCGAGTATTAGCCTATGCCATCGTTGGCGTTATTTTTACTGTTTTTGTTCAAGGTGCATTAGACATTATTTTGGAGCCATTTGGCATACCGACATTAACGATGCCTTTTGTATTAGCGTCATGGCTATTTTTAGTACCGAACCAAGATATTATGCCTGAGCATAGGCAGTCATAATTAGAATATAATTTTAGGTCATATCAATATGAAAAAGAATGCAATTTATAAATACATTCAAAATATGACGATAATAAGGACAACATTAGCTTTATTGATCTTGCTTGATGGGCTATTGATAATACTCCCTATTTTATCATCATATAATATTAATTTATCCTCACAACACCATAATTTTGTTGATTGGTTGCAATCCTTAGGTTTTATTAAACTGCTCGATATCCCTCGGTTTGCTATCGGGGTTGTATTGATTATTTTGGCATTACCTATTTATTTAGGTATCAGAATAGGATGGGTATTTAGTTGCTTTATGCTGTTTGTTCTTGTTCTCATTAACTTGCTATTAGCAAGAGAAAATGTATTAACGGGAACTCTCTCATTGCTGATATTAATTGCATTGATTGCAAATTGGAAAATATTTCACCGTCATAGCTTATCAGGTGCTGGCTTTGTTGCATTTGTCAGTTTGATTGCTTTACTGGGATATTCCGTATTTGGGTCATTGTATCTTGGTGACCAATTCCAACCTCATATAACCGATATCTCCTCTGCATTTTATTTTGCACTGGTTTGTATGACAACGGTAGGATTCGGGGATATTGTTCCTATTAGTGTAGAGGCAAGATTATTTACCATTTCTATTGTGATATTAGGTATTACAATTTTTACCACTTCTATTGTTTATTTTTTAGGCGTGTTTGCAAAGAGCACACAAGAGATTGTCAAAAAGAGATTATTCCGTATGAAAGATCATTATGTCATTATCGGTGCTAGCCCTTTAGCGTTAAACACCTACCATGGATTAAAAAAGCGTGATTTAGATGTCATGGTGCTGTGTAAAGAAGAACACAAAAACAATTATCCAGATAATGCTCCAGTGATCACGACATCACAAATCAATAAGAAAAGTTTAAATCAAGTGAATTTAGCTGATGCTAAGGCATTGTTTATACTTGGAGATTTAGATGCCGAAAACACGATTGCCATGCTGGCGGCTAAAGAGATCGTTGGTGCCAATATTAAAAGTGTTATGGTCGTCAATGATGATAATAACTACGAAAATCTGAAATTACTGCACGCGGATCTGTTGATCTCTTTGTCGTCATTAGGCAGTGAAGTATTAATTAAAATGATTTTTGGTGAGAATATTAATAGCCAAATAATTGAAAGTATTATTTTCTCGAACAATATTCTAGATACTTAGAAGATGAGTAGAGAGATGACTATGAGCTGTGAAGTGACGACAGCTCATTATTTTATTTTAGTTCAAATGAAATAATACAAGAATAAAAATGGTGAGCTAAATATGGATTCAATTATTATTATTTTCGTGCTTGTTTATATCGCGATGGCTTTTGGCACGTTTCCAGGAATAAAAATTGACCGTACGGGGGCGGCTGTTGCAGGCGCCTTGGCAATGATTGGTTTTGGTTTTATTACTCCGCGAGCTTCTTGGGATGCGATTGATTATCAAGCCGTTGGATTACTATTTGGGTTGATGGTGGTATCGGCTTCATTCACCGTTTCTGGCTTTTATCATAAAGTCGCGAATGAAATGGCTATCCTCAAAATTAGTCCACCAAAGTTGTTACTTGTCTTTATTATTGTTGGTGCTGTGCTAGCGTCGATACTGACTAATGATGTGGTGGTTGTGGCAATGACGCCATTATTAATTTCAATCACATTAGCAAGAGGACTGAACCCAATTCCATTTTTATTGGGTTTTTGTTTCGCAGCAAACAATGGGGCGGCAGGTTCATTGATTGGTAGTCCTAAAAATATGATAGTCGCCCAAGGATTAGACCTTTCATTTATCGGAGTGCTACATATTACCGCTATTCCTGTATTGCTTTCTTTACCTGTCGTTTGGTGTGTCATTAGCTTACTTTATCATAAAAATTGGTATTTACCTGAAAGCCAAAAAGCTGCGTTACCTCCTAAAACACATACGGTGATCCCATTTAATCAATGGGAAACGGGCAAAGCAGCCATTGTAATTGCCATTGTGATTATTGCGTTTTTGTTTACAGACTTACCTAGAGAGTTAGTTGCACTCTCCGCGGCTTGTTTTTTATTATTAAATAGGAAAATCGCCTCTAGTGATATGCTAAAACATGTCAATGGTGACTTGTTGCTGCTAATAATGGGGCTGTTCATTATTAATGCCGCATTTGCTAAGACCGGCGTTCCGCAGGATATTTTGCATTATTTATTAAATAAAGGCATCGACCTGAGTAGCCCTATTACGCTATTTTTGGTCTCAAGTATTATGAGTATCTTTATTGGTACAACACCGACTGTGATGCTGTTAATTCAATTCGTCTCCCTAGATGGTAATGCCGACCCACTCGGTGCAGCACTCATTTTTGGAGCCTGTTTTTCAAGTAACATTTTTGTTTTTGGTAGCCTTGCAGGCATTATTGCTGTCGATCAATCAGCTCAACATGGTATTAAAATTTCATTTTTAGAGTTTACAAAGTCAGGCGGTATTATTGCATTAATCTGTATGTCGATTGCAGCGGGTTGGATCTTATTTAGCTAATAATGATTATTTTTGAGTGTAAGGAGGAGGGGGGATGTTAGAAGTAAAAAATATACGTATCACTCAGGGAGGGAATACACTATGGAGCGACCTTTCTTTTTGCTTACATAATAATGAGCGCTTAGGATTTTCTGCACCAAGTGGTTTTGGTAAAACCACGTTAGGTCGAGTATTAGCGCAATGGCAAGCGCCCTCTAATGGTTCAATTTTATTTGAAGGTAAGCCATTACCGGCAACAGGTTATTGTCCAATACAGTTGGTACCTCAACATCCAGAGAAAAGTTTTAATCCATACCGAACGGTTGGCTCGAGTGTCAATGATGCATGGGAACCAGTCGCGGAATATCTTGAACGTTTGTCAATTAAAGCAGAATGGTTAGAAAGACGCCCGAGTGAGCTTTCGGGCGGAGAACTTGCACGTATTGCGCTATTAAGAGCACTTGATCCCCGCACTAAAGTATTAATCGCCGATGAAATAACCGCGTAGCTTGATGCGCATTTGCAAAAAGATATTTGGCAATTTCTGATTGAATTATCACAAGAAAGACCATTAGCAATGATTATTTTTAGTCATAATAAAATGTTATTAGAAAAGGTATGTACGTCAGTTTGGGAAATATCCTCTACTTGAAGTATGACAATGATATTTTAAATTAAATAAATTGGGGCACTCAATATGGTTGCTTTTGATATAGCGTTAGTCGGTGCTGGTGGTGGAATCGGTTCATTATTACGCTGGTGGATTGGGCGTTTAGTCGGTGAAAAATACCACGGTAAGTTTCCTTTATCGACCTTCATTATTAATGTGTCAGGTGCTTTTATAATCGGTTTTTTGAGCAGTTATTTTTTGTTAGATTGGGATGACCGTTATGGCTCATTCTTACAATCAGCCATATTAACTGGCCTATTAGGCGGTTATACAACATTTAGTAGTATGCAGCTTGATGCGTTAAAGCTGACACAAACTAAACAAAAAATGTTAGCGTTGCTTTATTTATTACTGTCAATTATTGCGGGTCTGATTGCTGCGTTTTTTGGCGCATGGTTGATTAACTAAAGGATAAGAATATGAATATTGCAATCTTAGTTTTTATCGGTGGTGCTATTGGCGCAATTTTTCGCGAGCTATTAATGATTTCTGTACCGAAAATGGCAGACCAGTTCCCTTTAGATATCTTTATCGCCAATATTAGTGCTTCGTTTTTATTGGGTATTGTTGCAGGGCTACTCACCAGTAAACGCATTGGCCAATCAATGAATGCTTTTTTTGCCACAGGCGTGATGGGAGGGCTGTCTACATTTTCTAGTTTTGTGTACGGTGCAGTAGAGATAATAAAATATCCTCAATATGTATGGACTGGCGTCGTATATTTAATATTGAGTGTTGTCGTTGGATTTATGGTTATTTATTTCGGTTATATATTAGGTAGCAAACAATACAGAAACAGCCCTAATCATAGTGTTTGATTTTAGTATATGCGCGTCATACTTCAAATTTCAGCAATTTTGTTAAGGTGTAGTATTCCTAGCGACTGACTCAATGGTTAGGAATCTCAGTCAATACAGTGTGCATTAATGGGGATCTCTATATCTCCATTAAATTCAGGCTATTTTATTGTTGCCTAACCATGAGAAAAGAAAATTGATTAAACTATCATCTCAAAGCCAAATAATAGGTTCTCAGTTCCTAAATTATGTTTTGCTAGTGGCACTTTTAGCTATTGGTATTTGAGTAAGGGATAATATTAGTTAAATGCATGGTTTGTTATATGGGCTAAGCGACTGTACTTGCCAGAGTAATCATTTTATCGTTATATAGAAAAATAATATTGAGATTATCATTTTTATTCTCGTAGCTTCTATAGCTATCCATTTCCTTTTCTTAAAAATCAATTTTTTAACTTTAGAGCCAATTTAAACATCAAATCTAACTTATAAACAATATAAGTTAGATTTAATTTTGCTGTTTATTTTTGATAAATGGTTCTATAAAAATTCACCAGTAATCTAAAAAAAATTGTGTTTTGGGTTTTAAATCTGTATTTTTATTGTTCTCTGGCTTTCTTTAATTTTTTATTGTATTTTTTTATAATTTTAATGCTGTAAATTTTGCTGGTTGAGTTTTTATTGGGTTTTTCTACTGTTTTTTTATCTATTTTGTTGGGATTAGTCTTAAATGGCACTTTTTTATTTGCGTTAAGGCCTGCTTTTATTGCTTTTTTATTATTAGATTTTGTTTAATGCATTGATTTTATTGGCTTTTGATTTTTTGTTTGATGTGTTTTTTAAATTTATATATTGAATTAGGCACCTTTTTAGTATTGAAATTTTGAAAGTGCTAGAATAATATTGAACACGAATTAGGTGTAACGACGATTTAAATATGTTGGTTAAATTTAGATTATACTCGCTGTATAAATAGCTTGTTCCTCCCAGGTTTAGCTTTAATAGCGATACTATATTCTTAAGTTTAATTTTTTGTCTATATTGCTATTTCTACAATCACAATTATTTATTAACTTTTGGTTACTGTATATTTGTGTTGTAGAAATGGTTTTTTTTTAGTGAAAATCTTTGTGCATTAAAATCTGTTATCTTGATGGTCTATCTATCGGTCATTAATCTGATGAGGACTTAAGGGAAATAATGTCATTTATTTTCTTTAAGTAAACTGTATCTAGCATCATATAATACTGAGTTACATTTAGGAAAACGAAATATTTTAATAGGTATAACCTATTAAAATAACCTGATATTCTCAGCTGAAGTATGATTTATCAAAAAGTTATTAAAGTACTTTATACGGCTGATAAAACTGAATATTCGTCTATCTCCTGACTAGCCGCATTCGTGGTTTTGTGAGATTGATATTATATAGAGTCATCAGAGAATAGCCGTGTTCTCGATCTATTGAATATCTAATTTGGTATTTTATTCTTTATTATTAAGGACTTTGATATTTAGGAGGCTAATATCTAAGTCCTTATGTCATTTATTTAAATGTTATGGCTTTGAGCGCACCATAAAATAAGCAGCTAAAACCAATGAACATAGAATACATAAGATAGCAAAACTGATAAATGGCATCATGTTTGTCGAGTTCGCTATTATATATCCACCAATAGCAGGCCCAATCGCCATCCCTCCACCAATGACTAAATTCATGTTGTTCATTAACCTACCGCTGGTATCTAGTTGAGATACCGCCCCCATAATAAATGGGAGTACAAATGTCCACGTGAATTTAAACAATAGCGCGGCTATGACAAATCGTACTACAGTCGGTGAGGCAATTAATAGAAGAACGCTTATCACTAATAGTGCATATCCTAGCAAAACTAATTTGCTGGTTTTAAAGCGGGTAGAAATAACAGCCGCGATAATTGCTCCTATCATGCCTAAAATCGTCGCAATTGCCAAAACTTGGCCATTTTCTTCAGCATTTAATCCACTGTTCTGACCAAACACGCCTATAAAGGTCCAAACTTGGCTCAAAAAAATATAAAAAATCAATACGGCTAAAATGGCGATCGCTTTATTCGCGAATGTACTTTTTAAATTGACGGGTGTTGATTGATGTTGCTCTTCGCTCATTATGACATTGGGAAATGCACGAATAAGAGGAAAAGAAAGGAGCATACAAGCCGCAAGTATAAAGTAAACAATACGTAGCCCGTATAGTTCAAATAAAGGTGGTAAAACAAGCAGACCTATAGTCCCTAATGCGAGTTGTCCAAGTACCCAAAAAGCATACATTCGGCTTGGGTTTTCTGTTTTGCCAGCGCTTGATATGCATAAGATCATCAGCGTTCCACCTGCAAATGATGCAATAAAACGAATAATCAGTAAAACGGTGTAGGTGGTTGCGAATGCAGAAATTAAGTTACCAATAATAAAAATGATTGCGGAGATAATCGCTATTTTTTGCCAGCTAATGCGGTTGATCCAATACCATGCGGGAATAGTGGCAAAGCTCATTGCTCCTAGCTCTGCTGAAAATAAATAACCGATTTTGTCAGCAGATAAATGCCATTGTAAGCCCAGTTGTGCTGCAACAGCGGGAGCCGTCATTAGAATACCGGGTGCAATAGCGGAAAAAATAATAATCGCAAGCAATAAGCTTAATGAGGATTTTAGAACAACGGTAGAAGGTGGAGCATTGACATCTTGTGTGTGCAGCGATTCGCTCATATTAGCACCTCGGTCAATAATGAATATTATTTTATGATATTTGTTAAATAAAGGTTAAATCATGGTCGATTTTAGTGTGAAATTACGGATAGTGACTATCATTCTAAAGAACGAATATTAGGATTTTATGGTGATATACGGAGTAGGTATAAGAAGTAAACGGAATCAATGTAGAAAGAGGGAGACCGTGAGCCCATTTAAACTCACGGCTATAGATTCTAAAAATGGGTAGAGCTTTGCCTTTCCAATTCTAAACAAGCTTTTTCTAAACCCCCCTTACAAGCCAGCTCAAAATAGTAGCGTGCGGCATAGGGTGAAGCATTTTCTACTTCACCTTTTTGCATTAACCACCCTAAATTATATTGTGCATAAGCATTACCTTGCTCTGCTGAGCGCATAAACCATTTTTGAGCTTTTTCAATTGAAGCAGGAATCCCATCACCTTGATAATAAATTAAGCCAAGGTTTAATTGTGCATCTTTATCACCTAACTCTGCGGCCTGAATAAAGTAGTTCAATGCTTTTTCTTTATCAGTGATCCTTGATTTACCTTCCCAATAAAACCACCCTAGGTTATTTAATGCATATGGATTATCTTGGTTTGCCGCTGCTTGATACCATTTTAATGCTTCACTGATATTCGGTTGCCCATCTGCACCATTTTCATATAACCAGCCTAGCATATTTTGTGCGGATGCATGCCCTTGCTCAGCGGCGGCTTTAAACCATTTCATGGCAGATTGTTGTGAGGTTTGATTGCTTTCATTTTCTTCCATATATAGCCAACCTAATTGGTGCTGTGCATCTGGGTCTCCTTGCTCAGCAGCAAGAGTCAGCCAATACAATGCTTGGCTACGTGATTTCTCGACTCCTTCCCCCTTTTCATAAATCAAACCTAATTGATATTGGGCGGGTAAGTTACCTTGTATAGCGGCTTCTTTAAACCAATGGACTGCTTCTGACCATGATTGTTCTACACCTAATCCTGATTCAAATAATGCTGCTAAATAAAGTTGGGCGTCTTGGTTACCATGTTCGGCGGCTTGTTTAAAATATTTGGCAGCCTGTGAGTAATTAGGGGGATCAGCGTTATAATAGGCTAGGCCTTCCATAAAGCTGTTTTTGGCATCAATAGAAGGTGACGCTGTTTCGGCTGATTGTGAACTTTCAGGAGAGGTATTATCACCACAACCTACAACCAAAACTGAAATTATTATAGAAAAAATTAAGATTGATATTCTCATAGCCATTTCTGATCTTAACGTGCTGTTGTCGGTTTTATATCGGCAATACGTAAGGTATACATAATGGATGCTCCAGGCGGTACTGCCGGTGGATAACCTTCATCACCATAGGCTAATTCAGGTGGGACAATAAAAGTGATTTCCCCATGATTTTGTAAATGCTTAATTGCTGATTGGAAGAGAGGAGGATAACTGTCTAAAGGGAGTGTTAGTGATTTGTCTTGTAAATCCATGTCACTTACCACGGTACCATCTAATAATGACTCTTTTACAACAATACTAACGGTATCGTTTTCTTGAATTTTACCTTGCCCTACATAGTTAATTTTATAGGAATAGCCTAGCGGGTCAGAAACAACGCCTTTTTGTTTTGACCAATTAGATAAAAAGTTTTTTGCCAGTTTAGCTTGTTCTTCTTTTTTAGCATCACGATTTTTTGTGACTGCTGAATTAGAGGCAATTAATGCTGTCTGTAATTCGGTTGGTGAAAGTAAAGAGCGACCCTCAATAGCATCAGTAATACCGGCTAAATATGCTTTTTTATCCATATCTTGACCAAAAGATTGATTCTCTTTATGGATAGTCATTGCATCTTGGCCAATAGCAATACCGGCAGCATAAGCTTGTTTTAAAGCTTCACTGCCTTTTAATTTTTCAACCGCTATGGGTTGTTTGAGAGATAGCGCTTGTTCGATTGCTATTTTTTGTGCTTTTTCTGATTCTTCGAGTCTTTGACTTAATAATTTTATATTGTTGCTCAAATTGAGATTGTCATTTTTGGATTTATTTAGAGATTCTTCTATTTGAGACTGTAGTTTTTCTTGTTGTTGTAACTTTAGTTGCATATTTTGCTTGTTCAATAAAATTGATAAGTCATCATTAATTTTATTCATCTTAGCTTGTAATAGCTCTTTCTCTTGTTGTTGAATTCGTATTTTATACTGTCTCTCATTAATACTTAATGCCTGAATTTTCTGGTTGAGTATCTTCAGTTTTAGTTGAGGTAATTGAATTCCACTTTCTTCATCATCATAAGGTTGGTTCTCCTTAATGCCGTTCAACCGTTTTTTTTCTTCATACTCATTAGCAAACTTTAATAACCCAGGAAGTTGATTTTCATTTGCTGATAGAGAATGTGAAAAGATAAAACTTGATGAGGTTATCGACAAATAAGCGATATAGTGAATGATTTTATTCATAATAATATCTCGAAAATAAGTAAGCCACCTTCACTTAATGATGACTTTTCCAAAGTGGATTAGGTATTAATGATAATTTTTCTTAATTAAGAAGGATTCTATCAGAATATAAATAAAAAAATAAATGTTCAATAAAAATAAGTTTTCTATCTCATTTAATGTTGAATAATTAGTGTTATTAAAATTGTATTACAGATATTACAAAATATAATATCCAAAAAAGAAGGAAACATAAAAAGCAGGCTTTCATATAACCATTTGATTTTAATGGATTTGCTTTATTTTAATTATCGAAATAAAATTTTTTCACATTATCATACCTAGGTGTTAATACTTAATATCTGAAAAAGTGTAAATTTCAGAATTATTTATCTATTTAACAATCTTTTTTGGATTTTTTCAAGATAAAGCTCTGGGCTAATTTGTACCTTCTTAATAAGAATGTTGAATGTATCAGGGGAATGTGATTTTTTGTGCTCTGATTACTCGTTATTTGGATATTTAGCTTATATCAATAACTGCTTGATAGATATTGGCTTGTTTGATTTTATGTGGCAGGTAAAGTAAATTTATTTGCAACAAAGCGAGGCAATAAACATTTTCGTACAAGCGGGCTTTAATAAATGAAGTTAGTTGTATCAGGAATTGGGAGCCTAATATGATAGTGGAACAAGAAGTGTCAAAAAGTATTTTTATGACTGCGGTAGGAAAAGAGATATTTCGCTTAAGGAAGAAGCGGGGGTTGACGGGTAAACAGTTAGCTGAAAAATTAAATGTCTCTCAGCAGCAAATATCTCGGTATGAAAGAGGGGTCTGCAATATTAATGTTGATACTCTCTTTGTTATTTTACATGAGTTAGATTGTAGTTTAAGTAATTTCTTCAGTTCGGTTTATCTTAATATTAATGATATGGAAAAGAATGTCAGTTCTCATTATATTAATTTATTTTTGCCTCCAGCTCCTTACTATAAAGGTGAGAATGCTCTGTCAGCAAAGATGAATAATTTAGTCGGCTAGTGCTAACGTAGTCGATTAATATTTCACTGAAGAATATTGAGTTATTTAAAGTTTTAAATTTAACTGAGAATAAAGAAAATACTTTCTGTTCTCAGAAAGTATTCTATTTGTTTTTATTTATTAAAAATAAATACCATTAATTATTTAACCAAGTGAGCTTATTAATAGCTTGCTCTTTTTAGTGTTCATCGTAAAGGCGTAACCAATATGAAAAAGATTATTTTAGCAACCCTGATTTCTGGCGCAATGAGTGCATCGGCTTTAGCTGTTGATGCAGGCTCAGGTACTGTAACGTTTAACGGTTCAATCATCGAAGCACCTTGCTCAATCGCGCCAGGTGAAGAAAACCAGACTGTTGAACTGGGCCAAGTTTCTAACGTCACTTTGGCTGCGGGTGGTGAATCTTCAGCGCAACCTTTTTCTATCAAATTGGAAGGTTGTAACTTGGAAAAAAATAACCAAGTAACTATCACTTTCGCGGGTACAGAAGCCGTTGATGGCGAAGCAGCAAACACGGGTTTACTGCAAATCACTGGTGATGCAGCGGGTGCAGCTGTCAAAATCATGAACTCTTCTAGCGCACAAATCAATGTTAACACTGGTAGCTCTCAAAACTACGTTCAAGGTAACAACGAACTGAAATTCCAAGCTGCTCTGAAAGGTTTAGCTGGTGCAACAGTTGTTCCAGGTAACTTCTCTGCGGTGACTAACTTTACTTTAGCATACAACTAATTTTTAAAAATTAAGGTATGTACGTCATGAAGTGCTTTTGCACTTCATGACTTGTTCAGTAATGGAGGTGATCGTGAAGCGAACAGGACTGTTAAAGGCAGCACTATTGTCGGTTAGTGCATTAGGCGCAATGCCTGTACATGCGGCTCCAGGGGAACTTTGGGGTAAGGTAAATATGCAAGGTAGCATCGTTGATACCGCTTGTGCCATTGATACAGGCTCTTATGAGCAATCTATTGATATGGGTATTTTACCAATTGGTTTGTTACGCCAAGTTGGACATGGACCTATACAGCCTTTCTCGATCACCTTGATTGGTTGTCAATTAACTCCCCAAGATGGCGACAATTGGCAAACTTTTTCTGTCACTTTTGATGGTCCTGCAAATGGTGAATGGTTCAGCGTTTCAGGTGCAGCAAAAGGTGTCGCTCTATCATTGCAAGATGCGTCAGGACAGATAGTTAGACCTGGTTTAGCGACAGCAAAACAAGATATCAAACCCGGTAATTATATTCTTAATTATGGTTTAAGACTGGTATCAGATGAAACGCCGCTCCGTCCAGGCGAATACCAGACAGCGATTCGTTTTAAGCTCGACTACTACTAATAAAAATGCTGATTCTTCCTGATACTGAATTTTAGGGATGTTACTTATGTCTTTGTTCAATGCTTGTTTACCAAAGCCTCGCTTGTTGAGCGTGATTATTGCGATGGCGCTTCACGGGGTCGCTTTACCTGTTATAGCGGCAGAAGCTATTCAATTTAATACCGATGTATTAGACCTCGAAGACAAAAGTAACATTGATTTAAATCAGTTTGCGCGTGCTGGTCATATTATGCCAGGAACTTATTCATTAACACTGAAAGTGAATGATGAAACATTACCTGAAATCAGTGTGCCATTTTATGTTCCCGAGAATGATCCGGAAGGCAGTGTAGCCTGTTTAGCGCCTGAATATATTAATCAACTTGCTTTGACCTCTTCATCGCTAAAAGAGTTAACGTGGTGGCATGATGGGCAGTGTTTAAACCCTGAAAGTCTACCAGGCATGCAGATCCGCGGTGATCTCGCAACGTCATCACTGTATGTCAGTATTCCACAAGCCTATATGGAGTATACGGCACCTAATTGGGATCCTCCCTCGCGTTGGGATGATGGTATTCCAGCGATTCTGGCTGATTACAGTATCAATGCCAATGCAAATAACTCTTACCGTAAAGGTGGTAACAACAGTTATCAAGTGAATGGTAATGGCGTTGTGGGGATTAACGCAGGTGCATGGCGCTTGCGTGCAGATTGGCAGGGTCGTTTAAGCCATCAAAATGGTAAAAACGCAGGAACAGATAAAGATTTCCAATGGAACCGTTTCTACGCTTATCGCGCGGTGCCAACATTACGAGCTAAATTAACGCTGGGTGAAGATTATTTAGAATCGAACATGTTTGATAGCTTCCGGTTTACGGGGGCTAGCTTACGTTCAGATAACAATATGATCCCACCTAGTTTACGTGGCTATGCACCGGAAGTGACAGGTATTGCTAAGACTAACGCAACCGTCACGGTGAGCCAGCAAGGTCGCGTATTGTATGAAACGCAAGTTGCGCCTGGGCCATTTAGGATCCAAGACCTGAGTGATGCTATCAACGGTAAACTTGATGTCACGATTAAAGAAGAAGATGGTTCTGTACAAGAATTCCAAGTTGATACGGCAAATCTACCGTATCTGACTCGTCCGGGGCAAATTCAGTATAAGTTAGCGCTGGGGCAGCCAACTAATTATGACCGCCATAGCCAAGGGAATAGCTTCTTAACGGGGGAATTCTCTTGGGGGGTTAATAACGGTTGGTCACTGTTTGGTGGGAGCTTAAATAGCCAAAACTATAATGCCTTATCAGCGGGTATTGGTCGTGACTTACTGGCCTTTGGTGCGGTGTCATTTGACGTGACACAATCATTTGCCCGTTTACCCGGTGAAAGCACCATTAGTGGTGGTTCATACCGTGTTAACTATTCAAAGCGTTTTGAACAGTACGATAGCCAAGTGCAGTTTGCGGGCTATCGCTTCTCTGAACGTGACTTTATGTCAATGTCAGATTACTTGAATGCGAAAGAAACCGGCGTACGTTATGGGGGAAGTAAGGAACTGTATACGATCTCCGTTAACAAAAACTTCCGCGACGCTGGTATCTCTTTGTATGCCAACTACAACCACCAAACTTATTGGGATCGTCCAAGCAACGACTATTATAGCGTGATGCTCTCGAAATACATGGATATCGGTTCGATTAAAAACATCAGTGTTAACTTATCGGCTAACCGCAGTGTGTACAACGGTGTCAATGATGACAGTGCCTACTTATCGCTGTCATTTCCTTGGGGAAATAGTGGGAGCGTCGGTTACTCACTAAATACCAGCCGTAATGATACCACTAACCGTGCTACCTATTATGACCGTATCGATGATCGTACTACTTATCAGGTCAGTGCGGGGAGTAGCCGTTACGGGGCTTCAACCAGTGCGTTTGTCAATCATCAAGCTGACAGTGCGCGTGTTAGTGCAAACGCCAGCTACCAACATGGTCAATATAGCTCATTTGGTTTGTCCGCTTCAGGTGGATTTACTATGACAGCTGAAGGGGGCGGGTTCCACCGTGTGAGCAACATGGGGGGAACACGCATGGTCGTTGATACCGACGGTGTTGCAGATGTTCCCGTTAAAGGTTTCGGTGCACCCGTTAGCTCGAACATGTTTGGTAAAGCCGTGGTCGGTGATGTGAACAGCTATTACCGCAGTAAAGCACAGATTGATTTGAACGCGTTGCCGGATGACGTGGATGCCCAGCAGTCCGTGGTACAAGCTACTATGACCGAAGGAGCGGTTGGCTTCCGCCGCTTTGAGGTGGTATCAGGTCAGAAAGCCATGACGATTCTAAGTTTGACTGATGGTTCACATCCACCGTTTGGTGCGCAGGTAAAAAATGCCAAAGACCAAAATACAGGCATTGTCGGGGATGCGGGTAGTGCTTATATCAGCGGTATAAATCCAGGGGATGCGATGACGGTGACATGGGGCGAAAACAAGGCCTGTAAAGTGACTTTCCCTGCACAGTTAGGCTCACTTGAACAAGCGCTGTTATTACCTTGTGTCCCTATTGTGGCTGCGAGTACTCAGCCTCAAGAAATTACGCAACGTTAAGTGTGATTAACAATCGGTTTTTAATGTAAATAGGTTGCTCGGAAGATTAACCGAGCAACAAAAAATAGGTTACTACAGCATGAAAAAGATAACTCAACTCAGTGTTGTTGCAAGTTTAACGGGTCTTGTTCTGTGTTCTTCGGTTGCACATGCAGCGGTATCAATGGATCGCACCCGCGTCATTTATGATGGCGGTCAAAAATCCATCTCATTAAATATTTCCAATAACAATAAGCAGTTGCCTTACTTGGCTCAAGGTTGGATGGAAAACGCAAAAGGCGAAAAAATCAACTCACCACTGGTGGTATTACCGCCTGTTCAACGCTTAGAGCCCGGTAAATCAAGCCAAGTCAAAATTGAAGCATTGCCAGCAGCCAATATGCTGCCTAATGACCGTGAGAGTTTGTTTTACTTTAACTTGCGTGAAATTCCACCCAAAAGCGATAAGCCGAACACATTGCAAATTGCTTTACAAACTCGAGTGAAGTTGTTTTATCGCCCAAAAGCCATTATTCCTGAGAAAAATGCCGCACCAGCGCAAGATAAACTCACTTTAGAAAAACAGGGTGAAACGGTGATGTTGAAGAACCCAACGCCTTACTACGTCACCATTATTAATGCTGGCGCAACCGCAAAATCCGACGCAAAAGATTTTACGCCAGTGATGGTTGCGCCTTTTGCGAGTGAAAATCTCGGGGTAAGTGCTAGTAAGCTGGGTAACTCACCGGTACTGACGTATATCAATGATTACGGTGGTCGTCCAGAGCTGAATTTCCGTTGTCAGGCATCAAGCTGTCAGGTTGTTACTGAAACAAAATAATCGATTATCTCAGGCCTGTCGGCATGAATGGAAAGGAGAGAACCATGACTCAACAAAAATTGACTCAGCATATTCGCAACAGCCTTTTAGCTTGCTTATTTGCAGGGACAAGTAGCTTATCTGCGTTTGCAGATGATAATAACCGTGCTTTGTACCGTCCTGTCGATAATTGGAATACCGATGGTCAACATGGTGTGCTCTATGTGTCTGGTTCATTGACTGAAAGCCCATGCCGATTAGCAATGACTTCAAGTTATCAATCTGTCTTACTCGGCAACGCTGAAACGGCGGATTTTAAAGGTACGGGGGGGCAAGGCCGTCCTATCCCCTTTCAAATTGAGTTACTGGATTGTTTAGAAACACCAACGTCATTAGAAAACGTCCAAACAGGGCAAACAGCGTGGAGCTCAACGCAACCCGCAGTCAAAGTGCGTTTTTTAGCCCCCACGGTTCCGTTTATGCCGAACTATGCGCGAGTGAATGGCGCGCAAGGCATAGGCTTAGTGCTTAGTGATAGCCAAGGTCAAACCTTGCCATTAGGTGAAGAAAGTAACCCTATATTGCTAGCTTCTGGACAAGATAAACTGACCTATTATGTGACCCCGGTCAGAACGACTGGGCCATTAGAACCGGGTGCGTATTCAGCACTGATCGCCTTTGAAATGATTTATGAGTAAGGGGCGGAAGATGAATTCTATCACAAAAAAAATAGTAGGCTACAGGCCAGTGAAATCATTACTTACAGCAATGATCTCGGGGGGATTATTGCTAGTGAGTGGGCAAAGTAGTGCTGAAATTTTTACTATCGAAGTGAAAATGACTGTTGTTGAAAAAACCTGTGATATTTATGGCAATGGGGGAAAAAATTGCCCTATTACGGTGACTTTCCCTGATTTAGTGATTAGGAATATTGATGGTATAGCATATGGCGCTACACCAATTGAATATCAATTAGATTGTGAAGATGCGGCAGATAACCCTGCGTTAAAAATCCAATTTATAGGTGCGGATGCTCAGTCGGTACCAAATAGTACCTTTAAGGAAGCAGGGAAATTAAAAACAACTGACAATAACCTAGCGATTAAAATAACGGCAAATGGTCAACAATTAAAATTAACGGATTGGTTTCCTTTTAATTATAAAACAAAGCCAACATTAATGGCGGTTCCTGTATCTAGTGATGCAGGGGGAATTCGTGGTGGTGAATTTACGGCTACTGGCACACTAAGCGTGGAGTATCAATAATGTTCATTCAGAGTTCTAAGAATAGGGTATTAGGATTACTTGGCGGTGTAGCATTATTGACATTTAGTACCGCGCAGGCGGTTGAAGTTAATTTTTCAGGAAATTTAATTGAAAATCCGCCTTGTGATGTCGCTGGCCCTAAAGGGCCTAACCAGCCAATTAAGGTTGATTTTGGTGAAATCGGTATTACTAAAATTGATGGTGTTAACTACCAACAGGATTTTACTTTAACTTTAAGTTGTGGGCCTGAATTAGGTAATTCAGTCCCACTCTATTTGCAATATATGAGTCCTTTTATTGCTTCTTTTGATAATAAAGCGTTAAGAACAAGCATCAATGGATTAGGTATCCGTCTTTATCATGAAGGCGTTGTCATTGCGCCTAATACGGGCTCTCCAATAAAGATGTCTAGCAATGGAACCGCAACATTACCTTTATATGCCGTTCCTGTTCGCGACTCTAAGATAACTTTATTTGAAGGTGATTTTACTGCATCGGCAACAGTTCAAATGTTGTATCCCTAAGGAGCTGATGATGAAAAAGCAGAGTTTTATTAGTGGTTTTCTTTTTGTCTTAATGGGGATATTACCTTCAGCTAGCTTTGCTGAAAGCAGTAATACCATCGAATATAGCGGTAGTTTGATTGCCTTGCCTTGTACTGTTAATCCTGGCTCTGAAAATGGTTATGTCTATTTTGGTGAGAACGTTAATGCGAAAGACTTATATACAGGGCAACGTGGCGCATATAGCGATAAAGAGTTTGATTTTTATCTTGATGATTGCGACACCTCTTTAGGTAATACCATCTCAGCTAAATTTAATGGGAATGCAACAGCGGATGGCTTATTAAAATTTGATCCTGAAAGTGAAGCCAGTGGGGTAGTGATCGGTTTAGAAACCATGAGTGGTAAGCCATTACCTATTAATGATGTGAAAGTTGAGCCTATTTATCCAATTAAAGACGGTGACATGGTTATTCCAATACGTGCTTATTTAAAAGCGGATGCTGATGCATTAAAAAATAAAACCATTAAGCCTGGTTGGTTTAGCGCTACGCTGACTTATACCCTAGTGTATGAATGATAAGTGGCGTCACAATTGGATATTAGCCTATCACTGGCTTTGTCAACGGCGGCAACATTATCCGGCTAATACCGACGTTTGGCACCTGCGTTTTCATTGGCGTGTTATAGGAAAACGCTTATGGCAAGCGGTTTGTAATAGCTCATACCGATTAAAACCTATGCAGGTTATCACGGCATGGAATGGCCGACGGACGGTGCAGTGGTGTGCGGAAGATGCCTTAATCTTCAAATGGGCAGCCTTATGCTTAACGCCATTATTAGTTAAGCATCCGGCATGTCGGCATTTGAAAGGACATGGTGGTTACCAAGCTTCCGTTATTGCAACGAAAAAAGCAATTGAAACCAAACAATTACAATTTGTGTATCGTACTGATATCAAAGGTTATTATGAGCATTTTCCTAAACAACGATTATGGCAATGGTGTCAACAACAAACAGATTCGCCAATATTACTGAATTTGTTGTACCAATATATTAACTATAGCGTTGAGCAGCACGGTGAATTTTTCTCACCTAATAAAGGAATTTGCCGAGGTTGTGCTCTTAGCCCATTAATTGGGGGGAGCTATTTATTTACCTTAGATACGGCACTTAGCCAATGCCGAGGAATATTCTATGAACGCTATATGGATGATTTTTTGCTGTTATCGCCAACGCGCTGGCCCTTAAAGCGCGCGATAGCGATATTACAAAATGTTTTAGCACAAGATAACTTTACCTGTCATCCTAATAAAACCCAAATGGGTCGCATTGAGAAAGGGTTTGATTGGTTGGGAATGTGGTTTACGGATACCGACATGGTACGTTCGCCACGATCTTTAGCGCGTGCTAAAGAACGACAACTTGAAAAAGAAAAACGCCTACGGCTTTATGAGCGAACATATGACATTCGTAACCCGCAAACGGATGATTAGTGTAGGTTTTTGAAATTACAAGGTGATTATGAGCAATTAGCGATGAGCTGTAATCTGAAGACCGATTCGGGTCGCTTACGCCATCTCTTAGCTATCTTTGATAACATGCCGTGAAAAGGAGAAGACCTGTGCGCACTTCCGTGCTTTTGACGCTGATACTGCTGTCTGTGACGACAGACGGGCTTGCTAGGAAACTCGAAATGCCCAATACCAGTACGGGATATCGAATCGACGAAGGTGGGGCCGAATTTCGCTTTGATAAAATGGACGGTCGGGGCCTGCCCGCTCCAATAGTATCGCCGGACGCTATCACGTGGCGTTGCGGTGGGGTGCCTGCGAGCAACTGCACCAGAAACGATGGCCATAATAGCTATAACAATTACTTCTCGCCTGTTCCCGCGTGGTTTTCCGTTGGCCTCTTTCCTTTGTCTTTGGGAGCTGGCGTGCTGGTGGCCCAAGATGATACCCCGTTTAAACCCGGCGTCCCGATGCCACTGGTTGGATGCACGATCAGTTGGGGGGGCTGGGTGGCTCCTAGGACATGGGCCTATGAACCGGTAATCATTGGGACAACGGGGGGGACGAATGTGGTCATAGAAAATGGCCGGGTTCAAAAGCCCCATGGGTGCGCCAGCGTTTCTCCGTCCTCTGTGAATGGCGGAATTTATAATGTTGGTGGTGAGGATGCGCTGCTCGCGTATATGCCTGTAGACCTTCCGGAGGTTAAATGTGGAAGACCTGGCTATCCAGGCTGCGGGATAAGTCCGCGCGGGGAGGGGCGACAGACCGACGATGCACCTACTAAGTTTTCATTTTTGGGGCGCGGCGAAATACAGACCTTTGGCTATGTGAGTGCATGTGAAGGGAATAGCAATAGCCCGTTTAATAAGGGTTGCACGGTGTACGTTGTTCGCGGTGGGTATAGCAACCTAGACGGGTCCATTCCTCCAGAACCGACCTACTGTACGTATGACGTTCCGAACCAGATTGACTTCGGGACACAGAGTAAGACGTCTCTTGTTGGCTTGAGTATGACAGACATGATCGATATTCGATGTTCGCGAGCTACCGCCGTTAGCATTGGACTAGTACACAATGTGATCGAGGATGGGCCGGTGCGATTTAACATAGAGCTTGATGGAGTGTCTACTCTACAGACGACTGTGGATGTGGCAGCAAATGCTGTGCGATCGGTATCATTGGGCGCACGAATAACCACCAGCGGGACCCCAGATGCGGGCGACTATGGAGGTTCTATTATCGTTGTGATCAACCCTAGTTGATGCAATATTGAAAAGAAGTAAATTGCTGGGCTCCATACCATTGTCTCAATCTATCCAGACCTTGGGCATTGAGCTCGACGTGGGAGATGGCCGAAACCCTGTGACCGGGATCTGCCATCGCCCTATCTCCAAAAGAACACTAATTTTGTTGGTTTCGTGTGTATGAAGGGTTAGTATGTGCAAACGTTGTTAAACTGCAACCTATGCGGTAATTCCCCACTATTATCCTTTTTATCCCGTATGCCTGTGAGTACCGTTCTGTTGTGGATCTCATAACTCCTCTCATTAGGATTAGGGCCTCCCATTAGGTTTGCCGAACGTCACGCAAGCATTTGTTGACGGATTAGGCGGCAATGAAAATAAAAAGATTGGCGGCTATATATTAAATTTACCTTTTACCCATATTCGACTGGATGGAAAGGATGCTAAAGCTAAATATTGGATTCCAATGCGGCCAGAACAATCAACGCTGTGGAATCAAGAAACTGAGCTTAAAGGTAATGGAGGGAGTTTATTTACAGGGACTGCGTCATATTTTTCATATGGTATAGATATTGCAGCCGCAGTTCCTACTCCTTTTATTGAATTAGATGGTGTATTAATAATACAAGCTTATATTACAGACAAACAGAATTTAGATTTAACAACACCACAGCATTTGGATGGTTCATCAACCATCGAATTGTATTATTATTAGCCACTATGTGCTTCTTTTATTAATAAAATAATAGTGTAGCTTCTTTAGGTAAGACATGACTCTTTATTTTAACTATATTGAAAACTATCAAAATATAAACAGAATAAGTGTTATTTAGAAATTAGTTATCTTAAATATTTTTTAATACGGATGAATGTTGTTGCTGATTTAATTTAAAATGATAATAAAACTTTATTTACAAATTGGTTATAACGAGCAAACTCATGGAAAAACAAATTATAGGGACACTTATCGAGTTGACCTTTCGAGGCAACGATGATGTCAAGATCGCGGCGATCTCCGCATTGGGTGATTATAAAGCGACAATAGAACAACAAGATGCAGTGATTAGATTAATTGAACTATGCAAAGATCCAAATAAAGAAGTGGCGGTATCTTCCATCCGCTCTTTAAGCAAGCTATCTGAGCATTTTAGTCGCTTAGTTACATATAATGACTGAGGCTCTCTTATAAATTGATTTTATGATATTGACCAACCTTTAATTAGTTTAAAAATATTAAACAATAATAATTTATACTCTCTTTAGTATGTATTTTTATTTCAGCTTTTTAACAGCAAAAAATTTTTTGTTATGTTGTTAATTAGTTGTCATTAATAATGACTTATTTTTTGTTATTCAAATGCCTTAATTGGATGGTCGTTTTTGTTTTATTATAATCTTATTATCCTAATAAGATTATATAAACTTTAATAAGTTTGTGATAAAAATAAACAGCCACATTGTTATGCATTATTTATACACATAAGAGGTTTATAATGAAAAAGATTGTTATCTCTAGCGTTTTAGCTGCAATGGCAGCATTCTCTTTTAATGCGATGGCTGCGGACTCGAATATTGTCACACCTGAAAAAATGACTTGTCAGGAATATATTAACCTGAACCCACAAAGCTGGGCACCTGTTGCATTGTGGATCACCAATATGGATACACAATTTAAAGGTGGCGATTATGTTGCGTTAACAGAACAGAGTGTTGCAGAAGCGCCACAAATCGTTGAGTTCTGTAAGAAACATCCTGAAGGCACACTACAAGATTACTTAGCGTCAAAAAAATAAGTTAAGTTTCTACCCTAAATAATTTGAGTTTAACTTAGGTGATAAGTGAGCAAGTCGTTAAGCACAGATAAATGTTGTGGCGAGTACGAGCGAACCTAATCAGCAACGTTGTCACTTGAAATATCATGGGTAGTACAAAATCAAAGCCTTGTTAATATGGTGTTTGTTTTTAGTTTAATTAAAGGCAAACACCCTACTATTTGTTTTATATATCGTTTTAATTAGAGCAACGCTTTCTAGCCACTTTATTTATAAGTGTCCATTAATGGCAATTCAAGATTCGATAATCCTGCTTTTTGTCTGACCTTCTCCAACATTTCTTTTTCTGATTTATAAATATTCTGCTTTTCCCTCTTCTTTCCGTCGGCGATGTCTAAAAAAAGACGCAAGAATGATAATAGTTCTTAATAGTATGTTTATTATCAGTTAAAATTATCCGCTAATTTAGCCGGATAAAAAGCCGTAATGTTATCGGCAGCGGCCTGTAAAAAAACACGACAACCTATTAGGATCTTAGGCACATGAAAATTAGGCATCTTTGGATACTCTCTCCATGTTTTGCTTCTTTTATTGCACCAGCAACATTCGCAGCAGAAAACAAACAAGATGAAATGACTGTCTCGGCAACGCGTTCTTATCGAAGTGTGTCGGAGATGGCTCAAACTACTTGGGTTATCGATAATGCGGAAATAGAACAGCAAGCAGAAGGAGGTAAAGAGTTAAAAGATATTCTGTCACAATTGATCCCCGGCATGAGTGTTAGCGGTCAAGGGCGTACTAATTACGGTATGAATATGCGTGGCCGCTCAATGATTGTGATGGTGGATGGGGTCCGTTTAAATTCTTCACGTAGTGATAGCCGCCAATTAGATTCTATCGACCCGTTTAATATTAACCATATTGAAGTGATTTCTGGCGCCACTTCTTTATATGGTGGCGGTAGTAGTGGTGGATTAATTAATATTGTCACCAAAAAAGGCCAAGAAGAAAAACAAGTCGACTTACAAATTGGCGGAAAAACCGGCTTTAGTAATGGCAAAGATCATGATGAAAATATTGCCGCGGCCATGAGTGGGGGGAATGAAAACGCCCATGGTCGTTTATCCGTTGCCTATCAACGTTATGGTGGTTGGTATGATGGCAAAGGTAAGGCAATTAATATTGATAATACACAAACAGGCCTACAATTTTCTGACCGCTTGGATGTCATGGGCGCTGGGGTTATTAATATTGATGATAATCAGCAGCTACAAGCCACGGTTCAATATTATAAAAGTGAGTCCGATGGTAAACATGGGCTTTATTTAGGCAAAGATTTTGCGGCGGTGAAAGGCCAAGGCGAGGCTCATAATAGTGATAAATTAAATTCAGATCGCTTACCTGGCACTGAGCGTCACATGCTGAATTTACAATATTCGAATGGTGACCTTTGGGGGCAAGATTTTGTTGCCCAAGTTTATTATCGTGATGAGTCACAAAAATTCTATCCATTCCCTACGCTAAATAAGGCAAAGGATGTCACCAGTATTAGCGCCTCTGATCAAAAAACCAATTTCTATGGTACTAAGCTGACGTTTAATAGCGAGCCGGTTGAGCATTTGACGCTGACGTATGGTGCTGACGCTGAGCACGAACAATTTCGTGCCAACCAAATGTTCTTTAATTTAGATAAAGCGAAAGAATCGGGTGGCATGGATTTGAAAAAAGCCTATCAAGTTGGGCGTTATCCAAGTTATACCACAACCAATATGGCCGCTTTCTTGCAAAGTAGCTACGATATTAATCCAATATTCACTTTAAGCGGCGGTGTGCGCTATCAATATACTGAAAACAAAGTGGATGACTTTGTTGGGTATGCGCAACAACAGCAAATAGCAGAAGGTAAAATTAAATCTGCCGATGCAGTGCCGGGGGGGAATACCGATTATAATAACTTGTTATTTAATGCGGGCTTATTGGTGAATTTAACTGAAAACCAGCAAACATGGTTTAATTTCTCTCAAGGTTTTGAAATTCCCGATATTGCCAAATATTATGGAACAGGGAAATATGCAGCAACCCCAGATGCTAATGGGCATCTTGCATTAGAAAATAGCGTTAATATTAATGATACTAAAGTGAAAGGTATTAAAGTTGACTCCTATGAACTGGGGTGGCGCTATACTGGAGATAATTTACGCACACAAATTGCCGCTTATTATTCATTGTCAGACCGAAGTTATGACATTAATAACGCGGATATGACTATCTATATGAAGTCAGATAAACGTCGTATTTATGGCGTGGAAGGGGCTGTTGATTATTTCTTTGAAGATAGTGATTGGAGTGTTGGTAGTAACTTTAATCTGCAAAAATCAGAAACCAAAGTGGATGGTAAATGGGAGAAATGGAGCGTTAAATTTGCTAGCCCATCAAAAGTCACTGCATATGTGGGATGGGAGCCAAATGATTGGTCTCTACGTTTACAAAGCCAGCAAACCTTTAATGTTTCCGATGCGGATGGTAACAAGCTTGATGGTTATAATACCGTGGATTTCTTAAGCAGTTATTTATTGCCAGTTGGTAAAGTCAGTTTTGCGGTAGAAAATTTACTGGATGAAGATTACACCACGATTTGGGGGCAACGTGCGCCAAAATTATATAGTCCGAATTATGGTGCAGCAGATCTGTATACCTATAAAGGTAGAGGAAGAACTTTTGCGTTGAATTATAGTGTGACGTTTTAAGTTGAATATCTTGTGAGCCATCTTATTGATGGCTCATCTTTATGACTCAATGAGGTTATTGAATGAAATGGCTATTAACTGGGTTACTATGTTTAGTCAGTGTGATTGCATCAGCTAAAACGCCCACTGTGATGACTGATTTGCAAGGCCGCAAAGTGAGTGTCGATCTTCCCGTCGACAAACTATTTTTGATCGATGGGCGAGATATTTTATCGGTCGATATTGCGGGGGGAAAAGACGCTTTCTCACGTATTGTTGGCTGGAGTGATTCGTTAGAACAGTACGCGCCTGATTTAAAACAGGCTTATTTTTCTGCGGTTCCTGAATTAGCTAACATACCAACCTTAAGAAAAAACCGCGAAACGGGCATTCAAATTGAAAAATTACTTGAGCTGGCGCCTGAAGTGGTATTAATGCATAAATCTAATTATGCAGCGATGCGCGATAGCCAATTTATGCCACAACTGGAAGCCGCAGGGATCAAGGTTATTTTTATTGACTTCCGTATGGATATCGCCAATAACACGCCAAAAAGTATTGTGTTATTAGGCGAATTATTAGGAACTCAGGAACGTGCAAACCGCTTTGCGACACTGTACCAAGAAAAACTAGCCGCCATTGAAGGGCAGCTGAAAAAACCTTACCCGTCGGTATTAATTGAGGCTAATGCAGGCTTATTTGCCGATAGTTGTTGCCAACTTTATGGTCGTTCAGGTTTTGGGGTTTTAGCAAGCCTTGCGGGTGGTAACAATTTAGTGGAAGACAGTTTTCCGGCTAAAGGTGCTGAAAGCTCAATTGAAAATATTATTACCTTAAACCCTGAATTTTATGTATTAACCGGTGCAGATTGGCAGAATTTTAATCGTCGCTCAACGGCCGTTAAACTGGGTTATGATGCAGATGCAACGGTGGCTAAAAAGCAATTGGCTAAGCTTGTCGATCGCCAAGGAATTTCATCGCTGACAGCAGTGAAAGAGAAGCATGTCATGGCGATTTATCATAACTTCTATAATAACCCAATGAATATTTTTGCTATTGAAGCCATGGCTAAGTTTATGCATCCGCAAACTTTTACAACTTTACAGCCTGAACAAAATTTGCAGGAATTCTTACAGCAGTTTACGGCTATTAAAGCGAATGGGGTGTTTTGGATAACCCTTTAATATATACGTCATACTTTAATATTTCACTATTGCTAATGACGCTCATTCATACATAGTCTGGCCTAGCTCTTTCATTATTAATTGCTGAGTCGTTTTTAGCGTTATTAACCGTAGAAATGTTATTTTTAGGCCGTGTTGCGATAGGACACGGCTTTTTTATAGGCTAAATTTTCCAACTAAGTAATCAATAAATACACGAGTTTTTGCAGGTAGAGTGGTGCTATTGGGATAAAGTAGCTGAATATTCTGTGAAGGTAGATAAAACTCAGGTAGTAAACGAATGAGACGCCCTGCATGAATATCATCATTGACGAGCCAATCAGGACAGATAGCGACCCCAAGAGAGGCCAGTACCATTTGGTGGATCACCGCTGCTGAATTCGATTCATATTGGCCTTTTATGATGGGAAGAGGGTATTTTTCCCCTAGCGTATTTTTTAGCACGTATTGTGTATCTTGCCAATTCAGTAATGAATGGGTTATCCAAGGAATTTGTGCTAAATCGTTAATCCCTTTAACGGGATAGTGTTTTAATAGTTCAGGGGCTACCACAATAGAGATTTGGTATTCACCAATTTTACGTATTTTTAGGGATGAGCTTTTTAAATTACCTAAACGTATTGCAAGATCTAATTTTTCGGTGACTAAATCATCTAATGAGGAATTGAAACTGTATTGCAATCGTAATTTAGGATAAAGACGGCAAAATTCAGGGAGTAATGGCAAAATATAACGTTGTCCAAATTCATTCGTGGATGAAAAACGCAGTAAGCCTGTGACATTGGTTGCTAAATTTTGGCTTCTTTCAAACGCTTCTTCTATCTCTAATTGGATACGTTTAAAGTCATCATAAAAATGTTTTCCTGCTTCGGTGAGGGCAATATTACGTGTATTACGTATGAGCAGGCTGACATTCAACCGTATCTCTAATTGTTTTATATCAATACTGACCATAGAGCGGCTCATGCCTAAAATATCAGCCGCTTTGGTAAAAGATCCCGAATCAACCACTTGTAGAAAAGTGGTTATTTGCTTAAGGTTTTTTTGCATAATCAGTCTGATTGTTTGCCATTATTAAACAATGAGTTTAATCCTCTTATATCGACAAAGAAAGGGGGAATACCTACTCTTGTGCGCCGGAGGTAGGTATGTCTTATCGATATAAAATCGCAACTGTTTTTTTAATTGGCTTCTTTATCGACTGTATTAATATTTTTATGTCAGCGATTGCATTGCCTGATATTGCTTCAGCGTTTTCTACCAGCCAATCAATGGTGGCTTGGGTCGCTAATAGTTATATCTTAGGTTTAGTCTTGATCATGCCATTGAGTTTATGGCTAGCAGGACAATTAGGTAACCAAAAGCTGCTCAGTCTGTCTATGCTGTTATTCTCAGTCAGTGTTTTATTGTGTGGACTG
This sequence comes from Providencia sp. 21OH12SH02B-Prov, assembly GCF_027362595.1. Classification (NCBI taxonomy): domain Bacteria; kingdom Pseudomonadati; phylum Pseudomonadota; class Gammaproteobacteria; order Enterobacterales; family Morganellaceae; genus Providencia; species Providencia sp. 21OH12SH02B-Prov. Next base: position 840,248 of record NZ_CP114796.1, read on the forward strand.
AGTCATTCAATTTATAGCTTGATCATTTGGCGTTTTATTCAAGGTGTTGCTGGTGGGTTACTGATCCCTGTGGGACAGGCGCTTGTTTTTGAGCTATTTCCAGGTAAAGAGCGCCATCGTATTTCAACCTTAATTATGGTTGTCGCCCTAACTGCGCCTGCATTTTCTCCGGCGGTAGGGGGAATGATTATTGATTCATTCTCGTGGCGCTGGGTATTTTACGCAAATCTGCCTTTTTCATTATTCGCGGCAATTTTAGCGTGGTCATGGGTGAAAAATGATGGACGGCAACAAAGAGAAAAGCCTGATGTATTAGGGTTGATTATGGTGAGTTTTAGTTTACTGTTCTTGTTGTTATCTTTTTCCTTTTATAACGATTATCACAGTACCGTACTAGCTCTGAGCAGTTTTCTATTTTCTGCTTTTATTCTGGTTTTATATCTTCAATACGCCAAAAAATGTTCGGCGCCTATTTTGAATTTTCAGTTACTCGTAAATAGTCATTTGCGTAATGCTTTTATTGTTTATTACGCAGTACCTGGTGTATTTACCGGTGTCAATTTACTCAATATTTTTAACTTACAAAATAATTTACATTTTAGCGCAGCTCAGACGGGCATGTTTATGCTGTTATATGCCTCGGGGGCTTTGCTATCAATGTTAAGTGGTGGTTATCTCTATCACCAGATTGGTAAGAAAACGCTATTTTTTGCAGGAATTACGACTCATAGCTTAGGGATTATGTTGCTGTTTTGGGTATCAAGTTACTCAGATTTGGCCTTACTCATAGTTGCTTATTTATTAATGGGAGCAGGTGGCGGGCTGTGTACTAATACTGCTCAGATCAGTGCATTAATTGATTTTACAGGGAAGGATTTATTGCAAGGTAGTGTGTTATGGAACATTAATCGCCAAGTTGCGTTCAGTGTAGGAACGGTCGTGTTGGTGTCTATTTTTAGTGTCGTCAGCGTCCAAAATGACTTATTGCGCTATCAATATACTTTTATGGCCGCAGCGATTATCGGTTTACTGTCATTAGTCGCAGTATTAAAAGAGAGATAAACTATGGGTAACATGGAAAAAGCATTGCAGAGTGTGATAGATCTGCATATTTCGATTGAAAATGTATTTACTGGTAAAGATCAGAATGCATTAGGGCCTTTATTAGCTAGCTTTGATAAAAATTTTGCCATGGTGACAATAAAGGGAGAACGCATCGGTTTAGAACAGATTAACGCCTTATTTAATCATAATATGGGAACAAGACCTTCATTAAAGATCACGCTTTCTGATATTAAACCTATTTTAGATACAGGGGAGTATTGTTGGCTACAATACCAAGAACGACATGAAACAGCGGATTCATGGCTATTACGAACTTCCACGGTATGTATTAAGGTAGATGGAGAGCATTGTCTTTGGGTATACTTACATGAAACTCCTCAGCAATAAATATTAATTGATAGGTTTAAGTGTTAGCTTTTAGTCAACGCTAACACTTAACTAGATGATTTTTTTTAATTGTTTAATCTATTTTTCTGCTTATTTTCTTGAATTATTTCAATATAAATACCATCCAAATTTTATCTACAGTGCATTACTACACGTTCGTTAATTTGCTTTTTAAATCGAACTTATTTCACTTCTATCGTTAACTTAACCTATTTTCTTTATTTGAATAATAAAGATATTACAAAATAGATGATTATGACTCGTTTGATGAGTTATGTTATGTGTCACTAAAAACGACTTATTTAGATTGTCTTTTTTAAAAACATAATGCGCTAATTTTTGTAGCGCATGCAGTAAATGACAATATTTTTGAGTAAAAGTGTTTTTATCTCATCGTCAATTTAAATCACAAGGGGTAAAAATTGAGAAACGCATAATAAGAATTATCTTATGCGATAAAAAGTTTTGTACTGACGCTATTTGTCACTGAGTTTGATATTCTTTGTGCAATCAATCTTAACCTAAATCATAGTTGGTGATAAAATGGATGACTATAAAAAAAATCAAGGAGTCAGATTAGCGACAATTATTCTCGAAACTTATCTTTATGGTGAAGTCGATAAATGTGAGCTAGCTTCTCGTTTTAAAGTCAGCGAGCGGACAATTTATCGAGATTTGAATTCATTAAGCTTAATTTTAGAGCATAAAGGGAATTCGAAGTACGGTTTTTCGACAGTTGTCGAATATTATAAAATGATTTCTTTTTTTGGCATAGATAAGTATTTACCTGATTTTAGTCAATCTTTTCTGAAAAGTATTCCTGAGACTATTCAGAATAGAAGTGTTCTCATTAAATTTAATGGTATTGAGCATAAGATTAAGAGTTACTTAAAAAAACATTATGAAAAAATAAGGTATGCAATTGATAATAAAAGAGAATGTCATATTCTCTATAAAAACAAAAATCGGACAATACATCCCTATAAACTGGTATGTCACAATACGATTTGGTATTTGAATGCAATGGAAGAGGGGAAGCTTAAGTCATTTTCATTGAATAGAATTGAATGGTTAGATGTAAGCAAAGTAACATTTTCACCAGATGATAATATTTTGAATATATTAATGGGAAGTAAGGACCCATGGACTAGCCATAATAATTTTAATGTTCGAGTACAGATTTCATCATCAATATCTGATTACTTCAAGAGAAGGGATGTGTTACCAAATCAGTATATTGTTGATGAAAATAGTGAGTATTTAACAGTTTCATGTTCTGCAATGAGTGAAAAACAGATTTTACCTTTAATCCAATACTGGATCCCAAATATTAAAATATTAGAGCCAGAATGGTTAAAGGTAAAGTTTGAAAAAAAATTACAAGATTATATTAGTCACTTGTAACGAGTTATTTTAATTTTATCAAAATTGAGAGGATTGTATGGCAATACCATTTATTATTGCAGGTGCGGCTATTGCTGCCGCCGCGTTTGGTGGAAAGAAAGCTTATGACGGTTACCAAACAAAATCAGAAGCGGATGATATGTTAGCGAAAGCTCAACGCCGTTATGATGAAAATAAAGAGGTTCTGGAATCTATTAATGTCAGTACGACCAATGAATTAGAGAAGCTAGGTACGCTTGAATTACAAATTGGTGAAAGTTTCAGTAAGTTTAATACTATCGCACAATCAATATTAAAACAGCTAAATGAATCAGGACAGGATATTTCTATCTCTATTCCTCGTCATGAAATTAATAAAATTGAAAACTTAGCGATTTCAGCAACAGAGTATCTAGGAACCTTAGTCGGTGCCGGTGCATCAAGTGCTGCGGCAGGTTTTGCTGTTTATGGCGGTGTGATGGCATTTGCCGCGGCATCGACGGGAACACCAATTGCAGCGCTTTCAGGTGCGGCTGCTTATAATGCGACAATGGCGGCTATCGGTGGTGGTTCACTGGCCGCCGGGGGATGGGGGATGGCCGGTGGCGCAATGGTGTTAGGCGGTGCCGTTGTTGCTCCTATCTTAGCTATTGCGGGTTGGGCTTATAATTCCCATGCCGAAAAAGCGTTAGATAATGCTCGAAAAATTCGTTCTGAAGTTAATGGTGCCGTTGCAAAAATGACTTTAGCACATGAGAATTTAACGAAAACTAAAGAGTATGTTGTCGCTATTTATCATGTTTTGGAAGCACAATTCAATGTGTTTAAACCCTATTTATTGGCGCTTATAGAGGCAGACAAGATAATTCAACGTAATAAAGCATTGGGCAACACAAATACCCATGGTATTACGGATGAATTAAAATTGACCATTAATAATGGCTATAAGCTCGCCGCTATTATGACCAATCTAATTACGACACCATTATTTAAGCCAAAATTAAATGAAAATAATGAGGTTGTTATCGTTGATGAAGTTATCGAAATTGAAACGGATAGCCACGGGCTAAAAGTTATCAATCAGGATTGCCTAGATAAACAGTTAGATGAAACTGAGCGTTTTACTCTATCTTAATGACATCATAAATTATAAGTAGCAGTGCTCGGCTGCTACTTATCGGTAAAGCATATGCAGCAGAAAAATTATAATTGGCAAAAGGAAGTGAACGATACAATTGTTCAAAGTTTAGTGACTTCTTTTGGTTTGGATTTTTTATTATTAAAAGATAAAAAGGGGGGCGATGTTGATACCATCCATAATGTCAGAAACGATATTTGGGCTACAGAAGTAGAAAAAGATCGTTATGAGAATCGTGGGCAATACGATTCTCATGAATATCACAGTCATGAAAACTACAAAGAAACAAACCGTAGAGGTAAGCAACAAAAATTATCCGGTGAATTAATTGATTCTTACACTGGCGAAACTTTTAGTCAGCAAGATGTGACTAATCTTGATCACATTATTGCCGCTTATGAGGTCCATAATGACCCTGCACGTGTTCTTGCTGAAATTGATGGTGCGGATTTAGCGAACCGTGACTCAAATTTGACCTTTACGAATGAAACATTAAATAAGTCGAAAAAAGCCCAAAAAATGGCAGACTTTATGGTGAATTTAAAATCACAACAAACACAGATTAAAACAGAAATTAATGTGTTAGAAAGTAAAGGGCAACTAACCGATATTGAGCTAAAAAAACTCAAGACACTTAAGAATAAGCAAAAAGCCAATTTTGATGTCATGGAGGCTATCGATAAAAAGGCCAGAAAACAGTATGACGCTGAAATTAGTCGTAAGTACTACAGTAGCAGTAAGTTTTTTGTGAATACGGCCTCAGCGGCCATTAACACTGGGTTGAGAATGGAAGCAAGGCAAATGCTAGGGATTGTATTTGCAGAGCTTTGGTTTGAATTAAAAGACGCTATCCCGAAGTTGATTGAACAGCATAAAACAAACTTTAAACTTAAAATCTTCATTGAAGATTTGAGGGATGTTGTCACAAATATTTGGGAAAGATTAAAGGTTCGTTTTAAAGATTTTTGGACTGAGTTTAATAATGGGCTGTTTGGTGGGCTATTAGCGAGTGTAACAACTACGATGCTGAATATCTTCCTGACATCCACAAAACTGATAGTAAAATTAATTCGAGAGTCAGTAAATAGTTTATTTTCAGCGGCTAAGCTACTATTTTTTAACCCTGAAAATTTAGCATTAGGCGATTTGCTAAAATCAGCCATTAAAATTATTTCGACCAGTATCTCTGTTATTTTAGGTTCAATGATAACAACATACTTGAATGGAATATTATCATTTCCTTTCGGTAATGATGTGGCAGTATTTATTGGCGTTTTGATTTCCGGTTTATTGACATTGGCGATGTGTTATTTTTTAGAACATAGTGAGTTCATGCAAAAAATTTGGAATTTTTTGAATAAATTCCGAAATAAATATGAGCTGACATTACAGTACTACCGAGAAGTTAATGCGGCTTTAGATGAATATCTTGTCAAACTTGTTCAGCTCGAGTTTAACTTTAATGTGACTGAAATGCAGGTATTTACCAATGCATTACAAGTGACGAATTCAGAATATGAGCGAAAAATTATTCTCAATCAGGAAATTAAGAGAAATAATATTGTATTGCCCTTTGATGCAGAAAGTGATGATTCATTCAGCGAGTGGCTGGACTCATTATGAGCTTAGAAACCGAGTCGCTATTTCCTTGTGATAAATGTGGGGCATGCTGCCGCCATGTTGATCGTGCGCATGAAACTCAATTTCTTGATCGAGGTGATGGCGTTTGTAAGAATTATAATGAAACTAATATGTTATGTACTATCTATGATGAGCGTCCAGATATCTGCCGTGTCGATAAACAGTATTCGCTTCATTATCACAAACAATATACATGGCATGAATTCATTGAAATTAACAGAATTGCTTGTGAGATAATACTGAGCAGTGAATAGTGTTGATGTATGACATGCTGATTAATGAAGTCATGACTAAAATGGTCATTTATCGTTTAGTGACATAAAAAAACACCTGCCGAAGCAGGTGTTTGATGACTAATTAAAAGCTCATTATTCGTCAAGGAAGCTACGTAGAACTTCAGAGCGGCTTGGATGACGCAATTTACGTAGAGCTTTAGCCTCGATTTGACGAATACGCTCACGCGTAACGTCGAACTGTTTACCCACCTCTTCTAAGGTATGGTCGGTGTTCATATCGATACCAAAACGCATACGTAGAACTTTTGCTTCACGAGCCGTCAGACCTGCCAGCACTTCATGAGTTGCTGAACGCAGACTTTCTGATGTCGCTGAGTCTAATGGTAGCTCTAACGTGTTATCTTCAATAAAGTCGCCGAGATGTGAATCTTCATCATCACCGATTGGCGTTTCCATTGAGATTGGCTCTTTAGCGATCTTCAGGACTTTACGGATCTTGTCTTCCGGCATCATCATACGTTCCGCTAATTCTTCAGGGGAAGGTTCACGGCCCATTTCCTGTAGCATCTGACGAGAGATACGGTTCAGTTTGTTGATGGTTTCAATCATATGTACCGGAATACGAATGGTACGAGCCTGATCCGCGATAGAACGTGTAATTGCCTGACGGATCCACCAAGTTGCATAGGTCGAGAATTTATAACCACGGCGATATTCAAATTTATCAACCGCTTTCATCAGACCAATATTACCTTCTTGGATTAGGTCAAGGAATTGCAAACCACGGTTGGTATATTTCTTCGCGATAGAAATTACCAGACGTAAGTTTGCTTCAACCATCTCTTTTTTCGCACGGCGTGCTTTCGCTTCACCGATAGACATACGACGGTTAATATCTTTTACCTGTTCAATTGTCAGGCCAGTTTCTTCTTCAATTTGACGTAATCTTTGCAGACAACGCAAAATTTCTTCTTCAACTTCTAGCAGCTTTTCACACCAAGGCTTGTTCATCGCTTTGGCTGCTGTTAACCAAGTTTCACTGGTTTCATTGCCACTGAATAACGTGATGAAGTTTTTCTTAGGCATTTTGCACTGTTCAACACATAGCTTCATGATAGTACGTTCTTGGAAACGAACGCGATCCATCATTTCACGCATGTTATTGACCAGATAGTCAAATTGCTTAGGCACTAAACGGAATTGCTTGAAGACTTCAGAAAGTTCTTCGATAGCAAGTGCTGTTTGTGCATTGCTACGACCAAACTGCTTAATGTGCTGACGCGTTTTTTCGTATTGCGTACGCAATTCACCGAATTTTTCACGGGCTAGTTCAGGATCGATGCTGTTATCATCATCGCTATCACTGTCATCGCCGTCTTCGTCTTCATCATCGTCTTCATCATCGTCTTTATCCAACTCTTCTTGTGGAAGCTCAGAACCAACGTGTGTTGCGGTTGGTGCTAAATCTTCTTCAGCGTTAGGATCGACGAAACCAGTAATCAAATCGGATAAGCGGCTTTCGCCTGCTTCAACGAGGTCATACTGTTCGAGTAGATAAGTAATGGCTTCAGGGTACTCTGCAACAGAGCACTGAACTTGGTTGATGCCATCTTCGATACGTTTTGCTATGTCGATCTCACCTTCACGGGTTAAGAGTTCGACGGTACCCATTTCACGCATGTACATGCGCACAGGGTCTGTAGTACGACCAATTTCACTTTCCACACTGGATAGAACTTGAGCAGCGGCTTCTGCTGCATCTTCATCCGTATCGGAAGTGGTTTCAGCGAGTATCAAATCATCGGCGTCAGGTGCTTCTTCCATGACCTGGATGCCCATGTCATTAATCATCTGGATGATATCTTCAATCTGATCTGAATCGACGATATCTTCCGGCAGATGGTCGTTGACCTCAGCATAGGTTAAGTAACCTTGCTCCTTACCCTTGGTTACGAGTAGCTTAAGCTGCGACTGCGGGTTTTGCTCCATAAGACGGTATCCACACTTCTGAGTATTTAGATTGGTGTCGGTCGGCGAAACAATCGGCCAACAAGAACATTCAAAGGGGATTTTTATTGTTACGCTACGCCCCTTTAATTTCGTAGCATTTTACAGGCATTTGCCTTTAGTAAATCGGCACTTAAGCCGTTTGGTATTCATTATATTTTCACACGTGACAGTGTGATAAGGCGGACTTCGGCGCGTTCTTCTGGGGTCAGCCCTTCAGTTCGTTCTTTGGCTATCAAATAGTCAAAACGCTCATCAAGCGCGCTGTTAAATAGATGGTTTAAAGCATCTTTAAATGTCTTTTCCGCTATTTCCTCTATTTCTATATCGTTCCAAGTTGCCAGTTTTTCAAGTTGATTCGCAAATTTATTATCACGATACAGCTCAAGCAACTGCCCAGTCGTCATTCCGGGGTTGGATTGGCAAACATCGACCAATTCCTGAAATAGAGAAAGCCCCGGCATTTGAATATGGGCGATCCCCTCTAATGAGGGAACGGATTCCGAAAAACTCGGATTCTGCACCAACAAAGCGATTAAAATTCGCATTGTGGTTGGTTTTAATTTTGGTGCTTGGTAACTGACCGGTTCAGCATTCTCTCTATCAATCATAGCAAGAACCTGAGAAATATCAGGTATACCGATAAAATTTCCCAATTCTTGTGCCATATAGAGGCGCAATGTTTCACCAGGTATTTGTTTTATCAAAGGGATGGCAAGTTTACTAAATTTTGCTCTCCCTTCTTGTGTCTTTAAATCAACCTGTGGTACGAGTGAGTCGAACAGAAATGACGATAATGTTTGCGCGTCATTCATTCGTAATTCAAATGCCTCTTTACCTTCTTTGCGGACTAAAGAGTCAGGATCTTCACCATCAGGTAAAAACATAAATCGTAACTGGCGGCCATCAGTCAAATAAGGCAGTGCTGTTTCAAGTGCACGCCACGCTGCTTCTCTTCCTGCTCGGTCACCGTCATAACAACAAATAACAGTATCTGTTGAACGATAGAGCAATTGAATATGCTCAGACGTTGTCGAGGTACCGAGTGATGCAACCGCATAACGGATGCCATATTGGGCTAACGCCACGACATCCATATAGCCTTCAACAACCAGTAACTTATTAAGTTCATTACTGTGTTGTGTCGCCTCATAGAGACCAAATAATTGACGGCCTTTATGAAAGATATCGGTTTCGGGCGAGTTTAAATATTTAGGTAACGCATCACCTAAAACTCGGCCACCAAAAGCAATAACACGACCACGACGATCACGAATTGGGAACATGACTCGTTCCCTGAATCGGTCATAAGTACGGCCATTATCATTGGTCACTAACATGCCTGCATCATCAAGCTGTTTGCGACTTTCTGGGTTTACAGCAAATTTTTTGAGCAAATTATCCCACCCCGCTGGGGCAAAACCTATCGAAAAATGCTCAATAATGTCAGCTGTTAAACCACGTTGGCTTAAATAATCTTTAGCTTTAGTTGCCGATGGATGACTTAAGGCAGCGTGGTAAAAATGGTTTATTTTCTCCATCAATTGGTACAAATTTTGCCGTTGATGAAGTTCGATTTGGCTTGCGCCTGTTCCTGTTTCATAAGGAACATCAAGGCCATGTAAAGCAGAAAGTTCTTCGATGGCTTCGACAAAGTCGAGTTTGTCGTAATTCATCAAAAAGTCGATCGCATTACCATGTGCACCACAGCCAAAACAGTAATAAAACTGCCTTTCACTATTTACGGTGAAAGAAGGTGTTTTTTCGTTATGGAACGGACAGCACGCGTGATGATTTTTACCCTGTTTTTTTAACGGGACTTTTGCATCGACTAAATCGATGATGTCGGTTCTCGCTAACAAATCATTGATAAATGAACGCGGGATTCGTCCAGCCATAAGCCTCTTTTTCGCCTGTTGATGAACGATAATAAGCCGCGCTTCCCTCAGGAAAGCACGGCCTTTAACTGCTAACTAATACTGCCTGCTATGGTTGCGGTGGCTACCGCGCCCAAATTAGTACAGACGAGTACGGCGTGCGTTTTCGCGAGCCAGTTTCTTAGCGTGACGCTTAACAGCAGATGCTTTAGCGCGTTTACGCTCAGTCGTTGGTTTTTCATAGAATTCACGACGACGTACTTCAGCTAAGACTCCTGCTTTTTCGCAGGAACGTTTGAAACGACGCAGTGCAACGTCGAATGGCTCGTTTTCACGTACTTTAATTACCGGCATGTGCCTCTCACCTCAATAGAAATCGGGTTGTTGCTGGCTTTATTCAACCAGCCGTCATTTAAAATGGTGCGGAATTTTACTTCAATGAGTACGGGTTTGTAAAGTGCCGTATAAAATTGAAACACACAAGATTACCAGTTCGTTGTTTTATTTGATGAAAAAAACAGCGAAGTAGGGTAATAATGAAATTAGCCACACGAAATTTATTACAGGGTAGTGATTATAGACTATACAACAGGAAAAGTCAGCCTTTTGGCATCATAAATTATACGATAGATTGAATTTAATGGTAGACTTTGCCTTATGCAATAAACAAGGGTAGTGCAATGCGCGTTTTAGGTATCGAAACATCCTGCGATGAAACCGGAATCGCAATCTATGATGATAAGGCCGGTCTATTAGCTAACCAATTATACAGTCAGATAAAAGTCCATGCTGACTACGGTGGGGTGGTCCCTGAACTGGCTTCTCGCGATCACATTCGTAAAACGGTTCCACTGATTCAAGCTGCGCTCAAACAAGCCAACCTGACAAGTGCCGACATCGATGCTGTCGCTTATACAGCAGGCCCAGGGCTTGTTGGAGCATTAATGGTTGGTGCGACAGTGGGACGCTCGCTCGCGTTTGCATGGGGCGTGCCAGCAGTTGCTGTTCATCATATGGAAGGGCATTTACTCGCTCCTATGCTTGAAGAGAAAAGCCCTGAATTTCCATTCGTTGCTTTGCTCGTTTCGGGGGGACACACCCAGTTAATTAGCGTAACGGGTATTGGTGAGTATGAATTACTTGGTGAGTCGATTGATGACGCAGCGGGCGAAGCATTTGATAAAACAGCAAAACTATTAGGGCTAGATTATCCGGGTGGTCCAGCGTTATCACGTATGGCGCAGCAAGGTACGCAAGGGCGCTTTGTTTTTCCACGGCCAATGACCGATCGCCCGGGACTGGATTTTAGTTTTTCAGGCTTAAAAACATTCGCAGCAAATACCATTCGAGAAAATGCAGACGATGAGCAAACACGTGCGGATATTGCCCGTGCTTTTGAAGATGCGGTTGTCGATACGTTAGCAATAAAATGTAAGCGTGCACTTGAGAAAACAGGCTTTAAACGCTTAGTGATGGCGGGCGGGGTTAGCGCAAATCGCACATTACGCGCCAAAATGGAAGAGGTGTTGAAACAACGCGGCGGTGAAGCATTTTATGCACGCCCTGAGTTTTGTACCGATAATGGTGCCATGATCGCATTAGCTGGGCTAATTCGTTTAAAAGGTGGCACAACAACGGGATTAGGTATCACAGTTCGTCCTCGTTGGCCGTTGGCAGAATTACCTCCGTTAGTGGAAAGTGATCAATAAGCCATCCGGATTGATTAAGAAAAATCAACGGCGACATTAGGTATTATGGTGAGTCACCGTTGATTTTTTACTGTGTTATTTCCCTTCTGTTTTTAATCAAAAATAGCGTTTTTATGACGCTAATTCATTGATGATTAATGTAAAATAACAATGGCATCATCAAGTCGTATGGCATGTTTTTGGACGATTTCTGATGCGTTGGCACTTTGTTCTACCAAAATGGTATTTTTCTGAGCGATCGACTCAAGTTCAAATACCGCTTGAGTGATTTCTGTCAGTCCAGCGGCTTGTTCAGAGGTTGCATGGCTGATGTGATTAATTAATTGGGTCACATTTTGTACTTGATTGACCACGTCTTGTAATGTGTCTCCGGTGGTATGAACATGAAGTTTGCCGGAGTGCACTTTATTCTCACAGTCATCAATAAGATCTCGGATATCATTAACCGCGCTGGCACTGCGACTGGCTAGACTACGCACTTCATCGGCGACAACGGCAAAGCCTTTTCCTTGCTCTCCGGCTCGGGCCGCTTCAACCGCGGCATTGAGTGCCAAAATATTGGTTTGAAAAGCGATGGTTTTTATCACATCGGTTATGGCGTTGATTTTGCTGGTACTGTGAACGATCTCATCCATGGTGTGTACCACGTTTTTCATGGCTTCTGCCGCATGTAACGCGGTATCACTGGTTTCGCTGGACAGTTTATCTGCTCGAATTGTATTTTCAGCATTCATTTGTACTGAAACGGATATTTGGTTCATTGCAGCAACGGTTTGTTGTACATAGCCAACGGTTTTTTGCGTGTGTTGCTCAAGCTCATCACAGTCTTTTACTAATAATTCACTTTCTTGATGTACATTGCCAATTTGGCAAGACACATCATTGGTTAGCCAACGACAGACTAATCCTAACTGGCCAATAGAGCGTAACATCATGCCAATTTCATCAACACGATGTAGAGGATTGATGCTATGTTTCTGACCTCTAGCAACATCAAGTGCTTGTTTGGCTACATTTTCAATAGGTTTGGCAATCATCTGTTCAAGTAAGAAATTACCGGTGCCCAGTATGATTAAAGCGAGCAGTGTCGTGAGAAAAAGAGCAGAGCCTTGCAGGCTTGATAACGCAGCCAAGCTTATCCACGTTGTTAATAATAGCAGCATGAGTCCGCGAATTCGCCAGCGTATTGACAGGGCGGGGTATTGGCTAAACCAATACGACGTCAGCACCAATCCTTTATGAAGTTTGCGATGACGATGACCTTCATTTAATGATTGATAGAGTGGCTCAGCCACGGCAATTTCCTCGCGTGAAGCCTTAGTGCGAATTGACATGTAACCCGTCATCACGCCTTCTCTCACCATCGGACAAATATTGGCTCTCACCCAATAGTGGTCACCATTTTTACGGCGGTTTTTCACTATCCCCGTCCAGGGTTCGCCATTTTTTAACGTGTTCCACATGTCGGCAAATGCCGCTTTAGGCATATCGGGGTGGCGGATGATATTGTGAGGCTGATGCATGAGTTCAGAAAGTGAATAACCACTAACTTTTATAAAGTCATCGTTTGCGTGTGTGATATTTCCCTCTAAGTCGCTAGTGGTCATGAGGGTGGTATCGTCTTCTAGTTGATATTCGTTTTGTGTAATAAAAGGAATGCTCGTCATAAGTACACCATTATAATTGTTGAGTTTCTCAATGGTATATTTCGACTTATTTCAAATTATCATTAGGCATTATTTAGAATTATTTGAAGTTTATCTTATTTTTTTCGCAATATGCCTTAAGTTTGGTACAGAGTTTGGTTAAATACAGTGAGATGTGAAAAAAAGGCTGTTATTACAGCCTTTTAATATTAATCCTCTTGTTCTTGCTCTTTTGCTTCTTGGGCTATCTCTTTCGCCGTTTTTTTCTTTTTATTTTTTAGTTTTTGCCAAATCCGACTTTCTTGGCCTCGCCATAGTCGTTGGATATTACCATGGTGACGTACCAAGATAAGACACGAGAGCATCGCAACGGGAAAGGTGAATTCTGGCTTAAACCACCACACGTAAAAGGGGGCAAGTAGGGCACCAACAATAGCGCCTAATGATGAATAACCACTGAGAAGCACAGTCAGCAGCCAAGTACCAGCGATGACTCCAGAGAGATCCCAACCGATAGCCGCAATAGAACCGAATGCTGTCGCGACGCCTTTTCCTCCTTTAAAACGGAAGAAAACGGGATAAATATGCCCAAGGCAAGCTGCAATTGCGACAAAGCCAAGATAGAATGGTGGAACTTTTAAATAGTAAGCCAACCAAACGGGTATCATCCCTTTGAGGATGTCGCAAATGAGGACACCAGCAGCAGCTAATTTACCGCCGACACGCAAAACGTTTGTTGCTCCGGGGTTACCTGAGCCATGTTGACGAGGATCGGGTAATCTTGCCAATCGGCAGATCAGTATAGCACTCGAAACTGAGCCACAAAGGTAGGCAAAGATTATCATGCCAAGCGCGGTTGCACTCATAGCTAACTCCAAAACAGTTAGTGTAAAGACTCTGAATAATTCGAGTTGCAGCTAGGCGACAAGTTAATGAGCCGCTTAGAGCAATATCGGTCTGTGACTCGTGCAAAATGCGCGTAGTCAACAATGCTACAACTTGAAGTATAACGAGCGTAGATTCACAATTTATTTCACTTCTTGGATAATACGCACATTTTCCAAGAAGTGGTATCAATTCAGCACATAAACGAGAAAATGACGTGATGGATATCGTATTTATTGAACAATTATCAGTCATCACCACTATTGGTGTATATGACTGGGAACAAGAAATTGAGCAGAAACTGGTGCTCGATATCGAAATGGGATGGGATAACAAACGAGCATCAAGGAGCGATAAAGTAAAAGATTGTCTCGATTACGCGCAAATTAGCCAAGCCATCATAACTCATGTTAGCAAAAATAAATTTGGCTTAGTAGAGAGAGTTGCTGAAGAGGTGGCTCAACTTTTATTAAATGACTTTTGTAGTCCTTGGGTGCGCATTAAAGTCGCTAAACCCGGTGCCGTTGCCCGCGCTAAAAGTGTCGGTGTAGTGATTGAAAGAGGCACTAAAAGGGCTTAACTCCTGTCATTGGCGGTCAACTACCGCCAATGATTATGGATGAAGTGATAAGGTGGTTTGTTGTTGTCGCCACTGTTCTACATGTGCAATACGTTGACGAGTGAGTTCTTCGCGGATTTGTGGCCCTTGAAAGCCTTGCTCGATAATAGGTTTAACACTGACTGTTTGCGCGGTGGCAAAGGCTTGGCGCAGGAATTCTCCTTGTGGGTAAGCTTGCTGTTCAAGGCCAGCTCGTCCACGTGCGTCAGCCTCACTGATTAGGCTTAACTGAATAATTCGTTCAGGTTTACGCCAACTATCCAATCCATCAAACAATTGAATGAGTTCTGTCGCGCTTAGCCTATTAATCACATGGATTTTGTCATGAAAACGGGCACTGAGTCGTGCCAGCTCTCTAGCACTATTGGGAACTTTCAATCGATCGCATAAATTATCTATCAGCGCGACACCTGCTTCACCATGATTAGGGTGGCTAGGCCAAAGATGTTTTGGTGTGAGTGCCTTACCGACATCATGGCAGAGTACAGAGAAGAGAATGTCGACGTCAGAGCTGAGTTCTGCTGCCATACCTAATGCCATGAGAGTGTGGATACCCGTATCAATTTCAGGGTGCCACTTGGCTGGAGCTGGAATACCAAACAGATTATCAATTTCAGGGAACAGAACCGCAAGGGCACCGCATTGACGCAATACTTCAAAGTAGACCTGTGGCGAGTTTGACCTCAGCGCTTTTTCAGTTTCGGCCCAAACACGCTCTGCGGTGAGATGTGTTAGCTCACCGGATGCGGTCATGGTTTGCATCAACGTCATGGTTTCAGGCGCGATCTGAAACCCCAGTGCTGAGAAACGTGCGGCAAAACGTGCAACACGCAGTATACGTAGTGGATCTTCAGCAAAGGCATCGGAAACGTGGCGTAGAATACGTGCGTTGAGGTCATCTACCCCATGATAGGGGTCAGTGAGTTGGCCTTGGTCATCTTTAGCGATGGCATTAATGGTGAGGTCGCGACGTAAAAGGTCATCCTCAATAGTGACATCTGGCGCTGAATAGCAACTAAATCCAGTATAGCCAGAACCTGTTTTACGTTCTGTTCTGGCTAAAGCATACTCTTCATGCGTTTTCGGATGCAGAAATACAGGGAAGTCCTTTCCCACCTGTTGAAAACCTTGTGCCAACATCTCATCGGGTGTTGACCCGACTACCACATAGTCTCTATCGGAGACTGGAAGCCCAAGCAATTCATCGCGAACGGCTCCGCCCACCAGATATATTTTCATCATTAACGTGTTAGCTCATCCAACGGTCATTACGTTTTTTACGGCGTGGAATAATATGTGGCAAGATCAGACCAAAAATAAGCCCAGCACCTGCAACACCACCACCATACATAAACCATTGTAGTATAAGTTCACGACGGCGATCATCCAGATTGACCTCGGCAATTTCTAATTTCTTACCTGATTTGATCAATTCGTTTTTCAGTTTTTCATTTTCTGCTTTCAGCTGATTGACGATTTTATCGTTATCAGCGACGCGTTGTTGCATATCAGCGGTTCGGGTATTCCAAGTGCTATCAATGTTTTCGAGTTGCTGGCGTAATTTTTGATTTTCGGCTTCTAACTCAGGAATACGAACTTTCATACTGGGGGTGTCACTAAGTTGGTTTTCTGGCAGCCATACTGTGCGCCCGCGTTCGTCTTTGACTTGAGCGAAATTACCATCCGTTGAAATCAATTCAACACTTTCACCCGCATTGAGCGTACCAACAATGCGGTATTTCGTTCCTGGTCCACTATGCACATAAGTTGATAAGTCGTCAGAAATATAGCGTTTTTCAGCCGCAAAGGTGCTGACTGATAGGCTTAGCCCCATGATTGAAAGGAGTAATAATGGTATTTTTCGCATAATCGTATTTACTTTCTATTCTTTATGGTGAATGAATGCGGCATATGTGTGTAGATCTACTTTACATAATTCGAGATACAGCGTGTCGATAAGTGTTTAACTCATGCTACAACTTGAAGTACGACGAGTATAGATACTAAAGAGTTAAGTTTGCGTGTGCAAATGTAAAACCAGAATGGGAACTATCCTAACTCACTATATAGCGTATAATTCCTTGCATTTCTTGACACAAATATCTGGAATAAATAGAGACGATAGAATTTTTGGTTTCAGTGCGCTTTATTTTCTCACTCTACGCTGATTGGGGTAATATGATGTCAGAGATATTATCAATTAAGGAAATGTATGAGCCACATCGAAGTTGAACTTAAATTGGCTGCTCAAACTGCCGCAATAGAGCCAGTACGCCAATTTTTATCGACGCTTGCCCACCAACATATTGAGCCTAAGAAACTGACTAACATTTATTTCGATAGCGAAGATCGCTTGCTCCGTCAATGGGATATGGGCTTACGTATTCGTGGTTGTGATGGTCATTATGAAATGACGATAAAAACCGCGGGTCAAGTTATCGGCGGATTACATCAACGTCCTGAATATAATGTGGACATTGATGTACCAGAATTGAATTTAGCTGCTTTTCCTACCGAAATTTGGCCGGAAGGAACGGATACGCAACAGTTACAATCTCAATTACACATTCTGTTTAGTACGCATTTTATGCGTGAAAAGTGGTTGGTAACATTTGAAGACAGTGAAATTGAAATTGTTTTTGACCAAGGAGAGATCTCCGCTGGAGCCCGTGAACTGCCTATTCAAGAATTTGAGTTGGAACTCAAACAAGGTTTTGTTGCTGACGTACTGAATTTAGCAAAAAAGTTAGCAGATATTGACGGCCTACGCCTGTCTTCCGCCTCGAAAGCGGCTAGAGGATACTCTTTGATGCAAACCGAAGAGGCTCCACTGCAACAGCCTGAAACGATATTCGATTATGAACAGCTGCCAATAGAGCAAGCGTTGTTGCATATACAGCAGTTATGCCAACAGCATGAGGCTTATTGGCTGGCAGATGAAACCGCAGCTCGTGAAGGGTTTGATGTATTTTTGCGTTTTGTCCAAGCATTCTTAGTCCACTATCGCAATTCTGCACCACAGTTTATCCAAGATATCCCATTAGACCAGCTTAGAGCCGACCTCGCAGATGAAAGCTTAAGTGCGGAAGCCTTTTGCTACAGCAGTCGTTGGTTAAAATGTAAGCTAGCCTTTACGCAATGGCTAATTGCTTTGAAGTATACTGATATTCATTAAGGTGTTGATATGCATCCTTTCCCTGAATTATTACATCGCCAACGTCAACACGTTCTCGCACGTTTAGCGGATCAGCAAAGTGAATTGTTGCCATTGAACGATGAAGAAATGACGGTCTTAAGCTTCAGTGATTTTGTGTTAAAGCAGGTGTTATCCCACTCTCGCTTTTTGCAAAATATCCGTCAATCCAAGCCAAAGCCTGATGAATGGCAACATTACACATCTTGGTTGGCCGAGGATCTTGCATCGGTTGTCGATGAAGAGCATTTGATGCGGGTGTTACGAATATTTCGTCACCAAATGTTAGTCAGGGCTGCTTGGATGCAGACATTAAATGTCAGCACTGAGAATGAAACATTACAACAATTGAGCCAGCTAGCCGAAACGTTGATCGTTGCAGCAAGGGATTGGCTATATCAGCAATATTGTCAATCATGGGGCACGCCTAGCGATAGTGAAGGAAATCCACAGCCATTATTAGTTTTAGGCATGGGAAAACTGGGGGGTGGGGAGCTTAATTTTTCTTCTGATATCGATTTGATTTTTGCTTATCCCGAAAATGGCGTGACCCGTGGGGGACGCAAAGAACTCGATAATGCGCAATTTTTTACCCGTTTAGGACAAAAATTGATCCGCGTACTCGACCAAGTCACTGTTGATGGTTTTGTTTATCGTGTTGATATGCGTTTACGTCCATTCGGCGATAGTGGGCCTTTGGTTTTCAGTTTCTCCGCTTTAGAAGATTACTATCAAGAACAGGGGCGTGATTGGGAACGTTACGCCATGGTCAAAGCCCGTATTATGGGGCCAGATAGCCTACATTATACAGATACTTTGCGTCGGCTACTGCGGCCTTTTGTTTATCGTCGCTATATTGATTTTAGTGTGATTCAATCGCTACGTAATATGAAAAATATGATTGAGCGAGAAGTCAGACGCCGTGGCTTGGTTGATAACATTAAACTTGGCGCAGGCGGTATTCGAGAAATTGAATTTATTACCCAAGTGTTCCAATTAATTCGTGGTGGGCGTGAACCCGCATTGCAGTCTCAATCATTATTATTAGCGATGAAAGGTATCCGTGAGCTTGGGTTGCTTCCTGATGAGCAAGTAGAGCAACTAGAGGATAGCTATTTATTTTTGCGACGCATTGAAAACTTATTACAAAGTATTGATGACCAACAGACCCAAACGCTTCCTGATGATGCGCTTAATCAAACGCGTTTGGCGTGGGGAATGGGGTTTGAGTGCTGGAATGATTTCTATCAAGCGCTAATGCAAAGAATGGCGATGGTTCATCATGTTTTTACTGAGCAAATTGGTCAGGATGACGAAGACGATAATCAAGATACGTTCGATGAAATTTATATCACACTGTGGCAAGGCGAGTTGTCTAAAGACGAACTCGCGCCTTATTTGCCTTCTCAAGATGAAGAGATAGCACAGAAAATCATCCATGGCATTTTGATGTTCCGCCATGATCTCAATAAACGCACTATAGGCCCTCGAGGGCGAGACGTCCTTGATGAGTTAATGCCAAAATTGTTGGCAAAAGTTGGGGAAAGGGCAGATGCGGGGCAAGTCATTGAGCGCTTAACACCCTTGCTATTGAGTATTGTTAGTCGAACAACTTACTTAGAGTTGATACTTGAATTTGATGAAGTGCTTACGCATGTTATTCGTTTATGTGCGGCATCTCCGATGATAGCAGAGCAACTTGCTCGCCACCCTTTATTGCTCGATGAATTACTTGATCCTAAATCCCTTTACCAACCATTACCTTTAACCTCATATCGTGATGAATTGCGTCAATATTTAATGCGCGTGCCTGAAGATGATGAAGAGCAACAACTAGAGGCTTTAAGGCAATTTAAGCAAGCGCAATTATTGCGTATCGCAGCGGAAGACATTACGGGTGTTTTGCCTGTTATGAAAGTGAGTGATCACTTAACGTATTTGGCTGAGGCGATTATTGATGCTGTTGTCCGCCAAGCTTGGCAAAAAATGGTCAAACGCTATGGCGAGCCTGCGCACCTAGCCCAAGAAGAAAATAAGCAATATGGTTTCGCAGTATTAGGTTATGGAAAATTGGGGGGATGGGAGCTTGGTTACAGTTCTGATTTAGATTTAGTGTTTTTATTTGATTGTCCTATGGGCGTTGTGACGAACGGCGACCGTTCTATCGATGCCAGACAATTTTATTTGCGTGTCGCCCAACGCATTATTCATTTGTTTAGCACTCGTACTGCCTCAGGAGTGCTGTATGAAGTGGATGCACGTTTAAGGCCATCAGGTGAGTCAGGCATGTTAGTCAGCACTATTGAAGCCTTTGATGATTATCAAAAAAATGAAGCTTGGACATGGGAGCATCAAGCTTTAATTCGTGCTCGAATGGTTTTTGGTGATGCCAAACTGCAACAAGAATTTCATCGAATTCGTCATGAAACCTTATGTATGCCACAAGAGGCAGAAACGTTGCGTCAACAAGTACGTGATATGCGGCTAAAAATGCATCAGCATTTAGGGAGTCATCAACAGGATCAGTTTGATTTAAAAGCCGATCCCGGTGGAATTACCGATATTGAATTTATCGCACAATATCTCGTTTTACGCTATGCATCTGAGAATCCCACATTAACGCGTTGGTCGGATAATGTCCGTATTTTTGAGTTGATGGTACAAAATCATTTAATGGCCGCGGATGAAGCGAATGCCCTCACTCAAGCCTATGTCACCATGCGTGATGAACTGCATCATCTTGCTTTACAGTCGTTGCCTAGCCGTGTTGATATCAGCCGGTTTGTTGCTGAACGGGAACAGGTGCTAGCAAGTTGGGCAAAATGGTTGGGGGTAGGTGAACAGCGTGATTAACGCGAACTATTGCTTTGTGATAATATCGCATTAATTAATGATAGCTTCCTTTTGAAAACTGGAGTTTTGGGATGAAAGTGATACTCCCTGATTATAAACAAGCAGGCGTACTTGTTGTTGGTGATGTCATGCTAGATCGTTATTGGCATGGTCCAGCAAGTCGTATTTCACCAGAAGCACCGGTTCCGGTGGTTAAAGTCAACATGGTTGAAGAGCGTCCTGGTGGTGCTGCAAACGTTGCAATGAATATTGCTTCATTAGGGGCGCAATCTTATCTTGTCGGCTTAACGGGTGTCGATGATGCGGCTAAAGCCCTAACTGACAGCTTGCATGCCGTTAAAGTACGTTGTGACTTTGTGCCTATCCCAACACATCCCACGATCACAAAATTACGCGTTTTATCACGTAATCAACAATTGCTACGCCTTGATTTTGAGGAAGGCTTTGAAAATGTTGATGTACAACCAATGCTGGAACGCATTGAGCAAGCCTTACCTAATATCGGAGCGTTAGTGCTCTCTGATTATGCGAAAGGAGCGCTCTCTCAAGTACAGAAAATGATCGCGTTGGCAAATAATGCGGGTGTTCCTGTGCTGATCGACCCGAAAGGAAACGATTTTGAACGCTATCGTGGTGCAACGCTGTTGACACCAAATATGTCTGAATTTGAAGCGATCGTCGGTCGCTGTCGTGATAATCAAGATGTTGAAGAGAAGGGAATGCATCTTTTGCAATCTCTCGATTTAACTGCATTATTGATCACGCGCTCTGAGCAAGGTATGAGTCTGATCCGCCGTAATGAACCCCCATTACATTTACCGACTGAGGCGCAAGAAGTTTATGATGTGACAGGAGCTGGGGATACTGTTATTGGTGTATTAGCCGCATCTATCGCGTCAGGTCGTCCATTACATGAAGCTTGTGCATTAGCGAATGCCGCTGCTGGCGTGGTGGTCGGCAAATTGGGAACTTCGACTGTCTCGCCAATCGAACTCGAAAATGCAATCCGCGGGCGTGCTGATAATGGTTTTGGCGTTATGGATGAAAACCAATTAAAACAGGCCGTAGCAAATGCGAGGCAGCGTGGCGAACGTGTTGTGATGACCAATGGCTGCTTTGATATTCTGCATGCAGGGCACGTATCTTATCTCGCGAATGCGCGTAAGCTTGGCGATAGGCTTATAGTGGCCGTTAACAGTGATGCATCGACACGCCGTTTAAAAGGGGAAACTCGTCCGGTTAATCCATTGGAACAGCGTATGATCGTGCTCGGCGCGCTAGAGTCGGTTGATTGGGTGGTTCCTTTTGAAGAGGACACACCACAACGCTTAATCAGTGAAGTTCTTCCTGATGTACTGGTTAAAGGTGGCGATTATCGTCCTGAAGAGATTGCGGGGAGTGAAGAAGTTTGGGCAGCGGGTGGTGAAGTTAAAGTCCTGAATTTTGAAGATGGTATTTCGACCACTAATATCATAAAAAATATAATGAAAAGTAGCTAAGACCCCTTAAATATCCATGAGATAAGGCCTGTGATAGGAAAATTCACAGGTCTTACAGAAAATGATTAATGTTCTGACGGTTTCTCTTCAAGCGCTTTTGTATCGTTAAAACGTTCTTCTAACGCTTTTACACGCTGTTCCATTTGCGCTAATTTTTCGCGAGTACGCAGCAACACTTGAGTTTGAATATCAAACTCTTCACGGCTAACCAGATCAAGCTTGCCAAGCTGTGATTGCAGCAGTGAGCGTAGTTTCTTATCAAAGTCTTCACCCAGATCACGGACACCTTTTGGTAAAGCGCCTTGAATTTGACGGGCTACTTGTTCAATTTTTTTCGGATCGAGCATTCGCGGGTCCTTAAGTTTTAAAAGATCAATTTGCCGATAGTGTAATACTAGAATGCTTTGTAATAAAGCCCATATACCTACCGAACATGAAGTTAGGCTAACGATATCGCAAGTTAAGCTAACCCTTGATACCTTTTCGTTTCTGTATTCACTCATTTTAACAAGTTCATGCCCAATTTGTTATTAAGCATTGAGCTATCTTGTTAGCGCCTTATTTTTTATTGATTTTTTTGACTTAAAATGTGAGTTGAATGCCAAATTTAGGCTTGCCCGTTGCACGTTATAATTATTGGCGCTATATTGGGGACGCTTATCTCAGGGCGGGGTGGAAGTCCCCACCGGCGGTAACATGCTTATGCATGAAGCCCGCGAGCGCTTTATCATCGATTAGGGTAAAGGTCAGCAGATCCAGTGTGAATCTGGAGCCGACGGTTATAGTCCGGATGGGAGAGAATAACGGTATTAGCATCATTGTGCTGTTAGGCACTGTATTGCTTTTCATATCTGAATATGCAGAAAGCACGTTTACGGCTATTGTGTTTATTCAGTTCTCGTACTCCTAAGACTGCCCTGATTCTGGTAACTAATAAATTATCACTTAAGAGGTTTTTACCATGAATCAGACGCTACTTTCCGAATTCGGTAATCCAATCGAACGTGTTGAACGTGCTATTGAAGCATTGCGCCAAGGTCAAGGCGTACTCGTACTTGACGATGAAGATCGTGAAAACGAAGGTGACCTTGTTTTTGCTGCTGAGACGATGACACCAGAACAAATGGCAATGACAATCCGTTATAGCAGCGGCATTGTTTGTCTATGCATTACTGAAGAACGTCGTAAGCAGCTTGAATTACCAATGATGGTTCAAAATAATACGAGCCAAAATAACACCGCTTTTACGGTTACGATTGAAGCCGCAAAAGGAGTCACGACAGGGGTTTCAGCCGCCGATCGTATTACCACTATTCGTGCCGCTATCGCTGACAATGCAGTGCCTGCGGATCTTCACCACCCAGGTCACGTATTTCCATTACGTGGTCGTGATGGCGGTGTTCTCGTACGTCGTGGTCATACCGAAGCAAGTATCGACCTTGCAACATTAGCCGGCTTTAAACCTGCGGGCGTATTGTGTGAATTGACGAATGATGATGGCACGATGGCGCGCGCTCCAGAAGTTGTCGCTTTCGCAAGAGAGCACAACCTGACGGTATTGACCATTGAAGATTTAGTTGCATATCGCTTACAAGTCGAAAAGAAAGCAAGCTAAATCAGATAACATACAGAAACGTTTAGCCTATAAGATGAAAGCCACAAAGTTGCACACCTTTGTGGCTTTTTCAATTTATTTGATGAAGATAGTCAAGCCTACCTTACTGTCATTCACCCTAAAACTGAGTATTCTGGCAATAGAATTCGTAAGATGGAGCATGAAATATCATGTCAACGAACAGAATGCCAGCTCTTTTCATTGGTCATGGCAGCCCAATGAATGCCGTGTCAGATAATCCTTATACTCAGGCATGGGAAGCTCTCGGTCGCTCTTTACCTAAACCTAAAGCGATATTGATGGTATCGGCGCACTGGTATACTCGCGGAACTGCTGTCACTGCGATGGCTCAACCAAAAACAATACATGATTTTGGCGGTTTTCCTGAGGCGTTATACCAAGTGCAATACTCTGCCTCCGGCTCCCCAGAACTCGCTCAACAAGTTGCAAATTTATTAGCCCCATTACCCGTTTATTTAGATAACCATGAATGGGGGTTAGACCATGGTACATGGGAGATCCTTGTTCGTATGTACCCTCAGGCAGATATCCCTGTTGTACAACTCAGTATAGATGGCACAAAACCTGCCGCTTGGCACTTAGAAATAGGGCGTAAATTGGCTTTATTAAGGGAGCAGGGCGTGATGATTATGGGCAGCGGAAATGTGGTACATAATTTACGTGAAATGGATTGGCAAAATGCAGCGGCTAAGCCTTATCCTTGGGCGCGTACATTTGAACAATTTGTGATTGAGCACTTAGGAAGCAAGCAGTCACCTCATCCTTTAACACAGGCTCTTGAAAGAGAAGATGGTCAGCGTTCAAATCCATCACCTGAACATTTTTTACCTTTGCTGTATGTTATTGGTTGCTGGGATGGTAAAGAACCGATATCAACACCGACAGAAGGCATTGTATCTGGTTCATTGAGTATGCTATCGGTGCAGATAGGCGAATAAAATGGATAATCGTTATTTTATTCTGGTTGCGAGATAAATAATTATTGTGTGTTTTATCGTGGCCATGAAAGTCAACGGCATGCATTCACATGCCGTTGATGAATCAATCAATGATAACGTGAGGATAGAAACGAGAAAGATCTTGAGTGATTAGCTCTTTATCTTCACGAATACAAATCCCAGCAGGTTGATCATTAACCAGCCAACTCCCCACTAAGGTATAGTTACCTTCAAATTGTGGTAATGGATGGAATTGTTGGATGATCATTCCTTCCTCACCGTAGGGGCCATCCGCTGATGCGATTTCTTTACCGTTTTCAATAACACGGATATTCGCACCTTCGCGAGAGAATAATGGTTTTACCACATAGCTTTCTAATGCTGGCTGATTACCATCGGCAAAGTAGGCAGGTAGTAAATTAGGATGATCAGGGAACATCTCCCATAACATAGGCAATAATGCTTTATTGGAAATAATGCTTTTCCATGCAGGTTCTAACCAACGTACACCAGCATCTTCCAATTTGGTTGAGAACATCTCTCTAAGCATAAATTCCCATGGATACAGTTTGAACAGATTACTAATGATCTGATCTTGTGTATCCGTAAATTCACCGCGTTCACCTAAACCGATTTCATCCATATAGAGAAATTCAGTTGCCACACCAGCTTCATGAGCACAGTCTTGTAGGTACTGCACGGTACCGCGATCTTCTTCGGTATCACGGCAGCACGCCATATGTAACAGGCGGAAACCATGTTGATCTTTAAGCTGGGTGAAGCGTTCGATCAATTGTTCTTGAATGCTATTAAACTGATCAGCACCTTCAGGTAAGTTACCTGCCTCTAATTGATCTTCTAGCCAAATCCATTGGAAAAATGCCGACTCGTATAATGAAGTTGGAGTATCAGCATTATTTTCCAGCAGTTTAGGTGGGTTAACACCATCGTAAGCTAGGTCAAGACGCGAATAGAGAGAGGGTTGGCTCGTTTTCCATGAATGGCGTACGAAGCCCCAGCAATGTTTTGGAATTTGAAAACGGGTGAGTAACTCGTCGCTTTCAATAACACGCTCAACCACCTTCAAACACATTTGGTGTAGTTCAGCCGTCACTTCTTCAATTTCGTCAATCTGCGCCATTGAAAATTGGTAATAAGCATCTTCAGACCAGTATGGTTCGCCATACATAGTGTGAAAACCAAAACCAAATTCAGCTGCTTTTTCGCGCCAATCAGGGCGCTCAATAATTGGAACTCGTTTCATTACTTATCAACCACCCATTGAACGGGAAGATGAAGAAGATTTAGAAGACGACGACTTCTGAGCCATTGCTTGTTTATTTACTGTATCGCCAAATCCACCACGCGTGATAGTTGATGTGGTTGGTGGCTTAGGTGCCATTGCGGTTTTTGGTACGCTGATCGAACGGCCACCGGCAACCGCTGGGCCATAGCTTTTACCTGTCGCATCAACAAATTTTCCGTTTGCTGGGCTAGCTGGGTTTTTAGAACTGAATAATGGTTGAGAAGGTGCACCTCCGCCCATCATACGGCCCATCATATAACCCATCATAAGAGGCATCCACATGCTACCTGAGCTGCTTTGTGCTTGAGCGGTTTGTTCCCCATTCCCTGTGTTCGTGGGTGAAAAACTTGCTTGTGCTGGTGCTTGGGTACACATAGCTTCACCAAATTCAGCAATACAATCTTCTTGAGTCGCATACTTAGGGGCGGTCTTCGCTGCTTCTTGTAATGCATTGTTATAGGCTAGTGTGCATTGCTCCGCCTGAGAAGGGTTAGCTTGGCTACAATCTTGTGCGTTAGTATACAAAGAAACAGTTTCATCACTTTCTTCACAAGCAGAAAGCATAAATACAGCACTGACAGCGATAGCAACAGGTGCTAAACGATATGAACGCCAAGACTTACGAAATGCGTCTTGATTGATATTCTTGGTACGCTTCATGGTCATGGTAATTACCCTGAATTAAGAGTGAGTAAGATGTTAGTTTTGTTAACACTAGGATAGGGGAAATACGCTGAAAATTAAAGCAGAAATACCAATGAAATGAGATTTAATGATAAATTTTGCAAATTCATGGGGACAAGTGATACGTAACACGAGAATTTTCTGAAAAAACAGCGTTATTTTTGTTGGATTTCAATAAATTGTATTTTATTTATTTGTTGATGTATCACCTAATATTTATTATCAATATTCATGATTTCTGGCTAAGAAAGGCATAATAAGGCGATGTTAGATACATTTATAGGATAAAGGGAATATTTATATTAGTTTCTATGGTGACGATATGCTGTTGTAGGTTTTTTTGAGCCTTGAAAGTGTAGGTTTAAGTGATTGTTACCACAAAATCGAAGGGGCTTTATGGGGAAAGATGGCTAGCTTGCGACATAATGGGTGACTTACATACATAAGTGCACCCATTCATGTGAAAACGGACTATGGTCTTGGTGGTGTTTTCGCTTTAATTTTTTTCGGTGCTTTTTTCTTTTTCGGTGGCGGTATTGGTTTTTTGTTTTTATGTATTTTCATTGGTGATGCAGCCGCTTTTACCTCAGGGTGGTGATGCTGTGGTGCTGCTTGTACATTCACTGTTGGTAATATAAGTGTTGTGCATAAAGTAAGAAGAATAACTCTCTTCATAATATTTCCATCTGTTATCTCTTTATTCAGAAGCCAGCGTTATATCACTCTCTTATTTTTGATAAAAATGGCTTTGCACTCACTGACATAAACTCCATAATTTATACTTATTTTTTGTTTAATATATTGATTTTATTTATAAAACTATTCGCATAAGATTTATGAATAACCTTATTATTATGAGGTATTAAATAATAAAAAATAAATTAATAGCGTTGTTAGAGGTAAAAATGAGAAAGGAAGTTAGGCGAGGAATAATAAATCTGAGGGGGTCAGTTGATTGACCCCCTTTGCAACACATTACTTAATTTGTGGTGCTTCGATATTACGAATGATGCTGCTGGATGAGGTTGAAACCTCTTTTCCTAGGCTTGCATTCAAGCGAGCAATATCTTCTTCATTCAGTGTGCCACGTGCAAACTCAATGTTTAATTGATTAATCATATAATCATAACGTGCATTAGACAGGTTTTGTTTAGCCTGATAGAGGGCTGTCGTCGCGGTTAACACGTCAACGATAGTACGAGTTCCCACTTGGTAGCCAGCTTCCATCGCATCTAATGAACTTTGCGCCGAAACGACGACTTGTTTATATGCATTGATACTACTAATAGAAGATGACACGTTATTGTAAGAAGAACGGACTAACTGAATCACGTTACGATACACACTTTCAAGTTGTTCACTCGCACCTTGGAAACCATATTGTGCTTGTTCTACTTGTGAACTTACCGCCCCCCCACTATATAATGGTAGGCTTAATGTCAGGCCGATCGAGTTTTGTCCTGTGTAGCTATTACGGTCAAGACCTGTGTAATTACTACCGTGGTTATGGGTATTTGCCACACTGGTCGCCGCATCAAGATTAACGGTTGGCATATGGCCAGTTTCCGCTAAACGAATGTTCTCACGCGAAACGTCTTGCGCTAAGCGAGCACTTAGAAGGCTGAGGTTACGCTCTTCCGCTTCTTTTAGGATCGCTTCAACTTGATCTGGGTTTACCGTTTTGAAGCGGTCGATATTCAGTGATGCTAGCTGGTTATAATAGACGCCGCTGACTTGACGAAGTTTTTCAACCGCATTTTCTAAGTCATTACGACCAGCAACTTCTTGTGCTAATACGCTGTCATAGTTAGCACGGGCGTTTTGTACGTCAGTGATAGCAACTAAGCCAACATTAAAACGTTGAGTTGTTTGGTCTAATTGGCGGTAAACAGCTTCTTTATTTGCTTCAATATAGGATAAGGCATCAATCGCCTTTAATACGTTGAAATAAGCGGTCGCAGTATCCAAAATCAGCTGTTGTTGATTGGTTTGATACGTCACATCAGAGATACCAGCCGTTTTTTCTTGCACACTGAGTTGGCGCCATTTTGACATATCAAAGACGACTTGAGTCAGTTTTAAAGAGGCATTTAAACCATTGCTTTCAGTGTCTCTCGCATCTCGATAACCACTTCCATAAGTCATACCAGCACCTAAGCCTAATTGTGGTAACAATGGGCTACGAGCTTCATTAATCTTTTCGAAAGCTTGGTTGCGTTCTGCTAATGATTTTCTCAAATCAGGGTTGCTTTCTTTCGATTTTTGGTAAACCTGAAGTAGATCTTCTGCGTAGCTATTCGTACTGAGACCCACAAAACTCAATGCAATAAAAAGGGGAAGCAGTTTCTTCATTTGGATTCCTTGATTAAACAGCAAATAGGTGGAGTCTGTTACCTATATGCTCACCATACTTCAAGTTGCCGCGTTGTTGGCGACGCTCACTTGCGTGAGTCACATACCTCAGTATGCTTCTAGCGACTCGCTGACTTGTCGCCTAGCAGCATCTTGAATGATTTAGAGCATAGCCCATCTGAGATTAAGACGGATAAATAGGGCGATCACCGTAAACTAAATCATCAGCACTATAAACAAAATATTAAAACAGACTCTGTTGTTGCCCATAAATTTAAATAATGGTGCTTATTGTAGCAGAGTATCGCTTGTCTTAACGGTAGCGTTTTGTGCCATTTTGTCTCAATTTATTTAAACATTAACTCAAATAAGGAGAAAAAGCCCTAAAAACTATTTTATTCCATCATTTTTCCTTAATATGGAAATGAGCAGCTTAGGAGATTGTTATGACAAATCGTGTAGAACAGCCAATTAAATACAATAAAAATGATGTTGAAATTATATCTAAGCGTAAATTATTTAATGGTTTTTTTCAAATGGTCGAATATCGTTTTCGTCATCGGTTATTTGAGGGGGGATGGAGCCCAGAAATTACCCGTGAGGTTTTTGAAAGAGGGCATGCTGGTGTCATTCTCCCCTACGATCCAAAGGCAGATAAAGTCGTGCTCATTGAACAAATTCGCTTACCTGCAATTGAAACCAGTGAAACACCTTGGCTACTCGAAGCCGTTGCCGGCATGATCGAACCCAATGAAACCGTTGAAAATGTGATCCGTAGAGAGGCAGATGAAGAAGCGGGGCTTGCCATCGGTCGTACTGAAAAAGCGTTAAGTTATTTATCTAGCCCAGGTGGTACTTCTGAACGCATGTATGTTTATGTGGGAGAGGTTGATAGCTCTCAAGCCTCTGGAATTCATGGCTTACAGTCAGAAAATGAGGATATCCGTGTTCATGTGGTGAGCCGTGAGCAAGCCCATCAGTGGGTTGAGGATGGTGTAATTGATAATGCGGCAACGGTTATTGTCATTCAGTGGTTACAGCTCAATTATGAAAAATTGCAACAAAAGTGGGTGAAACTGTCTTAAATAACCATTAATCTAATGAAATGTGTGCTATTTAGCAGATATTAACCTTACGTTAACGCTAGAATAGCAAAACAACAGTGACATTTTTTATGGGAACAAGGAAAACTTTTGGACAGCCAGCTCGAAGTGACTGCTCGTAATTCGAAGGTAGTCAGGATTTTACAAGTTACTGATACGCATCTCTTTGCTGATACAGCGAATACCTTATTGGGAATTAACACGCACCAGAGCTATCATGCCGTCCTTGATGCTATTTTAGAACAAAATCAGCCTATCGACCTGATTGTGGCTACGGGAGATTTGGTTCAAGACCAATCGCCGGAAGCCTATCAGCACTTTGCAGATGGCATTGAGCTGATACCCGCCCCTTGTGTTTGGTTACCAGGTAACCATGACTATCAGCCGGCTATGGTTCGTTCTTTAAAGCTCGCCGGTATTTCCAGCGCGAAAGAAATATTGGTTGGCGATGACTGGCAAATTTTGATGCTTGATAGCCAGTTACAAGATGTCCCGCACGGTGAATTATCTGAACAGCAACTTGATTGGATGAAAGCGTGTTTGGATAAACAGCCACAGCGCACCACGCTTATCATGCTGCATCACCATCCATTGCCTTCAGGCTGTACTTGGTTGGACCAACACAGTCTACGCAATTCGCATATTCTTGCTGAATATTTAAAAGGATACCCACAAGTGAAAGTGATGCTTTGCGGTCATATTCATCAAGAAATGGATGAGAATTGGCATGGTATTCGTTTACTTGCTACCCCTTCAACTTGCGTACAGTTTAAGCCTCATTGTACAAATTTTGCCTTAGATACTGTCGCTCCGGGATGGCGTTATCTTGAACTAACGGTTGATGAAAAAGGTCATAGGCATATTAGTACTCAAGTACATCGTCTAAATACACAAAAATTTAGTCCTGATTTTGATTCGGACGGCTACTAATGTCGACACTTCTTTATATCCATGGGTTTAATAGCTCACCTCAATCAGTGAAAGCCAATGGTCTAAAACAGTGGGTTAATGAGCACTATCCGCATATTAAGATGATTGTGCCGCAGTTGCCTAATTATCCGCAGCAAGCGGCGTCGATGTTAGAAGAGATTGTATTACAGCATAAAGATGACCCAATGGGGCTAGTGGGCTCCTCATTGGGCGGCTACTTTTCTATTTGGTTTTCGCAACGTTTTAATTTGCCTGCTGTTGTGGTCAACCCAGCAGTTCGTCCTTTTGATTTACTGCAAGACTATCTTGGCGAAAATATCAATCCTTATACCCATGAGCGTTATTTTCTTGAACCTAAACATATGCATGAGCTTAAAGCATTGCATCTGCCTCAGGTCGAAAAACCGGATTTAATTTGGTTGTTACAACAAATGGGTGATGAAGTGCTTGATTATCGTCAAGCGGTTTCCTATCTTGAAAAATGCAAACAAACTGTTGAACCACAAGGCAATCATGCATTTGTTGGCTTTGATACTTACTTTCCTCAGATCATTCGTTTTCTGAGATTGGCAGAGAAATAATGCCAAAACGTATGTACACTGTTATTATCAACAGTAAATCACTGATTGAGCGATTTGAATCGTTCAATTAATCACCTATTACCGCAGAATGACAACATGACTCAATCTAGTTATAACGCAGAGGCCATTGAAGTCCTCAGTGGTTTGGAACCTGTTCGTCGTCGCCCTGGGATGTATACAGACACCAGTCGACCGAACCATTTAGCACAAGAAGTAATTGATAACAGTGTCGATGAAGCACTGGCAGGGCATGCAGGACATATTGAGGTTATTCTATATCCTGATCAGTCACTTGAAGTGATTGATGATGGGCGAGGAATGCCCGTCGATATTCATCCTGAGATGAATGTCTCTGCTGTTGAGCTTATTCTTGGACAATTACATGCTGGTGGTAAATTTTCCAATAAAAACTATCAATTCTCAGGTGGCTTGCACGGTGTAGGTATTTCCGTTGTTAATGCTTTGTCTAAACGTATTGAAGTGACAGTGCGCCGTGATGGTCAAATTTATCAAATAGCTTTTGAGAATGGTGAAAAGGTTGAAGAATTACAGGTCATTGGAACGTGTGGCAAACGTAACACTGGAACCAGCGTACACTTTTGGCCTGATGAAAGTTATTTCGATAATCCACGTTTCTCCGTTTCTCGGTTAGCTCATAACTTAAAAGCAAAAGCCGTTTTATGTCCTGGCGTGAAGATCACGTTTAAGGATCAGCTTAATAATACGGAGCAAAGCTGGTGCTACAGTGATGGGTTAACGGATTACTTAATGGAGGCAGTAAACGGCTTAGAACTGTTACCTCCTCAGCCGTTTACAGGGGAATTTTCTGGGGAAACTGAGGCCGCTGAGTGGGCTCTTCTTTGGTTACCTGAAGGGGGAGAATTACTCACCGAGAGCTATGTTAACCTTATACCTACTGCGCAAGGCGGTACCCATGTCAATGGCTTGCGCCAAGGCTTGCTCGATGCCATGCGTGAATTCTGTGAATTCCGTAATATTTTACCGCGTGGTGTAAAACTTTCGGCTGATGATATTTGGGAACGCTGTGCTTATGTGCTCTCCGTTAAGATGCAAGACCCACAATTTGCAGGGCAAACGAAAGAACGTCTGTCTTCTCGCCAATGTTCCGCATTTGTTTCAGGCGTAGTAAAAGATGCCTTTAGCTTGTGGCTAAACCAAAACGTTCAGGTAGCGGAACAGCTAGCGGAAATGGCAATTGCCAGTGCTCAGCGCCGTATGCGCGCCGCTAAGAAAGTGGTTCGTAAAAAATTAACCAGTGGGCCTGCTCTACCGGGGAAATTGGCTGATTGTAGTTCTCAAGATTTAAGTATGACAGAATTGTTTTTGGTCGAAGGGGACTCTGCGGGCGGATCTGCAAAACAAGCTCGTGACCGTGAATACCAAGCCATCATGCCGCTACGAGGGAAAATCCTGAATACATGGGAAGTCTCCTCTGACGAAGTGCTGGCGTCTCAGGAAGTCCATGATATTTCTGTCGCCATCGGTATTGATCCTGATAGTGAAGATTTAAGCCAATTGCGTTACGGAAAAATTTGTATTTTGGCGGATGCTGACTCCGATGGGTTACATATTGCGACACTTTTATGTGCGTTGTTTGTACGCCATTTCCCGACATTGGTCAAAGCCGGTCATGTGTACATGGCTATGCCGCCATTGTATCGGATCGATTTGGGCAAAGAGACTTTTTACGCATTAGATGAAAGCGAAAAAAATGCGGTACTTGATAGGCTTAGCCGTAAAAGAGGCAAACCGAATGTCCAACGCTTTAAAGGATTAGGGGAAATGAACCCAATTCAATTGCGTGAAACGACGTTAGATCCGAATACACGACGTCTTGTCCAGTTGACTATAGATGATGAAAACTACAAAGAAACATTGGCCGTTATGGATATGCTGTTAGCGAAAAAACGCTCAGAAGATCGCCGTAATTGGTTACAAGAAAAAGGCGATATGGCTGAAATTGAAGTTTAACATTCATCACGCTATCAAAAAGAGTAAGGAAAGTATCGAATGAGTGAAATTACTCATGACGGCGTAGAGCGTTTACCCCTCCACGCGTTTACTGAGAACGCCTATCTGAATTATTCGATGTACGTCATCATGGATAGGGCGTTACCGTTTATTGGGGATGGGCTAAAGCCTGTTCAGCGTCGTATTGTTTATGCCATGTCCGAATTAGGGCTAAACAATACAGCTAAATATAAGAAGTCGGCTAGGACGGTGGGTGATGTATTAGGTAAATATCACCCTCATGGTGATAGTGCCTGTTATGAAGCGATGGTATTAATGGCTCAGCCATTCTCTTATCGTTATCCATTGGTCGACGGGCAAGGGAACTGGGGGGCACCCGATGATCCTAAATCCTTTGCCGCGATGCGTTATACCGAGTCACGCCTATCAAAATATGCAGAAGTGCTACTCAGTGAGCTTGCTCATGGCACGGTGGATTGGGTTCCGAACTTTGATGGCACCTTAAATGAACCGAAAATGCTGCCGGCACGTTTACCGAATATTTTACTTAACGGTACAACGGGTATTGCCGTCGGGATGGCGACGGATATCCCTCCTCACAATGCGCGCGAGGTGGCTCAAGCGCTGGTGGCATTGCTGGAGAGTAAATCCGCGTTGTCACTTGATGACATCATGACTTATGTGCCAGGTCCTGACTTCCCAACTGAAGCGGAAATTATCTCATCTAAGGATGATATTCGTAAGATCTATCAAAATGGTCGCGGCTCAGTTCGTATGCGTGCAGTGTGGGAAAAAGAAGACGGTAATGCTGTTATTACCGCGCTGCCTCATCAGGTTTCTGGCGCTAAAGTGCTTGAGCAGATAGCGAGCCAAATGCGCGCTAAAAAATTACCAATGGTTGAGGATTTGCGTGATGAATCGGATCACGAAAATCCAACACGTTTGGTTATTGTGCCACGAAGTAATCGTGTTGACCTTGAGCAAGTGATGACTCACTTATTCGCGACGACAGATCTAGAAAAAAGTTATCGCGTTAACCTCAACATGATTGGTCTTGATAATCGTCCCGCAGTTAAAGGTCTCGTTGAGATACTCAATGAGTGGATTGTTTATCGCCGTCAAACAGTACGAAATCGTCTTAGCCATCGTTTAGATAAGGTTCTGAAACGATTGCATATTTTAGATGGCTTATTAATCGCTTATCTGAATATTGATGAAGTGATTGAGATCATCCGTAACGAAGATGAGCCGAAAGCAGTATTGATGTCGCGCTTTAATATTACTGAGACACAAGCTGAAGCCATCCTAGAGTTAAAATTACGTCACTTAGCAAAACTCGAAGAGATGAAGATTCGCGGTGAGCAAGACGAATTAGCGAAAGAACGTGATGAGTTACAAGGGATCTTAGAGTCTGAGCGTAAACTGAATAACGTCATTAAAAAAGAAATTCAGGCTGATGCTAAGACTTATGGTGATGAGCGTCGTTCTCCATTACAGGAGCGCGAAGAAGCAAAAGCGCTGAGTGAACATGAAATTCTACCTTCAGAGCCAATTACCGTTGTGTTATCTGAAATGGGATGGGTACGAAGTGCCAAAGGGCATGATATCGAGCCTTCTAATCTCAATTATAAAGCCGGTGATAGTTTTAAAGGTGCAGCACGAGGTAAAAGTAACCAGCCGGTTGTTTTCCTAGATACGACAGGGCGCAGTTATTCCGTTGATCCATTAGAGTTACCTTCTGCTCGTAGTCAGGGAGAGCCACTCACAGGACGCTTGACGTTACCACCGGGGGCAACAGTTGAGCATGTATTGATGGCTCAAGATGAGCAAAAATACTTGATGGCATCGGATGCGGGTTACGGGTTCATTTGCACATTCAATGATCTGGTCACTAAAAATAAAACCGGAAAAGCGCTAATCAATTTACCCGATAATGCTAAAATTCTTTCCCCTATTGAGGTGAATAATGAGCAGGAAGATATGTTGCTCGCCATTACTAAGGCTGGCCGCATGTTAATGTTCCCTGTATCTGATTTACCGCAATTATCAAAAGGGAAAGGAAATAAAATTATTAACATTACAGGCGCTCAAGCCGCAAGCGGTGAAGATCTGCTTGTTTGGCTACTCATCTTGCCTGCTCAAGCTTCAATTACGCTTTATTTTGGCAAACGGAAATTGAGACTTAAGGCGGAAGAGTTACAAAAATATCGCGCAGAGCGTGGACGCAAAGGAACATCATTGCCACGAGGCTTGCACAATATTGAGCGAATTGAAGTTGAGTCTGCCAATACAGACCAATAATCATTTTATATTATTATAAGGCGGAATTTTACCGCCTTATTTTTGAACAGGACAGAGGTCACTATGTTAGCGCTTATTCGTACCATTATTGTGATTATCTATACAATA
Source organism: Providencia sp. 21OH12SH02B-Prov (assembly GCF_027362595.1). NCBI lineage: Bacteria > Pseudomonadati > Pseudomonadota > Gammaproteobacteria > Enterobacterales > Morganellaceae > Providencia > Providencia sp. 21OH12SH02B-Prov. The sequence continues at coordinate 876,317 of NZ_CP114796.1, forward strand.
TTGGTGTGTGTGTTTGGGGGGATTTATTGTTTATTTAGCCCTCGAAATCCAAAACATGTGATGACATTTGGTCATATGTTTGGGCGATTATCCGTCGTTTTTGGTATTAAAATTATTAACCGTGTACCTGAAAAAGCGAAAAAATATGGCCCGAGTATTTATATTGGTAACCATCAAAACAACTATGACATGGTCACCATGTCAAATGGTGTGGTACCAAGAACGGTTACCGTAGGCAAAAAAAGCTTAGTATTTATTCCTTTCTTTGGTTTTCTGTATTGGATCACGGGGAATATTTTGATTGACCGCGCTAATCGTTCGAAAGCGCATAACACGATTTCACAAGTAGCGGATCAAATTAAAAAACATCAAATCTCAGTGTGGATGTTCCCAGAAGGCACACGTAGCCGTGGGCGGGGTTTATTACCCTTTAAAACGGGGGCATTCCATGCCGCGATTGCTGCTGGTGTTCCTATCGTACCTGTATGTGTTTCTAGCACCCAAGGACGGATTAAATTAAACCGTTGGAATAATGGTCATGTGATTATTGAAATGTTAGAGCCAATAGACACAAAAAACTATTCAAGAGATCAAGTGAGAGAACTTGCTGAATACTGTCATACCTTGATGGAAGCCAAAATCAAACAGCTTGATAAAGAAGTCGAAGAAATAGAGAAGAATAATAAATAAGAAAACATTATATCTAATCATGCCCTTTTTTGTATTTTTAGTATCGTCAAAAAAGGGCTGCTTTAGCCAGTGATTACTTGATCCTGTTTACTCTCCTAAATGTATTTACTCTTGTCATTTTTGACTATTAAATTTTATTTATCGTCATAGATATTTTTAGAGTTTCATCTATTTTCGCGATATCATTATACCTATTTATATCGAGTTTAAAGTAATAGCCCTACTGTGGGCTATGCTAGCGCGAACCAAAAATTAATGCTTAATTGAGCGGGTATTACCAACTTCTAACAATAATTAGCGCTGCTATTTTTAGTTTAGTGGAGAATTTATGTCATTCAGTCGACGCCAACTTCTGCTCATAGCTGGGTTGGTTTTATGTTTGGTCAATGTGCCAAATAGTGCTTTTGCAAGCGGTAATGGGAAAACACCGCTTCCTGTTCCTCCATTGTTAGAGTCTAGATCGGGGCAACCACTGTTTTTGACATTACAAAAGATACATTGGTCTTTTGATGGCAAATATTCGGCCGATGTTTGGGGGGTAAACGGCACTTACCCTGGGCCGACGGTGAAAGTTAAAAATGGCGATGATATTAAGCTTATTTACAGTAATCGATTACCTGATCCTGTCTCAATGACGATCAGTGGTCTACAAGTGCCCGGCACGCAAATGGGAGGCGCAGCGAGATTAATTTCTTCAGGTGCTGATTGGTCTCCTGTCATTCCTATTCGGCAGCCAGCAGCCACACTTTGGTATCATGCCAACACTGAAGGCAAAATGGGGCCTCAAATTTATAATGGCCTGCTGGGAATGTGGATAATTGAAGATGATGCGACAAAAAATCTGAGAATACCAAAACATTATGGTGTAGATGATTTTCCAATTATTATTCAAGACAAACGATTAGATAACTTTGGGGTTCCAGAGTATCAGGCGAATGAAGATGGGTTCTTAGGGGATACATTATTAGTCAATGGTGTTCAAGATCCGTATGTTGAGGTTTCTCGTGGTTGGATCCGTTTGCGCTTACTGAATGCTTCAAACTCCAGACGCTATGTTATGAAGATCAGCGATGGGCGCCCTTTCGTGATGGTTGCCTCTGACCAAGGATTATTGACGGCACCTGTTAGTATTCCAGAGCTTTCTTTGGCTCCGGGTGAGCGTCGAGAAGTGTTAATTGATATGGCCAAAACAGAAGAGCTGACGATCACGGCTGGTGAGTCAGCGACTTTTATGGATAGAGTGAAAAGCTTATTTGAGCCGTCGACCACACTCATCTCTACGAATGTATTAACTATTAAAGCGACAGGGTTAATGTCATTAGTGACCGATGATGTGCCTACTCAATTAGTTGAAGACAAGACGCAAATTACCTCATCTATTCGCAATCGTGATATCCATCTTAATGAGCCTTATGGAATAAATAATGCGACAAAAGATACGCGTCGTATCGATTTATCCAGTCAACAGGGCGGATGGGAGCGTTGGGCGGTGACGAGTAATGTCCCTCAGTCTTTCCATATTGAAGGTGTACGCTTTAAAGTCATTAACCATAATGGGAAACCAACTCCCCCAGAGGATTTTGGCTGGAAAGATACGGTGTGGGTTGATGGTAAAGTCGAGTTGTTAGTCCAGATGATGCAACCTTCGTATGAGCACTTTCCATTTTTATTCTACAGTAATAACTTAGAAAAGGCGGATTTAGGCTCAGTGGGGCAATTGGTTGTCGCACCTGAAAATTAAACATTCTTGCGTGAACGAGCAGGCTAGCGATATGAATTAGCCTGCTTTTTTTATTCTCAAAATTAGCTCAGTGCGACACGTATTCCAAAAGCAATTAATACCGCACCTAGCACTTTATCAACATACTTTTGTACTTTGGCTAGGCCTTTTCTGACCGGTGCGCTTTGAATTAAACAAACCAGCAGAGGCCAATAAATTGCAGCCAATCCCCAAATAATAAAGGCGAACCATAATTTTTCACCAAAAGTGGAGTCAACACTTAAAACTTGCGTGAAAACAGCAAGAAAAAACAGGGTTGCCTTTGGATTGAGGACATTACAGAGAAACCCTTGCATAAAGGCTTTCTTGAAGGTAACAACCTCATGTTGCGTGTTGTTGAGATCTATCTTTTGCCCTGAATTTGGCATTAAGCTTTTGATACCGATCCAAATTAAATAAGCGGCTCCAGCATATTTCAATACATTAAATAGCCAAGGGGTTGTCGTAATCAAAACGGCAAGTCCAGCGACACAATAGGTCATATGGAGCGCAACTGCACTAATCACCCCCATTGCGGTCATTAAGGCTGCTGAGCGTTGATAACGCGCTGCATTTTTAAGAATAAGGAAGAAGTCAGGTCCAGGGGAAAGCATACCTAATGTAGCGATGGTGGCGATTAATATGGAGGTTTCGTACATTCGTTTTCTCTATAAGCTAAATTTGTTTTTTAATGTTATTTTTAGTCGGTCGGATCACTATTTGAGTATAAATTAATAACCACTTTTTAAGGAAGATTAAATTTAGTCGACGAAGCATTTCTGTTTACGTATAGTGGGCACAAAATTGTATATTAGCCTCTAAGGTGACTAAATGAATATTAGTTTAATCGCAGCTATGGCGATTGACCAAGTTATCGGTATGGAAAAAACGATGCCTTGGCATTTACCTGGCGACCTTGCTTGGTTTAAACGTAATACTTTAAATAAACCAGTGATAATGGGAAGAGTAACATATGAATCAATTGGCCGTCCGCTTCCTCAGCGAGTCAATATCGTCTTAAGCAGCAAGGTAGGCGCTGATGATAGTGTCATCTGGGTTTCTTCTGTCGAAGAGGCATTAGCTGCCGCTAAGCAAGCTGGCTCGGGTTCAGATGATGATGAAATTATTGTCATTGGAGGCGGTAAAGTCTACCAGCAGTTCTTACCCCTTGCGAGTAAACTGTATTTAACTCATGTCGATGCAGAAGTGATTGGTGACACACACTTCCCCATTTATGAACCAGATGAGTGGGATTCTATTTTTACCGAGTATCATGAAGCCGATGAAAATAACTCCCATGGTTATTGTTTTGAAATATTAACCAAAAGAATTTAATGTTGTTCTCAGTTTAAAAACGGAGCGTATTGCTCCGTTTTTTATTATCGGTATGAATGTTGTCTTTTTTAATTAATATATTTAATTTAAAAAATTATCCGTCATTTTACGATATGTAAAATAACTGTTATTTAATTAACTTTATTTAAGTATGAAATAAAGTTAATTAAACGATTAATCTTTATGGCGCTTTTGCAATGATTTTTGATGGTAATATTGTTTAGTTTCCCAATGGAACAACGTTAACTCTCCACCCCAGCAACAGCCAGTATCTAAACCATAAATATTTTCAGGGGTATGTTTACCTTCCAAGGATGCCCAATGACCAAAAAAGACAGAATAGCCTTCAGGTAATTTACTCGGTAGGGCAAACCAAGGTTTCAGTGGTGACGGGGCTTTAGCTGGGCTTTCCTTACAAATCATATCGAGTTGCCCATGAGGGAAGCAGTAGCGCATACGAGTTAATACGTTGGTGCTAAAACGTAGGCGTGGGAGCCCCATTAAGTTTTCAGACCAATTATTCGGCATATCGCCATACATAGCGTCAATAAAGAGTGGGTAAGCATCACTGGATAAAACGGACTCGACTTCTCGCGCGCACATACGAGCCGTCGGCAGATCCCATTGTGGTGTGATACCAGCATGGGCCATGATAATTTTTTTCTCTTCATCAACTTGTAATAAGGGTTGGCGACGCAACCAATTAATTAACTCGTCAGCGTCAGGCGCATGGAGTAACTCATCAAGATGATCTTTGGGTTTATTACGGCTTATTTTGCAATAAATACCAAGAAGATGTAGGTCATGGTTGCCGAGTACTAAGCGTACCGATGAACCAAGACTTTTAACATAGCGAAGGACTTGCAATGACTCAGGGCCTCTAACAACGAGATCCCCTGTAAGCCACAGCGTATCTTTTTGTGGCTCAAAATTGACTTGTTCTAGCAATGCACGTAATTCGCGATAACAGCCGTGTACATCACCAATAAGATATGTTGACATAATTAATTAATCAAAGTTGGTAGAGCAAGGCGAAATGCAGGGATATCAACGTGAAAATGCTCCCCACGATGGTTTAACATGACGTAATATCCTTCCATCGTTCCCATTGGTGTTTCCAGTATAGCTCCGCTTGTATAGCGATACACAGTACCCGGTTGAATGATAGGTTGTTCACCTACAACACCTTCGCCTTGGACTTCAGTTTTATGACCATCACTGTTAGTAATGAGCCAGTAACGGCTCATTAATTGTAGAGCCTCTCGGCCTAAGTTACGGATCGATATAGTATAAGCGAATACATATCGCCCCATTTCAGGCTGAGACTGACTGACGATATAGACACTCTGTACTTGAATGCTAACATTCGGTTCGTTAAGCATAGTGCCTCCTTTTCAATCCTTTATACTCGTTATCTTTCAAGTAGTAGTATTGTTGTTGACTACTTTCACTGACTTTTGTTGGCCAGTGTTATCTCAAATTATACAGAGTACATTTGGCTAATTTGCTAGATAGTTTGCCATTTTGCAATAAGCCTCAACGGAAATATTCTCAGCGCGAGTACCAGGATCAATACCGAGTTCAGTGAGCTGTTCAACACTGAGTAAGTCCCCCAAACTATTGCGGATGGTCTTACGGCGCTGGTTGAACGCTTGCGTAGTAATACGGCTAAGCATTTTGATATCTTTCAGTAAATAAGGGTTTTCTCGATGAGGGATAAGCCTAACCACTGCTGAGTCAACTTTAGGGGGTGGTGCAAATGCAGTTGGTGGGACTTCTAGCACAGGAACAACTTGGCAATAATATTGTGCCATCACACTCAAACGACCATAGGCTTTACTTCCAGGACCTGCGACAAGTCGATTAACCACTTCTTTTTGCAGCATAAAATTCATATCTGCAATAGAGTTAGTAAATGTGAATAGATGGAACATTAACGGTGTTGAAATATTATAAGGTAGGTTGCCAAATACACGTAAAGGCTGCCCAGCTTGTTTTGCTAATTCACCAAAATCCACCGTCATGGCATCTTGCTGGATAATTGTCAGCTTATCTTTTAATTGTGGGTGCACTTGCAAGCGTGCCGCGAGATCGCGGTCTAGCTCAACAACGGTCATTTTATCAATTCGGCTACCGACTGGCTCAGTAAGCGCACCAAGACCTGGGCCAATCTCAACGATAGCTTGTCCCGGTTGCGGATGCATTGCATCCACAATACTGTCGATAATAAATTGGTCAGTTAAAAAGTTCTGCCCGAAACGTTTGCGGGCAAGATGCCCTTGGTGGACTCTATTATTCATGAATTCTTATATGTCATTTGGATAGCTAACTTTAATGCGGTGATAAAACTGCCCGCATCAGCACGACCCGTACCTGCTAACTCTAGCGCTGTGCCATGATCAACGGAGGTACGAATGAAAGGCAGACCAAGCGTAATGTTCACGGCTCTACCAAAACCTTGGTATTTTAACACAGGAAGGCCTTGATCGTGATACATTGCGAGTACAGCATCTGCATCTTCTAAATATTTAGGTTGAAATAAAGTATCGGCAGGAAGCGGCCCGATCAGATTGATCCCTTCAGCACGAAGTGTCTCTAGTGCCGGAATAATGGTGTCGATCTCTTCCATGCCCATATGGCCATTTTCGCCCGCATGTGGATTTAGACCACACACATAGATATTTGGTGCTTCTACACCAAATTTTGTACGTAAATCATGATTTAAAATCGTGATCACTTCACGTAAGCTTTGTTGACTAATGGCTGCGGAAACCTCTTTCAAGGGCAGATGAGTTGTCGCAAGAGCGACTCGTAACTCTTCTGTTGCTAACATCATCACGACACGTTGGCAATGACTTCTGTCTGCAAAAAATTCGGTGTGCCCGCTAAATGCAATACCTGCATCATTAATGATCCCTTTGTGTACAGGCCCGGTCACAATAGCAGAGAACTCGCCACTTAAACAGCCATCACACGCTCTTGCGAGTGTTTCTGTGACATACTCACCATTGGCAACATTCAAAACACCGGCTTGTGCGGGAGCTTTTAAATGCACAGGAATAATCGATAAACTACCGGGCACTTGCGTGTCATGTTCATCGTGTGGGTTATAGATTTTTAATGTGAGTGGGAGGTTAAGCTGTTTCGCACGAGTGAGAAGTAATTCAGGATCCGCACAGGCAATAAGCTCGACGGGCCAAAACTCTTGAGCGAGCTGGATGAGTAAGTCCGGACCTACCCCGGCGGGTTCGCCGGGGGTTATAACAATGGGTTTATTGAGATTTTTCGTCATTAGATTGGTTATCACGTCCATCGATGACATTAACGTATGCCGCTGCACGTTGTTCTTGCATCCAACTTTGCGCTTCTTCGTTAAATTTACGGTTAAACAGCAAACGATAAGCCTGATCTTTTTGTGCCGCATCTGTCTTATCAACATTACGGGTATCTTCTAACTGAATCAGATGCCAGCCAAAGTTTGAACGAACAGGTTGGCTGATCTCGCCTTTATTCAGTTTCATGAGAGCATCACGAAAAGCAGGGTCATAAACATCAGGCATGTTCCAGCCTAATTCACCCCCTTTTAAGGCGCTACCTGGATCTTCAGACACTTCTTTTGCTGCATCTTCAAACGTTGTTTTGCCGTTACGGATATCTTGTGAAATCTGAACTAGCTTTTGTCTCGCTTGGTTATCATCCATAATTGGCGATGATTTAATCAAGATGTGACGAGCCTTAACTTCGGTAACAGAAATCGTTTTATTCGCGCTATTAATATCGTTCACCTGCAAAATGTGGTAACCGACACCTGAACGGATTGGGCCGACAATATCGCCTTTTTTCGCACTTTTCAGTTGTTCTGCAAAGACAACCGGCAGTTCTTGTAGACGAGACCACCCCATATTGCCGCCTTTCAGCGCTTGAGGGTCCGCAGAGTAGGCAATGGCTAATTTACCGAAATTCGTCCCCTTTTTCAGTTCACCCATAATTTTGGTTACAATAGCGTCTGCTTTTTGTAATTGCTCTTGGGTTGGGTTTTCAGGGAGAGGGATCAGGATGTGACTTAAATTCACATTCGCTTCGTAGTCAGCTTGGTTGCTGATCTGCTTAGCCAGCGAATCCACTTCTTGCGGCAAAATAGTCACACGGCGACGAACTTCATTATTACGAACTTCGGCGATCAACATCTCTTTGCGGATCTCGCTACGGTATTTGGCCATATCGATGCCATCTGCTTTTAGGCGGGCTTGCATTTGTTCGAAAGTTAAGCCGTTTTGACGTGCAATATCCGCAATCGTGGCATTCACGGCATCTTCAGGGATATTAATCTGCATCTGATTGGCCATTTGCAGCATGATGTTATCAGTAATCAAACGATCAAGGATTTGATGGCGAAGCGTTTGATCATCAGGAACTTGTTGGCCTGCATTGCGTGCGTTTAATTTTACGGTGTTCAACATGTTCTGGACGTCACTTTCCAGTACAACCCCGTTATTGACAACAGCAGCAACTTTATCCATTTGCTGTGGTGCAGCCAATACTGTGGAGCTTGTAAACATCAGTCCCAGAATAAGCGTTTTCCAATTCTTCATAATGGTCCTATTCATTGATTTAGGTTCCGCCCAAGGCAGGTTAATCGTTTGATTCGTGCTGCTTTTACGTTCTCGTTTGCGAGCTGAAAAGGGTATAGCTCGAAGTATTTGAAGTTAGTTAGCAGCACATGTAAGTATATAATTATTATCAGAATGCACGCTGATAAGGCATGATACCTCTATTCAGCATTTCCTGACTACCTAAACTATGATTGTTATTTAGGCCTCTAAGTTCCACATTGAATGACCATTTATTATCATATTCGCTGCTAAACTTATCTTCTTGCCAACCAACAATCTTACGTTCATAGCCTACGTTAAACGCCCAACAACAGGTGTTGTATTGTAAACCAACCAATTGGCTGGCGGACTGTTGTTGTTTCGTATCATAGTAGTAAGAGCCAACAAAGCCCCAACGTTCACTCAGTGGCCAACTTAATACGGCACCAACCTGTGAGATACCTTTTTGGTATTCAGGGAGGGTGTAAGTATAGCCGCCTGATTCATCACGACGGAATGTTGCTTGAATATAGTCACGGTCAACAAAGCGGTAGTTTAACTGTAACAAACGATCCGCATCAATGCGATACTCGGTAATCGCATTTCCCATCGTGACGTTGCCTAAACGGCGGTCATATTGAAGCCCACCACGGACACCCCACTTATCATTAATACGCCAGTATGAATCTGTCGCCCATAATAAGGAACCGGTATTACTCTTATCGTCGATCTGTAGGCTTGAGTTACCTGCGCGAGGACGTTCAAAGTAGTAAATTTGTCCAACAGAAAAATTAAAACGCTCTGTTAGGGTTTCATCATAAATACGCGTCGTCACACCAGTGGTAAATTGGTTTGCCGAAGCAATGCGGTCAAGACCACTATAAATACGGTCACGGAATAAACCGTTATAGTCGGATTGAAGCAGTGCGGAGTCATAGTTATTAATATTGTCCTGATCTTTATATGGAATATACAGATACTGAACACGCGGCTCTAACGTTTGGACAAAATCACTGCCTTCAAGCAGGTTACGCTCGAAAACAACTTTTGCATCGCTTTTAAACATCGGCAACACACGGGTGACATTTTTTTCTAAACTCTCATTTTTATTCGATTTAGGGATGTCTTGGTCATAATGTGTTGCTAACAGTTTGAAGCTGTTATTCATATTTGCCCAACCGTTTGATAGCGGTAGGCTGAGTTCTGGTTCGATATGCAGACGAGTTGCATCTGGGTTGTTTTTACCTACACTCGTGAAACGCGCGGCTTGCGCATAGGTGTGTAAATCAAAAGCACCTAAATTATTCTTGTAGTAGTTAAAATCCAGTTGAGGCTCGGCTTTGTATGCGCGTCGATTTGGATCTTCCACAAAAATTTGGAACTGTTTATGAGTTAAAGTGGCATTCCAATTTTCAGCGGAATAACCCGTACTGAATTTTTGGGTCGCATAGCCGTCAGTAGTACTACCATACTGAGAACTAAAGTCTGTAAAATATTGACGATCGCTCACTTTGGTATAATCGGCATTGAAGTTCCAATGCTGGTTATACGTCCCTGAATGGCGCCAATAGAATAACCAGCGGTCATTACTGTCACGTGCATCCCGTTTATTACGCTCTTTGTCTTTGATATAAGCACGGTCGTGATTAATAAAATCAAAGGCGATTGTTCCCGTACCTGGCGTAATTAAATAACGGAATTCATTATTTAATTTTACACCTCGATGGGTCATAAATTGCGGCGTAATCGTGGCATCGTAGTTTGGTGCAATATTCCAATAATATGGCAGTGAAAATTCCAGCCCATCATTATTGGAGTAACTGCCTGTTGGAATTAAGAAGCCTGAACGACGTTTATTACCAATCGGTAATTGCATGTACGGGCTATAAAATACCGGCACATCACCAAGGCGAAAACGGGCATGCCAAATTTCAGCGACTTCTTCTTCACGGTCAATGATGACTTCTGAGCCAGCGACACTCCAGCTATTATTACCGGGTAGGCAGGTGGTGAATGTGCCGTTTTCCATGATGGAATAACGGTTTTCACCACGCATTTTCATTTTTTTCGCTTCGCCGCGTCCTTGGCGGCCAACCATCATGTAGTTGCCATCATCGACATCGGTATTCTTATTATTCAAATTAGACCATGCGCTTGGGCCTTTTAGAATAATCTGTGGGTCGTCATAGTGAACGTTACCTGTTGCGGTGACTTCACGGATCGGATCAGCACTATCTGGGTTTGTTTGTGTCAATCTTACGGTATCAGCGGTTAACGTTTGGTTACCCTGTTGAATATCAACATCACCTTTGTATTCGACAAAGTTAGGGTATTCACCCTGAACGTCTTCAGCAGTGATACGTATCGGTAAATCTTTAGGATCGCCCTTAACCAGCGGTTTGTCATAAACAGGGACGCCCAGCATACATTGTGCTGCAAGGTCAGCATGCGCTTGCTGACTGTAAATTGCCGCCCATACCATGGTGGCAAGTAGTGTTGGATAGCTTTTTTTCATCATTAAATATGCGGTTCCGTCGTAATTGGCATAGCCGGCAAACGCTCAAAGACTAACTTAGCCAACTACATTGCGCCAGTATAATGTAAAAAACTTTACGCGCTTGTAGTTATGCACCGAGCAGAATGGATAGTATGATAATGCAAAATTGCATTCTGAGCATTGAAGAATTGAGGGATATATGCACTATTGGGGCAAAATTATAGGTGTTGTACTCGCAATAGTCTCGGGTTTAGGCTTCTGGGGCGCACTTGTAGGGTTAATTTTAGGTCATGGTTTTGATAAAGCATCAGCGCAACGTAAATTTTCTGGTGCGATGAATAAGCGCGATCGCCAGATCATATTCTTCGCCAGTACCTTCCAAATTCTCGGACATTTAACAAAAGCAAAAGGCCGTGTAACCGAGACAGACATTCAATTAGCATCAAACTTGATGGACAGAATGCAGATACATGGCGAAACACGTAAGGCGGCTCAACAAGCATTTAGAGAAGGTAAATCACCTGATTTTCCATTGCGTGATGTCCTTAAACAATTACGTATGGCTTGCTATGGTCGCTTTGACTTAATTCAGATGTTTCTGGAAATTCAACTACAGGCGGCATTTGCCGATGGCAACCTGCACCCAAATGAAAGAAAAGTCCTGTTTATTATCGCTGAAGAACTGGGGATCTCGAAAACACAATTTGAGCAATTCTTAGACATGATCCAAGGAGGGCGGCAATTTGGACATGGCTACTCGCATCAATCAGGTGGTCATTATCAGCCTTCTAATGGGCCAACAATTGAAGATGCATGCAAAGTGCTTGGCGTCTCCATTAATGATGACCCCACAACCATTAAACGCGCATACCGTAAATTAATGAGTGAGCACCATCCAGATAAACTGATAGCAAAAGGGTTGCCTCCAGAGATGATGGAAATCGCGAAACAGAAAACGCAGTCAATACAGGCTGCCTATGATTTGATTAAGAGAGAGCGGAATTTCAAATAATCTCTTTTCCCGTCATATTTCGTTCTATAGCGTTGTTATTTTCATTGGCGAGTCCTTAGTCACATACTGATATATGCTGCTAGGGAGTCGCATCACAGGATGCTTAGCTTTAGCACGAACTATTGAGGAAAATGCCTATCCGATATTGAGTATTTATGAAGTATCGCGTTAAAGGCACATGTTATATCAAAAACAGAACAATACTTTTTAAACCATCATAACGTGGTGCTATTGGCATTACGTATGATGGTTTTTTATTCATATGATTAAATAAACCTAAAAATCGGGTTGGCAGCTAAAATGCATAGGAGTGCCATAGGCTGGGTGAGTAATATAAAGCGCTTGCGCATGTAATTGTAAACGTGGAGCCAGTGCACGTGCTTGTTCATGAGCATAGAACCGATCACCGAGGATAGGGTGGCCTAGCGCTAACATGTGAACGCGCAATTGATGTGAACGGCCGGTGATAGGGGAAAGTTTTACACGAGTTGCCTGCTCTTCATATTCCAAAACTTGGTATTCAGTTTGTGCCGATTTCCCAGTCTCAAAACACACTTTTTGTTTTGGGCGATTTGGCCAGTCGCAAATTAGAGGCAAATCAATGAATCCTTCTTGCTTCTCCAGATGGCCCCAAACACGCGCAATATACTGTTTTTTCGGTTCACGTTCGCGAAATTGGCGTTTAAGTTCCCGTTCTGCTGGCTTGTTCAGAGCAACAGCCATGACACCACTGGTCGCCATATCCAAACGATGAACAGATTCTGCATTCGGGTGATCTCGAAGGATACGACTCATAATACTATCATGATGTTCAGGGGCTTTACCGGGAACAGACAGTAACCCACTTGGCTTATTTACGACAATGATATGTTCATCTTGATACAGAACATATAGCCAAGGCTCGATAGGGGGATGGTAGGGTTCCATCATAAAAAATAAAGCTCCTGAGTCTTATAAAAATGATTTCTCCCTCATTTGAGGGAGAAATCATTGACGATTTAACATTAAAAGGATGTGATTATTGATGAGTCACAACAACTAATCGAATCGCATCAAGACGCCATGTCGCTTGTCCGATATTATCGTTCAATTGTTTACGTTCCTCTTCAATGACAGACAACTCTTCATCACGAATATTCGGGTTAACTGCTTTCAGCGCTTCAAGTCGTGCCAATTCCAGTGATAGAGCCTTATCTGCGGCTTCTTTTGCATTAGCAATCAGCACTTCAGCTTCTTTTTCTACCATAGGCTCCGACAATTTTAGTACCGAATGCACTTCATTTTGAACCGCATTAACCAATTTGCTTGCCATATGGCGATTGATCGCATTGAGTTGGCGGTTAAAACTTTCAAACTCAACTTGTGATGAAAGGTTATTCCCTTTGAGATCAATTAATAAACGAATCGGCGTTGCTGGTAAGAAACGGCTAATTTGCAGGTTTTTCGGTGCTTGCGCTTCGAGAACATAAATTAATTCCGTTAGCAATGTACCGACAGGTAGCGCTTTGTTTTTCAATAAAGAAACGGCACAGCTACCCGTGTCACCAGATAAAACTAAATCTAATCCATTGCGAATAATTGGGTGTTCCCAGCTAATAAATTGAGTGTCTTCACGAGACAGCGCTTGCTCACGATCAAAGGTGATGGTGCAGCCATCTTGTGGTAAGCCAGGAAAATCCGGTACTAACATATGATCTGAAGGGGTTAAGATCAGTAAGTTATCACTCTTGTCTTCTTGATTAATACCTACAATATCAAACAGATTGAGTGCAAAATTGACCAATTCAGTATCATTGTCTTCAGCACCGATGGTTTCAGCTAATTTAATACCTGATTCCCCCCCATTAGAGTGCATTTCGAGCAAACGGTCACGGCCTTGTTCTAGCTGTGATTTTAATGCTTCATGCTCTTCACGGCAGGTTTTTAAAAACTCATCAAAGCCGTCTGTGACTGTTGGCTCAGCCATGTATTGCAACAGTTGTTGATAGTATTTATCGTAGATGGTGCGGCCTGTAGGACAAGTGTGCTCAAAAGCATCTAAGCCCTCATGATACCAACGTAATAGCACGGCTTGTGCGGTGTTTTCTAAATAAGGCACGCTTAAGATAATATCGCGAGTTTGACCAATACGATCTAATCGACCAATACGCTGTTCTAAAAGATCAGGGTTAAATGGTAAGTCAAACATCACCAATTGGTTCGCAAATTGGAAGTTACGGCCTTCAGAACCAATTTCAGAACAAAGTAGCACTTGTGCGCCATCTTCTTGAGAAGCAAAGTAAGCCGCGGCACGGTCACGTTCAAGCAATGACAAGCCTTCATGGAATACCGCGGCTCGGATCCCTTCACGTTCACGTAAAACCTGTTCTAATTGTAGCGCTGTTGCAGCTTTCGCGCAGATAACCAGCACTTTTTCATTGCGGTTTGCCATTAAGTAGCCGAGCAGCCACTCAACCCGAGGATCGAAGTTCCACCACGTTGCGTTTTCACCTTCAAATTCTTGGTAAATTTGCTCAGGGTATAACATCTCTTTAGCGCGGGTTTCGAGATCTTTTTTCGTCCCCATAATACCTGCAACTTTAATGGCTGTTTGGTATTGGGTAGGCAGTGGCATTTTTAATGAGTGCAACTCACGGTGTGGGAAGCCTTTAACGCCATTACGTGTATTTCTAAATAATAGGCGGCTGGTACCGTGTCGATCCATTAGCATGCTGATTAACTCTTGACGGGCGGCGGTGCCGTCTGCACTGTCAATATTCGCTGCTTTCAATAATGGCTCGATATCTTGTTCTTTGATTAACTCATTGAGAAGATTTTGTTGATCATGCGTGAGCGTTTCACCTGATAACAATAATGAGACAGCGTCGGCAACAGGGCGATAGTTAGCCTGCTCATCGATAAATTCTTGATAGTCATGGAAGCGATTTGGATCAAGCAAACGAAGGCGCGCAAAATGGCTTTCTTGGCCTAATTGTTCCGGCGTTGCCGTCAGTAGCAACACAGATGGAATATGCTCAGCTAAGCTTTCAATGACCTGATATTCACGACTTGGTGCAGCCTCACTCCACTGTAAGTGGTGAGCTTCATCCACAATCATCATATCCCAGCCAGCCTCGACAAGTAGGTCGAAACGTTGCTTGTTACGACGAACAAAGTCTAATGAGCACAGAACCAGTTGTTCTGTTTCAAATGGATTATCGCTGTCATGTTGCGCTTCACTATAACGACTATCATCAAACAGAGAAAAGCGTAGGTTGAAACGACGCAACATTTCAACCAACCACTGATGTTGTAAGCTCTCAGGTACAATAATCAGAACACGTTCTGCTCGGCCTGCCATCAACTGTTGATGGATAATCATACCGGCTTCAATTGTTTTACCTAAACCGACCTCATCTGCAAGTAATACGCGCGGATGGTGACGTTTACCGACTTCATTGGCAATATGCAATTGGTGAGGTATTAAACTGGCACGAATGCCTCGTAGACCTGTTGCTTGGTGTTTCACTTGCTCACTTTGAAACTTGCGGGCACGATAACGTAAGGCAAAGCGATCCATGCGGTCAATTTGACCTGCAAATAGACGGTCTTGTGGCTTATTAAATGTTAATTTACTGTCGAGAAAAACTTCTCTCAGGGTAACATCTTGTTCATCTGTATCAAGGCGAGTACCACTGTAAATAAGTAGGCCGTTATCCTCTTTGACACTTTCGACCTTGAGCTGCCAGCCTTCATGACTGGTAATGGTATCACCTTCATTGAACATCACTCGGGTAATAGGTGCATCATGACGTGAGTAGAGACGATTCTCACCACTGGCGGGAAAAAGTAAAGTCACCATACGGGCATCAATAGCCACAACGGTGCCTAATCCGAGCTCGCTTTCTGTATCGCTGATCCAGCGCTGACCAAGAGTAAATGGCATAGGTTTAACTCAATTCCATAATTTTGATAGTTTGTTTTTAGATTTTTTCAGGCTAATTATATATTTGCCGTCACTTTGTGTTGGTAAAACAAGGGCAATATGAATATTAATTGTAGTCGTTGCCCGAAGGACAATTATTGCTAATTGTCTCGCAAATTTTTGTGTAGTAACGAAGTGCGAGATACCAAAGGGGCGTTATATTAATTCAAGCAAGGCTTATCGTCACCTGTTAAAAAAACAACAACGTATTATAAAATACTATTTTTTTTATTGTTGCTTAATATTGTGTTTTCTCTTTGCATTTACAAGAGAGGCTCCCACTTTAAAACGGGATGGATAGCCCATTATTTTAGCAAAAAATTGCACAAAAATTAATCCTTTTAAAACAGTAAATTTATCTGGCCTGTCAAAATGGTATCAAAATCGTCTTGTAAAAAAGGCAAAATAGCATCGGCGATAGGTTTTATCTGTTTCAGAACATAGTGCTCATAGTCAGGTTTAGCCGTAATAATCTCAAGGGGTTCAGGACCTGCAAGCGTGATGATATAGCTTATCCAACCGCCATTTTGATATTGTTGGGGACGCTGTTGTGCCAAGTTATACTCATCTGCCTTGCGGGCGGCTTTGACATGTGGTGGTACATTACGTTGATAGTCAGATAGTTTGCGGCGTAACCGTTTACGGTAAATGAGACGTTTATCATAGTCGCCATGACGAATAGACTGTACATATTCGCGGATAAACTCACGATAGGGCTGACGATGAAAGATACGTGTATAGAGCTCTTTTTGAAAATATTGCGCTAAAGGTGTCCAATCGGAACGGATTGTCTCTAATCCGCGAAACACCATGTTATCGCCACTGAGTCCAGCATATCGCTTTTTACTGCCAGAGTCTGACCCTCGAATAGTTGGCATTAAAAAACGTCGATAATGCGTTTCGAATTCAAGTTCAAGAACCCCATTCAATTGCCATTCATCACGTAAATGTTCCTTCCACCAATTATTCACGTAATCACGGAGTTCAAAGCCAATTTGTTGTGCTTGCTCTTGTGTATGCGACTTTTTTAGCCACACAAAGGTTGAGTCAGTATCGCCATAAATGACTTGGTAGCCTTTTTCCTCAATTAATTGCTTAGTGATTTTCATGATTTCATGGCCACGCATCGTAATGGATGCGGTAAGGCGAGGATCAAAAAAGCGACATCCTTCAGCGCCTAACACCCCCGCAAAGGCATTCATAATGATTTTTAACGCTTGCGATAATGGCGCATTATTTTGTTGTTTCGCTTTATCTCGTCCTTGCCATATATGGCTAACAATATCAGGTAAGCAGTGAACGGTACGTGAAAACCATGCATCACGAAAACCGCTGACAGACGCGTGTTGATTCGGGGAGGCAAGTCCTTCAACCATGCCTGCGGGGTCGATTAAAAAGGTGCGAATAATGGATGGATACAAGCTTTTATAATCAAGAACTAAAACCGAGTCATATAAACCAGGCTGTGAATCCATCACAAAACCACCGGGATTATGCTGTAATTTTTGTTCGGTAAGATTTGGTGCGACAAACCCTAGTCGATGCAGGCGCGGGATATATAAATGTGAAAATGCAGCGACAGAGCCACCCATTCGATCAACGGCAAGTCCTGTGACGGTGGAACGCTCTTGCAAGAAAGCCATTAAATCTGTTTTCTCAAAAATGCGATGGACTAAAATACAGTCTTGAATGTTATAGTGTGCAAGCGCTGGTTTATCATGATGAAACCGCCGATTGATTTCATCCATACGGTCATAAGGACTATCGATTGCTTTTCCTTCCCCCAGCAATTCTTGTGCAACAAATTCTAAACTGAATGAAGCGAAATTCCACGTGGCAGCTTTGAGAGCATCAATCCCATCGATAATTAGCCTCCCTTCAGCAGAGGCAAAAAATACACCTTGTTTAAAGCCATGTTCACGCCATTCTAACTTTTTTCCTTGGCGGCCAAGCAACAGTGGGACGCCGTAGCGCTCGGCATGTTTGTGTAATATGTTTAAATCAAATTGAATGAGATTCCAGCCGATAATGGCGTCAGGATCAGACTGTTGTAGCCATTGATTGAGCTTTTCCAGTAATAGAGGGCGACTATTCACATAGACTAGCCGGTGCTCTTGAGTGAGTGCAGCTCCTTGCTCAGGCCCTAGCATAAACACGACATTATCACCGCAGCCTGAAAGCCCAATGGAGTATAGCTCGCCATGTTGACTGGTTTCGATATCTAGAGAAACAGCTTTAATTGAGGGGCGATAACTTTCACAAGGTTTAAGGTGATATTCACCATATTGATTTTGTGAAAACCAGACTGGCGCAGTGATAAAACGTTCCATGAGATAGCGCTCGCAAGGGCGAATATCCGCTTCTAGCAGTTTTACGCCCAACTCTTGGCAATGCTTATCGAGATTTTGTAACTGGCGGTATTGATGGCAATAGATTGCGCACACTTTTTCACGATGAAAATCGCGCAGTTCGACGGGGCGATATGTCAAATTAGCTTGCTTGTCTAACCAAGGTTGTATTGTGGGGAGCGATGAAATAGGAATAAATGCGATGGCTTGTTGGATAGGTACAGTGACCTTGCGAGCGCCATGATCAGTCAGCAGCCAATAGCTGACTTCAACCCCTTGGCGGGTATCTTTCCAATGACGGCTGAGAATAAAGCCTTTTTCAGCAGGAGACATAAATTGAGGCATAGAGAGGCTCGCGTCAACAATTAACGAACCTACTATACGATATAGGTGGGGTTTTATACAGTATTTTTTGTAATACCCAGTAATTCTGACGCGGGATTGCTCCCTGATAATAATGTCTTGGTGCTACCATCGTACGCAATAGCGCCATCATGAATGATCATTGTTCTAGGTGCTATTTGTAAGGCATCTTCTATATTATGCGACACCATTACCAGTGTTATGGCTTTAGATAGGCAAATTTCATCGAGTAGTAACAACATCTCATTACGTAAGGCGGGATCGAGGGCAGAAAATGGTTCGTCTAGCAACAAGATAGGCTGTTGGCGGATTAAACAACGTGCTAATGCGGCTCGTTGGCGCTGACCTCCTGATAACTGAGCCGGTAATCTATCTAAAAATTCATCAAGGCTGACCTGAGCTGCGATCAATTCGACTTGTTGTACCTGTTGTTGATTTAACCGTAAACCGGGGTGTAGCCCTAATCCAATGTTTTGCCTAACACTCAAATGAGCAAAGAGATTATTTTCCTGAAATAACATGGATACAGGGCGTTTCGCTGGGGGCGTATAGGTATGATCCTCTCCATTTAATAAAATGGAGCCACTTTTTGCTAATTGAAAGCCGCTAATGAGGCTTAACAATGTGCTTTTTCCTGCACCACTAGGCCCCATGATGGCAACTCGCTCGCCTGCTTGTATGGAAAAATTAAACTGCATATTCAGGCTATCATATTGATAATCAATTTTATTTAACTCTATCATGATCTTTTCCTGATATACGTTCGAGTAGGCTAAACAAAGCAAAACAGATTAAAAGTAGCAACATAGCGGTAACGGCACCATCATTTGTTCGATAAGCCCCTATTTGTTGATACAGGTAATAGGGTAGGGTGCGAAAATCTTCATTGCCAAATAGTGCCACCACACCAAAGTCACCAATAGAAATGACACAAGCAAAGGCAAGGGCTTGAGAGAGTGGTTTTTTTAAGGCTTTCAATTCAATGATACGTAATCGATGAACACCGCTAATACCCAATGAATGGCAAAGTGGATTATAACGCTCTGCGAGGTCTCGCATAGGATTTTCCAATACTTTTAGTGCATAAGGGATAGCCAGTAACGCATTGGTCATTATCACTAACGCATACGGGGAGTCAGGTAGGCCGATTGTTTCATTAAATAGAATAAAAAAACCGGTGGCGAGGACAATTCCCGGCATCGCTAAAATCAATAATCCACTAAGCTCCATTGCCTGTCCTAGCTTGATTGCACGGCGTAAACGAAGTTCACGGCTGCTCCAGAGCAGCATCATTGTGAGTAAAACACACAGTAGGCCAGCACATAAGGCGATAAATAGTGATGTAGCAGCGGCTTGCCAAAGCGCGGATTGACTGAGAACATCAAGTAGACGCCCGTTTAAACCATCAACGATAATCGCTAAGAGCGGTGGCACAAGAAATAAAATAGCCGCAATAATCACAATGGCGTCACGTATGCGACGGAAATTATTATCTGAAGGATCATACCATTGAGCATGCTGACTATGGCCTATTGAAAATAGGCTGTTTATCTTTTGGCTCAGAAACATTAAACCGACACAAAAGACAAGCTGGATTAGAGCAAGAATGGCTGCACGTCCAAGGTCAAAGTCGTAGTTTAAGGCTTGATAAATCGCAAGCTCGATAGTGGTTGCTGCTGGCCCTCCGCCAAGAGCCAGTACAGTAGCAAAACTGGCGAAGCAGAGCATAAAAATAAGTGCTGCGGTAGGCAACATCTGCCTACGCAAGTAAGGCCACTCTAAAAGACGAAACTGTTGCCATTCATTTAGGCCTAGTTGTGCGGCGATTTGACGTTGTTCTATCGATATACTCTCAAGTGATTGCAACAACATACGCGTCGCGAGTGGCATATTAAAGAAAATATGCGCGAGCAGTATGCCTTGAAGGCCATAGGGGGTGAAATGATATTCAAGGCCAACATATTGAAATACGAGAGCAAGCCAACCTGTTTTTCCGTAAATAGATAAAATACCAAACACAGCCACAAGCACGGGTAAAACGAGCGTCATAGCACAAAGACGTAATAACAGGGTCCTACCTAAAAACCTACGCCGATAAAGCGCTCTAGCAAGTATAATCGCGGGAAGAACAGAAAATAGGGCAGAGAGAAAAGCTTGCCAAAAAGTAAATCCAATGACATGCCATAAATAGCTGTCGTTAAAAATGTCGTTAACGGAGATGACGGGCGAAAAAATCCAAAGTGCACCAAAAGCCAATAGTGCAACCGTGACTAATAAACCGGAGGCTAACGCCCCCGGAATCAGCGATAAATTAATTAACGGCTGACGGCGGATTGCCATAACCGGATCCATGATTGACGTTCTTTAGCTACCTCTTGAGCACTAAACTGTAATGATTTTTTAGGCATAGGAAGAACCTTGTATACGTCAGGTAGCGGTATATCAATCACGGGATACATCCAATTGGTGGTGGGTAAGGTATTTTGAAATTCAGGGGTTAACATAAAGGCTAAGAATTGCTTAGCTAACTCAGGTTGAGAACTCGTCTTTAATCTTGCCGCAACTTCAATTTGCATGTAATGCCCTTCATCGAAGAGGGCTGCGGCATAGTTATCTTTATTATCATTAAGGATCTGATAGCCGGGTGATGATGTATAGCTAAGGACAAAATCCCCTTCACCTTTTAAAAACAAACCATAGGATTCGCTCCAACCTTTTGTCACGGTAAGGGTTTTGCTAGCCATTTTTTGCCATGCATCTGCTGACTTATCACCATAAAGTTTTTCAATCCACAACATTAAACCGAGGCCCGGTGTGCTTGTGCGTGGATCTTGATAGATAATTTTCCAAGGTTGTGTGCTATCTAATAATTCACTCATACTCTTGGGGGGATTTTTGATTTTGTTGGTGTCATAGATAAAAGCAAAATAACCATAGTCATAAGGAATAAACGTGGTGTTATCCCACGCTATGGGTAATTTCATGGTATCGGTGTTGATATCTGCGGGTGCGAATAAACCCGTCTCTTCAGCGGAAACAATAAGATTATTATCGAGGCCTAATACAATATCAGCTTTCGTTTTTTTCCCTTCCATGCGTAAGCGATTGAGGAGGGCTACACCATCTCCAAGTGACACAAGTTTGAGTTCACAACCACATTGTGCTTCAAAATTCTTTTTAATTTGTGGCCCAGGTCCCCACTCGGCAGCAAAAGAATCATAGGTATAAACAGTTAATGTTGGTTTTTCTGCCCATGCAAAATGGGCCAAACTGAGTGTTGTGAATGCCAACAAAGAGCGAAAGAGTGAATTTTTTAACATTTTATTTCCTGCGTTAGAGAGAAAACTACACAGGATTTGAGAAGGCACCTTAGCAATATTATGCTGCTGGTAGCTCAAATCCCTACGCCGGCATTGCCCGGATCAGGTTCTACGGGTTAATTCTCAGCCTAAATAACCATTTCGGCACCCCGTTGAGACAGAGGCTATTGTAGTGTCTTTGCTCATATCTGCAAACTCTATTGATATAGGTTTACCAGTTTGGGTATGTGTGAAACAATTAGCCATCTTTCAAATTTGGTTATTGAGGTAGTCTGGTGATCGATGATGATGGCTACCGCCCGAATGTAGGAATTGTAATTTGTAATCGGCAAGGGCAAGTTTTATGGGCTCGCCGTTATGGTCAACATTCATGGCAATTCCCTCAGGGGGGAATAAACCCAGGGGAATCGCCAGAACAGGCTATGTACCGTGAACTGTACGAAGAAGTTGGCCTACAACGAAAAGATGTTAGGTTATTGGCTTCAACTCGCAATTGGTTGCGTTACAAATTACCCAAGCGTTTGGTGCGTTGGGACACAAAACCTGTTTGTATTGGGCAGAAACAGCGTTGGTTTTTACTACAACTTCAATGCAATGAAGCAGATATAAACGTTCAGCGCAGTAAATCGCCAGAATTTGATGGCTGGCGATGGGTCAGTTATTGGTACCCTGTAAGACAAGTGGTCTCTTTTAAACGGGAAGTGTATCGCCGCGTCATGAAAGAGTTTGCACCCGTTGTAATGTCATTACAGGAACAAAAACCGGCACAGAGACCTGCGTTTACTCACCGTAGACGCGGGGCGAGATAAAATCATGTTGACGCGTCTACGTGATATTGTTGAAAAAGTAGCAATGGCGACAAGCTTAACCGAGGCGTTAGAAGTCTTAGTTAACGAAACTTGTTATGCAATGCAGACGGATGTTTGTTCCATTTATTTGGCCGACCATTCGCGCCAGTGCTATTACTTAATGGCAACCCGCGGGTTGAGAAAACCTAGCGGTGTTGCTATTCGCCTTGGATTTGATGAAGGGGTAGTGGGGGCGGTTGGACGCCAATCTGAAATGCTAAACCTCGCTGATATCCGCGAACATCCCGAATTTAAATACCTTCCCCAATTAAAAGAAGAGCGACTAAAAGCCTTTTTAGGTGTGCCTATTGTCTACCGTCGTCAGCTATTAGGTGTTTTAGTTGTTCAGCAGCACGAGCGGCGTTTTTTCAGTGAAACTGAAGAATCATTCATGGTGACACTGTCAATGCAACTGGCGGTTATCTTATCACAAGCTCAGGCTAAAGGCGTGTTTGGTCAGTACAGGCAGAGCCGTATTAAAGCAATTCCTGTTTCTCAAGGGATTGTGATGGCTTATGGCTGGCAAGATAGTTCACAGCCTTCATTTGACAGTATTTGTGAGGCCAGTGCATTAGACCAAAATGATGAAAAACAACGTCTCATTACCGCTATCGAAAATGCAGCATCTGAGTGTCGACGTATTAGTAAACGCTTTATTGCTCATTCTCAAAAAGAAAGTGCGGCAATTTTCGATTTATATAACCATTTATTGCATGATCCTCAACTGAAAAATAGGCTGTTTTCCGCTATAGAACAAGGCTTTGTCGCTGAGTGGGCGGTGAAGACAGTTATTGAGGATTATGTTGAGCAATTCTCTCGTTTACGTGACCTCTACCTACGAGAAAGAGGAGCCGACCTTCGTGCATTAGGCCAACGCTTATTATTCCATCTAGATGATAGTTTATCTTCAATAGATCAATGGCCAGAACGCTTTATCCTCGTGGCTGATGAGCTAAGTGCTAGCCTATTGGCAGAAATGCCTTTAGAGCAGTTGGCTGGGGTGATCGTTCGTGATGGTGCGACACATTCTCACTCCGCTATTTTGATCCGCGCGATGGGGATCCCTGCAATCATGGGAGCAGATATTGATCCATCCCTATTGCATAACCGCTTTTTGATCCTTGATGGCTATCGAGGGGAAGTTTTTATTGAACCTGAAAATATTATTACTCAGGAATATAAGCAAATCATCGCAGAAGAGGATGTGCTTAGCCGTTTAGCGGAAGGTGCCCTTGAGCAAGAATCTGTGCTGAAAAACGGTGAATCAGTTCATATTCACCTAAATGCAGGATTAAGCCCCCGTTATGAGCAACAAATTAATGTGGCAGTTGATGGTGTTGGGCTGTATCGGACGGAATTGCCTTTTATGCTGCACAATGGTTTTCCATCAGAAGATGAGCAGAAACTGTTGTATCAAGAAATCTTGCACTTGTTTGCAGATAAACCGGTGGTACTAAGGACGTTGGATATCGGTGCAGATAAGCAATTGCCTTATATGCCTATCAGTGAAGAAAACCCCTGTTTAGGTTGGCGTGGTATACGCGTTATGTTGGATCAACCCGAAATTTTCTTGATCCAATTAAGAGCGATGCTACATGCAAACGTGTTAACAAAAAACTTGCGCATACTGCTGCCGATGATCACCAGCATCAATGAAGTCGATGAAGCTATTGCATTGATTAACAGAGCAAAAGAGGAAGTCAGCTTAGCGATCGGCCAAACGGTACAAACACCTAAAATTGGCGTTATGTTTGAAGTTCCTTCTTTACTGTTTTTGCTTCCTGAGTTAAAAGAACGGGTAGACTTTATTTCAATTGGTACAAATGACCTGACTCAGTATTTGCTTGCCGTAGACCGCAATAACACGCATGTGGCTGCTATCTACGACAGCCTTCATCCCGCAATGCTCCGCTTTTTAGCTAAAGTTTATGAAGAGTGTCATCGTCTTGATTTGCCGGTGAGTGTGTGTGGTGAAATGGCAGGACAGCCTTTAGGTGTGATAGCGTTGATTGCTTTGGGGTATCGTTCTTTAAGTATGAGTGGAAGAAGTGTACCGAGAGTTAAGTACCTTATCCGTGGGCTACAGTCTGATATGGTCGAAAAATTAGTTCCTGATATCTTAAAGGCTGAGACAAGCGAGAACATCAGGTTGATCATTAGCCAATTTATGGAAAAAAACGGGCTTGGTGGTTTTGCCCGAGGTGGGATCTAATCAGCCTTATTCACCTGCGTATGAGCTGTGCTATGATGCGCAATGATTTTAGATTAACAAATAAAGTGGGGAACGATGAGTAACAGCTACTTAGCATTTCCGGAAATTGATCCCGTAATGTTCTCGATTGGGCCAGTATCGCTTCACTGGTATGGGTTTATGTATCTTGTAGGGTTTGTTTTTGCTTTATGGCTGGCAGGTCGTCGCGCAAATAAACCTAACAGTGGTTGGACAAAAAATGAAGTTGAGAACTTACTCTACGTTGGCTTCGTAGGTGTATTTGTTGGTGGAAGACTCGGTTATGTCTTCTTCTATAATCTTCCTGTTTTCCTTGATGACCCACTTTATTTATTTAAAGTTTGGGATGGCGGCATGTCCTTCCATGGTGGTTTGATTGGTGTGATCTGTGCAATGTTATGGTTTGCACACCGTACTCGCCGCCGTTTTTTACAAGTTTCTGATTTTGTTGCACCGTTAATTCCTTTTGGCCTTGGAATGGGGCGGATCGGTAACTTCATTAATGGTGAGTTATGGGGACGTGTGACACTTGATACACCGTGGGCTTTCTTATTCCCTCATTCGCGCAGTGAAGATATTCAGCTTGCGGCACAAGACCCTTCATTGCTACCTACTTTAGAGCAATATGGTGTGCTTCCACGACATCCTTCCCAACTTTATGAGATGTTTTTAGAAGGTATTGTTCTGTTCCTGATCCTGAACCTATTTGTGCGCAAACCTCGTCCTATGGGGAGTGTGTCAGGTTTATTTTTAATTGGTTACGGCGCATTCCGGATTATTGTTGAATTCTTTAGGCAGCCAGATGCGCAATTAGGTCTATTTGGCGGTATTAGTATGGGACAAATTCTATCCATACCAATGATCATAATTGGTATCTTAATGATTATTTGGGCCTACAAATACGGTAAAAATATTCCAGCGCATAAGCCAGAAAAAGTAGAGCAAGCCAGTAAATAAAGGTTGCTTTGCCATACTCAAGTTATCGAGTGGTTGAAAATGTTTATGCATGTTTACCCCATTCTTGAGTATGTTTTGCGTGGCTTACATTGCCATTTAGCTAGGGGCTGATGAGTTAAAGCATTATAAATACAATAAGGTAACGGATGTTGATGACATTTGTTATCTCGCGAGTAAGAGAGTCACTATGAAGCAGTATCTTGAGTTATGTCAGCGTATCATTGACGAGGGGCAGTGGGTTGAAAATAAACGTACGGGAGTACGTTGTTTAACCGTGATCAATGCCGACTTAGAATATGATGTCGCGAATAACCTGTTTCCATTAATCACAACCCGTAAAAGCTTTTATAAAGCAGCGATTGCTGAATTATTAGGTTATTTACGTGGCTATGATAACGCAGCACAATTTCGTGAAATTGGTTGTAATACATGGAATGCCAATGCCAATGAAAACCAAGCTTGGTTAAGTAATCCTCATCGTAAAGGGAAGGATGATATGGGGCGTGTGTACGGTGTTCAAGGACGCTCTTGGCAACGTCCTGATGGCACACACCTCGATCAACTTAAAAAGGTGGTGAACAACCTAAAAAATGGCATTGACGACCGAGCGGAAATTATTACCTTTTATAATCCTGGTGAATTTGAAATGGGGTGTTTGCGTCCTTGCATGCACACCCATACATTTTCTTTATTAGGTGATACTCTCCATTTGACCTCTTACCAACGTAGCTGTGATGTGCCGCTTGGTTTGAACTTTAACCAAGTACAGTGTTTTGTACTATTGGCACTCATGGCGAGAATTACGGGTCATAAAGCGGGTAAGGCTTATCATAAAATTGTGAATGCACATATTTATGAAAACCAATTGCCACTAATGCGTGATGTACAGCTAAAGCGTGAGCCTTTCCCTTTGCCTTCATTGCTGATAAACCCTCAAATTAAAACATTAGAAGATATTGAAACTTGGGTGAGCACAGATGACTTCACGATTGAAGGCTATCAATGTCACGAAGCTATCAAATACCCCTTTACGGTATAACGCAGTTTAAACTGATTTAAGAGAGCTAAGGCGATGGTCATTCCTACCGTGCCTTAGCTTTTTTTATCGCATTTCTAACGCACTTCATGCTCTTTTCTTTAACTTGTTCTGCTTGTTACGAAGCGCTACCTAAAATGGCTGAAAATGATTGCCAGTTTTACATTTTATTGCGAAGCATCGCGTAACTTAGTCGTTTGGGGCTATTTTTATGCCGTCTTGCTATCCATAGTAAACACTCATTTTGCAAAGGACATTGCAGCAATATATGGATATTGAAATAGAAAAACATAACAAAGGCTTCACGCTTATTGAGATGTTAGTGGTGATGTTCATTTGCTCTGTAGCATTGCTACCCGCTTTATATAGCTGGCAACAACAACAGAAAAAATTACAGTTAGTTGATGCCGCTCGGCAAGTGAGCGTATTTATTTATCGCCATTTCATGGAGGGTATTTATTTAAATCAGCACCGTGTTTTATTCATTGATACCACACAAGGGGATTGGAAGCTTACCTTTAAAGAAGCAACAAACCAGAGGCAAATAGCGGTATTAGCATCGACTCCGTATGCAGGTGTTGAAATACAATCCGTAAGTCGTTTATCTGTCGATTTCTATGGTAAACAAGGAACAAGTCGTGCTTTTAGTCTCAAGCTAAAAAATAATTTTGGGCAGATAACCATTGTTCTGTCAGCTTTAGGGCGCTTGAGACATTGTAGCAATAACAAAATCGTAGGCATTCCTCGTTGCTAGGGTTTTTCAATGAATATAAATAAGCAGCAAGGGTTTTCATTAATAGAGGTATTGCTCGCAATGGCAATCAGCAGTTTGGTTTGTATTGCGGCAACGGCCGTTTTTCCTCGTTTATTTAAACAAACTCACCAGTCGTATATTCAATACGAGATTGACAGGGAGATCAGACAAGTGCTTCTTAATATGGAAAAGGATTTTAGACGAATTGGGTACTGTAGTAGCGCCTCATGCCAAGGTGAGGCAATGAAAATTGATGCGAAATTTTTAAGTCATCATCCTAATTCATGCATTATTTTTGCTTACGACCAAAACTTATCGGGTTCATGGCGGCCTGTTAGAGCGAGAAGCAAAGAGTCTGATTTTTTTGGTTATCGATTAAATGGTCACAAATTGGAGTCGAATCGAAATGTGGAAGATTGTGACGGTAAACGATGGCAATCCTTGTTTGATCCTTTAAGGATTAGCGTGAATTCATTGCGATTTAATTGGCATGAAGCGGAGTCAATACTTGAAATGTATTTAAGCGTTGAAAGCCCCAATTTACCTAATAAACGTTTTCACTATAAAACAGCTGTTTTGTTGAGAAATCTGTGATGCGTCTAGGCGGCAACCAAACAGGCAGTATCGCTTTGGTGATGGTAATGATATTGATGACGATGGGGCTGTTGTTGTTAAAGGCATTACACATTTATCAAGAAAATGCACGTGATGAGTTTTTTCGTGAAAAGAAATATATAGAAGCTTTCAATCTGGCGGAATCAGCGCTGGCATGGGGGTTGCAACAATCTTGGCGCTTAAGCACCTATCGGGGGGCGACTTGGCAATGTCAGTCCATGCCAATACAGGGAGGAACAAGCTGCATTAAACATTATAAAGGAGGGCAATTTGTTTTATTAGGCCGAGGAGAATATCAAGGACGATATCATGTCACCGTTTATCGCTGGGTAGCTGCGATTCCAAAATCGCAAAAAATTCGGCCACGCATAAAAGGTTGGATTGATTATTGCCCTGTTACACAAAAAGGATTTTGTTGATGAAAGCTCTCTATGATAAGCAGCGAGGTTTTATATTAATAGAATCAATGGTTGCTGTGGTCGTTTTTGCTATCCTGTTAATGGCGTTATTAAGCTATAATCAACACATAGCCTTAAATTTCAATTGGATATATCATCATTCGCTCGTATTTCGAGTGTTGCAAAATAATTTAGAGCGTCAAGCGGTACTGATGGAGCCACAGCTTGAAAATACAGAGTTTATTTCTCCCGATTGGCAGATAAACTTACAGACTCTCTCAGTGTCTGAGAGTTGTAGTGATACAACAATCATGCTATCAACGGCTAAGCAATCATTTTCTCTAAACCGCTGGTTTTGTAGAACAGGAGATAACAATGTTTCAGGTTTATCATTCTAATCAATTAGAGCTACTAAAGGAGTTAATAGCTCATTTAATGGAGAATGAACCGCTTTCTCATCCGTTCGCACAAGAAATCATCTTGGTACAAAGCCCCGGTATGTCTCAATGGCTTCAGATAGAATTAGCAAAACGTTTTGGTATTGCTGCGAATATTCATTACCCTTTACCTGCAACTTTTATTTGGGATATGTTTCGGCGGGTATTGCCTGATATTCCGAAAGAAAGTGCTTATACCAAGCAAGCAATGACATGGAAGTTAATGAAAATTTTACCTACGGTGATTGATGAGGATGACTTTGAGCCGTTACGTCATTACCTTGAGCATGACTTAGATAAAAGAAAGTTACACCAGCTTGCAGGGAGAGTAGCAGACTTATTTGACCAATATTTAGTTTATCGGCCTCAATGGATTGAAAAATGGCAGCAAAATGAGCTTATTGATGGTTTAGGGGTAAACCAATTATGGCAAAAACGATTATGGTTGCAGTTGGTCGATTATACTCAATCACTGGGTCAATCACCGTGGCATCGAGCTAACCTGTATCAGAGTTTTATTGATAAGTTATCTAACAGTCAAAATCTACATAATGTGCTGCCAAAACGTATTTTTATTTGTGGTATATCTTCATTACCCCCCGTTTATCTGCAAGCATTAAGTGCCATCGCGGAACACACGGATATTCACCTCATGTTTACCAATCCCTGTCGTTATTATTGGGGGGATATTCACAGCCATTCTTTTTTGGCAAAGCTACAGAAAAGAAAATTACGTCATTATATTGATAAGAATGAAATATCGCGTTTTAAAATAGAGGAGCATGCACAAGAACTGTTCAATGATGAGGGGGAGCAAGAATTAGCTAATCCATTACTTGCCTCATGGGGAAAATTAGGACGAGATAACCTCTACTTTATTTCGCAAATTGATAGTGCAAATGAGATTTCAGCATTTGTCGATACGAACCGCAATAGCCTGCTAGAGAATTTGCAGCAAGACATTTTAGACCTCGAAAACCACGCTCAGCTTGGAACAGATTTAAGGGCTTATAGTACTAGTATCGGTAAGCGAGTTTTAGCACTCTCTGATCAGTCTGTTACTTTCCACTCTTGTCATAGCGCACAAAGGGAAGTGGAAGTATTGCAAGACAACTTATTGGCGTTATTTGAACAAGATCCCACTTTAACGCCGAGAGATGTCATTGTGATGGTTTCAGATATTGATAGTTATACCCCCTTTATACAAGCGGTTTTTGGAAATACCGCGACTAAGCGATATATCCCTTTTTCTATATCTGATAGAAAAGCCTTGCAGGCTCACCCCATTTTGCAGGCATTCATACTCTTGTTAGACCTGCCACAAAGCCGTTTCTCTACAGAGCAAGTCCTTACGTTACTGGAAGTTTCGGCTTTTGCTGAACGCTTTGATATAGATGAAAGTGAGCTAGGGTTACTACGCCGTTGGGTGAATGAATCAGGCATTCGCTGGGGGTTAGATGATGATAATGTGCGTGCATTATCACTGCCTGTTATAGGGCAAAATACGTGGCAGTTCGGATTAAGTCGAATGTTACTAGGCTATGCGATGGACAGTCGATATGGCCCTTGGAATGGTGTTCTACCTTACGATGAATGTAGTGGTTTAGCCGCACAGTTAGCGGGCAAACTGGCTTTACTGGTTAGCACATTAAAAGAGTGGCGAACGTTATTAGCAACGGAAAGAACACTTGATGAATGGCAAGATATTTGCCAGCAACTCATTGAGAGTTTTTTTCAAACAGATAGTGAGACAGAGTTAGTACTCACTCTTGTGACAGAGCAATGGCATAAGATACTGCAAAATGCCATAAACTCAGGCTACGATGAGCAAATATCTTTACGTTTAATTCGAGATGAGTTGGCGGTGTGCTTTGATGATGAAAAAATTAGTCAGCGTTTTCTGGCCGGGTCAGTTAATTTTTGTACTTTAATGCCAATGCGGTCGGTACCTTTCAAAGTGGTTTGTTTGCTAGGGATGAATGATGGTATCTATCCAAGAAGTATTCCGCCACTAGGGTTTGATTTAATGGCAGAAAAGCCTGCTAGAGGAGACAGAAAACGTAGAGATGATGACCGCTATTTATTTCTAGAAGCGTTGAACTCAGCAGCCAAACAGCTTTATATCAGTTACATCGGTTTATCAATACAGGATAATCAAGTTTGTAATCCATCGGTGTTAGTGACTGAATTGTTGGACTACATTTGTCAGAGCTTTTGCCTACAAGGCGATGACAAACTGAATATTGATGAAAGTGCGTTAAGGCTTAAAAAACATCTTGTATATCAACATAACAGAGTTCCGTTTGCTAAAGAAAACTTTATGGCTAATTCACCATATCAAAGCTTTGCTAGTGAGTGGTTACCCGCAGCTGAAACAGTGCTGCAAGAGGGAAAGCCATTTATCTATGAGCTAGATGAACGTGAAAGAGTGACAGATATCTCTATTGAACAGTTATTACGTTTTTATCGGCATCCTATTCGCGCGTTCTTCCAACAGCGCTTAAAAGTTCATTTCACAATTGAAGAAACAGAATTACCAGAAGATGAGCCATTTCTTTTGGACAAATTGCAGCGTTATAAAATGAATGAACGGATTTTGGCGCTGTTAATCAAAGATGAAAATCCGCAGCCTTTATATCAAGCGCTAAAAGCTTCAGGGCAACTGCCAGCGAAACAGTTTGGTCAATTGTATTGGGAGCAACAAATTAACGATATAGCGCCTTTAGCGGAAAAAATAAAACAACAAAATGTCCAACCAACTGATTATGTTATTGATCTTCAAATTAATGGCATCAAAATAAGCGGAGTGTTAAGAAATGCCCATGAGAAGGGAATACTCAGATATCGGCCTGCTTATTTAACAGCACACGATGGTGTTCAGTTATGGATAGAACATCTGTTATTTAATTTAGCGGTTAATGAAGGTGAAAGCGTTGCCTTGGGCCGAGAGAATAGCATTTGGCATTTTTCTAGTGTAAAACAAAGTGATGCGAAGAATTACTTAGAGCAGCTAATCGCTGGCTACTGTAAAGGGTTAAACACACCTTTATTATTACTGAACCAGAGTGGTTGGAACTGGCTGTCAGCTTGTTTTGATAAAAAGACAAAGCAGTATGACTTTGCTTCTGAAGAGATCCAACAAAAAGCGTTGTCTATTTTAATGCAGAGCCTTCAGGGATCTTCGATGAAAAGAGGTGAAATGGAAGATGACTATGTCTTACGTATCTGTAGGAATATCGACCAACATTTAATTCAGGCGCTGTTAGAGAATACTCAGCGTTACCTTCTGCCAATGGCAGAACATTTAAAATAAAAAAGGAGAGCATTAAAGGATGCTACGTTTATCCAAAAGTATCGCTCAATTTTTCTTATTGTTAACCTTAATGGTTTGGGGGGCGACGGTTATCGCTCAGCCCCTTTGGCAAGTTTTGCCTGAAACTATCAATAAGAGTGAAAATGATCCAAGAACTTATCAAGCCATTAAGCTGAATAATGGGATGATAGTTTTATTGGTTTCAGATCCAAAAGCGACAAAATCATTAGCCGCGGTGTCGATTCCTGTTGGGAGCTTAGAAAACCCAGACAGCCAGCTAGGTTTAGCTCATTATTTGGAGCACATGGTATTAATGGGTTCTAAAAAATACCCAGAGCCAAGCAGCTTATCTGAATTTTTACAAAAACATGGTGGTAGCCATAATGCTAGCACTGCTGCACATCGCACCGCGTATTATTTAGAAGTTGAAAATAGTGCACTCAAAGAGGCAGCTGATAGGTTGGCTGATGCATTAGCTGAACCATTACTTGATCCCACAAATGCGGATAGAGAGCGCAATGCGGTCAATGCTGAGCTAACAATGGCGCGTTCTCGAGATGGAATGCGTTTATGGCAAGTTCGTTCAGAAACATTGAATCCTAAACATCCAAATTCGCGTTTTTCTGGTGGAAATTTAGAAACACTAAAAGATAAGCCGAACAGCAAATTACAAACTGAGTTAGTCGATTTTTATAAAAAGTATTACTCAGCAAATTTAATGAATGGGGTACTTTATGGTGACCAATCGATTGAATCATTAGCAAAGATAGCCGCAGACACTTTCGGGCGTATTCCTGATCATAAGGTGACGGCTCCTTCAACAGAGGTGCCAGCTGTTACTGATAATGAAAAAGGAATTGTTATTCATTATGTGCCAGCTCAGCCTCAAAAAGCCATTCAGCTTGAATTTAGTATCAAAAATAATATGGCTGATTTCCGGAGCAAAAGTGATGAATATATTGGCTATCTAATTGGCAATCGTAGTCCCGGTACACTTGCTGATTGGTTAATATCGCAAGGGCTTGCTGAAGGGATCAGTGCATCATCGCTTCCGAACGCGGACCGTAATTATGGCTCTTTCTCCATCTATATTACGTTAACGGACAAAGGTCTGGCTGAGCGTGATGAAATTATTGCGGCTGTTTTTTCTTATATTGATTTGCTGAAAAAACAAGGTGTTAATAAAAATTATTTTGATGAAATAGCGAATGTACTAAATCTTTCGTTCCGCTATGGTTCTATTGTTCGGGACATGAACTACATTGAGTGGTTATCTGACCAAATGATCAATGTTCCTGTGAACCACGTACTGGATTCCGATTATATTGCCGATAAATATGATCCTGCGGCTATAAAAGCTCGCTTATCTGAGCTGACCGCTAAGGATGCTAGAATTTGGTTTATTAGCCCAGAAGAGCCCCATAATAAAAAAGCTTATTTTGTTGATGCACCTTATCAAGTCGATAAGATTACAGCTCAACAGTTAGCTAAATGGGAACAGCTTGAATCTAAAATGAAATTTAGATTACCGGAGTTAAATCCCTATATACCAGATAATTTGTCTTTAATTAAAGTGGATAAGGAATATAAACATCCCGAATTAGTGTACCAAGATCAGAATACCCGTGTTCTGTATATGCCAAGTCAGTACTTTGCGGATGAACCTAAAGCAACCATTAATTTATTGCTGAAAACTAAAGTTGGTGAGCAGGACGCTAAATCTCAAGTCACAGGCGCCTTACTGCAATATATTGCCTCTTTAAAAATGGATGAACTGCAATATCAAGCCTCAGTGGCGGGGATGTCTGTTTCTGTCTCACAAGGGTTAGGTTTACAGTTTAATGCAAGTGGTTATACACAGCATTTGCCTGAGCTGTTTTTATCCATGACTAAGCTTTATCTTAGCTTTGAACCCACTGATAGGGAATTAGCTCAAGCCAAATCTTGGTATCAAGAGCAAATTAAAGTCGCTAATAACGCTAAAGCTTATGAGTTAGCGATGCAACCTTTGCGTCGAATTGATACTGTACCTTATTTCGAGCAAGAAGCGCGGTTAGCAGTACTGGATGATATTTCGCTAAAAGATCTTACCGATTATCGTACTAAAGTTGTGGACAGTGCCGCACTACAAGCCATGGTAATTGGTAATTTGACTTCAGAGCAAAGCATAAAAGTCATTCAAGATGCACAGGCATTACTGAAGAGTAAAGGTACCAACTGGTGGCGGGGTGATATTGTTGCCATTGATCAAGCCTATTTGGCTGATTTCCATCGACAAGCTCAAAGCTCGGATAGCGCATTAGCAGAGATCTTTATTCCTGAAGGCTATAGCCGTATCGAGGGCGCTGTTCTCTCGGGATTACTATCCAATATCATTCAGCCATGGTTTTATGACCAGCTCAGAACGAATGAGCAACTTGGCTATGCTGTTTTTGCTTTCAAAGTCGGTATCGGCGATCAGTGGGGTATTGGTTTCTTATTACAAAGTAATGCGCAAACGCCAGCTTATCTCAATACTCGTTATCAAGAGTTTTATAATGCAGCGTTTGATAAATTGAAAAAATTACCGGCTCAAGAGTTTGAACAGTATAAACAATCAATTATTACTCAAATGAAACAGCCTCCTCAAACTTTCTATGAGGAAGTAGGACGCTATTCATCTGATTTTAGTCGTAATATTTTTACTTTTGATACTCGCGATAAGGTTCTGGCGCTTTTTGAAAAAGCAACTCAGCAACAGGTTATTGATTATTATCAGCGTGCTGTTATGAAACGTCAGGGATTGGCATTAGCCTCTCAAGTCATTGGTCAAGACGTGAATGAGAAAACGGGCTATGCGCCATTAAAAGGCTGGGTGTTTTATCCTAACGCTTCAGAATTTCAAAAGATTTTACCTATTAAGGATGATTTACAGTGAGTAAAATGCAGATAAGTTCCCAACTGTTAGATGCTTTTTCCCTACCCTTACAAGGGCAGCGGTTAATTGAGGCATCGGCGGGTACAGGTAAAACCTATACGATAGGGATCCTCTATCTGCGTTTATTATTAGGGTTAGGTCGAGAGAATGCCTTCTCTCGGCCCCTTACTGTAGAAGAAATCCTAGTTGTTACCTTTACAGAAGCTGCCACTAATGAACTACGAGGACGTATCCGTGAGCGAATCCATAAAATGCGTCTTGCTTGTATTCGTAATGGCGTTGGTTTTGAAAAAGAACCTGAATATTTAGAGTTGCTTTCACAAATTACGACACCAGAGCAACGAGAGTTTGCGATTAGTTGGTTGCTGACAGCTGAACGCCAAATGGATGAGGCGGCGATTTATACCATTCATGGATTTTGCCAAAGAATGTTGGTGCATAATGCTTTTGAATCAGGGGTTTTATTCGAACAAACCATGATCCAAGATGAACTTCCGATTCAAAAGCAAGCTTGTGCAGACTTTTGGCGACGACATTTTTACCCGCTAGATTATTCAATGACGAAGGTTGTTTTGTCGCAATGGAATAGCCCTGAAGCACTGCTGGCGGAAATTAAACCTTTTTTACAGGGTGATATGCCCGATATCGTTAACGAACAGCAGCGTACGGAAACGTTTGAAGAGCGCCATCAACGCTTAATTGAGCTGATCACTCAAGTGAAGTCTTTATGGCTAGCGAATTGTTCTGAATTTGAACGACTTATCTCTAATTCAGATGTTGATAAGCGGAGCTATAGCTCTCGTTTTTTACCTAGCTGGTTAGAAAAAATGCTGCGTTGGGCGGAAGAGGAAACTCAGGATTATCAATTACCAAAAGAAATTGTGCGTTTTTCTCAAGCAGTTTTGCATGAGAAATCAAAAAGTGGTTCAGGGCCAGAGCACGCCGTTTTTGCGCGTATCGACGAGCTACTTTCCCAATCATTAACAATTAAAGACTTGATCATCCCACTGGCAATAACTGAAGTGAGACAAAATATTATTCAGGAAAAACATCATCGTGGGGAGATGGGGTTTGATGATTTACTTACTCGTTTAGACAGCGCACTAAAGCAGCAAGGTGGAAAATATTTAGCAGAAGCAATTAGCCAACGTTATCCCGTGGCAATGATTGATGAATTTCAGGACACAGACCCCCAACAATATCGTATTTTTCAACGAATTTATGGTGGTGTCGAAAATAGCGCATTGCTGTTTATCGGTGATCCAAAGCAAGCGATATATGCATTTCGTGGTGCTGATATTTTTACTTATATTGAAGCGAAAAAACAGGTCAATGCCCATTACACATTAGAAACTAACCATCGCTCATCACAACATATGGTGGAAGCGGTTAATCATGTTTTTAGCTATTGTGACAATCCGTTTATTTTTGAACAAATTCCATTTAATCCCGTCAATTTTGCAGAAAGAAACGCTGGTAAGATGCTTTGTCATAATGGTGAGGCAGTAAAAGCGCTAACTTTTTGGCAAATTAATGCTGAAGCCGTTTCTATTGCTGATTATGAACACACGATGGCCGCACAATGTGCCGCACAGATTAGCCAGCTATTACAAGGTGGCTTGAAGGGAACCGCCGTTTTTCAGCAGCAAGATGGGAAAGAAATACCCGTCTCTGCTGCTGATATTACGGTACTGGTAAGAAGTCGGCGCGAGGCAATGTTAATACGCGATGCATTAAACCAGCTTAGTATCCCATCTGTTTTTCAATCGAATCGAGAGAGTGTGTTTTCAACCCAAGAAGCACGAGACTTACTGTGGATCCTTCAGGCCGTATTGTCACCTGAGAAAGAGCGTGTTTTACGTAGTGCATTAGCGACAGGCACATTAGGATTAAACGCTAAAGAAATTGATACTCTCAACTATGATGAAAAAGCGTGGGAAGCTTTAGTTGATGAATTTACCCGATACTCCATTATCTGGCGTAAGCAGGGCGTTCTACCGATGCTTAGGGTGTTAATGTCTGAACGCCATATTGCTGAAACTTTTCTTTCTTCAGTTGACGGTGAACGACGTCTAATGGACTTTATGCATATTGGTGAGTTGCTGCAAGAAATGTCTCTTCAACTCGAAGGGGAGCATACATTGGTTCGTTGGCTAACTCAGCAAATAGCAGATCCTGACCATCAATCTAACGCGCAGCAAATGCGTTTAGAAAGTGATAAACACCTTGTTCAAATTAGTACTATTCATAAATCGAAAGGGCTTGAATACCCAATAGTTTGGTTGCCTTTTGCCAGTAATTTTTTACCTCAATCAAAGGCGCTTTATCATGATAGGGATAATTATCGGACACGTTTAGACCTTGCGGACAATGAAGAAAACATTGCTTTGGCAGATGAAGAACGTTTAGCGGAGGATCTACGATTACTCTATGTCGCCTTAACTCGAGCGATTTATCATTGTAGCGTAGGTATTGCACCAATCATCAAAGGCAACCGTAAGAAAAGTGGAGAAACTGACCTGCATTTATCGGCTTTAGGCTATTTAATTCAAAAAAGTGAAGCGGGTGATTTTACGTTGCTCGATAAAGGGCTAGCAGAATTAACGAATACAGTGATTAATGTTGAGCGAATTGAACAAATAGAGCCAATTTCGCTAGCGTTGAATCAAGGTGACTCAGAGGCGCTATCAGCAAGAAATGTGACGCGCTTCTTTGATGATCACTGGAGAGTCACGAGTTATTCGGGGTTAAGTTATCGCAGGTCTTACGGTGAGAGTGAGCAAGTAATTAGTGCAGAGCAGTTGGCAAGTTCGCTTGCACCAAAGATGGATATTGAAGTCAGTATCGATACCACTTTACCCTTAGCGGATGAGCACATTTTAACACCACACCAATTCCCTAAAGGGACCGCACCCGGAACATTTCTGCATGAATTAATGGAAGAAATTGAGTTTTCAAAAGACGTTCCTCTAGAGTGGTTGCAGGAAAAGCTTCAAATATCGGGCTTTGATACGCAATGGGCTGAAATGCTACAGGAGTGGTTAATGGCGATTGTTCAGGCGCCACTTGCGGAAGATGGCCTATGTTTATCCGCTTTAGCGCCTCAAGATATGCTCGATGAGATGCAATTTTATTTACCTATAGATAAGTTATTAGACCCCCAAGCCGTTGACCGCGTTACTCATCAATATGATCCTATATCTGCTGCTTGCCCTCCACTGAGTTTTGAAGAAGTACAGGGCATTTTAAAAGGTTTTATTGATTTAACATTTTTGTGGAATGGTAAATTTTACCTACTTGATTATAAATCAAATTACCTTGGAGGGGATGCCAGTTGTTATACGCAATCGGCGATGGTCGAGGCCATGATAGATCATCGTTATGATCTCCAATATCAATTGTACTCATTAGCATTACATCGTTATCTAAAACAACGGGTGCCTAACTATCAGTACGATATCCATTTTGGCGGTGTTTATTATCTCTTCTTACGCGGTATTGATAAGGCTGAGTCAAATAACGGTATTTTTTACTATCGACCTGAGCCTGAATTTATAGATGCATTTGATCAGCTATTTCTCAATGTACAAGAAGGGAGCACATCATGATGAAAGCGCTGTTCAATAAAGCGATCGAAGCTCGTTTGTTTACGCCTCTTGATATTCAATTTGCCTATAACATCACAGAAGAACGCAGCCCAATATTACTTTTTATTACTGCATTATTAAGTGCAGAAACGATGACGGGGCATGTTTGTTTATCCTTAGCAGACGTCAGTTTGGAAAAGATATTTGCTGGACGTCATCCTGAATTAGCTCATGAATTTTGGTGTGCAATAGGAAAGCCTGATCAAGAAACAATTTATCAAGTAGTTAAGAACGCACCTTTTATTACTTTAGCGGATGAAAACCAGCCATCACCTTTAATATTATCAGGCGAATTTCTCTATTTTCAGCGGTTATGGCAATACGAACGTTGTGTCTCTAGGTACTTTTCACAGACTGTATTCGCGCAATATGATTCATTGCATCTTAAATCAATTTTAGGTGCGCTTTTCCCTCACAGTCGTGAGATAGATTGGCAAAAAATTGCAGCTGCGGTGGCTGTGACCAGCCAAGTGTCGGTTATATCTGGTGGGCCCGGTACGGGCAAAACAACAACGGTTGCTCGAATTCTTGCGGCATTAGTGAAACTTGCTGTTGAGAATAAACACAATGTTCAAATTGAATTAGCTGCCCCAACAGGTAAAGCGGCTGCTCGTTTGACTGAGTCATTAGGCGCTGCTCTGGACGGTTTATCATTAAGTGATGAAGAACGAGGCATGCTCCCTAATCAAGCTAAGACGTTACATAGACTATTAGGGGCTCAGCCGGAAAGCCAGCAATTCCGCTATCATAGCGATAATTTATTATCATTAGATATCTTAATTGTGGATGAAGCTTCAATGGTAGATTTACCTATGATGGGAAAACTCATCGAAGCTTTACCTTCTCATGCAAAATTAATTTTTTTGGGTGATAAAGACCAGCTAGCTTCAGTCGAGGCGGGGGCAGTACTCGGTGATATCTGTCAGTTTGCTGATTGTGGTTATAGCCCCCAAAGAGCGCAAGAACTTAGCGATCTGACGGGCTATTCGCTGGCGCATTTTGTCTCTGAGAACGGACCTTTTATCAGAAATAGTCTGTGCTTATTGCGTAAAAGTTATCGGTTTTCTGCCTCTTCTGGCATAGGGCAGCTTGCGTTTGCGGTTAATGAAGGGGATGTGAAGCGTGCTGAGAAAGTCTTAAATAGTTCCTTCAATGATGTGCAGACCTATGGACAGGAAAGTGAAGACGATTACGCTCAGATGTTAATGGACGCTGCGAAGTTCTATCAAGATTACCTCTTATCAGTGAAAGCCGCTCATGACCCAGCAGAGATATTGTTTAAATTTAATCAATTCCGCTTACTTACCGCTTTAAGAGATGGGCCTTATGGTGTGATCGGAATAAATGAAAAGCTGGAAAAGCTACTGCATCGTCAAGGGCTTATTTATCGGCCATTTAATCAGACCAATAAACACTATGCAGGACGGCCAATTATGATTAGCCGAAATGATAGCCCGCTAGGGTTATTTAATGGTGATATAGGCATAATATTGCCCGATGAGGAAGGGGCTCTTAGAGCTTACTTTCAGTATCCAGATGGTTCGATTAAAGGCATTCAGCCTAATCGATTACCTCTACATGAAACGGCATATGCCATGACGGTGCATAAATCTCAAGGTTCAGAATTCGCCCATACCGCATTAGTATTGCCGAAGGTATATTCACCAGTAGTGACTCGTGAACTGGTGTACACCGCGATAACGCGAGCTAAAAAAACGCTTTCTTTGTATTGCAATATGAAAATTTTACGTCGAGCTATTGAAACGCCAACAAAACGGCGTAGTGGTTTAGCAATACAATTAATGAATGTAAAATAGAGTCACAAGCAGTAGCTGTGGCTACGTAAATCAGACTTAAATGCAAAAGGTAATAATATGGATAACCAGCCAACTATGACGGCGTTAACGGTAACACTGAAAGCGAGAATCGAGCCGGAAAGACGTGCTGATTTAGAAGATGCATTTACACAAGTCATGCAGGGGATGAATAAAGATATTCAGGTGACTGGAGGTGGTACTTTACTTTCAGACAGCGGTGAAATTGAAGAATGTGATATCGAGCTTTCTGTGGCTGAGGCTAACGACGAAAATATCAGTCTGATAATTCAATTGTTCTCGTCTATGTTAGCGCCAAAAGGTTCTCGATTGATTGTGCATGGAGAAGATACGGTAATTGAATTTGGTGATGAAGAAGGCTTAGCACTCTATTTAAATGGTACTGAATTGCCTGATGAAGTTTATGAGAATAGTGATATCAATGATATTTTCGACAAAATGGATGAGGCTGTCGAAGATATTGGTGCTATCCATGGGGTATGGGAAGGGCCGACTGAAACCGCTTTCTACTTCTATGGTTCATCCTTTGCCGAAATGTCAGCATTGCTACAGCCCATTATCGACAGTACGCCACTCTGCCAGAAATCACGAGTAGTCCAAATTGCTTAAGCTGATTTATTGAATAACTAACCTGATCTCAATAAAGGATCAGGTTAGTTTGGCTTGCGTTATTTGTCGGTAGGCGCTTTTAAATCTAACATTAAAATTTTTGAGCGGCGTTGGTAGTTATATAAAGCTTGTTTTTTCAATGGCAACATTTCAATCTCAGCAGGAATAAAGCCTCTTTCTTGAAACCAATGAATGCTACGCGTCGTTAGCACAAATAATTTTTCTAATCCTATTTGCTTAGCTTGTAGCGCTATGCGGTGTAGCAGTTCTTCTCCCCGCGAAGAACTACGATAGTCAGGATGTACTGCGACACAGGCCATTTCACCCAGTTTTTCTTCTGGGTAAGGATAGAGTGCTGCACAAGCAATGACTAAATTATCTCGTTCAATGATGGTAAATTTATCGATTTCCATTTCGAGTTGTTCTCTTGAACGCCTAACTAAAATACCTTGTTGTTCTAGTGGGCGGATTAATTCAAGAATACCACCAATGTCGTTAATATTGGCGCGGCGAATTTGCTCTGCACTTTCCATGACGATTTGAGTACCGATACCATCGCGTGAAAACAGCTCTTGAATCAAAGAACCATTTTCTTGATAGCTGAGCAAATGACTACGACGCACACCACGGCGACAGGCTTTCGCTGCGCCACGTAAAAAACGCACTGTTCCTGAATAATAATCGCCTTCAGCTTCCAGCTCTTGGATCCTATTTTCTGCCTCATTGGGAAATAATTCAGATAGAATATTCCCTTCTTTATCGGCAACCCCTTGCGAAGAGCAAAATCCTATTAATTTTTCTGCTTTCATTTTGACTGCAAGCTGAGTTGCGATTTCTTCTGAGGTGAGATTAAAACTTTCTCCTGTTACAGAAACTGCAACTGGCCCAATTAATACAATAGAACCATTATCAAGTTGCTTATTGATAGCATCTTCATCGATACGACGAATACGACCGCTATGACAATAATCAATACCGTCATCGACACCAAGCGGTTGGGCGATGACAAAGTTTCCACTGACAACGTTGATGTGAGCGCCTTGTAAAGGAGTATTGCTAAGACTCATCGATAAACGAGCAGTGATATCAAGTAATAAAGCGCCTGAAGCTTGTTTCACATATTCAAGTGTATTCGAATCTGTCACCCGAGTATGTTTATGATAAACCGCTTCATAATTGTGTTCAGCCAAGATGTTCTCAATCTGAGGGCGAGCGCCGTAAACAACAACAATGCGGATGCCAAGGCTATGTAATAAACCTATGTCATTGACAATACTTGGAAAATTTTCATGCGCAATTGCTTCTCCGCCAAGCATAATAATAAATGTTTTGCCGCGGTGGGCATTAATATAAGGTACCGAATGGCGAAACTCATCAACCAGCTCGGTGCTGCGCTCTTTCATAACCATCCTCATAATTGAATTTTTATTCGCTATTAATGTATTTTTATTCTTTTTGGCGATAAATATCAAGTAAAAGATAGAACAAGACTTGTAACATTTTTATTATTTGAGTTTACATATCTCTATATTTAAATGTGTATTCTTGATGACAGCATGCGAATGATTCGCTAGAGTTTATGTTTCTGGCCTCAATTTGGCTTTTATTCTAAAATCACCTGATATTCAGTTTTAGGTTCGGAATTATTGATGAGTCACCAAGATCACTGTCCATCTAAACGTCGCCTTATACAGGGGGCGGCTGCGGTTATGTTACTTAGTGTCAGCCCATTTGGTTTCGCTGCGAATACAAATGTTATTGCGGTGCGTATATGGCCGGCATCAAGTTATACGCGCGTAACGCTAGAATCTAATGCTCCATTAAAATATCGTCAGTTGGTATTGCATAACCCTGAGCGCATAGTGATTGATCTCGAAGGGGTACAACTGAATAACATCCTGAAGCAAATGGGAACTCAGATTCAATCGCGAGACCCCTACCTTAAACTCGTTAGAGTGGGGCAGTTTGACCCGAAAACTGTACGTCTCGTTTTTGAAGTAAAAAATAAGGTTAGTCCACAGATCTTCACGATGGGGCCTGTTGCCGAGTTTAAAAACCGTTTAGTGATGGATTTTTATCCAGGGCAAGGTGTGGAAACATCCGATGACCCTCTGTTGGCTTTGCTAGAGGATTATAATAAAGGTGATTTAGAAGAAAAAATGCCTGCTCAGGCCAAAAAGCCCGGTAAAGCAGGAACTGATCGCCCAATTATCATTATGATTGACCCAGGGCACGGCGGTGAAGACCCCGGAGCGATGGGCAAATATAAAACACGCGAAAAAGATGTTGTGTTACAAATTGCACGGCGTTTGAAGGCGTTGATTGATAAAGATCCTAAAATGCGTGCCTATA
The DNA here is from genome assembly GCF_027362595.1 of Providencia sp. 21OH12SH02B-Prov. Taxonomy (NCBI): domain Bacteria; kingdom Pseudomonadati; phylum Pseudomonadota; class Gammaproteobacteria; order Enterobacterales; family Morganellaceae; genus Providencia; species Providencia sp. 21OH12SH02B-Prov. The sequence continues at coordinate 920,145 of NZ_CP114796.1, forward strand.
TGACCCGTAATGAAGATGTGTTTATTCCATTGAAAGTTAGGGTCGCTAAGGCTCGTAAAATGCAAGCAGACCTGTTTGTGTCTATTCACGCGGATGCTTTCACGAATCGCTCTGCTCATGGTTCTTCTGTATTCGCACTATCGACGAAAGGGGCGACAAGTAATACTGCACGTTACCTTGCGCAAACTCAGAATGAGGCCGATTTAATTGGTGGTGTTAGCAAAAGTGGTGATGCGTATCTGGATCATACAATGCTCGACTTAGTTCAAACTGCAACAATTAATGATAGCTTGAAGTTCGGCGATGAAGTTTTAAAACGTATGGGGAAAGTCAATCGACTGCATAAAAACAAAGTCGATCAGGCGGGCTTTGCGGTACTAAAAGCACCAGAGATCCCATCAATTCTCGTGGAAACGGCTTTCATTAGTAATTTGGAAGAAGAGCGTAAGCTGAAAACAGCTAAGTTCCAGCAACAAATGGCAGAGTCTATTTTTCAAGGAATTAAAGCTTATTTCCGTAATGGTGGTGAGTTAGCGATTAGAAATTAGTTTCTGTATTGCAAAATTTAAAATAGTGTAGGGTGATGAACTGAAAAGTGAGTCACCTTTTTTCTTTCATGGTAGGTTTGGGAAGATAAGGGAAGTATAACAAGTGGTTGCGGGGGCCGGATTTGAACCGACGACCTTCGGGTTATGAGCCCGACGAGCTACCAAGCTGCTCCACCCCGCGACTGAAGAGGTCAATATAACAGGGGATATTGGTTGCGGGAGCCGGATTTGAACCGACGACCTTCGGGTTATGAGCCCGACGAGCTACCAGGCTGCTCCATCCCGCGCCTGAAATATTTTTGATGCTGATTTTTTATTGGTTGCGGGGGCCGGATTTGAACCGACGACCTTCGGGTTATGAGCCCGACGAGCTACCAAGCTGCTCCACCCCGCGTCCGATAGCGGGCACTATACTCGGGATGAGATCTGATGCAAGTTTTTTTGTGTTTTTTTTTCAAAATCCAGCACGGATAGAACAAAATATCATCATTGTGGTGTTTTTTTAATCGTTAGGGGCAATCATTGAAGTCGTAATGGGTTTTGTCTAAGGTTCTACTTAAAAACGTTTAACTGGATAATTTATCGACAATAAAATGAATTCACGATGCCGATAGAGCCTGTGTTCAGTAGCATTTTTGGGAAATTAGGTTGAAACCATTCTAGCGACCATGAGTATATATATGATTAGCCGTTTCATTATTTATTGGGGTTTGCTATTGTGCGCTTCATATTGGATTGATGTGGGCGATATCATATGAAATTATGGAAAAAGTGGTGTATAGCAAGTGCGCTTGTTACTTTGCTTGTTGGCTGTCAGTCTCATCCGACAGACAAAGGACAGCAATATAAAGATGGACGTTTAAATCAAGACCTTCAGCAAGTCAGTCAACTGAATGTTCAAGGACGCCCTATCAATTCACACGATTTTAGTCAGCAAGTTTATGAAATCAAAAATGCATCGCCGCGTTTATTTCAAAATAACAATGACACCTACCATGCTATCGAAAATTGGTTAATGGCAGGAGGAGACCCGAAAAAGCTGACTAATTTCAATTTAACGGCATTCCAAATGGAAGGTGTCGATAATTATGGCAACGTACAATTTACAGGGTATTACACCCCAGTTATTGAAGCGCGCCGCACAAAGCAGGGCGCTTTTCAGCATCCCTTGTATGGAATGCCGCCAAAGGGGAAAAAACGCTTACCAAGTCGAGCCGCGATTTATAATGGCGCTTTAAGTGACAATTTAATTTTAGCTTACAGTAATTCTGCTATCGATAATTTTATGATGGAAGTTCAAGGTAGCGGTTATGTTGACTTTGGCGATGGTAGCCCTTTGAATTTCTTTGGTTATGCAGGTAAAAATGGCCATGCTTATAAGAGTATTGGTAAAGTGCTTGTTGACCGCGGTGAAGTACCCCTAGAAAAAATGTCACTGCAAGCCATCCATGATTGGGCCAATAGTCATAGCGAACAAGAAGTGCGCCAATTGCTTGAGGAAAATACTTCTTTTGTCTTCTTTAAGCCACAATCATTTGTGCCAGTCAGAGGAGCTAGCGCGGTTCCGTTAATCGCTAAAGCGTCAGTTGCTTCAGATAAAACCCTTATCCCCCCAGGCACAGCGCTGTTGGCAGAGATTCCAGTACTTGATAACACAGGTAAATTTACGGGACGCTATGAAATGCGTATGATGATTGCCTTAGATGTTGGTGGTGCGATTAAAGGTCATCATTTCGATATTTATCATGGAACAGGCCATGAGGCAGGAAAAATGGCCGGTTATTATAATCATTACGGAAGAGTGTGGGTCTTGAAAAAGAGCCAGCCACTGTTCGGTAGCAAGTAGTTATTAAGGTTGTTATTGACTATGCAAACTAAGCTTTCAGATGCTTGGATGCAGCGCTTTGCTGGGATCGGGCGCCTTTACGGACAACATGCATTATCGCTTTTTGCCCGCTCCCATGTTTGTGTTATTGGCGTTGGAGGGGTCGGGGTTTGGGCTGCTGAAGCCTTGGCTCGAACTGGAATAGGCGCGATTACGCTGATTGACATGGACGATATCTGTGTCACTAACACTAATCGCCAGTTGCATGCCCTAAAATCAACGATTGGTCAGCCAAAAGTTTCAGTGATGCAAGCTAGGCTGCTCGAAATCAACCCTGAATGTACAGTGAATATTGTTGATGATTTTGTGACGGTAGACAATGTGGCAGAATTGCTCTCAACTGGGTTTGATTATGTGATTGATGCGATTGATAGTGTCAGGCCTAAAGCGGCGTTGTTAGCCTATTGCCGTCGTTATAAAATTCCTGTCATCACGACGGGAGGCGCTGGCGGACAGATCGATCCAACGCAAATTCAAGTAACCGATTTGGCAAAAACCATTCAAGACCCGCTCGCGGCTAAATTACGGGAACGTTTAAAATCTGATTTTAATGTGGTTAAAAATAGCAAAGGTAAATTAGGCATAGATTGTGTCTTTTCAACGGAACAATTAGTCTATCCACAAAGTGATGGTTCAGTCTGTGCTGCTAAGAGTACTGCCGACGGTTCCAAAAGAATGGATTGCGCCTCAGGCTTTGGCGCGGCAACGATGGTCACGGCAAGTTTTGGATTTATTGCTGTTTCACATGCGCTTAAAAAGATGGTTGCAAAATTAGAGCGAGAAAATAGAGCAAACAACTGAGGCTATAGCAATAGCCTCTAGTGCATTATTCGGTAGGTGTCATTTCGCTAGCAAAATTACGGATAGTCGTGATTAATGCGGCTATTCCATTTTGTCGTGATTCGCTTAACTGACCAGACAACCCAGTGCTATTGAGGATCTCTTTAAAATCGATAGCAAGGATTTCTTGACTGGTTTTGTGTTCTACCGCCGCTAATAAAATCGCAAACAACCCTTTAACGACGCGTCCTTCACTATCACCGTAAAAATGGAAGGTGTTGTCGTCATTCAATCTCGCGCCAATCCAAACTCTATTTTCACATCCTTTCACTTCCTGAGTGTGTTGTTTCTGTTCTTCAGTCAGCGTTGGTAATTGGCGAGCAAGTTGGATGAGTGAACGATATTTATCTTCCCACGCCTTTTGTGTTGAAAATTGCTCTACTATTGCCTCAATTTTCAGTTCTGTTCCAAAAGGATGCGGCGCAAATGTTGGTGTTATTGAAGTCATTAGGCTTCCTTATTCATCATTCAGTATTGAGAGTGCAAACTTTAGCGCATTAATAAATTTATCAATATCTTGCAGATTATTGTATGGCATGACAGAAATACGTAAGCAGCCTCTAATATCGAGTGCATCCATTAATGGTTGCGCACAATGTTGCCCATAGCGTAATGCAATTTTTTGTTCAGTCAATAATAGGCCCAAATCACTATGGTGTATGCCGTCAAAATTGAAGGAAAGCAAAGGGGTATTGGGTTCGCTGTAGCAAGTAAATCCTGAGAGTGATTTCAGTTGCTCATGGGCATAATTTATCAATGAGCAGCAATGCGCCTCACGGTGGTGTAAATCGATTTCAGATAACCAATCCAGCGTCGCTGAAAAAGCGATGACCCCAGCAATATTCGGTGTACCAGCCTCAAAACAATGGGGAATAGGAGCAGGGGTAAAGTGGTCAAAACTGACTTCTGACAGCATTTTTCCGCCGCCGTGCCAAGGAGACATTGCTGCCAGTAAATTAGGTTTACCGTAACAAACCCCTAGGCCAGTCGGTCCATAAAGTTTGTGAGCGGAGAAAGCATAAAAGTCGATATCCATGGCACAAACATCCATTGGGCTATGTACAACGCCTTGTGCGCCATCAACGACAACGAGAGCACCTGCCTTATGTGCCAGTGAAGTAATCGCTGTTAAATCCGGTTGATAGCCTGTTACGTTTGACATTTGAGTGATAGCAATCACTTTGCTATTAGGGGTAAGCAATTGCTTCAATTTCTCAATATGTAGAGTTTGGTCTTGATTGATCGGCCATTTGATTATTTTTGCGCCCGTTTGCTGAGCGAGGATTAGCCAAGGCAGTAAATTTGAATGGTGTTCTAATTCGCTGACAATAATTTCATCATTAGGCTTTAAATGATGCCTAAAATAGCTTTGCGCAATAAGATTAATAGATTCTGTGGTGCCGCGCGTCCAAATAATTGTGTTTTCATCTTCTGCGTTAATCAATTTCGCAACACGTACTCGGCCTTGTTCGTAATTTTGAGTTATTCTCAATGATTCAGGAGATTGCCCGCGATAAACTGAACTACCAGAGTGGAGATAGTAGTCATTTGAGGCTTGAGACATGGAGATTGGTTTTAAGGCTGTCGCGGCACTATCTAGGTGAACGGTATGAGACTGGATAGCGGGAAATTGTTCTCGAAACTGCTTGGCAGAAAAATGATCCATTGTATGTGTTCTTTGTCTGAATATGTGTTTTTTTAACCGACGTTGTTAATACTTTTTAAATTTACGCGCTGCACTTTTTATTGTGTTAATTTTTGATGGTGACCCGTGATGGTGCGAGAAATTTAGAAAGTATTTTGGAATGATTATGTCTTTTGCGACAGATTGCAATCACTTTTCTTTTATCATTATTGGTGACGAGATATCTCATTACGTTAACTTCAAGATTAATCTTAAATATCTAACGATGAAGATTTTCTGTAAACTTGTTTACACGTTGTCTTTTTTAGATTTTTTCTTTTGCTTGTCTGCAAAAAAAAAGCACCGCAACTTAGGCGGTGCATCACAAAAATCACTATGGACAGACAGGGTAAATGTACAGGAAGTGAAAAAAACAGTAGCTAAAGCTACAAAGTCTGGCATTCCCAGACAACTTGCAAACACAACATCACAACCACAAAGCCAAAAGTTTCAAAGTAACCAAACTCTGTAACTTTTCGTTCCGGCTTAGGAAGTGCGCATACTATAGGTATTTACTGGCGTATCCTCAATGGACAATTTATAATGCTTCGGATGAAAAAAACTAATGCATATAACCCTGTCGAGTAGAAGTGATTATGTCTAAAAGATTACCGCCACTTAATGCGTTAAGAGTATTTGATGCAGCCGCTCGTCATTTAAGTTTTACTAAAGCGGCAGAAGAGTTGTTTGTAACCCAAGCTGCTGTTAGCCACCAAATGAAAAGCTTGGAAGATTTCCTTGGGTTGAAATTATTTCGCCGCCGTAATCGCTCTTTGCTATTAACGGAAGAGGGGCAAAGCTACTACCTTGATATTAAAGAAATATTCTCCTCTATCAATGAGGCTACAAGGAAATTACAGGCACGTAGCGCCAAAGGGGCACTAACAGTCAGTTTATCTCCTAGCTTTGCGATACAATGGCTTGTGCCTCGTCTTTCTAGTTTTAACCAAGCATATCCAGGGATCGATGTGCGGATTCAAGCAGTTGATCGAGAAGAAGATAAATTAGCCGATGATGTTGATGTCGCTATTTTCTATGGACGAGGGAATTGGTCTGGGCTTAGAACAGACAGATTATATGCTGAATATTTAATGCCGGTTTGTTCTCCGGTATTATTGACCGGACAATATCCATTAAAGCAACCCGAAGATTTGGTGAATCATACTTTATTGCATGATTCTTCTCGTCGGGATTGGCAAGCTTATGTTCGCCAATTAGAATTGCATAATGTTATTAATGTCCAACAAGGGCCTATTTTTAGTCACAGTGCGATGGTCATTCAGGCTGCCGTTCACGGGCAGGGTGTGGCATTAACGAATAATGTTATGGCTAAAAATGAAATAGACGCAGGTCGTTTAGTTTGCCCATTTAGCGAAGTTTTGGTGAGCAAAAATGCGTTTTACCTTGTGTGTCAGGAAAACCAAGCTGATTTAGGTAAAATAGCCGCATTTCGTCAATGGATTTTGGCCCAAGCGGCAAGCGAACAAGAAAAATTGGGTTTTATTACAGGTGATCAAGATATTGCACTTATTTAGTAATTATACATGCCCATTATTCTTCAAATTGTAGTTAGTTGCATAGTGAAAACGGCACTCAGTTGATTGAATGTATAGGAATGTTATTAGGTCATCTTAAGGCGACTGGGGTTATTTCGGTTATAGTAAATAAAAGGTGTTACTGTGAATAGTCGTTTGATGTTAATTTTTGCTGGGATTAGTGGGTTTTTTACGGTGGCCTTTGGTGCTATTGGTACTCACGCACTGTCATCGATTATGAGTGCCCATCAGATGGAATGGATTGAAATTGGTTTGCGTTATCAAATGCTACACACAGTCGCCTTAATGGTACTGGGGGCTATTTTATTACGCAAAGTGATCCTTTGGTTTTACTGGTGTGGTGTTTTTTTTGCTGTAGGCATACTTCTTTTTAGTGGTAGCCTTTATTGTATGGCCTTGTTACAGGTAAAATACTTTTCCTATTTTACGCCAGTAGGGGGAGTTTGTTTTCTTATTGGCTGGCTGTTGGTCGTTATCGGCGCTATGCGTCTAAGGAAACCGGCGTTACGCCATGAGTAATAAAATTGCATTATATTGTCGTCCTGGATTTGAAAAAGAGTGTGCGGCAGAAATTACAGATAAAGCAGGGCAAAAAGACGTTTTTGGTTTTGCTCGAGTCAAAGAAAATAGCGGCTATGTTATTTTTGAGTGTTATCAGGCTGAAGATGCCGATAAACTTGCCCGTGAGCTGCCTTTTCGTGAATTGATTTTTGCACGTCAAATGTTTGTGGTTGGCGAATTGCTGAAAGATTTGCCTCCTGAAGATCGCATTTCACCGATTGTAAGTGTACTCAGCCAGCAGGTGGAGCGGGCTGGTGATCTTCGTGTTGAAGTTGCTGATACTAACGAAAGCAAAGAGCTACTGAAGTTTTGCCGTAAGTTTACAGTGCCTTTGCGTAATGCACTGCGCAAAGAAAAAATTTTGCTGGCTAAAGAAAACTTTAAACGTCCTATTATTCATGTTTTCTTTATTGCGCCTGGTTGCTGCTATACAGGCTATTCATATAGTTCGAATACTTCTCCATTTTATATGGGGATTCCGCGTCTTAAATTCCCATCGGATGCGCCTAGCCGTTCAACGTTGAAGCTAGAAGAAGCGTTCCATGTCTTTATTCCCTATGATGAGTGGGAAGAGCGTTTAGCGAGTGGTATGAATGCGGTTGACCTTGGTGCATGCCCCGGTGGTTGGACGTATCAATTAGTTAAGCGAAGTATGATGGTACATGCCGTGGATAACGGCCCGATGGCACAAAGTTTGATGGATACAGGGCAGGTTAGGCATCATCAGGTTGATGGGTTTAAATTCGAGCCAAATACCAAAAATATCACTTGGTTAGTCTGTGATATGGTTGAAAAACCTGCAAAAGTTGCTGCGTTAATGACGCATTGGTTATTAGAAGGTTGGTGCCGAGAAACCATTTTCAATTTAAAATTGCCAATGAAGAAACGTTATGAGGAAGTTTCTCATATTCTGGATAAAATGTTTACTCAGTTAAAAGAGCAAGGCATTAATGTCCGTATTCAAGCAAAACAGCTTTACCATGACCGTGAGGAGATCACCGTACATGTTCAGCGAATTTGGTCGGCTTATGCGCCAATACGTGATTAAGCATTAGACGGGTCCCCTCACTTATCACTGCACCCCAAACGCTGATAAATGGCGAAGTAAGGTGCAGTTTTTTATGAAGATGATTTAATCTGATAACGTAGTTGGTTTAGGTTGCCTTGTAATGCGATATCCGTTCTTAATGTCGCAATATCACGGCAAGTTGTGGCAATATCGAGCTGGCCAATGAGTTTTTTTCGCCATTTCTCGTCAACATTCTCTAAGTTAGCAAATAAATTTTCAATTGAGTGATACTGCTGTAAAAGTAATGTGGCGCTTTTCGCTCCAATCCCTGTAACGCCGGGGACTTTACTGCTACTAATGCCCGCTAATCCCCAGTAATCAGGTAGTTGGTGTGGCTGTACGCCAAATTCTTTCTCAATAAATGGGACATCTAGCCAACGTTTTTGAAAATAATCACGGATGCGAATGGCGGGGGAGAGTAATTGGCAATAGCCTTTATCGGTCGACACTATGGTGACGGTTTGTCCAGCATCGGCGATTTTTTTTGCTAAGGTGGCCGCAAGATCATCGGCCTCATCCCCATGTGATTGCCAACAATGAATACCTTTGGATTCAAACTGGTTGATTAATGTCGGGAGCTCAGCCTGTAAATTATCAGGCATGGGTTGTCGGCCCGCTTTATAGTCAGGTAACTTTTCATGCCGCCAGCTATTATGCCTACCTTCTTCATCAAATACCGCAACGATATGGGTGGGAGAGGTATGCGAAATAAGCTGCAATACAGCGGATATACAGCTGTCACCACAAGGGCTACCTTGTACCGCATGTATGCGACGAATTAAATTAAGTGCATCAATAATAAGTAAGTGGATCATCATGTTTTTGCCATCCTTGGCTTTTATCCATTTATTTCACAATTTCATAGCAAGGCTCATAGGCAGTCCCGCCTGGGAGCTTCATACGATGTTGACTTACAAAGCCTCTTAGCAGAGTATCCATGCGTTGCATGATCTCTTTATCTCCATGAATTTTAAATGGTCCATGCTGTTCGATAGCTTTCATTCCAACTTCTTTCACGTTACCTGCCACGATACCAGAGAACGCTCTACGCAGGTCGGATGCCAGTTTCTCTGGTGATTGACCTGGGTGTAAGTTCAAAGATGCCATGTTTTCATGGGTTGGCTCGAAAGGATGCTGTAGCTCTGGGCTGATTTTGATTGACCAGTTAAAGCTATACGCATCACCTGTACTACGGCGATTATCTTTTACTAGAGGCATGTGTTTTTTCATAACACGAGCCACCTCTTGGGGATCATCAATGATAATTTGGTAGTGTTTACTTGCCTCATCACCAAGGGTGTGACGAATAAAGTCATCAAGTACAGCGAAGTATTCTGCACTTTCTTTTGGCCCCGTTAACACCAAAGGGAGAACCTGTGCACTATTTTCAGGATCCATCAAGATACCTAATAAATAGAGTAGTTCTTCTGCGGTACCCACACCACCTGGGAAAATAATAATGCCATGCGCTAGCCGTACAAACGCTTCAAGACGTTTTTCGATATCAGGCATAATAACCAACTCATTCACCAATGGATTCGGTGGCTCAGCGGCAATGATAGACGGCTCTGTTAAGCCAATAAAACGGCTATTTTTATAACGTTGTTGAGCATGACCAACCGCCGCACCTTTCATTGGTGCTTCCATAGCGCCTGGCCCACACCCCGTACAGATATTCAGCTCTCTTAAACCAAGTTCATTACCGACTTTTCGGCCATAAAGGTACTCAGTTTCATTGATTGAGTGGCCGCCCCAGCAAACGATCATGCTAGGATCTTCATCAAGATGAAGTGTGCGAGCGTTACGTAGTATAGAGAAAATGATGTTAGTCAGGTGCGCGCCATTTTCCAAATCTAATTGCAGTTTTTGTTCTGCGTAGATAATTTGCGCATGAACGAAGAGGATATCACGTAGGACAGCAAACAGGTTTGCTTGTATAGAGCGGATGATTTTACCATCGACAAAAGCATCTTGAGGTGGATTGATGAGCTCTAGTTTTACGCCACGTTCACGGCGTAATACGTTGATATCAAAGTCAGTATGCTTATCCAATAAATCTTTACTGTTATCTGTTAAGCTTCCTGAATTCAAAACCGCTAATGAGCAGTTTCGAAATAGCCGATAAAGATGGCTGCTAGCAGTGCGCTTTAACATATCAACTTCAAGTTGAGATAGTAGATCCATGGATCCTAATGGACTGATATGAGTAATCATTTTTTTCCCTTTTAAATCATTTTATTACGGATTGCTCTCCGAAATAATTCGAAATAAATCCAATATCAAATTTCGATTTTTTTCCAACTAAGACCCCTATCATCCTGATACATTCTGGTCATATCCATTGATTTGTGTCCTAAAAGCTGGTTAGCGAACTCATTTGATTTTTCATTCCCATACACTCTGGATGCTAGGCTTCGGATTTCGTGGAACGTCGGCGGAGAACCCTCCCATGACAAACCACTTTTGCTTCTGGCTAGTGAAAAAGCCTTACCAATGGTTTTATCTGCTAGCATATCACCCTTCTGTGAAACCAGCACGAATTCCTTTCCGTTCAATTCATGCTTGCATCTATCTAGCACTGATTGCAAAGTTTTATTAGCTATATTATTTGAAATGGTAAGCGGTATTGCTATTTTAGTTCCTGTTTTCTCTTGCTCTATCCATAAGTAACCATCATAAATGTCATTCCATTTTAATTTTCTAATATCACCAGAGCGCTGTCCTGTTAATATAGCCAAATCCATACTCATGCTAACCCAAGGCTGACAGTGTTCTACAGCGGTGTTGTATATCTGAATATAATCACTTCCTGAAAGTCTTGTTCTGGCTATTTTATTTCTAGGCACTCTAGTTGCGACCACGGGGTTGAAATCAATCACCCCATCCGACATCGCTTCGTTAAACATATCTTTTAGAATACTCCGCATCAATCTTGCGGTAGTTATATTCCCATCCGAAACAATATTATTTATATAATCAGCAATATCTTTAGTTTTTATTTCACTCAAAGGAACATTATTAAAGCTATTTTTTATTCTTTTTAACCGTCCTTGGTAGTCATCTAGGGTCTTTTTCTTTAAATCACGGAGAAGTATAATCTCACCAAATCTGTCTATCCAATCATGAAATTTTATTGCATCGTTACTTGCCATTCTGTTTATTAATGATTCTTTTTTTCCATAAATAAACAAGTTAGCCGAGATGGCTTCATTTACCGCCTCGGCTTTATTTCTTCCTATACCGTATTCAATGCCGGTTTCGGGGTTTCGGTAGCTGTAATATCCTTTTCTACAATATAGGTTAGGTGGTAGGTGAGCGTTTTTGGGACTTCTGTTTCTTGCCATCTGTCTCAATCCTTTTTAACAGTTTGCAGTTTTTATTTAATAGAATGCTTGGGCTAAGCTTTTCGTAGTTTGTTATTTTTTGTGCGGATGGGTGTATTAAATATTGATACCCATCAAATGTTGGTGCTGGATATATTTTCCCAGCGCTTATCCACCGCCTTATCGTTTCATCACTTCTTCTGTGCTTTTTTGCGAATTCTCTGACTGTTTGCATTTATGCGCCTCCGTTCTTCCTTTTATATTTCTCATAATCATCCCCGCAATCTTTACTGCAATATGCGCTATTTGGTGCTGCTGGCATTTCTTCGCACCAGATGCACATTCCGTTTATTGATTTAGTTACTACCTTGCGATTTGATAATGCTGCTTGAATTCTTAATTCGTTGAGTTCGTTTGCTGAGTCGATAATATCCATAATTCACCTATGCTATTTTCGATATATTATTAAATTGTAGGTCATACTTTTTCATTCTCCGCATCCTTCATTAACAAGAATAAAATCATTGCTGCGCGATAGTAATTCTTATCTATACATTCAAGCTCTCCATAATCCGTATCGCTATCACGAGCAGCCCATCCGATATCATCACTAACAAAGTACATACTTATTTTATTCTCAATAATAATCGGCATTGCATCGGCTGGGTTGTTGCAGGGGTCGAAATTACCTCTATTTCCTTCTGTTTTATATCCATCATCAACAACAGTTAGAGATAGTGCAAACCCGCCAACATGTAGTGCAACCTTTTTATTAATCTCGAAGTCAGATAGTTCTGTGTATTTATTCATCATCATCCTCTAGTATCTCATTTATTTTATCTCTAATGTTAATTAAGTCCTGCTTTGTAACGTCCATATTCCAAGATGGAACATTTAAAACAAAACAATCTTTTATTGTCGGCTCTATTTCAATCGAATCTCTATAGTTTTCTAGCACAGCATAATATTTATCTTTCATTCTATTTTCTCCATCTTATCCCAACCTAATAAACCAGCGGCGGCATTAAAGTTATCGACGTAATCGTTATAATCACGGTTCCAACGTGTGCCTACTGTGTCGTAATAACCTTTATACCCCTGCATGAATTCTAATATTTTTGATTGATACTCAGATGCTAATTCCTCTAGCAAATCCTTTGGAACTTGAATTAGTTCACTTTCCACGAATCACCTCACCACAAACTATCTCAACATTCCGCACTTGCATTATCTGCACTGCGCGACTCTCGCATTCTTGCTGTGTGTACAATGTATCGGTTACAGGCGTAACATATCCCTGCCAAATTAATAACAGTACAAATAGTTTCATTATTATTTAATCCAATCGATATAGTGGGATATTTATTTTTTCAGTTCTTTCTTCATTAAGATGTGTATATCCATATTCTCTGATATTATCAAAACTGCTTTCCATTATATAACCAACAGGTTCTACATCTTTTAGCTCATTAATCCGGTCGTTCATTTTAAGTACATTGCAACTATCGTCATTTGGGATGTTTTCTACGCCGTGTAATACAAAGTTGTTTAATATATTCTGCAATAAAGAATATTCTTCATCGTTTAAAGAAAGTATTCTCATTTTTTATTCTCACTCCCTGTCTATTTAACAATTCAGTTGCTTCTGTGATAGCTCTGTTATACCCAAAAGCATAACTATTATTTTGTGATGGGTTAGGTTCTTTAGCTGGCAATTCAACCTCCAAACTCTCGCGTGATGCTTGCCATACATCGAATAGATTTATCGTTGATGATTTATTCTTACTGCGCCACTCTTCAAATTGCTGCCTTGATTTATCCATCACTCCACCTTTTAATATTTGCAATTGCCAATTCCATTTTATGACGTGCTGATGAATTAGAAGAATGAACAATAATTTCAGGTGCTTTAAATCCATTTAAATAAACCTGTTCCTCTATCCATAATAAAACGTCGTATCCTGTGCCGCGCTCATCATCACCTAAATCATGGTCTAGGCTAATTAACTCAACCTCGCCAGTTTCAAGTAATTTAATGGCTTCATCGGGCCAGTAAACACGCACAAATCCCTCTGGCGTTTTACGTTCGTCGTCGAGATAGACTTTCATCACTCCACCTTTCTATATCCAGCTTTGTATAATCGTTCTGCGTACATATAAGCGGTAGCCATGCCTGTATCAACAATATCAAAATTACCTGCATCAACTGTTATGTTCGAGAGAGATAAATCATTTGCCATTTGCTGAATTTCTTTTTTAGCTATATGCTCACGCTTCTCATCGGCAATTTCCTTCACCAAATCTGAACAATCGAAGCAGATATTTGCATTCTTACCCGTAATTAAATTATCTTTGCCAACCTCTTTATCGCATAAGTTACAAACGTCTTCCGGGTCTGGTGTTCTATGTGAAAACATAACTTTATTAGCTGCCTGTATAAAAATATCGTCACTCATATTCATCCCTCTTATTGCATCTATTTAATCGCTAGGATTAAAACGTTTCATGGCAAATACCTATTTACCTTCTACACTTAAGCCGAAAGAGCAGTTACAAGCTGTGCAAATTTCGCCGACCTCCCTGTGTCGGCATTTTTTTATTCATTGCATCCCTGCGAGTTAAATTAATCTTCCGTTAAGTCAATAACATCATCAATAACACTTTGCTTTACTGCGTAATAGCCATCTTCGCCATTGAGTGTGATTTCTTCCGTGTTTTTGTAAATGCTGATAATCGCCTGTTTCAACTTCGCATTTTCTTCTTGTAACTGTTCAATAGTCATATCTATCTCCTGTTTGCATCCTTGCAAATATATCCTTTGGTTAAATCACATAAATAGCGTGGCGTGGGTAGGGGAGTCCGATAGGAGCAAAGGGGATGTCATCCTCCCATTCCCCGTCTGGACTTTGCTTACTCCAGTCTGCGGACTGCTGCTGCATCTGCTGAGGCTGTCCCCAACCGCTTTGACCACCTTGGCTTTGGCCTGATGATTCGCCACCACGACCACCTAACATTTGCATTTTCCCATCAATGCCAACGATAACTTCCGTAATGTATTTATCTTGCCCGTCATTACCTTGATACTTACGAGTGCGCATTTTTCCTTCAATGTATACCTGGCTGCCTTTTTTCAGGTATTGGCCTGCCACCTCTGCCAGCTTTCCTTGTATGACAATGTTGTGCCAATCAGTGCGCTCTCGTTTCTCACCAGTGTTTTTATCTTTCCACGTTTCGCTTGTAGCAACCGAAAAGTTAGCAAATGCGGTTCCGTTTGGTGAATACCTCACGATCGGATCATTGCCTAAACTTCCTAGAAGGATGGATTTATTGACGCCTCTTTCAGCCATTTACGCCGCCTCTTGTTTAGTTAGCTCTTCTTTTCTTAGCTCATATATCTTCTGAGCTTCCGCTTGTTCCGGTGTATCCCTGAGCGCTTTATATGCCTCACCAAACGCATTTTTAAGTACATCCATGTCTTGTGCTTCCATTGCAATATCAGTGAAGTGTGATAAATCCACTTCAGCTTTCGTGCGCCCATCATTAAGCCAATCCATTAGCTTTTTGCCTGTTAATTCATTTAGCTGGATGACTTCTGCGTTGCTGAACAGTCCAGTTCTATCCTTGCTTGCCATTGCCGTGTGAGTTTCGTGATTGAGATCGAGAACGGTAGTAAATTCATACTCAACTCCGTCCCGTTGCTCTGGCTTCATGCCTAGCTTGTCTACGCCTTTCTTGCCGTTACCTTTATCAACTTGAGCGGTTTCCGTTTTACTTCTCATTGTTGCGATGATGTGCAGGTCAGAACGTAGAATTGCGTCGAGAAAGGCGTTGTGACGAGGCGTGATATCGCTCCATGCTGACCACGTATTGCCTCGATACTTGGCCTTTGCTATACCGTCCAGTAATTCAAGACACCCACCTGATCCGCTCCATTCATGAGTAATACTGTCGATTATTAAATTGTCGTAACCAGCTTCCTGCGCAGCTCCGATGGCTTCAATAAATCGCTCTGGTGTGAATGGTGGGTCTAGCTCCAGTACGTCGAAATTAAATCGGTCAGAGTAGAGTGAGGCGCTTCCTTTCTCTGTGTCTATCACGGCTGTTTTTCCGCCAAGTCCTTTGGCTATTTCCAGTGCTCCATAGGTTTTACCTGAGCCACTAGGACCCGTTAATGCAAGTCGTAGCTTTGCTTTTTTCCGCAATGCTTTTGCAAATTTCATAATTACCTCCGAAATTAATCTCCCATGTTTCTACCCTCACCATACCCGTATGCACTTGAGCTAATTCCTTTTGCTAAATATTTCGCATATCGAAGTTGTTCTTCGATGATCCGTTGCTGTTCTATGTGAGCGGGCAGAGGAGGGTAGTACTTGGACATAGTTAAATTTGATAGCCAAACTTTTTTTGCTTCACGTTGCTCTCCTGATCTGTTAATACCTTGTGGCATTCCTTGCCTAGATAACCCCATATCTTTTAGTGCAAATTGAAGCGCAGCATCAAAACTTTTATGCGATGGAAAGCACCTAACTAGATACTCACCCATAATCACCTCGCATCCAGCGTGTAGGTGTTGATTGCTGCTGAACACCCAAGCTTTCCATGCGATAGTATTCAGCTTCTTCCTCGCATTCCCTGCGTCGCTTCTCGGCATCCTGCCTTTGCTTGAGTTCATACTCTGAAATTCTCATGCTGCCACCTTACCTTTGCTCCTGATGTGTTCGACAATCCATTGCCCGTCGCCTGCTGCTATGGCTTCATCAATAAACCCAGCAAGCTGCCCATTTTCCTTAATGTTTTCGTAGCGTTCTTTTTCCGTGAACTGTAGCTTGCTTATAATTGTTCCGTAATCACCGTCTATGCGCTTGATGTCATTTCCGTTGACACAAGTAATAATTGTTCCTGATGAGGAGTGGTCGCATCCAAAATTTGACAATAAAAGCTGTATGCATTTATTCACTTAGACCTCCCGTAACTCGCCTTGAGAAATTCCATTGCTAACCACCAAACATCATCACAACGTTGGCTTATAGCAATTCGCGCCTGTGCCTGAGCCAGACGTAGAAAATGTTTATCGATTTGCATGATTTATCTCGTCAATAGAGGTAATAGAATTGCAGTCATAATGATTAATGCTGCGTAGTAATAGTTATCGCCCATGTGATGCCTCACATAGTTATTTAAAGTGTTCTGGTGTTGGCGCGGTGGGTATTAGTAGTTCATTGTCATGTGGGGGATTTTATTACTAGCAACTAACTTAATAAATTCAGTCGCTAATTTTTCATCAAATCCGTTACTTACTAAGGCTTGTAAGGTTTCTTGGTTATACTTGCGACGATGTTCCTTATCAGCCTGACGTTTAGCTTCCTCCTGACGCTTACGCTCTTCTTCTGCTAATCGCGCTTGTTCTGCTTCCTGTGCTTTCTTGCGTTCGGCTTCGATAGCTAATTGCTTCTCACGTTCGGCTCGCTCCTGAGCTTCTTTAGCATCACGTTCTGCCTTTTCCTTAGCTTCTTTTGCCGCTTGCTCTGCACGTTGAATTGCTTCCTGCTTTTCACGCTCTGCACGTTCAGCAGCTTCTTTTGCTTCACGCTCACGTTTAGCTGCCGCTTCAACTTCTTGCCTTGCCTTACGTTCAGCTTCAAGTCTTGCCTGTTCCGCAGCTTGTCGCTTCATTTCTTCTTCACGAGCAATGCGTTTGCGTTCTTCTTCATCTTTGCGTAAATCAAACAGCTCGTTCATTTGCAGAGCTTCTTCATGATCAACTTCGATTTGCTTCTTAAGCGCTTCGGCTTCTTTGCGAGCTTTTTCTTGTGCTTCCCACTCTGTTAGTGGCTTACGAATATCTGTGCTTAATGCATCTAGCTCGTCACGAAATATCTTACGACTAGCATCAACTTTTTTGGGTAACTCTTTTAACTTATCGACAACTGCTTTACCTTCCTTGTCGATATACGTTTTTGTTTGAGCAACTTTGTACGCCAGAGATGCAAAAGCCTTTCGATTTTTAGCTACTGAGAAATCACTGTCGAGTTCTTTTCGCTCTTCTTCTGCAAGAGATTTAATGTGCTCTAGCATCTGATTTACTTTCTCAGGCGCTGTAAACAAATCTAGCGCCGTTGCCTGTTCAATTACGACTAATTCATTTGCCATTTCCTATTCCTTTTTTTGCTGGTTCAGGTAAGTCTTGCCAGTGAGTTGCTGTCACCTCCTGACCATATCGATTAAATCTATTTCCTTTTAATCTGCTCGCTTCAACAACATGTCCATATATTGTTGTGATAAGGACTCGCTTATTAGCTAATGGCAATCGCTCATCACAGCGAATCCAGCCGTTATTATCATTTGCCATTTCCTATGTTCCTTATGTGCGTATTCCTCACTATTAATAGCGATATGAATGATTAAGTGGTTGGTTACTGCTGACCGAGGGCTTTTACGATTGCTGCTTTGGCTTTCTTCATCATTTTTTTGTGTTCAACTGGAGCGCTTTCATCAACATCAATTTCATATCTCTCCATTGCTGAAACTAGCTCTCTAAGAGATTCTAATAACTCTGGTGCTGCTGCGATTAGGTTTGCGTTGGCTTCATGTTCATCCCCGTAAACATCACTTGGAAGACCACGATGGGAATAATTAACTAAGGCAACATGCTTACTTTCAGAATCAATGCCGGTCATACTCCATTCATCAATCACCCACGGCCCTGGCGTTCCTTTAAACTCCATATCACCCCCTAGCCTTTAACATTGCATCTGCCATGCGGTAGTAGAATTCAGCTCTTTTTACTAACTGCTCAACTGTGGTGTCATTATCGTAATATCCCATATCTGACGCATCCTGTGTGGCGATGTCACCTTGCATACACTTAGCGGCAAAATAATCACGCAATGTCATTCCAGTGTGTGTTCCATGCGCCTCTGTTGCAGGAATTGGAAAAGCTGCTCCACCCGTTTTATCCGTCATACTCCCTCCGTTATTAACTAAATACGACGCTAGTTGTTTTCGTTTTGTAGATACCCAGTTCCATCGCAGCATTCACAAATTCTCAATGGAGCATGGATAATTTGCATAACTTCAGATAAGTAGTTATCAATCATTTCTTTTAATTCCCACTCGTTACTTGCAGAGAATGACTTAATTGGCGTGTAGCCTTTGTAATTTTCTTGTTCGTGTGTCATTTCATAAATTGAAACTTCTTTAGCTACATCTTTTTTAAAGTGCAGCTTTTCTCTTTGTTTTTTTGTCCTTGCGAATACATCTTTATACGAATAAGTGTGAGGTTTAAGTAAAGGGATGATTTTTTTAACTTCAAAGCAGAAGTCATAATCACTTGTGATTCTTGCTATCTTTGTGTCAATGTTATTGATGATATGCTGGCGAACCAAATCATACATTTCCTTTGATGATATTTTGCATGGGCTATTTGAGCGAACAGGTTCAGGTGTGATGATGCAATCTATTAGGGAATGTTTTACGTTTTGATTTGTCACTGAATACATCTCATCTGAAAAGCCAACTCTTTTAATTGCAGGGTAATTAAACTCAGGCGCTTTTTTAAAGTTTTCCACTTCGCAAATGATGTTAAACTTAACGTCAACCTCAACAGAGTAATCAGGCTTAACGTCATACTTTAGTGAGTAAAGTGAGTCTATAATGTCTTCATCATAATTATCACTGTCACCAATCGCTATTTCCCTTGGTAATTTATCGCTTGCCAGTTCAGGATCCTTTAGTTCATATCTCTCATTTTCCGTCTCACCTGAAATTATCTCCTCTACTTTTGATGGGAATTTTTCAATCGAGTACCAGTGGGTATGGAATGTTTTAACTGGACTCATACCATCAAACAGAAGTTCATCTAAAATTGTTTCATGATTATTAAAGTAATAACCATTGGTTGCTGTACAGTCGGTTATGAAACACTGACCAGCATCTGTTTTTATAATTTCAATTTCTATCGGCTTACTTTCCATTCCTATCTCCTATCTATTAATCAACTCACCACAGCCCACTAAATAATAAGCTCTGGTTAGTTGCCCATATATCGTCATGGGCTAACGCTATTCAAGCCATGAATAGGATCGGCATAATATTTATTTTTCTCTCAGTTTAGATTTGAACACTTACATAAATCCTCCGATTCAAACGGTGCTTTTTATTAGGCGAGACCGATTTATCGCCTTTGGTTTATTGGTCTAAAAAAGTTATCTCACCACAGCCCACAGAATGAACTGTAATTAGTTAACTGTGCCCGTTTGTTTATCCACTTAGGGCGTCAGTGGTTTCATTGTGCCCCCACATATGAAATCGGTTATAATTAGCTTACCCCCACAATATGAGAGTTAATTACATGGAGCTATTGACCATTATTGAGCGAGTATTAAAAAACGAGCCTTTGGAGCGTGTTATGTGGTTTATTATTATTTGGGGAGCATTACTAATATTCAGCCCTAATTCATGGTCTGAATATGTCAATTCAAAAGTTGGAATAGCTCATTTTTGGCAGGTGTTTGTTTTTGCTATTTCTTTTGTTACTGCCGCAAATACACAAAGATTTGTAACGATGGCAACTAAAGTGCTTTTATCTTCTATTCATAATAGAAGGGCAAAACAAAAAGAAGTCAAAATATCACAGAAAATATCAAGCCTTTCAAAGGATGAAAAAGACTGCTTGGCTATATTTATTGATATCGGAGACGATTTTCTTGCCTTCGATAAGGATGACGCAATTGTTTCATCTTTAATCGACAAAAATATTATTCATGATTTCTCTAAACACCTTAACATTAAACATGCAGGTAAGTGCACAATCAATCCTGATTATTATTTAGAGTGCGTTAAGCAGTTTACTGGATACCTTGATGACTAAGCCCATCCGTGGGCTTTATCTCGCCGTCACCCCAAACTCACTGCTCGGCTGTTTTGTTTTAACGCCTGAAAATATTGCTACATTAGGTAAGCAACAGTTGTCTACTGAGTCATAAACTTTAGTGCTGCGAATTGAAATTGCTTTTTCAACTCGGCTAATTGGTTTGCGTGTTAGTGATAAGGTAGGGCGTTTTGTTTCTTCTACTTGTTCGCCATGGATTGCAGCTTTTAAGCTTTCAGTTAATGCGTGCGCTTCCTGCAATGCTTTTCTGCGTTCCATTCTGCGTGATCTGGCGTTGTTGTAGCCGTGAAAGTTACACATAGTTTTCTCCTTACAGTTTGTTTTGGTGATTGGCTGTGATGCAACTATCTACAATTCTCGCTATCCTCATAGCGACAGAGCTAGCCAATCCCAAAACATACTGTTTTTGGTTTGCGCTTTTTCAGCGCTATCTGTTAAAGAGCGAATATCCTGTTTATCTATGGCTCCTTGCCTTTGATGGATAGTATATTCACAAATTGTGATTTTAATGTCAACCACAAAATGTGTTTATTTGCTTGTAATTGAATTAACGTGATGATTTGAAATGGAAAATTTTTTATTTATAGACACGATTTGTGTCAGAGATCACACTGGAGGGGATAGGGCACAAAAAAGCCCTCGCGGGGAGGGCTGGGGGTTAGAGCGTTAAATGAAAATCAACCTTCTACTTTAACATCATCATCTAGATCATAAAAATTGATCGTGGGTATTTGTATTTTTGGATAGTCGCAACTAGCAACCACTGTTTCTATAAAAGATTTAATATAAGGATATGTGTAACTAGGAATCGAAGTTTTTAATTCTGGCGAATCCTTAAAGGTATTATCCACTTCAGTATCTGTATCAAAGTCAAAATCATATTCTAAGTACAAAGCAAAAATATTTTCAACGATTAGGTTAACTATGTATCTGATTCTTACCTTTTTATTGTCATTTTTATTTATAAAAAGCTGGTCTTCGAAAGAAAATTCTTGTTGTAGATTTTCTTTTTTATCTTTCTTCGTTTTTTTTTCTTTCTCGATAGGTTCTATAGAGAGTTTGTGCACTCTCTTATTAGTAAGTTTTATCTTCATGTTCTTATCCAATAAGGCAGTAGTTATAACTGGTAAATTCATCTTCTTTTAATTCTGGAACGCTAGCCTGACGATAGTTTTGTATCACAAGTTTATCACTTTCATTGAATTTTAATTTTTCATGGCGTACGTCAGAAATGTAATCCGTTACATGTTTTTTTATCGATGTGCCGAGTTTTTTCATTAGAGATAATGAGTTTCCATTGATATATTGGCTATAGGTTTCAGAATTAATAGAGCAATTAAATTTTTCAGATGTTAACTTTGCATCTATTTCAAGCCATTCAACGTCATTTATGTCCTGAATTAGTATATCAGCAGGTATGCCAAGACCATCATGTAGACGCCTTATCATCGATAAGCTTAGTGGTCTTTTTCTATTTAACACTTCAGATACTTTAGATAAAGAACCTATGAATTGCGTCATATCTTTATTTGTTAATCCTTGCTGCTCCATTCTGAATTTTATTGCATCAATAGGATCTGGTTTTGAAATGGGGTAGTTCTTGTTTTCATAGTGCTCTATAAGAATACCAAGCAATTCAAGCTCATCGAATTCTTTCGTGCCCTCTGCTGGGTTGCTCTCCGCAAGATCAATAATCCTCATCATAAATAGCTGAAGTTCATCATCATTCTTTATTAGTCGAGGTGTAAATTCATTCATTTTAGCCCCCATTTATCATATTCTGCATGAGTTCCAACTTTTTCAATTATTACCATATCATTTGCGTAGATAATTTGAACGACGAGCCTAAAATCATTGCCTTTTATATTGAAAACAACACGGTTTTTGGCTAAAAAACTCGCAGATGAGTACTTGTTTTTAATATCATGCGAGGTTTTCCATTTAGATCTTACAGCTTCATCATGCCATGATTCTAAAGGAGCCCTAGCTTGATTATGCTTTGTGTAAAAGGCAATGATCTTTTCTTTTCCTATTATTCTCATAGCGCCTAACTCAAGCCTTTATTCAATCTTATATGGTTTTTCCCAAAATGGGAAATGTTATTTTTCCCACACCCTAAAACGTGTCGTCAGCCATCAAATGTAATCAGCAACAATAGAATGATATCCAGCACCGCTATAATAACTAGCAGTATCATTATGTTAGCGTTGGATATCAGCTCTAGCAGTCTTTTCATTTAAAACGTGTCGTCAGGCCATTGTGACTTGATTACCTTGCCTATGATTGTGCAGTTGCCATTAATCGGTATCATCTCGAATCGTGGATTTAATGGCTCAAGATAACACTGACCAGACTCACGAATTAATCGTTTAAACGTAAATTCATCACCATGCAGCCTAGCTATGCAGAAATCACCTATATCTACAGGTTCTTCTGGGTCTACAAGTATTAGCATCCCTTCTGGGAAACTAGGACGCCCACCTTGAGGTGCGGTCATTGAATGCCCCTCAACTTCAAGCCAGAATGCGTCATCACTTGCTTTTCTAGCTGTTGGTATCCATGCAATCGCATCTTTTTCGGTGTAAGTGTTGCTATTACCTGTAAATGCGCCAGCCTGTACCTTCGTGAATAGAGGGTACTCATAGTTACTAACAACCTGATCGCTTCTATCACCAAACATCAATTCCGCAGGTGAAACACCTAAAGCCTCGCTGATAACTAAAGCATCATCAGCACTTATCTTTCTTTCCCCAAGTTCATAATTTCCAATTCTAGAAGCCGCGGAATATCCGCACAGCTTTGCAAGTTGCGCTTGGCTTAATCCTCTAGATTCACGAATAGACTTCAGTCTTTCGCCGATAATTTCATTTATTTTTTTCATGCTTATCTTTTAACACAAAACGTGATGTAAGTATTTAAACGATTCGTGATTGACAGTTAATCACATATTGTGTGTAATAGGGGTTGTAGACATGGAGGATACACACAATGAATAACATCGCAGAACAGCGAAAAAAATTAGGAATTTCTCAGGCTGTTTTGGCCTCATCAATCGGATGGGGTCAATCTCGTATTGCAAACTACGAGCTAGGTATTAGAACGCCTAGCCTTAATGATTGTCGAGTAATCGTTGAGGCATTACAGAAACTTGGTGCGAAATGCTCACTAGATGACATTTTCCCACCAAAAGCAGCATAAGCACCAAATCGCTCTTTAACATCTCAGCGCTGAAAAAGCGCACATCAATACACACTCACAGGATCGTGATCAACGGACTAACTACGTCAAAAGGAATTTAACAAATGGAAAATGCAAAAAATATCAAAGTAGAGTGCTCATCAAACGAATTGATGACGTTTTACATTCAACAAATGTATTCAGTCGGTAATAACGGACTCGCTAATGCGCTAGGAATACACCCATCAAAATCCAGTCGAGATAAAGCCAGAATATTCGATTTAGCTTGCCAGTTGGTGAGTAAGTTCGGATTACCCCCTGACTCTGTAAATATCAGCGATAAGCCAACGAAAGTTGTTCTTGAAGGTGACTATGCAGAAAGGCTAATTCAAGCTCTTGAAGGGAAGGGGAAGGTTAAAAGAAAAGCCCCAGCGGTAACTGAGGCTTCTCAACAAATGGACTTAACCATTTAGACTAACAAATACACTGTATCAATAACCAGTAATTACGACAAGGGGAATTTAGGTTTCTCTTGTCTGATACAGCTTGGGAATAAGAGAATTATACCATGAAAAATAAACGAAATCATGACTTTAATTATCATGCAGTACATAAAAACATCATGCGTGATAGAGAGTTACGCAAAATCACCAAAAAAGGGTTTCTGATGCTCAAGTCTGCATATAAAGACGCAATGCTCAGGAAGGCTCACAAGGAAGAATTACTTGGAGGAAAGGATCATGAGTAACGTTGCATATGCAGATTTTGGTAACAAGAACCACGCTAGGAGTTCTCGGATGGATAACTCTAAACTTGGTCACGTCGCGATATTCAGGAGCCTGCTTAACGCAAGCTGGGCAGAAGATACAGCTAAGCTTGCGTTATGGGTCAGATTACTAGGGCAGGCAAGGCATAAGCCAACAACAGTTGAGTTTGGTGGTGTATCTTGGGATCTTCGGGCTGGTCAGTTGGTAACAAAAGCAAAAGTTTTAGCTAGAAAACTGAAGGATGCAAAGGGAAAAGAAAAGACTGAAAAACAAGTCAGAGACATGCTGGATTTTTTTGAGCAAGAAGGGATGATAGCCCGCGCAGGTACACGACACGGAACAATAATCACAATCACAAATTACCTTGAATATCAGGCAAATTACGAGGTGACAAAGCAAGTTACTAATGAGGTGACAATCAAACCCAGTGATACCAACGTTCAGAGCTTAACTGAGGTTACTAACCAAGTAACAAAAGAAGTGAAACAGAATAAGAATGTATTTGAACAAGAAATAAATACTCCCCTAACCCCTCAAGAGGGGGATTGTGAAAAGTTAATTTCAACCAATCGAAAAAACAACATCCCCTACATCGAAATTATGAATGCGTTTAACGAGGCTGCTGGTGACAGATTACCAAATGCTGAATCCTTGAATGACAAGCGAAAACGAGCCATCTCAAAATTCCTGAAAGAACTCAAAGAGCCAACAGTCGAAGCGGCTAAAAACTATTTTGAGTATTTCATGAGTTCAGCTAAAGATTTTTATTTCGGTGAAAACGATTCTGGTTGGAGGGCTAATTTCGATTATCTGCTAAGACCGTCGACAGTGTTAAAAACTAGGGAGGGATCGCTATGAATTACCAAGTGCCACACAGCCTAGAGACCGAACAAAGTGTTATCGGCTCACTACTGATTGACCCAAACAGTGATAATGCTCAGCGTGTATTTGCTGTGTTGAAGCCAGATGATTTCTATGGTACCCACCACAAAATTATCTTTGAGCAAATGCGGTCAATGGCTAGCAAGCATCAACCGATTGATATCTTAACTGTGGCTGACAGCTTGAAAGCAACTGGAAGCGAAGGAACTACAGGTGGATTGGGTTATCTGGCTGAAATTGCAAAGAATACCCCAAGCACAGCAAACGTGCTCCATTACTCGAAGAAAATCAAAGAGTATGCCAATGAGCGCTATGCCATTGAGAAAATCAACGAAGCCACACGATTACTGATTGAGCCAAGCACTCTAAGCTTTGGTGAAAAAATGGAGTTCGTGCAGAAGCTGGTAACTGACGCAAGCGAAAACGGTGTTACTGGTCGAAAGTCTGGCTTGAAGAATATGGCTGAGCTATTGCCTGAGTGGTTCGAAGGCGTAGAAAACATGTTTAACAATCCCGATCAGTTTGTAGGACTCAAGACAGGCATTAAGCCTCTTGATGACATGCTGGCACCTAAATTTGTTGTGCGTGGATCCCTATTCGTTATCGGGGCGCGTCCAAAGATGGGCAAGACAACCGTTCTAACTGAAATGGCGAAGAACGTTTCCGATAATGGGCTACCAGTGGCTCTGTTCAGCATGGAGATGTCCAATCAGCAATTGGTTGAACGAATGGTAAGCCAGAAGTCAGGCTTAAACTCTGACATGTTCTACGGTGGTGCTGAGGATGATTTCGAATGGGCGCTACTTGGAAAGGCTATCAGTGACCTGAGCGAAAAACCTAACATTTGGGTCGATGACACAGCAGGGATGACACTTGAACACATTCAGTCAGAGTGCCGGAAGTTGAAGCGCAAGGTTGGGAAAATCGGGTTTATCGGCGTGGACTATTTAACACTGATGAAAGCTGGAAAAGCAGATCGCAACGATATTGCCTACGGTGAAATTACCAAAGGTCTCAAGCAGCTAGCAAAAGAGCTTGATACTACTGTGGTATTGCTCACTCAGCTAAACCGCAAACTGGAAGATAGAACCAACAAGCGCCCTATGCCAAGTGATAGCCGTGACACTGGTCAAATTGAGCAGGATTGCGATTACTGGATGGGAATATACAAAGACTCAGTTTACAACGACAAAGCCGACAAGACGCTTACAGAGCTTATTGTGAGACTTAACCGTCATGGTAAAACAGGAACAGCATTTGTAGACCAGAAAGGTCTTTGCTTATTCGACACCGACCAAACTCAAGCAATGGCTAGAGCTGATATGGCAACCGCCAAGCGTAACACACCAAATCATAAGGACTTCTAGATGAAATCATTTTACATGATATGCACCCGCGACACAGTGGGGAGCAATGCATCATTTCATTGCAAGGACGGAAAAGGTTATGCCACTGATATCGATAAGGCTCATATATACACGTTAGAAGAAGCGCAGAAGGCGTGGGAGCACGGAAGAAGCATTGACCAGCCTGTTTCTAAATTCTGGGTTGATGCTTTAGCTGATTATCACGTCGATTGTCAGTGCATACCGCGCGAAACAGTAATTCAGGAAGGCTGTACTAATTATGTTGGTTACGTGAAAGGCGACTGGGACGGGAACGATGTTTATTGGCTAACTGAAGGATATAAGCCAGTAACTAATTTTTCATTTGCTAAGCAGTTTTGTGAACCAGATTTAACGATGGATAACATTGTTTGGCTGCCGTTCGATATTGCCGATGCACAGAAAAGGCGCACATTCTGCTTATCTAGCTTCAAATCCAGAACGATGGTGCAAAGTGCAGGGTTACGCATTCCTGAATGGCTTAAAAAGCAACGCAGACGTAAAGGAAGCAGCGGGAAAACACGATGGAACTGTCCGTGCTGCGGGAAAATTAGCTGGCAATATGACCCTTATACATTTAGCGGCTGTCTTGATATTTACTGTCGAGAATACATAGGCAATTAAGCGAGGTAATAAGTGATGAAAGGAACAACGTTAACAGAGGGAGGCATCTAATGCAGGGAACTAATTGGGTTAATAGAAATGAGCGAACACCTGATGAAGATGGAAAATATTTTACATTCGGCTCTCATGGTCGGACTACTGCATGGTGGAAAGGCAATATCCAAAAGTTTCAAAATGCTGAATCTGGAGAAAATGAGGGGATGCAGGACATGGATGGTGAGGTTTACATAGTCACGCATTGGATGAATTTGCCAGAAAAGCCAGAGCCACCACAGGAGAGCTAACAGTGAGTGATGAAACATACAAATGGATAGTTGGGTTGTTATCAATGATGGGCTACGTGTGGATTGTTACACAGGCGTTTTGCTGGTTCGTAAGTTTGATTTTCAGCAAGCTATTTAAACGAAAGTCAAAGGAACGCAAGCAAGCGGTAATTGATGAATTGTACGATGCGTTTGAACTGGGCGAAATTAAAGATAACCAGACTATTAAGGTTGCAACCAAAGGCGGCTTAGTCGTTATGATTTATCGTCAATAGGAGGTTAACTTGGAGAAAGCCACAAAGTTTCTTCTAAGAAATAAACGAATACGTGAAAACCTAATAGCCACAATAAATGCTCTACCCCTCAACGAAGAATTCCCCCTAGAAGTAAAAATCTCAGAATCCAGCCGAACACTACCGCAGAATGACATGTTTCATGCGCTATGTGGTGATGTGTCAAAGCAAATGACACTCAACAATGAGCCACTGAAATTATGGCAGTGGAAGAATGTCTTTGTGTCTGGCCACTGGATGGTTACTACAGGAGCGAAAGAGTCACCGTTAATTAGGGGAATTGAAGGTGAGCTATTAAACATACGAGAGAGTACGTCTCAAATGGGCAAGAAGCGCATGAGTAGCTTAATTGAATACTCGACAGCTTGGGCGGTAGAAAGCGGCGTGAAGCTGCGTACAACTCGTTATGAATATAACTACTACGGGCACAGGGAATAACTCAAGGAGCAGCAAGAGAGATGAAAAACGAAGCAGAAGCGTTTATGAGCGCATTAACAACACTCAAGCTATGTTGGGCTATCCATAAGTCCAATGAAGCCGTCAGGAAGTGTGCAGGGCTATTAAAGCGCAAATTTAAAGAGCACTTAGCGTATGAATCAATGCGGAAGATTGAAGGCAGCAGCAGCCCGATGTTGGTCATCACACTTGCCGAGTGGGAGTTGAAGCGATGATTAGAACCCGACACGTCATTCTATTCTTTTCGAGTGTTACTTTGGTTATAGGTCTTGTGGGGGTGTAGATGCAAAAGCCGAGAAAATCGGTGCGGCGAAAATGTAAAATATGCAAAGTAATATTTCACCCGTCGTACGATAATATTTGGTGGTGTTGTCCGGAACATGGAGCAGAATTAGCAATCAAGCGACGAAGTAAGGAGAGAGAAAAACTAGAAGCTAAACTCAAGAAAGAGCAGAAACAAAAAGAAGTAAAAGCCCGCGATAAACTCAAAGCCCGCAAGTTAGCAGTAAAACCCCTCTCATATTTCACCAAACAAGCACAGACCGCATTCAACGCATTTATCAGAGAAAGAGACAAGGATGAGCCTTGCATCTCGTGTGGTCGTTTTCACGCAGGTCAGTATCACGCAGGACACTATCGAACAACCGGCGCTAATCCAGAACTTAGGTTCGATGAAGATAACTGCCATAAACAATGCGCCCCATGCAATAACCATCTATCGGGAAATATCGAAAATTACACGCCTCGACTAATAGAAAAAATCGGTCAGGAACGTTTCGATCGTCTGATGGGTTCTCATGAGTTGCCAAAGTGGAAGCGCGAGGATTATGAGCGGATACGTGATCACTATCGGAAGAAGTTAAAGGAGCTGAAAGATGTTCACTGACATAGAGGCAGCAGTTGAAGAATGCAGATTTAGATCAGCAACCGAAATCCCAAAAGGTAAAAAGAAGCGTTACCTGTGCGTTGTTCAATTGAGAAACGGAGCAATGAAGGTGATTGAGTATCAGGATGCAATCAGGCAGGGACTTTCTGTCATGTATTCAATTGGTAAAGACCGCTATCACACAGTATTGCCGGAGGTAAGATGAGGGAGCGTAATTCTGATATTTATCTTCAACTAGCAAAGTCGCCAAGGAAGTCATATTTAGGCAAGGCTAGGAGGTTAACTCCGTCACAAGATAGATGGGTAAGAGCAATCATATATCTGTGGGCTGGAGAAATGAAAGATGATAGTTATCTTGGGTTGTCTTGGGGATCTGGAAGCATCTGGCGATTTGTTACTGGATGGTCAGGAGAAAATATAGAACGCTTCACTAAGGTGTTTGAACAACTAAAGAAGGAAGGCTATACAGGACAGGAACTTGAAGAAAAAGCCAGAGCAATATTATTTCCTAAACAATCACTCAGCAACATGTTTCAGCGCGCCAACGATGTAGATGAAGCTGATTTTGTAGAGAAGGCAATATTGAAAGCGTTCGACAAGTCCAATCCTGTTTATGTTGTCGCTACCGATTACTATCTTGGCAGAAATACGATGCAAACACTCGCAAATTACATCCAAAAACAAGTAGCGCCTTGGCTTACCACTAAACAATGTATTGATCGTGTTCGATGGTGCATTACATTATTTAATGCGAAGTTATACATGGTGCTACAAGATGAAATAGCGAGAGAGTGCTCACAACTTGGAGTTGAATATAAAAATATTTCAAAAATCACTTGAAAATAAGTTATGAATATGTATATTTAGTGTATGCTCGCTCGTAAAAGCAAAGAGCAGACATATAGATTAAAGAGGGTAAGAGATTACCTGCTGATTACGGGTTGAAAAGTTCCGATTCTAGAGCCTCACTTCGGTGGGGCTTTTTGCATTGCAAGGGTTTATATGCTTGATGAATTCGAGTGAGCATAAAAAAAGCCACCAACTTTTTAGGATGGTGGCAAAGGAGCGTTGAGAGCAACTCCCGATCAGCAAAAACTGGAAAAATAAGTACAGAGTTATTCTAATCATCTAATTTAAAAAAAGAAACAAACTTTATCTGACAGTCTATTTATAACTGGTTGGTATTATTCCGATGCTGGAATTCCGGTGTCGCCAATTAAAGCTGTAAGGATTGCTTACAAGTTCACATTCAAGAGGCTGCCTAGTGCGGCCTTTATTACAGACACAAAAAAGGCTACCGAAGTAGCCATTGATTATTTTCAATCTTATGCAGCTTTGCTTAGTGCCATATCAACTACTGAGTTATATCCGTGGTTATAAGCTTCAAATGCATCTTTGTGTCGAACTGCGCCAGCCTGACTATCTGGAATATATTCCAAAACAGAATCATTTTTGGCTTTTGGTGCTCCAATAAGAGCGTGTTGACGGCCTAATTCAAATGCACAGCCTGCGCATTTATGTCGACCAGTTTGACCTTGGTTATCAGAAAGATAATCGAAAGCCGGGTCATAACGATGTGGGTTTTTACAGATATTTCTACCCATATAAAGAACTCCTGTATAAATAACAGGGCTTTACACAGATCACCAAGTGAACTAGACTGAAAGGGTGATCACATGCAAAACCTAACAGTTTTATTTACCCCTTTGTAGCTCGATACTACTTAGGGGTTCCCTATATCTAGTGTGGCGTTCTCGATAAACATACTAGATACTCGGTCATTATATGTTCAAACGCAAAAAGATCAAATAAATGATCAACTTACATCAAATTCTATAAGACCCTGCCCGCTCCGGCGGGGTTTTTTGTTTCTACCATATCGAGCATATCCTCGGAATGGTCACCATTTTGCCAACGTCGGGAAAATGGTCACTCATACAGCCGCCACAGAATCACTACTATCACTCACTTTCACTGAGCGTCTGTGCGCGGCTTTCTATTTAAGAGAGGTAGTTATGAGTAATCAAAATGAAGGTGAATTTTTAGGCGTTATTGTCACTAATGGTAATTTAAGCCTAGAAGAACGAGTAACAGCATTAGAGCTTGCATCACATCAACAAGGCGAGGTTATCTCCACCTTAAGCGATAGAATGGGTAAATCGCCAGAAGGTGGAGATGATGTTATTTTTGTAGATAAATTAACAGCACCTCCAATGAAGCTCCGTTCTTAGTAACTACAATTGAACAAACTTACCTTGTTCTTGAGCATTCCCTTTTAATTGCTCAGCAAGGAATTTTAGTTTTTCTTTTACGCTATCATCAAACCCTTGATGGTCAGCCATTGCCACAATTAAATCGGCGAGCATAACTGCATTATCACGTGGAATTACACATCCGAGATATCCGAATGCAATTCGAAGTGCTGCAACTTCATCTTGTATTTCTCTAAGTGTTTTATCTTTTTCAGTAATCGTCACAAAAGTCCTCACACCGAAGTTAATCAGCCATCGCTTCGGTAAGTTACATAGGGCTGAACATTTAACTTATCTCAAATGCTGATTAAATTCATTAATCCAAATCCGGTCATCTAATGGTGACTTTCTATTAACTAATCAGGACTACATATATGCAAGAGCCGTTAACAGGCACAGCAACCGCCTCGTTAGCGGGTGTCTCTATTGTAGGTCTCTATTCAGGTATGGACGCAGGCGTTGTAATCGGTGCGTTCGCAGGGGCGGTGATATTTGTATTGTCTGCTCATGATATCCGTCTGTTAAAACGATGGGCGTATTTCACAGTTGCATTTGCGATTGGGATATTAGGCGCTGATTTCATGTCGTCACTACTGAGTGGCATTATCGGAGATAGAGAGGTTGATCGCTCTGTTGGTGCAATGTTTTCATCGGCTGGTTTGGTTGGTGTTTTGGTAACAATATCTAAACCCGGTGCGCTAACTGACAGTATCAACAACGTTATTAACAACCTGATAGATAAATTCAGAGGAGGTGGAAGATGACCATCTCAATGTTTTGGATTTACGTCAATTTTTTCTCATGCTTATTCGCTGTTATTCGTCTTGTTAACTATGAGCGTAATGGCGCTAAATACAAATTCTTTCCGTCACTTATAGCATGGGTTCTCATTGTTATGCTGGGTTCTATCCCACTACGCATATTAACGAATGACTACGCGCATGCAGATCCATTTGAAGTCGGAATCAATATCACGCTATGCGCACTAATAATTCTTAGTCGTGGGAACGTGATGCAAATATTTAGAGGGGTTAGTAAAAATGACACTCGGTGAGAAACAACGCAAGTTCACTCGCATGATTGCGGACTTAATTATCTTTGCCTACGACAACGGCTATGAGCTGACGTTTTCAGAAGCATACCGAACACCAGAGCAAGCGGCATTGAATGCTAAATCGGGTTCAGGCATTAAAAACAGCCTACACACTCAGCGGTTAGCGGTGGACTTCAATCTATTCAAAGATGGTAAATATTTAACCCAGACAACAGACCATAAGTTGCTAGGTGAATACTGGGAGTCTATCGGCGGTACGTGGGGCGGTCGATTCAATGACGGCAATCATTACTCGTTAGAGCACAATGGCGTGAAGTGATATGAAATGGAAAGAGATTGTCATGTTTCTAGCCGCTGCGCTGGCGCTAGGTTGGTTTATAAATAGCTTAATAGATAAAAACATTGAGCTAAGAGAAAAGCTTAACGAGCAGATAAAAATAACCACAGACTACGAACAGCGCATTAACTCCCTTCGCGAACTCGACACCAAACACACAACGGAACTCACAAATGCAAAAGCTGAAATTGACCAGTTGCGTATTGCTGCTGAGCGCAATCCTGAGCGGGTGTACATCAGAGCCAGTTGTCCGAAAGGCGAAACCAATTCAACCTCCGGCTTGGATGATGGAACAACCGCCAGACCTACTGACTCCGCTGTCAGAAATTATTGGTTACTCAGAGAGCGAATTGCAGAGTCAGAGCAAATGATTAAGGGGTTGCAAGACTACATTAGAACGGAGTGTTTACGATGACCTACTCTGAACTGATTAAAG
Source organism: Providencia sp. 21OH12SH02B-Prov (assembly GCF_027362595.1). Lineage (NCBI taxonomy): Bacteria > Pseudomonadati > Pseudomonadota > Gammaproteobacteria > Enterobacterales > Morganellaceae > Providencia > Providencia sp. 21OH12SH02B-Prov. The sequence goes on from NZ_CP114796.1 coordinate 953,313, forward strand.
GTGCTTATTTAGAGATAGCCAAGAAAGCAATACGGGAAATTGAACAACAACGGCAGGTGATGAAATAAAAAAAGCCCACACAGCGTTGGGCTAAGCACATCTGTTGAACTAATGAATATCACATTAAATGTAGTTGACGCATTCAAAATATGCAAGCGAATAATGAGCCTCTGAGAAATCAGGGGCTTTTTAATGGCAAAAAATAGCCCCTGGTGTTGAGGCTTGAAAAGGAAATTATCTTTGCTGTGTACATCTTAAGGACGGCACTAATTCTATACAGAGTTTATTCAATTAGTTACATGGTAGTTAAAAATAAGTTTAATTATGTAAATTTATTTATCTTCCAATGAATCAGAAGCTTTTTAATAGGTGTAATTATCCCACCATTTAAGGGGGTGATCGCTATCTTGACTGCTAGGAACAGACTAGAAGTTGCTTAGCAGAGTATCGCTAAGCTGCGAACTTTACGCATTTCACTCTGTGCATAGCACGCACATCTAAAACACCAAGAGTCTACAGAAAGTGAGCCTGAGAACTGCCGTTATAGCTGGCAAGCTCTCTTGGGGCGGCTTTTCTGTGCTACAGGCTCCCTTTCTATAGGAAATATGCAATGATTAAAATCGTACATATGAAGTATGACGAAACCCTAATCCCGTTTAATGGGGATTGTTGGGTTAATGCTACAGCAGCAGCTAGGCACTTTGGAAAACTAACCAAAGACTGGTTAAGGGTCTCATCAACTAAAGAGTATATCTACGAGGTTGGCAAAGAGCTTGATATTGAAGCGTATAATTCTAAAGAGGAGATTTCCCCCCTTTTAGTTCGAGTAGAAAAAGGACGATATGGCGGTACTTGGATCCATCCTGAATTAGTGATTGAGTTTGCTAGATGGTTATCACCTAAATTCGCTCGAGCTTGCGACAGACACATTAAAAACATGTTGATGTCACAGAGTATGACATTGACCGAAGATCAGGTTATTGGGTTACTGACATACAAAGAAGCTACTGAGTGGGAAAAGAGATTTCAAGAACCCTATTATAGAGCGCTATCAAAGATGTCAGGGACTCCTTATTTTGGTCATGTTGGCGGTTGTCCATTATTGTTCGCTGGCATCACGGCTAAATGGGTTTATGGTGTTGCATTGCCTGATTATGTGTATGAATCAGTCAAAGAAAATAAAGGCGACAGAGAAAAAATCCATCAGTATCTGAAAGGTGATGCCTTGCGTGCGGTAGAGCAGCAAATGGTGGCAGTAACAAATATTGCTAATAGTTCTGTTGACTACAAAGACTTTGATGCTCGATGTATGGCTGCTTTTGATGTTAAAGGACAAATGCAATTGCTTTATCCATCGAGCAATCAACCATCACACACTGCAACATTACAATAGGCCCTAGCGGCCTTTTTTATTTAAGGAATGGATATGGCTAAAAGACCAGATTGGGAGGCCATCGAGTCGGCTTACCGAGCTGGCGTGATGTCACTCCGAGAAATAGCTTCACAGCATGGAATCACGCATGGAGCTATAAATAAAAAAGCAAAAAAAGAAGGCTGGGAAAGAAACCTCAAAGAAAAAATCAACCAAAAAGCTGAAGCGTTGGTATCCAAGAGAGAGGTATCCACTAAGGTATCCACCGAAAAGGCTATTTCCGAGCGGATACTAATTGAGGCTAATGCTGAGGTTATTGCCAATGTTCGCATGGAACACAGGGGCGATATTCGCAGGGCAAGAGAGTTGACCAATAATTTATTTGATGAACTATCTGCTGAATGTGCTGATGTGCCAGCTTTAAGTAAATTGGGCGAGCTAATGTTTAGTCCTGATGACAACGGACGCGACAAGCTAAATGAAATTTACAACTCAATCATCTCCCTGCCTGAGCGCGTTAAGTCAGCCAAAGCATTAAGTGAAACACTCAAAAACTTGGTTGGGCTTGAGCGTCAAGCATACGGGCTTGATGATGTTCAGCCGAATAAGACAGCTAGTCAGCTATCAGAACTAATGGACGACTTATCTAAGGAATAATCATGAAGCCAGAACATCTTGCATTATTGAGAGATAAGCTCTGGCGATTGAATCATCTTTACTGGATCACCAACAAAGAAGGTAAGCCAGTTCGATTTAAAATGACGCCTGAGCAGCTTGAATACTTTGAAGGGATGCACACGCGAAACATTATCCTTAAAGCCCGTCAGCTTGGCTTCACTACTGAGGTTTGCATTATCCAGCTAGACGCAGCGTTATTTGAGGCGGCGAAATGTGCATTGATAGCCCACACACTTAACGATGCTAAGCGACTATTCAGGGAAAAGATAAAGTATGCCTACGAAAAATTACCTGATGAAATTAAAGCAGCAAATCCAGCGAGTAATGATGCGGCTGGTGAGTTGGTGTTTAGCAAAGGCGGCTCGCTTTATATCAGCACGTCATTTCGTGGCGGTACACTACGATATTTACATGTATCTGAGTTCGGCAAGATATGTGCTAAGTATCCAGAGAAAGCCCGTGAGATTGTCACTGGCGCATTTGAGGCGGTATCAAGCGACTGTTTCACGACGATTGAAAGCACAGCGGAGGGTCGAGCAGGTTATTTCTTCGATTATTGCCAGTCTGCTGAGAAAGCGCAAATTCAGAATAAGACTCTCTCTAACCTAGACTGGAAGTTTTTTTTCTTCTCATGGTGGAAGAATCCAGAGTATGCCATCAACCCTGTTGAGCCATTACCGCAACGGTTAGTTGATTATTTCGATGAGATAGCCAGCAAACATGGTGTTCAATTAAACGAGCGTCAAAAAGCATGGTACTACGCCAAAGAGAAAACACTCGGCGATGATATGAAGCGGGAATACCCGTCAATACCGTCTGAGGCATTCCAGCAATCGGTTGAAGGCGCTTACTACGCTAAGCAATTCCGCTTTCTCTACGAAAATAAACGCATTGGTACGCTTCCTGATAATTCACACTTACCGGTTCACACGTACTGGGATATTGGTGTGGGTGACTCAACGTCAATTTGGTTTATTCGTGAAGTGGGCGAGGAGTTCCACGTCATTGATCACTACTCAAACAGTGGTGAAGGTCTACGGCACTACATGAAAGTGCTGAAAGACAAAGGCTACACATATGCAAGTCACAATGGCCCTCATGATATCGATAACCGCGAGTTTGGTTCTGATGCGAAATCTCGGCGTGAATTAGCGCGTGAGGGGTACGAAATCGACGGGCAGATTTACTCAATACGATTTGAAGTGGTGCCGAGAGTGTCTATCGATGAAGGTATCGAAGCGGTGCGTGAAATTCTGCCACTTTGCGTGTTCGATGAGCATAAATGTAGTGAAGGCATTGCACACCTTGAAGCTTACCGCAAAGAGTGGGATGACAAACGTGGCTGTTGGAAAGATAAACCGCTTCACGACTACACATCACATGATGCTGATGGGTTTAGGTATTTTGCGGTGAGCAGAAGAAATACTAAGCGCCCAGCATTCGAAATTAACCTAGGAACAACCTTCTGATGAGTACAACAAATGTAGATTTCAATCGACCGGAGTATAAAGCGGCTGCTCCTCAGTGGGAGTTAGTTCGCGCTGTTTGCCGAGGCGGTGAAGATATAAAAAATTATCTTCCTGAACTTGAAGAACAAGATGGCAAACGCAAAGAGAAGCGCAATAAAGATTATCAAGACCGTGCGGTGTTCTATCCAATAACAGGCAATACTCGCAACGGAATGATAGGGATGGCATTTAAAAAAGATCCCTTAGTTGCTATTGTCGAAAAGCTTTCGTGTTTAAAAGATGATGCTGATGGTGCGGGCTCAAGTATTTATCAACTCGCTCAGTCCTCGCTTGAGTCGGTATTAGAGGTAGGGAGGCATGGTCTGTATGTTGATTACAACAGTGATTCGAAACTCCCGTACATATTCCAATATCGTGCTGAAGACATCATTAACTGGCGTACAGCTCGTATTAATGGGCGCACGATGTTAACGCTGGTGGTATTGCGTGAAACGGTGGAAGAAGAGGACGGGTTTGGATTTAAAGACGCAATTCAATACCGAGTATTAGCGATAGAAGAAGGTAAGTTTATCTGCCGCGTGTATCGCAAGCCCAGTGGAAGTAGCGTTTTTGAAATTTCTTCTGAGTATATACCTGCGCGTGCTGGTAACGGTGTGTGGAATGAAATTCCATTTACATTTATTGGTGCACAGAATAATGATCACACTATTGATGAAGCCCCACTTCTAGGATTGGCAAAAATCAACCTAGGGCATTATCGAAATTCTGCTGATTATGAAGATTCTGTTTTCTTCTGTGGGCAAATACAACCTTATCTAGGTGGGCTAGGAACAGAATGGCGTGACTATCTAGAAAAGAAAGGCGTTATGGTTGGTTCTCGCTCGCCAATTATGTTGCCAGAAAAAGGTTTCTTTGGTTACGCTCAGGCTCAACCTAACATGCTGGCAAAGGAGGCGATGGACAGTAAGCGCGATTATATGGTGGCGCTTGGTGCTCAGTTAGTTTCTGCTGATAGCAAGGTTAAAACGGTTATTCAATCTGTCGGTGAGCAGAACGCACAAACCTCTATCCTGAGTATCTGTTGCTCTAACGTTTCCGATGCATGCAGTAAATCGCTAATATGGTGTGCTGAATACTTAGGTTTAGACACGAAAGATATTTCTTTTGAAATTAACAAAGACCTCGTTAATCATATTGCCGATAGTTCGATGATCCGTGAAATCGTCGCAGCATGGCAATCTGGCGCAACGCGTAAATCTGATTTGGTTCGTAGTTTGCAAAAATATGATGTTATCGACCCCGCTGATGATGTTGATGTGGTGGTGGATGAGCTTAATAATCAAGAGCCGGCAATGGTAGGTGAGACATGAGATCAGTGAATGAGCGGTTGATGGATGAATTGATTGCTCACTCTCTGTTTTCTGGTCGTTATTCTACTGGTGTCGCGAGGCGGATGATAAAGGCGCTCAATGAGTTTGATGCTGAATTAACGGCTTCACTTATTGTGGCGTTGGATGATGCCTCTATCGATATTAATAGCTTCACTGCAAGGCGATTGGAGTCGTTGCTATCCAGCGTTAGAAGTATTAATAAGCGAGCTGTTGATAGCGCTTTTTCGCTACTGACGGAAGAAATGAGAGCGCATGCATTATATGAGGCTGGTTATTACCCATCCCTTTTTGATTCTCTACTACCTGATGTTGTTCTACGCAAATACCCACTAATGAGCATTACAGAGGAAATGCTATTTTCCTCAGTCATGTCTCGCCCATTTCAAGGGAAATTACTTTCTGAATGGGCTGATGGATTAGAGTCAGATCGCATGACACGCATAAATAACGCTGTTCGTAATGGTTATTTAAATGGTGATAGTGCGGTAGAAATCGGACGTAAAATCAGAGGACATGCAAACCAAGGTTATAAGGATGGCGTATTGCAACTAAGCCGAGCTAATGCGACGACAATAGCTAAAACGGCCATTAGCCATTTACAAGCAACAGCGCGAGATCAGTTTGCTGATGCCAATAAAGACATTCTTGATTGTAAACAATGGTTATCTACCCTCGATAATAAAACATCTCACGATTGCATTATTCGGGATAGGTTGAGATACACGCTGGAAGGTAAGCCTATTGGTCATAAAGTTCCTTATCTACAAGGCCCCGGAAAAATCCACTTCAATTGCCGTTCAACAGAAACATTGGTTACTAAATCATGGCGTGAATTAGGCATTGATTTAGATGAGATGGATGCAGGAACGAGAGCATCAATGGACGGGCAAGTGCCAGCGGATACTAATTTTCTTGATTGGATACAGCGACAACCTGAGTGGCGACAGCGACAGGTGTTTGGGGAGACGCGATTTAGGTTGATGAAAGAAGGCGGTATGAATCCTTCTGAGTTTTACACTGACAAAGGTGAGTTTATTTCTCTCGAACAACTCAGGGAGATAGACAAGCAGGCATTTAGAGAGGCTGGATATAGCTAATCAATAAACCATTTAACAAGGTCACTTCGGTGGCCTTTTTTATTACCTAAATTCAGCTTAGGGCTGAGTTATTTCAACGCGCTAGGCGCAAATCAAACCCAAGGGGTGTTACATGTTATTTATGAATATCGAACGCAAATATTATTCACAGGCTGATGATGACTCACAAGGTGGAGGTGGTGGAACGCCGGAAATCACACCTGAAATTCAAGCCATTATTGATAAAGCGGTAAATGATCAAGTATCAGGTTTAAAAGCTAAGCGTGATGAGTTGTTAGGCAAAGTGAAAGAGCAAAGCGATAACTTGAAACGCTTTGAAGGTATTGATCCCGACACTGTGAAGGGAATGCTCAAACGCTTTGAGAATGACGAAGAAGCTAAACTCATTGCAGATGGCAAAATTGACGAGGTTCTCAATAAGCGTACTGAGCGTTTGCGTGGTGATTTCGACAAGAAGTTAAAAGAAGCAAACTCTAAAGCTGAAAAGGCAGAGGCGTTTGCAAATAAATTCCGTGCTCGTGTGTTAGGCGATGAAATTCGTTCTGCAGCAGGGAAAGCGGGTGCATTAACCAGCGCTCAAGAAGATTTAATTTTACGTGCCAAAGGCATTTTTCAGATCAACGATGAAGGTCAGGCCGTAGCCGTTGATGAAGATGGCAATCCAATCATGGGCAAAGATGGTCGCACGCCATTATCACCTATTGAATGGATTGAATCCCTAAAAGAAAGTGCTCCTCACTTATTCCCCGCAGCCTCTGGTACAGATGCAGGGAAACATAAACAAGGTGGTGCACATTTTAAACGTTCTCAAATGTCCGCCAGTGACAAGGCTGATTATATTCGCCGATACGGGCGTGACGCATATTTAAAACTTCCAAAAGAGTAAGGAAATATAAGTAATGGCTACGACAACTAATAGCGATTTAGTGATTTATAACGATTTGGCACAAACGGCGTTCTTAGAGCGTCGCCAAGATAATTTAGCCGTCTTTAATCAGGCGTCAAATGGCGCTATCGTGCTAGATAATCTGTTTATTGAAGGTGACTTCCGTAAACGTGCTTTCTACCAAATTGGCGGTTCTATTGAACACCGTGATGTAAATTCTACGGACACAGTAGAGAATAAAAAAATAGGCGCGGGCGAATCTGTTGATGTAAAAGCACCTTGGAAATATGGTCCTTATGCAACGACAGAAGAAGCATTTAAACGCCGTGGCCGTGATGTATCGGAGTTCTCTGAGCTGGTGGGTACCGATGCGGCAGATGCTTCACTAGAGGGTTATATCAAATACTCTTTAGCTGCTTTAGGTGCCGCTATTGGCAATAACGAAGAAATGGTGGTTACAGCTGATATTGCGACTGATGGTAAGAAAACACTGACAAAAGGTTTGCGCAAATATGGTGATAAATTCAACCGCGTAAATCTGTTTGTTATGCACTCAACCACCTACTTCGATATTGTTGATCAGGCCATTGATAACAAAGTGTATGAAGAAGCGGGTGTGGTTATCTACGGTGGACAGCCGGGCACATTAGGCAAGCCTGTATTGGTAACAGATACAGCGCCAGTAGATGCCATCTTTGGTTTAGTGCCGGGAGCTGTGACCATCACTGAATCCCAAGAGCCAACTTTCCGATCTTATGAAATCAATGACAAGGAGAACTTGGAAATTGGTTATCGTGGTGAAGGCGTGGTTAACGTTGGCGTTCTGGGCTATAGCTGGGATGAATCAAAAGGCAAAAACCCTGACTTAACACAGTTAGGCACCGCAGGTAACTGGAAGAAGCATTTCACTAGCAACAAATTAACCGCTGGCGTCATGATTAAACTGACTGCCGAAGAGGGAAAGTAACCCTGTCAGCGGATAAAGCGTCCGCTATCGCTGACAGTACAGATACAGTAACGATCACTCTTAATTACACCAAGGGTAGCTCTCCAGTCGAAGGAGCTACCGTTAATTGGTCTACAACAGGTGGTAAATTAAGCGTTACTTCATCTAAGACGGGCAAAGCTGGTGGTGCGACAGTGAAATTAACTTCTGATGCACAAGGTGAATTTATTGTCACGGCCACTGTTGATGGTATTGCACAACATACTGATGCAATTACATTCACAGAAAAAACTTCTCCAGACGAGTAATTTAAGGGGCTTTGTGCCCCTCTTTTTTTTGAGGTGAGCATGATTGATCCTGATAAGAACTCTCCAGCATTTAATAGTTACGCCAGTGTTGATGATTTGAAGAAATACGCTGAGGATAGAAATATCACTTTGGCAGATAGTGGATTAGAGGCATTACTAATTACGGCAATGGATTATCTTGAGTCGCAGAAATGGTTAGGTAAACGAACCAATCCAAACCAGCCTTTATCTTTCCCACGTTCAGGGTTATCTCGTGATGGCGTGGCTATCCCAAGCGATCAGATACCAAAGCAATTAATCCAAGCTCAATGCCGTTTAGCGATTGAATCAGTAGAAAATGACCTACAGCCAACGTTAGGCGCTGAAATCACCTCTGAGCGAATTGAGGGGGCTATTACTGTGCAATATGCCGAAGGCACTAATACTGGCGCACCAAACTTTCCTTGGTTAAAAGGTTTATTGTCTGGCTTGATTGATGTCTCAGATGGATTTGCCATTAATACATTTGCAATGAGGTAGCGATGAACATTTATCAGCGTGGGCAAAGCACAGCATTGCGAATGTTGAAAAAATATGGCGTTTCCTATCAGGCTAAGCGTGATGGTAAGCATTGGGTTGATGATGAGGGGCAGGAGCAATTTGAGCCAGAAACGTTATTTTCTGTTGTCGGGGTAAAAACGCAATATAAACCTTACGAAATCGACGGCACTCTTATTCTCTCTACGGATATTAAAATGATACTTCCTCCAGATATTGATATTCAGAAAGGGGATAAGGTGCTTGTCGATGGCGTTTGGTTGCGCGTTCATGAACCGAACCCTGTTAAACCCGCTGATATTATTATCTGCTATCAGTCTCAGTTGAGGGGGTGATATGTCAGATCAGTTCATGAAGTCGATTAACTTATTTATCGATAAAGCCAATGAAAATATTGAAACGGTTGTAAGAAAAACCAGTATTCAAATACTTGCTAGACTAGTTGATATGTCACCTGTTGGAAATCCTGAATTATGGGAAGTTAATAGGGTTGCCTCAAACTACAATAAAGCAGTTTTTGAACATAATGAGTATCTAAAACAAGATCCTAATAATTTAACACCAAAGCGACGTCAATTAAAAAAGCGTGTTCGTGTTAATGACTCTATGGATATTTATGTTCCTCCTGGTTATACAGGTGGTCGATTTAGAGGTAATTGGCAGGTGTCATTTGATGCTCCAGCGGAAGGCGAGACGGGTCGCATAGATAAGTCAGGCAATATGACAAAGGCGTTAGGCAACGTTGTTATTGAACAATTTAAGGTAGGAATGAAAGCTATCTATTTCACAAACAATGTACATTATGCTTACCGCCTCGAAATGGGGCATTCGAAACAAGCACCTAACGGCATGGTTGCCGTGACTGCTGAGGAATTTAGTCAGTTTTTCAACTCTGCCGTATCGGAAGCTAGATCATGAATCAGTCGACAATTAATGCTGAAATACGAAAGCTGGTTGCGAGTATTGGTAAGGATTTAAACCTTAAAATCGCATGGCCTAATCTTTATTTTGATGATATCAACGATCCCTATCTCCAGCTTCATATCATGCCAGCAGAAACGGATAACATTGGGTTATCTCTGGATATGCCTGTTTATCGTGGTGTTATCCAAATTAACGTAGTTGGGAAAGTAGGGAGTGGGGACGATAAGATATCAACTATTGCTGATGACGTTAAAAACAGATTAGAAAATGGATTAACATTAGGGGCGGGTATCTACATTAACGGAGAGCCTAGCCAGTTTACTCCAATTTCAGATGAAACAAATTACACCATTCCTATTCGTGCATCATATCGATGTAACGCAATCCGATAACGCCGCTTAATTGCGGTTTTTTTATACCTAAAAATAGAGGTTAACAATGGCCTATAACATTCCTAATGGCTCACGAGTCTACGTGGCAAGTAAATATGGTAAAGAAGTAGAATTTACTACAGCAAGCAACGCCGCAGAGGCGGTTCTTACCGTGGCTGCATCTAGCGGCGTGAAAGCTGGCGATATTGTTCAAGTAATATCTGGATGGAAAAGAATGTCTGGCGTGTATCGAGTGAAGGCTGCGGCAGAAACTAGCGTCACTCTCGAGGGGGTCGATACCACGGACATAGAAAGATTCCCAGCAGGCGGAGGGAAGGGAACATTAAAAACCATCCAAGAGTGGGAGGTCATGCCGCAGGTAATGACGCTATCCACCGAAGGCGGTGAGCAGCAAACACAAGAAATTCAATTTCTTGAAGATGAGCAAGCGGAAACTATTGATACATATAAATCGGGTATCGTTCAGGTCTATACTTTTGCTCATGACGCTCAATTACCAATTCGTAAGTTACTGATGAAGCTGGATGATACAAAACAGTTAACAGCCATACGATTTTATAACAAACGAGCAGGTGAAGATCGCTATTACTCTGCAAGTGTTTCATTTCAGCGCGTGCCGAACACAGCCATCAATGAGGTTGAGAATGTATCAGCCCGCTTTTCTCTCAAGTCAGATATGCAAATCTACGCGACAGCATAATAACACCCCCTCTTATGAGGGGTATTTTTTAAGGGGTAACAATGCCTAAGTTTACTTTGATTCCTGAACCAAGATTTAAAGCAGATGTAAAAATTCCTGTCGCTGGTAAAGAAAAGCCAGAGATAGTGACGTTTACATTTAATCACATGCCAATGAGCAAGTTGGAAGAGTTGAAAGATGAAAAGGTTGATGACTTCTTCAAGAAAATCATAGCTAATTGGGCTATCGAAGAGCCATATAACGAAGATAATCTCAATTTATTGTTCGATAATTACCCAGCAGCGGCAGGCGCTATAACGACAGCTTATTATCATGAGCTTTTGGGTAATCGCGAAAAAAACTCTTAACGGTCGCCGAGGCGATGTATGGCGGAATGAGTTCAAAAGAATCAGCTGAGTTCGAGCGTGCTTTTGGCTTTCCGCCTGACATTGATGATGTTGAGGTGTGGCCTGACGTTTGGGAATCGTATCAAGTATTTTCAGCCATGAAGACACAATGGCGAGTAGGCATGAGTGGCATCACTGGCTTGGATTACAACCCGTTAAACCAAGTGATGGACTTGCTCAACATCAAAGATAGAGCGACCGTATTTAGCGATCTGCGCATTATGGAAGCTAAGGCGTTAGAGGTAATGCATAAAAAGTAGGGCAGCAATGCCCTAGGAGGATTTATGACTGTTTCAAGTATCAATGTCACGAAATCGCCAATAAAAGATCTGGGTAAATTTTTTTTACATGTTATATTTTTTCCATTAATAGCAATTTGGATGTTTTGGAAAGTACATATGGCTAGTAAAAAAGAAATACTTGAAGACTTGGCGCGGTTCAGGGCTCATGGTGATGTTTTGTACAGAAATTTACATGATGTATCAACATCAGCATTGCAAATAATGGCTCAAATTGAAAACAGATTAAAAGGCAGTGAACTAGAAGAAGATAAAGTCCTATTGGAAGAAATAAATCAATTTTCTGAAAAAGCAATTAGGGCGGCATCTCAGGGTAGTAATTACGCGTCATCCCTACTACGTGATTATGGTAGTGCCATTAAAAAAATAGGTAATAGCTAAGGGTTCGTTATGAGTAATTCAGCGATAAAAGCCATGAAGGAAGTTGATGAATTTTCTATTAGTGACGACTCTAAGTTTATAGAAATAAGCCAGACAGAACATGAGAGGGCATCAAAAGTTGAAACTAAAGACAGAAGCAAACTAACAACTAATTTTGTGTGGGGTTTCTTCATATTACTAGTATGGAGCTTTGTTTTTGTGTTTGTTTATAACTGGGTTGCCGTTTGGTGGGCCATTGACCTACAAGAAAGAGGAATGGTAGAAGCCGCTAATAAAATAGCGCTACTAGAATTGGATAAGGTCATATCTCTTATTGTTGGCGTTCTTGGAACTCCTCTCGGCTTCATCATAGGCTATTACTTTAAAGAAAAGAAAGGCTAACACTCCCTAAAAAACGCCGAATTACACAAGCAAAAGCAAATAATGCGAGGTAGGGTATCAATGCGTACCAACTAGGTGTCATTGTGTATGTATACAGTGGTTTGTGATTTCAAGTGCAAGCACGGTTGGTGAGTAGGAAGAGGTAAGTAGCCAATTATTAGGGTTGAGATGTTTTATAGTAAAGGTAAGAATATGAATAAAATCCTAAGGCAGTATCGACATATGAAGGTACCTTTATTTGAATCTGGATATATTATCTATTGTGGCTCTTGGGATGATTGGCGCTCTCTACATGAAAAACTAGGCATTGATGGTGGGGATAGTTTTGTTAACGGTGCAAGTCATACAGTTACTAACACTCAGTGTGTACTCCATATTATTGGTGTGTTTAACGGTAAATTATCTACTCTAGCTCACGAATGCGCACATATAGCGTTCGACATTTGTCACCGCGTCGGTGTGAGCGTTGAAACAGGAGCCGCGAATGAAACATTTTGTCATCTTATTAGTAGGATGGTGGATTTCTGTGTTAAACCCAAAAAAGCCGACGTAGGCCGGCTTTAATTATCGAGCGTCAATGTAAAATACAAGCAAAACTGTTGACTTAATGTAACTTAACTTACATTATAACCAGAGGTAATACACACCGTATACCTATATGAAGTTGATAACTCATTGGTTTATAACGAGGTTAATATGGGTCACGCACTGCAAAAGCCTAATCGCTTGAATATACCTGCTCGTGACAAAAGTAAAATTGCAGCGCCAAAAGCTGCCATGAGCGAGCAATGTTCTCACGATAATCAAGTCAAGAATGCTTTTGATTTTGGTTTCGCTCGCTATGAAAAAGCCATGGAAAAACTAGCTAAGGTATAGTGAGTGATAAGCATCACAGGGGAGTTTGTCGAAGGGATTAACTATCTATCTATTGATGACCTAATAAACATCAATAGAACATTGATAGAGTTGCAAACTCCCAATGAGCCTATCGAAGTATTGAACTTCAATAACCTTAGCTCATCCCAATCAAGACCAAGCCAAGTGAAATATTATGAGCAGACAGATGACATGTTTGTTCTTACTGCTGTATTAATTGAAAGCCTAATACAAAACCACCCTTTTGCCAATGCGAACAAACGAACTGCCATGATGGCGGGATACGTTTTTTTATTGCTTAATGGCTATGAGCTAACAGCTCCAGAGGATGAAGTGGTAGAAATGGCTCGCGGATTAGCCACTAAAGAATATTCACTTGATGAGCTAGACAGTTGGCTGTGTAATTGGTCAAGAGATTTTGATTCAAGGCAACTTTGTAAAGAGCGAATAGGTATCGAATATTGCTCTATATTCAGATTCAAATTAGATTAACCCACTCCGGTGGGTTTTTTGTTGCCTGAATCTAGCCCGTCTTTGGCTTGTGATGAATGTATGTGCTTTAGTTTGAAATGATGTATAATTTGTATGCACATTTGTATCTATGAGGCAACAAACCATGATTTCAGAGGCTATTATGATGGCAATGCTATCAAGTCCAACAGATAAAAAAGATGTGGATTCAGGCTTGGCTAATTTAGCTATGTCTATAGCTACTATTGTCGATAAAAAGTCAAAAGGTGATGTATCGCCAGATGAAATTATGGATTTAATTGTTGATGGCAAGACTGTGCTAACAACCCTTGTAGCTTCAATCGATGAAGTAATAGCTTTACTTGATGACCCAACAAAAGATGACATAAAAAAACATGCAGGTAATAACCCAGAAGATGTAATGCATGAGTTGGAGCGGGTGATTAAGCATGGTAATAATGCAGTTATGATGATTGAGGCAATGTATAGCATTGCTAAAACTACCAAGGCTTTTCATCCATTTGAAAGCATAGCTGATGGTTACTTTAAAGAAGTTATTCTTAAAATGACTGCACTAAGAAACCATACACAAGCACTTTATAGACAATTTAATCAGCATATTAACCAGTTGCCTGCAATGGTAGAGGAAGATGGGTTTAGCGACGAGGATATAGCCTTATTTAATTCCTCAATTGCTGAATTTAATCGAGATCTGCTTGCTGGTAACTTGCAATGCCAATAGTCACAATCACGCCTAGATATAAAGATAACGGTGTTTATCGGAAGTATGCGGCTAAGCTATCAGCGGCTCTTAATGGCTCATCCCTCTCTGGGTATGTGGGTAAATTTGCTGATTTTAGAAACAGCTCAATAGCGCGTCAGTCATTCATTGAAAAGGTTCATATAAGAACGCCAAATGAAAAACCTTGGGATAGCCAAATTCGACAGGCTGTTAGAGTGAGCGATAACTTTTTAGTGTTTTGTAAGCACTGTATGTACGATGATTATTACCAAATTCTGGCAATCATAACTCCTGATGCACATGCTCGTTCAGATGCATTGCTTCCAATATTGGCAGATATGGCTGAATCTCATTTTCATTCTTTATCACTTAAAGAATTAGCTGAATTAGAGCAATTCTAGTTAGCCCGTCCTTGGGCTGGGTGGTTAGGCTGGTAGCTTGGTTATATCATTACCTTTTATTTCACGAATAACCCATTCGATTTTGAATAAAGGTTCAATCATATGCTCAGTTAATGAGCCAGTATGAGGATAGCCAAGTTGTTTAAGTGATTCCTGAAGCCCTGAATTCCAATACTCTCTCACTGTACGAATGTGAGTCATTGCACCCTCTAAGGTTTTAATTGACAATTGTCTATTAAATGATGGTGCGAGCAGACTATCCTGCTTAGGAATATATTCACCTTCGAGCGGAACACGAGCAGCTAGTGATAATGCCTCTGTGAATTTATCGCTCTCAATTTCTTTGTACGTGCAACCAAAGTGACTTTTTAACGATGACCACATAGTAATCATTGCTTTTGCTTGCTTATCTTTTGGTAATGCTTTACCGCGATTTAAAACTAGCTGCTTAATCGCTTCTTGCTGCTCTGAGGTAATACGACCAGCGATTTGTTTAACCTGTTTGCGTGGCTTAGCCTTAACTTCACCAGTAGTCCAATATTCGTAAAGAACATCGTCACACTCTTCTTGATACTTGATTACTTTATCGCGGATCTCTGGTTTGACTTTGTTAGGGCTGATAGTGTGAAGCCAGCCTGCAAGTTTACGGAGAGCTAGGCAAAGCATTGATTGATCACCGCCTTTTGAAGGTATCACGATTTCCGTGATCCCTTTACGAAACCTTTGTTTTAGCTTTTCAAATTGAGATTGCCAAGTTAACCCCATACCTTCAACTATTGGCTTCATTGGTACATATGGTTCGCCGTTGAAATTTACTACATACAGGTTGTTACCGTGGAAAGGTACGTTAATTGTTGATACACTAGTCATGTCGGTTACTCCGTAGTTTCTGACAAATTAGAAGCCCTAGCTACCGCAAATAGTTGGGGCTTCGCTGTTTTAGTTGACACGTTTTTCTCTTTCTTTCACATACCAAGCTATCGCTTGATTAACTATTGAGTTTTGCGAAATACCATCTTTCGCTGAGAGTTCTACCACTTTACTTTTTAACACCTCTGTTAATCTGAGTTGAAATTTTCCTGTTTTTTTATTGGTATTCATATTTTCATCCTTTCATGTGTCTATGTGACATCACAAAGATATCAATGTGAATCTATATAGTCAACGAATAATTGAGTATATTGTGATATCACAATGACTTTACTGGTGGTTGTATGTCACAAAAAAATACACGAATAAGAGATATGACGCCTTACAGCCTTAGAATGCCTGATACTTTGAAAGAAAAGTTAATGCAAAGGGCAAGTAAGAATGGGCGATCTCTTAATGCTGAAATGGTTATGATTCTTCAGTCTGCGGTAGATGAGGATAGCATCCCTAAAAACTTAAACGAATTGTCACAGCTTGATTCCGAAAAGTTCAAAGAGCTATTCATGGAAACCGTCAAGAAGATGTATGAGGGTAAACCATGAGCGAACAATCACAATTACTTTTTTTATATATATCTGATGAAGAAGGTGAGATGTCAATTCCTAGCTTGGAATGGGAAATACCCCAACCTAAGTTTTATTTCAGAGTTGAACCAAGCCAAGAGGTTTTGAATCTATTTTTCTTTTTTGGGTTGTACTTCTCAAGGAAATCTATTCAATTTACAAACCTAATAATAACTGATCCTGATGGTAATGATGTGAAAAAGGATTCAGATGAGCTCATTGTTAAGGATGGTTTTAAAAACACAGCATATCTTAGGGATATAGGTGATGGGTTAGGATTTGTTATGATGGAAAATAATATAGTCAAATTAACAAAAAATGGACGATATAAGGTAACGGTTAATTTAATAGAAGGGACGCCTGAATCAAAAGTTGTTGATAAATCACGCATTATAAGCAGTTTGGATACATATTTTTTCATTGAGAGAGGGGTGGAAAAATAATGGGGACGGTTCATCAATTCAATCCCAGTGATTTTCTTAAGAGCAGCCCTTCAAATAAATTCGGTGGCGGCAATGGTGGGGGTGGAGATATGGAATCACGAGTAACCAGATTAGAATCCAGCGTTGAAAGCATACAATCCAATATGCTAGAAGCCAAATCAGATATAAGAGCTTTAACGTCTGATGTCGGTGATTTAAAAACTAGCATGGCATTGTTAATTCAAAAAGTAGACAGCATGGCTGAATCTGTTTCTGACATAAAAGCAGCGGTATCTAAGCTGCCAACATCTGAGGTTATTCAAAGTAGGTTTGAATTAATTGAAAATAAAGTAACTGAATTAAGTGGCAAGGTTTCCAATAGACCAAGTGAAGATAAGCTGAACGCCAAGTTCACAGAAGTTAATAGCAAAATAGAGATTGAGTCAGCGAAAACAGAAACGAAAATTAATAGCGCTAGGCTTCAAGTTATTCTTTGGGTTCTTGGTGGGGTTCCTACAATTACTTTTGGTTTGTATCGACTATTCATGATGTACAAAGGTAGCTAATTTGCTCCCATTTGCACCATATAGCATATAGGCTGTGGTATTTGTTAAGCAAAGGTGAGCTTAAAGGCTCGGCGAAGTTGATGTGAGGTAAAAATGTCACCAATATTTGGATTTATGCTTTATGGGTTACTAGTAATTATTGTTAGTGTGATAGCTGGAAAAAGAAACGGAGTGCTAAAGGGTATTGTCTATTTTGTAGTTATGTGTATAGCATCATTTGCTATGGTGGTTATTACCAGCAATGCAACAGATAGAAACGGGTTACTTGCTGGTTTTTCTGCCTTTTTGCCAATAGTTATTGGGTTGATTGTTTCTTTGTCTACGAGCACAGATGAGAATATTGCAGTAAAAAGCGGCGAGAGTAACTCGTATAAGAAGTGTCCGTTTTGCGCAGAAGCGGTTAGGAAAGAGGCTATAAAATGTAAACACTGCGGTAGCGATCTAACTAATAATTAGCATAATTATTTATTTGATATCAAATAAGACCACCTTCGGGTGGTTTTTTTATATCTGGAGGAAATTAAATGGCAGATATAGCAACAATCTCATTAAAGGCTGATACGGCAGATCTAGAACGTGGAACTCAAAAGTTAAAGGAGTTTGGTAGCACGGCAGAAAAGGTGAATGATTCCGCACAAGATTTAAATGAACAATTTAAACGAGGTGTTGATAATCAGAAAAAAGCCACTCAAGCCGCAGAGAAACAGCGTAAAGAGCTTCATGAATTATTGAATCAACTCAACCCCACTAATAAAGCATTTGAACGATTAGATGAATGGCAAGAAAAGTTATCAGCGGCAAGCAAGAAAGGAATGTTACCCACAGACCAGTTCCATGACTACAACAATATTCTGGAACAGATGAGAGACAAATTGCAGAAGATGCATATGTCTTTAACAGTTGAAGGGCAAGCCTTATTGGCTCAAGAAGCAGCAACAAACAAAGCGAAACAGGCTGCTGACGAGTTTTTGCAATCATTAAAAAATCAGACAGATACTCTTGGTAAGACTAGGACGGAAATTCTTGAATTAAAAGCAGCTCAGATGGGTGTTTCGCAACAAGCGGCTCCTATGATTGCGAAGCTGAAGGAGCAAGAAAAAGCATTTATGAATGGATCTATTACTATAGGTCAATATCGAAATGCCATGCGTCAATTGCCTGCTCAAATGACAGATATTGTTACGTCGTTAGCGTCTGGAATGCCTGTATGGATGGTAATGGTTCAGCAAGGCGGGCAGATTAAAGATTCGTTCGGTGGTATTGGAAACTCATTAAAAGCACTGACATCACTTATTACCCCTGCAAGGGTTGCTATGTTTGGTTTTGCAGGTGCTGCGGCAGCAGTAGCTTTGGCGGCTTACCAAGGATCTAAAGAATTTGGTGAGTATAATAAGCAGTTAATTCTTACTGGTGGTTATGCAGGAAGAACAGCTGCACAGCTGGATGCTTTGGCTAGAAGCTTATCGGGGAATGGGATAACTCAGTATGGAATGGCTGATACTATTTCAAAAGTAGTTGGCTCTGGTGCTTTCTCGGGCCGAGATGTTGACATGGTATCTAAAACCGCTGCTGCTATGGAAAAAGCCGTTGGTCAATCGGTTGATGAGACAATAAAGCAATTTCAGAGATTGCAAGAAGATCCAGTTAAAGCAGTCACTGAATTAGATAAATCATTACATTTTTTAACTGCTACCCAATTAGAACAAATAACCACACTTCAGACGCAAGGAAAAGAGCAAGAAGCGGCTAAATTAGCTATGGAATCCTATGCTAATGCAATGGACGAAAGGACAAAGCAGATAAAAAACAACTTAGGTACTCTTGAGGAGGCTTGGAGCTGGGTTGGCAATGAGGCTAAAAAAGCATGGGATAAAATGCTAGATATTGGTAGGGAGGAGTCAGTAGAAGATGAGATTAGTCGGTTAGAAGATTATATATCAAGATTTGATGGATCAATTTATACACTAGGAATGGATGAACGAAAGCAACGACTAGCTCAGCTGAAGTTTAAACAATTTAGGCAAGGGATAGAGGATTCTTTAAAACAATCATTCATTGGAATAAACGAAAGAAACAAACAGCAATTGATAGAGGATAATGAATTAAAGCGACAATACGAAACCGCAGAGGAAAAGCACCAGAGAACACTCAATGAGATAAAAAATAAAGCGTATGCTTCACAAGCTGCAAAAGATGAAGCCATCCGCCGAGAGAAAGAGCGTTACGAGAAAGAAAAAGCTAGAGGACAAAATAAACCTGCCACATATCGCCCTGACTACGGCACTCGGGCTGATGAGTCAGCTAATGAAGCGCTAGTATCTCTCCAGTCTCAACTGAAAGTATTGAAGGAGCACAAAACTGTTGCTGATGTGATTAGCGCTGAGCGTAAAAAGCTTTGGGATATGGAAGCTAAAATATCAGTAATAGAAGAAGCAAGGTCAACGCGCAAACTTACCAAAGATGAGCAGGCATTATTAGCGAAGAAAGAAATTATCCTTGAATCACAAAAGGCATTAGCGGTTGCAGGGGATGCTGTAGAGCTTCAGAAGCAACATAACCGAGAACTAGACAGACAGCTCAAACGAGTTGAGGAAATCAATGCCAGAAGTCGCGCCTTAGAGTTGGGAGCTGGTAAGTCTGACCGTATGTACCAGCGTGACATTGCACTTGAGCAGGCTAAGTCACCAGCAGAGAGAAAAGCACTAGAGGATTATTACAGCAAAGAGGATTCTTTACGCGCCAATTGGGAAGCTGGTGTTAAAAAAGGCTTTGCCGAGTTCCAAGACCAAGCGACGAATGTTTACGGCAACGTAGCTCAAATTAGTCAGTCGTTTTTCCAAGGTATGAGTAACAGTCTTTCAGATTTTGTCATTACGGGTAAAGCGAGTTTCGGTGACTTCACTCGCTCATTCTTAGAGATGACCACCAAGATGTTAATGCAGATGGCTATGCTAAATGCTATGAAAGCGGCATTTGGCGACACGGTTGTAGGTAATTTCTTGGGGCTAAAAGGTCACTCGGAAGGCGGCTACACTGGCGATGGCGGCAAGTATCAACCGATGGGCATCGTTCATGGTGGAGAGTTTGTATTCACAAAAGAAGCCACGCAACGGCTAGGCATTGCCAACCTTTACCGGCTAATGGATTACGGTCAAAAAGGGTACGCTTCTGGCGGCTATGTTGGTGGTTCTGCTCCGATGTCAGTTACGCAACCAACCGCATTTATCGCTCGCAATCCTCAAATTGCTGGTGGTGGGGTGAATGTGACGATAGACATGAGTGGCGTTAAGATTGAAAGTGGACAGCAACAAAGTGCAATGCCAAATATAGACGTGAGAGCTGCCGAGCAATCGTTAAAGAATAAGGTTAAGAGTCTTTTTATTAGTGAAGGGCGAGAAGGTGGTGATTTGTACAAGATCATTAAAGCAGTGTCAGGAAATAGATAACCATTTAATAAAAGAGGTAGTTATGAAATTAAAATTAGGAAATATTTGTATTCGTCCAGAAGATAAAGAAATTAGCATTCCAGTAGATGTATACATGGGAAATGAAGCTTATTTTGAACCACCAAAAGCATATCTGATTTATCAAGCGAGCTTTGATGCTAATAAGCCTCTTTCGGAATATTTTAAAGAATCCGAAGAATATGCAAGAAAAACAATTAAAGAATTAAACCAATAACAGCCACCAAATTCGGTGGCTTTTTAATGAGAGGTAGTTATGAAAATTGAAGTTGGATTTCCAATCAAATCATTTAGATTTACAGAGGGAGCTACTGAGGAATTTAAAAAAACATTTAAATTCTCTGCTGGTACTGTCGATACATTAGAATCAAAGATAGTTATTACTAACATTCTATCAAATGATGATAGATCAAATCTAATCTTAAGTTACACGGAGGATTTTAACCCAGAAGAAGGATTGAAATACTTTTTTGAACGAGCTGAGAAGTATGCACATAGTTACCTAGAGCAGCTATCAAAAAGCACAGCAATATCAACATTTGCTGTGCCAGTATAATTATTTAATATCTTTTATTTTGTTGAAGATTTCCTTTGATTTAGCTTCAATAAAATAGGCATATTCGGTGATGTCTCTTTCTATTGCATCCTTTTTAGATTGATCAGAGCCGTAAACAGCTTCAAGGCATTTAATTATCATTGGATAAAATTGCTCGGGGTCTTTCGATGTCTTGGCTGCAAATGCTACATAAAAAGGCAGCACTTCATCGAGTACGGCTTTGCTGTTTAGTAAATTGGGAACAGCAATATCTAACTGTTCATGGACTGGTTTATATGGATCTAATGTTTTTGCACTCATAAAACCTCACACCGAAGTAAATCAGCCATTCCTTCGGTTAAATTCACAGGGCTGAACTTTTACCATAAACCAAATTTAACTATTGAAAATCCTGATATTTGATCATTAGGCGGCTTTGTGCCGTCTTTTTTCGAGGTAAACCATGATTGAAGAATTTAAGTGGCGAATGCAAACGCAAGAAACGCCAACGGGTGAGTTCACTCATCGAATAAAAGAAGTCACTTTTGGTGATGGTTACAAACAAGTTGCGGGCGATGGAATTAACACGGAATCTCAGTCATGGCCTTTTACCTATACAGGAATGAAAGATGAGGTGATGCCGATATTTAAGTTTATCCGTGAGCACACCGCAAAATCATTTATATGGACGCCACCATTTGGAGAAAAGGGGTTGTATCGCGTTAAGTCAGATTCAATCACGATGACCCCCATTGGTGGTCTTGCAGTCACTATCACAGCAACATTCGAGCAGGTCTTTAGCGCATGAATATTACATCTGACATTCAAAAACTAGAATCGGGCAACAAGGTTCAACTTATCGAAGTTGATGGGTCTGAATTTGATGGGCCGGTGCTTAGGTTTCACGCTTACAACTTGCCTCATACGCCAGAAGAGATTGACGCCGCGGATGGTGACATCAAGCCAAAATCTATCTGGTGGCAAGGTAATGAGTACGGAGCATGGCCTTATGAAATTGAGGGCATGTCAAAAAATAGCGATGGTAGCCCGCCAAGGCCAACATTGAGGGTTGCTAACATCGATGGGCTGATATCGTCATTGTGTTTGCAATTTGACGACATGGCCTTAGCCAAGGTCACTATTTATGAAACTTTTGCTCACTATCTTGATGCCAAAAATTTTCCTGATGGTAATCCAACCGCTAACCCTGATGAGTGTTTTAAACAGGTTTATTACATTGACCGTAAAACTAATGAGGTGGCTGGTGAAGCTGTTGAGTTCGAGCTTTCTACCCCGTTTGATTTACAGGGAATTATGATACCCGTTCGCCAGATACATAATCTGTGCTATTGGTGCATGAAGGGTGATTACCGCAGTGGTCGCGGGTGTAACTATACCGGCAATAAATATTTCAATGAGCGTGGAGAGCCGGTTGATGATCCTGCATTAGACAAATGCGGTGGGCTTATCAGTGACTGCAAAAAACGCTTTGGTGAGAATGAACCCTTGGATTTTGGTGGGTTCCCAGCAGCAGGGTTAATACGATGATCACAAAAAAATTAACTGAACTGATATTTGAGCATGTGAAAGCCGAATACCCCAAAGAAGCTTGCGGAGTTATCTGTCAGAAAAGTCGAGTTAAAAAATACTTTCCTTGTAGCAATCTTTCAGATAACCCAACAGAGCATTTTGAGCTTTCTCCAGAAGATTACGCTCTTGCTGAGGACTGGGGTGAGCCAATAGCAATTGTGCACAGCCATTGCGGTGATGGTGTAACGACTCAACCTAGCGAAATAGATAAATTACAGTGTGATGCAACGGGATTGCCGTGGGTTATTGCATCGTGGCCAGAGGGCGACATCCGAGTTATTCAACCTCGAGGTGAGCGCGAATTAGAAGGACGGCC
This sequence comes from Providencia sp. 21OH12SH02B-Prov, assembly GCF_027362595.1. Lineage (NCBI taxonomy): Bacteria > Pseudomonadati > Pseudomonadota > Gammaproteobacteria > Enterobacterales > Morganellaceae > Providencia > Providencia sp. 21OH12SH02B-Prov. The sequence goes on from NZ_CP114796.1 coordinate 976,336, forward strand.
ATTTGTACTGGGGCATGCTGATTGCTGGTCGTTAATCATGGATTACTATCGACAAACACACGGGATAGAGTTGCATAACTACAGCGTTGATCGACATTGGTGGGAAGAAGGTGAAAACTTATACATGGATAATTACCAGAAAGCAGGTTTTGTCGACGTTACTGGTGAGCCTAAAGAAGGTGACATGGTGATTATGCAAGTGCAAGCTGACGTTCCCAACCATGCAGGGGTAATAGTCGACGGTATGTTACTTCATCATCTATATGGTCAACTGAGTCGACTTGTTCCCTACAGCGATTATTGGCGTGATCGGACGGTTAAAATTGTTCGGAGGAAAGAGTTTGTATGAGCCTAAAAACAATACGTCTATATGGCGTTCTTGGCGCAAAATTTGGGCGTGAACATAAATTAGATATAGATTCCCCTCGTGAAGCCATAAAAGCATTATCAGTGCTTTATGACGGCTTTGAGCAATTCCTCGCGAATGCACACCTGAAAGGGCTAGAGTTTGCTGTATTTAAAGGTAAGCGCAATATTAGTGAAGATGAATTACATCTTGATACCACAGAAGATATCCGCATAGCACCAATCATTAAAGGAAGTAAACGAGGCGGATTTTTTCAAACAGTACTGGGTATCGCTATGATTGGGCTTGCAGTCTGGAACCCTGCATTTTTAGCTATGTCAGCTACCACCAATAGCGCTTTAATGCTAGGCGGGGCAGCAATGGCAATTGGTGGTATCGTTCAGATGCTATCCCCACAACCGCGTGGTTTATCCATACGTCAAGACGCCGACAATAAACCGTCTTATGCCTTTGGTGGCACAGTCAACACCACTGCGCAAGGTAATCCTGTGCCGCTATTTTATGGGCTAGACCGACGCGAAATCGGCGGCGCTATTATCTCTGCAGGGATATATACCGAAGATCAGCAATAACAACAATGAATTTCAGAATAGCCACTTATGTGGCTTTTTTTATGGGTGAAATATGGAAACGATATACGGTGCAAAAGGGGGCGGCGGTGGCGGACATACGCCCGTCGAATCAAAAGACAGTTTGCTATCCGAATCTACCGCAAAAATTCTGTTAGCGATTTCAGAAGGTGAAATAGCAGGTGGGTTGGATGATACGCGGATCTTTCTTGATGATACCCCCATTGGTAATGCGGATGGCTCTAAAAACTTTGAAGGAGTGACGTGGGAGTTCCGTGCGGGTAGTGAGCATCAAGAATACATCCAAGGTATCCCCTCCGTTGATAACGAAATCGCGGTGGGGATGGAGCTGAAAGATGATCAGCCGTATGTCAGAAGCATCAATAATACGCAATTGTCCGCTGTCCGCATTCGTTTTTCTGCGCCGCAATTTATGCAACAGCATGATAATGGTGATACGACTGGCTATCGTGTGGATTATATCATTGAGCTTTCGACGGATGGTTCGGGGTATAAGGAGGTCATCAAATCGGCATTTGACGGTAAAACGACCAGTGAATACCAACGAACACATCGCATTGAATTACCTAAAGCGAATACAGGCTGGCAATTGCGTGTTCGCCGGCTCACTAAGAATCAGAATACCGCCCGTATTGCCGATAAAGTGACAATTGCCGCCGTTGTGGAAGTCATTGATGCAAAACTGCGTTATCCAAATACTGCACTGCTATTTATCACCTTCAACGCCCGTCAATTTAATAACCGAATCCCTAAAATTAGTGTTCGCCCTAAAGGTGGGATACTTGTCAAAGTTCCAACGAACTATGACCCAATTAACCGGACCTATTCTGGGGTATGGGATGGCACATTTAAGTTAGCTGCGACTAATAACCCTGCATGGGTATTTTATGACTTGGTTTTAAATAACCGCTATGGGTGCGGCGATCGTATTAAAGCTTCGCAGATTGAAAAGTGGGATTTATACAAAATAGCACAATATTGTGACGAGTTAGTTCCTGACGGACGAGGTGGTGACGGCAAAGAGCCTCGCTTCTTGTGTGATGTGTATATTCAATCACAAGAGACTGCCTATACCGTTTTACGTGATATTGCTGCGATATTTAGAGGTATGACGTTTTGGGCAGATAACAAAGTCAATGCCGTTGCGGATATGCCTGAACCTATATTTCGCACGTTTACCAATGCAAATATTGTTGGTGGTAAACCAGCTTATTCAGGTGGCAGCATTCAAAATCGTTATACTCAGGCATTAGTTTCTTTTACCGATATTGATAACCACAGCAATGATGATGTTGAAGCCGTCGCGGACTTAAAACTTCAGCGTCGATATGGTGTGAGAAAAACAGAGTTATCTGCGATTGGCTGTACCCGTCGCAGTGAAGCCAATCGTCGTGGTCGCTGGGCATTATTGACGAACGCGAATGATCGTATGGTCACGTTTGCGACAGGGCTTGAAGGCGCGATACCTTCTCCTGGTCATATTATTGCAGTGGCTGATTCATCACTTGCGGGTCGCAATACGGGTGGCCGTATTTCATCCGTAGAGGGGCGTAAAATTACCCTAGATAGAGCCACCTCAATTAAAGCTGGTGATCGCTTAATTGTAAACTTACCCAATGGCGGTTCAGAGGGACGAACAGTTACAGCCGTAAATAAAAATGTGGTGACGGTTTCTGTTGAATATTCACAAGTACCCCAAAAAGAAGCCGTGTGGGTTGTGGACTCTGACGACTTAGCCGTTCAACTGTATCGAGTGATTAATATCAGCGACAATGGTGACAATACTTACACCATTAACGGCACCATTCATAATCCTGATAATTATGATCATATCGACTCAGGGGCGCGTATTGATGAACGGCCAATTACAGTTATTCCACCTAATGTTCAACCTGCACCAAAAAACGTGCGTATTTCATCCTATTCACAAGTAGATCAGGGTATTGCATTTACGACATTACGTGTCGATTGGGAAGCCGCTGAAAGTGCAATTGCGTATGAAGCGGAATGGCGCCGTGATAACGGCAATTGGATAAATGCGCCACGTACATCAACGCTAGGTTTTGAGGTCAATGGTATTTATGCGGGGCGTTATCAGGTCCGTGTACGTGCGATTAATGCGTCTGAAATTTCAAGTGTATGGGCGAACGCAAGTGAAACTCAACTCAATGGTAAAGAGGGGAATCCACCAAAACCCTTAAATTTACGCGCAGCGTCAGAGGTGTGGGGCATTACTCTCAATTGGGGTTTTGATGCTAACACGAGCGACACGCTAAAAACAGAGTTGCAGTACTCAACTAAAAATACAGCTGATTCTATGCAGTTGCTGGCGGATGTGCCTTACCCTCTCAAATCTTATCGTATGTCTGGCCTTAAAGCGGGCGTGCGCTTCCATTTCCGTGCGCGATTAGTTGATAAAACAGGCAATCAATCAGAATGGACGAATATAGTTCTTGGTGAGTCATCGAGCGATGTCGAGGGCATTTTAGAAGCCGTTGGCGATAAATTCCTCACCACCGAAGCTGGCAAACAGATGCAAGAGCAGATTGACTTTAATCAATCCAATGTTCAACTGCAACTTGAGCAAGCAGCGGAAGCGACACTCAATAATACAGTCATGCTAAATCAGGTCTCATGGCGCTTATTTGAAGAGGAAGGAACTCGCAGGTCTGAAATATTCCGACTTGAGCAAGTGAGAATTACAGATCAGGAGGCACTAGCACGTTGGCAGCAGCAAGTTAAAACAGACTTTGACCAGACCTCATCCGCAATTCTAAAAGTGCAAGAATCAGTGTCAACGCTTGAAAAGTCAACGGCAAAAGACATATCGCAAGTCAAAGCTGAGATTAAGCAAGTTGATGATAAGTTAGGGCCGATGGATGCTCGTATTACAGACCAATCAGAGGCGATAGCTAAAGTTGATGAAACTCAAACGAAACATATTGAGACCGCCGAATCTCGATTTACTGATAATGAAGCGTTAATTAATCAGTTATCACACTCACTTGCTAATGCTGAAAGTTCACTAGCAGAAATGGGGATGCAGCTGACAGCAGAATACGGCAATCAAGCGACTGAGCAACTCAGAATCAAGGCGTCGATAACTCGACTTGATACTGTGACAGCAAACAAGTTTCAGGCCTTTGCACAATCAATTGAGAAGCTAGAAACTCAGTTTGATGATGTTAATTCGAGCATCACAACGCTCAAGAAGACTGTTTCTGACAATGAAAAATCACAAGCTGAAATTAACGAGCTTATCAAGTCTGAAATTGGAGAGAATAAAGCAGCGATTGAAAAACGTGCGGAGACATCTGTAGATCAGCAGGGGAACTCTCGCGCTTACTTCAGCATTAAAGCGGGTGTATTGCATAACGGGCAATACTACGATGTTAAAATGATGATGAGTGCGCAGGTTAAAAACGGACAAGTTGTTACACAAATCGCTTTTGCCGCTGATGAGTTTATTATTTTTAATAATGCCAATGGTCAATTTGTTACCCCATTTGCAGTTGTTAACGGACAAGTATTTATTGGTTCTGGTTTTATTCAAGATGGTTCGATTACTAACGCTAAAATTGGCAATGTCATCCAATCCAATGACTTTAAAAAAGGAGAGAAAGGCTGGCAAATTGATAAAAACGGAAACCCTGAGTTCAATGATGGAACGTTTAGAGGAAAGGTCTACGCAACTGATGGTGACTTCAGGGGAACTGTCCACGCTGAAAAATTTATTGGGGATGTTGCAACAGGAGTCTTATACAAAGGGGTGTCAAAGTATTTTTACAAACAACCCTATATGTCCATAGAAACATCAATCATCTATGTGGGAGGCATGCCCTATGATGTTGATTTGATTATGCCAACAATGCATTTCGCATCAGAGCATAAATCACCAGCAATTCATTATCCAATCAAGATTGAAGTATTCGCAAATGGAGTGAGTCAGAATGTCATTACGACAACTGTTGACAGTCCAGATACAACATGGGCTGCTGTTGCATCTTGTTATATTAAAATACCCAAAATGCAAAAAGATACGGAAATCAAAATACGATTAACAGGCCAAGGCAGCGGCGGTGATAACTCTGATTGTACATTAAGAATCCACCCTGCACTTATACTCGCATGTAAGAGCGGCGCACCATCATTCAAGTAACTCAATCAATTCAAAACAGGCCGCTTAATTGCGGTTTTTTTGTATCTAAATTTCGGAGAATAATATGTACAACATCGGCACAGTCACAACGACAGCGAACAGCACAAAATTAGTGGGAACAGGCACTAAGTGGAAAGATAACAACTCGCGAGTATCCGCAGAGCAGGTTATTTTAATTCAAAATGGCGCAACGATTTATATCAACAGCATTGCGTCTATTCAGAGCAACACAGAGATAACACTGAGTTTCCCTGTGCCTGCATCGGTGAGCAATGCACCGTATCAAATACTGACAACGATGGTGAATTCCGTTTCAGATGCAGCAAATAAAATCGTAGCAATGAACGTTTCGAATGTGCAGTTCAGCGATATCTTAAATCGATGGGCTACAGAAAGCGGTACGATTACAGTGACGTTACCCGATGGTACGACACAGCAGCTGAGAACGGCGAAAGAAATGGATAAGCTGCTAGATGGGAAGTTTGATAAGACGGGCGGAACTATCTCTGGTGACGTAACTTTCAGTAAGAACGCGATTAAGTCGACTAAAGGGACGCATACCCTACCTGCTGAATCCGGCACGTTGATGCAGGTTGGTGATTATGGATGGGGTGGAAAAGGGCCTGGATTTGAACTAGATGAGGAGTCCTATGCTTCATTTTTGAAGGAATTAAATACAGAGTCTCAAATATTTAGAAACTCTGCTGATACATCAAAATATCATTATAAGCATGGTGTAGCGATATACGGAAAGTCTTATGACACATACACTGTAATTTCAGCGGACTTTGAAGGAAAGGGTGTTATTGCTATTGGTGGCAATTCAAAAGTTCTTTATAAATATAATTTATATAATGATAGAAACACCACCAAAGACTCAAACGGCAACTTAAAAGCCGCATCACCGATTGTGAAAGTTTTTGCAGACCACATCGAGACTAACGAAGAGTCAGAAGGCGTTGAAATGGAGCACCTTGGTATAGGCCATTACCTCATTAAAGGCGTTGTAGGCTTCAATGCAGACGGCGCATGGGGTATCAATAACGGCTTTGTCATTCCTCAAGACCATAACGGTAAAAACATGGTGCTTATTGATTACAAGGTGAGACCAGATGGTGATATTGAGCTATTTGTCTTCCATCAGCAAAATGCAGATATGCCGGAGCGTTTTCAGAACAAGCGCATTAAGTACACAGATAAAGACGGCAACCCTGTTTACTACAAAAACTATGAGCCGTGTGACGTGCCTGAATCGCGCTGGATAGATATGCGCGTCGAAATGCCACCTAACTCTATCTACAACCTCAAGCAAGCAGAAGCCGAGCGATTGGCGAAAGAGGAGGCGGAGAGGCAAGCGGAGGAGGCTAAGAACGCCGAAATTGAAGCCGAGGAAGACATCTAATCTTCTTTGCTGTACTCATACCTCCGCGGAAATCTCTTACTCACTGAGTTAGATTTGCGAGATTGTGCATGATTATTCTACTTTCTTGCGTGTGATTTATCAGCAGAACTGCTTAGATAACTTTCTATGAACTCAATTACTGGAGCTCTTTTTGGTTGCTCTATCTGGCAGTACAAAGATGAATTAGAAAGTAAGAGTATAAACTCATTGATCGAAATAGCCTTGTCATCTATCTCTGTTTTATAGAAAACATAGATACGTGATTGTTCAGTGAGAGACGGCTCTCTATTTTCATTGATGCAAGTAAGTGCGAGTAAGATAAGTTGCGTACTGGTCATAAACCCTCCAATAAAGTCTGGAGTTAATTATAAGCAGTCAGGCAATGGCGCGATATCAATATTGGTCGTAATGTTATCAGATATCACTGTGACGAACTGTGCCGCAAAAATGAGAGGGGAGGGGTTAATTACCCCTCTTTTTCGTTCGAAATGAAGGGGTAACTTATTGATTCATTTAGAATGAAATGTAGTGTTTTGTAGCATGAAAAATGAACTGATAATAAATTAAGCTATTGATATTTAATGCTTTTTGTTGCTTTGGTAACCTAATGGACTGATATGAGTAATCAAGTAACTCTCCTTTATCCCAAAGGGATCTTGATATAAAAATATAACAATGAACTTAAAGTACTTATTGCCGTGCTAAACGTCCTACGTCGGGCGTAAATTGTGTATTGCTACGCCATGGGTTGATATCGAGACCACCTCGGCGAGTATAGCGCGCGTAAACACTGAGTTTTTCGGGTTTACACAATTGCGTTATATCATTAAAAATACGTTCGACACATTGCTCATGAAACTCATTATGATGGCGGAAAGAGACTAAATAACGTAGTAGAGCTTCACGGTTAATCTTAGGGCCACGATAATGAATTTGTACTGAACCCCAGTCGGGCTGGTTAGTAATCAAACAATTTGATTTTAATAAGTGGCTAACCAGTGTTTCTTCCACAAGTTCATTTTCTGTGCAATGTGTTAGGTAATCACGATTAAATTCATAGTGATTAATTTCAATATCGAGTTCATCGATACAGATCCCGTCGAATGGGCTAATCGCACACTGTGAAAATTCATTTAGTTTATGGAGTGTAACGCTAACTTCCCCATTAGCACAATTGCAGAGGTCGTTTTGCAAAACGCTTCGCACATTTTCCCAAGTTTCAAAGCGAGTTTGGTTAAAACTATTCAGGTAGAGCTTGAAGCTTTTTGATTCGATCAAGTTCTCACTTCGCGCATCAACATGCACTGAGCCAATAGCCACTTGCGGTACACCTTTATTATTTAGCCAAGAAAGCTCATATAAGGTCCAAATATCAGCACCATGAAAGGGGAGGTTACCCGCATGAATATTCAATGGATCTCTATTTAGACTACGAGGAACGGCTTGAAGCAGGCTCGGATCATATTGATCATAATAGGCCGTTTTTTTTCCGAGAGTCAGTTTATCCAGCGCTGGGTTATTTTGATATTGTGACATGTTGATCCTTAAACTTCATTTACTGAGATAGCGACCTACTATAAGCAGCTAAAAATAAGAGCAATTCATTCATTGGTTAACTTCTGTCATAATATCACTTATTAGTGATATTACCGCTATTTCAATTAAATCCAATCATTAGACAATGAAATAATTATGAATATAACAGTCTCTGAAGCACTGACTCAGTTTACCGAACAATATGTGAGCAAATGGATGGCACAAACAGGCTTACCGCCTGCTTCTAGCGATCTATATGGGATTCCTTCACCTTGTATCGTTCGTACAGGTGAAAATTGGGTTTATTGGGAGCCTCAATCATTTTCTTTACAAGATAAAAATTTAAATAAAGTGGCGACTGCACTCGATATTGAATTACAGCCGATGATCCATCCTTTTTACACAACTCAATTAGCTGGAGATATGAAAGCGCAGTTCCAAGGTCATACGCTGAATCTAGTGCAAGTGTGGAATGAGGATGATTTCATACGGTTACAAGAAAATTTAATTGGGCACCTAGTGACCCAGAAGCGTTTAAAACTATCCCCCACACTGTTTATAGCCACATTAGAGTCCGATTTAGAAATGATTTCTTTATGTAATTTAACAGGGGAAATTATTTTAGAAAAATTTGGCAGTAAGGAAAAACAAGTATTGGCACCTGATCTTATCCATTTTATTCAGCAGTTATCGCCAGTGGTAGAGCCATTAGCGTAAGTAGCTATAGATAGAATTTGTAGGAAATAACTTACAAATTAATTAGGAAATGCGCTTTAAATTTCTTCATTTATCTAAATCGGTATTATTTAATATTTAATTTCATGTAGTTACTATCAATTAAAGAAACTCAAGTTTTACAGCGATTATTTAGTTTGTTTTACTAGGTTGTTTCATTAGTGTTTTTAATACATTCTTAATTGGCTGTGTGAAGACAGGGTTTTCGTTTTCTACCAGTAGAACAGCGGTCAAGGATGGCTAAGTGAGGTGACTCACTAAACTGTTTACAGAAGACAGGATGTCGAACGGCAGGAAGTCGTTTTTTGCAGGATGCTGTATACCATTTAAAACATGAGATAAGCCAGTCAACCCAATTGTTGGCTGGCTTTTTTTTAATTGAGTGTTTTCGTATTACGATTTGAGGAAACTGAGTATGCGACCAATGAGCCTAAAACACTTTGGTACATTGCCTCTCTTAATGCCTCGCGCTTACGAAATGCGGAGCGATGCTGGCTTTTTACCGATTCAATATCGCGAACGGGTTCAGTTAAAGGCAAATGATACCAACCGTCAGCGGAAATAACACCATTACACTCTTGCCAAAAGTGGTCATAGCTTGACTTGAGATGCTGACGTTTGATGTGGCAGTTATTTGAAATACCCATTATTGATGTGCAATGGAAAAAAGCGGCAACAGCATAAATAGATGACATCAATAGGTTTTTAGGACGCATGCCATGCATTTGCTTAGTAATTGATTTAACTTGCTCGGTGCTCTGTTCTGTTGAAGGCCCTTGCAGAGAGCAAATATAAAGTTGCCCTTCCGTTCCAAACGAAAAGCTCATTAAATAGATATCGTCACCCATTTCATTAAGCAGGTGTAAGGTCAGGTCACCCTCTCGAGGATATTGAGAATATACGAGTCTTAACTGCGCATAATCACCTGATTTTAATTCAATATCTGCAACTTTAAGACCTTGACGTTCTGTTGAGAACATCTCTTTAATGGCCTCAAGTGTGAATGTTTTTTCTATCTGCTCTAAGGTATGGCTAGCGGTGAGTAACTTCTGCTTCCCATTCCACTCGCGATGTAAATACTTATTTAAAGGGCGTTCAGCAAAATCAGGGATATTGTCGAATTGTTTAGACATGCGAGCACAAGTGTAGTTTTCACACATCATTTGGAATTGCTGATAAGGTTTAGAGGGGAGTTTGGCAATACGTACCTGTCGTTTTAACTGTACATAACTATTATTAATAGATTGCCAAAATTTATTTTGTTTACGCCACTGCTTCAATAAGCCCATATATAAACCATATTTATCGTTGACTATTTTTTATTCAGAGAATCAAAAAACGTTAATCATATACTTATTAACTACAACAATAGATAAATAAACTTTAAATAAACTGACAAAAGGGCTTGAAATGTAAATTTTTAATTAACAGTGATTGTGCTTTTGATAGTGATTGATGATTTGGGATTGTGTTGCACCCCATATTTACGACAGAATTAATGAGCAATATGCCGTATATTTCAGACTACGTTTATTAAGTGAGTTTTTATATGAATATTGAACAACGTATCATTGAAAAGCTTTGTCATATTGAAGAAGAAATGAAGTCAAAAGCACTTTGGCGGGAATTACCGCCAAGTCCTGAAGCATTTGAAAGCACTGAGCCTTTTTCAATTGATACGATGGAAGCGATTGAATGGTTGCAATGGGTTTTGATCCCGCGTTTATATGCCATCATTGAGCAAGGCGCGGTTTTACCAAGCGCATTTGCTATTGCCCCTTATTTTGAAGAGGCTTATAAGCATGATGAAGAAGAACAATATCAATTATTACTTATGCATCTTCGTGAGTTAGATAGTTTTTTTAACAGCCAATCAGGTAGGTAACTCATTGATGTTAGAAATTATTTATCAAGATGAGTTTATAGTCGCGGTGAACAAGCCAGCCGGAATGTTGGTCCATCGTAGCTGGTTAGACAGCAAAGAAACGGTTTTTGTCATGCAGACCTTACGTGATCAAATTGGCCAATTTGTATATCCAGTTCATCGTCTTGATAGGCCGACGTCTGGGGTGTTACTGTTTGCCCTCTCAAGTGAGGTCGCGAGGCAGTTGGCGACGCAATTTGAGTCACATCAGATTGAAAAAATTTATCATGCCGTGGTTCGCGGCTATGTTGAAGAAGCACAAACCATTGATTATCCCTTGCTTGAACAATTGGATAAAATTGCAGATAAGCATGCAACCAAAGAGCCTGCATTGCAGGAATGTATTACGCATTGCCTGCCAATTGCACGAGTAGAATGCCCCGTTGCGATAGGGCGTTATTCGACAGCTCGCTTTAGCCTGTTAGAGCTAAAACCTGAAACAGGTCGTAAACATCAATTAAGGCGACATATGTCGCATATTCGTCACCCTATTATTGGTGACAGTAAACATGGTGATTTGCGTCAAAATCGCGGTGTCAGCGAAAATTTTGCCGTTTCACGGCTCATGTTACATGCCACCCAGTTAGTATTAGATCATCCCATTACCGGAGAACGCCTATCACTTGTTGCGCAGTGGGATGCGTTATGGTTGTCATTGATAAATCAGTTTGGCTGGCAAAATGAGGCTAATAAACTGGGAATGAGTGGGATGAACCCATCCATGTAGGTACTGAGTTAATAGGAGGTGTTCGTGTCAAAAATTGGTATTTTTGTAGGTACTGTTTATGGAAACTCCTTAGCAGTTGCGGAATCGGCTCAAGAAATATTGGAACAACAGGGTCACGAAGTCACTATTTTTGATGAGCCAACATTGAGTGATTGGCAACAATATAATGCAGGTGAAGGGATCGCATTAGTCATAACATCGTCAACAGGACAAGGCGATTTACCTGATACGATAGCTCCATTATTTTATGAAATTCAAGATGTTGTAGGCTATCAACCCGAACTGCGTTACGGCGTAATTGCGCTTGGTGACAGTAGTTATGACAACTTTTGTGGTGCGGGAACACGCTTTGATGAGTTATTAACTGAGCAATCAGGAACGCGAATCGGCGATGTGCTGTTGATCGACGCAATGGAAGACGATGTGCCAGAAGAATATGCTAAGCCGTGGATTCAGTCTTGGGGCGAATTGTTGTAAATATCTGCACCGTGAAAATATTTCTCGGTGCAGTAACGATCTGAAACTTGCGTATAAAAACTATTTGCGAGTTAATTTTTCAAGGTCAGCTTCAATTTCAGCAATTTTATTGGATACGACATGTTCCAGATGGCGTAAGTCATCCAAAATTTTGTGTTTCAAGTCGATATCATTAGTGTCGTTTTTGCAAATTTGGTCTAATTCTTCAATCGCATAGCGAAGATTAGAGTTAATTTCGTTAATTTCTTTGAAATTGTTGCTGCCATCAGCTGCCGCGACTGTTTTGCGTTGGCGTGGATATTTAAATTTCACGCTTTTCGCAAAAAACTCCCCTTTATCTTTGCGAAAATAGATTTTCAAAATGTCGTTATTTGCTTCTTGGCGTAGCGTGTAACGATCAATGTCTTGAGGATTGCTAATACCTAAACTTTTCAGATTATCATACATGTTATTCACCGAATTATAGGAAACCAAAATTTGTAGAGACACAGAGAGCGATAGCCTTGTCGACTGGAACAATATTATTCTATTTTGGGCATAAATTAAAAACGCCAATATTAAAGTCAACAATACTTCAATATGCAGGTAATAAGCGCTTTTACTAGGCAAAAAATAAAATCATACAGTTTATATGCTAAAAAGCCTGACAATGGCTAAGCTAATATTATGCGCGAAATCAGAAAATTGACAAACCCCTCTTCACAAGAAAAAGAGGTCTATCATTTTTTAGATTGGGTAGAGGAGGTCTTTTTCTCTCTAGCCATATAGGGAGGAAGGATTAATCGATGCTTCTTAATAGCTCGTTAATACCGACTTTACCGCGGGTTTTTTCATCGACTTTCTTAACGATAACAGCGCAATAAAGGCTATAGCTACCGTCTTTAGATGGCAGGTTGCCTGATACAACAACTGAGCCAGCAGGTACACGCCCGTAGTGAATTTCACCCGTTTCACGGTCATAAATTTTTGTGCTTTGACCGAGATAAACTCCCATTGAAATGACAGAACCTTCTTCGATAATGACGCCTTCAACAACTTCAGAGCGAGCGCCTATAAAGCAGTTATCTTCAATAATCGTTGGGTTTGCCTGTAATGGCTCAAGCACACCACCAATACCCACTCCTCCAGATAAATGGACGTTTTTACCAATTTGAGCGCATGAACCCACTGTAGCCCATGTATCAACCATTGTCCCTTCATCAACATAGGCACCGATATTGACATAAGAAGGCATCAATACGCTATTTTTGGCAATATAAGCGCCTTGACGAACCGCTGCCGGCGGAACGACTCGGAAACCTTCACGCTCAAAACGAGCTTGGTCATAATCGGTAAACTTCATAGGAACTTTATCAAAATAACGGCTTTCAGCACCATCAATCACTTGATTGTCATGAATGCGGAATGAAAGTAATACGGCTTTTTTCAGCCATTGGTGGGTGACCCAAACGCCAGCGATCTTTTCTGCGACACGAAGTTTGCCACTATCTAATAGGGCAATAGTTTCTGTAACTGCTTGGTGGACAGCGGGTGTTACCGTAGACGGTGTAATGGCAGCCCTGTCTTCAAATGCTTGTTCAATGATGGCTTGTAAATGCTGCATTGATTGTTTTTCCCCTTTAAGGACACGAGTAATAATATTGCTTTATGGCCTATCATTTATCCTTCGAGTTAAGGGTTTCTGTCAACCTTTCTGATAACTCTTGTTGCATTTTTTTATCGAGAGCTTTGTGATTTTTATCAGCCAGCACGAAAAAATCCTCTACCTTTTCGCCAATGGTTGTGATCCGAGCACCATGCAGTGAAATTTCCATCTGCGCCAGCACATGACCGACTCGGGCGAGTAGGCCGGGTTGATCGAGTGCAAATAACTCCATATAACTGCGACGTTCATTGGTGGAATGTAAAAAATTCACTTTCGTGGGAACCGTAAAGTGACGTAGTTTTGAAGGTAGAGTGCGTGTCTGAGGCAATGGTACAGCTGGTTGTTGAACCGCGTGTAGTAACGTTTTACGGATTTGCTCATACCTATCTTTCGATAATGGCGCACCATTAGGTTCCAATACGACAAAGGTATCCATTGCCATATTATCTTTATTGGTAAAAATTTGTGCGCTATGAATACTGAGATTGCGCCTATCAAGTTCCCCAGCAACCGCTGCAAATAGGTGAGGTTTATCTGGGCACCAAATGAAAATTTCAGTTCCACCATGTTTAGGTTGTGTGCTAATCAATACAAGAGGCTGCTCAAGGTCATGTTTTAATAAATGACAAGCGTGCCAAGCCAGTTGTGATGGAGTGTGCCGTAGAAAATAATCGGCATGGCACCGAGACCATAATTTGTTCAGCTTTTCTTCATTAATGGGTGATTGGCGCAGTAATGCCAATGCTTGATGACGATGGTGACGAATACGTTCACGTAAATCAGGTGTGCTTTGCATACCTTGATTGAGTTGATGTTCCGTTGAAAGAAACAGCTCACGGATCAGGCTCTGTTTCCAACTATTCCATAGGGTACTGTTCGTTGCGCAAATATCTGCAACGGTTAAACACATTAAGTAATTCAATCGTGGAACCGTTTTGACTTCCAGAGCGAATTGTTTAATCACATCAGGATCTTGGATATCTCTACGCTGTGCGGTGACCGACATTAATAAATGCTTTTTAACTAACCAACACGCCAGTTCCGCTTCTTTTTGTGGAAAGTTATGTTGTAAAGCAAACTCATACACAAATTCAGCGCCCAAATCGGAATGATCGCCTGAACGCCCCTTAGCAATATCGTGAAATAGCGCCGCGAGTCTCAAGGTTTCAGGGTGTAATAGCTTAGGGTAAACGCTAACGCAGAGAGGGTGGTTACGACGATTTTCTTCATGAGTGAAGCTGTCGATTTTTTGTAATACACGGATGGTGTGCTCATCGACAGTATAAGCATGAAAAAGGTCAAATTGCATTTGCCCGACAATGTTGCTCCAAAGCGGAGTATAGGCGCTCAAAACACTATGTAGATGCATTGGAACAAATGCGCCTTTAATGGCTCTAGGGTGGCGCAATATTTTAATGAATAGTTGTCTTGCTTCCGGTAATTCACATAAAGGGGCGGTCAAATTACGTCTCGCAAAGCGTAGTTGGCGTAAAGTGGTTGAATAAATTCCTGTGATATTTGGGTAGCGAGCCATCAAATAGAACATTTTTAATATGGCTGCGGGCTGTTTAATAAACAGCATATCATCAATGACATCAATTAATGGGCCACGTAATTGAAATTGCTCATCAAGGGGACGAGGTTTTTCATCTGGGTTAAGTGCAAGAATGGCATCGTCAAACAGCTGCAATAACATTTGATTGAGTTCACGAACACGTCGAGTAACACGATAAAAATCTTTCATCATTAATTCAACGGGTTGGTTTTTTTCGCCTTGATATCCAAGCAAGCGCGCCACACTGAATTGACGATCAAATAAAAGACGGTTGTCGTAACGTTTGACGACTAAATGCAAAGCAAAGCGAATTTTCCATAGAAAGGCAAGGCACTCTTTCAGCTCTTGACGCTCTTCCTCAGTGAGAAAGCCAAACCCAACCATCTCATCAACGGTTGTAGCGCCAAAATGGCGCCTACCGACCCAAAGTAGGGTATGGATATCCCTTAAGCCGCCGGGGCTACTTTTAATATCAGGCTCTAGGTTGTAGCTGGTACTGTGGTAGCGTTGATGACGTTCTTGTTGTTCTTCTTGCTTAGCGGCAAAAAAGGTGGCTGATGGCCAAAAATTGTCACTGAAAATCGTTTTTTGTAGGCGTAAAAAAAGCGCGATATCCCCACAAATAAGGCGTGATTCAATCAGGTTTGTCGCGACGGTTAAATCGGCGATACCAGCATCGATGCACTCTTGTAACGAACGCACACTATGGCCAATATCAAATTTTAGATCCCATAAAAGTGTAATAAATTGCCCAACCTTCAGGGCAATGTGGTCAGCGAGGGGCGCAGCGCTTAAGACTAAAATATCAATATCTGATAACGGGTGAAGTTCATGTCGACCATATCCGCCAACCGCAATTAAAGACATATTTGGTTGTTGGTCAAATTGATACTCTTTCCACAAACGCGTTAGTAGGGCATCTAAGTAATCACTGCGGGCATGAACCAAATCAATGGCGGATTCACCTTGGTTGAAGGCTTCTTCTAAGTAATTATGGAACGATTCTACATGTTGTTTTAGTCGAAGTAGCTCAAGGTCAGAAGCTTGAAATAAAGAAGGTGATAAAAACGCTACAGGAGAAGGTGTCATCATTATCTTTCCGCATCGATAGCCTGAACAGGGGAATTTACAGCTTACTGGGGATCGTTGAGGATGAACAGACTGAAGTTGAATTATTTCACATGAAGTCGTTGGTAGGGGAAATGAATAGGTGACATGTCATGGTCATCAGCCGTTGCCATATGCATGGCATGCCACAATTCATTTAATTATTCATTAAGCATTGACTAACACCGCTGAGATAAAAGGCTCTTCTTCTTTACGCAATGTCATAATTTCACAACCGTTGTCGGTCACAACGAGAGTGTGCTCATATTGTGCAGACCAGCTTCTATCTTTGGTTTTTACCGTCCAACCATCATTCATGGTACGGATGCGATAGTCACCAACGTTGACCATAGGTTCAATGGTAAAGGCCATCCCTTTTTGCAGCACAACACCGCTGTCATCGGCATCGTAGTGCAAAACTTGGGGTTCTTCATGGAAGCCTTCACCGATACCATGACCACAATATTCACGAACCACGGAGAAATCATTTTTCTCGACAAACTCTTGGATTGCTTTACCTAAAGTGCGTAGGCGAATACCCGGTTTAACCATGCGTAGCGCTAAATAGAGGCTTTCTTGAGTGATGTGGCAAAGACGTTCGCCTTGGATCGTTGGCTTGCCAACAATAAACATTTTCGAGGTATCGCCATGAAAACCTTCTTTAATAACAGTTACATCAATATTGACGACATCACCGTCTTTGAGGATTTTATCATCACTAGGAATGCCATGACAGATCACATCATTAACTGAAATACAGACTGATTTTGGGAAACCGTGGTAGTTCAAACAAGCAGGAATGGCTTGTTGTACATCGACAATATGTTGATGGCAGATACGGTCAAGCTCCCCCGTACTGACGCCCGGTTTCACGTGGGGGGCAATAATTTCGAGTACTTCCGCTGCTAGACGACCAGCAACACGCATTTTCTGAATATCTTCTTCAGTTTTGATAATAATAGCCATGAATTCAGTCCATTTATGTCAGCAATTGGTAGGTGACATAGTTTAAATAAAAAAAGGTCAATAAATGGGTAATAGCGCCATTTATTCAACATCAATGATGATTATATGGTATCAGGCACCGCATTTTCTGCCAACTAAACATCAAAGTCTCTTAGCTGCTTGGTATAGGCTTAGGGTACGCTGGATGGCTTAGTCGGTTTATCATTTTGAGCTTTGGGTAGCACAAATTGCCAAAAATAGGAAAGATAAAAAATCAAATCAGTGACACTTTTTGGTCAGGCTACCCAGCCATTCAAGCCCGTTAATTAGGTTTTTTTGCACAGTAAAAAAACAACAAAAGTTGGCTTATTAATCCGATTTATGGTATAAAGCGCGCCGGAAATCCATTATCTATTCGAAATGTTATTCGGTCTAAGGCCAAGAAGCTTATCTGATTAGAGTTTTGGAATACCGTAAACTAAACTCAATTGTGTATAACACACACGGGTCGACACATGCACCGGGGTGCTCTTATGCGTTTAGGCGCAGCTTTAGAGTCGGTGTTATGGGATTCGTGGAGGCATAACCCCAATTACTTAAATACAGAGGTATTAAATGGCAACTGTTTCCATGCGCGATATGCTACAAGCGGGCGTACACTTTGGTCACCAGACTCGTTACTGGAACCCTAAAATGAAACCATTCATTTTCGGCGCTCGTAACAAAGTACATATCATCAACCTGGAAAAAACTGTTCCAATGTTCAACGAAGCTCTGGCTGAATTGAATAAAATTGCTTCTCGTAAAGGCAAGATTCTGTTTGTTGGTACAAAACGTGCAGCAAGCGAAGCCGTTCAAGAAGCTGCTAACAGCTGTGATCAGTATTTCGTTAACCATCGTTGGTTAGGCGGTATGCTGACTAACTGGAAAACCGTTCGTCAGTCAATCAAACGCCTGAAAGATTTAGAAGTTCAGTCTCAAGATGGTACTTTCGACAAACTGACCAAAAAAGAAGCGCTGATGCGTTCTCGTGAACTTGGTAAGTTAGAAAACAGCTTAGGCGGTATCAAAGATATGGGCGGTTTACCTGACGCTCTGTTCGTTATCGATGCAGAACACGAACACATTGCTATCAAAGAAGCAAACAACCTGGGTATCCCAGTATTTGCTATCGTTGATACTAACTCTGATCCAGACGGTATCGACTTCGTTATCCCTGGTAACGATGACGCAATCCGCGCAATCAAATTGTATCTGAGCGCTGTAGCTACTGCCGTTCGTGAAGGTCGTTCTCAGGATCTGGCTGTTCAAGCAGAAGAAGGCTTAGTAGAAGCTGAATAATAAGGCCTGCTCTAATTAAGAGCCCTTATAAACCAGGTATTGCTATATGGTTAGAAGGGGGCCTATCTGGCCCCTTTTTTATCTATCTGAATCAGAATGATCCTTGTAGGGATTCTCCTATGAGGTATATCGAGGAATAAATCACATGTCTGGAATTACCGCTGCATTGGTAAAAGAACTGCGCGAACGTACTGGCGCAGGTATGATGGAATGTAAAAAAGCGCTGGTTGAAGCTAATGGTGATATCGAATTAGCAATCGACAATATGCGTAAATCAGGTCAGGCTAAAGCGGCTAAGAAAGCAGGCCGTGTAGCAGCTGAAGGTGTTATCCTTGCAGAAGTTTTTGCTGATGGCAAAAGCGGTGCTCTGATCGAACTGAACTGTGAAACTGACTTTGTTGCTAAAGATGCTGGCTTCTTGGCATTTGGTAAAGAAGTGATGGCTTCTGTTATCGCTGACAAAAATACAGATGTTGAAGCTGTTAAAGCAAAATTCGAAGATGCTCGTACGGCTTTAGTCGCTAAAATCGGTGAAAACATCAACATTCGCCGCGTAGCGATCCTTGAAGGTGCTCAAGTTGGTAGCTACCTGCACGGCGCACGTATCGGTGTTCTCGTTGCAGCAGAAGGTGCTGACGAAGAACTGCTGAAACACATCGCGATGCACATTGCTGCAAGCAAGCCTGAATATGTGACTCCTGACGATGTACCAGCTGACGTTGTTGCTCACGAGCATCAAATCCAGCTAGACATCGCTATGCAGTCAGGTAAACCACGCGAAATCGCAGAAAAAATGGTTACTGGCCGTATGAACAAATTCACTGGCGAAATCTCTCTGACTGGCCAGCCTTTCGTTATGGACCCAAGCAAATCTGTTGGTGACCTACTGAAAGAGAAAAATGCGAAAGTCACTAACTTCATCCGTTTCGAAGTGGGTGAAGGTATCGAGAAAGTTGAAACTGATTTCGCAGCAGAAGTTGCTGCAATGAGTAAATAAGTCGTCAGCTTTAAAGGAGCCGCCAATAGGCGGCTCTGTTTTAATATCGCTCATAAGTAAGACAACGAATTAAATCATTAAGGTACGTAGAAGCTGTTTTTAACCATTCTACGTGTGTTACCCCAATAAATTATCTGTGTAGGACAGAACACCATGGCAACCAGTGCAAAACCCGTTTATCAGCGTATCCTGCTTAAGCTCAGTGGCGAAGCCTTACAAGGCGCAGAAGGTTTTGGAATCGATGCTAGCGTTTTAGATCGTATGGCTCAGGAAATTAAAGAACTCATAGAACTGGGTATACAGGTCGGTGTCGTTATTGGCGGTGGTAACCTGTTTCGTGGAGCTGGTTTGGCACAGGCGGGCATGAATCGTGTGGTCGGTGACCATATGGGAATGCTGGCAACTGTGATGAACGGGCTCGCCATGCGCGATGCTTTACATCGTGCTTATGTGAATGCAAGACTGATGTCTGCTATCCCATTAAACGGCGTGTGTGATAACTATAGCTGGGCTGAAGCTATTAGTTTATTGCGTCATGGCCGTGTTGTCATTTTTTCTGCTGGAACAGGAAACCCATTCTTTACAACAGACTCAGCTGCTTGTTTACGTGGTATTGAGATCGAAGCTGATGTTGTATTGAAAGCGACAAAAGTGGATGGTGTTTATTCAGCAGATCCTGCAAAGAACCCAGATGCCGTACTGTACGAAACTCTCACTTATCAAGAAGTGCTGGAGCGCGAATTAAAAGTGATGGATTTGGCTGCATTTACGCTAGCTCGTGATCATAACTTGCCTATCCGTGTTTTTAATATGAATAAACCGGGTGCTTTACGCCGCGTTGTAATGGGTGAAAATGAAGGAACTCTGATTTCTCACAATTAATACTCAGAGACATCAACTGAGTTTAACTGTATTATCTAATGTAAATTCAGAAAATTTAAGCGAGGCTGCATAGTAGCCTTTAATAACCAGTTCTTAAGGGTTGAAAACGTGATTAATGAAATCAAAAAAGATGCTCAAGACCGCATGGAAAAGAGCGTTGAAGCACTAAAAAACCAAATCAGCAAAGTGCGTACGGGTCGCGCATCACCAAGCTTACTTGATGGTATCATGGTCGATTACTATGGCGCGGCAACACCGTTGCGTCAATTAGCAAACGTCACCGTAGAAGATGCTCGTACTTTAGCTATTTCTGTTTTTGATCGCTCAATGTCACCTGCGATCGAAAAAGCAATTATGGCATCGGATTTAGGTTTAAACCCATCTTCAGCTGGAACCGTTATTCGTGTTCCGCTTCCTCCACTGACGGAAGAACGTCGTAAAGATCTGATCAAAGTTGTTCGCGCTGAAGCAGAACAAGGTCGTATCGCTGTACGTAACGTTCGTCGTGATGCTAACGATAAAGTTAAAGCATTGTTGAAAGATAAAGAAATCAGCGAAGATGATGAACGTCGCTCACAAGATGACATTCAAAAACTGACTGATGGCTACATCAAGAAAGTTGATGAGGCGTTAGCGCAAAAAGAAGCTGAGTTGATGGAATTTTAATCTATCCTGTAGCTTATAAAGCCATCAAGAGAAAAATCTTTGATGGCTTTATTCATTCATATCAAAATATCTAATAAAAATCCTTTCTTCCCTTTCAAGCTGATATAATCTCAGTATTGAGTAAATACAGAGCATCCGCATAATGAAACGTCTTACTATTCTAGGATCAACAGGGTCAATTGGTAAAAGCACACTTTCTGTTGTTAGAAATAATCGCGATAAATTCCAAATCGTCGCGTTGGTTGCAGGCCGAAATGTGACTGAGCTGGCGCATCAATGTCTTGAATTTCAACCTCAATATGCCTCAATGGCCGATGAAGCCTCCGCACAATCACTACGTGCAATTTTGTCTGAAAATAATTGCCAAACAGAGGTTCTCTCAGGAAGCGAAGCTGCTATTCAATTAGCCGGTCTTGATGACGCCGACCAAGTTATGTCAGCGATTACGGGAGTCGCTGGGCTTTTACCTACACTAGCCGCCATCCGCAAAGGTAAACGAATTTTATTAGCGAATAAGGAATCGTTGATTACCAGCGGTCGTCTATTCTTTAATGAGATTCGTCAACATGGTGCGACAGTCTTTCCAATTGACAGTGAACATAATGCGATTTTCCAGAGTTTGCCTGAAAATATTCAATTGAATTTAGGCTTTGCTGATCTCTTTGCATCTGGAATATCAAGTATTATCCTGACAGGCTCCGGTGGCCCTTTTAGAGAGACGCCATTGTCATACTTAGACAATGTTACACCGGATGAGGCTTGCAACCATCCTAATTGGTCGATGGGGCGTAAGATTTCTGTTGATTCGGCAACCATGATGAATAAAGGTCTGGAATATATCGAGGCTTGCTACTTCTTCAATGCATCTCAACAGCAAATGGAAGTGATCATCCATCCTCAGTCAGTTATTCACTCTATGGTGCGTTACCGTGATGGCAGTGTGATTGCTCAGTTAGGTACACCCGATATGTGTACACCAATATCTTATAGTATGGCTTACCCGAGCCGTATCTCTTCAGGGGTCGAACCGTTAGATTTTTCTAAACTATCTTCATTAACTTTTGTTCAGCCTGATTATCAACGTTATCCTTGCTTAAAACTGGCTATCGACGCATGCCATCAAGGTCAGGCAGCTACAACAATTTTAAATGGCGCTAATGAAATAACGGTTGCAGCCTTTTTGGAAGGGCGTATCCGTTTCACAGATATTGCAAAAATTAACTTGGCTACATTAGAAAAATTGCATTTATCTGAACCTGTTTCAATCGATGAGGTCTTAGACATCGATAATCAGGCGCGTCGTGAGGCTGAACAATTAATCAGACAGACATTTTCAGTCTAGTATGTGATTTATTTAGTTGCTGATAAGCACAATAAGTCTTTAATATGTGACGCTTATAAAAAAGAAAGATAATGTCAGTATTTAGCGGAGAATTAAGGATGTGTCTTATCAGCAAATTCAACAATAGCGGTTATGATGATGCTGAATTCTCAACGCTATGCACACAAGGATTACTATTTAATGAACTCTAGTGGTGAAAATTCCTCCAATTCAGTGTTGCCAAAGCATGTTGCTATCATTATGGATGGTAATGGGCGCTGGGCAAAACAGCGAGGTAAGTTAAGAATAACTGGGCATAAGGCTGGCGTTGAGTCTGTGCGTAATTCGGTGCGTTTTGCAGTAAAAAATAAAATTAATTCACTCACACTGTATGCTTTTAGTAGTGAGAATTGGAGACGGCCGGAAAAAGAAGTCAGTTCACTGATGGAGCTTTTTGTTTTTGCATTGGATAATGAAGTCAAAAATTTGCATAAGAATAATGTAAAATTATTGATTATTGGTGATAAAAGTCGATTTAGTGAACGCCTTCAAAAACGTATCCAAAAAGCCGAAGAACTGACTGCAAATAATACTGGGTTAAGGTTAAATATTGCAGCAAACTATGGTGGTCGTTGGGATATTGCCAATAGTATGAAGCAAATTTTTGAGCGCGTGCAAAATGGGCAATTGTCTATTGATGATATCAATGAAGAAACAATCAATAGTTATGTATGCATGCATGACCAAGATAATGTTGATTTAGTTATCAGGACAGGTGGTGAACATCGTATCAGTAACTTTTTATTATGGCAGGTTGCTTATGCGGAATTCTATTTCACCAATGTACTGTGGCCAGATTTTGATGAAATGGTGTTTCAGGATGCAATTAATGCTTTTAGTCAACGCGAGCGGCGTTATGGTGGGGCTGAGTCAGATGATGAGCTCGTTAAATAAAAGGGGTCAATTGTGCTGAAATATCGTTTACTAACAGCGATAGTGTTAATACCGCTGGTCATTGCTGCGCTTTTTTTACTGTCACCCGCTGCTTTTGGTTATGTGGTGATCGCGGTATGTGCATTAGGGGCGTGGGAATGGGCACAATTTGCAGGTTGGCGTACTCAACCTAAACGCATTGGCCTCGCGATTGTTTTTGCTGTCGTGTTATTGGCGATGCAATGCTCTTTTGCTGACATGATACATTTGGAGAATGAGCCGCTAATATTATATGGTTTATGGGCTGGCCTTGTTTGGTGGCTTGTGGCAATTTTGCTTGTCGTTACTTTCCCGACATCGGCAAAAACATGGGGTCAATCAGTAGTGATACGCCTACTATTTGGTGTGTTAACGATCATTCCTTTCTATTGTGGGATGATGGTACTCAGAACGATTGGTTACCACAGTGACACTTTCTTTGGTGCTTGGTGGTTACTCTATGTTATGTTGCTGGTATGGGGCGCAGATTCTGGCGCCTACGCATTTGGGCGTACGATGGGACGCCATAAAATGGCACCAAGAGTCTCCCCCGGTAAAACGTGGGAAGGATTAGTCGGTGGCTTAATCACGGCAGGTATCATCTCTTGGCTATTTAGTTTATTCGCGCCAATCCCTGTCATGCCGGATTATTTGCTAGTTACATCAATTATTGTTGTTGTAGTATCTGTATTCGGTGATTTGACTGAAAGTATGTTTAAGCGCCAATCAGACATTAAGGACAGTAGTCATTTAATTCCGGGGCATGGTGGAATTCTTGACCGAATTGATAGTCTAACAGCAGCGATACCAGTATTTGCGGGTTTAAATTTATTAGTTTTTAATGGATTTGGTCTCTAGGATAAGACATGGGCTTTTTTTGGAGTTTAGCGGCATTTATTATCGCCATTGGCGTGTTAATTACCGTACATGAATTTGGGCACTTTTGGATCGCACGTCGCTGTGGCGTCTATGTCGAACGTTTTTCGATCGGGTTTGGGAAAACGTTATGGCGTAAGGTAGACCGACAAGGTACTGAATTTGTTATTGCCATGATCCCATTAGGTGGCTACGTCAAAATGCTTGATGAGCGTGTCGGTGATGTGTCACCTGAACGTCGTCATATGGCATTTAACAATAAAACCATTGGACAGAGAGCCGCGATTATTAGCGCAGGACCAATTGCGAACTTTTTACTAGCAATTGTTGTCTACTGGGTGGTGTTTATGATTGGTATTCCGTCAGTACGCCCAGTGGTTGAAGATGTCAAATCCGGATCGATTGCGGCGACAGCCAATATTTCGCCGGGTATGGAACTAAAATCGATTGATGGTATCGAAACGCCTGACTGGAATGCAATTCGTTTAGCGCTAGTGGGAAAAATTGGTGATCGTGAACTCACGATGGAGGTGATACCTCAAGGGTTTAATGAACCTATCACCAAAACGGTTGATTTAACCACATGGCAATTTGATCCTGAAACACAAGACCCTGTTCTTTCCATAGGGCTCATGCCTGTTTCTGCTCGAATCGACCCTGTGATATCGAAAGTGTCACCGGGCCTTGCGGCTGAACGCGCGGGTTTACAACCTGGGGATAGAATTGTTAGCGTAAATGGGGAAGCCGTCGATCTGTGGAATCCAGTGACTCGATTTATTCGTAATAGTCCGAATCAGCCATTGAAATTAGAGGTTGAAAGAAATAATCAGGTCATTGCGCTGGTATTGACGCCAGACAGCCAAAATGGAAAGAATGGAAAGCAAATTGGATTTGCGGGAGTTGAACTAACAGTGTTACCGTTAGCGGATGAATACAGAATGGTACAGCAATACGGACCATTCGCTGCTATCTATCAAGCTAGCGATAAAACATGGCAGTTAATGAAACTGACCGTCAATATGATGGGTAAATTAGTTGTTGGGGATGTCAAACTTAACAACTTGAGTGGACCGATATCGATCGCTAAAGGTGCGGGGGTATCGGCAGAATCAGGCTTGGTATATTATTTGATGTTCATTGCGCTGATAAGCGTGAACTTGGGCATTATCAATTTGTTTCCATTGCCTGTTTTAGATGGGGGGCACTTGCTCTTCCTGTTAATTGAAAAAATTAAAGGGAGTCCAGTGTCTGAGCGAGTACAAGACTTTAGTTATCGGATAGGTGCAATGGCATTGATTCTGTTAATGGGACTTGCACTTTTTAATGATTTCTCTCGCTTCTAACAAGTAAGCTGGGGACCAGTAAGGAATACGCATAACAACGATGGCGATGAAAAAGTTGCTCATAGCGTCGCTGCTGTTTGGCAGCGCCACTGCATACGGTTCAGACGGATTCGTAGTTAAGGACATTCGTTTCGAAGGTCTACAACGCGTCGCCGTTGGTGCAGCATTATTGAACATGCCTGTTAGGGTAGGTGACTCGATTGATAACGAAGATATTAGCCGTTCAATCCGTTCTCTATTCTCTACCGGCAACTTCGAAGATGTTAGGGTCCTGCGTGATGGAAACACGCTGATCGTTCAAGTTAAAGAGCGACCAACCATCGCGAGTATCACTTTTACAGGCAATAAATCTGTTAAAGATGATATGCTCAAACAAAACTTGGAAGCATCAAACATTCGTGTCGGTGAAGCTCTTGACCGTACGACGATAGCGAACATTGAGAAGGGTCTAGAAGACTTCTACTATAGCGTTGGTAAATACAACGCGACAGTAAAAGCCGTTGCTACGCCACTGCCGCGTAACCGTGTTGATTTAAAATTTGTGTTCTCTGAAGGTGTGTCTGCAAAAATTCAGCAGATTAACGTTGTGGGTAACAAAAATTACACGACGGCAGAATTGGTTAACAAATTCCAATTACGCGATGATGTACCATGGTGGAACTTAGCGGCAGACCAAAAATATCAAAAACAAAAACTGGCTGGTGACTTAGAAACTCTGCGTAGCTTCTATCTTGATCGTGGCTATGCGCGTTTCAACATCGACTCCACTCAAGTCAGCTTGACGCCAGACAAAAAAGATATCTACATTACGATTAATGTCACTGAAGGCGATCAATATAAGATCTCTGGTGTGGAAATTAATGGTAATACCGCAGATCATCTAACGGAAATTCAAGAACTCATTACGATCACGCCGGGTGAATTGTATAACGGCACCCAAGTGACGAGTATGGAAAATAAAATTAAGGACCTTCTCGGTCGTTATGGTTATGCCTATCCTCGTGTAATGACGCAGCCTGAAATCAATGATGAAGATAAAACAGTTAAACTGCATGTTAATATCGATGCAGGTAACCGTTTCTATGTTCGCCAAATTCGTTTCCAAGGTAATGATACGAGTAAAGACTCTGTTCTCCGTCGTGAAATGCGTCAGATGGAAGGGGCTTGGTTGGGGAACGACTTAGTTGAATTAGGTAAAGAACGTCTCAATCGTACAGGTTTCTTTGAAACAGTTGATGTTGAAACTCAACGGATCCCAGGTAGCCCAGACCAAGTCGATGTGGTTTACAAAGTGAAAGAACGTAATACAGGTTCCATGAACTTTGGTGTCGGTTTTGGTACTGAGAGTGGTGTGAGTTTCCAAGTTGGTGTCACCCAAGATAACTGGTTAGGAACAGGTAATGCTGTTGGCATCAACGCAAGTAAAAATGATTACTCAACCAACGTTGAGATGTCATTTACGGATCCTTACTTTACCGTTAACGGTGTGAGTTTAGGCGGTCGTATATTCTATAATGACTTCCGTGCAAAAGATGCAGACCTGTCTGGTTATACGAATAAGACTTATGGTTTAGATAGCTTCTTAAGCTTCCCATTCAATGAAAATAACTCATTCCGCCTCGGCGCAGGTTATGTTCATAACTCATTGTCTGATATGCGTCCGCAAGCCGCGATGTGGGATTACCTCTACTCAATGGGAGATAAACCACCAATCAATGATGATGGCCGCAATAAAGAGAAGTTTAATGCAGATGACTTCACTGTTAACGTAGGTTGGACTTATAATTCATTGAACCGTGGTTTCTTCCCAACATCGGGTAATAAAACCAGTGTTTCAGGTAAGATTACTGTTCCAGGCTCTGATAACGAGTACTATAAACTGCGTTTCGACACCGCTCAATACGTTCCACTCAACGAAGATGAAACGTGGGTTATCTTAGGTCGTGCACAAGCAGGTTTCGGTGATGGTATCGGCAGTAAGCAAATGCCATTCTACGAAAACTTCTATGCGGGTGGTTCAAGTACTATTCGTGGTTTCCGCTCTAATAACATCGGGCCAAAAGCGGTTTATCTGAAAAATGTGAATGGCAAAGTCGGCCCAGAACCAGGTAGCCCATCGAGTGATGCTGTTGGTGGTAACGCAATGTATGCAGCGTCTTTTGAGCTGATTACACCAACACCATTCATTGATGAGAAATATGCGAATACGGTGAGAACATCATTATTTGTTGATGCAGGAACCGTGTGGGATACCAATTGGAATAGTATTAATCCTGAGTGGCGTGCAGGCATGCCTGATTATGGTAAAGCGACGAATATTCGAGCTTCCGCTGGGGTTGCTTTACAATGGATGTCACCACTTGGACCTCTGGTCTTCTCCTATGCGCAGCCTATTAAGGACTACGAAGGGGATAAATCAGAACAGTTCCAATTTAATATTGGTAGAACATGGTAATCTAGACTGTGTCTATTTAAGGAAAGCCCTCACACATTAATGTGAGGGTAACTAAAATTTCCAGCCATAAATATGGGTTAAGGAGTTTCGTGTGAAAAAATTGTTGTGTGCGGCGGGTGTGAGTCTGGCTTTGGCTATGTCTGCGGGTGCTTATGCAGATAAAATTGCTGTCGTGAACGTTGGTGAAATTTTCCAAAACATGCCAGCACGCGAAGCCGTTGCTAAACAGCTTGAAAGCGAATTTAAAAGCCGTGCGACAGAGTTGCAGAACTTGGAAAAAGATCTACAGTCACGTGTCGAAAAATTGCGTCGTGACGGTGCAACAATGAAGCAAAGCGAACGTGAAAAACAAGAAAAAGAGCTGATGACCAAGCGTGATCAGTTTGCAGAAAAAGCTCAGAAATTTGAAGAAGACAATCGTCGTCGTCAAATGGAAGAACGTAACAAAATCCTAAGCCGTATTCAGGATTCTATTAAATCTGTCGCTGCCAAAGAAGGCTATGATGTGGTTATCGATGCAAATGCAGTTGCTTATGCAAAAGATAGCGTAGACATTACCAGTCAGGTTCAAAAGCAGGTTAAATAATAGATGTCCTCAATTCGATTGGCTGATCTTGCTCAGCAGTTGAATGCACAGTTACACGGTGATGGCAATATTGTCATCACCGGTATTGCTCCGATGTATTCAGCAAATAATCAACAAATCACATTCCTGTCAGATAGCCGTTATAGCGATAAACTTGCAGAGTGTCAGGCTGCTGCGGTTGTGTTAACAGCTAAAGACCTTAGTGCTTGTAAGGTTGCAGCGCTGGTGGTTGATAATCCTTACCTTGCTTATGCACGCATGGCACAAATCATGGATACCACACCAAGTCCAGCAGAAAACATTCACCCTTCAGCAGTTATCGCTGAAGATGCGCAGGTTGGTAGCAACGTGGCGATAGGTGCAAATGCGGTTATTGAAAGTGGTGTTGTGCTTGGTGATAACGTTGTAATTGGTGCTGGTTGTTTTGTGGGTAAACATGCCCGTATTGGTGCCGGTAGTCGTCTCTGGGCGAATGTTAGTATCTATCATCATGTTGAAATCGGTGAGCAATGTTTGATCCAGTCAGGTACAGTGATTGGTTCCGATGGTTTTGGTTACGCAAATGACCGTGGCAATTGGGTTAAAATACCGCAACTCGGCACAGTTATTATTGGTGATCGCGTCGAAATTGGTGCCTGCACAACGATTGATCGTGGCGCATTGGATAACACGGTTATTGGTAGCAATGTCATTATTGATAACCAATGCCAGATAGCGCATAACGTTAATATTGGCGAGGGTACCGCTGTCGCCGGTGGCGTTATCATGGCTGGCAGTTTAAAAATAGGTCGCTACTGTATGATTGGTGGAGCCAGCGTCATTAATGGTCATATGGAAATTTGTGATAAGGTGACCGTCACAGGTATGGGAATGGTTATGAGACCAATCACAGAACCTGGTGTATACTCTTCTGGTATTCCTTTACAGCCTAATAAAGTTTGGCGTAAAACAGCAGCGTTAGTTTTGAATATCAATGAGATGAATAAGCGTTTGAAAGCTGTTGAACGTGAATTGGACAGCCAAACTCAAAAAAAACAGTAATCATTTTGTAATTCAGGTTAAAATAAGTGACTGAGTTACGTTTTTCCGGCCTGCCAGTTAACCTAAGTTTATGGTTAAAGCAGGCCGATTCGTTAATTAAATTGTATTTATAGACAGGAAGAGTATTTCGATGAGTGATAATCATACTCTGAATATTGAAGAGATTTTAGAACTACTTCCACACCGCTATCCGTTCCTTTTGGTTGATCGCGTACTGGATTTTGAAAAAGGAAAATCTCTGCGTGCAGTAAAAAATGTTTCATTTAATGAGCCATTTTTCCAAGGGCATTTTCCAGGCAAACCGATTTTCCCAGGCGTATTGATTCTAGAAGCCATGGCACAAGCTACAGGTATTCTGGCATTTAAGAGTGTCGGTAAACTAGAGCCGGGTGAATTGTATTATTTTGCAGCGATTGATAATGCGCGTTTCAAACGTCCTGTATTACCGGGAGATCAAATGATCCTCGAAGTCGAGTTCATTAAAGAACGTCGTGGCGTTGCACGTTTTAAAGGTGTTGCAAAAGTAGATGGAGAAGTGGCCTGCGAAGCTGAAATGATGTGCGCCCGTCGCCGTGAGGTCTGATATGATTGATAAAACAGCCTGTATTCATCCCTCATCGATTGTCGAAGATGGAGCTATTATCGGTGCCAATGTTCGTATTGGCCCTTTTTGTTATATTGGTGCTAACGTTGAAATAGGTGAAGGCACTGAGCTCAAATCTCACATTGTCATTAATGGCTATACCAAAATTGGTCGTGATAATGTGATCTTTCAGTTTGCTTCGATTGGTGAAATTAACCAAGATCTGAAATATCAAGGTGAGCCAACACGCGTCGAAATCGGTGATAGAAACCGGATTAGAGAAAGTGTGACTATCCATCGTGGCACAACCCAAGGTGGTAGCTTGACCAAAGTGGGTGATGACAACCTATTTATGGTCAACGTGCATATCGCTCACGACTGTATTATTGGTAACCGTTGTATCATTGCCAACAACGGTACATTGGGTGGCCATGTTATTTTAGGTGATTTCGCGATAATTGGCGGTATGACTGCTGTTCACCAGTTTTGTCAAATTGGTGCTCACGTTATGGTTGGTGGTTGTTCTGGTGTGGCACAAGATGTCCCCCCTTACGTTATCGCACAAGGTAACCATGCAACGCCTTATGGCCTAAACATTGAAGGCTTAAAGCGCCGCGGCTTTGATAAAGAGTCTTTGCATGCGATCCGTAATGCTTATAAAACCCTTTATCGTTCAGGCAAGTCACTTGAAGAAGCACGTAGTGAAATTGCCGAGCTTGCTCAAGCAAATCCTCACGTAAAAGTTTTCAGTGATTTCCTTGAAAACTCGGCTGAGTCTAACCGTGGTATTATTCGCTAATTGTTCTTTACGCGAGTGAAGTCAGGTCGTTAGCCGGGGGTTGTTTACCTTTGTTGTTTATTATTACCCTGATTTAAGGGAATTAATAAGCTGATGATTCAAGTATGATATTGAATAAAATTAGGTTCATTTAAACCGAAAATTAGAAAGCGTAGCCCTCGGGTTCGATAAAAACCGTTTTTCTTATGTTAAGAATTTTTGTCGAGATAAAACGGTTT
This sequence comes from Providencia sp. 21OH12SH02B-Prov, assembly GCF_027362595.1. Lineage (NCBI taxonomy): Bacteria > Pseudomonadati > Pseudomonadota > Gammaproteobacteria > Enterobacterales > Morganellaceae > Providencia > Providencia sp. 21OH12SH02B-Prov. Next base: position 1,007,585 of record NZ_CP114796.1, read on the forward strand.
AATGCGAATAAAAATTGACCACCAAAGGTAAGCAGCCCCTAAGGAGAGAATTTTGGCGAATCATAACCGCCCACTGACTATCGGCCTTGTTGCTGGAGAAACATCTGGCGATATACTCGGCGCTGGGCTTATCCGAGCACTGAAAGAACAAGTTCCTGATGCACGTTTTGTTGGCGTGGCGGGGCCTTTAATGCAAGCGGAAGGTTGTGAAGCTTGGTATGAAATGGAAGAGTTGGCAGTGATGGGTGTCGTTGAAGTATTAGGTCGGCTCCCTCGGTTACTTTCTATTCGTAAAGACCTGACCAAACGCTTTACACAGTTGCAGCCAGATATTTTTGTCGGTATTGATGCACCTGATTTTAATATTACCCTTGAAGGCAAATTAAAATCAAAAGGCATTAAAACTATTCATTATGTTAGTCCATCCGTTTGGGCATGGCGACAAAAGCGTGTTTTCAAAATTGGGCGCTCGACAAACTTAGTGCTTGCTTTTTTACCTTTTGAAAAAGCGTTTTATGATCGCTTTAATGTTCCGTGCCGCTTTATTGGGCATACCATGGCCGATGCAATTCCTCTTCATGTCGATAAAATAGCGGCAAGACAACGTCTTGGTATACCTGAGGAAGGAAAATGTTTAGCGCTATTACCGGGAAGTCGGCACTCTGAAGTCGAAATGCTCAGTGCTGATTTTTTACAAACCGCTAAAATTTTGCACCAGCACTTTATTGACCTGCATATTGTTGTACCTCTCGTCAATCAAAAACGTCGTGAGCAATTTGAATCGATTCGTCAACAGGTCGCCCCTGAGTTAACGATTCATCTGTTAGATGGGCAGGCTAGAGATGCCATGATCGCGGCGGATGCGACCCTACTTGCCTCGGGTACTGCTGCGTTGGAATGCATGTTAACCAAGTGTCCGATGGTGGTTGGCTACCGTATGAAGCCTTTCACTTTTTGGTTAGCAAAACGGTTAGTGAAAACACCTTATGTTTCACTGCCAAACTTACTGGCTGAAAAAGAAATAGTTAAAGAGTTGCTCCAAGAAGAGTGCCAACCTGATAATTTAGCTCAGCAGTTAATTCCATTATTGGAAGGGGGGGAGCAGGTGGAACAGTTAAAAGCAACATTTTTACAGCTTCACCAATTGATTCGCTGCGATGCAGATAAACAAGCGGCTGATGCTGTATTGGATTTGGTTCGAAATTAATGGATTTTATATACCCTAAAGCCAACTTAATTGCTGGCGTAGATGAAGTCGGACGTGGTCCGTTGGTGGGGGCGGTTGTCACCGCCGCGGTTATATTAGATCCTACCAAACCGATCATCGGTTTGACGGATTCGAAAAAATTAACGGAAAAAAAGCGCGAAAAGCTGTTTGTTGAAATCCAAGAAAAAGCCTTATGTTGGTGTATTGGCCGAGCAGAACCAGAAGAAATTGATGAACTCAATATTCTGCATGCAACAATGTTGGCGATGCAGCGGGCCGTTGCTGGTTTAAGTATGACACCGGATTTTGTCTTAGTGGATGGCAATCGTTGCCCTACATTATCGATGCCTTCACAAGCCGTCGTCAAAGGTGATAGTTTAGTTCAGGAAATCAGCGCCGCTTCCATTTTAGCCAAAGTGGTTAGAGATCGTGAAATGGTTGAGTTGGATATAGCTTACCCTGAATATGGTTTTGCTAAGCATAAAGGCTATCCAACCGCATATCATTTAGAAAAACTCGCACAATTTGGTGCAACAAAATTTCATCGTAAGAGTTTTGCTCCAGTGCGTCGTGCATTAGAAGCGAAAAATTGAGTATAAATTAGATGGCTGAACCTCGTTTTATTCACTTACGTGTTCATAGTGATTATTCAATGATTGATGGGCTGGCAAAAACTGGCCCATTAGTCAAAAAAGTGGCAGCAATGGGGATGCCAGCACTTGCTATTACCGATTTTACGAACCTGTGCGGTTTAGTAAAATTCTATGGAGCAGCGCACGGTGCTGGTATCAAACCCATCATTGGGGCTGACTTTTTTGTTGAAAGCGAGCAACTCGGCGACGAAATCGCACACTTAACCGTGTTGGCTCGTAACAATGAAGGGTATCAAAACCTAACTCTTTTGATCTCAGAAGCGTATCAAAAAGGTTACGGTGCGATTGGCCCGACCATTCACCGTGATTGGCTGGTAAAACATAAAGAAGGACTGATTTTACTGTCTGGTGGCCGCCAAGGGGATGTCGGGCAGTTTTTATTACGTGGTAATCAAACGCTGGTTGATGAATGCTTAGCATTTTATGAAACCCACTTTCCTGGTTGTTATTATCTTGAATTAATTAGAACAGGAAGGCCTGATGAAGAAAGCTATTTGCATGCGGCGGTAGAGCTTGCCACACAGCGTGGTTTGCCGGTTGTTGCAACGAATGATGTACGCTTTATTGAAAGTAGCGATTTTGATGCTCATGAAATACGTGTAGCAATCCATGACGGATTTACCTTATCTGACCCTAAAAGGCCTAAAAAATATAGCCCTCAGCAATACTTACGTACGGAAGAAGAGATGTGCGAGCTATTCGCCGACATCCCTGAAGCGCTTGAAAATAGTGTAGAGATTGCTAAGCGTTGTAATGTCACCATTCGTCTCGGTGAGTACTTTCTCCCCCAATTCCCTACTGGGGACATGAAAACAGAAGACTTTTTGGTTATGCGCTCAAAAGAAGGATTAGAAGAGCGCCTCGAGTTTCTATTCCCTGATGAGAAAGTGAGAGCAGAAAGACGGCCTGAATATGATGAGCGTTTAGACATTGAGCTTAACGTTATTAACCAAATGGGGTTCCCTGGTTACTTTTTGATCGTGATGGAGTTTATTCAATGGTCGAAAGATAATGGCGTACCAGTCGGTCCAGGGCGTGGTTCCGGTGCGGGGTCACTTGTTGCATATGCGCTGAAAATTACCGATTTGGATCCCTTGGAGTTCGACCTCCTTTTTGAACGATTCTTAAACCCAGAACGTGTTTCTATGCCGGACTTTGACGTCGACTTTTGTATGGAAAAACGTGATCAGGTGATTGACCACGTTGCTCAAATGTATGGGCGAGATGCCGTTTCTCAGATTATTACATTCGGTACTATGGCCGCAAAAGCGGTGATCCGCGACGTAGGGCGAGTATTGGGGCATCCGTATGGCTTCATGGATCGGATTTCGAAATTGGTTCCCCCTGATCCGGGTATGACCCTAGATAAGGCATTTGAAGCCGAACCACAGTTACCTGAAATTTACGAGGCAGATGAAGAAGTTAAAGCGCTGATTGATATGGCGCGTAAACTTGAAGGTGTCACGCGTAACGCAGGAAAACATGCGGGGGGCGTTGTTATTGCCCCCACCAAAATTACAGACTTTGCGCCGCTTTATTGTGATGCGGAAGGTAATAACCCAGTTACTCAGTTCGATAAAAATGATGTCGAATATGCGGGGTTGGTCAAGTTCGACTTTTTGGGGTTACGTACCCTAACGATCATCAACTGGGCATTAGAGATGATCAATGCAAGGCGAGCCAAGAAAGGGCTTGAGCCTATCGACATTGCCGCAATCCCGCTGGATGATCAAAAAAGTTTTGATATGCTGCAACGTTCAGAAACGACCGCGGTATTCCAGCTGGAATCCCGAGGCATGAAAGATCTGATCAAGCGGCTACGTCCTGACTGTTTTGAAGATATGATCGCATTGGTTGCCTTGTTCCGTCCTGGTCCATTGCAATCAGGGATGGTAGATAACTTTATCGACCGTAAACATGGTCGTGAAGAGATCTCATACCCAGACGTACAGTGGCAACATGAATCATTAAAACCTGTCTTGGAGCCAACTTACGGTATTATCTTATACCAAGAACAGGTTATGCAGATTGCACAGGTATTAGCGGGTTATACGCTAGGTGGCGCAGATATGTTGCGCCGTGCAATGGGGAAAAAGAAACCCGAAGAGATGGCGAAACAGCGTTCTGTTTTTGAAGAGGGCGCGATCAAAAATGGAGTCGATGGGGAACTGTCGATGAAAATCTTTGATCTGGTAGAAAAGTTTGCTGGTTATGGATTTAACAAGTCTCACTCAGCGGCTTATGCTCTGGTTTCGTATCAAACATTGTGGCTGAAAGCTCACTATCCAGCTGAATTTATGGCTGCGGTAATGACGGCGGATATGGATAATACCGAAAAGGTTGTCGGTCTCGTCGACGAATGTTGGCGGATGGGATTGAAAGTATTACCACCTGATATTAATAGTGGACTTTATCATTTTCATGTTAACGATGAAGGTGAAATTGTTTATGGCATTGGTGCCATCAAAGGGGTTGGTGAAGGGCCGATCGAAGCCATTATCGAAGCTCGCCAGAAAGGTGGTATATTTAAAGAAATATTTGATCTTTGTGCTCGCGTTGATCTGAAAAAAATTAACCGCCGTGTTATGGAAAAACTGATCATGGCGGGGGCATTTGATCATTTAGGTCCCCATCGTGCGGCCTTGATGTCTTCATTAGAAGATGCTTTGAAAGCGGCTGATCAGCATGCAAAAGCAGAAGCTATCGGGCAAACGGATATGTTTGGTGTGCTGGCGGAAGCACCCGAACAAGTAGAAAGTTCATACGCAAGCGTCCCCAAATGGCCTGATCAAGTCGTACTTGATGGCGAGCGAGAAACATTGGGGCTTTACTTGACAGGGCACCCAATAACGCGCTACTTAAGTGAGATCGAGCGCTATACTAATGGCTTAAGATTAAAAGATGTGAACCCAACCCCTCGTGGTCAAGTGACAACTGTGGTAGGTTTAGTACTTTCGGCCAAAGTTATTACGACTAAGCGCGGCAATCGAATCGGAATTTGTACGCTTGATGATCGTTCCGGTCGTCTGGATATTATGTTATTTTCAGATGCACTAGATAAATACCAGCACTTGCTGGAAAAAGACACTATCCTGATTGCCACCGGTCAGGTCAGCTTTGATGATTTTAACGGTGGTAATAAAATGACAGTACGGGAGTTAATGGATATTAGTGAAGCAAGGGAAAAATATGCGCGAGGACTTGCTATTTCACTGTCAGATAAACAAATTAATGATCAGTTGCTGAACCGACTTCGCAGCACTCTTGAACCCCATCGTTCAGGAACGATTCCGGTTCATTTGTATTATCAGAAGGATGACGCCAGAGCCAAACTTAAATTTGGGGTTATTTGGCGTGTGACACCCGTTGATGACCTTCTGAACTCTCTGCGAACTCTGCTGGGTAATGAGCAGGTAGAATTAGAATTTGACTAAAATAGGAATATTATGAGTCTGGATTTTCTTGATTTTGAACAGCCAATTGCTGAATTGGAAGCGAAAATTGATTCGCTGACTGCAGTTAGCCGTCAAGACAACAATTTAGAAGTCAACCTAGATGACGAGGTTGCTCGTTTACGTGAAAAAAGTCTTGAGCTGACGCGTAAAATTTTCTCTGATCTGGGTGCATGGCAAATTGCTAAGCTTGCTCGTCACCCACGTCGCCCTTATACATTAGATTATATTGCTCGTATATTCACAGATTTCCAAGAGCTGGCAGGTGATCGTGCTTATGCCGATGATAAAGCTATCGTGGGTGGCATCGCGCGTTTAGATGGTCGTCCAGTGATGGTGATTGGCCACCAAAAAGGCCGTGAAACGAAAGAAAAAATTCGCCGTAATTTTGGTATGCCAGCTCCAGAAGGTTACCGTAAAGCATTGCGCTTAATGGAAATGGCTGAGCGTTTTAATTTACCTATTATTACCTTTATCGATACGCCGGGGGCTTATCCTGGTGTTGGCGCTGAAGAACGTGGTCAATCCGAAGCAATTGCACGTAACTTGCGTGAAATGTCTCGCTTATCTGTCCCAGTCATTTGTACTGTTATTGGCGAAGGCGGCTCTGGTGGTGCATTGGCTATTGGGGTTGGTGATAAAGTGAATATGCTGCAATACAGCACCTATTCGGTTATCTCTCCTGAAGGCTGTGCCTCTATCCTGTGGAAGAGCGCGGATAAAGCCCCATTAGCGGCAGAAGCGATGGGGATCACCGCACCTCGCCTTAAAGAACTCAAATTAATTGATAATGTGGTGACAGAGCCTTTAGGTGGTGCGCATCGTAATTACGATGAAATTTCAGCTTCTTTAAAAGCGCGTATTGTTGAAGATTTGGACGAATTGCTTGAGCTTGATGAAGAAGCATTAAAAAATCGTCGTTACCAGCGTTTAATGGAATACGGCTATTGCTAATTAAGGTTGGCTAGTCACGAAAAACGGGGGTTTGGTTTATCCAGCTCCCGTTTTTTATTATGATTTCTCGAACAATTGAAAGTAAACCTAAGTAAGGGAGATGGATGAGGCAATATAACTATTTAATCTATGCCTTAATGTGTGTACTGATATGGAGCTTTATTCCGATTGTTTCTCGTTTTGGGCAAGAGGGCTTAGATAGCTTTCAATTTTTATTTTGGTCCAACCTAATTTCAGCAATTGCGGTGATATTGGTCGCGATGAGTGCGGGTTATAAACCTGCTAAGCTATTTATTTTGCCGTCTAATACGCTAATTAAAGTGTGTATTTTAGGTGTCTTAGATTGCTTGTTTTATTTGCTTTTGTATTATGGCTACTCGATTGAAAATGGTATTGCCGTACTCGTTATTCAGTATAGTTGGCCTTTAATTATTATCTTATTGTCTGTTTTTTTATTAAAGGACAAGCTAGCAACTCGGCAAATAGCCGGTGTGATTATCGGCTTTATCGCGGTGATTATCACCTTTACCAAAGGTCATATAACCCAACTGCAAGTTGAACATCCTCTAGCTTTACTATTAGTGTTTAGTGGTGCATTTTGTTTTGCGTTAATGTCTGTATTCTCTCGTCAGTATTCTATCGACCCCTATATTAGTACTGTTTGGCTCTTTATTTTTTCGACCTTAACATCATTGGTATTATTACTCTCATTCAGCGCATTTCAGTTGCCCACGGAGACATCGCTTTGGCCAACGATAGTGAATGGGGTACTGATTAATGGCGTATCCTATATTTTATGGTTTAAGGCGATGAATACGGGGCACTCCGCTAAAATTGCCTCTATTGTGTTTTTATCTCCAGTATTATCGGTACTTTGGTTAGTTGTTATTCTAAGCGACCCATTTGAAATTGCTTATATTATCGGGGTGTTGTTAGTGATTATTTCCGGTATCTTATGTGTTGGGCAAGCTAAAAAGCATTAATCATCGTTTAGAAGGGCAGCGAAGAGTGAAACTACCACAAACAATCATTGAGCACGTATTCAATAAGATTGGTAACTATAGCAAAATACTGGTTGGATTTAGTGGTGGTGTTGATTCAACGGTATTACTGCATGCTCTTTATCAAATAAAGAAACATCAACAACCGTTTCTTGAAGTGCGCGCTATTCATATTCATCATGGGCTAAATTCGAAAGCAGACGCTTGGGAAGCGCACTGTTCGAGTTTGTGTGCACAATGGGAAATTCCCTTTATTTGTACGCATGTCACGGTTGATTCTACAAATAGTGGCGTTGAGGCAGCTGCGCGAGAGGCTCGCTATCAAGCTTATCGTGATGCGCTGTTAGAAGATGAAATTATCGTGACGGCACAACATCTGGATGATCAAGCAGAAACATTTCTGTTGGCATTAAAACGAGGTAGCGGGCCAGCAGGGCTTTCATCGATGCCAGAATTATCGACATTTAATGGCCACTACGGGCAAACTTGCCTGCTTCGTCCATTGCTAGCGATATCTCGCGATGATTTAGAGACATATGCCAATGAAGAACAGCTTCCGTGGGTAGAAGATGATAGTAATCAAGATGACCGCTATGACCGTAATTTCCTACGATTGAATATTATGCCTGTTCTGGCACAGCGCTGGCCTCATTTCGCGAAAGCCGTATCACGTAGCGCGGCTTTGTGCGCAGAACAGGAAAACTTGCTTGATGAGCTATTACAAGATGCCCTAGAGGACATGATGGATTATCGTGGTGGTCTATTCATCGATGCATTACAGCCTTGTTCTAGCGCTAAACGTAACGCATTGCTACGACGTTGGATTGGCCTACATCAATTACCCATGCCGCCTTTTAATCAATTACACCGTATTTGGCAGGAAGTCGCGCTTGCTCGTCAGGATGCTGAGCCTATTTGCCAATTAGGCCATATTGATATCCGTCGATATCAAGGCGCTTTATGGGTTGTGCGTCGTATCAATCAATTATTGGGGCAGCAGTATGCTTGGCATTATCCTGACCCGTTTATTTTACCTGAAGCTTTAGGCATTATTGAGGTCATTGCTGATGAAGGGCAAATCCGTCCTCCATTACCAACAGAAAAAGTCACCGTGCGCTTTGGTTTGCAAGGAACACTTAAAATTGTTGGGAGAATGCATTCAAGAAGCAGTAAGAAAATTTGGCAAGAACTGGGAATTCCTCCGTGGATGCGAGAAAGAGTTCCCCTGATTTACTACAATGAGCAGCTAATTACTGCAATAGGGTGTTTTATTACACCGGAAGGCCTTGCCGATGATGATAAACTTGGCATTGCTTTTCATTGGGTCAAATTCGATGAATATCGGTTTAATCAGTAAATGAAAAGAAGAAACCCCTTATGACTGTGATCTTTCATAAGGGGCATAGAAGGACTCAATGGTGTATGAGTTTTAGTGAGAGCTATCGACAACGATAGTGCCGATCTCAGGATGACTGAAGGTATTGATATAATCCAATCGCAGCTCTTTCGTCCCATCTTGAGTTTCTAAAATTAAATACTCAACTTTCTTCCGTAAGAGCAAATCGCTGGCTTTACCCTCAATGATTTCGCCGCCATGAAGCTTTATTTCAAGTTTCAACTGACGTTGGCATGCGATTTCAAGATATTCGTAATCATCACAATTGATAGGTTGATATTCAGTATCTGTAGACATATTCCCTCACCACTGTGTTAGTGGCGGTTATTGCCGCCTTGACTATTTTCACCAAGCATCATGTGCTTGATAGGATAATAGCACAGTAATTTTAATAACAATAATCAGTGATAGATGAAAACTTAAATAGACAGTTCGTGAATGCTTCTCGAGCCCCTATACATCAGCAAAGTCCGAAATATAATAATAACAACATTTTTATTAGTGTAAGATGCTATGATGTAAATGCAGACTAAAAATATAAGAATGAAATAGTTAGGAGACAAAGGTAATGAAAAAAACACTATTTTTAGCATTAATGGCGACAGGCGTAATGGCATTAGCTGGATGCCAAAGCGCGGACAAACAACCTAGCGTGACTTATATTGATAGAGCATATACGGGCACTTTGCCATGTGCAGATTGCTCTGGTATCGAAGCAACCTTGCTGGTGAACCAAGATGGTACTTATGTTGAGCAATTAGTTTATTTAGGCACGCGTGATGGAAACCAAACTTTTTATGAAACAGGGTCATGGGCAAAAGAAGGGGATAAATTACGCATGACCAATGCCAATGGTGAACGTTCATATTTCTTACCTTCTGCTGATGATAAGTCAATGGTATTGCTTGATCAGGAAGGAAATAAAATTCAATCACAATTGAATTACACATTAAATCAAGTCACAGCAAGTAAAAAAGTTGGTGAATACCGTTATTTAGCTGATGCTGCAACATTTACTGAATGTAAAACTGGGCGTACTTATACTGCTTCAGGCCTTGATCTGGAAAAAGGATACAGTGCGACAGGTGTAACGGGCGGAACGCCAGTTTATGCTGAAATTGAAGGCTATTATACCGTAAGACCTTCAATGGAAGATGGGCAATTTGACCCTGCATTAGTACAAACCGGTCATATTATGTTTGATAAATCTAGCTCATGTAAATAATAGATTTAATTTATATAATTAAATACCCTAAATATCGACTCAATAAGAGTCGATATTTTTTTAGCCATAAAAATATTGGTAAGGATTGAAGTCAATATAAGGTAAAGTGATTATATTTACTGATATCAAGTAAATTATAATTAATTGATAATTTATATATAAAAATATATTTTTTTGAAATGTGAGGGGCGTCATAACGATAAGTCAATGAGAAACAATTCTCCATAGCCACGAAATATCAACAGTAAAGGAGATTACGTATACTTTATTCAACTAGAAGCAACTCGCGGATAACGCCAGCTGAATTTAGAGAATAAAAACGTAAAATATCTCATGAGGCTAATAGATATTTATAGTGGGCAGTATGACTGGGAGAGCTTATTGTGGAAAAAAAGCTTATTTATCTGTTTTGTTCGGCGGGAATGTCAACCTCTCTTCTTGTATCAAAAATGCGTCAACAAGCTGAAAAATATGATGTTCCAGTTGTTATTGAAGCGTTTTCGGAAACCCTTGTAGCACAAAAAGGTATCGATGCGGATCTTGTTTTACTTGGTCCTCAGATTGCATGGAAAAGTTCTGAAATCCAGAGAATACTTCCAACTAAACTCGTTGAAGTTATTGATCCGATATTGTATGGAAAAGTTGATGGTCTGGGCGTGTTAAAAGCAGCAGTGGCAGCAATAAAAAATAAATGATGTTAATTAATTTTAGTTTTTAATAACTTCAATTCTTTATCTATTTGTTATGGTTGTTTTAGCAAACAAGATATGTGATTAAAGTATCTAAGGATATTCTATGAATCATATGCTCACTTCTCTTGAAAAAGTATTGCTACCAATTGCATTAAAATTGGGCAATCAACCTCATATTAATGCAATTAAAAATGGCTTCATTAAATTGATGCCTTTAGTATTAATTGGGGCTATGTTTGTTTTGATTAATAACGTTTTTCTTAGCTTTGGTGAAGGGTCATTTTTCTATTCGCTAGGTGTTCGCTTGTCACCTGAAACAATAGAATTTTTAAATAAGTTCAAAGGAATTGGCGGTAATATTTACAATGGAACATTAGGTATTATGTCGTTAATGACCCCTTTTTTTATTGCAATGGCCCTGGCTGAAGAACGTAAAGTGGACTCAATAGCGGCAGGGATTATCGGTATCGCTGCATTTATTACGGTAACGCCATTTGATGTTAATGGTGCTTATGCGATAGGGGCTAATTGGTTAGGTGGGGCCAATATCATTTCAGGTATTGTCATCGGTTTAGTGATTGCCGAAGCTTTTGCTTTTATTGTTCGGCGTAAATGGGTTATTACATTACCGGATACAGTTCCACCTGCTGTCAGCCGTTCATTTTCAGCATTAGTTCCTGGTTTTATTATTCTTTTAGTTGTCGGAATTATTGCATGGATTTTGTCAGCTCAAGAAACTAATTTTCACCAATTTATTATGGATACGATCGCAACGCCATTAGCTTCTTTAGGTGGTGTTGTTGGTTGGGCTTACACCATTTTTACCTCCTTATTATGGTTTTTTGGTATTCATGGTGCGTTAGCGCTGACAGCCCTTGATTCAGGGATTATGACTCCTTGGGCGTTGGAAAATGTGGCACTATATAATGAATACGGTTCTATTGATAATGCAATTGCCGCTGGGCACACTTTCCATTTATGGGCGAAGCCTTTATTAGATTCTTATGTCTTTCTTGGAGGGACAGGTGCGACCCTTGGATTAATCATTGCAATATTTATTGCATCACGCCGTCCTGATTATCGACAAGTTGCTAAAATAGGCTTACCCGCAGGCATATTTCAAATTAATGAACCTATTATATTTGGTATTCCTGTTATCATGAACCCGATACTTTTTATTCCATTTATTATCATTCAACCGTTATTAGCTGCAATTACCGTTATTGCTTATTATATGGGAATAATACCGCCAATAACCAATATAGGACCATGGACAATGCCTGCTGGCTTGGGGGCATTCTTTAATACAAATGGGAATATTTCGGCTTTATTATTAGCCTTGTTTAACCTCGGAGTTTCCATCCTTGTTTATTTACCCTTTGTTATTATTTCTAATAAAGCTCAGGGAATGATAGATAAAGATGAAAGTGAAGAAGATATTAAAGATGCACTGAAGTTTTAATTGATAAATATAAAGCAGGGAATAAAAAAATATGATTGATATAGATAATAATGGTGTTCTTTCTTTTGATGGCCTCGAAGAGGTCGTGATGGGGCTTATCATTAATTCTGGGATGGCAAGAAGCTTAGCCTATAAGGCATTAAATTGCGCCAAGGAAGGCCAATTTGTTGAGGCCATGGAATTAATGGAGCAATCAAAACATGCATTGAGTGAAGCTCATCAAGTTCAAACAAAAATGATTGAAGCTGATATGGGAGAGGGGAAAATTAAAGTTAGCTTAATATTGGTTCATGCTCAAGATCATTTAATGAACACCATACTTTCGCGTGAGTTGGTCATAGAGCTAATAGAGCTTCATAAAAAAATAAGCCAATAACTGAGGAGGAATGATGCAGCCACTAATAAAAAACGATAATTCTAATATGGATATTAGAATGGTTTGTGAGAACGATATATTTAATGACAAGGATTTTCATGTTGTTATTTATAATAAAACTGAAAGCGTTACAGGGCTGCATCAACATGATTATTATGAATACACTATCGTTCTCACTGGGCGCTATTATCAGCAAGTGAATGGTAGAAAGGTGTTACTTGAAAGAGGTGACTTTGTTTTTTTACCCATTGGCTCTAGTCATGAAAGTTTTTATGAGTTTGGAGCAACTCGAATTTTCAATGTTGGAATAAGAAAGGCATTTTTTGAAAGCTACTTTTCACCTTTACTTCCCTCATTTTTTGTTGCTTCACAAGCCTATTCACTGAAAAGTGAATTTATGGCTTATATTGAATCCGTCATCGCATCATTAAATTTTCGTGACAGTGAGTTTAATGAATTTATTGAAGTAGTCACTTTCAATGTCGTTAATCGATTACGTCACTACAGAGAAAGAAAATTACATGACGATACACCTCAATGGTTAAAAAATACCATTGAAGAAATGCATGAAATTGCAATGTTTAATGAGCATGCATTAGAAAATATGGTCGCAATTACAGGGAAGTCTCAAGAATACTTGACGAGGGCTACAAAGCGTTATTACGGCAAGACGCCCATGCAACTTATTAATGATATTAGGATTAACTTTGCTAAAAAACAGCTGGAAATAACAAATTACTCTATTACAGATATTGCTTTTGAATCTGGTTACAGTAGCCCGAGTTTATTTGTTAAGAAATTTAAAGAGGCAACATCGTTAACACCAAGTGAATATAGAAAAAGCTTACAGTAACTTAATAAATATGATGAAGATAGGATGAAACATAACGCGGTATAAGTTAACTGAACACTACCATTCATCGCTATTAATAAAATAGGTAGAGGATTAAATGGAACATAAATTAAAAATTGTGACTATTGGCGGTGGAAGCAGTTATACCCCTGAATTAATTGATGGTTTTATTAAACGTTATCCTGAACTACCTATTAGTGAATTATGGCTAGTGGATATTGAAGAAGGAAAGGAAAAGTTAGATATTATCTATGATTTAAGCTTACGGATGATAAAAAATGCCAATATTCCGCTTAAATTATATAAAACGTTAAATCGTAGAGAAGCGCTCAAAGATGCTGATTTTGTGACGACGCAGTTAAGGGTCGGGTTATTAGATGCACGAGAAAAAGATGAAATCATACCTTTACGCTATGGCTATTTAGGGCAAGAGACTAACGGTGCTGGCGGATTATTTAAAGGATTACGGACTATTCCAGTGATCTTTGACATTATTAAAGATGTTGAAGAGCTCTGTCCTCAAGCTTGGATAATTAATTTTACTAACCCTGCCGGTATGATCACAGAGGCTGTGCATAGATACACGAATTTTCAGCGTTTCGTTGGGGTCTGTAATGTGCCTATCGGTATGAAAATGTTTATTACAGAGGCACTTAAATTAACTGAAAAAAATCACTTATCGATAGACCTTTTTGGTTTAAATCATATGGTCTTTATTAAAGATATTTTTGTCGATGGAATCTCCCGGTTTGATGAAATATTGAAGGGTATTATTGCTCATTCATACAGTACAAACTCAGTTAAAAACATTACGGGGTTATCATTCGATAGTGGTTTTTTAAGCGCTCTAAAATTGATACCTTGCTCATACTTGCAGTATTACTTTAAATATAAAGAGATGCTAGCTATTGAGATGGCTGAATTCTACAAAGCGGGCACTAGGGCACAGGTGGTTAAAAAACTTGAAAAGTCACTTTTTGATTTATATCAGGACCCTGAATTAAACGTTAAGCCAAAACAGCTTGAACAGCGAGGGGGAGCCTATTATTCAGACGCTGCCTGTGAAGCCATCAATGCTATTTATAACGACAAGCAAACTGAACACTATGTCAATATTCCTCACCGTGGACATATCGATAATATCCCATCGGATTGGGTGATAGAGATGACATGTCAATTAGGGCGTAATGGCATAACACCACACAAAAGAATGACGCATTTCGATGAAAAAGTATTGGGACTCATTTATACAATAAAAGAATTTGAGATAGCCACATGTGAAGCGGCTATTAGTGGTAATTTCAATGATATTTTATTAGCGATGAACCTAAATCCATTAGTGAGCTCTGATCATGATGCACGAAATATGGCTAAAGACCTACTTTTAGCGCATAAAGAGTATTTGCCTAATTTTGCTGAGGCTATTAAGCACCTTGAAGAAGAATCAATGCGTCGCTAAATTTTAAATGGTAGCGGAATATGACACCTTTACTTATCGTCAATGCAGATGACTTTGGCTTATGCAAATCAGTTAATTATGGAATTGTTGAGGCACATCATCACGGTATTGTGTTATCAACGACAGCTATGGTAAATATGCCGGATGTTCACCATGCCGCCAAACTTGCCGCGGACTTACCAACATTAACAGTGGGTATGCATTTTGTATTAACTGCGGGCATGCCATTTACGCCAATGCCATCGTTAGTTCGCCAAGGTATACTTGGGAAATGGTTATGGGAAATCGAAAAACGTGGCCAATTACCGATAGAGGAAATTGTGCAGGAATTACATTTTCAGTATGACCAATTTTGTGAAATTTTTGGTCATCCGCCAAGTCATATTGATGGGCACCATCATGTACAAATGATACCGACTCTCTTTCCTCGCATTGTTGAATTTGCCAATAAAAAAGGGGTTGCAGTGCGTGTTGTTCGTGATGGAAATATTGACGATAAAACCACACATATTGCGCGCACAACGGATTACTTTTCAGCTGAATTTTATGGGGAACCTCATTCTATATCTGAATCTCTCTTTTTAAATATTCTCGATACTGCGAAACAGCGAGGGGATAGTTCACTTGAAATAATGTGTCATCCAGCGTTCCTAGGTAAGGAATTATTAAAAAGTCGTTACGCTTATCCGAGATTAAAAGAGTTAGAAATTTTAACTTCAAAAAGATTAAAAGAGACGATTACTGAGAAGGGTTTTTTACTTGGGTCATATTTAGATTTATAACAAAAATGCCCAACCTATATGGATAAACAGGTTGGGCAGAGCATCATTAACGTAAGGTATTCGCGAGTTTTTCTTTTAAGAAACTCACTACGTTATCAAGACCAACAAGGGCTTTCTCGTCACTGCGACGTGCTTTGTACTCAACTTGATTGTTATCTAAGTTTCTATCGCCAATAACAATCGTGTATGGCACACCGATAAGCTCCATATCAGCAAACATAACACCAGGACGTTCTTTACGGTCATCAAAAATGACCTCTATGCCTTGTGCTTTTAAATCCGCATAGAGTTTTTCTGCAACCTCTTTGACACGGTACGATTTGTGCATGTTCATTGGCAGAATCGCAACATGGAATGGTGCGATCGCATCTGGCCAAATAATGCCGCGTTCGTCGTGGCTTTGCTCAATTGCCGCTGCAACAATACGAGTAACACCAATACCATAGCAACCCATAGTGACGATTTGATTGTGGCCTTCTTCATTCTGCACTGAAGCTTTCATCGCTTCTGAATATTTAGTGCCTAATTGGAAGATATGACCCACTTCAATGCCACGTTTGATAAGCAGTGTTCCTTTTCCATCTGGGCTTGGATCACCTTCAACCACATTACGGAGATCGAATGTTTCTGGCTGCTCTACATCGCGTTCCCAATTGATACCGAAATAGTGTTTACCATCAATGTTAGCACCAGCGCTAAAATCACTCATGACAGCGACACTGCGGTCAATAATCATTGGTAATGGCATATTAACTGGGCCTAATGAACCTGGCGCAGCTTTAATTGCCGCTTTGATTTCTTCTTCTGAAGCGAATTCCAATGGGCTTGAAACGAGAGGGTGTTTTTCCGCCTTCACTTCATTCAGTTCATGATCACCACGGATCAATAAAGCGACTAATTGATGACCCGAATTTGGTTTTGCACGGACAATCAGCGTCTTCACCGTTTTTTCAATCGGCAAAGAGAATTGTTCAACCAGCTCGGCGATTGTTTTTGCATTTGGTGTATCAACGAGACGCATCTCTTCTGTTGCTGCTGCACGTGGTGTTAATGGCGCAATCGCCTCAGCAAGCTCGATGTTGGCTGCAAAATCAGATTCTGTAGAGAAAACAATATCGTCTTCACCGCTTTGCGCGAGAACTTGGAATTCATGAGATGCGCTTCCACCGATAGAGCCTGTATCTGCTTGTACTGGGCGGAAATCAAAACCGATACGAGTAAAGATTTTGCTGTAAGCTTCATACATTGCATCATAGGTTTCTTGTAATGATTCCTGTGATGTATGGAAGGAGTAAGCATCTTTCATGATAAATTCACGTGAACGCATGATGCCGAAACGTGGGCGCACTTCATCACGGAATTTAGTTTGAATCTGGAATAAGTTCAGTGGTAGCTGTTTGTATGAAGTAATTTCATTGCGAATTAAATCAGTAATCACTTCTTCATGAGTTGGACCCAAAACAAATGGGCGTTCACCACGATCAGTAAAACGCAGTAATTCAGGACCATACTGCTCCCAGCGACCACTCTCTTGCCACAAATCGGCAGGTTGAACTACGGGCAAAGATACCTCGATTGAGCCCGCATTTTCCATTTCTTCACGGACAATGTTTTCGACTTTACGTAGAACGCGGACACCAGTCGGTAACCAGTCATAAAGGCCTGATGCAAGTTTACGGATCATTCCTGCACGAAGCATCAACTGATGGCTGATCACTTCGGCATCTGCAGGAGTCTCTTTTAGTGTTGAGAGCAGATATTTGCTAGTACGCATTGTATAGGTTCCATTAGAACAACGGGTGATGGCAAAAGGTTTTATTGCCAAATCAATCTAGGCTGCAAAAGCAGCATGATAAACAGCTAGTCTACCAGTGACCGTGCTTTGCCAAAAGGGGTTAGATGATTTTTTCATAAGGCTCGATGGCGAAGACTTCTGTTACATTATTAATCACCCTCCAGCGCACATTAAAATCAAGTAAATGGACGGCATAATCACGGGGCTCTGTCATCGCTTGTTTTTTATATGCGGGGCGGGGATCTTGCATCAATACTTGTTGAATAAATTGTACAATTCCCGGATAGCGTATTTGGTATTTCTCTAAATCTTGTTGAACTTGCGGGTGAAAAATAACGTGCATATCCACAGATGGTGCATCTTGTGCAAAGCCGGCTTGTGCATTTGGAATGGCTTCTGCAAAAGGTAAATAAGGTTTAATATCAATAACAGGAGTACCATCAACTAAATCTAAACTGCCTAACTCCAAAATCACTTGATTGTGTTTTTGGATAACCCCTTTCAATTCGATTAATGACATACCAATAGGGTTTGGTCTAAAGGTCGAGCGGGTGGCGAAGACGCCCATTTTATCATTCCCACCGAGTCTTGGAGGACGTACGAGTGGCTTCCATCCCCCATTCATCGTTTGATGGAAAATAAATAGCACCCAAATGTGACTAAACTGTTCTAATCCTCTGACAGCGTTAGGGTCATTATAAGGGGGGTGTAAATGCAGCCGTCCCGAGCCACCTAGTACAAGCCCAGGTTGGCGTGGGATAGCAAATTTTTCCTTATAGGGGGATTCGATATGTCCAATAACATTACATTGGAATGATTGCATTTGATTATTATTCAACAATTTGTATTGCGCTACCTTCACAGATTGTCGCTTGATAGCATCCCGGTGAGGTCATGGTTTGACACTGATGCAACAACACCGCATCGGCTGCGATATAGGCTGCTTTCGATAACATACTTTTTTTAGCCACATTAAGATTGGCTGGCGGGCTTTGTACATTCTCGCGGCATGATTCTCCAGAAACAATCCCTAAGTCTTTAAACGGCATCCCTAATAATTCTTCAGGGCTATTCATAAGCTTGACATTAGTCGTTTCAGGCTTGGTCGTTTTTTTTGGTGCAGGCTTTGATAGCTTCATATTTGTGAAGCCTTTATTTGGACCCTGATGAATGTATTGATTCATTCCACACCCAGCTAAAATAAACGTTGCTAGGGTGAGCAATAACAATCTCATAAGTTTTTCCTTTCTTATCTTATAGGTATTGGGAAAATTACATCTGCTATGTTTTATCTTTATAAAATACAAAAAATACTAGGTGGCATTACACCACCTAGTATATTAATCATTTTTTTACGAATAAAAAAGATTACCAGCCTTTAACTGCGCCACCATCGAAAACTTCATCTGCTTTCTTAGCAACTTCATCTGATTGATATGCTTGAACAAACTTCTTCACATTTTCATCATCTTTATTGTCATCACGAGCAACAATAATATTGACATATGGAGATTCTTTATCTTCTACAAATAAACCATCTTTTGCTGGGGTTAATTTAGGTGTTGCACTACTTGCCCACGTGGTATTGATGATAGCTAGAGCAATTTTTTGATCATCCAGTGCTCGTGGTAATTGTGGTGCTTCTAATTCAACAAACTTCAATCCTTTAGGA
The DNA here is from genome assembly GCF_027362595.1 of Providencia sp. 21OH12SH02B-Prov. Lineage (NCBI taxonomy): Bacteria > Pseudomonadati > Pseudomonadota > Gammaproteobacteria > Enterobacterales > Morganellaceae > Providencia > Providencia sp. 21OH12SH02B-Prov. Next base: position 1,026,564 of record NZ_CP114796.1, read on the forward strand.
TTTTCAGTAACATCCAAAACGGTAGGCATTAAACCTGTTCCATCTTTAAGTTTAATGAGACCTTGTTGTTGTAAGAGAAGTAGTGAACGACCTAAGTTCGTTGGATCGTTAGGTAATGCGATTTGTGAGCCGTCAGCAAGTTCATCAACTGATTTAATTTGTTTGGAATATGCCGCGATAGGATAGATAAAGGTATTGCCGACAGGCGTCAATTTATAATTTCTATCTTTAATTTGTTGGTCAAGATAAGGTTTGTGTTGGAATGCGTTAGCATCAATATCACCTTTGCTGAGAGCTTCGTTTGGTAAAACGAAATCATTAAAGGCAACAAGTTCCACATTCAAACCGTATTTTTCTTTTGCGACTTTTTGTGCAACTTCAGCGACTTCCAACTCTTTCCCCATAATAACACCGACTTTGATGCTATTCGGGTCTTTCTCTTTTTCGCCACAACCCGTTAGAACTAATGAGCCTAATAGCGCGCCAACAACGGCAATAGATTTTAACTTAATAGACATAGATATACCCCTTAAACGCTTTCTTTATAGCACCTTAAAGCGGCGCTGCTATTTTTACGGACTATTTATGTGACACTTTTTTCATTAAATATTCGCCAGTAAATTGAATGACGAAGACTAAGATGATTAACAGTACAAGCACGGTATTCATCACTAATGGGTTATAAGTATAGTAGCCATACTGCATTGCTATTTGACCTAATCCCCCTGAACCGACTGCACCACCCATTGCTGAATACCCAACTAGCATAATTAAGGTGATCGTTGCCGCGTTGATGATCCCAGGTAAAGACTCTGGTAATAGAACCTTTTTAATAATTTGTAGTGGTGTCGCGCCCATAGCTCGGGAGGCTTCAATCAAACCACTTGGCACTTCTAATAGGGTATTTTCAACCATACGGGCGATGAAGGGAATTGCCCCAACAGTTAGGGGAACAATGGCCCCTTCAATGCCAATTGCCGAGCCGACTAAAAACTTGGTAAAAGGGCTGATCCAGACTAATAAAATAATAAATGGTATTGAACGGAAAATGTTCACGATTGCTGAAATTACAGCATAAAGAACAGTATTTTCCATAACTTGTCCACGACGAGTCACGTAAAGTAGAACGCCAGTCGGTACGCCCATGATAAAACCGAGGATCGCCGAAACGAAAGTCATAATAATGGTATCAATCGTTCCCGATATAAGTAGTGAAATCATTCCCTCAGACATAACCCAATACCTCTACTTTGACATGATGCTCTTTCAAAAATTCAATAGTTGCTTCAACCCCGCCATTGATACCATGGAGTTCAGCGAGCATTACGCCAAACTTCACGCCACCGGCGTAATCAATCTGAGAACTTAATATGTTGATATCGATGTCAAATTTACGCACAACCATAGAGATAAGTGGTGCATCAACGGATTGACCTGTGAATTCCAGTTTCAGCAAAGGCGATAAATCTGCTGCGGGTTCACTTTTTAGTCTTTCTTTATAGTCATCTGGAATATCAATAACTAATGTTGATTTGATAAACTCTTGGGCGATAGGTGTTTTAGGGTGTGAAAACACTTCACTGACTTTATCTTGTTCAATCAATTGTCCACCGCTAATCACAGCGACTTGGTCACAAATGTTTTTCACTACATCCATTTCATGAGTGATCAATAAAATAGTAAGCCCTAAACGGCGGTTAATATCTTTGAGTAACTCAAGAATCGAACGTGTAGTGGCAGGATCTAGCGCACTAGTTGCTTCATCGCATAATAAAACTTTTGGTGAATTTGCTAAGGCTCGCGCGATAGCAACACGTTGTTTTTGTCCCCCAGAAAGATTAGCGGGATAAGCATCTTTTTTATCAGCCAGCCCAACAAGATCAAGCAGTTCATTGACACGTGCTTTGATTTTATCTTTAGGCGTATTGTCTAATTCCAGTGGTAACGCAACGTTATCAAATACATTTCGAGAAGATAATAAGTTAAAGTGTTGGAATATCATCCCAATACCGCGACGAGCTCTCGTCAAAGATTTTTCAGGCATTGCTGTTAAATCTTGGCCGTCAACAATAACCTGCCCAGAAGTCGGGCGCTCGAGCATGTTTACACAACGAATTAGAGTACTTTTACCAGCACCTGAGGCACCGATAACACCGTAGATTTGCCCAGCAGGAACATGCAGACTAATATCAGTTAATGCCTGAATATTGCGGCTTCCTTGCTGGAAAACTTTATTAATATTTGAGAGCTTTATCATTTATTTCTTCTAAATATATAGGATTCGATTTTTAGATAGTTAAATCTAACATGGTTGGATGTTAAGGCGTCTAGACGTCTAAGTCAATAAAGTTTGCTTTATTTATTCTATTCTCATTTATTTTCTTTTCATGAGATACTTAAAACTCATTTAGTTTGAGGAGTAAATCGGTGAGTAAAGGCATACCTGCAATCTTTTTAGACAGAGACGGCACAATTAATATCGACCATGGCTATGTACATAAGATAGATGACTTTCATTTTATTGACGGTGCGATTGAAGCAATGGCTGAACTCAAAAAAATGGGCTACGCGCTCGTTGTTGTCACCAACCAATCAGGAATTGGACGAGGTATCTATTCTGAAGATAGTTTTATGCAGTTAACAGAATGGATGGATTGGTCATTAGCAGACCGTGGCGTTGATCTTGATGGTATTTATTTTTGCCCTCATCATCCTGATGCTAAAGAAGCTGAGTACCGCCAAGATTGTGATTGCCGTAAGCCAAAACCTGGAATGCTATTAGATGCGCAATCTTTTCTTAATATAGATATGGCTTCTTCTATTATGGTGGGAGATAAGTTAGCTGATATGCAAGCAGGTAAAGCTGCAAAAGTCGGTACGACGATTTTAGTAAGAAGTGGTGAAGAAGTGACTGAAGAAGCAATAAGCAATGCAGATATGGTGATTGATAGTATTGCTGAACTGCCACAGATAGTAAAAAACATCAAAAAATAGGCTTATTAAGTTAAATTTGATGGCAATCTGAGCAAACGAAAAAAAAATTGAAAAAAGGGGTTGCCAGAATTTTCTGACTCCCTATAATGCGCCTCCACTGACCGACGATGAGCCAACACAGAATGTGATGGCAAGCCCAAAAGGCTAACGACGGCAGACGAGAGAATCTGAAAAGATAAGCGAAAAAAAAGCTTGACTCTCGGTGAGGAAAGCGTAATATACGCCACCTCGCGACAACGACCTAAACGGTTAATATCGAAAGATAAAGTCGCAACGCTCTTTAACAATTTATCAGACAATCTGTGTGGGCACTCACAGGACACTATCAAAAAAATATTTGATTTTAAGTCTTGAAGAGTGACTAACACGTTAATTCATATATGAACTAACAATGTGCAATTCGATTGTGGAAGGATAACGCGAAGGCGAGTGAGCATTTCCGAGACAGTACTGAGGTACGGCGAGGAAAGCGCAGCGAAGCCGACAATGTTAGCCGAACAGAAGCGAATTGATAAACAGTTTAATTCTTTGAGCATCAGACTACTTTTAATTGAAGAGTTTGATCATGGCTCAGATTGAACGCTGGCGGCAGGCCTAACACATGCAAGTCGAGCGGTAACAGGGGAAGCTTGCTTCTCGCTGACGAGCGGCGGACGGGTGAGTAATGTATGGGGATCTGCCCGATAGAGGGGGATAACTACTGGAAACGGTGGCTAATACCGCATAATCTCTAAGGAGCAAAGCAGGGGACCTTCGGGCCTTGCGCTATCGGATGAACCCATATGGGATTAGCTAGTAGGTGGGGTAATGGCTCACCTAGGCGACGATCCCTAGCTGGTCTGAGAGGATGATCAGCCACACTGGGACTGAGACACGGCCCAGACTCCTACGGGAGGCAGCAGTGGGGAATATTGCACAATGGGCGCAAGCCTGATGCAGCCATGCCGCGTGTATGAAGAAGGCCCTAGGGTTGTAAAGTACTTTCAGTCGGGAGGAAGGCGTTGATGCTAATATCATCAACGATTGACGTTACCGACAGAAGAAGCACCGGCTAACTCCGTGCCAGCAGCCGCGGTAATACGGAGGGTGCAAGCGTTAATCGGAATTACTGGGCGTAAAGCGCACGCAGGCGGTTGATTAAGTTAGATGTGAAATCCCCGGGCTTAACCTGGGAATGGCATCTAAGACTGGTCAGCTAGAGTCTTGTAGAGGGGGGTAGAATTCCATGTGTAGCGGTGAAATGCGTAGAGATGTGGAGGAATACCGGTGGCGAAGGCGGCCCCCTGGACAAAGACTGACGCTCAGGTGCGAAAGCGTGGGGAGCAAACAGGATTAGATACCCTGGTAGTCCACGCTGTAAACGATGTCGATTTGGAGGTTGTGCCCTTGAGGCGTGGCTTCCGGAGCTAACGCGTTAAATCGACCGCCTGGGGAGTACGGCCGCAAGGTTAAAACTCAAATGAATTGACGGGGGCCCGCACAAGCGGTGGAGCATGTGGTTTAATTCGATGCAACGCGAAGAACCTTACCTACTCTTGACATCCAGAGAATTTAGCAGAGATGCTTTAGTGCCTTCGGGAACTCTGAGACAGGTGCTGCATGGCTGTCGTCAGCTCGTGTTGTGAAATGTTGGGTTAAGTCCCGCAACGAGCGCAACCCTTATCCTTTGTTGCCAGCGATTCGGTCGGGAACTCAAAGGAGACTGCCGGTGATAAACCGGAGGAAGGTGGGGATGACGTCAAGTCATCATGGCCCTTACGAGTAGGGCTACACACGTGCTACAATGGCGTATACAAAGAGAAGCGACCTCGCGAGAGCAAGCGGAACTCATAAAGTACGTCGTAGTCCGGATTGGAGTCTGCAACTCGACTCCATGAAGTCGGAATCGCTAGTAATCGTAGATCAGAATGCTACGGTGAATACGTTCCCGGGCCTTGTACACACCGCCCGTCACACCATGGGAGTGGGTTGCAAAAGAAGTAGGTAGCTTAACCTTCGGGAGGGCGCTTACCACTTTGTGATCCATGACTGGGGTGAAGTCGTAACAAGGTAACCGTAGGGGAACCTGCGGTTGGATCACCTCCTTACCATTGAAGTGTTCTTGTGAAGTGTTCACACAGATTGTCTGATGAAAAGTAGAGCAAAGCCAATCTAAGATTGACTGAAGACCTTGTTGTCCCCTTCGTCTAGAGGCCTAGGACACCGCCCTTTCACGGCGGTAACAGGGGTTCGAATCCCCTAGGGGACGCCATTCAGTGTGGGTCAATCGAAAGGTTGCACGTCGACCTTTCAGCGTTGTGCGGTGCTCGCGATGCTCATGTACTGAATGTACATTCCGCTCGCTGTGCGCCTACGCCTTGAAATGTCTTAGCTCGCACTTTCTCAAAAGTGCTGGCCATAAATAATGATTAAACTAATTCACTGAGTTAGTTTAACAATTATGCTCTTTAACAATCTGGAACAAGCTGAAAATTGAAACAACGCACATTGTTTATCGCTTAAACAATGTGAGAGTCTCTCAAAATTTCAAACCTGAAATTTTCGGTCATTCAAACGAGTGGCATGAGCGAGCAGTGTGAAATTCGCGGCGTAGGAGCGCAGTCAGCGCAGCGTACATTGGTACGTGAGCATGACGAGCACCGCGCAACAAAGAATTTCACCACGCACAGCCATGACAGTTAGGTGATCGTTGAAACAATTTCGGGTTGTGAGGTTAAGCGACTAAGCGTACACGGTGGATGCCTAGGCAATCAGAGGCGATGAAGGACGTGCTAATCTGCGAAAAGCGTCGGTAAGGTGATATGAACCGCTATAACCGACGATGTCCGAATGGGGAAACCCAGTGCAATTCGTTGCACTATCGTTTGATGAATCCATAGTCAAACGAGGCGAACCGAGGGAACTGAAACATCTCAGTACCTCGAGGAAAAGAAATCAACCGAGATTCCCCTAGTAGCGGCGAGCGAACGGGGAGCAGCCCAGAGTCTTAATCAGCATCAGCATCAGGAGAACGGTCTGGAAAGTCCGGCAGTAAAGGGTGATAGCCCCGTATCCGAAGGTGTTGGTGTTGTGAACTCGACGAGTAGGGCGGGACACGTGTTATCCTGTCTGAATATGGGGGGACCATCCTCCAAGGCTAAATACTCCTGATTGACCGATAGTGAACCAGTACCGTGAGGGAAAGGCGAAAAGAACCCCGGCGAGGGGAGTGAAATAGAACCTGAAACCGTGTACGTACAAGCAGTGGGAGCACCTTTTAGGTGTGACTGCGTACCTTTTGTATAATGGGTCAGCGACTTATATTCTGTAGCAAGGTTAACCGTATAGGGGAGCCGTAGGGAAACCGAGTCTTAACTGGGCGATTAAGTTGCAGGGTATAGACCCGAAACCCGGTGATCTAGCCATGGGCAGGTTGAAGGTTGGGTAACACTAACTGGAGGACCGAACCGACTAATGTTGAAAAATTAGCGGATGACTTGTGGCTGGGGGTGAAAGGCCAATCAAACCGGGAGATAGCTGGTTCTCCCCGAAAGCTATTTAGGTAGCGCCTCGTGAACTCATCTTCGGGGGTAGAGCACTGTTTCGGCTAGGGGGTCATCCCGACTTACCAACCCGATGCAAACTACGAATACCGAAGAATGTTATCACGGGAGACACACGGCGGGTGCTAACGTTCGTCGTGAAGAGGGAAACAACCCAGACCGCCAGCTAAGGTCCCAAAGTTATGGTTAAGTGGGAAACGAAGTGGGAAGGCTCAGACAGCCAGGATGTTGGCTTAGAAGCAGCCATCATTTAAAGAAAGCGTAATAGCTCACTGGTCGAGTCGGCCTGCGCGGAAGATGTAACGGGGCTAAACCATGCACCGAAGCTGCGGCAGCGACATTTAGATGTTGTTGGGTAGGGGAGCGTTCTGTAAGCCTGTGAAGGTGTGCTGTGAGGCATGCTGGAGGTATCAGAAGTGCGAATGCTGACATAAGTAACGATAATGCGGGTGAAAAACCCGCACGCCGGAAGACCAAGGGTTCCTGTCCAACGTTAATCGGGGCAGGGTGAGTCGACCCCTAAGGCGAGGCAGAAATGCGTAGTCGATGGGAAACAGGTTAATATTCCTGTACTGGTGATAATTGCGATGGGGGGACGGAGAAGGCTAGGCTGGCCGGGCGACGGTTGTCCCGGTTTAAGGATGTAGGCAGGTGAATTAGGCAAATCCGGTTCACTACATGCTGAGGTCTGATGACGAGTCACTACGGTGGCGAAGTAGCTCATGCCCCGCTTCCAGGAAAAGCCTCTAAGCTCTAGATTATCATTAATCGTACCCCAAACCGACACAGGTGGTCAGGTAGAGAATACTCAGGCGCTTGAGAGAACTCGGGTGAAGGAACTAGGCAAAATGGTGCCGTAACTTCGGGAGAAGGCACGCTGGCGCTAGGTGAAGTCCCTCGCGGATGGAGCTGAAGCCAGTCGCAGATACCAGCTGGCTGCAACTGTTTATTAAAAACACAGCACTGTGCAAACACGAAAGTGGACGTATACGGTGTGACGCCTGCCCGGTGCTGGAAGGTTAATTGATGGGGTTATCCGTAAGGAGAAGCTCTTGATCGAAGCCCCAGTAAACGGCGGCCGTAACTATAACGGTCCTAAGGTAGCGAAATTCCTTGTCGGGTAAGTTCCGACCTGCACGAATGGCGTAATGATGGCCAGGCTGTCTCCACCCGAGACTCAGTGAAATTGAACTCGCTGTGAAGATGCAGTGTACCCGCGGCAAGACGGAAAGACCCCGTGAACCTTTACTATAGCTTGACACTGAACATTGAGCCTTGATGTGTAGGATAGGTGGGAGGCTTTGAAGTGTGGACGCCAGTCTGCATGGAGCCAACCTTGAAATACCACCCTTTAATGTTTGATGTTCTAACGTGGCCCCATCATCTGGGGTGCGGACAGTGTCTGGTGGGTAGTTTGACTGGGGCGGTCTCCTCCCAAAGAGTAACGGAGGAGCACGAAGGTTGGCTAAGCATGGTCGGACATCATGCGGTTAGTGCAAAGGCATAAGCCAGCTTGACTGCGAGAGTGACGGCTCGAGCAGGTACGAAAGTAGGTCTTAGTGATCCGGTGGTTCTGAATGGAAGGGCCATCGCTCAACGGATAAAAGGTACTCCGGGGATAACAGGCTGATACCGCCCAAGAGTTCATATCGACGGCGGTGTTTGGCACCTCGATGTCGGCTCATCACATCCTGGGGCTGAAGTAGGTCCCAAGGGTATGGCTGTTCGCCATTTAAAGTGGTACGCGAGCTGGGTTTAGAACGTCGTGAGACAGTTCGGTCCCTATCTGCCGTGGGCGTTGGAAGATTGAAAGGGGCTGCTCCTAGTACGAGAGGACCGGAGTGGACGCACCACTGGTGTTCGGGTTGTCATGCCAATGGCATTGCCCGGTAGCTAAGTGCGGAAGAGATAACCGCTGAAAGCATCTAAGCGGGAAACTTGCCTTGAGATGAGTCTTCCCTGACTCTTTAAGGGTCCTAAAGGAACGTTTAAGACTAAGACGTTGATAGGCTGGGTGTGTAAGCGTAGCGATACGTTGAGCTAACCAGTACTAATGAACCGTGAGGCTTAACCTGACAACACCGAAGGTGTTTTAGAGAGAACGTTGTGAAGCGCACACAGAGTGCGAGAAATTAGCTTGTTCAAGATTGCTGTTCTGGTTGGTGCAAGCCAACGGGAACAAAAACCGAATTTGTCTGGCGGCAATAGCGCGGTGGTCCCACCTGACCCCATGCCGAACTCAGCAGTGAAACGCCGTAGCGCCGATGGTAGTGTGGGGTCTCCCCATGTGAGAGTAGGGAACTGCCAGACATTAAATTAAAGACTTATTGCGAAGCGATAAGCAGCCGTTAGGCGAAAGAATAGTGGAGCGGTAGTTCAGTTGGTTAGAATACCTGCCTGTCACGCAGGGGGTCGCGGGTTCGAGTCCCGTCCGTTCCGCCACTTATTAAGCCCCGTGAGATTTCTCACGGGGCTTTTTACTATTTGTAAAATCAGTTTTGCTCTGCAATTTCTTTGCTCATGCTTTCCTTATTTAGCCGTTATAGTGAATGATAAGGAGGCATCTTGTAATATTCTATAAAGCACTCAAAAATGGTTAGTATACAGTCATTATAAGGGGGGTTAGTCTTAACTTCATAAGATATAACATGATAGCTTTGATATACTACAAGCCATGTCGTTTCTAAACTTGTTAGAATACGGTTAACTTCTCATTTTTGTAGGGATTTAAAACGTGGCGAAAAGAACCTATTCTGTTAGATATATTGCAGGTCAACCCGCTAAACGTATCCAACCCATGCCTGTACATATGTTAGGAGAATCATTACCCGTCGGATTACCTTTATTTGCAGCAGGTGAAACCTTAGATGTTCTGACATGGAATATTTATAAGCAGCAACGTCCAAATTGGAAGATTGTGCTAGATGAGCTTGTTAAAGGTAAAAAGCTGATCCTACTGCAAGAAGCACAAATGTCCCCAGAGCTTGTTTCATTTGCGGCATCGCATCAATTAATTGCAGACCAAGTGCCTGCTTTGCCTTTCTCTCCGCATCCTGCTGGCGTAATGACACTTGCGACTTCTCATCCTATATATTGTTGTCCACTACGAGAAAAAGAGCCTTTATTGCGTTTAGCAAAATCTGCATTAATAACGGTGTATCCGCTGCCGAATGGAAAGCATCTGATGGTGGCGAATGTACATGCGATTAACTTTAGTTTTGGGGTCGATGTTTACACACGACAATTAAGTAAATTAGGTGACCACATTGCTAAACATGTTGGTCCTGTATTGCTAGCTGGTGACTTTAATGCTTGGAGTCGGCAAAGAGTGAATGCATTAAAACGCTTTGTGAGGAGTGTTGGGTTAAAAGAAGTTGGCTATGATCATGACCAACGAACTAAAGCCTTTGGAAGACCTTTAGATTACTTATTTTATAGAGGGCTGAAGGTAAAGGATAGCTATGTTACAAACACCGATGCTTCGGACCATAACCCGATTATAACTCAATTTGAACTCGTTTAGCTTTATTGGCGTTAACCGTCTCTTTTTCTAATTGTTATTTTCGCCTTATACTTTAGTGGTATTCTTATTATGAAGAAGTGAGTTTAATATCTTCAACTCTTCTTTATAGCACCTTTCTCGATAGACTCGTTACCCCGATTAAGAAACCGGTTAGTAATAGTCAAGTTAATATTGATAAGAGCAAAAAATAGCTCCCCCATCCCGTTCATTGCTGCATCTCGAATCTTTTATCGTAAAGGTATCATTAAACCAATTACTGCCAATACAGAGACGATTTGGCTATTGATATTTGAGATAGGGATTAATGGCATATTGCGATTATAAAGAGATATATAGAGTAATAGATAAGCAACACTATCTTATTATCCATAATATTGGAGATGAAAAAATTTTATAAGATGTATTATTTCATTGTTAAATTGTTGGTCGTTACAGAGGGCGCAATAAACAAATCTAAAAAAGAATATTATTATTTCATTAAGTGATAAATTATATGATTAATTATAATTAAATTGATTCTCCATCGGTTGATATATTTATCATTGTGATTAATATATATTTTTTAAATTAACATTAATTGCCAAATATATGAGTGGCGAATTATTGAATATCAGCTATATTTACTTAGTCATACGCTGTCTATTTAAAAACTATTTAAATATAGGTGGTTAATAATATGAAAAATATCATAATAGTTGGTGGTGGGACAGGTGGTACAATGTTAGCCAACATTTTAGCTAGGAAATTAAATAACGATATTTTTGCTAAGAAAATAAAAATAACATTAGTTACTGATAATCCTATTCATTATTACAAACCTGCCTTTATGTATATAGCATTTAATTTGTTTTTTAAAGATGAGCTAAGCCGTCATGAGCGTTCATTATTAAGGCCAGAAATAGATTTGGTTATCGATAAAATCGATGCATTTGATTTTAAAAATAAAGAGTTAAAATCACGTAGTGGTAAAGTTTTAAATTATGATTATCTTGTTATTGCAACAGGATGTGTTCCTAGACCGGATAGAATTGAAGGATTAAAAGAAATAGGTCATCATTTTTATGCTTATGATCCCGCGAGAAAATTAGCCGATCAATTATCTAAAATTGAAAAAGGTCGGATTTTTATAACGGTATCTTTTCCTGAAACACCGAATGTCCCTCATCAATGCGGTATTGCGCCCATGGAAACAACGCTTATGCTAGATGAATTTTTACGTAAGCGGCGTGTGAGAGATAATATTGAGATTGTCTATACTTACCCTACAGTATCTCAATTATTACGTAATTGTCTTTTCCTTCAACAACCTGTTTGTGAAGCGATTCCTGAAATTTTTAATATAAAGAATATTAAATCTCAACGTGGCTTTACTTTAAGTAAAGTTGACCCAGATAAAAAGGTCGCTTATTCAAAAGAAGGTGATGAACAGCCTTTTGATATTTTAATTAGTACGCCGCCAATTACTGCGGTAGAAGCCGTCGTGAATACAGGTTTAAGTGAACATAATAATGGTGAAGGTTGGTTGCCAACTGATCATGAAACGCTACAAGTTTACGGTACGGAAGGTGTCTATGTTATTGGTGACACTGTTGATTTACCCATAAGTAAGGCGGGTGGTAGCTGCCATAATCAGGTCATGTATTCAATCTGGTGATTAATCTGTAATATAGGGTAATTTATCGGAGAATATTCATGGCTAAAGTCGATGTAAGGTGCCCATTTTGTCAACAAACTCCCTCAGTGAAAAAACATGGCCTAGGGAGTACAGGTCATCAACGTTATCGTTGTCAAGACTGCTGCCGAAGCTTCCAACTCGACTATGAATATCGTGCCTGCCAGCCCGGTACCAAAGATAAAATTATCGACCTAACGATGAATAATGCCGGTATTCGTGATACCGCTAGAGCCCTTCATATCAGCATTAATGCGGTTGTTCGCACTTTAAAAAACTCTCGCCGAAGCAGGTAACCTCTTTACCCCTTGATAATCTGCACATTGAACTCCTTTGCGAAGTCGATGAACAGTGGTCTTTTGTGGGTAATAAGAAGCAACAACGCTGGCTTTGGTATGCGTGGGAGCCCCGCCTAAAACGGATAATTGCTCATACGTTTGGTCGTCGAAACAAAAGGACTCTTCACCAGTTACTGGCTTTACTGTCTAGGTTTAATGTGGCTTTTTGGTGCACGGATAAGTTCAGTGCTTATGAGATATTGCCCAAGCAGAAACATGTGGTAAGTAAGTTTTATACGCAACGAATAGAAAGAGAGAATTTGAACCTGAGAAACCGCTTGAAGCGCCTTAACCGTAAGACGTTAGGTTACTCGAAGTCACCTGAAATGCATGACAAAATCATCGGTACATTCATTGAACGCGAATACTACCTATTATGATGATCTCTATATTGAATACACGACCCATAATCAGGCTGCAATTATCGCTGATAATATCGTTGGCGAATTGACTTACGGTTACCCAGCGGCAATTTATGACGGCCGAGTTCAAGCTGTTGCACAAATGGGGCTAAATGCAGGGATGCCTTTACAGTACGACTATAAACATGATGTGTTGCCGATACCTGCGACTAAAGTGGGGGGATTGCTCCGAAATGGTTTCAATAGGGGAATTTATTGGGCTGCTATTCGTGGATTAGTGTAGGAGGGTCATGATGATGTCAAATGAAAATACACAAGCGAAACTTATTGAATTACTTAATTCAGAGTCTGCGGATCATTTAGCTGAAAAAATTTCACCACTTCTACATTTAAAACGTTTGGACAATATTGTTGACCTGTTGTCTTTACTGTCTGACCTTGTGGATATTCTCGATTTAGGCACAGTTGAAAAATTAGCTAATTCATTTGAAGACACGTTAACGCCGGTTTGGGAGTTAGGAACAGCGTATAACATGGCTAAGATGGAAGCTATTTATGATAATAAAGATCAAAGTTTTCGTTCGGTTTATAGCTTATTAAAAGATCCAAATACATTACGGGGAGTGAGCATCCTATTAAGGACCTTGCAGATTATGGGGTCTAGGATACCTCAATCCAGTGACAAGTAATTTTAGGAGAGTGGTATGAGCTTAGATACAAAAAATGCATTTGATACTCGTATAATACACAGCTTTTATAACCAGAGGGAAAATAAAGGTTCATTAATACCACCTATATACCAAACTGCAACCTATTCGTTTAAAGATGCAGAAGAGGGAGCAGCTTGTTTTAGTGGTGAGAAAGAAGGTTTTATCTACACAAGAATTAATAACCCAACCTTAGATTTATTAGAAAAGAGAATTGCTGATTTAGAAGAGGGAGAAGCCGCGATTGTGTTTTCTTCAGGTATGGGGGCCATTACGTCAACTTTTTGGTCTTTAATGAATCCTGGGGATGAATTGTTGGTCGATATGACTGTTTATGGTTGCACTTATTCTTTCTTTCATCACGGATTGGAACGATTTGGTGTTCGTGTGCGTCATATTGATATGAGCAACCTTGAAACTGTAGCGCAATCAATCAGCGAAAATACGCGTATGATATTCTTTGAATCACCCGCTAACCCTGATATGCGTTTAGTGGATATAAAAGCCGTCAGTGAGCTAGCTAAAAAAAATAATATCATGGTCGTCGTGGATAATACGTATTGTACCCCTTACTTACAAAAGCCAATAACATTAGGTGTTGATATTGTTATTCACTCGCTGACTAAGTACATGAGTGGCCATGGTGATGTCGTCGCTGGCGCAGTGATTACGACAAAAGAGATAGCCAAACAAATTAGGTTAGTTGGCTTAAAAGATATGACAGGGGCATGTTTATCGCCACATGATGCGAGTTTGATTATACGCGGGATGAAAACGTTACCTATTCGCATGGAGCGTATAGTGAAAAATGCTCAGCGAATCGCACAATATTTAGAATCCCATCCGCAGATTGAGTTTGTGGTCTACCCTGGTTTAAATAGCTTTAAACAGTATGAATTGGCCTGCCGGCAGATGAAGCTGCCAGGTGGGATGATAGCATGCGAAATAAAAGGTGGGATTGAATCAGGTAAGCGTTTTTTAAACCGCTTAAATCTGTTTTCTCGGGCTGTAAGTTTAGGGGATTGTGAATCTCTAGCACAGCATCCCGCCAGTATGACTCATTCGACGTATACACCTGAAGAACGATTATTTTATGGCATTAGTGATGGCTTAATTAGATTATCGATTGGGTTGGAAGACGTTAATGATTTGATAGCAGACCTTGATCAAGCTCTGCAATTAGAAAGTTAAAAGAAAACGCCCCTGAAGTTTAGCAGGGGCGTTATTTGATGTTGTGTTCTATTTAATGCGCTATGGTTAATTGTTATTTGTTTGGTTATGTTGGAATGAACGCATAATAAAATAGGCGACAGTGAGTATTACAACCCAAATACAGCCAACCAGTAAAGCCACTTGTGTTTCTTTAAAGAAGCCAAGTAATGCGATAACAAATACCATAAATGCAATTGTTATTGCAGGACCTATTGGCCAGAATGGCACTGGGAATTTAAGTTTCTTAACGTCTTCTTTGCTCATTTGTCGGCGCATCGCAACTTGCGAAAGCAAGATCATTAACCATACCCAGACAGTTGCAAAAGTCGCAATTGACGCAATAATCACGAAAATTCGCTCAGGTAGAAGGTAATTTAGATAGACACCGAGGAGCATGACAACGGACATCACAAGCACGGTCACCCAAGGTACACCATTGCGGGTGAGTTTAGTGAAAACTCTTGGGGCTTGTTTATCTTGAGCCATACCATACATCATTCGACCCGCACCAAAAATATCACTGTTAATGGCGGAAATCGCCGCGGTAATCACCACGATATTAAGTATGTTGGCAGCAGAAGTAATATTTAAGCTAGAAAAAATTTGTACGAATGGACTGCCATTTTGCCCGATTTGGTTCCATGGGTAGATGCACATTAAAATAAAGAGTGTTAATCCATAGAATAACAAGATACGAATCGGCACGGCATTGATTGCTTTCGGGATGGTTTTTTCTGGGTTTTGTGCTTCACTTGCTGTGATACCAATGACTTCAATACCACCAAATGCAAACATGACAATAGCTAAAGAAGCGATGACACCCGCGATGCCATTCGGCATGAACCCCCCGTGTTCCCAGAGGTTTTGAATACCAACAGCATGGTCAGTTTCTTTGCCAAAACCATAAAACATTAAGAACGCACCACCGACAATCATTGCAATGATCGCCGTGACTTTCACGATGGATAACCAGAATTCTAGCTCGCCGAATATTTTAACGTGGCATAGGTTTAGTGCACCAATAAATAACACAATGCTTAGCACCCATATCCATTGGTCTACATGCGGGAACCAAAAGCCCATATACATACCGAAAGCGGTGATATCCGCTAGGCAGACAACAAGCATTTCGAAAACATAGTTCCAACCAGTTAAAAAGCCAGCTAGTGGGCCCATATAATGGCTTGCATAGTGGGAGAATGAGCCTGGAACAGGGTTATGAACAGCCATTTCACCGAGCGCGCGCATGACCATAAAAACGGCGGCCCCACCAATCATATAAGCAATTAAAACGGCTGGGCCTGCTGCTTGTATCGCTGACGCAGAACCATAAAACAGGCCGGTACCAATCGCTGACCCTAAAGCCATAAAGCGAATGTGTCTGACACTCAATCCCTTTCTGAGTTGATTTGTTTTACTACTTTGCATTTTGTTTCCTGTCTTAAAATTACCGAATATTGTTCCGGTTTTTTCTCTATTAGATGCACTTTGTTGAAACCAAGCTGATTACATTACCATAAAGCGTATGGTTCGCGGGATAGATATCTTGCAATATACGCGCCATACACCAAATTATATGAGGTTCACGGGGCGAAAAGATTTTGAACGAATAACGCGTGCAGTTGAATGGGACATTCTCGTTGT
Organism: Providencia sp. 21OH12SH02B-Prov; assembly: GCF_027362595.1. Classification (NCBI taxonomy): domain Bacteria; kingdom Pseudomonadati; phylum Pseudomonadota; class Gammaproteobacteria; order Enterobacterales; family Morganellaceae; genus Providencia; species Providencia sp. 21OH12SH02B-Prov. The sequence continues at coordinate 1,042,558 of NZ_CP114796.1, forward strand.
CGTTCGCATGCAACTTGCATGCGTTAGAGTATATAATACGCATGAAGCTGACAATGCTAGAGAGAATTATGAAATACCCAATTAATGAAATTTTTCAAACGTTACAAGGGGAAGGTGTGTTTACTGGCGTTCCCGCCGTATTTATTCGCTTACAAGGCTGTCCTGTGGGATGTAGCTGGTGTGATACAAAACATACTTGGGATAAAGACGCTGACAAAGAAACAACCCTTGGCGATATCGTCGTGAAAACGATGGATACAGATTCATGGTCGTTGGCCAATAGCCATGAATTGATTGCTCTTATGCATAAGCAAGGGTATACGGCAAAACATATTGTCATTACGGGTGGCGAGCCATGTATTTATGACCTCGTACCTCTGACGACGGAATTAGAAAACCAAGGTTATCAATGCCAAATTGAAACCAGTGGTACGTATCCTATTCAATGTTCCAGTCAAACCTGGGTGACGGTGTCGCCAAAAGTGGCTATGAAAGGTGGGTTACAGGTACTGACGGAGTCAATCAATCGAGCGAATGAAATCAAGCATCCAGTTGCGCGTGAAAAAGATATTGAAGAGTTGGATAATTTATTATCAAAACGCACAGAAAAAAGTGCTGCGGTTGTTGCGTTACAGCCGATTAGCCAAAAAAGCGCAGCCACTAAGCTATGTATTGATACCTGTATTGCGCGAAATTGGCGACTTTCCATTCAAACACACAAATATCTCAATATCGCCTGATGTGCCGCGATGTTCACGGCATATCAGTGAATGACTATTCGCCGCGATAAATACATCCAGCATTACAGGTTTCTTTCACCGTTACGGCGCTTAATAAAGGTAATAGGGGTTTGGTTTTATGCCAAATCCAACTTGCCAAGACTTCACTGGTTGGGTTTTCGAGGCCTTCAATATCATTTAAATAATAGTGATCGAGCTGATCTAAAATTGGCTTAAACGCTTCTTTAACATCACTAAAATCAATTAGCCAGCCTGTTTTCTCATCGATTTCACCTGTGAGCTCTAGTCTCACTATGAAAGAATGTCCATGGAGGCGCCCGCATTTGTGACCTTCAGGAACATAAGGAAGCCTATGGGCTGCTTCAAAATGAAAATCTTTATAGATACTTGTTCTCATAACCAACTCCGTATAAATCAAAACGCAGTGTATTCTACTGAAATTTGTGCTCGGAGCATCTTATTTTATCGAATTATTGCTAACCATTTTTATGAGTATGATTCACTAGCTATTTTCATTAGGCTTTTTAGCTATTAGTTATGGCGATCGTTTCTTATCCCGTTTAGCAAGGGTGTTATAACCTGACAAACTATCGGGGTAGTAATTTTAGATAAGCAACTCTGGGGTTATAGAATAATGACAAAAAAACAGTCTCCCATATCGGTATTGCCAATATCGGTGGAACAACTTTCACGTTTGCAGACGGCTGTCGATGACTTTTCATCTCACCAACTCGCTTGGTTGTCTGGTTATTTGTGGGGAATGGTTAATCAAAATACAGTCACTAACGTGCCTATGAGTGCTGAAGTACCACAAGATGAAACTATTACGATTATTTCAGCTTCACAAACAGGGAATGCTCGACGTTTGTCTGAGCAACTGAGAGAACGACTCATAAGTGAAAAACTGAATGTCAACTTAGTTAACGCGGGAGATTATAAATTTAAACAAATCTCACAAGAAAAAGTGTTAGTCATCGTAGCATCAACTCAAGGAGAGGGAGAGCCAGCCGAAGAAGCGGTTGCTTTATATAAGTACTTGCATTCTAAAAAGGCACCCAATTTGAGTGGTACGGTATATGCTGTTTTTGCTTTAGGTGATTCTTCTTATGAAAAGTTTTGCCAAGCAGGGAAAGATTTTGATACCCAATTATCGCAATTAGGCGCGACATCATTACTTGAGAGGATTGATGCCGATGTCGAGTATCAATCCATCGCTGAAGCATGGATTGAGGATTTGACGCAGCGCCTTAAAGAGCGAGTGCCTACGCAAAGTGATCAGCAATTGGTGGTAACCCAAGCGGGCAGTGTTGATGAAATACATTCATCGCCTTATACAAAGACAGCGCCTCTGACCGCGTCATTACTCGTCAATCAAAAAATTACTGGGCGTGGATCGCTAAAAGATGTTCGTCATATTGAAATCGACCTTGGCGATTCAGGGTTACGTTATCAACCGGGAGATGCTCTCGGTGTGTGGTTCGATAATGATTCAGCCCTTGTCGATGAATTGATAGGCTTATTATGGCTGACAGGTGATGAACCAGTTCAGGTGGCTGAACAATCATATCCATTACGTGATGCATTGATACACCATTTAGAATTGACTCAAAACACACATCTAATTGTTGAAAAATATGCCAATTTAGCAAAAGACGATGCATTACTTGGTTTGATCAGCGATAAACAAGCACTGTTATATTACGCTCAGACAACCCCTATTGTTGATATGGTTAGGCAGGCTGCTTCTCAGCCGACAGCCCAAGAGTTTGTTGATATTCTTCGGCCGATTACTCCAAGACTGTATTCAATTGCCTCTTCACAAGCGGAAACAGAGGATGAAGTACATGTCACTGTAGGGGTTGTACGTTATGACATTGATGGACGAGCTCGTACGGGTGGCGCTTCTGGTTTTTTAGCTGATCGCCTTAAAGAAGGTGACGAGGTACGTATATTCATTGAACATAATGATAACTTTCGCCTTCCAGCTGACACCTCGAAACCCGTCATTATGATAGGCCCAGGAACCGGTATCGCTCCATTTAGAGCCTTTATGCAGCAACGTGATAATGAACAAGCGACGGGTAAAAACTGGTTGTTTTTTGGTAATCCTCACTTTGTTGAAGATTTTCTCTATCAAGTGGAATGGCAGCGCTATGTCAAAGATGGCTTATTGACCAACATTTCATTAGCTTGGTCTCGAGATCAAGCCCAAAAAGTTTATGTACAGGATAAGTTACGCGAACAAGGGGAAGAGGTATGGCGCTGGATTGAAGATGGCGCACATATTTACGTCTGCGGCGATGCGAATCACATGGCACGTGATGTGGAACATGCGTTGTTGGATATTATTAGCCAATACGGCAACATGGATAGTGAATCGGCAGATGAGTTTTTGAGTGAGCTGCGCGTAGAGCGCCGGTATCAGAGGGATGTCTACTAATGAGCGATAAAAAATACGGGCCTTTGGTCGTAGAAGGCAAACTGGCTGATAGTGAGCGTATGAAAAATAATAGTCATTATCTGCGTGGAACTATCAAAGAAGACCTTAAAAATGGGCTGAGTGGGGGTTTTGAGGGGGATAACTTTCTGCTCATTCGCTTCCACGGTATGTATCAGCAAGATGATCGCGATATTCGCGCGGAACGGGCGGAGCAAAAATTAGAACCTCGCCATGCAATGATGCTACGCTGCCGATTACCTGGTGGAATTATTACGCCGAAGCAATGGTTGGACATCGATAGATTCGCCTCTGAGCATACGTTGTACGGTAGTGTGCGTATTACTAATCGGCAGACCTTTCAATTTCATGGCATTTTAAAAGGGGATGTCAAGCCAGCGCATCAGATGTTACATCACGTCGGGTTGGATGCTTTAGCAACGGCCAATGATGTCAACCGTAATGTGTTATGTACATCTAACCCTGTGCAGTCTGAGTTGCATCAGCAGGCGTATGAATGGGCAAAAAAAATATCGGAGCATCTATTGCCTAAAACCAATGCTTATGCGGAGATTTGGCTTGATAAAGAGAAAGTCGCAACCACAGATGAAGAGCCTATATTAGGGAAAACCTATTTACCGAGAAAATTCAAAACATCGGTAGTGATCCCACCCTTAAATGATGTAGATCTACATGCTAACGACATGAACTTCGTGGCGATCGCTGAAAATGGTGAGCTTATCGGTTTTAACGTACTGGTTGGTGGTGGTCTAGCCATGACTCATGGTGATACAGCAACTTTTCCACGGTTAGCCAGTGAGTTCGGGTTTATTTATTTGAAGGATACGTTAGCTGTTGCGGAAGCGATTGTGACGACTCAGCGCGACTGGGGAAATCGTACTGAACGTAAAAACGCCAAAACAAAATACACTCTTGAACGGGTTGGTGTAGAAACATTTAAGCAAGAAGTAGAACGGCGTTCGGGAGTGACATTTGAAGCCATTAGGCCTTATCAATTTACTCAACGTGGTGATCAAATTGGTTGGCTAAAAGGGATAGATAATCATTGGCATTTAACGTTATTTATTGAAAATGGCCGCCTGATTGATTTACCTAATAAGCCCTTAAAGACAGGTATAGCAGAAATTGCAAAAATTCATCAAGGGGATTTTCGTTTAACGGCAAACCAAAATTTAATTGTTGCTGGTGTACCTGAAACGGAAAAAGCCCGTATTGAGGCGATTGCCCGTGAACATGGTTTGATGAGTGCAGAAGTGACTGCGCAGCGTGAAAACTCAATGGCTTGTGTTTCTTTCCCAACGTGTCCACTGGCGATGGCAGAGGCCGAGCGTTTTTTACCTGAATTTGTCACTGAGGTTGAAAAAATCATGCAATCACACGGCATTGGTGATGAGCATATTGTTTTACGCGTTACGGGGTGCCCAAATGGATGTGGTCGAGCAATGCTGGCGGAAGTTGGGCTCGTGGGTAAAGCACTCGACAGATACAATTTACATTTAGGGGGAAACCGGATTGGTACTCGCATTCCTCGTATGTATCGTGAAAACATTAGTTCAGCCGAAATTTTATCTCTTTTAGATACCTTGATTGGTGATTGGGCTAGAGGGCGTCAAGCACAAGAAGGATTTGGTGATTTCTTAATACGCACGGATGTGGTGAAGCCGGTGCTGAACTCTGCGGTTGATTTCTATGAGGTTAAGGAGGCCGTATGAGCCAGCTTGAACTCGCTGAGGTATTAAAATTAGACAAAGCAGAACAAGACGAGTATTTATCTGCATTTAATACCCAGTTAGAAAAATATGATGCTATCAAAAGAATCGAATGGGCAATGAACCATTTACCTACAGCGTTTGTATTGTCATCGAGTTTTGGAATACAAGCCGCTTTAACGCTACATATGGTCACTCAAGTCATTCCTGATATTCCAGTGATCCTCACCGATACAGGGTATCTTTTCCCTGAAACCTATCGTTTTATTGAGGAATTGACGGAAAGGCTGAGGTTAAATTTGCATGTTTACCGTTCGCCATTGTCTCCTGCTTGGCAAGAGGCTGTTTATGGGTGCTTATGGGAACAAGGACTATCAGGAATCGAGCAATATAATCAAATCAATAAAGTTGAGCCGATGAACCGTGCTTTGCAGGAATTGAAAGCACAAAGCTGGTTTTCTGGATTACGTAGAGAGCAGTCGGCGAGTCGTGCTATGTTGCCGGTATTGAATATAGGTAAAGGGATATTTAAAGTCTTACCTGTTATTGATTGGAATAATCGGCAAGTACATGAGTATCTGACACAGCATAACCTACCTTATCATCCATTGTGGGAACAAGGATATTTGTCCGTGGGGGATACCCACACCACTCGAAAATGGGAACCGGGTATGAGTGAAGAAGAAACCCGCTTCTTTGGTTTAAAGAGAGAATGTGGGCTTCATGAAGGTTAAGCGATATCAATATATTGAGTGGCTGACTACTAAATTAGCCACTCAATATCATCATTAATCTATTCTAGAATAAGTATTTAAATCTCACTCTTGTGCCGTAACGATCTTTGTCGCTATTTTTCACTTCAATATCTTTTCCATCAATGACTGAATAGTATGCCCCGATATAAATTTTAAAATTATTCATATCAAGTATATCCGGTAACTCATAAGAGGTATAAAGGGTATGAATATCATATTTGCCAGGACCAAAGATGACTTCATTATCAATATTGTTATCATAATTTAATGCATAGGATTTGATGTCATTATGAGCGTAGATATACCCTAACTGTAAACGACGCCATAGAATATTTGCACCTGTCGTAAAATCAGTTTCATGACTGGCATCTAAATAGGCGGTATTCCAATTTATCGTCAAGCCATTGGTTGGATCATTTTTTAAATTATTCCAGCCCAATGTTAAGCCATAGCCATTGCGTTTAGACTGATCTTTAAATTGGCCTGTGTTTTTATCTTCATAACCATAGGCATTATTCACGATATTGCTTTCTAGCGCAGCAGCAATTTTAAAGCTATCTTTTTCCCAAGCGATAACAGGACGGACATAGACAACATTCTTTTTATTAATCAGTTTTCGTCCGTGGTACTCACTATTGCTAAAGATACTGGTACCATCTTCAATAAGCAGGTTTGTTTCGAAATACCAATTGTCATATTTCGTATTAAACATCATGCTGCCGCCGCTATTGGTTCTTCCTCGACCTTCTTTCATCATATAAATGTAGCCAAACCCATCGCTATAGGTGTCATTGGCGGTATTGCCTGAATACTCAACAAAGGTATCTTGATTTAATGGGAACATATCATAGGCTTCATAGCGACCGAGCTTTATTTGCCAACTCTCTTTTTTACCAAAATGAAATTCAGCATCATCTAAGCTCACATCTCCATCAATTTTAGCGAGAGGTTGGACAGAAAAACCCGCATAGTTTTTATTATCTAATACTCGTTCACCATCTAAACCGATTAGAATTCGTCCATTGATTCCCCATTTATCATAGTCACCAAAATCTTTGTCTTTTCCTGCTTGGGTATTAATTGAAGTAAGTTGTCCTTTTTTACTAGCAATATCTGTATTAAATTCGACATCACCATACAACTTAAGGGTTCCATATTGACTATTGGTTTCAATTAAATTAGGCGCTTCAGGTGTTTTTTTAGTCACTATTTGTTGGTCATTAGCTGGTTGACTAATCGTAGTATTATTCTTTAATACATTTTCTAAATGGGCAGCTTTTTGTTCAGCAAGTTCGGCTCTTTTTTCAGCTGCAAGGGTTCGTTGTTCTAATAGGGCTAAACGTTGTTCTATTGATAGAGAGTTTGTATTAGCTAAGGTTATTGTTGGTACAGTTAATCCCAAGCTAATAGCAATAGCGAGTAGTTTCATATTCATTCTTTATTCCTTTTATACCTAAGTGGGAAATATATTTCCCATTTGATATTTTATTATTGGAGTAGTGTCTGTATATTTATTTCAGTCAATGAGTTTACTTCCAGATCTGCTTCGGGTAATAACCCTTCAGCGATAATACCAATAGCATAAATCCCTGCTTTCTTTAGAGATTGTATTCCTGCTATTGAATCTTCAAAGCCAACACAAAATTCTACGGGGACATGAATAAGTTGTGCTGCCTTTAAAAATATTTCTGGGTCAGGCTTTCCTTTTTCTAAGGATTTAGGGTCAACAATAGCTTGAAAATAATTATCAATATTTAATTTCTTTAATATCATTGGTGCATTCTGAGATGCTGAAGCGATAACACAAGGAATATTGTATTGATAGGCCTGTTCAATTAATTCTAACACACCAGGTAAAATATCTTTTGGCGTAATGTTATCCAATAACTTCACATAGTAGTTATTTTTTCTTTCTGATAATTCACTTTTCTCTTGAGCAGAAAAAAGGTTTTGCTTATTACCATAATTTAATATTTTATCTAATGATTCTGTTCGGCTAATACCTTTTAAGGTTTGATTGAACTCTTCATTAATTTCAATACCAATTTCATTCGCTAATTTCTTCCATGCTAAATAGTGATAGCCAGCGGTATCCACAATAACGCCATCTAAATCGAATATCAGACCTTTAACCATTAGTTTTATCCTCATTGAAGTTTAAACAAAAAGCCGTGTTATCAATAAGGTGATATTGATGATGATTAATGGATATTATGCAGGCTTTATCGCTCGTAACAGTAATGTCATTATGAGTTAGGTTAATGTGATACAAAACATTTTGATGGTTTAGATGGAAACTCAGTCTCTGCCATTGGTTTGGCAATGATGGTGTAATATTGAGAGTATCTTGACGAATATCCACACCCGCATAAGCCATAATCGTGGTATTTAACGTTGCGGCCATGACACCGGTATGAATTCCTTCAGCAGTTGTTCCACCTTGAATATCATTGTAGTCTGAATATAAGGCATCCTGATAAAGTTTCCATGACAGGTCATGTCTTTGTATTTGTTCGGCTAAATAGGCATGAACAATACGAGATAACGTTGAACCATGAGACGTTCGTTCAAGATAATACTGAAGGTTTTTTTCAGCGAAATCGTCAGACAATGAGTAGCCTAGAGACTCAATTAAGAATTTGACGGTCGCTTTATCTAGATTATTAAATAACATCAGCGTATCGGCTTGTTTAGCGACTTTAAAATCATCGGCTGACTTATTTTCTTTACGCAATATCCGATCCATACGATAAATATTGCCATATTTTTGGCGATAGCTTTCCCAATCCAATTCATTCAACGAAAAGTAACCTGAAAATTGTTCAATCACTTCATCTTGATTAAGCGTAACGGCCAGTTGGGTTCTAATATGGTTAAGTTGCTGGATGAGATCTGCATCAAAGCCCAATTCAGTGAATTTATGGGTAAAGAGGCTATTGCTATACAGTGTCACTATTTCATTAAATAGCCATGCGACCATTAAATTGGTATAGGCATTATCTTTTAAACCACCTTCTTGTGAGTCAGAATATTTTTCATGGAATTCATCAGGTCCCATAACGCCACTAATATGAAAACGCTGATCTCGTTCATCAAATTGGCATAGGCTTACCCAAAATAAGGTAATTTCATTGAGTAATTCTAAACCGTAATCCGCCATAAATTGATGATCAAGAGTATTGCGCCAATATAGCCAGACGTTGTAAGCAATCGCTAATGAAACATGGCGTTGACGGCAACTATGATCCGGATCCCATTGTCCAGAGAGTGGATTGAGATGTAGCACTTGTGTTTGTTCACTACCATCATGCCCTGATTGCCATGGGAACATGGCTCCTTGAAAACCTGCCGCTTTGGCTGCTGAACGCGCCGTTTCTAAACGATGATAGCGATAGAGTAAAAGTTGGCGAGCGGTGTTAGGAAAATGCATGATATAAAAAGGCAGTATGAAAATTTCATCCCAGAAAATATGCCCTCTATAGGCTTCGCCGTGTAAGCCTCTTGCTGTTACAGATACATCTAATTGATGTTTTTCATTACTAAATGGTGAAGCCGATGCAAGCAGATGGTAGGTGTGTAAACGCAACAATTTTTGCGTCATTAAATCGCCTGAAACAACAATATCAGCGCTAGTCCATAAGCTTGCCCATGCTTGTTTAGTCTCTAATAATTGCGCTTTTAAGGTAGGAAGTTGCCAGTTTACAATTTCATGCCAATGATGTGGGTAGGCGGTAGAGGTTGTCATAGCAACACATTTTTCTAATGTATAGCTGATATTTTGTTTGGCATTAAAAGTAATTGTTTGATCAACCACGGATTCAGAAATATGGCAAACAATGTCTTTGTCTGTAAAAAAATCACCATAAATATTTGAGGTCAAACCTATCCCTATTTTTGACTGATTTGTTTCTGCTAATAGGTAAGCTGTTTGTTGTTTTGCACCTGTTTTTAACACATGGTAATGATGTTGATTAAGACTACGATAACGTTCCACTCCGGCATTAACCGTATTTCCTTCTAATCTGGTGACTACGGTTATTTCCGCGGAGAAATTTAATGGCGTAAATTGGTAGTGAAGACAATAGTGGGACATATCCGCCATATTGGTAAACTTGAAGCAGCGAATACTCAATTGCTTTCCATCCGCGGTTTCAATCAGCCAATCAGATGACATCACTCCGGTTTTCATGTCTAAATGACGGGTGAGGCGGTGAGTCGTTACGTTATTAGGATGAATATAATCAGAGTCACCGATTCTAAGGGAGATAAATTGTCCATTCGGCGCATTAACGAAATCTTCATTAATAACTTGATGATCACCTATTTGGGATGTTGCTTGATTATATAATCCTGCCACATAGGTTGCTGGGTAGTAATTTTCGCTGGCGGTCATTTCAGGTAATGTGCCGCGTAGTCCGATATAACCATTTGCAACAGTTAATAGTGACTCTTGGCAATATTCATCTTTACCTGACGTTAGCCCTGAATATTCGATAGACCATGTAAATTCATTTTCTTTATCAGCTAATTTTTCCGCTATATTCGTTAACTGATTTAATGAGTTCGTTTTTTCTATAATAAAGGGAGAGTTAAACGCCTCAGAGAAAAAATTTGCTAAGTTAATTGTTTTATTATCTTTTGTTTTAATAATAGCATTTTTTTCAGCATCCTGATCAAAAGGAGGAGCTATAATACCTCCATGCATCAGAGGAAAGTCATTTTTTATTTTCTCAACAACGTTTAACCAGTCATGATAAGTATTATTTAAAAAATCAAATGAGTAATGTTGTTTTTTATTTTTGTCTTCAACAGACACGCTGATATCTGAAAAAATAATAAGTAAGTAATTCATAATAAACCTTAAATTTAATGATACATTAATTAGCTTGTAGCGTGCCTTTTCTTTCTTTATAGCGATAGGCAATAACCGTTAACCCAATCGGAACGATAATAGAAACAATCATGGCAAATAGATAAACTAACCAATAAGTAGGCTGTATCGATAAAATGCCAGGTAAACCACCAACGCCAATACCATTTGATAACACATGATTTAAACCGCAAATCAACCCCGCAAGCGCGGATCCAATCATTGCGCATAGCATTGGAAATCCATATTTTAAGTTAACCCCATACATGGCGGGTTCAGTGACACCTAAATAAGCCGAGATAGCCGCAGGAATAGTAATTTCATGTTCATTGACTTTACGACTGACAATGATAATACCAACAACCGCAGATGCTTGGGCAATATTAGAGAGCGCAATAATTGGCCAAATAGGTGTACCGCCATAGCTCTGAGTCATTTGTAGATCAATGGCTAAGGTTGTGTGATGTAATCCGGTAATCACCATTGGCGAATAGAAGAAACCAAAGATAGCAGAGCCAATAGGGGCGAAGTCACCTAACATTAATAATTTGATTATTTCAGCGATACCATTACCGATCCCTCTGCCTATTGGGCCTAAAATAACATGGGCAACAAAAACAGAAACAATTAGGGTAACGATTGGAACAATAACCAATTTTAAATAATCGGGGATATAACGGCGTAAGCGGGTTTCAAACCAACCTAAAAATAATCCAGCCAAAATAGAAGGAATGACTTGAGCTTGATAGCCTACTTTCGCAATGGTAAATAATCCAAAGTTCCAAATATCAGGCACTTGGGAACCTAAATTATAGGCATTCATCAGCTGAGGTGACACTAATGTAATACCAAGTACTAAACCGAGAGCTGGGGTACCCCCCATTTTTTTAGTGCTAGACCAACAAATACTCACGGGTAAAAATGGAATATCGCTTCACAAGGTAACCATAGAAATTCATAGATAGGTTGTAGCCAAGGATAAAAATAGGTTAATGGTTTATTTTCTGATATCGGCATTTCACCGATGACATTGCGTAAACCTAAAAGTAAGCCCCCACAAATTAAAATTGGTAATAAAGGAACAAATATTTCGGCCAAATTAGCTATCAGCCTTTGCCAAAAGCTCATGTTTTTTTTTGCGTCAGATTTAACCTCATCTTTGCTTTTTGTTTTTAACTCTAAACAATTAGAAAGTGTTTTATAGTAGCTTTCAACTTCTATACCAATAATAACTTGAAATTGACCTGCATTATTAAAACAGCCTTTAACAAAAGGAATTTGTTTTATTTTATCTATATCAGCAAGATTGGGATCATTAAGGACAAAGCGTAACCTTGTTAAGCAGTGAGAAACACTAATGATATTATTTTTACCGCCAATCAGCACAATAAGCTCTTCAATGGCTTTTAAATCTTTGGCACTAGACATATTCATTTTCTCGTGATGGTTTCGTTTTTTTTAATATATATCGTTATTTGACTTATTCAAACGGGAACGTTCCCATAACTAGACGATGATCACATGTCATAATCATTAATTATTGAAAATTATTAATTTAAGCTGTCGCTAGAAATAATGATTTTTTGAGGGGGAATTGTTTCTTTTTGCATTTTGATCAATATATTAGCTGCTTCTTTCCCACTTTCTCTAAAACCTAAACGGTAAAACTTAGTTTGAGGAAATAAAAATGTCAGTAAGTCGTTGCGACCAATACAGGCAACATCAATATGCGTCATTTTTTGTTCAGACAAATATTTTTGAACGCCAAATGCTAAAGAATCTGTTGCGCATAAGATAGCTTGTGGGGATGTCGTGACTATTTCTTTAGCGAGCAGGTAACCACTTTGATAATTTAGCTCACCTAGACGTGCATGAGGGGTTAAATGATGCTGTTCGCAATATTGTAAGTAGGATTGATAACGAAGTAAGCCCGTTGTTTCATCATGAATATTGATCCCAACATAACTGATTTTGTCATGTTTCTTTTGTCCATGAAAATAATGCATTAAGTTTTTAACTGCATTGTCATCGTCGTGACAGATTGAAACAAACCCTTCTAATGGTCGTGCAATGACCACCATTTTTTGCTTCCACTCGACCAATTTATTGGTATCTATACCTGAAAAAGCGAAGAGCACAATACCGTCAACTTTTTGACGAGCAAGCATTTTCAAATGTTCTTCTATTTTCTCTTGCTTAAACTGGGTTTCTAAAATAATCGGGTCGATATTATTTTCATAGAAAATAGGTAGCATGGAGCTGACAGCTTGGTTTTCTGCATAAGAATCTAGACGAGTCATGATGATGCCAAAAGAACGATTTGAGTATCCTCGCATCGCACGAGCCGATTTTGATGGCGTAAATTGATATTTTTTGATTATTTGATTAACTTTTTGTCGAGTTTCTTCATTAACCATTGGATCTTGATTAATGACACGTGAAACCGTTGATTTACCTACACCGCACAATTTTGCTATATCATTGATGGTTAATTTTTTTTTATCAGTATTTATCATGATGTTTCGTCTTAATTGGCTGAATACTTATAAAGGCTAAATAATTTATATTTTTGTTCTATTGATGATCTTAGTCTAACTCATTTTTTCAAGATATTTGTATAAAAGAAGCGATCAACATCCGTTATCACTCTTCTCCGTATTCACTGACGTATTTGGTCTCTGCCATTGACTCAGTAATGACTTATTCCTTTGCGTTACATCTAATGAATTTTTGGCATTTCATAACCCAACTTGCACGCCATATAGTCAATTTAAATCGTTGTCATAAAAAAGTGATATAACACCGGAAGAGTAAGATGGAATATTTACCGTTATTTGTGGATCTGCGATCCCGTAAAGTTGTGCTAGTTGGCGGTGGTGATGTTGCGGCACGTAAAGCTGAGCTGTTACTGAAAGTCGATGCAGCGCTTATGGTCATATCTCCTACATTAAGTCCGGTTTTACAACGTCTTTATGAGCAAAAAAAATTTATCTGGGTTAAGGAAGAGTATCATTTTTCTCATATCGAAAAGGCTTATCTAGTGATCGCTGCAACAGACCAACCTGCATTGAATGAGAAAGTTTTTCATGATGCGGAGTCACAACAAATTTTAGTTAATGTTGTGGATGAGAAACCATTATGTTCTTTCATTGTTCCGTCAATTATTGACAGAGACCCTGTCGTTATCGCCATCTCATCTGGGGGAACAGCGCCGGTTCTTGCTCGCTTATTGCGTGAAAAACTTGAAGCCATGTTGCCGAATTCGTTAGGGCATATGGCAAAAATAGCAGGGCGGTGGCGAGAAAAAGTCAAATCATCGATAACGAGCATGCGCGAACGAAAACGCTTTTGGGAAAAAAGCTTTAATGGTCGTTTTGCCTCGTTAGTTGAAAAAGGTCAACTCCTTGAAGCCGAACAGCAATTAGAGAAGCAATTATCTGAAAGGGATAATAGCGGCGAACTTATCCTAGTAGGCGCTGGGCCTGGTGATGCGGGCTTGTTGACGTTAAAAGGCTTGCAAGTTGTGCAAAACGCGGACGTTGTTTTATATGACAACTTAGTCAGTGAGGAAGTACTTGATTTAGTGCGACGAGATGCAGACAAAATCTGTGTCGGAAAGCGAGCTCATCATCACTCGGTTTCACAAGAAGAAACGAATGCATTAATCGTCAAATTGGCTAAACAAGGAAAAAAAGTTGTTCGATTAAAGGGGGGGGATCCGTTTATTTTCGGGCGAGGTGGTGAAGAGCTTCAGGTTGCGGCAGAAGCTCAAATTCCTTTCCAAGTGGTTCCTGGTATTACAGCCGCGATTGGTGCAACCGCCTATGCGGGGATCCCGCTTACACATAGAGAACATGCTCAAAGCGTCACGTTTATTACGGGTCATTGCAAAAATAATGGTAACGACCTTGACTGGCCAGCGCTGGCTAGCGGACATCAAACATTAGCTATCTATATGGGAACGGTAAAAGCTGAATATATCAGTAAACAACTGATTGAGTTTGGACGTTCTCCAAACACACCTGTTGCGGTCATTGGTTGCGGAACACGCAATAATCAGCAGGTGCTTAGCGGGCAGTTACATGAATTAGAGACACTTGCTCAGCAAGCACCTTCCCCTGCTTTATTGGTGATTGGCGAGGTTGTTGCATTGCATCAACAATTAGCTTGGTTTGGTCATCATGGCGTGGAAAACAGATGGCGTTCCGCCGTGCTGGAATTGGCTTAAAAGGAGGCCATCATGAATGAAAAACGATTGACTCATTTGCAGCAACTGGAAGCCGAAAGCATTCATATTTTACGTGAAGTCGCGGCTGAGTTTGCAAACCCGGTAATGCTTTATTCAATAGGCAAAGATTCATCCGTCATGCTTCATCTAGCGCGAAAAGCGTTTTATCCGAGTAAATTGCCATTTCCGCTGTTACATGTTGATACTGGGTGGAAGTTCCGTGAAATGTATGAGTTTCGCGATAAAACAGCGAAAAATTATGGGTTTGAGCTTTTAGTTTATCGTAATCCAGAAGGGGCTAAACTGGGGATCAATCCATTCATACATGGTAGTGCAAAGCATACTGATATCATGAAAACAGAAGGATTGAAGCAAGCGCTCGATAAATATGGTTTTGATGCGGCATTTGGCGGTGCAAGACGTGATGAAGAAAAGTCACGAGCAAAAGAAAGAATCTATTCTTTTAGAGACCGCTCTCATCGCTGGGATCCCAAAAACCAACGCCCTGAGTTATGGCATAACTACAATGGACAAATAAATAAAGGTGAAAGTATACGTGTCTTTCCTTTATCAAACTGGACTGAACTGGATATTTGGCAATATATCTATTTGGAAAATATCGACATCGTTCCCCTTTATTTTGCGAAAGAACGCCCTGTGTTGGAGCGTGATGGCACATTATTAATGGTCGATGACGACCGTATTGACTTACAAGCGGGCGAAGTCATTGCTAAACGTAAAGTTCGTTTTCGCACTTTAGGATGTTGGCCATTAACTGGAGCCGTTGAATCACAGGCAGAAACATTACCTGAGATTATCGAGGAAATGCTGATATCGACAACCAGTGAGCGTCAAGGCCGATTAATCGATAGCGATCAGTCAGCATCAATGGAGCAAAAAAAGCGCCAAGGGTATTTTTAAGGGGGGGAACGTTATGGCAGATGTCGCATACAATGAAACAATTGCGGAGCAAATCAAGCAACAAGGTGGTGTGGAAGCTTATTTGTTAGCGCAACAGGAGAAAGGGCTATTACGTTTCCTGACTTGCGGGAATGTGGATGATGGAAAAAGTACGCTCATTGGTCGCTTACTTCATGACACACGGCAAATTTATGAAGATCAACTTTCTGTTCTGCAAAATGACAGTAAACGTATAGGAACACAGGGGGAAAAGTTAGATCTTGCGTTGCTGGTGGATGGTCTTGCAGCTGAACGTGAGCAAGGCATCACTATTGATGTCGCATATCGCTATTTCTCCACGCAAAAGCGTAAATTTATTATTGCAGATACGCCTGGGCATGAGCAATATACCCGAAATATGGCAACGGGCGCATCGACATGCTCACTTTCTATTTTGTTGATCGATGCTCGAAAAGGTGTTCAAGAGCAAACGCGACGTCATAGCTTTATCAGCACGTTGCTGGGGATCCGCCATTTAGTGGTTGCCGTCAATAAAATGGATTTGATGGACTATAGCGAAAGCGTATTCGAAAAAATTAAACAAGATTATCAGTCTTTTGCGACTGAGTTGCCTATCGACCTTAATGTATGGTTTGTGCCTATTTCGGCACTTGATGGCGATAATATTGTTAATAAAAGTCACAATCTACCTTGGTATCAAGGTGAGACGTTACTGCAAATTTTAGAGAATGTTCAGGTTCAGCAAAAAGCCTCAGAGCAAGCATTACGTTTTCCCGTTCAATATGTGAATAGGCCTAACCTTGATTTTAGAGGTTATAGCGGCACCTTATCTTCAGGAATAATTCATATTGGGCAGTCTGTTAAAGTGCTTCCTTCTGGGCAGTTATCGCGAATCAAAGATATTGTCACTTTCGAGGGTTCACAACATGTTGCAATACCCGGTGAAGCCATCACGTTGGTCTTGGAAGATGATATTGATATTAGTCGCGGAGATTTAATTGTTGCCGAGGATGATACGCTAACAAGCACGCGTCAAGCGCTTATCGATGTTGTTTGGATGTCAGAACAACCATTGGTGCAGGGACAGCAGTTAGATATCAAAATTGCAGGCAAAAGAAGTCGAGCGAAGGTAGAAAATATTCAATATCAAGTTGATGTGAATAATTTGACGCAAAAGGTCGCGACTGAGTTACCGCTAAATAGTATTGGCCTTGTTGAATTCTCGTTTGATGAACCCCTGTTATTGGATAATTATCAACATAATGCGGATACCGGCGGCATGATCTTAATTGATAGGTTAACGAATGTTACAGCAGGCGCGGGGCTCGTTCGTGAAATTAAAGCAGATTTCATTGGGCAAGATGATCACTTTAGTGAATTTGAAATCGAGCTGAACAAGTTAATTAGGCGCCATTTCCCTCACTGGGGAGCTCGTGATTTGCTGGGTGGAAAATAACTATCATGGATTTGATTAATGAACATATTGTGTGGCATCCACATGCCATTACGCGTCAATTTAGAGAGCGAGCGAATGGCCATAAGGGGGCAGTGCTATGGTTTACGGGGCTGTCTGGCTCAGGTAAGTCAACATTGGCTGGTGCAATTGAACAAACATTAGCCGAGATGGAGATTAAGACTTACTTGCTTGATGGTGATAACGTACGCCATGGATTATGCCGCGACCTTGGTTTTAGCGAGGAAGATCGGCAAGAGAACATTCGACGCATTGGCGAAGTGGCTAAGCTGATGGTTGATGCTGGACTGATAGTTGCGACAGCGTTTATATCTCCTTATCGAGAGGACAGACAACGGGTTCGTGAATTGTTTGAAGCAAATCAATTTTTTGAATTGCACGTAGCAACACCAGTAGACATCTGTGAACAACGCGATCCAAAAGGGCTGTATAAGCAAGCGAGAGAGGGGAAGATAACGCATTTTACAGGGATTGACTCTCCGTATCAGGAGCCATTACAGCCGGAGTTACGCATTGATGGACGGCAGCCCATCGCTGATTCAATAACGCAAATTCTCCACCTGCTGAAAACTCAACAAGTTATTAAAACCTAATCTGTTATTCTCAAAAAGATGTTGCTGAATGGCCTTGAGTAGCATCTTTTCATCAACGACGCCGTTAAATCACATTTAATGGTATCTTCTTTTTACTTTCACGCTGATAAAATAACCTTTTTCTATTAAGATGTTGCACGAAAGTACAATCAATATTGTATTGGCGCTCGTATTTTTGTTGGCAAATTTCACTTGGATTGGTAATAGTGATTTTTATGATTCAAGGTACCCTATAATTTGCTAGTGAGAAACGGAACAAAAACAGCGTGATCAACACTAAGTTGAGTGAATTTTAATCATATAATATGTGATTTACTCTGACTTTTATGACATTACTTTCTTCTTAGTAGCGTCATGAGCTGAGTTATGGGATGATTAGCAAATCATTTCAGGGGGCAGAATGGGCAAATTAACGCTTCTATTAATCGCAGTATTAGCTTGGACGCAATATTCTCTATGGTTAGGAAAAAATGGTATCCATGATTATGTGCGAGTAAAAGACGATGTTGCAGCGCAAGAAATTATCAATTCTCGCTTAAAAGTGCGTAATGAGCAGTTATTTGCTGAAATTAATGACCTAAACGATGGTCAAGATGCGATTGAAGAACGAGCTCGCACAGAACTCGGAATGATCAAACCTGGCGAATCATTTTATAGAATGGTCAAAGAAAGTAATAATCAGAAAGCATCTAATAATCAATAAATAACGTATTTGCTCATGAATTATTATCGCGATTGGCCATTAATTTCGATGTAAGATCCAACATAATGAATAACTCAATCATTGGGGAAAACCCGCAAATTGTTGCAATAATTCCCGCGGCAGGTATTGGCAGCCGTATGAATGCTGATTGCCCAAAACAGTATTTACAAATCGCAGGGAAAACAATCATTGAACACACGATTAGTGCATTGTTACTCAACCCTAGCGTCACCCATATCGTTGTCGCACTCAGCCCGGATGATGATTATTTTGCTAAGCTTGATATTGCACAAGATCCGCGAGTGACCACAGTAAACGGTGGAAAAGAGCGCGCGGACTCAGTGATGGCGGGGTTAAACCTTTTAGCCAAAAACGAAAGCATGCAAAATAAGTGGGTGTTGGTGCATGACGCAGCACGTCCTTGTTTGCATCAAGATGATTTAAATAAAATTATTCAGCTATCAACAAAAGAGTGTTGTGGCGGAATTCTTGCTGCGCCTGTTAGAGACACAATGAAGCGGAGTTTTAAAACGTCTGCTCTTATTGATCATACAGTTGAACGTGAAGCATTATGGCATGCATTAACCCCACAGTTTTTTCCATTATTGTTATTGCGGGATTGTTTAAGTAAAGCTTTGAAAGAAAATGCGGTTATCACAGATGAAGCCTCTGCCCTTGAATATTGTGGTTATCAACCTGTATTGGTTTCAGGGCGTTCAGATAACTTAAAAGTGACCAGACCAGAAGATCTTGCTCTGGCAGAATTTTATCTTTCTAAAATGAAATAAAAGGAATAAATCATGAGAGTTGGGCACGGGTTCGATGTACATAAGTTCGGTGGTGATGGTCCCATCATTATTGGTGGGGTTCGTATTCCATATGAACAAGGTTTATTAGCTCACTCTGACGGTGATGTTGTATTACATGCAGTAACGGATGCAATTTTAGGGGCTGCTGCACTCGGGGATATTGGTAAATTATTCCCAGATACCGATCCGGCCTATAAAGGTGCTGATAGCCGTGTGCTACTAAAAGAAGCTTATCGTCATGTACGTGCAAAAGGTTACAGTATCGGTAATATTGATGTCACTATCATGGCACAAGCCCCTAAAATGCTGCCACATATTCCACAAATGCGTGTCAATATTGCAGAAGACCTAGAATGCCATATGGATGACATTAATGTTAAAGCGACGACAACTGAACAATTAGGTTTTGTTGGTCGTAAAGAAGGTATTGCATGTGCTGCGGTAGTATTACTTGTTAAAGATAATGGTAGTGAAAATCATGAATGTACAGTACCTGCATGGTAAGCCGCTATCATTCGGTAAACTAAAAAGTCAGCCTGAAGACTTCATCGTTAAGGAAAACTTAGGTTTTGAGCTTGATGGAGAAGGCGAGCATGTTATGGTTCGTGTTGAAAAGATTGGCTATAACACGCTATTTGTTGCCGAGCAGCTCGCTAAGTTCGCAAAAATTTCAGCAAGAGCAGTAAGCTATGCTGGCTTAAAAGATCGCAATGCGATGACGGAACAATGGTTCTGTTTGCAGATGCCAGGTAAAGAAACACCTGATTTTTCTTTGTGGCAACTTGATGGCTGTCGAGTGATTGCGACAACGAGACAAAAAAGAAAATTGCGCATTGGCACCTTGAAAGGAAACCAATTTGAATTGACCATTCGGGAGATTTCGGATCCTGACGATGTCGAATTGCGTTTACAGAAAATAGCAGAGCAAGGCGTTCCTAACTATTTTGGTGAACAACGCTTTGGTCGAGATGGACAGAATTTAACTCAAGCGTTACGCTGGGCAAATCAAGAAATTACTGTTCGTGAGCGCAACAAACGTAGCTTTTACCTGTCAGCAGCACGCAGTGCGATGTTTAACCACGTGACGAGTGAGCGTATTGCGAACCAGACCGTCAATCAAGTGTTATTAGGTGATGCTCTTCAATTGACAGGGCGTGGCAGTTGGTTTGTGGCAACGACAGAAGAATTTTCTTCATTACAACCCCGAGTTGATACATTTGAACTTAGCATCACGGCACCTTTGCCCGGTGATGGTGAATTAGGTACGCAAGAAGATGCGCTAGCCTTTGAGACGGGTTGCTTAGAGAATTATCGCGCCTTGATAACATTGATGAAAACGGAACGGGTATCCTCAACACGTAGGGCGATGATGATGAAACCTCAAAACCTTCAATGGCAATGGGTTGATCAAACGACATTAAAAATGTGTTTTTTCCTTAATTCGGGAAGTTTTGCAACGAGCGTGGTGCGAGAACTTATTAATCAGGATAGTGCCGATGCTGAAAATTTTATTGAGTAACGACGATGGTGTGACAGCCCCTGGTATCCAAACACTGGCAGCTGCTTTACGCCAATATTATCAGGTGCAAGTGATTGCACCTGATCGTAATCGTAGTGGTGCATCAAACGCATTAACTTTAGATAAACCTTTAAGGATCCAAACACTGGCTAATGGTGACCTTTCAGTACAAGAAGGTACGCCGACAGATTGTGTTTATATTGGTGTTAACAAAGTGGTGAGACCAAGGCCTGATATTGTTGTATCTGGCATTAACTGTGGTCCTAACCTTGGGGATGATGTCATTTACTCAGGTACCGTTGCGGCAGCGACGGAAGGTCGACACTTAGGTTTACCTTCCATAGCAGTTTCTCTTGATGGTGACACGCATTTTGAAACCGCCGCAAAAGTGACTTGTGACATATTGGCATTGTTACAAAAAAATCCATTGCGAGCAGGCAATATATTGAATATCAATGTACCTGATATTCCTTACAATGAAGTGAAAGGGATTAAAGTCACTCGTTGTGGCAGTCGTCATGCCGCCTCTGAGGTTTACAATCTCGAAGATCCTAAAGGTAATATGCTGTATTGGCTTGGGCCAGTGGGGGAAATCCGCGATGCAGGGCCTGGTACCGATTTTGAGGCGGTATCGCAAGGTTATGTCTCCATTACGCCTTTACAAGTGGATTTAACAGCTTATAAAGCACATTCATTGATTGAAGAGTGGCTAGAGAAATCAGGAGTGAAAGTAGAATGAAAACAGGGCTCATGAAAGAACTATTGGCACAGTTACGCCAACAGGGAATTCACGATGAGCGCCTATTAGACGCTTTATCACGAGTTCCGCGTGAACGTTTTGTGGATGAAGCGCTTTCACATAAGGCCTATGATAACATCCCATTACCTATAGGTTATGGGCAAACTATTTCTCAGCCTTATATTGTTGCTAAAATGACCGCATTGCTTGCGGTTACACCGCAAGATCATGTTTTAGAAATAGGCACAGGTTCTGGCTATCAAACGGCTGTTTTAGCGCATTTAGCGGATCATGTTTTTTCAGTCGAAAGGGTGAAGAGTTTACAATGGACGGCGAAACGCCGTTTTAAACAACTTGATTTGCATAATATCTCTACTCGTCACGGTGATGGTTGGGAAGGATGGCAATCAAAAGGGCCTTTTGATGCGATTATCGTCACCGCAGCACCCAGTGAAATTCCTCCTCGGCTATTACAGCAATTAAAAGAAGGTGGACGTTTAGTTTTACCTGTTGGGGATAAAGACCAAGCCCTCAAGTTGATTATTCGTCGAGGAAATGATTATCACGCAAATGTCATAGAGAAAGTGCGCTTTGTTCCTTTAGTTTCAGGTGACTTAGCTTAGCGATTTAGTGGCGATGATCTTCGACAAAATATGACCTGGACTGCTCTAAAACTGAGTAAGTCGCATTTTCTATTAAGTCATAATCTCAAATTGTTATATTTTTGATATATTTGGCTTGTTCAATAATTTATATTTCTGTTTTAATAAGCCAAATACTTTTCGTTTAAGAGTTTTAATGTTCTAAATAATTCAAGCTGTAGCTAGGTGATGCAGGGCCTATAAAAGAGGTGACCTATGCGCATAAACCTAGTTAACAATGCTGCAACTTGAAGTATGATGAGAATAATAGGCTCGAATGTTTTACTGACGCAAATTTAGTTGTGATGTCAGATTTTTCTTCACGGGAGAAGATGCATGAAAATTGTTAGCCCAATAAACAGAATTCGATGGGCGGTGATCTTTTCATTTGGCGGGGCATTACTGGCTGGATGTTCAACTCCGTACCATACAGCAGCGCCGATTACTAGCGTAAATGAAGGTCAAGGAAATCAATCAAGTCAACAAACAGTTCAAAGAACACCATCAAGCAATAGTGGTGGGACGAGTATTGCGATGCCTTCTTCACGGCCTAATTTGTCTGCAAATTCTTCATCATCTGTTCGCACGTCGGCCCCAGTGAATATGGATGGACAAGGCCGTATTATCTATAACCGTGACTATGGCAGTATTTCAAAAGGCAGTTATAGCGGTAGTACTTACACGGTACAGCGTGGCGATACGTTATTCTACATAGCGTATATAACGGGCAATGATTTCCGTGAGTTAGCATCGAAAAACAATATTCCAGAGCCTTATAGCCTAAATGTTGGGCAGGTGATCAATATTGGTAATGGAAATGTGAACTCAAACGGACAATTAGCATCAAATTCATCAAATAGTAACCAGCAACCGGTTGATCTTCGAACAACTAATGCGTATCCTGCAAATGGAAGCGGTCAAAATACGGGTAAAATGTTGCCTAATAATAAGAAGCCTGCAACGCAAGTTTCTACAGCAACAACCTCGACTGCTTCTACAACTTCTACGACGACAGCAAGCAGTACAAATAGCTCATCGATAAAATGGCGCTGGCCAGCAGAAGGGAAAATGATAGAAGGTTTCTCTGATGCGCAAGGTGGAAATAAAGGCATTGATATTGCCGGTTCACGAGGCCAACCTGTACTCGCTGCTGCTCCCGGTAAAGTGGTATACGCAGGAAATGCACTACGTGGATATGGAAATCTTATAATAATAAAACATAACGATGACTACCTAAGTGCTTACGCGCATAACGATACGTTACTTGTGCGTGATCAGCAGGATGTCGCTGCTGGGCAAAAAATTGCAACTATGGGTAGCACCGGTACAAGCTCGGTTAGGCTACATTTTGAAATTCGTTACAAGGGAAAATCAGTAAACCCGCTGCGCTACTTACCGCAGCGATAAACTGGGCAGAATGCAATGACATTCTGTCCTCATTATCAAGGGTAGGAGTCACTGATGAGCCAAAGTTCGCTGAAAGCTAACGAGTTATACAATGACCTCGACGACAGCATGATGGATGATGCTTTTGATGAGAGTCAATTCAAAGAAGAGGATCTGGTTGCAGAACTAGACGATGAAATGGACTTATTCCAGAGCACGAATTTGCGTGTTCTGGATGCAACCCAAATTTATCTCAGTGAAATTGGATTCTCTCCGCTCCTGACAGCTGAAGAAGAAGTTTTCTATGCTAGGAGAGCCTTGCGTGGTGACATTGCTTCACGTCAACGCATGATAGAAAGTAATCTTCGCTTAGTTGTTAAGATCTCTCGACGTTATAATAATCGGGGCCTAGCATTACTTGATCTCATTGAGGAAGGTAATCTAGGGTTAATTCGCGCAGTTGAAAAATTTGATCCTGAAAAAGGTTTCCGTTTTTCAACATATGCGACGTGGTGGATACGCCAGACGATTGAACGTGCCATCATGAATCAAACCAGAACCATCCGCCTCCCTATTCATATCGTCAAAGAGCTCAATATTTACCTTCGAACCGCCCGAGAATTAGCGCAAAAACTTGATCATGAGCCTAGCGCTGAAGAAATCGCCGAACAGTTAGATAAGCCAGTAGAAGATGTTAGCCGTATGCTACGTTTAAATGAACGTATTACCTCGGTTGATACGCCTATTGCCGGTGATTCTGAAAAATCTTTACTTGAGGTTCTATCTGATGAGAATGAATCAGGCCCAGAACATACAATTCAAGATAACAACTTAAAAGAAAACATTGTGAAGTGGTTATTTGAATTGAATCCTAAACAGCGTGAAGTATTAGCACGACGTTTTGGTTTATTGGGTTATGAGGCAGAAACGCTCGAAGAGGTTGGTCGAGAAATTGGATTAACACGGGAAAGAGTACGTCAGATTCAAGTGGAAGGGTTAAGAAGGTTAAAAGATATTTTACAAGGTGAGGATCTTTCTTTGGAAGCCTTATTTAATATGTAAAAATCGTTAACAGTAGATTATCAAAGCCCTCAGCGACAAACTGAGGGCTTTCTTTTTATGGATAATATGTCAAAAGAGGTTTGTCACCTTAGGCTTTATATTGGCGCACCACTATGAAATTTGAAATCATTATCGGGAGACAGAATAAGCTGTGCTTCGATAATACCGAACATTTTAACGCGGTCACTGATATCTGTTTTACTGATAGATTGTGCTAGTTGCAGATAATCTTGATAGTGTCTCGCTTCCGAACGCAATAATGAGACGTAGAAATTAGCTAAATCATCATCTAAAAAAGGGGCTAGCTTAGCAAAGCGTTCACATGATCGGGCTTCAATATAAGCACCAATGATCAGTTTATCGACCAATGTTTGCGGCTCATGCCCACTCATATGGCTAAACAGACCTTTAGCATAACGGCTTGCTGTTATGCCATCATAAGGAATATTTCGTTGGTGCATAATTTCTAACACTTGATAAAAATGATGAAGTTCCTCTTTAATCAAGAGTACCATTTTATCAATTAAATCTTGGCTATAAGGAGACTGTTTTCTTGCTAGGATCTGTTTTGATACTTGGTTTTTATGCTTTAAAGTATCAACATTTCCTATACGATCGTAGGCAAAGTCCTCATAAGGTTTAAACCAAGCAAGCAGTGTCGCGGCACTCTCTTTATCAACGGCATATTTACGGATCAAAAACATTGCGCTTTGCGCCGCTTTTAATTCACATAAAAGGTGGTCTTTTAAGAGTATAGGTAAACTTTCAGGCTCACTTGCTTTTTTAACCCAACTATCAGGCGTTTCACAATGTAAAAACGCGCTGATAGGCGCCAGTAGCTCAGCGTGATCTTGCATACTACTTATCCATTTCCTTTAAACGATATAACCAATCTAATGCTTGTTTCGGTGTTAATCTATCAGGGTCGATAGTCTCTAATGCACTGAGAACTGGTGACGGTTCTTCAGGCGCTAAAAAGCTTAATTGTGCGCTATCAACATGGCTAGCATTGGTATTATTGGAAATGAACTCTAGCTCTTTAAGTTTTTGTTTCGCGCGTTTAATGACCTCTTTAGGCACGCCCGCAAGAGAAGCAACAGCGAGACCATAACTTTTGCTTGCCGCACCTTCTTGAACATTATGCATAAAGGCAATGGTGTCACCATGTTCCATCGCATCTAGATGGATATTAACAGCACCTTCTAATTTCTCAGGTAGTGTTGTTAATTCAAAATAATGGGTTGCAAATAAGGTCATCGATTTTATACGATTGACTAAATTTTCTGCACAAGCCCAAGCTAGAGATAGACCATCGTAAGTTGATGTTCCACGGCCAATCTCATCCATAAGGACCAAACTGTGTTCAGTCGCATTATGTAAAATATTAGCGGTTTCGGTCATTTCAACCATAAAAGTAGAACGCCCAGAGGCTAAATCATCTGAAGCACCAACGCGCGTAAAAATACGGTCTACAGGGCCAATAACGGCTTTAGTCGCGGGAACAAAGCTACCAATATAAGCAAGCAAAGTAATCAACGCAGTTTGGCGCATATAGGTACTTTTACCCCCCATATTGGGCCCCGTGATGATGAGGAGCCGGCGTTGCGGAGACAGTGAAAGCGGATTAGAGATAAATGGCTCGCTGAGTACTTGCTCTACGACAGGGTGACGACCTTCAGTAATATGAATGCCCGGTTTATCTGTCAGTTGTGGGCAAGTGTAGCCAAGCGTTTCAGCTCGTTCTGCTAAGTTGTTCAATACATCTAGTTCAGCTAGTGCTTCCGCACTGATTTGCAAATTGGCTAAATGGGGCAAAAGCATATCGAATAGCTCATCGTAAAGCGCTTTTTCAATCGCTAATGCTTTGCTTTTCGATGTTAGTACTTTGTCTTCGTACTCTTTTAATTCGGGAATAATATACCGTTCAGCGTTTTTCAGCGTTTGGCGGCGTACATAATGAATAGGGACTAAATGGCTCTGACCTCGACTAACTTGAATAAAATATCCATGCACCGCATTGTAGCCAACTTTTAGCGTATCAATGCCGAGCTTTTCTTTCTCTCGAATTTCCAGTCTATCAAGGTAATCTGTTGCTCCATCAGCAAGCGCTCTCCACTCATCCAGCTCACTGTTATAGCCGGGGGCAATAACACCGCCGTCACGTACGAGCACTGGGGGGGCATCAATAATAGCGCGTTGTAACAGATCTTGTAATTCATCAAACTGATTAATACGTTTTTGTAAGCTTTGTAAATATTCGCTGTTGGATTGGCTGAGAATTTGATGAATTTCGTGGTATTGCTCAAAAGCGTGGCGCATACGCGCTAAATCACGGGGACGAGCTGAACGTAATGCTAATCGTGCGAGTACACGCTCTAAATCACCAATTTGGCGAAGTAGGGGCTGTAATAACTCAAAGCCACACTGTTGTAGCGCCGTGATAGCCTGTTGACGATTATTAAGGGTTTGAATATGACGTAACGGTGTATGTAGCCAGCGTTTTAGCATACGACTCCCCATTGGGGTTACACATAGGTCTAAAATGGCTGCTAATGTATTTTCTGTTCCACCCGATAAATTTTGGGTGATTTCGAGATTACGGCGCGTTGCCGCGTCAAGAATAACACTATCGGATTGCCTTTCCATGATAATGCTACGGATATGGGGCAGTGCAGTGCGTTGTGTATCTTTAACATATTGAAGAAGACAGCCTGCTGCTCGTAGCGCTCTGGAAGCATTTTCAACACCAAAACCAATAAGGTCTTTTGTGCCGAATTGTAGACCTAACTGCTGCTTCGCTGTCTCTAATTCAAATTCCCATAAAGGACGACGACGCAGCCCTTTACAGTTCTCAATCAGAGTCATACTGGTAAAGTCTTCAGGATAGAGTAACTCAGCAGGACGAGTGCGTTGTAATTCAGCTTGTAAGGCTTCTTCATCATCGATCTCACTGATCATAAACCGGCCTGAAGTAATATCTAAGGTGGCAAAGCCATAACCCTGTGGCTCTTGCCAAATTGCAGCCAGTAAATTGTCCTGACGCTCATTCAGTAATGCTTCATCAGTAATTGTTCCTGGGGTCACAATACGTACAACTTTTCGTTCAACAGGCCCTTTACTGGTTGCTGGGTCGCCTATTTGCTCACAGATTGCAACAGATTCACCCATTTGCACTAATTTTGCCAAATAGTTTTCCGCGGCGTGGTGCGGAACTCCCGCCATAGGTATAGGCTGACCCGCAGTTTGCCCACGCTTAGTCAGTGAAATATCTAATAATTGAGACGCCTTTTTGGCATCATCAAAGAAAAGCTCGTAAAAATCTCCCATACGATAGAACAGCAGTATATCGGGATGTTGTGCTTTTAGTTTTAAATACTGCTGCATCATTGGTGTATGGGATTCGAAATTTTGGTTGTCAGTCATAGCATTATCTGTTGTTACTTAATGAGTTTATGGAGTTTTACGAGTATTATTACCTGATTGCATTTTACTTATCACTGTTACAGTATCACAGAGTTAGCCCAATTAGTGATTCAGCGTTGGCCTATTGTATAACGTCTTGTTAGAAATTCATCCGCAAACATGGATATGAGTAAAAATTTAGGAAAAGATTCGCAGAAATTAGGTTAATAGAAAAAGAGTCTGTGCCAATTTGGCATGACTCTACCTCAAATTGTACGTTGTCTCTCTCGTGAATGTTCGGAGAAAATGGCTGTTTTTAACCAGTAATAGCCTTAAATTTTATGTTTAAGTGTATTTAAAAATTAGCCACTTTACCCGTGAGCTTATCTTCCGTGACCAGTGGTTGAAATTTATTCATCTGAATATAGCGAGTCTAATGAAGAGCGCAATTTATGCGCAAGCTCTGGGGCGACATATTTCCCCGTAATGATTTCAATATATGAGGCACTATCATGTGATTCAGCTTGAGTAATAGCTAAGTCAAGTTCATCACTGCAAGTGACTTTTTGACAATACCAATCATGGCAGCCGAGTGCCGCAGGTAATTGAGCATAATTCCACTGAGCAATATCATTGAAATAAGCATCGGGATTTTTACATATGAGTCGCTCGAAGAGGTATCCATCGTTATTAATGATGAAGATGATGGGTTTTAATCCAAAACGGGCAAACTGACAGATTTCTTGTGCGGTTAATTGGTGTGCACCTTCTCCTGTGATTAATACGACCCGACGATGCGGTGCAGCTAAAGCAGCTCCAAATGCAGCGGCAGTAGACCATCCGATAGACCCCCATAATGCTTGGTTATAGAATTGAGCGTTTTTCGGAAGTTGTGCAGAGAGTAATCCCATTAATGACGTCCCTGTATCAGTAATAATAATATCGTTCTCTTGAAACATTTTTTCCAATCGAGAGTAGAGGTATTCAGCTGATATTAATTCATTATCGGTGACGGGGGTCTCACCTAAAGGTTGAACACTAGGGGGCATTTGATGGAAAACAGGGATTTGTTCTTGCAAAGCGTTAAGCACATCTTTCATATAAACGTGAGGGTAGTGATTAGGACCAATATTGACATGATCTGGCATAATGCTGATATGGTTTTCGACGGGAATATCCGCGGTAAAACAGCCTGTATTCATATCCGTCATCATGACGCCAATACTCATAATGCAATCACTACTTTCAACATATTCATAAACATGTTGATTCATTAATTTACCATAGTAGGCTCCCATATAATTGGGGGTTGTTTCACTTAATACTCCTTTATCCATAATCATAGAAGCATAAGGCAGATTGGATTTATTGATTAGGGATAACACGGCATTTTCGAGCCCTAAACGCGCAATTAAAATCCCTGGGAGTACACTTATTTTTTTACTGTTTGTCAGCTTATTTAAGATAGCGGTAATTACGACAGCCAAATTTTCCTGATGACTTTTGGGGGTACTTATCGCTGGTGGGTATGGCATATCTGTATGGATTGCCATTTGTGCATAATCGGCTGGAATGCCAATATAAACAGGCCTACGCTCAGATAAAGCGCATGTAATTAATCTTTTTACTTCCTCGACACAATTTTCAGGGGTAAGAATTGCCTGTGCACAGCTCAATGGCTGATACATTTTATAGAATAGAGTATGGTCACTATGGCCGAGTGAATGATGAATTAATTTTTGGCTTTGTAACATTCGACTTGAAGGCATGCCCACGAGATGAAAAATAGGCAAATATTCGGCATAAGAACCTGCAATGGCATTAATCGCACTTAATTCACCAACACCAAATGTTGTTGAGAGTGCAGCGATACCTTTTACTCGGGCATAACCATCTGCGGCATAGGCAGCATTTAATTCATTACAACAACCAACCCAGCGTAGTTCGTTATGCTCACAGACAGCATCATTAATTGGAAATGAATAATCTCCAGCAATACCAAAAATGTCACTAATACCTAAATCATAGAGCTGCGACAATAAATACTGTATAACTGTTTTTTTCACTTTTCTCTCCATTAATTATTTAATAATGGTTAATAAGCAGTCTTTTGTGGACGGTTTCAATATGAGTTATTCGATGTGATCCGCGTTGTATAAATGAAATAATATAATAAAGCGTAAAATATAAATTAGGAGGTAATCTTTTGTTTGTTAAGTACTAATAATATTTCTATTCTTGAAAGGAGCGTACAGATATGATGGTGTGTGTCATTGACAAAAAACACGTAACTTATTAGTGTCCTAGAAAATATAAATCAATTAATTTTTAGGATGGCTTGACGATGAATAGATTGAAGGTTTTATTTTTATCTTTAGCCTTATTAAGTCCAATCGCTTTTGGTGCAACGGAGATTAATTATACTAAATCTCTTTATTTAAAATTTGCTGGCACAGTAAATGTTGTCATGAACGATGGTGTATCGGCAGATTATGTAAAAGCTATTTCTCAAAAGGCAGATGAGAAAGGGGCCGAGTATTTTGTTATCACTTCCATTGAATCTGAAGGAAGCGGTAATGATGTCTCTGTTACAGCAAGCCTATACAAAAAATAGTAATGATAAGTAGTCGCATCTAATAATATATATTTTTACTATATAGTATGGTGTTGTTCTATATAGAATAGAAACTCTTTTGTATATCGTATTTTTCAGAGAATAAAAAACGCCTTTAGAATAAAAAGGCGTTTTCATTAATAATGGTGAGTAAAATTGGACAGTTGCTGTTAATAAAAATTAATTTTGCGCAGCGATAACCATAATTTCCACAAGCACTTGTTCTCTCGCCATATTCGCTTCCACTGCCGCACGTGCAGGACTATACTCAGCTGGCATCCAAGATTCCCAAACCGTATTAAATGCAGCAAAGTCACGCTTCATATCCTTAATCCATACTTGAGCAGAAAGGATTCGAGTTTTATGACTATGACTCGCAGCTAGCAAAGCATCTATTTTTGCGAGAACTTCTTGGGTTTGAGAGGTAATATCACCAGATAAATCAGTTGGAACTTGCCCTGATAAATAAACTAAACCTGCATATTCAACGCTATCTGCTAAACGTGGTTTGGGATTATTACGCTTTATCATATTTGTATTACCTTGTTAATCCAGTTAAAGAGATTGGTGAAGTTTTTCCTGAAATTAATTGATTAAGGATCTCTGCACTTCCCGCTGCTAATGTAAAGCCTAGACTACCATGGCCAATATTTAGCCAAAGATTATCGTATTCAGTTTTACCTAACATAGGGGGGCCTTTGGGGGTCGATGGGCGCAATCCGCACCATGTTTCGGCATCATCGAGATGCGTCAATTCAGGAAAGGTTTTGCTTATAATATTTTTTAGCGCAAGAATACGGTTATCACGTAACCCTAATTTATCATAGCCAATATCTACCATTGCTGCGATACGAAGCTGTTGATTTAATTTTGCGTAAACAATTTTATTACCGTAATCAGTAACATTAATCTTTGGTACGATGTGTTCTTTTTCTGGGTAGGGAATTGAAAGACTATATCCCTTTAGACCAAGCATAGGTACATGAATACCTAGTGGACGTAATAGTTCTCTACTTCCATTACCTGCACAAACAATGACATCATCACCAAGAATAGTGCTTTGATTAGTTATAACACCTGTGATTCTTTGTTTATTTTTAATAAATGAAAGCACAGCATGTTGTAAACAGAGTTTAAAATCAGCTTGAGTTGATAAGAATTGCAGTAAATTTTTACAGAATAAGTAGCAATCTGCACTTTCATCATCAGGCGCATAAATTGCTCCCTTGAGTTGTGATTGAACATTCTTTAGTGAAGGCTCTAATTCAGTAATTTCAGCAGGAGTTAATACTTTTTGAAATTGGCTATCAATAGTTTCACAAGCTTTATTAAAGCTTTTTTGTTCGCGGTGAATAATTAACTTCCCTGATTTTTCCCAAGCAAAATCACCAATATCACCATTGGTTCGCCAACTATTCATTATTTCTTGGCTGAGTAATGATAAGCGAAGCTGGTGAGCACCATTAATTTTATTAGTCTTTCGGTTACAAGCGAGGGTAAATTGGGTTAGCCACGCCCATTGTTGAAGGGAAAATTGAATTTTTAAATTTAAAGGGGAGTCATCCTTTCCCATCCAACTTAAACCTTGTAATGGCACTCCTGCATCCGCTAAAGGTGCAACATAACGATAGCTAAGTTGCCCACCATTGGCAAAACTGGTTTGCATGCCGACATCAGATTCTGATTCTAATAACGTGACGGCATGACCCGCTTTTATTAAAGCATATGCGGTACTGAGACCAATAACACCTGCACCAATCACCACCACATGTTTTTTCATAATTATCCGCAACCAATAATAACAGGAGAGTTATTATTTAACGGCGAATAAGTTAACTAAACAATTGAGTTTTCATTGCAGGAGTATAACTTTTGGTTAACTACTTTATTTCTTTTTTCTAGGGTCAGTGACAACGTGTTTACATAATTTTGGGCGGCTTTGGTCAAGGGCCTATCTGCACGATGAAATACTGAAACGGCTAAATGTAGATCCTCTTTCAATGGATGGATCATCGATTTTGGTAATGTGTGTTCAGCAGAGAAAATATCCGTAATACTGCAACCTAATCCAGCACGAACAAACTCAGCGGCCATGTGATAAGTATGTACGCTAATATTAGAAACAGAAAATTCATGGTATTGCTGTAATAATTGAGCAAGAGAGTCTGAACCTGGATGGATCCAGCGATTTTGGTCAATATCAGCTAATGAAATCGGCCCTTGGTGCTGTTGGTGATCAACATAAACGAGTGGTATTTCGGCGATAGGTAATACCGTAATACCGCCTTCAATGGATAAATTGAAACCAATACCAATATCTAAGTCTTGCTGAGTTAATAACTGCATAATATCGACAGTATGGTGGGTACCAATTGTCAATTTAATGTTCGGATGTTTTTTTATGAACAGCGCTGTTACTTCAGGAACTAAATTCAGACCAAGGCTTGGTAAACAACCTATCGCCAATTTCCCTTGAGGGTTTTTGGATAAATTTTGTGCTAATATTCTTAGGCGATCTAAATTTCGATAAACTTCTTTTGCTTCATCAAAGAGTAGTAAAGCTTCATCCGTGGGTAATAATTTACCTCTAATTCGTTGAAATAATACTAACCCTAATTGTTGCTCTGCATGTTTTAGCGCTTTACTGGCAGCTGGCTGTGAAATGTGCAAAACTTCCGCTGCACGAGTTAAAGAACCACAAGTCATTACAGCATAAAAGATATCAAGATGTCTTAATTTCATTCTATGTAGCCTACCTACTATTCATTTTGTAGGCATTCTAACGGATAAATAAAAAATAATCAGATAACTGAGTCAATGAATTATTGAATTGTCGGTAATAAGTGCAATTTATAGCGAGGAAAAAGCGAAGTGGTGAACTTCCTCATCTATTTTTTACTATGGGAAGCTCACCAAAGAGAAGCGAATTATTAAGTGAAGTAAGTACCGATCTCAATAAATATTTTGATCAAAATACTGTTTGAAATATCCACAATAAATGCACCTACCATAGGGACAACGAGAAAGGCTTTATGTGAAGGACCAAATGCTTTTGTCACCGTTTGCATATTTGCAATGGCGGTTGGCGTAGCACCCATTCCAAAACCACAATGACCAGCACTAATAACGGCGGCATCATAATCTTTACCCATCATTTTGAAGGTAACAAAGCAGGCAAATAATACCATGACAACAGTTTGCACAGCGATGATGATTAATACAGGTCCAGCCATACTTGCTAACTGTCCAAATTTTAATGACATTAATGCCATTGCTAAGAACAGTGATAAGGAAACGCTACCTAATACATCGACAGTAGGTTCAAATACTTCATGTTTAAATACATGAGCCAGGATATTACGGATAATAATACCTACGAATAAGCACCATACAAAGGTCGGTAATTGTAGGATAGTATCTTTAAATAACGCGCTAATATAACCACCAACGACGATACAGATAATCAGCATTGAAATTGTTTCAATGACATTATTGGCGTTAATTTTTCTCTGGACACTGGGTTGCTCAAAAGCCTCAACGATAGTGTCACGTTCTTGCTCTGTTGTCTTAGGGATTGTCACTTTTTTCAATAAGTGGCGTGCAACTGGCCCCCCAACAAGTCCACCGAGAACTAATCCAAGTGTTGCGCATGCCATAGCGAGTTCTACCGCACCCGTAACACCATACTTATCCGCTAGAATTGGTCCCCAAGCACCTGCGTTACCATGACCCCCAGTCAAAGTAATTGAACCCGCAATTAACCCAATAAATGGATTTTCATTCATCATAACAGCCATACCCATACCAACGGTATTTTGTATAGCAATGAGGATTGTTACAGCAATAGTGAGTAGTACCAAGGGTTTTCCGCCTTTAATCAGCCGAGAAAAGTCGGAGCTTAAGCCGATAGACGAGAAAAAGGCGATCATCAATAAACTCTGTAATGATGAGTCAAAAGTGAAAGTGTATCCTGACGTTTTATCAACGATTAACAGAATAATAGCAACAATAAAACCTCCCACAACCGCTTCGGGAATATGGTTTTTTTGTAGGAATGGGGTAAATTTGACAACAAACATCCCAATCAATAGCGCGATACATGCGACTAATAATGTATAACTGGCATCTAGGATCATTATTTTTACCTCTATTAGTTTACCAGATTTTTCACTATAACAATTTAACATTAGTGAAAAATTAAATTACTTTGGTTAACTAATATTTAACAATGAGTTTTGTTTGGGTATCCATAACTTTTAGTTAATAGAGAGATAATTTAGAGGTTATTTCACACAGTAAATATGAAAAAATTAAGGCAAATGGAATGGGGTATATTTCGTGATAGGCCTAATCGCATGCGGTTTTGACATAATACTGGATAAATTGAAAAATAAAAAAAGTATAAATAATCATCAATTTTATACTGTGGGTTGGCTGTAATAAGAAGATATTGAGTAATTTAAAGAAGTGTGATGTGTGACATAAAACAGTCTTGTTGTTTTCCTTTATTTCGTTGCTTATCGAAGCGTTTATTTTTGGCTGAACTACTCTGTTCGTAGATAAACAACGGAGAAAAATATGATAGCTGTAATATTTGAAGTACAAATACAACCCAACCAACAAACCCGCTATTTAGCTTTGGCTGAGGAGTTAAAAACCCTATTAACTAACGTATCCGGCTTTATTGCTATTGAGCGCTTTCAAAGTTTATCAACAGAAGGAAAAATGTTATCGCTATCTTGGTGGAAAGATGAAGATGCGGTTCTACAATGGAAAAATCACGTTTTGCATGCGAAAGCTCAACAAGAAGGTCGAGAATCGATATTTAGTTATTATAAAATCAGCATTACTCATCTAGTCCGTGAATATTCATTTAAAAAGGATAATGATAATGTTTGATATCCATGTTGTTTTAGATAATCAAGCAGGTCAATTAGCCTTACTAGGAGAAACATTAGGTCATCATGGTATTGGATTAGAAGGAGGGGGAATATTTACGATTGGCGATGAGTGTCATGCTCATTTTCTCGTTGAACAGGGCGAGCAGGCTAAGGTTGTATTAGAGCAGATTGGATTATCAGTACGAGCGATCCATACCCCGTTAATTCGTCAGTTAAAGCAAGAAAGGCCGGGGGAACTCGGAGAAATAGCACGCGTGTTAGCAGAAAATGGTATTAATATTTTAGTGCAGTACAGTGACCATGCAAATAAACTGATCCTAATAACCGACAATGATAATATGGCCGCATCTGTCACGCTTGCTTGGGCAATAAAGTGAACGACTATGGTTAAATTTCTCATTCAACAAAATATGACTTTTGAATCTGCAATAGCTGCTATAGGTGCGGCGATGTCTGATATTTCAAGAGTAAAAATACTTTGTGCTTTAATGGATGGTCGAGCCTGGACCGCCACGGAGCTAAGTTCTGTTGCAGACATATCTGCTTCAACGGCTAGCAGCCATTTATCTAAATTAGTAGATAGTCGGTTAATTATAGTAATCGCTCAAGGGAGGCATCGCTATTTTCAATTAGCGGGGAAAGAGATTGCCGAATTAATTGAGAGCATGATGGGAATATCATTGAATTATAGTGTGCATGCTAAAATTTCAACGCCTGTGCATTTACGCAAAGCTCGTATTTGCTATGATCATTTAGCTGGAGAGATTGCCGTTAAAATTTATGATTTTCTTTGTCATCAGCAATGGATCACTGAAAATGGTGAAATGATCACACTAAAGGGAATCCAATATTTTCATGATATGGGTATAGATCTACCAACCAAATATTCCCGTAAAGTCTGTTGTGCCTGTTTAGATTGGAGCGAACGCCGTTTCCATTTAGGTGGCTATATCGGCGCTGCGTTATTTACACTTTACCAATCTAAAGGTTGGTTAACTCGGCATATAGGTTATCGTGAAGTGACGATTAACGAAAAAGGCTATGCTGCTTTTAAGACCCATTTTGGCATTTAAGTTGTTTCTCTAATCCATTAATAATAAGTTCAAGGCCAAATAAAAAGGCGGGTTCTGCTCCTTGATTATCTAATAGCTCGATAGCTTGTCGTAGTAATGGGGGCATAGTATCTGTGGTAGGGTGTTCTCGTTCTTCTTTAGCAGCTTGATGCTCTTGATCTTCTAATACACAGCCTAAAGTAAAATGGCCAACGGCACTAAGTGCGTACAATGCGTCCTCTAAAGAAAAACCTTGCTGACATAAAAATGCGAGTTGTTTTTCGATAGTGTCATACTGTTTTGTTGTTGGTCTTGTCCCTAAATGTACTTTTGCCCCATCACGATGGCTTAATAAAGCACATCGAAAACTTTTAGCATTATTACGTAGGAATTCTTGCCAGCTTTCTCCTTCTAAAGGACAAAAATGCGTATGGTGCCTATCTAACATTTCAATGGCTAATGCATCGAGTAAAGCCCGTTTATTTTTTACGTGCCAATATAATGTAGGCTGTTCTACACCCAATTTTTGAGCCAGTTTACGCGTTGTTAGCCCCTCTATTCCAACCTCATTAAGTAGCTCTAGTGCACTATCAATGACTTTGCTTTTATCTAATCTAGCCATTATTAACTCCTAATTTATGATTGACACTCTATCACTGATAGAGTTATTTTACCACTCCCTATCAGTGATAGAGTTGAGTGAAATGAACAAATCAGCAAAGATTGCATTG
Organism: Providencia sp. 21OH12SH02B-Prov; assembly: GCF_027362595.1. Lineage (NCBI taxonomy): Bacteria > Pseudomonadati > Pseudomonadota > Gammaproteobacteria > Enterobacterales > Morganellaceae > Providencia > Providencia sp. 21OH12SH02B-Prov. The sequence goes on from NZ_CP114796.1 coordinate 1,079,865, forward strand.
GTAATTACGTTACTCGATGCCATGGGGATTGGCCTTATTATGCCAGTCTTACCCACCTTATTACGTGAATTTATTGCGCCAGAAAATATTGCCAATCATTTTGGTGTGTTGTTGGCTTTATATGCATTAATGCAAGTTATTTTTGCACCTTGGCTTGGAAAGATGTCTGACCGATTTGGTCGTCGTCCCATTTTATTATTATCACTCCTTGGCGCGTCTTTGGATTATTTATTATTGGCTTTTTCAAGCGCGCTTTGGATGTTGTATTTAGGGCGTCTATTATCAGGAATTACGGGAGCGACTGGAGCCGTCGCCGCATCAGTAATAGCAGATACCACGTCATCTTCTGAACGAGTGAAATGGTTTGGTAGGTTAGGGGCAAGTTTTGGTATTGGACTCATAGCTGGCCCCATTATTGGTGGATTAGCGGGAGATATTTCACCCCATAGCCCATTTTTTATTGCCGCATTTTTAAATATAACGACTTTCTTCTTTGTCATGATTCACTTCAATGAAACTGGAAAAACTGCGGAAGATGCCAATCTTAATAAAGATAAAGAGGCCGTGATTAAATCCGGTTCCGTGTCTATGACGCTCTTTAAAACGATGCCAATTTTACTGGTCATCTATTTTTCAGCCCAATTGATTGGACAAATTCCAGCAACAGTATGGGTGCTGTTTACTGAGAATCGCTTTGGTTGGAACAGTATGATGGTTGGTTTTTCATTGGCTGGACTTGGTTGTTTACATGCTCTATTTCAAGCGTTTATAACTGGAAAAATTGCCAAAAAGTGGGGGGAGAAAACAACGGTACTTGTAGGATTTATTGCAGATAGTAGCGCTTTTATTTTTTTAGCATTTATTTCAGAAGGATGGCTAATTTTTCCTGTTTTAATTCTGCTTGCTGGCGGAGGGATTGCATTACCAGCATTACAGGGGGCGATGTCGGTTCAAGCAAATCATCACCAGCAAGGTGCATTACAAGGGTTATTAGTCAGTTTGACGAATGCAAGTGGTGTTATCGGTCCTTTAATGTTTGCGCTTATTTATAATCAAACTCTCGCTATTTGGGATGGTTGGGTTTGGTTAATAGGATTGATGCTCTATTTGATTATCATTTTATTGTCGATAAGCTATATGCCAAAGCGTGCAAATGCACTTTAAGCATTAATATGCAGAAAATCTGCGCTTAATCATTCAAAGAATGGCACGATTTGAGATTTATTATGGTGTATTTTTTTGTGAAATCAGTAAGGGCAATGCATGTTCTTCTCCCCAGCTTTTGAGTAACAACAGAATAGATTTTAGAGATTGACCTTTTTCTGTCAGGCTATACTCAACTTTTGGGGGGACGACAGGAAAGACTTCTCGGTGAATTAATCCCGCTGATTCCAACTCGTGTAATTGTTTGGTGAGTATACGATGAGTCATAAATTTGAGGCGACGTTGTTATTACTTAAACCTCAATGTTTGGTCAGTAAGCTAGTAAAGGATCATGCCTTTCCCTTTACCATCAATCAGCTTTAATGAAGCTTCGACGGGCAGCCATCATATTCATAAGTATCATAGCGAGGTTTTTTACAGTACCCATTATGTGCCTATATATCAAAAATGTACGTACTTGTTAAAGAGGTAGTATTGGTTATGATATCAACTTTCCCATTGTTATTGCTGTTATTGATAGGATAAAAGTTATGTCAATCATTGATGTCGCTATGAAACGTTATTCAACAAAATCATTTGATCCAACTAAAACCATTTCTGATGATGTGGTTGAAAAACTTAAACAGTTGTTAAGATACAGCCCTTCTAGTGTTAATATCCAACCTTGGTATTTTATTATTGCGCAAAGCAGTGACGCTAAACAACGCATGGCAAAATCAACAGCAGCTAATTATGCGTTTAATACTCCAAAAATACTTGATGCGTCTCATGTCATCTTATTCTGTAGCAAAACTAACGTTGATACAGCTTATATGAATAAGATACTTGAACAAGAAGCATTCGATGGCCGTTATGCATTAGATGAACATAAAACGATGATGGCTGGAGCAAGGGATTTCTTTGTGAATTATCATCGAAATACGCAAAAAGACTTGTCTCAATGGCTGAAAAATCAAACTTTTATTAACTTAGGAAGCTTTTTAATGGGGGCTGCTGCGTTAGGTGTGGATGCAGTACCAATGGAAGGTATGGATTTTGCTATTCTTGATCGCGAATTTACGCTGACTGAACAAGGGTTAGAGCCTATTGCGATGGTTGCTTTAGGATACCGTGCTGTCGATGATTTTAATGCTGAGTTAACCAAGTCGCGTTTACCTGAAAAAGAGATCATGACCGTTATTTAAATAAACATAACTCTTCTTTAATGTAAAAGGTAAGTCATTAATATGAATTACCTTTTTGTTTTTTTAGTGAATGACGCGATAAGTCATGTAGCGTGTAAAAGTTATCTGTTTTTAGATGCATTATTATTTATTGTTCTTTTTTATCATGTGTTTTTATTATTTATATTTCTGTTATCATCTATTAAAGATGATTTAGGTTTAATTTATTCTGTTTTCATCAATATAAAATGTTTTAACAGTCTGTTATTTTAAGATGGCTAAAATTTATTATTTTAATTTAATAGTTTTAAATTTTAAAAAATAGATTAAAATTTTAAACGTATTAAAGATAAAAAACGAAACCTGTTCTCTTTTAGATAAAAGCGTTTTATTCAAAAAATGACCAGCAATGTTATTATTTTAATACTTATTCTAATAAAAATATCTTCTCAGCTGTGATTAGATTATGCCTGTGTTCATTGGCAGTGAAGGATACCGTTGTTGATGATGTTATTATGATAATTACGTTCATCGTCAGCAACAATAGCAACGTCTTTTATGTATTTATCTCATAGAGCCATAGTTATTATTGGAGTTGTAAGATGAAAAAAACGATCCGCCAAGTGACATTCGATTTATTACGTGAATTGGATATCACGACTATTTTTGGAAATCCTGGCTCGACAGAAGAAACATTCCTTAAAGATTTTCCGAGCGATTTTCGTTATATCCAAACTTTACAGGAAGCCTCAGCCGTTGCGGCAGCTGATGGTTATGCGCAAGCGACACGTAAAGTTGCTTTAGTCAACGTGCATACCTCCGCTGGACTGAGTAATGCAATGAGTAACATCTTAACGGCTTATATGAATAGAACGCCACTCATTGTCACTGCGGGTAACCAAACTCGTGAAATGTTACTTATGGAACCATGGCTGACAAATATTGAACCGGAAACCTTACCTAAACCATGGGTTAAATGGAGCTATCAACCTGCACGGGCGGAAGATGTTCCCGCGGCATTTATGCGTGCATACGCAATGGCGCTTCAACCACCGGCAGGCCCTGTTTTTTTATCGATTCCTCTGGATGATTGGGATAAAGCGGCTTTAGAAGAGCACGCCGTTGTGCGTTCTATACCACAGCGTATCGGTTATGACCCTGTACGTTTGGAAGAGTTTGCTGATGCTATCATGGCTGCCAAAAATCCGGTTTTGATTTATGGTTCAGCGATTGCTCGTGGGCAAGGATGGGATGCAGGTATCAAACTTGCTGAAAAATTAAATATCCCTGTTTGGGCCGCCCCAGCTTCAGAACGTCCTGCTTTTCCTGAGACTCATCCTCTTTATGCGGGAGGGTTACCATTTGCGATTAAACCTTTATCAGAAAAGTTGCAAGGGCATGACTTAGCGGTGGTCATTGGTGCGCCTGTTTTTCGTTATTATCCTTATGTATCAGGTCATTATATTCCTGAAGGGTTACGTTTATTGCATATAACGGATGATCCTATTGAAATAGGCAGAGCGCCAGTCGGAGACAGTCTTTTAAGTGATGCAGTCTTAGCGATTGAAGGTTTAACTGAGCTTGTTAGCCCAAGAACGGCCCCATCACAAACAATTATTAAACAAACCCATAATATGGCTCCACATCCAGCAGCCGTTGAGCCAGAAACGCAGCAATCTGTATTGAGCGCGGCAGCGTTATTTCGAACCTTGAGAGCTGTTTCTCCAAAAGAAACAATCTTGGTGGAAGAATCGCCATCTAATTTAGGCGAATTACATCGTGAATGGCCGATAGAGACTCCTGATTCTTTTTATACTTTTGCGAGTGGATCTTTGGGATGGAATTTACCTGCGAGTGTCGGTATTGCTCTTGGAGAGAAGGATAGTGGTCGTAATAGGCCTATAATGGCAATTATTGGCGATGGTTCAATGCAATATTCCATTCAAGGGCTTTGGAGTGCAGCGCAACAGCAATTACCCATTATATTTGTGATCCCTAAAAATGATGAATACGCCATTTTGAAATCATTTTCGGTATTAGAGCAAACGCCGGGAGTGCCGGGTCTTGATATCCCAGGGCTGGATATTGTTTCATTAGCGAAAGGTTATGGTTGTTCTGCCGTTAGGGCTGAAACAATAGAACAGGTTAAAGCCGCATGTGAGGACGCATTTAAGCGGCAGGGGCCTACGGTGATTGAAGTTCCTATTTTGCCTTCAATTCCCCCATTGATTTAACCAATAACAGCGTGTTTTTATGCATTAAATCTCTTAAGCTCCCTCTTAAAGTTGTTGTTTAACTTTAAGAGGGAGCTTTATTTTTGAAAAGGATGACTGAGTAAATAAATTAAATTTAAGTATAATGGCGTTATGTTATTTTTTTTAAACTTAACAAAAAGTCACGATAAATAGTGATAAACTGATTTTTTTGCTCTGCAATTTGTTTAATATTTTTTGCATGTATTGCAATATGCATGAACCAGCCATTTAGTAAGTTTTTTAGCACGTCATCACTGTAATCTTTCAGCTGATGTTGTTGAATTAATTCACCGATAATTGCATTGACCCGACCTGAAGTATATTCCAGATTTATTTTTTCGAGCTCATTCCAACCAATGACAGGCATGACTTCTTGAATAGGAATAAGTGTATGATTATTAGCAATAATATAATCAAGGTAGCACTCAAAAACACGTTCTAAAGCTGACCAACTATCCATTAAATCTACGTTTGTTGTGATGTAATTATCAATAATAGTGAGTTGTTGTTTATAGCAAGCACAGAGCAGCTGCTTTTTATTTTTAAAGTGGTGATAAAAAGCACCTTTGGTTACCAAGGCTTTTGCTGAAATCTCATCGATTGAAACCGTTTGATAGCCTTTTTCTACAAATAAGATTCGTGCTGAATCTACCAGTAATTGGTGAGTGCTTTTAAAATTTTTTTGTTGCTGATTTCTATTTTTCATGATAGATATAAAAATAACATACCGACAGTATGTTAATAATATCACGATGGTATAGCCGTGACAATCTTGAAAGCATTTAGGTTATTTTATGTATATTGAACAGCACTCTCGCTATCAAAATAAAGCCAATAGCATCCAATTACGATGGGACGATGAACAGTTTCATATAACTGTTATTAAAGATGTTTTATTATGGATAGAGCATAATCTAGATCAATCTTTATTGCTTGATGATGTTGCAAATAAAGCCGGTTATACTAAGTGGTATTTTCAGCGCTTATTCAAAAAAGTGACGGGAATCACTTTAGCGGCTTATATTAGAGCTCGTCGTTTGACTAAAGCGGCTGTGGAGCTAAGGTTAACTAAAAAGACGATTTTAGAAATAGCGCTAAAATACCAATTTGATTCACAGCAATCTTTTACTCGCCGATTTAAATACATTTTTAAGGTTACTCCAAGTTGTTATCGACGAAATAAATTGTGGAATTTGGATGCTATGCAGCCTCCTATTAACTTTGATATTAACTACTTAGCTATTCCGCAAATTGTTGATTGTCTACCATACACTTTATATGTTAAAGACTATCAATATTTGTCTTCACTCGATGAAGTTGGGTTGTTGCATGAAAGTATCAGAGAAACATTTTGGGCTGATTTCTTTAAATCCACTAATTTAAAAATAAAAGAATGCTATGTGCTGATCGACTACCAAAAAACGGAAAAGAGGTCACACATGGTGCAGGTTTTTTATCAAATAGGATTAAAGGCAACAGATTCTATCGTTGATAAGAAAGAATTTAGGGAAATTAATTTACCAAGTGGTAAGTACGCTAAATTCTCATTTAAAGGTTCTTTAGCTGAGTATCGTGATTTTAACTTAAATCTTTACCTTTACTCGCTTCCTTCTTTAGGGTTATTTCGCCGTGAGGGGGAGGATATTGAAAAGTATATTAATCAAAAAGAAAATGTTGAATTTCCCTTAAATGACATTGAAATCGAATATTTTGTTCCTATCTATTAAGTCACCAAATCATTTTATTCTTTGTTTTTTATACACATGAGTAATCTGAGCTGTTATCAACAATCACTGTTAAAAATGAGATTATATGTCAAAAAAATTGATTAACCCTGATGCTGTTTTTAATTCATTACAGTATGGATTTAGCCAAGCGATTGAAACTCAAGGTTCACGTCAAATTTTTCTTTCAGGGCAAGTTGGCGTTGATGCAAACCAGCGTACTGTCGCAGGAGGGATGTATGAGCAAACCATCCAATCGATTGAAAATATTAAGCATGTTTTAAAAGCGGCGAACGGAACGTTAGATGATGTTGTTATGTTACGAATTTATATTAAGCAAGGTGCTGATAGCGAAGAAGAACAACAAGCGATATCTCAGGCGCTAAAAGAGAAATTCACGTCGACACCTCCTGCTTCATCATGGATTATTGTCACAGGATTATCACTACCTGAGTGGTTGATTGAAATTGAAGCACATGCGGTGCTCAATTAAAAAGGATAACCGGTAATATTTGATTATCGGTTTTTACTAATCTAAACCATAGCTAGTGATATCTCCGCCGATCATCCAATAATGATGAGTGGTGATAAATATATCGACCGGTATCTCAAAAATGGAATTTCACACTAAAGTTAAATTGCCCACCAAAACTGAATCTAACGTTTAAGATTACCCTCAAAAATAGTGTTAAATAATGAGCATTAAACAAATGGAAATGGATAAGACTATTCAGTTAATAATTTCCACTCATAAATGGAAATAATGTGTCTGCACAGTTTCTAATGATTTTCCTATTCTGAAAATGCTGTCGTTAGATTTAATGCTCATATTTTTTTGTACCAAGATATGAGGTTTGCACTGTCATTAACTTGGAAATTTATTATGTCAAATAAGTTATCTATTTGGGCGGCATCATTGATGTTTGCTAGTACTGCTGTGATAGCGTCGCCTCAATTTGCTTGGGTTGGTACATATAGCCCTAATGGGGAAGGGGTATACCGCTTTAATGTGGATAATCAAACAGGTCAATTAAGTCATAAAATATTAGCGGCTCCACTTACCAATGCAGCACAGTTGGTATTATCAAATAATGGCACAGTGCTTTATGCCGGAAGTGAAGTTGAAAAAGGTACGATTCATGCATGGAAAATCCATCAGGATGGTTCTCTGCAAGCAATAAATCAGGTTTCATCGGGGGGAGATGGCCCCGTTTATTTATCCATAACACCGGATGGCAGTCATTTATTAGTGGCTAACTATCATAGTGGTGCAATATCTGTTCTTCCTATCCGTGAAGATGGTGGCTTATTACCCGCAAGTGATGTTATTCAACATCATGGGCCAGCGGGGGCCGCATATCCTGAAGCTGCGGTTGAAGGCAGTTTTGCAATGAGTGACCATAATGGCCCTCATGCACATATGATATCAGCCGATCCCTCGGGACAATATGTCTTGACGACAGATTTAGGGTTAGATCGTATTTACCAATATAAGTTTGATGCTAAAAATGGCAAATTAATCCCTAATGACCCCCCGTATATTATGGCGTCATCTAAAGGTGCAGGTCCTCGCCACTTTATTTTTTCAAAAATAGGTGAGCGAGTTTGGTTAGTGAATGAAGAAGCCTCGACATTAACACAATATCAATTTGATAAACAAAAAGGGACATTAAAAGAAGGTTTAACTGTATCGACATTACCTGAAAATTATAAGGGAACAAATTTTATTTCAGGGATAGTTGAAAGCCGAGATGGTAAACATTTATATATTGGAAATCGTTTACATAACAGTATTGCGCATTTTAATGTCAATGCAGATGGTTCGTTAAGTCAAGCAAAACAAACGTGGACACGAGGTGATTATCCTAGAACCTTAACGTTATCTCCTGATGGCAAATATTTATATGTAATGAACCAACGTAGCGATAATATCACCCGATTTAAGGTGATGCCTAATACAGGGGAGCTTGTCTTTGTCGATGATTACCTACCTATTGGCGCGCCTTCACAAATGGTTATGAATGAGACAAAATAGCACGAGTGAGATTAATGGGTAATGCTTATGAACGTTACCCATATTATTTTTTCTGAGGAATAGCAATGTCTGGCGTAAAATTTGGTGATGAACGTTTTCGAAGTGCTACGGGAAATAATAAGCGCTTATCAAGATTTGAAATTAATGAAATTAAGCATGCTATTGAAATTGAAAACTCAAAGAGTAAACGCAAAGGTAAAAAACCAAAATTACCTCAAGTGGTGCGTTTTCACTGCGGTTGTAACTGTTTTGTGGTTAAAGTTGATTGATTGAACAGCACCCAGCTATTGCCGAGTGCTGAAAGTGATTAATGTTTAACTAATGTGGAGAAGTAATACACGAGTGGTACAGCTAAAACCCATAGGCTAATTGGGATTTCTCGCCATTTTCCAGCAACCGCTTTAATCAGAATATAAAAGAGTAACCCACCGGCAATACCGGTACCAAAGCTATTCGCGATTAACGTGATCATTACCATTAGCAAAACCGGTAAACCGTCAGTAAAGTTGGCAAGGTCGACTTTACGTAAACCACTGAACATGTTTAAACCAATCAAAATCAGTGCGGGTGCAGTGGCTTGAGCAGGGATCATTAGAGCAATGGGGGTAAATAACAGCATTAAGAAGAACATAAAGGCTGCTGCCAGTGCTGTTAAACCTGTTTTACCTCCCGCTTCCGCGGCTGCTGACGATTCGATCAAAGCCGTTGCTGCGGGAATACCAACCCAAGGCCCTAAAGCTGCGGCAATAGAATCGACAATAAAGGGACGGTTTATATTAGGCATATTGCCTTCTTTATCGAGTAAGCCTGCTTCACCGCCAACGGCAAGAGTGGTTCCCATGGTTGAAAAGAATTCGGCGGCAAAGAATACAAATAAAAAAGGAAGAAACGCGATATTCAAAGCACCAATTAAATCAACTTCACCAAATACTGGAGCAACCGAATGAGGAATACCAAAAAAGCTATCAGGTAATTTTGTCACGCCAAAAGGAATGCCAACAATGGTAGCGAAAAGTATTGCCCATAAGATAGCTCCCGGTATACGTCTAGCTTGTAATGCAATCGCTAAAAAGAAACCTGCTAATGCTACAAGTGCACCGGGTGATAAAAAGTCTCCCAACATCAACGCATTTGTTTTGGGATTAGCCAGAACTAAACCTGCATTACGAAATCCTAGAACGGCAACAAATAGGCCGATAGAGGCGGTTAATCCCAGTTTGATTGATTGAGGAACCGACCGTGTCACGACTTCACGTAAACCGAACTTTGTGAGCAAGAAAAATAAAATTCCTGACCAACAAGCAATACCTAAACCAATTTGCCAATTGATCCCTTCGCTACCTGCGAGAGTAATGCCAACCAGTACAGAGCCACCGATCCCTGGACCGACAATAAAAGGCAGATTGGCATAAAACGCCATGAGTAAGCTGGCAAGTACAAATACGATAATGGTTCCTGTTGTGGCAGCTCCTTTATCCATCCCTCCTGCGGCAAGTAGCCCAGGGATCACAACTAACAAATAGGCTGCCGCGAGGAAGCCTGTGATGCCTGCCAAAAATTCGCTTCTGATACTGCTACCACGTGAGTGCAACGCAAAACGTTTTTCTAACCAACTCCCTGATGTTGGCTTTTGAAGCATGTTGTCAGCCATTAGTTGGCTCTCCTATCATTTATTATTGTGTTTGTATTCGTGTTCATTCGATTCAATGACCGCATTAACAATTTCACGAGTCGTGCCATCGGTAAGTCCGAGATCCGTTAAATGAGGGCCTGCATTACAGGCAAGGCAAGTGCCTTCGATTGCTTTGAAAACGCGATAAGGAGGTTCCCAGTCTGCAATCTTACTACTAAGCTCACGTAACTGGCGAAACTGTTCTGCGAGTTGATGAGCAGGTAAATCTGACAACATACCCGCGATCGGCATCGCAACGTGGGCTAATACTTTCCCATCCTGAACTAATGCCATTCCACCACCGCTTTCAATCAGCAAGTTAGCAGCTTGAGCCATATCATTAGCATCACGACCGAGTACAACTAAATTATGAGAATCATGGGAGTAGCTAGTGGCAATTGCTCCTCGTAGTTCTCCCCATCCTTCTAATAATGCTATTTGTGGTTTGGCATCATGGCGACCATGGCGATGTTGAACGCGAATTAAACTAAAGCCACTCGGTAGTTGCACTTTGCCATCATTGATTTGCACATCGATTTCACCCCATTGTGTGAAACGAGCGCCTCGAATATGGCGTAAGCGAGCACTGCCATTGACGATATTTTTAATGTGTAATTGGCAGTCCTCGGCCGAGATTGGTGATAAATGCATGGTATCTCTTGGCGGGAGCACATCTTGGCTCGTGGCGAGAGGCGTTAATAATTGACCATCCTCAGCGATTTGTTTGCCTGCGACATAAACGCGTTGTGCTTTGAGTTGTTTGAGGGAGTCAAAGATGACCAGATCCGCACGGCGTCCAGCTGCAATTAAGCCTAGGTCATTACGTTGTAAACGAATGGCGGCATTTAAGGTAGCAAAACGTAAGACGTCAGTTGCTTGCATACCCTGTTCAATTAATAGGTTGAGTAAGGCAATAATGCCACCTTTTTCAATTAAAATATCTGGTGGAACATCATCAGTACATACAGTGATTTGTGATGAAAGATGCGGTAATTGCTGGAGTGCGGCAACAATTTCAGGTAATAAATACGGATGTGAGCCACGGATCTCAAGCGTTAGCCCAGCACGCAGTTTTTCTAAGGCATCTTCTGCTGAAGTGAGCTCATGATCGGAGGTGACCCCAGCCGCTAGATATGCTTGTAAGTCGGCACCTTTTAGCCCTCTTGCATGTCCTTCAATCAACTTACCGCAATTTAAACCAGCGTGTAAGATCTCCTCCATGCGCTCGCTGCCATGAAGTACACCAAACATATCCATTACCTCAGCGACGCCATGGATTTCAGGCCAACTCAACATCGTTGACATTTCTTTGCCCGCGAAATCAGCGCCAGACATTTCTAAGCCAGGTGTTGAAGGAACGGAAGAGGGGGCGGCAACCATAACATGTAATGGTAAATGACGGCTTGCCTCGATTGCGTAGCGAACCCCCTCTAAACCAAGTACATTCGCCAGTTCATGTGGATCCCAAAATACGGCGGTGGTTCCTTGAGTGAGAACAATTTCAGCGTAGCGTACAGGCGGAAGATGGGAGCTCTCTAGATGAACGTGAGTATCAATCAGTCCGGGAGAGATAAAATATCCGTTGAGATTATGCACTTCATTTGCATCGAGGCGACTACCTGTAGGATGAACACTGGCAATCAAAGAATCGATAATACCAATATCAGCAGGGCGAATTTCACCCGTCACCATATCAACGATATTGGCTTGTGTTAGGAGGAGATCAAAGGGAATTTCACCTTTGGCTGCTTGTATTGCGCGGCGTCTGCTGTAGTCAGTTACACTCATAAATCACCATCAATAAAAGATTATTGGTTTGTACTTTATGAGCAACGCAAACGTTTGCCAAGATGATAAAACTTATCAGATCATAAGAAAGGGTTATAATGATAATTATCCTATTGAATTCAGTTAGGCATTATATTTGTTAAATAAATATATTTAACAATACGTTACCTAAAAATAGAGTGTGTACTGATAACATGGCAGAACCTTGGCAGCGTCTACCCGCATTAACGTTAAAGCAAATACAATATTTCGTGACATTGGCTCATTTACGTCATTTTACTGATACAGCCAGTCGATTAGCGATTAGTCAGCCAGCGTTGAGTAGTGCACTGCGTCAAATTGAAAATGTTATTGGCGGTAAATTGATTAACCGTACAGCATCTTCGGTCACACTCACTGAATTGGGGGCGGCGATTTTACCGCATGCTGAACGTATTTTGAGTGTGTCGCATCGTGCTTTTAGCGATATCCAACAAATTATTGAGGAAGGGGGAGACGGTACGTTGCGTATTGGGTTAGTTCCTTCCGTTAGCTCATTATTATTTCCTAATGTTCCTACTCAGCTAAATTTACATTTTCCTCGGCTTAATGTTGAATTCTACGATAAGACAAATGATTCACTCGTTTCTCAGTTAATGAATAATGAAATCGATTTTGGCGTAGGGGTCCTTGACAGTTCAGTGCCTCGTGAACTGCAACTCTTTACATTGCAAGATGATCCTTTCGTTGCCGTTGTTCACCGCGAAGATATATTAGCAAATGGTTTTCATCTCCCTTGGAAAATGCTAAATAATCGTGATATCGCGGTATTCTCTAAGGGGAATATTCAACGTTTGGTCTTAGCGACCATCGAAAGCCATCGTTTGAAGCTAAATGTGCGTTATCAAGTCGATTATATTGAAACTCTTTATGGGCTAGTTCGTTCTAAATTAGCGGTAGCTATCCTCCCTCAGCTCTATACGGCTCACTTACGTGAGCCTGATTTGGTTGTGCTACAGTTACAACAGCCCGCACTGACACGCACTGTATCGTTGATGAGAACCAGTCAAGTATTAACGCCAATGGTCGAGTCGGCATTTATGGTATTACTCAAGACATTAAAAGATAACCCTATAAATAGTTAGTAGGTAACTGAGGAAGTGGATTCTTTGTCACTGTCTTGTGAAGCGACATAAATTAATACTAAAAGCACCGTGACAAAAAAACGAAATGCATTAGGTACACTATTCCATTGTTTAGACATCCACATTGCAAACCATTCACCACCGATAGACATAAAAAGTGTCTGCCATAATACAAAGGCGAGTGTTAGGCCAATGATAGCCATATTTTTACTCCGATTAAAAATGGCAGCACTTTTGTTTCTGTTTTGAAAAAGTCTAATTCCACCCCACCAACAAATTAAAGATGAAATAATTTCAAGCATAATAATAGTAATGTAAGCAAGATGATGAAGTATTGGGGAATCGATGGCACGATATTTAATAGTCGCATCATAAAATATTGAATCCATCGTTAAAACATGTTGTATAAAAGTAAAATTAATATTGTAATCTGTTAAGTTATTGAATGCAGATAATGAAATAAAAAAGGCTATGGCGCAAACACATAATGATTTAGAAACTCGAATTATCATATTTCCCCTTGAAAATAATTATTCTTATAATGTTTATGTCTATTTTTAAAATAGCATTTTGATATTTTATTGACGATTGTTTGTTGTCAATATCAGATGAAATGTATATTTATATCAATGGGTTAAATAAATTATGGGAAGGTATGGAAATGAGGAATGTTTATCTGTAGATAGTTAATTGTGTGAGTAATTAAAAGTAAAAGTATCAAACATAAAAATGTACTTAAATTGAGTGCAGAGGTTTGTGTTTTATGCTGCAAAAAGAATGAATGGTGTATTTTTATTTGTTGATGGCGTATGTTATTTAGATGTTTGTAAAATCCATTTCGTTGTTAGAATAAATCATTTTAAGAGTATACTTAAAAGGTAACCAGAGTATTCTTATGTGAAATAAGCGTAGTAAACTAATAATGGTTATTAGTCCAAGATGTATTTTCTTATAGGAATAACAAAATGAATTCAAAGTTAAAGTCGTTTCTTGGCATGATCGTTATGTCTATTTTGCTGATGTTTTCTTCTATTGTCAGCGGCCAGAGTGTGATTGAGAAGAAATCACAAGCAGAAGTATTAGATTTAGTTTTTATACTCGATAAAAGTGGTTCAATGTCAGGCTTTGAATCGGATACGATTGGCGGCTTTAATAGTGTATTAACAGAAAATCGTAATAAAAAAGGGGATGTTTTTATTACGACGGTTTTGTTTAATGATAAAACCACATTACTACACAATAGAGAACCTATTAATAAGGTTTCAAATTTAACTCTAGAAGACTATAAAGTTGGCAGTAACACTGCTTTGCTAGATGCGGTTGGCGATACGATTATCAAAATGCAAGAAAACCGTAAATTAACGAAGAATAATAATGTCCTGTTTGTCATTATTACTGATGGTGAAGAAAATAGTAGCCGTAAATACAGTCAAGATAAGATTAAATCGATGATTAAATCGGCGGAGATCGAAGATAAATGGGACTTCATCTTTCTCGGTGCCAATATGGATGCCATTGTAGCCGCTGATAATATTGGTATTAGCAGGTCAAAAGCAACATCTTACGTACAAGATGATGTGGGTTACGATAAAGCTTATAAAGCGGTAAATAATGCCGTTGAGTCAAAGAAAAAAGCTGCACCAATATCAGAGGAGTGGAAAAAGGATGTTGAAGCCGATGCGATGGATCGCGCTAAAAAATAGAGTAGCAAGAGGTTAAGGCTACCAATAAGCGGTATATATACCCCCAATGAAGTTTATTGGGGGTATTTTTTGCACTAATCTTTCGTTGGGATATGGCGAAGCAATGCCTCGAGTGGCTCAACAATCGCAATCACTAATTCATCCTGTAACTCAACACTCTTTTCTAACTGCTGAGCCATGGCTGCTTTACGGCTGGTTGTTAGGGGGGTATTGGCTGTGTAATGCTCAATTAACTCGATGCCTATTGTGGACAATTGCTCCACATTTTCAGCAACAGGCGCTAAACGTGCTAAATTGACGTTTTGCTTTATCAGCTGTTGCACCTGTGGAATGTTATTGTGCCAACGTTTTAATTTATGTGTTAACCACTGGGCAGTCACTTGATCATCGGGTTTAGCGATCAATGTATCAATATGTTGTTTAAAAGCTCTTGCTTGCGTACTTTCGGCGGGCAAAGCATCAACAAACCGGTTCAGTGGTTCGTATTGATGATATTGATTTTCACGCAATTTCAAATGGTGACGCGTATAATAATGCGCAGGCTCTACAGATTCAGATAAGATGATTAAAGGTTCAATATCAACCCCATTTGCTAATCGTGTAAATTCACGCGCTGTTTGTGCGTGTTGTTGTAAACCGACAGAGAGGGTGGACCAAGCATCTGCTGCATGCAGACGACGGTACATATCATTTTCATTATTGACATCTTTTGCTGACCATAAACGCTCTGAAACCGCAAAGGCTCGTGGCCACAACTTAGTATCAATGATCGGTGCGCGAATATTTTCCGCCCATAAAGCAATTTCTCCCCCGAGAATATTCGGCATTTTATTGCTGTCAGGGGTTGTTGGTGCAATACCTTTGGGGATTGCGGTTAATTGAGAGCCTATTGTTGGATAGCGTGCATTGCCAATAATCGTGTAGCCACTCAGCTTTCCATTGGTTAATGTAACGACTGGACGAGTTTCTCCCATCCAAGTATCTACAAAAAAGCTGACTTGTTGTGGTGAGCGCCATTCAATTTTATTGATAGCTCGTCGTGATTTACCTGCAAAATCAATAAATCCACGCCAGCCATCCACTCCTTTTATTAACGTGAAGCTACCTTTTACTGGGCTGCCTTTAAGCCTTTCAATTTCAAATTGCCAACTTTGGAATTGTTCACCTTGTTTAACATTGATATCTACAGTAAATGGCTGAGGTAATATTTCATTGCGATAATGATAAGCTGCACTTTGCGATTGATCGAGATAGAAGCCCGTCGACAAGAGTCCTTTAAACCCCTCTTGAGCACTATGCCCGAGTGAGTCTTGCCCTTGCCATGATTGAATGACGATATTTTTTGATAACGTAGGATGCTGTATTTCATCCCAGCCAACCATTTTACGGTTATGATGGGTTAATATCTGTTCAAGGCGTTGATTGAAATAAGCTTGTAGCGCATGGGTATCTTTTAAATTATTTTTTCGCATGAACTCTTGAATGGATGGATTATTTTGCCATTGTGTTGGGTCGACTTCATCACCACCAATGTGGATATATTCGTCAGGGAAAATGGTGGCTAACTCACCAATGAGTGCATCGGTAAATTGATAGACGCTCTCTTGGGTTGGGTTGAGCAGGGGAGGGTGAACCCCCCAATGGCGTTGCATTTGGTATGGACCCGCGGCACTGATTAGCTCTGGATATGCAACCGCAATAGCGGAGGCATGACCTGGAAAATCAATTTCTGGTACGACACGAATACCTCGTTCTTTAGCATACTCAACAACTTGGCGCATTTGATCTTGTGTGTAATATTGACCGTCACTGGCGAGCTGTTGCAGTTTTGGATAACGAAGCGATTCAAAACGCCATCCTTGATCATCGGTTAAATGCCAATGAAATACGTTGAATTTTGCGGCTGCCATACCATCGATTTGCCGCAAGATATCGTTGATCGGAAGAAAGTGTCTCGAAGAATCCAGCATCACACCACGCCAACTAAATCTCGGATTATCATTAATGCTCAACAGTGGCACAAACGTATTTTCGCCATCCGTTTGAATCAATTGCAATAAGGTTTCCATTCCTCTCATAGCACCAAAACGAGTCGCAGCTTTGATGGTGGCACCGTTATCATCGGTAATGATTTGATAGCTTTCGTCCATCTCAATAGCGGGTAATTCGGCTACTTTTTTCTCGATGAAAATTTTGATAGGTGCATGGCTATTTTTTGCTTGATGTGGCGTTAATTGCCAGCCTGTTTGGATCTCTATTCTATCGCGCCAACGACGTACCGCGTCATCTAAATCATCACCTTCAATATAAATATCGAGTTCATTATTCAGTAGCCATTTTCCATTCGCATTTTTTATTTCAATCTGCTGAGGCCAAGGCATTAAGGGCAATTCAGAGATTGATTGAGCACCACTTGGTAACGCATAAATCAGTGAAGAGATGACGATAGCAGACGTAAGTTTGTTAATCATAGAGATCCCTTATTATTCGTAATAGTGAATGCTATTTTGAACACAAATAAAGCTATGAAGTCCAACTTAGTTGATGAGGAGATGACATGGCTCACACTATTTTTTTGATGCGAATTAAGTGTGGAAGGTAATATTAAATCTAGATAATTGATTTTTATTGTTTATTTTTTGTATGGAATGTAGGAAGGAAAGTGATGTATTTTCATCGACAATGAGTTTATCGCGGAAGTATTAATTCTCCCGCGATAGATTAAGGCTTAACGGGGTTGTTTGAGTGCCTCAAACATGCCTTGAGCGAGATACTCTGACGTATTTTGAATACCGGGCACAACAAAATAGTAACCGCCACCAAAAGGTTTAATATAACGCTCAAGTGGCTCGCCATTAAGGCGTTTTTGGGTATCAATAAAACCGGTTTTAAGATTTTTTTGATATGAAACAAAGATTAGCCCCATATCGAGTAGCCCATTAGTTGTTAAACCAAGAGAATAGCTATAGCTACGGCGCCTTAATTTAGCCGTATAACGCTCAGGGTTGCGAGGCTCAGCACGGCGCATATGAGAATCAAATAATATGCGATCGCCATGAGGATCTTTAGCAAATTCAGGATCGTCATGTTCCTGCTTCATACCAATAGGCGCGCCGCTATCTTTATGACGACCAAAGTCGTTTTCTTGGTCTTCGAGGGGCGTTCTATCCCAAAATTCAAGATTAAACCGGATAAGGCGCACTGCTTGATAAGTGCCACCAACACACCATTTAGGTTCTTTGTTATCTTCTGTGACCCAAATCAATTCATTCATCAGTTGGCTATCGCTGGTTGGGGCATTGCCAGTGCCATCTTTGAAACCAAATAAATTGATTGGCGTTGAGTGGTTATCAATATCTCGTGAAGGTAAAAAACCATCTATTTTCCAGATAGGGAACATCAACGGAGCGGTATGGCGCAAGAGATCGCGTAATGCATAGATGACACTTTCTTGGCTATTGGCGCAAATTTGTAAACTAATATCCCCGCCACACCATTGCTGTTCCAGTCTATCATTGGGGAAGCTTGTCATTTCAACAAGGTAACGAGGCTTGATTTTATCCAAACCAAATCGAGCATCGAATAGGCTATGACCTAATGAAACGGTAACAGTCAAGGAATCAGGTTGGAGGTTGCTCCCAAGAATGCCGGATTCGGCTGGTGGCATACGATCATTGTGAGTGTTAGGTGCTTTTTGTACTTGTGTGAGATAGGCAATCCTATTTGTCAAAATTTCAAACAGTTTTTGTAATTTATCAAGTGAGTCGGCAGTGACATTAAAGGCAATAAATGAAGCATTTTTTTGTTCTGGCGTTAATACCCCTGCTTGATGTAAACCTTCATAAGGGATGGTTTTCTCATAGGAAGATTGGCATTGGTTTTGACGAGTATTTGCTGCCAGGGTTGGGGCTGCTGCCATAAAGCTGCCAACAGCTAAGGTTTTTAGTGCATTACGTCGAGAAAAGCTAATTGACGTAGCATGGTTATATGATTTCGCCTTCATGGCTTGTTACCTCAATACTTGTAATACACATCAATACCGAGCTGATATCGAAGTTGTGCAAGATCTTCAGCCTGTTGTGTTAATACAGAATAAAGCGCCATCATGTCTTTTTTATCAAACTGCTTATAACTCTGATAATGATTAGGTGTTAATTGATATGGTTTGATAATACGATAGGCTTCTAGGTAATTATCTTGGATGCGCTGAAGTTGTTTTGGCTCGATAAAAGGAGCCAGTACGTTGATCACTTCTTGTGAGCCACGTAGATTTGCAGCAATATCCGTTAAATCAGATTGGCTATAGATATTTTCTTTGCCAGCCATTTTGGTTTCTAGAATCATCTCAATAAAATCTGCCGATGCTTGAACCAATTTGGGGATTTCAATATTTTCAGTGGCAACCCGCTTTTGCAAATCTTGTGCTTTCATGAGTAATTCATCGGTTGCACGCATCGCAGCGGTATTATCTTTGCGATCAAATAATTGATATTCAACGAGATGAAAACCAGTAAAACGATAATCTTTTTCTTTATCAAGAAAATAGTCAGCCCTTGCATTGATTATGCGGTCAGTATTACCAAATAGAATGATGATAGGACGAACGGATTCATAGTATTGATGAGCTTGGATGTAAGCTCGCTCGGCTGCGGTTAAATCACCGACTTTAAGGCTGCTCTTTAAGATTTCTAATTGAGAAACCATGTCCTTTAATTGAGTACGCGTATAGTCTAAATAGGCTCTGATAGCAGGATGATATTTTTCAGGGGTTGGGATATCCCCCTTAGCGATAATGATATCATCACCCGTTTGTACTGGGGACCTCAATGCTTTGGCCAGCGCAGAGGTAGGCATCGCCATCATTAAAACTAAGCTTATACCCAATAGTATTGGTGTAGATATTCTTGTATTACGCATGTTTTTTACCTCGAGAAAACAGCGTGATAACGATAATCCAATAAAGCACAAATGTAATAACACTTAACCATATAGGCTGTGACCGATAAGCAAAGAAAGAAGAAATAAAGTTACCGGCAATATTTGAGTCATCAAGCAAAGCCGTGGTATCCCATGCAGGATAAATTAAAAATTCAGGGATAGGATAATCGTATTCAATGAATAAGTTAGCGCTTTCTTCAACCCCTTTGAGTAAGAGAGAAAGGGCAAGAAATAATAGAATGACGCCTGTCGCTTTAAAAAATATCTTCCATGAAACAAAACGATTAGTGAGTAAGAAGGCATAGAGTGTCAAACCTGCAATTAAAATACCGGCAGCAACTTCTATCGTAAATCCGGAGGCATTTTCAGCATTTAATGACATGATAAAACTAGACAGGAAGACAACAATTTCACTTCCTTCGCGAGCAATGGCAATGGCAATAATCAGCGTAGCTCCCCACCAATTGTGGTGTGCTGCATTACGGCTAATACCCGATTCAATTTCAGATTTTAAGGACCGACCATGTTTATTCATCCAATATACCATTTGGACGATCAAAACACAGGCAAGCAATTCCATAAAGATCATAAATAGAGATTGACCCGTATCATCGAGAACGTTAAAAACACCATAAATCAATAGTGCTAATAGAACAGAAACGATAAGGCCGAGGGCAACTCCCCCCCATAAAAACTTCATGCCATTGCGAGAGTCAGGATGGTGTTTTATCCAAGCATAAATAATGCCAATGACTAGCAATGCTTCAAAGCTTTCTCGCCAGACAACAAATAGAACTTGCCCCATAATTTATCCTTCTATTTCGCGATGATCTCACCTTTTGGGTGAGACAGGTGGAAATCATCAAAAAAGGTATAACTTCCCGGTTTTAGGGGAGCAATAACCACAACAGAGCTAGCTCCCGGCGCGAGAACTTTTTCTTTACGCAATTGTGTGCTTTCAAACTCAGCGGGTTCAGTTCCTGTGTTAGTTATTTTGATACGAATAATCGTTTTTGCAGGAACTTCAAGCACACGTGGGATTAAATCACCGTTCTTCATTTCTAATTCAACGGTAAATTTTTCTGCTGCGAAAGCCGCATTGGGTATGAGTGCTGAAAATAGCAAAAGGGCTAAACTTAGTAATGTTTTCATTTTAGTGGCTCTAAACATAACGACAAATAAAAGGGCTATACGCAGCAATTAAGCAGCGGCTAGCCCTGAAATGATATACCCGTTATATTGCAAGTCGCAGCGTTGTTGACTCCTTTCTGTACACGGGGGGACCGTTTCTAGCTATTTCCCGTGCTTCATATGCTTGTCGTTTTGCCGCGTCGAGAATAACGCTGAGTATCGATTTGTGGGTTAGTAGCTACCTTTTCGGCCTACACCCGCATAGTCAAACTCCCATGAAACTTCAAAAGGTTTGAACCATGGAGCTACCCCTGTTTCTTTATCAATATGGCGACCAAATGCGACTTGTTTATTATGGGATGGCGGGTAGATCTTATAGGTGACTTGGTATTTACCGTTGCCATCCAATTTGATGTTTTGACCATAATGAGGGCCATCACTAGCGACCATCGGCATGAATGTGCCTGTTTGAGTTTGTGGCTTATCGCCGAGTTTTTTGACTGTGTATTCGATAGTGAGGTATGGGATCCAATCACCTTCAGCAAATCCATTTGGATTATCCTCAACCGCATGGATATCTGCTTCTAAATGGATATCTGCTTTATCGGCAGCAAGGTGGGACATCCCTTGATGGCCTTCTTCTGTATCCATTGTTATTGGTTGAAGATAAACCCCTTGAATCTCCATTCCATCTTTAATGATAGGTTGTCCTAAAGGATATTCTTGAGCAAAAGCAGTGATTGAGAATAAAGCTAAACCCGAAACAGCTGCTTGATAAGCGAGTTTCATCGTCTTGTCCTTACCATTATTTATTATTGGAACGCAATGATAATCATTATTATTCATGCTGTTCAAGTTAAAGTTTGAGGCCGAAAATTTAATTTATAGCCAAATATATGAAAAGTTTTAGAAAAATAGTTACAGTAGGAAAGTTATTATTTTTTGAAAAATATCTTTTGAGCCAAAATGTATTCAGCTTATTGATTATATGTCACGATAAATTGAACAGAGTTTATTTATTATTAGCCTACGAATAAATAAAGGTGTAAAGCATGCAAAAACGTTATCTTGATTGTACCGCTTCTGAAATATCGCGCATGAATAAAAAGGCGTTATTAGAAGCCATTAAGGGGAGTGAAGGGCGCCTTTTGGTTTCTGAAACCATTGGTACGATACAGCCTGTTTTAATGAATGTGACAAATGCGGAGCTCGCCGCAAGTCAAGGGGCGGATATTTTATTATTGAATATTTTTGATGTTGATAATCCGGTTGTGCAAGGTCTCCCTTCAAATATAGAACCACAAGAGATTATCCGGACTTTAAAACACCTTACAGGTCGAGCCATTGGCGTAAATCTGGAACCTGTTCCTGCGGGGTTTAATAATCCCAATCAGGATGTGCAGTGGAAGATTTCTGAAGGCCGTTTAGCCACGGTAAAAAACGCAATAAAATTAAAGGAGATGGGCGTTGACATTATTGTGCTAACGGGCAATCCAGGTAATGGAGTCACCAATCAAGAAATCAATTTAAGTCTAAAAGAATTAAAAGCGGTTGTTGGTGAAGAGGTCATTTTAATTACCGGAAAAATGCACGCTGCTGGTGTTCTCAATGAGTCAGCAGAGCAGTTGATTACAGAAGTTGATATTCGAAGTTTTATTGATAGCGGTGCCGATGTGATCCTTTTGCCCGCACCGGGAACGGTACCCGGTATTTCAGCTGAATTTGTGCAAAGGATGGTGGCTTACTGTCATTCTCAAGGTGTATTAACAATGACAGCGATTGGAACATCACAAGAAGGCGCTGATTTACAAACCATCCGTCAAATTGCGTTGATGTGCAAAATGGCAGGAACAGATCTACATCATATTGGTGATTCAGGCTATAACGGTATTGCATTACCTGAAAACATTCTTAATTATGGCATTGTTATTCGTGGTGTGAGACACACTTACTCGCGTATTGCTCGTTCGATTAATCGTTAATCAATCATATTTTGCAATCCGAATCACATCATCTGACGGTGTGATTCGGATTATTTCTATTAGCTATCTATTTGTTATTTAAATATTTTAAAATGGTATTTGATTAATCAAATTGGAACAATATGGATTTTAAAAATCGACTTTTATTAACGTTCCTTGTCGACGTAAAACCAAAGATAGCTGTCCTTTGGGTAATGTATTGATCAAATGTTGCACTTTGACTAAAGCCTTTGTTGGGTATGAAACCCCATTGAGACTCATTAAAACATCCCCATTTTGAATAGGGTATTTAGCGAGGGTATCCTCATTATTATAAAAGAATTCAATATTGTTATTAAACATCCGGATATTTATTTTTCTAATATCCTGCAATTCTTTCTCTGGGGATTTATGACTATTATAGCAGATGAGCATTCTATCTGGCGATAATAGATATTTATCAAATGAAGCTAATGCAGACATGCCAATAGCATAAGCATTATTATTATTTTCAGCAAATTTTTGGTCGATGAGTGTAGTATCATTTAATTGAACTTGCTGAATTCGATACAGATCTTCTTTTTTGTTATTCACACCAGAAAAATCGATGGTAATTGCATTGTCAAATTGTTCTATTTTTTCCATCTTATTGATTTTATTTTCTTTTAGATAATCTAAAAATTCAGAAGACAAATAGCTCACTTTGGATCCAGTATCTAATTTAACATTCACATAGGTCTTATCATCAAAGTAAGCATTGAAAGAGGGAGCTCCAAGCGTGTAATCATCATATGTAATACACTGCTCATAGTTATTGATATTAGGAGGATTATCATAGAGCGTTAATACTTTATTTTTGTTATCGATTTCCCAATTTAATCGTCTAAAAATATCAATACCGAGTATCCCTGAAATATTTTCGCCTACCATTTGTGATAGCAGGCTAAGATCATTTGCAGCCCAGAAGTCTCCGCCATTAAAGTACTTTTCCCCAATATAAAAGGAAATGGGATTAACAAAATTAACGTCCGCCATTTTTTTATTATCACTGACAGTTTTTACGACATTAAAGTATTTTTGATAAAAGGCGGGTGGTGCATCAAGGTTGCTTGTTAATTTGTTGACCAAGGATTGATCAATAACAGATGTTGATGAGCCAGTGTCTAATAAAAATGTGTATTTCTCACCATTTATCGTGACGGGAACTAAAATATAATCAACATACTGGTCTTGAAAAGCGTTAACAAGTATAGGGTCATGGTTTTTTATCGTGTTAGAGCAACCCGTTATCATTAATAACGCTAGGTAACTTATTATTTTATTGGATTTTTTTACCAAGACAGGCTCCTTGTTTTGCATTGTTTACCCTATAATCTAATGATCTATCACACAATGAAATAATAGCTTTTTATACGAATAAATTTATAAACGAGAACTCAATAATCAATACTTTTTAGCATTAGTTACACGATTAAATTTCCGCTAAATATAAATTTTAGTTCGAGTTTTTTATACTTTATTCGATCTCATTTTATTAACACTCATCATTTTTCGTATAAATAAGCTTATTTTTTAACTCGTTATCGTGCTGATTAAAAATGTTTTATTCTCGTTATAGACAGAGTTACGATCAATTAAGGGGAGGTTAACTCGCGGAAAGATTTTCAGAATAGAACAATCATCTATCGGACGGCTAATGTGATCACTACAGATGAACTGCGAATTGAGCCGCTATAAGAGTCTATGGCTCTGCTGAAAAAGCGATTTATAGCGCTAAAATATACGTCAGGTAAAACTCGGCTCATTTTTAACCCAATAACAGACGTGAGTTAAGTCGAAAAATACCAATCCGGCGCCAAAAATTGGCTTCATGTCACTTGGTTGCCCAAATGAAAAAAATGCTACAGTTAAGATGATTATTTATTAATATCATTGATATAGCGGATATTGCCTTCGAATTCTGGATAAAGCCAAGTAAAGAATAGAATTACCCCAATAGCGATAAGCACAGTTGCGGCTAAGCACAAAACTAAAGCCCATGAAAGCGGTAAAATTGTGACCAAAAATAGCCATAACATCAATGAAATTCCTAAAACGATGATGGTCAAAATCATGCAATATATATTTTCTGACCTTCTCTTTGATGGTGCAAATTTAAATGTTTGTGGGTCTATATCGAGTTTAGTGAATACACGTTGGTTGATTTTGATATCAGGAATTCTCGCAAGCCCTTTAAGTAGCGCTTTGAGCATCAATTTTCTTTTTTCTACTGGAGAGAAGGGGGAATAGTTAATCCAATTTTCGATGGGTAATTTATATTCTTTACTCTCATTTGAGGCGTTTTTATACTGAAAAACAAGATAGTTAGGACTATATCTACCGCCTGTTTCGATATGAACAACATATTCAGAGCAAATATTTTCCCAGAGTATTTCAACGTTCATGTTTGGATATGGATCACAAATAAAGCGAAATCCGTTATTATCGATAGAAAAATAACTAACAGTTTTATTAAATCGTTTTAGTAGAGTATAAAATGAAACTAATAGGACGATCTCAATAGTGACAAAAAGGAACCTTCCTGAGATAACATTCCATAGAATAAGAGAAGTCAATGCACATATTAAAGTACAAAATAGCCATATAAAATAAGTAAATGTTTGATTACCATGTCCAATGATCGATGCTATAGGAAGTTTTAATTCATTAGGTAATGGGTAAGCCATTGTTTCTAAATGGGTGTAATGACGATGCTCGTTGCGAGTACTATTATCACGATTCCGACTATCAGTGCTAACAATATGACGGTTGTTGCTATCGTGGTTTCTATTTCGACTTTTGTTTTTACGTTTTTTGTTATTGTATTTTTTCATTTTCTAAAGGCGAGTCGTTGTAATCAATTATTTTCAGTGAATTCAAATGGTAACATAAGCTAAATTTTGTAGCTATCAACAAGAAAGGCGCTCATGGTTTTTGGCTTTATATCGACAAAATCCGCCAAGCATAAATCGTTTAATAAAAATAGTTTTATAGATAAAAATTTATACAATTCCTACTATACTTCAGGTAAAATCCAGCCCATTTTTTAAAACAATAAAAGAAGTGAGTTATGTCGCAAAATACTAATCCGGTGCCAAAAATTGGCTTCGTTTCACTTGGCTGCCCGAAAAATCTTGTTGATTCTGAGCGCATCCTGACTGAACTACGTACGGATGGCTATCAAGTCGTACCAAGTTATGATGATGCTGATTTGGTTATTGTTAATACTTGCGGTTTTATTGATAGTGCGGTTCAAGAATCGCTTGAAGCGATTGGTGAAGCATTAAATGAAAACGGCAAAGTAATTGTGACTGGATGTCTTGGCGCTAAAGAAAATCAAATTCGCGAAGTTCATCCTAAAGTGCTGGAAATCACAGGTCCTCATAGCTATGAACAAGTTCTCAATCATGTTCATCACTATGTACCAAAGCCAGAACATGATCCTTTCCTAAGTTTAGTTCCTGAGCAAGGTGTTAAATTAACACCAAAACATTATGCCTACCTTAAAATTTCAGAAGGTTGTAATCACCGTTGTACATTCTGCATTATTCCATCAATGCGTGGTGACTTAGATAGTCGTGCTATCGGGGATGTATTAAATGAAGCAAAGCGCTTGGTTGAATCAGGGGTTAAAGAATTATTAGTGATCTCTCAAGATACTTCTGCTTATGGTGTTGATGTTAAGCATCGCATGGGGTTTTGGGATGGTAAACCGGTAAAAACCAGTATGGTTGGATTATGTGAACAGCTCGCATCACTTGGCGTGTGGGTACGTTTGCATTATGTCTACCCATACCCACATGTTGATGATGTCATTCCTTTAATGGCGGAAGGTAAAGTACTTCCTTATTTGGATATTCCATTACAGCACGCGAGTCCAAAGATTTTAAAGTTAATGAAGCGTCCTGGGGCAGTAGAAAGAACTCTCGAACGCATCAAGCGTTGGCGGGAAATCTGCCCTGAATTAACGTTACGTTCGACCTTTATTGTGGGCTTCCCCGGCGAAACGGAAGACGATTTCCAAATGTTGCTCGATTTCTTGCAAGAGGCTCGTCTTGATCGCGTAGGTTGCTTTAAATATAGTCCAGTTGAAGGGGCGAAAGCGAACGAACTTTCTGATCAAGTTCCTGAGGATGTTAAAGAAGAGCGTTATCATCGTTTTATGCAATTGCAGCAACAGATTTCAACCGAAAGATTACAAGAAAAAATAGGCCGCCGTTTACCAGTAATGATTGATGAAGTCGATGATGAAGGCGCGATTGGTCGTAGTATGGCTGATGCTCCTGAGATTGATGGTATGGTTTATTTGAATGGTGAATTCGGAGTGAAACCCGGTGATGTTGTTAACGTGTTGATTGAACACGCTGATGAGTATGACCTCTGGGGGTCGATCGTTAACGAATAACCCGCACATCAACAGTAAAGTGCCCTAATCGTTGGAATGTCAATCACTGGGGCATTTTACTCTTATCGGATAAGTAAGAAATCGTTTTATCTCAGCGACAGTAATAATCTCTGATTTGGATATGTCCTGACTTTTTGTTCTAGATCAATAGATAAAAATCTATCAATAGATTATTTGATTTGAGATATTAAAATTTAATAAAAAATAGACATAATCAAAGTATAACTTATCGGTGTATAAGGATGGCTATGTCTGTTGATTTTTCATCTCCAGTGATTTTTCCTGAACAGGAAGAGATAGCAAGAACTATTTCATCCGACGTGTTAATTGATATTGCGAGTCTTGCTATCGAAAAGGGTTTGTCACCTATCAACGATTTGGTAATAGATACTGCATTAATCGAACCTTATGGTGAGATGCTGTGGTCCAATCGTATTTGGAAGAACTCCTTTTTCATTCACAATATTTTAGCAACCTGTGACATGCAGGAAACCCCACTTAGCTTGTTTAAGCATCCAATCAAATGGCAGGGAACCTTTTATTATCTCGCGCCTATTCTTAGTGAAAATGAAACTCTCGTTGCCATCATTATTTTGGCATCTCAGACGGTAAATAACACCCTTCTTCTTGCGTTAACCCAATCGATCGCCCGTGAAATCAGTGAAAAAATTAAGTGTCACCTTCAGATGCAGGATATGACTTTTGATAATTGTGCCGCTACCTGCGTTAGAGGACTGAATATTCATGAAATTGAAAAATCAGCAATTATTGAGGCTGCTAAGCTATGTAACGGAAAAATTCAGCAAATGTACCAAGTGCTGAATATGGGAAGAACGACTCTCTGGCGTAAGTTGAAGCAGTATGATATCGACATCAAGGAATATAAGTAGCAATTCGATGCAGCGGTTTCACGCCATTAGAAGAGGGGGAAATAGGTTTGATAACATCAGTCTTCTTAACAAGCTTAAAAGGATCATTTTGGGTTAATGCTAGCAGGTATTGTTGCGCATCATTGGGCTGACTTGTGTTGAGGCTTGCGATGGTTGAACATTATGCTGACTTTAAAACATCGCAAGCCGTATCGTTTATTTATGCAGAAATAGGCGCCCCAATAGTTAATGTTTCTGTTGCAACGGATAGCGTTAATTTTGCATTTTCGGGAATTTCATCAATTTTCTCACCAAGATTGACTAAAATGGGGATCCCCATTTTGGTTGCAATAATACAGGTGTGTGAATAAGGGGACCCCTGAGCGAGAGCAATTCCGACCACGTTAGCGTTGTTATAGTGCAGTAATTCTGAAGGACCTAAGTGATGAGTCAGAAGGATTGTCGGCTCAGAAAGCACCAAAGGGGAGGAGGATGCCGACGATATTGACATAAGTAGCTGGTTTTTTAAGTCATCAATATCAATAAATCGCGCTTGCAAATAGTCATCATCGAGTTGTTGGTACTGTTCTGATATTTCACTAAATACTTGGGATATGGCATCATAGGCCGTTATCGATTCATGTTCTATTTTTTGCTTAATGGAATCGATAAGATCATCGTCATCTAATAATACACTGTGGCCATGAAAAATATTGGCAATCTCTTTTCCATAAGTCTCAGCGAGTGAATCAGCTAGGGTATTTAACTGTCTTTGTAGTCTTTTAATGGCTTGAGTTGCCGTCTCTAGCTCATGTTTACTGCCTTGATAAGAGGAAGTGCAAAGTTTGCTATTTTCAGGGATATGATAGGCAAATCCGGTTACGGAAGGAACATAAGCGGCTTTTCCTATCAGTGAATTCGCATTTGATGTGCTGATATTATCACCAAAGTGTTGTTGTGCCAGTTGATTAAATGCGTCGATAGCTTCTTGGCTACCCACTCCTTCTGCAATAAGCCTAATTTTATCCCCTTGATGAACCTGTAATAGCGCGATTTGGTTCATACTTTTAGCATCCGCACGCTTTTCGTTGTTTTGTAATTCCAGTTTTGCTTTAAAACCTGAAAGTAATGTTGCCAATTTAGCCGCAGGGCGAATATGAAGTCCTGAAGGATTCTGTACCAACCATTCCGTCATCATGGCTTTTTCAGAGAAGCTGCTAGGCGCTGGTGTTTCTTTCTCTGTTATGTCGTTAGCTTCATTCAATTGCTGTTGTTTTGGATAAAGCGCTTGGCGTGCTTCATTTAAAATTGTATCAATTGACGTACCAGTAGATGCAGAGGCCGTGATAGCAATGGCTCCTTCGACTAAAGGCGCACTGCACAAATGCACTTTTTTTGCCAATTCAGCGTCAATGAGGTCGAGAGCAGTTTCTGCACTGAGTAATGCGCTACCTAAGTCCATTAATAAAATAATCGCTGTAGCATCTGCTAGGGTTTCGATCGCCTCCATGACTTTCACTGCATCTGTACCAATAGGGTGGGTGTCATCATCAACCCCCGCCGCAGTGATTATCTGACAATGCTGTTTATTCTGTATCTGCTCTACGAGTTGGAGCACCCCATCAGCAAGCAATTTGCTATGAGAAACAATAATGAGACCAATCATATTCTTCTCCTCTGGTGAGTCTTAGCGGCGATAGATATCGATTTATAATAAGTAATGTTACGAAAAAAAGAGAGAGCTTCTGCTGATATTTAGCAATAAAGATTAAGACACTTACAAATCACAAATAATTTAACGAATATTCTTAATAATGACGATGGCATAGCCATTTGGAGACAAAATGTTTTATTTCACTTTAGATGTAATATTAAAGTTTCCAACTAATGAATATCGTCATTTAAAAATGAAGGGAGGGTAAAATTATTGACTAACGATTGATGTTAAGATATCGATTTTGAACTGTTTTTTTTTATACTAAGTGAATTTTCAGATAATAACATTTCACAAAGCGGTAACTTAGTTTTAAAATTAATGGCTGTAACTTGTACGACCATGATTAATATTACTTAGTGATATAGAAATAATATGCGAAATAATTTCATCACGTAAGTAATAATTTTTCTAAGTAAGATTACGATATAAGCGAAGAAGGCTGTACGTTGTAAGTAAACAGACGACAGCCTATGCCATTAATCTAGCCATATAAATGAACTATAGTGATTAAAGCTGTAAAATCTTAATATTTGAAATAAAACTATATTAAATAGTTAAATTTTCTGATTAATTAATAGCTAAATTAATTTTATCTACAGTAATCATTGATGAACAATGAGTTCATAAATTCCTAGAGTATGTATTTATATACTCATATTCTTGTATTAATTGCGGTAACGATTTTATACCGAGTTTTGTATAAATATTTGATCGGTGTACTTCAACGGTTCTAGGGGAAAGGGCTAATTTTTCAGCGGTTTCCTTGCTTGTATTGCCTTCAAGGATCATGTCCATGATCTCTTTTTCTCGATTGGAAAGCCGATCAAATTTATCGGTTAATTTGTTGTATTTATTGAGTTCTGCATGTTCACTAACAAAGTGTTCCATCGCATTGTTTATCGCATGGACGATATCAGAATCTTTAAATGGGAATGAAAAGAAATCAAAGGCACCAGATTTAAAACTTTCATGGCAAAGTTCTACTGATGGTTTTTCGGGTCGTGTATTCAATATAGAGATCATCATAATAGGTAGTATTCGCGTTCAATGAATGTACCGATGATTTTGTCATGCATTTCAGGTGACTTCGAGTAACCTAACGTCTTACGGTTAAGGCGCTTCAAGCGGTTTCTCAGGTTCAAATTCTCTCTTTCTATTCGTTGCGTATAAAACTTACTTACCACATGTTTCTGCTTGGGCAATATCTCATAAGCACTGAACTTATCCGTGCACCAAAAAGCCACATTAAACCTAGACAGTAAAGCCAGTAACTGGTGAAGAGTCCTTTTGTTTCGACGACCAAACGTATGAGCAATTATCCGTTTTAGGCGGGGCTCCCACGCATACCAAAGCCAGCGTTGTTGCTTCTTATTACCCACAAAAGACCACTGTTCATCGACTTCGCAAAGGAGTTCAATGTGCAGATTATCAAGGGGTAAAGAGGTTACCTGCTTCGGCGAGAGTTTTTTAAAGTGCGAACAACCGCATTAATGCTGATATGAAGGGCTCTAGCGGTATCACGAATACCGGCATTATTCATCGTTAGGTCGATAATTTTATCTTTGGTACCGGGCTGGCAGGCACGATATTCATAGTCGAGTTGGAAGCTTCGGCAGCAGTCTTGACAACGATAACGTTGATGACCTGTACTCCCTAGGCCATGTTTTTTCACTGAGGGAGTTTGTTGACAAAATGGGCACCTTACATCGACTTTAGCCATGAATATTCTCCGATAAATTACCCTATATTACAGATTAATCACCAGATTGAATACATGACCGTTTTTCGGAGAGGACGATAAATGGGATAATACCGAGTGAGCCGTCGATATTATTCAATCTGCCAATATGGTTATTTTCATTGTTTAAGAATATTAATACACACTCTTTAGCTCCTTCTTCTTGAGGGTACGTATAATTACTTGTAAATAACGTTTCGTCATTATAGAACTTAAAATTAAAACCAAAAGATTCCATCATTAGTTTCAGTTTATTCTTAATGACATTATCATTTTCTATGATTACGTGAATGGTGTTATTCATCACCATACTCCTGTTACACTGATTTGATATTCATATAATTTTGAAAAAATAGGTAGAACCAGATGGCTAAGTAAGCCAATGGTAATATTTTCTTGCTAATTTTTTAGTTTTATTATTAATGTATTTACAGACCTTAATTTATATTATATTTCACAGCTAGGTAAATTTAATATAAAAGTAGAAATAATGGTTAACGTTTGTGTCAGTGAGTAAGAATTAATAAATGACTGACAAAATAATAAGTATTTACACTTACTTTTTATTAACTACATCAAATATTACTGACATGTTATAAAAATTTTTTATGTAATGGAACGATAATATCGTAAAATAGTAGTCATAAAAAGCCTTATTGCTAGATTTTAGTATAGTTTCATTCGTGATAATAACAAGGTTATTTAATCACTACTGTAGGTGATTTTTATCTTTATCATGTTAGAATTTTTATTTATTAATATCTGGCTGAGTGAAAATACTTAATGGCTTCTTTAAAAGATGTAGCTCGACTTGCTAATGTTTCACTAATGACCGTGTCAAGAGCTATCAATAATCCCGAGCTGCTGAAACCTGAGACGCTTAAGCAGGTGCAGCAAGCCATTCAAACATTAAATTATGTTCCTGATTTTTCGGCTAGAAAAATTCGAGGGAAAGGCTCGAAAATATCTACCGTGGGTGTTTTAGCGCTTGATACAGCGACGACACCATACTCAGTCGAGGTCATTCTTTCAATAGAACAGACAGCAAGGCAATTTGGCTGGAGTAGTTTTGTGGTTAACATCACATCAAATGAAGACAATGAACGAGCCGTAAGGCAATTATTGTCTCAGCGGCCGGATGGTATTATTTATACAACAATGGGATTACGTGAAGTCACTATTCCAGAAGGACTGCATAAAAGTCATTTAGTGCTGGCGAATTGCATCGACCCTCAAAATCGTTTTCCTGCCTATATTCCTGATGACTACAATGGTCAATATCAGGCGATATGTCGGCTGATTGAAAAAGGTTATAGAAAACCCCTTTGTTTATATATTCCGCAAGAAACAGTGGCAGGAAAAACGCGTAGAGAGGCTGTGGAGTCTGCATGGCGTTGTGCTGGTCTACGGGAGGAGTCCTTAAAGCAGTATCATTTAGCATTAGGGGATGAACATTATCGTGATGTGATTGATCTTATCAATCGACATTGCAAGCAAGCGAAACCTGATTTTGATGTGGTGGTTTGTGGTAATGACCGTATTGCTTTTTTAACTTATCAAGTATTACTGAGTAAGGGGCTACGTATCCCAGAGGATGTTGCTGTATTAGGCTATGACAATATGATCGGTGTAGGAGAGCTATTTTATCCGCCATTAAGCACCGTTGCATTGCCGCATTATCAATTAGGGCAACAAGCCGCATTACATATTATTGAGCAAAGGAAAAATAATGGGACACAATATGTCTCTTGTGATTTACTCGATAGGGAATCTCTTTAACGAGATAGGATCGCTCTGATATCAGCGATCCTCGCAGGTCATATTATTCAGCGACACTTTTTAGTGGCCACAATGTTCCTTTGATCAACTTTGCACTTTGGTTAATTGTAAACAGTGTCAAAGCCCGCTCGCCTTCTTGTGGATAAATTCGACTGGTAAAACACATTTCACCTTCATTAATAAATACTTCAAGGCTCGATCTATCAATAAAAGCACGTATGGTGAGATAGCGAGTTTGTGGGAGTGGGGCGCTACGGTAATCGCTGATGATATGTTCAGGATAGTGGCGGGATAAGGTTAATTGCTGTGTCTGTCCATCAATAAAAAACTGTGTACCGTTACCAAGCCAAAAACCAAATTTTTCAGCGGGACTGTTTTGTAAATCCCAAATTAATTCAATTTCACACGCGATAGCATCATGGTAAATCGGTAGCGTGCTATTTTTTTCCAGTGTACAAGCGGAGAGGTTAACTGCTTGTTGTCTTAATGATTGTAACTCTTTGATCGGATTGACCAGCACCTTTCCTTGGGCGTTTAACGTTAATTCTCTAGGTACAGTAAAGCTGCCTGCCCAGCCGTGCGCTTTTGTTGGCATATGGCTCTCCCACATATCCATCCACGCGATAGCAATACGGCGGCCATCTTCAGCTAAAAAAGTTTGTGGCGCATAAAAATCATGACCAAAATCGATTTCAGCAAAATGATTGGTTATTTCATAAGATTGATCGGGCGCCCAATTCCCGACGAGATAACCATTTTGAAAGCGATTTCGATATTGATGCCCAGATGGTTTTTTTCCTTGAGGAGAAAATAGTGTGATGAATTGCTCGCCTAACGGGAAAAAGTCAGGGCATTCCCACATATAAACATTTTTATCGTCTGTTTTAGCCAGTATTTGGTACTCTTCAGGCCAGTTCAGTAAGTCATCGGTGCTAAAGAGCAAAATTTGTCCTTGATCGAGACTATCTCTTGCGCCAACAACCATCCACCAGCGTGAATCCTGAAACCAAACTTTAGGGTCTCGAAAATGCATGTAACCTTCAGGCGAAGGGATCACGACGCCGTGTTTTTCAAAATGAATACCATCATGACTTATGGCCAAACATTGCGCTTGATAGATTTGGCTGTCATCTCCTGCATTGGATAACCAAATATGGCCAGTATAAAATAAGTATAACTTGCCTTGATCACTGACGGCTGATCCTGAAAAGCATCCATCACGATCATATTCATCACCAGGAGCAAGCGCGATAGGTTGATGTGACCAGTGGATCATATCTTTACTTGTCGCATGTCCCCAATGCATAGGTCCCCAGTCAGCGCTGTAAGGATGATGCTGGTAGAATGCATGATATAACCCATCATGATAAATGAGCCCATTAGGATCATTCAGCCAGCCGGCGTAGGTTGCAAGATGATATTCAGGATAAAACTGCCTGTTGAGAGATTGTCTCGCTATTTCAAGTGCTATCGATGCTTGGTGAATACGCTGTTTCATCATGGTTCCTTTCGTTACTAATGATTTCTATCTATACAATCGTTGTGGAATATTGGGTTATTTAATGGCGTGTGATTCGTATCATGTGATGGTGTGACCTAACGCACGCGTTACGAACTGTTTTTTATTTATACTCAATACAAAACATGTTAACGTTAACAAAAAGCAGTTTCTAGCATTAATTTGTTTTAATTGTGATGATTGCTAGTTGAGTCACTCATTGTCGAGATGGAGAGCCTATGAAAGTTTGGTCTTTAGGAGATGCAGTCGTTGATTTAATTCCTTTGCACAGTATGCAATATGAAGCTTGTGCTGGTGGCGCTCCTGTCAATGTTGCAGCGGGAGTTGCTAAGCTAGGACAGCCTAGCGGTTTTATTGGACGTGTTGGTGAAGATGCTTTTGGCCATTTTATGCAAAAGACGTTATTTGATATGGGGGTCGATACCCGTGCGATGGAATTTGATGAAAAATATCATACCAGCACCGTTTTAGTGTCTTTACAAGAAAATGGGGAACGTGAATTTTCTTTTT
Source organism: Providencia sp. 21OH12SH02B-Prov (assembly GCF_027362595.1). Taxonomy (NCBI): domain Bacteria; kingdom Pseudomonadati; phylum Pseudomonadota; class Gammaproteobacteria; order Enterobacterales; family Morganellaceae; genus Providencia; species Providencia sp. 21OH12SH02B-Prov. The sequence goes on from NZ_CP114796.1 coordinate 1,115,099, forward strand.
TAGTCTCGCCGTCGGCGGATCAGTTCTTAAGTCATAAAAATCTACCTGCATTTGAAAAAGCGATATTGCATTTTTGCTCATTGGCACTGGTGCATCCTGTGTGTCGCACTTCATTAACTGCGGCTATTGAGCAACTTAAACAAGCGGGGGGATTACTCAGTTTTGATATTAATATTCGTCCTCAAATGTGGTCAGATCCTATTGAAATGCAGACAAGGGTCGACCAATTTGCTTATCAGGCGGATATACTGAAACTTTCGGAAGAAGAACTGTTGTGGTTGGTTGATGACCTTAGCTTAGATAATGCCATCGAGAAGCTTAAACGGTATCCTGCTCGTTTGAAAGTTATCACTCAGGGAGCGAAAGGCTGCATCGTTTTGACGCATCACCAACAAATAGGTATGAGTGCATTTCGGGTTGAAAGTGTTGATACCACAGGGGCGGGAGATGCATTTATGGCAGGACTGCTTGCAGCGATTGCTCAGGCTGGGTTAAGTGATAATGAGGAATATTTGATGAATATTATCACTCAAGCTACTGCTTGTGGGGCGCTAGCAACGACGCGTAAGGGGGCAATAAGCGCGGCGCCAACGCAGAAAGAGTTAACTCTGTTTATTAATCAGCAACCACCATTACATATTCGAGAGCTTTAAAACTAAGACTATATTAATGTGAATAGTGATGTTAATTAATTCAAATTAATAGATAAAAGCGTATGATACTGGCAGTAAAATTTTATCTGTAAAACATCTATTTTGGATTAATTATGCTACTAAGATCAGGGGTAGTATTAGCTATCTTTTCTTATATTCTTTGGGGGATCACGCCACTTTTTTACCGTTTATTACCTGGAGCAGAACCTTTAGAGTTATTGGCTCAACGTGTGATTTGGTCGATCCCTTTTTTATTACTGATCCGTCTGCTGATTAAAAATAAAACGGCTTGGCAACAAGTATGGGCGGATAAACGTTCGATAATTTTGTGCCTATTTAGTTCGGCGATTATGGCGATATCATGGGGCGCATTCACCTATGCTTTAACCCATGGGCAAGTGCTAGCCGCGAGTCTTGGTTATTTTATTAATCCTTTATTTTCCATTTTACTCGGCGTTGTTTTTTTACACGAAAGGCTTGTTGTCGCGGAAAAGATGGCGGTATTACTCATTTTTTCGGGCGTTTGCTTTCAAATTTTGCAGTATGGTGAATTACCTTTACTTGCATTGGTGATGGGCAGTGCTTTTGCGGTTTATGGTTTGATCCGTAAATTCATTCGGTTCGATGTTATTACTTCACTATTTATTGAAGCTATTTGGTTACTGCCTGTCGCTGGTGGGATCACGTGGTGGCTCTCTGTTAATGAGAGTAGTGCTGTAGCCGCAGGGGATTGGCAAATTAAACTACTCTATATGCTCGCCGCTCCTGTCACAATTATTCCATTACTGTTTTTTACCGCCGCAATTAAGCGCACGACATTGACGGTAATCGGACTGGCACAATATATTGAACCGACAATTCAATTTTTACTGGCGGTATTCTTATTTAATGAGCTATTTGATTGGGTAAAAGGAGTCAGTTTCTCATTAATTTGGTTGGGGTTACTCTGCTGCATTATTGCTTTATTGCATAAGCGTTACAACGAATACCATAAACGGGTTCCTTACGTTACTGGGCGCGATAAAACACCAAAACTGTAATGTATTATTTGAGATGGGAGAGATTGCTCAGATCTTTAGTGGTTAAAGCAAACGATTGCGTATATAATCTTCGCCATTAAATTGGCATATTTGCATACAAGGTTATCTATCATGAATCAATTAGGTACAGCACTTTGTCCTTCTGCAACAAAAGTTATGTTACTCGGTTCAGGTGAGCTAGGAAAAGAAGTGGCTATTGAATGTCAGCGTTTGGGCATTGAGGTTATTGCGGTCGATCGTTATGACAATGCGCCTGCAATGCACGTTGCTCATCGTTGCTATACCATTAACATGTTAGATAGCGATGCGATTCGCCAGCTGGTAGCGCAAGAAAAACCCGATTTTATTGTTCCAGAAATTGAAGCCATCGCGACAAAAACCCTTGTGGAATTAGAACAGCAAGGACAAAAAGTGGTGCCTTCTGCACATGCTGTTTATTTAACAATGAACCGTGAAGGCATACGTAAACTTGCAGCAGAAGAACTGGGTTTGCCCACTTCAGATTATCGGTTTGTTGAAACGCAAACTGATTTTATCAATGCTGCCAATGAGATAGGTTTTCCATGTATTGTGAAGCCAGTCATGAGCTCTTCAGGTAAAGGACAAAGTGTCATTCGTTGTGAACAAGAGCTTGAATCTGCATGGCACTACTCACAAGAGGGTGGGCGCACCGGTCAAGGACGTGTGATTGTTGAGAAAATGGTGCATTTTGATTTTGAAATCACCATGTTAACGGTCAGCGCAAGTGACGGTATTCATTTTTGTGCACCTGTTGGGCATCGCCAAGAAAAAGGTGATTATCGTGAATCATGGCAACCACAGCATATGAGCGAAAAAGCGTTGCAAAATGCGCAGGAGGTCGCTGCAAAGATTGTTACGGCATTAGGTGGATATGGTTTGTTTGGAGTCGAGTTATTTGTATGTGGTGACGATATCATTTTTAATGAAGTTTCTCCCCGACCACATGATACTGGAATGGTCACACTCATCTCACAAAATTTATCCGAGTTTGCTTTACATGTGCGTGCATTTTTAGGCTTACCTATTGGCATGATCCGCCAATATGGACCCAGTGCATCAGCGGTTATTTTGCCTGAATTACATAGTCAAAATATTGTTTTTTCAGGGCTTAAACAAGCGCTGGGTTCTGATATTCAATTGCGTCTATTTGGAAAACCTGAAATAGCAGGAACTCGCCGTTTAGGGGTTGCACTCGCAATAGCTGATTCGATTGATAATGCGCTCGATATGGCGAAAAAAGCGGCTCAAACGGTTAATGTGAGTGGTTAACGAAAAGCCACAATGTATGAGTGAATAAATTGTGGCTTAGTATTCGCTCATTAGTGATTATCTTGTATGATCATGGCAGCACCGCGTTCAGCGATCATGATTGTTGGTGCGTTGGTGTTGCCACTTGGAATTTCAGGCATAACAGAGCAATCAATAACACGGAGTTTGTTGATACCATGAACTCGTAAGCGTAAATCAGTAACAGAGGTTGCTGCGTCTTTTCCCATACGGCAACTACCAACGGGGTGATAGACCGTTTTACAGAAATTACGTACAAACTCTTCTAATGCCGCATCATCATCGCGGACTTGTGCTGGTGGCATCAGTGTTTCTTTACTGACCGCTTGCAAAGCTTCTGATTCAAGAACTTGCAAACCGAATTTGACGGCACGCTTACAACCTTCCATATCTTCTGGAGAAGCTAAGTAGTTGGCATGAATTTTCAGAGGGGCTTGAGGATCTTGACTACGCAGCAGTAATTCCCCGCGTGATTTCGGTTGTAAATAGCCCACTTTTAAGGTAAATCCATGTGTAGCGGGAAGCGGCTCGCCAGGAACATCATCCCAACTATCGAGAATAGGTAAAAAATGGATTTGCACATCTGGGCGGCCTTGACCACAGCTATCGATAAATGCAGCGCCTTCGAGTACGTTCGAGGCTAATAAACCACTGCGAAAAGCGAGCCATTGAAATCCATGCTTCAAGGCATTAATCCCTTGATCTGCCCCGAAAAGGCTAATGGGATCTTTGGTTGTGACATTAATAGACATATGTAGATGGTCATGGAAATTCTTGCCAACAGGAAGATCCACGATAGTTTCAATACCGAGCGTACTAAGATGATCTTGTGGACCAATCCCTGATAACATTAATAACTTAGCGGAGCCCATTGCGCCGGCACAGATAATAACTTCTTTCTGTGCGAATGCTTCTATTTCATGACCATCGTTTCCTTGATAAGCCACTCCTACCGCTTCCCCATCACGAATAATGATACGGTTAACTTGTTTATTGAGTTTTACAGTGAGCTTATCGCTTTGAGCTACACTTTTGAGGTATGTTTTTGAGGTGCTGGCTCTCTCTCCATTTTTAGTCGTTGTTTGATAGAAACTGACCCCTTGTTGGCTTTCACCATTCAGGTCGCTGACATAGGGTAGGCCCTGTTCTTGGGCTGCCCGAATAAATGCCATGGAAAGAGGGTGACGATAACGATTTTCACTGACAGGCAGAGGGCCTGAGGTGCCGTGATAGCTATCAGATAAACTTTCATTTTGTTCTGCTTTTTTAAACCAAGGTAGAACGTCTTGATAGCTCCAGCCATCACAGCCATAGACTTGGGCCCAGTTATCATAGTCTTGTTTTTGGCCTCGAATATAAATCATGCCATTGACCGAGCTGCTACCGCCAAGGACTTTGCCTTGTGCTATCTGCATTTTTCGATTGTTTGCATGAGGTTCAGGCTCGGTTTCATAAGGCCAGCTCTTTTGAGCAATAATTTTGGCAACGCCCGCAGGCATACGGATATACAGATGATTGTCATTGCCGCCGGCTTCAAGGAGCAAAACCCGTGATTGTGTTTCTTTGATAAGGCGTGCGGCAATAACACATCCCGCAGAACCTGCTCCAACAATGATGTAATCATAATTGTTATTATTCATAGATTCCCCTGACGAAGTGACATTTTTGTCATCATTGAATTTCGTTTTATTAACAATAACTCTTTATTTTATTAACGTGTGAATAATATGATGTTTATGTGAAGTGGTTCAAATTGGCTACTCGGAAATGGCTTGTTGAAGCTATTATGCTGTTGTTTTTTCTCATTAATGTAATTCTTAAAATTGTATTTCTCTTATTATCATTAATAAGTAAATGAATTTATTGGGGGAATTTTCCCATGATCTGATTGGCTCATTTTCATTCTATTCTTAGTTTAACGATCAGTAATACCCAGTATATTGAGGTCAACTTATTTAGCTCTAAAAAGAAATAAAAATGATTAAACGTTTAATAGTTATGTTAATCGTGATACCCGCGATATCATTTGCCAATTCATTGTCGGAACAATTTGCTCAGTTTCTGGAGCAACCTGATAAACCATTAAACTGTTTTGAAGCCGATTCTGCCTATCGTTATTGTTTAAAAAACCAGCCTAAACAGGGCGTAATTGTGATTGACCGGCAGGGGAATGAGGTTTACCGACCTTATTATTTTGATAATTGGCCTGATGAAGCTCAGGAGGGGGTTTATCGTATTCGACAGGGCGACAAAATTGGTTTTGCTGACGCAAAGACAGGGGATATTGTCATCGCCGCAGAATATGATTGTGCTTATCCATTTGAAAATGGTATCGCGAATGTGGGGATAGGCTGCAAAACCGAAACGGCTGGTGAACATAGCTGGTGGACTGGCGGTCAATGGAAATGGATTGATTTGAATGGTCGCACGGTAAAGCCCAATCACTAAATGATGATAGCGATGTTTATATTGCTTCTACGTAACAAATTTTTTTATTTTTATCATTTCAATTAATATGATTAACTTATTGATAATAAATGTTTATTGTTAAGTAAATCACACTTCTGCGGTCTTTTTTCTTCTAATAAAACCATTCACAGTGAAAATTTGACCGCTTAATTTTGTATGTAACCGCTCACGCTTACTTTAGCCATTCTTAAATAGATATTTTCTACCATATAAACCATGGCAGAGCTCAAACTTTTTCTTAACACATGGTGATAACGGCTGCCAAAAACAGACTTAACTGCGACAACATTACGCTCTTTCAAATTAGTTTGTCCTTGATAAGTCAATAAAACACGAAAAAAGTACGTTTTACCTTAGAAGGGTGTTCTATGAACAAAAATGGTATTTTAAAGCACATTCCTTGGATGATACTGGGGATAATTGGTGCGATCTGTTTAGGGGTAGTCGCACTCAGACGTGGGGAGCACATTAGCGCATTATGGATAGTTGTGGCTTCCGTCGCTGTTTACCTTATAGCCTATCGTTATTACAGCTTATATATCGCCAAAAAAGTGATGAAGCTGGATGAAACGCGCGCGACACCCGCCGTGATTAATAATGATGGTTTGAACTATGTACCGACTAATAAAAACGTGTTATTTGGTCACCACTTTGCCGCTATTGCGGGGGCGGGGCCATTAGTAGGACCTGTATTAGCAGCCCAAGTCGGTTATTTACCCGGAACATTGTGGTTACTCGCTGGGGTGGTACTGGCGGGAGCGGTGCAAGATTTTATGGTGTTGTTCATCTCTTCACGCCGTAATGGTGCATCATTAGGGGAAATCGTCAAAGAAGAGCTTGGCCCAATTCCAGGGACGATTGCCCTTTTTGGCTGTTTCTTGATCATGATTATTATTCTTGCAGTATTAGCGCTGATTGTGGTTAAAGCATTGGCTGAAAGTCCATGGGGTGTATTTACTGTCTGTTCGACGGTTCCAATTGCACTGTTTATGGGGATATACATGCGCTATATCCGCCCCGGACGTGTCGGGGAAGTCTCAGTCATTGGTATTGCTTTGCTGATCTTATCTATCTGGTTTGGTGGAGTGATCGCGCATGACCCATATTGGGGACCTGCTCTCACCTTTAAAGATACGACCATTACTTATGTTTTAGTTGGTTATGCTTTTATTTCGGCTTTATTACCTGTTTGGTTGATCCTAGCTCCTCGTGATTATCTGGCTACTTTCCTGAAAATTGGGGTTATTGTTGGCTTGGCTATTGGGATCGTGATTTTAAATCCTGAATTGAAAATGCCAGCAGTGACACAATTCGTGGATGGTACAGGTCCTGTTTGGAAGGGTACGCTGTTCCCATTCCTGTTTATCACCATCGCATGTGGCGCAGTATCCGGCTTCCATGCTTTGATAGCATCTGGTACAACACCAAAACTACTGGCTAACGAAAAAGATGCGCGTTACATCGGTTATGGTGCGATGTTGATGGAATCATTTGTTGCGATTATGGCATTGGTTGCTGCTTCCATTATCGAACCAGGCCTTTATTTCGCCATGAATACACCGCCAGCTGCTTTAGGTATCACAATGCCTAATTTACATGAGCTTGGTGGTCCAGATGGTGCTGCAATTATGGCACAGCTGAAAGATGTGTCTGTGCATGCAGCTGCAACCGTCAGTTCATGGGGATTCGTCATTTCACCTGAGCAGATCATGCAAACGGCGAAAGATATCGGTGAGCCTTCTGTCCTGAACCGTGCTGGTGGTGCACCAACACTAGCGGTTGGTATCGCTTATGTATTCCATGAAATTATGCCTGCTGCCAATATGGGCTTCTGGTATCACTTTGGTATTCTCTTTGAAGCTTTATTTATCCTAACAGCGTTGGATGCGGGAACACGTTCAGGCCGCTTTATGCTACAAGATTTATTGGGTAACTTCGTTCCATTCCTGAAAAAAACCGACTCCTTAATTGCAGGTATTATTGGAACGGCGGGATGTGTTGGTCTATGGGGCTACCTATTATATCAAGGTGTTGTCGATCCATTAGGTGGCGTTAAGAGCCTATGGCCACTGTTCGGTATTTCGAACCAAATGTTGGCAGCGGTTGCTTTAGTCCTGAGTACTGTCGTTTTAATCAAGATGAAACGGAGTAAATATATCTATGTCACCGTATTGCCGGCGGTATGGTTATTGATTTGTACTACATGGGCATTAGGATTGAAACTATTCAGTGACAATCCTCAACTTGAAGGTTTCCTCTATCTTGCGAAATCGTATAAAGAGAAAATTGCTGCGGGTGGTGCTGATTTAACTGCACAGCAAATCACCAACATGAATCACATTATTATTAATAACTATACTAATGCGGGTCTAAGTATCCTGTTCTTAGTTGTCGTCTACGGTATTATTTTCTATGGTATCAGAACGGCAATGAAGGCATATAAAAACCCAGAACGTACCGATGCAGAAACACCTTATGTGCCAGTACCTAAAGAAGGTGTGAAAACATCATCACACTAATCTTTAGTCGATAAACGGTGCCCTGCATGGTGATAAACACGATGTAGGGCATTTGTATTGGAGTGATACTATGTTTGGAAATTTAGGCAAAACAGGTAAATACCTTGGGCAAGCTGCGCGTATGTTAGTGGGTATCCCTGATTATGATACTTATGTACAGCACATGGCAGACAATCATCCTGATAAGCCTGTCATGACGTACAAAGAGTTCTTTCGCGAACGCCAAGATGCGCGTTATGGTGGTAGCGGTAAAGGTGGATTTCGCTGCTGTTAATTGATGACATAATGAGGATAACAATGAAACCTATCTCTGTAACGATTTTAACGGGTTTTCTCGGCGCTGGAAAAACCACCTTATTACGTCATATTCTACAAGCTGATCATGGCCATAAAATCGCGGTCATTGAAAATGAGTTTGGTGAAGTACCGATTGATAATGCCATTATTGGTGATCGCGCAACACAAATCACCACATTGAGTAATGGTTGTATCTGTTGTAGCCGTTCCAATGAATTAGAAAATGCCTTATTAGATTTGTTAGATGCGTTAGATAATGGCAAGTTAGATTTTGATAGGTTAGTGATTGAATGCACAGGAATGGCGGATCCTGGTCCTATTACGCAAACTTTTTTTTCGCATGAAGCCTTATGCGAACGTTATCTGTTAGATGGTATTATTACTCTGGTCGATGCTCTTCATGCAGACAAGCAACTGAATGATTTTGCGATAGCACAAGCGCAAATCGGCTATGCAGATAGAATTCTACTCACCAAAACCGATATACAGCCTCATCATGAAGCACTCATTGAACGCTTACAGCGTATTAACGCTCGTGCGCCAATTTACCCAGTGATCCATGGTGCTATCGACCTTGATTTATTATTTAATATTCAAGGTTTTTTATTAGACTCACAACTTCAAGTCAATCAGCCAACATTCCGATTTACGCCAAAACAGCAAAATGAAGTTGAGTCGATAGTGGTTGAATTTGATTATCCTGTAGAGTTAATGGCGGTATCACAGGTCATGGAAGAACTGTTACTCGGTTTTGCTGATAACTTGTTGCGTTATAAAGGTATCTTATCGATTAAAGATGAACCTAAACGTTTACTATTCCAAGGGGTACAACGCCTTTATAGTGCAGATTGGGATAGAGAATGGGAAGTCGGAGAAGCGCGCAACAGCATACTGGTCTTTATTGGTATCCATTTGCCAGAAAAGGAAATTCGCGAAAAGTTTTCTCAACTTAACAAGGCTGAGAGTCAATAACGAAACCGTATTTAACATCCCTTCCCATTTAGGGAAGGGAAAATATCAGTCATAAGAAAAGAGTATTGCCGTTGATGAGGTGAAGTGACCTGCATTATAAAAAACGCCATCAATATTAGCTCGAAAATCAAGAGTGACATTTTGACCTCGCCCAACAATCGCTCCCGTTGAACCTCCAGTGTTGGTTTGATTGATGATTGGAGTGTTGTTGATAAAAAGTTGAATTGTTTTGCCATCGAGCTTTGGCATGTTGCCGAGGACGGAAACACGGACATTGGCAGTCGTGTCGCATTTTACAGAGCCAGTACCAATCGCTGTACTTGAAATAGGCTCTCCTGCTTTTACAATACCAAAATCAAGTGAATTAGGAACGGTCGCGCTACATGACAGATTGGCGGGGGTAACGACGCCACAAGTTGCATTTTGTGCAAGGACTGACACAGAGACTTTATTCTGCGGAACTGAGGCAAATCCAATACAAAGTGAGCCCCACTTTGTCGCAGGTGAAGACCAGATGAATCGATTTCCTTCGCTAATTTGATAGGTGCCACGACTTCCTTTAGCGTTGACATAACGCTGATAGGCTTCTTGATAAGTGATATTATTAGGAACCAATATCATGGATTGGTTTATCAACGCTGCCCTACCATTACAGAATCCACCTTGGTCACAGTCGGTACCCATATTTGAGGGACCTAACCCAGTTCTCGGGATTGGGCCAAAAAAACATTGAAGACTACCGCAAGAAATTGTGCCATTAGCCTCTCCAGATAAATCGATCCCCCAATCAAATCGAAGCTGAACTTGATTGCCAACCCTAACGATTTGATAAGGGCTCGCCCATGAAGATGCGGCGATAGCCGAAAAATTTATAAATAATAGGCTGATAAATAGTATAAATATTAAATATTGTTTTCTCTTTGTCATAACTAATATCTCATTAATATTTAATGAAATGACTCTATGAGGAAGATGTCATCTTATACTGAATTAATTGTAATCAAGTTCAAAAGTTGCCGTTGCAATAAAATCGCCTAATATCAGTGATTTATTTGATAGTGCTTCAGGGTCTATTTGAATAAAAGCCTGTAGTGCTAATGAATTATTTTTAGTTAATATCCTATTCGTGTGGCTTCCTTTGTTTATAGGAATTAAATCACCACTTTGTGATTCTATACCAAGTGCAATTCCTCTCGCCGAACTTGATGGTGTAAGGGCAATTAGCCCCGGGGATATTGAACTTTCTGTACCACTGAATTTAATCGTGACGCTTTTACTTAATTCTAAGTCGCAATTAATTAAGCGTATTTTAAAAGGGATGCCTTTTGTTCTTGTGTATGTGTACAGATATTGATTAACGACAGTACCAAAATCAATTTCAATATTTTCATCACCAGGGAAAATATCGCAAGCATCTTCAATAAGCTGACCATCAAAATTAATATTCGTGGCAAAGCTGGGCGCTGCCATTGCGAAAAATAGGAGGCCTAAAATAGTATTAAACGGGATCATGATTTTTCCTATTGAAAATCGATAGTTAAATAACCCGAAGCCGTAAACTCATCAGCAATCAGATTGGTATTAGCGAGCTTTACAGGGACAGCCGAAATAATAGGTGGTGCATTAATATTAATAGAGAAAGGCTTATTTAAAGGTTGTGGTACACCATCAACCTGTATTTGGATCCCTATCTTTCCATTATTTTTAAGGGTCTGAGTATAAAGTGTTGAGTCATCAAATCCTCGGCCAGCTAAATTACCACTGAAGGTTAATTTAACATCCCATAATGGATGCGTATTTTTATTACAATTAAGTGTAAATGGAATTTGTCTACGAAAAGCATCGCCATCAATTTTTTGGATCCCAATTTTACCAAATGACACTTGTAATGGATTTTCTTCAGCAAGTTGACATATTGGCGGAATAATCAAATTACCGGTAAATTCCCAATTGGCGAGTACAATCAGTGGGAATGATGCCGTTATCATTATCAAGGTTAATAAGGTTGTTTTTTTCATAATAACCTCATTGATATTCAATTTGAAGCATAGCTGTAGCCGAAAATTGGCCACCATCGGTATCACTAAAGTTCGCACTCATATCCTTTATTGGAGCAACTTCAATGTTAGGAAGGTGATTATAGTTAAAATCGAGTAATGTATTGATTGGCTGCTGAATGCTATCAATATAAAATACAATCCCAATCTTACTATTAGAGGTGCTCAACCCACCATAACTATTGAAGCGGGTTGGATTACCAATCACTTTTAATTTTAAATTGTTTTTTAATATGTTATGGCATGTTAATTCAAAAGGAATCGTTTGTTTATAATTGGCACCATTTAACCTTGTTAATAAAACATCACCGAAGCTAACGGATTTTTGGGAATTAGTATTTAATAAACACTCGGGGGATTCTATTTTTAAATTTCCTTTAATAGTAAGGTTGTAAGATGCCGCATAACTATTCGAAATTAATAACCCCAAAAATAAAAGGTAAATAGTGCGTTTTGGGTAAAGTATCATTGTGTTTTCCTTATTGATAATCGATGGACATAACAACTGTTCCATTGAAAGTTCCATTACGCTGTAGTGAGACTCCACTAGGTTTGATTGGAACAGCGAATAACACAGGGGGTTGATTTCCATAGGTGAAATTAATAGTAGCGTTATTGTTTAGCGGTTTATTTTCGTTATAAATAGCTAAACCCAAATTGGGGATACTCGTTAAGACGACTGATTTTCCATCCATGATTGCACTTGATGGCCAAAATAATGTCATTTTAAATGAGTTAATGAGAACCTGTTTACAGGTTAAATCAAAATTAATTCGCGTTTTTTTATAATCAGTACCATCAATTAATGTTTCATATATATCACCGATATCTGTGATGCTATTAATGACACTGCATTCTGGCTCTTGACTCACGACAATTGAAAAATGAAGCGTTTGTTGCTCAGCAGACGTTATCGCTGAAAATACAGGGAATAATAAAAAAAAAGTGACTAATGCAATAATAATTCTTTGATGAAAATATCGCATGTTTCCTCCTAATCACTATCGAACGCTCATTGAGCGAAAATACAAACCTTCAGTATTGTGAGAACTATAGCCAGTGCAGGAAATATGAACGGCTTACCGCGTTCATAAAAAACGCCTTGCAACTGAGTATGGTATTAATTCCCTTCACTATTCTTATCGGGAATAACGTTGCATTGCGTGTTTTGGCAATTAAATATCAAGGTGGGGCGGCCACCGTAATCATTGATATAGGTTAAAACAGGTGTATCCCCTAATGCTTTAATTGTTAAATTGAGAGGAGCCGAACTTTTAGGCTCAATCATAATGGGTTCAAAATTTGCTATTGATTGACCCTTTTTACGGGAGCTCGCATCGACAATGGTAATAAAAAAAGACGTCGGATTATTGACAATATATTGGCCATCTTGACGTGTTAAGGTTAGTTTTTCTTGCCATGGTTCGCTCATTGCTCCATTTGTTGGGATAATACTTGTTGGGCGATAAAACAGTTTTATACGCGTTTGTAATGCAAGTTGAAGCGTGTTGGGTTTATCACTTTTTGGTGGGATCTCACGCAAATTAAAATAAAATACAGACTCGCGGTCTAAGGGTAAATTTTTGATACTAGGTGGAAGCGCAAGTATTTTTATCTGGCTTATTGTGCCTGCTTCGAGCCGTTGCACTGGGGGAATCACTGTAAAGGGAAGGTTGGTTTTATTTCCACTGCCATCTTCTAGCCAAGCTTGAGCTAAATAAGGTAATTGTTTATTTTCATTGCTAATATTTAATGAAATAGACTTGTCGTCACTCGTGATAATAGCACGAGTACGATCCAGTGCGATTGCAGCTTGTGCAGTTGAAAAATTGACGGATATTATCGTCGTTAAAAGCGTGCTAATTAAGTGGTGTCGATGTAAATATTGATTTTTTACTGTTTTAATAAGTAACTTTTTCATATCAAATCTCTTTATTAATAAATTTCTAATCATTGTTATTTGCTTAAAATAGGTATTCTTTTTAACGCGCTACTTTGTTAGCCAGCGTGTTGGTTTAATTGATTTGGGGCTAATTGGCATTGGCGAGACTTCCAAATACTTTTCTAATGGTGGTGGTGGCTGATTTTCGCTCACACAAGGTAATAACCAGTTGGTCATCAAAACGCTTTCATCGGGAAAGGTTTCTGGTAAGTGTATTTGGCATTGAACGCTGCCATTCCATGTGACATCTAATGTGTCACTAGCTTTTAAGCCAGTTAAGTAGATGCTCCCGTCATCGGAAATGATCCCAACTTGTTTTTTTCGCGTATTAGTTACAGTGGAACCGAATGGAGGAAAGCTATTATCTGCTAAGCGAATTATTGCCATTGCATTCGTGCCAGAGACCACTTCAAATTGGCGATATCCAATCGCTCCTTCCGTCAGTGTCGCTTGTTTGATGGATTGGCTAATCGCCGCGGTATCTGGCAATTTATTGACATCAATACGTACTTGATTGCGGTAGTAGCTATTGATGTCATTAATAACTGCATAACCAAAGGAATTGGTGTTAACGACTGCACCAAATCCTTGTATCGGTATATTTTCTACGCCATCGGTTGAAACTAGGATGCGAGCACCGCCCATTTGATTAATACGATGTAATGCAACACCTTCTTTAGTGGCAGTGAGACCACCATTAATACTCAGTGCAGCGGAACGATAGCGGTTATATTGATAGCTAGTATTGGTGCTGATTGCTGCATAGCTGCCATCATAATTATATGAACCGCCAATCGATGTGCCATCGCGGTTTATGCCTGAATTAAGGCTGTAATGACTGCTTTGATCTAATCGGCTGTAATAATTGGCTTGATTCGAAGTATCATTTTTATTCCAATTGCTACTTAATGAAATGGTTTTTGATTCACCCCAAGGAATTGATAAAGAAAAGTACGTGCCATAATCATTTTGCTGATCAGCGCGATTATAAAATTCAGTCATATTTAAACTTAAGTTTTTAAAAGACCCTAAATCAAAATATTTTGCCAATGATAAACTATAGCGATCACTGTTTGGCTTATTCCAATAGGATTGGTGATAGAAATTTAAATAAGCGCTTAAACCCAGCGTGGTTAGCTGTTGGTTATACGAAATGGTGTACATCTCTTTACTATTAAATTGACGAATACCACTGGTTTGAGCATCAAGGTATTCCGACATGCTCATAAAACCTTCTTCCGAAAATCGATAACCAGCAAACGTCACTTGGCTATTTGCCTCATCAAAGCGCTTTGAATAACTTAATCGATAAGAACTACCTTGATATATTCTGTCTCCAATATCATACATATTGGTTAGACTGGCTCTAGAATGAGTGACATCAAAGGAGAGGGCGCCAAATATCGTTAGGTCACGGCCAACGCCTAAGGCGGCTGAGAGGTAGTTATTAGCGGTGACACTGCCGCCGTACAATGACCAGTTATTGTTTATTCCCCACGAAAATTCACCACTCGCAAAGATATCGCTATTGATCCGATGCTGATAATCAGAGGTTTTGCCCGCAGCAAGTTTATAACGAATTTGCCCCGGACGAGTTAAATAAGGCACAGTAGCAGTTGAAAGGGTAAAAGTTTGCGTACTGCCATCCTGTTCTTGAACCGTTACTCGTATCTCTCCTGAGAGCGCATCATTTAAATCTTGAATTCGAAAAGGCCCTGCGGGAACTTGGGTTTGATAAATAATATGACCTTGTTGGCTAACAATGACAGTTGCATTGGTTTTCGCGACACCAGTGATTTCGGGCGCATAACCTCGAAGATTTGGCGGTAACATATTATCGTCGGTAATAAGGCTAAATCCGCTAAAGCGGAAACTATCAAAAATGTCAGAAGTAAAATAGTTTTCACCTAGTGTTAACTTTGCGCCAAGTGATTTAATTGCTCGGTAACTGTAATAACGGCTCAAATCAAAATCATTTTGCTGCTGTTGTCCTTGAGTTTTATTAATACGGCTTTGCCAATCAACACGAAAACGCCAAGCGCCAGTATTAAATCCCGTGATGCCGGTAGTATTAATACTGTAGGTCGTATTATTGGTTTTATGTGTTTGTTGATTAATTTGGGAAGTTAGATTGTAATCAAATAAGTAACCTGAAATTCCCTCTTCCCAGCGTGAAGGAGGATCCCAATTATCTGCCGTATATTCAAGATAGGCCTGTGGTACACTGATATAAAAGGCGGATTTAGGCAGATCGGCTCGGGCTTCCATACCCGGCAAGCTCTTTAAATTTAAACACTGATTATCGTGCCACCATGTTAATGCATCATTATATTCAGCCTTTAAACCCAGTTGCTTAACGATTTCCGGCGATACGCAAGCGGTAGACTCATCATTATTGTTCGGATCAAGATAAAAAAAGACTGTCTCATCATTAAAGGAGCTATTATTGATATAAATAGTGAAGCTGTATTCTCCTGGCATTAAATAACCAGGTTTTGAAAACTGTGCTAAGTTAATGTTAGCTCGATCATTAATATCAAGCATATTACTGTTGAATTCAATTTCATTTAACTGAGTGCTCATTGAGAATGAAGATAATAACAGTAAGGGTATAATTATTGTCTTTATGTTAAGCCAGGTCGTAATGTACGGTTGAATAGCGACCATAATATGTTTCCCCTAATGTCAATGTGTTGCTAATAAATTAAAATTGAAGATACTGTTATTTTTCTTTTTTATTTATATTTTAGTCATAGTCGACTTTAAATCGAATTTGAGTGTAATATAGCTCTGACGGTAAATTCTCTTCACGATTAATCAATGTTAATTGGTAGTTTAAGTTTATAATGCCTTGAGTGATATCTTGTGTTGGTATAGGAACATCAGGAATAATAATACGGTTAAATTGGTCATTAAGTCTTAGTGCAATTCCGCCTGAACCGCCATAATCTTTAACCAATGTTTTATCTTGAGTGCTCTCAAACGTAATGTGAAAATATTTCCAACCTAGCTTATTAATATCATTCGAGGTAGTGCGCTCAATTGAACAATTGATTAGACGAATGGTAAATTTATGAGGGGAACTCTCTCCATTACGTCTAATTTGAGTCAATGGAAGAGTTCCTATATCAATAGTTTGATCTCGGCTGCTCATATCAATTGAACATGCTGTTTCTACAATACTTCCACCAATTTTAATGGGAGTAACGGCTGTACTCATATTTGCAGTACCTATGAGCAGAAAGCTACCGAAAAAAACATTCATTGATTTCAACATTCGCCCTCTGTCTAAATTAATTCCCACTTATTTTTCTTAATTATTCACTGTCAGTGGAAAGAGTGTGTTATTCGTAGTTGAGTGTGAAATCTGCAACCGATGAGAATTCACCTACAGTTATCGTGTCGATATCACCGCCATTCCCCACCAGATAGGCCGAAAATTGTAGGGTATTATTACTATTTTGGATCTTTTGGAATGGAGTGGGTTGCCCTAACGTGATCACGCCAGCACTGCCATTAGCAATTTGAATACCAGCTCCTGACCCTGTACCAACAATTCCTAATGTTTTATTGGTTGTATCAAAACTGGCTGCTGCCCCACTAAAGGTTAATTGCACCCCTTTAGTTAATTTTGATACATCACAGTTTTCTAATAATATTTCAAACGGTCGCGGAGTTGATTTACCGCCAATGACTAATGCCATATTTGAAATTTGACCCAGTTCGATAATCTCTTTAGTCTCTGGAGAAATAGAGCAAGGTGCATCAATAATGGAGCCTTTAAATTTAATTTGGCCATGCCCCTGATCGCGTAGCGCATAAACATTTCCAACCGCAGAGACAGACAATAATAAAATCGGTAAAATAAATTTTAATTTCATAAGAATCTCCTTTAAAAAAGTAGGTTATTATTAGAAAGTCGCAGAATTTAACCCCACAGTATTGATATTACAGTAAAGGAAGCGTCATGAGACTGATTGTTATTTTTGTTTGAATAAAGTTCTATCCGAATAAAACCGGTGAACTGGAGGTTGGACTGCTATCATTATTGACCTTATTGAAAACGGATGTACTTAGCACCTTATTTAAATCAATGTATTTTTCAATAGATGCTATATTTATTTCTTCAATAAGTAATAAGTTAAACTCATCGATAGTAATATCGATTTTATCTAATAATAGCAGTAGTAAGCATACATTTATGCGGTTACTTCCACATTCATAACGCGACATTTGTTGTTGGCTTAAATTAACTAATTTTCCAAATTGTCCCGCCGTGAGTCCTTGGCTTTTTCTTATCCTTTTTAATGTTCTTCCAATAGTTAATGAGATAAATGAAAAAAAATCATTTATATTAATATCTTCACTCTTTTTCATTGATTCTTCCCCTTGTTGGATAAAGTAAAAATATTCAACATAATGAATATTTATTTAAGAGTTTATTTCTATACGATTTATTCTTTGTAAGTTTTATTTAAATGTGCTGATTTTAAGCAAATATAAAACGTATTTTTTTTAAGATCAAACCTTCTATAAATAGCAATTATTTTATTTTTATAAAAAACTCTCAACTGGAGTAACTAAGGAATTTATTAAAGGATAATAAAATCAATGTATTCATCCTTTGTGGCATACTTTTGTTGGTAAATATCTAGCATAAAATGCTAAAAATACAGACTCAATGAAGCAATTAAAGATAAAATATCAAAATAATTAAAAACTCATACTTTCTATTTTTTCCGTTACCATTCGCAACACTCTCATGTTAATTTGTATCTATTATTGTCTGTTTGTAATGAATTATTGATTACTCACAATAAAATAGATTGTTTATCAGCGAGATAAAAAAACCAGTCTATTAACCATACAATTTATATGGCTTAGAAAATGTAATAAATATTAGAAATCAACCATTTGATTATAAGTTGAATCTGTTTTAATTACCTACTTTTTATAGGTGAATAGATATTTAAAAAGGAATGGCATTATCATTAATCATTGTGGGTTAGCAGCAAAGCAAATTAAAAAACAATTATTTTTTATAACCTGCATTGCTTATTTTTTGCTATTGTTTGTTTTTCAGGTGACATAAAAAAACAGACAACATCTACAGTTGTCTGTTTTTTTGACTTACTTAGGATTAACGGGCTTTGGCTGCCATGATTTCAATAATTTGCACATCGGTATGGCGCATTGAGCCTGTCGCTAGCGAACATAAATTTGCTATCGATTGATCGACATCATCGGAAACAATGCCATCAGAGCCTCTTACACAGCTGTTGTCGAGCGCCATTAAAACGGCTTTGTAGGCCGCACTTGCACTTGTTGAAACTTTCATGGCACAACTATTCGATGCACCATCACAAATCATACCGCTGACATCACCGATCATGCTGCATATTGCCATTGCGACGACTTCATAGCTTGATTCTAGCAACCATGCGATACCTGCGGCGGCACCCATCGCGGCAGTTGTCGCTGCACATAATGCGGAAAGGGCAGGTAATTGATTATGAATATAGATAGCCATTAAATGGGATAGCATTAATGCTCTAGCTAATTGTTCTTCTGTTGAATGCAAATAATCTGCCGTGACAACAACGGGCATGGTGGCAGCAATCCCTTGGTTGCCTGAACCTGAGTTACTCATCGCGGGCAATATCGCCCCTCCCATGCGAGCATCAGATGCTGCGGATGTCCGTATCATAATTTCAGATAAAAGATCTTTTGATAGTAATCCACGATCACGTTGAGCTTGGAGTGTTTTTCCTATGTGCAAGCCATAGACATGACGTAACCCTTCTTGCGAGAGTGCATCATTTAACTGTGCAGCTTCTAAAATAAAGCGAATATCTTCAAATGGGGCTTGGGTTGCGAATTGATAAACGGCTTTTGCGGTCACCTCAGGGAGTGCGACATCGGCAGCACAATCAACAGGGGAAGTGTTTAATGGTGCTTTTTGGTTGATATCAAAAATGACATCATTATTAACCATCATCTTTACGAGGTTGGTGTGTGACCCTGCAATAATCGCTGTTGCAGAACCTTTGTCAGTAAACACTGTCGCTTCTGAATAGATGACATCATCACAAGGTTGTTTAATATCCACAGTCACTAAGCCTTGTTCGAGCATGTTTTTACTCGACTCAATAGCCGAAGTTGACGCTGACTTTAATACCTCAAGTCCGGCATCCGCATCGCCACCAAGAGCGCCTAATGCCGCAGCAATAGGCAGACCCACCATACCTGTTCCTGGCACAGTTACACCCATCCCATTTTTCATTAGGTTCGGTGAGACTAATGCGGTGACTCGAAGAATATCACCTTCAATACAAGAGGCTGCTTTTGCTGCCGCGAGTGCTAATGAAATGGGTTCGGTGCAACCTAAAGCAGGTTTAACTTCTTGTTTGACTGCATTGATAAAGTACTGCCAAAGAAGTGGCTGGGCTTGAGTTTGCATCGTAAATTCCCCTTCAAGAACATCGTATTAATAAGGGTATTTTAAATAATTATGAGGAGAAAATTTTCATTATGTTAGGGGGGAAGTTTAAATTTTATAGAAATATTTTCTGTGAATTCAGTTAAAAATAGAAAGTATTTTTAAGTTTGACCTTTATCACAAAGTCTCCTGCCTAAATATTTAGGCAGGAGTAAGGTGACGTTAATCTCAACTTTCGAGGTCGAGTCGTTTATTTTGCCATCGCCGAGAACGCCAACGCCATGCATTGGTTAAACCACGTAACCACTCATCAGCAAAGAAGCCGATCCAGATACCCAGTAAGCCCATTTCCATTTTAATACCAAGAAAATAGCCTAGTGGAATCGCAACTCCCCACATAAAAATAATGGCGGTACACAGTGGGAAACGCGCATCACCTGACGCTCTTAATGCGTTAACCATAACAATATTGATGGTACGACCCGGTTCTAAAAAGACTGAGAGTAAGAACAGAGGCAGTAACACATGGATAATACTTTGATCTTCAGTTAAATTATCAAGAATAGGGTCTCGGAATAACCAGAAGAAAAAGACTACGCCAATCGTGACATAAAAGCCCATTTTGAGGCTTTTCAGCCCGCGTTTGTAAGCATCATCGAAACGTTTAGCACCAACAAGGTGCCCCACCATAATTTCATTACCTATACTGATTGAAATACCAAATAGCATAATAAAAAGTGAGAGTTGGAAATAAAGTGTTTGTGCCGCTAGCGATGTTTCGCCCATTAAACCGATAAACGCAGATGCGGTCATAAAATGTAGGATCCACACTAAGTTTTCGCCGGCAGATGGCAAGCCAATATGCAGGATTTTTCCTAACATATTACGTGACCAGCGTATCAGTAATTGTGGGGAGAACTTAATTCTTAGCCCATAAAATAATAAGCAAAATAGCAGTATAACAGCCACAACCCGCCCTACGACGGTTGACCAGGCGACGCCTTCAAGGCCATATTGAGGCAGGCCAAAAAAGCCATAAAGAACAATCATGTTACCAAATACAGTGATGACGTTAGCTATCAGTGTTACCCACATTGCAGGTTGAGCTTTGCCATAGACGCGCAAACAAGCCGCAAGAATAATGGATATCGCTTCAGGGATTAAACAGATTCCTAGAATATGTAAGTATGCATAACCATCTTGCATAAGATGAGATGGTGTATTCATGATGCTAAGAATTTTATAACCAAAAAAGAGTGCAATCAGGGCACTGGAAAAACCTAATAAAAAGTTGAAAGCGATAGAGATGTGGATAGCTTGGCTGGCTTTTTCACGTCGCCCAGCCCCTAAATATTGCGCGATAACAACACTGCACCCCACACTGATAAAGTTAAAAATGGTGATAAACAGATCAAATACCTGATTTCCCACCCCCATTGCCGCTAGGTAGGCTGTTGAAACATGGCTCACCATATAGGTGTTGATGAGTAATGTGGCCAAATGAAGAAAAATATCAATAAATATTGGCCAACTGAGAGAAAAGAGTGATCTCTCAGTGACATCAGATTGATGCATTAAGAACCTTCAAAATAATTTAAAAAGTGATATACCAGAAAAGTAGGCTGATTCTACCCGCATTTATGTTGAGTTAATAGAGTTTAAATACGCTTATTTAAAAGGAAGTTAATCTTTTGTTTAATAATGATGATTCTGCTAATTTATTCTAGATTGATATTCATTTTATCAATGCAAAAAACAACATCAGCATAGTAAAGGAGTCACAATGACAAAAATTAAAGCCGCAATAGTGGGATACGGCAATATTGGCCGCTATGCACTCGAAGCGGTATTGGCAGCTGAAGATTTTGAACTTGTTGGCGTAGTTCGTCGAAATGGACAAGATATCCCAGCAGAGTTAGTAGGGCATACTGTTGTCGATGATATTGAAAAATTAGGCAAAGTAGATGTTGCGCTGCTGTGCTCTCCGACTCGTGTAATTGGTGATTTAGCGGAGAAAATCTTAAATCTGGGGATTAATACGGTTGATAGCTTTGATGTCCATTCAGAGATCGTGGCATTAAAAAAACGTTTAGATAAGGCTGCTAAACAACGCGATAGCGTTGCCATTGTTTCTGCTGGTTGGGATCCTGGTTCTGACTCCATTATGCGTGCCTTAATGTTAGCGATGGCACCAAAAGGTGTTACTTATACTAATTTTGGCCCAGGAATGAGCATGGGGCACAGTGTTGCAGCAAAAGCGATTGATGGGGTGAAGGATGCCTTATCGGTCACCATTCCACTGGGTACCGGAGTGCATCGCCGCATGGTTTATGTGGAACTCGCTGCAAATGCAAATTTTGATGAAGTGGCTAAAGCCATTAAAGCGGATAGCTATTTTGCTTCCGATGAAACACATATTCGCCAAGTGGATAGTGTGGATGCACTAAAAGACGTTGGTCATGGTGTACATATGACGCATAAAGGTGTTTCTGGCGCGACACACAATCAACTATTTGAATACTCAATGCGTATTAATAATCCAGCATTAACTTCTCAGTTTATGGTTTCCGCAGCACGAGCAACGATGAAGCAATCACCAGGGGCATATACTGTGATTGAAATTCCACCAGTGAATTTCTTACAAGGTGATCTTGATAATTTGATTGCTAAGTTAGTGTAATCACTGGATGGCATGATTGTAATGAATGCACTCATGCCAGTTCCGTTGATACGCGTTATACTTCAAATGTCGCATCGTATTAAGAAAGCTCGTTATATTCTTCTTTATCCGCAACGATGTTGTCATTTACCTTATTAGTGGATAGTTTATGGGATGATTGACGTTGTCTCAATGAGGTCAGCTAGATAGTTTGAGATAAAAAAGGACTTTATCATGGCTAAAAATTCAAAAAGAAAAAATAATATCACCACAGAGACAAAAACATTCTTTTCAGCAAAAAGCACCCCACAAACAGTTGTAGAAAATAAACATGCATTTAGTGTATTGCGTTTTTTGTCAAAAATAATAAGTGTGTGTTTTTCTCTTTTTTATGTTGGTTTTATTTTTTCTGTTTGGTTTTTTCCTGAATATTATGATGTTGCTTTAATTTATAACTTAACGCTGATCCTTATCTTCGAGTTTATTTTAGTACACTCGGGTGTTTTTATGTCAATAACCAATAATATCAAGGTGTTGATAGGGTTTGCATTATTGTACGGACTGTTTGCTTTTGCGTTTAATTACTCCGTGCTTGGTGATTCACCGCTGATCCTTTATTTATATAGTTTCACCATATTAAATCGCATATTATACGGTTTTAGTAGCCGAACTGATGAAGAGCGTAAAGAGAATTTGGGGAATTCCGCTATGATGGCGGTAAATTTTATGTTTTGCATCGTTCTGGTAGTCATCGTGTCTTCGCTAGTCCCTTATGGTGGACTGACGCCCAATTATTTATCGTCAATCGACTACTATAATACAATCCCACACGGTGGAGAATTTCCTGAAAAACCACACGTTGCCTTTGCTTTTGGTGTTTTATATTTTGGTTTACCTGTCGTGTTACCACTATTTTTTAAACTATTAAGTAAAAAATAGGCTAATGTCTAATTAGGTAATAATCTTCATATGCCACAAGGCCAACAGGGTAAAATAAATAAAAAAGCACCTACCGAAGTAGGTGCCCTGGTGTTGACAAAGTCTCATTGTGATTAAAGCGGCTTAATAATTATGATTGATGAACGTTATTTGCTTGCAGCCTATGCTTATATTATTTTGCGTATTAACGCTTAATGGTTTTGAATTTTTGGGTTGTTGCAGTGAGTGCGACTTCAGTTGGCAAACGTTCCATCGAGCTAGCGCCATAAAAACCATGGCATTCAGGGCAGTTTGCTAATATATATTCCGCATCTTCAGGTGTTGCAATTGGACCACCATGGCACAGAACAATGACATCATCGCGTACTGCTTTTGCCGCTTTGGCCCAGTCATTGATTAAAGGTACGCAATCTTTAAGTGTTAGTGCCGTTTCTGCGCCAATATTCCCCCCAGTGGTTAAGCCCATATGAGGAACAATAATATCAGCACCGGCTTCGGTCATTGCTATCGCATCTTCACGGCTGAAAACATAAGGGGTGGTTAATAACCCTTTTTCATGGGCTAAACGGATCATATCGACTTCTAAGCCATATCCCATGCCGGTTTCTTCTAAGTTAGCCCTAAAGTTACCATCTATTAGGCCAACGGTTGGGAAATTTTGTACCCCAGCAAACCCTTTTGCTTTGATCTCGTCAAGAAAGTGGTCAAACTGGCAAAAAGGATCCGTACCGTTAACTCCAGCAAGTACAGGTGTGTGTTTTACAACAGGCAAGACTTCTTTTGCCATGTCCATCACGATTTCGTTAGCATTACCATAAGCCAGTAAGCCCGCGAGTGAACCGCGTCCAGCCATACGGTAGCGACCTGAGTTATAAATAACGATTAAGTCTATACCGCCAGCCTCTTCACATTTTGCGGATAGGCCGGTACCGGCACCACCACCAATAATTGGTTCGCCTCGAGCGATCATCTCTCTGAATTTTTTCAGTAAGCTTTCGCGATTATGTTTCATTGATGAACCTCTACTTGTTGTTCAAAATTTCCTGGTGTAATTGAATAACTTGTTCGCAAAACTCAATTGAGTTGATATGGTACGGACTCAAAATAAGTTTGCGTTTTTCTGTTGTTATAAGATTTTCGGTTAATGCATTGATAAAGGCTTGGTCTGCTTCTGGATCCCAGAATGGGGCACCTTCAATATCCAGTGCAGAGAAGCCGGCTGTTGGAATAATAAAGCGAATTTCCCCTTCACAGCGGTTAAGCTTATC
Organism: Providencia sp. 21OH12SH02B-Prov; assembly: GCF_027362595.1. Classification (NCBI taxonomy): domain Bacteria; kingdom Pseudomonadati; phylum Pseudomonadota; class Gammaproteobacteria; order Enterobacterales; family Morganellaceae; genus Providencia; species Providencia sp. 21OH12SH02B-Prov. The sequence goes on from NZ_CP114796.1 coordinate 1,139,661, forward strand.
GGCAATCCAACGACCCATTTGTTGATTTTCTTCTTTTGTTGTACGCATTAACGTAACTTGTGAATTATGGTTATAGAATAACCGGTCACGATAATGCTCTGGTACTGTCGATGGGCGACCAAAATTGACCATATCTAGCGCCCCGCATGACAGTACACAAGGTGTTTGTGTTCTTGCGATTGCGCCAAAACGATCTTCATCGCATGCTAAAACGCCACCAAACAGATAGTCACACACTTCCGTTGTCGTGATGTCTAATACGGAATCTAATAAGTGGCTATCAATTAATTTTTCCATGGCTTTACCGCCACTTCCCGTCGCATGGAAAACTAAGCAGTCATATTGTGATTCAAGTTGCTCGGTTAGCTGTTGAACACACGGGGTAGTGACGCCAAACATAGTTAGTGCAATAGCAGGTTTTGATGCCTCTTCATATTTATCTTCACGATTAAAATAAACGGCACCTGCAATTTGATTTGCAGCGTTTTTTAATACCTTACGAGAAATAACATTTAAACCTGAGACATCGGTGACCGAATACATCATTGAAATATCACTTGCACCGATATAACCGGATATATCCCCTGACGCCATCGTTGAAACCATCAGTTTAGGTATGCCAACAGGGAGCGCTTGCATTGCTGGAGTAATTAGCGCTGTACCACCGGAACCTCCTAAACCTAAAATAGCGGCAACATCATCTTGGGCACTGAGGTACAGACTAAAAGCCAGTGACATAGCTTCAATGGCTTTTCCTCTATCACCACAAAAAACGGCTTCAGCTCCGGAAGGATGGTAAGCCGCAACAGTGAGAGCCTTAATATCTGCATTTCTGTTTAGTTGAGTTGGTTGCGTCGTCAAATCTACTGAACGTACAGATAAACCTGCTTCTTTGATCAAATCGCAGACATAGAACAATTCATCGCTTTTAGTATCTAGCGTGGTTGCTATATAGATGTATCCCTGATGCTGTTTCATCGGAAAATCCTTACAGGTTAGGAAGATGTTTAATTTCTCATCTGAATGAGACTATAGTATCATTTTGGATAAAAGTAAAATGAGATTGCAGTCTCATTTTTGGGGTTTGTTTAAATATCATGATGTTATATTTTTATCTCAATGATAAATAAGCATTTTAAAATTTTAATGGCATATTAAAAACCGCATTTTTTATAACAGACGAACGATAACATTCTCATCGTTATTAATAAGCAGTAGCTGTAGCCATTGTAAAGTGTCATGATGAGTCACCCATTCACTATAGTAGCGAACATGTTTTAAAGGGAGGGAAACGATGTCATTCACATATTCTAATCATGAATATAAAGGAACAAGGAAGCGAACTTATAACTTATTGGTGAATACGGCACTGGCTCTTTTTGAAAAAGGGGATATGCCCTCTATTTCGGAGCTTGCTATTGAGGCGGGCGTATCAAGAGCGACAGCTTATCGCTATTTTCCAACGCAAAGTGATTTGATTGCGGCAACTGTTAATGCCAGTTTAGGGCCCATTTTGACATGGCGACCGCAAAGTGAAAAAACGGAAGAGCGTATTGAGGAGTTGCTGACATATGCACTCCCTAGAATGTTTGAGCATGAAGGCGTCTTGAGAGCCGCATTACAAGTATCGTTACAGCAGTGGGCACAAAGTCGCGCTCTGACGCAAGATCCTAAAGAAAAACCACTGGAAAGAGGAAACCGTAAAAATATCCTCGCGATGGTTACTGCGCCAATGAAAGATGACTATCCGCAAGATGTTATTGATAAAGTTATCAAAGCATTTTCAGTCATTTATGGCTCTGAAATCTTTCTAGTACTCAAAGATATTTGGAAGCAAGATGACGCTGAGGTGATTGAAATTGCACAGTGGATGGCGAAAGCGATTATTAACCAAGCCACAGCAGATAAAAATGCCCGAGAATGCTGAGGTATCGCATTAAAAGAACGGTAGGGGAAAACCTATCGTTCCTTATAGGTGGAGTTACAAAATAGGTGGAGTTACAAAGATTTCATAAAATAATATCTTTCATGTTTAATTGGGTAATCAATGAGTGTTGAGATCACCTGATAGCCCTGTTTCTCATAAAAAGGTTTTGCTTGGAAACTGAACGTATCGACTTGAGCATATTTGGCACCTAACTCTCTCGCTTTATTTTCCATCGCTTGTAGCAATTGTGAACCAATGCCTTGCTTCCTCAATGATTCTTCAAGCCAAAAGTAGTCAATTCGTAGCCAATTTCCGAGTATTGAACCTGTTATTCCGCCTAATATTGCCTCTTCTTGCTCATAAAATACGGCTAATGGAGAATGAATATCTTCACTGAAAAATTGTAAGTTATAGTTAATCAATGATTGATGTATATGTGCAATTTCAGATTTAGCAGGGGATGTTGTGACGCGTATTGCCATAATTTTTCTTATCTTTCAATGTAATGATAATTTATGAGTTTATATACTATTTAATAATTTAATGAATTTAAAGTATTAAGAAGATACTATTAAGACTATTACAGATGATATCGATGCGCTAAGTGCTCTTAGAGTAATAGGATTTCGCGATGATAAGATTATTGAAAATGGGCTTAGGCATTGCTATTTGTGCCTTAATTGGTGGAACCCTCACTTATCTTGGCGTACCTCTCGCTCTTATGTTTGGCCCAATCATTGCAGTGATTGTTTTTAATCGCTTCAACATTCAATTTGCTATCCCCAAATATACCCTCACATTTGTTCAGATATCATTAGGAACGTCTGTGGGACTGATGTTTAATCAAGTCTCATTAGGGCAAGCAGAGAATCTATTTCTACTTCTTCTGCTGTTGGTGGTCTGCTTGGCTGTCCAATTTTCATTCAGTTATTTTTGGTTTCACCGCAAAGTCGGATGGACAAAACAAGAAGCGATGCTGGGCTCTGTTCCGGGAGCCATGGCTGCCATATTAGCCTTAACAGATCATACGCATACGCCTCCACAAAAAATCGTGATTTCTCATACGATCCGTCTCATTATTTTAATTCTATTGGCAGGAATTGTGGTAGGTAGTCATGGGGATCCTCAGCCTCTGATTGTACTACCATCCTTAACATTGGAAGCGACCTTCTGGTTAACGGTGATTGTATTAACAGGACTAGGATTAGGCTTGGTATTGCAGCGAATGCATGTTCCTGCCCCCTTTATGTTGACATCATTAGGTGCCGCGACGTTGATCCAAGGCTGGCTTGATGTACAAATTCATTTTCCGGTGATGATCACTGAGCTCAGTATGGTTTTGATCGGGATGAATATTGGTAACCACTTTATTGTTTTTCCACTGTCGTCATTGATCAAAAATATCTATTCATCTGCCCAAGTGGTGGTGATTAATATCTTTTTAACCTTATTGATTACACTGTTTGCTGCATGGGTCACTGGCTATCCTCTATCGGTATTGCTGCTGGCTTGGGCGCCAGGAAGCATGGAAGCGATGACATTTGCGGCGATCACCATGAACCTTGATGCTGGATTTGTCATGTCAAATCACATCATTAGGATGGTAATTATTCAAAGTATCCCTTCGATAGTGATGTTTTGGCAAGAAAGACGCGTGAAGAAAAAGGAAGGTTGAAGTGAAATAATGATAACTCCCCTAGTGAAGGGGAGGGAATTATTTCACATAAGCAAACAAGCCTAATGAATCCCGGGCAAGAGATTGGCACTTAAATTCTTGTGATAGCGGGATACCTTTTAGGTCGTTGTAGCTTTCTTTGTTGAGCATGGTCATCTTGTGAGAATCGTAATCACCAAGATCCCATTTATTACTACGGGCAAAATAGACAATTGCGCGCTCAATTTCCCTATCAGGGATTTGTGAATAGCCACAATCATATTTTAGGTAGATAAAAACCGCCGTCAGATCGGCAAGATCTTCAGCTTCATTGGGGGTCAGTGCTCTGGCAGAATGTGTTATCCCTAACAGAGTAATGATGTAAAAAATCACAGTAAATTTGCGCATTCAATATTCTATCTGTTTTTTATGTCAAGTAACGTTAACATAATAATAGAATTGTTAGTCAAGTATATTTTTCTTAAATAAGTGTAATATACCCCTAACAACCCTATGGTTTCCTTGACCTTCCTGTAAGGGGAAGCTTTATCATTTTTAGATATTAAACCATATTTTGGCTCTAAACGGTAATAGCCTACAGTGCCATAGAATTTTTACTCGGTTTTTAATTTGATAAATAAAAGGAAGGTTATCAATGTTACGTCGCGATTTCATTAAGCTAAGTGCTATCGCTTATGCTGCAAGTGCACTGCCTGTGTGGAGCCGTATCGCTGTGGCTGCCGACAATTACCCGACACTGGCTATCCCACCTCTGATAGAACCTGATGCGCAAGGTAATCTTCAACTTGCGATTAAACAAGGAGTTTCTCAATTTGTTCCGGGTAAGAAAACAACAACGTGGGGGTATAACGGGGATCTACTCGGGCCAGCACTTAGCTTAAAAAATGGTCAAAACGTCAATATTCATATCGCTAATCAATTACCGGAAGAGACGACCGTTCACTGGCATGGCCTTGAAATATCAGGAGAACAGGATGGTGGACCGCAGGCAATTATTAAGCCAGGAGCTAGCCGCAAAGTTAATTTCACTGTAGATCAACCAGAAGCCACTTGTTGGTTCCACCCTCACACACACGGAAAAACAGGCCATCAAGTCGCCATGGGGCTTGCGGGTCTGGTTATCATTAAAGATGAGCAAAGCAATAAGCATGGATTGCCGAGTACCTGGGGTGTTGATGATATCCCTGTGATTTTACAGGACAAGCGTCTTAAGGATGATGGACAAATTGATTATCAATTAGATGTGATGAGCGCAGCGGTAGGTTGGTTTGGTGATCTCATGTTAACCAATGGCGCGGTATTCCCTAAGCACGTCGCGCCGAAAGGTTGGTTACGTTTCAGACTACTTAATGGCTGTAACGCACGTAGCTTGAATATCTCAACGAGTGATGGCCGCAAAATGTATGTGGTGGCGAGTGATGGTGGATTACTTGCGGAACCTATCGCAGTCACAGAGTTGCCGATTCTTATGGGGGAGAGGTTTGAAATCTTAATTGATGCAACGGATGGCCGCTCTTTCGATTTAGTGACATTACCGGTTAATCAAATGGGAATGACGCTTGCACCATTTGATCAACCTTTACCTGTACTGCATGTCGAAACCACGATGAGTGCGAGTGAGGGGCAGTTACCGACTCAGTTGGCAAGTTTACCAGCACTGCCTTCATTAGCTGGATTAACTCGTCGTCGTTTCCATTTAATGATGGATATGCGTTTGGATATGCAGGGTATGATGATGCTACGTGAGCGCTATGGTGACCAAGCTATGGGCAATATGGGGGGCCATGGTGGCATGATGCAAGGTCATATGATGCAGAACAGTGGTATGGATCATGGCAATATGGGCCATGGTAATATGGGGGGAATGCGTAATAGTGGCGGCCATTGTGGAACAAATTCAGGTGAGCTAGATATATACAACGCCAATACGATTAATGGACAAGCCTTTTCTATGACAGAAGCAGCCTTTAATGCTGCCATGAATCGACAAGAGCTATGGGTGATTTCGGGTCGTGGGGATATGATGTTGCATCCATTCCATGTTCATGGGACACGTTTCCGTATATTGAAAGAGAATGGTAGAGCCGTGGAACCACACAGACAAGGCTGGAAGGATATCGTTAAGGTTGAAGGCCAAGTCAGTGAGGTATTAGTTGAATTCAAACATCCCGCCACTAAACAGCATCCTTATATGGCTCATTGCCATTTATTAGAGCATGAAGATACAGGCATGATGATGGGATTCACTGTTAGCTAACAGGCTAACGGTTCATTAATTGTTGAGTATGTTAGGGGCTGACTATTGTGGATACTGTTAGCCCTTAACAATTAGAAAGTGAACAATAAAGCCATTTGGTTGTTGTTATTATTTATAGCTTATACGGCATGGTCTGTGGCACTGCGATGAGAGTGAAAATAGGCATGTCACTCATTAGGTCAATAATGGTTATTTGGGTAAAGGGTAGCGTAACGCAATTTCTGGTGTATTAGCGAGGATCCTACCGGAATGAAGACAAAGGTAACAAGCAATCTCTTCAGCACTGAATTCATCGTCTATCTCTTCATTGTTAAACCATTCATCTGGCCAATAAATCAAATCTGAAGCATTTGCATTGGGAAAATTGATATCTAGCAATTCCAATGCATGGCCTTGCTCTGCTTCGCTTCCTTTCGCACTGCAAATAAAATCGACAATCATGACAAGCTCATCGAACTTAAGGTCATCAATATAGGAGGATTGAAGGAGTGCGGAGCAGATAAAGTCTTGTTCGCTGATCCATGAAGGGTAATCTCTAAACTCATGAAATTCGAAAGTCCTGACTGCAATTTCATTCCATTGTGAAATGTGTTTTTGTACAGTTATATCGCATTCATTACGCTGATGGTGTTGGATTTCATGTGTGATTAGTTCTAATAGCGTTTTCAGGCGAGCAATCTTCTGTTTCTGGGGTTTTTGAGGGGCTAATCTTTGTGGTAAAGGCATCAACAATTTCCTTTTTGAGTTTGTGAGCTTTTATTTTATTCATTAAATAACGTTATCAATAGCCTTAAATTTCTCTTTTCTTGACGTTAATCGAAATTTATATCCAATTGTTTTGTAATTATTTATTTTGTTTTTGATGATTTTTATATCAATGTGTTTTGAATATCATTCTACGTATTTGATAAAATTTATAACAAGTCACAGGATCCTCTTTTACGACAAATGGTGAGTTCTGTTATACTTGCTGAAAATTTTGTTCTCATATTTTGTATGTTATTACTTTTTCGTTCTTAAATGTGCGAATTCTTTGATATGAAATATGATTTTTAGTATTGAAAACAAATAGGTATTGGTAAATTGAAACATACTCTTGAAGTTATGATCTCTGAAGAAGAGCTCAGCCAGCGAGTCAGTGAACTTGCTGAAAAAATTAGTGAGCATTATAAAAATATTGAAGGCGAGCTGGTATTAGTCGGCTTGTTAAAAGGCTCCTTTATTTTTATGGCTGACTTATGTCGTAAAATTGAAGCGCCTCATGAAGTCGACTTCATGACTGTTTCAAGTTATGGCAATGCGATGAATTCAAGTCGTGATGTTAAGATAGTCAAAGATTTAGATGAAGATATTCGTGGAAAGCATGTTTTGATTGTCGAAGATATCATTGATTCAGGTAATACCTTAAATAAGGTGCGCGAAATTTTTGAGTTGCGTGGTCCAAAATCAGTGGCTATCTGTACGCTACTCGATAAACCATCACGTCGTGAAGTGGATGTGCCAGTTGAATGGATTGGCTATTCGATTGAAGATAAATTTGTGGTGGGTTATGGCATCGATTACGCGCAGCAATATCGTCATTTACCCTATATTGGTCACGTTACACTGATCGAAGAGTAATCACTCACGCTACTCGTCATACGGCGCACAACAATCTTGGTGTTAGTACTCACTTGTACGAGTTTCCTCATAAAAAGGGCTGTTCTGATAAACAGCCCTTTTCGTTAGCTAAAGCATAAAACTTATTTTTTGTTTGTCAGTTTGGCGATAGCTTCACGATAGCACAATTCAAGTCTTTCTCGACTATCCGCTGTTGTGTGTAGGTCATGCAAGCGACCATTGTTGATACCGTAAACCCAACCATGGATCATCACTTTTTGCCCGCGTTTCCAAGCTGACTGCATAATGGTTGAATGACCAAGGTTATAAACTTGCTCAACAACGTTTAGTTCACATAAACGATTTAAACGTTCACAAGGTTTTAGTTCACCGAGCATCGAGCTATGTCGGTACCAAATATCACGGATATGCAGTAGCCAGTTATTGATTAAGCCAAGCTCTGTATTGTCAACAGCAGCCTCAATACCACCACATCCATAGTGGCCGCAGATGATAATATGCTCAACCTGAAGAACATCAACAGCGTATTGGATGACCGATAAGCAGTTTAGGTCAGTGTGAATAACTAAGTTAGCAACATTACGGTGAACGAAAAGATCACCTGGCGCCGCATTAATTAATTTTTCAGCAGGTACTCGGCTGTCTGAACACCCTATCCATAAGAATCTTGGCTTTTGAGCTTTAGATAACTCTTTAAAGAATTCAGGATTTTTTTCATTTACAGAAGCTGACCATGCTTCGTTGTTAGCAAACAGCTCTTCAATTTTTCTCATCATGACGTATAGCCTAGTTGTGTTACTTTACGGTAAAATCTTATACAACATTTATTTATTAATTAATATTCAGTTATATTAATTTTTACATTCCTATGATGCATATTTCATTCTGATTAGACAATATTGATATAGCTAACCAATTGAATTAGCTAGCATATGCCTATTTTCTCTTTTCTGCATAACAGTGATCAGGAAAAAATGGCATCATAGTATTATATTGCTCCTAAACCTACCCAAGAATAAAGGTGTTTTTTAAATATGACTTACGCACTTGAGTTATCGCAGCTAACCAAAACCTATTCCGGTGGGGTGAAAGCCTTACGAGGGATTGACCTAAGCGTAGAAGATGGTGACTTTTATGCGTTACTTGGCCCTAATGGCGCGGGTAAGTCCACCACAATAGGAATCATTAGCTCATTGGTCAATAAAACGAGTGGGTCTGTTAAGGTTTTTGGTTATGATTTAGACAAACAAGTCGTGCAAGCCAAACAACAACTAGGATTGGTTCCTCAAGAATTTAATTTTAACCCTTTCGAATCGGTGTTACAGATAGTATTGAATCAAGCTGGCTATTACGGTGTTCCTCGTGCAGTCGCGCATCAACGTGCCCAAACATACCTAACTCAGCTGGATTTATGGGAAAAACGTAATGAGCGTGCTCGTAATTTATCAGGGGGGATGAAACGCCGCTTAATGATTGCACGAGCTTTGATGCATGAACCTAAGTTATTAATTTTAGATGAACCTACAGCAGGGGTCGATATTGAATTACGTCGCTCTATGTGGAGTTTTTTGAAAAAGCTTAATGCTCAAGGCACGACGATTATTTTGACGACACATTATCTTGAAGAAGCTGAAATGCTTTGCCGCAATATCGGCATTATTCAACACGGCGAACTGGTTGAGAACACCAGTATGAAGCAGTTATTAAGTCAGTTGGAATCAGAAACGTTTATTTTTGATTTGGGAACGAGAAGCCCAATACCTGATCTGAAGGGATATGAGACGCGTTTACTGGATACATCCACTTTAGAAGTGGATGTCAAAAGAGAGCAAGGGCTTAACGGCGTATTTAGCCAGCTTAATGAACAAGGTGTGGAAATTTTGAGCATGCGCAATAAAGCCAATCGATTGGAAGAACTTTTTGTGAATTTAGTCAAAAAAGACAGTGATGCTACGCATATGGAGGAAGCACAATGATTTCTCTGTATTGGGTTGCATTAAAAACTATTTGGATAAAAGAGGTGACCCGTTTTGGTCGCATATGGGTACAAACGTTATTACCGCCAGTCATTACCATGTCTCTCTATTTTGTTATTTTTGGGAACCTGATCGGTTCGCGAATTGGTGATATGGGCGGGGTGGACTATATGCAGTTTATTGTCCCCGGTTTGATTATGATGGCCGTAATCACCAATTCCTACTCCAATGTTTGTTCCTCGTTTTTTGGTTCTAAGTTCCAGAAAAATATTGAAGAGTTGCTTGTTGCACCTGTACCAACGCATGTCATTATTGCTGGATTTGTCGGGGGAGGCGTCGCTCGTGGTATTTTAGTTGGATTATTGGTGACTATCGTTTCGCTATTTTTTATCCCTCTACAAGTGCATTCTTGGGGAATGGTCGTCATCACGTTGCTATTAACGGCAATTGTTTTCTCACTTGCAGGCTTATTGAATGCCATTTTTGCGAAAACATTTGATGATATTAGTATCGTTCCTACGTTTGTGTTGACGCCGTTAACCTATTTAGGGGGGGTCTTCTATTCGCTTTCATTATTGCCGCCGTTTTGGCAGGCCGTATCAAAATTAAACCCAATTGTTTATATGATTAGTGGCTTTAGGTACGGTTTTTTAGGCATTGCGGATGTATCAATTGCTGTGACATTAGGCGTGTTGCTGGTCTTTTTGATTGTTTTTTATGCGCTGACTTGGTATTTAATTGAACAAGGTCGCGGCTTAAGAAGCTAATAACATCGTTTTATTCTATAAAAGTTCAATAATACAGCCTCCTAATAGTTGAGAATCAATTGTTTGGAGGCTTATTTTTTGTACACTACTCGATATTTAAAGCCCTATTTATCGCTGTGTGAATGTTGATATTTAACCAAAACCAATGACTGTTAAATATACACAGAAAATTTTAAGTGTTTTTACTTATTTAATCTCTCTCAAAAATAGTGCCCTACAGAAATAATAACATCCATTAATAAGAAAAATAAAAATAATGATGCATTGGCTATGTGTGTTCAAATGTAACGAACAAAAAAAATTAGAAGAATTTAAATATTAAATTTAAGTTTATTTTCGAGCTAACAAAAATTATTTTCCATAAAAAACTTTTGATTATATTGGATTTTATTTTTTTTGTGAATTATTGCATCTAAAATATCTCTTTTGTTGGTGTAATATAGGGTAATATTGCGTTACATTTATGTATTTTTAGATAATATAGATTACGATGGTTGTGATGGATTATTTGTTTGTGTATTTGTCATTTTTAGGGGTTTAATTTTTATTGTTGTGTTTTGATTTTTGTTTTGTTGGTGTTTTATGGTGACCTATTGCAAATGTTTATTTTTATCGGATAAGCTGGATTTTCAATATAAATTGAATATACTCCATTTAGGTGTTTAGGTATGAAAATAACTTCATTAAACTATGTAATTTCATAGTTATATGGCAATAAAAACTAAGATAATAAATTATATATTTTAGGAGTCATCAAGATGAAACTAAATAAAGTCTTATTAGTTACTTCAGCTATTACTATGTCCTTATTTGTCGGTGCTGCAAATGCCGATGTCACTGATGGTAAAGAAACCGGAACTATTCATTTTAAGGGGCAATTTGTTGATTCTACTTGCTCGATCGAAACAAATAATGAAAATTCTAATGAAGGAACTGTACAATTAGGTACGTGGCTTGTTAGCAATCTGCAAAATGCAAATGAGACAACAACACCAACAAAATTTGTGATCGCATTGAATGGCTGCCCTGATGTCATTAAAAAAGCCAAAATCACTTTCTCTGGTACAGCTAACGCAACAAACCCTAGCTTATATAAAACGACAACAGATGTAGGCGCTGGAATTGGTATTACCCATAATGAGAGTGATACAGCGTATATTACTCCTGGTGAGCCAGCGGGTGAAATTGAACTTACTGGTGCAAGTAATAGTGGAGAAAAAGCGTACTACGCGCGTTATGTCACAACAGAGGCCGCTAAAGCGGGCGCAGCTAACGCAGATGTTACTGTCACTATTTCCTATAACCAATAATGCAAGATGAATAGCCATTATTAATGTGGGAGATTGTTCCCACATTAATTTAACCATGTCGAATAAGCATTAACGGAGTTAGGTTGGTTTTCCGCTAACCATTGAGTAAATTTACTCCGTATTTATAGGATATGTTATGTTTAAAATAGTAATATCAGCGGTTGTTGCATTTTTTTTGATGATGACGCAAGCATATGCAAGTGTTGTTCTTGGTGGTACCCGCGTTATTTATGATGCAAACAGCAAAGAAGCTTCAATTTCTGTACGTAATAATGACAAACGCCCTTACTTGATCCAATCATGGATTGATAACTTTGAGGGACAAAATCAAGCCAAATTACCTTTTGTAATAACACCACCATTATTTCGTATCGAACCAGAATCAACTAACTCTTTGCGGATTGTCTATACAGGCAAAGATCTTCCCGAAGATAGAGAGTCTATTTTTTGGCTAAATGTAAAATCCATTCCCCCAACGGATCCAAAAGCAAAAAATAACTTAACTATTTCAATTAACAATAGAATTAAATTAATTTATCGCCCTAAATCTTTATTTAACTCAGACGCCGAAAACGCTTATAAAAAAGTCACATTTGAAAGAAATGGCAATATGTTAGTGGGCAAAAATCCAACACCTTATTATGTGTCTTTCAGTGATTTGCAGGTAGGAAATAAGTCTATCAATGAACCCGCGATGCTTCCTCCTATGGGTGAACAATCATGGAATATTTCCGGTGCACAAGGTAATAAAGTTATGTGGAAGGCAGTGTCTGATGCGGGCGCTATTACCGACAGCCAAGAGCAAACACTAAAATAATAAAAACCATATCAGGTATGGAATTTTGCCACTATGCTAATTTTTAGAGAAAAAGCGTTAATACAACAAAATTTAGTATCCATATTTGAATTTAGAAAGATGAATCCTCATTTGTTTGGCAAATTTATCGCGAGCTTAACAATACCGGTGAGTGTGGTATTTGTCTCGGGAGCTTTTGCTGATGACTACTTCAGCCCGCATTCATTAACCCCTGTTAATGGACAAGATGTTGCTGAATTACAAAGCTTAGAGCAATTCTCGACACCGGGTGGGCAGAAGGCAGGGGAATATCATGTCGATATCATACTAAATGGGCTGAAAGTCGGCTCTGAATCCCTTATGTTTATTAATAATGGGGAAAATCACAAACTCGTCCCTGTTTTAACTAAAAGTGAACTAGAAAATTGGGGGGTGGATGTAAAACATATCGCTAGTTTTGATAAATTATCAGATGATCAGCCCATTGATGATATTTCTCATTATATACCAGATGCTTATACACGGCTTCAATTAACCCAGCAGAAGCTGATGATATCTGTTCCGCAAATAGCGATGAGCAAAAAAGCGTCAGGTACGGTTGATCCTAGCTTATGGAATGATGGTATTCCTGCACTGGTACTGAGCTATTTCTATCGAGGCTCTAATACATGGTATAAATCCTCCAGTGCGGACAGCTCTTCCCATTATGTTAATTTACGTAGTGGGCTAAATATTGGTCCTTGGCGTTTAAAAAATTATTCGACCTATTCTTATCAGGATAATCGAAGCCAATGGCAAAATATCGAAACCTATCTTGAACGTGGTATTAATTCAATAAAATCCCAATTAACGATTGGGGATACCTCAACACCGAATGATATATTTGATGGTTTTCAATTTCGCGGGATAAAACTGGCCTCTGATGAATCAATGATCCCCAGCTCATTGCGTGGTTTTGCGCCGATAATTAGGGGAATAGCACAAAGCAATGCTGAAGTGACCATCAAACAAAATGACTACATTATTTACCAATCCTATGTCTCACCAGGCCCATTTGAAATTAATGACCTTTACTCAACGGGAACCAGTGGCGACTTAACCGTGACAGTCAAAGAAGCGGATGGCAGTGAACGCTCGTTTGTTGTTCCCTTTTCCTCTCTCGCGATTATGCAACGTGAAGGGCAATTTAAATATTCGGTAACTGGGGGGAAATTTAAACAAAATAGCAGTAGTAAAGAACCTAATTTTGCGCAAATGACGGCTATTTATGGTTTACCAAAAGGGGTCACAGCTTACGGTGGTGGATTGTTTTCAGACGATTATCAATCATACGCAGCGGGTTTGGGGTTAAATTTAGGCTATGTAGGCGCGTTATCAGCAGATGTTACTCAAGCAAAAACAAAATTTTCACAATTTAATCATCAACGAAAAACGGGGCAGTCATACCGTTTTCAATATACTAAAAATATGTTGTCGACAGGTACAACATTAACTTTTGCGGGTTACCGTTATTCAACTGAGGGTTTTTATACTTTCTCAGAGGCCAATTCAAACAATTATAATGACCGCCTGTATAACAAAAAAAATCGTTATCAAGCCATGATTAACCAAAGTTTAGGGGACTATGGCAATATTTATGCCTCTGCTTACCAGCAGGATTTTTGGAATCAACGAGGGCAAGAGCGTACGGTAAATACAGGCTATAGCAATAGCCACAAAGGTTATTTATACACATTTAACTATAGTTACTCGGATTTTGCAGGCAATAACAAAGCTGATCATCAATTTGTCTTTTCCTTAAGTATACCTCTTAGTGGATCTGCTTTTGGTGATAGCATGCTAAATATGTCTATGAGTAGTAATAACCATGGCGATAGCAATTATATGGCCGGTTTAAGCGGCTCATTGTTAGAAGATAAGAACCTAAACTATTCCGTTCAGCAGTCGTATGGTAATCGTAACCAGCGAGCCCAAGGTAATGCATCATTATCCTATAAAAGTGGTTATGGGATAGCGAATGCCGGTTATAGTTATGACCGATTTTCACAGCGCGCTAATTACGGTTTAAATGGCGCCATTGTTGTACATTCTGACGGCGTGACATTATCACAACCTATTTATGACTCGTTCGCTATTGTTAAAGCGCCAGGAGCAGAAGGCGTTAAAATTCAAAATAAAACAGGGATTCGTACCGATAGTCGTGGCTATGCGATCGTCCCTTATTTAAATGCCTACGCACAGAATGAAATTTCATTAGATACAACCTCATTACCGGATAATGTTGACCTACAAAAAAATTCAGCCACGCTAATACCGACAAAAGGTGCGGCTATGCTAGCAGAGTTTAAAACTTACACAGGATATCGGATTTTATTCAATGTTTCCTATCATGCTAGAGCGATTCCTTTTGGTTCAGTTGGGCAATTAGTTTCGGATCACCCTGAAATCAGTAGTAGTGGCATTGTTGGCGATAATGGCGATATTTATCTAAGTGGCATGCCAGAAAAAGGGAAAATCCATATTAAATGGGGGAATCATTCTAACGAGCAATGTACAGCACATTACCAATTGAATGACAAAGAAAAGCAAATGCCAGTCGCATCATTACAGATAATATGTGAATAAAGGGAAACTAATGCATAGATTAATGTCAAAAACACCATTTATCCTGTTTGTGCTGGGATTGCTATTTAGCTGCATGAATATGGCTAGGGCCTCAGATATAAGTCCAGACATTGATATACCAGATTCTAAATTATCTTTTGGTACTGCGGAAGCTGAAATGGCATCAGGAGAAATAATCGGTGAAGGGTGGCAAATCTACTCAGGAATAGCCTGTGACAGTAATCTAAATAATCCTAATGAGAGAGAAAACTTCGAATATTTTATGATACGTGATGGCTCTTCACGAGAGACTGGGCTAACGATAAATTATGATGGCGTGTCATTTCCTGTTTATGCGAGTACTGTTAAAGGAATTGGTTATGCATGGGGGTTTAGGGAAGAAGGCCAACGGAAATGGCAACCCCTCTTACATGGTACTAATGGCCTTAAATATGAAATACATAAGCCGAGCCCTAGATTAAATCTTGAAATTGCTTATGCGCGGGTGAGAGTTGACGGTATTCCCCCTCTTGGAAAGACAAACATTACTCGAGATGCTCGAGCATTTATCCAATGTTATAAAATGGATAACAAAAATATCATTTACTATGGTTATGTCAGTAATGGTTATACTGATTTGACATCAACAGCCTCTACTTGCGAGATTGATACGAGACGATTAAATGTTGACTTGGGTGAACATGACCTTAACGAAGTTAATAAATTATCTACGGGATCACATTTTGGATCAGCGGAAGAAAATGTTGATATGAGATGTAATGCGGGTATTCGGGTGTATGTTTCTATTGGCGAATATGGACGAACCCCGAGTATAGGCCGAGATGTCATTGAGTTAACTGATAATTCTAATTCTCCCGGTTATGGCGTGCAGGTTTTTCATGGGGATGACCCTACGCCATTAAAAATTGGTGGGGACAGCAATGTGATTGGTAAATACCATCGATTTTTATTTCGTTCCGAACAAGGAAATAAGCTTTATAGCGTCCCCTTTATTTTTAAATATATAAAAACAGCTTATACCGTCAAACCTAGTTCTGGAAATGCGGCATTAACAATGACGTTTGTCTATGATTAAGGACCTGATGTCATGAAACAGCGCGATAAATTGATACGTTATTTTCTGACCATGTCGCTGCTTTCCTGCATGGTCAATCATGCCACGGCAATGGTGAATATTCATTATAAAGGGAGTATTAAATACTCCACTTGTGGCATTAAAACACAGAATATCAATGTTGATTTGGGCACATGGTTAACGAAAAGCCAAAATGGTTTTGGCAGTGCACAAAATACCCAATCAGATTGGGTTGAATTTACACTTGAGTTTGAGTGCCCTGACTCAATGAGTCTATTGAATGGCCAATTTCAAGGTGCTTCAGAGTCCAGTGGAAAATATTTATCTCTCGATAAAGGTAATGGTTATTCGACAGGAGCAGCGATTGAAATACAAAGTTATGAAAATGCGTCTCATCGCTGGGTCAATCGAAATATCAATACGCTTTATAACTTCATGAAAAATGAAGCGGTTAATAAAGGTAATACGTCGTTAAAGGTTAGGGCGCGTTATGTTCAAACCAATACTAAGCTTACACAAGGTAAGGCTAATGCGTCGGTTACCTTTGTCGTACAGGCAAATTAATATGGCGATAAAAAAATACTCGGTATTGCGTTGGTCGGCTTGTTGGGACTGACACTCAATCAAGCGTATGGATATCACACGCTAGTGAATATTACAGGTTCAGTCAAAGCAGCCACCTGTGATCTTACCTCAAAGGAAAGTGAAGATATTAAATTAGGGGATATTTATCTCAGTTCAACAGGATTTGGTGGCAATATTGGTTCTACCAGTGAAAAAAAAGATTGGTCGATTACGTTGAAATGCCCAAGTGATATTCCGGTGATTTTTATACCTGAGGGGAATAGCTATTTAGGGCATTCAAGTGTACTTGCTCTCAACGCAGAAAGCGGCAGTGCGACGGGCGTAGGTATAGAGACTGAATATTTTACAGAAAGTGGTAACTGGAAAGTATTAGAGCTAAACAAACGAAATGAAATCATCAAAACGGTTAAGAAGGATGGTGATATTGCGATTTTAATGCGTGGCTATTATAAGCAAATGGAAGAGAAAGTGACCTCAGGTAGCGCGAATGCATCGATGACAATCGACATTGTTTATCAATAACCATGTATTTGATGATGACGATTCAAACCAAGATAAAGTTTGTGACGCTTATCTTGGTTTTTGTTTTTGGGGTTCACTACAATCATTTGCTGTCGTAATGCGACTGTCAATAGTCGTTATTATTAAGGTTACTTAAAGTAAGTGTAAAAAAATAATACAAAAAAGAGTAAAGGTCAGAGTATTTATAAGTACAATTCCATATAACTAACGCATTGATATTATTCTATTTTTTCAATCCTACCACTTTATGTTTATTTTTTGATGTCGATCAAAAAATAAAAGTCATTTATAACAATGAATTATAGAGTTCTAAAGTATTTTTTAGAGCATCGTAAATTTACATTTAGAAAAATTTACATAAACTCATCATCATTTCTATCCTATATACTCACTTTACTTGTTACTCATAATGTGGGTTACAAGATTTAATAATATTGATTCTTTTTTTTACTCAAAATGCTTTTGAAATTTATCAATTAAGCTTTAGGAGAGTATTGTCTGATGCGCCCTATTAATTCATTGATAAATGACTAATAGAGTTACATTTACTGATAAGAGTATAAAGGTATATTCATGAAAACATTATCAACGAAAAAAATGATTATGGCTGTTATTGCTTCCGCATTTGCATTTTCAGCTACTGCTACAGCAGCAGAACAAAATGGCACAATTTCATTTAAAGGGCTTATTTATAATGCGACTTGTACCATTAACTTAAACGATAGTTATTCACCGAATGCTGAAGTCAAAATGGGACGTTTTGCAACGAGTGAATTTAGTGATGAAGGTGATGAAGTTGGTGGTACTGGTGGTGATGGTAAATTAAAAGTTGAATTAGTTGATTGCCCAGACCAAGGAACCGTTTCTATTAATTTGACGGGTAATGCAAATCGCTATGATGACACTATTTTAGAATTAGATAATAAAGGCAGTACTAATGTAGCAAAAAATATTGGTATCCGTATTTATCGTGAAGATCAGCCATCTAGAGCTTTAAAAGTCAATGGTAGTAAAAGTGAAGATATTAAAGTGAATGGTTCTAGTTCTGAATGGCGTGGAACTTTCATCGCAAAATATGTTAGTACGGATGATACAGTAGAAGCAGGCCAAGCTAACGCAACATTAAATTATAAAATTACTTATAAATAATTTGCTAACGCAGATTATTAATTATGAATTATTAATCTGCGTTAACTTTTCTATCATGGGGCCTATGTTTATGAAGAAAATAATTTCTGCATTATCGCTATTCTGTGTTTCTATTTCATCAAGCTATGCTGGGTTTGGTTTAGAAACTACTCGTGTGATTTATCATGAAAAAGATAAAAGTGAAGGCGTTGTTGCATTTAATACGGATAAAAATCGGAATTACTTACTTCAATCTTGGGTAGAAGATAAAAAGGGTAATGTAACACAAGATTTCGCGGTAACACCACCATTAGTAAAATTAAGAGCTGAACAAAAAAATACGATTCAGCTAATGAAAGTGTCGACATTACCAAGCGATAAGGAATCATTATATTGGCTTAATGTTAAATTTGTCGCGCCTAGCAGTGAAGATCTAGAACACGTTTTACGTTATTCAATGACAAATAAAATAAAATTAATTTATCGTCCCACAGCATTATCAGATAAAAAAGTAGAAGAGTCAGTAAATGAACTGGCTTGGTCTAAAGCGGCATCAGGTATAAAAGTCAACAACCCGACACCTTTTTATATCAATATAGCGAAACTTAAGGTGAATGGTAAAGAAGTTGAAGCACCAAGTTATTTAGAACCTCGTTCTGAAACGACTATAAATATTCCTAAATTAGGTGCAGGTATGCATACAATTTCTCTGAACTATATCAATGATTATGGTAAAGGGTTAGATAGCAGTTATACGATAAAATAATAATCTCAAAAAGCTGAGTAAAGGCCTATGAATCGTTTTTTTTATAAAAAATATCCATGCTCGCCTATTGTTATGGCTGTTTTATTTGCATCATATTCATTAGATATGCGTGCTGCTGATTACTATCCACCTAGCTTATTAAATATAGCAGGAATGGGAACACAGCTCACGAATGAAGATTTGGATGTTTTCAGAGAAAATGATATTTCACCAGGGAAATATCATGTGAAGTTTTTTATTAATAATAATTTAGTTTTTACTAAAGATATCAATTTTGTCATGATGTCTACTGCGAATGGCGGTGAACAGCTAACGCCTTGCTTTAGTTTTTCTGAGTGGGAAAGTTTTGGTATTGATTTCCAGTCACAGATAAAAGATGAGCAGCAATGTTTTAATATTAATGATATTGAATATGTTAGCCATTATCTTGATTTAAATACCAAAGTTTTTTCATTAACTGTTCCTCAGTTAATGATTAATAAACAGCGTATCAAACAAATAGAAGAAGAACAGTGGGATAATGGTATCCCAGCGATATTCGTTAATTATTCATTTTCAGCATTTAACACTTATGAAAATGGCAAAGTTGATGATAATTATTACGGTAATATCCAAAGTAAAGTCAATATAGGTGCGTGGCGTTATCGTAATTATTCAACTTGGTCAAACAATGAGAGAGAAAAAAATAAGTGGAATAGCATCAGTAACACGCTATCAAGAAATATTAATACAATTAAAAGTGAGCTAACACTAGGGAATTTATATACAAACTCACAGCTCTTTGACTCCTTTAAATTTAAAGGGGTTAAGTTAGCGACTGACAGACAAATGGAGTCATACGATTTAACGAATTATGCTCCGAGTGTGAATGGTATTGCCAACTCTGAATCAGTGGTAACCATTGTTCAAAATGGACAGGTTATCTATAAGAAAAGTGTACCAGCAGGCCTTTTGAAATTACTGATTATTACCCAATGAGTAATGGTGGTAATTTGTATGTTACAGTGCAAGAGGCGAGTGGTAACGAAGTGAATTTTATTGTTCCTTTTTCTTCCATTGCGTTTTTAGAAAGAAAAGGAAAGTTAAAATACAGTTTCTCTAGTGGCCAGTATGACGGTAATAGCAAAGGTGATGGTCGTTATATTAATGAAGCTGAAGTTTATTATGGGCTGACAGATTTTGTCACAGTTTTTAGTGGTGTATTGTATTCTAAACATTATCAATCTTACGCAATTGGTACGGGTTTTAACTTAGGAAATGTCGGTGCAATTACGACTGATATGGTGCATTCTCGCGCTAATGTTGAAAATAAAACGACATTAAGTGGAAATGCGTTTAGAGTTAATTACTCAAAACGTATTGAAATGACCAATACCAGTTTATCATTGGCCGGTTTTCGTCACTTTGATAACAATTTCTTAAATATTGATGATGCATTCTCTTATGAGAATAAAGACCATGGCAGTTATGATAAATTGAAAAATGAATATACTGCATCATTGTCTCAGCCAATTTTGGGAAGTGCTAGCTCTATTAACTTAAACACTGTTGTTTATGAATATGCAAGTGGTAATAAACAACAGTCTTATAATGCGGGTTTTAACAGTAACATAGATAAGGTGCATTATAGCGTCTATTACACTTACTCAAAAGGTAGGCAGTTCCAAAACGATAATAAAAGCTCATATAACCTGAGTTTAAATATCAGTGTGCCATTTGATGTATTTGATAATACTGTGTATGTCAATTATGGGATCTCAACAGATGATCAGCATAGGACATCACAAACGGCACGATTAAATGGAAGCTACGGTGAATCATATCGTGGTACTTGGGATATTTATCAAAGTTACAGTAATAAAGGTGTTGGATATTCAGGTGGATTAAGCAGTTCTTATCGCTCTCCTTATGCGGTGGTGAATGCTGGATATGCTTACAACGATAATAACAAAAACTTTAACTATGGTATTAGCGGATCATTAGTTGGTACGCAATATGGCATGGTGCTAGCCCCGTCAATGCAAGATACGAGTGCGTTGATCTTGATGAAAGATGCCGCTGGGGTTGGTGTCATTAATGGACATTCTGTAGAAACTAACTCATCTGGTTTGGCGGTTGTGCCAGGTATTGCTCCGTATCGTAAAAATACATTAGCGATTGATACGAAAACAATTCCTGAGGATACCGAAATTGAGAATAATATTATTAATAATGTTATTCCGACAAAAGGCGCATTAATACTCGCGGATTTTGAAGCGAAGAAAGGCTACAAGTTATTATTTAAGCTACAGCTTCCAATGAATAAAGAATTACCTGTTGGAGCGAAAGCGGTGACAGAAGACGACGCGACTCATTTAGTTTCTAATTTTAATACGCTGTATTTAGTCGCGGATAAACCGAAAGGCCAAATTAAGGTTAATTGGACAAATGATGGCGTTAATGAATCCTGTACTGTGAATTATAACATCGAAAAGGCTATACCAACGAATGGGCTTTATATGCTTAATTCAGAGTGCCGTTAAAAGGAGCACTAGCAATGAAAAAACAAATACATTTAGGTCGTGTTTTGGTACTGAGCTTAATTTTAATGCTCGTTGGTATAAATAAAAGTTTTTCTGCTCAGGACTGTCTCCCTGGCGGGGATGGACAAGATCATTCAGCAATGCGTGCCACGATTGATATTAAATTGAGTGGCGTGATCAAAAAACATGATGAACTTGGGCGCTACACCTTCGAACGTGAGAGTGGGCGTGGTGGTATTGCTCAGTGCGGGCCTGATTCACAAGTTTATGGTTACGCAACGTATGGTGAAGGTAGCGGTATTTATGCTCGATACTATGGGGATATTGACGGTCGACCTGCTTATCATGTTCACGCGGGTGGACCTGCAAATATTGTTTATGTGTTGATTGATAATAGAACCGGACTCCCTTTTCGTAATCGTCCAGGGCAAGAGTTACCCGTACCTGAAGGGTCATTAATGCCACTTGATGCGACAGTTATTTTCTATGCCGCAAAAGATAATCCAACACCGACTACCTTTACTAACTCAGTGATTGGTTCAGTGTTAATTAAACGTTTTGAGTCAGGTGGTGGGTCAACGAAAGTCGGTTTCACTTATCGATTAAAAGGTAAGGTCGAAAGTGCACCCACATCTTGTTCTGCTCAAAATACCGATTTGACGTTTACATTGCCTCGTTTACCCATAACCGCATTTTCGTCAATAGGCTTTCCTTCTCAGTCATCCGCTGTTGAAGAGAATATCAAAATCGTTTGTACGGGAAATGTTTCAGCTAAGATCAAATTGATAGCTAATAAAACCGAAAGTTATGATGGCAAAGATGCGGTTATTAAGATTGATAATGAAGGGCAGGGGAGTAATGCAAGTGGGATTGGTTACGTGGTGAAATCACCATTAAGTAATGATAATGTTTTGGTTAATCAAACGTTCGTTAAATTAGCGGATTTAGAGAAAGGGGAAACGATGGTTCCTCTGAAGGCGGAATATTATCGTTATAGCCATTCGATAAAAGCGGGGAAAGCGGAAGCAACGGCACAATTTGTTTTGCAGTTTGACTAAGCTAATTTGACCACGATGAAAAAGTATAACCCCCAGTGAGTTTCTCATCGCTGGGGGTTAAAGAGATTAAGCGACTTGTACCGGAACGGCTTTAGCTATGCGGCTCATGACGTTATCGCCGTCAAAATAAGCAACCTTTGGTTTATGTTGGCGCGCATCTTCATCGCTAATACTCACATAAGAGCAGATGATCAGCCTATCACCAACCGCAGCGCGGCGAGCAGCTGCGCCATTGACCGAGATAATTTTAGAGCCTCTTTCCCCAGCGATCGCGTAAGTCGAGAAGCGCTCGCCGTTATCAACATTATAGATATCGATAGCTTCGTATTCGAGGATCCCTGCTGCATCCATAAAGTCTTGATCAATCGCACATGATCCTTCGTAGTGAAGGTCGGCTTGTGTTACTTTGACTCGGTGTAACTTACCTTGTAGCATTTTTCTAAACATAATTGTTATCTGCCATCTTAATATTTATGCTGTGTTTGCTTATTTTTTTAAGCTGAAACAGCGGGTAGGTCAACCTGTAAATTATCAATGAGCCGAGTTTGACCTAACCATGCCGCCATTAAAATCACCGCTTTTTTGCTTCTCGCATTGAGTGCGGCGAGTGTCTCTGCATCACGGATAAACACTTCATCAGGCGTGAAACCTGCTTGCCGTAGTAAATCTTCAGTCTCTTGAAGCAATGTATCAACGGTTTCTGGAGCTGCACTGAGCTTATCTGCCGTTTGTCTCATGATATTGTACAATTGAGGGGCTATTTTTAGCTCTTCAGCGGAAAGGTTATTATTGCGCGAACTGAGTGCCAGGCCATTTTTGGCCCTAACGGTAGGGACAGAGACAATTTGTATATCAAATGAAAGGTCATGTACCATTTTGCGAATCAGTTGTAGTTGTTGATAATCTTTTTCGCCAAAAAACGCTAAATCAGGTTGGACTAAGTTGAAGAGCTTGGTCACGACGGTGGAAACACCACGGAAATGCCCCGGACGGCTAGCACCTTCCAATATTGATGATAATTCAGGTACTTCAACAAAGGTCTGTTGATCCATTCCTTCTGGGTAAAAATCTTTCACTGACGGTGCAAAAACAAGATTGATGTCACGACGTTTCAGTTTCTCACAATCCTCTTGCAGAGTGCGAGGATAGTTGGCTAAATCAGACTGACGATCAAACTGCATGGGATTAACAAAAATACTAACAATAACAATATCGGCTTGTTGTTTTGCCTCATCAATTAAAGTCAGATGCCCATCATGCAGGTTTCCCATGGTTGGTACAAGAGCAATACGTTTACCATCTAGCTTCCAGCGGCGGATTTCACGGCGGAGGATTGGCGACGTTTCGACGATCAGCATGTGTGCATTCCTTATTATTGAGACATAATGACATTATTCAAACGAGTGAGCTTCACTTGGGTAGATCCCCGCTTCAACTTCTTGAATATATAACCTGATAGCATCTTGCATATTGCCTGCTTGGGCAAGAAAGTTTTTGGCAAATTTAGGTGGGCGAGCTGTGATGCCTAATGCATCATGCATGACGAGAATTTGCCCATCAGTACCACTTCCTGCACCAATGCCAATCACGGGAAGCAGAAGCTCTTCAGTGATGCTGCTCGCAAGTGATGTAGGAACACATTCAAGGACCAAAAGCTGAATGCCTGCATTTTCTAAGGCGATGGCATCTTTCATTAATTGGTTAGCGGTGACCTCATCTCTCCCTTGGACTTTATAACCACCAAGTACATTAACGGCTTGTGGTGTGAGTCCTAAGTGTCCACAAACAGGTACAGAACGTTCACATAGCATCTTGACGGTATCACAAAGCCAACTGCCACCTTCAATTTTTACCATGTTAGCCCCTGCTTGCATTAAAACAGCCGCATTTGCACAGGCTTGCTCTGGTGTTGCATAGCTCATGAATGGCATATCTGCGATGATAAATGCGTCAGGAGCACCTTTGCGTACACAGCGAGTATGGTAAGCAATTTGTTCAACAGTAACGGGAAGCGTGCTTGTTTCGCCTTGAACGGTCATGCCCAGAGAGTCACCGACAAGCATGACTTGGATCCCTTGCTCTGCAAATAACTGCGCAAAGCTGGCATCATAGGCCGTGATGGTTGCGAATTTGTGTTTGTCTTTTTTGAACTGACCCAGAGTAGCCAGAGAAATGGGTTTCATTATAATAACCTCCGGAAAAGATCCCACGAATGACCCCTTCTATTAGGAAGGTCACTGTTTAGACGGTGATATCCCAATAAGTGAGGCCGTTACGTGGAACATGTGTGAGCCTTTCTGATAGTTGTTCACCATCAGGAAAAATAAGGTTAGGGGCGATCTCATAGAGCGGATATAACATGAATTCACGCTCTTTTAACCCATAATGAGGTACGGTTAGTCTTGGTGTATTAATAACTTGATGACCGAAAAGCATAATATCGAGATCAAGTGTTCTCGGACCCCAGCGTTCAGCTTTGCGTACTCGACCAAGCTCAAGTTCGATACGTTGTGTATGGTCAAGCAACGTCTCAGGCTCAAGCTCAGTTTCAAGTAGCACCGCGATGTTGAGAAAATCATTTTGATCTTGTGGCCCGAGTGGTTTGGTGCGATAGATAGACGATGTTTTGGCTACACGGCTCTTTGGAATAGCATTTAAAGCTTCAATAGCCTGTTGAGCTTGCTTTAACGGCTCACCAAGGTTACTGCCAATTGCAATATAGACCAATTCCATTCTATGACTCCTGAGTTTTATTAGGCTTACGAGCGCCAGATGAGGATTTACGTGGGCGATGGCGCTTACGCACTGGCGCACTACCTAATTCTGCAATCATTTCACGTTGTTTGGTGTTGTTTGAACGCTGATAATCATCCCACCATATAGCAAGCTCTTGTAGCTCATTTCGACGCTCAACGTTAGCTCTTAATTCTAATAAATCAAATGCAGCACGGAATTTAGGGTGCTCCATTAATTTATTGGCGCGACGCCCTTGACGACGAGGTAGACGTAATTGTAGTTGCCAAATATCACGCATGGTTGTGGTGATCCGTTTTGGTATGGCAATCGAACGGCATTGATCGTCAAGAATATCATTCATCGCGAGTGCAAAGGCATCGTAGTAAGCTAGGCCACCTTCTTGAGATAACTTTTCAGCATGTTCAGTAACCGGATACCATAACATGGCTGAAAACAAAAATGCAGGGTTAACGCGCTTATCATTTTTTAGTCTAAAATCAGTATTTTTGAGCACTTGCTCAATGATTTTTTCCATTGGAGAATCATTGTTGCTACTAAAGCGGCTACTAATAACCGGAAAGAGTTGCTCAAATAGATGATACTCTTTTAGCATCTGGTAGGTTGCGTAGCCTTGTCCGGCTTGTAATAGCTTTAATGATTCTTCAAAAAGCCTTGCGGAAGGGATATCGCGTAATAGCGGAGCAAGACGTTCGATAGGTTGAGCCGTTTTTGGCTCAATTCGCATATTGAGTTTACAGGCAAAGCGTACCGCACGTAACATCCTAACAGGATCTTCACGATAGCGCGTTTCAGGATCACCAATTAGGCGGATAATACCCGCTTTAAGATCGTTTAATCCCCCGACATAATCACGAACAGAAAAATCATCGATATTGTAGTAGAGGCTGTTAACAGTAAAATCTCGACGGATAGCATCTTCTTCGATTGAACCGAAAATATTATCGCGTAGCAACATACCATTTTTGGCTTGCTGAGAGAGATTTTTGTCTTCGGATTCATTTTGGTCATGATGGCCACGGAAAGTCGCCACTTCAATCACTTCAGGCCCAAACATAATATGAGCGAGGCGGAATCGACGACCCACCAACCGACAATTACGGAATAATTTACGAATCTGTTCTGGGGTTGCGTTAGTGGTAATATCGAAATCTTTGGGTTTTTTACCAAGGAGTAAGTCACGCACGCCGCCGCCAACAAGATAGGCTTCAAAACCACTTTTATTTAGGCGATAAAGTACCTTCAAAGCATTATCACTAATATCACTGCGTGAAATAGTATGCTCTGAACGCGGAATTATGGTGATGTTTTCATCCGTATCAGTCGTCATTGTCTCTGGTTTCTCTGCCTGAATGCCGGCACGCTTGGAATGACGAACCGTGTTTTTTGTTTGTTTAGTGTTCTGCTCTACGGACTTTGCTATCGCAGTATCAGAATAAGTGACTGGCCTTTCACCGGCTGCCTGTGCGTCACGCGTGTCCTTGTCATTTCGCGATAAAATATTGCGGCAGAAATTTGCTACTCGGTTAAAAATAGTACACCTCGATATCGTTACTAATATTCATTAAACAAAATAAGCGGCTAATCATAGCCTACTGGCCTTTCTTTGAGAATGCTTAAACGCATAAAAGTCATTTTCAGTTATAAGCATCATCAATAATATCATGAGATGGGATCGCTTTGAGTTGCCATTTATCGGTTGCGATTTTTAAAATCTCACTCGTGCTTAAGTCCCGCCAATGCTCGATTGAAGGCTGATTTAACAACTTTAACGCATGGCATATTACTGGGCGAGGATCTGTCATAGGTAGTGCTGTAGCATGATTTTGCTTTGAGAGCTTATTATTATCATGATTTAGGATTAATGGTAAATGGGCATAATCAGGAATGGGTAATGAAAGATGGTGATATAACGAAATTTGCTGTGAGGTGGCGGGGATGAGATCGGCTCCTCTGATCACTTCCGTGACATTTTGATAGTGGTCATCAACAACCACGACTAAATGATAAGCAAACAAGCCATCTTTTCGATGAATAATAATATCTTCCTCAGCAATATTGGCTTCAGTGTAAATTTCTCCTCTCAATCGATCTGTAAACTGGTAAACAGGGTGGGTTTGTTTTAAGCGAATGGCAGCGTCGTGATTAGGCAGGTACAAATTACGGCAGTGCCCATCATAATGCCCTTGCAGCTCTTTTATGCGTTGACGTGAACAGGTGCAGTAATAACTTTTTCCTTGCTGACGCAGGCTATCTAATGCGGCTCGATAAGCATCATGACGTTTTGATTGATACAGTACAGGCTCATCCCAATACAGTTGGTAATGTTCCAATGTTTTTAAAATGTTTGCAGCAGCTCCAGGCACCTCTCTGGGCGGGTCAATATCGTCAATACGCACTAGCCATTTACCTTGCTGGGCACGAGCTTGCAAATAGCTACCTAAGGCAGTAACAAGAGAGCCAAAGTGAAGATTACCAGAGGGAGAGGGTGCAAAGCGACCAACATAGGATGACGAGGGGATCTTCATTATTAGACTTCCTTATAACGGCGCAATGTGAGGTGCGCCGTTAAGGACTCCATAATTAGCGATTAGCCAGCCATTTGCTTTTCGCGAATTTCTGCTAATGTTTTACAGTCGATACACAAATCTGCGGTAGGGCGGGCTTCCAAACGACGGATACCGATTTCCACTCCACAAGATTCGCAGAAGCCAAAATCATCTTCTTCGACTTTCTTCAACGTTTTCTCGATTTTCTTAATCAACTTACGTTCACGGTCCCGGTTGCGTAATTCAAGGCTGAATTCCTCTTCCTGGGCTGCCCGATCAACAGGATCTGGAAAGTTAGCCGCCTCATCTTGCATATGAGTAACTGTCCGGTCTACTTCATCCCTGAGTTGATTGCGCCATGCTTCGAGAATGAGCTTAAAATGCGCCAACTGGGCTTCGTTCATGTACTCTTCGCCAGCCTTTTCATGATAGGGCTCAACCCCGGCAATGGCGAGAATGCTTAAGGACGATGTCTTACGTTTTTGCCCTTCTTGCATAATGCTTCTCCTACACACGCAAATTTCACAAAACCCCAAAGGGGGAAAAATTAAGGTCGCTATAAATAGCAGAAGAGTGCCCTCTTGGCAATCGTTCATGCAATGAGTTTTGTAATGCTGTGAAGGCGCGCGTGTTTATTCCTTTTTAAGCCCCCAGAACCCATTCGTCCTCGCTTTGTTAAGCGATATAACGACCATTATTTAACAGCTATAAACTTAATGTTTTTACCCAATAGCATTTTTTGTGTATTGATATCTACGTGATAACAAAGAACTTCGACACCATTTTCGATAGCTTCACCCAAAAGTTTTGCGTATTGCTTATCAATATGAGCCGCAGCCGAAACTTCGTAGATTCCCGTATGCAAAACTGCAAACAACAGTATGGCTCTTTTTTTTTCTTTAGCAATTACTGTTAATTCACGTAAATGTTTTTGTCCTCGCTCAGTGACGGTATCAGGGAAAAAACCGCAATTATTTTCCAGTAAAGTAACAGATTTAACCTCTATAAAACAATCAGGTAACCCATCACCAGATAAAAAGAAATCAATACGACTATTTTCAGAGCCATATTTCATCTCAGGCTTTATTACACTATATTCGGATAATTCTGGAATGTTATTTTGTGACAACGCTTCCGCGACTACCTGATTTGCGCGTAACGTGTTAATACAGATGAGATGATCTTGCGAGGTTTGTGTGAGTTCCCAGCTATGGGGATACTTTCGTTTTGTATTATTTGATGTTGAATACCAAATAGTATCCCCAGGTGTCGCGCAACCCGTCATCGCACCCGTATTTGCACAGTGAATGGTCATCACACGACCTTCAGGCGTGATGACGTCTGCTAAAAACCGCTTGTAGCGTTTAATCAGTGTGGCTGGCTGTAACGGGGGAATAAACTCCATATCGTCTCCGCAATAAGTCTTCAGAAAATAATCGGCAATGCTACAATCTTTATCAGCAAATGTTAAACCTCATTGGAGCTATCATCCGCGTGTTACCTATTCATGACGTTAGTAATTCCTTACTCACTGCTTTAGAAAAGTCACCCCAAGTTCTACTGCATGCCCCAACTGGTGCGGGTAAATCCACTGTTTTACCACTAATTATATTGAACAGTGGTGTGATTGAGGGGCGCATTATCATGCTAGAACCACGCCGTATTGCCGCACGTAGTGTTGCTATGCGTTTAGCTGAGCAATTAGGTGAAGAAATCGGTCACACAGTAGGGCTACGTATGCGTTCGGAAAGCCGAGTGAGCTCAAATACGCGTATTGAAGTCGTGACTGAAGGTGTTTTGACCAGAATGTTGCAAAGTGACCCAATGTTAGAAGGGATTGGTTTAGTCATTCTCGATGAATTTCATGAACGCAGTTTGCAGGCGGATCTAGGGCTAGCACTATTGTTGGATACACAACAGGCATTACGCGATGATTTAAAGATTTTATTAATGTCAGCCACTTTGGATGACCAAGGGTTGAACCGGTTGTTCCCAAATGCACCTATTGTGATATCAGAAGGGCGTACTTACCCCGTTGATCGATATTTTTACCCTATAAATAGCAATAAACTATTTCATAAAGAGGTCGCTAATGCGGTCTGGCAACTGTGTCAAAGAGAGAAAGGGTCGTTGTTACTGTTTTTACCTGGGGTAGGTGAAATTGAGCGAACACTGACAGAACTCTCCTCAATAGTGAGTGAGGACATACTTTTATGTCCGATGTATGGTGCACTGTCTATAAAAGAGCAGCAACTGGCTATTCAAGCCGCGCCAGCAGGGAAGCGTAAAATTGTTTTAGCAACGAATATTGCAGAAACCAGCCTTACCATTGAAGGCATTCGGTTGGTCGTTGATAGTGGTTTTGAACGAATAGGGGTTTTTAACCCTCGAACGGGGCTGACTAAACTGGTTAAACAAAGGATTAGCCAAGCTTCTATGGTGCAGCGAGCAGGGCGAGCAGGACGTTTAGAGGCGGGGGTTTGTTGGCACTTATTTAGCCAAGAACAGGCTGAACGCGCTGCGAAATACAGTGAGGCAGAGATATTACACAGTGATTTAAGCTCCCTATGGTTATCGCTGTTGCAATGGGGTTGCCAAGAGACGGAGCAGCTACAATGGCTGAATGCACCACCTCGCCCCGCGATTGCCGCCGCTAAAGATTTACTGTACCGATTAGAGGCTGTCGATATACATGGGCAATTAACGTCGGTAGGTCGTGGAATGGCCGAGTCAGGCAGCTCGGTGCGGACAGCGGCGATATTATATCAGGCTCAACAAAGTCAGAACGATGAGGTCGTTAAGCTAGCCGCTTTACTCGTGGCTATTTTAGAAGAGCCTCCTCGTCAGGGAAGATGTGATATTCACGACTATTTAGAAAGACCAACTGAAAATTGGTGTCGACGTGCTTCCTTGTTGAGTGGCCATAAAGTGACGGCTGCTGTAGGAAAAGCACATGCTTTAATTAGTGAGTGGTTACCTACTTTGCTAGCCGTTGGTTTCCCTGATCGGATAGCCAAAAATAGAGATAATCAAGGTCGTTATCAATTAGCGAGTGGGTTAGGTGCATCGTTAGATGAGAAGGATACATTATCAGGTCGAGAATGGCTGATTGCACCTATGCTATGGCTGCCAGAAAGCTCAGCAGATGCAAAAATAGCCTTAGCGGTTGCGATTGAAATAGACAATTTGCGAGAGGCATGCCCCCATTTATTTTTTCAACAAGAAACGGTGGAGTGGGATGAACAAAAAGGCACATTGATAGCTTGGCGGCGGCTGCAATGTGGCCAATTAGTGGTACATTCAGAAAGATTGACCAATCCTGATAGTAAACAGATTGAACAGGCATTGTTGCATTGGTTACGCCAGAATGGTTTGAGTAGTTTGGATTGGCATTCTTCTGCTCACCAGCTACGTATTCGTTGCCAATTGGCGAAACAATGGTTTCCTGATGTCGTTTTGCCGGATGTTGATGATGCGACCTTGTTGGATTCGTTAGAGTCTTGGCTAGCACCTTATCTCAGAGGTATTACTCATCGTAAACAACTGCAAGCAATTGATGTCGGAGCACTCTTAGCGCATCGTTTAGATTGGCAGCAGAAAAAATGGTTAGATGATGCATTACCGACACATTATTTATCAGGCTCAGGGAGTTCTGTGAATATTCATTACTCTTTAGATAAAGCGCCGATGATGGAAATTCGTATGCAAGAAATGTATGGACAAGCCTCTAACCCAACCGTTGCTCATGGTAAGGTGATTGTGGCGGTGTCTTTATTGTCACCTGCAATGAGGCCATTACAAATTACCCAAGATTTGGGCGCATTCTGGCAAGGCAGTTATCGTGAGATACAAAAAGAGATGAAAGGTCGCTACCCAAAACATTTATGGCCAGATGACCCTGTTAATACGCGACCAACGAATAAAACTAAAAAAGCGCTAAATAACATTGAAAAGCATTAAATGAATGCGAATAGAAAAATACAGCGCTAAATATACTCGAAACGCGCTGTAAAAAAGCGTAACCGCTTGGGTTCATAGGTAAATCTAAGCCCTTTCATTTTTTCTTTTTGTTGGTATAAGTGAATAATACCGTTAGCAACCCAATCTAAATGTGCATAGGTATAGACTCTACGAGGGATGGCCAAACGAACGGTTTCCAGTGCTGGTCGAAGGTTTTCCCCTGTTTTTTTATCTCGTCCGTCCAAGATAATACCGCGTTCCACGTTACGTACAGCGGTTTCAAGGTAGATACTTGCAGATAAGCTTTGTGCTGGAAATTGATCTTGTGTTAAGTGTGGACAAAAACGCGGAGCATCTAAAAAGACGCCATGTCCACCAATAGGTTCAATAATAGGAACATTCGCGGCTTGCTTTTCAGCTCCGCATCCTTGATGTGTCGGAATGACTATTTAAATCCAAAGAGCTGCTGTACGGCGTGTTCAAGTTGATAAAAGTTTTGACTGCCAGCATAGGACTCATCTCCAGTCATCAAACTTGCCCACGGTTTGTCAGACATTGTATTCGTCCCACTGTCAGTCAATAAGTCGATGTAAATATCTTACGAACGTAACAGAAAAGGATTATAGCCAGCTTCATGAATTTTTATTTTGCCTGCTTGTCGCGACAATATTGATAGTGTTTCAACACTCTTTATTCGGTAAGGTTCTACTGGATACAGCATAATAACACTCCACAGGTTAATAAATTATTTAAAAAACACTTCATTGGTTATTTTTGATTAGAAAATAATTTATGAAAGTTGAAAATATTCTTTTTTTATTAGTAATCTATAAGACATTTTGTTTTTTTTGGCGTGTTGGTATGTCGCTGGCGATTTTTGGGATAAAATTCAGTGGAGCCTATGCAGCGAATGATAAAGATAAGTGCGAAATGAGGTTGTTTTGTGCTCTAATAGATATCTGCGACGGATGAATAATGTCTCGCAAGGTAACGTAATGAAATGTAATTAAGAGCTTTCTTCTGTGAACACTTGAGTATATTGAGTCAAAATCACGGGAAGTCAGTGCAGAATTTGGGTGATATGGAGCGACCATGTCCGGTAAAGATTTAGAACCAATCGGTAGACGTAAAAAACCGTCAACCAAAAAGAAACAGCTAAATTCACGTCGCCGCCGTGACGACTATGATTATGATGAAAAGTTATTTGATGACGATGATATTGATGAGCAAGACCTCGATGATGAAGAGGGCGAGCTAATGGCTAAGAAAAAAAATAACGGTAATAAAAACCGCCGACCAAAGAGTAAATGGCGTTGGTTTTGGTTGCTCGTTAAAATTTTTATTGTCCTTGCCGTGTTACTTGGCGCTTATGCATTTTACCTAAACCAGCAAATCAAGGAACGCCTTGATGGCAAAGTTTGGGATTTACCTGCTGCTGTATATGGCCGAATGGTTAACCTTGAACCAGGCATGGATTATAGCCAAGCTGAAATGGTGCGTTTACTTGAAGGTATGCAATACCGTAAGGTCACCAAAATCACCAATTCAGGTGAATTTTCAGTAAAAGGCAATACGATTGAAATTCTGCGTCGCCCATTTAATTTCCCTGATCAAAAAGAAGGTCAGATATTGGCACGTATGGTATTTGATCAAGGGATGCTGAAGAAGATCGAAAATATGGAAAATGGCCGTTCATTTGGTTTTTTCCGTTTAGATCCGAAGCTCATCACGATGATGCAATCGGCTAATAATGAGCAGCGCTTAGTTTTACCTTTGTCTGATTTTCCTGAGTCTTTGGTGAAAATTCTACTTGAGACTGAAGATCGTTACTTCTATGAACACGATGGGGTAAGCCTTTACTCAATCGGTCGAGCAGTAGTCGCGAACTTAGTGGCAGGTAAATCTGTGCAAGGGGGCAGTACTTTGACGCAACAGTTGGTAAAAAATCTATTTTTAACCAATGAGCGAACCTTTAAGCGCAAAGCTAACGAAGCCATTATGGCTGTGTTGTTGGATTACAACTATAGCAAAGACCGTATTCTCGAATTGTACCTGAATGAAGTTTTCTTAGGGCAAAACGGTAATGATGAAATTCGTGGTTTCCCATTAGCAAGTCTGTATTATTTTGGACGCCCAATTAATGAGTTAAGTTTAGACCAGCAAGCTCTACTTGTTGGCATGGTGCAGGGCGCGTCAACTTATAACCCTTGGACGAAACCGGAAAACGCGACAAAACGCCGTAACATTGTGTTGAAAATATTGGAAACTCGCCATGTTATCGACAATGAAATGTATCAAGTTCTTAGCGCACGTCCTTTAGGTGTGAAACCAAGGGAAGGTTTGGTCGCTTCTCAGCCTGCTTTTATGCAAATGGTTCGTCAGGAACTGAATGAAAAATTAGGTGATAAAGTTAAAGAGCTGTCAGGCGCTAAAATCTTTACCACGCTAGATCCTGTCGCGCAAACAGCAGCAGAAAATGCAGTTGAAGCCGGGGTGGCTCAGTTACGTAAAGATCGTAAGCTAAATGATATTGAAGGTGCGATGGTTGTGGTTGACCGCATTAACGGTGAAGTCCGAGCGATGGTAGGCGGTTCACAGCCGCAATACTCTGGTTTTAACCGTGCACTGAATGCTCGCCGTAACATCGGGTCATTAGCGAAACCGCCCGTTTATTTAGCCGCATTGAATGAGCCTGACCGTTTTCGTTTAAATACTTGGCTGAAAGATGAACCTTTATCGGTGAAAGTCGGTAACCAGACGTGGAAACCGAGAAACTATAGCCGTAATTTCACTGGTGGAATGATGTTGGTTGATGCACTCGCAAAATCACAAAATATTCCAACCGTCAATTTAGGGTTAGAAGTCGGCCTTGATCAGATCGTGAATATTTTTGTTCGTTTAGGTGCTCCAGCCGCGGCGATAGAAAAAGTCCCCGCGATGCTACTTGGTGCTGTAAACCTAACGCCAGCTGAAGTGGCTCAAATATATCAAACGATCGGTGGTAATGGTAACCGCGCTAAATTGTCTGCGCTGCGCTCTGTTATTGATGGTGATGGAACTGAAATTTATCAAAGTTACCCATCTGCGGAACGTGCAATACCTTCACAAGCGGCTTATCTCACCCTATACGGTATGCAACAAGTGGTTCAACAAGGCACAGGGCGCGTCTTACTCTCCAAGTTTGGCAAATACAACCTAGCTGGGAAAACAGGTACCACAAACGATTTACGTGATAGCTGGTACGCTGGAATTGACGGTAAAGAAGTCGCGATAGTTTGGATTGGTCGAGATAACAATGAACCAACACAATTAACAGGTTCAACTGGTGCTTTGAGGGTCTATCAACGTTATTTAGATAACCAAGCCCCACTGGCTCTGTTTAATCGTCCTCCTGAAGGGATCGTTGATATGAAAGTCATGCCAGATGGCCAATTTAACTGTTCAGAGTTTGGTGGTGGCCGTGTTCTACCGATCTGGACAGATAATCCTGATGCTTTATGTCAGTCGTCTTCGCATCAAGAACCTGTGTGGGATTTGAATAATCATGCCGAGCCAGCACAAGATGATGCGCCTGACTGGGTAAAAGAGATGTTTGGAAATAATTGATTGAATCTCTTGCGCTATCAAGAATCAAAAATGCCCCTGTTAAGGGGCATTTGAGGTTGTTGACAAAGCGGGATAAAAGCGTGGTTTTTCCCGCTTTGTGTTATCAGCCGAAAATCAATAAATTGATTTTCCTCGTTTATTTTCAAAACCTATTCGACTTGCCGCCAAATATAATAGGTTTGTCCGCAGTCTGAAATGCCCCTGTTAAGGGGCATTTTTATTTGCTGCAAGAAAATTAAGCAGCAGCCATTTTAGCAAAGGCAGCTTCTGCGGCTTCGATTGTTTTTTCAATGTCTTCATCGCTATGCGCAATTGACATAAATCCGGCTTCGAATGCAGAAGGGGCTAAATAAATTCCCTGTTCTAACATGAGGTGGAAGAAGGTTTTAAAGCGTTCAACATCACACTTCATGACGTCTTGGTAGCAAGTGACGGTTTTAGCGTCAGTGAAGAAAATACCAAACATACCACCTACATGGTTGATGACCAGTGGGATACCTTGCTCTTTCGATACGCGCTCTAAACCACGAGCTAATTTTTCGGTAAGCTCGGTGAGTCGAGCGTGAACCCCAGGCTGAGAGACTTCATTGAGGCAAGCTAATCCAGCCGCCATCGCTACAGGGTTACCCGACAGTGTACCTGCTTGATATACAGGGCCAATAGGGGCTAGCTTCTCCATAACTTCATAGCGGCCACCAAATGCGCCTACAGGCATACCACCGCCAATAATTTTACCTAAGCACGTCAGGTCTGGCTGTACATTGTAGTAGTCTTGTGCGCCGCCCAAAGCAACACGGAAGCCAGTCATCACTTCATCAATAATCAGTAATGCATTAAATTCATCGCACAATGCACGTAGACCAGGTAAAAACTCAGCCGTTGGCGGCACACAGTTCATGTTGCCAGCAACGGGTTCCACGATCACACAAGCAATTTCTTCTGGGTAATTTTCAAAAGCTTGGCGGACAGATGCAAGGTCATTATAGGTACATGTTAGTGTATGTTTAACGAAATCCTCGGGCACCCCCGGAGAATTGGGTTCACCCATGGTTAATGCACCTGATCCGGCTTTGACGAGCAGACAGTCAGCGTGACCATGATAACAGCCTTCAAATTTAATAATTTTATCTCGGCCGGTGTAGCCACGCGCAAGTCGAATAGCGCTCATTGTCGCTTCAGTTCCTGAGTTCACCATACGGATCATATCGATAGAAGGCACTAACTCACAAACTAATTTAGCCATTTCAACTTCAGCAGCCGTTGGGGCGCCAAAGCTTAAGCCTTTGTTGACCGCTTTGATTACGGCATCGCGGACAGAAGGATGATTATGGCCGAGCACCATTGGGCCCCATGAGCCGACATAGTCGACATAAGCTTTACCATCAACATCAAAAATATAAGCGCCGTCAGCACGTTCAATGAACAGAGGTGTACCGCCAACGCCGTTAAAAGCACGGACAGGTGAGTTGACGCCGCCAGGGATAAGCTGTTGCGCTTCATTATATAGGTTTAAAGATTGGCTCATGCAGGGCTCCTGAATAGGGACTGATAAATAAGCTGAATAAAATAGTGGCTCTATTCTAAAGCACTGAACCAATTAAACCAAATCCATTGATTGCTATGCACAATGTGTTGAATTATGTCACAGGGCTTGAATCAATGACTAAGCTGGCGGATAATTAGCTCATTGATCTGAGTAGGCTATCTGCTTACACTGAATTACCGCTTGATCGGTCTGGAGTACAAAATGAGTGATGATGCAGCTCTGCCATTGCAGTTTACTGATGCGGCAGCAATTAAAGTAAAAGACTTAGTTTCTGATGAAGACAACCCAAACCTGCGTCTACGTGTTTACATTACCGGTGGTGGTTGTAGTGGTTTCCAGTATGGCTTTACTTTTGACGACCAAATAAATGATGGCGATATGACGATCGAAAAACAAGGTGTTGCCTTAGTTGTTGATCCAATGAGCCTACAGTATTTAGTTGGTGGAAGCGTTGATTATACTGAAGGCCTAGAAGGTTCTCGTTTTATTGTCACCAACCCAAATGCCAAATCGACATGTGGTTGTGGTTCTTCATTCAGCGTTTAAAACCTACCTGTTGAGAGGGGAATCCCCCTCTCACTCATTTATTGTCTGGATATAGTTGTTCACACAAAGATTGCGCCGCGAATAATGCACGTGGTCCAGCGCGATGAAACCAATCTTCATTTAAACGGATAATAGGGATAGGCAGTTGTGTCTGCCAAAATTGCTGTACTGCGTTTTCTTGTGTTGGATCCCCACTCATCACGATCACTTCAGGTTTTCTAGCAAGAACTTGCTCTCGACTCACTTGAGGCCATGGTACTGCACTATTTTTAAAGATATTGTCACCGCCACACAGGGAAACGATATCGTTTTGAATCGTGTTATTACCTGTGCTAAATAGAGGTTGGGTACCGAGTTGAATAAATACCGACTTTTTAGGCTGTGCTTGTTGTGCATAGCGTTGTTGTAATTGGTGGAGTTGTTCACGCATGCCAGCAACAGATTGTTCTGCAATCTGAGGTTTTGGACTGTAATTCGCTAGTTGTTCTACAGCAGAAATGACGGACTCAATATTATTTGGATCAAAATAGATAATTGGAATCCCTAAAGCGGCGAGCTGGTCTAGTGGACGCTGAGGGTTACCTCCTCGCCACGCCAAGATCAAATCAGGTTTTAATGCAATGATTCGTTCGACATTGATGCCCTGCCAATCAGACACTTGTTCTAATTGTTTAGCCTCAGCCGGATAGTCAGAATAGGCACTGACAGCAATTAAACTTTCTCCTAAGCCAGCCGCATAAGCTAACTCAGTATTCGCCGGTGAAAGACTGATCACACGATGTTTTGTCTCTGCAATGACTGATGAGTTAAAAAATAAG
This sequence comes from Providencia sp. 21OH12SH02B-Prov, assembly GCF_027362595.1. Lineage (NCBI taxonomy): Bacteria > Pseudomonadati > Pseudomonadota > Gammaproteobacteria > Enterobacterales > Morganellaceae > Providencia > Providencia sp. 21OH12SH02B-Prov. Next base: position 1,178,049 of record NZ_CP114796.1, read on the forward strand.
AGTAGCAATAAGGCCAGTATCGCTCTGAATGCATTGAAGGGCCATTTCATGGGATGATTGCCTTTAAAAGTAACAAAAAAGCATAAATATTAATCATTTATGCTTTTTTATATTGAAAAAGATTAAGCTAATTCAGCTAAAATAGCCGCTATCATCAATGATGATTGACGTGCTGCAACAGGTAAAAACTCCTCAAAGCTGGTGTGCGATTCTTTATCTGCTACATCTGAAATGGCTCGTACAACGACAAACGGCACCCCAAATTGGTGGCAAACTTGGCCGATAGCGGTTGCTTCCATCTCAACTGCGGCAACATGTGGGAAATGCTGTTTAATGCGCGCTAAAGGCTCTGAGCCATTAATAAAGGCATCACCACTGCACACAAGGCCGCGTACCGCGTTCATATTTAGCTGCTGAATACATTTTTCGGCAAGGCTAATCAAGTTTGCATCTGCAATAAAGGCGGGTGGGCATTGTGCCATTTGACCATATTCATAGCCAAAAGCAGTGACATCTGCATCGTGATAGCGAACTTCGGTTGAAACCACGATATCACCGACATTAAGTTTGGCATCTAAACCGCCAGCAGACCCCGTGTTAATCACAATATCCGGTTGGCAATGTTCGAGGAGTAAAGTTGTACCGATTGCTGCTGCAACTTTACCTATACCTGATTTTAGTAGTGCAACATCAACGCCATTAATTTTTCCTGTATAAATTTCGCAGCTAGCGCGGCTAATTGTTTGGCAGTTTTCAATTTGTTCACGCAGGATGGCAACTTCCTGCTCCATTGCACCTATGATACCGACTTTCATTATGTCATACTCGCTGTTGATTAATTAGACACTTAAGGTTGAGATGGCTAAAGTGTAGCATTGAACGGCCTATTTTCTCTGCCTTTTATTTTAGTCTGTACAGAAAGGATGAGGAGTTGGCGTGAGCGCAATTAATTTTCTGACTAAACTGAATTATCAACGGAACTATAATAGTTCGAAAAGCCCTAAAATCTCAGCTCACAATGAAGATGCGGTCAATCGTCAATTTGAGAGCGATAGAGGGCGTATCATCAATTCAGCAGCAATTCGTCGTTTACAGCAAAAAACGCAAGTTTTTCCATTAGAACAAAATGCCGCTGTACGTAGCCGTTTGACTCATTCATTAGAAGTACAGCAAGTTGGGCGTTATATCAGCAAAACCGTTTTACATGAACTAAAAAAGAAAAATTTGTTAGAGAAATATGGTTTAGAGGAACGTTGTGATGCTTTTGAAAGCCTCGTGGAAATGTCATGTTTGATGCATGATATTGGTAATCCGCCTTTTGGGCACTTTGGTGAAGCGGCAATCCAAAGTTGGTTTAGCCAGCTTCTTGCTCCTCAATATCAATTCACTCCTGAATCTCCAGATCCTTGCAGGATTGCGGCAATGCGTTTGACAGGGGATGAGCGACTCGACCTATTCCGTCGGCAATTAAAACAGGATTTGTGCTCTTTCGAAGGGAATGCACAAGGAATACGCATGGTTCATCGCTTGCTGAAATTGAACCTGACTTATGCTCAGGTTGGGGCAATTCTGAAGTATACCCGTGGTGCTTATGATCTCGAGCCTATTCCTGAACAGTTTGATTATTTAATGAAAAAGCCCGGTTATTACTGGTCTGAGTTACATTTTATTAATGAACTAAGCCAAAAGCTTGATATGGAGAAATATTGCCGTTTTCCTCTTTCTTATATCATGGAAGCCGCTGATGATATCTCTTACTGTATTGCTGATTTAGATGATGCGGCGGAAAAAGGTATTTTTACCGTTGAGCAATTAATTGATTATTTACAAGCAGAGTGGGGAACGGTCAAAAAAGGTGACTTATTTGATGAAACAATCATGAGTGCCTTTAATAATATCAGTGATAATCATACGAGACGTATTCAGCAAGACCAATTCTTTATGTATTTGCGCGTCAATATTACTAGCAAACTGGCTCGTTACAGTGCTCAGCGTTTTATTCAAAACCTCCCTGAAATCTATGCAGGACGTTTTAATAGTGCGTTACTCGAAGATAAAAGCCCAGAACATCGGCTACTAAAGGTTTTGAAAACGGTGGCATTCAAGCATGTTTTCAGCCATCACGAGGTGGAAGAGCTTGAGCTGCAAGGTTATCGTATTATCGGCGGGCTGCTAGATTTTTACCGTCCATTATTGATGCTAGATAGAAACGATTTCGCCTCATTAGTTGAAAATAACTACCATAAACAATTTTTTATCGAGACGCGTTTATTTCATAAGCTCTCTAATAAACATCGATTGTCATACAGCGAAGCGATTGAAGGCATCTGCGCAACCAATGAAGTAGAAAGATCGATCCTTGAATTTTACTACCGAGCGCGGTTAATTCAGGATTATATCAGTGGAATGACTGATCATTATGCCTATGAAGAGTACCGTAAAAGTACGGTGTCTAATTGAATGTTTATTTATGCGCCATAAGCGGATTTTCGACGGAAAATGCAGCGATTTATTTAGAAATAAGTTGATAAAAAAGAACAAAATAATAAAAAAATATACGTTAAGTGAAAAAGTGATAACTCATCTTGGCAAAAAAACTGCTATTATAGGCGCGCTTTTTACTTCACATCTAACATGCGAGTAAATAGCGCTTTTTTGAAACAGAGAAAGCAAACAAAATTATCTTCTAAAACTTAACGCCTCGTAGTGACGAATTATGGCCCAATTTTACTCGCCAAACCGCCGTACCACCCAACGCCGTCAAATAACGGTTACAATTGATAGTTTAGATGCTTCAGGCCAAGGCGTTGCGCGCTCTGATGGCAAAGCTATTTTTGTTGCGGGGGTGCTACCTGGGGAACAGGCTCAGGTCGAACTGGTTGAGGAAAAAAGTCGCTTTGCAAAGGGCAAAGTCATTAAACGATTCAATACCAGTCCACAACGCGTTAAGCCGCAATGCCGTTATTTCAATCAATGTGGTGGCTGCCAGCAGCAACATGTTGATATTTCATTACAAAGAGAAAGCAAAGCACAAGCATTGCAACACTTGATCGCGCGTGAAACAGGCGTGATAAAAGAAGCGAAGCCGATTATTTTTGGTGAGCCTTATGGTTATCGTCGTCGGGCGCGTCTAGGGCTGCAATACCATAACAAAAGTCAGCATCTTTTGATGGGATTCCGTCAAACTCAATCGAATACACTGGTGGACATCAAACAGTGTCCAGTGTTACATCATGATCTTGATAAGCTGCTCCAACCGTTATCTGACTGTTTAAATCAGTTAAAAGTAGCTCCAAAACTTGGCCATGTTGAACTGATCCGTGCGGATAATAGCCTGATCGTGTTACTTCGCCATCTTGCCCCCTTAGCATCTTCAGATAAACAACAGCTTAAGCATTTTGAAAGCGTGTATGGGGTCTCTGTTTGGTTAGCAGGGGAGGATCATCACTTACAGCCACTGAGTGAAACCGCCGTTTTACCTGAATATCAAGTGGCTGGAGAAACCTTGCAGTTTAGTCCATTAAACTTTATACAAGTTAATGGTGAAATTAACCAAAAAATGGTTACCCAAGCTCTTGAATGGCTTGAGCTGAGCCCTCATGATCGTGTTTTAGACTTATTTTGCGGTATGGGAAATTTTACCTTACCAATAGCGAGGCAGGTAAAATCAGTCATTGGGGTTGAAGGTGTCGAAAATTTAGTCAAACAAGCTCAGAATAATGCTGAGCGCAATTTAATTGCTAATGCGACCTTCTATAATGAAAACTTAGAGGCGCAAATCCATACACAACCATGGGCAACTGAAGGGTTTAATAAAGTGCTTTTAGACCCTGCTCGAGCAGGGGCCGCTGGTGTAATGGAACATTTAGTTAAACTGATGCCCGAAAAAATTGTCTATGTTTCTTGTAACCCCACCACTTTGGCGCGGGATAGCAAAGTTTTGCTTGAGGCTGGATATCAGTTAATACAATTGCGGATGTTGGATATGTTTCCACATACCAGCCATCTGGAATCAATGGCGCTATTTATCAATAGCCCAGAGGGTTAACAGGTAGGGAGAATATATGGTTGCTGTAAGAAGTGCACATCTTACCCCAGCAGGTGAGTTTGCCCCTGAAAAATGGGTAAGCGGACTGGGGCTAAATAATCCACAATCAGAACAAAAGCTCATCCATACCTGGCAGTATTGTCATGATAAATTAGCAGGGCAAGAAATAGCCGCTTTATTGCTATGGCGTGGGATTGAAATGACGGAAATTCTGTCAACGCTGAGCATGGATATTGGCAGTCTACAAGCGGCATTACTATTCCCATTAGTTGAAGAGAATCAGCTAGATGAACAAGCTGTCATCGATGATTTCGGTAAATCGATTTATGAGCTTGTTAAAGGCGTCTTGGAAATGGATGCGATCCGTCAATTAAAAGCAACTCAATCAGCGGAAACGAGCTCTGTTCAAGTCGATAACGTTCGTCGTATGCTTTTATCGATGGTGGAAGATTTTCGCTGCGTTGTCATCAAACTTGCAGAAAGGATTGCACATTTACGAGAAGTTAAAGATGCAACCGAAGATGAGCGCGTACTGGCAGCAAAAGAGTGTTCAAATATTTATGCGCCATTAGCCAATCGCTTAGGAATTGGTCAGTTAAAATGGGAATTAGAAGACTTCTGTTTTCGTTATCTGCACCCAGAAGAATACAAAAAAATTGCGAATCTATTGCATGAACGCCGTATCGACCGCGAAGACTACATTGATAATTTTGTGAGTGTTTTGCGTAAAAAAATGCTGAAAGAAAATATTCAAGCAGAAATTTATGGGCGTCCTAAGCATATTTACAGCATTTGGCGCAAAATGAAGAAAAAATCGCTGGCATTTGATGAATTGTTCGATGTCAGAGCTGTACGTATTGTGGTGGAACGTCTTCAGGATTGCTATGCGGCATTAGGAATTGTTCATACCCATTTCCGTCATCTACCTGATGAATTTGATGATTATGTTGCCAACCCCAAACCAAATGGTTACCAATCCATTCATACAGTGGTGTTAGGGCCGAATGGAAAAACGCTGGAAATACAAATCCGGACTCGACAAATGCATGAAGATGCAGAGTTGGGGGTAGCCGCACACTGGAAATATAAAGAGGGTGCGACTGGTATAGGCAAAGGTAGCAGTTATGAAAACCGTATTGCGTGGTTACGTAAACTGATCGCATGGCAAGAAGAAATGGCTGATTCAGGTGAAATGCTTGATGAAGTGCGTAGCCAAGTCTTTGATGACCGTGTCTATGTGTTTACGCCTAAAGGTGATGTGGTTGATTTGCCTGCCGGCTCAACACCGCTTGATTTTGCCTACCATATTCATAGTGATGTTGGACACCGCTGTATTGGCGCTAAAATTGGTGGCCGTATTGTGCCGTTTAGCTATCAATTACAGATGGGCGATCAAATTGAAATTATTACCCAAAAACATCCAAACCCAAGTCGTGATTGGCTGAATCCTAACTTAGGTTATGTCACAACGAGTCGTGGTCGCGCCAAAATTCATAATTGGTTCCGTAAGCAAGATCGTGACAAAAATATCCTAGCGGGACGTCAAATTCTTGATAACGAATTGGCGCATCTTGATATCAGTATCAAAGAAGCCGAAAAATTGCTGATTACGCGCTATAACGTTCATTCCCTTGATGAAGTCCTTGCCGGTATTGGTGGCGGTGATATTCGTATCAACCAGTTAGTCAACTTCTTACAAAGTAAATTTAAGAAGACCACAGCCGAAGAAGCTGATCGTGAAGCACTAAAAACACTGGAAAGTAAAACGGCAGCACCACGTCCAACATCTCAAACTAACAGTAGTGGACGAGTTGTGGTCGAAGGGGTTGGTAACCTTATGCACCATATTGCGCGTTGCTGCCAGCCAATTCCCGGTGATGATATTGTCGGCTTTATCACTAAGGGAAGAGGGATCTCAATCCATAGTGTTGATTGTGAACAGCTTGCTGAGTTACAGAGTCATGCACCAGAACGTTTAGTTGACGCGGTCTGGGGAGAAAACTACTCCAGTGGCTATTCGCTAGTCGTACGTGTTGTCGCTAACGATAGAAGTGGATTATTGCGTGATATCACTACCATTTTAGCGAATGAAAAAGTGAATGTACTCGGCGTGAGCAGCCGTAGTGATGTTAAGCAGCAGTTAGCCACGATTGATATGACGATTGAGATATACAATCTGCAAGTCTTAGCGAGAGTGTTAGCGAAACTCAATCAACTACCAGATGTGATTGAAGCCAAACGCCATTCACAATAATAGGTTTTAGTGAATAACCCAAGATCCCATGTTATCCTTTGATTCATGGGATTTTTTATATTTAAAGGTCAAAAAATATGAGTTCAAGCACACCACAAATTGAACGTTTACTGGATATCATGGCAAAACTGCGTGATCCGCAAACAGGTTGTCCATGGGACACTCAGCAAACGTTTAAAACCATCGCACCGTATACGCTAGAAGAGACATATGAGGTGATTGATGCCATTGAACGCGAAGATTTTAACGACTTAAAAGGGGAATTAGGTGATCTGCTCTTTCAAGTGGTGTTTTATGCACAGATGGCTAAAGAGCAATCACGATTTGATTTTGATGATATTTGCCAAGCAGTTAGTGATAAGCTAGAACGGCGCCATCCACATATTTTTGACGCCGAAAACCACCCTGATAGTGATGCTGCACTGGCTGGATGGGAAAAACGTAAGTCTGCTGAACGCGCACAAAAGGCGCAATTTTCGGTACTTGATGATATTCCAAGCGCATTACCTGCATTAATGAAAGCGTATAAAATACAAAAACGTTGCGCGTCGGTCGGTTTTGATTGGGATACACTCGGTCCTGTGGTCGATAAAGTGCGTGAAGAGTTGGATGAAGTGATGGAAGAGGCTACTCAAGTGGTTGTTGATGAACAGCGCCTAGAAGAAGAAATTGGCGATTTACTGTTTGCTACTGTGAATTTATCTCGCCACCTAGGCCATAAGCCCGAAATGGCGCTAAACAAGGCCTGCCAGAAATTTGAAAAGCGTTTTCGCCAAATTGAGTCACGCCTTGCACTAGAAGGTAAAACCACAGAAACCGCAACGCTTGAGGAGATGGAACAGCATTGGCAGCAAATTAAGCTCGCGGAATAACTGTTGTTTGTAATTTCATACCAACAAAATATTCAGTGGGCATATCTTCTTTGTGATGCAAAGCGATAAGTGATTATCAGGGTTTTCGTAAAAGTATAACGAGTTTGACTGACTTAGCTGTCGTAGAAAATGAACGTAAAATAACGGAGGCGATTGCCTCACTGCAAATTACTCGTGTTTTTGTCGCTCATCGCCCAGAAAGGATAAAATCGGCAGATAAGGTTTTTAATCTGCAATTAAATCGCTGGGTGTCACCGTATGATTGATTATCTTGTTGGGAAAATCACCACTGCGGTAAAGCACACCGCTGTTAACCTATAATGTGTGCTTAATACATGTCAGATTGCCGCTCTTTTATCCGCATCATACAAAAAATTTCACCTAATTTAATAAAACCATCTTAGTTCTCGCTAGTTTTGCTGAAAGGATTTAGCTTTTGCGAAAAATATGCTAGCCTTAGAAGATGTTTCTATGGGGAGACATGGAATTGAAGAGAGATGAAGTGTTAAGAGTGGCATGATAACGCAAATTTGCTAACCTAAAATAGGTATATGATGAGTGAACTCACATTGCTATTTTACTTTAAGGAAAACTGTTTTTAAGCGGCCGTATCTTGAAGACTAGGCTAAGCAAAGTCACTTAATAGGTTAAACAGCTTGAGTCTCGCACTGTTGCTGTTTGCATGTTAATCAACCTTGTTTGGGGCTAGAAAATATTTTTTATTTTAACTAGCTGATATTAATGGAATATAGAGGAAAGTTAACCTTATTATGCTTAGAACATTTGTAGCGAAATTAAGGTTCGGGTATACTGTTTTCCCGTCCTGTTATATCCATCATCTTTTAAACCTAAACTTTCAGGTTCAGCATGAAAACTAATTATATTTTTGTGACCGGCGGGGTCGTATCCTCTCTGGGTAAAGGCATTGCCGCAGCCTCTTTGGCGGCTATACTCGAAGCCCGTGGACTCAATGTCACCATTATGAAACTGGATCCGTACATCAACGTTGATCCTGGTACAATGAGCCCAACCCAACACGGGGAAGTTTTCGTAACAGAAGACGGCGCTGAAACTGACTTGGATTTAGGTCATTATGAGCGTTTTATCCGTACCAAAATGACACGCCGTAATAACTTTACGACTGGCCGTGTTTATTCAGAAGTACTACGCAAAGAGCGTCGTGGCGACTATCTAGGCGCAACTATCCAAGTCATCCCTCATATCACTAATGAAATCAAAGACCGCATTATCCGTGGTGGTGAAGGTCATGATGTTGTTCTCGTTGAAGTCGGCGGAACGGTTGGTGATATCGAATCTCTACCATTCTTAGAAGCGATTCGCCAAATGGCGGCTGAAGTTGGTCGTGAGCGCACTTTATATCTACATTTGACGCTAGTGCCCTATCTGGCAGCAGCAGGCGAAGTTAAAACGAAACCGACTCAGCACTCAGTAAAAGAGCTGCTCTCTATCGGTATTCAGCCTGACGTATTGATTTGTCGTTCAGACCGCGTTATTCCTGCGAATGAGCGTGCGAAAATTGCTTTGTTCTGTAATGTTCCTGAAAAAGCCGTTATTTCACTGAAAGATGTTGATTCTATCTATAAAATCCCTGGTATGTTGAAATCACAAGGCTTGGATGAGTACATCTGCCGACGTTTCAACTTGGATTGCCGCGAAGCGAATCTTTCTGAATGGGAACAAGTCATTTATGAAGAAGCTAATCCTACTGGTGAAGTTACCATCGGTATGGTTGGTAAATATGTAGAATTACCCGACGCTTATAAATCCGTGATTGAAGCGTTGAAACACGGTGGTTTAAAAAATCGCCTCACCGTCAATATTAAACTGATTGATTCTCAAGATGTAGAAACACGTGGCGTTGAACTGTTAAAAGGCTTAGATGCAATTCTCGTTCCTGGTGGATTTGGTGAACGTGGCATTGAAGGTAAAATCATGACAGCGCGCTATGCACGTGAAAACAAAGTGCCTTATTTAGGTATTTGTTTGGGAATGCAGGTTGCTTTAATTGAGTTTGCACGTAATGTTGCCAACATGGAAGGGGCGAACTCAACTGAGTTTGATGCGGAGTGTAAATATCCGGTTGTTGCGTTAATTACTGAATGGCGTGACGAAAATGGTAATCTAGAGGTGCGTTCTGAAGAGAGCGATCTTGGTGGCACGATGCGTGTAGGTGGTCAACCATGCCACTTAGTGAAAGACAGCTTAGTTCGTGACATGTATGGCGAAGATACAATTATTGAACGTCATCGTCATCGTTATGAAGTGAATAATATGCTGCTAAAACGCATTGAAGATGCTGGTTTAAAAGTTGCAGGTCGTTCAGTGGATAATAAACTGGTTGAAATTATTGAAAATCCAAACCACCCATGGTTTGTAGCATGCCAGTTCCACCCTGAATTCACTTCAACACCAAGAGATGGTCACCCATTGTTTGAAGGTTTTGTTAAAGCCGCTGGTAGCTACCAGAAAGGTGAGTTGAAATAAGATATGGCGGGATAGGTCAATGGCCTATCTCCCACAATTTAACTTGTACTGAGGAAAACCTAATGTCCAAAATCGTTAAAGTGATCGGTCGTGAAATCATTGATTCTCGTGGTAACCCAACTGTAGAAGCTGAAGTTCATTTAGAAGGTGGCTTTGTTGGTTTAGCTGCTGCGCCATCAGGTGCATCTACAGGTTCTCGTGAAGCACTGGAGCTGCGTGATGGTGATAAATCACGTTTTCTGGGTAAAGGTGTTTTGAAAGCAGTTGCGGCAGTGAATGGTCCAATTGCAGAAGCGCTGATCGGTCAAAATGCGAAAGACCAAGCAGCTATCGATAAGATCATGATTGATCTGGATGGCACTGATAACAAATCTAAATTTGGTGCAAACGCGATTCTGGCTGTGTCTTTAGCTAACGCAAAAGCAGCCGCTGCGGCAAAAGGTATGCCTCTTTACGAGCATATTTCTGACCTGAACGGTACTCACGGTCAATATTCAATGCCTCTGCCAATGATGAACATCATCAATGGTGGTGAGCACGCTGATAATAACGTTGATATTCAAGAATTCATGATCCAGCCTGTTGGCGCTCCTACGCTGAAAGAAGCTGTTCGTATGGGTTCTGAAATTTTCCATCACTTAGCTAAAGTACTGAAGTCTAAAGGTATGAATACAGCTGTGGGTGATGAAGGTGGCTATGCACCAAACTTAGAATCTAACGCTGCTGCTTTGGCTGCGATTAAAGAAGCAGTTGAACAAGCTGGTTATGTTTTAGGTAAAGATGTTACTCTGGCTATGGACTGTGCGGCTTCTGAGTTCTACAACAAAGAAACAGGTAACTACGAATTGAAAGGTGAAGGTAAAACCTTTACTTCACAAGAATTCACTCATTACCTAGAAGGTCTGACCAAAGAATACCCAATCGTTTCTATCGAAGATGGGTTGAACGAATCCGACTGGGATGGTTTTGCATACCAAACTAAAGTACTTGGTGACAAAATCCAATTGGTTGGTGACGATTTGTTCGTTACAAATACCAAGATCCTGAAAGAAGGTATTGAGAAAGGCATTGCTAACTCTATCTTGATTAAATTCAACCAGATCGGTTCTTTGACTGAAACTCTGGCTGCAATTAAAATGGCGAAAGATGCGGGTTACACTGCTGTTATCTCTCACCGCTCAGGTGAAACTGAAGATGCAACCATTGCTGACCTAGCAGTTGGTACCGCAGCGGGTCAAATTAAAACAGGTTCTATGAGCCGTTCTGACCGTGTTGCTAAATACAACCAACTGATCCGTATTGAAGAAGCTCTGGGTGAGCGTGCGCCATTCAATGGTTTAAAAGAAGTTAAAGGCCAAGCGTAATTAGATATTAGGCTCAGTCATTAAAGAAAACGGGAGGCTCAGGCTTCCCGTTTTTTTATTCAATATATTGAATCGTTGTAGGGATTCCGCTTATCTGTCGATAAAAGCGATAATTTTTTATGTATCAAATGAAAAAATAGCTAAATTGCGCGTTTCAGATCTCAATTTTTGATTATCCACATTTTCATTCCATTCAATTAACTCTATATTTCCTCCACTGTAAATAAATATTAACAAGAGCTTGATGTGTTACCGCACTGATGAGCCAATGGAGTTAACATGGATGCTTCTGAATCCCTAAAACCTTCTGTGGGGCCAACCCCGTCCAATGTTAGGGGCTGGGTGATTTTAGCTATTGATATCGTATTGCTAATTTTACTTTTAAAGTATTTGCCTTTTGATGATAAAGCAAATGCAGGCCTAGCAATGATGGTATTTATTGGTGTGCTTTGGTTAACTGAAGCTATACACGTGACTATCACTGCATTATGTATTCCAATTCTAGCGGTAGGGCTAGGGTTAATGAACACTGGGGATGCGTTGAAATCCTTCGCTAACCCAATCATTTTTCTATTCTTCGGTGGCTTTGCTTTGGCAACGGCTTTGCATATTCAAGGTCTAGATAGACTGATTGCTAACCGTTTGTTGATGATAGCCCGTGGGCGCTTATCTGTTGCGGTGGTGTTATTGTTCGGTGTTACTGCATTACTTTCGATGTGGATTAGTAACACTGCGACTGCGGCGATGATGTTACCACTTGTATTAGGTATTCTCTCTAATTTAGATGTTCGCCATGAACGTAATACATTCGTGTTTGTGTTACTCGGCGTTGCTTATAGTGCCAGTATTGGTGGGTTAGGGACTATTGTTGGTAGTCCTCCAAACGCAATCGCTGCATCTGCACTTGGTTTAGACTTTTTATCATGGATGAAATACGGCATTCCGATCATGGTTGTATTACTGCCTATGATGTTTGTGCTGATGTTTATGATGTTACGACCAAATCTGAAGCACCGCTTTGAATTAGAACTTGAGCATGTGAAGTGGAATGGTAAACGTATCACTGCCATGATCATTTTCTTAATTGCGGTTGTTTGCTGGATTACGAGTACGTTTATTAGTGATGCGTTAGGTGGTGTTAAAGACTTGGACACCATTATTGCTGTAAGTGCAGCAATTCTAATTGGGATTACTGGTGTTGCTAGCTGGGCTCAAATTCAGAAAAATACTGAGTGGGGTGTACTGATGCTGTTCGGTGGTGGTTTAACACTGAGCGCGATTTTAAGTTCATCTGGAGCAAGTAAGATAATGGCTGACTGGATGCAAATGACATTTGGTCAAAGCCACTGGTTTGTTATTATTTTAGCGGTGACTACATTCATCATTATTTTAACAGAATTTACCAGTAATACGGCGAGTGCGGCGCTATTAGTTCCGATTTTTGCCACAGTCGCTGAAGCATTAGGCATGCCTCCAATGGTATTAACGATGATCATTGGTATTGGTGCATCTTGTGCCTTTATGTTACCTGTTGCAACACCTCCGAACGCTATTGTCTTTGGTTCTGGTTATATTAGACAGATAGAAATGGTCCGTGTTGGCGCGGTATTGAACGTAGCTTGTATCATTGTGATCTCACTGTTTGCTTGGTTCTTCTGGTTATAATGACCCAATAGTGAGTTCAAGATTAAATTTTTATCCCCTAGCGGCCTCAAATGAGGCCGCTAGTGTTTAATAAGGCGTGTATTTTATTCTTTTAATAGTGACTTTAGTGATTCTTTTAAAAATTGGCACTTTGTCCGACTAAGGTTTGTTGGTTACTACCTAAACGTAATTGCCCCGTGATAGCCAACTGATTCTCACCTTGTAATGAAAAATTCATCGCTTCAATTAACCCATTAATATCAATTTTATTTTGTGGACACACAAAACTGTCTTTACATTGATACCGATGACTTTCGAGCAAAATTGAACGCCCCATAAGTTTGGCATTTTCACTTAATTCAAAGTGACTTCCCTCACTATGCAAAGTTGTTGAACGGTATTTAGCACCTGAATGGAGTAAACCTTCACTAATAGACAAGTAAGCATTGCCTGAACTACTGAGATAGTTTTGAACTGCTGAGGTAATATTGACTGCATTTTGTAGTTTGATACGATCAGCAAACACATTAATTTTAGATAACTGTATAGGCACAGCCTGCTGCTGGCTGATGATGACTTGGCTACCTGGAGATACAGAGAATTTTAATTGCTTATAATCCTCAAGGGGTTTAGGGATAAGTTTATCTTGGTCTGTTTTATCTTTAATAAATTGCCTTTCGAAGTTACCTGCTATCAATGAAAGACTAGAAATATTACTTGCGGAGCCATTATGCCAAGTGATGCCATTAGGATTAGCAATCACAAGGTTGGCCGTTTTACCTTTAATCGCAATAACGCCTTGGATATTGGTCGCTTCACTTCCTGTCACTTCCGCAAGGATCATTTTAGCGGCCTTACCATCAAGAGTGCGATTATCTTGAATATCATTATTAAAAACTAAACCATGTTCATTAGAAGAGAGTGTTTCGAAACTATTGAATGAAATATGGTTTTTAAGCGGGGCGGCAATATTGATCGTTTTAGCTTGGTTGATATCAAGAGTAGAAGCCGATAAGTGAGTATGGACAAACAATAATACAAATGATGATATTTGGACGGTTAATAATTTCATTGAGTGAAGCTCCTTGCAGTGAAAGATCCCTTTTACTGTTTGGTAGTATAGCTCCGTTTAACTCTTTCAGTTTGGCTAAAAAATAGAATGATCTGTTAAAAAATAAAATATCACTTCACTTAAATAAGCATCATATTAAACTCAGCTTTTCTATGTTTTTCTATATCATTTTTTGACGCTACAGACGTAACTCATTTGGTTTATACATAATAAAAAGGGCCACAGATACAGTGGCCCTTTACGATTTATTCTAACTGAAATGGTTATTCAGTTTTTGCTGGTGAATGACTATGTTCGATGTCTTCAGACTTATTCGAAAAGCGGCGACGGATCACCACGAAGAAGACTGGAACAAAGAAGATAGCTAATGAGGTTGCAGCGAACATACCACCCAGTACACCAGTACCTACCGAGTTCTGTGCCGCAGAACCTGCACCATTACTAAATACCAGAGGGATAACACCGAGCATAAAGGCTAATGATGTCATCAGGATTGGACGTAAACGCATCTTAACCGCGTTAAGTGTCGCTTCGACTAACCCTTTACCTTCTTTTTCCATCAAGTCTTTGGCGAATTCAACAATCAAGATTGCGTTTTTCGCCGATAACCCAATGGTTGTTAACAGACCGACCTTGAAGTAAACATCGTTAGACAGTCCACGAACAGAAGTAAACAGTAATGCACCAATAATACCCAATGGTACGACTAACATGACTGAGAATGGTACAGACCAACTCTCATACAATGCCGCGAGACACAGGAAGACGACAATCAGTGAGATTGCGTACAAAGCAGGTGCTTGGTTACCTGATAAACGTTCCTGATATGACATCCCCGTCCACTCATAGCCAATACCTTTTGGTAGGTTTTCAGTGGTGAGTTTCTCCATCATCAGCATTGCGTCACCGGTACTTTGACCAGGTGCTGCTTGCCCTTGAATATTCATCGAAGGTACACCGTTATAACGCTCTAAACGTGGCGAACCATATTTCCAAGGATCTTGGGATTCATCCAAGAAGGCCGAGAAAGGTACCATGTTTCCTTGGGCGTTACGAACATACAGCGCGCTAATGTCAGATGGCAACATACGGCTTTCTGCATCACCTTGTACATAAACTTTCTTAACACGACCGCGGTCGATAAAGTCGTTTACATAAGTACCACCAAATACGGAACTTAGCGTTGCGTTGATATCCGCGATAGCAACACCTTGAGCCTGTGCTTTTTGCTGGTCAATGTAGATTCGATACTGTGACGTATCATCTTGACCGTTCGGACGAACACCTTGCAAAATCTCAGGGTGCTGAGCTGCTAAGCCAAGTAATTGGTTACGTGCAGCCATTAAGGCATCATGCCCTAAGTTACCTTGGTCAACGAGCTCGAAGTCAAAACCGTTTGCAGTACCTAACTCAACAATAGCAGGTAGGTTAAAGGCATAGATCATGGCTTCTTGTTTCTGAGATAACGCTATGTTCGCACGCTGAACAATGGCTTCAACATGGTTTTCATCGCCTTTACGTTCACTCCAATTTTTCAGAACGACGAACGCTAGACCCATGTTTTGGCCTTGACCTGCGAAGCTGAAGCCACCAACGGTAAATACAGATTCAACGTTACGCTCTTCTTTGGTGTGGAAGTAAGTATTAACTTCATCCAACACGGCTTGTGTTTGTTCTTGCGTTGATCCCGGTGGTAATTGAACCATCGCTAAGAATACCCCCTGGTCTTCTTCTGGTAAGAATGA
Organism: Providencia sp. 21OH12SH02B-Prov; assembly: GCF_027362595.1. Taxonomy (NCBI): domain Bacteria; kingdom Pseudomonadati; phylum Pseudomonadota; class Gammaproteobacteria; order Enterobacterales; family Morganellaceae; genus Providencia; species Providencia sp. 21OH12SH02B-Prov. Next base: position 1,193,553 of record NZ_CP114796.1, read on the forward strand.
AGATGGGAGACGAACAAACATTAATGCCATACCTGCCACTAAAATGAGATAGATGATCAGGTAACGGCCCGTACCATTGAGCATGCGGCTAACACTATCGGTATAGTGATGCGCTTGCTTTTCAAATGTACGGTTGAACCAACCAAAGAACCCTTTTTGGCTACCATGACTGCCTTTCTCAATTGGCTTCAACATAGTGGCACAAAGTGCAGGGGTCAGGATCATTGCAACGAATACGGACAGGATCATTGCCGAAACGATGGTTACTGAGAACTGACGGTAAATTGCCCCTGTTGACCCTCCAAAGAAAGCCATTGGGATAAATACCGCTGATAGCACCATCGCAATACCGACCAACGCGCCTTGAATTTGTCCCATGGACTTTTTAGTCGCTTCTTTTGGCGGTAGACCTTCTTCTTGCATAACACGCTCAACGTTTTCGACAACAACGATGGCGTCATCCACAAGAAGACCGATGGCAAGCACCATCGCAAACATGGTCAAGGTGTTTATCGAATAACCGAAAGCTGCCAAAACAGCAAACGTTCCAAGTAAAACCACGGGTACAGCAATTGTTGGGATTAATGTGGCTCGAATATTCTGCAAGAACAGATACATAACCACGATAACCAACATGATCGCTTCGACTAGCGTTTTAACTACTTCGTTAATCGAAATTTTAACGAAAGGCGTTGTATCATATGGATAAACAATTTCTAGTCCTTCAGGGAAGAACGGTTCCATATTCGCCAGTGCAGCACGAACGTTGTTAGCAGTATCTAGTGCGTTAGCGCCTGTTGCGAGTTTAATACCGATCCCCGCCGCAGGTTTACCATTAAAACGGGCAATAGTACTGTAGTTTTCAGCACCTAACTCAACCGTTGCAAGATCTTTTAAACGCACCTGAGAACCATCCTGATTAACACGTAACAGGATATTGGCAAACTCTTCAGGACTGTTTAAACGTGTTTGCGCGATGATTGAAACGTTCAAGCGTTGGCCATCAACTGGAGGTGTTCCCCCTAACTGACCTGCCGCAACTTGGTTGTTTTGCACTTTAATGGCATTGATAACATCATTTGTTGTCATGTTGTACTTCACGAGCTGTTCTGGTTTTAACCAGATACGCATCGCGTATTGCGTACCAAACAACTGGGTTTCCCCAACACCATTGACTCGGCTAAGTGGATCCTTAATGTTTGAACCTACATAGTCGGCAATATCATATTGCCCCATAGAGCCATCGGCAGAAACGAAACCAGCTACCATCAAGAATGAACTGGTAGATTTATCAACGCTGATACCTTGCTGCTGTACTTCTTGTGGTAGTAATGGCATTGCAAGTTGCAGTTTGTTTTGAACCTGAACCTGAGCAATATCACCATCAGTACCTGCTTCGAACGTCAGCATGATACTTGCAGAACCGGATGAATCACTGGTTGATGACATATACACCAAGTTATCGATACCATTCATGTTCTGTTCGATAACCTGAGTCACTGTGTTCTGTACCGTCGATGCATCTGCGCCCGGATAGTTTGCCGAAATAGAAACGGACGGCGGTGCAATAGTCGGGTACTGTGCCACAGGTAACTTGATAATTGCCAACAGACCAGCAAGCATAGTAATAATCGCGATTACCCATGCAAAAATTGGTCTATCTATAAAAAACTTAGGCATTAATCAACCGCTCCCTTACTTAGACTTTTGTTCAGGTTGAGCCTGATTGTCTATGGTTTGCGCTTCTAAATTAGCTTCCTTAGGAACGACAACAATACCGGGTTTGATTTTTTGTAGGCCAATCACAATCACGCGATCGCCATCCTTCAAGCCATCAGTCACCAGCCATTTGTTGCCTACAGCTTGTGCTGCTTTAACTTTTCTGACTTCAACTTTATTCTCGGCACCAACAACCATGACTTGAGCGTCACCTTGTGGCGTACGAGCTAAACCTTGCTGAGGAACCAGAATCGCTTTTTCCATAACACCATCTTCTAAGATAGCGCGCACAAACATTCCTGGCATAAGCTCTTTATTTGGGTTCGGGAATACTGCTCTCATCGTGATTGAACCTGTTGTCTCATCCACGGTGACATCAGAAAATTCCAGAGCTCCTTTTTGGGCATACTCTTGGCCATTATTAATGACTAAGCTAACAGGGGCTTTGCCCGGCTCTTTTTGGAGAGCACCTTTTTCTATCTCATTACGTAGGCGTAAGAAATCCTCACTGGATTGCGTAACGTCAACATAGATAGGGTCTAGCTGTTGAACTCGCATCAACTCAGTCGCTTGTCCTGAAGCAACTAATGCACCTTCTGTGACATTAGATTTGCCAGTACGACCGCTGATAGGCGCAGTAACTTTGGTATAGTTTAGGTTAATACGCGCAGTCTCAACGGCTGCTTCTGCTGCCTTAACGGCTGCTAAAGCTTGAGCATAAGTTGAGGAGGCCTGATCGTATTCTTGCTTACTAATATAATTAGTGCCTAGAAGTGGTTTGTAGCGTTTTACAGTCAAACCCGCTAAGTTTGCGTTAGCTTGCGCTTTAGCAAGTTCCGCTTTAGCACTATCAAAAGTGGCTTGGAAAGGCGCTGGATCTATCTGATATAAAGACGTTCCGGCCTCAACATCGCTACCTTCTTTGTAGTTACGTTTGAGTATAATGCCACTTACCTGTGGGCGAACTTCTGCAATACGATATGCAGACGTACGACCTGGTAATTCAGTCTTGATAGTCAGAGGTTCGGCTTTAAGCGTAACAATTCCTACTTCAGGCGCCGGGCGTTCACCGCCACCTTTCTGTTCATCGTTACAACCTGATAAAGCTAAGCCACCTGAAAGAACCAACAGAGCCAGAGGTAACACCCCTCTGTTTTTTCGCATAAGTTAACCTCAATTAATCAACATGAGTAAAAAACAATACAAGAAAATGGTAAACAATAAGATTTATCACTATGCTATAGTACAAACATACACGAATGTATGTAAATCAGCTTTGTATATAAACGAGTTACAATGGCACGAAAAACTAAACAACAGGCCGAAGAAACCCGTCAGGAAATTTTAGATGCTGCCATCAAAACCTTCTCTGAACGAGGTGTTTCGGCGACATCGTTAGCCGATATTGCAAAGGCCGCTGGTGTAACCCGCGGTGCGATATACTGGCACTTCAAAAATAAGGTCGATTTATTCCACCAAGCTTGTGAATTTAGTGATAGCCAGATATTACAGGCCGAAAACTATTATCGTCAGAAGTATAGTAATGATCCACTAGCAATTCTAAAAGAAATTTTAGTTTATATTTTGACAGATTTTATAGAAAGCCCTAAAAATCGCGCTTTAATGGATATTCTTTTCCATAAGTGTGAATTGGTAGGTGAAATGGCTGTTATTGTGGATTTAAAAAGAGAAAACTATATGGCGAGCCATTATCGTATCATTGAACATTTGCGTAGTTGTGTTGAACTAGGACAATTACCTGCGAACCTTGATTTAGAATGTGGTGCTATTATGGTACGAGCGATGATGGCGGGGCTATTGGAGAACTGGTTATTACAGCCTGATAGTTTTAATATACAAAAACGTACTGAAATGCTGGTAGAAACCATGTTAGACGCATTGAAATACAGTCCATCTTTACGGCTAAAGACAGAACAGCCAGAATAATTGGAGAGAGGTTATGTCATCAATTTTAATAATTGCTAATGGTGCTCCTTACGGTAACGAAACGTTATTTAACTCATTACGGTTAGCAATCACACTAAAAGAACAACATCCGCAAACCGAACTGAAGTTATTTTTAATGTCGGATGCCGTTACGGCGGGAATTAAAGCGCAAAAGCCAAAAGAAGGTTATAATATTCAGCAAATGTTAGAAATTTTGACTGCACAGCAGGTGCCAGTGAAATTATGCAAAACCTGTACCGATGCACGTGGTGTTAGTGAATTAGCCCTAGCAGATGGTGTCGAGATTGGTACATTAGTTGAGCTCGCTGCTTGGACATTAGAAGCAGAAAAAGTTCTAACGTTTTAATTAGGACTCAATGTGCTGTTAGTCTTTACTAGCAGCGCGCTTTATTTTATCTAAACAGAATCAAAAAACCTATTATGGGTTCATCCATGCGGACACTGAAAAATCTAAGAGACTGGCAATTCAGGGTTATCTTTGTACTCTTTGCTTTCTTCTTTTCTTGCTATGCTAATGCTGCAATAAGTAATTCTCTTCCAAGCAAAAATGACATTCAAAATAAACTGAATGTATTGAGTAAAAAAAGTAACCAAAGTGCTGAAGATAAGCTGTCTATTGCTGATATTGAAAAGTCGCTTATTTTTTATGATGAGCTAAGTAAACTGGATAGTAAGTCGGATGAACTGCAAAAAAGTCTCGATAGGGCGAGTGATGATGCTAAACATGCGGTGAATGCATTACAACAACTTAAAAATAACAGTGAAGAAGAAACACGGAATTTTACCAATAGCATCAAGAATGCGTCACAAAAACAGTTAGAAGCTATGCTCAGTCATGCATTAGAACAATTACAAGCTGAGCAGAATGACCTTGCCAATTACAATAGCTATTTAATTACTTTGCAAACTCAGCCAGAAAGAGCGCAAGCGGTGATGCTGGAGAATGCTCGGCGATTACAAGAAATACGTAATGAGCTTAATAGTGTTTTTAATGAATCGACAAAACTACGAGATACACAAATTGAATTACTGCAAATAGAACAGAACTATTTACAGCAACAAAATGATTATCAAAAACGTGTGTTACAGGGCAACACCCAGTTGCAAGATGTATTACAAAAACAACGTGACTACACGATTTATTATATTGAACAGCTTGAAAACCGTATTCAATTACTACAATCCTATATAAGCAGTAAACGGCTTAATGATTCTGAAGCTACAGCGCGTGAGGCACAAACCTCCACGGATAATGAACTACAGTTAAAGCAAAATCCTATCATTCAAAAAGAATTAGCGATTAATAATGCGCTTAGCGAACGTTTGATCGAAGTGACTCAGAGTAATAATCTCATGGTACAAAATAGTATCCGTGTGAAAACTTGGCTTGAACGAGCAACGCAGTCTGAACGTAATTTGAAAGAACAAATTAATGTATTACGGGGTAGCTTATTGTTATCACGTATTCTGTTTCAACAACAAATTGATTTACCAGATGATATTTTAACTAAAAATTTGCCTAATACCATTGCGGATCTACGCCTTGAACAGTTTGATGTTAATCAGCAGCGTGATGCGTTATATCAAATGAATAATTACATCTTGAATCTGGAGAAACAATTAGCGGAAAAGTCAGGTGGGGAACAAGACAGTCGTTATTTGTTGTCAGATGAAGATAAACAAGCGTTAACTAAATTATTGGATGTAAGGCGTGAGCTATTAGATGAGCTTAATCTACAATTAGGTAATCAAATTTCTCAAGCGATTAATTTACAACTCGATCAAAATCAATTATTGAGTGTGATTAGTTCGCTAGAACACACTCTCGCACAACAAATCTTTTGGGTAAACAGTAATAAGCCGATCGACCTTACTTGGGTTAAAACGTTTCCAGAGGCAGCAACACAACAAATCAATAGTTTTGATTTTAGCTTATCAAAGGGCAATATTAAAAAGGGGATCACCAATTCATTATTCGTGGTAATCCCATTATTGGTATTGGCATTAGTGTTTATTTGGTTATACCGAAAAATCGCTGAACGTTTACAGCAAATCACTCAAAGCCTTTCCAGTTTAAGACAAGATAGTTTATTAAATACGCCATTTGCGCTATTACTTACGCTGTTGCAAACATTACCGACGGCTTTGGTATTACTGGCTATTGGCTATTGGTTTTTAAAAACAGGCAATGCTCAAGGTGAATTTGTGTGGGCGCTTTGCCAGCAATTAGCCATTTTTTGGGTGCTTTTTGAATTAACGTTAAGGGTATTAAAGCCAAGAGGGATAGCAGAAAAGCATTTTAGTATTGAGCCAAAACTTGCCGCACAGACTCGTCGCCGAGTTGCGCGTTTATCACTGCCATTGTTACCATTAATTTATTTTTCAACTTATGGCGTGATTAATCCTCTAAAAGTTTCTGAAGATGTGATTGGGCAGTTAATTGTTTTACTGTCACTACTGATGTTATTTATATTTACATTGCCATTTTGCAAACATATCTGGCAAGAAAAAGGCAGCCATTTAACTCGTTCTGTCGTGGTAACATTGCTCACGTTTTCTCCTCTAATCTTAATTGGTTTAATGATGGCGGGGTATTACTACACCACATTACGTCTGGCTAATCGTTGGTTAGATAGCCTGTATTTATTACTGCTTTGGTATATTACCTATAATGCGTGTTTGCGCAGCCTGACTTTAGTGGCTCGTAAACTGGCTTATCAACGTGCTATCGAACGTCGTAAGGCCCAGCATCAAGAAGAGAGTGAAAACGAACCCATCAAAGAACCGCCAATGACGATTGAATTAATCAGTCAACAGTCATTGCGTTTAACCACGATGGTATTATTTATCATTTTTGCTTTAGCTTTTTATGCAATCTGGTCTGATTTTATTACGATATTTTCATTTTTAGACAGTGTTGATTTATGGCATTACACCGCAACAACCGCTGAAGGTAGCAATACTTTACAATCAGTCACGCTAGCCAATTTAATCTTGGCGATGGTGATTATCGTTGTAGCATTGATTATGACACGCAACTTACCGGGCTTATTAGAGGTTTTAGTTCTATCACGCTTAAAATTACGACAAGGTTCGACTTATGCCATCACCACGATTTTAACTTACATTATTGTCGGTATTGGTGCGATAACGTCATTGGGGATGCTCGGTATTACATGGAGTAAGCTTCAGTGGTTAGCCGCGGCATTAACGGTTGGTTTGGGTTTTGGCTTACAAGAAATTTTTGCAAACTTTGTTTCGGGGATTATCTTATTATTCGAAAGGCCGATTCGTATCGGTGATACCGTAACGATTGGCAGTTATTCGGGAACGGTAAGTAAAATTCGTATTCGTGCAACCACTATCATTGATTTTGATCGCAAAGAAGTGATCATCCCGAATAAAGCGTTTGTGACTGAACGTCTCATTAACTGGTCACTTTCGGATACAGTGACGAGGATTACGGTAGCATTAGGTGTGGCTTACGGTTCTGATCTTGATAAAGTGAAGCAAGTGCTGTTAAGTGCTGCGACCTCAAATAGTAAGGTGATGACAGACCCTGCACCTGCGGTGTATTTCACTGGGTTTGGTGCGAGCACCCTTGACCATGAATTGCGTTTTTATGTTCGCCAAATCGGCGATAGAGGAACGACGAGTGATGAGGTGCATCGTGCAATAGATAAGTTGTGTCGTGAAAATGACATTAATATTGCATTTAACCAGTTAGAGGTTCACCTTCATAACGAGCGAGGTGACGAAATTCAAGAAATAAAACGTGACCCTAACGTAAAAAAAGATGATGGTAATTAATATGACTTAATTGCTCGATGAGCAGGTTGCTTCGGCAGCCTGTTTAGTGAGATAGTCATTTTTTACAATTTCAAGCGCTTTAAGTACCACGTCAGTTTCAACGTCTGAAGTTTCAAGTAAATAGATAAGATCAACGGCAAGCTGAGTTTCTTTGGGGGCATTTTTTAGAGAATCCATTCTGGCTCCTTAGTATCGACTTAGCGAGTTATCGTACGCATTTTTTGGTCATGTATTCAATCTGGTGATTAATCTGTAATATAGGGTAATTTATCGGAGAATATTCATGGCTAAAGTCGATGTAAGGTGCCCATTTTGTCAACAAACTCCCTCAGTGAAAAAACATGGCCTAGGGAGTACAGGTCATCAACGTTATCGTTGTCAAGACTGCTGCCGAAGCTTCCAACTCGACTATGAATATCGTGCCTGCCAGCCCGGTACCAAAGATAAAATTATCGACCTAACGATGAATAATGCCGGTATTCGTGATACCGCTAGAGCCCTTCATATCAGCATTAATGCGGTTGTTCGCACTTTAAAAAACTCTCGCCGAAGCAGGTAACCTCTTTACCCCTTGATAATCTGCACATTGAACTCCTTTGCGAAGTCGATGAACAGTGGTCTTTTGTGGGTAATAAGAAGCAACAACGCTGGCTTTGGTATGCGTGGGAGCCCCGCCTAAAACGGATAATTGCTCATACGTTTGGTCGTCGAAACAAAAGGACTCTTCACCAGTTACTGGCTTTACTGTCTAGGTTTAATGTGGCTTTTTGGTGCACGGATAAGTTCAGTGCTTATGAGATATTGCCCAAGCAGAAACATGTGGTAAGTAAGTTTTATACGCAACGAATAGAAAGAGAGAATTTGAACCTGAGAAACCGCTTGAAGCGCCTTAACCGTAAGACGTTAGGTTACTCGAAGTCACCTGAAATGCATGACAAAATCATCGGTACATTCATTGAACGCGAATACTACCTATTATGATGATCTCTATATTGAATACACGACCCATTTTTTTAGTTGCGACATTGATAGATATTAGTTTTTAATCGAAATAGGAGCAAGTTGATATTACGCAATGATAAAAAAATAATAAGAATAGCGACGAGAAATTAACGTGCCTTTGACATTTTATCGTGAAGGGGAGAGTTAAAATCTACAATAGTTTTTATAATTCTAATATGTGTAGTAAATAATAAAATAACCCGTCATTAATCGATTTGTGAAAATAGAGTAGCTGAGTAATATCATTTATATCAATGATATTGAAGTAGTTTATTGATTGTTATGGTATTACGTGCATGTTAGTATTATTACCTATTGGTAATAGTATAACTGGGTGATTTTGTGACGAAATTATCGGAAAGCCTCTATTTAACATTTTGTATCGTGCTAAGCTTTATTATCACTTATTATATTGCAGGTATTGATGCAACTTTATGGAGTTCACTGTCAGCGCTTCATGGTTATACGATATTTAATAAAGCGAATCGCTATAAAAATATTATTTATTCATTATTATGTTCATTATTTGTGTTTGTAGGGACGGCTCTTGGTTATTCTTTAGGCTTTAGTTATTTGTTCTTTATCGTATTATTTCTATCACCTTTTTTCTATTATCAACTTTATAATGTTGATTCCTCTTTAGAGATGTCGTTTAAGTACTTTATGATTTTCTTTATCATAGGGGCAACCTTAAATAAGTCGAGCTTCAACGGCTTGGTGATAGGTTTACTGATAGGAACGGTGGTGACACTTGCGTTCTGTTACGCTGTGAGCAAACGGAAAACAATTACGATTCACCAGATAAAGAAGTATATCTTTTTAAAAAGAGATAGAGTCACTGTTCCCTTAGTGGGACAATCATTGATCTACTCGACAGGCTTAATTTTTTGTGTTTTATCATCAAGAGCCATCAATATAGACCATTTTTTTTGGGCGCCATTAACCTTTATCTTTGTCTTAAATCCTAAATTAACAAATATCGTTAAATTAACGCGTGATAGGGTCATTGGAACACTGATTGTTGTTTTGATACTTTATTTGGCATTTAACTCATCTATCTTAATGCCATACATAGGTTTTACATTAATTCTCTTGTTTTCATTTTTAATCCCTATCAGTAATACAAAGAAAAATAATGTATTCGGGACAATTTGTTTGACAGGGTTAGTCTTGTCATTAATTGAAATGTCAATTTATCTGAATAATGTTGATTATCATTTATTGTCAGAAAGGATCATGGAAACATTCATTGGTGGCTTATTTGCGGTAGTATGCAGTTACTGCATAAAATTAATCATGAAGAATAAATCAATTTATTGAGGTCGCCTTACAATGGGAGCTGAGGCTACACCCATTAATAATTTAGTCCAAAAATTGGTTTTCTTGATGTTCTATGGCTTTTTCGATACGTATCAATGCTTGTCGGCAACGGTATAGCCTTCCCGCTAATGCTGCAATATCTTTTTGGCATTGGTGACGTTTTACGTGATCGGTCAGGCCATTGAGTTGCAATTCACGTTCACTGACCATGGCGAGTAATCGGCGTTCATAATCTTGATGCTGTGCCAACCGTTCATACAGATCGACGTGTTCTTTCTTTTCTTGAAAAGAGGTCTCTTTTTGGCGTAATGCTTGAGTAGACAGTTCTCGGGAAAGCGCTTGGATTTGATGCGTTATTTTCTCTGTCAGAAAGTTAACTTGTTCAATATGACCAAGTGACACACTGTGGGAAAGTTGTTGGTACAGTTTATTTAACTCTTTTTGGCAATCCCCTAGATGCGTTGATTTAGTGCTAAACAGTTGCGAATCAAAGCGGGAATGTGAAAATTCCTGATCAGCGATAGGTGCTATGCGGGTTTGCAATGCGTCAATTTGCGTTTTTAGCGCATCTAAAAGAGCCTGTATTTTCATTTTTCTTCTCGTTACTAGTGAAAAATCATGGAAAATTGATATGTAGCAATAAAACTTGTCGCAAATAAGCGGCTCCTTATTGCATTTTTATGGTACTTTAAATAGATTCTACCTTTTCGTGTTTACTATTGATTGGCACTTTATTATGACTGCTAGAGAGCAACAACTGCAATTGATTAAAGAAAGTATTGCAACTATCCCTGATTACCCAAAAGAAGGGGTATTATTCCGCGATATTACCACACTGTTAAATAACCCGGCAGCTTATCAAGCTACCATCGATTTGTTGGTTGAGCATTATAAAGATAAAGATGTCACCAAAATTGTAGGTACTGAAGCGCGCGGTTTTCTGTTTGGTGCACCAGTCGCGTTGCGCTTAGGCGTTGGTTTTGTTCCTGTACGTAAAAAAGGGAAACTACCTCGCGAAGTATTAAGTATGACCTATGATTTAGAATATGGCACTGACACGCTGGAGATCCATCGTGACAGTATTCAGCCTGAAGATAATGTATTAGTCATCGATGATCTACTTGCAACAGGCGGTACTGTTGAAGCAACAGTAAGAATGATCAAGCAACTAGGCGCGAACATTGTCGATGCCGCTTTTATTATCAGCCTACCGGATTTAGGCGGCGTAGAGCGCCTTGCTGCTGAGGGCGTTAACTCATTTAGTTTAGTTGAGTTCCCAGGCCACTAATCCTATTTTCCTCACTATTTTTATCACAGTCTCGCCGTAAGGGGCGAGGCTGTGGTAGCATGGTGCTATCACCGTGTTAAGAAACTGCATAATTCATGAGCTATCAGGTACTTGCCCGTAAGTGGCGCCCCCAAAAATTTTCAGATGTTGTCGGTCAACAGCATGTATTGACCGCATTAGCAAATGGTCTGGAACACCAGAGGCTTCATCACGCCTATCTTTTTTCTGGCACTCGTGGTGTCGGTAAAACGACAATTGCCCGTTTGTTTGCCAAAGGTCTTAATTGTGAAACGGGGATCACAGCAACACCTTGTGGAAAATGTACCAATTGCCAAGAGATCGAGCAGGGGCGTTTCGTCGATTTGATCGAAATCGATGCGGCATCGAGAACAAAAGTTGAAGATACGCGAGAATTATTAGACAACGTGCAGTATGCGCCGGCTCGCGGGCGTTTTAAAGTCTATCTTATTGATGAAGTGCATATGCTATCGCGCCATAGCTTTAATGCGTTATTAAAAACGCTAGAAGAGCCGCCTGAGCACGTTAAATTTTTACTGGCAACAACCGATCCACAAAAATTACCGGTGACGATTTTGTCGCGTTGTTTGCAGTTTCATTTAAAAGCGTTAGATGTCACTCAAATTAATGAGCAGCTTGAACATATTTTAAATGCAGAAGGCATTGAACATGATTCGCGCGCGCGCCAGCTCATTTCTCGCGCAGCTGATGGTAGTTTACGTGATGCGTTGAGTTTGACAGATCAAGCGATAGCGATGGGGCAAGGTCAGGTTACAGCAGATATTGTCAGTCAGATGTTAGGTACGCTGGATGATGAGCAGCCGCTTGCGATCATTGAAGCTTTGGTGCGTGCTGATGGTATTGCTGTCATGGAAGAAGTCGAGCATGCAGCAACCCGTGGCGCTGATTGGGAAAATCTTCTGGTAGAAATATTGTCATTGTTGCATCGCGTTGCCATGATCCAGCTATTACCCGCAGGAAAAGAAACGGATCCTTCATCGACGGAAGGGCGTCTCAGACAAATAGCGCGAATAATTTCTCCAGCAGATTTGCAATTATTTTATCAAACATTACTGATTGGTCGTCGAGACCTCCCTTACGCACCAGAACGCCGTATGGGCATTGAAATGGCTTTGTTACGTGCTTTGGCGTTTCACCCCAAAAGCATTATTGAAGAACCCGTAGCACAAACGGTGGCCGTAGAGCCTGCTTCTGTGATGCCGACTCGCTCAGTTGCATCGAAACCAACACCGGCTTCATCACCGTTATCGGCAAATACGCCGATAGCAGAAAATAGTCCTACCTTTCAATTATTAAAGGCTAAGGAAGCGCTACAGTCCTCACAAAATGAGGTATCTGACGGAAAAAAGAATAAACCGGCCGCGCCTGAAAAGGCTAAGCCGGCGATGTCAGCACTTGAGAGGCTGGCCGCGGTCACTAGCCAGCATCAAAAAAAGGGTGTTAACCAAACTGTTGACGCTAAAAAATCGACAAAACCAAAGCATTATCAGTGGCGGCCTCAGTTTGAAGAACCTCAAGCTAAAGAAACGATTACCACACCGACTGAAATAAAAGAGGCGTTAGAGTATGAAAAAACGCCTGAATTAGCGGCTAAGATTATTGAAGAAGGTCGAGAGCGGGATAGCTGGTCAGCAGAAATAGCGCAATTAAATATCCCTAAGCTAGTTGAACAATTAGCTTTGAATTCATATATAGAAAGAATCAGTGAGTCACAAATCGTTCTTCATTTGCGACCCGCGCAGCGTCATCTTAATAAGCCGTCGGCACATGACGCATTACAAAGTGCCTTGAGTGAACACTACGGTCATCCTGTTGAACTAAACATCGTTCAAGATGATAATACCGAAGTGAAAACGCCGCTTGAATGGCGACAGGCGATTTATGAAGAAAAGCTGGCGCAAGCGCGTCAGTCAATTATTGCGGATAAAACGATTCAAAAACTACGCTCGATGTTTGATGCGCAGTTAGATGAAGAAAGTATTCGCCCCGTTTAACGCTACAGTCTCTATGAGCAAGCTGTGGCCTCAGTAGTGAGAGATAACTATGTTTGGTAAAGGTGGTTTGGGCAATCTAATGAAGCAAGCCCAACAAATGCAAGAAAAAATGCAAAAAGTTCAGGAAGAAATCGCCAATCTAGAAGCAACAGGCGAATCTGGCGCTGGTCTAGTCAAAGTTACCATCAACGGCTCACATAACTGCCGCCGTGTTGAGATAGATCCAAGTCTTCTTGAAGATGATAAAGATATGCTGGAAGATTTGATTGCCGCAGCATTTAATGATGCAGCTCGCCGTATTGAAGAAACGCAGAAAGAAAAAATGGCAAGTGTTTCAAGTGGCATGCAACTGCCACCAGGCTTTAAGATGCCATTCTAATGCAAACGAGTCCGCTTCTAGAGTCATTGATGGAAGCTTTGCGCTGTCTCCCTGGTGTTGGGCCAAAGTCAGCGCAACGTATGGCTTTTCATCTGCTTCAGCGTGATCGTAGTGGTGGCATGCGCCTTGCGCAGTCACTGACTCGAGCAATGTCAGAAATCGGTCACTGCCGTGATTGTCGTACTTTTACCGAACAGGATGTGTGTAATATCTGTGAAAATCCGCGTCGTCAACAGAACGGTTTGATTTGTGTGGTTGAAAGCCCTGCGGATATTTATGCTGTGGAACAAACTGGTCAATTTTCAGGGCGTTATTTTGTGCTGATGGGGCATTTATCACCGATTGATGGTATTGGCCCGATGGATATCGGACTGGATAGATTAGAAGAGCGGTTATCTTCTGAAACCATTACTGAAGTGATACTTGCGACTAACCCAACGGTAGAAGGTGAGGCAACAGCAAACTATATTGCGCAGATGTGTGCTCAATATGGCATTACTGCAAGCCGAATCGCACATGGCGTACCTGTTGGTGGTGAGCTGGAAATGGTCGATGGTACGACGTTATCTCACTCATTAGCGGGTAGGCAGCGCCTCTAGTAACAGGTAACATCTTAAGCTACGGGCGGTTGACTGGCTGTAGCTTTAATCACCGCAATGTCTTACCAGAAGCATCGGCTATTATTTTTGTCGCAGTCCTTTCACATAATTCGAATCTCTTCGCTTTTTTATTCTTTAGTATCAATTAGTTATCCCCTTGAGTGACTTATCGTCGCTGAGTCTTCGCGGAGACATTTTTTCTTTCATGCGCTTGAATTTCTGTTTTTTGCCCCCAATTCAATCTCATCGATAAGTCAAAACTATCCCATTAGATTGATGATATAGAGGCATTAATGAGTATGAAAGGACAAGAAACTCGCGGGTTCCAATCTGAAGTCAAACAACTGCTCCAGTTGATGATCCACTCTCTTTACTCAAACAAAGAAATCTTTTTGCGTGAACTTATTTCAAACGCATCCGATGCGGCAGATAAACTGCGTTTTCGTGCACTTTCAAAACCTGAATTGTATGAAAATGATGGGGAACTGCGTGTTCGCATTAGCGCAAATAAAGAAGATGGGACACTCACAATTAGCGATAACGGCATTGGTATGAGCCGTGATGAAGTTATTGATAACTTAGGAACGATCGCTAAATCAGGCACTAAAGCCTTTTTAGAATCTCTGGGTGGTGACCAAGCAAAAGATAGTCAAATGATTGGTCAGTTTGGTGTTGGTTTCTATTCTGCTTTTATCGTTGCTGATAAAGTGACTGTTCGTAGCCGTGCTGCTGGTGCATCGGCAGACCAAGGCGTATTTTGGGAATCTGCTGGTGAAGGTGAATACACTATTGCCGACATTGAAAAAGCGGATCGTGGCACTGAAATCACGTTACATTTGCGTGAAGATGAAAAAGAGTTTTTAGATAACTGGCGTTTGCGTTCAGTTATCAGCAAATATTCAGACCATATTGCACTACCTGTAGAAATTGAAGTTAAAAATGAAGAAGATGGCACAATAACTTGGGAGAAAATCAACCAAGCTAAAGCGCTATGGACGCGTAATAAGTCTGAAATTTCTGATGAAGAGTATATCGAGTTTTACAAACACATCTCCCATGATTATGCGGATCCATTAACTTGGTCTCATAATCGTGTTGAAGGTAAGCAGGAGTACACTAGCTTATTGTATATACCTTCACAGGCGCCGTTTGATCTCTGGAATCGTGAGCAGCGCCATGGATTAAAACTGTATGTTCAGCGTGTGTTTATTATGGATGACGCTGAGCAGTTTATGCCAAATTATTTGCGTTTTGTGCGTGGGGTATTGGATTCAAACGATTTACCCCTCAACGTATCTCGCGAAATACTGCAAGATAGCGCATTAACTCGTAGCTTGCGTGGTGCATTAACCAAGCGTGTCCTGCAAATGCTAGATAAACTGGCGAAGAATGATGCGGAAAAATATCAGTCTTTCTGGCAGCAATTTGGTCTAGTGATGAAAGAAGGACCTGCGGAAGATATGAGCAATAGTGAAGCTATTGCGAAACTGCTGCGTTTTGCATCAACACATAATGATAGCAACGTGCAGAATGTCTCTTTAGAAGACTATATTAGCCGTATGGTTGAAGGGCAGGAGAAAATCTATTACATCACGGCGGATAGCTATGCTGCGGCTAAGAGCAGCCCTCATTTAGAGCTGTTCCGTAAGAAAGGTATTGAGGTACTACTGCTTTCTGATCGCATTGATGAATGGATGATGAACTATTTATCCGAGTTTGATGGTAAGCCTTTCCAATCGGTTAGCAAAGCCGATGAGTCGCTGGATAAACTCGCAGATGAAGATAAAGCAGAGCAAGAAGAAGCCGATAAGCAATTAGAACCTTTTGTTGAGCGTGTGAAAACATTGTTGGCAGATCGCGTTAAAGAGGTCAAATTGACCCACCGTTTGACGGATACACCTGCGATTGTCACCACCGATGCCGATGAGATGAGCACACAAATGGCGAAGTTATTCGCTGCGGCAGGTCAAGAGGCTCCTGAAGTGAAATATAACTTTGAGCTTAATCCATCACACCCACTGGTTAAGAAAGCGTCAGAAGTGACGGATGATGCACTGTTTGCTGATTGGGTTAATGTTTTGTTAGACCAAGCTTTATTAGCAGAGCGCGGTACATTAGAAGATCCAAATTTATTCATTCGTAAAATCAACGAATTATTAATGAAATAATTCGCTAATTGATTTTCGTTTTTGAGCAAAAACCACGTTTTAGCCAGCGCTTTAGCGTGGTTTTTTTCTTTTACGAAAGAAGTAAAATGCGAAAACGTTTACGTGTCTTCTTGAGTAAAGCGCCATCCTAATGGTATGGTATCTTGTTTTCTTTTCAAATTATAAAAAACTAAATAGCAAGGGGTTTACGCAATGCGTATCATTCTGCTCGGTGCTCCAGGCGCCGGTAAGGGCACTCAAGCTCAATTTATTATGGAGAAATTTGGTATTCCACAAATTTCAACTGGCGACATGTTACGTGCAGCAGTTAAAGCAGGTAGTGAGCTAGGTTTAAAAGCAAAAGAGCTAATGGATAATGGTAAGTTAGTGACTGATGAATTAGTGATTGCATTAGTTAAAGAGCGCATCAAACAAGATGACTGCCGCAATGGCTTCTTGTTGGATGGGTTCCCGCGCACCATTCCTCAAGCTGATGCAATGAAGGAAGCCGGTATTGATGTTGATTTCGTATTAGAATTCGATGTACCTGATGAAATCATTGTTGAGCGTATTATTGGTCGCCGTGTGCATGCACCTTCAGGTCGTGTTTATCATGTGACATTCAACCCACCTAAAGTTGAAAATAAAGATGATGTCACAGGTGAAGAGCTCACTATTCGTAAAGATGACCAAGAAGATACCGTTCGTAAGCGTTTGGTTGAATATCATGATTTAACCGCACCTTTGGTCGCTTATTATCAAAAAGAAGCGGCTGCGGGTAACACTCAGTATTTCAAAATTGATGGAACTCGCAAAGTTTCTGAAGTGAGTGAAGAATTAGCAAAAATCCTCGGCTAATAAAGATGATAGCTATCAACAAAGGCAGCGATAATCGCTGCCTTTGCTTTTGTCGCATAAGAAGATAAATAAAGACCGCATTTTATGATATAAAGTTGGGAATAATTATCATTTAAGGAGTATCATTGTGTCAGAGAATAAATTCGGTATTTTATTGGTTAATCTAGGGACGCCTGATGCCCCAACGACTCCGGCAGTTAAACGTTATCTTGCGGAATTTTTGAGTGATGTCCGTGTTATTGATGTCTCTCGTGCGATTTGGAAACCTATTTTATATGGCATTGTATTGCCATTTCGTTCGCCTAAGGTTGCGAAACTCTATCAATCAATTTGGACCGAAGATGGTTCACCTTTACTCGCTTATACGTTAAAGCAGAAAGCTAAGTTAGCTGAATGTTTTCCTAATATACCAATAGAAGTTGGGATGAGTTATGGCTCACCGTCACTGAAAAGTGCAATTGACTCCTTGATGTGCCAAGGTGTGACCGAATTAATCGTACTTCCTTTATATCCTCAGTACTCCTGTTCGACGACAGCGGCTGTCTATGATGGTATTTCCGCGATTCTCAAGCAAATGCGTACAATTCCGTCGTTACATTTTATCCGTAGTTATGCGACGCATCCTGCCTATATTCAGGGCCTAGTCAACTCAATTGAGCAAAGCTTTGCTCAGCATGGTGAACCTGACCGACTGATTTTGTCGTTCCATGGTATTCCTAAACGTTATGCGGATACTGGCGATATTTATCCACAAGAGTGTGAAGCAACAACTCGTTTAGTTAAAGAGGCGTTGAATTTTCCAGCGGAACGTGTATTGATGACTTATCAATCTCGTTTTGGTCGTGAGCCTTGGTTAACGCCCTATACCGATGAGACAATGAATCAATTACCCTCACAAGGCGTAAAATCAGTTCAAGTGATTTGTCCCGGATTTTCTGCGGACTGTTTAGAAACACTAGAAGAAATTAGTGAACAAAATCAACACTTTTTCAAAAGCCAAGGGGGAGAATCCTATCATTATATACCCGCATTAAATGACAGTGAGGATAGTATTAACTTATTCAAAATCCTGATTAATGGTTTAATAAAAACAATTTAAAGTTTAAATTAATATTAAATATGGTGTTTATCGATATATCATAAATCGAGAAAACTATTATACTCACTGATATAAAGGGTTGATGCATTATTAATTTGGTACTTAACTGGAATTTATTATGAGCACTGATAGAGAATCACGGAATGATAAAACAGCAAGTGAGATGCAAATCTCGCAATTTAACTTACAGCAAAGCGATGAAGTTGATTTGATGGCTTTGTTTGCTGTTTTAATAAGAAATAAATTTATTATTATCGCTATCACTGTTGCTATTACGCTTATTAGTACTCTTGTGGTATCCCTGCTCCCCCAAAAATGGAGCAGTACAGCGGTTGTTGTTCCCCCATCTTCTGAAGAAATTAAAGATATTAATACACTCAGTGCGCAACTCAGTGTTCTTGATGTGAAAATTGATTTATCTGCACAACAAATTTTTAATGCATTTATTGAGCAGTATCGATCAAAAGTTAATCAAGAAGCCTATGTTCGTAGCACGAACTACTTTCAAGAACTCGCCAAAAAAATTGATCCAGCGGATAAAGAAAATGGTGAGCAACGACTGGTAAATAACATTATTACCAACAGTATTCATATTACAGACCAGTCAAAAGAAAAAAATAGTACATCGAATGACATTATACTCACTTTCATTGCACCGACGCCTTCAGAAGCTCAAGATCTGTTGGCTGGCTATGTTCGCTATACAGCAACAAAAGTCAGGGAGCAATTTAAGCAAGATATTCAAAATGCGATAGCCCAACAGTTAGTCCGTGCAAATGAAACCTTTAAACAAGAGGTGACAAAAATTCGGACAGAATACGATGTTAAGGTGGAAAGATTAAAACGTGCCATTGATATCGCAAAAGCGGCGGGCGTTCGTAAGCCGATAGTGACGGATTCTGCCATCATTAGTGATGATCCTGATTATCCCATTGCATTAGGAACGGAAGCGCTAGAGAAAAAATTAGCGATAGAGTTGCAGAACCGTGATATTGCAATGTTGAGTGAAGATTTACAAATTCGTCAACACTACATCAATAGCTTGTCAGAATTAAAGATTGATACTATCGACTTTTTACCCGCTAAATTCATTCTTGCACCTGATTTACCCGCTAAGAAAGATTCGCCAAAATCGACACTCATCATCGCATTGAGTGCTATCCTCGGCCTGATCTTGAGCAGCGCATACGTATTAACTCGCGAGCTATACCGCGATTATACAATGAAGACGGCGTCACATTCATAATCGATCACGATAAACATAAATTGTCACCTTGATCGCAGGTGCTGGTTTATGTTTATCATGCTAGAATAGCGGCATGTCTACTCGCTAATTTGTTCATTATGAAATTCCCCGGTCAACGTAAATCAAAGCATTATTTTCCTGTTAGTTTAAGAGATCCACTGTTACAACCTATCAAAGAGCGGATGGATGAGGGTGAAAACTGTCGATCCTATATCGTGGGTATCGATCAGACACTTGTCGATATTGAAGCCAAGGTCGATGATGCATTTATTGAACGCTATCAATTAAGCAAAGGGCATTCTTTAGTTATAGAAGATGATGTTGCAGAAGCGTTATATGCAGAGCTAACAAGTAATGCATTGATAACTCATGAGTTTGCAGGTGGAACCATCGGCAATACTTTGCATAATTACTCTGTGTTGGCGGATGATCGCTCTGTATTGTTAGGTACCATGTGTAATAACATTCAAATAGGTAGCTATTCTTATCGCTATTTATGCCACACATCGAGCCGAATGGATCTTAACTATTTACAAGGGGTTGATGGGCCTATAGGACGTTGCTTTACACTGATTGCAGAAAATGGTGAACGAACTTTTGCGATTAGCCCTGGGCATATGAATCGACTTCGTCCTGACAGTATTCCAGAAGAGATTATTGCTGGTGCATCGGCCTTGGTACTTACTGCGTATTTAGTGCGTTGTAAACCGGGTGAAACCATGCCCGAGGCTACGATGCAAGCTATCAGCTATGCTAAGAAGCATAATGTTCCTGTGGTATTAACGCTTGGAACTAAGTTTGTTATAGCCCAAGACCCTCAATTTTGGCGTGATTTCCTCGCTGAACATGTTTCTGTCGTGGCGATGAATGAAGATGAAGCATTGGAGCTGACGGGCTTTAATGATCCACTGTTAGCATCGGATATGGCCCTTAATTGGGTTGATCTTGTGTTGTGCACGGCGGGGCCTTCAGGCCTTTATATGGCTGGCTATACGGAAGAAGCATTTAAACGCACTACACAGCATCCTCTGTTGCCGGGGGCGATCCCTGAATTTAACCTCTATGAATTTAGCCGAGCTATGCGCCGGCAAGATTGTGAAGTTCCTATGCGTATCTATTCCCATATAGAACCTTATATGGGGGGCCCAGAAAAAATTATGAATACCAATGGGGCCGGTGACGGCGCTTTATCGGCGTTGTTACATGATATCACTGCGAATTCATACCATCGTATGAACGTACCGAATTCCAGTAAACATGCGCGTCAGTATCTGACTTACTCTTCATTAGCCCAAGTATGCAAATATGCGAATCGGGTGAGTTATCAAGTGCTAACTCAGCATTCACCGCGTTTAACCCGTGGTTTACCTGAAAAAGAAGACAGTCTAGAAGAGTCATATTGGGAACGCTAGTTGTTGGTTTTTTCTTAAATAGCGTCAGATAGCACCTCATTGTTGATAATAAAACAGTGGGGTGTTTTTTTAGATAGTGAAGAAAAAACCCCCCACACAGTGGGGGAAGTAGGACACAAAAAATATCATCAATAATGGTTTAGGCGAAATGGAGTATAGCGCCTTATAGGGGCTAAAAAGTGGAGGAAATATGAATCCATTTATTGTTAATTGTTCTATTTTAGACTAATAAACAGATAAAAATGTTATTACGATATTATTGCAAGGAACGGGTAAGCCATATCAAATTGAATTTAAGGTTTTTTGAGTGTCGTGGGCATAGATTGGTTAATCACGATGAATAACCGATATGATGTCTTACATCTTGCTTAGAGAAAGGGATATTTGATTCGCAGACGATGGAAGCGCTTAATGTTGTTTTGGTATGAAATTAGCGCCTAAAAGAAAGGGAAGTTTGCACTTCCCTTGAGGTTGTTGACAAAGCGGGATAAAAGCGTGGTTTTTCCCACTTTGTGTTATCAGCCGAAAATCAATAAATTGATTTCCCTCTCTTATTTTCAAAACCTATTCGACTTTCCGCCAAACATCATATGTTTGGCGGCAGTCTGAAGGGAAGTTTGCACTTCCCTTTAACATTATTTTAGTGAGATGGTTTTAGATACTCATCGAGGTTTTTGCCTTCAGTATCTTTTGATAATGGTTCATCATCAATTGAACAGCCATACTCGGTCACGTCGTTACACATAAAAGTCGCCATGGCTTTAGCAATTTCATGTTCACCAATGATGATATGGTCGGCCCCACGTTCTTTAATGAAGCTAACTTCATCATCATAGTGAGCACGGACGATCACGGTAATATTCGGGTTCAACTCTTTTGCATGAGTCACGATTTCACCAGCCTCGTAGCCATTTGGAATCGTGAGTAGCAAAGTTTTCGCACACTCAATGCGCGCAAGGCTAATAATGTCTTTATTCGCACCATTACCTAGGATAGCGCTAAACCCGTTTTCAGCCAGCTCTTCAAACTTAGCTCGAGTGTCTTCCACGACGACTAATGGAATATCACGACGGCGCAGTTTATCAGCTAACATACCACCAACACGCCCGTAGCCGACAATGATGGCATGACCACAAATATCGACAGGAATTTGGGTTTCTTCTTCCAATGTCTCTTCGAGTAGTTGTTCCTCGATAGTCTCGGTTTTTTCTAAGTACTTATCGAGTAAACTAAAGAGTACAGGATTAAGCATAATTGAAACTATCGCACCTGCTAACACTAAGTTTTGTGCTTCTTTGTCCATGACACCAAGTGCCATTCCCATGCCTGCTAAAATAAAGGCAAACTCACCAATTTGCGCCAAGCTAACAGAGATGGTTAATGCCGTTCGCCTTGAATGGCCAAATAGGCGAACAAGGATTAATGCGGCCGCAGATTTACCGACGATAATAATCGCGAGAACACCAATCACACCTAATGGATGGTCAATCAGTACGACAGGGTCGAACAGCATCCCAACGGAAACAAAGAAGAGTACAGCAAACGCGTCTCTTAGTGGGAGCGTATCCTGTGCTGCACGGTGGCTAAGTTCTGATTCATTTAACACCATACCCGCAAAGAAAGCACCGAGTGCAAATGATGCATCAAATAATGCAACAGCAGCATAGGCGATACCCAGTGCAAGAGCGAGCACAGCAAGTGTAAATAATTCACGAGAACCTGTGGATGCGGTACGTGATAAAATCCAAGGGATCACACGACGACCAATAACTATCATAATGATAATAAAGGCGACCACTTTCCCCACAGTCCATGCAAGTCCGATAAGTAACTCACTAAAGCTCGCTTGCTCAGAATTCATAATTGCAGCAGCAGCGGGTAATAGAACTAGCGTCAGAACCATCGCGAGGTCTTCAACAATTAACCAACCGATAGCAATCTGGCCTCGTTGGCTTTCAATCAGTTGCCGTTCTTCTAAGGCACGAAGTAATACAACCGTACTTGCTGTTGATAAACAGAGGCCAAAAACGATACCTGAAAAGGTTCCCCAGCCAAATAGCATGGAAAGGCCTAAACCTAAAAGAGTGGCGACTGCAATTTGTGCAATCGCTCCGGGAATGGCGATGGCTTTAACGGCTAAGAGATCTTTCAGTGAAAAATGTAGCCCGACACCAAACATCAAAAGGATAACACCAATTTCAGCTAGTTCTGGCGCAAGCGTTGTATCGGCAACAAAACCCGGAGTAAAAGGACCGGCCAAAACACCCGCCGCAAGATAGCCCACCAAAGGGGAAATTTTTAATCGCTGAGCGATCATACCTAACAAATATGCAAGGGCGAGACCACCAACAATGGTTGTGATTAAGGGCGTAGAATGCTCCATTTAGTCTCCTTTGATTGATTTGAATTTTTAGGAATCAAGTTCCCATATTTTGGAATGCACTTTGCATATAATTCTATTTTATCGTTATTTGAGAAAAATTTCCTTAAAAAATTTAAATGTTTTTCAAATAAAAGTGGTTTATTAGTGCTAAATCGTTACAAAGATGTCATTTGTGTGATTTTTTGTTGAATTTTAAGTGAGATATAGAGGTAAGTTCCCATACTTATTTTTCAATAAGTATGGGTTAAATAAAGGGAAATGACTATTTTTGTTCTAGATTTGGTAGTAATACGGTAAAAATACCCAATAAAGGCAGAAATGCACAATATTGATAAACTTGTTCGATGCTGGTTTTATCTGCGATTTGCCCCAATACTGCGGCGCCAACACCTCCCATGCCGAATGCTAACCCAAAAAACAGGCCAGATATCATTCCGGTTTTACCGGGGATCAACTCTTGTGCATAGACTAAAATGGCCGAAAACGCTGAGGCTAATATCAACCCAATGATAACGGTTAAAATGCTCGTCCAATACAGAGAGGCATGTGGTAGCAGCAATGTAAATGGCGCGACCCCTAAGATAGAGAACCAAATTACATATTTACGCCCAATCTTGTCACCAACAGGCCCGCCTATCATGGTTCCAGCGGCGACCGCAAAAAGGAAGATAAATAGGTGGATCTGCGCGTTCTGTACGGTGACACCAAATTTTTCAATAAGGTAAAAAGTGTAATAGCTACTAATACTTGCGAGATAAAAATATTTAGAAAAAATTAATATCAGCAATATAGCTAATGAACCAATGACAGCCTTACGAGGCAATACGTTGATTTCGACGTGAGATACTGGCTTTTTACTGACAGCTCGATGTTGTTGCTTATACCAACGGCTTACTTGCAATAACACGACAATCGCTAATAAGGCGGCCAAAGAGAACCAACCGACATTACCTTTACCGTAAGGCTCAATAACCAGTGCGGCAAGTAATGGCCCCAAAGATGCCCCTAAATTTCCACCAACCTGGAAAAAAGACTGTGCAAGGCCGTGACGACCGCCTGATGCCATGCGTGCGACACGAGATGATTCAGGGTGGAAGACTGAAGAACCCGTTCCTACTAGTGCGGCAGCTAATAATATAACGGGGAATGTTTCAGCCATAGCAAGCAATAGCAATCCTGTTAGTGTAAAGCCCATCCCGATAGGTAATGAATAAGGCTGTGGATGTTTATCGGTATAATAGCCAATGACAGGTTGCAGTAATGATGCTGTAATTTGGTAGGTCAATGTAATCAAACCGACTTGTGCAAAACTGAGTGAAAAATCAGACTGCAAGAGTGGATAGATAGCTAATATCAATGACTGAATCATATCGTTCAGCAAGTGAGAGAAGCTAATGGCAGTAAGAATGCTAAAAACAGTTTTACCTGTTTTACTAATAGGTTTTGCGGCAGGGGTATGACTTTGGTTGGTTGTTTGCTCACTCATAATTAGTAACTTTCATAGTTGTGTTGCTAAATTGTTATCAATATAGCGTATTTGTCATTTAATTGAACTAATAAATATCACGATAAAAAAAGTCACCATCGTTATTAATGTTGATTAATGTCTCAGTTTAATGAAACAAGCACCATTTAACGCATAGGTTATCCAATTATGATCGCAGTTTTATGCTATAAATTAGCATTTACTATTAGGGCTAGAACCTAAACATACCATAAAAATTTGAGATATAGGCAGGGAGAAAAAGATGAATTTAACCTTTAAAGCATCGGTATGCGCATTGACGGTATCTTTGGCACTGTTGCCTATCGCACAGGCAAATGCTTGGGAAAAAGATAAAACATACAATATCACGATTTTACATACGAATGACCATCATGGTCATTTTTGGCATAACGATCACGGTGAATATGGTTTAGCAGCTCAGAAAACCGTTGTGGATGAAATTCGTGATGAAGTGGCTAAGCAAGGTGGCAGCTTATTATTGCTTTCCGGTGGTGATATTAATACCGGTGTCCCCGAATCTGATCTGCAAGACGCTGAGCCAGATTTTAAAGGGATGAACTTAGTCGGTTATGATGCAATGGCGCTGGGTAACCATGAGTTTGATAACCCACTAGACGTACTACGCACACAAGAAAAATGGGCTAATTTTCCGTTCTTATCAGCCAATATCTATCAAACCAGCACAGGTGAGCGTCTATTTAAACCTTACCAAATATTCGATAAACAAGGTGTCAAAATTGCAGTTCTAGGATTAACCACTGACGATACGGCGAAACTAGGAAATCCTGCAAACTTCCCAGATGTTGAGTTTAGAACACCGGCGGTTGAAGCGAAAAAAGTGGTTGAAGAACTCCGCGCTACAGAAAAACCAGATATTATCATCGCGGCTACCCATATGGGGCATTACGACAACGGTCAGCATGGCTCAAATGCTCCCGGTGACGTAGAAATGGCTCGTAGCTTACCTAAAGGCTATTTGGATATGATTGTGGGCGGTCACTCACAAGATCCCGTCTGTATGTCCAGCGAGAACAAAAACTATAAACAAGTCGATTATGTTCCTGGTACCCCTTGTGCGCCTGATAACCAAAATGGCACATGGATCGTTCAGGCTCATGAATGGGGCAAATATGTGGGGCGTGCTGATTTTGAATTTAAGAATGGTAAATTCACGCTAAAACATTACCAACTGATCCCGATCAATTTGAAAAAGAAAATCACGAAAGAGGACGGAACCAGCGAGCGTGTCTATTACACTCAAGAAATAGCCCACAATGAGGACATGATGAAGTTATTGACCCCTTATCAACAAAAAGGGGGTGAGCAACTGAATGTAAAAGTCGGTTCTGTTGAAGGGAAGCTTGAAGGCGATCGCAGTAAAGTCCGTTTTGTCCAGACTAACATGGGGCATTTGTTGTTAGCGGCACAAAAAGAGCGTGCAGATGCTGATTTTGCTGTTATGAGTGGTGGCGGTGTACGTGACTCGATTGAAAGTGGTGATATTACGTACAAAGATGTTTTAAAAGTACAACCCTTTACGAATGAATTGGTCTATATCGATTTTAAAGGGAATGAAGTACTCGAGTATTTACAGGCCGCTGCGAATATGAAGCCTGATTCAGGGGCTTATGCACAATTTTATCATGTTAGCCTGACGTTAAACACAGACGGTAGCATTAGCGATGTCAAAATTGATGGCAAACCGTTTGATCCTGAAAAAACCTATCGCATGGCGACATTAAATTTCAATGCGATTGGAGGAGATGGTTATCCAAAAATCGACAATCATCCTAATTATGTTAATACAGGATTTGTCGATGCGGAGGTATTGAAAGGTTATATTGAGAAACACTCACCTTTAAAAGCGGCAGACTATGAGCCAAAAGGTGAAATTATTTATAAAAAATAATTGGTTAATTAATTTTACCAAGCCGATATAGTCTATAAAACCTGATCTTAGCCAGTGGCTGGGATCAGGTTTTTTCATATGGCATTATGCTTTTGTCTTCTTGTAATAAACAGGTTAAGGCGGCTTGTAAATGTGCAATGAAGTCGTGTTTCGAGTGAATGCCTAACTGAATTTGTTCAATAAAAAAGGGTAATTGCTGTTCTAACTTAGGGTATTTACCACTCAATCGACTGACATGTTCACTGAGCGTATCAGGCCAATCATTATCATGAAATGTTCGTAAGATATTGGTAGAGCGTATTAGTTTTTTGGCGGCTTGTTTTGATAATGTTAAGTATGTCGAGTGATCGTCTGTGTTGGCTATTTTTTGGCGATATTCTAAAAGAACAGAATGATAGTCACTATTAACGGCTAATGCGATATCCCTTGATGGACGGAATCGAGGAAAGAAGAGAGAAAGGTCTTCGCCATAAATGATTCGGCAATGATGTTTTAACCAGTATCCCCAACTATTGATATTACTGGGGGCGAGAACCTCCTGTTTGGTGGCAATATCAAAATCAATTTTAGGTATGATAGGGAAATGCTGAATACTGTTTTGCGCAATGTATTCAAGAGCTAGCGTCTCGTTTTCACTGATGTTGTTATTGAAAATAACACACAAGTCGAGATCTGAAATAGAGGGGATAGCATGACCACGCGCTACACTACCATAAATAAAAATACTGCAAATAGCCTCCCCATACTCAGCCAAAAGCTCCGCCTGAACAAAGGATACTATGCCTTGGTATGTGGTTTGGGTGGTGTTATTGTGTAGTGTGCTGATGTAACCATTTTCATCAACTGCCATGATAAATCCCTTTTAGATCTTTTTAGTCATGGAGCGTTGACATAATGAGCGATGAGTCGATGTCATCGGTACACACCTAAGCAGCCTACCGCGATATTATTCTACATAAAATAATTATGTAGAATAAAGATAATGCCAACAAGAGATTATTTACACGCATCAAATCGTGTTGATATATAAAAGTAAATCACAAGGTTAGCTCGTGATCAACCACGAAAGCGGGCGCTGGCGGCTCGCCAAGGCTAACATCGGACCAACGTAGTACAGCGGCAGACGCTTCAGAGTGCCCCCCATAGGCGTATAAGACAACGAGTGAGCCGGGTTTGATCAGTTTTTGTGTGGCAGCCATGTATAAATGGATAGGAACCATTGCGGGGCCACTATACGCGTTCTGAGGAAAAGTATTCACCACTCGCTCTTTTGCTATGCCTAACGCATTGGCAGAAAACTCTGCATGCCAAGCTGTAGGTGTATTTAGTGCAACACAATCAATTTGTTCAATCGTTACGTTGGCTTTTAACAACGCGCTGCCAACGGTGCGTTTCAGGTAATATTCTGACGTGGCGCGTAGTACTTGAGACACCGTATCATCGATACGTAAACGAAGACGTTGAGATATGGGAGTCTGTTGACCTTCAATGACATCTAAGTGCCACGTTCCGCATGTTTCCCCCAGATGAATAGACTCAGTGCTAAGCAGGCCAAATGATTTTTCGACTGAACCAACAATGAAAGCGGCAGATGCATCGCCATAAAAGCGCAAAGCGGGATCATCTGCATCAAATAGGCGAGAAAATTGGGCCGTCGCAATCACTAATACTCTCTTTTTTTGTCCGCTTTGGACTAACCCACAGGCTGTGAGGAAAGCCGACATTGAGCCATTACAGGTGGCTGAAATATTGAATGCGCCGCCACCAATCCCTAATGCATGAGCAATATACCCCGCATCTCCGAAACCGATGTTATCGTCAAAGAGAGAGGTCACGATGAGACAATCGATATCACTTGCGGGTATTTTGGCCGCTGTTAACACTTTCGTGGCGGCTTTGATACCAAGCGATGAGGCACTCTCATGATTGATGACAACTCGACGTTCCACGCTACCGAGAAAAGTGTCAGATAGATAAGGTTTCATTGCGTCATCATAAAAATGAGGGGGGGAGGGTTGAGATCGAGAAAGGGAAGGTTTACGACGAACGATAGCGTCTTTATCCCACCATCCATTGGTACGTACTCCTTCAGGTAAATGAATTGCAATCGATTGAATTCCAACGGATAACATATGTTCTCCTTTAGTGATGTTGATAATTAAGCTAATTGCGAGTCGTTACATTTACACCAATAAAATAAAACGATATTTCCCAAGTTAGACAATATATAAATTATAATGACTGAATATTATCACCATGAATAATCGTGTTTTTTATATAAACATAAAGATTAAATAAATATTAGATGGTAAATTTTATAGTTCAAGAACATTAATAAAAATAAAACTTTTATATATTAACTATTAAAGAACTTATAATTAAGTTGGTATTTATATTATGTATAATCTGAATGAAATAATAGGCTTTTTTATTGATGGATAATTAATGGCTCTATGTAAATCAATGGGTTAATGTATTATCTCGAAGAGGGGTGCCCATCAAATATTAATGGGCAATATATAGGAGGTAAAAACGATGGTGCGAAGTCACATAATCAAGCTGTTAAAGTTTTTTTATTTCTGCAAAGCTAGCATTAAGCACATTAGCTAAATCTTGTGGCGCTAACTCAATATCTAATCCTCTTTTTCCCCCAGAAATAAATATCGTCGGATATTGTTGAGCTTGGCTATCGATGACAGTCAGTAAACGTTTTTTTTGGCCGAGTGGGCTAATGCCACCGATTAAATAGCCCGTTGTTTTTTGCGCGACTTGTGGATCAGCCATTTCAACTTTTTTCACGTTGAAGACTTTGGCGACCAATTTTAAATCTAATTGTCCCGACACAGGGGTAACCGCAACGGCTAATTTTTTTTGATCACCATTAAGAGCGACCAATAAGGTTTTGAAGACTTGCTTTGCATCTAAACCGAGCTTATTCACGGCTTCATCCCCAAAATTATGGACATTCGGGTCATGTTCATAAGGGTGAAGCTTAAAATTTATCTTTTGTTTTTCCAGTAGATTGACAGCAGGAGTCATATATTTACCTGTATTTTTCAATTGCGTAAATGGTCAACTAAGCTGCCATCACCAAACAAATGTAGCGCTCCAACCGCGACAACATAATAACCATCAGGTAATGATCTAAGCTTAGTGCTCCAAGCTTGGTTACGTTGTTCCATCAGTATGTGGTACACCTCATCACTGAAGGTTTTAGGTAATGTCACGTCATTATTTGGTTGGAAATCTAACCACCAACTGATCATAGTTTGTAGCGAGCGGGCATTAGTACGCCAATGTACCAGCGTATCTCTTAGTAAGGCTAGGCCTTCCTCAGGCAATGTTAATAGCAACTCGATTTGAGTATCGATACCCTCAAGTTCAATGATCTTTTTTTGTTGCGATTGTGCATTACATAATAATTGATAATCAATCCCATAGCGCCCATGTAAACCGAGGCCTTGAGCTTGGGTTGCTTGTAGGATTAAAGCAACTTGCCATGAGGGAAGGGAATCAAACTGTGTTGGTTCTTGGTGTATTTCTTGGCAATGGCTTAGTAACAAAGCGTACTCAGTAGCCGTTAAGCGTTCTTGTAACGGTACGTGAGCGTTTTCACCCGCAGTGAAAGGTGAACGCATATCAGTGATATCCGATTCAACAATCAAAGCATCGGCTTGGTTAAGCTTCTCAAGCAGTATTTCAGACAAGGGGAACATATTTTCAGTGCCCATATGAATACTGCCCACAATATGCAGTTTGAGTTTCTTTGATAAACGAATATCAACGGCAGGATAAGGATAGACGGGGGCTGCTTCCGTATGTAACCAGTTCTTTAAACTTTCGAGCAGCTTGGCCATGTCATTTCCTCATCTCATCTTTAGATATCAATCCGTTAGATTAAACAATCTGACTCCGTTTGGCGACTCACTTTGCGCTATTTTTTCTTCGAAATATTACGAGACTGATTCATGGCAGTAAAATGGATATGCGCTAGGAAGCTTCAACATGAAGCGCCCCAATAGCGGAATAACTCACTCTTGGGGCGGTTTAGCTTGTCGACTAGTCTTGTTTCGGTTTAAAGCGTAATAACCGGTTGGCATTAGTCACGACCGTAATCGATGATAGCGCCATGGCAGCCCCCGCAACGACAGGGTTTAATAGGGTGCCTGTTAATGGATAAAGAATACCCGCGGCGATTGGAATGCCTAATGAGTTATACACAAAAGCACCGAACAAGTTTTGTTTCATATTGCGCAAGGTACCTTTAGAAATAGCAACCGCATCGGCCACACCGTGTAAACTTTGGCGCATTAAGGTAATGGAAGCTGTTTCGATAGCAATATCACTACCTCCGCCCATAGCAATACCAACATCTGCACGGGCTAATGCCGGAGCATCGTTGATCCCATCACCAACCATAGCAACTTTATGGCCTTTGGCTTGCAATGATTCAATTGCGGCTGATTTACCGTCTGGCATGACACCCGCAATGACTTCATCAATACCGGCTTCTTTCGCAATGGCTTTCGCGGTGACGGGGTTATCTCCCGTTAACATGACTAAACGGAAACCTTGCTTATGCAGTCGAGCTAGCGCACTGACACTGTCTTCACGTAATGGGTCACGAATGGACAGCAAAGCAGCCACTTGACCATCGATAGCCAATAATACAGGCGTTACCCCTTGTGAAGCCTGTTGATGTAAGACCGTATCGATCTCGCTCGTATTAACTCCGCTTTGTGCAAGGAGTTTTTGATTTCCGAGCAAAACGGTTTGACCATTAACGACTGCACTGATACCGAGACCCGCTAATGTTCTAAATTGCTCATTGGCTGGGAGTGAAAGTTCTTTAGCCCGTTGAGTAATGGCACGAGCAAGCGGGTGGTTAGAGCCACTTTCAAGTGAGGCGGCAATTTGCAACACTTCATGTTCAGAAAAATGATTAAAGGTATGAATATCCGTAACTTGTGGCATTCCTTCCGTTAACGTCCCAGTCTTGTCGAAAACAATGGTATCTAATTCACTGGCTTGCTGGAGGGCATCGGCATCACGTACTAATACGCCAAACTCGGCTGCCCGCCCGACACCAGAAATAATCGACATCGGTGTCGCTAACCCTAATGCGCATGGGCAAGCAATGATCAGAACCGTGGTTGTAATCACTAAGGCATAAGTAATTTGTGGTGCAGGACCGACAAAATACCAAATGAGGCCGGAGATGACGGCAATTGCAACGACCACAGGCACGAATACAGCGGAAATGCGGTCGGCTAATTGGCCAATTTGTGGTTTACTACTTTGTGCTTGGCGAACTAAGTGAATAATACGTGCAAGCGTGGTTTGGCTACCGACGGCTGCCGCACGGAAAAGAACTGTTCCATCTTGCACAACAGTACCTGCATGAACTTGATCTCCTTTGGTTTTTTGTTGAGGGATCGGTTCTCCTGTCAGCATAGCTTCATCTAACCAAACTTCGCCTTCTATGATTTCACCATCAACAGGAACACGATCCCCTGTTGCTAGGCGTAATATCATGCCTTTTTTAACGTGTTCGAGAGGCAAATCGACTTCCCCTTGCTCGGTTACCACACGCGCTGTGGGTGGCGTTAAGTCGAGTAGCCTTTCCAGCGCTTTTGAAGAGCGTTGACGGGCGCGCTGTTCAAGAGCATGGCCTAAGTTAATCAAACCGATGATCATCGCACTGGCTTCATAATAAAGATGGCGAGCTTGTTCTGGAAACAGCTCAGGCCATAGGTTAACCACTATCGAGTATAACCAAGCCGCCCCAGTTCCTAATGCGACTAAGGTATCCATAGTCGCACTGCCATTTTTGAGGCTTTGCCATGCATTTTTATAGAAGTGACCACCTGCAAATACCATTACAGCTAAGGTTAAGATACCAATTGTCAGCCAAATGAAATGGTTTTGAGGGCTTAACATCATATTATCGCCCATCATACCCCAGATCATGACTGGGATACCGAGCGCTAATGCCAGTGCTGATTGCCAACGAAAGCGACGCATATTGGCATCTGCAACTTGTTGCTGGCGTTCACGTCGTTTCGCTTCATCCTGAATAATTTCTGCACCATAACCGGCTTTTTCAACAGCGGCGACGAGATCTGCGGGTTGTGCTGTACCAGTGACTAACGCACTGCGTTCAGCAAGATTAACCCGTGCATTCTCAACCCCTGCTACGCTGGTTAGCGCTTTTTGTACTTTATTAACGCAACTCGCACAGGTCATGCCATCTAATAGCAATTGAATACTGTCATCAGCTGGCGATATTTCAGGTTGTTCATCGACGTCAGACTGCTGTGCCGGAATATCACAGATTGCCGCTGAGCTTGTTTCCGGTTGCTCAGTTGGTATGGTCAGCGGCTCAGTTTTTGGGGCAGTCGTGTCATCTTCATCGCTCTGCGTTGCTTGATAGCCTATTCCCGTCACTGCTGCAATTAACTGTTCTACCGGAGCATTACCGTAGACAACAGCTGACTCGGTATTCACATCTGCTTTCTCTACCCCCTCAACGGCTTCAAGGGCGAGGCGAGTTTTTTCTGCACATTTCATGCAGCTCAGTCCTGATAAGGCTAAATTCACACGGTTTGGCACAGCGACTTGCGCTTTATAGCCAGCTTGTTCAACGGCTTGAATTAAGGCTTCTGCGGTTGTATTACCATAAACGCTAGCTTGTTGGGTATCTACAATAGCAGCGGCAACACCGTCAACGGCTTCAAGAGCTTGCTGAGTTTTACCTGCACAGTTCATGCAACTTAGGCCGGAAAGCTGTAGCGTTACATCCGGTTTTTCAGCCACTTTGGCTTCATATCCTGCTGCTTCAATAGTTTCAATCAACGACTGCGTACTGGCATTAGTTTCAATAACGGCATACTCGATCGTGACTTTGACATTTTCAATATCTGAACGAGCTTCGAGCGCTTTGGTCACTGTATTCACACAGTGCATGCAACTTAGTCCTTGCAGGGAGAGAATGATTTTGCTACTCATAAGTTAAATCTCCTAAACTCATGACTGATTCCGTCTTTTTTATTATCATGACAGAATTCAATGAGTTTTTTAAATCATATAAATTTTGATATATAGAAAAGGTTAAACCTTCCCTCAAGGTTAAGGTCAAGAGATATGATGAATATTAGCGAAATTGCCAAAAAAACAGGCCTTACCGCAAAGGCCATTCGTTTTTATGAAGAAAAAGGTTTAATTACGCCACCTGAGCGGGGCGAAAATAGTTATCGCTATTATCAGGATAGACATCTCGATGAATTGGGCTTATTGAAGCAAGCAAAAGATGTTGGGTTTACCTTAGAGGAGTGTGGCGAATTACTAGGCTTGTTTCGTAATCCAGCGAGACACAGTGCTGACGTAAAAAGTACGACGATGGCTAAAATCGCTGAATTAGAGCAGACAATTGCAAAATTGTCTGCCATAAAGGATACCTTACAAGAATTAGTGGATGCCTGTCCTGGTGACGAGGGCGCTGATTGCCCGATTATTGATCACCTTGCACGGAGCTGTTGTCATCATGACAAGGCTTAACATGCAATGTGATACCATCAACTGAGGTGATAATCACCTCAGTTCCGGCTTTTAATGGTAATTCACTATAGACTCGCCAGCTGCCATCCGCTAGACGTGCACGGCTAAAACCCTCTTCAGTATCAGAGAGTAAACGAACTTTGACGCCAATAAGTTGATGGCTTTTTTGGTTTATCTCATCAGCGGGCACATTTTTGCGTGAACTTAACCATTTCCGCCATAATATCGCGGAAGCGATGGTGAAGACGGCAAATAAGATGCCTTGCCATTCCCACCCAAGGAAAGGCAGGATCAATGCCGTGATCGCCACGACTACCGCGGCGATACCTGACCATAATAGATAACCTCCGGTGCCGAGTAATTCAGCAATCAGCAATAAACCACCAAGGCATAGCCAAAACCAAGCAGGTTGAGCGCTGATAAGTTCTATCATGAGTTTTCCTGCTTTTTAGTGTTGTTATTGCTGTTTTTACTCTGGTTGATAAGTTCAGAGATACCGCCAATCGCCCCCATTAAATTACTGGCTTCAAGAGGCATCATGATGACTTTACTATTATCTGCCGCACCAATGCTGGCAAGTGCATCGGTGTATTTCTGAGCAACGAAATAATTAATGGCTTGCATGTCACCGGCAGAGATAGCCTCAGACACCATTTGGGTGGCTTTAGCCTCGGCCTCAGCGGCTCTCTCGCGAGCCTCTGCTTGCAGGAATGCAGACTGACGATCCCCTTCAGCTTTGAGAATTTGTGATTGTTTTTCACCTTCGGCTTTTAGGATCGCGGCTTGACGGATACCCTCTGCCTCAAGAATATCAGCACGCTTAGTACGTTCCGCTTTCATCTGTGCGTTCATCGCGTTAATAAGCTCTTTAGGCGGTTTTACATCACGAATTTCAATACGGGTAATTTTCACGCCCCAAGGGTTGGTTGCATCATCCACGATATGAAGCAGGCGAGAGTTAATCGCATCACGTTGTGACAGCATTTCATCCAATTCCATTGAGCCTAAAACGGTACGGATATTGGTCATGGTGAGATTCAGCACAGATAGCTCAAGGTTGCTGACTTCATAGGCTGCACGGACTGGGTCAACGACTTGAATAAAGCAAACAGCATCAATCGTTACGTTAGCGTTATCGCGTGAGATAACTTCTTGTGATGGAATATCAAGGACTTGTTCCATCATATTGATACGACGACCTATTTTATCCATAAAAGGCACAATGATATGAAGACCCGGTTGTAATGTGCGGGTATAGCGCCCAAAACGTTCAACAGTCCATTGGTATCCTTGCGGTACTGTTTTTACGCAGGTAAAAACAATAACGATGGCGATAAAAATGATTATGGGTATAGCACCAAACGCGAACAAGTCCATTATTAATCCTTACTTAATAAAGTAATGAATACACTTGGCGACGATATTTACTGGCGACAGCATCACCCGTTCCCATCGCTGACATAATATCCATCATGGTTTTTTTCACAGCGCCTTCTCCAGCACTGAGGTCTTTTTTCAAGAAGTTTAGTAATATTTCTAATGCTTCTTCATTACGATTGACTTCATGCAATTTTAGGGCTAATTGCACTGCTAAAGCCGCATTGTTCGGGTCTGCTTCAAATTGCTGTTGTAGCTGTTGAATTTCTGGTGTATCAGCAGCTTGTCTTAACAGTTCAATTTGGGCAAGCAAGCCTTGATAACGGCTGTCTTGATCTTGCATTGGCACAGATGACAATGTCGTTTCAGCCTCATCAACTTGATTCAGGTGGATTTGCGTTTCAGCCAGCAGTAATGTGATTTCACTGTTTTTAGCATTGAGCTGGTGGGCTTCTTTCAGTAATGGTAAGGCTTCTTGGTGCTTACCTTCAGCGATCAATTCTGCTGCTTGTGCTGCTTTTAATTCTTCAGGGCTTGGTAAAACGCGTGAAAGTATCTCTAACACGACTTCCTCGGGTTGAGGGCCTTGAAAACCATCAACAGGACGACCTTCTTGCAATACATAGACAGTAGGGATTGCTCGAAGACCAAACTGAGCGGCAACGTTTTGTTCTACATCACAATTAACTCGAGCCAATATAAATAGGCCGGCATAGTCATTGGCAATTTTGTCGAGCGTTGCGCCAAGCTCTTGGCAATGTGGACTTTGTGCTGACCAGAAATAGAACATAACAGGTATCTGCATTGATTGTTCTACGACTTGGTGCAGGTTTTGTTCATTAACATCGATGATTTGGGCAAAAGCTTGCATAAGATATCTCTTTCAAATAAGTTTCTAATATTGTATACGTGGGGCTAATTTGTTTTTTTTCAAGCTTTTTTTCCCTGACCCGCCAGTATTTTATCCATTAAACAGTCCGGCAAGAGTCGTTTTAGAATACGTACCGCAACAGTCAGTAACGTAACAGAATAACGAATACGCGGACGAGTGCTTTCAAGGGCATGCACTAATTTTTCCACCACATGTTCTGGGGTTAAGGTAAAACGTTGTGCGATACTTGGATTTTTAACCGGTTTATCCTGCTGAGTCTGTTCTACGTTATGGGTGAAATGGGTATGAATAGGTCCCGGTTCAATTAAACTCACATGGATGTTGGTCCCTTTTAATTCGAGACGTAGTGCATCTGACCAAGCCTCTAATGCATATTTACTGGCTGCATAAGCGCCACGGCCGGGCGTAGAGATAATTCCCATTACTGAGCTAGTTTGGACGATCCGCCCTTCATTATGTGCTAGCATCGCTGGGAGTAGACGCAAGGTCAATTGGTGTATTCCGAAAAAGTTAGTCGAAAACTGAGCTTCTAACTGCTGGCGGCTAATACTAGTGAGTTCACCGTAGACGCCAAATCCCGCGTTATTGAATAATCCGAAAAGCCGACCATGACAGAGGCTGAGTACCTCATCCGCAGCGCGATCTATGCTATGGTTATCATCAAGATTGAGCTCTACAGCATCAAATCCCAATCCTTTGAGACGTAAAATATCGGCTTCTTTACGGCAAGCGACAATCACATGATAGCCGCGTTGGCGAAGGGTTTGAGCTGCACACAACCCAATACCGCTAGATGCACCAGTGATAAATACCGATTTTTGCATAACTTTACCTACCTGTAGGCTCAAATTGAGATAAAAATTGCTTTATTATTACTCACTTATTTAAACCTTTATTCTGATGGTGAAAATAAATAAGGTTGCAATTGTTTTTCCATAAAATCAGCAATAGAAGGTTGAGCTTCTTCTGTTGGATGAATACCATCCTGTTGGATCCATTCAGGCTTGGTAATAATGGTTTCCATATAAAAAGGCAGCAGTGGAACCGCGTTTTTTTGCGCAAGCGTTGGATAGACTTTTTCAAAACTAGAAGTATAGCGTTTACCGTAGTTTGGCGGTATACGAATTTGCATTAAAAGCGGTTTAGCGCCCGATTGCGTTATTTGTTCGATAATTTGTTGTAGTGTGTTTTCCATCTGTTGAACAGATAACCCCTGCAAACCATCGTTTGCACCTAACTCGATCAACACCCAGTCGGGTTTATTTTGTTCCAGTAAGGCAGGAAGACGCTCCAGTCCTTGTGCGGAGGTGTTTCCACTGATACTGCCGTTAACAACAATAACGGGCGGTGACAATTTCTGCCAACGTTCGGCGAGTAAGGATGCCCAAGCTTGCTCTGCCGGTAGTCGATAGCCTGCACTTAGGCTGTCACCCAGGATCAATAGTTTTGTGGTGGCGAGTGCTGGTCCACTCGCGCCAAATAACAGGAGAAATACCAGTAAATGTCGGCGGAAAATATTCTTGAAGTTCATCATCTCATTAAACGTGTTGGTCAAGGTGAACATGAATTGACTATATTGCAAGGTGTTGAGCTAATTGTCGAGTCCGGTCAAACAATTGCTTTAATTGGCGAGTCAGGTTCTGGTAAATCGACACTGCTCGGTATCATTGCTGGACTGGATGATGGCAGTAGCGGTAGCGTCAGCCTATTAGGCCAAGATCTTACTCAACTGGATGAAGAACAACGGGCATTTCTCCGTGCTCAGAGTGTTGGATTTGTTTTTCAATCGTTTATGTTGATCCCTTCACTCAATGCGCTAGAGAATGTGCAGTTACCCGCCTTATTGCGCGGAGAGCCCGAGTCTGCAAGTTATCAACAAGCCGCGAGTTTATTGACTGAATTGGGGTTAGGTAATCGATTAAAACATATGCCAGCTCAATTATCAGGAGGTGAACAACAGCGTGTCGCCTTAGCGAGAGCATTTAATGGTCGCCCTAAAATTCTGTTTGCAGATGAACCGACTGGCAACCTTGATCGTCATACCGGTGATAAAATTGCAGACTTATTATTCTCAATGAACAAAGAATATGGCACGACGTTGATTTTAGTGACCCATGACAATGAATTGGCAGCTCGTTGCCAACGTCGTTTACGATTAGTGGATGGTGTATTGAGGGAAGAGGCATGATTTGGCGTTGGTTTTGGCGAGAATGGAAAACGCCATCACTTTTGATTGTCTGGCTTGCGCTAACATTGGCAGTGGCATGTGTTTTAGCGTTAGGACGCATTAGCGATCGTATTGAAAACAGCATGAGCTATCAAAGCCGTGAACTGTTGGCAGGCGATTTAGTGCTACGTTCATCTCATCCTAGTGATCCCTCTTGGTTACAACAAGCCAAAGATAACGGCTTAACGCTAAGCCAGCAAATGTCGTTTTCTACCATGGCATACTCAACGGTAGATGAAGCGTTACGCCCTCAACTAGTCCTAGTGAAAGCGGCGGATCAGGCATATCCACTGTATGGTGAGCTCATCACTGAGCCAGCAGGGCTGCGCCCAACGAAAGGGGAAATTTTAGTCACCCCTCGTTTATTGGAGTTACTGAATTTAAAGATTGGCGATGATATTGATATTGGCGATGCCACGTTAAAAATTTCAGGTAAATTAATTCAAGAGCCTGATAGTGGTTTTAACCCATTTCAAATTGCCCCTAGAGTGTTAATTGCATTGGACGATGCAGAATCGACAGGAGCAGTTCAGGTAGGGAGCCGCTTAACTTATCGCGATATGTTTGCGGGCGATAGTGCCGCTATTGATGCATTTGAGGCTCAGTTTGATAAGCAACTCAGAACTGACCAACGTTGGTATACCTTAAAAGAAAATAGCGGGGCAGTAGGGAAAACGTTCCAACGCGCTCAGCAATTTTTACTGCTGTCGGTATTGTTGACCTTGTTGTTAGCAATCGCGGCAGTGGTTGTCTCGATGACCCATTATTGTCGTAGTCGTCACCAACTAATTGCGGTATTGAAAACGTTGGGGGCTGGGCGTTCAGCATTACAAAAATGGGTTATTGGTCAGTGGTTAGTGATATTAATGGCGGCGGCGCTATTAGGGTCGCTGTTAGGATTAGCGTTCGAAGGTATTTTGATGCAAATACTGGGCGCAATGTTACCTAAAGCACTTCCTTCAGCGAGTTTATGGCCATGGGTTTGGGCTATTGGTACGCTATTTATAATTGCCATAATTGTCGGGATCCGTCCTTATCGCCAATTGATGGCTACGCAACCATCACGAGTTTTACGGGAAGATGCTCCTTCACCTGTTTGGCCGCTGTATTATTATTTGCCAATCGTCAGCTTGATCGTTGTTGGGGGACTCTTTCTGTTTGCCGGAGTTAACCCTCTTTTATGGTCAATTTTGATTGGTATTGTGATCGTCGCGGTTTTATTGGCATTAATTGGGTGGCTAGGTTTGTGGCTATTGCGGCAATTGAAGTTTAAGCAATTGAGTTTACGTCTTTCAGTTAGCCGTTTATTGCGTCAACCGCTACAAACAATTACGCAAATGAGTGCATTTTCGCTCTCATTCATGTTGCTGGCACTATTGATCTTAGTGAGGGGGGATTTATTGGATAGATGGCAGCAGCAACTGCCAGCAGACAGCCCCAATTATTTTCTAATTAATATGAATGAGTCACAGATAAAACCGGTGACAGAGCTGTTAGCGAAGCACCAAGTGGAGCCGACAGAGTTTTATCCGGTAGTATTAGCTCGTTTGTCTAAAATAAATAATACCTCTGCAATAGAGTGGGCTGATGAGAGAGACCCTAACAATAATACGGTGCGACGTGAATTAAGCCTCACATGGCAATCCTCTCTACCTGACGCCAATGTGGTGAATGAAGGAACGTGGCCGCCTAAAGAGGGAGAAGTTTCCATTGAACAAACTGTGGTGAAACAGCTAGGAATCAAAATAGGGGATAAACTGACGTTTAATGCGGGAGCTCAAGTCTTTAGTGCAACAGTCAGTAGCATTCGTACTGTTGACTGGGAAAGTTTGCGACCGAACTTTTTCTTTATCTTCTCAGAGGAGACTTTAAACGATATCCCCGCGACATGGATGAGCAGTTTTTACTATGATGGCAATGGCAAATTGTTAACGGATTTGAGCCGTAACTATCCTACTATCAATGTATTAGATACTGGTGCCTTGATCGCACAAATCCAGCAAATTTTACAACAAGTAAGTCAAGCGCTTGAAGTCATGGTAGTACTCGTGATTTTCTGTGGTTTACTACTTTTATTAGCGCAAATTCAAGTCGGAATGAGCCAAAGAGAACGCGAGTTAGTGGTCTATCGCACGTTAGGGGCAAGTAAAAAATTGATGCGTCGTACCTTATGGAGTGAATTTGCCTTACTTGGCTTAATGGCGGGACTTGCGGCGGCATTTGGTGCAGAGGTTGCTTTATGGTTATTACAAACCAAAGTGTTTGATTTTCCTTGGCAGCCAGAGTGGTCAATGTGGTTATTATTGCCATTATGTGCAGCGCTACTGCTATCGATTTGTGGTAGCTGGCTTGGCATTCGTTTGTTAGGCACTGGCAATCAACATCGTCGCATGCCAAATAGCTAATTTATTTTATGAATACGGCTTCTTATTTTTGACTAGTGCAGGAGTAAGAAGCTGTTCAAATAACTGTCTTAATTCCATCACTAAATTGTCATTTATCCTGCTTATGATTCCCGAGTCAATAAATGATTAACTATTTGATGGGAACATAATAATGCAGCCTCGCCGCACCATAAAATTACGTACATTATCGTTACTTGCAACATTGATTGCATTTTCCAACACAGGGTATGCTCAACAAGAAGTCTCTGCAACACTAGCAGGACACGCTATTTTATCGGTCAATTCTACAGTACCAGCGCCCACTGATGCACCACTAGATTTACAGGTTAGCGGAAAATATACGACAGGAAATCGTATTGACGAACTCGGTAAGGTTGAAGGGAAGTCTGCTGATCGTCCAACTGGGATGCATGTACCGATTAAAGGTCAACCTCGACAGGGACATTCCGGTATTAAACGTATGGCCGATGGCACCTATTGGGTACTGACCGACAATGGTTATGGCAATAAGGTTAATTCACCAGACTCGATGCTGTATTTAACTCAATACGACATTGATTTTAAAACCGGCCAAGCCAATCCACTCAATACTGTTTTCTTCCACGACCCGGATAAAATCATTCCATTTCATATCATGAATGAAAGTACAGATAAGCGTTATCTAACAGGGAGTGATTTTGATCCTGAAAGCTTTCAATTTGCGGATGGCGCATTATGGGTAGGGGATGAGTTTGGTCCTTATTTAATTAAGATGGACCTCAATGGCAAAGTTCTCGCATTATTTGAAACTCACGTTGATGGCAAAAAAGTGATTTCACCTGATCACTATCAAGTTACCACGCCTGCTAAACCTACGGATAAAATTCATTTTCAAGTCAACCGTTCAAAAGGTTTTGAAGGCATGGCCTCATCACCAGATGGCACTAAGCTATACCCTATGCTTGAAGGGGCTATTTGGGATGAAGAGAAACAAGATTATGAAAATGTCGATGGCAAGCGTGCCGCTCGTATCCTTGAATTTGATGTGAAAAAACAGCAATGGAGTGGACGTAGTTGGTTATATGTCTTTGAAGATAATCAAAATGCCATCGGCGATTTCAATATGATTGATGATACACACGGTTTGATTATTGAGCGTGATAATGGAGAAGGCACAGCCGATAAAGCCTGTCCTGAAAGTGCCACAGAGACGCAAAATTGTTTTAGTCAACTAGCGAAGTTTAAGCGTGTTTATCGTATTGAGTTTTCGGATACCAATCAAGGCAAACTGGTTGATAAACAAGCCTATATCGATTTAATGAATATAAAAGACCCGCAAGGAATGGCAAAGAAACCGTTGAATAATGGCGTATTCACTTTCCCATTCTTTACGATTGAAAATGTTGATGTTGTCGATAGTGAACATATTATTGTCGGTAATGATAATAACTATCCATTTTCATCGAGCCGTGACCCTAATCAAGCGGATGATAATGAATTTATCTTATTAAAGGTACCTGCGTTGTTAAATCCTTAATTTTCCTTGTCTATTTTGATTTTTTTGCTCGGGGTGTAGCCCGAGCTTTTTTATTTTATTACTCACGACTTACAGTGATAAATGGCATCATTTTTTAGCGGATAAAACAGGCGGTTTCATCATTAACGTTAGCATGAGGATCACGACAACAGGGGCGGCGATAATAAGAAATGCAGGTGTAAAACTACTTGTATAATCCTTAATCGCACCCGCAATAAATGGCGCTAAACACGCCACAGTAGAAATTAAATTCACCACGGAAAATAACTCTAAATAGGGGCCACGACCAAAATAATTGGATAATAAAACGCTGGAGGCTAAGAAAGTCATGCCATAGCCGATACCGACACAGAGCACAAATAATATCAACCATAACCATGAGGTTGCGATACTTAATGAAATAACCCCAAATACCATAATGATCAGGCTAACAATTAACAGTTTTTTGGGCTCCAACCATTCTCCAACGGCACCACCAATAAATCTTGAAAATGCGTTAACAAAAGCCATTGTACTGAGTAATGAAACGGCAATAGTGATACCAAAGCCGCGCTCTTCAATATGGGCAACCGCGAAACTGTTAACCGTAATACCGCACCATAAAAATGAAGTATAGGTTGCTGCTATTAAATAAAACTGCCAAGTGCGCAAAGCACGACGTACTGTCCATACCTCTGTAGTGCGATAAATCGGTTTACTGCCGTCGCTAACCTGTTTTTGCATCACATGTTTAGCATGTTCTCGTTCTCGATTACCTTCACGCAATGCTAACAGGGTAATGAATGTCACAATGCCAAGGTAAACAGCGCAGAGTACCCAATGCATACGCCACGAACCTAACTGATTTGATGCATAAAAATAGATCCAAGGCCCAGCGACACCACCCAATCCACCAATCGTAAAATATAAACCAAAGGCTAATGACTGCTTTTCAAATAGGCGAGAAAGCACATAGGTTCCAGGAACGGTCGCCAGTAAAGTGAAACCCACAC
Organism: Providencia sp. 21OH12SH02B-Prov; assembly: GCF_027362595.1. Lineage (NCBI taxonomy): Bacteria > Pseudomonadati > Pseudomonadota > Gammaproteobacteria > Enterobacterales > Morganellaceae > Providencia > Providencia sp. 21OH12SH02B-Prov. The sequence goes on from NZ_CP114796.1 coordinate 1,237,198, forward strand.
CAATGAGTGCTGTGCCAAGAAAATAGCGGTTAATGGTTTCTGTTGAATATAAACTATAAAAACCGGCAATAAAGATCAGCGTACCGAGAAGGAGTGTCAGGCGAACGCCGATTTTTCGGATGAGCAAGGAGGGCAGGAAACTTGCAAGACCACAGGTTAACCCTAATAAGGTGAAACCAAACCCTGCTTCTGTCCAGCTCCATTTCAGCTCTTCGATCATACTGGGGAGGACAACACCCAATGACGTAAAGGTGGTTGCAGTGGCTAAAAAATAAACCATCCCTAAAAGAATGAGGATACTCCACTGATAGAGTGGGCTAAATAAGGATGGGGAATCTGTCGCGGCCATGTCAACTCCAGTAACTCTGCCTTTTCGTAAAAAAAGCAGCCATATAAATGCAAAATGCCCGAAAATATCGGGCATCGTATGGCGCTATTTTCCCTATTTATTGGCTGTAGTACCAGTTTAATTTTTCTTTCGCCCAGTCAATGCCACTTTTGTACTCATTTGGTAACAGCTCTACTAGCGAATTTAGGCTGTCAGCAAGCTCAGTTGGGCAGCTGTGAGTCAGGTTTAAATGACCAACTTTACGAACAGGACGAACGTCTTTTTCATACCAGTGCAGATGAACTAACGGTAAACTTAACCATTGTTGATTGAGCTCAGTGCCAATTAAATTCACCATAACAGAAGGATTAAATACTGTCGGCGATGGCATTGGTAAATCTAAAATAGCGCGTAAATGCAATTCAAATTGGCTGATAGAGGCACCGTTCTGGGTCCAGTGACCACTGTTATGCACACGTGGAGCTAATTCATTGATAAGTAATTTATCACCAACGACAAAACACTCCATTGCCATAACACCAACATAATCTAGCTCATTCATGACAGCACTTAACATAGCCTGAGCTTGTTGCTGCTGTGAATGGTTCGCGTTGGGGAAAGCGACACTGGTGCGTAAGATACCTTCTTGATGTAGGTTATGGGTGATAGGATAAAATACACACTCCCCCGCACGATTACGCGCGCCAATAACGGATACTTCTGCATCAAAAGGGATACCTTGCTCGACAATACAGTTCCCATAGATTTCATCAGGTAGACTCGCTTCGTTGCCGGGTGAAACACGCCATTGACCACGGCCATCATAGCCACCCGTTCTACGTTTGACGATCAAGAAATCACCGAGGGTTGCAAAGAGTTCAGGCCATTGCGCTTTAGCGTCAAGAGAAGCCCAAGGTGCGGTGGCTAAACCCAGCGAATCAAAGAGGCTTTTTTGTGGGAATCTATCTGCTAAACGAGGAAAAATATCTCGGTTAATAAAGGCATTATGAAGTGCTAGCTCTTTAGTCAGTGGTGTTTCAGGCCAGCGCTCAATTTCTGCGGTGATAACACTTTGTTGATAGGGAACGGCTTCAGGTTCCGCATCTAACCCAACAGGAAATACAGCAATACCAAGCGGTTCACCTGCTTGACGCAACATGCGGCCTAATTGACCATTACCAAGGACACAGACGGGTTTCATTGTGCCTCCCGAGGATCAGGGTTGTTAAGCACATCATTCGTTTGCGCCTCACGCCAAGCGGCTAAGCGAGCAAATAGCGCCTTATCAGTATTCGCAAGAATTTGTGCGGCCAGTAGTGCCGCATTTGCAGCACCGGCCTTACCGATTGCCAGTGTACCTACAGGGATACCTTTAGGCATTTGTACAATAGAGTAGAGACTATCGACACCACTCAACGCAGCGCTTTGTACTGGAACACCTAACACAGGAACTAAGGTTTTTGCTGCAAGCATACCCGGTAAATGAGCGGCTCCGCCGGCTCCTGCAATAATCACCTCAAAGCCATTTTTTTTTGCTTGTTCCGCAAAGGAGAATAGTTTGTCGGGGGTACGATGTGCTGAGACAATTTCAACGTGGAAAGGCAGTTGCAGCTCGGTTAAGACATCGGCAGCGTGTTGCATGGTTGTCCAATCACTTTTAGAACCCATAACAATAGCGATTTTTGCCGCAGATTGAGCAGTCATTTTGTGTAATCCCTGTGGTTAATAAATTTTCACCGTGAGGTGGGAAAAATGAATTGCCCCGATCATATCATGGTAACTCGCCAAGGAAAACGTTTGCGTGGTTAAAATATCAGCAAACGAATGCGGGTTGAGCAATTTACTGAGTTACCGTATCAGAGATTAAAAAGGGAAAAAAATGAGCTCAATACCTTGTTCATTTATCACAAATGCTGAGCCTTCATGATGCCATGCACCTAAAACGCCGCGATAATAACGTTTATCAGCGACATCAATTTCATGAATAGCGGGGCGATGGGTATGACCATGTATCATCCAGTCCGCTTGATAGTGTTCTAACGCTGCAATAACGGCCTGCTGATTGACATCCATAATTGATTCGGCTTTCATACTGCTAGCATATTGACTATTTTTACGCATTTTTTCAGCAATACGTCGGCGGATAAATAGAGGTAAAGTTAAAAATACACGTTGGATCCATGGTGTGTGGACCTTTTGACGATAACGTTGATAAGCTTGGTCATCGGTACACAGTGTATCGCCATGCAAAATCAACACGCGTTGACCATAAAGTTCAAGCAATGTTTCTTGGTTAAGTATCGTCATGCCACATTGCTTGGCATAACGTTTGCCTAGTAAGAAGTCACGGTTTCCATGAATAAAGTAACAAGGGATACCACGGTCAGTAAGGCTTTTTAAGGCTTCAGCCACTTGTTGATGGAGCTGAGTCTTATCGTCATCACCAATCCAATAATTAAAAAAGTCGCCGAGGATATACAGGCTGTCGGCATCAATAGCTTGTTGGTGAATAAAATTCATAAAACCGGCGGTAATCGCCGGTTCATCTTCACTCAAATGCAGGTCTGCAATGATATAAGTGGACATATTATGCGTCGAATTATTCGCTAACAGTCACTTTTTCAATCACAACATCTTCGCGTGGAACGTCTTGGTGGAAACCACTACGACCTGTTGAAACCCCTTTGATTTTGTCAACAACGTCCATACCTTCAACAACTTCTGCAAATACACAGTAGCCCCAACCATCAGGGTGTTCTGAACGGAAGTTAAGGAAGTCGTTATCAACAACGTTAATGAAAAACTGTGCTGTAGCTGAGTGTGGATCGTTAGTACGAGCCATGGCTAAAGTACCACGATTATTTTTTAAGCCGTTATTAGCTTCGTTTTTGATCTGTGCTTTTGTTGCTTTTTGTTTCATGCCAGGTTCAAAACCGCCGCCTTGGATCATGAAACCATTAATGACACGATGGAAAATGGTATTATTGTAGAAACCTTCACGGCAGTAATTCAAAAAGTTTTCGACGGTTACTGGAGCTTTATCGTCAAAAGTGTTAATAACAATGTCACCGTGATTGGTATGAAAAGTCACCATAATAGCTATCCTGAATAATTGTATTTATTGCGCCTTCTGTTGAAGGCGTGGTTGTCAGGAAGTTTATATCACAGATAAAACCCGACTTGAAGTCACTGTCTAGGTTATCAATGCGTTGAACGATAGCGATAGTATGACAAAGATCATGTGTATTTCTTGCATTCTGATAGTGTTCAGGGTTCAATATCATTCTATTTTGTAGGTAGATACCTTATATTTATTGAAATATCCCTTAATAGCTTGAACCAGCGATACTCCAAAGAGTTTGAGATGCGAATTCACGATAGGTCTATCGCGAGCAGCTTCCGAAATACTAGCATAGGATGAGCGAATGCTATCCGTCGCGCGGTAACTGGGAGTGAGTCGAGTATATGGGTGATAAACACGTACACATTTAACGGAATAGTCCAGATGCTACAGATTTTTAATACACTGAGTCGCCAAAAAGAAGAGTTTAAACCCATTCACCCAGGGAAAATAGGGATGTACGTGTGTGGTATCACCATTTACGATTTGTGTCATATTGGTCATGGTCGTACATTTGTGGCTTTTGATGCCATTAGCCGTTATTTACGCTATCTGGGTTATGACCTCACTTATGTACGTAACGTGACGGATATTGACGATAAAATTATCAAACGTGCTGCTGAAAATAATGAAACAGTTGATGCGTTAACGACTCGCATGCTGGCTGAAATGCACAAGGATTTTGATGCTCTCAATATCCTAAGACCTGATAGTGAACCTCGCGCAACACAGCATATTAAAGAAATTATCGAGCTTACTGACTTACTGATCAAACGTGGCCATGCATATGTGGCAGAAAACGGTGATGTGATGTTTGAGGTGAAAACAGATAAAGATTATGGGCAATTATCTCGTCAAGATCTAGAACAACTACAAGCAGGGGCGCGTGTTGAGGTTGCTGATGTTAAACGTAACCCAATGGATTTTGTACTATGGAAAATGTCAAAAGAAGGTGAGCCTAGCTGGGAATCACCATGGGGCTTAGGTCGTCCAGGCTGGCATATTGAGTGTTCCGCGATGAACAGCAAAGCATTGGGTAATCACTTTGATATCCATGGTGGGGGTTCTGATTTGATGTTCCCACATCATGAAAATGAAATCGCCCAATCTACCTGTGCTCATGATGGTCCTTATGTGAATTACTGGATGCATTCAGGGATGGTGATGGTTGATCGTGAAAAAATGTCTAAATCACTGAATAATTTCTTTACTATTCGTGATGTACTAGGATATTACGATCCTGAAACCGTGCGTTATTTCTTATTATCTGGCCATTATCGTAGTCAATTAAATTATACTGAAGAGAATCTAAAGCAAGCTCGTACGGCTTTAGAGCGTTTATACACCGCGCTTCGTGGTACAGATAAATCAGTGGCTCCTGCGGGTGGTGAAGTATTTAAGCACCGTTTTGAAGAAGCGATGAACGATGATTTTAATACACCAGAGGCTTATTCCGTCCTGTTTGACATGGCTCGCGAAATTAACCGCTTAAAAGCAGAAAACATGGTTGCTGCGAATGAATTGGCAGCGGAATTGCGTCAATTAGCCAGTGTATTAGGATTACTTGAACAAGAGCCGGAAGCCTTTTTGCAAGGTAATGCACAAAGTGAAGGCGATGAAGAAGTTGCTAAAATTGAAGCACTGATTAAACAGCGTAATGACGCCCGTAAAAATAAGGAATGGGCTTTAGCCGATGCAGCCCGTGATGAATTAACGGCAATGGGAATTGTGCTAGAAGATGGTGCACAAGGAACAACTTGGCGCCGTAAATAACCTCTCATACGATTAGATTAACCCGTTTAAATATTTTTAACGGGTTTTTTTATTCCCTTTTTCTGCATTTAACATCCTACTTTATTTATGGATTAATAAATAAAGCTGGTATCGATTCAGCTAAAAAATTCCAATTAAGTCACTTAAAAGATATCGGCTTTTAAAATATTAATAGTATAAAAATTCAAATGTTATTAATAGTAACGCAACGGGCTTAATTAATTTTTTGAGCTATTTTGATAAATAATATTTCAAAAGTAGCAACATTATTTAATTATCTTGAGTGACTATAAACTCACAAAATTAAGTGTTAATACTTAATTAACACAAAAAACTACCAAGTTAATTAAATATAATTTTATATTTCAACTTTATAGTCTAAAACTGACTATTATGGATTTAGATTTCTTTATTTTTGCTTTGGTTGGCTCACTGATAGTATTTTAAATGAAAATTTAGATTTAAATAAATGTTAAAATAATATAATGAGGTTTAGTTTTATCATTATTAAAAAAGCAGGTGTTTACATAAATGTATTTTTATTTATTATTTTAATAGGTAGGGGTAAATATTATTTCTACTTACACTGATCTTTTATTTCTTATTTATTTTGAATTTATTATGAGGCTACTTAAGCTCTATTAATCACTACTTGTTCATGAGGAATATCATGGCTTTTAAAACTAAGTTAATTACAGCGATGTTATTTACTGGCGTCAGCTTTGGTGCTGCTGCTGGTGATAATAGCGATAATATTACACTGAATGGTGTAATTACCGCGGTAACTTGTAATGTCACTGCAAATGGTGGCAACTCAGTATTTAATGTTGGTACTTTTGCTCAAAATAGCTTTACACCCAATGTACAAAATGGTGATACGGCGCTTGTTGTATCATTAGAAAATTGTAGTGCGGATTCAGATAAAGGTGCTTTATATGTACAAGGCACAACCACGACGGCTAACACAGCAAAAAATATCTTTATCGGTAGCGACCCTACAGTTGGCTTTATGTTGCAAGAAGATGGCAAAACAGACCAAGTCGTTGCTAATAAAGCCATTCCTGTAACGGTATCTGCAACACAACCAACTAATTATTCTTTCAAGGTTGGTATGGGTTCGACTGATGCTGTGCCTGCTGTTGGTTCATATTCAGCGCCAATTATTATTGCTTATGCATCTGAGTAACTCGTAATACTTGAAGCGCAGATTTCTGCGCTTCATTTTAATGTGAAATAAATTATTAGGTGTAGGGATATGATAGTAAAAGTATTTGGCATGATTGGAACAATGTTATTATTACTGAGTTCAACCTCAGCAATAGCGGGGATCATATTGCATGGAACTCGCATTATTTATAATGAGAGTAGGGACAATGTAGGTGCGAACATTACTATCAAAAGCGAAGACAATTCGAATACGCCATATTTAATTCGTACACAAATTTATCGTGATGTACAAGGACAAGTCGCTCAAGATAAGTTTGTGACAACACCGTCTATGTTTCGCTTGGAACCTAATAATTTAAATCAGGTTAAAATTATCAGAATTAAAAATGATTTACCAAAAGATCGTGAATCTATTTTTTATTTTAGAGCAATAGCATTACCAGCAACAGATAAGCTTGATGATAAAGCAAACCCTAACTTGGCAGGGACATTGCAAATTGCAACGGGAAATACGATCAAACTATTTTATCGACCTGTTAAGTTTTCTATTAGCCAAAAAGAGGCGATGGGGTTATTGAAATTCTCTCTGCACTCTAATGGATTAAAAGTGGCCAACCCGACACCTTATTACATCACGCTCAGTGAAATTAAAGTGGCTAATAAATTGGTTAAGCTTAATCCCAAATTAGGTAATACCATGATCGCCCCTTTTAGTGATGTGGTGTATCAAGATATTCACCAAAAAGGCAAGGTGCAGTGGAGCGCAATCAATGACTTTGGCGGAAGGGATCAATTCAATGGCTCGGTTCAATAAACTGTCATCGATATTTCTGGCATTGATGTTGGTAAATATCAGTCATGCTCATGCAGAGAGTACTGCAAAAGTCGATTTATCAGCGTCTTTAGTTGATGGTAGCTGCGCTATTGAGTTATCAGAAAAGTCACTGGATTTTAAGCCTTACAGTGTTACCGATTTTCCAACGGCAAAAACAACGGTTGAAATACAACCGATTACAGCAAAAGTTTCATGTGAAGGTGGGAATACAACACCGTTATTAAGTTTAAAAGGCATAACGCCGTATAGCGGTAATAATAAAGTTTTTTTAGACGGCGCTCCTAATGGAACAGGATTTATGATCCAGCGGAAGATAAAAACACGTGGATTAAATGATTTTTATAATGATGACGCATTAGAAAATCAAGGTAAGCAGGTTGCCTTAACACCATTAAATTCATCGAATCAATTCTCAAGTACGGAGTATTTTGAAATTGGGCTTGTCAGCGTAGAGAACACGGTTACTCCTGATTTTTTAAAAGCCAATATTACATTTACCGTTCTTTTTCAGTGAGAAGTAAGGGGCAGCTGTGCAGAATTTTTTCATCTTGCATAAACAATTACAGCGGATTATGAAATTTGCTTTGTTGGTCATTACATTAAACTATCTGGGGCATATAGCCTTAGTAAAAGCAGAGCCAATTCGCATTCATTTTTCAGCGGAGTATCTTCAAGGCACATGCGAAATTAGTGTCAGCCAGCCGATTATTGAATTTAATAACGGCGCAAGTATTTTGACCTCGAATGTGAAGAATGGAACAGCGGTACAAGAAAAATTTACCTTAGATTTTATTAATTGTGATAGTAAAAGCTTAACTCACTATACACCTAAAATTAAAGTATCAGGTGAAAGCTTAACACTTGGTGGTAGCCCTTTATATGTAAATTCAGCCAGTTCAACAGCGAAAGGATATGGTTTTTTACTCACTACAGAGGGAAACAGCTATTTCAAAGCAAATAATAATTTAGCTGAAACAGGGTGGATTAATGCGACTTGGACGGCTAATAGCCCATTATCGATATTAAATAAAACGAAAATACCGTTTACGACAACAATTTCATGTGGGAATTGTAGCGGTGAATTACAAGGTGGAAAACTCCATAGCACAGTAACATTTCAATTTTTTTATGACTGAAAATAATGATGAAACTTTTTTTAGTGTTATTAACTTTATTATTTAGTTGCATATTTAATATCGCTATTGCGGATGGCGGCGTATTGCTGAACCAAACACGTGTTATTTTTTTAGGGACGGCGAAGAGCACAAAGGCAACAATAGAAAATCGTAGCAATAATACCTATTTAGTTAAGGTTAATGTATTGATTTCACCTGACAGTCAAGAAAAAGCACCTTTTTTAGTGAATCCACCTTTATTTAGAATGGAATCACAAAGCCAAAATACAGTAGTGATTATGCCTAATCAAATAAAGCATCTACCTACTGATAGAGAATCTGTTTTTTATTTAAGTTTTTTAGCGATACCAAGCGTACCAAAGAATGAATTAACAGAAAGTAGCGAAAGTTATTCGCAAGTCTCTTTTGGCTTACAAATGGTTATTAAATTATTTTACCGACCCGAAAATATTATTAGCGGCGTAAATCAGGCACCATCACAGCTGACTTATCAGCAAAAAGGAAATGTCTTGATTGTGAATAATCCAACGGCTTATTTTCAGACATTCTCTTCACTAAAGGTAAATGGAAAGCAAATAGATAATCAAAGTGCAGGAATGATGGTTGCTCCTTTTTCAGACATAAAATACCAAATTAACCAAGAGGCTAAAGATATAACTTGGAGAGTGATGAATGATTTTGGTGGAGAAAGTCGAGAATACCATCAAGCCTTGAAAGGTGGAGAGAAAAAATAATGAAATTTTCATCATGGCGTGCTTTGTTATTTTTTCATTTTATATGGCTATTGCCAATCACATCAAACAGCCAAAACGCGCTTAAATATGATGGAATTGCAATGCAATCCACGAGAGTCATTTATCCTGAGTCTGCTCAAAAGGGCGTCGCGTTTAAAGTGACTAATTACAGCAATATGGCTTATTTATTGCAGTCTCAGGTAACAGAACCAAATGCCAGCGGGCAAAAGAAACCTGATTTTATTGTACTGCCACCATTAGAAAAAGTTAATGAAAAAGACTCAGTAGTCTTAATGATTAAAGCGATTAACCATAAAATGCCCAAGGATCGTGAGTCATTATTTACTCTTAATATAAGAGCAATACCGAATCAGAAAAAAGAAGAGGGTAATGCAGCAAGATCGCAAATTATTATTGCAACGCAAAACCATCTAAAACTGTTTTATCGACCAGATGGATTACCAAAATATAGTGATGATGAAATATCAAAGAAACTCGTTTTTTATCGAGATAAAGGTCGTTTAGTCGTAAAAAACCCAACGCCTTATTATGTGACTTTCGATTCAATTAAGGTGGGAAATAACATTATAGACCCCTCATCTTTATTTGAAATGGTTCCACCAATGGGGCAACAACAATATCCATTACCTGAAAATACCAAAGGTGAACTGATATGGACGTTAATTGATCGGGACGGTGGGGTAACACAGCAATATACGAGCGAATTGTCATTATTCAGTTCTCTTTATTGAAATGAAAACAAGTAAAAAAGAGCACTTACTGCTTTAGGCCTCATTTTGCTATTGATAAGTCAATGGATATAAATATGAATAGAAATAAGCACATATCACCTGTTTGCGTAAGTCCTACTAAATTTGTATGGCATCCTATTGCGTTGTGCTTGATGTTAAGCATTCACTCTGCGGTAGCAGAGGATTATTTTGATCCGGCATTTTTACAAGCGATGGGCGAAACGGATCAAGTTGACTTATCTGCCTATGCTAAAAAAGGCAGTATTGCACCGGGTGAATATCTCGTTTCTGTTTATATAAACCAAGTTGGGATTGGGCAACTGCCCGTTACATTCAAGGAAAATAATCAGGGAGTTGTATCACCTGTATTAACCCCCGCATTTTTAGAAAAATATGGGGTGAACATTAAACAATTACCAAAAACAAAAGACTTACCAGAAAATTATTCTATTGATAACTTATCGGCATTAATTCCAGATGCATCGACGCATTTTAATATCGCTATTTTGGAATTAGAAATTAGCATCCCTCAAGTCGCCATGAAAGCAAGTCATAACGAATCATTAGATCCTGATTTGCTGGATTATGGCGTACCTGCACTGATGGCTAATTATAGTTTCAGCTATGGACATACTGAAAATAAATCAAAACTGAGTTCAAATAGAAAAAGCGATAATTTTTTTGCAACGGTGAGAGCCGGTCTTAATGCCGGGGCATGGCGTTTACGTAGCACCATTACTCATAGCCAACAGAATACGGATGGTCAAGCGCAAAAGAAGGAACATCAACGTTATACGCGTTTTACCAATACTTATCTGTATCGTGAATTATTTGCATTACGTTCAGTTTTATTAGTGGGTGAAAATAACACTGGGGGGGATGTTTTTGATAGCGTTCCTTTTCGCGGTTTAAAATTAAGCTCCAGTGAAGAGATGCTACCAAGTCAATTACGTGGCTATGCACCTCCTATTGAAGGTGTTGCGAACAGTAATGCAAGGGTTACTGTACGTCAAAATGGTAATGTTATTTATGAAACCTATGTCGCGCCTGGCGCCTTTTATATTAATGATATTCAAGAAGCTGGGCTTTCAGGGGACTATGATGTCACCATCACTGAAGCGAATGGCACAGAGAGAAAATTTATTGTGCCTTATTCATCATTACCAGTGATGTTAAGGCCTGGTGGTTGGAAATATGAAATTACTGCTGGCCGCTACGATGGAAACGTGACTAATAGTTCTCGTGAGGCAGAGTTTTTATTAGGCACGGCGGTTTACGGATTACCGAATGATACAACGGTTTATGGTGGTGTATTAGCGGCTGAAGACTATCAAGCGGCCAACATAGGGGCGGGAATTTCATTAGGCAGTATAGGTGCTGTTTCACTTGATGTTACATCATCTATTGCAAAACTAAACGGTGATTCACGAAAAACGGGGCAATCTTATCGTCTTCGTTACTCGAAAAGTATGATGAGCACTGGAACTTCCATTGACCTTACTGCACTACGTTATTCAACACGCAATTATTATAATTTCAGTGAATTTAACTCTGAAGGCTATCAGCTTGAAGAGGGCGTTTACCCATGGGCAATGCAAAGACGGCGTAGTAGTTTTCAAACTCAAGTCAGTCAACGCATGGGAGATTGGGGAACCCTTTATGTGCGAGCAACTCGCGATGATTATTGGGGGAGTTCTAGAACGCAAACGGGTGGCTCGATTGGCTACAGTAATAATTATAAGGGGATAAGTTACGGTGCTAACTATAGTATCGATAGAATTAAAGATGATAATGGCAGTTGGCCTGAAAATAGGCAAATTTCCTTTAATATAAGTATCCCATTTAGCATATTTGGCCACTCGGAGTCTTTACAGTCTATTTATTCAACTAGCTACTACACTCGCGATAATAATGGACGATCGCAAATCCAAACAGGGATTAATGGCAGTTTAATGAGTGGTGATTTGACCTATAGCGCTTCCCAAAGTTGGGAAAACAAAGACGGTGTTAATAACAGCAATATTAACGTTGGTTACCAAGGAAGTAAGGGCAGCGTTACTGCTGGCTATAGTCATAGCAGTGAGACTCAAACATTTAATATGAACGCAAATGGCGGCTTATTACTCCATTCTGGTGGGCTGACATTAGCAAAAAATATGGGGGAATCGGTAGCTCTGGTTTACTTACCTGATGCACCGGATGTCAGCATTAATAATGGGTCTGCTCGTTCTGACTGGAGAGGTTATGGTATAGCGCCTTACCTTTCCGATTATAGAAGAAATAGCATTAGTATCGATCCAACGACATTGCCTGATGATGTCGATGTGGCGCAAACGAATATCAATATCTATCCAAGTAAAGGGGCTGTTGTCCCCGTTAATTTCACGACCAAAAAAGGCTACCAAGTATTAATGACGATTATTAAAAATAATAGTCCAGTTCCGTTTGGTGCCATAGCCAGTCTCCAACATACAACGGATAACTACAGCAGCATTGTGGGTGATGCAGGATTAGTTTATTTAACTGGATTGCCGGAAAAAGGGAAACTTCTCGTTAAATGGGGGGAATCCGCAGAAAAACAATGCACGGTTAGCTTTGATTTAACGAATGTGACGTTAGACGTCGATCAACCAATACGCCAAGTAACTTACACATGTGCTCCGGTAAAATAACAAAACGCATTAAGGTATTTGACTGATTATGAAATATCATTATTTAAAATATAAAGCCGTTATGAGCTTAGTACTTCATAAATATGTTACTAGCGCAGTGATAGCATTTAGTTTTATGCCTTCTTCTGCATTGGCAGTCAATATTAACGCGACACCGGGTGAAAGTGTTATATCGCTTGGTAATGTAAATGCAGAAGTTACATTAACATCAATTAGTAGTGCATTCTCAGCTGCGGCAAATAGGGCCGATGGTTTTGCGGTGCATACATCCTCAACAGCATACAACTGTTTATCAAATTCGAATGAAGCTGTTGTCGGTAATATGAAAGGTTATAAAGTCGCGGAAGATATCATTATTGGTCTCCAAAGTACCAATGCAACAGGGGTAGCGTCAGTTGGCGCTGGAGCGCAACCCGCATCTGCAAATTATAAAGATATTACTGTAAAAGGCACATGGAGTAGTAACGGTAGTTATACTGTCACTCCAACACAAGTGCCATCTGCAATGTGGTGTGGCTCTGCTTGGCCAGAACCAACGGATCACGTATGGAATCCACAGAAAAAAAATAATAAGGCTTCAATACAAGGTAAACTCTTTTTATATGTAGGGCCTAATGCAAAGCCTGGGTCTTATACATTACCGAATCTTTATCTCATAAAAGCGGCTACAAGTAACGGTGATTTAGTCAACCAACAAATTTTTGAAGGTGGAACACTAACCGTTAGTTATCCCCCTTGCTCTATATCTACGCCGACAGAAGTGACATTCGATACGACAAAAGGGCTGCCTGTTATTAATCCGACATCTTCAATCACGGTTAACTGTGGCATTAATAATGGCCGAGCTTTTCAAATTGGTATTTCTGGAACACCTGTCGCGCCATCAATGTTAGTGGGAACTCATGCAATTAGTTTGCATTATGGTGATGGCACAATAGGAGGATTAGTCCGCGGTTATATAGGTAGTAATGCAGCAACTGACGCTGTTGGTTGTTTGGATAGAGCGTCAAGCATTCCTTTTTCAGAAAAGAACCAAGGTTTAAATTTTATGCTATTGGGGGCGAATACGTCCGGAGCTTCACAGACGCAACCTCTCGTTTGGTCGTTATGCCCTAATGGCACTGAAAAACCAGGTAAAGCAACGGGAACCGCGGAGCTTGATGTTGTCTATAAATAAGTGTTTTAAAGCAATACGATAATCAGAGAAGTGCATAAAACTATTTTTACAAATATGATTTAAGTAAAGGGAAGGGGTGATCGAAACATACTCATTTTATGTAGGGGTTGGTTCTTCAGTGATTTGATTCATTATATGATAAATCGCTATTTTTATAATTGTATTACTTGGTTGTATCATTATGTATGATCGTGCTTAAAAATAGCACGTGAAATATAAAAGTAAGCCGAAATGGAAGATCAGCTTACTTTATTATTTTTTAACTAGTCTTGAATTTTGATTTTTTGATCGTCCATAGAGACGATTTTTCCAGCGGTGATTTTGCAACGTTTACGCGTTTCTACCACGCCATCAACTTGAACTAAACCTTCAGCGATCATCGCTTTAGCCATTGCGCCACTTTCCGCCCAGCCTTCTATTTTCAGCAAATCACACAATTCAATGTGTGGGTGACCTTCAAGTTTAAAAATATCCATGACAGCTCCCTGATTAAATTAAATATCGTGATACTCTTCGCACGCTTGTAACGTATTTTGGATTAATGTTGCGACTGTCATCGGCCCTACGCCGCCAGGAACGGGGGTGATCCAAGATGCATGTTTTGAAGCTTCATCAAAGTCAACATCTCCTGTCACTTTACCGCTTTCAAGGCGGTTAATACCGACATCAATCACGATGGCGCCAGGTTTGACCCATTCACCGGGAATAAAGTTAGGTTTACCGACAGCAACAACTAATAAATCCGCATTGCGGACGTGTTGTTCGAGATCTTTCGTAAAACGATGGGTTACTGTGGTTGTACAGCCAGCAAGCAGAAGTTCTAAGCTCATTGGGCGACCAACAATATTTGAAGCACCAATAATAACGGCATTTAGACCATAGGTATTAATACCACAACGATCTAATAGGGTAACAATCCCCCTTGGTGTGCAAGGACGCAGACGAGGTGCGCGCTGGCATAGACGACCAACATTATACGGATGGAACCCATCAACATCTTTATCTGGATGAATGCGCTCAATGACTTTTACGTTATCAATACCTGCTGGAAGCGGTAATTGAACTAAAATACCATCAATTTCAGGGTCTTGGTTTAAATCATCTATCAGTTTCAGGAGTTCTGCTTCTGTGGTTGTATCTGGTAAATCATAAGAACGAGATAGGAAACCAACTTCTTCACAGGCGCGACGTTTGCTACCAACATAAATTTGTGAAGCAGGGTTTGCACCGACTAAGATAACTGCAAGACCAGGGGCGCGTTTTCCTTGTTCTATGCGTTGTTGTACTTTTTGGGCAACTTCCTGCCGAATTGTCTGCGCAATCGTTTTCCCATCAATAATTTTTGCTAACATCTGTGACTTAATCCATAAATGAGACTTGGGGATACCTCTATTTTGTCAGAAGTTCGCGTTAATGTCAGTTCTATCTGTAACATAAAATGAGCAGATAGTTATTTTAGTAGAGAAAACTCATTGACTCAGCGCGTAGCAACCGTATAATCCCACGCTATCAGCCAGATAGGTTGAAGCATTTTTCGATGCGCCCTTAGCTCAGCTGGATAGAGCAACGGCCTTCTAAGCCGTAGGTCACAGGTTCGAACCCTGTAGGGCGTACCATTTCGATGTTCCCCGATTTTACTAACTCCCTTAAAAACTTAAAATAAATCAATAAATTAGTTTTATTACCCTATATTTAGGGTGACTTAGCCTATTGAAATCTACGTATGTGTGGGCATAATTAGAAAGAATGATTGATTAGGCACTGCGGTTTTTGCTCAAAAGAGTCTAATCGCTAAGACAGATAAAGTGTTCAAATTAAAGGGCAGCTGGCAATCTTTTCCTTCACAAGGGGAATTTTACCAATAAATAACCGCTTTTCTATTGAATTCTAAGCTTTTTATATACCGCAAGAATAACCTTCAAAGCTCTTATCGTTAATGATCTTTTTACAATAATTTGTTAAATTTATGAGTATAATAGCGTAATAAAAATACGTACTTTTAAATATATACATTGAAATCTTTTGCTCTAAGTAAATTTACCTATGTTATTTTCAGCCTATAAAAATCGACAATATTAACAATAAATCAACATGATTATAATTAAGAATGATTCACAGCATATTAGTAGATTAAAGGTGTAAAATTAAATGAATAATAAATATATAGCGTTAGTTGTACCGTTAACTTTTTTTATATCTTTTGAATCCTCAGCATTTGACAAACAAGAGTACAATCCTGTTGTGTTCAACATGGCAGAGTTATATGACTTCAATCCAGTCAAAGGTAATGTTAAAGAAATAAAATCAACGGTTTATAATGAAGATAAGACTATCAACTATGAATCAAAATTAAAAATTGGCCGTGATGGTTGTGTAGAGAGTTTTAGCTTAAATCAGAAAAAAGATGAGTACCTGAGTGGTCTTCATAATTACCTTTTTGTAGAAAGAGTAAAAAATAAGTTAATAGGTATGGATGCTAATGGGCCAGTAGAAATGACCATAGGTAATAACTGTGAGATAATATCAAGGAAGGACACTAATGGTGAATTGATATATCAATACAATAAAGATGGTTTTATTACCGGTTCAATACTGGCTGACACCAAAGAAAAATTTGGTGAAAATATTTACAATGAGTTTAAATTACCTATCGCAATAAAATATTACAAAGGTGATGATGTCATTTCTGAAACTAGAATCACCTATGGTAAAGATATGAGCAAAGCTTTTGACCATTTAATGGAAATTCGGGCTTTAGGTCAGACTATATTGCAAGTCGATTCTAAGTGTCATTATGATCATCAAAATATTCCATCTCAATGTAATTTTGTTCTAACGCTCGACTCGAATGGTAAGAAGATCCATCTGAAAAAAAACAGCACCACAAAGGTGACGTTCTATTGAGCTGCGGGTGATGACAAAGCCTATAAAATCTGGCGATATAATTAGCGGAGTGTTGATTAGATAGGCTTGTCAGCGATGTTAAAATATTAACCGCCTTTAAATGCGTGATGCGTGTTTGATGCTCACAGCTCGTTTAGGCCGCTTTCTTGAATAATCGCTATTTTTCGTCAAAGACGTAGTCTAGTACTCTCGGAGATAGGGCTAGATTTTCATATCGGTACGCACAGTATGTTGCTGCAATTAGCTATTGGCATTCCCCGCTTAGATCAATACCAAAAATCAAATTAATTCGATGAATTGGCGTAATGGAAGTATGCGTGGTGGCGAAAATGTAGGGCAAACACTGGTAGTTTAAATTTTTCAGATCCCAGTTTGTTATTCGATGCTGTTATTCAGTGGCTTGGTGTGGGCCTTATGAGTTAATTACTCGCCTACAAGGCATGTGCAATAGGACCGTTATTCCCTTTAACTGAACAGCGTATTATGGGAGCTAACTGGGCATGGTTAATTCATCAAGAAAGTGAAAATCATCTCCTAACAAAAGTATTTTGCCAGTGGATAACAACTCAATTGGCACTATGCGATAATGAATCTAATACTGGATGTCATCACTTGGAATAAGCAATAAGAGAATATGCAGCAATGGAATAGCTGCTCATGAGCCGATTGCTCGAATCAATTTTATCAATAATAGTGTTAACTCAAATTCAGTTTGAGGGCTATTACTATTTGTTGTGAAAATAAGATATACTTCATGATTATCAATAGCTTACCAAAAAAAAGATAAAGTTATTTACCTTTTAGACATCTTTCTCTCTCTTAGCAAATAAAACAAAATGATGATTAAGATCGATGACAAGAATTATTGAAGTAGTACGCTATGTTAAAAACGATAGATAGTGACGGTTAGATTAAATCTAAGTTAATTAAGATATATCCGATAAATTTGTTTTCCTATGGTAATTAATAGATATAAATAAAGCCATCATTGTATGTTTTATTCATCTTGCTCCTATGTCAAATTTTTATCAAATTTTTGTCAGGGTTTAATCTGGGGAATAAGAGCTAAGTCACTATAATGCTAGCTTTCTGTGAGAATCAATATCTAAATTAAAATTGATGACACTCGTTTTTTTTATACTGCGAATTAAATTGTAATTATTGGTTTTTATTCTAAATTTATTTCGATATATAGCGCTTTGTTTTAGTTTAATCTTGGACAATGATAATCAGTATGTTTGCAGATTATATATTTACTATATACAATAAAAAATCTTTAAAGATATCATTAAGTACAATTTATTTGTGCAGTATTAATTATAACTTTTAGGATCAAAATGAAAAAACATATTCTACCAATTACTCTACTTAGCGCTGCTACACTGCTAGTTACAGGCTGTAGTTCAAATAAAGATATGTGGGGCGAATTCGCCAATATCTTGACTGATTCTAGCTCTATTGTTAAAGAATCAGAAGACTGGGAAGCGTATAGCATAAAAACAACCCAGCAAGGTGTTGTTTACAGTAAGGCGAATTCAGCGGATCAGCAATTTGTCAGTCATAAAATGGATGCTGAATATGCGGATGCGGTGAATCGTTTATCTTCGCCTTTTGCCAGAAGTGATAAAGCCAAAGATAAATTGGCTAAAGAAAACCAAGGCTATCGTTTTAAATATAATGAAATCATGGTGGTTAAGGATAAGAAATCATCAAATACACTTGGTTATTGTGTGAATTATGATTCTGATCGTATGGAGAATGGCCAAGTAAAAGCGGTCAAAGAAGAAGATAAGATCAGAAAGCAATTTATCTATGTTGCTAAAGATAAGCCTCTATCTGTCACGACAGTGAGTGGTGACTTTATTAAAGTCATGTGCGGTGAAAATTTTTATAAAAAATACCAGTCATAATTTTGCTGACAGGTTAAGGGTATTTAGAAAAATAATCTAAATATCCTTGTTCGTATCTAAAATGCGTTAGGCGGAAAAATTTCCCCTAACTCATAGAAATCGTTTTAAGTGATAAAAACCATATTCAGTATATGGTTTTTTTGGTCGTGTATTCAATATAGAGATCATCATAATAGGTAGTATTCGCGTTCAATGAATGTACCGATGATTTTGTCATGCATTTCAGGTGACTTCGAGTAACCTAACGTCTTACGGTTAAGGCGCTTCAAGCGGTTTCTCAGGTTCAAATTCTCTCTTTCTATTCGTTGCGTATAAAACTTACTTACCACATGTTTCTGCTTGGGCAATATCTCATAAGCACTGAACTTATCCGTGCACCAAAAAGCCACATTAAACCTAGACAGTAAAGCCAGTAACTGGTGAAGAGTCCTTTTGTTTCGACGACCAAACGTATGAGCAATTATCCGTTTTAGGCGGGGCTCCCACGCATACCAAAGCCAGCGTTGTTGCTTCTTATTACCCACAAAAGACCACTGTTCATCGACTTCGCAAAGGAGTTCAATGTGCAGATTATCAAGGGGTAAAGAGGTTACCTGCTTCGGCGAGAGTTTTTTAAAGTGCGAACAACCGCATTAATGCTGATATGAAGGGCTCTAGCGGTATCACGAATACCGGCATTATTCATCGTTAGGTCGATAATTTTATCTTTGGTACCGGGCTGGCAGGCACGATATTCATAGTCGAGTTGGAAGCTTCGGCAGCAGTCTTGACAACGATAACGTTGATGACCTGTACTCCCTAGGCCATGTTTTTTCACTGAGGGAGTTTGTTGACAAAATGGGCACCTTACATCGACTTTAGCCATGAATATTCTCCGATAAATTACCCTATATTACAGATTAATCACCAGATTGAATACATGACCACAATAATTTCTTTGGTAGATTTAAAACAGACAAAATAGAGCCCTACACCAAAGAAAGCTAAGCCTAATGTCACGTAAAAATAGACCTTTTCCATCTCAATTGACGCTATATTAGCGCCAGCACTTGATACAAAAGGAGTAATTAAAAGTGTCAGGAAGATACCCGTAACGGCTCCCCCAATACTTCGGGCTGCACCTAATCTGGCACGGGATAATGGTTGTAGTGTCATCGCCGTAGCAAGGGAACCATAGGGAATATTGATTAGACTATAGCAAACACCTAAGGCCATATAAGTGACATAGGCATAAATGACCTTATCGCTATGAGCCCATTCGGTTGGAACACTAAAAACCAGCACGCTGAAGAACATTAATGGGGCAGAACCAAATAAGATGAAAGGCCTAAATTTCCCCCATCGTGTATGCGTTTTATCAATAATACGACCAGCGGCAACGTCAGCAAAAGCATCAAAAACTCGAACAACCAGTAACATGGTACCTGCTGTTGCGGCACCAATACCGGCGACATCGGTATAATAACTGAGTAAAAACATTGCCCCCATAGCAAAGGCAAAGTTATTGGCAACATCTCCTAGGCCATAACCAATAATTGAACGCCAAGAGAGTTGTTGATTCATTGTTTTTCTCCTTGAAAAGGTTTTTGCCCATAATTCATTTCACTCCACCGTTTTTTTAATAAATAAGCTGCGCCTTTAGGTTTTCTGTCTCGAGTAAAAATCCCTTTTCGATTACCTCCAGCACGCCAAACACCTTGTGCGGTATGAAAGTCAGCAAAGTTCCATACCTGTTCGCCAGTAACCGCTTTAACGCGATCAAAAACGCGGTGGTACATTGCCAACCAAGCAGATTGGAACTCTTCGCTCCACATATCGGTATACATGGAATGCAGTCCGGGCAGGGTATCGACCCCATACTCCGTGATAATGATGGGGCGATGAAACTTCTCTTGCCATTGTAATAATTCAGTTTCTAGTGCTTTTTCGGCGCGTTCTAAATCGCCACTTTTTAGGTACCACCCGTAGTAACGGTTTAGGCAAATAACATCAAAAAGATCCATAATCATGTCGTTTTCAATGTCTCCAGACATGGCATTGACATAAGTAATGGGTCTAGTGGGATCAAGTTTGCGTGTGGCTTGCACTAATGGTTCAAAGTATGCTCTAGCGCCTTTGGCTTGGCAGTCTGGTTCGTTTGCTATACTCCACATGACGACGCTAGGATGGTTTTTATCGCGGTTGATGAGCTCTTGTATCGCTTGTAAATGGGCTTGCTGGGTTTCGCTATTGACGGTTTCATCACTGAATAATACGGGGGGTTTCTGACAAACATCGGAGCTAACACCAAGAGTTAAATTAAGTCCGACTGCTGCCACTTCATTGATGATGATAATGCCGTGTTCATCTGCCCAATCAAGCATTTCTTCGGCATAGGGGTAGTGAGAGGTACGATAAGAATTGGCGCCAATCCAATTCATCAATGCATGGTCATGTACCATAAACGTATAATCAAAGCCTTTTCCGCGAATATCCGCATCTTCATGTCGCCCAAACCCAGTAAAATAAAAAGGTTGATGATTAATTAAAAACTGCTCATCTTTTATGTTTAATGAGCGAATACCGATTTTTAGAGGGTATTCATCATAGTGATTTGCATCATTAACGAATATTTTCAAGGTATAGAGGTAGCCATGACCCGGCTGCCACAGGTGAGGTGAGCTGAGTTGCAATACACCGTGTTTGCCATTCCCAAAAGCAACGCATTTTTTATCTTGATCGTATAACTCAATGGCGACTTCACCATTAGCGATGATTTCCCAATGAATTGAGGCTTGGCTTTTATCATCGGATAGCTCAGTGACGATAATGGCATCGTCGACAAATACTCTTGGCGTGCTATAGAGCATGACGCTACGATGGATTCCGGCATAGTTAAAAAAATCATGGAAATAAACTTGTGTTTTTTTGCCATTTTCGTCATGAGTCACTATGCCAGGAGGAATGGTTTGCCATGTGAGTTCATTACTGACACAAACGGTAATTCGTACTTTTTCATTTGTTGAAACTAAGTGGCTAATATCAGTTTCAAAGGGGGTATAACCTCCTTGATGTTGGATTAGGAAATGGTCATTTAGCCATACCATGGCATTATGTGTTACGGCATCAAATCGTAAGATGATTCTTTGATGTTCCCAACCTTTTGGAATGTAGACTTCGCGCTGATACCAAACATTTCCGACATAATTACGAATAGTGTTATCCGCAAATTGGTCGTTAAAACTCCCCGGTACGGCAATGGTTCGGTGGTCAGGCAGAGGAAATTTCCACCACTGTGCGGTAATACCGAGATCTGCTGTATCTAAACAAAATGACCAAAGGCCATCCAGTTTTTTGATCTCTCGGGTTGATGTTTCAATAGGGCGTAGCATTTTATTATTTCCTTTCGAATAGGATGGAATAAATTTGGTTTATCAATTTTGTTATTTGGTTTACCAATTTTTAGGTGTGCGCTATGAGGAATACAACTATGAAAAATGAAAAGAGGTAAAATTTGATGAGTGGATCATGTATTAAAAAAAAATCATTAATATTATGTGGAATAAATCACAAATAATTAAACTTTTATTTAAAGATGAAGTTTATTAATAAGTGGTTTTATTATTTAATTTCTCTATAAATTATCGTGATTTTAATAAATTTGATTGAATTCATTAAAGAGGTTTTTGCCTGTATCTATTTGATATTTAAATGTATTATTTTTTTGTTTTTGAAGCAGAAGATCATAAGAGTATGATGTTATGAGTTCTTTTTTAGTATTATGGTTTATTTGAGTATTCACTTATAAAATATGACTAATAGCTATGATTAAATTTAAATAGGCTGCTATTCTGATAGAGTTTATCGCTAAGTGTTTAATGTATAATTGGTTAACCAATTATATTCAGGGACTAGGTCAGGCATGATTCGTTGAGTGGGACAGTGCGCCCATGTCAATTTTTTAAGGAAACTTAAAGTAGGCGTGGTTTTAGTCTGTCACCGAGACTAGAGTGAACATCTATCCTTCTTATTCCTGTTAGTGCTATTAGTGACGGCTTATATTGGCTGTTTTTACTGATTACGTATTGTATTTTGTATTAGGATAAAGTGAATTAGGTGTTAATACGTAATAAGTTGCTAACTAATAACAAAAAATAAGTGCATGTGTGTTATCTGGCTAATCTTTAGTTTATCTTGTTCATTATAAACTTATATATTTCAGGTAGATATAAGGAAAAGCTAATGAATAAGAATGCAGCAATAAAATAGATATTAATGGCCTCCACTGTAACTGTAGTAAAGAGTGTTGCAACCGCGAGAATGGTGACAATAATACGCCGGCTATTTGCCGTCATTGCATTAGACAATTCACTAAAAAATGATTCAATAACTTTAAACATAACAATTCCTTTTTATAGTTCCGCGATGAGTGTATATGATTTAAATAAAATATTGAAGCTTTTATTAGCTATTCGTGCTATTTAATATTAAAATCACTTATCAGAATTGTTGTTTTTTAGCACATTTAACTCAAATGATGGGTAAAATGATTTATAATATTGATAATTACATTAAGGTATGGAACTTTAATTACACATTTTGTTTTATTACCTGATGTATAATTTATTTTAATCGATTGATTTGAAAAGAAATTGTTATTTTATGTAATTTTTTAGTGTGTTGCTGTGGCCTATTTTCATGAAAAAATACAAATCAAACAATTAAGTGTTACTACCTAGTGTGTTTTAACTATTTAGAAAGTGATTAATATCACAATTATTTTATTATGTTTAAATACTTTGTCTATTTAATATAAGTATTCTATTAATGACTGTTTAGAGGGGGGATTTTAAAACAGCATCGTTAATACATAGCTGCTTTATTTTAGATAAGTTGTAATTTTATGCGGTTATTGGTGAGTCCACATTGAAAAGAAAAGATAATAGCTAAAAGTAAGCGTAAACGAAAAGGGTATTCACTTCGTTATAGCGAGTGATTTTTATGTGGTTTTAAAAGTACAGCACGGCATTTTAACACTATTCTGATTGATTATTACAATCAATGTCACTATTGTAATGTTTTCGATAACAAGGAACAGATTATGCCATCTATTGATATGACAGAACTATTAGGCTACTCCATTGCTTCTAGCATAAAAATGGTTTGTACGCCATTTGAGTTCTTTTATCAGACCAATATTATTGGTGATGTCAGTGCGTTGTTAACACTATTCTTCGTCTATTAATTTTGATGTTAACTTAAGTGTTATCATTGATGGTGAAATTTATTTATAAATTTTACCCAATCAATGATTATGTTATGGTTTTTTGTAGTTTGTTTCTAATAAAATCAATTATTTGCGGTTTTTTCTTTCCTCTTTTCTTCGCCTTGTCAGCGTTGTAAGACTGTCATTTATTTTTAATATAAATTGATCTCTTGGCTATCTTATTAAATAAAGCATTTTGATATGGATTATTTTTGTGTGGAAAATCACAAAAAATAATTATTTCTCATTGTTGAGTTGTTTTCAATGACGATATATTGTTAGTTTTCTTGTAAGTGATTGTGGGCTTATAAATATATTAATATAAAATATTAATTATATTATCTTGGTTTATATTTTGATAATAATTTACTTTTGTGCTCCTATTAAAATTATTATTCCACAATTAGATGGAATAAATAGAATCTACTATTTTTGAAAAAGATAGTTAACTTATTTAAATATGAGGGTAACCATGTCTGAAACGATATTTCCTCAAGGTTTTTTGTGGGGAGGAGCAATGGCAGCGAATCAAGCTGAAGGTGCTTATAGTGAAGGAGGGAAAGGCTTAAGTACCGCAGATGTTATTCCTTATGGAGAAAAAAGGTATCCCATAAAAATCGGTAGAGAAAAACGGTTTCAGTTACAAAGAGATGAATATTATCCTAGTCATGATGCCATTGATTTTTATCATCAATATAAAAGTGATATTGCTTTAATGGCAGAAATGGGGTTCTCGGTTTTTAGAACTTCAATTGCATGGAGTCGGTTATTTCCACGAGGTGATGAAACTACGCCAAACCCAGAAGGTATTGCTTATTATCAAGCCGTATTTAATGAATGCAAAAAATATCATATCGAGCCACTGGTTACCCTGTGTCATTTTGATGTGCCGATGCACTTGGTGATTGAATATGGCTCATGGCGTGAACGTAAGATGATTGATTTTTTCACAACTTATGCCAAGGCCTGCTTTGAAGCTTTTGATGGTTTAGTTAAATATTGGCTCACTTTTAATGAAATTAATTTATTACTTCATACCCCCTTTTCGTCTTCTGGATTATGGTTTGAAGCAGATGAAAATATTGAGCAAGTGAAATATCAGGCTGCTCATCATCAATTAATTGCAAGTGCATTAGCGACTAAGATTGCTCATGAAGTTAACGCCAAAAATCAAGTTGGCTGCATGTTAGTGGGCGGAGGTTATTATCCTTGGTCTCCTAAACCGGCTGATGTGTGGGCGGCAATGGAAAAGGATCGTGAAAACTTGTTTTTTATTGATGTACAGGTACGTGGTATTTATCCTGCTTATGCCCAACGTATTTTTCGTGAAAAGGGGGTTTCGCTAGAAATAGTGGAAGGAGATGAGCAACTTCTTAAAAATACAGTGGACTTTGTGTCTTTCAGCTATTATGCCTCTCGTTGCGCTGCATCGGATATGGAAAGAGATGAAAATCAGTCAGTTAACGCTGAAAAATCATTGTCCTCTCCCTATATTCAACATAGTGATTGGGGGTGGGGGATAGACCCTTTGGGATTACGGCTAACAGCGAATATGCTTTACGATCGCTATCAAAAACCGTTGTTTTTAGTTGAAAATGGTTTAGGGGCTTACGATAAGCTTGATGAAAACGGTGAAATTATTGATGACTACCGAATTGACTATCATCGAGCACATATCCAAGCATTAGCGGAAGCGATTGCGGATGGTGTACCGGTTATGGGCTATATTTCATGGGGGTGTATTGATCTGGTTTCTGCCTCTACGGGGGAGATGAGTAAACGATATGGATTTGTGTATGTTGATAAAGATGATCACGGAAATGGCTCATTAGCCCGAATACGTAAAAAATCCTTTTGGTGGTACCAGAAAGTAATACAGACGCATGGTCGAGAGTTAGAGTAAATTACACTTTCTTATATTTTGTAGATAAAAAAAAGAGTCCCTTTAGGGACTCTAACTAAATGAAATCACTACTACATGATTTAATTTACAGCGGTATTATGGTTATTTTCTTCACTACTATATCATACATGATGTCAGATTTACTTATACTTGTAGCAACATTAAAGTGCCAAGTGAGTGAATTCGATGTCTAGAGCGCTCTTTTATCATGCGTTATCTTTTTCACTCTTTAATATACGCTTCTTGGTGAGAGGCTCGTGATTAACTTCATTGAATTATTGTTTGGCAATAATTTCGCTATTTTTTTACTTAGGCATTATTTTGCATAGCGTGTTTGTAAATTGGTTGTATCTTTATCTGCTATGATATAAGCATGCCATGTTATCAATATCATAATATTTCTGTGATTGAATGATCAGCTGTCATCACTCATCCCTTATCTGGATACTAATGTACAATATAATTTGGATGATAAAAATGTGATCTATGTATCAAAATACATTTCAAGTGTTAATATTATTAAGTTAACTCACACTGACTTATGCTAAATTTTCTTTTAAATTCAATTTGTTGATTTTTTATCTCTGTAATAAATCGACATGAATTGAAAGAAATCAACAATAACCAAGAGAATTCGAAGATAAGGGTAATGGTGTATAAACACAGAAAAAATTAAATATTGTTAATAATTTTATCTGCTATTGCTCTCTTCTTTATTAGGTCTTTCGTGACAGAATTGATTCCAGATAAAATTGAAATTTTCACTAGGAAAAATTTTATCTGAGCGATCAATTAAAGGGATAGAAACGACGTTTCTTCCATCTTTATGCATATACGTTTTGACAAGAAACCTTTTATAACTAAAAGAATTTTCACTTTTAAAGATAAGAACTTCACCACATACATACCCAAGGATACCATGATCAAGAGTTTCACGAATTTCATAGTAATTCACATTTTTATACTCAGCCGTTTCTGGAAAAGGGAGGAAGTCCTCTACAGCCTTTTGCGATTTTTTAACGATATCAAGATCTGGGGTATAATTAGCCATCATACCTCCAACAAATGATCCTCCAGCAATAAGAGCAATAATTAAATATGAAAATATATTCTTTTTCATGGCGTTACTCTTTCTATATTATTATAAATAATAGTTACTTATGAATTAGGCTATTTTAAGATAGCATAAGTAGAAGGGTATTTATATGAAGATGTAATAACAATGCTCAAATAAAGACAAAGAGTTACAATTTATAATAAATTGTTATGGTTAATTTAATTAAAATAATTAATTTTATTTACTGGTTTCTTATTTTAAAGTTAATGGGAATGCGAATGATAAATTAAAAGTAGGAAAATTAGCGATTATTTTTCATTGTGTTAGCCATATTAATAGCTTCTATTAATTGTGAGCGATTAACTCTATCATTATTACTATCTAGTAATTGTTGCCATAAGCTAATTGCTTTTTCATAATTCGCATTCATAAATGCATCTGAAGCTAATAACATTAAGGCGGTAACTTCATTTTTATCAATTGATAATGACTTATCTATCATTTTTACGGTCATCTCCGTCATTTGTTGCCCTGATTGATAATAAAGGACTGTCGCAATAGCTGAATAAAGTTGTGCATTTTCTCCTGTATATTTCAGTGCTTGCCCATAGGCTATTAATGCATCTTCATAATTATTTTGATAGAGGTAGTATTCACCGAGAATGGCCCAAAGCTCCCCATTTTTAGGTGACTTACGGATATTATCTTGTAGACGTGCAAGATCACTTTGCTGTTGTTGTATTGGTGTCAATAAATACAATGGGTCAGCAGTGCGTTGATATTCTTTATAATTTTCACTAAAACGCGGCAATAAAAAATAACCCGAAACGGTGAAAAATAAGAGTAATAAGAGGGTGAAATTCAGCGAAATAGGCGATAACAACCATGAACCGCTATTTTGCGATACTTTGAATGGAAGTTCAGATGTCAGCTGTTTTGATAACTGACATTGCGGTGAGGCGGGTTGAGTAATGACGTCTTGATAATGTCTTTTAATCTTAGGGAGGCTGCTTTTATATCGATAATAAATTAGGATTATTATCAATATAAAAGCGATAAATGGCGATAGCCACAATACTAGCGTCCCTATGCGCAGGGGCGGATTGTAGAGAACGAAATCACCGTAGCGCTCAGTCATAAAAGCGAGAATTTCTGCTTCTGTTTTGCCTTCTGCAACCATTTTGTAAACTTGATGGCGCATGCTAACAGCGGTAGGGGCATTGGATTCGAGCAGATTTTGGTTTTGGCATTGTGGGCAACGTAATTGTGACGCTATTTGTAATGAAACAGATTGTTGCTCTTGGTGAGTAAATTGCCAAGTATCTACGATATCAGCTTTTGCAATATAGGTGACCATGAGCAGTAGAATGAATAAAGGGGTGTAGTGTAATTTAAACATGCTTAGCTCTTCCTTTTATCCAACCCCAAAAAAGTCCAATGCACATGACCAAAGCGCCACCCCAAATCCATTGAACACCATCTTGCACATAAAAGCGTAGTGCATAACGGTTATTTCCTGTTTTTTCGCCTAAAACGGCATACCAGTTTCGTATCCATCCCCAATGCATACTTGGCTCAATCATGAGTTGTTTTCGGGCGGTATAAAATCGACGTTCAGGCACAAGCGTACTGATTAATTTATCTTTTTGAACAACAGTGATTAAGGCCTTTTCTGTTGTGTAATGAGATTGCGCCTCAAGTTGTAGCTGTTGAAACGTAAACTGATACCCTGATAGTGAAATAGAGTGCCCTAATGTCATATTTGCACTAACTTCTTGTTTACTCACTGTTGAGAAAGCAATACCTATAGCGAAGATAATGACACCTGAGTGTGAAATTAAGGAGGATAATTGGCGCTGTATATCTCGAAATGGTCGCAACCACAAAAGAAGCAGTAATGCAGCCATGATAGCCATCATACTGGAGAACAGCTTTCCTTCACGCCAAAAATACAGCGTAATGCCAATCGTACAGATAATAAGGAGAAATAAACGCCAGTAAAAAAATCGGGGAGATATTTTTGGGTAATGTAGCGCCCAAGCGCCAATAACCGCGAGCATTAATAGCCCAAAAGGAAATAAAGCGTGATTAAAGTAAGGTGAGCCAACAGATATTTTCCCCCAGCCAAACATGCTGTAGAGCATTGGATATAGGGTACCAAGGAGTACGATACATAAGACCACCACAAATAAAATCAAAGATAATTGTAAATAGATTTCTCTTGTCGTGAGTGTAGTTCTGGCCCTTGATGGTAAGGTTTGAGCTTTGCTACTGTAAATAAATAAGGCCACCATACTCATGATTATAAATAGCAAAAATAGCGGTAACGCACGAACATTATCAAGGGCAAAGGCATGTACTGAAACGAGTATGCCTGAACGGACGATCAGTGTACCAAGTAGTGATAAAATAAACGCCATAATTGCCAGCATCATTGACCAGTGGCGGAAATTTCCTTGTTTTCGTGATGCAGATAAGCTGTGTAGTAGGGCGGTTGCTGCTAGCCATGGCAATAATGAGGCATTCTCGACAGGATCCCAAAACCACCAGCCACCCCATCCCAATTCACTGTAAGCCCACCATGAACCGAGTGTGATACCTAAAGTTAATATGCACCAGCTTGGTACGGCCCAGCGCCAACAAAGCCATGCAATGGTTTGACTAAAATTACCCGCAACAAGAGCCGCTAAGACTAATGAGGTAACGACCATGAGACCACTATAACCAAGATAAAGTAGAGGAGGATGTAAGATCAGCCCCCAATGCTGCAACATGGGGTTGAGATCACGCCCCTCAATCGCAGGTGGAAAAATCCGCACAAAAGGATCGGAGTAAAAGACGATAAACCACAGCAATGCCGCGGTCATGGCTGACAGGAATATTAAGGCTAGCGCAAAAAATGGATGTTTTTGTTTACGATATCGCCAGGCAACAAGTAAGTTCCAAGCAGATAAGAATAACGCCCATAATAACAATGAACCCTCATGTCCGCCCCAAACCGCGGCTATTTTGATAGCCATTGGCGATAGACGATGGCTATGTTGAGCGACATAGACCACAGAAAAATGGCTTTCAATAAAGCTGATGGTAAGACAAAGAAAGGCGATAGCTAAAAAAATAAATTGTAAAGTGGACCAAAAGACGCCTAATTTTACGGAATTAGGCGTCTTTTTATCGTAACCAACCAACCCAAACAAGGTATGGAAACTGGCTATACACAGTGTTAGCAGTAAGCTAATAAAGCCAATTTCAGGGAGTATCAGTTCCAATGAAGCACCTTGTTTATGTTGATTGTAGTGATTAAGCGACCGTCAATTGTCCTGCATACAGTACGAAGAATCGCAGTAAAAAGACACCAATGAGACTAGCACTGCTGACTAAAATAACCCGAGATGCTGTTTGGCTTTTATTCACCCATTTTTTCAAACTCAAAGGGATAATAAAACCTATTCCTACGACACCAATCCAAAACCACCATGTCCAAAAACCACCACCCAATGCGGCAATTAGGGCGCGCATTTTGCCATCATCCCCAAGTGCTAAACCGATAAAAAATGCTGCCAGCAAAAAGATTTCTAACCAAACGACAAAGCTTTCAACGCGATGTAGAAAATGAGCTTCTTGGTTGTGGATATTTTTACGGTAGCGTAACGCTAAGGCTATCAGTGCAACAGCAATGCCGGATGAAATCCCTGAAAAGAGAAATAATGCAGGCAAAATAGGATTGTTTAAGAAAGGGTATGATTTTAAAGCTGAAAGTAAGAATCCCGTGTAGGCGCCTAACAATACTGCTAAGACGAGCATGGTGACTTCAATCACGCGCATGGCGGGTGTAAATAGGGGGAATAGCCGTTGGATAAAACCAAAACGGGGTAGCCATTTTTGTTGCAATTCAACTAACTCAGATTGAAAAACGTTGGCTAACCACACGATGAGCACAACCATATACACTTGGAATAACATAACCCCCATCGACATCACAGAGGTTGGGCTATAGTGGAACATCAATTTCCAGAAAGTCCAAGGTCGGGTTAAGTGGAAAATCAAAATCAGTAAACCAAGAATGATGGTCGTTGGTGCAAGTAATAAAGTGGCTCGCATTAGCGTGCTGTTACTCGTCGCTTCGGAAGGGTAAAAGTGACGTAATAAAATGGCGAGTACCACTAACCCCGCTGAAATCCCAATTAAAAAGAGATAAACAGCGATTGGCCAATCCCAGACCAGCGATTCAAAATGGAAAGCAGAAGCGGTTGTCATTGGCTCACCTCCCCATACTTAAATGGAACTCGATAGACTTTGGGTCGAGTACCAAGTGCAATTTTATAGCGATAGGTTGTTTTTTGGCGGAGCATGATTGCAATATCACTGTTTGGGTCATCCAAATTACCAAAAATGAGCGCTTTTGTTGGACATGCTTCAACACAAGCCGGTTGTTGACCTTTTTTCAAATTGGTTTTACGGCAAAAGTCACATTTATCGGCAGTTTTATTAACAGGATGAATAAAACGTACTCGATAAGGGCATGCCGCAATGCAGTATTGGCAACCGACACACAAGTCTGGATTAACATCGACAATACCGGTTGTCTTATCGATAAATGAGGCCCCTGTCGGGCAGACATCGACGCAAGGGGCATGCTCACAATGTTGGCATGAATGCCTAAAGAAACGATATTTGATATCAGGAAAGTGGCCAATTGGTTCACTACGGATAATCGTTAATCTTGAAACGCCTTCAGGCACGTGATTGACTTCTCGGCAAGCGTCCATACAAGCTGTACAGCCAATACATAAGGCTTCATCATGAATCATGCCATAGCGTAGCCCATTAATTTTCATTGTATTTGCTAGAGTATGGACCGTCGTCCCTCCAGACGCAGCTAACACTCCTGCATAGATAATAAATTGACGACGCGAACAACTCATGGCTGCTCCTTACGCAATTTTACCGCCGCTGGATTGAAATCAGGGTTGTTGCGTTGCTCTGAGTGGCAATCAACACAAATTGTTATGCGTCCTTTGTCATTGAGAACCTTCATCGTATCTTGTTTTGGATGAAGATCATGGCAACTTGCGCAGGCGACTTTGGTCACATGCACATCATGTGGCCAGAACGCTTTTTGTAGCTGTTCGGGTAAATGACATGATAGGCAAACACTATTTTGTTGCTCCACGCTATACATAGGGTGGTTGAAACGCATGACATCTTTCGCCCCTTCACGATGGTGAGGACCTGGATTGCCATGGCAGTTAGTACAGGTCACTGGAAGGTTATTGTTAGGATTGATGACGGATGCGTGAGTTCCATGCATACCCTCTTTGTCGGGTTTATGGCAATCCAAACAAGCAGCATCGGGATTACGTTGCTGAGTGACAACCCAGCGTTCACCATTCTCTGGTGTGGATGGTGTCGCTGCGGATGCGGCAATGCTCCATAACAAGCCTGACGCCAGCACCCCAGCAGTTAATAACGAACGTAGTACGCTCATATTGACTCCATTGTTATGCCGCCACTTTGCAGAGGCGGATTGCGGTTATTGGCTTAGTAGATTGTTTTTACGAGCTTGATCATCCCACTCCGGTACAATGGTTTTCAAAAACTCTTGTTTTTCAGCATTGATTTTTTGCATATCCAAACCAATTGCCTGTTGGGCTTTTTCTTTGGTTGAAATATCAGGAATAGCAATTTCATGGGTAACGCCTTTCGCACCTAACAAGCGCACCAATTTAGTCCGTGCATCGGCAGCTTTATTCATCGCTCCACCTAGCATACGTAGGCCTTCATCAGGCGCATGCATATGAATACCATGAGACGCAATCGCGAGGTCCCAACGCCATTGAGCATGGCGAATATCAGCTAAAATAGGTGCCATTTCTTTTTCTGTCGCACCGGCATCCCAAGCTGCTTTGGCTTCAAAGTGGGCATGCACGAGTTGATCTTCCACTTTGATTTTCATCTCTTGGATCGCTTGTTTACGCTCAGCGACAACAGCTTGTAGCGCTTGTTTGCTTTGGGTATGGCAATTACGGCAGGTTTGTTCAAAGTTATCGAAAGGGTTTCCTATTTTGTGGCTGGTATAGAGTTCACCTTTTTCATTTTGCAATTTAGGCATATGGCAGTCGATACAGGTGACGTTATTTTTTCCGTGAATACCTGCACTCCATGTTTCGAACTCAGGATGCTGTGCTTTTAGCATGGGGGCTTTTGACAGTGAGTTTGTCCAATCAGAAAAACCGATATTGTCATAATACACTTCCATGTCTTCTACTTTGGTACCGTTATCCCAAGGGAATTTGACGGATTTATTATCTCCTGCAAAGTAATATTCGACATGGCATTGACCACACACCATAGATTGTTGTTCGAAACGGCTCGCGTGCTCAAAAGGCTTTCCAATGGTTTCCATAGCTCTTGCGGCATAGGGACGTGTGAGTGTAAGCGCAGGTTTACCTTGAGCAAATTCAGGTGAGTCAGTTTTGTGGCAGTCAGCACATCCTAATACATTAACGATTTCGGGACCGCCTTTTGCCCATTTACCATGGAAATAGTTATCTTCGCCTTGTTCTTGAATCAGTCTTGCAACATCAGGACTTTTGCAGCTCCAACATGCCATAGGAAGTGGGCCATCTTGTGCGTTTTTAGGTGCCCCAGTTCTTAGTGTCTCACGCACATCAATGAGTGCGTAAGCATGACCGCGAGGCTTGTTGTAATCACGAGAAAAAGGATAACCAGCCCAAAGGATCACTAAGCGTGGATCCTCAGCAAGAGCGTCTTCACGTTGTGCTTGCTCAGAGGTTGCACGCCATGAATGATATTGGTCAGGATGTGACTGAGCAAAGGATTCATTTTTGGTATTAATGGTTGATGATGCTTCCTTTGATTCTGTTTGTGCGTGGATAGAGTTACTAAATAGAAATATTCCTGCAAGCAAACTCAGTAAGCACAGAATACTATTTCTTATCTTTGCCATAAGGGCCTCGAGTGATGTAAGCCAGCCATCCCATTGGCTGTAATATTATTATTTATAAGTGATGACAAATAGATGATTGCCATCATGACATGCCTAGTTAATAGCTCTAGCAAATAACCACACTCAAAATATTGTTTTTGATCAAAGCTAAATTTATTAAAAGAAGTGTGATTAAGATAATGTGAGTAATATCTGATCATGGATGTAAATTAGGAAAGAAAACATAAAACAGTCTAAAATAAAAAGAGGTATTCAGCCGTTAAGATTTATTCTCATTATCAGCGATAATAATGAGGACGATAATGCGTTGTGAATGACAGTGTTCAATGAGTCCGCAAGGCTTTCGATTTATAGAATGAAAAATAAAATGTGCATTAGTTCTAATATTTTCGATATGAAAAGAATAAAGAGAATTGCTCTTATACCTCTTTAGTAGTATTTCTATCTGTTATAGATATGAATATTTCATGAAGGTTTAGGTTTAATTTGGTTTACCCTATTTAAAAAATGTTAATAACTTTTTACTACTCTAAATATAATATAAGGGTTAGTCAGCAAGTTACCTAATAAAATTCAAAATACTTTCCAAGTAAACTATTTTTTTTCAATTAATATAATAATTAATGTTACCTACTTAGTAGTATGTATTTTTATACCCTCAGTCGTTAATATTTGTCATTAATACACATATAAAATTTGCGGTTAATTTTCAATTTTTGCATTAATTTTGTTTGGGCAATGTTAAGGAAATCAACATGGTTGATATCACCCGTCGGGGAGTATTAACAGGTGCGTGGCGCAGTGCGACGCCTGTTGTTCGACCGCCATGGAGTGGTAGTGAAGATCGCTTTATTGAAAGTTGCATTCGTTGCAACGAATGCCTTACACATTGTGAAACTGCAATTCTCGTTTCCGGCCCTGGCGGTTATCCTGTCGTTGATTTTTTACAAGGGGAATGCACATTCTGCTATGCCTGTGCTACCGCGTGTCCTGAACCAATATTTCTGCCGCAAACGTCTCAGCCTTGGGATATTTCCATTTCTATTGCTCAAACCTGTCTGGCCTACCGTTCTATTGAATGTCGACGTTGCGAAGACAATTGTGAGCCGCAAGTGATCTCTTTTCGTCCATCACTGACTGGAATCTATCAGCCCAAGATTGATAAGCAGGGTTGTACAGGTTGTGGCGCCTGTGTTGCCAGTTGCCCTGTATCAGCCATTACTTTGGAGCATGAAAATGCACAATAGCTGGCAAGTATGTAGTTTGATTGTACAAGTAAAATGTGAACAGGCTTGCACTGTGACGACGGCTTTGAATCAATTGCCTGGTTGCGAGGTGGCGATTAGCTCACCTGAAACAGGCAAATTGATTGTTGTTGTTGAGTCAGAACACAGTCGCACTCTGATTGATACTATTGATTCAGTACGCAATGTTGAAGGCGTGCTGTCTGTTTCGCTGGTTTACCACCAGCAGGATGAGCAATGTGAGGAAAATGATGAAACTCAGTCGTCGTAGCTTCATGAAAGCCAATGCTGTTGCGGCCGCTGCTGCGGCGGCAGGTATTGGTGCACCGAGTCTCGCTAAGGCAGTCGTCGGGCAACAAGAGGACATCAAATGGGATAAGGCGCCTTGCCGCTTTTGTGGTACAGGGTGCGGTGTACTTGTAGGAACCCAAAATGGCCGTATAGTGGCGAGCCAAGGCGATCCAGAAGCGCCGGTTAATCGGGGTTTAAACTGCATTAAAGGGTATTTCTTACCTAAAATTATGTACGGAAAAGACCGTTTGACTCAGCCATTGCTGCGTATGAAAGACGGTGAATATGACAAAAATGGTGAGTTTACCCCTGTAACTTGGGAAAAAGCCTTTGATGTCATGGAAGAAAAACTCAAAACGACATTAAAAGCGCGCGGCCCTGAAGGCGTGGGTATGTTTGGCTCCGGTCAGTGGACCGTGTGGGAAGGTTATGCAGCCTCTAAATTGTTCAAAGGGGGTTTCCGTTCTAATAATTTAGACCCGAATGCACGTCACTGCATGGCTTCTGCGGTTGTTGGCTTTATGCGTACTTTCGGTATGGATGAGCCTATGGGTTGCTATGATGATATCGAGCAAGCCGATGCATTTGTGCTTTGGGGCTCAAATATGGCAGAGATGCACCCTATTTTGTGGTCTCGGATCACCAATCGCCGCTTATCTGACCCAAATGTGCGTGTTGCGGTTCTTTCTACCTTTAAACACCGTAGTTTTGAATTGGCGGATAACGGCATTGTGTTTACGCCGCAATCTGACTTAGTGATCCTGAATTATATTGCTAACTATATTATTGAAAATAATGCGGTTAATCAGGAATTCTTTGATAAACACGTTAATTTACGCCGTGGTGCAACG
This sequence comes from Providencia sp. 21OH12SH02B-Prov, assembly GCF_027362595.1. NCBI lineage: Bacteria > Pseudomonadati > Pseudomonadota > Gammaproteobacteria > Enterobacterales > Morganellaceae > Providencia > Providencia sp. 21OH12SH02B-Prov. Next base: position 1,273,268 of record NZ_CP114796.1, read on the forward strand.
GATATCGGTTATGGCTTACGACCCACTCATCCTTTAGAAAAAAGTGCCAAAAACCCAGGTTCAGATGCTTCAGAACCAATGACATGGGATGAGTATAAGGCATTCGTTGCTGACTATACGCTAGACAAAACCGCCGAAATGACGGGAGTTCCTAAAGATCAGTTAGAAGCATTAGCTAAACTGTATGCTGATCCAAACATAAAAGTAGTCTCTTACTGGACGATGGGCTTTAATCAGCACACTCGTGGTGTTTGGGCAAATAACCTTTGTTATAACTTGCACTTATTGACCGGAAAAATCTCACAACCAGGTTGTGGTCCTTTCTCATTGACAGGACAGCCATCAGCATGTGGTACGGCTCGTGAGGTAGGCACTTTTGCACACCGCTTACCCGCAGACATGGTCGTAACCAATGAAAAACATCGTGAGAAAGTCGAACAAGTTTGGCAATTACCCGCTGGCACGATCCCAGAAAAAGTGGGGCTACATGCGGTAGCGCAAGATCGTGCATTAAAAGACGGTACACTCAACTTCTATTGGGTAATGTGCAACAACAACATGCAAGCTGGCCCAAATATTAACGAAGAACGTATGCCAGGTTGGCGTGATCCGCGCAATTTTATCGTTGTTTCAGATCCTTATCCGACCGTGAGTGCTATCTCTGCTGACTTGATCTTACCGACTGCAATGTGGGTTGAAAAAGAAGGTGCTTATGGTAACGCAGAGCGTCGGACACAATTTTGGCGTCAACAAGTTAAAGCGCCAGGCGAAGCAAAATCTGACCTGTGGCAGATGGTGCAATTTTCTCGTCGCTTTAAAACAGAAGAAGTGTGGCCTGAAGAGTTACTGGCTAAGAAACCTGAATACCGTGGTAAGACGCTTTATGATGTTCTGTTTGCAACCCAAGCCGTTACTCAGTTTCCGATTTCAGAGTTGGCAGAAGACCAATTAAATGATGAGTCGCGGGAACTCGGTTTCTACCTGCAAAAAGGTTTATTTGAAGAGTACGCAAGTTTTGGCCGAGGCCACGGTCACGACCTTGCACCATTCGATGACTACCACAAAGCACGTGGTATCCGTTGGCCTGTGGTTGATGGTAAAGAGACACAATGGCGTTATAGCGAAGGGCATGACCCGTATGTCAAAGCTGGCAGTGGCTACCAATTCTATGGCAAGCCCGATGGCAAGGCGGTCATTTTTGCTCTGCCATTTGAGCCAGCCGCAGAAATACCAGACAAAGAATATGACTTGTGGCTATCGACGGGTCGAGTATTAGAGCATTGGCATACAGGCAGTATGACGCGTCGTGTACCAGAGTTACATCGTGCATTTCCTGAGTCACAAGTATTTATGCATCCATTAGATGCGAAAGACAGAGGGTTGCGTCGTGGTGACAAAGTGAAAGTCGTTTCGCGTCGTGGTGAGGTGACGACTATCGTTGAAACACGCGGGCGCAATCGGCCACCGAAAGGACTGGTGTATATGGCCTTCTTTGATGCATCTCAGTTAGTGAATAACTTAACGCTAGATGCTACCGATCCGCTTTCAAAAGAGACGGATTACAAAAAATGTGCCGTTAAGCTAGAGAAGGTGTAATTGCTCATGTCCCAGAAGCCGAAACTTCAAAATAGTCGCCGCCGTTTTTTGCGTGATACCGTTCGCGCGGCAGGTGGATTGGCCGCTATTGGTGTGGTACTGGGGTTACAACAGCAAACCTCCCGAGCGAGCGGAATTCGTCTTCGTCCGCCGGGAGCCATTAATGAAAATGCATTTGCAAGTGCTTGTGTTCGTTGTGGTCAATGCGTGCAAGCCTGTCCTTATGACATGTTAAAACTGGCCACACTAGCCTCGGGATTAGCGGCGGGAACGCCTTATTTCATTGCACGGGAAAACCCTTGTGAAATGTGTGAGGACATTCCTTGTGCCAAAGTGTGTCCAAGTGGTGCATTGGATAAAGAGATCGACTCCATCAACGACGCTCGAATGGGGCTGGCAGTGTTACTTGATCAGGAAAACTGCCTCAATTTTCAAGGACTACGCTGTGATGTCTGTTATCGCGTTTGTCCGTTAATTGATGAAGCAATTACCCTAGAAATAGAGCAAAACCACCGTACCGGCAAACATGCTCGCTTTTTACCTACAGTGCATAGCAGTGCTTGTACTGGATGTGGTAAATGCGAGCAAGCTTGTGTTTTAGAAGAGGCGGCAATCAAAGTGCTTCCATTAACGCTGGCTAAAGGGGAGTTAGGACATCACTACCGCTTTGGTTGGTTGGAGGGAAATGATGGCAAATCGTAAACGCGATGCTGGGCGTGAGGCACTGGCGAAAAAAGGGTGGTGGCAAAGTCACAAATGGTTGTGGATGCGTCGGGTCAGCCAATTTTTGGTGTTAGCGATGTTTTTGAGTGGGCCTTGGTTTGGGGTATGGATCTTACACGGTAACTATAGCAGTAGTTTATTGTTAGATACCGTGCCATTAACCGACCCACTGATTACATTAGAAAGCCTTGCAAGTGGCTATTTGCCAGCCATTTCAGCATTAATTGGCGCTGCCATTGTATTACTGGTTTATGCATTTTTAGGAAAACGCATTTTTTGCAGTTGGGTATGTCCGATTAATCCAGTGACAGATGCCGCGGCGTGGCTACGTCGTAAATTCGATTTTAATCAATCCGCGACGATACCGCGCTATATCCGTTATGTGTTGCTTATCGTGATTTTGATAGGCTCCGCGGTCACGGGAACTTTAGTGTGGGAATGGATTAACCCCGTTTCATTAATGGGCCGAAGTCTAATATTCGGTTTTGGCAGCGGAGCGTTGCTACTGCTCGCCTTATTTTTATTTGATTTACTCGTTGTGGAGCATGGCTGGTGCGGTCATCTATGTCCGCTCGGTGCGTTATATGGCATCGCGGGCTGTAAAGGGGCTATCACCGTTGCAGCGATGAACAAACAAAACTGTACCCGCTGTATGGATTGCTTCCACATTTGTCCGGAGCCGCAAGTACTGCGAGCGCCGGTTTTAGATAAACAAGCCCCAGTCATGATATCTGATAAGGATTGCATTACATGCGGTCGTTGTATTGATGTGTGTTCTGAGGATGTTTTTAAAATAACACTACGATGGAGTTCGGGAGCGAAATCATGAAAATCCATGCCCTGATTAAGACAGCGAGCCGTTGGATGGTTGGAATGGCCCTCATTGCGACGAGCCTGACTTGGGCTGCAAATGGCGTCGATCTTTCTAAGTCACCAGAAGTGTCTGGTACTCAAGAGGGGAGCATTCATATCCCTAAAGAGCAGGAAAGAATGGCATTAAACTATGTGAATCAACCTCCTATGATCCCACATAGTGTTGAAGGATATCAAATTACCACCAACACAAACCGTTGCTTGCAATGCCATGGTGTTGAAAACTATCGCACCACAGGGGCACCTCGCGTGAGTCCAACTCACTTTATGGATGCGACGGGTAAGGTGCTGGGCGGGGTAGCACCAAACCGTTATTTCTGTTTGCAGTGTCATGTACCACAGTCAGATACTTCACCCATTGTGGATAACACATTCACCCCATCCAAAGGCTTTGGTCAATAAGGGGCACTCATGGCTAAGAATAATGAAAAACCGGGTTTGATCCGTCGAGTATGGCAGTGGTGGCGACGTCCAAGCCGCTTGGCATTGGGAACGTTGTTACTGATTGGTTTTGTGAGTGGCGTCATTTTCTGGGGCGGATTCAACACGGGCATGGAAATGGCGAATACAGAAGAGTTTTGTATTAGTTGTCATGAAATGCGTGAGAATGTTTATGAAGAGTACATGGATACTATTCACTACACTAACCGTAGTGGTGTGAGAGCAACTTGCCCTGATTGCCATGTACCCCATGAATTTGTGCCTAAAATGGTCAGAAAGATCAAAGCGAGTAAAGAACTTTATGGTAAGGCATTTGGCATCATTGATACCCCACAAAAATTTGAAGAGCATCGTTTAGCGATGGCGCAAAATGAGTGGCGAAGGATGAAAGATAACGATTCACAGGAATGTCGTAATTGCCATAACTTTGAATATATGGATTTTACAGCCCAAAAAGGGGTCGCTGCTAAAATGCATGACCAAGCCATTATTGATGGAAAAACCTGTATTGATTGCCATAAAGGGATAGCGCATAAGTTACCTGATATGCGTGACGTTGAACCTGGTTTTTAAATGAAAAAAGCGGGTTCATGACGAGTGCTTGAATCCGCTTATGTCTGACAAGCACCGAGGCTAGTGAACAGTTAATTGTTTGACTAGCCTCAAGTTATATTTGTGTTATATCAATAAACCCATCGTTAATACGTGTATGGTATATTGCAGCAGCATAACGTTTGCCAGCGATATGATCCGGAGCCCTTAAATATGTGGAAAAAGCTTCACCAACTTGCCATCCCAGTCAACCTCTATCAATTATGTGGACGATTGACACCTTGGTTTATTATTCTCAGTGTCATTTTTTTAGCACTAGGATGGGGGTGGGGATTCGGGTTTGCACCAACTGATTATCAGCAAAGTGACAGCTATCGCATCATGTACATCCATGTTCCTGCTGCAATGTGGTCTATGGGAATTTATGCCACGATGGCGATCATCGCATTTACTGGATTAGTTTGGCAGATGAAAGTCGCTGAACTGGCGATTGCAGCCATGGCGCCAATTGGCGCTGTTTTTACCTTTATCGCTTTAGTCACTGGGGCGACATGGGGAAAACCGATGTGGGGTGCATGGTGGGTGTGGGATGCACGTTTAACTTCTGAGCTTATCCTCTTTTTCCTTTATGTCGGTATTATTGCTCTTTGGCATGCATTCGATGATCGTCGAACAGCCGGAAAAGCGGCTGCAATATTAGTGTTAATTGGTGTCATTAATTTACCGATTATTCACTATTCTGTTGAATGGTGGAATACACTGCATCAGCCGTCAACACGCATGCAGCAAAGTATTAATCCTGCGATGCGCACGCCATTGCGCTTAGCGATTCTAGGTTACCTATTTTTATTTATTTCTCTGACGCTGGTGCGTTTACGTAATCAACTCTTACTACTGGAACGTAATCGCCCGTGGGTTCTTGATATTGTGAACAAGAAGGGGCGCAAATCATGAGTAGTGCATTTGCATCTTGGAGCGATTTTTTTGCGATGGGAGGCTATGCATTTTATGTATGGCTAGCCGTCGCCTTGACGATTACCCCATTGTTGTTGCTGTGTATTCACACGGTGTTACAACGAAAAATGATAATTAACTCAATTATTGCACAGCAAGCAAGAGAAGCGAGACAAAAAGCGGCACGAGCGCGTCGGGAGGTTGAGTGAATATTCGTCGTAAAAATAGATTATGGCTAGTCTGTGCAATCCTGATTGGTGTGGGGTTAACGGTAGCATTATTACTTTATGCACTTCGCTCCAGTATTGATCTGTTTTATACGCCCGGAGAGATTATTTACGGAAAACGGGAAACACAACAGATACCCGAAGTCGGACAACGCTTACGTGTTGGTGGAATGGTGATGCCGGGCACTGTGCAGCGTGATCCTGATTCACTCAAAGTCACTTTTACCGTGTATGACGCTGAAGGGGAAGTTGACGTCAGCTATGACGGTATCTTGCCTGATTTATTCCGTGAAGGTCAGGGCGTTGTTGTGCAGGGCGAGTTGGCTGAAAATCACCATGTTATTGCGAAAGAAGTACTCGCTAAACATGATGAAAATTATACGCCACCAGAAGTTGAGCAAGCGATGCAAGAAAATCACCGCAGACCCGCGGCTGCTTATAAGGATAACGCGTCATGATCCCTGAGGTTGGAAACCTATTATTATGTCTAGCATTGGGGATTGCAGTATTACTGTCTGTCTATCCATTATGGGGCGTATCGCGGCATGATGAACGACTGATGCGTTCATCTAGGCCTTTGGCTTGGCTACTATTTTTGTGTGTCACGGGCGCTTTTTTGGTCTTGGTCAATGCATTCGTTGTGAATGATTTTTCTGTTACTTACGTCGCTAATAATTCCAATACGCAATTGCCGATCTGGTACCGTGTGGCGGCAACATGGGGAGCTCACGAAGGTTCCTTGCTGTTATGGGTACTGTTGATGAGTGGTTGGACATTTGCGGTCGCCTTGTGTAGCTATCGTATGCCACTGGATATTGTGGCACGCGTTTTAGCCGTGATGGGAATGGTCAGTGTAGGTTTTCTATTATTCATTATTTTTACCTCTAACCCATTTTCACGCACATTACCGTCTTTCCCAATTGAAGGTCGTGACCTCAACCCACTTTTGCAAGACCCCGGTTTGATTTTTCATCCACCATTATTGTACATGGGCTATGTCGGATTTTCGGTGGCTTTTGCGTTCGCGATTGCAGCGCTATTAAGTGGTCGCTTAGATAGTTCGTTTACGCGCTTTGCTCGGCCATGGACGATGGCAGCTTGGTTTTTCTTAACATTAGGGATCATGCTAGGTTCAGCTTGGGCTTATTATGAGCTAGGCTGGGGAGGCTGGTGGTTCTGGGATCCTGTTGAAAATGCTTCATTTATGCCTTGGTTAGTCGGAACCGCGTTAATACATTCATTGGCAGTCACTGAGCAGAGAGCCACTTTTAAGGCTTGGTCACTATTGTTGTCTATTTTTGCATTCTCACTCTGCTTACTTGGTACCTTCCTCGTTCGTTCTGGCGTATTGGTTTCTGTGCATGCTTTCGCTTCAGATCCTTCCAGAGGGTTATTTATTTTAGCCTTTATGGTGTTAGTGATTGGCGGTTCATTGCTGCTGTTCGCAGTGAGAGGGCACAAAGTGCGTTCACGCGTTAATAATGCGCTTTGGTCGAGAGAGTCGATGTTATTGGCTAATAACGTGATCTTAACAGCCGCCATGCTAGTGGTGTTATTAGGCACATTATTACCGCTGGTTCATAAACAAATCGGCCTTGGAAGTATTTCGATAGGCGAACCCTTCTTTAACACCATGTTTATTGCCTTGATGGTGCCATTCGCACTGTTATTAGGTATCGGGCCGCTGGTACGTTGGGGACGAGATCGCCCCGCATCCATTCGCAAATTATTACTGATTGCATTGTTAGTGACGTTGATTTTGTCATTTCTGTTACCGTGGCTCATGCAAGATAGATTTGAGGCGCTCACCATACTTGGCTTGATGATGGCTTGTTGGATAGCGATATTAGCCGTCGCTGAAATGCGAGTGCGTATTAGCAAAAAAATTAAGCTGACGCCGAGCTATTGGGGAATGGTATTTGCACATCTAGGTTTGGCGGTGACGATTGTTGGAATTGCCTTTAGCCAAAATTACAGCATTGAACGTGATGTTAAAATGAAACCGAACGAAAGTGTGGTTATCCGTGATTATACTTTTGTATTTAATGGGGTACATGAAGCAGATAGCTCTAACTATCAAGGTGTTATTGGTAATATTGATGTTAAAGAAAACGGCAAACTGCTGACAAAACTTCAGCCTGAAAAGCGTTTTTATAATACCAGTCGTGCAGTCATGACTGAAGCGGCTATTGATGGTGGTTTTACCCGAGACCTGTATGCGGCATTAGGTGAAGAAATCGGTCCAAATGTTTGGACGATGCGTCTTTACTATAAACCATTTGTACGTTGGATATGGTCTGGCGGCATCTTAATGGCTGTTGGTGCACTGTTCTGCCTGTTCGATCCACGTTATCGTCGCCGTAAACCTGTGCCGGAGGCTGTATGAGCCGCAAAGTATTTTTGATCCCATTGGTTATTTTTGCTGCAATTGCTGCGGTTTTATTATGGCAATTAATGCGGAATGCGGAAGGTGATGATCCACGCTTATTGGAGTCTGCTTTAGTCGGAAAACCTGTGCCTGTATTTCGTTTAGAGTCTTTGGAAAACCCTGGACAACATTACGAATCTAATGTCTTGATACAGGGTAAACCTATTTTATTAAATGTGTGGGCAACATGGTGCCCTACGTGTCGTGCAGAGCACAAGTACCTCAATGAACTTGCAGCTCAGGGGGTACGAGTGGTAGGCCTCAATTACAAAGATGATAGGCAAAAAGCCATTGTTTGGTTACGCGAGTTAGGTAATCCCTATGATTTAAGCCTATTTGACGGTGAAGGCATGTTAGGCCTTGATTTAGGCGTTTACGGAGCACCAGAAACTTTTTTGATTGATGGCAATGGTATTATTCGCTATCGCCATGCAGGAGCGATGGATGAGCAAGTCTGGAATAAGGAAATGAAGCCGCTGTGGGATAGATATAGCAAGGAGGCCAATCAATGAAATACCTTATTGGCTTTTTGATGTTTCTGCTGACCGCTACGCATACTTTTGCAGCGACAGAGGTTTTTACCTTCGATAATGAGCAACAGGAGCAGCAGTTTCGTAAATTAACCGAGGAGCTACGCTGCCCTAAATGTCAAAATAATAGTATCGCTGATTCAAATTCTATGATCGCGTTAGACTTACGCCAAAAAGTGTATGAGCTAATGAAAGAAGGCAAAAGCCGTGACGAAATTGTTGATTATATGGTGGCGCGGTACGGTTATTTTGTCACTTATAATCCGCCGTTGACGCCATTAACACTGTTGTTATGGGGCTTACCTTTTGCCGCTATTATTGTGGGTGGATGGATTATCTATGCACGTTCTAAAAAGCGAATACGTGTAAAGAGTGTTGCTGAGCATGAGCCGCAACTGGTTGATGCACTAGAATCAACACGCGCAAGTGGTTGGGTATATGTTCCTGGAGTGATTATTGCGGTTGGTATTGGGATTGCAGCTTATTATCAGGTAGGAAATTATAGCAAAGTTACCGATTGGGATTTGGCTTACCAGCAAGCTCCAGCTTTACTCGATAGGGCATTAGATCCGTCAGAGCCGCCATTAAATAATGAAGAAATGGAACGCCTTGCATTAGGACTACGTTCTCGGTTACAGGATGAACCTTTGAATGTGGATGCATGGGTGATGTTAGGTCGCATAGGCATGGCGTTAAATAACGCAACAATGGCGACAGATGCATATGGGCGTGCTTACCGTCTTAAACCCACAGATGATAACATTGCATTAGGCTATGCCGAGGTTTTAACCCGTTCTTCTGATCCGGAAGATAATCGGTTGGGGGGCGAGTTATTACGCAAATTGATCGCTGAAAATCGAATGAATGTGAAGGCGCTCAGTATGTTTGCCTTTAATGCATTTGAACAAGAACGTTACGCTGAAGCAATCTCGGCTTGGCAGATGATGCTGAAGCTATTGCCTGAAAACGATCAGCGTAGACATGTTATTGAACGTAGTATTGAGCAAGCATTAATGATGATACATGAGAAAAAAGCGGCTCAGCAGTAGCGGGTTAAATTTTTCACGATAGATTTATTTTTCACGATAGATTTATTTTTAATGTCAATAGGTTACCTTTTACTGTGAGTTGTATTAGCCATCATTTTTCTGGTCAGGCAACGTGTGACAGGGTACTGATTGGAGTGGAACCGAACTTTTTAGTCTACTGATGACATTTATAGGAAAAAATAAAATCAATGAAAATGCAAAAATTTGAATCGATTCAATTTTGAATTTAGCGGGTTAAAATTGAAAATTAAGTAATTTATTTATTTAAAACTCTTTATAATTAACTATTAGTGATAAGTTTATTTTTCTTTTTATAATTGATTGAAATAAATGTCTAATTTCATTTAATTTTGTTTTTTTATAATAAATCATATAGATGTTATTTTAATCTTAAATCAAATAATAATTAAATTAGCTAATGTTTTCTTATTTTATTTTGTATTTAAAATTAAATTTACCTTAACGTAATATGCTTTTGCTTTTTTTTGTTTTTATTTTTGTGTTTTTTGCTTTTTTTTGCTTTGTCTTGGGAACATATGATTATTATCACATTAAAATAACATTATCTGAATTAGAGTAAATGCCATGAGGTAAAATGGCATGAAAGCAGAACGACATAAAAAAATAATTAATTTTTTAAAAAATGCAGGCTCAGCAAAAGTTTCTGTTTTGTCGAAAGAACTGAATGTCACAAAAGAAACCATTAGAGCAGATTTAAATTCTTTGGCAAAAAAAGGAATTGTTAGCCGTTGCCATGGTGGCGCATTCATTGAATTTGAATCCCTAGATAAAGTTGCAAAAAAAGAAATTATACAATTTCTTGAATGTAACGATAGCCTTAATGAAATTACCAATAAGGATGATTCAGTGAACGGCAAAGTTTGTGTGTTAGGTTCATTTAATGTTGATATGATAAGTTATTTGCCTCGATTACCAGAGGCTGGCGAGTCATTATTATCAAATAAATTTATATTTTCACCGGGTGGCAAAGGATGTAATCAGGCCTTAGCTGCAAGTTATTCAGACTCACAGGTACACTTTATTACTAAAATTGGTACTGACCAATTTAGTGATTATGCGGTGAATTTTATTTCATCATCAAAAATTAAGACATCAACTATTTATCAGACCGAAAAATTCCAAACAGGTACAGCATCAATTTTTGTTTCGGAAAATAGTGGCGAAAATATCATCTCAATTTATCCTGGCTCGAATATGGATATTAGTTCAGATGAAGTGAAAATCCAAAAAGATAAGATTATTAATTCTAATATTATCCTGTTGCAGCTTGAAACCAATATTGAGGCATTAAGGGAAATTATTTCAATAGGTAATGAATATAATATCCCAATTATTTTAAATCCAGCACCTTATAGTGACATTGCGATTGAGCTATTGGAAAAGGTCGATATTTTAACGCCAAATGAAACTGAAGCGAGTTTGCTCTCAGGTGTCAATGTTGTTGATATGGAATCTGCAAAAAAAGCGGCAGAAATTATTCATACCAAAGGTGTTAAGAAGGTTGTCATAACGCTGGGAAGTAAAGGTTCTATTGCTTATGATGGCAATAAATTCATTTACTCCCCCGCTTATACGGCTGTCGTTAAAAATACCGCAGGTGCAGGAGACGCGTTTAATGGTGCGTTGGCCGCATCATTAGCGAAAGGAAAACAGTTTTCTTATGCGTTGCGTTATGCCTCTGCATTTTCATCGCTTGCCGTAGAAACCAGTAATGCTTCAGAAATGCCTGAAGATATTAATGTGATGTATCGTATTAACCAAACAACCTACTCGCAGGTTGTTACTCAGTCCCCTGAATAATTCATATTCTGAAAGAGGAATAAAAATGAAAATTTTATTTATTGGTGAGTCATGGCACATTCATATGATTCATACTAAAGGCTACGACAGTTTTACTTCGAGTAAATATGAAGAGGGTGCGACATTTTTATTAAGCTGCCTAAGAAATAAAAATGTCGAAATTGATTATATGCCTGCTCATACCGTTCAAATGGCATTTCCTAAAACGGTAGAGGAATTGGAAAAATATGATGTTGTTGTCATCAGCGATATTGGTGCAAATACATTCCTATTACAGAATGATACTTTCTATAATATGAAAGTATTACCAAATGCACTGCAATTAATTAAGCAATACGTAATTAATGGTGGTGGGTTATTAATGATTGGTGGCTATTTGTCCTTTATGGGTATTGAAGCTAAAGCGAATTATAAAAATACGCTATTGGCGGATGTATTGCCAGTTGAAATGTTAGACGGTGATGACCGTGTTGAAACACCAGAAGGTATTTTTGCAACGCCAGTTAATTCTGCACACGATTCAGTTAAAGGTTTTGGCAATTGGCCAATGTTCTTAGGCTATAACAAAGTTAAAGCTAAAGATAATACTGAAACGGTTCTAAATATTGGCGAAGATCCATTATTAGTTTTCGGCGAATATGAAAAAGGTAAAACAGCCTGTTTTATGAGTGATTGCTCACCACATTGGGGAAGTAAAGAATTTATGGCTTGGGAACATTACTCTGATATGTGGGTAAATATTCTAAAACAGATCGCTCGCTAATTAAAATATCATCAAAAGTAAAATAGCAAAAAAATAAGAAATTAAGTGTGGGGAGTTCCCCCGCACTTTGTACTCCGATTACAAAAATAATGACTCATAGTCAAAAATCCAAAAGGAATATTTTATGAGTGCAAAAAGTTATTCTACACCTTTACTGATGATAGCAACGGTTTTAGCCGGTATGTTATCGCCAATGCAATCTGCTGTTAATGGGCAACTAGGGGATGTATTAAAAGACGGTAATGCCAGCGCTGTGATTTCTTTCGCCAGCGGTTTAGTTGTGATGTTTTTTATTATCATAGCTAAAAAACAGACCAGACAACAATTTGCTGCCATTCCCAGTTTAATTAAACAACGTAAAATTCCATTATGGAACTGGTTTGCAGGTTTATGTGGCGCAATGGTCGTCTTCTCTGAAGGGGCTTCTGCGAGTGCTCTGGGGATCGCAACATTCCAAACCGCATTGATTTCAGCACTATTATTATCAGGCTTACTGTGTGACCGTTTTGGGATCGGTATTGACGAGAAAAAACCGTTTACCACTTTCCGTGTATTAGGGGCTGTTTTTGCTGTTGTTGCCACCTTATTTGTTGTTTCACCGCAATGGCATTCGACGTCAGCGATTTACTTAGCCATTCTTCCATTCTTAGCTGGTCTCTTAGCTGGATGGCAGCCTGCGGGTAACTCGAAAGTTGCAGAAGCGACAGGGTCAATGATGGTCTCTATCACCTGGAACTTTATTGTTGGCTTCACCGTTTTAACCGTCGCGCTGGTGATTCGTATGGCGCTGGGTCACATCACCCTTGAATTACCAGGTGTGTGGTGGATGTATCTCGGTGGACCATTAGGACTTATGTCTATCGCATTAATGGCTATCTTGGTTCGTGGATTAGGATTGTTAATGTTAGGGGTGGCATCAACAGCAGGGCAATTACTCGGTTCTGTGCTGATTGATTTATTGCTGCCATCACTGGGAAATACTGTTTATCTAGTGACGATCATTGGAACTCTATTTGCACTCGTCGGTGCGATTATTACGACTATTCCTGAATTTAAAGAAGCAAAGGCTGCAAAAACAGCAGGAGTATAAAATGAAAGGTTATATTCAGACAGTAACTGGACCAGTTAAAAAAGAAGATATGGGTTTGACTCTTCCCCATGAACATCTGTTTAACGATTTATCAACGGTAGTCGATGAACCTTTTTATGATTTCTCACATGTCTTAGTCGATAAAAAAGTCAGTGCGGATATTCAGTGGGGGCTTAAACATGATCCATATTGCTGCTGTGACAATATGGATAAAAAACCCATCGATGATGTGATTTATGAAGTGAATAACTTCAAAGAGCTTGGAGGGAAAACCTTAGTTGATGCAACAGGCTCTGAAGCGATTGGTCGTGATGTCCGTCAATTACGTGAAGTGGCGATAAAAACAGGTATTCATGTTGTTGCTTCCTCGGGGCTATATATCGAGAAATTTGAAGGCGAGCGTCTGGTTAAAAGCATCGATGAGATGGCCAAAATGATCGATGATGAATTAAATATTGGTATTGATGGCACGGATATTCGAGCAGGTATGATTGGTGAGATTGGGGTGTCACCATTTTTTACTGAGGGCGAAAAAAATAGCCTTAGAGCAGCATCTGTAGCACAGCTAGCCAACGACCATGTTTCTATGAATATTCATATGCCAGGCTGGCAACGTCGTGGTGATGAGGTATTGGATATCTTAATTAAAGAAATGGGTGTTAACCCCGCTAAAATCTCATTGGCACATTCAGATCCCTCCGGAAAGGATATCGATTATCAACGTCGTATGTTGGACAGAGGCGTATGACTTGAATTCGATATGATAGGTCTTGATATTTCCTTTCCAAAAGAAGGGGTTGCGCCAACTGTTACTGAAACGGTTGATGCAGTCTATAAACTGATCGAGCTGGGATACAGTAACCAGATTGTTTTAAGTCACGATGTTTTCTTAAAACAGATGTGGGCTAAAAATGGTGGAAATGGTTGGGGATTTGTACCCAATGTTTTCTTATCGTTATTGGCGAAAAAAGGTGTTGATAAAGCAACGCTAGATCGTTTATGTATCGATAACCCAGCTAATTTACTCACTTAATCAGTCACCCTTTGTTATTCGTTTTTTATTTTGCGGCGATAGCGTAATAGCGATTGCCGCTTTTTATTGGATCTTTTGAAACGAAGCGTGAAGCACATTTTCTATCTTATGGGTAACATTATTGACAAAAAACGATAACAACCAGAAGGTAAATAGGATACACTTTTGCCCGTTAAAAAATAAAAACAGATATGACGGAAAAACGTTGCACCTGCAAGCTAAATATAGACAACTCGCCGCTTATCTTGCGCTTCTTGCTGTCGCAATGCTGTTTATTGCCCCATTGATATCAAAATCAATGATGCAGATGGCAGACTGCTCTCTTGTGGATAGTCAGGCACAACATGCGATGCACCATGCGCATCAAGGGATGCCATTGCCAGAAGAATGCCATGCAAGTGGTATGATGAATCACCTGCTTATGTCAGGCGTTGGGTTATCTCCAATGGAAGACATTGCTTGTGGCTATTGTCAGCTATTGATTCATTTCCCATTTATCATTTTGTTTATTGCAGTGGTTATTCGCCAACTGCTCACTTTAACGATTGACTTACCCTTAGAACCTTGTGTTCGCCTTTATCTATTTCGACCTTGGTCTCTACGCTTTGCACGAGCGCCGCCTACACACTTTTCTTCTTAATTATTGAAAAATATTAAATTTAATCTGTCACATTTGCCGTATTAAGTGCAAAGGGTGCGCTTTATCTTGAATTTGGCTTGGCCAATTCAGGCGGCATTGTTACGTCATAAAGAAAAGAACTAGGCAAAATAATGAAAAAAGAAAATTTGGTCATCGCACCTGTCGCAATATGGGTTGCTACTGCACTTATTGCAAATACAGCATTCGCTCATGAAGAAAATCAAAGTAAATTCTCAGACAGCGCGGTGATGATAGTGACAGCACCTGTTGATTCACCATTGCTGATAAGTACATCACCAAAAACACCACGGCAGCCAGTGCCTGCAAGTGATGGTTCTGATTATTTAAAAACCATCCCCGGTTTTTCGCAGATTCGTAATGGTGGAACCAATGGCGACCCAGTATTTCGAGGTATGTTTGGTTCTCGATTACGTATTTTAACCAACAACAGTGAAATGTTGGGGGCTTGTCCATCACGTATGGACGCTCCTACGTCTTATATATCACCAGAAAACTTTGACTTACTGACAATGATTAAAGGGCCACAGTCTGTTTTGTGGGGACCTGGAAACTCAGCGGGAACTATCCGTTTTGAGCGTGAAAAGCCAGTATTTGATAAAGCGGGCATTCAAGGAAATGCGAGTGCGTTAGTCGCATCAAATCAGCGTTGGGATACGAATGCGGATGTCAGTATGGGCAATGAAAAGGGTTACTTACGTTTGATTGGTAACAAATCGCGTTCGAATGACTATAAAGATGGGGATGGTAATAAGGTGCCATCAAAATGGGATAAATGGAATGCCGATGTAGCCCTTGGTTGGACCCCTGACGAGTATACGTTATTAGAACTTACCGCGGGGAAAGGGGATGGAGAAGCGCGTTATGCCGGCCGTGGAATGGATGGTTCGCAATTTAAGCGTGAAAGCTTAGGTATGCGTTTTGAAAAAACGAACATTAGTACTCATTTTGATAAGTTAGAAGCCAACCTGTATTACAACTACGCGGACCATATCATGGATAATTACTCATTGCGTGATACCAGTGGCTCTGCGGGAAGTGGCTCAGGTCATATGGGACATATGATGGGTGGTGGTCATGGCATGATGAACATGCCAATGAAGATGCGTGTTGATCGTAAAACCGTTGGTGGTAGGGTCATGGGAACTTGGCTGTGGAGTGATTATGAACTGCGCGCTGGTGCTGATATGCAAAGTAACACACATCGTAAAGAGAGCAATGATCACTGGAATAAAGATGCACAATTTCAAGATTACGGTATTTTTGGTGAGCTGACATGGGATGCCAACGAACATGGAAAAGTTGTTACAGGTGCCCGAGCAGATAGGGTCTTAGTGGATAATGATACTACGATTGGCTCATCTGGCCGTAATACCGTGATGCCGGCTGGTTTTGTGCGTTATGAACATTCGTTGTCGGATATGCCAGTTATGTTGTACGCGGGGGTGGGTTATACCGAGCGATTCCCTGATTATTGGGAGCTGTTTTCACCAACCTATGGCCCTGATGGTACAACGAATGTATTTGATCATTTAAAAACTGAAAAAACGACTCAGTTAGATATCGGTGCAAAATATCATCACGAAAAAACCAGTGCATGGGTTTCTGCTTATATTGGCCGTGTGGATGACTTCATTTTATTCCGTTATAACCCACATAATTCACGAGAAAGCCAAGTTGAAAACGTTAATGCCATGATTATGGGGGGAGAACTGGGTGTTGCCCATAAATTAACGGATGAATGGAAAGCGGATGTGAGTCTTGCCTATGCTTGGGGAGAGAATCGTAGTGATCGACAACCATTACCACAAATGCCTCCATTAGAGACGCGTTTCGGGTTATCTTGGGAGAAAAATGATTGGACTGCAACAGGGTTAATGCGTGTAGTTAGTAGCCAACATCGTGTTGCAATCAATGATGGTAATGTCGTGGGTAAAGATTTTGGTCGTAGTGCTGGTTTTACTATTTTTTCTCTTAATACCGCTTATCGTGTTAACGATCATATGAAGTTAAGTGCTGGTGTGGATAATCTGTTTGATAAAAACTATAGCGAACACCTCAATTTAGCAGGTAATAGTGGATTTGGTTATTCATCTAATGAACCTGTAAATGAGCCTGGTAGAACGTTTTGGGCTAAATTAAACTTAACTTTTTAATTAGATATTACGGATTGAAAGTAACATAGCCGATAGTGATATCGGGTATTTCAAACTACTGACAAAGCCCTCGTTTTTTGAGGGCTTTGATCTTATAAGGTCAGTATAAATAATGAGCTAACCGATTGGTTAAAAGAAGCATTCCCCCAACAATATCAGTTCGCAGCCCTTGCGGTGAATGAACTGATTTCTGAAGAGCGCCTTGTTAGAAAAATCGATATCGCGATGAGGCTTGAATTTATTTTGATGTCTTCGCAATACAGGGTGGCTTCCTCTCTTTCATTGCGGTCAGTGCTTTTTTGCGGACAGTGTCAGTGATTGTCCCGCCGAAAATAAAAACGCAGGCCTGATTGTCACACAATAAACCATGACTTTTGGGCAAAATAAAAAGCAATAACCAGAGTTTTTACACTTTCAAAGCACAGTACATTGAGCTCATCATCGTCAATGAGGTATCTAACATGCTACTTAAAGGTAAAACGGCAATTATTACTGGCGCATCTTCAGGCATTGGTCGCTCTATTGCCATCATGTTCGCACAGAACGGGGCTTCTGTTTGTTTGACTGGCCGGCGTGAAGAAGAGCTTCAGCGAGTGGTAAGTGAGATCCGTTCTGCGGGGGGAACGGCGATTTATTATGTTGGAGATGTGTGTTTAGAAAAAACGCATAAGGGAATATCAGACCTAATATCTCAAGAGTTTGGTCAGTTGGATATTGCGGTTAACAATGCCGGTATGGTCGGGCCAATAAAACCCGTTGCCGAGTTCGATCTCAATGAATGGAATCAAGTTCAGAATACAAACTCTACCGCTGCGTTCTTAGGGGTTAAACACCAGATACCCTTGATGGTTAAATCGGGTGGTGGCTCGATCATATTCACATCCAGTTTTGTTGGCAGTCGTGTTGGGCTTCCCGGAATGAGCAGTTATGGTACGGCAAAAGCGTCCTTGCTGGCATTAGCTAAAGGTATCGCTGCGGATTATTCCGATAAGAAAATACGGGCAAACGTTATTTTACCGGGTGGGGTTAACACGGACATGGCAGGAGATCAGCAACAGCGTGAATGGGCTGCCAATTTACATGCAATGAAGCGGTTAGCTGAACCGGAAGAAATTGCATCTTCAGCGTTGTTTCTGGCGAGCTCTATGTCGAGCTTTATGACTGGGGCTTCACTGTATGTTGATGGTGGCGTTTCAGTGTGCAAATAAGTTTTCTTTCAGAGTAAAAAGCCCCTACAGTAGGGACAAAATACCATCGGGGTCGCATATGGGAGTCATGGTAGTTTTTCCCTTGGAACGAAATGACGTCAGTCGTTGAACGGCGAATAAACCCCATGCAAAAAGCATGAGGCTCGTCAGTGGTCTAAAATACCCGATAGTGATATCGGGTATTTTATAAAAGAACGATGGATAGCGCTAAATATGGTTAGCGGCCAATATCTCTTAGGGCATGACCTTTCATTAAATTTTCTTCAATATGCTCTAATGAAACATTCTTTGTTTCAGGCACAAAGTAGAGTGTGACAATAATAAATAGGGCGTTCAGTGCCGCGTAAACCCAAAATGTATTGGTGTCTCCTAATGTTGATAGCAATGTTAGGAAGGTTGCACTGACAATCATGTTGGCTATCCAGTTTGATGTAGTGGAACAAGTGATACCAAAATCACGTCCTCTCAAAGGTTGAATTTCAGAACAGAGCACCCACATAACGGGTCCTGCACTCACAGCAAAGCCAATAATAAAGATTAATAAAAAGGCGATGCTAGTGTACTGTGATAATTGAGAGTGAGCATCGAATGATAATAAGTAGGCAAGAAAACCGATACTGATTGCCATGACACTAAAGCCAAAGGTTAATAATTTTTTCCGTCCGAAACGGTCAACAATCGAAATCGCAAAAATAGTGGCGATGACGTTGACGAGACCAATGAGAACGGTGCCATACATTTGCTGAACGGTACTTTCAAAACCAGCGAGCGAAAAAATTTTGGGCGCATAATACATAATGACATTAATACCGGTCAGTTGTTGCATAAATTGTAATGCAATCCCCAAAAAGACAGTGCGGCGGAAATTACTGTTGCTTTTGAATAATCCAAATCCAGTTTGTTTTACTTTTAAGCTGTTAAATATATCCTCTAATTCTTGTATTGCTTCAGTTTCTGATTTCCTTAATTTTAATAAAATAGCTTTGGCATCATTAGACCTATTTTTGCTGGCTAACCAACGAGGGCTTTCTGGTAAAAAAGTGACGCCAATAAATAACAGAACAGCAGGAATAGCGGTTATTCCGAGCATCCAACGCCATGCATGATCATAACTAAAAGCAGTATCAGAAATAAAAGCCAGTAAAATACCAATAGTAATCATTAACTGATACATAGAGATCATCCCACCCCGGATCTTTTTAGGTGCAATTTCTGATAAATAAGCGGGGGTCGTGAATGATGAAATACCAATAGCGAGTCCTAATATGACTCTTGAAAAAATAAGTATATTGGCATTGGGTGAAAAAGCAGAACCTAACGCACCGATAATAAATAATATTGAGCTAATTAATAAACTTTTCTTTCTTCCCCCCAAAGAAGATAACCAGCCACTAATAATTGCACCGGCGGCTGCACCGAACATCATTGAGCTAACGACGAGTTCTTGTTGGGTTGAAGATATATCAAACTGCTGACTTATAAAGGGAAGGGCGCCAGAAATAACACCGGTATCTAAACCAAAAAAAAGGCCTGCTAGCGCGGCGAGTAAGCCGACAAAGATAACCATAAGACCCGTTGGTGTATTATTTTTAACCATTATCATTAGTTCCTTATCGTAAAGTTAGATTATTATTTATCTGTCCTTTCAAAAGATAAGACTCAGATTTATCCTAACGCGATATTTATCTATTTTCAATGGGAGATAGTTATATTAAATATTAACCTTATTTAAACAACATTCAAATAAATATGTGGAATGACACAATGTAGTCGTTATTAGAATATCATTTATTGATGTTTGTTTTGATAATGAAATTGATATTTATTAATGTTAATGATCATAAAAGTATTCAACGTTATTTATGTCAAAATAGCTGTATACAGAAGATGGGGAATTAACGATTAACTCACATGAACATTTTATTCTAAATCTAAAATGTCTTTTTTGTATCATCAATATATTGAATTAAATAATAGACTACATTTGAATGACGATTTTATCGGTAATTGATAGAGCTTATGATGATGGTTGATAATGAGCCATCATTCTATTTGAGGAGCTTTTGAATTTATTATTGATGTATTTTTATTGTTTCAATCCATATAAACGAATGTGTATTATCGGCAATATTACTGCGGTTGTTTTGTTTTTTTATTAACGTTCAGGATGGGAGTCATAACCCCTCGCGTTGCGAAGGGCGATGATAGTGTCAGATAATGACGGGAATATAATAGTTTAGCTCTTTAAGGTAGGTACGAGGACTATTAAGAAATGATTGGTAATTAGGCTTAGTTTTTAAGACATAGTTTTCAATGTCACAGCCTTCTCCTCTCGCTATATCCATACTCGCGAGGACTTTCCCATAAACAGTGTAGATGATATCGTTGTAATCGATGCCATGAAGCTCATCGCAGGTAAACTTAATTTGTAAATAGTCACCATCAGGGAGAGTTATCGTTTTGGGATTAAAGGCGACAGTATCAAGGTCATCCTCATCCAATGCAGTGGTATAACAAAATTGTCCTTCCTGCGAGTCGATCGTATCAACGCCATGAATTGCATATAAATTAGTGGTAACGCATTGGGTTTCACTGAGGAATTCTCGCCAGTAATAGCGTCTGAGTTCTTCAGTTTTAAAATTCCACTCATTAATCCCTTTTGTATACCGGTGCTGTTTGCCGATAAGTGTGATGGGCTCTAACTTGGTTAGGCTAACCTCAACACTAAATTCTTTGCTTTCCCTTAATGGCAAACAAAAGCCTTCAATTTTCCAGCCTGTTCTTTTGCGATACTCAGAAGGTGTGACATTGAACTGTTTTTTAAAGGCTCGACAAAATGTTTGTTGCGAGTCAAATCGATAACGCAAAGAGATATCCATAATGCTATCGTTTGTGAGCCGAAGAGCCACTGCTGAACAAGATAAACGTCTAGCACGGATATAGGAACCTAAGGCAAGCCCTGTTTGGTTTTTAAATAGGCGTTGGAAATGCCATTTAGTATATCCTGATTTTTCAGCAACAGTATCTAAAGATAGGCGAGACTCTAAATTTTTCTCGATCCAAAGAATAATTTCTCTGATAACACTTTCTTGAAGCATGATGACCCTTTTAAATCGGCTTTGTCCAAGATCTAAAATAAAGATAGAGTGAACATGATTTGGACTTTTTAGGCTATACCAAAATACATTCCAGTCGGCATCAGGATAGCATGCCGACTGAGAATTTTTTTAAATAGTTGTGAAGTTAAGTAAGTTTATGACTAAAATCACACCTAACTTAAATTATTAGTCCAATCTAAATCATATACTCACAAAATGATAGGGTTAATTTGCCAAATTTGAGAAGCATAGTCTTTTATCGTTCTATCTGACGAAAAAAATCCCATATTGCAAATATTTTGTGCAACTTTGGCTTGCCAAGCTAATGGGTCTTGATATAGATGATCGACCTGTTCTTGCGTATTAATGTAGCTACGATAATCTGCAAAGAGTAAATATTGATCGCCGCCATCTAATAAGCTATGCGTTAAATCTTGATAAAAATTAGGGGTATCAGGTTTAAAATAGCCGTTCGCAATTTGGTCTATGACCTGTTTTAGTTCCGTATCATTTTCATAATACCAGCGTGGGTAATAGTAGTTTTGCTTGATTTGTTTCACTTGATCAATGGTATTCCCGAATATGAAAATATTATCAGGACCGACATGCTCACGAATTTCAACATTGGCGCCATCTAATGTGCCTATTGTTAACGCCCCATTTAGCGCAAATTTCATATTACCCGTTCCCGACGCTTCAGTACCTGCGAGAGATATTTGTTCAGAAAGATCGGTCGCAGGGATAATTTTTTGTGCCAAACTGACACTGTAATCAGGGATAAAAACGACTTTTAGCCGTGAATCAATGCGTTGGTCATTATTAATAACGGTAGCAACATCGTTGATGAGATGAATAATTTTTTTAGCCGCGCTATAGGATGAGGCCGCTTTACCTGAAAAAATCACCACACGAGGTACCCAATTTTTTTCAGGGTTAGCTAATATTCGATTATAGCGAGTAATGACATGCAGTAAATTTAATAGTTGGCGCTTATATTCATGGATGCGTTTGATTTGTACATCAAATAAGGCTTCGGGATTGATAACAATTTGCTGAGTTTGTGCAATAAAGTGCGCCAATTTCATTTTGTTACTTTTTTTCACTTGGCTCAATTTGTCTAAGAACTGTGGGTAATCTATCCATTGTTTCAGTTCGCAGAGCTGCGGTAAGTCAACTAACCATTGTTGGCCAATATAACTTTCTATCATCGACGTGAGTTCAGGGTTCGCAATGGCTAACCAACGTCTAGGTGTAATGCCATTGGTGATATTGCAAAATTTATTGGGAAAAATTTTAGCAAAGTCAGCAAAGAGAGAGTCCGTCATTAGCTGGCTATGTAGCTTAGAGACACCATTCACTTTATGGCTGACGATAGCTGCTAGCCAAGCCATTCGAACGAGCTGTCCATGCTCTTCATTAATGATGGAAACACGTCGAGGAAGTTCATAATCATGTGGAAACTCTTGGCTAACATGCTGTAAAAATTCATCATTAATTTGATAAATGATTTGCAAATGGCGCGGTAGAATTTTACGGATCATTTCAACTGGCCAAGTTTCCAGCGCTTCACTCATTAAAGTATGGTTTGTATAAGAAAATACTCTTTTTGCCAGAGTCATTGCTTCTTGCCAACTCACTTGGTGTTTATCGACCAGTAGTCGAATAAGCTCCGGAATAGCAAGAACAGGATGCGTATCATTTAAATGAATGGCTACTTTGTCCGCTAAGTTATCCCAACGTTTATACACTAGCCAGTGTCGATAAAGTATGTCTTGAACTGAAGCAGAAACAAGAAAAAATTCTTGCTTTAAGCGTAGTTCTTTTCCTGAATAGGTAGAGTCGTTAGGGTAAAGAACGCGGGAAACATTCTCAGAGTCATTTTTTTTCTTTACCGCTGAATAATATTCGCCATCATTAAAAATTTGTAGGTCGAACTCATCGCTTGCTTTAGCACTCCATAGACGGAGCGTATTGGTTGCTTCAGTATTATAGCCGGGAATGATTTGATCATAAGCAATGGCGATAATATCGTTAGTTTTTACCCATTGATAACGACCTTCTTCTTCGACTACATGGCCTTCAAATTGTATTTGATAGCGACTTTCTGTTCGAGGAAACTCCCAAGGATTTCCATGAGCAAGCCAGTCGTCTGGACATTCAATTTGCTGGCCATTACGAATGGTTTGTTTAAACATGCCGTATTCATAACGAATGCCATAGCCGCCACCGGGTAGGTTCAGTGTGGCTAGAGAGTCTAAAAAGCAAGCTGCTAGCCTCCCTAAACCCCCATTACCTAGACCTGGATCTGTTTCTTGCTCTAACAACTGTTCGAAATCGAATCCGAGTTCAGTCACTACTTGAGTCAGGTCATCATACATATTCATTGAAATCAATGCATTGGATAATGAGCGCCCAAGTAAAAACTCCATCGATAAGTAGTAAACTTGCTTAACCTGCTGCGAATAGGTCGCTCGATTAGTTGTCATCCAACGGTTTACAACCCGATCGCGTATCGCCAATAAAATAGCCTCTAACCATTCCCTTTGCGTTGCAATATAAGGTTCTTTGCCAATCACAAATTTCAATTTATAGATAATCGAGCTTTTTAGTGCCTCTTGTGTCACTTGGGGAGAATGACATTCATAAACAAAATGGGTGCTCACAATTTCATTCCTTATTCATGATTCAAATTATCTAACATTTCTTTTGTGACAAGAACGATACCCTGTTCAGTTCGGTAGAAACGTTGACTATCTTCTTCAGGGTTTTCACCAATGACTGTATTTTCAGGAATAATACAGCCTCGATCGATAATACAACGCCGCAGACGTGATGAACGTCCAACATTGACGCCGGGGAGTAAAATAGAAGATTCAATATTGCAAAATGAGTTAACTCTTACACGAGGGAATAATACGGAATGGATAACAATAGAGCCTGAAATAATACAGCCGCCTGCAACCAGTGAGTTCATCGTCATTCCATGGCTTCCAGAACGATCTTGCACAAATTTTGCTGGCGGTAATGGTTCCATATAAGTTCGAATCGGCCAGTTTCGGTCATACATATCTAACTCAGGTGTCACAGATGCTAGATCAAGTGTCGCGGACCAATAAGCTTCTAAGGTGCCGACATCGCGCCAATAAGGGGGAACATTGCTATTACTTGTGACGCATGAATATTCAAAGGGATGTGCGAGAGCTTCTCGGCGAGCAACAATTTTGGGAATGATATCTTTTCCGAAATCATTACTCGAATTGGGGCAAATACTATCGTCCTCAAGCATTTTGTAGAGATAATCACTATTAAAAATGTAGATCCCCATGCTGGCTAAACATGAATCGGGAGATGCTTTTAATACAGGAGGATGCTGAGGTTTTTCATGGAATTGAGTGATCCAGCGGTTATCATCAATTTCCATTATACCGAATTGATGGGCTTCTTCTTTTTTTACTTTAATACAAGCAACGGTAAATTTTGCGTCGTTATTTACATGATCGAGCAACATGCGAGAGTAATCCATCTTATAGATGTGATCACCGGCAAGGATCACGACATACTCAGCATCATAATTACGAATAATATCCATGTTCTGATAGACGGCATCAGCGGTGCCTTTATACCAGTGATCTGTTATTTCTCGCTGTTGTGCCGGAAGTAAATCGACAAACTCATTCATCTCTTCATTGAAAAAAGACCATCCTCTTTGTATATGTTGGACTAATGAATGAGATTGATATTGGGTGATGACACCAATACGTCTAATTCCAGAATTTAGACAATTGGATAATGCGAAATCGATAATACGAAATTTTCCCCCAAAGTGAACGGCGGGTTTAGCGCGTTTGAGGGTTAAACCTTTAAGACGTGTACCTCTACCACCAGCAAGGATTAGGGCAACTGATTTTTGAGGTAAATGACGTGCTAACATCATCATATTATTCATATCATTATGAGACATACCTTAGAACTCTCCAAAATGAACAAATTGTTATTTAAAGATTCCCCAGTTGCTGCATATATTTTATATTTGTTCTTTTTAATTCAGTGACCTAACTATTGTGTTATTCACTGTTTACAATTGGTTATAACTTTCCAAATATAATATAAATCTTTGAAATCATTTTATGACGGTTATTTATCTAATAATGATGACTATTTTTGATTTTTATGCTTTTTATCATCAATAATATACTAGACTTTGAGAATTAAAATATGACTTTAAATGTTTTTTTATTAAAAAAATTAATAGTCTGAAATCAATAGACATAAAATGTCACAAAATTTAAAGGTAAACTTACTTAATTTGATTATAATATAGAACTAATCTTATAGTTACTTTTCGAAATCGAAATAAAATATTAATAATAAACATATTAAAAATATGTGTTATAGTCTTTTAAAGACATTCCCAAATTGAATAATACGAAATTAGGATACGTTTTTTTTGTGATTAGTGTCACAATACGTTTTCGGTAATAACATAGCTTGCTTTTAATTTTTTCTAATGTAATTCAAGTTGTTATTATTTTATCTCTAGTATTATTCTTTTGTGGATAATCGTAATTGGAAGGTTTTTTTAGCGTAATTGTTTAATTTAAATCAATTAAATTATAGGGATTGAATGTTAATTTACGCACCATAAAACTAACTGCACTTCGATTATATTTTAGGGGGTTATTATGCAAAAAGATAATATTGCAAAAATGCTAGGTATCAAAATTCGTAAACAAAGAGAAAGTCATAAAATGACGTTAAAGCAAACAGCGCGATTGATTGGTGTTTCAGAGGATCAAATGTGCCGTTTTGAAAGTGGCGAAAGTTGTATTGACGTCGATTCATTATTTCAGTTTGCCTGCTTATTTAATTTAGAGCCAACCACGTTTCTATATGGGGTTGTTAACGTTAACGTAGGTACTCGGTGCACTCTCCATTAAAGGGATAACATATCGCAAGGAAGGTATAAATATCTTGTGAGCACTATCAGTAAAACCACTAGGATTAAACATAGCGAGATACTATGAGAAAGTTAATCGGACCGGAAGAAATTACAGAGCGTCTGCGGTTACTCTGTTTCTTCCGGGCTTGATTGTTCAATATAGTAATATTACTTAATTAATCTAGATTTAATCAAAAAAAACAATCAATAAAGTTATAATTATTAATGTTATTAATTCGTATTGATTATGTTTTTAATCATTAAATAAATTTACTTAATTCAAGTTGTGCTAAAATAGACTCAGTCATTTGATTAACCAGTAATAACTGAGTAGTTACCCGTATTTTGTTTATTTTATGTAAACTTAATATGAAATAATCAAGTTGCTTTATCATCAATGAGTTTTCGTCAATAATTGAATTTTGATTATTGAACATTAGAAAATTCTCGAATTGAAGATCATGATGGTGTTGTTTTAATGACAATTTATCTGAAACATTACCTGTATTAAAAAACAGTTCAAATGAAACGAGAAAGCCACCATTATTTTTAAGGTTAATAATTAATACATCGCCGGCTTCAATATTAGATAGCGGACGAGAGTATTGAACAGATGAGGTATCGAATTTAAAGTCAGGAAGTGAATTGAGTAATAACGTCACTTTTTCTGCAATTAATGAGCGTAATTTAGCTTTAGAAAGCGGGTCATTTTGATCAATTTGCCTATGGGCTGATAAACGTAATAAGCCACTATCGGGTATACTTTTGTTCGATAATATTGCTTTAACTTTGTCGTATTGGTTAGAAAAGAGTAATACGTTACTTTGACAAATATTAGCATCGTTTTGTTTGGCTAATTTTAATAAATCGTTAAATTCATTAGTTCCATAATTTGGAACATTATTAAGTAATATATTTTTACCTGAATGAATAGTGGCCTGAATAATAAATTTTAATAATTCATCACTACAGACGGAGGTGACAATAACGGTATCAACAGCATCATTTTCTATCAGCTGTTCAATTTTTCTTTTTTGACAAATGAAGTAAGAAGCGGAAGGAAGGGGAGACTCAAGCACACAGACGGATTTAAGTTCACAATGGTGTTGGCTATGTAATATTGCCTGCGTATACCATTGGTTATGCCTAGGCGAGCCGATAAGGCCAATACCCGTCTTGTTTAACGAAACAAGCGCATGTTGCTGTTCAAGCAAGCGAAGGTGGCCAAAGAGATAGAGAAAGTGTGTATTCATGTGATCATTCCTCACCGAAAGATTAGTTTCAGGTGTTTACATTATTTCAACATAACAGCGTGGAATAATAATTCCATTATTATTTTTATTGAAATTGATGTTTTCTGATGGGTATCACAATTTTATTATCGCTGATAATAAATCCATATTGGATTAAATAAACTCTCTATATTCAATTGGTTATTAGATTTTTAATCTATAAATCTATTGTGTGTTTCGATATTTATCGGTCTTTCTGCTGTTAATAAGGATTAATAATCGTATTTTTTATTGTATTTTATTGATATTTAAATAAATTAATTGATTTTATTGTGTGGGGAGTAGAGAAAGGCGTTTAATATAACGTGAGTCTGTTGGGCTTAGTCACAACGGAGGTATTTGTGAGTAAAGCCCATTTTCGATTAAACCAGTTTACTGCCTTGTCTATAAGCCAGCGCAACCGTGAGCGATTGTACTAGACAAAGTGTTGCGGATTGTGAACGGAATGCATCAACCTGCGCTTCTTTGATAACAAAGCAAACATCACTAAAACTTGCGAGTGGGCTAATTTGGCTATCCGTGATCACGATTTGTTTGGCACCAGTCTGTGCTGCTTTTTCGCTGACCATAATGGTTTCTTCAGCATAAGGTGTAAAACTAATTGAAATGACAACGTCATTTTCACCAATTCGACTTATTTGCTCTTTGAACATACCACCAAGACCGTCAATTAATTGAGGGCGGCACTCTAAATGGCTAAGAGCATAACTTAAATAAGTGGCAACACTGAAGGAACGGCGTAAGCCAATGATATAAACATTATTTGCTTCAGATAAAAGCGTTACTGCCTTTTCTAAATCTTCTGCTGGCGTTCTGGCCGCCATTTGTTGCAATGCTTGCGCATTGGAGTGTGCAAATTCTTTTAAGATCTGAGCGGGATCATCGCTGAGTTCTTGGTCACTATCCATTTCACGAAATAAGCGAGCGCGATCAGTATAGCTTGCTGTCTCTTCAACTAAATTCATACGAAACAATTGTTTCATTTCATTAAATCCACTGAAATTAAATGCATTGGCAAAGCGGATTAAAGTTGAAGGTGGAACATTGGCTTCTTTAGCGATGACCGCCACAGTATCAAATGCCACGCTATTCGTGTTATCCAGCACATAGCGTGCTACTTGTTGCAGCCGTTTACTTAGTTCATCGTAACGGGAGCGAACTTGCTCCTGAAATTCATTCAAATTCGATGCAGTTGACATAAAACCTCCGTGACTAGGCTATTGATTGTAGTTATTTTCAGCCGTTAGTCGAATGTTTTTGAAAAACTAATCCGACCAAATGGAATAATCAATTCATATTGCCTTTCATACTGAGGGCTGATTAAAACGATTTTTAAAACATCTGTCTTTATCTTCAATCGACAATTTCATAAAAACTCAGTCTGGATCACATAAATTGAATGTTATTTCAGTTTTAGTTGAAAATGAAATGAATATTTCATATATCTTTAGCAACAAGGTAACTCTATCAGCTAAAGAGAGGCAACATGCAACAGATTCAGAATTTCATTGGCGGTGAACTTGTATCCAGCCAAAGTGGGCGTTTTGCACCCGTATTTAACCCTGCAACAGGTGAACAAATAGCTCAAGTTGTGTTGAGCAGTGCCGCTGAAACTAAACAGGCAATAGAGGTCGCCCACAAAGCTTTCCCTAAGTGGTCAAAACTGTCACCACTCAAACGTGCTCGTATCCTATTTAAATTTAAGGTACTACTTGAAGCCAATATGGATGATTTAGCGCGTTTAATTTCTCAAGAGCATGGTAAGGTTTTTTCCGATGCGGTTGGCGAGTTAACTCGTGGTCTAGAAGTTGTTGAATTTGCTTGTGGTATCCCACATTTACAAAAAGGTGAGCACTCAGCGAATGTTGCAACAGGTGTTGATAGCCACTCGTTAATGCAACCATTAGGTGTGTGTGCAGGTATTACACCTTTTAATTTCCCTGCCATGGTCCCCATGTGGATGTTCCCCGTTGCGTTGGCTACGGGAAATACGTTTGTACTTAAACCTTCTGAAAAAGATCCTTCTCTCGCTATTGCGCTAGCAAAATTGTTAAAAGAAGCAGGTTTACCAGATGGTGTCTTTAACGTTGTACAAGGTGATAAAGAATCGGTTGATGTACTCTTAAGAGCACCTGAAGTTCAAGCGGTTAGCTTTGTTGGTTCAACGCCAATTGCTGAGTATATCTATACAACGGCTTCAGAACATGGCAAACGTTGCCAAGCTCTCGGCGGTGCGAAAAACCATTGTATCTTGATGCCTGATGCGGATATGAATCTGGCGACAAATGCAATTATGGGCGCTGCATTTGGTGCGGCGGGTGAACGCTGTATGGCTCTATCTGTTGTGCTGGCTGTTGGCGATGAAACTGCGGATACATTGATTACTCATTTAGAAGCGCAAATCGCTAAAATGACTGTCGGCCCTGGCATTGTTGAAGGTAAAGAAAATGATATGGGGCCTGTGATTTCTGCACAGCATAAAGCGAAAATTTGTGATTACATTACCAGCGGTGAGAAACAAGGCGCTAAATTGTTGGTTGATGGCCGTGATTTTAAAGTCGCCGGCTTCGAAAACGGTTATTTTGTTGGACCGACCCTGTTTGATAATGTCACCCCTGAAATGGATATCTATAAAGATGAAATTTTTGGACCCGTACTTGCGATTGTTCGTGTTCCTGATTTCGAAACAGGGTTGAAATTAATTAACCAACATGAGTATGGCAACGGTACCGCTATTTTCACGCGCGATGGTGAAACTGCCCGTGAATTCCAAGAAAATGTCATGGCAGGCATGGTCGGTATCAATATCCCAATTCCAGTCCCAATGGCATTCCATAGCTTTGGTGGTTGGAAACGCTCTATCTTTGGACCTTTGAACGTTCATGGTAATGATGGTGTCCGCTTCTATACACGTATGAAAACGGTTACCAGCCGTTGGCCTGCAAGTGTACGTCTGGAGCATCATGAAAGTAGTTTCACAATGCCAACTATGGAATAAATGGAGCCCCATATGAATAAGCAGACAATGACCACAGCTCAAGCATTAGTTAAGTTTCTGAACCAACAATATGTTGAAGTTGATGGTGAGCAGTATCCGTTTATTCAGGGAGTATTTACCATCTTCGGCCATGGTAACGTGGTAGGTTTAGGACAGGCGCTGGAAGAGGCGCCTGGACACCTACAAGTTTATCAAGGATGCAACGAACAAGGGATGGCACACATCGCAACGGGTTTTGCAAAACAGAAAAAACGTAAGCAAATTTGTGCCGTCACATCTTCTGTTGGGCCGGGAGCGGCAAATATGGTGACAGCGGCCGCGACAGCGACCGCTAACCGTATCCCTCTGTTACTGCTGCCAGGTGATACTTTCGCAACCCGCCAGCCGGATCCTGTTTTACAGCAAGTGGAACAGTATGGTGATGGTACGATCAGCACGAATGATTGCTTTCGACCTGTTTCCCGCTATTGGGATCGCGTGTCTCGCCCTGAGCAATTAATGGCAGCGATGATCAATGCGATGCGCGTATTAACCGATCCGGCTGATACTGGCGCAGTGACAATTTGTTTACCGCAAGATGTTCAAGGTGAAGCGTGGGACTATCCTGATTATTTCTTTGCCAAGCGTGTTCATCGTATTGAACGCCGTCCTGCAACGACGGTGAGTTTAGCCGATGCTGTAAATTTAATTCGTAGTAAGAAAAAACCATTACTTATCTGTGGTGGTGGTGTTCGCTATTCCGAGGCGCATGAGGCATTTCGTACTTTTGCTGAACATTATGCGATCCCATTTGGAGAGACTCAGGCGGGTAAAAGTGCCATTGTGGCCGATCATCCGCTGAATGTCGGTGGTATTGGTACAACAGGCGGCTTGGCAGCTAACCTATTAGCGAAAGAAGCAGACTTAATCATTGGTGTCGGTACGCGTTTCACGGATTTTACGACGGCATCCAAATCCTTATTTAGTCACCCTGATGTCCAGTTTTTAAATATTAACGTTGCTGAGTTTGATGCTTGTAAATTAGATGCCTTAAAAATCATTGCTGACGCAAAAGAAGGCTTAACAGCGCTTGATGCCTTGCTACAAGATTGTGGCTATCAGGCTCAGTGGGGTGAGCGTATTCAGCAGGCCAAAAAACAATGGCAATCTGAGTTAGAAAGACTGTTTTCAATTCAGTATAACCCATTGAATTTTATTCCTGAAATTGCGGGACATCTGGATGATAAGTTAGAAGAGTACCGTGAGGTTTTAGGCTCTGAACTGACCCAAACTCGTGTGCTGGGGCTAATGCAACAGTATATGGAGGATGACGCTATTGTTGTTGGTGCAGCAGGCTCGTTACCCGGTGATTTACAACGCATTTGGTTACCTAAACATCCTGATACTTATCATCTGGAATACGGGTATTCCTGTATGGGCTACGAAGTCGCCGCTGCGGTAGGGGCGAAAATTGCCGCACCAGATCAGCCTGTTTATGCGATGGTAGGAGATGGCTCATACCTGATGTTACACAGCGAGTTACAAACCGCCATCCAAGAAAACATAAAAATTACCATTCTGTTATTTGATAACGCAGGATTTGGCTGCATTAACAACCTGCAAATGAGTCAAGGAATGGGCAGTTTTGGCACAGAGAATCGTCACCGTAATCCTAAAACGGGGCAAATGGACGGTCCTTTAGTTAAAGTGGACTTTGCTAAAAATGCCGAGAGTTATGGATGTAAAAGCTATCGTGTTCATGATGAAGCACAATTAATTGCGGCTATCGAAGAGGCAAAATCACAGTCTGGTTGTGTCTTAATTGATATCAAAGTGCTACCTAAGACCATGACTAATGGTTATGAAGCTTGGTGGCGTACAGGAACCGCTCAGGTAGCGAAAAAACCAGAAGTTGTTGCAGCAGCAGATAAAATTAAGGATATGGTCGCAAATCGAGTACGGCAGTACTAGCGCATGGCTCTGTAGGGAGAGCCATGCGCTAAGGGCGGCTTGCCGCCCGATAGTCGCGCCTTAAATCATTCTTTGATGCATCGATAACTGATTAAGGATGGGGGAATTGATACCCTTGTTAAGGGGATGTCGTCGTCATCGCCTTAAGCAGAGTCTAGTTTGCAATAACACGGGATTAGCTTGAATTGAGTTAAACAACGTAAGGTTATTTATCGGGAAGTTTGCATGGATGCATTGGCTGCAATTTGACGATTAAAGTGGTTGACGTCATTAAGTTATTTTTTGTTACCCAGCGAAAGCTGGGTTTTTTGTTTTTTGGCGGTTAGTTAACTTTTTATCTGTTGATAAGGGCAAAAAACAGAAAAATAAAAGAGAGTAACTGTAATAAAATCATCGTTAATGAAATATACATTTCAAAATAGCCGTTAAGTCTCATGTTGATGGCTTTAAGGCTTACTCTCATTGTGACTAATTACACTGCTGTTAGCCTAATTGCTTGAGTTTACATTGTTATTTTGTGATCGAAATAACACTAAAAATCCACTTAATTATAGCAATTGTTACCTAGCGCTCAAAAACATAATTTTCAATTAATTATAAATTGAAATGAATGTTTTATTTGTTATATTTCATCATATCCTAATAGTGGATTTATAGCCTCAAGGAGCATTTCAATGTTCAATATAGCACTATTTGGCGCAGGACGTATCGGACAGGTTCATGCTGTCAATATTGCCGGCCACAAAGAAACCTCACTTTATTCTGTGATTGATCCTTATCAGCCTAACGCCCTCGCATTGGCTGAAAAGTATCAAGCAAAAGTGCAATCAACAGAAGAAGCGATGCAAGATCCAAATGTTCATGGTGTTCTGATTGCTTCTGCAACGGATACTCATGCGGATTTAATCGAATTGGCAGCAAAAAACAACAAGGTTATTTTCTGTGAAAAACCCGTTCACTTAGATCTTGAACGAGTGAGACAGTGCCTCAAAAGCGTTAAAGAACACAATGTGCCTTTATTTATTGGTTTCAACCGCCGTTATGACCCACAGTTCCGCCACCTGAAAAATTTATTCGAACAAGGCGCGATTGGTAAAGCTGAATCTTTAATTATTACATCACGGGACCCATCACCTCCACCAGCGGAATACGTAAAAGTTTCCGGTGGTATGTTCAGAGATATGACGATTCATGACTTTGACATGGCGCGTTTTATGATCGGAGAAAATCCATGCTCTGTCTATGCGCAAGGCAGCAATGTTGTTGATCCAGCGATTGGACAAGCAGGGGATATCGATACCGCATTTATTATTTTGAAATTCCCTTCTGGTGCCATGGCAACAATTTCTAACAGTCGTCGTTCAGGTTATGGCTATGACCAGCGTATTGAATTACATGGCGAGAAAGGTCTCTTAACCGCAGGTAATATCAAAGAGAATAGCGTTGAGTTTTTAAGCGATGTCGGTTGCTTATCAGCGAAACCAGAGTTTTTCTTCTTACAGCGCTATCACGAAGCTTATAAAGCGGAGTGGAATCACTTTGTTGATATTCTTGCCGGTCGTGCTGAGTCAGAAACAACGGGTACCGATGGTGAGTTGGCACTGTATCTAGCAGATAAAGCGCTTGAGTCATTAAAAACAGGAAAAGAAGTTCAACTTTAACTTTTAATTACCTCTTATTTACCGATTACTAACTATAAAAAGCGGGAAATCATACTCCCGCTTCATCAGTCACCTTACATATATTTATGCGCTAATTATAAATAGAAAGGCTTGGGGGTACTAATGCTGGCTCTACTTTCATTTATCGGCTTTACCTTATTAGTTGCAGGGATTGCCTATTACAAAACACGAAATGCTCATTTAACCTCTTCTGCGGAAGGATATTTCTTAGGCGGTCGTTCTATGACAGGCCTATATATTGGTGGCTCAATGCTGCTAATGAACTTATCGACAGAGCATCTTGTTGGGCTTAACGGTTTATCTTTCCGAACCGGCTTTATTGTTATGGCTTGGGAAGTCATGGCGGCATTAACTATTGTGTTATTCGCCATTTATTTTTTACCGAAATATCTTAAATTAGGTATTTCTACGATTCCTGAATATTTAGAACGCCGCTTTGACAAAAACACCTTGTTAATTACATCCATTCTATTTTTAGCAATGTATGTTATTTCTTTGCTACCAATTGTTCTCTATACAGGTGCGATTGCCCTTGAAAGTTTATTCCAAGTTTCACATGTTTTTAATGTCGATAAAACGACAGCATTGTGGATTATGGTATGGGGTGTCGGTGGTTTAGGTGCTATTTATGCTATTTTTGGTGGTATTAAAGCAATCGCGATTGCAGATACCGTTAATGGTGCAGGGCTTATTATCGGGGGGCTATTAGTCACGATATTTGCATTATTATATGTTGGTGATGGTAATGCGTGGGCGGGTCTAAGTGAAGTTTATCAAGCTCACCCTGATAAGTTTAACTCCATTGGTGACGAAGATTCACTGGTACCCTTTTCGACGCTATTTACTGGTTTGATCGTTTCCAATATGTTTTTCTGGTGTACCAACCAATCAATTGTACAAAAGTCGTTAGGAGCGAAGAACTTAGCTGAAGGGCAGAAAGGGGTGATGCTGTGCGCATTCTTTAAGTTAATTATCCCATCTATTATTATTCTGCCTGGTATCATTGCATTCCATATTCTTAGTGGTGAAATTGATAATCCTGATAATGCATACCCTGTATTAGTACACATGGTGCTGCCTGAGTTTTTAGTTGGCTTTTTCGCCGCGGTGGTTGTTGGTGCTGTATTCTCCACCTTCAGTGGTGGCTTGAACTCATCCGTCACTTTATTCACTGTGAATATCTATAAAGATCGCATCAATAAGAATGCTACTGAAGCTCAAACCGTGAAAGTCGGTAAATATTTAGGTATTGCTTTAGCGCTGGCGACAATGATTATTGCACCTTTAGTGGCTAATGCACCGGATGGGTTGTTTTATTTAATTCAGCAATTACAAGGTATCTTTAACGCACCTATTTTAAGTGTCGTGTTAGTTGGTTTAATGACTAAACGCGTGCCTGCTATTGCGGCAAAATTAGGGCTATTATTTGGAATGTCGGCCTATTTAATTTGCAACTTTGTCTTAGACCTGAATATTCACTTCTTCCATTTAGTCGGTATTCTGTTCGTTGCTAATATTATCTTTATGTTGACGATTGGCTATTTCTTCCCCGGTAAACCTTATGAAGAAGTGTATACAGAGCAAGTGGACATTTCGCCATGGCGCTTTGCAACGCCTGTAGCTTGTCTAATCGTGTTGGGCGCAATTTCAATGTACGTCTATTTAGCTCAAGGTGCACCAAGCTACGTCATGGTTGGTTACTATATTTTCGCTGCCATCTTGTTAACGTTTATTATTTATAAATTTTCAAAAGCATGGCTAGCAGGCAAAACACAATCAGTGAATGCATAAAGGAGAGTAACAGATTATGGAGCCATCACTTATCCCGATGGTTAAGCAATTCATCTCGCAGCGTGACCCATTTGATCGCTTAGATGAAATGCAATTAAACCAGTTAGTCAATAGTGTTGAAATTAGCTATTTGACACAACGGGAGGTGTTAAAACCGCAACAAATTGCTGGCCAAGGTTTGTATCTGGTGAGAACTGGGGCGGTGGAACAGCGTTACGCTGATGGCTCTTTAAGAGCAAGGCTGGGGGCCGGTGATGTTTTTGGTTTCAGTGTGTTAAATAAAACAGCGGATTCCCCAGGCGAGTATCAAGTGATCGCGATAGAGAATACATTACTCTACTGTATTCCTAGGGTTTCTTTATTGTTAGCAATGGAGCAAAACCAAGCTGTTCGTCATCATTTTGCTTGTGAAGAAGGTGAACGGTTAGCATCACGCCCTAAGGTCGATAAACTGACAGAAGATAGTCTGTTGTATTTAAACCCAGTATCCTCGATAGAAAATGGCAATATCGTCGTCATTACTCCGGGAACGAGTGTTCAAGATGCCGCTCAAGAAATGGTACGTAAGCACCGTTCATCGGCATTAGTGATGGATGGGGAAATATTATTAGGCATTATTACTGACCGAGATCTCACAAAGCGTGTTGTTGCTTTGGGATTAGATATTAAAACGCCGGTCAGTAAGATTATGACAGAAAATCCAATTACAATTGCGGCGAACGCCCCCATCATAAATGCCATTGAGCTGATGATGCAACATAACATCCGTAGCCTACCGGTGATGACAAACCACCGTATTACGGGGGTTTTAACCGCAACAAGCTTAGTGCAAAAAAACAGCATGCAAGCGGTGTACTTAATTAGCCGAATTTATCGTCAAGATAGCTTAGATGATTTGAAGGCATTAGGCGTGCAACGGCAAGCGGTATTTGAATCTCTGATAGAGGCTGGGGTTCAATCGCACACGATTCAATTGATGATGACATTAATTGCTGATGCCTTTAATAAACAGCTTTTGAAACTGGCTGAGCGAGAACTCGGGAAGCCCCCTTGTGACTATTGCTGGTTTGCTGCTGGATCACAAGCGCGACAAGAGATGCATTACCTTTCCGATCAAGATAATGGCATCATTTTAGCTCGTGAAGTGACTAAAGAAGAAGAGGGCTGGTTTAGGCAACTAGCAGAGTATGTTTGCTATGGCTTGGATGAATGTGGGTATTCTCTCTGCCCCGGTCATATTATGGCAACCAACCCGAAATGGTGTAAGCCTTTGACTCAGTGGCAAGCTTATTATCAGCAGTGGTTAAAAGAGCCTGAGCAGCTTGCTTTATTAAATATTTCTGTTTTTTTAGATATTCGTTTTCTTTATGGTAGCCAAGTACTTTTCAACTCATTGCTTCGTTCCGCGGAATCTCATTTAAAAGGTAATAAGCGATTACTGTCGATGCTAGTTGCCAACTCCACGCGAATCAATCCACCGTTGGGCATGTTTAGGCAGTTTGTGTTGGTCAAAAATGGCGAAAACCACAGTGTATTTAATATTAAAAAACAAGCGGTAAACCTATTAGTCGAATTGGCACGCGTATATTCATTAGAGGCGGGAGTGTTGACACCATCAACAATGACTCGCTTTGAAGTTGCCCGAGATTCAGGCATTATTAGCGCTGCTTCCTGCCAAGAATTAACTGAAGCATATTTATTTATCAATCAGGTTAGATTTGGCTGCCAGCGTAGGGCATTATTAGCTGGGGATGTACTCTCCAATTTAATCGTTCCCCAACGGCTCACCCAATTTGAGCGAAACCACTTAAAAGATGCGTTTCGTATCATCGCGAGGACTCAAGAAGCTGCGGAACAACGTTATCATGCTAAAGGGATAATGAAATGATAGGTTCATTGTTGTGCTATCATCAACCTTTGACCCGTTTAGCGCGTCGGCGAGCAAAATTATTACGTACTCGTCAGCTACCCACATTATTGCAGGAAGTGCTGGAAGCACCTTTACCTACTGATGATAGCCCATTAAAAACACAAAAAATTCTTTCCATTGATTTAGAAACAACAGGGTTGGATCCCGCAAAAGATCGAATTTTGAGTATTGGGATGGTTACTATTGCAGAGAATAAAATTCTCCTCAAAAGTGCTCAACATTATTATGTGAATGATGTGGAACCTGTTAAAGCGGAAACTGCGGTAATTAACCATATAACGCCAGAGCAATTAAGTGGTGGCATCTCTTTATCTCATGCTGTCGCTTTTTTCTTACATGAAGCAAAAGATAAATGCATTTTGGCGCACGGTGGTGCCATAGAGCAAGCCTTTCTTTCTAACGCATTAAATATAAAAGAATTACCATTAATTTGGTTTGATACACTGAATATCGAAAAAAGCGTGTTAAGCCATAAAAATATTAATCGAAATGATTTCAGTTTATCGGCATTAAGAAACCATTATCAGTTGCCTGATTATGACGCACACAATGCGCTTTCAGATGCGATTGCCACCGCAGAATTATTTCTCGCCCAATCTAAAGTCATTTATCCCTCTCAACATCCTGTTATTAAACAACTTTATAAGCGTTCACTGTAGCGCTTATCTGTTTTTTTGAAATTTTCATTTCATTTTCAACGCTGTTTTATTTCATTTATATCATTCTTAACGAAGCGTTTTATTTTTATTTCTTTATAAATTAGATGATTACATAAAAAACTCAGGCTAGATCACATAATGAAATTAATATTTCTCGTTATGTTGAAAATGAAATAAATATTCCGTATAACATCAGTATTAAATAAAAACATCAGACACAGACATCAAACTAGCTTGCACTATAAATGATGAGCTGCATGAAGGGAGAATACAGAATGAAAGAAATCCGCATTGGTCTGATTGGTACTGGCTACATTGGCCGTGCCCATGCAATAGCTTATGCGCAAGCACCAACCGTATTTCCATTAAAAGGAAAACTCGTTCGCGAGATGGTGGCAGAGGTGACCCCTGAATTAGCTGAAGCGCGCGCAAAAGAGTTAGGTTTTAATCGTTCAACCGATGACTGGCGCAAACTGGTTGCCGACCCAAATATTGATGTTGTTGATATTTGCTCTCCTAACTTTTTACACAAAGAAATGGCAATGGAAGCGATTAAACATGGCAAACATGTTTATTGCGAAAAGCCTCTCGCATTAAATTCTCAAGATGCCAAAGAAATGGTTGCCGCGGCTGAAAAAGCAGGGGTGAAAACGTTAGTGGGCTTTAACTATATGAAGAACCCAACTGCACAGTTAGCTAAAGAAATTATTGCTAATGGTGAAATTGGGGAAGTGATTCATTTTTATGGCACACATAATGAAGATTACATGGCTGATCCAACCGCACCGATCCATTGGCACTGTTTTAAAGAAAAAGCCGGTTTGGGTGCTTTAGGGGATTTGTCTGCTCATATTGTCAATATGGCTCAATTCTTAGTGGGCGATATTGAAACAGTCTGTGGCGATATGGAAATAGTAATTAAAAAACGCCCAGAAAAAATAGGTTCTTCAGTGATGGTTGATGTTGAAAATGAAGACCAAGCACATGCCATGGTGCGTTTCGCTGGTGGTGCAATGGGCGTGATTGAAACATCGAGGATTGCGGCCGGGCGTAAGATGGGGCTGACTTATGTGGTAACAGGCACAAAAGGCACCTTATCCTTTACCCAAGAGCGTATGGCTGAACTGAAACTCTATCGTCACGATGAGCCTGCAAACCGTCAAGGGTTCAAAACGATTTTAGTTGGGCCAGAACATCCGGATTATGCGCCGTTTTGTAATGGTGCAGGGCACGGTATTGGATTTAATGACCAAAAAACAGTTGAAGTACGCGATTTAATTGATGGTGTTGCGACCGGTGAAAATATGTGGCCTGACTTTGAGGAAGGCTGGAAAGTGTCGCGTATTCTTGATGCTATCGCACGTTCTTATGAAGAACAACGCTGGGTTAAAGTCACTGAAATCAATTAATTCTGTTCAAGGGGTAATTAATGGATAAGCAGAAGAAGTTAGATGTTATCTGCATGGGGCGTATCGCCGTTGACCTTTACGGACAGCAAATTGGTGCGCGCTTAGAGGATATGAGTAGCTTTGCTAAGTATCTCGGAGGATCTTCTGGGAACGTTGCGTATGGTACGGCAATACAAGGTTTGAAATCATCGATGCTAGCCCGTGTTGGGGATGAGCACATGGGACGCTTCATTCGCGAAGAGTTACAACGTGTAGGCTGTGATACCAGCCACCTGATCACCGATAAAGATAGGCTAACAGGATTAGTGATCTTAGGGATTAAAGATGAAGATACTTTCCCTCTGATTTTTTACCGCGAAAACTGTGCCGACATGGCGATTACGCCAGATGACTTTAGTGAAGAGTATATTGCTTCAGCACGTTGCCTTGCTATCACAGGGACTCACTTATCCCATCCTAAAACCCGTGCAGCGGTCCTTAAAGCATTAGACTATGCAAAACGCAATGGCGTGAAAACCGCAATCGATATTGATTATCGCCCTGTACTTTGGGGATTGACTTCACTGGGTGACGGAGAGACACGTTTTATTGAGTCAGACAAAGTGACCGAGCAGCTGCAAGAAGTATTGTCGCTATTTGACTTGATTGTTGGCACCGAGGAAGAGTTTCACATTGCAGGCGGCTCGACCGATACCATCCAAGCATTAAAAAATATCCGAAAACTAACCAAGGCGGAATTAGTCTGTAAGCGTGGCGCATTGGGATGCTCAGTATTTACCGATGTGATCCCAGAAACCTTGGATGAAGGAATTACTGTAAAAGGTGTACGCGTTGAAGTCCTGAATGTATTAGGGGCTGGTGAT
This sequence comes from Providencia sp. 21OH12SH02B-Prov, assembly GCF_027362595.1. Taxonomy (NCBI): domain Bacteria; kingdom Pseudomonadati; phylum Pseudomonadota; class Gammaproteobacteria; order Enterobacterales; family Morganellaceae; genus Providencia; species Providencia sp. 21OH12SH02B-Prov. The sequence continues at coordinate 1,313,981 of NZ_CP114796.1, forward strand.
GCCTTTATGTCGGGGTTATTGCGTGGTTATCTCAATGGTGAAGGTTGGGAAAAAGCCTGTACTTATGCGAATGCTTGTGGGGCGTTAGTCGTTTCTCGTCATGGTTGTGCACCAGCGATGCCAAGCAAAATTGAATTAGATAACTATCTTGAACGAGCCGCTGCTGTACCTCGACCAGACTTGGATCCGATGCTTAATCATTTACATCGTGTGACAACGCGAGCCACACACTGGGAAGAATTGTGCGTAATGGCTTTTGATCATCGCATTCAATTTGTCGATATGGCGCGTGCTGCTGGTGCTGATATTTCATGTATTCCATACCTGAAAAAATTGATTTTCCGTGCAAGCTGTGAAGTGGCGGAAGAGGCTAACTTGCAAGGCAAAGCAGGACTACTGTGTGACAGTACTTTTGGCCAAGATGTGCTGAATGATGTGACTGGTCGCGGTTGGTGGATAGGGCGTCCTATTGAACTACCCGCGTCAAGACCACTATGTTTAGAGCACGGTAATATTGGCTCACAGCTAGTTAGTTGGCCAAAAGAGCATATCGTGAAATGTTTAGTTTTCTTCCACCCAGAAGATAATCATCCATTACGCCTTGAGCAGGAAAAAACCGTTCAAGAGGTCTATAGCGCTTGCTGTCAATCAGGTCATGAATTACTACTTGAAGTCATTCTACCAGCCGATATGGAACGTAATGACGAACTTTATCTCAGAGCAATCAAACGCTTCTATAACTTAGGTATTAAACCTGACTGGTGGAAATTACCGCCATTGAAAGCTGAAAATTGGGATGAAGTGGATGCATTGATCCAAGAACGTGATCCGTATTGCCGTGGTGTTGTGCTATTGGGTCTAGATGCACCACAAGCTGAATTAGAAGCCGGCTTCAATGCTGCTGCGGGCAAATCGGTTGTAAAAGGGTTCGCAGTGGGTCGCACATTATTTGCTAAACCTTCTCTCGCATGGATGAAAGGTGAAATGGACGATGATGCGCTAGTACAGACGATTAAATCAAATTACCACAACCTGATCGCCCTATGGCGTCAGCGTAAATAATTTTACTTTTACCTATACACAGGAGCTTCATCATGGCAATCCAACTCGGAATTAACCCTTTGACATGGACCAATGATGATTTACCAACATTGGGCGCAGAAACGCCACTGGAAACATGTTTAACTGAAGGCCGTCAGGCAGGGTTTGCAGGTTTTGAATTGGGTAATAAATTTCCGCGTAAGGCTGAAATTCTGGGCCCAATTTTAGAAAAACATGACCTTAAATTGGTTTCAGGCTGGTATTCAGGTGAATTACTGACTCGCAGCGTGGAAGAAGAAATTGAAGCAGTACAAGGGCACTTAGCACTACTCCGTGATTTGGGGGCTAAAGTGATGGTCTTCGCAGAAGTGACTCATTGCATACACGGCGACCAAGACAAACCGGTACATATGCGCCCTTTATTCCCTGCGGACAAGTGGGAAGAATACGGTAAAAAATTGACTGAATTTGCAAAATATACCCTATCACAAGGGGTACAAATTGCTTACCACCATCACATGGGGACAGTGATTGAGTCAGCAGAAGATGTTGATAATCTAATGAAACACACTGGTGATGAAGTGGGATTACTGCTTGATACTGGACACTTAACTTTCGCTGGCGCTGATCCCGTTGAAGTTGCTAAGCGTTGGGCTAAGCGTATCAATCACGTTCACTGCAAAGACGTTCGTCCAGATGTACTTAAAGATGTGAAAAATCGTAAAACCAGTTTCTTGAATGCGGTATTAGCGGGTGTCTTTACTGTACCAGGAGATGGTTGCGTTGATTATCCAGCAGTATTTAAAGTATTGAAAAATAGTCAATATGAAAATGGTTGGTTAGTGGTTGAAGCGGAACAAGACCCAGCTATTGCTCATCCACTAACATATGCAACAATGGGTTATAACAACCTGCATAAATTTGCTAAAGATGCAGGACTGATCTAACGAATCATCATAGTGAAGCTCAATGACTTGAGTTACAGGTTATTGAAGAGTGAAGTTATCCCGATGAATCGATAATTTTCGAGGATTCGGGTAACTGAGCTTCCACAGCTTAAAGTTTGTTTTAGAGGCCGAGGTAAGCGATATGTCAAAATTATTATCAAAGTATCATTCTCCAGATGAAAACAAGCGTACTCAGCATATTACGCCTGAATCCGCTAACTGGGGATATGTGCACTTTGATGTGTATGAACTCAAACAAGGTGAATCTATTTCCTTGCCGGCATCTGAGAATGAAGTTTGTCTAGTGTTGGTTGCGGGTAAAGCAACGGTGAAAACACCAAAGCAGACATTCGAAAATATTGGCGACCGTATGGATCCTTTTGAGCGCAAAAAACCGTATGCGGTTTATGTGACAGCACAAGAGTCGGTTGAAGTAACCGCAGAAACGGCGCTAGAGCTAGCAGTATGCCAAGCAAAAGGGAAAGGAACTTATCCTACACGTTTGATTGGGCCTGATGACATTGGTGCAGAGCAACGTGGCCATGGCAATAACAAACGTTATGTTCATAACATCCTACCTGATAATAAATCTGCTGATAGCTTACTGGTGGTTGAAGTCTTTACCGATGAGGGATGTACAAGTTCGTATCCAAGTCATAAACATGATACCGATAATGAGCCAGCAGAAACGTATCTAGAAGAAACCTATTACCATCGTTTGAATCCGCCACAAGGGTTCTGTATGCAGCGAGTTTACACAGATGATCGTGAGTTAGATGAGTGTATGGCTGTTTACAACAAAGATGTCGTCATGGTGCCGAAAGGATATCACCCAATGGCCACAATGGCAGGTTACGACAACTATTATCTTAACGTTATGGCTGGTCCGACACGTAAATGGTTATTTACATGGGAAAAAGACCATAGCTGGGTTAATAGTGAAGAGTATGCTGCTAAACATCGTGATAAAAAGTCGTCGTGAAAACTCAGAGAGTTTAGCTTGTTTTGTTAATAGCCTCTCACAGGCACGGTATACCGTATATGTGGTCTACGAATTAGCGCGCTTTGATCGGTTATTTAGAGACAATGTGAATTTTTAGAGTATGTACCAAAACCAAAATCTGTTATCTACTATTTGCCGGTAATTTATTACCGGCTTTTTTATTTATTACCATATTAATAAATGATTTTTTCTTATTGAATCAGTTATAAAGCATGTCAATGGTTGAATCTGAATTGTAATGTCAATCACATTATTAATATATTAATCTGTTCGAATGTTTCCGTTGTGTTAATTTTGTGTAAACAAAAACACAATGAGTGAGGTGTGAATGAAGCGCAAAACAGGTTTTTTCTTTGATGAGCATTGTTTTTGGCATAGTACTGGTTTGCATGCAACCACATTGCCTGTTGGTGGTTGGGTTCAGCCTCCGTCAGGCGCTTCTCATGCTGAATCACCGGAAACCAAAAGGCGTCTAAAAAGCTTGATGGATGTCTCAGGGCTAAGCCGCTCTCTTATTTTGTCTTCTGCGGAGCCAGCGAGCGAAGAGACCCTACTCAAAATCCATCCTCAAGAATATTTAACGCGTTTCAAACAGGTGAGTGATAACGGCGGTGGCTTATTGGGTAAAGAGGCTCCATTAGGTCCAGGAAGCTATGAAATCGCTAAACTGTCAGTGGGGTTAGCCTGTGCAGCCGTTGAAGCTGTACTGAAAGGTGAGTTGGATAATGCTTATAGCCTTTCTCGTCCACCGGGGCATCATTGTCTACCTGATGAATCAATGGGCTTCTGTTTTCTTGCCAATATTCCCTTGGCAATTGAATATGCAAAAGAGCGTTTTAACATAGAACGCGTTGCTGTGATTGATTGGGATGTTCACCATGGTAATGGGACCCAGCATATTTTTTGGGATCGCGCCGATGTATTAGCGATTTCGCTACATCAAGATGGATGTTTCCCTCCGGGGTATAGCGGTGAAGATGATATTGGGGTTGGTGAAGGCGAAGGATTCAATTTGAATATCCCATTGTTAGCGGGGGCAGGCCACAATAGCTATATTTATGCAATGAAGCAAATCGTTATACCTGCTTTAGAACGCTTTAAGCCTGAACTGATCATTGTTGCCAGTGGTTATGATGCCAATGCAATGGACCCGTTAGCAAGAATGCAACTTCATAGTGAAAGCTTTCGAGAAATGACACAGCTTGTGATGGATGCCGCGGATAGGCTGTGTGATGGAAAATTGGTTATTGTTCATGAAGGTGGTTATTCAGAAGCTTACGTACCATTTTGTGGCTTAGCTGTCATAGAAGAGATGAGTGGCGTCCGTACTGAGGTGATTGACCCGCTATTAGATTTTATTGGTCTTCAGCAGCCAAGGGATGAATTTGAACGCTTTCAACAGCAACAATTAGATAAACTAAAAGAAAAATTTGGTTTGTAATCTTATTCGATAGGGGCTGTTTGCTAATGTGATGCAAAGCCCCTATTTATTAATAAGCGACGGTAAATTGTTTATGAATAAACTGTGGCTTTTCTGCTTCATCAAGAATAGCCACAGCCAGATCTTCAACGGAAATTTTGGCTGGAACATGACCATTCATGAGCAACTGGTTACCTGCAAGCCTAAATGTTTGAGTACGCTCTCCTGATTCTAATATGGCCGCGGGAGACACAAAGGTCCAATCCAGTTCCTGCGTATTCTGTAGTACCTGCTTAAATTCTCTTACAGCCTGTGCACCAGGTTTAATTTCCTCAGGAAAATCGGGAGAATCAATCAATTCTATACCGGGGGCTATCTCTAAACTGCCGGCACCGCCAACAACAATTAATCGCTTGACACCGGATAGCTTGACCGCTTGTAAAATAGCTTGATTACCTATCACGGTATCTTGGTATAGATTAGGATTTTGCCAGCCACCATTAAAAGCACTGATCACAATATCCTGTCCTTTCAGTCGGGCTGTTAGCCATGAAATATCAGTAATGTCACCTGAAGAGGTTATCAAATGGGCATGTTGTGGAAGTCTATTACTGTGACGTGAAATGGCAGTCACTTGGTGTTGGCGTAGCAGTGCTTCTTCAACCAATGGCTTACCAACAAAACCTGTTGCTCCAATAATTGATATTTTCATCTTTTGCCCCGCAATTGATTGACAATATGAGTTATAGTCATTTTATAACCATAATTGATACAGATTTTCTACGTAGCTTTCTTTGAGTATATCTCATTCTGTATGACTATAGTGGTATTCCCTTATCAATTTACTGAACATTACGAGCCGCTTTGCATCTCATTGCGTTGCAATCGGACCGCCTTGCAACGCATTATTTGGCATCTCGAAATAGTTTTAAGACGATACTCGTGATAATGGCGATGGCACCACCTAGCGCAGTTTCTAATACTCTATCAAAGAGCAGCACGTATGCAGGATGCCGCCAATAGATGACTTGTTCGAGAACCGAAAGAATTAAACTGGTTACAATAAAAGTCATAAAAGTATAGCCGTGATGGAAGCTCATCGGCATTAGAAATGCAAAAACAACGATGGAAATTAGGCCGATATAGGGCATTAGCGGTGTATTGAATAAAAAATAAAGTAAAATAACTGAAAGTAAACTTCCCGCTACACGCTGAAGTGTTATATGAATAATACTTTGTGATTTTGGATGTAAAACAAATACAAAGGTGAGTAACGTCCAATAGAAATGGCCCAGATCTAACATTCGTGGTATGGCTAACGAAAGCAATAAACCTATCGCGTAAGTCATTGATCTAGGAATGATATACTTACGTAGTGTGAATAGGTTTTGTTCAACAAGGCTGCCCGTTAGGATAGTGTGACGATGCATCTTTTGGCTTAAGAGATAACAAGTCATTAGAGTGACGCTACTACCGATTAAAAAACCAAGCGCAAGGCTTTTTGAAATATCAGGTAAAATAGTGCCGATGGTTGACATGATAATCATAAATTTCATGGTCAAATCCATCACAGGATCCGTGCCATACAACTGGTAATAAATAAATGAAAAAATGGCGAGATAAATATAAAAACCTGTGCCTAACCGTAATGTATCCCCGATAAAAATCGCAGCCATGATCATGGCAAGCCAAAAAGCGGTATAGAAATAGTTCTTGTACTCTTTCGCGGCATTAAAAAGGTTAAATGCATATAAGGTTGAGAAAGCGGCCCACATAGAAGCTTGCACATCCATAATAGCAAAAGCGACTGCTGCACTTAATAGCATACAGCCACTAAACATGAGACCGTCATGAATCGCTGGTATTTTTCTCATAAAAAGATGCTCACAATTTGCAGTGTAAGTTATTATTTATTAAGGTAATTTATACTAACACAGATCTTAGTTAAACGCTGTCTATCAATCAATCCATTTGAATTCACAGACAAAAGGCAAACTTCAGCCAAAATAAAGCTAACGGTATTTTTTGCATGCTAAAAAATGCATAATAATGGCAGAGCATGTCGTTATAATGAAAATAAGGAATAAGTGATGCAAGTGAATCCCCATGATTTTGTCTGGATCAGTAGCCTTGATGATTTGCCGAAGGAATCACTGCCTGAATGGGTTATTTCTCAATGGAATAAGCAACTACCATTGGTTGTGCGTAGAGAGGCAACGGCTCAAGAAAAACTTTCAGTGGGAATTCGAGGAATAAAGCCGGGTCAGCGCTTTATCACGCAAATTGATAAGTCAGCTATTACTCACATTATGAATGTAGAATCATTAGTTGCGAATTCCCGTGAATTGCAACGTTCTATGTTTATCGCATTACCGCCTGTACAAGTACTGTTATTACTTTCACAGCATAATTGGCCGTGGGCGTGGGCTGTGACCGGAAGCTGTGCTTATACATTAGTGACTGACATCCAAAGCATGCTTGCCGATTGTGATCTTGACGTATTAATCCGTTGTCCTACACGCCATAAAAAAGAAGATTTTGCTGAGTTCGCGATTAAAGCGAATACACCTTTATGTCGGATTGATATTCATATTGAAACGCCAAAAGGTGGCTTCTCATTAGCGGAATGGTTTAAAAATGAACAGGTGACACTCCATACACCGCGAGGAGCAGTCATAACGGCGGACCCATGGGATGAAAATTTGTAATTGATGACATAACAGACTGATTATGCTTGTTATTTGTTCGTGTTGCGCAAAAATTAATTTTGATGTTCGTACAGATGATTTTTTTCTAATCGATAGAAAGTCGTGAGTTGGGCTGTTTTCAGCCCAAATGCACGTATCATAGATGTTCTACAAAAGGTTCAGCTAATCCCGCTTGAAGCCATTCTTGCATCGCCGATAATGCGACCATACGGTCAACCCATTGCTGAGCAGCATTGCTGATCGGTAATTGATAACTGCGAATTCTAAACGCAACGGGGGCATAAAAGGCATCTACGGCAGTAAATTGATCTCCGGCTAGCCACGGTCCACCAAAGGTTGTGAGGCCTTCTTGCCATAATTGTTGGAGACGCTTGAGATCTGTTTGTAGTTCTCGGGAAATTTTTTCTAATGAGGCATGATGAGAAAGATTCATTGCGCATTCTTTACGAAGGGTGGTAAATCCAGAATGCATTTCCGCACTCGCACTGCGCGCCCATGCCCGCGCGTGTTTATCTTTAGGCCATACTTGTGGATACGCTTCATACACATATTCGCAAATCGCTAGGGAATCCCAAACTGTTTGTTTTCCATCAATAAGGCAGGGGACAAGGCCTGAGGGAGAGAATGCTTTAAATTTGTCATAGCTATTGTGACCGCTTCCAATGTCAAAATAGCAAAGGTTTTCTTCGAAAGGGATACCTAAAGTTTTGAGTAATACCCAGGGTCGGAGTGACCACGAAGAATAATTTTTATTAGCAATCCAAAGTTTATACATAATATACCTACCGGATGATCAGCGAAGAGTCATAGAAATTAAGAAGGCTCCTAAAATTAGCATGTTAAAAAATTTAAAGAAAGATAAATACAGTAGTCTTATATATTAAAAGTATATGCTATGAATTAAAATTATAATAAAAAAGTCACCTTAGATACGAGTAATTAAATAAATGGTTTCTATTATTTACATAAACTGAAGTTAATTTTATTTACATTAATTATTTAGGCTAGACAAAAAATGTTTTTTTAGAAAACAATGATTATGTTGATAGTATTTGAATATCTTCAACAAAATATTTGTTTAAGTTAGGGATAGGAATAATTTTTAAATCCCCTTATGATTACAGTAGGTTATTAAAAAGTGATCGCCTTTTAATTTGTAGGGTTATTAATTATGCAATGGAAAAATAGTACCACTCGCTATGGGCATTTATCGCTGCTCATACATTGGTTAGTTGCAATTGTTGTATATGGAATGTTTGCATTGGGTTTATGGATGGTGACTCTCGGTTATTATGATAGCTGGTATCATCAAGCACCTGAAATTCATAAAAGTATAGGTATTTTATTATTTATTGTTATGGCATTTCGTGTGGTTTGGCGTTTTATTTCTCCCCCACCTAAACCTCTTGAGAGTTATAGCCGTTTAACCAAAATAAGTTCTGCAACTGCTCAAATTTTGATTTATATCATCTTGTTTAGCATTTTGATAAGTGGATATTTAATTTCTACAGCGGATGGTCAACCAATAAGTGTGTTTGGTTGGTTTGATGTGCCGGCTTTATTTACTGGGGCGGCAACGCAAGCCGATACCGCGGGTGAAATTCATCTATATTTAGCTTGGGCAGTTGTTTTGTTATCAGTTTTACATGCTTTTGCGGCATTTAAGCATCACTTTTTTGACCGTGATATTACTTTAAAAAGAATGTTGGGTTTTAATCCCGATAAATAAACGTGGAGATAATTATGTTGAAGAAAACGGTTCTTGGTCTGGCAACAGGTGCATTATTTTTAACAGCGGGTTCTGCATTAGCGGAAACCTATAAATTTGATAAGCAAGGTCAGCACGCATTTATCGAATTCCGTATCCAACATTTAGGCTATAGCTGGGTATATGGTAGCTTTAAGGATTTTGATGGTAGTTTTACTTATGATGCGAAAGACCCATCAAAAGATAAAGTCGAAGTAACAATTAAAACAGGCAGTATCGATACCAACCATGCAGAACGTGATAAACACTTACGTAGTGGTGATTTCTTGAATGCCTCTAAATACCCAGAAGCAAAATTTGTTTCTACTGAAGTGAAGAAAGAAGGTGATGTTTACAAGATCACCGGCGACTTCACATTAAATGGTGTTACGAAGCCCATTACATTAGATGCAAAATTGATGGGTGAAGGTAAAGACCCATGGGGTGGATATCGTGCAGGTTTTGAAGCACAAGGCAATATTAAGCTGAAAGACTTTAACATTAAATCTGATTTAGGACCTAAGTCCCAAGAAGCTGAACTACTGATTTCAGTAGAGGGCGTACAAGACAAGTAATTAATTTTTCAGCTAAAAAGCGCTCAGTGTCCTTTTGTCACTGGGCGCTTTTTTTTAGCTAGGTAATTTCCTTTTTTCCTATAGCTAATTCACTTTATAAAGGGGTAGAATGTATTAATAATTAATTGACTTAAAAAATAATATTTTAGATAAGTCAATTAAGGTTATTTATTTATAGGCACTGTTATAAAGGTAGGGGCCCTTGAAGACAAATAGTTCACGCAAAACAGCATTGATTGTTGTTATTATTTTTATTGCATTTGCGCTCGGTTTTTATTGGTTAGGTAAAGATAATAATACATTATCGACGCAAACGGATGCTGAAGCTCAGACAACTTCTTTAGAGGCACCATTAAGCGCTGTTCAAGTAGAGGCATTAGCTAAGCTTGAAAAACAAATGCCTGTCATTGGCACAATTAAAAAATTAAGCCCAGAAGCGTATTCAAGTTTTGAACAAATTGTTCGTGATTATGAGCCATCGAATGAATTACTGACTCGCCATATATTTGACCAGATCGTTGGCAGTGTCATGCAGTTAGTTATTGAGCGTATACCTTATGCTTCAGATAAATCAGTTATCAACTTTACGAGTAAAGTAAATGATTATTTGAATGTGTTGTTAGAAACTGACCCTTCAGGGAAAACATGTTTCTACTCTCTATTTCCATATTTACGGGATTCGGCAGCGATAATTCCCCCAGCAAAAAGTCATGCGGTATTGTTTAAACAGTTGGAAGCAACTAATGATTTATTACTTTCAACTGAATCAGGCATCAAACAGCCAATGGTCTCACGTGAAGAACAAGCTGCAATTTTGGACGGCATTCAGAAAAAGCTTGTTGCAAAATATGGCGATCAAACATTATTGCTTGAAAATTTAGATAAAGCGAAACAGCAGCCAGCAGTGACTTGTCGTATAACGATGAGTTTTTACGACCAAATTCTCGCTATACCTGACAATCAGAAAAAAGCTGCTTTTTTACGAGCGCTATTTTCAGCCGCTAATTAGTTGATTATGGATTGCAATATCCCATGAAAAAATGATGGGATATTGCGTTTTCAACCAATTTATCTTCTCTAGCATGCTTTTTTCTATCCGAAAATATTTCTCACTCATCATAATTAACTTCCGCGACTAAATAGCATGTAATTGTTATTGTGTGTTTCAAATGATGAATCAACCGTGTGATTACGCGGTAATTCTTCTATACTTTTAACGTCAGAGTGTCATTTTATATTCATTAAGTTTGTGAATATTGTTATTGAGTTCAGTTGATATATTTTATTTATTTGATCCATCAATTTTTTGGCTATGATATGTTTAAAATCTATCGGCGGTAAGTCTTTGTATCTAGGAGGAAAGATGTCATTTGTTAAGAAAAGCATGGTCGCCTTACTCACTGCGGCTGCGGTTTATGTTCCCTCAGTCGTGACTCAAGCTTGTACTCGAGTGGTTTATTTGGGTGAGGATCAGCAGACCATGACCGCTAGAACGATGGATTGGAAATATGATATTGGAACCAATTTATGGATCCTCCCACGAGGTATGGATAGGGATGGTATTGCCGGACCTAACTCCCTCAAATGGAAATCAAAGTATGGCAGCGTGATCGCGTCAGGTTATGATATTTCAACGACAGACGGGGTTAATGAAAAAGGTTTAGTGGCTAACTTATTATGGTTAGCTGAATCAAAATATCCGCAAGCAAATGATAAACAACCGGCATTATCGATCTCATTATGGGCTCAATATATGCTAGATAACTATGCTACGGTTGCTGAAGCAGTCGCTGCATTGGAAAAAACGCCATTATTAGTCATGACAGATAATGTACCAGGGCAGGATCGCTTGGCGACATTACATTTATCCTTGTCTGATGCAAGTGGTGATAGCGCGATTATTGAGTACATTGATGGTAAACAAGTTATTCATCATAGCCGTAATTACCAAGTTATGACCAACTCTCCTACCTATGAAAAACAGTTAGCTATGCAGGAATATTGGCAGGGCATTGGTGGTACGGTGATGCTACCCGGCACAAACCGTTCAGCAGATAGGTTTGCACGCGCACAGTTTTATGTGAATGCTATCCCACAACAAACCACGCCTAATAAGGCTGTAGCAAGCGTGTTTGGGGTGATCCGTAATGTGTCAGTTCCATATGGATTAACGACTGAAAACTCCCCTGAAATTTCATCGACACGCTGGAGAACGCTGGTTGACCATAAGCGTCAATTATATTTCTTTGAGTCAGCATTAACCCCAAATATATTCTGGACCGACCTTAAAAAAATTGATTTCTCAGCAGAAACAGGCAAGGTGAAAAAATTAAGTCTTGGCGTTGAGCAGAGCAATATTTTTTCAGGTGATGCGACCAATGAATATGTGGATAGCAAGCCTTTTGAATTTTTAGGGTTATCAGCGAAACAACTCGGTTATTAAATTTATCGTCATCAACCTTCTGGGAGTCCTGAAGGTTGATTTTGATCAAGCTATCTATTATCACCTTATGAAACCTTTGCAGGTAATCGAATAACATTATAAGATGTATTTAATATGCAACTTAAAGGTGATGATATGAGCGAGTTAGTTTGTTATAAAACCATGCCGGTATGGGATAAAGCTTCTCTGCCTCTCATGTTCCAAGAGCGCCACAACACAAAAGAAGAGACTTACGCGCAACTGAAAGTACTAAAAGGTTCTCTTGATTTTGTTATTTTTGCTGATGATGGGAGTGAGCAAAAATTCACATTTGATGTTGATAATCAACCTCCCGTAATTGAACCACAAGTTTGGCATCGAATTTCATCCTGTAGTGATGATATGCAATGCCAACTCTCTTTCTTGTGCCATCCTGACATTAAATTCTATAAAGAACACGGATTAACTATCCCACATTCTGAAGTCAGATTTTTATGTGAAAATAAACTATCTCAACCATGCAAAACATTAGACTTAGGTTCAGGAAGAGGTCGTAATAGTTTTTATCTTGCGCTGCAAGGTTATGATGTCACTGCGGTAGATATTAATCCACAGCATATTCAAGCTATTGATTTTGTGAAAAAACAAGCGGGTATAGAAAACATTAAAACCGCAATTTATGATATCAATAGCCACCAAATCAAAGGTGATTATGACTTAATTGTTTCAACCGTCGTTTTAATGTTTTTACAGCGTGAAAACATAGCCGATATCATTGCCGATATGCAAGCTCACACATTACCTGGCGGTATTAATGTCATTGTCTGTGCAGTAGAAACACCGAACGCACCTTTAGACTTAGTTCCATTTAAATGTTTTCTTAAAGCAGGGGAATTAAGCGGATATTATAAAGATTGGGAAATTCTAAAATATAATGAGGATCCAGGTCATCTTCATAGAACTGATGCACAAGGTCAGCGTATTAAACTCAATTTCGCTACCTTAATCGCGAAAAAGAAATAAGTGCTTATTGGTTAATGATGGCGGGATGTATACCATCCCGCCAATGAGTTAGGCTTGATTTACCGTTTTTGTTTGCTCTTCTGATTTTTCTGCTGCACTTCGTTGTAATGTTCTTTCTAATAAAACAGAATAAAGCGGTCTACCGCCGAGTAGTTGTGCGACCATAGTTGCACCTAAACAAGTAATAATCATCGGTAAAATCAGTTGATAATTACTGGTCATTTCAAGAACAAGAACTAGCCCTGTTAATGGTGCCCTAACGGTTGCTGCAAATAATGCTCCCATACCCGCAATAGCAAAAGTCCCTATTTCAATTTGATAATCAGGAAAAATTTCTAAAACACAGTAACCATAGATCCCACCAAAAAGTGTGCCTAATGCGAGTAAGGGTGAAAAAATGCCTCCTGGGGCTCCAGAACTAAAACTGATCGTTGATGTTAGAAAGCGTAAAGCAAAAAATAGAATTAAAAGGGAGATTGTAAAGCTTCCCGCCATCATCTGATGGATCATTGAAAAGCCTCCACCCACAATTTCAGGCGCGTAAACGCCAATAGCACCACAGCTACCACCAATTAACCCCCCCATTAATACAAAGCGGGATACTTTATTTTGATAGAAGGCGAGAAATTTAGTTTGCAGGTAGAGTAAAAAATTATTAAAACAAATACCCACGACACCAAACAACAGCCCTAAGACTAAATAAAGCCATAGCGTGTTTAGCGGGGCAGATGAAAATTGTCCGATGTTTAGAATCGCTGCTTGGCCACTGATTAACTGGTAGACAATCGTAGACGTGATTGAGCCAATAAAGACAGCTTTGATGGAGATCAGGCTGTATTTAAATTGTGGGCGCATTTCTTCAATGACAAATAAAATACCAGCAAGCGGTGCATTAAAGGCTGTTGATAAACCAGCTGCTGCGCCTGCGGCTAATAGGGTGTGACGTGACTCATTATTTTTAACGCGAAAAATATCATAAAACATTTGGCTTATATTAGCCCCCAGTTGTACGGTAGGGCCTTCACGGCCCAGTACCATTCCGGAACCTAAAGCCCCTAGTCCACCAAAAAATTTAACGGGGATCACTCTCCACCAACGGACTGGGCGTAAATCTTGCAAAGCCCCTTCGATTTCTGGGATACCCGAGCCTCCAGACTCCGGAGATATTTTTTTCACTAAATAGTATCCCACCATCGCTAATATGGCAGATACAGCAAACATGGCTGGAATTATTAGCCATTTATCAGTGACCAGTTCACCAACAGTGCTACTTCTGTAGTTGCTTACCCAAGTTGTCCCTAATTCAAACAAAGAACCAATAAGGCCCACAAATGCGCCAATGACTGCGGCTAAAAGTAAAATCGTCACTGGTGTCTTATTAGACTCTTTCAATCGTCTGAGTATTCCAAAACGATATTTCATTGCAGATTGGCTAATGGGACTTTGTTCGGACATCTTTTTATGACTCTCTATATTGGTAATGAGTAACAAATAGTGATTATTTTAGCACAACAGTAAGTTCGCTAAACCATACCATAAATTTATTGTTAGGTATTTTATTTAAAAGATAACGTAAACCAAACGAAATTTTTCTAATTTAAACTATTGGATAATGATGAGTTATGAATGATTAAGAAAAAGATTATGAAGATTAATAGCTAATTATTTATAGAGGGTGCTTTAAGCTATTTAAGCGTAATAATAATAAGTAATGCTCTAATTTTTATTGAGATTGTGACTTAAATAATCAGTAAGCTAATATTTAGCTCCGTTAGTGACGAATAATTAGGTTTAACGATGCTTAAATTTTTAGATATTTATCCTTCAATCGATATTGTATTTGGCTATGCAATGGTTTCTCAGACTGCAATTAAAATAACGCAGGGTAAACACTATAATAAAGCACAAGTTGATAACAAGATCCTTGGAACCCCAGTTGAAGTCGTTAATCGCTGGCAAAATGCTGGCGCCAAATACGTTCATATGGTTGATTTGGATGCGGCTGCTGGTAAAGGTGACAATTATCAATCCATTAAGGAAGCCGTTGTTAAAGCGAATGCGCAAGTGCAAATTTGTGGGGGGATACGTGACGATGAAACATTATCTCGAGCACTTAATTTAGGTTGCCAAAGAGTGAATATCGGTACGGCAGCGCTGGAAAATGTAGCTTGGTGCGAAAAGGTGCTTATGGAATATGGCGACAAGATCGCAATAGCATTGGATGTTAAACAAATAGAAGGACAATATTATCTTACAAGCCGAGGGTGGAATATCATCAATAAAATGCTATGGCCCGTTTTAGAAAGGCTGAACAAAATAGGCTGTCAACGTTATGTTGTAACCGACGTTGACAGAGGTGGGATGCTTTCCTCTCCTAATTTTGATTTATTACAGCAAGTTTGTAATAAAACGGCTTCTCCGATTATCGCTGGTGGTGGTGTGGCTTCACTTGATGATATTAAAAAATTATCGACTATGCGTAGGCAAGGTATTGAAGGAGTCATCCTTGGTCAAGCGCTTCATATAGGCTTAATAGATTTACCTAATGCATTATTGGCTACCAAGAGTCACGATATTGAATAGAGAGCTTATTTATGAGTCAGTTATTTTCTGTTAGTGCGGAAAATATTAGCTTATTAGGCAGTTTGATTTCTCCTGTAACTAATGCTCGCTTTTATAAAGCATATCGATATTTACCAAAGTTATTTTATTATGAAAATGGTGTCATTAATAGCCGAGGAGAAGTTTATTATCAAAAATTGAATTGTAATCAAATTATTTATCAATTAATGGAATTGAAAAATCAATATTTAATGGTCCCAGATATTGAATCTGAGAAGGTCATAAAGTATGTCATTGCTGACCATATGTTTTCTAAATTGCTAAGAATGTTAGACTTTATTATTGGTAATAATGATGAGGATAGGGATGTTATTAACGGATATATAAAAGCAATTGATTGGTGTGCGACAGTGATTATAAATTTCATCATGGGAACTGATTTACCTAAATATCTAGGTGAAATGGAGAGTCTCAGTATAAATTCAAATTTAGGGTTAAAGTATCCAAGAGAACAAATAGAGGGAGATAATCATTTTATTTCATTAACATCTGCATTATGGTTAACTGAACAATATGATTATATCGTTGGTATTGCATTAGGGGGAGTAGGGTGCTCTGCGCTCATATCTTGCTATTTAAAAAAGCCTTTAGGAATAATTAAGCTATCTCATTATGATGAGGTTAATATAAACAAGAAAATACCCTTTTATCGTAGTTGGGAAGGGGCAGGTAAGATACTCTTAGTGGATGATAATTGTGGAAGTGGGCGAACCCTGAGTCATGCTAAAAAATATCTCAAACAAGTCACGATGAATGATATTTCAACTTTCGCAACAGAGTTACATTGGGAAAAATTTTTTAGAAAAAAAGTCTATCAGCATCCAGAGAATATCTTTAATCCTAAAACGCTAACTGAGCTTTCGCCTTGGTGTTTTCGACATTTTGAATTAATAAATTTGTTAAGGAAAAAAGAAAAATATCATACGGAAACGGCACGTATCACAACAGCCGACTGGATAGATTATTCGCTGACGATTATTTCGCTATTAGAAAAAATACTTCCAGAAGAAAAGTATTTATTAAACCTGAAAAGCAAGTTTGAACTTTTCATGAACAATAACCAATAAAGGACAATTATGGGGAAGTCACATGTAATATGGGATTGGAATGGTACGCTTTTAGACGATGTTCATATCTCTCTTCTTGCAGCAAATAAAGTATTTAATCAGTTAGGCTTTAAAGAGTTAAGCTTGCATGAATATCGAGAGAACTACTCTGTTCCGGTGAACATTTTTTATCATAATGTGATGGGGAGAGAGCCGACTAAATCGGAATGGCAAACAATAGGTGATGTATTTAACCAATATTATAAACCCAATGTTAGAACGGCCTATTTGTCTAGAGGGGCTATTGAAGCATTACAATATAGAAATAAAAACAAGTCCACTCAATCAGTTTGTTCTTTAATGGAACAAGACGAACTTAACCAAAGTATTTTTGATACACAGGTATCTTCATATTTTAATTTAGTGGAAGGGCGGACATTACCTTTATTAAAAAAGGGAAAATCCGAACAACTTTCATTGCATATAAAAAAATTAAATATTTTACCATCACGGTGTGTTGTGGTTGGTGATGCCGCAGATGATGCATTATCTGCTTTTGAAGTAGGAGCTAAAGCGATTCTTTATACTGGTGGGACTCATTGCGCTGAGAATTTAGCTAAGACAGGAGCCTATCTTGTTGATTCGCTTTTAGGAGCTGCAATGTTAGCAGAAGATATTGTTTAAATAGATAGGAGGATAAATGTTGTATTCAGTGGTTGGGTTACAGTTTGGGGATGAAGGCAAAGGCAAGTTTGTTGATTATCTTGCGGGAAAAATAAAACATATCGCAAGGTTTAATGGCGGCGCCAATGCTGGTCATTGTGTACAAGTAAAAAATCAACGACAGTCATTTTCACAGCTACCCGCTACCTTATATCAAGGAAATATGTATATTTGCCAAGGGGCATTAATCAGTCTTGAAATTTTAATTAGCGAAATAGAGCGTCTTAAGCAAATTAGACAAGATATCTCCATTTATATTGATTATCGATGTCATATTGTATTACCGATTCATGCTTCATTGAATCAAGCATCCGAAAAATTCAAAGGAAGTCGCAAGATTGGTTCTGTGGGGCTTGGGATCGGTGCATGCTTTGAAGATAAAGCCAATCGGCATGGCATTCGTCTCTATGATGCGCTTGATAAAATAAAACTTCGTGAAAAATTAGCTTTCCTGTGGGATTTAAGGGAAAAACAGATCACATATGTATTTAATGACACATTAACGCTAGAGTTTGAAGATGTTGTAGAACGCTTATATGAACAATGTCAGTATATTAAACCTTACCTTGCTTTTACGGATAAAAAAATACGTCAATTGCTTGGAGATAATAAGGATGTTTTGCTTGAAACATCTCAAGCGACCTTTTTGGATAATGCATTTGGTTCCTATCCTTATACCGTTGCTTATCAAACATTGGTGCAAAGTTGCTTTTCTATTATCGGTATACCTGCTTCACCGATTCATGTTTTAGGAGTAATGAAAGCTTATATGATCAGAGTTGGTAATGGCCCATTCCCAACCGAATTACATGATGATGCAGCAATTAATATTCGTGAACGTGGAAATGAGTATGGTACTGTTTCAGGGAGGCCAAGGCGTTGCGGATGGTTAGATCTGAATTTAATCAAACAGGCTATTGAGCTTAATGGTGTAACAGAATTAGCGATAACAAATGTGGATGTATTAGCAAATGTAGATGAAATTAAAATTGCTATAAATTATATGAAAAAAGATAAGCCTATTACTTGTGAAGCGGCTTTATTAAATTTATCAGAGGTGACACCAATATATTATACATTTCGTGGTTGGCCTCAATTAAAGGGGAACTATCATAGCCGATTAGAATTGCCTGTAGAATTACGTTTATTTTTATCATTTATTGAAGAGCATACAAATAAAAAAATTCGTTACATTTCGTATGGGGCCGATAGAGATAAAACAATTATTTGTCATTAAGTTAAGAAGAAAATTATGATAAATTATGTAACTGGTTTTATGTATTCACCAGATGCAACTCAGGTTGTGTTGATAAAAAAACGTCAACCAGAATGGCAAAAAGGGAAGTTTAATGGTGTAGGCGGAAAAATACATCAAGGAGAAACCCCAGAGGAGGCTATGAGGCGCGAATTTTTGGAAGAAACAGGGGTAATAACAGCCGTATCCGATTGGCGATGTTTTTTAATTCTTACAAATCCTGATAAATATCGTATATATATGTTTTCTACTTATAGTGAACAATTTACTCAGGTTAAGACAGTTGAGAAGGAAGAAGTCAGTGTTCATCACACAGCGTCATTACCAAAAAACAAAATTGCTAATTTAGCTTGGTTAATTCCATTATCTCAGGACCAAAAAATTATTTTGGATACACCATTAACAATAGATTGTCGTTAATAAAAATCCGAAGTCTTGTGAATTCACCCCATAATGATTATCAAAATGGGGGTGAATTATTTAATTTAAAACTGGTAGATGAGACCTAAGCCAAGTACATTATCAGTATTGATCTCATAATCACGAGTAAATTCTTTATCTTTTAATAAATTGATTTTGTAATCAATAACAGCGGTCATATTTTTGTTGAAATCATAAGCAGCACCAACTGCAATATATTTCACCAAATCTTGACTACCGTAGGTGCCGAGATTTTTACCTTTAGATTGGTTGTAACCAAGAGAAGGGGTTAAACCGAAATCGAATGAATACAATGCAACAACTTCTAAGTTCTCTGTTTTATTTGCGATAGATTCAGAATCATCACCACCAAAGCGAGTTGTATTTAGGGTTTGACCATACATTGCAGCTAAATAGAGTTCATCAAGCTCTAATTTACTACCAATATTCCATGCTTCAGCACGTTTACCCGTTGCCCCGACAGAACCATTTTTTTGACTTGGCGTACGTGATGAGTTCGAATAACCCCCACCGATAGATATACCCCAACCTAGTTCATAGGCTGTAGAAAAACCGTAACCATCACCATTATTATCTAATGAGCTGTCGCCAGTTGATTTATTTTGGTCACCATTTTTACCTTGATATTGCAGAGCAAAACTCAGACCATCAATATAACCAAATGCATTATTATTGCGATAAGTTAATAAATTACGGTTACGACTCATCATATATGTGTCTTCTTGGTCCATAGTATCTGCTCCCCACAGAGGTAATACATCGGTCCAAGCATTCGTATCATAGATCACACCATAATTGCGGCCATAGTCCACAGAACCAAAGTCGGCAAATTTCAATCCTGCATAGGCCAATCGATTCTGGTTTTCGTTATCCGATTCCGCTTTATGAGTTGTTGTTTCCCATTCGAAACGGCCAAAACCAATGAGTTGGTCAGTAATTTGAGTATCACCTTTAAAGCCTAAACGAACGCGTGAATCATCCCCATCTTCACCACTTTTAGCATCTGAAAAATAGTGTCGAACGTCAATTTGACCATACACATCAAGCTTATTGCCATCTTTATTATAGACTTCAGCGGCATTAGCAACACCAGCAGCGAATAACGCTGGGATCGCTATCGTAATAATATTATTTTTTTTCATGACTAATCCTTTAACCCAATAACTATATAAGTGAAATTTTGCCTATCTAACAAGTTAAGCGAGGGTATTATCAAGTGAATAAATCAAATCTTGCAAGCACTAATTAGACTAAAAATGACACTATATACATTGAGTACACTGCAATAAGGCTAATTTTCCCTATTTTATTAGGTAGATAGATGTAAATAGTTCTCATTCAATGAAAACATTAATATAGATCAATAAACCTTCAGATAAGCTTCAAATCCCTCTTCCTTATTATCGAAAAAGGTTTAATCTTAATGTTGTATATAAAATGCAACTTATGAGGCAATGAACATGTACTGTGTGCAATGTGAACAAACAATTAGAACTCCAGCTGGAAATGGCTGTGCATACGCACAGGGTATGTGCGGTAAAACAGCAGAAACGTCAGATCTACAAGACTTATTAGTTGCGGTGTTACAAAGTCTCTCTGCTAGCGCTGTAACAGCACGTGAATTAGGTATTATTGATCACGACGTAGATAGTTTCGCGCCTAGAGCGTTTTTCTCAACATTGACAAATGTTAATTTCGATTCAGAACGTATTATTGGTTATGCTCGAGAAGCTATTTATTTAAGAGATAAATTAATCAAGCAATGCCAAGCAAAAAATAGTGCTATTGTATTTAACCATCCTTTAATTAATATTCAGCTTAAAGGTAATGATATTATTGCATTGCAAAAACAGGCTGAAGATTTTGCACTTGATATTGATAAAGCACAAGTTGGTGATGATATTCATGGTTTACGCATGCTTTGTTTATATGGTTTAAAAGGTGCAGCGGCTTATATGGAGCATGCGCATGTATTAGGCCAATATGATAATGATATCTATCGCCAATATCATGAAATTATGGCGTGGTTAGGTACGTTACCCGCAAATATGAATGAGTTGCTTGATAATGCGATGGCTATTGGCATGATGAATTTTAAGGTAATGGAAATTCTCGATGCTGGAGAAACTGGAGAATTTGGTCATCCAGTGCCAACAGAAGTGAATGTTCGCCCAGTTGCGGGGAAATGTATTCTTATTTCAGGGCATGATCTAAAAGATTTGAAAATGCTATTAGAGCAAACCGAAGGTACAGGTATTAATATCTATACCCATGGTGAAATGTTACCTGCACATGGCTATCCGGAACTGAAGAAATATTCACACCTTGTCGGTAATTATGGTAGTGGCTGGCAAAATCAGCAAACCGAGTTTGCTAAATTTCCAGGTCCTGTTCTGATGACCTCAAACTGCATTATTGACCCAGATGTTGGGCAATATAAAGACCGTATTTGGACTCGTAGTATTGTGGGTTGGCCTGGAGCCAAACATTTAACCGGTGATGATTTCTCTGAAATGATCAACCAAGCTTTAGCCATGAATGGTTTTCCATACACAGAAATTGAGCACAAAATTACGGTTGGATTTGGGCGCCAAACATTATTGAGTGCAGCTGATACAGTGATTGATCTTGTTTCTCAGAAAAAACTACGTCACGTATTTTTGGTTGGGGGATGTGATGGTAGCCGTGGTGAGCGTAGCTACTACACTGATTTTGCGCGTAGTGTACCTGAAGACTGCTTAATTCTCACATTGGCGTGCGGTAAATATCGTTTTAATAAATTAGATTTTGGTACTTTAGAAGGCTTACCTCGTTTATTAGATGTTGGACAATGTAATGATGCATATTCCGCAATCATGCTTGCTGTAAACTTAGCAGAAAAATTAGGTTGTGGCGTTAATGACTTACCGTTGAGTTTAATCCTATCTTGGTTTGAGCAAAAAGCGATTGTTATTTTATTAACGCTATTATCGCTCGGTGTTAAAAATATCTATACCGGCCCAACAGCACCAGGATTCTTAACTGAAAACCTATTAAACATACTGAATGAAAAATTTGGAATGCGTAGTATTACGACTGTTGAACAAGATCTAGCTGAAATTCTGCCTGCATAATATTAAGTGTGATAGGGGAAATTTATTTCCCCTAATTGGAGTGATACCATGACAATGCCGAGTAGTTTATGTCCAAATAGAATGCAGATACATTCTATCCATCAAGAAACTTCCGATGTATGGACGATTAATTTAATTAATCACGACTTTTATACCTATTCTCCGGGACAATACGCTCTTGTTAGTATTAAAAATAGCGATGAAATCATGCGCGCTTATACGATTTCATCGACCCCTGGACAAAGTCGTTTTATTACTATTACGGTCAGACGATTAGAGCAAGGAACGGGGTCATGTTGGTTAACGAGCTCGGTGAAGCCAGGTGATTATCTATGGCTTTCAGATGCGCAGGGTGAGTTTACTTGTGCTGAATTAAATAGTGATCAATATTTGATGTTAGCTGCTGGCTGTGGTGTAACGCCAATTATGTCGATGGTACGTTGGTTAATGGCATACCGCTCTCAAGCTAACGTAAAAGTTTTATTTAATGTGCGAGATGAGCAGCAAATTATTTTTGCGGATGAGTGGCAACAATTAATTGCACAATATCCATCACGATTACAGTTATGTATTATGCCGGAATCTCCTGATCATGGAGGGGTTGCGGAAGGGCGTTTAACCCTTGAAAAATTATCTGCATTAGTGCCAGATATTTGTTCTCGCATCGTCATGACGTGTGGGCCCACACCTTATATGAAAAATGCCCAGCAATTTGCAAAAACGTTAGGTGTGCCACCTGAACACTTCTTCATGGAACGCTTTTCGCTAGAACCGGAACCGATTGCCAGTGAAGAGACCATTACCTTAAAAATTCGTCAACGTTTGGTTGATTTTAAGGTTCCGGTGGGAACGTCTTTGTTATCGGCTTTAGAACAAAATAAACAACCAGTGATTGCTGCTTGTCGCGCTGGTGTTTGTGGGAGTTGTAAAACAAAAGTATTATCAGGAAATTATACAACGACCAGTACGATGACATTAACAGAGGAAGAGATTGCCGCAGGGTATGTTTTGGCTTGTAGTTGTCAATTACAAGGCGATACAGAGATTGCGTAAATAAAACAATTAAATGAACTGTCTCATTATATATCCCACTAATAATGAGACAGTGACTTATAGACAAGTTATTAAATAACTATACATCGTAGTTATAAGTTATTATATAAAAATCACTATGTAATTTTTATTAGCGTTAAATTTGTTTACTTTAAAACGGGTCCTTCAGGCATAAAATAAACCGATAATTTACTTAATGCATTTATAGCTGAGACGGCTATCTCTTTATTTGGGTCTTGGCAAAGATTGATAATACGAACAATCGCTTCTTGGTATTCAATCGTTGCTTTATAATCTCCCAAAGCTGCTATTGCAGCGATTTTGATCTCATCATTAACGCGAAATGTTAGATTCGTCAGCATACCGACAATAGTTCTGTCCATAATTAAAACTTCACTCTTTAATTAACTTGAAGATATTTTAAATTAAAATTATATATATTAACTTCCAAATTGATCGTTTATTTAATGTTTTTATTTTGAAAACATCAAAAATGAGACTTTTTTTCGAGTTAAATAATGCATTAAGTGCATTCTCTTATTTTTTTATTTTCTTTGATTGAGTTAGTTAATTAAAGTAAGTAAATTTATCGTTGAATAAATTTACCTGTATTATGGATTTTATTGTTATTTATTTTCGTTCAATAAATTCTAATGAGCTAAATTAATATGTTCAGTTTTATTCGTTTAGTGAACATCTCATAATAATATAAAACAGCGAAGAAATTTTTTTTTGCCTTTATTCTTATGGGGTTATGAAGATAACTATTCAAGTGCTATTTCTATTGGTTATTATGAACAATAGCAGTAAATAGCGTATTATTTACTGGGAGAAAAAATAAAAAAACATCAATGGTTACACTTTGTAACACCAAGAATTGTTGTTATACATAAACCTAAACAAAACTTAAACAAGG
This sequence comes from Providencia sp. 21OH12SH02B-Prov, assembly GCF_027362595.1. Taxonomy (NCBI): domain Bacteria; kingdom Pseudomonadati; phylum Pseudomonadota; class Gammaproteobacteria; order Enterobacterales; family Morganellaceae; genus Providencia; species Providencia sp. 21OH12SH02B-Prov. Next base: position 1,338,036 of record NZ_CP114796.1, read on the forward strand.
CTATGGTCATCGGAAATTAACCGTATTTTCGGGGTGGTAATTAATCATCTTATGGTTATAATTCGCGTCGCATCAAAAGTGCAGTATCTCGTTAGGCGAGGCTCCTATACAAACACAGGTTACTGATCTGACGACGTCGAGAGACGCCCAAGATCAGGACAGGATATATCGACCGAAGGTATATCCCCATGTAACTTCCAATATATGTGTTGGATACGTTGTATAGTGCTAAAACCGAGACGTAGAGATAGCCATCGCATTCTCTCATCTGGTTTCGCCCCTATGTGAGTACTGTTTGAGTAAACAACAGTAACTAGGGACTAATAAAATGACATTCACTACCCAGAACAAAGCGGGATCTGTAGCAATCGCTCAGTCCGCAATGAAAGGCGCACGCCTGAATACCGACAACACTCAGCAACCAAAAATTGACGACGCAACTGTCAGTGCATATATGAGCCAATCTTATTTGCCTGTTTCTATTGCAGATTCAGTTGATTGCGTGAAAAAAAATCTGATCGAACATTTAGAGGGTGAGCAAATTCCTACGTATTTGTTCGTTGTGGATCAGGAAAATTATTTAAATGGTATCCTTTCCGTTAAATCATTATTAGCAGCTGAAGAAAATTTGCTTGTGTCTGATATTATGCGTCACAACTACTTTTCAGTTTCTCCTGAGCAATCACGTCATGATGTTTATGATCTGATTAATCATAGTGGTTTAGACATGATACCGGTTGTACAATTTGGCAAATTGATGGGGGTTTTAAGACCTCAAGATATCGCTGAATTGATAGAAGATGAGAATACGTTAGATGCACAACTTCAAGGTGCGACAACACCACTTGAAGAGCCTTATTTAGCAACAAGCCCAGTGACATTATGGCGTAAACGTGTTGTATGGCTATTGATGCTATTTGTTGCAGAGGCTTATACAGGCACAGTGTTAAAAGCTTTTGAAGAGCAATTAGAAGCCGCAATCTCTCTTGCTTTCTTTATTCCATTACTGATTGGAACAGGGGGAAATAGCGGAACACAAATCACTTCTACGCTTGTCAGAGCGATGGCATTAGGTGAGGTTAGCTTACGTAATCTAGGTGCAGTCCTGAAAAAAGAAGTATCAACATCGTTTTTAGTGGCAATAACTATCGGTGCCGCTGCTTTAATTAGGGCCTGGATTTTAGGCGTTGGGGCTGAAGTCACTATTGTTGTGAGTTTAACGATTGTTGCAATTACTATGTGGAGTGCGATTGTTTCTTCTATTATCCCAATGGTATTGAAGAAATTAAAAGTGGATCCGGCTGTTGTATCAGCGCCATTTATTGCGACTTTTATTGATGGAACAGGTTTAATTATTTACTTTGAAATTGCCAAATTGGTGATGACGGAGTTCGCCTAAAGACACACCATCGATATGATGCGGCAGTGTTATTTAACATCTGCCGCAACCAACGAAATAGTCTGTTTTAGGACTTCACCGCATTTTCGACACAAATACTGATTCTCCCCTCTAACAACTTTATTATGCCTTCTGATCGTTAATTCATGTGATGTCGTACAAGCACAATAATAAGTAAAAGTTCGGCTTTTCACTGAAGAAACTGCAAAATGATGAGTTCGATTCGCTGGAACTTCCAAAATCTGTTCCATCATCCATTTCCATTCATGGCCATGGAGTGCAATACCTTGTCGGCCAAACATACGATAGACTAATAAGTGCGCTAATTCATGGGGAATAACTTGCTCAATAAAGAGATCACCATTTTCAATCAGTAGGATTGAGTTTAAGCGGATTTCCCATTCTTTTAAGTATGCGCTGCCAGCCGTTGTGCCTCGTTGTTTATAGTTAACTGTTGGTTCTGGAAATGTTTTTTCCAGTTTTTGTTGTGCTAAGTGAAGCTTTTCACGCAGTGTATGCATGACTTTCTGTTGAAGATAGATAGGGACGCGTACTGTTTTCATGATGGCAAGAATAATATAACCCGACCTAGAGAAACAAGTCTTATTGACTGTCATTATATTAAATAATATATTGTTTAATTATATAATATATAGAGGTATATCATGAGCGATAATTCTTCAGAACTCGTGCTCTCTGCAATGAAGCAGGCCGCAATGCAAACATCGTCGTTGTTGAAAACATTAGGTAACCCTGATCGGCTGTTGCTGCTGTGTCAGTTAACGCAGGGAGAGGCCTGTGTGAGCGAGTTAGAAGCCTCATTAGGTATACAACAACCCACGCTTTCTCAACAATTAACGGTGTTACGTCATGAAGGCCTTGTGGTAACACGCCGTGAGGGGAAACGTATTTATTACGCTATTGCGGATGAAAAGCTTTTTACACTGCTAAATACACTCTATCAACTTTATTGTCCTGTACAGGAGAAATAACAATGTCTATTGATTGGGCTAATTTCACTCCGTGGTCAGCCGCCGCAGGAGGAGTATTGATCGGCGCCGCGGTCTCACTATTACTTCTTTTAAATGGCAGGATTGCCGGTATCAGTGGCATTTTAAGTGGAGTATTGAAACCTATCGCCGGTGATACGGCTTGGAAAGTTGCATTTATATTAGGCATTATGATTGCTCCATCTTTATTTATTCTCTTCTTTTTTTCACCTGAAGTCACTATTACCACAAGCACACCCATTATTATTCTTGCAGGATTACTGGTTGGGTTTGGTACAAGAATGGGCAGTGGATGTACAAGTGGCCATGGTATTTGTGGCATGGCAAGGTTTTCTCGTCGCTCTATTGTTGCGGTGGTGACTTTTATGGTGGTGGCATTTGCGACAGTGGCACTGATAAATTTCTTTGATTTAAGAGGATAAAGGTATGCCTATCGTTATCGCCTTAATCTCAGGTTTATTATTTGGCTTGGGATTATTATTAGCGGGTATGGGAAATCCAGCAAAAATTCTGGGATTTTTAGATATTACAGGAAATTGGGATCCATCGTTGTTAGTGACAATGGCTGTTGCAATGGGAATGAGTGCGATTGCCTTCGCTGTCGCGAAAAAACGCCAAGTCAGTTTATTAGCGTGCCCAATGCAGATCCCAACAAATCAAAAAATTGATAAGCCACTCATTATAGGTAGTGTGTTATTTGGATTGGGGTGGGGGCTAGCGGGTATTTGTCCTGGACCAGCACTATTATTAACGGGAATGGGGATAACTCAAGGCATCGTTTTCACGTTAGCAATGATAGCGGGAATGTCTATTTTTCAAATAACCAAAAAATAAATATAAGCCCCATGACAAGCGGGGCTTATGCCTTTATTCGTAAATTAAAAATATCTATTAACTTTTGATCCCCTTCTTTTTTATCATATGAAAATAAATATAAGCTTATTTAAAAATATACTTATCATGATAAATATTTCACTTTTCCTATTGAACTTTTCATAAAACACCCTTGTTAAACACACAATAATATAAATGAACAGCGCTTTCATAAATGAATGAACTGTTCAAAAAAATCTATTTAAGTGAATATCAGAGGTGGGTTATGAAAAAGCAATTTCAGCAAGTCCTTTCCTTAAACTGTTTATGTTCATTATTACTGATAGCTTCTCAATCTGTTTTCGCTCATGGTTATCCCACTGTTTTACCATGCCGAGTCTATTGACTTCAGCTCATCACACAACGGAGCTAAAAAGTACAAATTGTGGCGCGTAAGTATCCGATGACTGCACTGAGTATTGCGTCATTCTTGCCGTATGGAATGTTTATGATTCTGCAAATGCTTTTTGTGAATCAGTCAGTGATGTCATATCTGCCATTAATGTAGGAATAAACGCGATACCAACAGGCATTAATAGTTGGTATTTCCGGCTAAATTGAGGAGTTAGATATGCTTAAACTATATAAAGTACTTCTTACCATGCTTGTAAGTCATTTTGCTAGCCAATTTTCGTATGCTGCTCTTCCGGGTAAACCCTCTATTCAGTGGGGAGAGAGCGTTTACAGTCTAGTCACTGTTTCTAGTGATGCGACCGCTTATGAAAAGTTGGTGACAAGAAAAACTGCCGTTGATGTTGAAGTGAGCTGGGCTCTATGGAATGGTGATTATGGAACGACAGCTAAGGTTTATTTAGATAGTAAAGAAGTATGGAGTGGTGCATCCACAGGTGCATCAGGTAAAGCTACGATCTCAATTTCTAAGGGGGGTAAATATCAATTACAAGTTGCGTTATGTAATGGAGATGAATGCAATCTAAGTGATGCAAAAGAAATTATCGTTAAAGACACCGATGGAAGCCATCTTGATCCGCTTAAGCCGCAGTTATTAGAAAATAATAAAGCTTATACACAAAATTCAGGCAAAGTTATTGCCGCCTATTTTGTTGAGTGGGGCGTTTACGGGCGGAAATTTCCAGTTGATAAGATACCCGTACAAAATCTAACCCATATTTTATATGCTTTTATTCCTATGTGTGGTGGTAATGGGATTAATGATAGCTTAAAAGAAATTGAAGGTAGCTTTGAGTCGTTACAAAGATCATGTTCTGGTCGAGAGGATTACAAGGTTAGTATTCATGACCCATGGGCAGCCCTTCAATTAGGGCAAACTGGTACTGTTGATCCATATAAAGGGAATTTTGGTCAACTCATGGCAATCAAACGTGCTTATCCAGATTTAAAAATATTACCTTCGGTGGGTGGATGGACATTGTCAGATCCATTTTATGCGTTAAAAGATAAAACGAAACGGGATACTTTTGTCAGTTCAGTAAAAGAGTTTCTACAAACATGGAAGTTTTTTGATGGCGTTGATATTGACTGGGAATATCCCGGTGCAAATGGAGCCAGTGTGACATTAGCGTCAGATAAGGATGGTGAAACCTATTTATTACTGATGCAAGAACTCCGTGCTATGTTGGATGAATTAGAAAAAGAAACCGGACGCCAATATCAATTAACTTCCGCAATCAGTGCGGCCAAAGTGAAGATTGATAAAGTTAATTTTGGGTTGGTACAAAAATCAGTCGTTCATTTCTTTATGATGAGCTATGACTTTTACGGTGCTTTTGATTTAAATACACTGGGTTATCAAACCGCTCTTAATGCATCAAGCTGGCGGCCTGATACTGAATATACAACAGTCAATGGTGTGAATGCATTATTAGCACAAGGTGTTGATCCAGGGAAAATTGTGGTAGGTGCAGCGATGTATGGCCGAGGTTGGACTGGCGTAAATGGCTATACTGCGGGTAACCCTTTCACGGGCAAAGCGACAGGCCCAATAGCGGGAACGTGGGAAAATGGGGTTGTTGATTATCGCCAAATAAAAAATCAGTATATGAGTGGAGAATGGGTATATAGCTATGATGCTGTAGCGGAGGCTCCATATGTATTTAAAGCATCAACAGGCGATTTAATTACGTTTGATGATGAACGCTCAGTACAAGCGAAAGGAAAATATGTTTTAGATAAAAAACTCGGCGGATTATTTGCATGGGAAATTGATGCAGATAATGGTGATATTTTGAATAATATGAATTCTAGCTTAGGTAATAGTCTCTCTAAATAAGTGATTGTATGATTTAATATAGAGGGAGAATATTTCCCTCTATATTGGTGATTGTTTGAATGTTAGTTTTTTCATTGATAATAAATATATATTTTGGGATTTTTTAATTGTTTTATCTAATCAATATTTTTTGTTGTGTTTTTATTTATTAATTATATATCAAGTAAAAAGGTTGGTTGTTATTAAATAAATAGATTAGGATATTTCTTGATTGTTTATTATCGACATTATGATAGTTCTATATCTGAATTAATTTAATATTCATGCGCTGAAATCATTGTATTAGCTATTTTAAATTAATAGGAGCTTATATGAGTAGATTATCCGTGGATGCAATTAATATAATAAGTACTATCAAAAAAACAGGATCCTTTTCAACGGCCGCAGATGTATTACATAAAACACCTTCAGCAATTTCATATCAAGTATTGAATATAGAAAGCCGTTTGAATGTGAAGCTTTTTCACCGTAATGGGCCTATAGTGCGTTTGACTAAAGAAGGGGAGTTTTTATTGCAAGAAGGCGCATGGATCTTAAATGCAATGCAAGATCTTGAAAATAGAGTAAGGAACATCCCCACGCTTGATAATCAAATCCGTATTGTGGTGGAAAAATTTTTACCACTCGATATCTTTGTGCAAGATATTCGAGATTATATTAATACGAACGGAGATGTTCATATTTCTATTCAAAGGGAGGCAATGACGGGGGCATGGGATGCATTAAAAGAGAATAGAGCCGATTTTATCATTGCTCTAGGCTATATCCCTGAAAATATAAAAGCCAGTACTCAACTCCTTGGCAAAATTAGTTTTTCACTTTGTGTCTCTCCTTCACATCCTTTCGCATCACAAAGGAAAATAATTACTAGAAAACAATTACTCAATGATATTTATGTGGAAATTGCGGATAGTAGCCATGAGTTATCAATTAATAAAGAAAAAGAAATGACATTGGAGCGACAAATACTGGTTTGTGATTTAGAAAGTAAATTAATATTACTGAAACGCGGGATTGGTTATGGTTTCATTTGTCCCTTACATATAAAGAACGAGTTAAAAAATCAAGAACTCGTTATTGTGCCTGTAGAAATACCTAAAGATGATCAATTTATTTGGTTAGCTTGGCATCCCTCAAGTAAGGGGGGCAATTTCTCTTGGTGGAAAGAGCGATTAATCAAAAAAATAGATACATCAAGTTTTGTCGAAAATTTGTCTAAATCATAATAGAAGATATATTAAATATTTTTCGGTTTGTGAGGCTGAGTTATGCTGAGCTACCCTAGTTATTATGATACAACCTATCTCTAGGGTTGGCTTATTTTATTATTTAGATATTGAACTATTGAGTTTTCTACTAAATTAGTTCAATTCATTTATTGAATTGAGCTGGTATTCTATGATTAATAGGGAGTGACAGTGACTAGATTGAAGGAGAGCGGATATTTTAGGGTTATTCAGCGTGTGTAAATATTAAATCTACATTTCAATGAGTAGCAAAATAATCGAACATATTGGCGTTAAAAAATAAACCCCAGCATTGTGGGGCCTATTTTTATTATCAGAGCCTTTTGTTTTATTTCAAACCGGCAGCTTCACGTAAAATAGCCGCTTTGTCAGTTTTTTCCCAAGGGAATTGAGAACGACCAAAGTGACCATATGATGCAGTTTGCTGATAAATAGGGTGTAGCAAGTCCAGCATTTGAATGAGTCCGTATGGGCGTAAATCGAAAAATTCACGTACTAACAGAACCAGTTGTGCCTCTGGAACTTTACCTGTGCCAAATGTTTCAACCATGATAGAGGTTGGCTCAGCCACACCAATTGCATAGGATACTTGGATTTCACAACGATCCGCTAAACCAGCTGCAACAATGTTTTTTGCAACATAGCGGGCCGCATAAGCAGCAGAACGGTCGACTTTAGAGGGATCTTTACCTGAGAATGCTCCACCACCATGACGAGCCATACCGCCGTATGTATCAACGATAATTTTTCGGCCAGTTAAACCGCAGTCACCCATTGGTCCACCAATAACAAAACGACCTGTTGGGTTGATAAAGTATTTTGTTGTTGGAGCTAACCATTCAGTTGGAAGAACGGGTTTGATAATTTCTTCCATCACCGCTTCATGTAAATCTTGCTGTTTGATGTCTTCAGAGTGCTGAGTTGATAATACAACAGCATCAATACCAACAATTTTGTTGTCGTCATATTGGAATGTTACTTGGCTTTTCGCATCTGGGCGCAACCATGGTAATGTGCCATTTTTGCGGACTTCAGCTTGGCGCTGTACCAAACGGTGAGCATAAGTCACTGGTGCAGGCATAAGAACGTCAGTTTCATTTGTTGCATAACCAAACATAATACCTTGGTCACCAGCACCTTGTTCTAATGGGTCTGCACGGTCAACACCTTGGTTGATATCTGGTGATTGTTTACCAATCGCACTTAAAACCGCACACGAGTTCGCATCAAAACCCATGTCTGAGCTGGTATAACCAATTTCGCGAACGGTTTTACGTGTGATCTCTTCAATATCAACCCAAGCGCTGGTGGTGATTTCTCCCCCAACCATCACCATACCTGTCTTGACGTAGGTCTCGCAAGCAACGCGAGCTTTTGGATCTTGCTCAAGAATCGCATCAAGAACCGCATCAGAGATTTGATCGGCAATTTTATCAGGATGCCCTTCCGATACAGATTCAGAAGTAAAGAGATGTGTAGCCATGAGATTAATACCTTAGAATTCGCTGATTGTAATTGGATGTTTTAACATCTAGACGTCTATTTTAATATTTTAACAAAAAAAGTGCCACCTGTTTTTGTTCTTGATAGAAAAACAGTGAGTGAAAAGACGTTACTGACAAATTTTATTTCTATTAGGGCAATAACGTTTTGCAATTTCTGCCTAATCAATGTATAAACAGCGACCGTGACGGTTAGTTAAAAATTTTCCGTTATACACCAGTAGGCAGACAATGTGCCTGCTATCGATCAGGAGTGTTTATCTTTTTCGTTATTGATAAAGATTAAACAGTTATATTGGGGGTTAATGGGTAATGATCCATAATCTACTGAATAACAGTAATCAACAGCTGAACGCGGATCGCCGCGTGTCTTTGGCGTTTACTTTCCTGCCTTTGTTTACTTCTTCTCGAAGTTACCATCATCTTCTTAGTACACCTTTGGCTACCAGTCGGTAACTGTCTGCCAAATGGTCGTATTTGTCACCGTTTAGATGTTCTAAGCACTTTAATTAATCCGAGTAATAGCTGTTTCCCCGACATAACTGCCCAGCAGTGCCACGTCTAATGACGGGCGACTTTCTGGCCGGAGAAAGCGTCACTCACCCCTCCATAAAGGAGTTTGTTATGAATGATAATATCGCTCGCAAAATGCGCCAGACGTACAACATCGCGTATTGGGGCGGTGGTTACTATCAGGTGAATGAGCGCGGAAATGTCTGTGTTTGCCCTAATCCTGATAACCCAGACACGTCTATTGATTTAGCTGAACTTGTTTATCAAGTTCAAGAGGAACAAGAGCATTTGCGTTTACCCGCATTGTTCTGCTTTCCTCAAATTCTACAGCACCGTTTACGTTCAATTAATGCGGCGTTTAAACGTGCTCGTGAATCTTATGGTTATACAGGCGATTACTTTTTGGTATATCCGATTAAGGTTAACCAACAGCGTCGCGTTATCGAGTCATTAGTGAATTCTGGAGAGCCTCTTGGACTGGAAGCAGGTTCGAAAGCCGAATTAATGGCGGTATTAGCGAATGCCGGCCGTACCCGTACTGTGATTGTGTGTAACGGTTACAAAGACCGTGAATATATTCGTTTAGCGCTTATCGGGGAAAAACTCGGTCACAAGGTGTATCTTGTTATCGAGAAAATGTCTGAAATTGAGATGGTGCTTAAAGAAGCGGAAAGCTTGAATGTGACTCCTCGATTAGGGGTACGTGCTCGTTTAGCGTCACAAGGGTCAGGTAAATGGCAAGCCAGTGGGGGTGAAAAATCTAAATTTGGCTTGGCAGCGACACAAGTGTTGCAGCTTGTTGAAATCCTGCGTAATGCCGACCGCCTAGAAAGCTTACAACTGCTGCATTTCCATCTTGGTTCGCAAATGGCCAATATTCGTGATATTGCGACAGGGGTCCGTGAGTCAGCACGTTTTTATGTTGAATTACACCGCTTAGGGGTCAAAATTCAATGTTTCGATGTTGGTGGTGGATTAGGGGTAGACTATGAGGGCACTCGCTCACAGTCAGATTGCTCAGTGAATTATGGTCTAAATGAATATGCCAATAATGTGATTTGGGCAATTGGTGATGCATGTGAAGAATATGACCTACCTCATCCAACGGTGATCACAGAATCAGGACGCGCACTGACTGCTCATCATACTGTCTTGGTTTCTAATGTGATTGGGGTTGAACGTAACGAGTTTACGAAAACATCTCCTCCAGATGAAGATGCGCCACGCTCATTGATTTCGTTGTGGGAAACGTGGGAATCGATGCAGCATCAAGGAAACAGTCGTTCATTGCGCGAATGGCTTCATGATAGTCAATTCGATTTGCAAGAAGCACATACACAATATGCGCATGGCGTTTTGGATTTAACTCAACGTGCTTGGGCTGAAGAACTTTATTTAAATATTTGTCGTCGCATTCAGCAAGATCTGGATCCGAGTAATCGCGCTCATCGTCCTATTATTGATGAACTACAGGAGCGTATGGCCGATAAGTTCTATGTGAATTTTTCGCTATTCCAATCATTACCTGATGCATGGGGGATTGACCAAGTTTTCCCCGTTTTACCCATTGAAGGTTTAGATAAGCCACTTGACCGTCGAGCTGTGTTATTGGATATCACCTGTGATTCAGATGGTATTATTGATCACTATGTTGACGGAGATGGCGTTGAAACAACTATGCCAATGCCTGCATATGATCCAGAAAATCCACCAATGATTGGCTTCTTTATGATAGGTGCGTATCAGGAAATTTTGGGAAATATGCACAACTTATTTGGGGATACGGCGGCAATTGACGTTTGGGTTGATAGCCAAGGTAATGTGCGTTATCTGCAAAGTGAAGAGGGGGATTCCGTTGCGGATATGCTGCAATACGTCAAGCTAGTACCAGAAGTCTTATTGGAAAGCTTTATCGAGCAAGTTAAAGGTACTGGGCTAAGCGAACAACTACAAAAAGATTTTGTGGATGAGTTTGAGAATGGTCTCTATGGCTATACTTACTTAGAAGACGAATAATTAGCGTTAAATGAACGGTGGCTAATCACGGGTGGCGTAAAGCTACCCGTGAGCCTAAATAATAAAAGTATTTGCAGATTACAAATGCTGATAGAGGAAGAGTGATGATTAATAGCACATTAGGTAACCAGATTGATAACTCTCTGGTTTCTAACGCATTTGGCTTTTTACGATTTCCACTGAATTTTCAACCATATAGCTCTGATGCTGAATGGGTGATAACCGGTGTTCCTTTTGATATGGCAACTTCAGGCCGTGCGGGAAGCCGTCATGGGCCAGCAGCGATTCGCCAAGTATCAACAAACCTAGCGTGGGAAAGCCATCGCTGGCCATGGAACTTTAAGCTAACCGAGCGTTTAAACGTTGTTGATTGTGGTGACGTTGTATTTGCTTTTGGTGATGCACAGGATATGTGCGATAAATTACAAGCGCATACTGAAAAACTCCTCGCGGCTGGAAAGCGTTGTTTAACGTTTGGTGGCGATCACTTTGTGACGCTTCCTCTGCTGCGTGCTCATGCAAAGCACTTTGGCAAAATGGCCTTAGTTCACTTTGATGCACATACTGATACTTATGGTAATGGGAGTCAGTATGACCATGGAACGATGTTCTATCATGCTCCGAAAGAGGGGTTGATCGACCCGACTCGTTCAGTGCAAATTGGTATTCGTACGGAACATGACAGCGACAATGGGTTTACGGTACTTGATGCGGCTCAGGTTAATGACCGTGGTGTTGATGAGATGATTGAACAAATCAAATCAATTGTTGGTGATATGCCTGTTTATTTGACGTTCGATATTGATTGTCTTGATCCTGCATTTGCACCGGGAACAGGGACACCGGTTGTTGGGGGATTAACATCTGACCGCGCGTTGAAACTACTGCGTGGTTTACAACCCTTAAATATTGTTGGTATGGACCTGGTCGAAGTGGCTCCTGCTTATGACCAATCAGAAATCACAGCATTAGCCGCGGCTTCTATTGCATTGGATATGCTGTACTTGCAAGCATCCAAAAAATAAGCCGTCATTGCTTTATTATTAGGCTGCCATATGGGCAGCCTAAGGTTGTTGACAAAGTGGGATAAAGCGTGGTTTTTCCCACTTTGTGTTGTCAGTCGAAAATCAATAAATTGATTATCCTCGTTTATTTTCAAAACCTATCCGACTTGCCGCCAAACATAATAGGTTTGTCAGCCTATTTTTTTCTTAAAAAAGAGTTTATTATTTGAACATATTTTTATAAATAGCATTTTTTGCTATACCTCTTAATGGGTATTTCTACCTCAATTTAATTATTATTTGGTTTTTTGTAGTCATTTCTATTGCAAATGCGAGTGATAATCAATCAAATAGAGTTGTATCTGTTACAATATTCACCTAAAACAGTTTAAGATCATAACTTTGTAACTTATTCGCAATCTTGCTAACGTATTGTTTAGTTAGAGTCATTTATTTTAACTATCCTAATGGGAGATAGCTCATGGCACTGAATAATAAAGTCATTTTGGTTACTGGCGCAGCACAAGGTATTGGTCGTGGTATCGCATTACGTTTAGCGAAAGAGGGAGCCGACATCGCACTTGTGGATCTTAAAAAAGATAAGCTAGCGGATGTGGCGAAGGAAATTGAAGCATTAGGCCGTAAAGCGACAACATTTGCAGCAGATGTCAGTAAACGTGAGGAAGTGTTTGCAGCAGTGGCGCATGCTGAAGCTGAATTAGGTGGTTTCGATGTCATGATTAATAATGCGGGGATTGCGCAAGTTAAACCTCTCGCCGATGTACGCCAAGAAGACATGGACTTAATTTTCAAAATTAACGTTGATGGTGTTATGTGGGGGATCCAAGCAGCCAGTGAGAAATTCCAACAACGTAAACAGAAGGGGAAAATTATTAATGCCTCTTCTATTGCAGGGCATGATGGTTTTGCAATGCTAGGTGTTTACTCTGCAACTAAATTTGCAGTGCGCGCATTAACTCAAGCGGCAGCGAAAGAGTATGCAAGCTCAGGCATTACTGTTAACTCATATTGCCCAGGTATTGTGGGTACCGATATGTGGGTGGAAATTGATGAGCGTTTTGCTGAAATTACAGGTGCACCAAAAGGTGAAACCTATAAAAAATATGTTGAAGGTATTGCATTAGGTCGAGCACAAACTCCAGAAGATGTGGCGGGCTTGGTCGCATTTTTAGCAAGTGATGACTCAGACTACATTACTGGACAATCAATCCTAACTGATGGCGGTATTGTTTATCGCTAATCCGTGGTGCGATTAGTTTTTACATAAACTCATGCCTAAATTGCGCCTGAAGCTATAAATATAGCGGAGGGCGCAATGGCTATATTGTATAACAAGAAAATATGGGTAATGAACGCTTGTCATCAATATTATCCTCTCGCTATCATCTCTTTTATATATCTTAAATATTATTCTAATTATTTAATTAGCTCTGATTACTGATAAAATTCTTTTGGTTATACAATAAGAAATAATCTATTCGCTATTGTTGATATGGTTTAGCATAGCTCTTGTCGTCATTGTCAAACACAATGTGTTTACTGAAATAGCCTTTATTTTAAAATGATAATGTAATTTATATATTATTAATCAATGACATGATAGGAAAAACTATGCCAAATAAAATTAAAGTGATGACATTTAATACTTATTTATTGCATGTTCCTCTTTTTAGTATTGGTGCATCAACAAGAAATACAAGAATTAATGCGATGATTAGAGATAATATTTTTTCTGATGTTGACATTGTTATTTTTCAAGAGGTTTTTAGCCAAGATTCTGAAAAGAAATTATTTTCAGGAATGAGAGAGTTGGGGTTTATTTATCACACACCGGTTGCGGCTCAATATAATGAATCTATCCTAGCTTATTGTGACTCGAATAATTGTTGGAATAATAAAAAAGGAACATGGGATATTATTCAGCAAGTTAACTCAGGTATCGCTATTGCTTCTCGTTATCCCATTATTTATCGTGAATATCATCTTTTTGATGATTCGGGCTGTGGTGCTGACCGTTTTAGTGCTAAAGGAGGAGTGAGGGCCGTTATTGACTTTAAGGGCAGTAAGGTCAATGTTATTGGTACACATATGCAGTCGGATGATCATTATTGTATAATGACAACCCCTTCAGATCATCGTAAAACTCAGCTTAATCAGTTAATCAACTGGGCTAATAGCATCGCTTCAGAAGAGAATTTAGCCGTCGTCTTAGGGGGGGGACCTTAATATCAATTATACGCAAAGGGAATATATACAAGCTTTGGATATTATTGGCTGGGGAGAACCTGAATATGTTTCATCGACTCCTTCGTGGGATGTCACAAGCAATGATATCATTAAAGCTGCGCATCCAGATGAAAAAGAGAGTTGGCATTTAGATTATATTTTTGCAAAAAATGTTGCTTCGATCAAAGAACAAACCAGACAGGTGAAAATGAAAACAGCTTATTATTATAATAATAATGCTTATTATGATTATTCAGACCATTATCCAGTCGTGGCTGAAATTGAATTATGATAATATTCAACATTCAGCCAGTTATTAATTTATATTTACTTATTCAGCTTTTAAATTTTTTAAGATCGCTTCTGATTGGGTCCATAATAGAGAACCCCCTTCATTTTTAAACAGAAAATGTTGGCAATGAGGAAAGCGAGTGGCAAGGATATGGCCAAAATCGGGTGAGTGCACAGAACTTTCATCTTTTTGGCCATACCATAATGATACAGAGCATTGGATCTGTTCAGGTTGGAAAGGCCATGCTTGTAGCGTAATCAGCAAATCTTGAACATAGCCTAAATTACCTTGTACAAAAGCACGGTTCATACATTCGGTGTAAGCTTCTAAAAAGGTGGCTTCATGATAAAGCTGTTGGTCGATTTCAGCACTACAATTGAGAATAAATGCCAATAGCCATGGTGCGCTGACATTTTTTTTCAACCAGTCAGCGAGCGCTTCAGGGCTATTTATGGCTTGCTCTTGCATATTAATCACATCAGAGCGTAGTCGTTCTCTCGTTGCTGGATGTTCAAATTGGTCTTGGCCCGAGACGATGGATAATGCATTCGGAGTGCCATAAAAAGCCAGTGCCATGGCAAATACAGCGCCTTGAGAAAAACCAATCACTGAGTAATGTTTGATTTGCTGAGAATGCAACAACACAGCGATATCTGCGGCAAAACGAGAAAGTGATTTTTGTGGATCTTGGGAAGAGTCCCCTAAACCCGCTCGCTCAGGCACAATCAATCGCAGCCCAAAACGGTTGAGGAATTCAATGCCAAAACCGAGTGTCCCACTCATACCTGCACCAGTACAAAAAATAACTGGAAAACCGGTTTTCGGCCCAGACTCATACCAACTCAAATGACGGCCATCAGGCAGTTGGAGTGAATTATGGCGTGTCGTGGTGAGCTGACGAGTATACATTGCTAATTCCTAACTTATGCTAAATCGAGGGTGTACTACCATAAATGTGATGAGTGACACAAAGGATATAGGAGATTTTATTGAAATAATAATAGCCATAAAAGAATAGTAAAATAATAATGAGGTATATTGCAAAGCTATTCATTAAAAAAAAGATAAGCTACTCATTTAATTAGGAACGAATATGGGGTTTTCAGAAGCGGACAAACAGTGTTTACTCGCGGTAAAAGGGGTAGGGCCGACGGTGATGAGTCGATTAGAACAAATGGGATTCTCGACGTTATCTCAGCTAAGTGAAGCATCCTATGAGGAAATTTTGCGGTTAGGCGCTGAACTCACAGGGTCTAGCTGTTGGAAAAACAGCCCACAGGCTAAGAAAGCAGTGGAAGGAGCCATTAACGCCGCTAAGATGGCCACTAAATAGCGAGTGGTTTCAAGGCTCCTGATTGATGAATAAGCGAATGCGATCCCAGCCGTATTCGCGAACGATAAAATGTGTTGATAACAAATAGAGACTTTAGTTATCTTGGCTTGAGCTGTTACCGGCGTATCTTGATTAAGCGCGGATAGCGGTGTCATCATATATACATTTTCTTTTTAACCGAGTTGAAAATGCCTAGCGAGAAGAGGGGCTGTAAAATCTTTCTTAAGATAAAAGCCTCTCGGTAATGTCATGATAGTTTGCCCAAACTCACCAATTCCTTCTGTTAATGCTTTACTGTTAGCGGCTTTAGGGCGTATTTGTAGCACTTGTCCATGCCGTGCAGTGATGGTTTCAACCTTCCCAAGAACAATCAGATCCATCAATTCTTCCCAATCTTGACGTAGTAATTGCTCTTCCAGTGGTGAGGGACTCCATAGTAAAGGCGTCGCCACGCGACGCTGTGCAAGAGGAATTTGGCGCTCTCCTTCAATAGGAAACCACAGTACCCGAGACAGTTTTCGACAAACATGGCTGTTTTCCCAAGTCAACCCACTATTACCCGTTAAAGGCGCAACGGAAACAAATGTTGTTTCCAGTGGCACACCATGACGATCGATAGGAATCGTTTTTAATTCGACGCCAATTTCAGCAAAATCTTGTTCAGGCTTACTTCCTGCACTAGCCCCTAGAAAATACTCTAGCAATATGCCGACCCAGCCTTTGTCGCGCTTTAAATCAGGGGGGATTGGTAATCCTGCATATTCAGCCAATTGGCCCAGCGTATAACCAGCAAGGGCTTGCGCTCTCGCCATTAAAACAGACTCATTTTCAGGTGGTGGTGGCGGTAAAAATGGCATAATGCGATTAAATAATAATCAAAAAAAGTTCACAGGGTAGAGAAAGTATATCACTTTTTACACCAGATAATTAATGCATTGATATATAAGATAATAATAGAAGACTTAACCACATTATCTTTAACGAAAAATAGGTTATTCACGTTCATCCCATAATAATCACAGGATCATTCACTAGGTTATCCACAGATTTATTGGATAACTGTGAAAAACTTTAATTACTGTGTGCATTTACAGGCTTGACTTACCTGTTTTTTTGAACTTAATCACACAACTTGCCTAAGTTAAGCGCATTACTTGTGGATAAATCATACATTGATTGATCTTTGTTCATTTGAACTCCTAATGAATAAAGTCGAAAACATAAACAGGGGATAACAGGATGGAATGTAAGTATCTTATTGTTTTAAAATGAGTTAGTAATGCGTGAGGATTTTCTTGAAGAAGTGACCTGTAGGATATACCCTGATTACTATCGGGTTGTTCACATGGATATCCACAGAAAAAGTGAATAACATCCTTATTATTCACCTATGGTGTTCATAACTTTTATGATTTCTGTGCATTATCCTCAGAAGGTTGAAACCATGCCGATTTAAAATCAAACCAACCGAACGTATTCATCCTTGCTCCACGCATGGTTTTTTGTCCTTGAAGCTCTAGCCAATGATGGAAGATTGGATGAAAAATCTGTGAATCAACTAAGCTTTCACACCATGCTTCGACATTAAGTGATTGTTGTCGCCAATTTGACAGCTCCTCTTTGAGGGGGGAGCCTAAACATTCACGAAATAATGGCATTTCATATAAAGTAGCAAAAATTGAAAATTCGAGAGGTTTAAAGAAGTTGGCTGTCGCAAGCCAAATATCACTTTCTGCTGTGCCATTGAACCATTCAGGGTAATTAACAATGTTTATTTTTAATTCGATACCTTGCGTTTTCAATACACGCTTCATTATTTGGCTGATAGCATAAAACTCGTGGTGTTGATGATAGAAAGTGACCGTCAATTCGGTTAAATCAGCTGGCTTAGGTAATAGCGTTAACATGCGACTATGATGCCAATGCAGTAATAGCCCATAAGCGGGAGCCCAGTGCCGCTGATAAAATGATTCACAATGCGCGAGCAGATTGATTGGTGTTAAAAAACTGCATAGCCATTGACGTATATCACAACGCTGCGCTAGGGCAGAGCGTTGATCCATCAATAAAAAGTAGCATCCTTCTTCCATACGACTTTCTAACGAATCATTTGGTTTGCTGTCACTGTCCATCTTTAATGTGGTACACACCATTTGCTCAGATAATTCAGGCACGACCCAAATAGTGACCTCATCAAGTAGTGCACGGTAGCCAAAATAGCGGTCAAATGCAGTGATTGTCAGTTTTTGCGGTAAGTTTTTTTCAACCAAAAAAGGGCCTGTACCAATAGGTATTTGCTCAAAATTGTCAAAAGACTCCCACTCTTTGGGGAGAATGGCAGCATGAGGACTCCCTAATAGTAAAGGTAGCTGCTTGTCGACTTCACTTAATTGAATATCAATGACATTGGGAAGAGGGGAGGTGACAGATTTAATATGTGAAAATAATGGCCAGCACTGCTGTAAACGCATCAATGAACTAATAATATCATCGACTAGCATCTCTCTACCGTGGTGAAAGTAAATACTGGGTCTTAAGTAAAAACGCCATTCAGTGTCATTTATCATTTGCCAATAATGAGCGATACCATTTTCGACTTCCCCTTTTTCCTCATTTATATGCGTTAATCCATTAAATATCTGACTCATTAAGTGAATTTCAGAACGCCTCATGGGGGTTCCTGGTAGCAAATTAGGGAAATCACGGTAGTAGATGATGCGTAAAAGATTCTTACCTTGCCGATAACTGCGTTCTAATTCAGAGAGAACCATTTGGCGGATTGTTTCTTTATCTCCCACTAAAGCAACAAGTTTTTCAATGCTTTCTTCTTTTAGCAAACGCTCCGCTTGGGCTTGCTGTAACTCTAATCCATTAACATGAAAGAGTAAGGTTGAACGTTTTCCTCTGCCTGCTTCGGCTTGCCAACTGAGCCACCCATGAGATTGCATGCTATTTAATAAAGTGCGGACGTGGCGTCGAGAGCAAAACAGTGTATCGGCAATATGTTGCAATGTGGTTTCACTATCTTGACCCTGAAAGTGTTGCCAAAGACGGACGAATTGTGTTTGTAAGCGAGAACTGGACATAAAAGAGGAACTCCGGCAATGATTACATCAATTTTTATTTCCTAATATCCATTTGATAATAGACACCAGTAAGTAGCTCGTTAGGCCTGTTAATTGGCAGGCTGACTCCCAGAATTATTGAGTAATGGTAATTTACCAGCCGATAGCAGCATTATCGGCTTTTTTTGTTGCCTTTATTTTGAATACTGTTATTGGATTTAGTCTACATAATAATGAGGATGATTTTAGAGTAAATCATGATGTAGGGGTAGGCTTATTCACTATTTATAAGATAAAACGCCCACAGAAGGTGGGCGTTTAGAAAGTGGTTGTTAATGCTTAGCGCATAAATGAAGGAATTTTCTGCTCATATTGCTTAATTTGATCAGCATGCTGCAAGGTCAAACCAATGCTATCAAGGCCATTCATCATGCAGTGACGACGGAAACTATCAATCTCAAAATGATAAGTTTTATCGCCTGCTTGAACCGTTTGCTGCTCTAAGTCAACCGTGAATTGGCAACCTTCATTGTTTTGCACATAGTTAAACATTTCGTCAACTTCTGCATCGCTCAGTTTTATTGGTAACAATTGGTTATTGAAAGAGTTACCGTAAAAAATATCAGCAAAACTAGGTGCAATAACCACCTGGATACCAAAGTCAGTTAAGGCCCATGGCGCGTGCTCTCTAGAGGAGCCACAGCCAAAGTTTTCGCGGGCGAGTAGAATACTCGCACCTTTAAACACTGGCTTGTTTAATACAAAATCTGGGTTTGGTTGCTGTCCGGCGTCATCAAGAAAACGCCAATCATTAAACAGGTGTTGTCCAAATCCTGTACGGGTGACTTTTTGCAAAAACTGTTTTGGAATAATCGCATCTGTATCCACATTCGCCGCATCTAAAGGGGCCACAATGCCTGTATGGGTAATAAATTTTTCCATGATAAATGCTCCTTTAGGCGTGAATATCGCGGACATCCGCAAAATGACCATTAATCGCCGCTGCCGCAGCCATTGCAGGGCTAACTAAGTGAGTACGTCCTGCTCGACCTTGGCGACCTTCAAAATTTCGGTTACTGGTTGATGCACATCGTTCACCAGGGTTCAAACGGTCATTATTCATTGCAAGGCACATGGAGCAACCAGGTAAACGCCATTCAAAACCCGCTTCGATAAAGATTTTATCTAACCCTTCTTGCTCCGCTTGAGCTTTAACTGGGCCTGAACCGGGAACAACGATCGCTTGAACACCAGAAGCCACTTTTTTACCTTTAGCAATAGCTGCCGCAGCACGTAAATCTTCGATACGTGAATTAGTACAAGAACCAATAAACACTTTATCAATTTTTACGTCAGACAGCTTGATACCAGACTTTAACCCCATATACGCTAAAGCTTTCTCAGCAGATGCCCGTTCCACAGGATCACTGAAAGATTCTGGGGAAGGTATTGGTTCATTAATGGCAATAACTTGACCCGGATTCGTTCCCCAAGTGACTTGTGGCGCGATTTCACTGGCTTGCAATGTGACGATTTTATCGAATTGCGCATCTTCATCGGTTTTTAAGGTTTTCCAGTACGCAACAGCCTCATCCCACTCTTTTCCTTTAGGGGCAAATTGACGACCTTCCATATAGCTAAACGTTGTTTCATCTGGAGCGATAATACCTGCCTTCGCCCCCAACTCAATGGCCATATTACAAACGGTCATACGACCTTCCATACTGAGGTTTTCAATTGCTTCACCACAAAACTCGACAATATAGCCTGTACCGCCAGCACTGCCTGTTTTACCAATTATGGCTAAGACGATGTCTTTTGCTGTAATGCCGACCGGTGCTTTACCGATAACTTCAATTTTCATGGTTTTGGCGCGAGCTTGCTTCAAGGTTTGGGTCGCCATGACATGCTCAACTTCAGAAGTACCGATACCGAAAGCCAATGCACCAAATGCACCATGAGTTGCAGTATGCGAGTCCCCACACACGATGGTCATACCCGGTAAAGTAATGCCTTGTTCTGGCCCCATCACGTGAACAATACCTTGATAAGGATGGTTAAGGTCATATAAGGTCACACCGAACTCTTTGCAGTTTTTCATCAACTCTTGCATTTGGATACGTGCCATATCACCACAAGCGTTAATATCTTTTGTTTGTGTTGAAACGTTATGATCCATGGTTGCAAAGGTTTTGCTTGGTTGATGCAATGGACGATTTTTGGTTCTCAAGCCATCAAAGGCTTGAGGTGATGTCACTTCATGAACCAAATGACGATCAATGTAGATCAGGGGTATCTCATTATCGACTTCACGTACAACGTGCGCATCATATAATTTCTGATATAAAGTTTTGGCCATGTTACACCCCTTCGGTGATATAACGGGCGATAATGTCACCCATTTCACTAGTACTGACGGACTTGCCACCACCGGCTAAATCTGCGGTACGATGGCCTTCTTCTAACGCTTTATTCACAGCTCTTTCGATGGCATCAGCGGCGTCATTCTGATTTAAACTGAATCTTAACAGCATGGCTGCCGATAAAATTTGAGCGATTGGGTTCGCGATATTTTTACCTGCGATATCTGGCGCGGAACCTCCTGCTGGCTCATAGAGTCCAAAGCCATCTTCATTTAGGCTTGCCGATGGTAACATCCCCATTGAACCAGTGATCATGGCACACTCATCAGAAATAATGTCACCAAACAAGTTTGAACACAAAACAACATCAAATTGAGATGGTGCTTTAATCATTTGCATTGTTGCATTATCGATATACATATGGCTAACAGCGACATCGGGGTATTCTTTAGCGATTTGATTAACAACTTCTCGCCATAAAACAGAACTTTGTAATACGTTAGCTTTATCAATTGAGGTCACTTTATGATGACGTTTCCGTGCTGACTCAAAAGCAATGCGTGCGATACGTTCTATTTCATAACGGTGATAAACTTCGGTATCGAAAGCGTATTCATCTTGCCCTTCACCTTTACGGCCTTTTGGCTGACCAAAATAGATACCGCCTGTTAATTCACGTACACAGAGAATATCAAAACCTTGGGCTGCGATATCGGCACGCAGAGGACAAAATGCCTCTAACGCTTGATACAAGCGGGCAGGGCGCAAGTTACTGAATAATTTAAAGTGTTTGCGTAATGGCAGCAGTGCTCCTCGTTCGGGTTGGCTATCTGGCGGCAAGTTTTCCCATTTAGGGCCACCAACGGAACCAAACAAAACGGCGTCTGCATTTTCACAACCTACGACAGTTTCTTCAGGTAGCGGTTTGCCGTGGCGGTCAATTGCGATACCGCCAACGTCATACTCTTTGGTTGTGATAGATAATGCAAAACGCTGGCGGATTGCATCCAACACTTTATTGGCTTGAGCCATGACTTCTGGTCCAATACCATCTCCAGGTAATACGGCAATATGATAGCTCTTAGACATTGTTATACAGCTTCCTTTGTATTTGATTGTAATTCTTTTTGAGATATTTTTTGTTTTTCTTTTTCAACTTGTTCAGAGCGCCAAATGCTGTTTAACACATGCACCATCGCTTTGGCGGACGATTCGACAATATCGGTTGCTAAGCCCATGCCGTGAAAACGACGATTAAAGCATTCGACAACGATATCGACTTGACCCAATGCATTTTCCCCTTGTCCTTTTGCAGACAACTTGTAAGAGACTAAGTTAATTGGATAATTGGTAATTTTATTGATGGCTTGATAAATCGCATCAACAGGGCCATTTCCTGTTGCGGCTTCCGATTTTTCACTTTCCCCACAGCGCATTTTCACGGTGGCAGTAGCAACAACACTTGAGCCTGATTGGGTACTGAAATAATCCATGACAAAGTGATCCGTTTCATCTTGTTGGTTAGCAAAGAATGCCAACGCTTCTAAATCATAATCGAACACTTGTCCTTTCTTATCGGCTAAGTTCAGGAAAGCGGTGTACAATTCATCTAAATTAAAATCTTTCCCTTCATGGTAGCCCATCTCTTCCATTCTATGCTTAACGGCTGCACGGCCTGAACGAGATGTTAAGTTTAATTGGATTGCTTTCAAGCCAATTGATTCAGGCGTCATGATTTCATAGGTTTCACGATTTTTCAGCACGCCATCTTGGTGAATTCCCGATGAATGCGCAAATGCATTACTACCGACCACGGCTTTATTAGCAGGGATTGGGGTATTGCATAATTGGCTGACCAATTGGCTGGTACGGTAGATTTCTTTGTGATTGATATTGGTATGTACATTCATCATTTGCTCGCGCAATTTGATGGCCATGATGACTTCTTCTAAGGCGGTGTTACCTGCACGTTCACCTAATCCATTAATTGTTCCCTCGACTTGACGAGCACCTGCTTGTATAGCCGTAATCGAGTTGGCAACAGACATACCTAAATCGTCATGGCAGTGCACAGAAATGACCGCTTTATCAATATTTGGGACGCGTTCATATAAAGAGGTGATAATGCCACCGAATTGATAAGGCGTTGTGTAACCAACGGTATCTGGAATATTGATGGTGGTGGCGCCAGCTTTGATGGCTGATTCAACGATACGGCATAAATTATCAATATCGGTACGTCCGGCATCCTCACATGAAAATTCAACATCATCGGTGTAGCGTCCCGCGCGTTTAATCGAATCGATAGCCATATCCATGACACCATCAAATGTTTTATTTAATTTCTTTTGGACATGCAAATTCGAGGTCGCTAAAAAGATGTGAATTCGAAATGCCTCAGCCACTTTCAGTGATTCTGCCGCAACATCAATATCATTTTGAACACAACGCGCTAACGCGCAAATGCGACTATTTTTAATTTCACGCGCGATGGTTTGTACCGATTCGAAATCACCTGGGGAGGAAACAGGAAAACCAGCTTCAATAATATCAACACCGAGGCGTTCTAATGCGAATGCGATTTGCAATTTTTCTTTTACAGATAAACTTGCCTGTAATGCCTGCTCACCATCACGTAAGGTGGTGTCGAAGATAATGACTTGATCGCTCATGTTGTGTTCCTCTTATACAGATTTTATCGTTATGCTTTGCGATGCCGGCAGGCATAAAAAAACCCGCGGCTGGCGCGGGTTTTTTATGTTTCTGGACTGTGAGTTTTTATCTTCCGTCCATAAGCATACCGCGCACATTGGATGCGAGTAGTAGTAGGCTTAGTAGGCGAATAGAAGTTGTCATTTTCACAGTCTCTAAATAGGTTTTTAACTAATCTGTATTTATTGATACGTGATCTTTTCTTTGCTGTCAACTTTAGATTTTTCCGGCAATTTTGGAGAATTATGCATCATTAGCCATAGTTAGTGATTGTGACTAATTTCACTATATTTAGTGATGTTTTTCTCTATATTTTATCGATAAGTTAGGGGTAAAATTCTTTTCATGAAATAACTAGATGGAAATATAGCATAAACTGATGGTTTGGATTAAATTTTGTACAGCTTGTCATAGGGGAAACTATAACGTTAGATATAAAAATAAGCTCTAATTATAGTTTTTATTAAACAAATTATTTAATAAATGAATAATTTAAATTTAATCTGATAATAAGACCATTTTATGGTTGTTGATGATATTTATTATGATTTATTTTTAAATTTGTTTTATTATTTTTAAGTTAATAATAACGATTTTAAATGCGTGATTTAAAATCATTATGTCGATGAATACCTTCGTTTTGTTATAACATCTTTAGTGTGTTGTTACATTGATAGATAATATAATATAAGCGTCGTTTTAATAAATGCAGGGAACGCGAAATAGCTTATCATTGATAAGTTGTTCGAAGAATAATATTTAATGAATTTATAAAATCCTTATTTATTTAGGAGAAGATTATTTTCATTAATAAAAATGATAGATATCTTTATTGGAGTAAATAATGACTGATTTTGATGCGGTTTCACCAGCTAAAAAAGAGAATTGTGATATTAATTTGCGAAATGTTGATCTTAACTTATTGACGGTTTTTGATGTGGTCATGCAGATGCAAAATGTCACACGGGCAGCGCAGGTATTAGGTATGTCTCAACCTGCCGTGAGTAACGCTGTATCTCGTTTAAAATCAATGTTTAATGATGAGCTTTTTGTTCGGTATGGTCGTGGAATACAGCCGACCTCCCGCGCTAAACAGCTCTTTGGGCCTGTTAGACAAGCACTACAACTAGTGCATAATGAGTTACCGGGGGCAGGTTTTGACCCGAAACTGAGTGATCGAGTATTCAATTTATCTATTTGTTCTCCATTAGATATTCGTTTAGCCGCAGTTATCGTCGAAAAATTTAAAGATATATCGCCTAATATTAATATCCATATTCATTGTTTCTTAGATAATAACATTGAACATAAATTAAAATATCAAGAAACTGATTTTTCGGTGAGTTATAATCAATTCGAAAAAAGCGAGTATCAACAACAAGTTTTATTTAATGATGAATTGGTTCTCGTTGTCGCGAAAAATCACCCTCGTATTGTGAATAATGTGACGCAAAGTCTGTTGAATAGTGAAAAACATGCGGTAATGTCAATGGATAATATAGGTTCTTTCAGCCAACTTTATTATAGTAATACGGATTTATCCCACACGATTAGTTACCAAGGAACCGATTTGAACAGTGTTTTAAATATCGTTTCTCAAACTGAATTGGTGGCTATTGTTCCGAAGTGGCTGGTTGAAAACTCAAGTTACAAGCATCAATTACAGATGGTTGCATTGCCATGGCAAGAGAATACTCGTCCTTGCTATTTGACTTGGCATGAATCGACGGCTCGAGATAAAGGACATCAATGGATGAAATCACAATTTTGTCAGCTGATCACTGATTTGTTGACCTAAGGCTTTTGAATCACTCGCTTAAATTGTGATTATCGCTTTATTTACCGCTAACTCATCATGGTGAAATTCTGTGATGAGTTATGCTACCTATATAACATTTGCAGAATATTTACATTCTACCCCTTTTCACAATCCTCTTTCGTCTATACACTCAAGTTGTTCAGCTAACAGATGTAAGCTGAAATAATTAACTGGCGAAGCACGTCGTGTGTTTACCGAGTGTCTTCCGTTAACACATGTATTATAGGAAACATACTTTGATTACTGAAAATCTATATCCATACCATTTGGTCAATCGCTTACACAGTCGGTTTAGTGCCGCTGATTCAGCGAATCGGATAGCTTTCAGTCAATGGCATAATGGACAGCAAAGTGAGCTCACATGGCAACAAGTTGAAACGCATTCGACTGCGATTGCTCACCGTCTGTTAGCCCTTAATGTTGAGGTACAAGAAAATATTGGATTATTCGCGCATAACAGTATGAATTGGTCTTTGGTTGATCTTGCTGTTCTACAACTAAAAGCCGTTACTGTCCCTTTATATGCGACAAGTAGCCTAGAACAGGCTGCTTATATTATTAATGATGCAAATATTCGAATTCTATTTGTTGGTGAGCAAGAACAGTATCATGTTGCTTGTCAACTGAAGGCTTTTTGTCCTCAACTTACCACGATTGTCGTGCTTAATAACGATGTCGAGTTGGTAGAGTGTGGGGTAGATTCAGTGCATTTGGCTCATTTTATGGCCCAAGCTGAACCTAAATACCAAGAGGAATTAAACCAACGTATTGCCGCCCATCATCTTAGTGATCTGTTCACAATTATCTATACTTCTGGCACAACAGGCGAACCCAAAGGGGTGATGTTAGATTATTACAACATGGCCGCCCAACTTTACCTTCATGACCAGCGTTTAAAGCTGACCGATGAGGATGTTTCTTTAAGCTTTCTTCCTCTATCGCATGTGTTTGAGCGCGCTTGGAGCTTCTATGTGATGCACACAGGTGCACGTAATGTTTATTTAACGGATACCAATGCGGTTAGGGCAGCGCTTGCTGATGTTAAACCGACAGTGATGTGTGCAGTCCCTCGTTTTTACGAGAAAGTGTATAGTGCAGTACAGGGTAAAGTTGCCAAAGCCCCTCTTATGCGCCGCTTATTATTTAAATGGGCGATCGCACAGGGCAATAAAAGAACTCAATCACTGGCTAGAGGTGAGCAACTTTTCGCATTCAATCAATCTCTATTTAATTTAGCCGACAAGCTCGTGTTAACTAAGCTGCGTCAGTTATTAGGCGGACGTATTCGATTCATGCCAGCGGCGGGGGCTCGTTTGGATGATGACGTCATTGCCTTTTTCCTTGCTGTAGGAATCAATATTAAATACGGTTATGGGATGACCGAAACCTGTGCCACAGTCTCTTGTTGGGAAGAAGGGCATTATCCATTAGGTTCTATTGGTACACCACTTTCTTCTGTAGAAGTGCGTATCGGCGATAACAATGAAATTCAGGTCAAAGGACCTGTCGTAATGAAAGGGTATTACAATCGCCCTCAAGATACTGATGAAGCATTCACGGTTGATGGCTGGTTAAAAACGGGGGATGCAGGTGAAATTGATGCTAAAGGTAACCTGTATATTACTGACCGTTTGAAAGACCTGATGAAAACATCAAATGGTAAATATATAGCACCACAAATGATTGAAGGTGTATTAGGGCAAGACCAGTTTATTGAACATATTGCTGTTATTGCGGATGCGCGTAAATTCGTTTCTGCGCTTATTGTCCCTTGTTATGATTCATTAGAAGAGTACGCCCATTCTATTAATTTAAAATATCGTGATCGCCTAGAGCTATTAAGAGACTCCAACATTGTGGCTTTATTTGAAAGTCGCTTGAAAGAGTTACAGAAGAATATTGAAACTTTTCATCAAGTTAAACGTTTCACCTTACTCCCAGCGAATTTTTCTATGGAAAAAGGTGAGCTAACGCCTACGCTAAAACTACGTCGAAAAATTATTTCTGAACGCTATCATTCAGAAATAGAATCAATGTATCGCGAATAGTTAAATTATCACCATCTCATATAGCCGGATAGAATATTGATGATATCCGGCTTCTCTTTGTACTCTTTTTCATCTGTTTATAGTGAAAATTTCCACTTTTTTTTATTTTCTTGGTTAATTTAACTAATTATCGTAAAAGATAAAGACGATGTTGAATGTTGTCATTTTTGCTTAAGAAATGGTGTTTGCGTCGTCTCCAGCACAACGATATGTTAATAGTTGTCATCACTATGACAGGAATGACAATACACAATAAGAGGACAGTCATACCTCTGTTAACGGATAAAAATAGTCTGGGGGCAAACTCATGGAGATGTTGTCGGGAGCAGAAATGGTCGTCAAGTCTTTGATTGACCAAGGTGTAAAGCACGTATTTGGTTATCCAGGTGGTGCTGTTTTAGATATCTATGATGCACTGCATACAGTCGGAGGCATTGATCATATATTAGTTCGCCATGAACAAGCGGCAGTTCATATGGCTGATGGTTACGCACGCTCAACTGGCGATGTTGGAGTGGTGTTGGTAACGTCAGGACCCGGAGCGACAAATGCGATTACTGGTATTGCGACGGCATACATGGATTCAATCCCCTTGGTTGTTCTATCAGGACAAGTTGCAAGCTCCCTTATTGGCAATGATGCTTTTCAAGAATGTGACATGGTGGGGATATCCAGACCTATTGTAAAACATAGTTTTTTGGTTAAAAAAGCAGAAGATATTCCTGAAACCATCAAGAAAGCATTCTATATTGCGTCAAGTGGCCGGCCAGGCCCTGTGGTGATTGATCTACCCAAAGATACCGTTAGTCCAGCGCATAAATACCCTTATCGTTATCCGGAATCCGTATCTCTACGTTCTTATAATCCGACTCTCCAAGGACATAAAGGGCAAATTAAAAAAGCGTTATCCAAACTGATTGCGGCGGAGAAGCCGGTTTTCTATGTTGGTGGTGGTGCTATTAATGCAAGTTGCTCGCCGGAAATTATTGCATTAGCAGAAAAATTACAGCTTCCTGTTGTATCAACACTGATGGGGCTTGGTGCATTTCCAGAAACGCATCATCTTTCTGTAGGGATGCTTGGTATGCATGGAACCTATGAAGCGAATAAGGTTATGCATAATTCTGACGTGATCTTTGCTGTGGGTGTCCGTTTTGATGATAGAACGACCAACAATTTGGAAAAATATTGCCCAAATGCCACGGTTATTCAAATTGATGTAGATCCCACCTCGATCTCTAAAACGGTGAATACGGATATCCCGATTGTTGGGGATGCGAAACTGACGCTTCAGCAAATATTAAATCAATTAGAGCAAGTCTCAGCGACACAAAATAGCCAAGCATTAGCGGCATGGTGGAAAGAGATTGAAACTTGGCGTGAGAAAAAATGCCTCAATTACGAAAAAAATAGCCAGAAAGTGAAGCCTCAACAGGCGATTGAAGCGATTTATCGTTTAACTCATGGTGAGGCTTATGTGACTTCTGACGTTGGGCAGCATCAAATGTTTGCGGCACTTTATTACCCATTTGATAAGCCGCGTCGTTGGATTAATTCAGGCGGATTAGGCACGATGGGATTTGGTTTACCTGCGGCTTTAGGGGTTAAGCTCGCACATCCACAGTCAACGGTTGTTTGCGTGACAGGCGATGGCAGTATTCAAATGAATATTCAAGAGCTATCTACGGCGCTACAGTATGGCTTGCCTGTTATCGTACTGAATTTAAACAATGGCTTTTTGGGAATGGTAAAACAGTGGCAAGATATGATTTATCAAGGTCGCCACTCTCAATCTTATATGGAATCGCTCCCTGACTTCGTTAAACTGGCTGAAGCGTATGGTCATGTTGGCATCGCGATCCATTCTCCTGATGAGTTAGAAGAAAAATTGCAACAAGCCTTGGTTGAAGTGAACCAAAATCAACGCCTAGTGTTTGTTGATATCAATGTTGATGAAACTGAACATGTTTACCCAATGCAGATCCGCGGTGGTGCAATGGATGAAATGTGGCTGAGCAAAACAGAGAGGACCTGAGCATGCGTCGTATTTTATCAGTTTTACTCGAAAACGAATCTGGTGCATTGTCCCGTGTGATTGGGCTGTTTTCTCAACGAGGTTACAACATTGAAAGTTTGACCGTAGCCCCCACGGATGACCCCACCTTGTCACGTATGACCATTCAAACGAAAGGGGATGCGAAGGTTCTTGAGCAGATAGAAAAACAGCTGCATAAATTAGTGGATGTGCTTCGCGTTAGCGAGCTTACCGCTTCAGCACATATAGAGCGTGAAATCATGTTAGTAAAATTACAGGCTTCAGGCTATGGCCGCGATGAAATCAAACGCTGCTCCGATATTTTTCGTGGACAAATCGTTGATGTGACACCAACGCTTTATACCGTTCAGCTAGCAGGAACAAGCGATAAACTGGATGCATTTATTGAAGCGGTGCGTGGTGTTGCTGAAATTGTTGAAGTTGTACGTTCAGGTATTGTAGGAGTTTCACGCGGCGATAAAATTATGCGATGAAAAATTTGTCTTCTAAAGGTAGAATGTAGTCATATAGAGCCCCGATTGATTCGGGGCTCTGACCGTTGGCAGCTATTTTTGCCTTGCAGCGGTAATCAGGGACTGTAAAAAATAAATAGTAAAATCAATGAGTTGGTTTTATATGATAACACAAAGAGGTTAACGTGAAACTGGATGAAATAGCACGTTTAGCAGGGGTTTCCCGCACAACGGCTAGTTATGTGATCAATGGCAAGGCCAAGCAGTATCGAGTCAGCGATAAAACTGTAGAAAAAGTGATGGCTGTTGTCAGAGAGCACAATTACCATCCAAATGCTGTAGCAGCAGGGCTACGAGCAGGGAGAACACGTTCGATAGGGCTAGTGATCCCCGATCTCGAAAACACAAGTTATACTCGCATTGCTAATTATCTTGAACGTCAAGCACGGCAACGTGGTTATCAATTATTGATCGCGTGTTCCGAGGATCAGCCAGATAACGAAATTCGTTGTGTCGAGCACCTTTTACAGCGTCAGGTTGATGCCATTATAGTTTCAACCGCGCTTCCTCCTGAGCATCCTTTCTATCAGCGTTGGGCGAACCGTTCTTTGCCTATCATTGCCCTTGATAGAGCATTGGAAAAAGATCACTTTATTAGTGTGGTCGGTGATGACCAAGAAGATGCATTTATGATCTCTGCGGAATTACGAAAATTCTCGGCAGAATCCGTATTGTATCTGGGGGCTTTACCTGAGTTATCAGTAAGCTATCTTCGTGAGCAAGGTTTTAGGAAAGGTTGGCAAGGCGACTCCCGTGAAGTGAATTATCTGTATGCAAATAGTTATGAGAGGGCTTCTGCCGCTGAGGTTTTTGCTGATTGGCTAGATAAAGGTAACTCCATGCCTGATGCGTTATTCACGACGTCATTTTCGTTGCTACAGGGAGTATTGGATGTGGCGCTAAAACGTGATGGTCGTCTACCGGAGGACATGGTGATTGCCACATTTGGCGATAGCGAGTTATTAGATTTCTTAGGATGCCCCGTTTTATCATTGGCACAGCGCCACAGAGATATCGCTGAGCGAATCTTGGAATTGGTGTTGGCGAGCCTTGATGAAAAACAAAAACCAGACGCAGGAATTACTCGTATCCGTCGTGATCTCTGCCGTCGTGGTAGTCTTGGCCGCAAACAGCAATAAATATAAGAAATAATTAAAACCAGACAAAATGTCTGGTTGAATATAGAGTGATATTGATCACGTTTATCGCTATTATCTTAGCCCCTATGCAAAAGGGGCTTTTTATTTGATGCTAAAAATACGTAAATATTTAACTTTAGGACTATTCTTAACTGGATGTATTTAATTTTCTCTCGCAAGGAAAACAAAATAAAAAATTTAATTTAAGAAATGGCAGTTAAATAAATAAAAGTCATATGAACGCATATTTGAGTTATAACACTGTCTATTAAAACAGTATTTTAACGTGTTGAAATTTATTGTTTTTATTTTTCTACGGGGCTGTTATTGATAATATTTGTAGTTAATTAGCATTTACCGTTATTTAAAAAGTAAAGAATCGGTTATAGGTAGGCTGATTAAAAATGAGACGGGTATAGGAAATATCATCATTTGAGTGTTTTTTCATCAATAAAATAGAATTAACCTTGTATTTATTGTTTTGTTGAAAATAAATGAATTATATCAATCCGTTATTCCTCATTTTATCTCTGCGCTCGATTTTACCCTCTCTTATCTTTTCTGAATTGTTCTGTAAATAAAGCAAAAGCTACAGGTGTCTGGCTTGACAACGTTTTCCTACCATTCGTAAACTTTATAAGTGGAGAATTGTGGGGTAAAGTGGGTTAATAGGAAATAAAGAGGTTTTACTGGGTATGTTTCGTGGGGCAACACTGGTAAATCTCGACAGCAAAGGGCGTCTAACCGTGCCTACCCGATATAGGGGAATGTTGAGCGAGGAATCTAAGGGGCAGATGGTATGTACTATCGACCTCCACCAGCCATGCCTATTACTTTACACGTTACCTGAATGGGAAATTATTGAAGAGAAGCTCTCACGGCTTTCAACCATGAACCCAGTAGAAAGAAGAGTACAACGGCTTTTATTAGGGCATGCCAGCGAATGCCAAATGGACAGTGCCGGACGTCTTTTGTTAGCTAACACACTACGTCAACACGCAGGGCTAACAAAAGAGGTCATGCTAGTGGGCCAAATAAATAAATTTGAACTTTGGGATGAACAGACTTGGTATCAGCAAGTGGAAGAAGACATTAATGCTGAACGACAAACCCAAGAACCCCTGTCAGCCCGCTTACAGGATTTGTCACTATAAACATGACACAACAGCAATTTAAACATGTAACAGTACTGCTTGATGAAGCAGTAAATGGCCTAAATATCAAACCAAACGGCATATATATTGATGGAACATTTGGGCGAGGAGGACACTCAAGGCTGATATTGAGTCAGTTAAATGACCAAGGACGCTTGATTGCGATTGACCGCGACCCTGAAGCCATTAAAGCAGCGCAACTCATTAATGACCCGCGCTTTATGATTAAACATGGGCCATTTTCTGCAATCGCTGAATATGTTGAGGAAGAAGGGTTAGTTGGCAAGATTGATGGCGTATTGCTGGATTTAGGCGTTTCATCACCGCAATTAGATGATCCTGAACGCGGTTTTTCATTTATGCGTGATGGGCCATTGGATATGCGAATGGATCCAACTAAAGGACAATCAGCACATCAATGGCTCATGTCTGCGCAAGCTGATGATATCGCGTGGGTGTTGAAAACATTTGGAGAAGAACGTTTCGCAAAACGCATTGCTAGGGCGATTGTTGAACGTAACCACAACCCAGAAGAGACGCCGTTGACCCGTACACGTGAGCTAGCTGAATTGATCGCTCAAGTAAGCCCAATCAAAGAGCGCCATAAGCATCCAGCAACTCGCAGCTTCCAAGCCATACGTATTTATATTAACAGTGAGCTAGAAGAAATTGAGCAGGCATTGGAAGGGGCTGTATCCGTGCTAGCACCCGAAGGGCGTCTCTCAGTGATTAGTTTTCACTCCTTGGAAGATAGATTAGTAAAACGGTTTATTCGTCAAAATAGCAAAGGGCCCAGTGTTCCCGCAGGGATCCCATTAACGGAAGCTCAAATAAAAGCGCTGGGTACGGCTAAGTTGCGTGAAGTGGGCAAGATGAAACCTTCAGCCGCGGAAGTTGACGAAAACCCTAGAGCACGTAGTTCAGTACTACGTTTTGCACAAAGGATGGCATAAAAATGGTTCCTGAAAGGCATAGTCTTGGAAAAGTGATTGGTCGTGACCTTTTCCGTTATGGGATTATTCCATTGATTTTGCTAGCCGCCATTATTATCAGCGCTGTCTTTGTGGTCACGACAGCGCATGAAACACGTCTCCTGACGGCGGAAAAAGACAAGCTATACGAAGAAAAGGACGCACTTGATATCGAATGGCGTAATTTAATCCTAGAAGAAAACGCGTTAGCCAGCCATAGCCGAGTTGAACGTTTATCTGTGGAAAAATTACAAATGGTTCACGTTGAGCCTTCTCAAGAAAATATTATTGTTTCTAAGTAGTAGATAAGGTTACGAATGAAAGCACCTAAGTCAGCTAAAAACAAGAAACAGGAAGAAAATACCAGCTTTGTGAGCTGGCGTTTTGCTTTGCTGTGCGGCGGTATCCTGCTAGCTTTAGCTGGGCTGTTAGTGCGTGTTGCTTATCTGCAAATCATCGCACCTGAAAAACTGGTTAAAGAGGGCGATATGCGCTCTTTACGTGTACAGGAAGTTTCTACTGCACGCGGAATGATCAGTGATAGAGAAGGACGCCAACTTGCTGTCAGTGTGCCTGTGAATGCCATTTGGGCTGATCCCAAAGTGGTGTTTGAAAAAGGTGGGATCAATAACGATGAACATTGGAAAGCGTTAGCGGATGCGCTTGAAATCCCACTAGAACAAATCAAAACAAAAATTTCGGCGAACCCAAAAGGTCGTTTTGTCTATCTTGCTCGTCAGGTAAACCCTTCTATTGGTGAATACATCACAAAATTAAAATTACCGGGTATTTATCTACGTAAAGAATCTCGCCGTTATTACCCTTCAGGTCCGGTGACCGCGCATTTAATTGGCGTAACCAATATTGATGGCGAAGGCATTGAAGGCGTTGAAAAAAGCTTTGAGCGCTGGTTAAAAGGCTCTCCGGGTGAACGAACAGTTCGTAAAGATCGTAATGGACGTGTTATTGAAACGGTTTCCTCCGTTGATAGTCAAGCGGCGCATAACCTCGTGCTCAGTATTGATGAGCGTATTCAATCCATTGTTTATCGTGAATTGACTAAGGGCGTACAGGAGAATAAAGCTGAATCTGGTGTTGCTATTTTAGTTGATGTGCATACCGGTGAGATTTTAGCTATGGCTAATAGTCCATCCTATAACCCAAATAATTTAGCGGGTACTCCGATGGATGCCATGCGTAACCGCGCGATAACCGATATTTTCGAGCCTGGTTCGACGGTGAAACCACTTGTTGTCATGAGTGCGTTAAACAACAAAATTATCAAAGAAAATACCGTGCTGAATACCTATCCATATCGCGTCAATGGCCATGAAATTAAGGACGTTGCGCGTTATGCGGAGTTATCAATAACGGGTATTTTACAGAAGTCGAGTAACGTGGGTGTTTCAAAACTGGCGTTAGCGATGCCTGCCACAGAGCTGGTGGATGTGTATAGCCGCTTTGGGTTTGGCAAGCCGACTAATCTGGGGTTAGTCGGGGAAAGTAGTGGCATCTTTCCAAGTAAAAAAACACGGTGGTCTGATTTAGATAGGGCCACCTTTTCTTTTGGGTATGGACAAATGGTCACTCCGTTACAATTAGTCCGTGCCTATGCAACAATTGGTAGCTTTGGAATATATCGCCCATTATCCATTACCAAAGTGGACCCACCTGTCCCAGGAACCCGAGTGTTCCCAGAACAAACCATGCGTACAGTGGTTCATATGATGGAAAGTGTTGCTCTACCGGGAGGCGGTGGAACACGTGCTGCGATAAAAGGTTATCGAATAGCGATTAAAACAGGTACTGCGAAGAAAGTCGGGCCTGAAGGGCGGTACATCAATCAATATATTGCCTATACAGCAGGTGTTGCACCTGCAAGTAACCCACGTTATGCCCTTGTCGTTCTTATCAATGAGCCTAAAGCGGGTAAATATTATGGTGGTGCAGTATCCGCACCGGTATTTGGTTCCATCATGGGCGGTGTATTGCGAATGATGAATGTTGAGCCAGATGCATTACAAGCAGATGATAAAAGCGACATAGTGATCAATAAAAAAGAGGTTAAAAGTGGCAGATCGTAATCTTTGTGATCTTCTTTCGCCATTTGGCGTTAGCACAGCAAATATCTCACTACATGAGATGACGTTAGACAGCCGTAAAGCAGCGGCTGGTGATCTGTTTATTGCAATTAAAGGCCATCAATCGGATGGTAGGCACTATATCTCCCAAGCGATCGCTCAAGGTGTTGCAGCTGTCATCGCAGAAGCGAATGGCGAAGCGGATGAAGGTGAAATTCGTTACGTTCATGGGGTTCCTGTTATTTATTTGAATGACCTGAATAATCGTTTGTCTGCATTGGCCGCGGAGTTTTATCAGCATCCAGGTGCAAAAATGAAGTTGGTTGGTGTGACAGGAACCAATGGTAAAACGACGACAACACAATTAATTGCTCAGTGGGCAAAAGGGTTGGGTGAAACCAGCGCGGTGATGGGAACTGTAGGGAATGGTCTACTTGGACAGGTCGCGCCGAGTGAAAATACCACGGGTTCAGCAGTGGATATCCAAGTTGAATTAACCCAATTATTAAAATGTCAGGCGACATTAACCGCAATGGAAGTTTCTTCACACGGCTTAGTTCAAGGTCGTGTTGCTGCCTTACCGTTTGCTGCCGCTGTATTTACTAATTTAAGCCGTGACCATTTAGATTACCACGGTGATATGGAAAATTACGAAGCCGCGAAGTGGCTATTATTTTCCACGCATCAAACAAAAGCGCAAATTATTAATGCTGACGATGATGTCGGTTTGAAATGGCTGCAACGCTTACCAAAAGCCTGTGCTGTTTCAATGGAACAGCGTATTCCTGAACAGTGGCAAGGGCCATGGTTACAAGCCACAACGGTTGAGTATCACGACCGTGGAGCCACCATTCAATTTACCTCATCATGGGGTAACGGCACCTTAGAAAGTCCATTAATGGGGGCATTTAATGTCAGTAATTTGTTGTTAGCAATGAGTACATTGCTGATGATGGATTATCCATTAACACAACTCTTGGAATCATCATCATCTTTATCGCCGGTGTGTGGTCGTATGGAAGTCTTTAGTGCGCCGAACAAACCAACGGTGGTGGTTGATTATGCGCATACCCCTGATGCGCTTGAGAAAGCATTAGCAGCGGCACGTTTACACTGTAAAGGAAAATTATGGTGTGTATTTGGTTGCGGGGGGGATCGCGATAAAGGTAAACGTCCATTAATGGGGGCGGCGGCTGAAGAGTGGGCAGACAATGTTGTCATTACTGATGATAACCCGCGTAGCGAAGAGCCATTAGATATCATCAATGACATTATGGCTGGCATTCTTGACTCTAGCCGAGTTCTGGCTATTCCGGGACGTGCTGAAGCCGTGACCAGTTCTATCATGCAAGCTAACGTGGATGACGTTATTGTTATTGCGGGGAAAGGCCATGAAGATTATCAAATTATCGGTCATCGCCGCTTAGATTATTCAGATAGATTGACGGTCGCTAGATTATTGGGGGTGGTAGCATGATCCCGCTAACGTTGTCTCAACTCGCCGCTATCACGGGTGGATATCTGTATCATGCCGATGGCGTTGATGCAGGAACACGAGTATTAAGCGATGTGAGCACGGATAGCCGCCAAATTGGCGAGAACAGCTTATTTATTGCGTTGAAAGGTGAGCGTTTCGATGCCCATGATTTTGTGCCTTCAGTGGCTGAAGGCGGTGCAGCGACTGTGCTGGTTGAGCGTCAACTTGATATTGATTGCCCTCAAGTCGTTGTCGCAGATACGCGTCTGGCCATGGGGCAGCTTGCTGCTTGGGTACGCCAACAAAGCCAAGCCAAAGTGGTTGGCTTAACGGGGTCGTCGGGGAAAACATCGGTAAAAGAAATGACGGCCTCTATTTTGTCGCAACGTGGTAAAACACTGTATACCGCGGGTAATTTAAACAATGATATCGGTGTACCTTTAACGTTGTTTAGGCTAACTCACGAATATGAATATGCAGTGATTGAAATGGGGGCGAATCACCCTAATGAGATCGCGTACACCACGAATATCGTTAAGCCGCAAACTGCTCTTGTGAATAACTTGTTCGCGGCTCATTTAGCTGGATTTGGCTCACCTGAAGGCGTTGCTAGGGCAAAAGGTGAAATATACCAAGGCCTACCGGATGAAGGCACCGCAATTGTTAATCTTGATAGTTGTTCTGCCAAATGGCAGTTTCAGCCACGCCAAACGGTGTGGTGTTATTCATTAACAGCGCAAGATAAAGCGGATTTTTATCCTTCTGACATTGAGGTCAAGCAGCTTTCAACCGATTTTACTTTGCATACACCCGTTGGACAGGTTGCTATCACTTTACCTCTGCCAGGCATGCATAACATTGCTAACGTTTTGGCGGCTAGTGCTTTGGCTATCTCAGTGGGCGCAACGCTGGAAGATATTCGTCAGGGGCTAGCCACAACTCAAGCTGTGCCGGGGCGTTTATATCCAGTGCAGTTGAGTGAGACAAAAGTTGTCTTGGATGACACTTATAATGCCAATGACGGCTCAATGATTGCAGCCATTCATGTTTTAGCTAAAATGCCCGGTTATCGCATTTTAGTGGCCGGAGATATGGGTGAACTCGGCGATTATGCAAAAGAGTGTCATCAACGAGTTGGTATAGCCGCAAAAGATGCAGGTCTGGATAAAGTACTGAGTGTCGGTACGCTGAGCGAAATGATCAGTCAATTCAGTGAATGTGGAGAGCACTTTGCATTCAAAAAAGACTTATTAACCCGACTGATTCCGCTAGTACAGCAGAATGAAGTTGTTTCTATTTTAGTTAAAGGTTCACGCAGCTCCGCGATGGAAGATGTAGTGAATGCATTGAAGGAGTGCTTTGCATGTTAGTCTGGCTTGCCGAAATATTGGTGCATCAATTTTCTGTCTTTAACGTCTTCTCATATTTGACGTTTAGAGCCATCGTCGGTTTGCTGACAGCACTTGCCATTGCGTTATGGATGGGGCCACGTTTAATTACTTACTTACAAAAAATGCAGATTGGTCAGGTTGTACGTGATGTTGGGCCTGAATCGCATTTTAGTAAGCGTGGTACGCCAACAATGGGAGGAATACTGATCCTGTTTTCGATCAGCATCTCAGTATTGCTCTGGGCGCGTTTAGATAACCCATACGTTTGGTGTGTATTACTCGTGTTAGTCGGGTATGGCCTTGTCGGATTTGCGGATGATTACTTGAAAGTGGTCAGAAAAAATAGCCGAGGGTTGATTGCTCGTTGGAAATATTTTTGGCAGTCACTGATTGCACTTGTGGTTGCATTTTCAATGTACGCAGTAGGGAAAGATACCCCTGCAACGCAATTAGTGGTGCCGTTCTTTAAAGACATCATGCCACAACTTGGGCTGCTGTATATTTTGTTGGCGTATTTTGTGATTGTTGGTACCAGTAACGCGGTTAACTTAACGGATGGCCTTGATGGATTAGCGATTATGCCAACGGTTTTCGTGGCAGCCGGTTTTGCATTAGTGGCGTGGGCAACGGGTAACGTCAACTTTGCTAGTTACTTAAATATTCCATTTTTACCACATGCGGGTGAATTAGTTATCGTTTGTACGGCGATAGTGGGGG
This sequence comes from Providencia sp. 21OH12SH02B-Prov, assembly GCF_027362595.1. Classification (NCBI taxonomy): domain Bacteria; kingdom Pseudomonadati; phylum Pseudomonadota; class Gammaproteobacteria; order Enterobacterales; family Morganellaceae; genus Providencia; species Providencia sp. 21OH12SH02B-Prov. The sequence continues at coordinate 1,377,228 of NZ_CP114796.1, forward strand.
CGGGGCTCGGGTTCCTATGGTTTAACACTTATCCTGCGCAAGTTTTTATGGGCGATGTTGGCTCCCTTGCTCTTGGTGGTGCACTCGGTACGATTGCCGTTTTATTACGCCAAGAGTTCCTGTTGGTCATTATGGGAGGCGTCTTTGTTGTTGAGACATTATCCGTCATCCTACAGGTGGGTTCTTTCAAATTACGTGGTCAACGTATATTCCGTATGGCGCCAATTCACCATCATTATGAACTGAAAGGTTGGCCGGAACCACGCGTAATTGTACGTTTTTGGATTATTTCCTTAATGCTGGTACTGATTGGACTGGCAACACTGAAGGTACGTTAAAATGGCAGGTATGCAGGGTAAACAGTATCAGGGTAAAAAAGTGGTCATCATTGGGCTGGGGTTAACTGGCCTATCTTGTGTGCACTTTTTCTTATCACACGGCGTTATTCCGCGAGTGATGGATACCCGAGCTGTTCCTCCGGGCGTTGAACAATTACCGAAAGAGGTGGAATGCCATCGCGGTAGTTTAAACAACCAATGGTTGCAAGAGGCTGACTTAATTGTTGCCAGCCCCGGTATTGCATTAGCGACACCTGAATTACAGCAAGCGGCGAATAACGGTATTGAAATTGTCGGTGATATCGAATTGTTCTGCCGCGAAGTTGATGCGCCTGTTATTGCGATCACAGGCTCTAATGGAAAAAGCACCGTGACCTCTTTGGTGGGGGAAATGGCTCAAGCTGCGGGTATCTCCGTTGGTGTTGGCGGAAATATCGGTATTCCAGCATTGTCTTTGTTAAATCAAGGTCACCAACTGTATGTGTTAGAGCTATCTAGTTTTCAATTAGAGACGACATCCAGCTTAAAAGCCCTTGCAGCAACAGTTTTGAATGTCACTGAAGACCATATGGATCGCTATCCGCTAGGTCTAGCGCAGTACCGCGAAGCGAAGTTACGTATCTATCATCATGCGTTGAATTGTATTGTTAATGCTCAAGATCCATTGACGTTACCACAGCATACCGATGAGGAAGCATGCATTAGCTTTGGTGTTGATAGTGGCGATTATTATTTTGATACACAGCAGCGGACATTGGTCGCAAAAAATGAAGTGCTGATCAAGGTTGATGACATGCACTTAACGGGACGACACAATTATACCAATGCATTAGCGGCTCTTGCTCTTGCTGATATCGCGGGTATAGCTCGCCATGCAAGTTTAAGTGTGCTGAAAAATTATGCAGGATTAACGCACCGTTTCCAACTGGTGTTACTGAATAACGGGGTGCGTTGGATTAACGATTCCAAAGCAACCAATGTAGGTAGCACTGAAGCGGCACTGAATGGCTTAAAAGTAGAAGGTACACTGCATCTTCTACTTGGGGGCGATGGTAAATCGGCAGATTTTACACCATTGAAGCCCTATCTAGCTCAGGACAATGTGCGCCTGTACTGCTTTGGTCGTGATGGTAAAGCACTAGCTCAGCTGGAACCTGAAAAATCCGTGTTGACTGAGACAATGGAACAGAGCATGCGTTATTTAGCTCCGAATCTAAAATCAGGGGATATGGTTTTACTCTCACCGGCATGTGCAAGCCTCGATCAATTTAAGAATTTTGAGCAACGAGGTGCCATTTTTGCTCAGTTAGCGAAGGAGCTAGGCTGATGACGATACCGGGTGCTTTACGTTTGAAGAATTGGGTGATTGGAGAGAAAGGGGGTGTCATCGCTGGCTCTACACTCTACGATCGCACCTTGGTATGGCTGGCTTTGGGATTAGCCGCTATCGGTTTTGTTATGGTGACATCGGCATCGATGCCTGTTGGGCAGAGACTGACTGACGACCCATTTTATTTTGCTAAACGTGATGTCATGTATTTAGCTGTCGCCTTTATCTTAGTTTTAGGCGTGATGCGAGTTTCCATGGCTGTTTGGGAAAAATACAGCTTTGTGTTGTTGATGGTTTCTCTTTTACTGTTAGCGGTTGTACTGGTAGCGGGTAGCTCCGTTAACGGTGCATCACGTTGGATTGATGTTGGGATTGTAAAAATTCAGCCAGCAGAAATTTCTAAATTCGCGCTATTTTGCTATGTATCCAGCTACTTAGTGAGAAAATCAGACGAAGTAAGAACTCGCTTTCTAGGCTTTGTAAAACCCATGTGTATTTTAATTATCATGGCGTTATTACTGCTGTTACAACCGGATTTAGGAACGGTTATCGTCCTCGTCGTGACGACATTAGGGTTACTATTCTTAGCTGGAGCACGATTAGCCCCCTTTATTATTGGGATTGCCGCTTGTGTTGTTGGTGTACTCGCCTTGATTTGGTTGGAACCTTATCGTTTGCGCCGTGTGACATCATTTCTCAATCCATGGGAAGACCCATTTGGAAGTGGTTATCAGCTAACCCAATCGTTGATGGCATTCGGTAGAGGTGAGTTATTGGGGCAGGGACTGGGTAATTCGGTGCAAAAACTTGAATATTTACCAGAGGCTCACACTGACTTTATTTTTTCCGTTTTAGCGGAAGAGCTGGGGTATGTTGGTGTTGTTTTGGTTTTACTGATGGTTTTCATGTTGGCATTTAGGGCGATGATGATTGGTCGTCGTGCATTGCTAGCTAACCAATTATTTGCTGGGTATTTAGCTTGCTCAATCGGTATTTGGTTTACTTTTCAGGCATTAGTAAACGTAGGGGCAGCAGCAGGTATGTTGCCAACTAAAGGGTTAACCTTACCATTGATTAGCTACGGTGGGTCGAGCTTGCTCGTGATGTCCGCGGCTATCGCAGTATTATTACGTGTAGATTTTGAAACGCGTCTGGAAAAAGCCCAGGCGTTTGTAAGGAGTGCTAAATGAGTCAAGCAAAAAGGTTACTGGTCATGGCGGGTGGGACTGGGGGACATGTTTTCCCAGGTTTAGCTGTGGCGCATTATTTGCAGGCTCAAGGCTGGGAGATCCTCTGGCTAGGTACTGCCGACCGTATGGAAGCGACACTAGTGCCGCAACATGGCATCGACATTGAGTTTATCCGAATATCAGGGCTCCGAGGTAAAGGCATTATGGCATTAGCCGCCGCGCCTTGGCGGATAGGCAAGGCAGTTTGCCAAGCAAAAGCGATTATTAAGCAGTATCGACCCGATGCTGTGCTGGGGATGGGGGGCTATGTTTCTGGTCCCGGTGGAATTGCGGCATGGTTATCGGGAGTGCCCGTCATTCTGCACGAGCAAAACGGTATAGCCGGTTTAACCAATAAATGGCTTTCAAAAATAGCTAAACGTGTTTTACAGGCATTTCCGGGCGCTTTTCCGCATGCCCCTATTGTTGGAAATCCAGTTCGTAAGGATGTATTGGCACTGCCATTGCCAGAAGAGAGATTATCGAATCGCGATGAGAGAATACGCGTACTGGTAGTAGGGGGGAGTCAAGGCGCGCGTATTTTGAATCAAATTATGCCTGAAGTTGCTGAAAAAGTCGGCAAACAGTTAAATATCTGGCACCAAGCTGGAAAAGGAAGTAAAGAATCTACCGAAGCGTTGTATAATGAAAGGCTAAAAAATTCAGTTAATTCCGAGTATAAAGTTACTGAGTTTATTGATGATATGGCTCAAGCTTACGCATGGGCGGATATTGTGATCTGTCGTTCAGGTGCTTTAACAGTGAGTGAAATCGCTGCGGCAGGGTTACCTGCTATTTTCGTACCTTTTCAACATAAAGATCGTCAGCAATATTGGAATGCTTTACCGTTAGAAAAAGCGGGGGCGGCCAAAATACTTGAGCAACCTCAGTTTACTGCGGATAACGTCGCTAGCCTGCTGGAGCAGTGGGATCGACAAGAATTATTATCGATGGCTATCAAAGCACGTTCTTGTGCGATTACCGATGCGACCGAACGAGTCGCGGCGGTGATTAGTGAAGTGGCTAAATAGCCGCGATCATCGATAAAACGACATTGATATAGAATTAACAAAAGCGAAGACATAGAGTGAATACACAACAGTTGGCGAAATTAAGAACAGCAGTGCCTGAAATGAGAAGAGTTCGGCACATCCATTTTGTCGGTATCGGCGGTGCTGGCATGGGTGGTATTGCCGAAGTACTGGCTAATGAAGGTTATCAAATCAGTGGTTCTGATTTAGCGCCAAATGCAGTGACTCAGCAACTGACCGCTTTAGGAGCAACGATTTATTTTAATCATCGCCCTGAAAATGTTGAAGATGCGAGTGTTGTTGTCGTTTCAACGGCCATTTCTGCGGATAATCCAGAAATTCAGGCAGCACACGAGTTGCGTATTCCTGTTATTCGTCGTGCTGAAATGCTGGCTGAATTAATGCGTTATCGACATGGTATCGCTGTCGCAGGTACGCATGGTAAAACGACAACGACGGCTATGATTTCAGGAATTTATGCTCAAGCAGGTTTAGACCCAACATTTGTTAATGGGGGTTTAGTGAAATCTGCGGGGACTCATGCTCGTTTAGGAAGTAGCCGTTATCTGATTGCTGAAGCGGATGAGAGTGACGCATCATTTTTACATTTGCAGCCTTTGGTTGCGGTAGTGACCAATATTGAAGCTGACCATATGGACACTTATCAAGGTAATTTTGAAACCTTGAAAGATACGTTCATCAACTTTTTGCACAATTTACCATTTTATGGTCGTGCAGTGATGTGTATTGATGATCCGGTGATCCGCTCATTATTACCGCGTGTAAGCCGTTATGTGACGACTTATGGTTTTAGTGACGATGCGGATGTGCGTATTGTTAAGTATGAACAAAAAGGTAACCAAGGCTTCTTTACTATCGCCCGTGAAAATATGCCTGAGTTGACGGTGGTTCTTAATGCACCAGGTCGACACAATGCCCTTAATGCGGCAGCCGCTGTGGCGGTAGCAACGGAAGAAGGGATTGATGATCAGCATATTCTCTCTGCACTTATAGAGTTTCAGGGGACAGGGCGTCGTTTTGATTTCTTAGGCAATTATTCATTACGCCATGTTAATGGTAAAGAAGGGGAAGTGATGTTGGTTGATGATTATGGTCATCACCCAACTGAAGTGGATGCGACGATTAAAGCGGCAAGGGCGGGTTGGCCTGACAAGCGAATTGTGATGGTTTTTCAGCCACACCGCTATTCACGTACTCGCGATTTATATGACGACTTTGCACATGTTCTCAACCAAGTTGATGTGTTACTGATGTTGGAAGTGTATCCAGCGGGGGAGAAACCCGTACCCGGTGCAGATAGCCGTTCATTATGCCGAACAATTCGTGGTCGTGGTCAACTTGACCCGATTTATGTGGCAGAGCCTGAACAAGTCGCGCAACTGCTCGCTCAAGCACTGGAGCCTAATGACTTAATTTTGGTTCAAGGTGCTGGAAATATTGGTAAAATAGCCCGTAATCTTGCCGAGACAAAATTACAGCCACCAATGGCAGAGGAGTAAACTCATGGCCGAAAAAATTGCGGTGTTATTTGGCGGTACATCTGCTGAACGTGAAGTCTCTCTGCAATCTGGGCAGGCAGTACTTGCGGGTTTACGTCAGGCCGGTGTTGACGCTCATCCAATTGATACGAAAGACTTTCCTGTTATCACGCTTAAGGAAAAAGGATTCGATAAAGTATTTATCGCCCTTCATGGTCGTGGTGGTGAAGATGGTACTATACAAGGGATGTTGGAGTTCTTAGGGTTACCTTATACGGGGAGTGGCGTAATGGCTTCCGCTCTCAGTATGGACAAATTAAGAACCAAACAACTTTGGGAAGGCGCAGGCTTACCGGTCGCACCTTACGTTTCATTGAGTCAATTTGGCTTTAGTCAGCTGACGGAAGCAAAAATTTCAACATTAGTGTCACATCTAGGACTCCCCCTTATTGTCAAACCGAGCTTAGAAGGGTCAAGTGTAGGGATGAGCAAAGTTGGTAACATGGATGATTTATCAACCGCGTTGGAATTAGCATTTCGTTTCGATGAAACAGTATTAATTGAAAAGTGGTTAAGTGGGCCGGAATTTACGGTGGCGATGATTGGTGAGCAAGCGCTCCCTTCCATTCGTATTCAACCTGCTGGGGTATTTTACGATTATGATGCGAAATATCTTTCAGATGAAACACAGTATTTTTGCCCAAGCGGCTTAGATGAAAAATCAGAAGCTGCGTTGTCACAATTGGCGGTACGTGCTTATCAAGCTGTTGGTTGTCGTGGTTGGGGACGCGTTGATGTGATGCAAGACAGTGATGGTCAGTTCTATTTATTAGAGGTGAATACCTCACCAGGCATGACGAGCCACAGTTTAGTTCCGATGGCCGCACGTCAAGCAGGTATGGATTTTTCGCAGTTGGTGGTACGTATTTTGGAATTGGCTAACTGATATGTCACAGGCAGCATTAAATGTTCGACATCATAAGCATAATGATGGCAGCAATGACCCAAACTCAGGCCCAAGTAATGGGGCATTTCTTGGTGGGTTGATTTTTTTCTTAATGGTTGTTGGAACAATCATTTGGAGTGGCTGGACCGTCATGAATTGGATGAAAGATGCGGACAGGCTGCCAATGTCAAAGTTAGTACTGACGGGGGAGCGTCATTACACAACGAATGATGATGTCAGAAAAGCGATATTAGCACTTGGTCAACCGGGCACGTTTATGACCGTGGATGTCAATGCCATTCAAAATCAGATCAGTGCTATGCCATGGATACGTCAAGTCACAGTTCGTAAACAGTGGCCTGATGAGTTAAAGATTCATCTGGTAGAATATGTTCCTTACGCTCGTTGGAATGATCAGAACATGGTTGATAGTGAAGGGCGAGTTTTTAGCCTCCCCGCGAGTGAGAGTAACAAAGGCGATTATGCGTTACTTTATGGCCCTCAAGGTAGCCAAAAAGAAGTTATCAAAGAGTATGTTGAATTTAAAAGAATACTGGCAGAACAAAATTTAAAATTGAAATCAGTCTCTATGACTGCACGCCATGCTTGGCAACTTATTTTAGATAATGATGTTCGAATAGAACTCGGAAAAAAAGATGTACTTGAGCGGTTAAATCGTTTCCTTGAACTTTATCCGCTGTTGCAGCAAACCACAGATAAACGTGTTGATTATGTCGACCTTCGTTATACCAGTGGCGCTGCGGTGGGGTGGGCTCCTTTATTAGTGGATGCACCACTGGAGTTACAATAATGAATATTGCTAATAACTCAGACTAGGCAGAAGCAAATGATCAAAACGACGGACAGAAAATTAGTTGTAGGCCTTGAAATTGGGACTTCCAAGGTGTCGGCCCTTGTAGGCGAAATTCTGCCCGATGGTATGGTGAATATTATCGGGGTGGGAAGTTGTCCATCTCGTGGAATGGACAAAGGTGGCGTTAACGATCTGGAGTCAGTCGTTAAATGTGTACAAAGGGCGATTGATCAGGCTGAGCTGATGGCAGATTGCCAAATTTCTTCAGTTTATCTTGCGTTATCGGGTAAGCATGTTAGCTGTCAAAATGAAATTGGTATGGTACCTGTGTCAGAAGAAGAAGTGACACAAGAAGATGTTGACAGTGTTGTTCATACCGCTAAATCAGTCCGAGTTCGCGATGAACATCGCATTCTTCATGTTATACCGCAAGAATTCGCGATTGATTATCAAGAAGGTATTAAGAACCCTGTTGGTTTGTCTGGTGTACGTATGCAAGCCAAAGTTCATTTGATCACTTGCCACAACGATATGGCAAAAAATATCGTGAAAGCCGTTGAACGTTGTGGGCTGAAAGTTGATCAGTTAATTTTTGCTGGACTTGCTGCTAGCTATTCTGTTTTGACGGAAGATGAGCGGGAGTTGGGGGTTTGTGTCGTTGATATTGGCGGCGGCACGATGGATATGGCGGTGTACACCGGTGGTGCATTACGTCATACCAAAGTGATTCCTTATGCAGGCAATGTTGTGACCAGCGATATTGCTTATGCTTTTGGAACTCCACCAAGTGATGCAGAAGCGATCAAAGTTCGTCATGGCTGTGCTGTCGGTTCGATAGTCAGCAAAGATGAAACGGTGGAAGTACCTAGCGTGGGAGGACGCCCACCAAGAAGTCTGCAACGTCAGACTTTAGCGGAGGTCATTGAACCACGCTATACAGAGCTGTTAAACCTCGTAAACGAAGAAATTTTAAATTTACAGGAACAGTTACGTCAACAAGGTGTCAAACACCATTTGGCAGCGGGGATCGTGCTTACTGGAGGCGCTGCGCAAATAGACGGTCTCGTCGAATGTGCACAAAAAGTCTTCCATACACAAGTCAGGATTGGTACCCCGCTCAATATAACAGGCTTAACGGATTATGCTCAGGAGCCATACTATTCAACTGCGGTTGGGCTTCTGCATTACGGTAAAGAAAGCCATCTTGGCGATGATACCGAAACGGAAAAACGTGCTTCAGTTAAAGGGTGGTTTAGTAAAATCACTGGTTGGCTGAGAAAAGAATTTTAATTTTTATTCAGAAGCATATTATTAGCTTCGAAGTAAGCACAAAACGGAGAGACATTATGTTTGAACCAATGGAGCTAACCAACGATGCGGTGATTAAAGTCATCGGCGTTGGTGGCGGCGGCGGTAACGCCGTTGAACACATGGTGCGTGAGCGTATTGAAGGCGTTGAGTTTTTTGCCGTCAATACTGACGCACAGGCACTGCGCAAAACCGCAGTCGGACAAACAATCCAGATTGGTACTGGTATTACTAAAGGCCTAGGTGCAGGAGCAAACCCTGAAGTAGGTCGTAATGCCGCTGAAGAAGATCGTGAAGCTTTACGCAATGCACTTGATGGTGCAGACATGGTCTTCATTGCAGCCGGTATGGGTGGTGGTACAGGTACAGGTGCTGCTCCAGTCGTGGCTGAAGTTGCTAAAGAGCTGGGTATACTAACGGTTGCTGTCGTGACTAAGCCTTTCAATTTTGAAGGCAAAAAGCGTATGGCATTTGCGGAATCGGGAATTACTGAGTTATCAAAACATGTTGACTCATTGATTACGATCCCGAACGATAAACTATTAAAAGTCTTAGGTCGTGGTATCTCTTTATTGGATGCTTTTGGTGCTGCAAACGATGTCCTTAAAGGTGCCGTTCAAGGGATTGCAGAACTGATCACACGCCCTGGCTTGATGAACGTGGACTTTGCTGACGTACGTACTGTTATGTCAGAAATGGGCTACGCAATGATGGGTTCAGGTGTTGCTCGTGGTGAAGATCGTGCTGAAGAAGCGGCTGAAATGGCTATTTCAAGTCCACTTCTAGAAGATATCGACCTTTCTGGTGCACGCGGCGTTCTTGTCAACATTACCGCTGGTTTCGATCTGCGTTTGGATGAGTTTGAAACGGTCGGTAATACCATTCGTGCATTCGCATCTGATAATGCGACCGTTGTTATTGGTACATCACTCGACCCTGAGATGAATGATGAACTACGTGTTACTGTTGTTGCAACAGGTATTGGGATGGACAAGCGCCCAGAAATTACACTGGTCAATAACAAAATGTCACAGCAGGTTTCTATGGAACAGCGCTACCAGCAAATGCAAAGTAGCATGTCTTCTATGTCTTCATTGACAGAAGAAAAACCAGCTGCGGCGAAAGCGGTGAATGACCAAAATACGCAAACAAATAAAGAACCCGATTATTTGGATATTCCTGCATTTTTGCGTAAACAGGCCGATTAATTTTAATTATATTGGTTTCTCCGCTTTTTGTGCTAAACTTTCCTGCTGGTTATCTAGTATGATAATCAGCAGGACGGATAACATTGCGAGAAAAAAACGATGATCAAACAAAGGACACTTAAACGTATAGTTGAAGCGACTGGTGTTGGTTTACATACTGGCAAGAAAGTCACGCTTACTCTGCGTCCAGCGGCGGCAAACACCGGGGTCATCTACCGTCGTACTGACCTAAATCCTCCGGTTGATTTTCCGGCTGATGCTAAGTCTGTCCGTGATACCATGTTATGTACTTGTTTAGTTAATGAAGATAACGTGCGTATTTCGACCGTAGAGCATCTGAATGCTGCTTTGGCAGGATTAGGTATCGATAACATTGTTATTGAAGTCAATGCGCCTGAAATCCCGATTATGGATGGCAGTGCAGCACCGTTCGTCTTCTTATTGCTAGATGCAGGTATTGAAGAACTGAATTGTGCGAAAAAATTCGTACGTATTAAAGAAAAAGTGCGTGTAGAAGATGGTGATAAATGGGCTGAATTCACACCATATAATGGTTTTAGCCTTGATTTTACTATCGATTTTAATCACCCTGCTATTGATAGCAGTACGCAGCGTTATAAAATCGATTTTTCTGCTGAAGCCTTTGTTAGCCAAATTAGCCGTGCGCGTACATTTGGTTTTATGCGTGATATTGAATATCTGCAATCTCAAGGCCTATGCTTAGGCGGTAGTTTCGATTGTGCTATCGTTGTTGATGACTATCGTGTCCTCAACGAAGATGGTTTGCGTTTTGAAGATGAATTTGTTCGTCACAAAACACTTGATGCTATCGGTGACCTATTCATGTGTGGACATAATATTATTGGTGCATTTACTGCCTATAAATCTGGTCATGCATTGAATAACAAACTTCTACAAGCGGTACTGGCTAAAGAATCTGCTTGGGATTTGGTGACATTTGAAGATGAAGCTGAATTACCCGTGGCATTCAAAGCACCTTCAACGGTTTACGCTTAATCAAGTTAAGTTGGTAAACAGTTGAATCAGTTGTTGTTATAAAACGCGAATGTCAGCGTTAATCTTTTCTGTTGGTTGTGCTGGTACTCTCTCCGGCCAGCGCAGCCAGCCGCTCTAGTCTCTGTTTTAAATCTTTTGAACTATTCTCTGCTAAACGTAAAAGATGCTTAGCCGTTTCCGCACTTATTCTCCGTTCATTCCTAGTTTGCATATTTTTAACTGTTTGATTATTCAGTGAGCTATTTTCAGTCTTTTTTCGCATAAGAGTAGGATTGATTCTGATGTCTATGGAAGATAAAGATGGTAGAATAGAGCCTCGTAATGCAGAAAGTAGATTAAGTTTTTCGTAATTTAATCGGGTCATCCAGCTTGCATTAGCAACCTCGATAATCAAAATGCTGTTACGATAGTTTGCAACGCGGCACATCGGCTTAAGTTCGCTAGGGAGCAATCCTTTAACAGCTTTGTTAAGCCGATTAATCGCGTTAGCAGTACGCTGAATAGTTAATAGGGGGCTGCTCGTTTTAGCGAGTGACTCCTCAAGGACATCGAATAATGCTTGTGGGTGACTATCTCTCATTTTTCGGCTCCGCCTAATGTGTTAGGTTTATTCTTAAGTATAGCTTGAGTAGTATAACGCGAACTTGAATAAAAATAGTGTAACAGCAACATAATATAAGACTTTGATGGGCATTTTAAATCTTTGGCGACAATTTGGTAGAAGATACTTGTGGTCTCATTTCCTATTAGGACTTGTCGCTACAGGGATTGGCATGCCTGCGATTTTAAATGCCTTATCAGATGCTCAGCAAACCCAGTTTAATTCGTCTGTTAATCGCCAAAATCAAGCGGTTAGTGCTTTTGATAACTTATTTGCACAACAACAACCCCAACGTTCTTCACCGTCATCGTCCTATTCTGTGAATTATTGGCAGCAACATGCGGTTAGGAATGTCATTCGACAACTGACTTTCGCTTTTTCAAACACTGAAGATGGCGATACGAATTTACAAGATGAAGCTAAAGGTTCACTACTAGCTCCACAAGTCATGCTTGATACGTTGTATGCCATGCTGGCACAACGTTCACTTCAATGGGGTGACAATGTTACCCAACCGGAACGCTACGCTTTTCCACATTTTGTAGCATATCAACCTGCAATTTGGGTTGCTCAGGTTCATGGGATCCGTGCCGGTCCTCTTATGAGTTAATTAGCAATAACATTGTCGATCTTGAGATATGCACTATGTTCTAAGCAAATTACATGATTTAATTGTTTAGTAATTAACTGAATTACCTGAGAATATATAAATATGTTAACAAAATTATTAACCAAAGTTTTTGGTAGTCGTAATGACCGTACCCTCCGCCGTCTACGTAAAGAAGTCGAAAAGATTAATCGTCTTGAGCCGGAGTTTGAAAAGTTAAGTGATGATGAACTCAAAGCTAAAACCCAAGAATTCCGTGAGCGTCTGAGTAAAAACGAAAGCCTTGAAAGCATCATTCCTGAAGCGTTTGCAACTGTTCGAGAAGCCAGTAAACGTGTTTTTGGTATGCGTCACTTTGATGTACAGCTGATTGGTGGGATGGTTTTGAACGAGCGCTGTATCGCTGAGATGCGTACTGGTGAAGGTAAAACACTGACAGCGACTCTCCCTGCTTACTTGAACGCATTAACGGGTAAAGGGGTTCACGTTGTTACAGTTAACGACTATTTGGCTAAACGTGATGCTGAAAACAACCGTCCATTATTCGAATTTTTAGGCCTGAGTGTTGGTATAAACCTTCCAGGTATGCCAGCAGGACTTAAGCGTGAAGCTTATGCGGCTGATATTACTTATGGTACTAACAACGAATTCGGCTTTGACTACTTACGTGACAACATGGCATTTAGCCCAGAAGAGCGCGTGCAGCGTAAATTACACTACGCATTGGTGGATGAGGTTGACTCAATTCTTATCGATGAAGCGCGTACACCACTTATTATTTCTGGTCCGGCTGAAGATAGCTCAGAACTGTACAAAAAAGTTGATAAATTAATTCCTAAACTTGTGCGTCAAGAGAAGGAAGACTCTGACACTTTCCAAGGTGAAGGGCATTTCTCAGTAGATGAGAAATCACGTCAGGTCACGCTGACTGAGCGTGGGTTAGTACTGATTGAGCAACTGTTAACGGAAGAAGGCTTAATGGAAGAAGGTGAATCACTGTATTCTCCATCAAACATTATGCTGATGCATCACGTGATGGCAGGCTTACGCGCTCATGCGTTATTTACACTGGATGTGGATTATATTGTTAAAGACGGTCAAGTTATCATCGTTGATGAACATACAGGCCGTACAATGGAAGGCCGCCGTTGGTCTGATGGATTGCACCAAGCGGTGGAAGCAAAAGAAGGTGTTGAGATCCAAAATGAAAACCAAACACTGGCATCAATTACCTTCCAAAACTATTTCCGCTTATACGAAAAACTGGCGGGTATGACGGGAACCGCGGATACCGAGGCATTTGAGTTTAGCTCTATCTATAAATTAGATACCATTGTTATCCCAACTAACCGTCCTATGATCCGTAAGGATTTACCTGACTTAGTCTATATGACTGAAGAGGATAAATTCGCAGCGATTATTGAAGATATCCGTGAAAGAACACAAAACGGTCAACCCGTGCTCGTGGGGACTATCTCAATTGAGAAATCAGAGCTGATTTCTAATGCATTGAGAAAAGCAAAAATTGAACATAATGTATTGAACGCGAAATTCCATGCTTTAGAAGCGGATATTGTTGCGAACGCAGGTCAAGCTGGAGCGGTTACTATCGCGACTAACATGGCTGGTCGTGGTACGGATATTATGTTGGGTGGTAGTTGGCAATCTGAGGTTGCAGCTTTGGAAGCGCCAACTCAAGAGCAAATTGATGAAATCAAGGCGCGTTGGAAAGAGCGTCATGACGCGGTACTTGCTGCTGGTGGTTTACATATCATCGGTACAGAACGTCATGAATCTCGTCGTATCGATAACCAGTTACGAGGTCGTGCGGGTCGTCAAGGTGATGCCGGTTCTTCACGTTTCTACCTCTCCATGGAAGATGCATTGATGCGTATTTTTGCCTCTGATCGTGTCACAGGCATGATGCGTAAATTAGGCATGAAACCGGGTGAAGCGATTGAACACCCATGGGTCACGAAAGCTATTGCAAATGCGCAACGTAAAGTTGAAAACCGTAACTTTGATATTCGTAAGCAGCTGCTTGAATATGATGATGTAGCGAGTGACCAACGTCGTGCTATTTATACTCAGCGTAATGAGCTGCTTGACGGTGGTGATATTAAAGAAACGGTAGATAGCATTCGTCAAGATGTATTCACGACCACTATTGATGCCTATATTCCACCACAATCTTTGGAAGAAATGTGGGACATTGAAGGGCTGCAAAAACGCTTAGTCAGTGATTTCGATTTAGATTTACCAATCAAAGAATGGTTGGATAAAGAGCCTGAATTACATGAAGAAACTCTTCGTGAGCGTATTATGGAAAAAGCCATTGAAATCTATCAGAAAAAAGAAGAGATCGTTGGCGCGGAAATGATGCGTAATTTCGAAAAAGGTGTCATGCTACAGACGTTAGATACATTGTGGAAAGAGCATTTGGCTTCGATGGATTATTTACGTCAAGGTATCCATTTGCGTGGTTACGCGCAGAAAGATCCAAAACAAGAATATAAGCGTGAATCTTTCAACATGTTTGCGAATATGCTTGAATCGTTGAAATACGAGGTTATCAGTACACTATCTAAAGTTCAGGTTCGTTTACCTGAAGAAGTTGAAGCTTTAGAACAACAGCGTAAAGAAGAAGCAGAACGCTTAGCGAAAAAACAGCAGTTGAGTCATGATGCCGGCGCTGAATCATTGATGTCTGAAGCTGAAGCACAGATAGCCACACAGGGTCATAAAATCGGTCGTAATGATCCTTGTCCTTGTGGTTCAGGCAAAAAATATAAGCAATGTCATGGTCGCTTAAAGTAATTTAATATCACATCACACAAGGCGGGGTAACCCGCCTTTTTAACGAAGAAATTATGGAAAAAAAACATCTGTATATTGCCGCTGGCATCATCCGTAATGATGACCACAAAATATTTATTACTGAGCGCCCAAGCGGCACTCATATGGCGGGTTTTTGGGAATTCCCTGGCGGAAAATTAGAAGACGGGGAACAGCCTGAAGATGCGTTAATTCGCGAGTTAGAAGAGGAAGTAGGGATAATTGTCACTGAATGTGAGCTCTTTCACTGTGTTGAGCATGAATTTGATGAACGCCGTGTGACTCTCTACTTTTATATGGTTTCTCGTTGGGAAAATGAGCCTTATGGGAAAGAGGGACAAAAAAGCCGTTGGGTCGATCAGAAAGATTTAGTGGCTAGTGAGTTCCCACCTGCGAATCGTATTATTATTGATATGCTAAAATAATTTTCCCTGAACTCACCGTCTGTTAAGAGGGGATTAATCATCATTTCTGTGCTGATAGAAGAGGGTGATTAAAATCAGGCTGTGAGTAAAAGTAAGGTAAGCTTTCGTTTATTAAGCGGTTTACGCTAAAGTGAAATGGCGCGAGTTATTCGCATAATGCCTTATATTCCCGTTAATTTATTAACAACAGGATATAAGGCATGTCATTAACAGCAATAGCTATCTTGCTTGTTGCTATTAATGTTCAGGTTGTTCACTCCAATTATCACTGTCAGAAATATCACCTTGGCTGGCAATTCGTTTTTCTTCAGCCGCCCACTCACCAAGATCGATAAGTTGGCATCGCTTACTGCAAAATGGCCTAAATGGGCTTTCTTCTCCCCAAATAACAATTTTCTGGCATGTTGGACAATTAACTTCAATTTTTTCCGTCATTTACTACTTCCCCCTTATTAACAGCAGGATAATTCAAAAGTCATCATTGCGGGTACAATACCATTTTCGCTGTCAATGTGAAGAAAACGAATTGCAAATCGTGTTTTATGGCCTGAAATTTGAGGGAAAATCAGCTTATCGCTTGATAGCCTCACCCTTAATAACTCTTTATCTTCGACACTATCTTGATAAAAGCCATTGTGACACTCTTTAATTTCAAAAGAGCCCGCTTGACGAATAAGGTTCAAGATTGTATCTAACGTATCTTTCAAAGGGGCTAGGCTTTTAAGCCAACCGCTAATAGCTTGCTCTTTCTGTTCTTGCGGCATATGTAACCACAATTGGAGTGTGGGGAGATCAAAACTACAGCATCCGCCGGGAATACTTAATCGTTGGCGAACCATACTAATGATTTTATCGTTCCTTAGCTGTTGACCAAATCTAGGTGCCGTTGTGATATTTGCGGCTTTAGTTGCAAGGTCGTTAAGTAGAGATGAAATAAGCTGATTGTCTGCATTCGGTGCATCGGACCAAGCAGATAAACGTCTACGTTGCTTTTCAAGCTCTTTGATCATATCAGATCGCACTTCGCCCCTATCAAGAATTTCTATTAATTCTGATACGGAACGGAAAAAAGCAATACCGGATGTATAGGAGGTAATGTGGCTAAGTTCATAAACTTGATTTAGCAGTGTTTCGAGCCTTAGCCATGAGCGAATTTTTTCATTCAATGGATACTCGTAAGTGACGAAGTTTACAGTGTTTGATTCACTCATATTGATTTCCTATTTGTTCTGTTGTGCTAGCGTCATATACTTTTCGTGGAGTGCAGCGACCTTTTCAGCAATATCAGATTCACCATCATGATTTGTAATAATGTCATCACTTTGTAACAAGCGGTTTTCTCTGCTAGTTTGCGATTGCATAATATTAGCTACATGTTCTTGATTAACATTATCTCTTTGCATTGTGCGCTGAATTTGTTCTTCAGGGGTAACATCAATGACAAGAACCCGATCCGCTAGGTGTGATAGCTTGTTTTCAAATAATAAAGGAACAACCCAAATGACATAAGGGTTGGTAATTTGTTGTAATTGTCTTTGTGTCTCTTGCTGAATGAGGGGATGAAGTAGGGCATTTAGCCATTGTTTTTCAGATTCATTAGAAAAAATAATTTTCCTAAGATGCTGGCGATTGAGAGAACCATCCGATTGAATAATGTTTTCATCATAACGGTTTTTAATCGCTGCAAGAGCAGGCGAATTAGGTTCTACCACCTTTCTAGCAATAATATCGGCATCGACCAGTGGTACCCCTAGCTTAGCAAATTGATTAGCAACGGTTGTTTTTCCGCTACCAATTCCTCCTGTTAGTGCAACAATATAGGCCATAATCGTATTCATTGTTTTGAAAAATAATAGGTTACACGGATTTCTCCTGTTTGTCTTCACTCAGGAGATAATACGCACTGTAAGCTTACCGGACTTACCGTCAGTAGGTAGTTTTATAGCATAAATAGATAAAATGCTATCCTATAATTAACTATATCAAATGGTTGTTATAACATTTCCTAAATTAAATATAGGGAGGTACATTGCGACCATTATGCTCCCAACAAGTAAGGCCATTAATAGGAGCAATATGGGTTCTAAGTTTTTGAGTGATTTTTCCATGAGGGCGGTATGTTGAGTTGAAAAATGAGTAAATAAGTATTGTGAAAAGTGAGGTAGTTGGCCTGACTCTTCTGCCACCGCAATCAATTGATAGACTATTGCGGGGAAAAAAGAGTTATGTTTAACGGCATTAGACAATGATTCTCCTTTTAACACAGATTGATATACCAATAAGCTAGTTTTTTTATAGATTGGTGTATGGATCGTCTCTGCTGTGCATTTCAGACATTCTGTTAATGGCAGTCCCGCGCCTAGTGTAGAGGATAAGGTTAGAAAGAATATATTGAGATTATTTATTTCAATGAGTTTTTTTATCGGGGGAATATAAAACAGTAAACTCGCCATGAATATTGAAAAATAAGCATTAAACCGCCAAATAAGTGATAAGGAAATTAGGGTAATCGGCAGTAAATAAACTAAATACTGAGTGATTAAATTAGAAATGCTTATCATTAATTTAGTGATCGCTGGTAACTCATGTTGAAAACTATGATAAATAGTTTCAAATTGAGGTAGTACATAAATTAACATAATAAAAACTAACACAATTGACAATAACACGAGTATTAACGGATATCTCAGTGACTTTATAACCTTTTTTTGGGCTTCAGCATCGTGTTTTAGCATGGTAGCGATAATTTTAAAGGTTTTTTCATAATCTCCTGTTTTTTCGGCTACTTTTACTAAACTGATAATTGTTGGAGTGAATATGTTTGGGTGCTTCTCAAGATTATTGGAAAGATTATTCCCACGTTTTAAATCATAAATTGCTGATGCGATGATTTTTCTCCACAATGGATCTTTTATATTTTTTTGTAAAATATATAGGCTTTGCAATAAATTAATGCCAGAGGAGAGGAGCGTATTTAATTGATAAAAAAAATGGACGCGATAATGAATGTTGCTCTTATTCAGAATGAATAACGATCTAAAACGGATTTGAATAGGCGTGTGTTCAGACTCGAGTAACTCAATAAATGCAGATTTTTTATTTCTAGAGATAATGGTATCTTTAATAAGATTATTTTCATGAGATAACGCGATATAGGAATAAATAAACATTATAATTCCTCTCCATATCCGATGACTGAATATAGCTCTTGTAGCGTTGTTTCTCCGCTATCGATTAAATTTAAACCATCTTGAAAAAGCGTTTGAAAATGATTGGTATGATTTTTTTCATAATGAAAAATTTGGCTAAGCGCATTTTGTTCCAGATATTCATAGATTGCTGTTCTTCCCATAAAACCCGCAAAACAGAGATCACATCCAGCCGATGACCATTCTTTAATTGAGATATTTTCACTTATTTGCACGACCTTTGGCTGTTTTACTTTACAGTTAGGGCATAATCGACGTACGAGTCTTTGTGCAATGACCATTTTTAAACACGAACTGAGTTGTGATTTACTCACCCCGAGTTGAGTCATTCTATCAATGGCACTTAACGTGCAGTTGGTATGCAAAGTTGATAATACTAGGTGCCCTGTTTGTGCAGCTCTGGTTGCAATCTGGGCTGTTTCCTCATCCCTAATTTCTCCGATCATAATAATATCTGGGTCTTGTCGAAGTAACGCGCGTAATATATGTGCAAAACTTAGCCCATATTTATCATTAACGTGTATTTGATTAATGCCTGACAATGGGATTTCAATCGGGTCTTCAATAGTCGATATATTACGTGAAGATTGATTGAGATATTCTAATGAACTGTAGAGTGTGACTGTTTTTCCACTACCGGTAGGCCCAGTCACGAGAATTAACACCTGTGGCTGCAATAATTTTTTCTTTAAACTGACCAGTAACTGATTATTCATACCAATTTGTTCAATAGAATATTTTAGCTGAGTATTCTGTATTCGTAGAACCAACTTTTCTCCATATAGCGTTGGAATCGTTGATAAACGGATACTGTAGTTGTGTCCATCAAAATACCAATTCATTTGCCCATCTTGCGGTAATCGTTTTTCCGCAATATTTAATTTTGCTAGTATTTTTATGCGTGCAATAATTTCATTATTGATTTCTAATGGTGGGGATGGAATAAAATAGAGTTTACCATCAACGCGTAGGCGGATTTTCAGCCCCTGTTTTGTCGGTTCAATATGAATATCAGAAGCGCGTTTTCTTACTGCGGCTTTCAACATATTTTCAGCAAAATCAACGGCTGGAGAAGTGATAGCTAATTGTTCTTTTTCCTGGCTATGGTATACGGTTTCTGGTTCTTGAATCTCTGCATATTTTTTATTGAAGTAGTGGTCAATTTTTTCTTTTGGCCAAATATCATAACATACAGGCACACCAGCAATAAAACGTAAAGTCGCAAGAACATTATCATGAGGTTTTTTAGGTACACCGATAGACAGTCGTTTATTATTATAATCTACAATAATAATATAATGTTTGTCACAGACACTTTTAAGCTCTTTGAATATAAAATCCTGTTCCCTGGTGGTCATCATAATTTATCCTATTTTTCAGAATACAAATGTATTTTCACATAACGTTTTTAATTTATTATCATTGCTGCTTTCACATATGACTTGCCATTGAAAGGGGGAGCTATCAGTCGGGACTGTTGGTGTTAATGTGACGGATAAACTGTCGAGATTTTTGTCTGCAGTGAAATTTATCACTCCGGATGCTACATCTATATTTTTTATATATTTTCCTTTTATATTGTTGGGGATATTTTCACTCCCTGCATTACAGGCTGCGAGTGTTCCTCTATTAAAGGCACAGATCTCTATATTATTCTTATAAGGTAAAATAGTTTGCAATACATCGGTTATGGCGGCCTTTTGCATATAACCTTGATAACCGGGGATAGCAATAGCACTTAATATGGAAATTATTGCAATAACGACCATGATTTCAATTAAAGAAAATCCTTTTTGATTCATATAGCCTCCTTGTTGGGTGAGGGGATACTTTAAAATGGAAGGGATGATTATTTAATTTAATAAAATTCATTTTGCGAAAGGCTATGTAAATGAAAAATTGAAAATGACACATATTACATTTTCTTGGGAGGAGCCTCGCAAATACAGATTGAATGGAAAATAATATGTTTTATTTATTAGCGAGTATGATAGCTATAATATGTATAAAGAATAAATAGGATAAGTTGATTATAAAAATAATAGGAACCTTATTATATATTTCTATTATTTATTGCGATTAAACGAGATTAGCAAGATATGTGATAGATCCAATTTGAAAAACGCTATGGTGCGATTAAAACAGTGGATAAATAAAAGCGGCAAAAGATGCCGCGAGATGTTAATTCATAATAGTGTTTATTAACAGTGTGTGGCTAACTGTGTTTTAAATCGTTGCCAATCAAAATAAGGTCCAGGATCTGTCTTTCGATTGGGGGCGATATCGCTATGTCCCGTGATGTGGTTCTTGATTTCAGGGTATAGCGTGATAAGAGAACACGTGAGTTTGGTTAATGAATCGTACTGTGCAGTAGTAAAAGGTTCAAAATCAGTACCTTCTAGTTCAATACCAATAGAAAAATCATTACACTTTTCTTTACCTTGATAACTCGATTGTCCTGCGTGCCACGCTCGTAGATGAAAAGGAACATATTGAATAATTTCGCCATCTCGGCGAATTAAACAATGAGCAGAAACACGAAGGTGTTTAATTTCGTCGAAAAAGGGATGCTCTGTTGGATTAAGTGTTCCAGTAAAAAGTTGGTTGATATAAGACCCCCCAAACTGCCCTGGCGGGAGGCTAATGTTGTGGATCACCAAAAGAGAAGGGGACACATTTTCTGGTCGTTCATCATGATGTGGTGACGGGATATGGGTCACATTTTGCAACCAACCATTATGTATTTTCATATCCAGTGCCATAGTATTCCTTTCTATCTATTCTTCATTTGCAAACATCGCTGTGAGGAAGAAAGATTAGCATATACATAGAATAATTCGAGTTGTATGTTTGTATTCAATAACGTGTTTTTTTTGTTAAAGCGAAGAAGATGCTAAAGTAATTTGGTTGATTATTAAGCGAGAGATAGGTTTATCACACATGCCATGTGCCTTGAAGTGACAGGATAGATGGCGAATAGCACAATACAGGTATTGGAGTTTATTGATGGCGACAAGGCGTTATGACGAAAATCAAAGACGTGAAGCACTGTTTGAAAAATTAAATACTGATATTCCTTTTATGGTCACTCATGCATTAAAAGAAGACCTTGGCCAAATTGTAGATGTTCGACAAGACATCACGGGGCAATTGTTACAGCCAGCAGCCCGCGCAACTGCTCGTATTATCACGAGAGAAGATGGTGTGTTTTGTGGTCAAAAATGGTTAGAGGAAGTATTTAAGCAGCTTGGTGGGCAAATCGATATCACATGGCATGTTAATGATGGTGATAAAGTGGTTCCAAACCAGCTACTTTGTGAAATGTCAGGCCCTTCGCACATCCTATTGACTGGTGAAAGAACGGCCTTAAATTTTATTCAAACGTTGTCTTCAGTTTCCACGGTCACCGCGCAATATGTGGCACAACTTGAAGGCACTAAAGCAAAACTCTTAGATACGCGTAAAACTATTCCAGGGCTAAGAAGCGCTTTAAAATATGCAGTATTAATGGGAGGAGGATATAACCATAGACTTGGTTTATCAGATGCTTATTTAATTAAAGAAAACCATATTATTTCTGCTGGCTCAGTAGCTAAAGCTGTCACGTTGGCACGACAAGCTCATCCTGAAGTGCCAATTGAAGTTGAGGTTGAAAATTTAGATGAATTACTGCAAGCATTAAAAGTAGATGCAGATATCATCATGCTCGATAACTTTACCGTTAATATGATGAAAGAAGCCGTGGTGCTAACGGCTGGTAAAGCCGCCCTCGAAGTGTCAGGAGATGTAACATTAGACACGATCAAAGAGTTTGCAGAAACAGGCGTTGATTTCATTTCTGTCGGTGCGCTCACGAAACACATTAAAGCGATGGATCTATCGATGCGTTTTGCGGAAGAAAAATAAGTAAGCACTGATAGATAGAAGTAGATTTAACCTATTTATGAGTTTTAACCTTCTGTATATACAGCAAAACTCTCGACCTTGATGGCTAGGTAAGAGAATGACCAAAGCGAGAAAGTGCCTTATTTTCTGGCTTTGGTGTCATCGAGTGAGCCTCGATTTCTATATCGTTATTTAATAGAGACGGTGCCGACTGATCGTTTTACTGGTGCACTGAAGTGACTTTCTAGGGAAGGAACATTGAGCATGACAAAATGCGTTGACGATGTTGATTTTATTTCTATTGTAATCAACCAATCAACCAATCAACCAATCAACCAATCAACCAACCGGTTAACCGACTGACCAAGTTATAAGCAGAGTACATATTTATTTCAGGGTGTTAAACGACATTTGGCTTATCTGTGTGGAGAGAGCTTAAAATAACGACACGGCTACGCTTTGGGCTGCATTCTTGTCTGAATACGATGTAATCGGGTTGCTTGTAGATTTTTGTATGGTTAAATTTTGCTATTTTAGTGAATCCATACAACTCTTATATTGAATAAAACAACAAATAGTATGAATAGTTAGCGATATTCTTCACTCCAACTCATGTATGTTTCTTGCGCGTATCGCTTTGATTGAGAGCAGTAAGAGAATATTCATTTTTTATGAATTTAAATTCCAGATATCTGTAACTATATCGTTTCAGCTTCTTTGTTTAAGCATATAAATTCGATAGAAATGTTAAATCGACGTGTTTGTGATAGGCGAATTGGTTATCAAAACATGCTAAATTTTAAAAAAATCTGTTAAAATTTGCAGGATTTTATGATTTAGCGCAAGGTCTTTATGGACAGTTAGTGAATACTTTGTTACTTTATTAATCCATAATGAAATTGGTATTACCAATTAACACTGAGTGATACCTAATCAATAATTAATCACTAATGATCATGGCAGGTTATGGCTTACGGTAAAATTCGCCAACCAAAATTATCGGATGTCATCGAGCAGCGCCTCGAGCATCTTATTTTCGAAGGGACATTACGCCCCGGCGAAAAGCTGCCTCCTGAGCGTGAACTGGCAAAACAGTTCGACGTTTCTCGGCCATCAGTACGTGAAGCTATCCAAACCCTCGAAGCCAAAGGGCTATTATCACGCCGTCAAGGTGGTGGTACGTATGTTCAAAAACAAATGTGGCAAAGTTTTAGTGACCCACTAACCGAACTCCTTACCGGTAATCCAGAATCTCAATTCGATCTTCTTGAAACTCGTCATGCCCTTGAAGGTATAGCGGCTTATTATGCCGCATTACGCGGTACTGATGAGGATTTAGAACGTATTCGACAAAGTTATGAATTGATCATAAAAGCTCAACAAAGTGGGGATATTGATGCGGAATCTAATGCGGTTTTGCAATATCAACTTATTGTCACAGAAGCAGCACATAATGTAGTCATACTGCACTTATTACGCTGTATGGTGCCGATGTTGGAACAGAATATTCGTCAGAACTTTGAGTTTTTATATACCCGTAAAGAAATGTATAAAGCAGTTAGTGAACATCGTGCTCAGATATTCTCCGCTATAATGGCAAGAGAACCTGAGAAGGCAAGAGAAGCTTCTCATCGTCATTTAGCATTTATTGAAGAGTTACTTTTGGATATTAGCCGTGAACAAACAAGACGTGAACGCTCTTTACGTCGGTTGCAACAACATCCTGAATTAAATTAGTAATGCAGATTACTGACTGCTGCGTCTGTATTACTGTGACTACTCTCTGTGAGAGTTCTAGCGGCAACAACAGCAGGGCCTATCTTCCCGCTATTTTCTGCAAAGTAGCGCGAAGATAGGCTCCACATAAACATTAAAAAATAGATAACAGATAAGGAATACACCATGTCAGATATGTTGAAAAATGACGTGGATCCGATTGAAACTCGCGACTGGCTACAGGCGATTGAATCGGTCATCCGTGAAGAAGGTGTTGATCGTGCTCAGTTCATTATCGAACAGGTATTGAGCGAAGCGCGTAAAGGCGGTGTAAACATTGCTGCTGGTGCATCTGGTAGTTCTGATTATATCAACACAATTGCTGTTGAAGACGAGCCTGCATACCCTGGTAACATGGATTTGGAGCGCCGTATTCGCTCCGCAATTCGTTGGAACGCAGTGATGACTGTACTGCGTGCTTCTAAGAAAGATTTGGAACTGGGTGGCCATATGGCATCATACCAGTCTTCAGCGACTTTATATGAAGTTTGCTTTAACCATTTCTTCCGCGCTCATAACAATAATGATGGCGGGGATTTGGTCTTCTTCCAAGGTCATATTTCTCCAGGAATTTACGCTCGTGCATTCTTAGAAGGGCGCTTAACTGAAGAGCAGATGAACAATTTCCGTCAAGAAATTGGTGGTAAAGGTCTATCTTCTTATCCTCACCCTAAACTGATGCCTGATTTCTGGCAATTCCCAACAGTGTCAATGGGTCTTGGTCCAATTAACGCAATCTATCAAGCTAAATTCTTGAAATATCTTGATAACCGCGGTTTGAAAGATACTTCTGCACAAAGAGTCTATGCATTCTTAGGTGATGGTGAGATGGATGAGCCAGAATCTAAAGGTGCAATCACTATCGCAACTCGCGATAAGCTAGATAACCTCGTATTCGTTATTAACTGTAACTTGCAGCGTTTAGATGGCCCTGTAACAGGTAACGGCAAAATTGTTAATGAGCTAGAAGGTATCTTTAGCGGTGCTGGCTGGCAAGTTATTAAGGTTATGTGGGGTGATCGTTGGGATGAACTGCTACGTAAAGATACTAGCGGTAAACTTGTCCAATTGATGAACGAAACCCTTGATGGTGACTATCAGACCTTTAAATCACGTGATGGTGCATACGTTCGCGAGCACTTCTTTAATCGTTATCCAGAGACAGCTGCATTAGTTAAAGACATGACTGATGATGAGATTTGGGCTCTGAACCGTGGTGGTCATGATCCGAAGAAAGTCTATGCCGCATTTAAAAAAGCAGCAGATACTAAAGGTAAACCAACTGTTATTTTAGCTCAAACCATTAAAGGTTATGGTATGGGTGAAACAGCAGAAGGTAAAAACATTGCTCACCAAGTGAAAAAAATGAACATGGATGGCGTTCGTCACTTCCGTGATCAGTTCAACGTGCCAGTGGCTGATGATCAACTCGAAAAACTGCCATATGTTACGTTTGAAAAAGATTCTGAAGAATACAAATATCTGCATGAGCGTCGTCAAGCATTAGGCGGTTATCTGCCAGCGCGTCGTACTCACTTTGATGAGAAATTAGAAATCCCTACATTGTCTGATTTCAGCCAATTGCTAGAAGAGCAATCAAAAGAAATTTCAACCACTATCGCATTTGTTCGTGCGTTAAACGTGATGTTGAAAAACAACTCTATCAAAGATCGTTTAGTCCCAATCATTGCTGACGAAGCACGGACTTTCGGTATGGAAGGTCTGTTCCGTCAAATTGGTATCTATAGCCCGAAAGGTCAGCAGTATACGCCTCAGGATCGTGAGCAAGTGGCTTACTATAAAGAAGACTCTAAAGGTCAGATCCTACAAGAAGGGATTAACGAACTGGGTGCAGGTGCATCATGGTTAGCGGCTGCAACATCCTACAGCACGAATAACCTGCCGATGATCCCATTCTACATCTACTACTCCATGTTTGGTTTCCAACGTATCGGCGACCTATTGTGGGCAGCAGGTGACCAACAAGCTCGTGGTTTCTTGATTGGTGGTACTTCAGGCCGTACAACTTTAAATGGTGAAGGCTTACAACACGAAGATGGTCATAGCCATATTCAATCACTGACTATCCCTAACTGTATCTCTTATGACCCTGCTTATGCTTATGAAGTTGCAGTCATTATGCAGGACGGTTTAGAGCGTATGTATGGTGAGAAACAAGAGAACGTGTACTATTACATCACGACTCTGAATGAAAACTATCATATGCCAGCGATGCCAGAAGGTGTTGAAGAAGGTATCCGCAAAGGTATCTATAAACTGGCTTCAATTGAAGGTAGTAAAGGTAAAGTTCAGCTGTTAGGTTCTGGTTCAATGATGCGCCATGTTCGCGAAGCGGCTAACGTGCTGTCGACTGAATACGGTATCGGTTCTGATATCTATAGCGTAACCTCGTTCACTGAGTTGGCGCGTGATGGTCAAGATTGTGAGCGTTGGAATATGCTGCACCCATCTGAAGCACCACGTGTACCTTATGTTGCTCAAGTGATGAATGATGCGCCAGCTGTTGCATCAACTGACTATATGAAACTGTTTGCAGAACAGATTCGTACTTTCATCCCAGCAAGCGATTATCGTGTATTGGGTACTGATGGTTTCGGTCGTTCTGACAGCCGTGAAAACCTACGTCACCACTTTGAAGTGGATACATCTTATGTAATCGTTGCGGCGCTAGGTGAATTGGCTAAACGTGGTGAGATTGATGTTAACGTCGTTGAAGAAGCGATTAAAAAATACAACATCAACCCAGAAAAAGTTAACCCACGTCTGGCATAAGAGGTAAGAATCAATGTCTATTGAAATCCAAGTGCCTGATATCGGTGCTGATGAAGTTGAAGTCACCGAAGTGATGGTCAAAGTTGGTGATAAAGTAGAAGCAGAGCAATCACTTATCACTGTTGAAGGTGATAAAGCTTCTATGGAAGTACCATCTCCACAAGCGGGTGTGGTTAAAGAAATTAAAATTGCAGTTGGTGACAAAGTTACCACCGGTAAATTAATTATGGTATTTGAATCAGCAGAAGGTGCCGCTCCAGCGGCTCCTGCTGAGGCTCCGGCTGCACCAGCGGCGGCAGCTGCTGCTGAGTTAAAAGAAGTATCCGTACCTGATATTGGTGGTGATGAAGTTGAAGTCACTGACATCATGGTTAAAGTTGGTGATACTGTTACAGAAGAACAGTCACTCATCACTGTTGAAGGCGATAAAGCGTCTATGGAAGTTCCTGCTCCATTTGCAGGTACGGTCAAAGAAATTAAGATCGCAACAGGTGATAAGGTGAAAACTGGGTCGCTAATTATGGTCTTTGAAGTCGCCGGTTCTGCACCAGCGGCAGCACCTGCACCAGCAGCGTCAGCATCTGCACCTGCTCCAGCAGCTTCTGCAATTAAAGATGTGAATGTACCAGATATCGGTGGTGATGAAGTTGAAGTCACTGAAATCATGGTTAAAGTTGGCGATACTGTTACAGAAGAACAGTCACTCATCACTGTTGAAGGCGATAAAGCGTCAATGGAAGTACCAGCGCCATTTGCAGGTACAGTCAAAGAAATTAAGATCGCAACGGGTGATAAGGTGAAAACTGGCTCGCTGATCATGACCTTTGAAGTGGCAGGTGCAGCACCAGCGGCAGCAGCCTCTGCGGCTCCAGCTCCGGCTCCTGCATCATCGGCTCCGGCACCTGCGGCAGCGCCAGCGAAAGCGGCTGATAGCAAGAATGAATTCGTTGAAAACGAGGCTTATGTTCATGCGACACCAGTTATTCGCCGTTTAGCTCGTGAGTTTGGGGTTAACCTTGCTAAGGTAAAAGGTACTGGTCGTAAAGGTCGTATTTTACGTGAAGATGTGCAATCTTACGTTAAAGATGCGATCAAACGTGCTGAAGCGCCTGCCGCAGCGGGTGGTGGCCTGCCAGGTATGCTGCCATGGCCAAAAGTGGATTACAGCAAGTTTGGTGAAGTTGAAGAAGTTGAACTGGGCCGTATCCAAAAAATCTCCGGTGCTAACCTGAGCCGTAACTGGGTCATGATCCCTCACGTTACGCTGATGGAAGACGTTGATACTACTGATGTTGAAGAGTTCCGTAAGCAGCAGAACAAAGAAGCAGAGAAGAAACAGCTAGGTGTTAAAATTACCCCACTGGTGTTTATCATGAAAGCTGTGGCTCGTGCGCTTGAAGAAATGCCACGTTTCAATAGCTCTATTTCTGAAGATGGGCAACGCCTATTCATGAAGAAATATATCAATATTGGTATTGCGGTTGATACACCTAACGGTCTTGTTGTTCCTGTTATCAAAGATGTGAACAAAAAAGGCATCATGGAACTTTCTCGCGAACTGATGGAAGTTTCTAAGAAAGCACGTGCAGGTAAATTGACGGCTTCTGATATGCAGGGCGGATGCTTCACGATTTCTAGCCTTGGTGGTATCGGAACAACTGGTTTCGCACCAATTGTTAATGCGCCTGAAGTAGCTATTATGGGGCTATCTCGCTCTTCCATGAAACCAGTATGGAATGGCAGTGAG
The DNA here is from genome assembly GCF_027362595.1 of Providencia sp. 21OH12SH02B-Prov. Taxonomy (NCBI): domain Bacteria; kingdom Pseudomonadati; phylum Pseudomonadota; class Gammaproteobacteria; order Enterobacterales; family Morganellaceae; genus Providencia; species Providencia sp. 21OH12SH02B-Prov. The sequence continues at coordinate 1,405,826 of NZ_CP114796.1, forward strand.
TTTGTACCTCGTTTAATGCTACCAATGTCACTTTCATTCGACCATCGTGTGATTGACGGTGCTGATGGTGCTCGCTTTATCACCTTAGTAGGTCAATTGATGAGCGATATTCGCCGACTGGTGATGTAATAAATAAGACCGGCTAATAGGCCGGTCTGTTTTATTTAGGCTGGGGCAGAATTTTTTACTGTTCATCCGAAACGTTGCGAGTCACGTCACGTAATGAGCCTTTTCAGGATGTTAACAATTCTGTAAACTGCTCGCGGTGTGTATTTTCCGGTGGAATAATTCGTTTTTTCGGCAGCCCGCTGGACAAAACAAAAAGAGGTCATGATGAGTACTGAAATTAAAGCCCAAGTAGTGGTACTTGGTGCAGGCCCTGCAGGGTATTCTGCGGCTTTCCGTTGCGCTGACTTAGGTTTAGATACTGTTTTAGTTGAACGTTATTCAACTCTGGGTGGAGTTTGTTTGAACGTTGGTTGTATCCCTTCTAAAGCACTATTGCATGTAGCTAAAGTGATTGAAGAGGCTAAAGCCCTCGCTGAACATGGTATTGTTTTTGGTGAGCCAAAAACGGATATTTCCAAAGTTCGCCTGTGGAAAGAAAAAGTTATTAATCAGCTGACAGGTGGTTTGGCTGGTATGGCAAAAGGCCGTAAAGTGAACGTTGTTAACGGTCTTGGTAAATTTACTGGTGCTAACACACTGGTTGTTGAAGGCGAAAACGGTAGCACAACGATCAACTTTGATAATGCGATCATAGCTGCGGGTTCACGTCCTATTCAGTTACCATTTATTCCTCATGAAGATCCACGTATTTGGGATTCAACGGATGCACTAGAACTGAAAGAAGTTCCAGAGCGTTTGTTAGTTATGGGTGGTGGTATCATCGGTCTGGAAATGGGGACTGTGTATCATGCTCTGGGTTCTCAAATTGATGTTGTTGAAATGTTTGACCAAGTCATCCCAGCGGCTGACAAAGATGTGGTTAAAGTATTCACCAAACAAATTAGTAAAAAATTCAACTTACTATTAGAAACAAAAGTGACGGCTGTTGAAGCAAGAGAAGACGGCATCTATGTTTCTATGGAAGGTAAAAAAGCACCTGCTGAACCACAACGTTATGACGCTGTGCTTGTTGCAATCGGCCGTGTACCAAATGGTAAAAACCTTGATGCAGGTAAAGCTGGCGTCGAAGTTGATGACCGTGGTTTCATCCATGTCGATAAGCAAATGCGCACGAATGTTCCTCATATTTTTGCTATCGGTGACATCGTTGGTCAACCAATGCTGGCACACAAAGGTGTTCATGAAGGGCACGTGGCAGCTGAAGTTATCTCTGGCTTGAAACACTATTTCGATCCAAAAGTTATCCCATCTATCGCTTACACTGAGCCAGAAGTTGCATGGGTAGGTCTAACAGAGAAAGAAGCGAAAGAGAAAAACATCAGCTATGAAGTCGCAACATTCCCTTGGGCTGCTTCAGGTCGTGCAATTGCTTCAGACTGTTCAGAAGGTATGACCAAACTGATTTTCGACAAGCAATCTAACCGTGTTATCGGTGGTGCGGTTGTTGGTGTTAACGGTGGCGAACTGTTAGGTGAAATTGGCCTAGCAATTGAAATGGGTTGTGATGCAGAAGATATCGCATTAACTATCCATGCTCACCCAACACTGTATGAATCAATTGGTATGGCGGCAGAAATCTACGAAGGTAGCATTACTGACTTACCAAACGCTAAAGCGAAAAAGAAAAAATAATTTCTTAAGTCGCTTTGGTAAACAGCCTTTTTAATTCGCTGTTTATCAGTAAAGTAGATAGAAGCCAATGTGGAAGCACATTGGCTTTTTGCTTTTGTATATAGGTAGTTATATTTTTTGGGTGATTATCATATTCATTTAAATAGTTTTCTTAAATAAAAAGCGTCTTTAAGAGTGAAAGATAAATCAATATTAATGATAATGCGTATTTGGCTCATGAAATATTACATTATTTGCGCTAATTACGCTTATACTTCAAGTCGCAGCGTTGTTGACTGCGCTCACTCACACTAGTCACATAGTTGCACCTCGAATTATTTAGAGTGTAGATTAGTCCTCATAACGTATATCAATAAGCAAATGCCATGAAACTGATACCCGCTGCAATTTTAATTCATGTTCCTAATGTTTCCGTAGGCTTAGCTTGGTACCAGCAAGCTTTTTCGCAAGCGGTAGCCGAGTATCTCCCTGAGTTTGATTTTACGTTATTGCATATAGGGAATTTCACCATTGAAATTGTGCAAGCGGATGAAAAGGTCAGAGAAGGTAAGCGGGGAACCGTGCTTTATTGGCAAACTGCATCTTTAGATGCTGCAATGAAACATCTAATCACTTTAGGTGCGAAACTATACCGAGGACCAATGCGAATCGATGGTAACAACCGAATGTGTCAGCTTGAAGATCCGTTTGGTAATTTAATTGGTTTAAAAGGGCAATAAAATCAATTAAAACCGTTAAAAAAATTATAACCAATCGTAATGATTTTCCTTATCAATTAGAGAGATAAATAAAATTACGATAAAAGATATAATTTGTGATAACTAATGAAAAAGGGCACAAAAGAGGGTGCGTTAACGGTATAAATGCATTATAAAAAGTGTGGCTATAGGCTCTACTGCCAGTTGTGCGCTTTTAATTAAGGTGTTGTCATGCTCTTCATCGGGGTTTGATGCCCCTTGCGGCTGATTCACTGGTCGCCTAGCTGCACCTTGAATTAACTAGAGTTTATATCTGCTTTTTGTGACTGATTATAGAATCTTAAACTAAAAACAACCTGTAATAGATGATTAGGGCCTAAAGTAAGTAGAAGTATGTTGCTTTCTTGTGAATGAATTAACATTCTATTTAAACTCTGCTATGCTGAGTGCCCGAAGCTGGACATAATTTTACTGCCATTGAGATTATGCGAGCAAATTCCTCTGACCTGGCACCGGATGATGTTTTTTCAAGATGGTGCAGACAGCCGGGTATATAAATTACAATGAAGCGAGGAGAACGTCGTGCTAGAAGATTACCGTAAGCACGTAGCCGAGCGTGCCGCTCAAGGGATTGTCCCTAAGCCATTAGATGCTGCACAAGTAGCTGCACTAGTAGAACTACTGAAAAACCCACCTAAAGGTGAAGAAGATTTCCTGTTAGACCTGCTGACCAACCGTGTGCCCCCTGGTGTTGACGAAGCAGCTTATGTTAAAGCCGGCTTTTTAGCGGCTATCGCGAAAGGCGAAACCGCCTCACCTCTTATCTCCCCTGAAAAAGCGATTGAGCTGCTTGGTACAATGCAGGGCGGATACAATATTCATGCACTCATTGAAGCGTTAGACGATGCGAAGCTTGCGCCAATAGCCGCTAAAGCACTGTCACATACTCTGCTGATGTTTGATAACTTCTATGATGTTGAAGAAAAAGCGAAAGCCGGAAATGAATACGCCAAACAAGTTATAGAATCTTGGGCAAATGCAGAATGGTTCTTAGAGCGCCCAGAGCTCGCCGAAAAATTAACCGTGACCGTATTTAAGGTAACTGGTGAAACAAACACCGATGATCTTTCCCCTGCACCAGATGCTTGGTCACGCCCAGATATTCCATTGCATGCGCTAGCCATGTTGAAAAACCCACGTGATGGTATTGAACCTGATGATGCGGGTAATGTTGGTCCAATTAAACAAATCGAAGCTTTGAGCGAGAAAGGTTTTCCTTTAGCTTATGTGGGGGATGTTGTTGGTACGGGCTCCTCTCGTAAGTCAGCGACTAACTCAGTGCTATGGTTTATGGGTGACGACATTCCATTTGTACCAAACAAACGTGGTGGTGGCGTGGTACTTGGTGGCAAAATTGCCCCAATCTTCTTTAACACGATGGAAGATGCGGGTGCACTGCCGATCGAAGTCGATGTGTCTAAGCTGAATATGGGTGATGTCATTGATATCTATCCTTATAAAGGTGAAGTTCGTCACCATGAAACGGGTGAATTACTTGAAACATTTGCACTGAAAACGGATGTTTTAATTGATGAGGTTCGTGCTGGTGGCCGTATTCCTCTGATTATTGGTCGTGGTTTGACAGCCAAAGCCCGTGAATCTCTCGGCTTAGAACCGACCAAAGTATTCCGTCATGCTAAATCTGTTGCACAAAGTCATCGTGGCTTCTCTTTAGCGCAAAAAATGGTAGGTCGTGCTTGTGGTCGTCCTGGTATTCGCCCTGGTGAATACTGTGAACCGAAAATGACTTCTGTTGGCTCGCAAGATACTACGGGTCCAATGACTCGCGATGAGCTGAAAGATTTAGCATGTCTAGGCTTCTCCGCTGATTTGGTTATGCAGTCATTCTGTCATACTGCGGCTTATCCAAAACCTGTCGATGTGACAACTCACCATACGCTCCCTGATTTTATTATGAACCGTGGTGGTGTTTCCTTACGTCCGGGGGATGGTATCATCCACTCATGGCTAAACCGTATGCTGTTGCCTGATACAGTTGGTACAGGTGGTGACTCACATACACGTTTCCCAATTGGTATTTCTTTCCCTGCCGGTTCTGGCCTAGTGGCATTTGCTGCTGCAACGGGCGTCATGCCGCTTGATATGCCAGAGTCAGTATTGGTGCGTTTTAAAGGTGAAATGCAGCCGGGGATCACTTTGCGTGATCTGGTGCATGCGATCCCGCTATATGCAATCAAAGATGGTTTATTGACGGTTGAGAAAAAAGGTAAGAAAAACATTTTCTCGGGCCGTATTCTAGAAATTGAAGGTTTACCTGAGCTGAAAGTCGAGCAAGCTTTTGAATTAGCAGATGCCTCTGCTGAACGTTCTGCCGCGGGCTGTACGATTAAACTGGATAAAGCGCCAATCATTGAATATCTGCAATCAAATATTGTTCTATTGAAATGGATGATATCTGAAGGTTATGGCGATCGTCGTACGATTGAGCGTCGTATTAGAGGCATGGAAAGCTGGTTAGCCGATCCACAATTGTTAGAAGCTGATGCTGATGCTGAATATGCCGCGGTGATTGAAATTGATCTTAATGAAATTAAAGAACCAATTTTATGTGCGCCGAACGATCCTGATGATGCTCGCTTACTGTCTGATGTGCAAAATGAAAAAATCGATGAAGTCTTCATTGGTTCTTGCATGACTAACATTGGCCATTTCCGTGCAGCAGGTAAATTGCTCGATCAGCATAAAGGTCAGTTACCGACACGCCTATGGGTTGCTCCGCCAACTAAGATGGATGCAGCGCAATTAACTGAAGAAGGTTATTACAGTGTGTTTGGTAAGAGCGGGGCGCGTATCGAAGTTCCTGGCTGCTCGTTATGCATGGGGAACCAAGCGCGTGTTGCCGATGGTGCAACAGTTGTATCAACTTCAACACGTAATTTCCCTAACCGATTAGGTACAGGCGCTAATGTATTCTTAGCCTCTGCTGAATTAGCCGCTGTAGCGTCTCTATTAGGTCGCTTACCAACGCCTTCAGAGTACTTGCAGTTTATGGATAAAGTTGATGAGACTGCTGCTGATACTTATCGTTACTTAAACTTTGATCAGTTAGAACAGTACACCGAGAAAGCTGATGGCGTGATTTTCCAAACCGCCGTGTAGTTTTCATCTGGAAGAAAGTAACAGCCTCGAATTTATTTCGGGGCTTTTTTTTACTCTAAAAATGATATTAATTACCTATTTTATGTACAGCAATAATATAGAAAGGATAAAGTTATCCTATTAGATAAGTTAATTTATAAATATAAAACTTATCGAATTCATCATTATTCGATTAAATAATAAAGAACATGAATTTAATAAATTGTTAGTGTTATTACAAATACCGTCTTATTTTGAATGACTAAAATGGTCAATATAATAATGTTACTCTCACATCTGATAAGTAAAGTAATGATATATGACCTTTCTATCTCATTGATAAATATAATTAAATATATTGAGTTTAAATATATGTATGTTTTTATCGATAATTATACACTCCATTTGCGTATAATTTGTTAGTAAATATTAACAACTGTTAAATAAAAATAAATAAAGAGTTTAATATTATTTTTTTGTTCATAATACGTCATTTTTAATTTTATAAACTAGATGGGATGGTGTGTGAAATTAAGAAAGTAGTATATTGTCCTGTTTTTCATGATGAAATTTTTTGTTACATTTGTTTTTGTATCTGTCTATCTAGGTTTTACGTCTATTAGGTGTAATATGAATTAGTGTATAAATTGCCTATAATGTTTGCATCTGTGAAGCAGTAGGGGAATTAATAAATTTGAAGGTGAGATAAATCTTATTCATTAAATTTTCATTGTTTATAAGCCATCTAAAAAAGAGTGATGTTTTATTTGTTATTAAAATTTAATGAGTGTCTGAATATAATCTTTATTGGATGAAAGTAATTTTTATTACTGATTATGTAGTCTTATTAATGGCTGATATTCATTATTAGCTAGGGTTTTGTTTTTATTTTTTTTTATATTAAATTAAAGGTCAAAAAAATGTTTAAGAAAACTTTGTGTGCATTGTCGTTAATTTCTGTTTCATGTGCAGCTTTATCTGCTCCAGTTGCTAATTTAAAAGTAACAGGTTCAATAACACCACCGACATGTACTATTAATAATCAAAATGAAATTGATGTGGAATATAAATTTGATGTTGCACCACAGATGTTCCCTGCTACTGGTGCTTTAGTTTTACCTCCTGAATCTAAAAGAATTGAAATAGTCTGTGATGCAACAACCTATTTAAGTTTTGATGCTACAGATAATCGTAGTGATAGCGTTATGACGGTAGGAAATGGTAACTTTGGTTTAGGTAAATATGGTACTGATAATGATAAAAACATTGGTTTTTATACTATCGCTATGAAAAATGCAACGACCAAAGCAAATGCTGATGCAACAGAAAAGAAAGTAGGTGTGTTAGTTGGAACAATCTATAATGCAACTGAGCTTTCAGTAGTGAAAAATAGAAAAGCATCTTGGGGATTAGCCTCACAGGTACCTGCAGCTGCACAAATTTTTGCAGCTGACTTTGAAGTGAAACCAACATTAAGTGCAGAACTAAAGAACTATTCTGGTGATGTATCTTTAGATGGTCATACAACATTGTCATTTGGTTTTTCTATTTAATTTTACATAGATAAAGGTGGGCCTTGTGGGGCCTACCTTACTGAATAAGGTTACGGATAAAGATGAACAATTCAGTGAAATATGTAGCGTTATTACCATTATTTTTTTTAAGTGCAAGCCATGCTGATGTTGATGCAAATTTAAAAATTATGGGAACAGTAAAACCACCAACGTGTAGTATTAATAATGGAGATGAAAGTGATATTGAATATAAATTTACGGTATCTCCACAAATGTTTCCTACGACAGATAATTTAAATCTAGCACCAGAAACTAAACGTATTGAAATAATTTGTGATGCTACAACAGTTTTAAATTTTATGGCGACAGATAATCGTAGCGATAGTGTTTTAATTAAAGGTACTCGTAATTTATTTGGTTTAGGTAAGTATGGTACTGATAATAGCAAAAACATTGGTTATTATTCGATTAAGATGAAAAATGCGACAACGAAAGCAAATAGCGATGCTGAGGAAACTAAAGTCGGGATTGCATCTGGTTATAGTTTTAATGATTCGCAATTAGATGTCTATGTTGGAAAAAAAGTATTTTGGGCATCTAAATTTGCACAATTCGCTGCTGCGCAAATTTTTGCAGCTGATTTTGAAGTAATACCAGTATTAAATGGTGCTTTAAAGGATTTTTCTGGTGATGTGTCTTTAGATGGCCATGCCACTTTAGCGTTTAGTTTTTCTATTTAACCTAATGCTGAAGTTAATTATATACTCTATCTATTATGTAAGTGACTGAGGTTATTGATTTATTCATGAATAAGTTGACAAAATGTATTACACTATTTCCATTATTAGTTTCAGGCATGAGTTATGGTGATATTAATGCAAACTTAAAAGTTAATGGCGATATTAAGCCACCAACATGTTTAGTTAATGGGATGGAAAAAACAGATATTATTTATGATATGGGAAAATTATCTCTTGATGTCATACCGGTATCTGATATGTATATATTCCCTAGCGAATCATTAGTTAAAAACACGGTAACAGTGACATGTGACGCAACAACCTATTTAACGTTTATGGCGAATGATACATACCAAAGCTTAAACTTACCGGCTACTCCGTTAAAGTCATCATACGGTCATATCTATTTCCGTTTTAATGTGGGGGAGCCTCAAGCCCTAGGTGGAGTGTATTTTTTACTTGAGGATCTAGAAGTAGATAACAAGGCTGTTTATGCTCGTCGCCTTTATAGCAATATAAAGCCCACTTCTGGGATTAGAGACAATACACTGACCAAAGATGAATATTATGGCTGGGCTAATGTAGCAAAGGAAACTGTTGATACATCTGAATTTCAAGAATCACTCGTTCCTGGGAAAGTCTTTTCCGTATCATTTAAACAAGGTGGTGCGTTTATTAATTCAAGAACTGACTTATCTAAAGCCAATATTAATCTAAATGATGGCGTAAATTATAACGCTGAAGCTGTGATTACATTTAACTTTGGCATCTAATTATAAATAAACTAGGCACGTATCTATGCGTTTAATTTCATTAAAAGTAACGTTGTTTTTTATGTGCTTTTTGAGTGTTTTTGTAAAAGGCCAGGGAATATATGCCCAAAATATTCCGGCTGAAACTGTGATACCACCAAGTTGTGACATTATTCCACCGAATGATGGAAATTATCAATTTTCACAGCTTCATGCTAGTCATTTTAAATTAAATGAGTTAACAGAAATTCCAGAAGTAAAAAAAACATGGCAGGTTTTATGTAATACACCGGTAAGTCTGTTTCTTAAAATAGTTGATAATCGCCATGATTCTTCACGTATGGATAATGAAAGCTATTTTGGCTTAGGTCATGTTAATAGGCAGGGTAAAATAGGTAATTATCAATTAACACTAAGTCATGCCAGCGTTGATAATGAAAGAGCTGATATGTTCTTAAGTGAAAATATGTCTGCCTCTAAAGCATCTTCTATGACCGTGAAAAAAAATAAAACTTATGGCTGGCTGCTGGGAGAAAATACGCCAGCTTCAGGAAAAGTGTTTTCTGTAGACATTACCGTTTCAGCTAAACTGAATTCGTTAAAAGAAACGGATGGGCCTATTGTTAATGGCGCTGAACTGGATGGTAATGCTGAGTTGATTTTTTCATTTGGTATTTAATGTTTTAATAATCATCTAATAAAACAATGAGCATGTATGTTATATACTAATAAAAAAACACGATGTTACTATTTTTTTATTGCATTGATATTCATATTTTATAATGAGTCCTCTTATTCATCGAATAGCGATAAGTTAAATAAGAATTCAAAAGTAGACTTTGATATTGATTCATTGAAAGCGCTTGGCTATGGTGAAGAAGTCGCTGATTTTTTTATGCAAGGGAGTAAGTTTCTTCCTGGTAATCATGATGTCACAATAAAATTAAATGGGAGCAATAGCTATTCTGTAAATGCTAAAATAGATGATAGTGGTAACCTTTGTATCGATGAAAGTTTGCAGAAAACATTGAGACTAAAATCGACTCATCTTGGTGAGCGATGTCATATTTTTCAGGATGTATATCCTGATTCGCAGGTTGTGATGCGTCCAAATGAATTCATTATTGATATTATTGTTTCTGAGGATAACTTTGATCCTAAATTACAGGGGAGTGAATTGACCTATGGAGGTTTTGGTTTAGTCAATAATTACCGTATTTATGGTATGAAGATTAATGGAACTAATAATCAAAATTTTTATCAAGGGCAGTTTGAGACTGGCGCAAATTGGAATAATTGGGTTCTACGAAATAATAGTAGCTTTTCATCAAGTAAAGGAAACTCAGAATACCAGTTTAACGAGACAGTACTGTCGCGCAGTATCGAGTCATTAAAGTCACAATTCGAAGTTGGTCAGTTAAATAGCGTAGGTCATTATTATTCTGGTATTCCAATTAATGGTGTTCAAATTTATTCAGATAGTGCCTTACAGCTTAATAGCCGCTTGGTTGTTCCAATTACAGGAGTAGCAAATTCACTCTCAACAGTGGAAGTGCAGCAAAATGGTCGTCTGCTTTATCGAACTATCGTACCGGCTGGTCCATTTGAATTAAATAGAATTAATAATATTAGTAGTGGTGTGCCTGTCGATGTCACTATTATTCAAGACAATGGTGAACGTCAGAGATATCAAGTACTGACATCGAATCAAGCAACCGATAATTTATCGCCTTTATCTTATCAATTTGCTCTTGGTCAGTATCGCCGTGTTAATCGTGATCAAAAAGTCGATACACCGTTGATTGGTAGCTTGGAATTAAGTGCGCAGTATAAGCAAATAGATTATTCAGCAGGGTTGCTTTATTCAGATAAATATCAATCGATGAGTGGTGGAGCAAATACGTCGTACGGTTCAGACGTGGTGGTTAGTGGTGGCATTAGTGCGACAGCGTCCCGTAATGATAAAAAGCAAGGTAACCAAATTGATTTTAATACATCAGTTTCCAGCGGTGGTGCATCATTAGGAACTTCATTTCTCTATCGTAGTAATGAGTATCCAACGTTGGATGATACAGTGCAAAAAGATCTCCCCATTATTGAAGACGAGCGATTTGATTGGCCATGGTTTAGTGGTGAACTTCAGTCATCGACTTCTCTGTTTGCTAGCTGGGGTAATATGACGTGGGGAAGTTTCAGTTATAGCCTGAACCACAACAATTATTATGGAAATACACCTGATTCGGTCAGTCACACAGTTGCTTATGGGCGAAAATTTTATGATATTTCGTTGAATTTCTCTTTTCAATCTAGCCGTGAGCAAGGGGAGCGCTATTTCTTAAATGCATCGATACCAATAAATAAGCGCTCGAATGTCACTTTACAAAGCCAATATTATGATGACCGTAGCACTCTGATGGCGAATTACCATTATCGGCCAAATGATAGATGGAATTATTCCCTAGGAGCAGGTCGCAGTAGTGATACTAATCGTATCAATGGTAGCGTGAGTAATAGAAATGCATATTCACAACTGTCACTAAATGCCTCTATGACAGAAAATGATGTTTATTCATTTATGTCATCGGCTTCAGGCTCGATTGCGTATTCTAATGGGTTAGTTGCAACTTCACCATTACCTTTAAGCAATACATTTGGCATTGTTTATATTCCAAATCAGCCAAATGTTAAGATTAGTGCGTTAGGAAGTGGAACAACGATAACGAACCATTTTGGAACTGCTGCTATTTCAGCATTACCAACAAATAGGAAAACAACCGTTCAGCTTGATACGCAAGATTTACCATTAAATATTCGACTTGATACAACCACATTTGATGTTGCGGTGGCTAAAGGTAGTGTGATCACAAAAGAGATCAAAGCAACGGAAATGAGACAACTATTACTTAGTATTACCCTAAAAGATGGTTCAGAAGCACCTAATGGCGCAAGTCTTGTCAATAAAAATGGAAAGTATATTGGAACGGTGATGGGTAATGGAAATGCGCTTTTAACGAATGAACAAATTGGTGATGAATTAATTCTTCGTTCAGTGAATTCAGATGATTGTATTGTGAGTTATACCGTCTCAGATCATTTTTCACCTGAAAATCTTTATGAAGAAGCTGATGCCGTATGCCAATAAGTTATCACTAAATTCAATATGAGTTTTATGTAGAGGTTATTTATGAAGAAGTTACTTACAGTTTTAGGTTCAGTTTGCTTATTAATGATAAGCGCAAATGTTATGGCCAGTTTTCAGTTGGAAACAATGACAGTGATATTGGATGCGGGTGAAAATAGAAAGGTGTTTAACGTTAAAAATACAGGGAGTGAACCTATTTTATTATCCACAAAAGTTGAAGATCTTGAAGGCTCAACGAAACTGGCCGGTGATATTATGATTACGCCTCCTATCATTCGTATTGAGCCTCATGAGAGCCAACAAATTAATTTCATTTTGAAAAATGGCGTTAAATTATCTGATGAAGTTATTTTAAAAGCATCATTTCAAGGTGTAGGTGCTAAAAGGGAAAATGCAGCTAAAATGCCTATTCGCCAAGATGTTGCAATGTTAGTAATGCCTGAAAATATGAATGTGAGTTTGACACCTTGGGATGCACTTTCTGTTACGCAAAAAGGTGAGCAATTAATATTTAAAAATGAAGGTAAACAAGTTATTAGATTGTCACCCTCTTTTAATGTTATTCCTGGAAACCATACTTATTCTATAGGTCAGTTTTATATTAGACCTGGTGAAAATAAAGCAGTCAATATAACAGGTAATGCTACTGATATAACAATAGCACCGTTAAGCCGTTATGGATTTAAACTTGAAAGTGATGTCAATGTAAAAGTGAAACACTAATTAATAATGATGTTTTAGATTAATCAGTGTTGGTATCAAAGGATGATATTTATAGCTCTTTAGTAGGGAAGTGATAATATGAATGAATCAATTTTAGATAGCTCGATACCTAAAAATTTTTTTACTCAAATTATTGGTCGAGAGATTCAAAGGTTAAGAAAAGAAAATACTATGTCAGGAACCAAACTGGCAAATAAGTTGGGTATTTCACAACAACAATACTCACGTTATGAACGAGGTATTAATACGATATCTGTCGATACGTTATTGCATATATTATATATCCTTGAGTGTGATCTCGATTCTTTTTTTGCTTATTTACGTTATCAAATAGAAAGAGATAATCTTCCAGCTTATACTAAATTTAAGCCACTTTTTAATAAGCTGGGAACATACGATGAAATAGAACAATATTTTCTCAAAACTAAAGAGTAGATAAATTGTTCTAATAACGACGAGTCGAATGTTAAACATTCAATATGATTTATCATGCCACACTGCATGTGGCATGGTAGCGAATCACGATTAGATATAATTTGATATTTCGATAAGATTTAAATCTGGATCACGTACATAAATCGATAAGATTTCCCCCATCGCTCCGGTTCGTTTAATTGGCCCATCAATAATTTTAACCCCTTGTTTCTCAATATGTTTGATCACCTGTTCAATGGGTGTCTTGCTAATAAAGCATAAATCGAGAGAGCCAGGAACGGGCAAGTGTGCTTTCGGCTCAAATTCTTTACCATATTGATGAATATTGATTTTTTGCTGACCAAATTGCAACGCATAACGCTGTGTACCAAAGGTGATGAGCTCCATTCCGAGTACTGAGGTATAGAAGTCAATGCAGGCATTTTGATCGGTTGTTGTTAATACGAGGTGGTCTAAATAGTCAATCATCTGTGAGTTCCTACCATTATTTATAGGTGATTGTTGTTTGATAATAGATAGGCTGTCTGTTATCAAAGTGATTTTAGTCTAATATCAATATGCTCAAAGATGTATCAATGTTGCCGATTTTGTCGATAATTTTCTTTTTATGCGCAGTGAAGAGGACACAATAATATCTAACTAGAGGTATAATTATAAATAATAGAGTCTGCTTCGAGGTGTATTATGGAGTACCAATTTTTTCAAGACATAACAGGTGAGATATCGGCAAAGTTTTCGATGGATCATGAAGCGATTGGCCATTGGCTTAATGAAGAGGTTAAAGGTGATTTAAGCTTATTGGATGAAATAGAGGCTAATTACGCATTAATCAAAGGAAGCGAAAAACAGTGGGAGCTGATCGGTCACGAATATACATTATTATTGGATGATGAAGAAGTGATGATCCGTGCTAATCAATTAGCTTTTGAGACCGAGGGACTAGAAGAAGGCATGAGTTATTATGATAACGAAAGTGTCGCTTTTTGTGGTATTGACGACTTTATTAGCATGCTAAATGAATACAGACGATTTGTTTTAGAAAACAAAGTGAAATAAACTTTAATTTTGGTTGATTGTCTGATTTCGGAGACTGTCGTTATTATTTAATAATGATGCGATATGATTCGTCTGAATAGGATTAACTGTTTGGAAGATGTGGTTGTTTCATATACAAAGTAATTTAATTTAAATTTAGAGGACTCTATGAATACTGATGATGTTACAGGGGCGTTGAATGACGCAACCAACTGGTTTGCAGCTAATCAGGATCTGTTAGTTCAGTATGCGGTGAATATCGTTTCCGCAATTATCATCCTTATTGTTGGTTTGATGGTGGCGAAATGGGTAGGGCGTGGGTTACATCGTGTGATGGTAGGTCGTGGTATCGACCCTACTGTGAGTGATTTTTTATCTGCGATAGCGCGTTATACCATCATCGCGTTTACCTTCATTGCCGTACTTGGCAAAATTGGTGTTCAAACAGCGTCAGTGATCGCGGTTATGGGTGCCGCAGGTTTAGCGGTTGGTTTGGCTTTACAAAATTCACTGGGTAACTTTGCGGCTGGCGTATTGTTAGTTGTCTTTAGGCCACTACGTGCGGGGGAATATGTGCAAATCGGCGCGGTAGAAGGGACAGTTCAAAATGTGCAAATTTTCTCAACCACATTAAGAACTGCGGACGACCGCATCATTGTCATTCCAAACGGTAAAATTATTGCAGATAATATTATTAACGTAACTCGCGAACCTGACCGTCGTACCGACATCATTGTGGGTGTTGCTTATGATTCCGATATTGACCTAGTGAAAAAAGTATTAGGTGATATTGTTGCAGCAGATGACCGTATTTTACATGATAAGGGTGTGACAATTCGTCTGCATGAAATGGCGCCTTCTTCATTAAATTATTTAGTCCGTTTTTGGGCTAAAAATGGTGATACGTGGCCAGTCTATTGGGATCTGATGGAGAATTTTAAACGTGCACTCGATAAGCACGATATTGGTATTCCATTCCCACAAATGGATGTGCATGTGCATCAACAAAATCCAGTGGCGGTAAAAAAAGATTCTGCTGAATAAGATTATTAGCAGACTATTTAGAAATGAGCTGATTCATTGGATTGGCTCATTTTTTTTCACCTTTTCTCCTTCCTTTCTTGCGGTTTTTGACTCATTTATCCAAATAAATTTTTCTAATGTTCGATAAGAATTAATAATTTTCACTAATAATTTTTTCTCGCTAGAATTTGCGTGTATAAAATATGAATAATTATTAGGAATTTATGCATGTTTACTATTTATATTCAAGGCGCTTTATTGGGGGCTGCAATGATCCTTCCTCTTGGGCCACAAAATGCATTCGTTTTACAGCAGGGAAGTCGCAAGCAATATCATATCATGAGTGCATTTTTATGCGCTTTAAGTGATACCGTTTTAATTGTCGCGGGGGTATTTGGTGGAAGCGCGTTATTGAGTCAGTCCGAAATGTTAATGCAGTTGATCACTTGGGCTGGTGTCGTATTTCTGGTTTGGTATGGTTATGGTGCATTTCGGACAGCTATCAGTCACGATGATGTGGTTATTCAAGCAGAAAATAAGGTCATTAGTCGTTGGCGAGTGGTGGTAACGCTATTTGCTGTCACATGGCTAAATCCTCATGTTTATTTAGATACATTTGTGGTGTTAGGTAGTGTAGGAGGGCAGCTAGAAAGCCAGCTACGACCTTGGTTTACCGCGGGAGCATTGACCGCATCTTTTAGTTGGTTTTTTGCCTTGTCACTATTAGCAGCTTGGTTTTCTCCTGTATTAAAAAAACCTCGTTCACAGCGGGTCATTAATCTCTTTGTTGGGCTGGTCATGTGGTTCATCGCATTTCAATTAGCGAGACAGGGGATAAGTTATTGGTAATTTCTTATTAATCCGAAAATAATTTCACATAGGATGTGTTAAGGTTTAGGCAGGGTTGTAGACTAGATAATGTGTCACTACAACTTTCTTATTATTATTTATTAGGAGGTCCTGTGAAGTTAAAGTCTCTAGTTCTTGCGGCCATGATGGCTGGTGTTGCGGTTCCAGCTATTGCACAAGCTAATCCGCTTCCTGAAGGGCCACATATTACAACATCAGGTAATGCGGTAATTAAAGCGGCACCCGATATGGCCACATTAAATATCAATGTTGAAGTGACCGAAAAGGATGCCGCGGCAGCGAAGGCTGGTGTTGATAAGCGTGTCGCTGAGTATTTTGAATTTTTAAAACAAAATGGTATCGAGAAAAAAGATATCAATGCCGCGAATGTGCGCACTCAGCCTAAATATGAATATGATAAAGATTCGCAAAAATCATCGATTGTCGGTTACACCGCAGTTCGCTCTGTTGAAGTGAAAGTGACGAAACTTGATCAATTAAATACACTTCTTGATGGCGCGTTAAAAGCGGGCCTTAATGAAATTAATGCGGTACAGTTCGGTGTTAATAACCCTCAACAATATCGCGATGAAGCACGTGAAAAAGCCATTAAAAATGCGATTGAACAAGCGAATGCGTTAGCGAAAGGCTTCAATGTTCAATTAGGGCCTGTATATAGCGTAAATTATCGAGCGCCAGATGCGGTACCATATCCTGCACCAGTGATGAATTACAGAGGTAAAATGGCACTCTCTGCTGCCCCAGAGAGAGATGTGAATGAAACCTATGAGCAGCAGAGTATTGATTTTAATGACCAAGTTGATGTGGTTTTTGAATTAAAACGCTAAAGTTCATCTTCTTGTTTTAACATTTGACGTCCTGTTTTGAGCAGGGCGTCAGTGACTTTCTTCATCGTGCGGCTCTCAGGCGCAAAACGATGCCAATAGAGCATCCGGCGCTGACATAGGCCCGGTGTTAAATCTATCAGTTCACCATTTTTTAATTCATCGGCAATTTGCAAATGTGGGATCATACAGCAAGTAGAGCCCTGTTTTGCTAATTGTACGAATGCCTCTGATGAGTTCACTATATGACAGGGCACACTACCGGGTGATAAGCCAAAATTCTGCTGAACAAAAGCTTGGTGCATGTCATCAAGGTGGTCGAATGCAACGGCTGGTGCTTTAAGCAATGATGAACGTGTGACCCCTTCAGGGAAGTATTTGCTAGCAAAATCGGGAGAGGCAACAAAGATATAATCTAGAGCACCTAGCTTATCAACTAAACAGCCCGGTAGTGCTTGAGGTTGGATACTGATAGCACCCACGACTTCACCTCGTCTCAAACGCTCTTGTGTGCGCGTCTCATCTTCCACTTGAATGTTTAAGCGAATGGGAGTGTTACCTAAAACAGGATTCAGGGCTGGTAATAGCCATGTGGCCAAACTGTCGGCGTTGACCGCAAGTGAAAGTAATAGTGGCGTTGAACCCCCATTTTCGTCACCTAGCCACTGCTCTTCGAGTAATTCTACCTGATGGAGTAAGGCTAATAGCTTTTGCCCTTGCTCTGTGGGATGTGGCGGAACTGTTCGAACGAGTAGCGGTTGACCAAATAGATTTTCTAATTGTTTGATCCGCTGTGAAACCGCAGATTGTGTAATACACAGTTTTTGAGCCGCTCTCTCAAATCCTCTTTCACGAATGACAGCATCCAGTGCTTGCAACGCGCGGTAATCAGGGCGCTTCATTAGGGGGTATTCTCCTTGTTGTTATTCTACTACTCACTATGCCATATTTTATTTCAGAACTCCTGTAATATTGATGACAATGTGTGAATCACAGAATACAACGAACAAAGCTGACCTTGTTAAGGGTCCGTTATATAATAGGCTTATTCAACAAACTTTATTTACTTGTGAAAAATAATAGAAGGCATGGGCATGACTCAGGACGAACTAAAAAAAGCAGTAGGTTGGGCAGCATTAGAATACGTAAAACCGGGTACGATCGTGGGGGTTGGCACAGGCTCTACTGCTTCTCATTTTATTGATGCACTGGCGACCATGAAAGGCCAAATTGAAGGCGCAGTATCAAGTTCTGAAGCATCAACCGCTAAGCTTAAATCATTAGGTATCCCTGTACTTGACTGTAATGATGTCGACTCACTGGATGTTTATGTTGATGGTGCAGATGAAATTGACCATCATATGAATATGATCAAAGGTGGTGGAGCGGCTTTAACACGTGAAAAAATCGTTGCAGCTATTTCTAAAACATTTGTTTGTATTGTTGATGAGTCAAAACAAGTGGATGTATTGGGCAAATTTCCACTGCCTGTTGAAGTGATCCCGATGGCGCGTAGCTATGTTGCGAGAGAGCTTGTTAAGTTAGGTGGAACACCTGAATATCGTCAAAATGTTGTGACAGATAATGGTAATGTTATTTTAGATGTTCACAACCTTAGCATTGTTGACCCCGTTGCTCTTGAAAATAAAATCAATGGGATAGCAGGCGTTGTAACGGTAGGCCTATTTGCAAATCGCGGTGCTGATGTTGTTTTAATGGGAACGTCTGCTGGTGTTAAAACCATTAAATAAATTAGCATGACAATCATGATTTGATTGTCATCGCCTTACCTAGCCGTCAATCAGATAAGCCAGCCATTATGTGGTTGGCTTATTTTTTTATGTGGCATGGATTTTTGTTATCTATTTTAGCGGTATCACTGACCCGTAAAAAATTTCACTAATTTTTATTTATGATTATTTTGGTGATATATCTCACACTAATGCTTATAGTGCAGGCAAAATCCTTATTTTGTGTTACTCACCCTGATTTTCTACCATATTACTTCTTTTTCATCGCGTTTAGTGAGAGGGGCTAGGCAAACGATTGTATTGATACTGTGCCGTTTTTTGCTATGTTGGTACACGGTCAGTTCATCTGTTACAAATCTTAAGCATGATAGGGTAGGGTAAATGGTCAAAGTATCTTTGGAAAAAGACAAAATTAAATTTTTACTATTGGAAGGGGTTCACCAAAGCGCGGTTGATAATTTAAAAGCAGCAGGTTATACCAACATTGAATATCACAAAAGTGCGTTGTCGGACGAAGAATTAAAAGAAGCAATTAAAGATGCGCGTTTTGTTGGTATTCGTTCCCGTACTCATCTGACTGAAGACATTTTTGCAGCAGCTGAAAAATTGGTTGCTGTTGGTTGTTTTTGTATCGGTACAAACCAAGTGGATTTAGATGCTGCGGCTAAACGCGGTATCCCAGTTTTTAATGCACCGTTCTCAAATACCCGTTCTGTCGCTGAGATGGTGCTTGGTCAATTACTGTTATTGTTACGTCGCATACCTGAAGCGAACATGAAAGCGCACCGCGGTATTTGGGAAAAACAAGCTAAAGGTTGTTTTGAAGCGCGCGGTAAGCGTCTAGGGATTGTGGGTTATGGTCATATCGGTACTCAGCTAGGTATATTGGCTGAAGGCATTGGTATGGATGTTTATTTTTATGATATCGAAAATAAACTGCCTCTTGGTAACGCGACACAGGTGCGCTCAATGGCTGAGCTATTGAACATGAGTGATGTGGTCAGCTTGCATGTGCCTGAAACAGCGAGCACCAAGAATATGTTTGCAAAAGAGCAGTTTGAATTGATGAAGCCAGGGGCTATTTTCATTAACGCTTCACGCGGAACAGTCGTTGATATTCCTGCTTTAGCCGATGCCCTTGAGAGTAAACATTTATCGGGTGCCGCTGTCGATGTCTTCCCGACTGAGCCTGCTGCTAATAATGATCCGAATGATCCCTTCATTAGTGAGCTAATCAAATTTGATAATGTGATTTTGACTCCGCATATCGGTGGTTCAACGGAAGAAGCGCAAGAAAATATTGGGCTAGAAGTCGCAAGTAAATTAGCGAAATATTCAGACAATGGCTCGACGCTTTCTGCGGTGAACTTCCCTGAAGTTTCTCTGCCAGTTCATACAGAAGATACTAACCGTTTACTGCATATTCACGAAAACCGTCCTGGTATGATGAATAGCATTAACCAAGTATTTACTGAAAATAATATTAACGTTGTTGGTCAGTATTTACGTACTTCAGGAAATGTAGGTTACGTTGTTATTGATATTATCACTCAACAACCTGACCACGCTGACGATATCTTGGTTAAATTGAAACAATTGCCGGGAACGATCCGCGCACGATTATTATATTAATCGTTAACCAACGAGATTGAATACACATGATGGCACTGGATCACCAGTGCCATATTTTTTGGGGCGTAATAATTTCAGGTAGCGGGATATCCCAATGTGCCACAGGGAGCAAGGGAACGCGCTGGCAATCGTGTGCCAAACCAATGGGGTAAAAGCCTTTCTGTTGCCAGTTAGCTAAGGTTCTATCATAAAAGCCACCCCCCATGCCTAAACGTTGGCCTTGTTCATCAAAGGCAACTAATGGGATCATCATGATATCTAACTGATTGATAGGTAGCACTTGAGTGACATCGAGTGGTGGCTCATCGATGTTAAATCTATTTTTGATTAATTGCGTCGTTGGCGCATAGTTTAAAAACAGCAGATGATGACGGCTAAAGGGGTGTAATACAGGCAGGTAGACTTTTTTATCCTGTTGCCAGAGTGCATCGATTAAGGGCTGGGTATGGATCTCACCATCGAAAGAAAGAAACAAAGCAATGTGCTGCGCTTGAGCTATTTTAGGGTGAGATAAAGTCTGCTGTACGATGTTTTTCGCGGCCAGTTGTTGTTGCTCTGGAGTCAACTGTCGGCGTAATTGACGAACGGATTGGCGAATTTGTTGACGCATGACTGATAACTTATCTTCCATAAGATCCGCAACCTCAGAGGCTATTAACGCTATTATTATTAAAGGGTTGATAAATTTGTGAGTAAGCGTTGGAAGTATAGCGTAATGAGCGCGAGATGGTAGTACTAGACGTAAACTCAGGGGGAAGTGTCACAGAAAAATGAGGGTCTCCAAGATGCCGTTGTAGGCTGTAACCCTTGAACCCTTGGTTCAAGGTGAACGCAGTTTAGCAACCTTTAGGCTTCCTGAGCGAATCAGGCGTGCTCACCAGCGCAATAACCACATTCTATTTTTTTGAAATATCGGCTCAGGGGACTTACCCACTGACGAGCATCTCAGAGAAATTTGTTTGAGTACATATCGTTACTCTATGTACTTCATTGTATGAGTTTGGATTGAAAAAGCAACCCCATTTTTGTTTATTTTTTTATACTAATGTATGATTATTAAGCAAATTTAGCCGATAGGCATAACCTGCCTCTCAGTAATTTTCACCTGATCATGTAATGCTTGCTCAATGGTTTGTTGCAGCATTTTTATTTTCTCTTCCATATTATATGCATAATCACGCGTTTTTGTCTTTTCTTGTGTTAATTCGTGACACACGTTCAATGCAACGATAAAAATAAGCTGTTCTGTGTTGGTGACCCCACTTCTATCTTTAAGATCTTGAAGGCGTTGCTCAAGTTCTTGGGCTGATGCAATCAGGGCTTCTTTTTGTTCGACAGGGCAGTTGACTCTCATTGAGCGCCCAAATATTTGAATGTCAACAGGTTGTGCGGACATGATACCTCCATACGAATAGGACTCGCCGCAAATACAATGCTCGGCGTAAAGTAATAGATGTTATTTCACTAGTATTGGTTGCTTTATTCAAAATACAGTTCAAAAGCTTACTGGTACAGCGACCATCCTTGATGGTAGCATATCATGAATGATTAGCTAACATGACGAATTCAGATGTCTATACAAAAATCTTTACCAAACTATGAAACGTTGGACAATCTTCTCCAACAATATTCTATCGCACTTACCGCCGCAGAAATTCATGGCTTAATTACTGGGCTGATTTGCGGTGGTAGCCGCGATGGCGGCTGGCAGACATTAGTCCATGATTTGGCTAATGACGGTTTAGCCTTCCCTCAAGCGGTTGCTCAACCGCTACGTGAACTCTACGATACGACTTTTCAAGTGTTAGATGAAAGCGAATTTGCTTTTTCTATGCTTTTTCCTGATGACAATGCGTCTGTATTTGATCATGCGGATGCTTTAGCGGGTTGGGTTAATCATTTCTTACTAGGAATTGGTGTGGCGCAACCTAAATTAGCGGATAAAAAAGAAGTCAGTGAAGTGATCACTGATTTACGTAATATCGGCATGCTTGGTTACGATGAGGATGAAGACCAAGAAGAGCTTGAACAGGCGTTGGAAGAGGTGGTGGAGTATGTCAGAGTCGCTGTACAGCTTTGCTATATCTCTTTCACCGAAGGCAAAAAAGTGCAAACAGCGGCGAATAATAAACCTATTCTTCATTAATACTGTCTGGCTTTGTTAAGTCTATTTGCTTATTTGAGCTAAATCGCGCTTTACAAGGCAAAACAGATACAGATTAAGCGCTTGCCGTTGTACTCTAATTTCTTGTTGCTAGGTGACACTCGAAAGAAGCTTAGGATGTTTGCGAAGTCATCGTCATTCAAAGCGTTGTATGGTGTCAGTACTGAGGCAACTTGAAGAATGGCGAGTCTATATGCTTAAAATAGAAAGGTATAACGTTCAACTCAACAGTCTAGATAATAAGGCAGAAACGGTATGAATAAACAGGAATTTATTTCTCGTCGTAACGCATTATTGGCTCAGATGGAGCCAGCAAGTGCCGCTATTATTTTTTCAGCGCCCGTCGCTCAACGCAACGCGGATTGTGAATACCCGTATCGCCAGCACAGTGATTTTCTTTATTTGACGGGGTTTAGTGAGCCTGAAGCCGTTTTACTGTTAATTAAAAGTGATGAAAAACACAGCCACACCGTTCTCTTTAACCGTGTTCGCGACCTGACCGCAGAAATTTGGTTTGGTCGTCGGTTAGGGCAAGAGGCTGCGCCGGAAAAATTAGGGATCAGTAAAGCACTGCCTTTTGATGAAATTGAAGAGCAACTGTATCAATTATTAAATGGTCTTGATGTCATTTATCATGCACAAGGCGAATTTGAATATGCCGATAAGTTAGTTTTCGGCGCGCTCGATATTTTACGCAAAGGGGGACGTCGTAACTTACGAGCTCCACAGACAATCATTGATTGGCGTCCTTTGGTACATGAAATGCGTCTATTTAAATCAGAAGCTGAAATTGCCGTGATGCGTAAGGCTGGTGAGATATCCGCATTAGCGCACATTCGTGCAATGAAAACGTGTCGGCCGGGCATGTATGAATATCAACTCTGTGGCGAGCTGGAGTATGAATTTACGCGTCATGGTGCACGTTTTCCATCGTATAATTCGATTGTTGGTAGTGGCGAAAATGCGTGTATTTTGCATTACACCGAAAATGAATGTGAAATGAAAGATGGGGAAATGGTGTTAATTGATGCGGGGGCCGAGTTTGATGGCTATGCAGGCGATATCACCCGTACATTCCCTGTAAATGGTAAGTTTACTGAACCACAACGAGCGATTTACAATATCGTTCTTAAAGCATTAAATACCGCTTTAGAATTGTATCGCCCTGGTACCAGCATTCATGAAGTGACACAAAAAATCATTCGAATTAAAGTGGAAGGCTTAGTGGAGCTGGGTATTTTACATGGCGATGTCGATCAATTGATCGAAAACAAAGCACACTTCCCATTCTTTATGCATGGTTTAAGCCACTGGCTGGGGTTAGATGTTCATGATGTTGGATTCTATGGCGTTGACCGTGATCGCATTCTAGAACCTGGAATGGTATTGACGGTTGAACCTGG
Organism: Providencia sp. 21OH12SH02B-Prov; assembly: GCF_027362595.1. Taxonomy (NCBI): domain Bacteria; kingdom Pseudomonadati; phylum Pseudomonadota; class Gammaproteobacteria; order Enterobacterales; family Morganellaceae; genus Providencia; species Providencia sp. 21OH12SH02B-Prov. The sequence goes on from NZ_CP114796.1 coordinate 1,429,452, forward strand.
ACTGTATATTGCGCCTGAAGCAGATGTACCACCAGAATATCGCGGTATTGGTATTCGTATTGAAGACGACATTGTGATTACCGAAACGGGTAATGAAAACTTGACCGATTTAGTGGTGAAGGACCCTGATGAAATAGAAGCATTAATGGCCGCAGCTAACAATGCTTAAATAAGCTGTAATAAGGTAATAAATACAACATGAACGTGATTATTGTTGGTGGTGGAATGGCAGGGGCAACCTTGGCTCTGGCTATTTCTTCATTAAGCCAAGGACGGTTATCAGTTTCGCTGGTAGAGGCCGCCTTACCAGAAGGAAAGCACCCAGGGTTTGATGCTAGGGCGATTGCACTTGCTCATGGAACATGTCAGCGGTTATCTAAAATTGGTATTTGGGATTCATTCGTTGACTGTGTCACACCAATAACTCATGTTCATGTTTCCGATAGAGGCCATGCTGGTTTCGTTAATATCCATGCACAGGATTACCATATTCCAGAATTAGGGAGTGTGATTGAGTTACATGACGCCGGTGCACGGTTATTTGATTTATTGCATAAAGCAGCGGGCGTTTCGTTGTATTGCCCTGCAAAAGTTGAAAACATTCAACGGCACAACGATAGCGTTACAGTAACCTTAGATAGCGGTGAAACCCTTTCAGGGGCTCTTTTAGTGGCCGCGGATGGGAGTCATTCAGCCGTCGGTCAAGCATGCCATGTACAGTGGCAGCAGGATGACTATGGTCAAGTGGCGATTATTGCGAATGTTAAAACATCAATTGACCCACAAGGGCAAGCGTTTGAGCGTTTTACTGAATTTGGCCCACTCGCGTTATTACCCATGTCGCATGGACGCAGCTCCTTAGTATGGTGTCATCAACAAGCGCAAGCGGAACTTATCAAAACGTGGGATGATGAAACCTTCATGTCTAAGCTGCAACAAGCTTTTGGATGGCGTCTGGGTAAAATCATTCAGGTTGGTACCCGTTTTTGTTATCCGTTATCACTTCGAAAAGCGTTAAATCCGATTAGTCATCGCACCGTTTTGGTGGGAAATGCGGCTCAAACATTACACCCTATCGCAGGTCAAGGTTTTAATCTGGGGATCCGTGATGTCATGCAGTTGGCTGAGTCGGTGGTGGCCGCCCATCAACAAGGGCAGGATATCGGTGCTTATGCACTTTTGAATACCTATCAGCAAGCGCGAGCTATTGATAGAGAACGAACCGTGACAATGACTGATGGTTTAGTGCGCGTGTTTGCAAATCGTTGTTTACCGTTAGTGGTTGGACGTAATTTAGGTTTAATGGCAATGGAAATGTTACCGTCAGTACGTGATGTTTTAGCTCGTCAAACACTTGGCTGGGTCGCGGAACAATAACCACAAAACTAAGAGGAATAAAAATATGCAATCGTTTGATGTGGTTATCGCCGGTGGTGGTATGGTTGGGTTAGCATTGGCTTGTGGTTTAGAAGGAACAGGATTACGTGTTGCTGTTATTGAACCTCAGCCAGCAAAACAGCCGTTTTCTGAGAATGAACCATATACCCTTAGGGTTTCTGCTATTAACGCAGCAAGTGAAAAGTTATTAAGCTATTTAGCTGTTTGGTCAACGATTAAATCGATGAGAGCATCGGCCTACAAAGGTATGGAGGTCTGGGATAACGATAGTTTTGGCCGTATCCAGTTTTCTGCTAAAGAGCAAAATCTTTCCCATTTAGGGCATATTATTGAAAATCATGTTATCCGAGATGCGCTCTGGCAAAAGGCCTCGTCATCCCGAGATATCACTTTATTCGCTCCTGCAACGATTCAAAAGGTGGTTTGGGGGGAAAATGATGTGTTTATTACACTCTCTGATGACTCAATGCTTACAGCAAGGTTGATTGTTGGAGCCGATGGTGCGAACTCTTGGTTGCGTGGGCATGCAGATATTCCATTGACGTTTTGGGATTATGAGCACACGGCGTTAGTGGCGACTATTCGTACGGAACAACCTCATGAGGCCATAGCACGTCAAGCTTTTGATGGGAAAGGGATACTTGCATTCCTTCCTTTAACTGACCCTCATCTCTGTTCTATTGTGTGGTCTCAACCTGCAACAGAAGCGGCTAGACGTCAGCAGCTTGATAAAGCCAGTTTTGAAAAAGAATTGGCCGTGGCGTTTGATACCCGCTTAGGGTTGTGTCATTTAGAAAGCGATAGATTGACTATTCCGCTAACAGGACGGTATGCACGTCAATTTGCCGCGCAACGTTTAGCGCTTCTCGGGGATGCCGCACACACCATCCACCCACTGGCTGGACAGGGCGTTAACTTAGGCTTTATGGATGTGGCGATGTTACTCGGTGAAATCAAACGATTACATCGTGAAGGCAAAGATTTTGGACAATATTTTTATTTGCGTACTTTCGAACGTCATCGTAAGCATAGTGCAGCGTTGATGTTAGCGGGCATGCAAGGGTTCCGTGAATTGTTTGATGGCAATAACCCCGCTAAAAAATTATTCCGCGATTTAGGCTTAGTGCTCGCGGATAGTTTACCTGGTGTTAAACCCCAACTTCTTAACCATGCTATGGGCTTATTTGATATGCCTGAGTGGCTACAAAAAATTCAAATTGATTCCGCGGAATAATCCCTTTCTATAGATTGGTGGCCATATTTTCCACCAATCTTTCCTTCCTGATAGGTTAAAAATACCCATCTTTATGTGATGGCTCATCCTGCCTTACGGTTTTTAATGTCATCATTAATTTAATTGTCAATGACTGAGAAATTCTAATTACAATCAGTTTTCGGATTAGTTTTACTAATTTTATGACTGAGTGCTAAGATTGATTTTTCGCTAACTTCTGTGAACACACGTTGATTAAGTCTACTCTTTTACACCAAATATGGTGGTATTGAGTGATCATTCTCAATTTTTTAACAAATTTAGCTGGATTATATCCCTTGTAATCAGTAATACAGAGTATCGGTAGCCCTATTTTTTTTAATGGTTTCTTACTAAAAACAGTGGTAGTTTTTAATAAGATGTTATCGTTTGCGTAGCGTTATTGGTTGTGGAGTCATAGGTCTTTTCTCTGCATAAAAAAGAGTAACGCTCACCCTATCTTATTCAAATGTAAAGAGGGTATTCATGGCAAAGCAGACCCCGCTATATGATGAACATATTGCTTGCGGTGCGAAAATGGTGGACTTTCATGGTTGGATGATGCCACTGCACTACGGTTCACAAATCAATGAACATAATTTAGTGAGAACCGAGGCTGGGATGTTTGATGTCTCCCACATGACTATTGTTGATTTACATGGTGAAGGTTGCCGTGATTTCCTTCGCTATCTTTTGGCAAATGACATTGCCAAGCTGACTGATAAGGGAAAAGCACTCTATACCGGCATGCTAAATGCCTCTGGTGGCGTGATTGATGACCTGATCGTTTATTATCTTGATGATCACTTTTATCGTCTTGTCGTCAACTCTGCAACCCGTGATAAAGATATTGCATGGATTGAAGAGCATGTTAAATCATATGCCGTTTCTATTCACGTTCGTGATGATCTTGCGCTATTAGCCGTTCAAGGCCCTACAGCACAACAAAAAGTTCACTCTCTGCTGACTCAAGCGCAATGTGCACAACTTGCTGACATGAAACCTTTCTATGGTATTCAAGTTGATGATTTGTTCATTGCGACAACCGGTTATACGGGCGAAAAAGGGTATGAAATCGCTTTACCGAAAGAGCAAGTGATTGATTTTTGGCGTCAGCTAGTTAAAGCCGGTGTGCATCCAGCAGGATTAGGGGCTCGTGATACGCTACGTCTTGAGGCCGGTATGAACTTATATGGCCAAGATATGGATGAAAGCATTTCACCGCTGGCCGCCAATATGGGGTGGACGATTGCTTGGAAACCTGAAGAGCGCCAGTTTATTGGGCGTGAAGCATTAGAGAAGTTGAAAGAACAAGGCACAGAAAAACTAGTTGGTATCGTAATGCGTGAAAAAGGCATATTACGGGCGGGTCAAACGGTACGTTTTACTGACGATCTAGGCAAATTACAAGAAGGCGTCATTACTAGCGGCTCTTTTTCGCCAACGCTCGGTTTTAGTATTGCTTTGGCGCGTGTACCAAAAGAAATACAAGATAAAGCTATTGTTGAAATACGTAACCGAGAAATGCCAGTTGAGGTGGTAAAACCGGGATTTGTTCGGGAAGGAAAGGCGCTTGTTTAAGACGAGTTAAATCCTATCTATCTAAAAAATTTGTAAATAAGAGTGAGGTTGATGATGAGTAATGTTCCTGCTGAGCTGAAATATACCCGTGAACATGAGTGGGTCCGTCATGAAGGTGATGGTGTATACACCGTAGGTATTACTGAGCATGCACAAGAATTATTAGGTGATATGGTGTTTGTCGATCTACCTGAAGTGGGAAGCTCGGTGGATATTGGTAGTGAATGTGCGGTTGTAGAATCTGTTAAGGCGGCATCGGATATTTATGTTCCACTAAGTGGAGAAATCATTGAAGTTAACGAAGCTCTTGGTGACTCTCCAGAGTTAGTCAATGAACAGCCTTACCAAGAAGGTTGGATCTTCCGTATAAAAATCTCTGATGAGTCAGAATTAGCTGATTTGTTAGATGCAGATGCTTATTCTGCGTTACTCGAAGAAGACGAATAACACAACTAACGCCCCGTAATGACTGTCATTACGGGGCGTTTTGCTTTTATACCAACCCTGTTGTTGCAGATATTAGGAATGGGAACATAGATATGACGATGTCTCTGAGTCAATTAGAAAACCGTTCGGAATTTATTCAACGCCACATCGGTCCTTCAGAACAACAAGTAAAAACCATGTTGGACACTGTGGGGGCCACATCCCTTGATGCATTAACGGACGATATTGTCCCGAAAGCGATTTTATTAGCTGAACCGCCAAGAGTAGGCAGTGGTGCGACGGAACAAGAAGCACTTGCCGAGTTGAAAGCGATTGCAAGCCTGAATAAACGTTATAAAAATTATATTGGCATGGGGTATGCCCCAGCCATTTTACCGCCTGTGATTTTACGTAACTTACTGGAAAATCCGGGTTGGTATACAGCGTATACCCCTTATCAACCTGAAGTTTCTCAAGGTCGTTTAGAATCCTTGTTAAACTTCCAACAATTAACCATTGATCTAACTGGCTTAGAGCTAGCGTCCGCTTCCCTCTTAGATGAAGCGACAGCGGCCGCAGAAGCAATGGCAATGGCAAAACGGATCAGTAAACTGAAAGAAGCTGAACGTTTTTTTGTCGCAGATGATATTCACCCTCAAACATTGGATGTAGTCCGTACTCGAGCGAACACATTTGGTTTTGAAGTGATTGTTGATAAAGCAGAAAAAGTGCTTGAGCACGAGGGTGTTTTTGGCGCTTTATTACAGCAAGTTGGGTCGACAGGTGAGGTGCATGATTACAGCGAGCTGTTGGCTAAATTAAAAGCGCGTAAGATTATTAGCTGTGTCGCGGCTGAAATGATGGCTCTGGTGGTGCTAACGGCTCCTGGAAAACAGGGGGCCGATATCGTATTTGGCTCGGCGCAACGTTTTGGTGTGCCTATGGGCTATGGTGGCCCACATGCTGCGTTCTTTGCTTGTCGTGATGAATATAAACGTGCCATGCCCGGTCGTATTATTGGGGTATCTCGTGATGCGGCGGGTAACACGGCATTACGTATGGCGATGCAAACTCGTGAACAGCATATTCGTCGTGAGAAGGCGAACTCAAATATTTGTACCTCTCAAGTTCTGTTAGCAAACATCGCGGCTATGTATGCGGTGTACCATGGCCCACAAGGGTTAAAATTGATTGCAGAACGCATTCATCGTTTTACGTCTATTTTTGCTAAAGCGTTAGAGGATGCGGGGGTTACGTTACGCCATCACAGCTGGTTTGATACCTTATCTATCGAAGTTGCAGATAAAGCAGCTGTTCTCGCACGTGCAGAAAAAGCGAAAGTTAACTTGCGTAGTGATATTCATGGCGCTGTAGGTGTTACCTTTAATGAAACAACTACACGACAAGATTTGAATGAGTTATTCACTATTATCACGGGTAGTGAGCAAAAGTTAGATTTCGAAAAACTGGATAAGCAGGTTGCATCTGCTGAGAGTGCGATTAGCCCTGCAATGCAACGAAATGATGTGATTTTGTCACATCCAAATTTCAATCGCTATCACAGTGAAACGGAAATGATGCGCTATATGCATAGCTTAGAGCGTAAAGATTTAGCGCTGAATCAGGCGATGATCCCATTAGGTTCTTGCACCATGAAACTGAATGCGGCGGCTGAGATGTTACCCATCACTTGGCCTGAATTTGGTGAAATGCATCCTTTCTGCCCACCAGAACAAGCGCAAGGTTACCATCAAATGATCGAACAGCTATCGCATTGGCTTGTTCAGTTGACAGGGTATGATGCGGTTTGTATGCAGCCTAACTCCGGCGCACAAGGTGAGTATGCGGGGCTATTGGCTATCCGACGCTATCATGAAAGTCGAAATGAAGGTCATCGTCACATTTGTTTGATCCCTGCCTCAGCGCATGGTACCAACCCTGCATCGGCACATATGGCGGGTATGGAAGTCGTGGTGGTGCGGTGTGACGACGAAGGCAATATTGACCTGACAGATTTACGTCAACAAGCGGAAAAACATCGTGCTGATCTTTCTTGTGTGATGGTGACCTATCCGTCAACGCATGGGGTATACGAAGAGAGTATTAAAGAGGTTTGTGAAATCGTTCATCAGTTTGGTGGGCAAGTGTACCTTGATGGTGCCAACATGAACGCTCAAGTTGGTCTGACAACACCGGGCTATATTGGTGCCGATGTTTCCCACCTGAATTTACACAAAACGTTCTGTATTCCTCATGGTGGTGGTGGACCGGGCATGGGACCCATTGGTGTGAAAAAACATTTAGCACCATTTGTACCGGGGCATTCCGTGGTTGAGCACGAGATGGTTACGGAACAAGGCGCCGTTTCAGCAGCACCATTTGGCAGTGCTTCTATCCTACCTATCAGCTGGATGTACATCCGCATGATGGGCTCCTACGGTTTGAGAAGAGCGAGTCAGGTCGCTATTTTAAATGCAAACTATATAGCTAAACGCTTACAAGGTCGCTATGACATCCTGTATACCGGTCGCGATGGTTATGTCGCGCATGAATGTATCGTTGATTTGCGCCCGATTAAGAAGGATACAGGGATCAGTGAATTAGACATCGCAAAACGTCTGATCGATTATGGATTCCATGCGCCAACGATGTCATTCCCTGTTGCGGGAACCTTGATGATTGAGCCAACGGAGTCTGAAAGCCTTGTTGAGATTGACCGTTTTATCGAAGCAATGTTATCGATTCGTAATGAGATTGACAAAGTCGCTAATGGTGAGTGGACCCTAGAGGATAACCCTTTGGTGAACGCTCCATATGTTCAAACAGAGCTTGTTGAGCAATGGGAACATGCTTATAGTCGAGAGTTGGCGGTGTTCCCGACTTCAGCAACCAAAGCTAACAAATATTGGCCTGCCGTGAAACGTTTGGATGATGTGTATGGCGATCGTCATCTGCACTGTTCGTGTGTGCCGATTGAAGATTATATTTAGTCAGTCTGCTGGCAGTAACAAGCGAGTAGTCTATTAGAAGTGACCCCCAATCGTTGAATAATCAATGATTGGGGGGCTTGTTATTTTAAGAGAGGCTTACAATAACCAGCCTTTTTGTTGAGCAATTTTTAATTGTGGTAACAACTGCTCCCAAAACTCAGGGAAAACCTCTTCAATAAACTCATTTCGAGCGATAACTTGCTCAAGACGAATATTATTTTCAACCCAGCTCTGCCCTTGGTTATGTAAATTTAAAAGCATTGGAATAGTTCTATCAATGACGTTGGCAAACTTAGCATCTAACGTTTCAGCCGCATCATATTCATTCCACAAGGCTAAAAATTGTTCATTTTGCGGAGAGGGAAGCAGGCCGAAAATACGCACAGCCGCTTTTACCTCTTGTTCGCGGATTGCTTCTCGTGCGGCAACATCATAAACCAGTACATCACCAGCATCGATTTCAACCACATCATGAACCAAGGCTAATTTGATGGCATGATCAACATTCACCCCTTTCACATAAGGGGCAAAGCTCATCGCTGCCATCGCGAATTGCCAACTATGTTCCGCTGTGTTTTCTTGTCTTTCATTGTTGAGCAACTTGTTTTTGCGATAAACACTTTTTAGCTTATCCAATTCCATTAAGAATTGGATCACTTCGGTAAAATCGCCAAAATTTAACACGTCTACTGGCTTATTACCTGTTACTGATGACATAAAAACCTCAATTATTGTTCTTCTTCCAAAGAGTATGGGAGTGGCTGGATAGTCAGGTGACTGTTTTCATCACCAATAACACGAAAGACACTGTCTGCTTCCATGTCATTATTCATAATGACCTGAATGTTGACGTCACCATTTGCTAATTTGACTGCGGCAAGCACTGTGCCTGTACGACGCCACTTGTCACCAAGTTGCCATTCAACGCCTTCACCAATCGCAGGTACGGAGGTTGAGTTGCCTTTTAGCCAATACATCGCGCGTTTGTTTGCACCTCGGAATTTCGCACGAGCGACCATTTCTTGTCCGGTATAACACCCTTTTTTAAAGCTAATTCCGAAAGGCAGTGCTTGTAGATTGGTAGCTTGTGGCAGGTGTTGCGCGCTATTTGCTTGATCGATAATTGCATACCCCGCTTCAATGTCTAAAGAAAGCCATTGGTCATCGCCTACCATAGGAGCATTGAGTGCATTCGATATTTTCTCGGCAGAATCATTGCCAGTAATAACGAGAAAACGCTCTTTGGGGAGTGCAAAGTGAAGGATCGTAGAGTCTCCATCAACGACAACTTGATTTTCAGCATCGGGGAGGGTACTGAACACACGAGCGAGTGCCTCTTTAGCGCCTTCTCCGGCAATACCAAGTAGCTTCAAATCATTTTTTTGTTCAAAGGTCACTTTTGAGAAAACCGCGTATTTTTTCAGTTCCGCTAACTGGCTCTCGATGAGGCTGTTTCTTACGATATAAGAAAAGCCATCAAGATGGTGGAATAGACGTAAATTACTCCACATTTTACCTTTTGGGTCACAATGGGCGGTTAAGGTATGTTGAGAAGGTGTCAATGCGGCCACGTCGGCCGTCACTTGCCCTTGAAGGTATTTTTCAGCATCAAGGCCATGTGAGTGAATCAGCCCCCAGTTTTCCAGTGAAATCAATATAAGTGGTAAAGACTGAGAATCGAGGGGGAATTGTTGAGAGTGAGCAACTTCAGTAGTCATGATTTCACCTGTTTTTTCTTTCTGATCAGAAGGTGGTTAATGGTAAAAGAGCTGGATAACATTGCAAGTAGTTATTATGATGCACCATCAATTATTCAATATTTTTAATTATCATTCTTAGATAAAAGCGCCATGAGGCATGGAAATTAGCGACATTGTACTATAGGTCATGTTTTCCTAATCGATTATCTGTTAGAGTGTTGAAAATAATCAATCTTATCAGTTAAATGTAACAAAGTAAGGTCGTAACGGAATGGATATAGAGAACAAAGCAAGAATTCATTGGGCTTGCCGCCGTGGTATGCGTGAATTGGATATTTCCATCATGCCATTCTTTGAGTATGAGTATGATAGCCTTTCCGATAAGGACAAACAGACTTTCGTCCGTTTACTTGAGTGCGCTGATCCAGACCTATTTAACTGGTTAATGAATCACGGGCGTCCAGATGATGAAGAGTTGTTTGGTATGGTTAAATTGATTCAGGAAAGAAATAAAAATCGTGGTCCTGTGGAAATCTAATCTCTCCATTTCATGGAAGACACAACTTTTTTCAACCTGTGCACACGGGCTGGTAGGTTTTATTTTATTGGTAGCACCGTGGGCGCCAGGTAATTCCATGGTCTGGTTACCTTTACTTGCCATTGTGATTGCAAGTTGGGCTAAAAGCCAAAAAAGTATCAGTAAAATTAAAGGCACCGCAGTGCTCGTGAATGGCAACAAGGTGCAATGGAAAAAAAACGAGTGGAATATTATTAAGCAACCGTGGTGTAGTCGTGTTGGTATATTATTGACGCTAAGTGCACTACAAGGTAAGCAACAGAAAATCCGCTTATGGATAGCAAAGGATGCGTTATCTGAAGAAAGCTGGCGTAATTTAAATCAACTATTACTGCAATATCCAGATATTTAATCTTAGATAATATTGCAGTAATAGAAAATATAACTATTAGATAGTTATAATAATTGTTCCAGCTCGGTTAAAATTTGCATACACCATTTGGCAATACGCTCATCGGTTTCTTCAAATTGGTTAACGTCATCTAACGCTAAACCAACAAATTGTGTTCCATCTTCAGTCAATGGTTTAGGACTTTCGAATTCATAACCATCGAGTGGCCAGAAACCGATAAATTTAACCCCTGTTGGTTTTAGCTGGTGGTAAAGCATACCGAGTGCATCGAGAAACCATTCACTATAGTCAATTTGGTCGCCCATCCCATACATGGCAACAATCTTGTTGTTCAAATCAAGTTTGGGAAGTGCATCCCAAATGGCTAGCCAGTCTTCTTGTATTTCACCAAAATCCCACGTAGGGATCCCCAAAATTAAGGTGTCATACTGTTCCATTAATTCAGGAGGTGTGTCGTTGACGTTATGTAATGTCACTAAATCGTCGCCGAGGATATCGCGTATTTTTTCAGCGACGATTTCGGTATAACAAGTACTAGAACCGTAAAAGAGACCTATTTTCATGTTAATGTAACTAGTTTTCATTGCAGTAGAGAGGTATTGTAACAGAATGAATGCTATTCGGGCAGACTCGATTGTGTGGTAATGATGAAGGGGAACACAGGTAGCGTGGAAATAAAACAACTTAATCCATTAATTGAGCAGTTTCTTGATACAATTTGGCTGGAACAGGATCTCGCTGAAAATACCTTAGCATCTTATCGTTTAGATTTGCAATCACTCGATAAATGGTTAGACGCGAACCAATTGCATTTAGAAAATGTTCAATCGATAGATTTGCAAACTTTTCTGGCTGAACGTATTGATAGTGGTTATAAAGCAGCAAGTTCAGCGCGTTTGCTGAGCGCGATTCGTCGGTTATTTCAATATTTATGCCGTGAAAAAATACGGAACGATGACCCTTCAGCGGTGATTGCAGCACCTAAAATACCGCAGCGCTTGCCAAAAGATTTAAGCGAACAACAAGTTGAAGATTTGCTGAATGCCCCAGCAATTGAAGATTCACTGGAGCTTCGTGATAAGGCAATGCTTGAAGTCCTGTATGCCTGTGGGTTACGTGTTTCTGAGCTGGTCGGGTTAACATTCTCTGATATGAGTTTGCGGCAAGGTGTTATTCGCGTCGTCGGGAAGGGCGATAAAGAACGGTTGATCCCATTGGGAGAAGAAGCTATTTATTGGGTGGAAAAATATATTCAAGAAGGTAGACCTGAATTACTGAACGGCAAGGCTAGCGATGTGCTATTTCCAAGTAAACGTGGCACTCAAATGACGCGCCAGACATTTTGGCACCGTATTAAGCATTATGCTGTGATTGCGAATATAGATTCTGAAGCATTATCACCCCACGTTCTACGTCATGCATTTGCGACCCATTTATTGAATCACGGCGCAGATTTACGCGTTGTGCAAATGTTGTTAGGACATAGTGATCTCTCTACTACACAAATTTATACACATGTCGCAACAGAACGTTTGCGCGTGTTACATGAGCAACACCACCCACGGGGGTAGTGTGCGTAAAAGGATAATTATGAAACGTAAATTATTATTATGGGCAGCTTGCATTGCGACATTTTCCACATCGATACCTGCTGCAACTGACGATAAGGTTATCGAAGAAAAACTGGCAAGGTATAACATATCTGTGGAATCAATTAAGCCATCGCCAATCGTGGGGTTAAACACAATCGATACCTCAGATGGCATTATTTATGTCACTGATGATGGTAAATATCTGGTGCAAGGACCGATTTATGATTTAAGCGGCAAAGTGCCAGTCAATATTTCGAATCAGCCGTTACTGAAAAAGGCTGATGCATTAAAAGATGAAATGATTGTATTTAAGGCTCCGAAAGAGAAGTATGTCGTGACGGTATTTACCGATATCACCTGTGGTTACTGTAAAAAACTTCATGAGTCTGTGGGTGAACTCAATGATAAAGGCGTGACAGTACGCTACCTCGCATATCCTCGACAAGGTTTAAATCATGAGTCAGCAAAACAGATGGCATCAATTTGGTGTAACGCATTGCCTCAAAATGCGTTAACTAAAGCATTTAAGGGCGATGAAGTGGCGATCATTGATGACTGTAAAATTGATCTCAGTAAACATATGAAACTCGGTAGCCAGTTTAAAATGACAGGTACACCAGCGATTGTTTTACCTGATGGCCAGCTGCTTTCAGGTTATTTAGCCCCTGATGATCTTTTAAAAATACTCGAACAAAAATAGTTAACTATCGTGAATGTAGAAACTTTTTTACAACGGCGAACACTCGCGGATGACATGAAAACATTGGACGGTTTTCCTGAGATCCTTCAGCGAGTTTATGCCCATAGAGGCATTACCGATATTGCTCAATTAGAACGTAAAGCGGCTAACTTATTGGATTACCGTGCATTATCAGGTATCGATCATGCGCTATCACTGCTGTATGACGCACTCGAAAACCATCGCGTTATCACGATTGTTGGCGATTTCGATGCTGATGGTGCAACGAGTACCGCACTCGCGATTCGCGCCTTGAAAGCGATGGGGTATGTAAACCTAAATTACATTGTGCCAAATCGATTTGAAAATGGTTATGGATTAACCCCTTTAGTCGTGGAGGAAGCCCATCATCGGGGGGCCGACCTTATCATTACCGTTGATAATGGTATCTCCTCACATGAAGGGGTCGAATTTGCCCATCAACTTGATATTAAAGTGATAGTTACCGACCACCATTTACCTGGAGAAACGTTACCCAAGGCAGATGCGATCATTAATCCTAATTTAGAAAACTGCCAGTTTGCCTCTAAATCCTTAGCGGGAGTCGGGGTCACATTTTATCTGATGTCAGCATTACGAGCGAAATTACGACAAGAAGGCTGGTTTGTTAAGCAAGGCCTAAAAGAACCTAATTTAGCCGAATATTTAGACTTAGTTGCGCTTGGAACGGTTGCCGATGTGGTGCCTCTTGATACAAATAACCGTATTTTAGTGCATCAAGGATTAAACCGAGTAAGAGCAGGGCGCTGTTGTGCGGGCATTAAAGCGCTTATTGAGGTCTCAAAGCGAGAATGTTCTCGCCTAGTCGCCAATGACTTTGGTTTTGCGTTAGGTCCTCGATTGAATGCGGCAGGGCGTTTGGATGATATGTCAGTCAGTATTGAATTATTACTGACTGATGATATGGCTTATGCGAGAGAACTGGCTAACGAACTGGATGGTTTGAACCAAGCTCGACGCGAAATTGAAGTGGGTATGCAGCAAGAAGCCTCTGTTTTATTTAATAAAATTGAGTATGGTGACAGCCAGCTACCGAATGGTCTGGCGATTTATCACCCCGAATGGCATCAAGGTGTGGTGGGTATTTTGGCTTCAAGAATTAAAGAACAATACCATCGTCCCGTCATTGCTTTTGCGCCCGCAGGAGATGGCACTCTCAAAGGTTCTGGACGCTCAGTGCCCGGTGTACATATGCGCGATGCATTAGAGCGTTTAAATACCTTACAGCCTGGACTTATGCAAAAATTTGGTGGACATGCGATGGCAGCCGGGCTAAGCCTTGAGGAAACTAAATTTGAATTATTTAAGCACCATTTTGAGTTATTGATGGGGGAGCTCATTCATCCTGAACAATTAGCTGGTGTGGTCTGGAGTGATGGTGAATTGAAACAGAATGAGTACACGCTAGAAACAGCAGAGTTGTTACGTGAAAGTGGCCCGTGGGGGCAAGCATTCCCCGAGCCTGTGTTTGATGGGCACTTTCAACTTTTACAACAACGAATCGTCGGTGAGCGTCATCTTAAATTGATGTTAGAACCTGTCAGTGGTGGGCCGATGCTCGATGCCATTATGTTTAATATCGATGTACGGCGGTGGCCTGACCATAGTGTCAAACGCGCTAAGATAGCGTTTAAACTTGATGTGAATGAGTTTCGAGGGCAAAAGAGTGTGCAATTAATGATTGAACATATTTGGCCCGAATAATGCGTTTACCTTAGCCGAGCGTGTTTATTGCAATATTGATTTTCATGGTGCTATAAACTTTGCGGAAATTTCGTTATAATTGACGGTTTCTAAAGAATTCATTCTATTTATAACGACCAAACATAAGACATTGAAAAATGACGTTTGAAATAAACCCAGTAAAAAGTAAGATTCAGGACTTGTCTGAGCGCACAGCGGTTCTTAGGGGGTATCTTTGACTATGATGCCAAGAAAGAACGCTTAGAAGAAGTTAACGCAGAGCTTGAACAACCTGATGTTTGGAATGAGCCTGAAAGAGCACAGGCGTTAGGTAAAGAGCGCTCATCGCTTGAAGCTATCGTCGATACTATCGATCAGCTGACTCAAGGCCTTGAAGATGTGGAAGGTTTACTTGAACTGGCAATTGAAGCCGATGATGAAGATACCTTTAATGAAGCGGGTGAAGAGCTAAATCAGCTACAGGGCAAATTAGAACAACTTGAGTTTCGCCGGATGTTCTCTGGTGAATATGACAGTGCCGATTGCTATATCGATCTACAAGCCGGCTCCGGTGGTACGGAAGCGCAAGATTGGGCAAGTATGCTGATGCGTATGTATCTCCGTTGGGCTGAATCGAAAGGTTTCAAAACAGAAATTATTGAAGAGTCAGACGGTGACGTTGCCGGTTTAAAATCCGCAACAATTAAAGTCATTGGGGATTACGCGTACGGATGGCTTAAAACCGAGTCCGGTGTTCATCGCTTAGTTCGTAAAAGTCCCTTTGACTCTGGTGGGCGTCGTCATACTTCATTTAGTTCAGCATTTATTTACCCAGAAGTTGATGACGATATTGATATCGAAATTAACCCAGCTGATTTACGCATTGATGTGTACCGTGCGTCTGGTGCGGGTGGGCAGCACGTCAACAAAACAGAATCAGCGGTACGTATTACCCACATACCGACCAATATTGTTACCCAGTGTCAAAATGACCGCTCGCAACATAAAAACAAAGATCAAGCTATGCGCCAGTTGAAAGCGAAGCTGTACGAACTGGAAATGCAGAAAAAGAATGCTGACAAACAAGCGATGGAAGAGAATAAATCGGATATTGGTTGGGGAAGCCAAATTCGTTCTTATGTCCTTGATGATGCACGTATTAAAGATTTACGTACTGGTGTGGAAACGCGAAATACGCAAGCCGTACTGGATGGTGATTTGGATAAATTCATTGAAGCTAGCTTGAAAGCTGGCCTGTGAGGAAAAAATGTCTCAGCAACAACAGGGCGCAGAACAAGCCCCCGATTTGAATAACGAATTAAAAACACGTAGAGAAAAACTGGTCACTTTACGTGAAAAAGGGGTTCCATTCCCAAATGATTTCCGTCGTGATATCACGTCGGATAAGATCCACGCACAGTACGATGAAAAATCCGCAGAAGAACTCGAAGATTTAAACATCGAAGTTGCCATTGCGGGCCGTATGATGACGCGCCGTATTATGGGGAAAGCATCATTTGCGACACTGCAAGATGTGGGTGGTCGTATTCAAATTTATGTTTCTCGCGATGATTTAGCGGAAGGCGTTTATAACGAACAATTTAAGAAATGGGATTTAGGCGATATTTTAGGTGCAAAAGGTCGCTTATTTAAAACCAAAACAGGTGAATTAACCGTTCACTGCCACGAAGTGCGTTTGTTAACCAAAGCATTACGTCCGTTACCAGACAAGTTCCACGGTCTAGCCGATCAGGAAACTCGTTATCGTCAACGTTACCTTGACCTAATTGCTAATGATGAATCACGCCATACCTTCATGGTTCGTTCTAAAATCTTGGCCGAATTACGCAATTTTATGGTAGGCAAAGGCTTTATGGAAGTTGAAACACCAATGATGCAGGTCATTCCTGGTGGTGCTTCTGCTCGTCCATTTATTACCCACCATAATGCACTTGATATTGACATGTACTTGCGTATTGCGCCTGAGCTATATCTAAAGCGTTTGGTTGTTGGTGGCTTCGAGCGTGTGTTTGAAATCAACCGTAACTTCCGTAATGAAGGTTTATCACCACGTCATAACCCTGAGTTCACTATGATGGAACTCTATATGGCATATGCGGACTATCGCGACTTGATCGACTTGACCGAGGAATTATTCCGTACGCTAGCGCAAAAAGTACTTGGTAACACCGTGGTGAAATATGGTGATCAAGAGTTCGATTTTGGCAAACCATTTGCCAAATTGACAATGAAAGAAGCCATTTGCAAGTATCGTCCTGAAACCAATGTTGCCGATTTGGATGACATGGATAAAGCGGTTGCGATTGCACAATCTCTTGGTATTAAGATTGAAAAGAGTTGGGGATTAGGACGTGTTCAGTGTGAAATTTTCGAAGAAGTTGCTGAAAGTCATTTGATCCAGCCAACGTTTATCATTGAATACCCAGCGGAAGTTTCGCCTTTGGCACGTCGTAATGATGACAATCCGTTTATTACGGATCGTTTTGAATTCTTTATTGGTGGCCGTGAAATCGGTAATGGTTTCTCTGAGTTGAATGATGCAGAAGACCAAGCGGAACGTTTTGCTGAACAAGTTCGTCATAAAGATGAAGGCGATGATGAAGCAATGTTCTATGATGAAGACTATGTGACGGCATTAGAACATGGTTTACCACCAACTGCTGGGTTAGGCATTGGTATTGACCGTATGGTGATGTTGTTTACCGACAGCCATACTATTCGTGATGTTATTTTATTCCCAGCATTACGCCCATCGAAAGCTTAATTTTATACCATCATTATGCCCAGATATTTCTGGGCATAATTTTATCTCATCCCAAACTATTTAATTCATAAAAGAAGACCGTCTAACACGATAAAATCGTAACTTAAGTGAAACTGATTGAGTGATATATTTGTATGGTAATAGATATAGATTATCTATTATTCCCAAGTAGGTAAAAACACATAATCAATATAAATTATATTGATAACATATTAAGTGTAATTTATTTAAGCCAATGCCAATCGTGTAACGCTGTCAATTTATTTTTTTGTTAGAAAATATTTCTCAATTGAAATATTTTACTTTATTCGAAAAATCAATTTCCTATAGCGACTCGCTTGAGATAACTGATCATTTACCAAATAAAAGTTACCACTCGGTTTGTAAGATGATAATTTGTTGTCGTGATTATTTATAAAACTCAAATTAAGTGTTCTTTAGTTTATTGTCACATTAAAAAGAGTGTGGTTAGTTCTGATTTAATGCTAAGATTAAAATAATTAACCAAAATTTATGAGATGAATCTATTTCTAGATTGGGGATTATAGAAAATAGATAAATTTTAGCTTACACTAGGTTTCTTGGATCTCATTATAATAGCGAAGAAAAAGTGCTGGTAAGGTAACCATATGTTTTTAAAAGATAAATTTATTGTTGCATCTCTGCTTTTAGTTGGGACGACGATGCTCTCTGGCTGTTCTTTGGGCTATCACACGGATAATACAGAGAAAAAGGAAGCGATAACCTCAACCGCATCTGCTTCTAATTCTTCTGAAACAAAACAGCAGTATATGGATTATTCCTATGCTGATTCCCAGTCTGCTTTAAACTCGGCTATTAGTAAAAAACCGACAGAACAGCGTTCGATGGGATTAAATGCCACTGGAAATGACCAAGAATCATTTCAACATTTAAATACCTGCATTAAAGAGCTTAATGCTTTAAAAACACTGTCACCAGCAGATTACAATCGCTTAGTTGGTTCGTTTAAAGAGGTGAGTGAAATAAATCAACTCTATAAACAAGTCTCCTCAACAGCGAGTCCAGATACGATCGAATTATTACAGATGGCAATAGAAGCTAAAACAAAGGTGCTTTGTGCCAAAGTTCGTTATAACTCAGTCTTGTCTACCGAATCAACATTGGAAAAAATTAGTGGATTATGAGAATTAACCTAAGGCTTTGTATATCATTGGCCATTTTTTCGGCTACTTTTAGTCAATTAGCAAAATCGGATAGCTTTAATAACGTCATTGATGACTTTGACACTTACCTGCAATTAGAGCAGGAAGGAAAATTGCCTGAAAAACCACTGAATATTCAAAGTCAGGGCTATGACTCATTTTCATCTTTACCACTTGCGCCTGAGCCAAAAGAAAAATCCAAATCTGCGGCGGGTAGAAACGTTGGGCAAGGAAAAACGTCTGTACGGACTCAGCCTAAGGCACAAGGTTCGGTAACGAAACAAACTCAGCCAAAAGTCACGACGACAAAGGTTGTTACACAACCAACAGAAAAAACAACGGTGCCGTTGTCTGAATGTCCATTACCTGAAAACACAACAGCACAACAAACTGGTTCAGCACACCAGTCTTTGCTATTGTCTTCCTACCCTTATTTCTTTAATTCAACGCAATGGCATCCCCAGTATTTATCGAAAGACTTTGCGAAATATCAGCTTGTTTTGGATCCGTTGGGGCTTTATTCCGCCAAATACTCAACCCATGTATTACGTGACAATACCGACTATTTAGAACAGCTCGCTGACTTATTAGCACAACAACAGTCAACACACTTATTTAAGTTTGGTGCTGCTCAAGGTGCTGGTCAGTTAATTGCTTATAAGCAGCTTTTAACTGATAGGCAATTAGTTGAAAAGTTAATCGCACATAATAAAAGTGTTGCGGAATTGAGCCATGAAATTGCTGAGAAGCAATTTGAAATAGAGCGCATTAATAACCAGCTGACTGAAAACAAGAATCAGGTTGCTTTATTAAGAGAAAAGCTAAATGCAACAGATGATAAAGAAACCATTGTATTACTCACCGATGAACTCACCGCGGTTAAAAATACGCTGACTGAAAAGCAACATAGTTTAGAACAACTGACATTAAATAATCAGCAAGCTCAGCAGGCCATTGACGCGCTTGAAAAGAAATTAAGTAACAGTATTCAAGCGCAAACAGCCGCTGAAAAGCAGTTAGCAGAAAAAGATAAAGAACTCGTACGAGCACAATCACAATTTGAAAATGCACAGAAGCAAGTTCAACAATTAACCGAGCAATTGGCTAAATTAGAAACTGATGCAAAAGAACAAGCCGATAGGTTAAATAAAAGCAGTGATGAACAAGTTAAACTTGTCACGGCTTCCCTTGAAAAACAGAAGGAACTGCTGAAGCAAAAAGAAGCAGCTCTTCAGTTAGCTCAAAAACAAAATAGTGATATTCAAGCCGAATTGGCTAAGCAGCAAGAAACATCTAAAGCTTTTGAGGCTGAACTAAAATTAGCGCAACAACAATTAAAAGCGGGTAAAGCAGAACAAGAAGCGTTAGCGAAGCAGTCTGCAAGCAACGAAAAAACACAGCAACAGCTGCAAGCGAAATTAGCGCAACAAGAACAGAATTATGCGACGGCGCAAGCGCAGTTGAAGCAAGCTAATGCGGATGTCGCACAGCTGCAAAAAGAGATTGAGAAGCAAAAACAGTTAATGACACAAGCGTCAGATCAACAGGTTAAAGCGTTGACCGCTGATCTGAACCAGCAAGTGGCGTTATTAAAGCAGCAAGAGCAGGCGTCGAAGAAAGCGGAAGCTGACAGCCAAGCGACCCGTGAGGCATTGGCACAGCAGCAGGCGGCAGCGAAGCAGCTAGCGGAACAAAATCAGCAGTTGCAAGCCAAGTTAAAAGAGCATGAGCAACAGGCAGCAAAACTGCAAGCCACGTTGACTGCACAGATGGCACAGTCTGAACAGAAGAAGAAGTTAGAGGCAGAACTAAAAGCTGCACAACAACAGCTACAATCTCAAAAAGCTGAACAAGAGGCGTTGGCGAAGCAGTCTGCAAGTAACGAAAAAACACAACAGCAACTGCAAGCGAAATTAGCGCAACAAGAACAGAATTATGCGACGGCGCAAGCGCAGTTGAAGCAAGCTAATGCGGATGTTGCACAGCTGCAAAAAGAGGTTGAGAAGCAAAAACAGTTAATGGCACAAGCGTCAGATCAACAGGTTAAAGCGTTGACCGCTGATCTGAACCAGCAAGTGGCGTTATTGAAGCAGCAAGAGCAGGCGTCGAAGAAAGTGGAAGCTGACAGCCAAGCGACCCGTGAGGCATTGGCCCAGCAGCAGGCAGCAGCGAAGCAGCTAGCGGAACAAAATCAGCAGTTGCAAGCCAAGTTAAAAGAGCATGAACAACAGGTTGCGAAATCGCAAATTATGTTAGCTGCTCAAATAGCGCAAGTAGAGCAGAAAAAAACGTTAGAAGCGGAACTGAAAGTCGCTCAGCAGCAACTGCAAACCCAAAAAGCAGAAATTGAAAAGCAAGTTAAAGAGCGTGAACAAAAAATTCAGCGCCTTGAGAGCGACGTTACTGCAAAAGATAAACAGGCAGTTGAAATTGACAAACGATTAGCAGAAGCTAATAAGCAAATCAGTGCATTAAAATTAGACGCTGAAAAGCTGAAAACGATTGATACAAAATATCAAGCTCAGCGTGCTGAATTAGAGAAATTGAAAAAGCAGCTGTCTGATAGTGCTCAATTGCAAAAAGAATTAGCAACCGCGAAAGAACAGTTGAAAACGTTGCAATCTGAGTTAAAGCAACAAAAATTCTTATCTTCAGATGAAGCACTGAAATCGCAAATTATGGAGCTGAATAAAAAGGTGATGCAGCTTCAAGAAGAGAACGATAAGCTAAAAGCAAAACCATCGTCTACAGGTGCTGCTGCGGTTCGTCCATCTGTAAAACAACTCACACAGAAAGAACTCAATGCGATTGCGGAAGAAAATAAAAAACGCAATCAAAAAATGATTGAAGAAATCACCAAGCAGAAATATAGCAAACTTGATGCCTTTACGTATTATAAGATCCTACAAAAAGGTAAGCCAATTAGTAATGTGAAGAAGAAAAGTATCACATTTATTATGCGTGAACAGCTTACCGATGGAACCGTGACGGTGTTATATACGGATAAGAATCCAGTCACATTACCTTATAATGAGTTACCTGTTCCGTTGAACTCATTTATTGAGAAGGCGGGTGAAGGGGGTATGGTTAAGGTTTATATCAAACCGGAAGGTGGTTATGGGGTTGATGGTATACCTGGACAAATACCACCAAACTCCATGTCAATTATCGATTTAAAAATCATTAGCGTTAAATAACGTATAACAGATCAAAAAAGGCCGTTTACATATTAGTAATACGGCCTTTTTTATGACGTTATCGATAGACATATTATTCACAAATTATCGATGCGATATAAAGGTTTAATTAATAGACTGTCCACCTCTAAACTAATAGCGTTGGTGGGATAAGAAAGGCTGTGTTTCATTACATGGCCATAAGATGTGCCTTTCTGTCAGTATACAGTGAATGGGCACTGCTATCACTGACAGGGCATGTATTCTTTGTCGTTTAGTTACTCAAATTAATTGGCTAACTTCTCGATTTACTAGGTGTAAATCCAAAGCGTTTACGATAACTTTGGGTGAAATAAGATTGGCTTGAAAAACCCGCCTCCATTGATATTTCCACAATACTCATTTGAGTGTTGATGAGCAATTGGTGTGCATACATAATTCTTTTCTCACTAATCCATGAACGTGGTGAGGTTGAGTAAACAGTATTAAATAATTCTTTAAATGTTGTTAACCCCATACCGAAGGTTTTTGCAAATTCAGCAAGTTTCCATTCCTTTAAAAAATTATTTTCCATAAAATTCTGTAAACGTTCAGCCTGTCGATTGGTGAGTTGTCTTAGGTTTGAAAGTAGTTGTGATCCTTGCTCACTATAAGAGAGTAACAAAAGAAATTCAGAAATACGCAATGATTCCAGTAATGGTGGACATTGTTGTTTAATAAGGTTTTTAAAACTATTCTTTAGGTCATCAATAATGGCTGATGTGGTAAATTTAATCACATCATGGCTACTATTATCTGAGCGCTCAATTTCACTTAATTGGCTACCATAGTGATTCATGAACTCACGCAAAAATTGATCTTCTAAGGATATTGAAAGAAACTCACACTCAGATTCATAATCTAAAGTTTTTAAAGCATATGAACCTTGTTGATGATAAAGAATATCACCTGGGTGTAACATTTCTATTGTTGTCGGACTTTCCCATATTAAGGTTCCTTTTTCAATAATAAGTAATCCTTTTGTGGGACGTTCTATAATAGAATATGAGCTATTTTTATTAATAGCGGTTCTTTTTATACGACAATCAGTCACATTGTTATCATTTTGCATGACGCATCCTGTATGTTAATTCTATGTAGTCAAATGTTATTTTTTTAATTTAATATTAAATACCTTTGTTGTTTTAATCAGTGAAATATAAATTCACCTTCCTTTGATTGATTGAAATTATATAAACCTCATTTTTTTGTGTCACAGTTTAATTCTAAATATTAATAAATGTGTCTAAAGGTTGTTTTTACGAGTTATTTTGAGATTTATGACGTAAATAACGAATATTAACACAGCTTGCCTTTTTTATTACCTATTGATTTTGTTTATGCTGGTTTATTATTTTGGTTATTAGGTTTTGGCAGGATGAAAACTATTTTAAGGGATTTGCTCAATTTCATTGTTTATTGATCTAGTTAGGGTTACTTACCGTTTTCAGTGTGTGAAGAAGAAATTTAGTTATATATTTTACTGTCATTTACCTCGGTAAACATATAACTGATTAACAAAATTAATGATAGGAATTGTTAACTACGTCACTAATCAAATATAATTATCGTAACGATTAATTATATATATTAAAGTCGTAAGACAATTCCTATTATTGAGACAATAATCTCATTTAACCCCAGTATTTTTGCGAATGAGCATTTTGAGTGAACATATAAACATGCATTTTAATTATTAGTTACCAAAGGGTATTAATTTTTAGAAAAACGTCACGATGGGATTTAAGATAAATACATTTCGTCATATAAGATGCAGGAAAACGCGATGTAAAGTGAGTGTCCACTCCCCATTAATTAAGACACTTCAAATTAGAGATTTCTAACTGTTTACGGTATGTCTCCGGTGGGAGGTTATTTAAACTTTCGTGGGTTCGATTTAGATTGTAATCTTGCTGCCAAAACCACACCATCTCTCGTACTTGGCTTAATGATTCAAATAAATAGGCATTTAAAAATTCACGGCGAAATGAACCATTAAATCGTTCGATAAAACCGTTTTGTTGAGGTTTACCGGGTTGAATATGACATAGCTCAATCTGATTATTTGTACAATAATTCAATAGGTTGGTTGAAATAAGCTCAGGTCCATTATCCACGCGAATTTGTTTCGGCAATCCTCTATCGATTTTCAAACGTTCTAGTACTCTAATGACTCGTTCAGCAGGCAATGACGTATCAACTTCAATTGCCAGGCACTCACGTGTCCCCTCATCAATAATATTCAAGGTTCTGAAGCGTTTACCACAGTACAAACTGTCGTGTACAAAATCCAAAGCCCATTGAATATTCGGGACTTTTTCTATCACTAATGGTCTTTTTTCACGCTTCGGAAGCACCTTTTTAACCCGTCGTTTCAAGTTCAATCCTAATCGACAATAAACGCGATAAACTCGTTTATGATTAAAAGAATAGCCTTGAAATCGCAGCCGAAAATAGCATTTCCAAAATCCTGATTTTGGTGATTTCGCTAACACAGATTGTATGGCATCGATCACCACTTGGTCTTTTTTACGCCAATCTAACGGTTGACGGTAAAAAGTAGCTCGGGGCAATGAAGTTAGTTTGCAAGCCTTAATGACTGATAAACCTGCCTCTTTTAATGATTGTGCACAGGACTTCTTTTCAGTCACTACCACCCCTTTTTTGCAAAAAGCTCCTTCATCGCATGATTTTCAAGGCTGACTTCCGCAAAGAGCTTTTTCAGTTTCGCATTTTCATCCTCAAGCTCTTTTAATCGTTTAACATCATTAGCTTCCATGCCACCATATTTTGATTTCCAATTATAATAAGTGGCGTTACTGATCCCATTTTGGCGACAAATGTCTTCCACTTTCATCCCTGAATCAGCGAGCTTTAAAATATTAACGATTTGAGTTTCAGTAAAACGGGCTTTTTTCATCATGACCTCTGCAATTTTTAGGGCAGAAACTCTAATTATAGCTGTCTTATTTTAGGGGGAGTGGACATGAGGGGGGACTGGTAAAAGTTCACAGAGGTACAGTGATAAATTAATATCGACGGTTTTAACTGTAGATAAAAGAGTTTTTACTATTAATTAACAATCTTTCTATGCATCAGAAATAGGCTATATCAATAGAATTTTCATGATGGAATATTTTTAATCAAGACATAGTTAATTATTTGTATCTGACGACCTTCTTGATTTTTTTGCAGGAAGTTCGGGGACTGGTTTTCTATCATCTAATAAATGGCGTATTGCTAATATAGGATGATGAAAGAGCATTTTGGGCCCTGACCACCGCATAATCAGTTTCATTTGTTCACGCATTTTAGGCTGATAGCAATGTATTGGGCACTGTTTACAGGCGGGTTTTTGTTCTCCATAACGGCATTTTTCAAGGCGATTAATTGCATAATCATATAATTTTTGATATTGCTCTGGTGAGTCTGCGGAGGCGGGATGCGCCTTTTCATATATTTGGATCATTTTTTCAATAGTTTTAATTTCTCTTTGAATACGTTTACCGACCATTGAATCACCTCAATTTATGCAATAAATTGCATTTAATATACAACTTATTGCATTTAATAGAAAGTAAAGATAAACGCAAGTCACGTAAATGGCATAAGTTGATACTTATGCCATAATAAAATTAAAATTTATTGAGTAGGTCTATCAGTGAGTTTAGATGACTTACAAAATTAAACACAACAATGTGGCGTGATAAGCCAAACGTCTCCTGCTATGACCTAGCCGATTGCGATTTAGACCTTATTGACGGATTGCATTATTTTTTGCATTTCGTCTTTTAAATGTAATTTTTCTTTTTTGAGTTTCACAACATGCTCGTTATAACCAGCACCGGACGGGCCTTCTAATTTGCTGATTTCTTTATCAAGCTGATGATGTTTTTCATAAAGGTTTTGAAAGCGGGGGTGTGTAGATATTAACTTTGAAACTAAATCTTGATCTGTAGATAACATACTACCTCCTCAGAATGTATTAAGCCTCACACTCAGTATAAGCATCGTCTATTATTTATGCATTATAACAAATAGGAATTTACATAGTTTTTATCAAATTTATGATCATTCCACTAAAATTAGCTATGATTAACTTTATTGAGATAGTTATATTTTCGTATTTTTAAAATTAAGAATCATCCAGAGTAGGAAAGTTAGACTTTTTAACTTATTCTAGATGCATGATATGTATTTTCAGTTAGCTTTGTTATTTTTAATAGGATTTTATAATGAAAAAAGCGATTTTATCTGTAATGGCAGCAGCATTAGTGTCTTCTTGTGCAATGGCAACAGGGGAGTTGGAAAAGATCGCACCTTATCCTAAAGCGGAAAAGGGCATGACTCGTCATGTGATACAACTGCCTACAAAACCTAATGAAGATAACTTGCAAGTCGAATTAGTTATCGGTAAGACGATTAAGGCTGACTGTAATCGCCAATGGTTTATGGGCGATTTAGAAGAAAAAACCTTAGAAGGCTGGGGATATAACTATTACAAATTAGAAGATGTAAAAGGGCCAGCTGGAACGATGATGGCGTGTTCAGAGCCAGCGAAAGAGCGTTTTGTAACAACACAACTTGGTGATGATGCTTTTGTTCGTTATAACAGTAAACTACCTATTGTGGTTTATGCACCAAAAGAGATGGATGTGAAATACCGTATTTGGTCAACTGACGATCAGTTACTTGATTCGAGCAAAAAATAATTTGTCGTCATTTTGTCTTATCAGTGCCACATGATGATATGTGGCACTTTTTCTTAGCGTTTATCTAATGACCAGTACCGATGTCTTGGCATGGCGAACAAGCGTAGATGCGGTCGAACCAAGTAAATAGGTTGAGGCACTTGGTCGATGGGAACCTATTACAATTAAGTTAGCTTCGATATCATCGGCATAACTGAGAATTTCATCTTTGGCTGAACCAATGCCAATTTTACATACCATTTTGTCATCAGGGATATTGATGTCCTTGATCACTTCTTCTAACGCTCTGAGTGCGAGAATAGAACGCTCCGCTGAGTTTTTATGACTTTCAGGCAGAATAGTCACTTCAATACCAAAAAATAGTTCAGCGCTTGGGATCACTGATAAGAAGTGGATTTCAGGGGAACCTAATTTTGATAGCTCTTCAATATGTTTGATGATTTGTGGATTAAGCGAATCTTCTAGTAGGTCGATAGGGACTAAAATTTTATTATACATAACCACCTCATTCGTATGTTAATTGGCGCTATTATAGCAGCTAGCCGTTAATATAGTATAAGTGAGTTGCCTTTTGTTAATTACATTGGATTTAAATAGAAAAACGTCTTTTTTAGCTATTCAAATTAATATTATTTTATAGAAAGTGATGATTATTAATTAACAGAATAAGCGATAATTAAATAACAAGACTTTTCTTGTTTCTTGTGTCAATATGAGTGATGCTATTAGGTAACATATTGATTTAAAAGTTCATTTAAATGATAATTGTTTTGTTTTTCATTAAGAATATAGATTATGAATAAGCGTACGCAATCAGATACAACAGACAATGAGTTAACACTCCAACAACAAAAATTTCATGCTGCTAAAAAGAGCACATTGATTAGTGTGATCGTTAATATGCTGCTTTCGTTGTGGCAAATTATTATTGGTTTCATTTCTCATTCACAAGGTTTAATTGCAGATGGTATTCATACATTATCTGATTTGATTGCGGATTTTGTTGTTTTAATTGCCAACAAAAAAAGCCATAAGCAGCCTGATGACGATCATCCCTACGGACATTTTCGTTACGAAAATGGAGCATCTTTGATTTTAGGTGTGATTTTATTAATTGTTGGTGTTGGCATGATTTGGTCGGCAACACAAAAAATGCTTAATCCAGAGTTGATTCAAGAGGTGCATACAATTGCATTAGTGGCTGCATTGGTATCATTAATCGCCAAAGAAAGCCTCTTTCGCTATATGTTACGAGTGGCGAATCAAGTTAACTCGAGTATGTTGGTTGCGAATGCTTGGCATGCACGCTCTGACGCCGCCTCATCGTTAGTTGTGGCTATCGGGATCATAGGTAGTTTATGTGGCTTTAAAATTTTTGACCCTATCGCTGCATTGATCGTCGGGACTTTTGTTTTTCGTATGGGTTATAAATTTACATATCAGTCAATGCAAGATTTGATGGATAAAGGTGCCGATGAAGAAACATTACAAGAGATCCGTACCGTTCTTGATGGTATTGATGAAATCAAAGGCTTCCACGATTTAAAAACGCGTAAGTCGGGGGATTTTTATTTAGTCGATGTGCATTTGGAAGTCGATGGGAATTTATCGATCATTGCAGGTCATGAAATTGCGGTAAACGTCCGTGATAAGCTAATGGAAAATCCACAAATTCTTAATGTAATGACTCACTTAGATCCCTATGACAAAGAGTGCATTCATTAATTCATTACCCATAATCCACGTATAGCCAGAAAATAAGACTTTCTGGCTTCTTATTACAACCAGCATTTAGTTATTTGTATTTGCACACTAATCTTTTTTCTTGCCGACATACCAAGTCTTACTATTCCCTGTTACGCCTCATGCAACTTATTTTTGCCGATTGACCGCTTATTCAGCGTTATTGCCTCTATTTGTGTAAACGTTTACACT
The DNA here is from genome assembly GCF_027362595.1 of Providencia sp. 21OH12SH02B-Prov. NCBI lineage: Bacteria > Pseudomonadati > Pseudomonadota > Gammaproteobacteria > Enterobacterales > Morganellaceae > Providencia > Providencia sp. 21OH12SH02B-Prov. Next base: position 1,457,573 of record NZ_CP114796.1, read on the forward strand.
ATCGCGAGTCAGATCACAGATTAGTGGGTTAGCCCGTTGTTATACTCTGTGCAATGAATTTTTATATCCTTAAATGAATCAAGGGGTAAGCTATGCAGCCTACAAAAGTGCTTGTCACTGGGGGGATGGGATACATCGGTAGTCATACGTGCGTCCAAATGATCCTCGCAGGGTTCACACCGGTGATTATTGATAACCTGTGCAATGCAAAAACAGAAGTATTAAACCGGATAGAAAAACTAACAGCAGTACGACCTATTTTTTATCAAGGGGATGTCCGTGATGAAGCGTTGTTAGAGGCTATTTTTCGTGAACATAAAATCAGTGCGGTTATCCATTTTGCAGGTTTGAAAGCCGTTGGTGAATCTGTCGCTAAGCCACTTGAATATTATGACGTGAATGTGAATGGAACGTTAGTACTTGCCCGTTGTATGCAGCGTGCAGGCGTACACAGTATTATTTTCAGTTCCTCAGCAACGGTATACGGTGAACCCGATACTGTGCCTATTACTGAAGCATTTCCAACGGGCAATACGCAAAGCCCTTATGGCACGAGTAAATATATGGTTGAACGTTGCTTGTCAGATTTGTTTACGGCTCAACCTAATTGGTCTGTCACATTATTACGTTATTTCAATCCTGTGGGGGCTCATCCTTCAGGTTCTATGGGGGAGGATCCTCAAGGTATCCCTAATAATTTAACCCCTTATATTGCGCAAGTTGCGGTGGGACGACGTGACAAACTGTCTATTTATGGAAACGATTACCCTACCATTGATGGAACAGGGGTCCGTGATTATATCCATGTTATGGATTTAGCGGATGGGCATGTTGCTGCTCTGAAAGTGGTCAGCCAGAAGGCGGGATTACATATTTATAATCTTGGAACGGGAAAAGGAAGCAGTGTGTTGGAAGTGCTGCATGCATTTGAGAAAGCGGTAGGAAGGAAAATCCCTTATACCATCGTTCCTAGAAGGGCGGGCGATATTGCTGAGTACTGGTCAACATCTGAAAAAGCGCAACGTGAACTCGGATGGAAAGCGTGTCGTACGATTGATGATATGGCTATAGATTCATGGCGTTGGCAATCCAATAACCCTAATGGTTATGAATCATAATAGAGGATAGGAGAATAATTACGATGAATAAGCTTCCATTTAATCCGTCAGATTGCCCCCACAGACGTTATAACCCATTAACGGGGCAGTGGGTGTTAGTTTCCCCACATCGAGCTAAGCGTCCTTGGCACGGGCAAGATGAAAAGCCAGAAATAAAACAATTACCTGAATATGAAGCGAGTTGTTTTTTATGTCCAACTAACCAACGGATCTCTGGGGATATCAACCCAGACTACCAAGGTACGTATGTTTTTCAGAATGACTACTCCGCCTTATTACCCGAAGCATGCCAGCAGCCGGAAGAGCAATCTGCGTTATTTAAAACACAGTCAGTTAGCGGTTTGAGCCGCGTCATTTGTTTTTCGCCTGATCATAGTAAAACTTTACCGGAGTTATCCACGCAACAAATCGGTCGAGTGATTGACACTTGGATACAACAAGTTGACGAGCTGAGTCAACGCTTTGTGTGGGTGCAAATTTTTGAAAATAAAGGTGAAATAATGGGGTGTTCTCAGCCTCACCCACATGGACAAATCTGGGCAAGTGATTTTTTACCCAATGAAATTGCTCGTAAAGATGCCCAGTTACAGCGTTATTATCAGCAGCAAGGCAGTAATTTATTATTGGATTATGCGCAAGCCGAATTGCAAGAGGGGTCAAGAACGGTTGTTGAAACAGCGCATTGGCTTGCTGTTGTTCCTTACTGGGCGGCTTGGCCATTTGAAACAATACTAATGCCGAAAACGCCTATTAGACGTATGAACGAGATGAGTCTTGAAGTACGAGAAGACCTCAGTATTGCATTGAAAAAGCTCACATGTCGCTATGATAATTTATTCCAATGTGCATTTCCCTATTCAATGGGATGGCATTTTGCGCCTTTCTTGAGTGATGATCAAAACAGGGATCATTGGCAGTTGCATGCGTTGTTTTATCCACCTCTTTTACGTTCGGCGACAGTCAAAAAATTTATGGTTGGGTATGAAATGCTAGCAGAAACTCAGCGTGACTTAACGCCAGAACAAGCAGCTGAAAGGTTACGTGCTGTCAGTGAAGTTCACTATAAACAGCAGTGAATATTCGAAAAAACACAGTGACGTATCAAAATAGTTTAATTATTATCAAGAGGTTGCTATGAGTAGCATTGAAATTCTTCGCCAAAAAGTCACCGACGCCTTCCACCAAAAATTTGATTCTCAACCAGAGGTGTACGTACAAGCACCGGGTCGAGTGAACATAATTGGTGAACATACAGATTATAATGATGGTTTTGTATTGCCTTGTGCGATTGATTATCAAACGATAACGGCCGCTAAAAAACGTCATGACCGCATCATTCGAGTGGTTGCCGCTGATTATGCGAATGATATCGATGAATTTAGTCTCGATGAAGAGATTCAATTCTTACCTGAAAAAATGTGGGCAAACTATATTCGTGGCGTGGTTAAGTTTTTACTTCTCAGAGGTTACCAGTTTTCAGGCTGTGACATTGCGGTGAGTGGTAATGTGCCGCAAGGTGCAGGGCTTAGTTCTTCTGCTTCACTGGAAGTGGTGATAGGACAAACATTGAAGGTGCTATATCAGCTCAAGATCAGCCAACAAGATATTGCATTGAATGGGCAGCAAGCAGAAAATAAATTTGTAGGTTGCAATTGTGGGATCATGGATCAACTCATTTCTGCTTGTGGTGATGAGGGGCATGCTCTACTCATTGATTGCCGCAGCTTAGCATTGGCGCCTATTCCGATACCTGATGACCTTGTGGTCATGATTATCAATTCAAATAAACAGCGCGGTTTGGTTGATAGTGAGTATAATACCCGCCGCCAGCAGTGTGAAAGCGCCGCTAAACACTTTGGTGTTAAAGCATTACGTGATGTCACCATGGAGCAATTTAATCAAAAACAAGGGGAGCTGGAGCCTCTGGTGGCCAAACGAGCCAAACATGTTATTAGTGAAAATGATAGAACACTTGCAGCCGCAAAAGCCTTAACAGAAAATAATCTGCCTCTACTCAGTACATTAATGGAACAGTCACACATTTCTATGCGTGATGATTTTGAAATCACCGTCAAAGAGATTGATACGTTAGTTGATATTGTGAAAGCCGTTCTTGGTGAACAGGGGGGTGTCCGAATGACTGGAGGGGGATTTGGCGGATGTGTTGTGGCACTGATGAAACAACAATTGGTTGAATCTGTTGTTCAGGCTGTTGAAACACACTATCACGCCATGACAGGGCTACAAGCGGATATCTATGTTTGCCAGCCAAGCGATGGCGCTGGGCTGATAACGAATGCATTATCGTTGGGAGAATAAAGTGCAGTTATCAAAAGACCAAAGGTATGTTGCCCGTGCATCGAAAGTCATTGCACTCACCAACCGTCATGGCATGAAAATTTTATTGTCGACTTTGGGGGCAAGTTGGATCAGTTGCATCTTACCACTGCCAACGGGTAAGCGCGATGTTTTACTTGGCTCACCAAACATGGCTGCCCAGATGGATCAGGGGGTTTATTTGGGGGCAACGGTTGGTCGGGTAGCAAATCGTATCGCAAATGGCCGTTTTAATTTAGCGGGTCGTGAATATCAAGTGACAAAAAATCAAGGCGAAAATTGTTTACATGGTGGTGTGGATAATTTTAGTTATCGGGTTTGGAAAGTCACACAATTAGATCCACAAGAGGCAATATTCTCATTAACTTCTGCGGCAGGTGATCAGGGATTTCCGGGTGAACTCCAAGTGGAAGTACGTTATGTATTAACAGATGAAAACAAAGTGATCATTCATTACCGCACTCAAGTGAATGAATTGTGCCCTGTCAATCTGACAAATCATGCTTATTTTAACTTGGCCGGTGAGGATTCCGTAAGAACCGCGCTTGAGCACGACTTACAATTATCAGCGACTCACTATCTGCCTACGGATGAGCGTGGTGTCCCAACAGGAGAATGGCGGGATGTTACGGAGACTTTTTTTGATTTTCGTCGCAAAAAACGCATTGGGTATGACTTTTTACAAGATGCGGATCAAAAAGCAGCGGGGGGATATGACCATACGATGATCCTTTCAACTGACTTGATTGATGGTGAGCAAACCGTCGCTTCATTCTTTGCACCTGATGGTGACGTTCGGATGGATATAGCAACAACGATGCCATCAATGCAGTTTTATACTGGAAACTATTTAATTTCGGTACCAGGGAAATCACGTCATTATACCCCGTTCTCTGGCGTGGCTTTTGAGACCCAGTTTCTTCCGGATGCGGTTAATCATCCCGAATGGGGCGATGAATACAGGGGAATTTCACAACCGAACCAACAATACGAACAACAAACGAGTTATCAATTCATTTTTTAAGCTTAACGCCGCTTTAATGCGGCGTTTTTCGTGATGAGTCATAGAGTTGATATATTGGTTCCATGACATTATCAGGTTCTAAGACATACCCCATTGTTTTTTCTACTAATTCATTGTTTAATGAAACCAACTGAACTTAGGGGTAAAAAATGGCAACAATAAAAGACGTGGCGAAAGAAGCGGGAGTGTCGGTAGCGACAGTCTCCAGAGTGATTAATCAATCACCTAAGGCGAGTAAAACTTCAATTGCTGCGGTGAAAAGTGCCATGTCTAAGCTTGGTTATCGGCCTAATGCCGCAGCCCGTGCATTAGTGAGCCAAAGTTCAAATACGATTGGCGTGTTGGTCAATGATGTTTCAGACCCCTTTTTTGGTACCATGGTGAAGGCTGTTGATGCGGTCGCCCATAAAAATGGTAAGCATATTCTGATTTGTAATGGTTACCACACTGCCCAAGAAGAACGTCAATCAATAGAATTATTAATTAATAATCGCTGCGATGCACTGATCATTCATTCAAAAGCCTTATCAGATGAAGAGTTAATTAAATTTGCTGATGAAGTGCCGAGTTTAGTCCTGATCAACCGACGTATTGAGGCGATTGCTGACCGCTGTGTTTCACTGAATAATTATAAAGGTGCTTACCTAGCAACCGAACATCTTATCCGCCAAGGCCATACAAAAATCGCTTATATTTCATCAAATCATAAAATTGAAGATGCTGAGCAGCGGTTGCTTGGTTATTGTGATGCGCTGAAAAAACACGCTATCTCACTTCCTGAAAGTTATATTGAATATGGTATGCCTTATGGGGAAGGTGGAGAACAAGCGATGACGAATTTATTAATGAAATCATTAGAGATAACCGCGGTTGTGGGGTATAACGATTTTATGGCCGCAGGCGCTATCGCAGTCCTCGATGAAAATGATATCTCTTCCCCTGAACAAGTATCAGTCATCGGTTTTGATGATGTATTGATCGCGCGTTATATCCATCCTCGTTTAACAACGATCCGTTATCCTATCCAAATGATGGCTGAGCGTGCGACGGAGTTAGCGTTGGCACTCGCTCGTAATGAAAAGATAGATACGGGTGGTTTGATCTACTCTCCAACATTAGTACAGCGTAATTCTGTACGTCCATTAAAATCATAGCAATGTAAACGTTATCATCACTTTATGATGGTATCCTTTTTTATATTATGATTTTTTTTGAATTTTTCAAAAAAATGATATTTCAGCGATGGTTAGCGTATTTAATATACGCATAAATAGCCACTTATTTCACGATTGATCACCGAAATTAATTTATTGTGAAAATATGTGATTAATCTAACAGTGATTTTTAATGGTAACGTTTACACTGATTGCGAATCATTTTGGTGAGGGAATTGATCATGCATACAGAAGGTGTTGGCTTAAGTACATTAGATTACGGGGTATTTATCCTGTATGTACTTATCATCATATCAGTGGGTTTATGGGTTTCTCGGAATAAAAAAGGTGAGAAAAAGGGGACTAAAGACTATTTTCTAGCGGGCAAAACGTTACCTTGGTGGGCCATCGGCTCTTCACTCATTGCGGCAAATATTTCTGCTGAGCAGTTTATTGGCATGTCTGGCTCAGGATTTTCTATTGGATTAGCGATCGCGTCTTATGAATGGATGGCGGCACTAACATTAATTATTGTTGCTAAATACTTTATGCCTATTTTTATCGATAAAGGCATTTTTACCATTCCTGAATTTGTTGAAAAGCGTTTCAACCGCACACTAAAAACGATTTTAGCGGTATTTTGGCTCGCATTATTCGTGTTTGTTAACCTAACGTCAGTATTATATTTAGGGTCGTTAGCTTTACAAACTATCCTAGGTATCCCAATGTCTTACGCTATTTTTGGTTTGGCATTGTTTGCGGTTGCTTACTCTTTATATGGTGGCCTATCGGCAGTCGCGTGGACTGACGTTGTACAGGTATTCTTCCTGATCCTCGGTGGCTTACTCACGGCAATAATGGCGGTCAGTTATATTGGTGGAGACGGTGGGCTCTCTGCGGGAATGAGCCGCATGGTGAGTGAAGCACCTCAACACTTTGAAATGATCTTAAGTCAAGATAACCCTCAGTTCAGTAATTTACCGGGTATCGCTGTGCTGATTGGTGGCCTATGGATTGCTAACTTGTATTATTGGGGTTTTAACCAATATATTATTCAACGTGCTTTAGCGGCGAAATCGATCAATGAAGCGCAAAAAGGCCTCGTCTTTGCCGCTTTCTTAAAACTTATTGTGCCTATTCTGGTTGTTGTACCTGGGATTGCGGCGTATGTGATTGTGACTGACCCACAACTGCTAGCTGGTTTAGGTACCATGGCGCAGGAACATATTCCAACACTTGCTCAGGCAGATAAAGCTTATCCTTGGTTAACGCAATTCTTACCTGTAGGCGCTAAAGGCATTGTTTTTGCCGCATTGGCAGCAGCGATCGTGTCATCATTAGCTTCTATGCTGAACTCAGTGGCTACGATTTTCACCATGGATATATATAAAGAATATATCGCACCTTCAACAAGTGATCATAAATTAGTGAATGTGGGTCGAGTTAGTGCTGTAGTTGCATTAATTATTGCCTGCTTTATTGCTCCATTACTGGGTAATATTGGTCAAGCTTTCCAATATATTCAAGAATATACTGGATTAGTAAGCCCTGGAATTTTAGCCGTATTCTTGCTGGGTTTATTCTGGAAAAAAACGAATGCAAAAGGGGCCATTATCGGTGTACTGCTCTCCATTCCATTTGCTTTATTCTTAAAATTAATGCCATTAGGAATGCCATTCCTTGATCAAATGATGTATACCTTCTTCTTTACAGCCGTTGTCATTGGTTTAATTAGTTTAACCACGTCAAAAGAAGATGATAGCCAAGGCGCCATTATTTTGACATCTGAAACCTTTAAAACCTCCGCGGGTTTCAATATCGCCTCTTATGCAATCTTCATTATCTTGTGTGTTCTGTATGCACTGTTTTGGTAAGTGAATAGATTGAAACAATCAACAGGGGACGAATGTCCCCTCAGACGGCTGACAAACCGAGTATGTTTGGCGGCAAGTCGAATAGGTTTTGAAAATAAACGAGGAAAATCAATTTATTGATTTTCGGCTGATAATACAACGCGGGAAAAACCACGCTTTTATCCCGCGTTGTCAACCACCTCAGGGGACGAATGTCCCCTGTTTTACTTGATAACCCAGTATCTAGCTTGATGAAAGCCATGTTTTCATTCTTGAATGACAACACACTCTATTTAATTTTTATCTAAAACAGGAATTGATGAATAGCAAGGCGCTATTCATCAAATATGGGCGTATGGGCGCTAATGCTCCCATACTTAAACTTCATGATTAAATAACAAATAAGTCCATAAACTCATTGACGGGCATCGCTTCTAATAGCGGTTTATCTAATGAAGCAGCAAGAATGCGTAATTGCTGAGTTTCAGGAAATTGACGAGCCAAATTAGTGCGATATTTCTTTAATAGCAAAGGGATCCCTTCTTGACGGCGGCGTTTATGACCAACAGGGTATTCGATTAACAACTCATCAAAGACTTGTCCATCTTTCAGTTTGATCGTTAATCCATTCGCGATAGAGCGTTTATCAGGGTCATGATAGTCTTGAGTGAAGCTAGGTTCTTCACGGCAAACTATTTTGCTACGCAAGGTATCGATGCGTGGATCATGAGCAATATTGTCTTCATAATCAGCAGCAGTTAAACGTCCAAAAATCAGCGGGACTGCGACCATATATTGAATACAATGATCACGATCAGCTGGATTATTCAGCGGACCTTGCTTATCGATAATACGTATACACGCCTCATGGGTGCGTATTGATACACTCTCAATATCCTCTGCACTTTTTCCGAGTGATTTCAGTTTATCGTGCAGTTGTAATGCTGCCTCTACAGCGGTTTGTGCATGGAATTCAGCAGGGAAAGCGATTTTGAATAGCACGTTTTCCATGACATAGGAGCCGTAAGTGCGTTGAAAACGGAAAGCTTGCCCATTAAACAACACATCATAGAACCCCCATGTTTTGGCGGTTAATGCGCTGGGGTAGCCCATTTCACCTTTTTGTGCCATTAAAGCTAAACGCACTGCGCGAGATGTTGCATCTCCAGCCGCCCAAGATTTGCGTGAACCCGTGTTCGGTGCGTGACGATAGGTACGTAAACTATGACCATCAATCCAAGCAAGAGATACCGCATTCAGGATTTCTTCGCGATTGAGTCCTAGCATGTGAGCGACAACAGCAGTAGAAGCCACTTTCACTAAGATGACATGGTCAAGCCCAACTTTATTGAACGCATTTTCTAAGGCAATGCATCCTTGTATTTCATGGGCCTTAATCATCGCCGTTAATACATGCTTAATGGTTAAAGGGGCTTTACCTTTTGCGATAGCTTCTCGTGATAACCAATCAGCAACCGCTAAAATACCACCGAGATTATCAGAAGGATGCCCCCATTCAGCAGCAAGCCATGTGTCATTAAAATCTAGCCAACGGATCATCGCGCCAATATTAAAAGCCGCTTGAACAGGGTCTAGCTGAAATTGCGTTCCTGGAACTTTAGCGCCATTAGGTACGAGAGTACCGGGAACAATAGGACCGAGTAATTTTTTACAAGCCGGATATTCGAGAGATTCCATGCCACAACCGAGTGTATCTAAAAAACAATAATAAGCGGTTTCATAGGCAAGCTCAGAAGTAATTGGATATTCAGTAACATAATCAACGATATCACTGATCACTTTATCGAATTCTTGTTGAGTTGAAAGAGCAGTTGTCATGAATGTCATCCTTATTAACGTTGTTCCATACGAGTAAATAATTTATTTTCTGGACCAATATAATTAGCAGAAGGTCGGATAATTTTATTATCTTGGCGCTGTTCGATAATGTGGGCAGACCATCCAGCGGTGCGCGCCATTACAAACAGGGGGGTAAACATCGCGGTAGGGATCCCCATTAAATGATAGGTTACGGCTGAAAACCAATCTAAGTTGGGGAACATGTTTTTTTCTCGCTTCATCACTAACTCTAAATGATGGGCAATATCATAGAGTTGGCGATTTAAATTCTGTTCGGATAGTTGTAGCGCCACGGACTTAATAATAGGGTGGCGTGGGTCCGCAAGCGTATAAACAGGATGACCAAAACCAATCACCACTTCCGACCTTGCAAGGCGAGCGATGATATCTTGTTCTGCTTCTTCAATAGAGGAATAACGCTGCTGAATTTCTAATGAAACCTCATTTGCCCCACCATGTTTAGGGCCTCGCAATGCGGCAATGGCTCCGGTAATCGCGGAATAAAAATCGGTGCCAGTTCCTGCTATTACTCTTGCTGCAAAAGTGGATGCATTAAATTCATGCTCAGCATAGAGAATGGAGGCAATATGCATGAAACGCTCCCATTGAGCGGGCGGTTTTTTACCGTGTAATAAGTGCAAGAAATGCGCGCCGATTGAATCATCATCGGTTTCTGTTTCAATACGACGACCATGATGGCTGAAGTGATACCAATAGAGCAACATGGAACCAAGAGAGGCAAGTAACCTGTCTGCAATGTCTTTTGCACCTGCTAATGTGTGTGCTTCTTTTTCAGGTAATACACAACCCATGACTGAAACACCGGTACGCATGACATCCATTGGATGTGCGTTGGCCGGGATGGACTCCAAGGTCTGTTTGACACTAGCAGGAAGTCCTCTTAACGCTTTGAGTTTTTCTTTATATGCGGTTAACTCCGAGCTTGTCGGTAATTTTTCATGAATAAGCAAATAGGCGACTTCTTCAAATTCACATTGTGTCGCGAGGTCGTGAATATCATACCCTCGATAGTGCAAATCATTACCGTTTTTACCAACAGTACAGAGTGCAGTATTACCAGCGGCAATACCAGAAAGCGCCACGGATTTTTTAGGTTTAAATTGTGATGTTCCAGTCGTATTAAGTTGTTCATTCATCGGATTATCCTCTGTCGGTGTCGCACAACTTTTTTTATTGGAGCGATTATTTTTGTTGTGAGAAAAGTGCGTCTAATTTTTGTTCATAATCGTAATAATTAATGCTCTGATAAAGTTCATCGCGGGTTTGCATCAATGGGATAACACTTTTTTGAGTGCCTTCTTGACGTAATGTGGTGTAAACCTGTTCAGCCGCTTTATTCATGGCACGAAAAGCAGAGAGTGGGTACAGGGCGATTGCAATACCGACACTGCGTAATTCATCAAGTGTGAAAAGAGGGGTTTGACCAAATTCAGTCAGATTAGCAAGCACAGGAACTTGAGTATGATCGACAAACTGTTGGTACATATTTAATTCAGTAATTGCTTCAGGGAATAGCATATCTGCGCCGGCTTCAATATAAGCATGAGCTCTTTCTAATGCGGCTTCTAATCCTTCGACGGCAAGCGCATCTGTACGTGCCATGATCACAAAACTATCATCAACACGAGCATCAACCGCGGCTTTAATACGATTAACCATTTCTTGCGTAGAAACGATCTCTTTATTCGGTCGATGTCCACAACGTTTAGCGCCAACCTGATCTTCTAAGTGTAAGCCAGCGGCTCCTGCTTTATATATTGATTTCACGGTGCGTGCGACATTAAATGCAGAAGGGCCAAACCCAATATCAGCATCAACCATTAAAGGCAAATCACAAACATCTGTAATGCGTCGAATATCAATCAGGACGTCGTCTAAGGTCGATATACCGAGGTCTGGCATCCCTAAAGAGCCTGCTGCAACCCCTCCACCAGAAAGATAAATCGCTTTATAACCTGCTCGTTGAGCTAATAAAGCATGGTTGGCATTGATAGTCCCGACGAGTTGTAAAGGTGTTTCACTACTTAATGCATGACGAAAAGCTTGGCCTGCGGGCATTGATGGCATAGAAACCTCACGTTATCAAATTGCTAACAAAATGTATCTGTGTTTGTTATTTTATGTATAGCAAGTACCATGCCAAAATCTAATATAGGTGTAATAATTATTTTATCTATTTGAAATCAATGTGATGTGAAATAGATGAGGTTTGTGACTGACTTTTGAATTCTTGAACAAGAGGCTGTGATGTTTCATTGAAACAATGCTAGTGTTAAATGAAACGTTATCGAAACATCATAAGACTTTTAGGGCTAACAGTATGCAAAAACCGATTATTTGGACAGTTTCTGTTTCGCGATTATTCACACTTTTTCGTGATATTAGCCCTGAATTCAGTGCACAGGCGGATATTACACCGCTGAATATGGGGTTTGAGCAGGCCGCTGAAGAGGTGCGTGAACGATTAAAAACAGGTCATTGTGATGCAATAATCAGTGCGGGTTCAAATGGTGCTTACTTAAAAAGCCATGTATCGGTGCCAGTCATTATTGTTAAAGTGAGTGGTTTCGATGTGATGCAAGCCTTAGCTAAGGCTCGTGAAATTAGCCATAAAGTTGGCATTATTAATTATCAAAAAATCATTCCATCACTGGATGAATTTCAGCGAAATTTTGGTTTGCGCATTGAACAACGTAGCTATATCACCGCAGAAGATGCGCGTGCACAATTAAAAGCGTTGAAAGCGATGGGAATTAATGTCGTTGTTGGCGCTGGGTTAATTATGGATCTCGCTCAAGAATTAGAAATGACGGGGATCTTTATCTATTCAACCGAAACGATACGCCAAGCATTTTATGATGCAATAGAATTAAGTCGTATCTCCTATGACCAAAAAACCATACCAACAGGTTATCAATCTGAAAATACAACCAAAGTACGGCACACGATTAACGACTTAATTGGTGCTTCACCGCTAATGGAGCGCGTTCGCCAAGATATTATGCTATATGCGAAGTCAGAAGCGACCGTATTGATCCAAGGAGAAAGCGGAACAGGTAAAGAGATGGTCGCTCAGGCTATTCATCATGAATATCGATTATTTAATCAACATAAAAGGAATAAATCTCCGATTCCATTTGTCGCAGTCAATTGTGGCGCCATTCCTGAAAATTTATTAGAAGCGGAACTGTTTGGTTATGAAGAGGGGGCATTTACTGGATCACGACGTGGTGGACGTGCGGGATTGTTTGAAATGGCAAATGGAGGAACGCTATTTTTAGATGAAATCGGTGAGATGCCATTGGCCTTACAGACGCGATTACTCAGGGTTTTGGAAGAGATGACCGTCGTCAGAATTGGTGGCTATCGCCCCTTGCAGGTGAATGTCCGCGTCATTTGTGCAACACATTGTGACCTTGATAACTGGGTAAAAGAAGGCCGTTTTAGAGCCGATCTATTTTATCGTTTGGGCGTATTGCGTATGAAGGTACCTTCGCTACACGAACGAGGAGAGGACATTTACATGTTAGCAGAAAGATTGCTCAAACTGGCTTTCGCTGGGTTACAGCAGTCATTGCCTGCTTTTAGAGTACAACAGCTATTTAGTTGTCGTGAGTTTTTTAGCCAATATTTATGGCCTGGCAATGTTCGAGAATTACGTAATTTGATGGAACGGGTTGCATTATATTGCAGTGCTTACCCCGATAAAGGCATTACCCAAAAAATGCTCATGAATTTATCACCTGAGCGTAAAACCGAGAGAAATGATTTAGTCGAAAATCAACCGATAGGAGAGACGCTATCTGAAGTCATGGATTATTTTAATGGGGATAGGCAAGCCGTAGCACGCTATTTAGGGATTAGTCGCACAACATTGTGGCGTCGATTAAAACAAGAAAATAGCTCTCTTTAATTAAAATGAAATTAATTAAAGATAAATAAGATTTTCAATTCAAAAAATGAATAAAATAGATGATTCATACTAGTAAGTGACTTTATCAAGTAAATAGTGCAGCACAATATTGTAAGAAAATATTTTTTAATGGTTGTTCCACTAAATAAATTAACGTGATGCGGTTTAAAATTAACCAACAATGCGGCATAGGTTACAATAGAATGAGGTTTTTTCAACCTATTGTTTTTAATGCTATTTATTTATTATCTAACCTGATGGGCGTAAAAATCAAGTCGCAAAAAAACGTGATTTTTCTCACATAAATATTTTTGCTAGTGAGCATTAGTTTTTCTCATTTTAATTTAACTGAGTAAAGTTCTATATTGCCGCCAAATTAGTCTTATCATTTTATTTTAACACCTGCAGTAGTCGCCGGACTGAGTGCTTTTTAGGTACTCAATATTGCCGCGTGGCCCCCCGATGAATGCAGCGCAGATACTCTAAAAATTTTTAAATACAGCTAAGTGACCCGTGAATGTGTTACTAGGCGCATACTCCATTATGCCTCTAGTCCTAATCGCAAAGTCAGGCATGCTGCAATTTGAAATATGACGAGTCATTATTTATTTTGTCAGTGGGAGAGTAGGTCGTGAAACAGGCCTCTACATTAATGCGCAAACAAGACAGTACTTTCGTTCCTGTCGCTGGCTTGACTATTTTTGCCATCGCATCGGGCTACCTGATGAGTTTAATCCCATTATCAATGGGTGGATTCAATATTGATACCAGTTATGCGGGGTGGTTAGCGAGTGCCTATTATATTGGATTATTAATAGGTTCAATGATGATTGAGCCTATTATTGCTAAAATTGGCCATCGTCTTTCATTTATTGCCTTTTTATTACTGCTTGCGGCAACGGTAGTTATCTTACCTTGGACTCCAAGCATTGCGGCTTGGCTACCAAACCGTGTGGTTGCAGGGATTGCTGTTGCAGGGATTTTCGTGGTTGTCGAATCATGGTTGCTTATCGGTGATAGCCCTAAAGAAAGAGCTAAACGACTGAGTTTTTATATGACGTCCCTGTATGGCGGAACCACATTAGGGCAATTAGCCATCGGGGTGATTGGTACTCATGGTGCCTATCCTTTTATGGTGGTTCTAGGGTTATTATTGCTGGCGGTTTTGCCTCCCTTGTTATTTCGTCAAGGGCAACCTGCTTGCGACTCCCATCAAAAACTGTCATTGAAAAAAATAACTCGTCTGAGCAAGCCTGCCATTATCGGTTGCATGACGTCAGGTATTTTGATGGGCACAATTTATGGATTAATGCCGTTATCACTCAAAAATGGTCCATTTACTACCCAACAAGTGGGCGTATTAATGGCATCGATTATTTTAGGTGGCATGTTAATTCAGCCCGTCGTGAGCAAGCTTTCTGTGATCATGAGTAAAACGCTTCTGTTAGCGATGGTCTCATTATTAGGGGTATTCGCGATGGGGATCATTTATGTCTCTAGTGATTATCTGGTAATGATAGTGGCATTGGCGTTGTTAGGCATGTCTTCATTCGCCTTGTACCCCATTGCGATTACGCTAGCTTGCGATAACTTGGATTCTTCTTACATTGTTGCTGCAACTCAAGTCATGTTATTTAGCTATAGCGTAGGCTCTGCTGTCGGGCCGCTAGTAGCAGGTACTTTCTTAGAACAACATAATGGATTAGTGAACTTCTTCTTTATTGTTTTAACCGTCACAACCATTTATATGTTGATTGCAAGTGTACGCCGTAAAGCTGGAGTATTAGCGAATTAGCGATGATATAAAAAAACCGTGTTACTCATTGAGTGAACACGGTTTTTTTAACTAAATCAGTTATTTTTTCTTATGACTAAAAGTACCTGTGGCTAATGCTCCCTCAGCCTCTATGTTACCAGTCGCACCAATAATTTTTTGTTGCCACATCTCTCCCAATCTAAAATCCCATGACAACGGCTGAATTTCTGTACGTCCAGCATTGGGCGCAAAAGTCAGTTCACTAAAATATAATGTCTCTTCAGACATTAAAAAATCGGCGCGGCAATAATCAAACGGGCTGACAAGTCGCTGAGCTAGCCTTAACATATCTTGAAACAACGCTGGTTCAGCAACAGGTTCTAACATGTTTGGATAACCAAACGTGAAAGGTTGTAGTTGCCATTCGGTATCATAAATATTGATGAACTCATTTCCAAATTCATCGGTATAGTCGATTTCAACAAAGGTCGGTTTCCCTGCAAAGCAGTGAATACGACAAGTTTCAGGTACAAGCTTCCTATTTTTGTTTGTAAATAGGTCGATATATGATTCACAAATTATTTGAGCTTGAATATCTTTATAATGCCGTTCACGAGTAATGTAGTACAAATTTTTTATAAGATGGAATGAAAGCTTATCTTTTGCTTTTTGGAGATCAAAACGCTTTTTATCCACACAAATAATACTACTACCACTATCATGATTACACTTTAATACAAAACGCTCTGGTAACTTATCAATATCGATTGCATTAACGTCATCATAAGTGGCCAAAATGGGGACTAAATATTGCTCACCAATTTTTCGAGAGACATATTCTCTCACCGCTAGCTTGTCTGCCAGTTGTGTATATAACGGATTCCTATCATATAACATCCTATAGTTTACTTTTTCATTAAAGCTTTTAGGATTATTGAAATTAGGCGTATAGTTAAGTTTTTTTCTAAATTTATTAGATAGATAGAGCCTATCGCTGATCACTAATGTGCGCAGTTTTTTGAGTGAATATTCGACTTTTTTCATATGAGTCGCCAACCATTCTTAATGTTATTTATAATAAATTGTTACAATCTGAAATTGTTTAGTAATTATATTTCTACAAACATAAATAGATATTAAATATAGAGGCATTGTTATCTTAATTAACCTAGTGATGAACAGTTTCTTAAGAAACACTTAAGCTAAATAAAATAAGTAATAACGAATTGGGCTAGTTAATCTTATTTTGGCCTAGACTGATATCAAAAGTAGTCATTATATTTTATAGTCAATAAATTAACGTTAAGAATACATTCTCGCAACATACGATCTTCGCTAGGTACCTAAAAGCACATTATATTTCTAATCATTAGTTAGCTAATTATCAATTGGCTAACTATATTTGTAGTATGACGTTAATTAAATACATGATGAGGTATTAATGTGAAACCTAGCGAGCTCTCTCAACCTTATTTATTACTATTGGATGTTATCAATCCCGCAATTATTCAGCTTCACAAATCAACAGCCCAAATTGATACACTAATTGAAGGCCTTGGCGGTACACCGGATGGTATCGCTGTTGACCCTATAAAAAGGTTAATTTATTGGAGCAATATGGGGGATGACTATGACGCCGATGATGGTTCTATAAATGTCATGAGTTTTGATGCCACAGAAAGAAAAATGTTGGTAGGAAATGGGCTTGTACGAACGCCAAAACAACTCCAACTCGATCAACAAACTCAGCGTTTATATTGGTGTGACCGAGAAGGCGGAAAAGTTAGCTCATGTAACATTGACGGAACAGATTTACACGTTCATATTGAGCGACCTCGAAATAGCCTAAACAAAGTCGATATACTTGACCAATGTGTGGGAATTGCCGTTGATGCTCCGAATAACTGGCTTTACTGGACCCAAAAGGGAACGGCAAAGGGTGGGGTTGGTCGTTTATTTAGGGCGCCTTTACATCCCGCTAGCCATTATCAGCCATCGTCGAGAAAAGATATTGAATTATTGCTCGGTGATCTTCCTGAGCCTATTGATCTATTACTTGATCAACAAGCGAATGTCCTTTATTGGACCGACAGAGGCGGTGAACCAAGGGGTAATAGTTTAAACCGTGCTGACATTACCAGCAATGGGCTAACTCATTATCGCGTTATTTGTCGAGGCTTTAATGAAGCAATAGGTTTAACACATGATAAAGAAGCACAATTAATGTATGTTGCAGATCTGCTTGGTGGCGTTTATAAAGTGGCATTAGCGACAGGGGATGTCGATAAAATATACCAAGGTAAAGGTTATACTGGCATCACTCAGTATGCAGGTTAACCTATTTTAGACCGTTTTATTATTGTGGCTCTTTCCCCATCTGGCGTAGAAAACGAATTTGAGCGCTCAGCAATTGTCGATAGCTAATACAGCGATACGGCATATTATGTTGTTTTGCAAGTTTTTCGATAATTGCTGCAAGTGCAGGGTAATGCCGATGATGCCAACCAGGAAAGAGATGATGAGTGAGGTGGTAATTTAATCCCCCAGTTAAACGCCATAAGTATTTAGGGGAGGGGAGCCAATCACACGCAGTAATAAAATTATGTTGATACCAGCCGTGAGGCATCTGCTGATTATCAGGTGCCTCAAAAAAGGCAGTTTCTGCCCAATGTGTGCCTAACAGCAAATAGACAACAAATAAAGAAGCAATCATCTGGCTTACTAGATAGGTGAGCAAAATGGTCATCACACTAATACCATTATGATGGGCAATGAATAAGGGTAATCCTAGCATTAATAATAGATGAGCAAGTTTGCTAGTAAAAAATAATAGCCAACCTGACCAGCCTGTTAAAATTCCACGTGATTTTAGCGGGGTTTTCCCTGTCCGATCAGACCAATCAAAAACGAATGCAATCCAAGTTAGAGAGAATGAAGCAATGAGTGGCCAATACAGGTATTGGTATTTCATGACTGGGCGCCATTTTTGAAAAGGCGTTTGTCGAAAAATACCATTTTCTTCCGTATCTAAATCATAATGCTCAATATTGGCATAGCGATGATGAAAATAGACATGTCTCGCACGCCAAAATTCAGGTTCAAGTCCCAGAGGTAAGGTAACTAGACGACCAAAAATACGATTGAGCCATGGTGTTTTAAACAGCGTATTATGGCAGGCATCATGTTGTCCAAGGACATTTAATAACATGATTAACAACACAAAACAGATATAGGCAATAACATAGACAAACGTTGAATACGTCAATAGCGTGGGAATATAACAGATAATGGCAATCACAAACATACCGAGAACTAAGCAGATATCCATTGAGCTAGCGTAAACATGGTCATTTTTACATTTTAGATATTCATTACTAGCCTGTTTTAATGCAAGATGAAAACGTTGCTCATCATTATTTTTAAAGTGCAATTCACTCAATGGTGTATCCATAATCTCACATAGCTAAAAAGTTAAATAACAGGCTAGGTGGTAGTAAAATAATGATGACATTATTCGACACTATCATGACTGTCAGTGGTGTGTTTGGATAAGATAATCAAATTATTGTGTATCGTAAAGCCATTGCGTTGATAATAATTCTCGGCAGGAAAGCCTTTTTCTGTATTTAGGATAATAGCATTAAGATTATGCTGAACGCATTGTTGTTCAATGTGTTGCATAAAAGCACTTCCAAGACCTTTTCCTTGAAAATCAGGATGAATAAAGAGTTCATCAATATAATATTCTACTCCCTGATTCCACGGTTTTTTAAAGCCAAGGCAGGCACCCACAATGCGTTTATCTATTTGAATAACAAAGCCCATAAAGTAATTATTACCTAAATGATGGGTAATAAATTCGATAATGGGCTGATGCGATGGCCAATGTTCAAACCAAGGTGCTGAGCTATAGGCCTTGCAATAGAGTCTAGCGCATTCCTCAGTCATTTCTTTTGTTAGTGGTATAAAATCAGCTTGTAGAGGCATTGTGTGGTGCTCCATTATTTTTGATGGCAATAGTCTACCCAAATGGATTTAAAAGAAAATAAATGACTCGTATTTTTGAAAAATGCCTATTTCGTTTTTATTGCCGATGGAGTCTGAGTTAGAGTTTTAAGGTATTGGCCTAAATAGCTCTCTGAGGAAATGTTTTTATATCTACGTTGCACATCCGTTTCGACTTCTCTTCTAGGCTTCTCATAATGTTTTTGTAACGATTTTTTAGGTGAATTAAACCAACATTGATGTCATTCAGCTTCTACCGTACTACTCATTATTATGCCATCGAGCTGGGTATGATGACTCACTGTGATATCAAAATCTCCTTTGGCTGCATTGATACCCATTTGTTTATTTATCGATTGGTAATTACTGTGCATCTCGATTTTGCTTGATCCCCTTGCGTGTTGATGGCACGGGTTAGGCTGATAGCGTTTTTCGAGTATGGAGATAAAAAGAACGTGTAAATAGACCGATACCTTGAAATTTGAAAGTTAAGGGATGAGCAAGAGGGAGAGTGTAAAAAAATGAGGTAGCTAAATAAGAAATGGCAAAACCTCAAAATATACAAGAGGGTTATGTCCCAACCGAGGTAAACACAACGGCATACCACAACTCGTTTTACGTGGTCAGTGGCTAAAAGAACTAAGGTTTGAGGTGAGAAGCCACTATCCCCTTACTCGTTAAGCTGGACAGTTGATTATCCGGTTGGCTGAGAGCTTGTAAGATCGTTAATTTAGATTTCAGTGTGGAATAGAGATCCTCCCATTAAGTAATGGAATAAAGATCTTGAATGTAACGCTCAACAAATAGTTTTAATTCACAAGATGGATAAGACTCTTTAGTTTGAATTAAATAAGCATCATCATAAATTATTCTTGAATTCAATGAGCTAGATATTATATATAAAATTAAAGCTGAAAATTTTAAGTTAGCCTCACCTCTTGTAGAGACACTTCCCATATATGGGTACTCTATATCTTCTATATCACGTAGATTTTCTTCAATAAAATTAAAGCTTACCCAACAAAAATAATCATACTGGTGGTCATGTATATAGATAAACTTATCAACTAAGTTTACTCCTTTTTTCGCGGATATCCCTATCGTTAATTGTTTTGTAGACAAAGAAAAGTCATTAAATCCATCGATGATACTATTGAGGATATCTTCAAATTGAGGAAGCTTTTTAATTGGAAATAAAATTTCGGTAGACATTATTTTCCTCCATTTGTGCTAATTGAGCTACGTTACGTATAGTAATCTTCGATACAGTTTAACTCTACCTAGGTCTTACATAATGACTCGCTACTGTAAATAAATCAAAAATTTAACTTTATGTTAGGTAACAACTGTCTGAAATGACATTAGCTATGTTCGCTTCACAAAGTGGGCAAGCTCATTGAACCAGAGATCCGCTGAGAGCGAATTGCGGAAGTTGACCTTGCTCCGATATAATTAGTTTGTCTGAAGATCTCTAAAAATTAATGGTACGTTTTGTAGGGATACTTACACTACTTTCAGCCATTACCTTAAAAAATCACTGGCTGAAAACGGCAGGACTTGAGATCGGTTTCACATTTACCGTCAATATTTTAAACTGCTGTTTGGTATTAAATACCGGACAGTGAAGATATCCAGACGATTAAGCAGCAAAATCAGCAACAACAAGCTCAGATCACCGCATTTAAGCTTAAGGCGCTGATCGGGGAGTGGTGTGGGGTGATTTACCTGTGTTGGTGTGCAGTTATAGCCAAAGTAGGTAATTATACAATTGATTTTTTTAATTATTCATATATACCTTTTTCTTCTGCAATGGATATTAATTCATCCTCCAATGATCCCTGAATTTCATCACCTTTATACGAAATGATTGGCTTACATGCCTAAATCACATAAAGCTTATTAATAATTCACCATCGTCTTTCTTATATTTTCAATGCGTTCAGCTATATCTGGGGGAAGACGAGGTGTTAAATATGACGCAATTTTTCCGGGCATTTTCCCTGTAGCAAAACTATCTAGGCCTGATTGAAGGTAGGCATTGATTTGTTCATAAAACTGGGTTTCTGCTTTAGGATTATCAATATTCAGAAAGCTGAATAGATGAACGGCAGGGTTAAATATATATTCTTTTTTCTCGTCATTATTATATGTGAAGAGTATTATGCGTGAAAGTTCCCTATAGGAGCGTAATGATAAGTTGTCATTTATATAAACACTTTTTCCATCCCATAAATAGAAACACTTTAGTACCCTATCAATATAAAGCAACGGATGCTTCTTCCGGAAAATTATCTTCTTTGCAATCCAAATAAAACCAATAAAGCTAATCAGAAAATGAACAGAATGCATAATAAATGAAGGTGTTTCTGATACATAAGTGCTCATGTTAGGATTTAACTTACTATAAATGTAATCAAAAATATTAATTCCATCTTTTTCAGCAAGATAGCCATATCTTGCATAATATGTCTTCAATAGTCTCGTTTCAAAATTATCAGCATCGTTTTCGTCTGTATTATATTTATCAAATCCTTCCGGTGTTTTTTCTTTCATGTAAGAAATTTTTTCATTCAAAATGTACATTTTAGACTGATAAATTTCTATCTGTTCACATGTCGTGATAATACACATTATAAAAAAGAAAGCTGCCAGAGGTATATAAAACAATCTGACCTTTTGATTTTCCTTGCAATTCAGACTTATTTTTTCGGATGAAATTTTTTGGTAGAGACCTTGTCTGAAATAATCAACCTTTGTTATTTTTTCTGGGGTTTCCATTTCCATTACACTCCATTATACGTATTTATAATCTCTTTTTTATATTCAATACACAGCGCTATAACACAAAGAACTGCCATAATGATTTTTTCATCATGCACACTGCCATAATAAATTTTTGAATCATAAAAAGATAAAAAAATTAATATGACAGCCAGCGTTAATGGAAATCGGAACTTCCTGTTGTGGAAAATCAGTTTTTTTTCAGGATACATATAAATTTTGTCAGCATAGACGCGCCGCTGGATTTCAATGAAAATATAAATAATGATAAATGAGATAGAAATGCGGTTTATGATAAAAACCTCGTTCCCCATGTCAGCTCTGATTATAAAAAAAGACCATAAATAAAGTAAAACAGGCAGGAGTACCATTTTATGACGAATAATGAGAGTTGGTAGTATGACCAGATTGAGAACTGCTATAGTCAGATATTCTATGGCATTTGGCATAATAAACAGTATGTGATGAATTTAGGGTCTATTTTACAGGAGGAAGAACCAAATAACACGTAGTTTATTGGGCTTGACGTCTAGGAATTTCAAAATTCCGGAGGCCACGTAAAACCAGGCTTGCTAAGGACGAAATTCGCCCTTAATTACGCCATAAAAAGCTTGTTAAATGTCTCAAGGAGTGAAGCGGACGATGAATATGATTAACGTGGCAAGAAATAACATTCTCGATATGCGCTTACAGACAATAATTTATTTTTATACGAAAATCCGAAATGAAGATTTAAATATATTAAAAAGGGAATATATGCGTACTCGTCCAGCCTCTCGATTGATAGTCCTTTGATCTGCCTTAATAAAACAGGACACTTTAATAATAGAATATAATCTAATTATTGAGGTGTTAAATGAAAAAACGAACAAACAGAATTTATACCACTGAGTTTAAGCAAGAAGCGGTTGCATTAGTCACTAAACAAGCTACTCCAACTTTAAGTAATTATAATTAAATTCACTCGTATAAATATGTCTGCTATTGGCACAGAGCGGAACAGTGTGTTCACGATTTATCTTAATTCTGGCAGCGGGTATCTGCCATTCCTTGGTTTCAAAGTTGATTTCGTCCCAACGGGCTTCAGCGGCTTTCGCAGGGAGAGATATGGTGAGTCGCTGAGCTACATAAACAAGCATTGATCTCTTTAACTGATAAGGGGTTGGTTTGTCTTGCCAATTTTGATGTTTTATTGTTTTTAGGCATCTCAAAAACGATAAAGGTTTGCGAGGTGCCTATCAAGGTGCCTAAGATGATTGGATTTAATTAGGTGACATCAGACTGCGCAGGACATAAAAAAGCCCGCAACTCATTGAGTTAGCGGGCTTTTCAGTCTTCTTTGGACGTCCTTAGAAGATAATTTGGTGGGCTGGCGGGAGTTGAATCCGCATCCGTAATTTTTTAATTCTTTGAATATAATAGAGTATTTTAAATAAGCTGCAATCATGTGCACTAGACGTGCACATGAGAGTCCCTATATAGCTTTACTAGTGACTTTTGTCAGTGCTAATTAATTACAAACTATATTTTTAATGTATTGATTCTATCCCTACAGTTCCTGTAACTATTTTCCTTATAGCGGAGAGATGTTCGTTTAAAAGTGAAACATCATTAGTCTGTAGGGCTATAGCAGTTGATTGTGGAAAAACTGGATATTGTCCAGTTAAGCAATGACGAGGCGCTACCCTTCGTAACAAGGTTCCTGATTTTGTATGGGCAAATAAAATTATTAACATATCCACAGATGACATTTTTATTTTACCATTTTCATCCACAGAATGTATGTTCATTAGGTACTTATTAGTCAGAGTATCCATATCAAATTCTTTAACTGTATTCGAATCTTTAAATTTGGCATCTAGAATGACGGTAAATGATAAACCAGTCTCTTTAGAAGTAACTTTCATAATAAAGTCTGGACAAAAATGATGCTTTCCAAATTTATTTGCTTTAGTGTTACTTGTATCAATTAAATCTCCTGATTTACTATCAGGGCTATAAGGGTATATTTTAGCTTCATAGAGTAAGTCAATCAAAAATTCTGGATTTGAGAATACAAAATGATTATTAGTAACGCCCTCCGGACGTATGAGATCGATCCCTCCAAAGGGATTTGACTCTGAATGATAGCGAAAATTTTGAATAGTTAATTGTGTCTGAAAAACATTTTCAATTTCTCTACTAAGTAATAACAAAGTAGTAATTTCATAAATAATTGAAAGATTTTTTAATCCCAAGAGTAATTTATTGTTAGAAAAATCAGGCGAATTTGTACTATAACATTTTTCTATTCGAGAAAATGCCTCTCTGTAGTGGGAGTGCTTCTTGATATATGAAGACATTCTAGGTAAGGCAAAAGCTTTAATTTTAGAAGGTATAATTTTAAAATAGACACCTTTTAATTCTATAGCTTTATTTATTAAAATATCAATTTCTTTTATTTTTACTTCTAAAACCATTTTTGAAAATTTTTCCATCGTATGATCGAATCGTACATAATCACTCATGGGTTCTATAGTAGAAACTTTACTTTGGGTGTTGTATTCATTTTTTAAAGATTTCAAAAAATTAATTGAGTTAATTATAAACGTATTTATAACTCTATTTTCATAAATATCAAAATCTTCAAATAATATTTCTTTTGGTAATTGGTCATAATGATAACCGCGGTTATTAAAATAAATATTTATGCTATCTTGACTTGCAGGTGATAATTTATCCAAATTAGTTAAGGCCCAATATACTGAGTCAGGACCGGTAGGCGCTCCGTTTTCAGATAAAATAAGGTCAGATTGTAGCTGAGATTTTCTTTCTCGTAAAAAAAGATGAACTGAATTGCTTAAATAATCAAAAGCTTGAATGATTGCATCCACTTTATTGAATTTTTGCTCATCAGAACCAGATAAATCAGCTCCTTTCTTACTACGAGAAAAACATATTGCAATTGCATCTTCAAGATTTGCTGTTAAAAAATGCAACATTTCATTTGCTATAAATGCATTTTCTTTTCTTGCTAGTATGTCAACTGTAACAGTGATTGGTTCTTTTACCATATTCTCAAAATATAAAATAATTTCACTTTCGCCAAAAAAATTATAAAAATATTTAGACTTTGATGATGTTATTAGCTCATTGGATGTGAAGATATAATAATTTTTTTCTGCATCTTCTTGTTCTTGCATTGTCATAATTAATGGAATATCACCAATGATTATAATTGGTTCTCCATGAATAGAAAAATCAGCCGAATCCATAAGAACAGAAAATACAATTCTGTCAGTTTCTTTAAACTGTATTTTTTCACCATGCGAGAAGATTCGACAAGTTGATTCATCTATATGATTTATATAAGCCTTCCACTTTATCATAAATTATGTCCATAGCTAAACATATTTTGGTTACCATGGTTTAAAACTTTTTTGAGCATTTTAATTGATTTATCCATCTCATCAGGGAGATTCAGCATTAATGCTTCTAATCTTTTTCCAAAGTTATGACCATAGCCATTTAGGAGTGGAATAACATGTTGACATATAGCATAATCTAAACCGAGATATTTACTTTCCATGGACATTAAAGGGCCTGCGACATTATAATAAGCTCTAATTGATTTTATTTTTCTATATGAAATTATTATGGGAGTGCCATATTCAGGGCGGTCATCTCTTAAGGTTGAAACAATTAATTGCAATACTTTTTCAATATCTGCGGGAAGTTCTAAACTATTTGCTTTAAATATATCAATGAATTTTTTTCCACTTATAGCTTCGGAAGCAAAATCTATAGTATTCTCAGGGGGGATTAGGCTAATTTCATAATTTGGTTCAAAATCATCGAAGTTAATGATTGCTGCTCTGTCAAGCATTCTAGGGGTTAAAGATTGAACTGATTCATCTTGATTTATTGTACCTAGGAAGCGTAAGTATTCAGGAATATTAAAATAAGCTTTATCAGGATTTCCAGTAGTTAAAACTCTTTTAGATTCTGGATCTGCCATTTCTAAAAATGGGCTAAAATAATGTTCTGGCTGAGATAAATTAAATTCATCTAGTAAAATAATTGATGCAGCAACTTCTTTATTGTCATCAATTTCTGAGCTTAGTTGCTGAATTAGCTCATACAGTCCTGTCGATGCTGGTGAAAATGATTGAGATAGTGCATTATAAAAACCTAAAATATCTCTAGATGATGTCCAGCCTCGAGCAACAGGTATATTCAGAAAGCGATTTTTTAAACCTAAGCAGTTACCTAACATTTTTGCTAAAGATGTTTTTCCTGTTCCTGGTAATCCACTAAATAAAGTAAATTGACATTGAGATATTGTTGTTAGTATGTTGGCTGCAGTTGCATAGTCAGTTTTCCTTCCTTGTTTATTTAAGGAATCTAAAACACTATCAATTAAGTCTTCTCTGATATCTTCAGTATCATTTGAATTATAATGTATTTTAATAGCTGCGCTATAATCTAACTGTTGAACAGCAATTCTTGGTTTTAATCCACAAAGAGCATCAACATCAGGCTTTAGTTGAACTAAACGGCTGGTTAAATTCTCATTGTTTTCTTTAAGTCTAGCGCTAACTTCACTAACTTGATCTTCCATTTGTTTTTTTCTATCTCGAGCTCGATCTCTATCATCTTCAAGTGTTTGAATTTCTTTGTGAAGGTTGCTATACTCTTTTAATTTGCTATATTTTTCCTCTATAGATTTTACTTCACTGATAAGTTTATCAAGCTTACTTTTTTCATTTGAAATTTGACTTTCAATAATTTTTCTTTTTTCATCTGTTAATGTGGTTAAACTTCCTGAATTATTGACTTCAAAATCATTTCTTTCTCTTGTTTTTTTACGAATTTCTGATTCTAAGGCTTCTTTTTTCTCTTTTAGTTCATCAAATGCTTTTTGTTGCCTTTTTGTTTCTTCTTCCATCTTTCTTGTAAAATTAGCTTTTTCCTCTTTAAAATAATTGTCTTTATTTTTTGATATATAGTCAATTAATACTCTTTCACCTTCCTTAGTATTTAAAAATGACTGAATTAATTCTGTTTTAGTTGAATCCCAAACTAATGCATCCTCCAAGCATTTAAACAATCGATTGAATCTTTGAGGAAATGTTCGGTATTCAGTTGTTGATGAAAAATGTTTTCTAATTTGTGCTATTGTGCCTTTTGTGAAAGATCTTATGTCTGAGTTTAAAGCTATTTTAGTGCCATAAATTGATAGAATTTGGTCGTCAGTAATGAAATCTATTTCTTCATTTATTATTTCTAATATTTTTTTATATTCGCTAAAAATAAAGGATTTCTTTTGTCATTAGATAAATAGCTTATACAATTTTGAGTGCCTATCTTACCTATATGGTATTGTGGTAATTTACTTATAGGAGTATTAATAGACTTTAGAGCTAATGTATAGCTTTCCGTTTTTTCATCAAATTTACTTGTATAGTCAAAGGGGCCATAAATAAACCCATTATCTCTAGTAAATAATGTTTTAGTTAATGGAATATCATCTACGATTATTAGTGGATCATTAGGAGAGGGTAGGTTTACGTCATAAATTTGTGAAACTTGTAATCCTTTTATATCTTCACATGAGCTAGCACGAGTAACGTACCTACAATTTCCATCTTTTTGCTCAAAGCTAGTTGGGACACAAATAGCTTCAAATAGATTATTTTTGAATTTTTCTTTAATATCGCTATATCCGCTAGTGACAAAAACTTGCTCTGTGTCACAAAAAAAATCAATTTGATTGATGGGTGATATGTCACCGTTTTCAAGCACTTCAAAATAGGCCCTTAATTTTCCAATTTGCTCATCTCTTTCTGATGTGTATCCTTTTTCAACTGTACATAAGACTTTTCTTTCTTGCTGTGTCATTTCATGAATTCCGTGTATTAATAATTTATTATGATTTCTTACTTTATTTGAATAAAAATTAATTCGTTTTGATCAAGCCATAGATTACTTTTAATTTCAAGGCATAAATATAACTGTATTTTTTTGAGTGAAAATTACACTAATTTTTTGCAATGAGATTTAGTTAATTATCAATTTTATTTTATGCTGAAATGGTGTTTGTTTTTGGTTTTTTGGTTTTTTGGGTTTTTATTTTTTGTTTTATCATTTTTTAATTTTAATAATTAATTGAAAATAAAAGTTTTAAAATTATCCCTTTATTTTTAATTTGAGAGGACTAATCCATTGAATGGACTGTTAAATTTTATCTAAAATTGATGCTCCATAGATGATAATTTCTT
Source organism: Providencia sp. 21OH12SH02B-Prov (assembly GCF_027362595.1). Lineage (NCBI taxonomy): Bacteria > Pseudomonadati > Pseudomonadota > Gammaproteobacteria > Enterobacterales > Morganellaceae > Providencia > Providencia sp. 21OH12SH02B-Prov. The sequence continues at coordinate 1,485,655 of NZ_CP114796.1, forward strand.
TTTGTATGACAGAGTAAAATGAATTATTTAGTAATGTTATCATCATATTCTTTAAGATAAGAACCATAATGCCTAAACAACATTTCAGGTCCCTTATGCCCCATTTGTCCAGCTAGCCAAAACAGATTAGCGCCATGGCTGATATGCATCGTGGCAAAGGTATGCCTAGTTTGGTAAGGATTGCGGTATCGGATACCAGCCTTTTTCAGGGTTGGCACCCATGCTTTCTTCCTGATTGCATCAGCACTTGCCCAAGCTTTATTTGTTTTTGGATCTTCGAAAATTACACCGTCTTTCATAAACGTGAATTGCTTCTGCTCATTCAGGGCGTTCATAGCTTCACTATTTAACTCCACCTTTCTGGTACCCGCTTTAGTTTTTGTTTTCTTAATAACACCAACAACACTGGCGGATTGTACGTGTGCAGTATTTTCTATGAAATCTATATCACTCCATCTCAATGCACATAATTCAGAGCTTCTTAACCCAGTGTTAATGGCAAACTGAAATAAGTTTTTCCATTGTTCATACTTTGTTGCAGAGAGTAGGTCGGATACTTCTTGTGGTGATAACGGGTCGACAATATAGTTACTTTCGGCACCGCTATTTTTTGATTGATATCTTGATGCCGATACAAGGCTGACAGGATTAATTGATATAACGGATGCGTAATATTCAACAGGTACTAGAAATGTGGGGCGCATGGGCTGCGAATAATGTCGAGTCAGTTCAGTGGTATTCTACAGCAGCAGGCTTTAGTCGCTTAATACCTAATAAGGTTAAATCTCGACTTCAATGTTGTGACGACGATGCAATGATTATCTCTAGCTGTATGGCTCAATTAAATAAAAAGAACCGTCATATGCATGACCTGCTACTGGATTATTATTTATTTGGAAAAACATTCATGCAGCTAGCTAGAGAACATAAATGCTCAGATACTCACATAGGGAAAAAACTCCAGAAAGCAGAGGGTGTTATTGACGGAATGTTGATGATGTTAGACATAAAATTAGAATTAGATAGGTATGTAGAGAAGATTTAATAAAATACTTTACGATCGTAAAATAGCTGATATTGTGATAAGAATGACTACAATGTCAGCAGCTTATGAGCCTCACTTCAGTGGGGCTTTTTTGTTTGTTTTATTAGAGTGTGGAGTAGTGATTTATAAAGCTAGTAAATAAAGTGCAATGTTACTAATATGAATTCAATTATTACTATAAATCAATTTCGTATATAAGTGATTTCATATAAGGTGGCAATGATGGTTAATCTTCTTACCTCTAGTGATATGAGCAATACATCAGGTAAAAAAATCACTGTAGGTATTAGCTCATGCTTATTGGGTGATAGTGTTAGATTTGATGGTGGTCATAAGCGTTTTCATTTTGCTGTAGATGAGTTATCAGATTATTTCGAATACCAACAAGCATGCCCAGAGATGGCAATTGGCTTACCAACACCTAGACCCGCATTGAGGCTAGTTAAATCTGAAGAAAATAACGTTAGACTCAAATTCAGTGATGGTCGAGAAGGCGATTTAACTGAAGAAATGGTTCAGTTTTCGACTGACTATTTGAGTAGGCTTTCAGATTTAAGTGGTTATATTGTATGTAAAAACTCACCTAGCTGTGGCTTGGAAAGGGTTCGAGTGTATGATTCTGTTGGCAATGGTAATAAAAAATCTGGAATGGGGCTTTTTACTGAACAATTACTCAAAGTAATGCCTTGGTTACCAGTTGAGGAAGATGGTAGGTTAAGTGACCCCCATATTCGCGAAAATTTTATTATACGGGTATTTGCTCTTCATGAGCTAAATGAACTAAAGAAAAACTCCTTGAATCGTCACTCATTAATCGACTTTCATACTCGATATAAGCTCCTTTTATTGGCTCATTCACAACCTCTTTATCGAGAACTTGGTCGTTTTGTTGCTAGTAACAATGAATGGGATTCAATCGACTCTTATTTTGATGAGTATCGAAATAAGTTTATGAATTTATTACAGAACCAAGCAACTAGGCGCAATCATACTAATGTACTTATGCATATCCAAGGTTATTTTAAACGCTATCTAACATCAAACCAAAGACAAGCATTAAGCAAGTTAATCCTCGAATATCGACAAGGAACACAACCGTTATTAGCACCCTTAACATTAATAACGCACTATTTATCTGAATATCCTGATAACTATTTGAATAATCAAAAGTACTTTCATCCATATCCTCAGTCATTAAGACTGCGATATGGGTTATGATATTAAAAATAATACTCTAGAATTTCAAAGTTATTCATATGATTGGATTGTCCTGTCATATGAATATTGAACCTAAGAGCTATGTTAGCGTATAACTGTCTGAATGAACGAAATCATCCATATTTAAATAAATCACCTAGTGAGGCTTTTTCATATACAACCTCAGTTAATCAAATCAATACTGTTGCAAAAAATAATTGGGTTGATAAGAAATTGGCTATCAACATGATTTGTTTGAAAAAGTTATTGACGGTGAATGTGTGGTGTCTTATGCAAAATCAACTCTTTTGCGGTGAGAGTGAAAATTAAATTTGCTATCCCTGTATTTGTGTGGCTTAATAATATCACTGGTTTGGAAGTACAGACCTATTTATGAAAGCAAGTTTTGAAAGTTCCCCCGTTTAGCGTTATCCCATAGATACCCATTCGTAGTGAATTCCTCCTAATTAGTTCCATAAGTAACAAGAAACATCAAACCTATACGCCATGTGGCAACAATTAAAAATTCAAAGGAATTCAATATGTCTAATACAATGACTGGTTTAGTAAAATGGTTTAACGAATCTAAAGGCTTTGGCTTTATTTCGCCTGCTGATGGTAGCAAAGATGTGTTCGTACACTTCTCTGCAATTCAAAGTGACAGCTTCAAAACGCTGAACGAAGGACAAAAAGTTAGCTTCTCAGTAGAGAATGGCGCAAAAGGTCCAGCTGCGGCAAACGTGGTGGCGCTTTAAGGGCGATATCTTTATGAGATGCCCTTGCTGTAAAGGGTCTCAGTACAGACGGTACCATTTTGAAGCAACGAAAAGTAATCCTTCTGGTGCTAAATGTATTTTCTGTAAATCTAATATGACGTTAGCTTAAATAATACATAGATTATGAAACCCTGCAAAAAGCGGGGTTTTTTGTTTTATATATCATTACAACCCCCCAGTGAGAGAGTTATGTGTTACAATAGCTGTGACATCATACCTCATTGCTATAAAAGCAAATCTTGCAGTTGCGAGTTTTTATTTTAAAAATAGATGCGGTATCCAAAGGATTCATTTCCTAAGGGATCACCTATGAACTTACCTACCTTTTATCAACGAATTTTGTCACTAACGCAAAATGCACTAACTATTTTAGGGCTGCTTTTAGCCTCCCTTGCATTGGTCTACTGGATGTAAAATCATTCCGCCATTAACTCAATTGGAAGAGTATTTAGTCTTAGCAAAACTAAGAGTCGGGGTTCGATACCTCGATGGCGGTCCATAAGTTATAAATCTTTTGTACAATGTAAATGCGGAGATGTATGAACTATTACATTCAGACGACGATGGGACCAAAAGGTAATTACAAAATACACAAAGTTGGCTGTAAACAAATGCCGATGACTTCAAATCGTTTCTACCTAGGTAACCTATTTAATGCTATACATGCAATAGCAGCAGCTAAAGCTTCAGGATATAACCTTATTAAAATATGTGCATGTTGCACCAGTAGAAGTGCGAGGTAATACGATGAAAATATCCTACCTAGTGCAGTTTTTTGTTTGAATTCGTCGTTCAAAGCTAAAGTTAGTAAATCATAATTGTACTGTTTAGATTTAAGTCTTTTTTGGTGCGCTAAATACGCGATTACCTCAATATTTTAATCAATCTAAATCATTTGACGAATGGTGATTGTGTACGGCTATCTCTATTCAAGATATAAGCTAAATTAATCTTTATGTATAATGGTATTCTCACATATACATGAATGAGGTATTTATGTTTTTTGGTATATTTATTGTCTTCGCGGGCATAATTACATTACTCGAAAATTATGGTGTCATCTCCGGAGATGTGAAGTGGGGGTTGCCTCTAGCCATTATTATTTATGGTTTAAGTGTTGTTTACGATGCTATAACGGGTAAGAAAAAAAATTAATTATCTAGAATTTACTAAGGTCACTTCGGTGACCTTTTTTATTGCCTAAATTTCAACTGACTTCATTAACACCTTCTAGTTTTTATAGCGGGTGGACTTCTATTAACCAAATATTGGAACACTCCGCAGGGGTGGATATGCGTATGCACGAAAAATACTCTAGCCCCTTTTCTTATGCTCTTGGAGTTATCACTACTGCAGCTGGGGCGTTATCACTAGACCAGTGGGCGGTGCTCATTGGGATTATCTGTACTGTCGCTACCTTCTTGGTGAATTGGTACTACAAACGGAAAGAATTCAAATTAAGAGAGGCTAACAGTGGCAAAGATACCAAATAAAATAAAAATAGCCGCTGTGACAGGTGGGCTGATGGCATTAACTGTTGCAATGGTGACTAATTTTGAGGGATATGAGCCCAAACCCTACCGTGATGTAGGTGGTGTTCTTACGGTGTGTTACGGGCATACAGGTTCTGACATTATTCCGACGAAAACCTATACAAAAGTCGAGTGTGACGAGTTACTGGAAAAAGACTTAGCAATCGTCGCTAAAGCAGTAAACCCCTTAATTAAAATCAATATTCCTGATTACACCAGGGCGGCACTTTATTCATTTACTTATAACGTGGGAATAGGTGCTTTCTCGCGCTCAACATTACTTAAAAAACTTAATACTGGTGACCAAGCTGGCGCATGTCATGAACTAAAACGCTGGATATATGCAGGGGGGAAGGCGTGGAAAGGGCTAATGACGAGACGAGAGGTAGAAAAAAACGTGTGTCTTGGCGAGTTTGCTTATGCTTATCCTCCTTTATTATCTGTCTACCCATCTACTTGGCAATTGGCGTATACGCACTTCGAGACGACACTTGTGGTGGCATTGACAAGATGAGTTTAGAGAAGCGTTGCCAAAAAGCTATCGAGCATTATAAAGGTCGGCAAGTTAATTTTTAAACGTCTTTATGGTAATCGCCATGAATAAAGTCAGCGTATTGTTATTTATTGTCGCATTGATAGCGATATGGGGAATGTGGAAACAACACGAGAGGGTAGGTGAGTTAAATACCAAAAATGCCGGACTACTCGTTGAGTTGACAGAGCAGGTCAAAATTAATGAGGATTACCAAGAACGTGTCCAATCTCTCCATAAACTCGATACTAAACATATTCAGGAGCTAGCCAATGCAAAAATTGAAATTGATGAGTTGCGTATTGCCGCTGAGCGTAATCCTGAGCGGGTGTACATCAGAGCCAGCTGTCCGAAAGGCGAAACCGATTCCACCTCCGGCTTGGATGATGACATCGCCGCCAGACCTACAAACACCTCTATCCGAAATTATTGGTTACTCAGAGAGCGAATTGAAGAGTCTAAGCAAATGATACTTGGCTTACAGGATTACATTAGAACGGAGTGTTCACGTTAATACCAATCAGTAAATGCTCTTGCAAAAAAAATTAAATTTACGAAGGTAAGAGCGCTTAACAAGTAGATAGAGAACTTTAAAAAAAGTGTCATGATATCTGGTTGTTGTTTATCTTGAGCAATAATGAATAGGATACAGGCAAGGATAGGGATAAAAATTAGTAAGAGAGTAATAGGATTAGTATACATATAGATATCTTTATACAACTCTCTTATGTAATGAAAATTTTATCCAATAGTAAAGTATATTTTTAACGGGAAAGCAATACGAGAAATTGAACAACAAAGAAAAGCCCCAAATATCGGGGCAAAATAGAAAATAACTGCTTATGAATAGAGCGCCACTATACATTAACTATAAGTGACTACTACATAAAAAAAGTAGTAATCTCAATAAGATATTATAATTTTGACCGTCTTAAAGGTATTTTTGAGGTTTCAGAATATTTTTGCGGTAACTAGAATTGTATTGATATCAATGCGAATAATGCAGAAGCAAGCACAAGAAGGGTGACTTTGGTTAGGATTTTAAGCTAATTCTATTAAGCTATAATTTGAGACGCCGATGTTTTACGATTAAAATGGAAGGGCTCCGTGACGAGCCCTTTTGGGGCAAATTATTTTTTTGTATAAATAATTTTTTGTGTTTCATTAGAACAGTTACCTACAACAGTACCTTGTTGTGAGGCTGCTTCTTCACTTGAAACGACAGTAATGGTAAAGCTATCGCTTGGGACACCATTGTTAATAATTTTTTGTGTAATTTCTTCAACAACGCTTTCGCACGAAGCACTCGCAATGACTGGAATAAATAATGTCATTAATATTGCTGTAATTATTTTTCTTTTCATATGTAATATCCCTTATAAGTTAGAGTCAGTTAATAAAAACACACTATGATAAGTTCAATTATCTGTCTTAAGTGAAATATTTGATTTTATCAATTAATGCTAGCCATGGTATTTTATTTTTTGAAAATTGAGGCATAAAAGGTTGTATTTATATCTAAGCCTCAAGGGTTGGGTAAAAGTAAGATTTTACTCTGCAGCCCTTTGTATTGCTTCTCCACCGGCTTCTATATCTTTACCTACGCCTTTAGTCGTATTGCAGGCAGCCAAGTTCATAACGATAACTAGTGAGCATATGAGGAAACTGAATTTTTTAATCATACTTCCTTCCTTACATTGTATGAGGTTATAAGCTACAAAGGTCGTCTTTCATTATAGCAGAATAATTTGATTGTTTATTGGAACGATATGTAACGTGATAGATGATTATAAGCAATAGCTAAGTGCTTTAGTGAGATATGATATCTGACAAATTAAAAAGAGCTGCTATATTTTAGGTGGTGCTATTCATTTTGGTAATAATATAACATTAGCAATAAGGGGTACGCTCTATGATATTAAAAGAGTTATTTATCCGTATGCTTCATGTTTTTCAATACCTTTTAGTCGGTATTCTTTTAATATTATCATCAATCGCTTTACCACACTGGTTAGGGTAATTCGGGTTAGCGCGGCAATGACTTTATTTAAATGCTAGGGCTCTATAGTTACGAAATATTAAATCACTATAGTCGCTCTGTGCTCTTTTTTATGCGAAAGTATCTTCATAGATCAATTTTATGTGAGGTTGCAATGCAGATAAAGTCAGTTTTTATGTTTGTAAGTATGCTGTTACTTAATGGGTGTAGTGTGAAAGTTCCACATGACATAACACCAGTTAAACATTTTGAACTATCCCGTTATCTTGGCGAATGGTATGAAGTTGCTAGAATAGATAATCGATTTGAAAAGGGACTAAGTAAAGTTTCTGCAAACTATTCTCTACGCAATGATGGTGGTGTAAAGGTAGTCAACAGAGGATGGGATTCACAAGGGAAAAAGTGGAAAGAGAGTATAGGAAAGGCTTATTTTGTTGAATCTTCGGATATAGGTGCCTTGAAAGTGTCGTTTTTCGGTCCTTTTTACGGCGGCTATAACATTATTAAGCTTGATGACGACTACCAGTATTCACTAGTTGTGGGTCCTAATAAAGATTACTTATGGGTATTATCGCGTACACCAACTATGCCGCCAGAACTTTTAGATGAATACCTTAGCTTTGCTAGCGCTAATGGTTTTGATAGACAAAGAGTATTGATATTTCAATAGAATCAAAAGTGGATTATTTATAGCGACATTAATTTATTGAAAAGTAAAATGTAATTACTGCAAGAGACAACCCGCCTTGTGCGGGTTTTTTATTACCTAATTAACTATGATTTTTATATTTTGAAGTGCTCATATGTTGTTATTTCATACTTATTTTCGTATGGGTCTGTGAAATAGATGGATATAGACACATCATGGTCAACGATAGAAAATTGAATGTTGTTGATTCTCAGGTGTTCTATGAATTCCATCAGTGTAGTCTTATCTGTGCCAAAAGCGATTGTGTTACCGATGCTTTGTGATGTCCTTTTGAATAAGGAAAGGTGGACCTCATTATTGTTTATGACTAATGGACCACCCTGGTCAAACCAAAGCTTGTATTTGGGAGTAACGGCAAAGAATAAAATATCTTTATACCATTTTACGGCTTCATTGAGGTCATCGACATATACATGCACATGGTCTATTGAAGTTAGTTTCATTTGACTCTCCTTTAAATATTTAAAATAACATATCTTCAATGTAAATATTTTCGCTAAAAATGGTTTTAATTTGTTATGAGAAATTCTTTAAGAAATATTAATAGTTAAAGCATAAGTGTTTTTTTACTAAAGGTTTTAGGTTTTTGGTGAAACCAATCGACAGAAGAATTGCTGGCTAAGATGTAAAGATAAGAGTTTGTAGATAAAAAACCCCTTATTGCAATGAACACAGTAAGGGGAATTGCAACAATACTAAATATTGCATTTGGCAATAAAATTAACAATTAAAATCTAAAATAAAATAATTTAAATATTATTATTCTGATTTAAATTAAATTAAAGGTTTTTGCGAAAGATGCAGATCTTGTTTTTGTGTTGACTTGTTGATTTATCATGAAGGTGAAAATGATCAAAAGACCAGACTGGGAAGCCATTGAGTCGGCTTACCGAGCTGGCGTAATGTCTATAAGAGAAATAGCCTCTCAATATGAGATAACCCATCAAGCGATAAGTAAACGGGCAAAGAAAGAAGGATGGGAACGAGATCTAAAGGCAAAGGTTAAGGCTAGAGCTGAAAACTTGGTTGCCAAAAGAGAGGTTGCCACTCTGGTTGCCGCCGAGAAGGCTATTTCTGAGCGGCAACTTATCGAAGCTAATGCTGAAGTCATTGCCAATGTTCGTATGGAACATAGGGGTGATATTCGCAGGGCTAGGGAGTTAACCAACAGTTTATTTGATGAGCTATCTGCTGAATGTACGGATGTACCTGCTTTAAGGAAGCTAGGTGAATTAATGTTTGAGCCTGATAGCAATGGGCGAGACAAACTCAATGAACTCTACAATTCAATCATCTCCCTCCCCGAACGTGTTAAATCTGCTAAAGCATTAAGTGAGACACTTAAAAACCTAATTGGACTTGAGCGCCAGGCATACGGGCTGGATGACGCGCAGCAGAATAAAGTAAGCTCCCGTACATATTTCAATATCGTGCTGAAGATATTATTAACTGGCGGACTGATCGTATTAATGGCAGGACGATGCTAACGCTGGTGGTATTGCGAGAGACTGTTGAAGAGGCGGACGGTTTTGGATTTAAAGATGCCATTCAATACCGCGTGTTAGTGATAGAAGATGGCAAGTTTATCTGTAGAGTATATCGCAAGACAGCTGGCAGCAGTGTGTATCAAATCCACTCTGAATATATTCCAGAGCGTGCAGGTAGTGGTGCTTGGGATGAAATTCCATTTACGTTTATGGGTGCTCAAAACAATGACCATACGATAGATGAGGCGCCATTGTTAGGTTTGGCAAAAATTAATCTAGGGCATTATCGAAATTCTGCTGATTATGAAGATTCAGTGTTTTTCTGTGGGCAAGTTCAGCCATATCTAGGTGGGTTAGATATAGAGTGGCGAGATCACTTAGAAAAAACAGGAATCATGGTTGGGTCTCGTTCACCTTTAATGCTGCCAGTGAAAGGGTTCTTTGGTTACGAGCAAGCTCAGCCAAATATGTTGGCTAAAGAAGCTATGGACAGTAAGCGTGATTATATGGTGGCACTGGGCGCTCAATTGGTTTCCGCTGACAGTAAAGTCAAAACGGTTATTCAGTCTGTTGGTGAGCAAAACGCCCAAACTTCTATCCTTAGTATTTGTTGCTCAAATGTCTCAGATGCGTTTAGCAAAGCGTTAATGTGGTGCGCTGAATACTTAGGTTTAGATACTAAAGACACTTCTTTTGAAATTAACAAAGACCTCGTTAATCACATTGCTGATAGTTCGATGATCCGTGAAATTGTGGCTGCATGGCAATCTGGTGCAACACGCAAGTCTGACTTGGTGAGAAGTTTACAGAAATATGATGTTATCGATCCCGCTGATGATATTGATAATCGCGAAAAAAACTAATATCGGTCGCTGAAGCAATGTATGGGGGAATGACAAAGCAAGAGGCTGAAAATTTTGAGCGAGCTTTTGGCTTTCCGCCTGATATTGATGATGTTGAAGTTGTTCCTGATGTATGGGAGTCATATCTGGTATTTTCTGCGATGAGTACACAGTGGAGAGTTGGTATGAATGGTGCTACGGGACTCGACTATAGCGTTATTCCCAATGTTTTAGAGCTACTTAACATCAAAAATAAAGCGACCATATTTGATGACTTAAGGGTTATGGAGCTAAAGGCTCTTGAGTTGATAAACGAGTAGTCAGGGGCTGTAATGCCCCCAGTATTAACTTTAAATTAATAGAGCCGGTTAAAGTCATTGTCGTCTCTATCGAGAAAGCAATCAGTACGTTTAGATTGATTTTCTATACGATTGCATTTTCTAGATATTTTGGCACTTTTATCATGAGCAGCTCTGACTTCAGCTTTTTCTGCTGGAGTTAATTCTGAATAACTTCTTCCTTGACATCCAACCATTAGAATTGATGTCAGTAACAATAATGTATATTTCATATTTTCGGCAATGCAGTTAATAGTTATAAGCCATAAGTTTACTTTATAAAAAGTAAATGAAGGAGGAATAACGACACTGTAGGTCTGATTTTCTAGGAGGGGATTGCATATTTCTAGTCTTTTGATACTTGAAAATGATCTTTACAATGAAAATGAGTGAAATATACTGTATATAAATACAGCAATATTGGTGCGTTATGAAGCTAAAGCCTATCGATTCCGAATCAATTCTCAACATTCCATTATTCTTAGATAGAGTAGCAGCGGGATTTCCATCTCCTGCGGCTGACTACATGGAGGAAAGAATAAACCTTAACAGCACATTGATTAAACATCCAGATAGTACGTATATGTTACGCGTCGAAGGTAATTCTATGATTGACGCTAACATTAACGATGGCGATGTTGTGATTGTCGATAGCGCATTGGTAGCAAAGGACGGGGATATTGTTATCGCCAGTGTTGATGGGGAGTTTACAGTTAAGAGATTAAAGTCTTATCCGCCGATGTTGATACCGATGAATCCTGATTTTCAACCAATACATATTGGTGATACGCAGGATTTACAGATATTTGGCGTAGTCACATTCATTATTCATAAGGCTCAGTAATGTTTGCCTTAGTTGATGTAAATTCGTTTTATGCGAGCTGTGAGAAAGTTTTCAGACCAGACTTAGCAGGAAAGCCAGTAATTGTTCTGAGTAATAATGATGGCTGTGTAATTGCTCGTTCTGTTGAAGCAAAAAAACTCGGTGTAAAAATGGGAGAGCTTTACTATGAGAGAAGAAACTATTACCTGCAAAATCATATTAACATTTTTAGCTCGAACTATGCGTTATACGCTGACATGAGCAACAGAGTGATGTCTCTACTATCAATGTATGCTCCGCGTTTGGAAGTGTATTCAATAGATGAGGCATTTCTTGATTTCACTGGCTTGGTTCATACCTTTAATTTAGAAGACTATGGGCGAGAAATTCAATCAACGATATTGCAGCGAACTCACTTGCCAGTAAGTGTTGGCATCGGTCCGACTAAAACGCTGGCTAAAATTGCGAATCATGCCGCTAAAACGTGGAAGAAGACTGATGGTGTGGTTGAGCTATCTGATAGAAGTCGGCAAAGAAAATTACTGTCATTTATTCCGATTGAAGACGTGTGGGGAATTGGACGAAGGATTTCAGCCAAGTTAAGAATTATGGGCATTTATACCGCTTTAGACTTGGCTAATGCATCAGTGGCTACAATACGCAAAGTGTTTGGCGTAACGCTAGAAAGGACGCTCAGAGAACTTAACGGTGAGTCCTGTATTGAGCTTGAAGAAGTCAGAAAAGTTAAGCAGCAAATATTATGCTCTCGCTCGTTCGGTAAGAAAGTTTTAGATATCGACATTATGCGCAAGGCTATTTGTGACTATGCAGAACGAGCAGCGGAGAAACTACGCGAAGAAAAACAGCGATGTCGAGTTATTGGTTTATTCATTCAAACAAGCAGACACGCATTTGGTGAAGATTACGCTAATAGTGTCAGTATCAAACTTGAATATCCTAGCAGCGACACGCGAGACATCATTAATGCTGTTATGCGTGGTTTAGATTCTATATGGCGAGATGGTTACCGCTACTATAAAGCCGGGATAATGTTATCTGACTTCACAGATTCAGATGTTACTCAGTTTGATATGTTTTCTACTCAAAAACCATTTAAGAACGGCGATGAACTTATGAAAACATTAGATACAATAAATAATAGTGGTTTAGGTAAAGTCTGGTTTGCTGCGAAAGGGAGCGATAGTGGATATCAGATGAAGCGCGAAATGTTATCACCAGCGTACACGACAAGTTTTAATGAGCTGCCTGTAGCTAAAATCTAGCATGGAAAATAGAATATCGAGGATTACAAGAGTTTAAATTCAGTAAGTTAGGTTTAAAGTCTGAAGATCGGATTTAATTAGGTAGTCACATAAAGATTGATATTCAATTTTGTTTTTTAGTTAATTTATTCAATGCATTAGAATTTGATATAGATCAATGAATGATGTTATTAAGTACATAATTAAAATAATCAGCACATATTGAAAAGCAATGTTGGCTAAATAGTTTCATAACCAATTAAGAGATATATAGAAAGAACATTAGTGTAATAATTTGTTTTAACATCTTTAATATCAAAACAGATGTGACTATCTTTAGGAGTTAATTATGAGTAAAGCTAAAGAACTACAAATTCGCCCACTTAAAACGCCAACAGATTTATCTCCAAAAGCAACAAAAGATATCAGTGGAGCAATGAATGCAATTTTGGCTGATATTTTTGCTATTTATTTAAAAACTAAAAACTTTCATTGGCACATGAGTGGTCCACATTTCCGCGATTATCATTTATTGCTTGATGAACAAAGTGAACAACTATACTCCATGACAGACCCTATAGCTGAAAGAGTTCGTAAAATAGGTGGTGTGACTATACGTTCTATAGGGCAAATATCAAAAATGCAAAGGATTAGCGATAACAATGCGGAATACGTAGAACCTTTAGATATGCTTGCTGAGCTTTGTGAAGATAATAAAATGTTGGCTTCAGAATTTCGAAAAGCACATGAAGTATGCGCAGAACATGGCGATTATTCCACTACAAGCCTAATAGAAAACTGGATTGATGAAACAGAACGCCGTGTCTGGTTTTTATTCGAGGCTTGTCGAGAAGCTAAAACGTCCGGTCATTAATGTAAAATTTATGTAGTTAAGCGAGTTTAATACTAGAGGGCTTCTAAATCAGAAGCCCTCTTTGTGATTAAGAATATGGTTAGAAGTGTCAGCAAATAAAATTGGTCGTATTGCAAACAAGAACGGATTGAAAACTGACGAATTCGGTAAGTTCTTTTTGGACAAGTCAGCTTACTCATCAAAGCAGGTTGAAGCGTTCCGTTATAATGAGAACGGTATTAGCGCGTTACGCCATATTATTCACGGGAAGGAAGTTGCCTAACCTACACATAGCCCAAGGATGAGCTTGCATTCTAGATCACATAATTATTTTTAACTAAAGAGTTCGATTATGTGTAGTAAAGCTATTCAGGTATATTCAGGGGGCTAATTTATTAATGAGGTTAAAGATGATTAAGTATATTTGCGCCCTGTTTATTTTATTTTCTGGATATACCCTGTCTGCTAATAACGAGAATGATATGGGGTTATATCGAGATAATAACTATAATATTTTGGCTTTGGAGGGAAAGTATAACTGTGGAGTTTATTCCATACCTGATGACCTTAGTGATAGCAATAGATATAACGGAGTGCAAATCGGGACTGTTAAGTTGGAAGTAACTCCACATGCAGATTATAACAATGCAATGATAAATATAACCTTTGATACAGGGGTAGTTATAACATCACCAAAGCTTGAGTTGCTTTCAACTGATGCTAAAGCTACTGTGTATTTTAGTGAAAATTCAGGGGTTACATTTGCTTATATGATATACGACAGAATGGGTATTAAAGTTATTTTGCACAATAGCAACAAAGGTCAAGAAATTAGTGTCGGTCTAGCTGATTGCAAATACGAAAACAGTTGACCCGTCTATAGGTAATAGATTTATTTTAAAAAACATGAATAGATGAGAGTGACATCAAAAATTTGAAGGAATGGAACCCAATGAATACCAGAGATCTCTAGAGTCTCTAGAAGTCACACAAGAAGAGATTGCTAATATTCGTAATTTTTAATGTACATGTGCTCAACTATAAATAGTGTTAATAACCCACTCCGGTGGGTTTTTTATTGCCTGAAATTTGCATCTATCCTAATATCCATTGGACTTAAATTAAACTTATTAAGGCAATGGAATGAATAAATTACTAGCGTGCTTTTTGAGCGTATCGATTTTAAGTTCTACTGGGTGCGTAACTGCGGCGGTTTGGGATTCGAACACGGCAAAAGAGACCAATATAAGGGAACGTGTTGATTTAAAAGATAATATTGTATCTACTTTTGAATATAAAGATATTAGTGTTAAAAATAAACTAACTAATCAAAAATTAAAAGAGATTGAGCTTCCTACTTCAGGTTATGGTTTTTTAGGTGATAAATATATTTATATACTGACGAATGGTTCTGCTGAATTAATGAAATTAAATGAGTTGGTTAAAGTAATTCCATTGTCAGCATTTAATAACCCGGAGGGAGTTATTAGAATCGAGATAAAGCCAGATGAGCGCAGAGAAGGACTAGTAAAATTTAATGACAGTTACTTTGTTTATATAGATAAAAAGTACAGGTTAAGTCCAGAACAAGAGAAAAGCCTTAAGGATTTTGGTTTTAGTGAGAGGCGATTTGATAATGATAAGTCATGGGTTAAAACAATCCCGCTAAGTGGATATTTATTTGATAGGAATGGAATAACTCTTCCATTAGTACCCAATGCTAAGCTAAATCAATCATATAAGGTTGAGTTTTATACTACAGAGGAATACACATCACTTAGTGCTGGTAAATTGGCTGGTAATGTCATGATTACACCATTTACTATTGCTGCTGATATTATTGCAACGCCAATATTACTTATACTGTATGCAAATTACGTCAATAAGTAATAAAAAGTAGCAAAAGTATTGATTGGGTCGCTTATGCGACCTTTTTGTTTGCTTCAATTTGCACTCCCACTAAGTTAGCATAACTAAAACTTATTCGTGGGATGGTGAGATGAACAAAAATGAACTTATGGAATATATCCAGAGTAATTATGGTGCTGTCGCTGAGTATCCATGGGCTAAGTTTCCTAGTTACATCATTTATAGGCATAAAAATAACTCAAAATGGTTTGCTGCCATTCTGACAATATCATCAAAGAAGTTATATGAAAGCGAGAGTGATGAGATGGTAGATATTATAAACCTTAAATCACCTCCTGAATTAGTTGGTTCGTTGAGGTTAAAGAAAGGGGTATATCCAGCATATCACATGAATAAAGAGCACTGGATTACTATAAAGTTGGACAGTGGATTTCCTGAAGATGAGCTTAAAGTGTTGATTGATGAGAGTTACAAATTGACTGCAAAGTAATTAATCTAGCCCGTCCTTGGGCTTCTATTTTAACGCCATTCTATTGGCATTGGTGGGCTAATTCTGAAAATAACTACTTTAAGTTTAATTACTTATAGTTAAAATCATTAGGGTGATTATCTAGGCTGCCCGTAAGTGCTGCAAATAAAACCGTTTTCCCATCGATTGATAAATCATCGGTGATATTAAACCAGAGTAAATCCTCAGTATTGTTCTTTTCATCATTTGAAGAGAATACACCTGCCATAACATTCTTTTCTTTAGAGTACATAATCGCAATTCGCTCTGCTGGGCAATTGTGAGGTTTGCACGCTGTTGCTACTTGGTATTCATTACCGTTTAAAGTCACAGTATTTGATGGGGATTCAGTACCACCAGTTAAGACCCATGATGGGAGGTCGTTATTTTTTACAACTTGAAGGAATGCTGTTTTAGTCTTTGCATCACTAGCTAACTTACTGATAGTTAACTCGTTTCCAGCATGAGCATTGGCTGCGATGAAAAGGGCTGCGATGAGTGTCAATTTTCTAAGCATGTTAATAATCCTTTGTGTGTTTAAAGGTTATCTGGTTAGTGATGAATGTTGGAAAATGAAATTCTAGAATAATATGGCGTTAATTTAAATAAAAGTTACATACAAGCTAATTTAACCACCTATGAGTGGTTTTTTTATATCTGGAGAAAGGTAAATGGCAGATAGCCGAATACTTTGACGAAGCTAAAGATCACGCACGGAAAACTATCAAATTATTAAATCAGTAAAGATTATCTAGATTGATCCTCACATAGCCACCTTCGGGTGGCTTTTTTATTTAGGGGTAATAATGATTGAAGAGTTTAAGTGGCGAACTCAAATCCAAGACTCGCCAACTGGCGAATTTAAGCATCGAATAAAAGAAGTGGCATTTGGTGATGGCTATAAGCAAGTTTCAGGCGATGGTCTCAATACTGAATCTCAATCATGGGGATTTACCTATACAGGTCATAAATCTGAGGTAATGCCTATTTTTTCCTTTATCCGGTCGCACACAGCAAAATCATTTATCTGGGTTCCACCATTTGGTGATAAAGGTCTGTATCGGGTGAAGGCAGATTCCATCACATTAAAGCCAATTGGCGGTAGCTCTATCACTATAACTGCAACCTTTGAACAGGCGTTTAGTGTATGAATATAACATCTGACATTCAAAAATTAGAGCCGGGGAGTAAGGTTCAATTAATTGAAGTGGACGGTAGTGAGTTTGATGGACCAACTCTTCGATTCCATGCTTACAATTTGCCGCATGCACCCGAAGAAATTGACGCTGCAGAGGGAGGTATCAAACCAAAATCTATTTGGTGGCAAGGAAATGAATATGGCGCATGGGCTTATGAAATCGAGGGCATGGCTAAAAATAGTGATGGTAGTCCAGCCAGACCCTTATTAAGAGTGGCTAATATTGATGGTTTGATATCCTCGTTGTGCTTGCAATTCGATGATATGGCACTGGCGAAAGTGACTATTTATGAAACCTTCGCTCACTATCTAGATGCTAGGAATTTTCCAGAGGGAAATCCTACCGCTAACCCTGAAGAATTTTTCAAACAGGTTTATTTCATCGACAGAAAAATGAGCGAAGTCGCGGGAGAAGCAGTTGAATTTGAGTTGTCGAGTCCGTTCGACTTGCAAGGGGTTATGATCCCCGGTCGCCAAATCCACAACCTCTGTTTCTGGTGTATGAAAGGCGATTATCGAAGCGGGCGAGGTTGCAATTATACGGACAATAAATATTTCGATGAGCGTGGTGAACCGGTTGATGATCCGGCATTAGATAAGTGCGGTGGACTCATTAGCGATTGTAAAAAACGATTTGGCGAAAATGAACCTTTGGATTTTGGAGGTTTCCCTGCCGCGGGGTTAGTACGATGATCACGAAGAAATTAACAGAGGTAATATTTCAGCATGTCAAAGCGGAATACCCTAAAGAAGCGTGTGGCGTGATTTGCCAAAAAAGTCGAGTCAAAAAATATTTTCCCTGCCGAAATCTTTCCGATAATCCAACTGATCATTTCGAACTTTCCCCAGAAGACTATGCCGCAGCCGAAGATTGGGGCAATCCAATAGCGATTGTTCATAGCCATTGCGGGGATGGAGTGACGTCTCAACCGAGCGAAATAGACAAATTGCAATGTGATGCTTCGGGACTACCGTGGGTGATAGCTTCCTATCCGGAAGGTGATATCCGCATAATCCAGCCTAGAATTGAGCGTGAGTTAGAAGGTCGTCCGTTTGTGCTTGGTCACGCAGATTGTTGGTCGCTCATTATGGATTATTACCGACAGATGCACGGGATTGAGCTGCATAATTACAGCGTTGAGAGACACTGGTGGGAAGAGGGTGAAAACTTGTATATGGATAACTGGCAGCAAGCGGGCTTTGTCGAGTTTGCCGGTGACTTAAAGGAGGGCGATATGGTCATTATGCAAGTGCAAGCTCATGTTCCGAACCATGCAGGGGTGATAGTGAATGGTATGCTGCTTCACCACTTATACGGTCAGCTCAGCCGCATCGTTCCATACAGTGATTATTGGCGTGATAGGACAGTGAAAATAGTCAGACGTAAGGAGTTGGCATGAGTTTAAAAACAATACGACTCTATGGTGTTTTGGGTACCCAATTTGGTCGCGAACATCAACTTGCTATCGATTCTCCGCGTGAAGCGATTAAAGCGTTATCGGTACTCTATGATGGATTCGAGCAGTTCCTTGCCAATGCGCATCTGAAAGGGCTGGAATTTGCGGTATTTAAAGGTCAGCGCAATATTGCTGAAGACGAATTGCATCTTGATACCAGTGAAGAAATTCGCATTGCTCCGGTAATTAAAGGGAGTAAACGGGGTGGTTTCTTCCAAACTATTTTAGGGGTTGCACTAATTGGTGCTGCCGCATTTTTATCGGGAGGTCTCTCTGTCGCATTTACCGCTGCAGGGACATGGGGAGGGGCATTGGCGTTGAGTGGTGCTGCTATGGCAATCGGTGGTTTGGTGCAAATGCTCTCACCCCAGCCTCAAGGCTTATCCATGCGACAAGATGCGGATAATAAGCCATCCTATGCATTTGGTGGTGCTGTAAATACCACGGCGCAGGGCAATCCTGTGCCGCTGTTATATGGACTAGACCGCCGTGAAGTCGGAGGTGCGATTATCTCCGCGGGTATCTATACCGAAGACCAAAAATAACAAAATTAATCTTTATCATATACGGAAACGGCTTGAGTGCCGTTTTTTTATGGGTGAAATATGGAAACGATATACGGCGCTAAAGGTGGCGGCGGGGGCGGTCATACGCCCGTAGAAGCCAAAGATAATTTGCTTTCAGAATCGACTGCAAAAATTCTGTTAGCCATTTCTGAGGGGGAAATTGCGGGGGGCTTGGATGATACGCGTATTTTTTTAGATGAGACGCCAATTGGTAATGCGGATGGAACGAAAAACTTCGAAGGGGTAACATGGGAGTTTCGCCCCGGTAGCGAGCAACAAGAGTATATCAAAGGGATACCGTCGGTTGATAATGACAACGCCGTGGGTGTAGAGCTGCGAGACGATCAGCCGTATATCCGAATGATTAATAATACGCAGTTATCCGCTATTCGCCTTCGCTTTTCAGTGCCTCAGTTAATGCGTCAACACGATAATGGTGATACAACGGGATATCGCATTGTCTATGCGATTGATTTATCTACAGACGGTGCTGGGTATCAAGAACTCGTTAAGTCTGCATTTGATGGTAAAACGACCAGTGAATATCAGCGCACCCATCGTATCGATTTACCCTCAGCCACGACAGGTTGGCAATTGCGCGTTCGGCGACTCACCAAAAATCAGAATACCGCTCGTATTGCCGATAAAGTCTCGATTGCTGCGGTCACCGAGGTGATTGACGCCAAGTTACGTTAACGCCTGTATTAATTGCTCTGCTAATTCAGTGAGTTGATAGTTTTCGACCGCAGAGACTGTCATCACAGGGTGGTGCGGCTTGAATGCTGTTATCACGGCTTGCTGCTTCAATTCTAAGTTAGCCGCTTGTTCAGGGGATGGCTGGTTGTTGTGTTCATTCCACTCACGGCAGGGCTCTATCTTGTCAGCTTGATTCAGCACAAATAGAAAGCGACTTGGTTGATAACCACATTGCTCCGTGAGAAAGCGATAGCACTGTTCATCGGAAGACCATGCTCTGTCATCGGCTTTGAGTACCCAGATAATTAAATCCAGTTCGGGTAATAAGCTGTGATAGAGCTGGTGGTACTCTCTATCTCGCTCAAGGCTTTCCCCCACACCGGGTAAATCAATAAAGGTGAGGGTGTGGTTGTTTATGATCATATTGAAGCGCTGGGCTTGCCGCGTACAACCTGAAACATTACTCACAGACGATAGTTGGGACTGGAATAGTGCATTGATCAGACTGGATTTTCCAACTCCCGTTTTGCCCATCAAACCGATGGTAGGGGAGTAGTTGATTAGGTGGTTAAGTTGGTTGAAAAAAGAGGTTTGGAATGAATGAGGTAGTGCTGATAGGGGTAGTTTAAAGTGAGAATGCTGAGGCATATTACTCCTTGAAATAAAAGAAAATAACAGTTATTCAAGGAGATAATATATATCTGAAAGTATTTTGATTATTGTAATCGTGGGCTATACCAGTAGATTTATCATTGCATTGTCAAACCAAGATGGGTGGCGTAATGGCATAATATCATCAGGTATGTTTATTTCACCTATTACATTAAAATCACTAGACATTTTGATGATAGATCTTTGGGCTTGGGTGGTGTTGTTCCAAAGCTGATCCAGAGTTCGAATTAATGGCGATAAAATAAAAAAGAAATCTGTTTTCCGAAAATGAGGATTGTCTTTTTGTAAAAATAAATCAACAAAGGTCACTAGAATATACGGAACGAAAGCCAGTGTAAGTCCCCTTTGTAACGCCAAATATTCATCTTATCGGCTAGATTTAGAGCCTCTTTAAACTCTTGCCATTTACCAACGTCTGTGAGAGCGTGAAAAGTAAGATAGATCTCATAGAGATTATGGCGTACCTGCGCTCGAAGATTAAGAGCCTGTTCGTCATCATATTCACTCGATGCTAATTGCTCATATTTAATTCTATTTTTTGTGATGGTCAGGCAATTGATATTTCGTCCATGCCAAAAATGTGTGGCAGTATTGGGTGTATGAGCCGCGCGTATTTCCATTTTAGTTCCACAAACAGCACACAGTCCTTGTTCAATCCGGTGCTCTTGAAACCAATCAATGTGCTCCAAATTTAAGGTGTTTGGATCTAATGCAAAAAAAGCCATATGCGACTCTCCGCTCAGTTAATGATGACAAAATTGAATTGTGTCTAAAGTTTATTGTATATTTTGACGGCAAACTCATGGACTGCTTGCGATAAGTTTGAGGGCGTTCCTAACAGAGTCGGTGTATCATCGACATAAAAATGAATCGCTTCTTTTATTTCTAGTAAAGTCGGAGGCGGTGATATTTTTTTTAGGTTCCTGATAGCTTGTCTAAGCTCTTTGACATCCATGGGATGGGAACTAAACCATGTCGGGCGGCTAGCCCAGTACTCAATGGCATGACGAATTTTATCACTCATAACAATCACCTCTTATTAGCTTATTAACATATTATTTGTTGTAACAATAAGTTATCGTGTTCTTGGCAGACTATCAGTTGGTTTTCGGGATTATCGCTGACCAAGGACAAGGTGGTACTATGCCGAGCAATCCCACCCTTACCGAAAAAGTTATCGACATCATAAAACTGATTTAAGAGACAATGAATATCTTGCTGTACATAGCTTTCAATACATTGGCTTTTGTTTTTATCTGTGATCCTGCTATGCCACACTGAATTTAATTGGTGACCCGGTAATTGAAATTCACATTGTGTTTTCAATGCATCAGGGAAAGATTCTTTATCCGTAGATATTGGACGCAGGAGCTTCGCTTTGATTGGCACTCTTAAACGCTCGTAGAACCCTTGAGGGGCAAGTAATAGGCTAGCAGCTTCTTCACTTGCCGTGGAATCTAACTGAAATGCTAAAATAGCGTATAATTTGGGTTCAAAGGCGTTTTCATACAGCGCTAACAGCCATTCACTGAGTGATTTGTATGGCAATATTTCAACAGATTCAAGTGGCAATGATAGGCGAGCCGCTTCCTGCTCAATAAGTTCCGTCCAATTAGCCCCACTTTCTTTTGCTTGCCAATACAGTGTTATCGGCTGGGTGAGGGCGTGTTGATGATAAAACGTCGCGATTGGGGTAAGCAATTTTTGTATCGCTGTTTCTTGTTTTTCCCATAACGAAAGGGATTTCAAGGCGTTTAGTGTCAATATATTATCTTTATTAATTGGTAAAGAAGATAACGGCACACCCTCTTGTTTCTCTTCATCGATTTGAGTTAATCGTGAATGCGTTAATAATCCAAGGTGCTTACCCGCCCAATAACGCCATTCATTGTGGGCGTCATCTAACATATTCGTAAAAAGTTGATGACGATAAGCCGTGATTGAATAAATAAGTAATCGGATGAACAAGATAATGATCACCGGAAGAACAACAAATAAAGCGATTATTTGATTGTTACTGATTTCGCTAGACAATACGGTAATTGAAGATAAATACACGCCAATACCAAATCCAGCAATACCAATGAGAACAACCAAAAACAACCAAAGCCCCACACGCGGTAATGGAGGCTCTGGTGGATGCTCTAAAGAGGGGATTTTCCAACTCATCATGACTGTTCACCTGACGAGGAAAGGCTCGCAATGAGGGTACAGCCACATTCGGTTTGAAAGCCATTCAATGCCGCTTGGCGACCGGATATTAAAATACGCGTTGAGCCGGGTAAAATGGCATTGACACCATGTCCTTTTTTAGGACAACTGACTTTGTCACCCACTAAAGCTATCGGTTTGCCGTACATCACCGAACCAGAAGCGGAGATCACTTCGCCGCCATGAGTAGTTTTGTCACCTAATCGAACAAGTGCGCGCATGATAAAATCCTTTTATTGATTATCCGGTTGTTTTTTATATTCAAAGGTGCCATCCCATTCAGGGAGCTCGGCAGGTGGGAGGGGAACTATTTTATCGATATCGGGGAACTTGGCTGTTTCGTCAGAAGCGTCAATTTCTTTGACGATTGATTCATAACGGGCGGAGCGATCGAGATCTGGTTTAATAGGAATATAATACATCGAGTTTTCCTTTACATTAGGCTTAAAACCTTCAGCTAATGCTGAAGCTGATGCTCGATAACCATTTTTTACAGCTAATTGATGATATTTCATCCCATTGTCTAATTCCTTATCTACATCTAAATAATATGTTGCTAAATAATATGCAGCTTTTCCATGTTGTTGCTGTACGGCACAATCTAGCATTTGTTTACCAATTTCAGGGTAAAAGGCTGGATTGTCTTGCATATTCTCTAGCCTTTTTGAAAGGAAGATATTACCAATGACAAATTGAGCCTCAGGATTACCTAAATCTGCCGCTTGACGAAAATATGCTAACGCTTTTGTACGATCAGCAGCTACGCCATAACCTGTATCGAGATAATGTCCCATTTGGTAATAACCATAACTGATGTTTAATTTAGCCATTTTTCGGATAATATCCCACACTTCTTGTGCTGGGCCTTTACCTTTAACCGGGGGGACTTTTCCATAACTGATTAAGTTACTGAGATTCAACATGGCCTTGGGGTGATTACGTTCTGCGGCTTTACGGTATAGCTCACCAATTTGCTTATAATCCCGTTGGTGTTTATTGATTTTTTCAAGCTCACGCGCTTGTTTAAACCAAATATCGGCTTCCGGATCAACGGGCGGTAGCGTGTCTTTTTCATACACGCAGGTGAAGGTTAAATCGGGTTCAGTTTTTTGAGTCACAATGGTGTCCTTTTTATCAATGGGTTTACAAGCTGTCAGTAAAATCAAGCCAATTAATAATGTGACTTTTATTTCTATACTCATTAGTTAGTCCGCATTTTTTAAACTAATTGTTTTATCCTCAAAGGGAATTAAAGAGCTAACAGGCATTAATTTTCTACTTTTATTCAACTTATTTTTATCTATAATTTGAGTCCATTGTTTGAACTCAAGTGCCAAATTACTTGAAACACTTCCCGTCCTTTTATGCAATCCCCATAACTTTTCTCTTAACGGCTTCACAATTGGAAAATCATCGGTATCTTGCAATATCACGGCTATTTCACTGTCGAATGCCATACTGCGTAAATTAATATTAGCAGAGCCTTGGATTAAGAAAGTATCATCGACTAAGGTTAATTTACTGTGTACATACACTTGCTGCCATCTATCCGAATCAGGAGAAACAAGAGTACAGATCATTGTTTCTAGCCCCTCTATTTTTTCGGGTTGGATATCATCAGGGCTTTTGATGTTTTCATCTGGGATATAGATCCCCCAATAACCCGACTTAGGTTTGTACGACTGATCGTAAACGTGCTCTTTCATTAAATCTCGACGACCAAGTTGTTCTAGCATCTTATAAGTTTGATAGCCGCCTACCTCATTAGAACTCCCTACAGAGGGTTTTTCCGTTGAATTAGTGACAACAAAAAGATAGAACGGAGGTGGCTTAATGCCTTGTAATTTGCTGTCAGTTTCAGCAGCTTGTAAAAAACGTCGGTTTCGTTCTTCAACCATATTCCGTAAATTGGTCGCGATAGATGACAAACGAAAATATTGGTTTTCAAAATAGATGTAGTTACGGGCATGTTTAACACCATGATCATAGGCTTTTAATATATCGTATTCATCGTGTTGTGGCTGGGTTCGGCAAATT
Source organism: Providencia sp. 21OH12SH02B-Prov (assembly GCF_027362595.1). NCBI lineage: Bacteria > Pseudomonadati > Pseudomonadota > Gammaproteobacteria > Enterobacterales > Morganellaceae > Providencia > Providencia sp. 21OH12SH02B-Prov. The sequence continues at coordinate 1,510,264 of NZ_CP114796.1, forward strand.
TTTCCGCCCGTGGGAACTAAAGGATTATTCGCTAAAAAGGTGTAATGGGCGTTGAGGTTTTTGATATGCTCAGGTGTCGGGATATAGTCACATCGTGAACGATTTTCTCTCTGTGCAAGTTGCTCTACATCGTCACCTTTGCTGGCGAAGAACCCATCAGTTTTTTTCCACGCCGACACAAAGTTATCATTTAAATCATACAGTAGCTCACCATACACACAGTTTGAGGTATCCTGCCAAGCAGTTACGCCATCGCGACCAAGCCATGACTCTTCCTTATAACGAGTGATGGCATGTGCATCTTGATCCCAATATTCCGAGTGCATATTGTGCCCCATCACAAAACCAATCGCATTTTCAGGCTCTTCATAATCGATTAAAACCGCTTTTTGATGATGCGTTGAACCAGCCGCTAAAGCAGCCCAGCGAGCACTTAGCTCAGTTTCTTGACTCGAAAATTGATGATTGGTTCGCGCCGTAACATCTTTTAATCGCGAATCAGGTATACTCATTGCAATATCACGAGTCCGTACTGACAAGTTTTTGACAAGGCCCATATGAACTTTACGGTTCCAAGCGATATCAAACTGATATTGTTTTTGGGTTTGATAATCGAGCTTTGCACCAAAGACAAGAAAATCATTGAGTTGGGATGGCGATATCACTTGTTTCCCCCAACCGGGAAAGCTTTTCTCAAAATGTTTTCCCACATGATCAAACCACACAAGTACACGCACTTGCACACCTTCATTGGCCTTTTGCTCTAACAACTCGCCAATCATCGGATATTGACCTTCTCGGGCATTCGAACTACGTTCAAAATACATAGAGGGTTGAAAGCCCCATGTAATAATATCAATACTTTTTTTCGATTTTCGAATGGCTTCCGCAACGGCGGCAAAGGTTTGTTGTCCATTAATTAATGGTGCATAGGTAAATAAACTCATGGGGTATTTCGTGCGTTCAGGTATCCAGCTTGGCGTCATATGTGCCACCATGCAACTTGATACTGGTATATCAATCATCGGTGGCGTTGCTGATGTTGGGAGTTGAACCCCGAGCGGGAATTGGCTCCAATTACCTGCAGACATATTACTTATCCTTTTTGAATGCGGTTAAAAACTCTGAAAGGTTTTGACTCCATGCATCGCCAATACGTGTATTTTCACGCTCTTGGCTAGGTGCGCTTGGTCTAAATCCAATATTGACTGTAGGCTCGTTACTGTCATCATCTTCAGCAGGTGGTGGTGGCACTGTAATGTCATAACGATCGCCACTGAGTAGGTATAGTTGATAGCTATCTGTGGGAATATCATGGTCAATTTGGACATTACCTTGCGCATCACTCATACCTTTTAGGAGTAGCGCACCATTGGCATACAGCTCATACGGCTCAAACGCACGCGCCTTCATCGGACTCTGCGGAGAGGAGCTCAGTTGAAAGCGCAAGGTTTGTTTTGGCATTGATTGCGGAAACTGTGGATGAGTGACATCCATTGAAGCCGCTCCTTCAACCACCCAGTTAGTTGCTTTGACGGTTTGGTTGCTGGGGCTGCCGTACTCAATCTGCCCGCCTTTCAAGCGAATATAAGCACCACCGCAAGTCAGCAATAACTCATCTTTAGCGGCGACGACAGTTTTACCGCCCGTGCTGGTGATGGTCATGTCTTTGAGTGAGGTCAAATGCATTTCATCACTTTGCGCTTGAATTTCCACTTTACCTTTTGCTGCAAAAGCTTTAATTCCTAGGGTGTGCGCAAATAAACTGATGGCTTTTCCTGCTGCTAAGGTGATTTTTTTACCTACCGAGATATCGGCCTGCTTATTTGCCGTCAGGGTGATATTTTCGCCACTGTTAGCCTGTACGGTTTTGGGGGAGGTGAGAGCAATACCTGCAGGGGCGCTGAGTAATAACGCCGCTTGCTGCAATTTATCGATAGATTGAGTCAGTAACGTTTGTTGCGCTTTTAAATCTGCTAGTTCGGCTTTTGCCACCTCTGCCGCTTCGCGTAGCGAACTGACTAAATTCAGCGCATCATCAAGCTGTTGCTTGGCTTCGCGCATATCCAGTTGTTCAGACGAGGCTTTCGTGCGTAAATCTGTGCTGATAAACAGCCCTTTTCCTGCTCGAATAGCGCCCCAGCTGTCGGTTCGCAGCTCAAAGCCATCACCGCGCTTTTCACGCCCTTGATTAACCAGATGCCCTAAATTGAGTTGCGATTTCCCCCCGTATTCGGTGCTGAATTTGATGTGTTCTTCCCCGCGTTTGTCTTCCATGCGTAGCTTATTATTTGCCGGAGTACGAATGACATTGCGGGTATTATTTTTGTCGGTGATGTGGTCGGGACGATGCGAGTCATGCAAGGCATGGGCAATGTACGGTCGGTCTGGGTCACCCTCATGGAAGGCAATGGCAACTTCTGTCCCTTGGATTAACGGAAAGTGCATCCCGTAGGTATCGCCCGCGTACGGTTTCGCTAGCCGCACAGGCATACTTTCATACCCCGTCGGTTTTTCATCACGATCCGCATCGAATTTAACCCAATAAAAGCCATGCTCATTCTGGTGGGCGTAGATATCGTGAGGTTTAGCACTGGTGACGCGTGCCATCAATGTCCCTGCAATCACAGGGCGAGGCTTCAAGGTCGGACGCCAGCACAGAGCTTCGGTGTACGACGTTGCTTCAAATTGCACGACTAAGGCACTGCTGCGGCTACCTGAAAATCGCAATCGAGTAATCAGTATTTCAGATTGAAAGTCAGACGGTAATGTTGAAGGCAGTTGGTTATCGGTAATTTTGAGCACCAATAATGGCGTTAGCATCGGTGAATTACTTTTACCGTGCAGCTGAGTTTGACGAGCCAGAAAACGCTCATGGTCAAGGCGTGACCAAAAGTGAGCGGTTTCCGTTTCTGGTTGGTACTTCTCACCGCGCTCAAGATGACGAGGTTTATAATGATAGACATCACCGTAGTGGATGTCCTCTCCCTCACCTCGCGTCATGTCCGTTTCAATGGATTGCAAGGTTTGCATCGCTTGGCGGTGATTATAATCTTTGGTGGTGACACTGCGCTCAACCACTTGATGACGTAGTGATAACCCCCAGACACTTTCTACACCCTCGTCATTCATCCCTGATGGGCTATTGAGAGGTAGCTTGAGGTCATACACATAGGCTCGTTGGCTATCCCCAAAATGAATAACTTCGGTTTTGGTATCCGGTTGCAAACTGAACGAATAGAAAATCCCCACTTCACTTAGCAGGCGTTCAATAAACTGCCAATCACTCTCATTGATTTGGTTAATTTGCTCTCGCTTGGGGTATTGGCGCTGCAAATGAAACTCAAACTCCCAGCCTTTCATGTCATGCTCACGTAAGATGAGGTCAATGATGTCTGGCACGGATTTATTTAAGAAGAAGCGGTGAGTGCGCATTTGGTGGCGTAATAAGGAGACAAACGGTTCTATCACAATTTGGTATTGTGCTTCATCAGCGGAGCCAGACAGCCGCTTGAAGTGGGTAATTACGCCATGAACACGTTTTTGCGGCTCATTCAATGTGTTCAGCATAGCCAATGGTAGGGTAGGCGATGAAAAGGTAAAATCAGCACTGCGGCGTAGAAATTGTTGCGCTTGCAGGTTTTTGTTTGGGGAGGTAAAGGTAATCTGATAACGATAAGTTTCACTAATGGCTTCACGTCCCGTGAAGTGCTCAACATCTAAGTGGGTCTGGCAACCTTGTACAGCAAGCTGGTAGCGATTATGGGATAAAAAAGGTCGTAGTGCAGTATCCATTAAGCTCATCTTATTTCCTTTGTGTCCACCGTGGTAACCGAAAGTACAATAAGCCGCGAGTGAGGTTACCCACTTTAATGTTAAGTAATTTACGTTAAGATAACGAATTATCACAAACAAAAGCAAATTGAATGTGAAATAATGTTGAAGTGTTTAGCATAAAAGAGATTTATCTGAATTCATCTACACTTACGTTGAGTTTTATTCCTTGCATTTCATTCAGATGTTGCTGACAGGATAGTTGAGTATGACAAATTAACTAAAGTTGTATACGTAGTTAATCTGCTATTTGAGAGTTTTGTTTTGCTGACCATTAATAGCCTGCTTTGTGTTAGATGCTGGTGGTATTAACATCATGGGAGCCGGATGAAGATGGGTACAGGTGACGATATTTATTTAAAGAACGCATTTAGTTCATTAGAGAAATCAATAAAGGTAGAACCCACTAGAAAGTTTCCTCTTTTAGCTCGATGTTCTTTAAATGAGCCAACTGCTCGCAGTGAATATCGTTCAGCGTCCCTACTCATAACGATCTGAGCAATTACTCCTCCACTCATCCCAGCCAGTGAAGGTGTGGATGTTTTATAACTGTTCGATCCAAATGTGATATTTTTCTTTTTGCCATTAGGGATAAAGTGGAAGAATATATCACCTGTTACCCGATCATATTGAAAAATGTGAAAAGTTAGGGCAAAAGGGGTTAACCCTCTATTTGGTCGCAATCTATGTAGTTTGTTGTGCGTTGCAGGATAACCAATAATGACAAAAGAGGAAGTTTTAATCTCCCTAGTATTAGGGAGAGAAGTGAATAATTTGCTATTAGGAATATCCATTGCAATCTTTTCTGGCAAAGGTATCACTGCATAATCCTGTTCATGATTAAAAAATATTTCTAGGTTTTCAAACAGGAATTTAACACCATCAATGGAGATAAAAGGTAAATCGCTTTTACGCATCTCAGTGATAACATGAGACGCGGTCATAATGCATGGTGCTTTACCATCAAGCAAGTAGAGAAAACCGCTACCGACCAGCACAGACTCCTGAGTACTGAATTCTTTTTTGACGAAGAATGACACTAGCGCACTTCGCCAATCCAGAACTAAGGTTGATGTTAAATTTTTTTCTATCCAGTCTGGAACAAAGGCTTCAATAGATAGATAGGGATAAATCATGGAAGTGTCAGTTAGCATACTATTCCTTACATATTGCCAGATAAATTACATTCCCTATAAAAACATCTATTGGAGTCATGTTCAACTCAATGGCGAATAATCATTCTCATCGCGGGCAGTTCTCAGGTGTACGAATGTTTGGGGTACTATGAAATCAGCTAGGTTAGTGGCGTTTTAGAACCACTAACCTTGGTTATAATCAAGAGAGGTTATACCCTATGTTCCGGGAGCTAGCACGATAGATTTTAGTGTGCTCTTTCGCTAAGTAGTTCATCCTTTGTACTAATGCAGCATAATCAGCTTCAAATGTGGAGGATTTTTGGTTTAGCCAATACGCGCAGTTTTCAGGATATTCAACTAAGGTTCCTTTATCTATGATAGGATCTAATTGTAGCTGTAACGCACTGTATACCATGCGGATGTTATCATCGTACGTAAATGGGTTTAACCGTGAGGTATTAGCTCCACCATTTGAGTAGCTACTAATATCGATTATTGTATAGGTGGCCCGAAGGCCACCATAAGTATTATTAATACTGACTACGCCCTAAACTACGACGCACAGGGCTGTACTGCTTGGAGTATTCTTTTGCTAAATAACTTAATCGTTTCATGACTAATTGGTAATCGTCAGAAAATGATGATGAAAGTTTATTTAAGCAATATCGGCAGTTTTCTGGGTAGTGTACTAATGTGCCTGTATCAAAAGAAGGATCAAATTCGAGCTGTAATGCATTGTACCAAGCAGTGGTGATCATGGTCCGTAAACTAGGCTCGAACAAATTGTAGTCCCCTAAATGGTAGTATGCGTCTTTATTGAAGACTAAAAATACATGGTAGTGAGGGAGTGTCGCGGTTGCAATTTCTTTTACCCACATATAACGCATGTTGTTTTCAAAAGTACGTTTACCTTGAAGCTTTTTACGGTGTTGATCGTGCTTAAGTTTAGCCTTTAAGGAATCAGTAAATCGGGATATAGGACTTCCTTCTAAATAAGGGAAACATGTCGGCATATCTCCATTATCGATAATAGGCGGAAAGTGAAGGTCAACTCGTATTACAGTGATACGAGAGTATTCCTTTAAAGCATAATTCAATGTATCAGCAATGCATTCTAGATAAAATTCATTATATTCATTTTTAGACATGAGTATTCCATAGGGTAATATTAACTTACCCTTTAATATGATTAAAGTAATATAGGGATAGGGCAAAGGAGCTGTGTTATCCCTTTTTTATAATTTAGCTAGTAAGGTTTAAAATGGTTTTTTATTAAATTAGATATCTTCTCCTTGGTGGTTTTTTTATGTAATGCATTCCTACTATATTTTTATCATTTGCTAGTTATGATAGATGGTATATAATACCTATCCAACACGAAAACTATATTTAGAGTCGTACTGTAACTACATTTTCTATTAATTAATTACTCTGGAGTTAGTCCTATTCGAAAATGTCTTTATTCCAGTGGCGTTTTATAGTTGAAAGACTAATGTTAAGCTTATTTGCTATCTCGCGTTGTTTATATCCCTTGTATTTCAGATCGTAAATATAATCTTTATACTTACTTCCTACTGGTCGACCTAATGACTTATTTTGGGATAACGAAATGTAATGTCGCCTGCTTAGTTTTAGTGCGTCATAGCTTTCTTCTAAATCATTTAATAGATTCAGCACGTCTAGCAAGAAAAACTTCTGTTCAAATATATTCGTGATAGACTGATTAAGGATGATAACAGCCATACCAAGTTCGTGGCATCGAGATAAAATCTGTGTAGCCTGCTGAGTATTGTTTCCTATGTCATCGAGACTCCTTGTTATTAAAGTGTCTTCTGGTGTTAAAATATGGTCAATATGCTCCATAAGTTGTGGTGGAGGAAGTTTCACATCAAGCAATGGTTGACGTTCAATGATGATATTATCCTTAACCTCAGGGCAAAACATGACAATTTCCTGTGTGTATTGCTCAAGATTTGCTAAGGCGTCACTGTCATCATGTCTTACTCGGATGTATGCATAATGGCTCATTTTATTCCCTTAGGTATCAAAAAACGTATTAATGACCTGTTATAGTGGGTTAATGATTATGGTGTTTGAGCTTTTGTCTATTCTTTTGTTGGTATTGTTCCTATCAATAACCCCAATTAGAATGCACTGATGGTTTGTGTGATAAATGGGTATAAAAGCCTCATAGGTATGTTTTAACTGTACCTTACTTTTCTTTATCGCCTCTTCAATGCCAAAGAAAACAATATCATTCATCGGTATGTTAATAATCCCATTAAAGTCAAAAACGTAATTTTTATACTCAGTGTTTTTAATTAAAATTGTATTTGATAATCCACCTGCTTTATGTAGCTTATAGTGAACATGCCTATCAGTATAAATAAAGATAGCCTTCTTAATATTGGGCTCGCTAATATAGTGCTCTAGTTCTTCTTGAATGCTTATTTTTTCTTTGAGACCAACTTTAGGACTTTTAAATGCATGAGGATAAGCATGTTGATCAATAATGACACCTTTTTCTATTATGTGCGTTTGCCATATGTCTAAAAGATGTTCAGATAAAGAAAATGTAGATGCTTTCCCTTGATAATTCATTGAAGATTTATCTGGGGAAAATAATTTACTTTCAAGCTCATTAGTTAATTGAGTGTATTGGTTTATCTCTGAAAGTAATGGGCAAGCACTCTTTAATATACTGGATATTAAAGATGAACGTGAAGTTTTATGCTTACAGCAATACTCATCTATCTGTTTTAAACTGTTTTCATTTTTTACAGTAATAGTTATCCGTTGAGACATGATAATTATTCTCTCTTACGTTTTGTATAAATAAATTTTAACGTTATTGAATAGTCAATATTCGATAATTTAGGCCGGTTTTGGTTTTACTTCTTTAACTTCTTCACAATAATAAACATTCTCAATAAAACATTAATATCGTTAATGATAAAATAATGACTAGCTAAGTTGACTCTCGTTGAAGTAACCAATCGTTGATTTCGGATTCGATCCAACCAACAGATTGTTTCCCTAATTTTTTTTGTTTAGGAAACGTTGGGTCATACCTTGGTGATGTTGGGTTGATCCAGTCATAGATGGTGGAACGACCGATACCAATACGTTCGATTACAGTGGGTAGTCGAAGAATCATGATATTGGATTGATTCATAGTGTGATTTCCTCTACTTATTAAGTTATGTCTAAGTTTGTAATAGCTATTTTATTGCGGCTTAGGGATGAAAAATATGGTGGAAGCAAAAATAATATTGAGGGTGTTTTAAGTGGATGATTTAATTGATTTAATACGTGTCGTTTGTAAGGCTACTGAAAGTAAACAAGCACAATTTCATGATGAAATAAAAAAAAGAGGGTGGAGGGGTTTACGAGCTGATTCAACGTTAAAAGTTTTAGGTATGTTGAATGGGGAAGATGATGAAGTTAAAAAGTATGCAGCGGAGTTATATGCCAAAATATCAAATAATAAAGATCCAGTAGGTAGTTATCGCAGACGAGTTAGGAGTCTGCATCTTAAATTTAATGATAAAGATAAAGGCGTTAATGTTTATCTTTTAAACAGTGTATTTTGGTCAAGTGTTAACTTTCAATTAGCGATGAATTTTTATGAAAGAAATACCCCATTCCAGCATAAAGTTGTCGTTGTTGAGTGTTTAATGCAAAGTCTAGAGGTGCTAAGCGAGAGCTTTGGATTAGGCGTTTATAGTTATTTTAGTGAAGAGTTAAATCGATTGAATAGACAACGATCTGAGGCGGCTAAAAAGGGAATCCGAACTAGGAGTGATGGCTACGCTAAAATAAGACAAAAAGCATGTGAGTTGTTGCTTGAATCGAACCCTAAGTCTTTAAAATGGAAAAACAAAACTGTTGCAGCAAAAATAATTACAGAAGATTTATGGGGGTATATTGAATTAGTGAAAAATAAATATCCACAAATAGAGATCAAATATGATGATTTAACTAACAAAATTGTCAATTGGTCTAGAGATTACGATGATGTCAGAGCTGCCATGGAGGAAGTAGCTATAACCAGAAAGTATAAAAAGAAAAATGCCAAGAAAAGATCTAAGTGAGTATGATTAAATAAATCAGTTTTGATAGCTATGTTGATATGCTATTGGTTTAGTTATAACTTTTCTAAGTTAATAGTGTTACAACGGGTAAGTGAATCATAAAGTTATCATTTTTTATATATCTAAAGGGAAGCGTGGCATTGTCTTTTTAAGGAGAATATTTGAGTGTCAAATACTAATTCAGGTGACGGTGAACGTATTGCAATGCTGGGGTATGTACCGCAGTATGAAATAGCAGCAGGCCTAATATATGAGGCTTTGCTTGATGGAAGTCTTGAGTGGTTTCGAGTGGCAGATCCAGATGCAGGAAGCTTGGATGACATACTTATAGCGACTACTGGTAAGCTTGATGCATATCAGGTGAAATGGGCGGAATACGTTGAATCAATTAGTTATGCAGACTTTGTAAGAGATAGCACTACAAAGCAGGGAGACGAAAAGCTTAGCCTTTTCAGGCAGCTTGCAGAAGGATGGAAACACTTAAATAAAAATTACAAAGAAAGAACTGTAAAAGTTCATCTGCTTCACAAATTAGTACCTAGCTCAAACCCTAGCGCAAAGATTCCTTTAAGCGATACAGCCCCTCAACATGCTCACTTTCAATCTTTCTTAAAAGAATGCTGGTTTGACAGAAGATGGTGTGAAATTGGCCTTGATAAAGTAGCCGCATGTTGGAAAGAGGCACTGTTGGACCTACAGAAACGGTCAAATTTTAATGATGACCAATTTTTGAATTTTATTCGTTGTTGTGAGCTTGAATTCAACTATAAGCGACCAACTGATATCCCTATAGCCAATCAGGGACAAGCAAGAAAACAAGAAGATGTTGAAAAAATATATAACCTACTGACGAAAATGGCGGGAGGTGAACGTCGAATTATTGAGCTATCCAAAGATGATATGTTGGACAGGTTAGCGTGGAGTCATAGGTTTAAGCATAAGTTTGTTCACGAATTTCCTATCGACCGAACCTATCAAGAAATTGAAGACACTGTTGGTGCTATATCTGATGTTTTATCAAAAATTAAGCAGGGCTATGTCGCATTGCTTGGAAATCCAGGCTCAGGGAAATCAACAACGCTTACTCATACTTTAAAGTATAAAGCAGGATATAAATTAGTTAGATATTATGCATATGTTCCCGATAGCACTTATCAAGGGCGTGGTGAAGCAACTACTTTTCTTCATGACATCACCTTGTCGCTAAAAAATCATGGATTTCGTGGTGAAAGTTCTGGGCAGTCAGGCTCAAGAGAAGAATACCTATCGTTGTTAGGAGAGCAGCTTCAGCAAGCCCATGATAAATGGAGAAATGATGGCGTAACTACCGTCATCATGGTTGATGGGTTAGACCATATTCAGCGAGAGCAAAATCCTCTACAGAGTTTGTTGTCAGATTTGCCTCCCCCTAATACCGTTCCTGATGGAGTAATATTTGTTCTAGGTAGCCAAACGTTGGAGTTGAACGATCTATCTAACACGATAAAGGAGCATGTCAGACATGAAAGTCGAACTATTGTCATATCTCCTTTGACTCGGATAAATGTCTATGCAGCCATAAACAAATGGCCAGGTTGTTCGGAACTAACAGATGATAATAAGAAGAAAATTTTCGAAAAGTCATTGGGACACCCACTATCTTTGGTTTATTTGCTGCAATTTATTACTAACGGATCGGGTAGGGATTATGATAAAGCTATTGATGATTTCCCTCTTTACCAAGGGCATATTGAGCAAAGCTACTCAGTTTATTGGCGACAAATAGAGAGTAATCAGAAGCTTGTTGACTTGCTTGCATTATTGTCAAGATTGAGAGTGCCAATAAATACTCAAGTACTTGAGAAATGGTCTGATCATTCAACTATTCGCGCTTTTATTTCAAGTGCATCTCACTATTTCAAGAAGGATAGTGAGATAAGTTGGCGTTTTTTTCATAATAGTTTTCGACAGTTTATTTTAGATAAAACGAGCCGAAACTTATTTGGTAATTTTGATGACTCAAAGAATGTTGAATATCACAAGGTATTAGCTGAGCACTGTATTCAATCGTCTAAGTATAATGATCCAATGCGATGGGAAACAGTTTATCATCTTTTTAATGCTCGGCAGATGGAAGCTGTAATTGATACAGGAACTCAAGATTACTTTAGAGACCAGTTCTTTAACCTTCGGAATACTTCGAGTTTAACAGATGATATTGACGCTGTTCTATTGTCGGCGAAGGAGCTGAACGATCCACTTGCCTTAGTGCGATGTCTTTTAATTGAACACGAGCTTAGAGAGCGAAGAGATGCCCTTAATGAGGTTGATGTACTTAATCTCTTATTTTCATCGGAAGGGGTGAGTTCAGCTCTCAGCTATATATTCGACGGAGAGCTGCTAAGGGTAAGTGATTCAGAGGCACTCAAGTTTTCTAAAGTTCTTGCTGAGAACAAATTCTTTAATGAAGCAAAAAGGGTCTTTGAATCTGCTGAGCCGCTAAGTTACTTATCGGGTGGTGACGCTGTTGTTCCGCATTATGGTGAAACCGAAGATTTGAAACGGTGGGCTGATGTAGCTCATTATTTCATACCGCTAGGCGACATTGTCTCAACTATACACCAAACGAAGTATGAAGTTGATGATGTGGGAGCATGTAGCGGAAATGATGAAGATCTGCATGCTCGCTTAATTAGACGGTTGGTTAATGGTATTTATGAAACAAAAGACGAAGGAAAAATAGGTGAGCTTTTTTCTTTCTTGTCAGAAAAAAATGAGATCTTTGATAGTGTTATAAATTTATGTTTTTCCATATGCATTAACCAATATCCATTGGCTTTGGTAGACGCCGCATTCGAGGCAGTAATTGACTGGTCTAAAAATGATGACTTGGGCTTTTCGGATAAGTTGCTAGTTGCTGAGTTGGATTATAGAGCCAATGGAAGTGTAGAAAAAACTAAAGAATTGTTTGAAAATTTAGAACAGCCAAAACTTTATAAACATGGAGATCATGGCCAATGGAAGAACTTAAGTCCATTCACAGATAGAATTCGTCTTAATAGACTACGAGCAGCTCTGGGCCAAGGGGTTGATCCTGTTAAGGTAGTCCCAAATGAAATTAAAGAAGAGTATACAGGAAACGTCTTGTTTGAACGTGCTTTAGTGAGATTTTCAAGTATTTGGGGACGGGGTTGGGCTGGAGATAAATTGCTACCAAGCTTTATTGTTCAAGAAATAAAGCCATCATTTGAATTGTTACGAAAGCCTTATAATCAAACAAGAAGTTGGATTGGGTGGTATGAGTTCAAATCAGCTGCTGTTGATTATTTTAACTTCGCAATAAGCGCTACTGCTCAACATGGGCATGATTGTATTTTGGCTCTAGCTGATGCTTTTAGAAAAGATTGGGATAGACGGTATTGGCCGACTAGTTGGCGCAGAGAAATTGCTTTCACTTTATATAAGGAAGGGTATGGCAGGGAGGGTTTAGTTGACGTACTGGATCAAATCGAAAAAGAGATCCCCGAGCTTGATGAAGTACACTCCAAAATATCAGAGTACTACGAACTTTCTATAATGTGGTCAAAGATTGGTAAGTCAGAACGAGCGGCTAGTTTGTTACCAAAAATCTTCATGGGTTCGTTTGGAATATATCATAGGAAAGATAGGCAATTTTCCCATTGGGTATCGTGGTTAGGTAAGTTTATCAGTCAATATCCTGATTTAGCTTATGATGAAATATGTCGATTTTCTTTGGCATTAGTGGACTTGGAACGGTCCGGAAATGGTCGTGGTACGCAGGAGGCCGGAGTTGATCTCATCACTATGGCCACAAGTTGGAATCCGGGATATGGTTTAAAACTCTTGAGGTGGTTATTCGATCATAAAGGACTTGATTATGCTCCGGGTCTAACAGGGTTGTTGTCTGGAATGCTTGATGGCTCTAGTCCACCATTGAAAGAAATATCAGTGATGGCCAGGAAGTTGCTAATCCCTTTCGAAGAGTACAATCCTTCTGATCTGCCTAAAAAATTAGTGTATCAGTGCTGCCAATCTTCTGATGATGGAGTGAAGGATGAGATAGAAGAACTTATTGCATCTATCAATACACATTCATTACCTTCAAATCGTTACTCATGGTTAGAAGGGATAGCACTTGGCGTCAGGGACGCGGGATTGGACAATAGTTTGTATGCATCAATGGCAATTTCTACCCCCCAAGAAAAGCATGTTACTCATGAACCTTATCTGACATTAAATACTGGGGAAAAACTTACAGATGAAGAGGCTCAGCTGAAAGTAAATTCTCCTGAAAGTCTTTTTCAGCTTCTTCGATCTGTGGAGTCGGTTGATTATTTTCGCTGGATAAACTTAATACAACCTTTTTTAAAAGGTATGAATGTCGCTCAATTAGAGGAACTCTATAAGCTCTTAAAGCCAGTTAAGCCTGATAATATTGTTGTTGCTTGTATTGCTGGTGCATTGTCTTCACATGGTGAAGTGGATAAAGCGAAAAATTTATTAGAAGGTTTATTCGATAACTCAGATGCTAAAGGTTGGGATTTGCATTGGGATGGGGGGTCTAGGCTGTCGATTTTCAGAGCCCTTGTTGAAATTGATGCTAAACAGTGGCGACCTAAAGCGCTCGCTTGTTTAGTCGATGATTATATTGGTGAATATAGGTATCCAAGCAGTTTAATTTGGAACTTACCAGAACTTGTCGATATCCTCTTTGAGGATAAAGATGTTCTGCCCATTTGGAAGGAAATCAAAGAACATGTATACCAGCTAGACGTTTTTGAACAAGGTGCTGAGAAATCACTGGCACTGTTAGATGACATTGGCGAGAAAAAGGATGCTAGTTTACTCGTTGAGTTTGCATTCAATATGCTTGATGTTGCTACTCCTGAATTAGGGGTTATGGCTCATCAGGTAATCGTTGATTTGGTTAAAATTGAAGCAAATTGGCCGGAAATTCTTAAACAAATAGCTAATAGAATAGACAAAATTGGGTTGACTCAGGTAAAAGTAGTGTCTTTGTTAAGTAGTTTGGTAAACGATTTCAAAGGGTTTGTTCTTCTATTTGAGCTGGAAATATCTTCACTATGTGCGTCAGAAGACTTTAGTGTAAGGATGATTGCTTTGGATTTGTCTAGTAGGCTAGAAATCGAAGGTAGCCTACCTCGACATGAACGTTCAACGTTATCTTTGATATACGAATTGGAGTTACCAGAAATAAGTAATAGGAAGGAAGCTATTCCTTTTTCAGCTATCCGCCCAGGTGAAGTACTTCCTGATATTGATGACCCAATTGAGTTGCTTAGACCTTTGATAACCGAAGCGAAGCTTGTGGCTAATATGTCAAACGTGCCGTTTGAGAATTTAGCCTACAGAGTTTGTGAGTTTATGAAAACTTTGATTCCAGAGAATGAATGGAATAAGCAAGCTGAGGAAACTTATAGAAACTGGCTGGAAGGGATTGGGCTCAAGCTGACCTATCATCGACTGAGACCAAAAATGGCAAAGCTAGCACTCTCTTATGTGGTTTGTGAATTATTTGACGCGGGGAGAATACCTTCTCAAGAAGTTGATCTTCTGCGAACTATTTTCAAACGTAGTGATGAATTGTTATTGAAGCTTGAGCCCGCTATTAGACCTGAATGTATTGTTGTACGGAAAGCAAAAGATCGAGATATACCTCATAACCACGATGAATGGTTGGGAAATATTGAACAAGGTATTACACAATTTGTTGATCGTATAGATACTGGAAAACAAATTGTTGGTGAACTTACAACTTGGCGTTGGTTAGATTGGGATTTACCGACGGAGGTTCGCATGTCTACAGTCTGTCATCCTGAATGGAATGATGATGTAGAAATTACTTCACCTTATGATTTCTTCCCAAATATGATGCATTGGTCTGCAATTGATTACCCTGAAATCACTGCTACCAGAGAACCATCACTGGTAATTTATGGTACAGGTACATACATCGATCATGGAGGCGTTGAGTGGTTAGCATTAAATCCATCAATTGGTTTGTTCCTAGGTTGGTCTGTTTCTGATGAAGGAGTGTTTCGCTGGATCAATGAGAAAGGGGATGTAATGGTTGAAAGTATCTACTGGAAAGATGGTCCTATTTCTCGACAACCACCTAAAATAGATGATATTTGTTCTAATGGATGGTTTGTCATTGCCTCTGACGAGGCAGTTGAAAAAATCAAGGAAGTCATTGGCGAAGCGATAAAAGTAAATGCAGTAATACGCAGTTATGGTAGAAATGCATACGAGCCTAACATTGCTTTCATCAAACAGAGAGTTAATTGGTAGTCAAACTGGTATCATTGTGCGCTGTTGCAGAGATATGCTAGAGGTAGCTATTATGCTCTAGAGAATGTCGAACGGAAAGTGAATATTAGGTTCAATTCATTCTGTAAAATGCGAAACGCATACCGCAACTTCGGTATCGAATATATTCAATAAATCGTATCATTTAAAAATACTTTTTCCATGAATAAAATACAAATCCAAAAATAAATTTCTGATTCTGATGTAAAGCGATTAAAGTTTTATTACGTGGCTATGACTCGGCCTTCACATCTCCTTTGCTTGGCAATGAAAAGGAGCTATACCGAGAATAAAAGTGGAGAAATAAACCAAGAGGAAGTTGATGTGTTGAGGAAGCAAGGATGGAGTAAAATAGCTGCTGTCAATCATACAGGAAGATGTGATTGGTTGTAATGTAACTAATGCCCGCTTTTGGCTGTAAGTTCAGCTGATGGATGGTGTATACTCTGTGCTGTTACAGTACCAGCTCAAATTTGAGCTGGTACAAATAAGTTACCCAACTAACGATATTCCCCTTATCCCGCCTTCTATAATACTTCCCCTGTCAGCCGATTCAATAAAATCAGCCCACCATTGCATCATGGGGCGTCTTTGCTCTAGGTAGTCACTGCGGTTATAGGCACGTCTCACTTCGTTTTTATCGACGTGGGCGAGGGCGGCTTCAATCACATCAGGTGGGAAGCCTTGCTCATTGAGAGCGGTACTAGCAATTGAGCGAAGGCCGTGTGAAACAAGCACACCACCAAACCCAGCGCGTTTTAATGCAGCATTGACAGTTTGGCTGTTCATTGGCTGAGTAGGCTTGATACGACTAGGAAAGATAAACTCACGATTACCACTTAATGGTTTCATTAGCTCTAGAATAGCTAAAGCAGCGTCAGATAGTGGAACCGTGTGCTCACGGTTCATCTTCATTCTAGCAGCCGGTATCTTCCATTCCTTGGTTTCAAAGTTGATTTCGTCCCAACGGGCTTCAGCGGCTTCGGCAGGGCGTGAGATGGTAAGCAGCTGCCACATAAACAAACATCTGGTAGGTAAGATAATATTAGCTGTACGCATTGTTTGCATGAGCTGCGGTAATTGCTCAGGGCGAATACTTAGCATGTTTTTTTTCTTTGGTTTTTCAAAAGCTTTGCCAATGTTGATACTTGGAATAGCATCAATTAATCCAGTATTTTGAGCATAGATCATCACTTCGTTGATACGTTGACAAAGGCGACGAACAGTTTCTAATGCACCTCTGGCTTGAACGGGTTGTATTGCTTGAACCAATATATGCGCTTTGATATCGGTAACGCTGATATTACCTATAGCGGGAAACACATCTCGTTCAAGTGAACGCCAAATATCGTTACCATAATCTTCGGTTACAGTGGACTTCTTCACTTCCCACCAACGTTCAGCGACAAGTTGAAAGGTATTGGTTTTGGCTTCTTGAGAGTTTCTTATTTGATCTTTCTGATATTCTTGAGGGTCAATATCTTTCGCCAGTAATGAGCGAGATTCCGCTCTAAGTTTTCTAGCATCGGAAAGTGTGACTGCTGGGTAGGCCCCAAAACTTTGTTTGGTCCTTTGTTTTGTATAAGGGCGGTAGTAACGGAATTGCCATAACTTGCTTCCGCTAGATTTGATTAGCAGTGTGAGTCCATCACCATCATACAGCTGATAGTCCTTGTCCTACGGTTTAGCTGCTTTGATTTCGGTATCGGTTAATGGCTTAGTTTTTCTTGCCATGAAAAATCTCCATGCGTTTAGGCCCAACAAAGATGTTAGTTCTTTTCGTTGGGCCTATCAATGGGCCTAAAGGAATTAGCTTGGGTGGGATAAAATAGGACAGTGTAGGACATAAAAAAGCCCGCAACTCATTGAGTTAGCGGGCTTTTCAGTCTTCTTTGGACGTCCTTAGAAGATAATTTGGTGGAGCTGGCTTGAAGCTCCTCCCCAATACAACTAGTTGATTCTTCTATCTATGTCGATGAGGTTAATGGCACAATAGTGTGGCACAGTTAGTTTATGGCTACAAGCGTGGGCATTGAGGTTTACTTTCAGTTCAACTCCCTTTTAAGGAGCTGAACTCAATTCTGTTTTCTATGGTGCTGTTGCAAGTTTTTTATAGCCAATTAGTGTTTCAGTATCAGTAAAGTGAGATTCCCAATGCGGTAATCTTTGTTTTCCAGCAACCATTATTGGAGCTAAATCTGACGCTTTATCTATTCCAATAAGGCATTTAATTTTATTAAAATAAGTTTTAGAACTTGCTCTAACAAATATTTCTAATGTTGGATTGAATCGATTAAGATATAGCATTGTTTCAGGATACCAGCGACTATATTCACCACGATGGAGAACTGATGATCTTAAGTATAAAATAAAATCAGCCTGCATTATATGATTAAAAGCGATATCAGTATGAGCGTTTCTTTGTTCTAATAAGTCTGCTCGTAGAGATAATCGTCTGAGTTCTAGTCGGCTATTTCTATATTCAAATGATTTTAAATATTCACGAAAAATATCATAGCCGACCATTACATCTCTGCCCAAACTGGATATATTACCGACATAATATTGCTGTGTAATAAACTGGTTAGCTAATATAAACCTTTCATTTTTAATAAGTATTGCTATGAGATATAAGTATAATTCGTGAATAATAAATTTGAAGTTATCATAATCCCAATCTGACCATTGACTAGTGTTAGGTGGTGAATACATATAAGGAATCAATGACTCAAAGAAATTGTGAAGTTTTGAAATATTTTCTTCTGTTGGAGCATATTGAGCTATACTTGTAAATAGAGAGATAGCCTCATTTCTGAATGGTAGGAACTTTTCTATATTATCGATAACTTGATCATCAAACTCGCCAGTTTTTTCTGTAATTCTAAAATTTTCAAGGTTATTGGCAAACATTGTTAGGTATTCATCAATAGCACCAGCCATGAAAGATTTATTTTCACGAATTGCAGTAACTGCTCTTTTATAACATGCTGTTGTTCCAAGAGTGATGCTGTCAGAATCATCAAGAAATGATGGGCGTTTGCCTATTTCAGGCTTAACAAATAGTGGCTTATTATAAATCCAGCGTAATAGTTGCTCAAAGCCCTCGTTATAGTTGTCTTGTTCACTGAAATCTATATACATTCGAGATTTGTAATAAACAGGCAAGTATGCTTTTCCACTACTATCTTTTTCTGTAACAATAGCAACAAATTTGCTTTGCTCTTGCTGCTGGTATACTTCACTCGATATGATCTGTGTCTCTGTGCCAACTCCGCCAGCTCTGCCATTTGCTTTTTCAGCATACATTTTATCACTGATGATTATTACTTTTTGTATTTCAGGATCAGTAACCATTTTTTCCATGAATGCAATGGCATCATGGCCTTCTTTTAAATCCCATTTGTCTAAAATAGCTTCAACGCCAGACTCCCTTAATTCAGTAGCTAAATTCAAGACAAATTGCTCATGGTCAGGGTTAGACCAACTATACGAAATAAATAATTTAGGGTTGTCCATAAGTTCATCAATTCCGAAAATCAGAGTTAAGTATTCAGGCTGAATTATAACTTCTTGGAGATGAAATGAAAATCAAAAATGCTATATATAGTTGTGATATCCTCATAAATGTACAATATGTTGTTTTTCATCTTGAGTCTTGAGTGTCGGACAATTAAGGGGAAATCAAAGAATCTTTAATTTCAATAGGTTAAAAGTTAAGTAGATCAAAATAAACGGCAGGATAATTAGAAAACATTAATGCTTAACATACTAAATGTGAGTTGAATATCTTTAAATTGTGACGTACTTCATTAGCAATACGTTGAAAATCGAATTGATTAGATAGCCTAATTTATCTATATGTCATATGCTAATTCATATAGGGAATAATGTTTAGTTGGTATAGGTATATGTCAAAGAATCCACTTGCAGAAGCGCAGCGTGAATCAGCAGGAGCGAGTACTTTTGGGAAATATAACTTTCAGTTTCATTGGGCTCTTTGTGAAATTATCAAAAAGCATAAGAGTAAGAATGAGTACGCGTTACTTATTGAGTATCATGAGGATGTAGTAATTGCGAGTAGTTTAGACCCTGAGAATGCTCAGTTTGAATTTTACCAAGTAAAAAATCAAGGGGCTACGTATACGCCATCATCACTAACAAAAAGAAAGAAAGGAGCAAATAATACCTTTAAAAGCTCAGTACTTGGTAAGCTGCTTAGTTCTTGTGTTAACACAACTTATGCGAACCGAATTGTTAAAATTGGGTTGGTTTCATCAAGTGGTTTTAGCTTAAGTATTGACGAGGGGCTTAAATTAGATGTCATCAAAATAGGTGATCTTTCTGACAATGATTTAGCTAGTTTAACTAAAAATATAAGAGATGAACTAGGAATTGAGGTATTACCAGAACATTTACAGTTTATTGTTCCTGAGATACAACTAGAAAATCAAGAAGATTATGTATTAGCTCATTTTGCTCGTCTTGTTGATGCATTATTCCCTGGAGCATTATGTAATCCAGTGAATATATATCGCTCTATTGTTGATGAAATGGGGCGTATTGGTCGTGTAGAGTATGACTATAAAGATTGGGCAAGACTTATTGATAAAAAATCACTTACATCTTCGGACGTTCAGAATGTGATAGTTCAATATTCACGGCATCCTAGTGTTGATGATTTAAAAAGTGCTTTTGATGATTTAGCTAATGACCTAGGTTGGCGTTCGAAGCAGAAACGCCAATTTAAAAGCAAACTTACTTTGCTAGCATTACGGAGAGCTGGTTTTATGAGCGCCCTAGATATTGAAATTACAAACTCATTTAAAAGGTCGCATAGCAAAATCTCTGAAGATGTCTATGCTGATGATTCCTCATATGTAGATGCTTTGCACCAACAGGCTATTGATGATGGCTTACTTAGTAAAGTAAACGACCCTGAGGAATTACTTCTAGAAGTTATATACAGTTTTTTAACGGCTTAATAATGCAAAAAAATTACAAATTATTGATTAGAAATCTTAGGAAACGAAAAAATGAAAGGCTTGCAATTTCAACGTCTAGTTCTATTGTCAGATTCGAAAAAATTGGCGAATCAGTACACGTTTCCGAAGCGGCTCAATCTCGTTACAGGAAAAGACAATAGTATAGGTAAGTCTACTTTAGTAAAATGCTTATTTTGGACTATTGGTTGTGACCCAAAATTTGATGAAGAATGGAAGTCTCACGATGTTAAGGCTATCTTATATTTTAAGATAAACCAGCAAGAGTATATTGTGAGCCGTTATTCAGATGGGATCTATTTTGGACTAAAAAACTCTTTATTGCAGCATTATTCTAAAATAACAGGGCAATTTTCTAAAGATTTTGCAAAAGAAGTTGGTTTCGATTTATTGTTAGCAAGCAAAGATGGTAATTTAGAATGCCCACCACCAGCGTTTTACTTTTTACCATTTTATATTGACCAAAAGAAAAGTTGGGATGAACCTTGGAATGGATTCGAAAAGTTACAGCAATATAGTAACTTTAGAACGAGTCTTATAAAATACATTTGTGGCTATTTATCAGTTGCTCATTTCCAACTTGAAGAGGATATATTCGAACAAAAAGAAATAGATAAAGCAGCAATTCATCAAGTTGAACGAATTGAAGAAACAATGAATGTTCTTAAAGAAATAACTCCAGAGCTTCCAGTTGCTATTACACATGCGGAATTAGAATCTATTCAAGCAGAAATAGAAAAAGATCTCATAGAGTTTTCGAATCGTCAAACATCTCTATTCAATAGTCAATCTATTTTAGCAAATGAAATTCATGAGTTAGAGCAACAATATTATATTGTTAGAGCATCTGTAGTTGAACTTGAAGAAGACTATACTTTTGCTGTAGAAAATGTGCCATTGAATTCTCTAGAATGCCCGTTATGTGGTGTTGAACATGACAATTCATTACTTAGTCGAGCTGGACTATTGGCAGATAAGGAAAGCCTACAACAACAAGCAAATAGTATTGAAAATATCCTCAAAGAAAAGTATAGGCAACGAGATAGTTTGTCAAAAGAAATAAATTACCTTACTTTTGAAATAGATAGGATTAATGAGAAATACTTAAAAGAAGATCTTCTAGAAAATAGTACTGATGAACAGCAAGTTTTTGAAAGTGCTTTATACGCACTGTCACAAAAAAAAGTAAATAGTAATGTTCTTCAAAAGAAAGAAACATTTATTCTTCAATCTAAAAAAGCTAAAGAAAACCAAAGTGACATAAAGAAAGAACAGCGAAAACTTCTTAAAAAGAAAGATAAAGATGAATTAAATGAACTATTTATCGGTAATTTAAGTGAAAATATTATTAGCTTAGCTGCAACAGGGGTAAATTTAAATGGTGTAAAATCCCCAATGAATTATAAAAAAATTCTTGGTGGGGGGGCAGCGGAAGGAACTCGAGGAATATTAGCATATCAGCTAGCTGTTCTTAGACAAATTGAGTATGCTAATAATTGTCAGATCGCCCCTTTTGTTATAGATACTCCTAATCAACAAGAACAAGCTAAACATCGATATGAACAAATTATTGATGTTGTTACTGATAATATTTCTGATAGTTATCAAGTAATTCTTTGTGCAATGGATGATAATGAAACTCTATCTACATATAAAAAGAGTGCTCATATTATAGAGCTTGACGATAATAAATTGTTGCAAAGAGAATTCTATAAACCTCTTCGAGAAGAGTATGAAAAGGTTATTCTTTCTAATATAAAAATTGTTAGAGAATAATTATTCAACTCGATTCTATCTATAAATTGTTATTGAAGTGAGTATGTCATATTAACTGTTTTTGCAATAAGTTTGATCGTTTAATGATAGCAAGTCCGAAATATAATGGACTTGCTATATTAATCACACTTTCTTTTGTATTGGTACGCAGAAAAACACGGCATGCATTGCGGGTTCATTTTCCATATTTTTAGCCATTTCTTTTATAGCACCTACACAAGTTTCATATTCATCATCTTCAAATACGTGAAGTTCTGAATACGGCGGGGTTTTACCAGCTTGAGTGCCTTTTCCTCCAGCCAGTACACCGCTGAGGTAAGGCCCCGATGGATAGTACATCGGTGTTTCTCTACATGCAGATTTTATGGACATGCCTTTTGTGCCTGCAACGGTTAGTTGACTTTGAGCTTGCTTACATGTTTCCATATCATTGTATGTGCCTACAGGGTTGGTTCCCATAGCAACAGAGCCGAGCATAAATGACAGATATAATGATGCGTACATATTGACCTCTTAAGGGTAGCATTTGTTGATTTTGATAGTCAGTCGGAGCGGCTAGGGTGCCTATGATTATTTTGCTAACCGCCATATTTGATGGTTGTTATTTGGATTTTGCCTCTCTAGTTTCAGTAAAGCCTTGGCCAGCAAGATTACCCATGCGTTTACCAAATACTTTGCCTGCGGCAGCGCCAATTCCTCCACCAACGATTGTGCCAACACCGGGGAGGATGAATGAACCAATGATTGCACCTGCTTTGGCTCCTACAACAAATCCACCTACGTTACCCGCCAATTCACCATACTTAGCTTCCTTGCTGTCAATTTGACCTGATACAACACCAATATCGACGTTAACTTGCACGACTTCATCAAAGTTTTCACAAGGAAGGTTGGCGAGTTGATAATCGGAAAAGTCGGCTAATAACTTGTTAGGTGGTACACCTTGGTTAATGAGTTCATCACAGACGCCAAGCACTAAATCAAGGCCGAATCCACGGTATAAGCGTGTGATCTTTCTAACCAGTGGATTCTCATCATATTGTTTAGTGATGGTATCTCGAATGGTTTTACCCAAAGGGTTTGAAAATAGATTATAGAGATGAGCCGCTTGACTTAACCAATTATCGTTATCCGCTAGCATAGCTGTAACTGCACTGATGCTTTTTGCTCTTTGCTTATCAGTTAGCTTTAAGTGGGTATAAAGCTCCGAATTGTTCGCTT
Source organism: Providencia sp. 21OH12SH02B-Prov (assembly GCF_027362595.1). Taxonomy (NCBI): domain Bacteria; kingdom Pseudomonadati; phylum Pseudomonadota; class Gammaproteobacteria; order Enterobacterales; family Morganellaceae; genus Providencia; species Providencia sp. 21OH12SH02B-Prov. The sequence continues at coordinate 1,533,655 of NZ_CP114796.1, forward strand.
CACAAAGTGATTTGCACAGTGTGTAGGGTATATCGACAAGACTGTCAGTATCATCTTCTTTTTCTATGAATTCGGTAGCTTGCATTATCATGATGGTTAATGCAGTAGCTTCAATGCGTTGAAAGTCGTCCATACCAACTACCCCAGAAATTTATGAAAGAAACTGGACAACCCATCAACGTGTTCGTCAGTGAGGTTATCACCAATCATTGAGATATGCTCAGATGAACCCTCAGCAATATCATGCAGTGTCATCCCTTGAAAATCGGGTATAGACATGGCTTGAAATGACCCCGTCGAACTTAAGTAGTCAACGCCACCAAAGATGTTGGGTCTCGCAAAGCCCTCTAGTTGACCCATATCGCCGTGAAACATTTCAGTGTCACCTAAGGTGCTAGTGTGGCCTAGAGACTCTCCAGTTGCTCCTGAGAGGTTATAACCACCGAATACGTTTGGCATTGCTGAACCTACATACTGACCATCTTTCATGAAAGAGATGCGGCCTGCAAAGTTTGTCATTGTATAAAACGCCATGATAATTTCCTTATAATGAAAGTCTATTTGAGTTACTTTTAACGATGCGATAGATGCTGGTAATACTGATATCAAGTTGTTTTGAAATAGCAGGTTTGGTTGCGCCTTGGGCTAGTAGCTCCAAAACTTCCGCTGTTTTGGCTCTAGCGGTTGCTTTTCGCCCTGTATACCGACCTAGTTGTTTAGCTAGTGCAATTCCTTCTGCTTGGCGTTCTAACATGATTTCACGTTCAAATGTTGCAATAGCACCTATCATTGTAAGCATTAGCTTACCTGTCGGGGTATCTGTATCTATACCTATATTCATAATCAATAACCGTACTTTTTTTGTTTCTAAGTAAGCGGATATTTCTAGTAAATGCTTTGTATTGCGAGCAAGCCGATCAAGTTTTGTCACTTTAACTGTGTCACCTTCACGAACGTAATCGAGTAGGGCAACTAGCTCTGGGCGATTATCTTTTGCCCCACTGATGATTTCTTTAAATATCTTGTCACAATCGTGTAATGCATTAAGTTGAGAATCGAGGCTTTGACCTCGGGTTGATACACGAGCGTAGCCGACAATTGCCACGAAATCCTCCTTACCTACCAATAGGGCATGGTATGATGAAAAACCACGCCAAATCAGAAAAGAGACCTTTTGGTATGGTTTCGTCACTTATTGAATGGTTTGGCTGGTGGCATGACTTTAAAGCATGCTTATTGGTAGGGGTGATAATGAAATTTAAGTTAGGTTTAGTTGTATGCCGCCGATACAACCTTTAGTAGATGAAAGGCAAACGTAATAAGTCCTTTTATTAATGCCGTTAGGATAATCCCTTTCATAGCAGACCTTTTTCAGCAAATGACATTGTTTCTCCACCAGCCACAATAATGTGGTCAAGCAGTGTTATGTCGAACAACTGCATGACTGTTTTCAACTTATCGGTAACTTTAATATCACTTTTTGATGGAGTTACCGTACCAGAAGGGTGGTTATGGGCACAGATAATGTTGGCGGCGTTGAGTTTTAAGGCTAATTTCGCAATCTCTCTAGGATAGACATTAGTGTGATTGACTGTACCGTTAAACATCTCTACGTACTGTATAACTTGGTTTTGAGCATTCAGATAGATTACTGAAAACACTTCTTGTTCTTTATCACCTAGTTGAACAGCGAGGAAGTCATAAGTATCTCGAGGGGATGTTAGTTGTTCGGTATGGTATAGCTGCATAGATAGGTATTCTCTAACCTCGTTGATTTTTTGTTGCATAACAATCTCCTAATTTATTGTTCTATTTTCTTATACCTTTTAATTAGCGTATTATTTTATGTATTCATATTGAATGATTTGCTTTACATTCTAACTGTTACATTCAGACTTTAATAACTAGAGGGATTAACATGATGGATAAAAATAAAAACAATAAAGATTTAGTTGACTATGAGCATTTACATAATTTAGTTATGTCAATGGTAAAAAATAAGAAGTATATAAGCCAGAAAGATAGCTTTAGTAAGCTACAAGCTAAAAATAAAGATGAAATTCCAGAAATACCTTATTTAAAGTATGAAAAAAACAAAAGAGTCCCAAAAGGAACTGCGGAAATGTTGTTGCGCTTTATATCCTCTATGTTAAAAATGAATATGGAATTGCCCCCTAATATTAGACGTTATTTATATGAGGCTATAGATAATCAATTAAAAAAAGGTGATGAATTTCAGTCGTTTCAGGATTCTTTTTTTCTAAATGTAGTTTATAGAAAGCAAGGGAATAAAAAAGAGACAATAAATGATTACATTTATCATTACTTGCTAACAAGGGTTTCTACAATGTATACCTTGGGTTATCCAAGGGAAAAATTAAAAAAATATAAAAACAGTAAAAAAGGAACACTCTATGATGAATTGTCTGATGAGCTTTGTTTTAAATTTAAACTTAATGGTGATATATATAAAAGAGAAAGTTATATTATAGATGGAGTCTCAGTGCATCCAGATAATTTAAAAGAGTTATTCATTAAAGAAAATATAAACTCTACAATTAAGTTCGATAATGATAATTTGCTCAATGATAACCATAAGGCGAAATTGAATGATTATGTCAAATATTTAAATTCAATAATAATAAGCAGAAAGGACCTATGGCCTTTTAATGCAGATGACGCAATAAAACGCCTAAAAGCATTGAACGATTGTCAAACGCTCATAGGTGCTCGTACTGTTTATTGGAAATACAAGTTAAAACCTTTTACTGTCACATTTCCCTTAAAAGAAATCAAGGGGGGCTTGTGAGAGGCTTTTAGGGGGAGGATTAATTTTGTAATTTATTTCTTATGATATGACCCAGCTCGCCAAGAGTGGGTCTAACTATCATAGGAGATAATATGAATAATCAATTAAATAACTTAAACCTTCGCACTAAAATCGCGCTATTTAGAGAAATCAGTAGTGAAGAAGCTCGCCTCGAATACATACCTGAACTTCTCGAAGATATTCTTTACGTAGAAGATGGTTTCGTCGAGTACTGCCCTGAATCCAATGACTATAAATTTTTCACTTGTGATGGTCATTATTTCCTCAAACTTATATTTGATGATTATGGTGACCTTGAAGAGTTTTCTATAAAAAACTATTAATTCATTAATCAATTGCCTCATTCAAATGAGTGAGGCTCATCAAACTTTTATCTTAAACACTCATTGGAGTTAAATATGACTATTGATGAACACAATCAATATGCATTCGATTCGGGATTACAGTTAGCTAAAGAACATCAACTTGCAGCTGAGGATGCTGAAATAAAAGATATCGAGGTCGACTATCCTCGTTTTAAAGATATACATGACAAAGAAGGAGAAACTAGTGGTTATATAAAAACATTAGCCGATGAAAATGGCAAAATTCATTGGTTAATGGCAAAAAGTTTTCATGAGGATTTAGGTGAGGTAACTTGGCGTAGTGATGGGTTAAGTTCAGTATCAGTAGAACAGCAAAATATAAAAATTGGTGAATATACCCAGTTGAAAGAAGCCAAGGAAACGGCTCGACAAACTCAATTTGAAGAAAACAGAGCAGAATTAAGCGAACATATTCAAAGGTTCCCTTTAGCTTCAAATAATCATCCTTATTTGTTGCGAAAAAAAGTGGAGGCGCACGGTATATTAGTCAATGGTAATCAATTGGTTATTCCATTGAGTGAGTATCAAGGTAGTTTCATTACGGCTCAACGTATTTGGCCTGATGGTACTAAACGCTTTTATAAAGATTGTGGCAAAAAAGGGGCTTGCTATGTGATTGAAGGTGATAGCAGCACCATATTGATAACCGAAGGATTTGCGACAGCGGCATCCTGTTATGAGGCGACAGGGTATACCTGCATTATGGCGATTGATTGCGGTAATTTGCCTGAAGTAGTCAAAGCTGTGCGAAGTAAAACAAATGTACCGATTGTGATTATTGCTGATAATGATAAGTATAAAGAGCGAAATGCGGGGGTTGAAGCTGCGGAAAAAGCGGCAAAGTCACATGATTGTTCGTGTTTTATACCTCAGTTTCAAGATGAATCAACACAACCGACAGATGCCAATGATTTAGCTGTTTTAGAAGGGATTGATGAGCTTAAACGTCAGTTGTGCCCTGCTATTTCTCTGGCTCGAATGGGGATACCAGCTGATTATTTTTTCAATAATGGGTGGTTGTATCAAAAACGAACTACGGATAAAGGAACGTATGACGCACAAATTTGTTCTGCATTGTATCCGCAAGCGTTGTCACGTGATAAATCGAACGAAGAGTGGGGGATCGTTTTCAAGTTTGCCGATTTAGACAGTCATGAGCATATGTTTGCTTTGCCACGGGCTGCTCTTGTTAAAGACCCATCAATAATACTGGAGCCTTTAGCGTCTAGAGGCTTGCATTTCAACCCGAGTGAATACAAAGCGTTACTAAGTTTTATTTCAACTGTTCAACCAGTAGAACGTGCCCGCAATGTATCTCAAACGGGCTGGTATGGTGAAGTATTTGTTTTACCGAATGAAGCTATTGGGGCGAGCTCTGAACGCGTTGTTTATCAGTCTATGTATGGCGCTCCGGCAGGCTATGAACAATTGGGGACGCTAGAAGAATGGCAGCGTAATGTAGCAGCTTATTGCCAAGGTAACAGCCGATTAATTTTGATGGTAGCTGCTGCTTTTGCGGGACCATTATTGGATTTAGACCATGCATTAGAATCGGGTGGCTTTCATATTCGAAGTGAAAGTAGCCGAGGAAAAACAACGGCCTTACGTCTGTGTAAATCAGTGTGGGGGCCAGCGGATAAATTGGTGACATGGCGTGCAACGTCCAATGGGCTTGAGAGTGTCGCATATGCTCATAATGATGCAACGCTTGTCATTGATGAATTAGGTCAGATGGCAGATGAAAACCCAAGTGAAGCAGCTCAGACCGTGTATATGGTGGCTAATGGGTCAAGCAAGCAACGTGCAAACCGTTCCGGTGGGGCGGCATCGCTGAAAACATGGAGACTCATTTTTGTTTCAGCGGGTGAAGTATCCTTGTCTAATTTAATGAGCCAAGCGGGAAAAATGGTCAAAGCGGGGCAAGAAGTTCGCTTTATTGACATTCCAGCGGATGCTGGAAAAGGGTTAGGTCTTTTTGAAGAACTTCATGGTTTTTCTGATGCGGCAAGTTTTGCCGAAATGTTAAATAGCAATAGCAAGCAGTACCACGGTGTCGCTTCCAGAGCGTTCTTGAAGGCGTTAGCGGGTAATAAGGTTGAGTACTCGATAAAGCTAAGGGAGCTGATGACAGCGTTTTTACAATATGTACCCGATAATGCGGATGGACAGATAAAACGCGCTGCAAATCGGTTTGCTCTCGTTGCGGCAGCGGGAGAATTGGCGGCAAACATTACTGGCTGGGAAGAGGGCGAGGCTTTTCGTGGGGTAAAAACCTGTTTTGATGCATGGCTGTTAGAAAGAGGCGAAGGCTCACACGAATCTAACCAAGCACTTGAAGTTGTTAGAGGCCGATTACTCAAATGGGGAGACTCTCGATTTGGCCAAAATACGAACGGACCAGTCTGGGGTTGTAAAGATGGGAATGACTTTTGGGTTTTCCCTGAATCGTTTAGAAACGATATTTGTCAGGGACTCGACCATAAAAGTGTTGCCAACATATTGGTTAAATTAGGATTTTTACCTCAAAAGTCATCCGTAACTAAGCGGTTGCGGGGTGGTGATTCTCACCGCGTGTACCCAATTTCCGGGCGAATATTTGATGCTGGACAGGCGGAAGAACAACAGCCCTATGTTGTATCAGGGACACACTTAGGCCAAAGCGATGAGGAGAGTGAGGTACTGGAAAGCTATACAGTTTAATCATGAAAGTTAACAAGGGGAGGGTTACCTCTCCTTGTTACGTTACACCACCAGCGGGATGTAACAAAAAGTGCTTCAATGTCGGCTTGTATCGTTGTTACGCGTGTAACGCAACTAAATACGTAATAATAGAAATAACCTTTAGATTAACTTTTAGCCTGTTCTAATTTTCGTTCAGATACGTATTTTTATGACGTAACAGTCGTAACAGCGATACACGTTGATATCACGGGGATCCCTAGTTACGTTCTCTTAAAATGTAACGTTACACTCCCACTGCAACCCGCAACACCCGCAATCTCGATTTCGTAAGTAGACTATTGAGTCATTACCCACTATTAGTGGAAGATATCCAACGTTTCATAAGGCTTTACCTGAACAATAATGGCAGAAAAATCGAGCTTATTAACCAGTTCATGCATAGCTTGTTGTTCCTTTGGTAAGGCTTTACCGTAAGAACTGGTTTGATGTCCCATAATCTTATTCAAATATTCATCAGACGGATGCAGTGCGAGCAGCTTATCCCTAAAGTAATGACGAAAACTGTAGAGTGTAACGTGCTCGGGGAGAGATCGACGGTCTCGTAAATTACGGTTGAACCATTCTCCGGGCTTGGTGGCGAAAGAATCTTGGATGAGCATAATTTCAGGGAATAGGCGAGTGTTTTGGCTATCTTGACCTGCCTTATCGTTCACAAATACCAAGAAGCCTAAATCAATAAGTTGTTGATGGATTGGGATGTAGCGTTTGGCATTTGGTGTTTTCAACCGCTGTTTTTCATATCGGTTATCCACACGAATACACCAAATGTCATTCACCTTTTCAATGTCATTAGTGAATAACTGGCAAGCTTCACCGGGGCGCATACCCGTAAATAAACACAATAGCGGTAACCAAAAATGGTAAGGCTGCTGTATCTTTTTGGTTTTGACGCCTTGATGCATCGTAAACAGGGGATGCTGAAAAACTTGTATAGCTTCCTCGTCAGTTATGACGGCTCTATCGTCTTTATGGTTAACCCGTGGAGCCGGAAGCGGCTCTTGAGGGATAGGATTGTAGGTTAAATACCCTAAGGACACTATCCAATCAAAAAACTGGGACACTTTTTGTAGGTGTGAATTCGCCGTTTCCACCGATATGATTTGAGTACGTGGATGTTTTTTTATGATTTCACTCAGTGGCTGTGCCAGCATCTCTTTTGTTTTAATCCCAAGAGGAAATGTCTTTAAGCACTCTCGAAAATGTCTGCCTTGCTCGGGTGTGATCGTATCAACAAGCACATCACCAAAGTAGCTAATTGCTAAGGCGAGGCATTGAGCATACTTATTTTGGGTCTTTTGACTGTGTCCTTTTTGCTGGCTTTCTTCTTGATATTCGCTAATCAGTTTAGATAGGGGGTAACGTGGTTTATCATCAATGATTGATTCAACCTCAAAGGTTGTGGGTGCGTTTAACCAGTCTGGTGTTGGGTTTGATAAATACGTATTGAGTCGTTGATAGTGCTGCAAAGACGCTTGGTCAACCATAAGAGCCAGTTGCTGATAGTCTTGTTCGGTTAAGTTAGAGGTGATATCCGATTGTTGCTCTTGGATTTCATCTAATAACGTGGCAGCTATTCTCTGGTTTTTGGCATTATCTCGATACTCTTTTTTAATAATACGCTTGTGATGAAACTCAATAAGCCCCGTTGCGACGTGCTGTAAATCATTGAGCTCATCAATTCCCTTATCAAGGTTGCCATGAAAATCATCCATTTCACGCTGCCACCATCTGTTGACTAATAACTTGAGTTGCTGCTGAAAAAAGGCAATGTGTTCCTTGGTCATTTTCGGGCTTCCTGAATATTGGGCTTTCCAGTGATTATATTGACTATTGAGGATTAAGGCTAATGATCGGGCTGCATGCAGTTGCTTTGTTTTGAGGCTCAGCCGGATGTCATGGCGAGCGTTTACAGTCGGGATGGTTTTACGAAACCACCACGTATTAGCACGTTGGTAAAGGTAGTGGGGGAGTTTTAATGTCGTCATGCGGTACATTCCTGCGGCACAATTTCGACATGATAGAAAGAAAAACGACCTGAAACTTGTTAAGAATCAGGTCGTTAGATAGTGGTGGAGCTGGCGGGAGTTGAACCCGCGTCCGAAATTTCTACATCCTCGGTACTACATGCTTAGTCTAGTCTTTAAATTCATTTGCCAGCTGCGGACAGACACGCCACTAACAAACTATCCTGATTAAATTTAACGCTTCAACCCCAGGCAAGGCATCCACGCGATCTCTTTTAGGTTTGACCTCTCTTGATCCCCGTCCTAAGAGCGGAGGCTAGGGAGAGAGGGCTCTATGCAGGTTATTAAGCTGCTAGTGCGTAGTTTTCGTCGTTTGCGACTATTTTTTTGCGGCTTTTATCGAGGCCAACCGCCCCTCGGCATGCACCTTGGGTTTCGCAAATCCCGTCGAATCCAGAATCAGCCCCAAGTTGTTGAACGCAGTATAACAGAAAAATACTCTAAAAAGCTAGAACTTAGCGATTAGAATGTTTCATTATACGTGCTTTATCTAATTGCCACTCACGTTCTTTAATATCAGAACGTTTGTCATGCGCCTTTTTACCTTTTGCTACGCCAATTTTGACTTTGCACCAAGCATTTTTCCAATAAAGGGAAAGGGCGATGACCGTATAGCCTTCACGGTTAACACGACCATAAAGGGTATCTAATTCTCGTTGGTTTAGTAACAACTTCCTGCTACGTGTCGGATCACAGACAACGTGAGATGATGCTACATTCAGTGGTGTGATATTTGCACCAAATAAATAAGCTTCACCATCTCTGAGTAAGACATAGCTATCACCAATGTTAGCTTTGCCAGCACGTAGTGATTTTACTTCCCAACCTTGTAAGGACAGGCCAGCCTCGAACTCTTCTTCGATAGAATATTCGTGGCGAGCACGTTTGTTCAAGGCAATAGTTGCCGAACCAGGTTTATAAGCTTTTTTCTTTGTCATAGTTTGTTCATTATACTGTAAGCTGAAGTTAAATAAATCTTTCTACGTTTAAAAATGTGCCGATTGTGCAATTATTGTGCTTAAGGCGTTTTGTTTTTTGTTTAACCAATCAATAGTGGTATTATATGTGCAGTTTTTGGGGATAGGAATTGATATGCCACAGATTAGTCGCTCTGCGTTAGTGCCATTTAGCGCAGAACAAATGTATAAACTTGTTAATGATGTTATTGCATATCCAAGTTTTTTGCCTGGATGTGTTGGTAGTCGGGTGATTAGTCATAGTGATGATGAGATGACGGCCTCTGTAGAGGTTTCAAAAGCAGGTATTAGTAAAACGTTCATAACCAAAAATGTGTTAGAGGATAATAAAGGTATCCACATGCAATTGGTTGAAGGGCCTTTTCGAAAGCTAACAGGGGGATGGCGTTTTATACCGTTAAGCTCGGATGCGTGTAAGATTGAATTTCACCTTGATTTTGAGTTTACGAATAAGCTGATTGAACTTGCTTTTGGCAAAATCTTTAAAGAATTAGCGAATAACATGGTTCAGGCATTCACGCTCAGAGCAAAGGATGTTTATAGTGTCTGAGTTAAACGTTGAAGTCACTTATGCTTTACCTGAGAAGCAATATCTACTGTCGGTCAATGTCGCTGAAGGGGCAACGGTTGAAGATGCGATTATTGCTTCAGGTATTCTTGCACTACGAGCAGATATTGACCTGAAAAAAAATAAAGTTGGTATCTATAGTCGCCCGGTAAAGCTAAGCGATACATTGAAAGACGGGGACCGTGTTGAAATTTATCGGCCACTGATTGCTGACCCTAAAGAGTTACGCCGTAAAAGAGCTGAAAAATCGAAAGATAACAAAAAATAGTGACTGTTTTTTGTTCCTTCTATTAAACCGAGAGTTCTCTCGGTTTTTTATTGTCCGCTGTAAACCACCAGCTAAGGTGATAATTGAGCCTGTGAGGCTATAGTCTAAAAGAAATCCCATGTCAGAAAACATCCTCTTATTCACACAAGTACAAAGGAAATCACACGGGTTTTATACACAGTTCATCACATGGTATTGGCACTGCACATATCATCAAGTTTGGATACCTAAATATCGTTATAAGATATTGAAAGATAAAGTAGTTAAGGCGCTTTATAGAACAATTTATATTCTCTGTAATATGAAGGACTGTGAAGCGCTAGAGCTAAATGTTCAGTCAGACCTTGTCCATTCATCGGTAAGTATAAAGTTGTTTCTCTGTTCGGCACCTTAGATGCGATGAGTGAACATTTACATCTAGCTATCTCAGATGAAAATAGCCATGTTCAAGGTGGGCATATGATGAACGGTTGTACCGTTAGAACAACCTTAGAATGAGTCATTGAAGAGTGAGATAATATCACCTTCACTCGAGAATATTATCAAAATGATTTGATCGAGGTGAGGCTGGTTAAAATTGTAATAACTACCTGTATTTATTGATGGCAGGTAGCTATTACAAATTGAGTAAAAAATAGCCAGCCGATGTAAGCTAGCTATTATTTATTAGTCAATTACTGACTTAGCATTTTTTTAGCGGGAGCTGGTTGCTCAGTAGTCGGCATACTGGGCTCTGCTGGGCTAGTAGCAGGTGCTGGCTCAGCAGAAGCTGGTTCAGATGGTGAACTTTCAATTTCTTTGGCTTCCATCGCTTCTTGCTCTGCAAGATTTTTCTCATTTTTGATCTCAGTAAGGATACCGTTGCGATCAAAAGTTAAGGTCAGCGTTTCTTGCTTAACAGGGTCATGACCAAGCTCTTGGCGGAAAACATAGTACCAAGTTTGAGTACCAAACGGGTCGGTTAACATTGGTGTGCCCAAAGTATAAGCGACCTGTTGCTGAGTCATTCCTTTTTGGATCTTAGCAACATCTTTCGCTGTCAGGTAATTACCTTGGTTAATGTCAGGATGATAGACCAAACGTTCCATCATTGAACAGCCCGTGGACATTAATGCGAGTGATAGTGCAGCAGCAGTTAACAGTTTATAACGCATGGATATCTCATTCCTTTTGGAGTCAGAACATCAATGATAATCGACATTGATACAATTTAAAACCTTCCGTATTGACTCTAAGACCATAGGAGAGCAAAAAAGTTGTCAAAATTTATGCTGCGAGTAATTCTTTTGCATTCGCCAGTGTATTTTTGGTCACTTCGCTGCCCGCTAATAAACGTGCAAGTTCTTGTAAACGTGATTTTTTATCTAGCAATTGCATCCGAGTTTCTGTTTCTACGCCATTTGTTTCTTTGCTGACATAAAAATGTTGGTGTCCACACCCTGCAACTTGAGGTAAATGTGTCACGCACATGACTTGAGTGGATTCACCTAATTCACGGAGTAGTCGACCAACAATAGCGGCGGTAGGGCCACTAATTCCGACATCAACTTCATCAAAAATCAGGGCTGGTGTATCCATTTTTTTCGCGGTGATCACTTGGATTGCTAAGGCAATACGTGATAACTCGCCCCCTGACGCAACTTTCGCGAGTGATTGATGCGGTTGCCCTGGGTTTGTTGTGACGTTAAACGCGACTTTGCTTGCACCATCGATTTGCAAATGGTCGGGGGTGAATGTGACATCGATGGTGAAGCGACCATGGGGCATGGAGAGTTGATGCATACTATTTGTGATCAACTGACTGAGCTCTTGGGCATACTCGACACGAACCTGATGTAGCTGTTGAGCGCAGGCAAGCGCATGTTGATGGTCTCGGCGTACTTGTTCACTGAGCATTTCACAGTCATCATTTTGCTCCGCAGTCTTTTGCTGTTCATCTAATAATTGCTGGTATAGCTCAGGTAGCGCTTCAGGCATAATGTGGTGCTTACGAGCAAGATGAATTTGCTTTGAGATACGTTGTTCAAGTTCATACAAACGATTAGGATCTAGTTCATATTGATCACAATAATGCCTTAGTTCATCGCTTGCTTCACTCACTTGAATAGAGGCTTCCTCGAGCATATCCAACAAGCTAGAAAACTTAGTATCCAGAGTGGCTAACTCAGTTAACTCATGTTTTGCGCTATTTAGTAAACTTAAAATATTAACGCCATCATTTTCGGACATAATCTGCATTGCATTTTGTCCGAGTGTTAAAAATTGCCCATAATTAGCTAGCTGTTTATATTCTTGTTCAATACTTTCAAATTCCCCTTGGACAGGGTTAAACTCATTTAACTCTTTTAAATGATACTCCAAAAGCTGTTGGCGTGATTCACGCTCCTGCATCTGTTTTTGAAACATGGCGAGTTGTTGGCAGGAGTGATGCCATTGTTGCCAAGCCTGTTTCATATTAGCAAGTTGTGCTTGCTGATTTGCATAAGCATCCAGTAATGATTTTTGGTGTGTATTATCTAAGAGGAGTTGATGCGCGTGCTGGCCATGAATTTGGATCAGTAAGGCACCCAGCTCACGTAATTGAGAAAGAGGGACAGCAGTACCATTGATAAAACCACGAGAGCGGCCATCTAACGTGATCGTACGCCGTAAGAGGCATTCATTATGATTATCCAGTTCGTGAGCGATAAGCCATTTAGCCGCCATATCGGCATCCACTAAGGAAAAACGCGCACATAAGTCAGCTCGTTGTGCGCCAGGGCGGACCATATTCGCATCACCCCGGTTACCTAAGCACAGACCAAGTGCATCAATAGCGATAGATTTACCTGCACCAGTTTCACCTGTAATTGTGGTCATACCGCTACGGAAATCAATTTCCAGATCACGAACGATAGCAAAATTATTAATGGTAAGTTGGGTAAGCATCTGCGCTCTCCTGTAAAAATACACACCTGTGTTTGTATACAGTGTATCCTGTTTTTTTATACAGTAAAGAGGCAGATGAAAAAAATTAGAAAGTTTTTTTAGCCCAACCCAATTTTGAACTTAATGTATTGAAATAATTGTAATCTTTAGGGTGAATGAGATTAAGGCTTTTGTTACTACGCTGTATAACAACCTCTTCACCATCTTGGATGGGTAACATAATTTGGCTATCACAACTCACTTCATAGTCAATGTTACTACGTAAAAATTTAAGTCGGATACGGCTGTCACTGCTGATAACCAGTGGGCGTGATGACAGGGTATGAGGAAACATCGGAACGAGTACAATCGCATCTAAATTAGGTGTCAGAATAGGCCCTCCGGCAGAGAGCGAATATGCTGTCGACCCCGTTGGTGTGGCAATGATTAGGCCATCTGAGCGTTGTGAAAAGGCAAAACGATCATCAATATAGACTTCAAACTCAATCATATGAGCAACTTTGCCGGGGTGGAGAACCACTTCATTAATCGCGCTACTTTTACGCGCTTTTTGGTTTGGTTTGATGACTTGAGCTTCAAGTAAAAAACGCTGCTCTTCTCGGTATTCACCATCAAGAACCCGTGAAAGTTGTTGCAAAGCGTTGTCTGGGTCAAGGTCGGTAAGGAAACCAAGATTGCCGCGGTTGATACCAATCACTTTGTTATTGTAACGGGATAAAATTCGGGCGGCTCCCAGCATGTTGCCATCGCCTCCAACAACAATCACTAAGTCTGCTTGTTGACCGATCTCTGTTAAGTTTCCCGTATTTGCATTTTGGAGTTTTAAATCTTTGGCAACTTGCTTATCAATAATGGCGTGATAATTTTTAGATAATAGCCAATTATAGATTAATTCATGGGTAGCCAAAGCTTCGGGGTGGCGTGGGTGACCAACGATACCGATGGTTCGAAAAATGGTTTGGTGCGTGCTTTTATCCTGACGCATAATTTTTTGGCCTCTCATTGCATGACGTCCCTTGAATCCCTGTTTTATATCCCCATAATACTCTAATAAATGGGATTAATGCTAAATACGCGGAGATATTCATGAGTAGTAAAGAACAAAACATGCATGATGAGCAAGCCCCTGAGCTGAATGAAGTCCAAAAATCGGAGTCAGAGCAAGAGCAAGAAGCGCAGCAGGCTGAGTCACAGGCAGAGGTGCAAGCGTTAGCAGCGCGTATTGCTGAGCTTGAAGAACAACTCGCAGCTTCACAAAAAGTTGAGCGTGAAGCGATGTTACGTGCGCAAGCTGAAATTGAGAATATTCGTCGCCGTACAGAACAAGATATCGAAAAAGCACATAAATTTGCGCTTGAGAAGTTTTCTAACGAGTTATTGCCTGTTATCGATAATTTAGAGCGCGCAATTGATGCCGCGGATCACGAAAGTGAAACGTCGAAGGCGATGTTAGAGGGCTTAGATTTGACACTGAAATCATTTTTAAATGCTGTAGGTAAATTCGGCATTGAAGTGGTTGGTGAATCTAATGTGGCATTTAACCCTGAAATACATCAGGCTATGACGATGATTGAGTCGCCTGATCATCAACCAAACCATGTTATTGACGTGATGCAGAAGGGCTATCTATTAAACGGTCGTTTGTTAAGACCGGCAATGGTTATCGTCTCTAAATAAGGTCGCGTGAATGATGAAACCGGGTCACTTATGTATTACCCGGTTCAGACGGCTGACAAACCTATGATGTTTGGCGGCAAGTCGAACAGGTTTTGAAAATAAACGAGGAAAATCAATTTATTGATTTTCGGCTGATAACACAAAGCGGGAAAACCACACTTTATCCCGCTTTGTCAACAACCTCAACCGGGTCACTTATGTGTTACCCGGTTTTTTTATGGCGATAAAACGTCACGCTTCAATGACGGGAGTCCAATCTATTGGTGTGAGGCCTTGTTGTTGTAGCAGCGCATTCGTTTGTGAAAAGTGTCCACATCCCAAAAAGCCACGATGCGCAGAGAGTGGAGAAGGGTGCGGTGCTTTTAATACATGATGGCGTTTGGTATTAATGATCTTGCCTTTTTTCTGAGCATGTGAGCCCCATAATAAGAAAATGACCCCCTCTCTGTGCTCATTAATTGCGGCAATCACTTTATCTGTAAATGTTTCCCATCCTAAATGCGCGTGGGAATGCGCATTACCTTGTTCAACCGTTAATACGGTATTGAGTAAAAGCACCCCCTGTTTAGCCCAACTGAGTAAATAACCGTGATCAGGGCGTTTAAAACCTGGGATATCCTTTTCTAACTCTTTATACATATTGACTAATGAAGGGGGTGGCTTAATGCCGGGTAGCACTGAAAAAGATAGGCCATGAGCCTGCCCTGGGCCGTGATAAGGGTCTTGCCCTAAAATGACGACTTTAACGTCAGCGAGCTCGGTATATCTAAAGGCATTAAACACATCTTGTTGAGGCGGATAAATAATTTTTCCGTTTTGACGTTCATTCGCCACATAGGCGAGAGTGTCTTTAAAGTAACTTTGTGTTTTTTCTGAACCAATAACATCGTGCCAAGTTGGAGTATTTGACATGAAAATTCCTATAACAACCAAATTATAGCTATAAGCTTACTGGTTAAGTTGCGAGAGATAAAGATGAGTTTTCGCTTAAATCATTAAAAAATAGTTTAAAAACAGCAAAAAAAATTGATTTCAATAAATGATAAAAATTGATTTAAAACATGGTGTTGAGTTAATGAGCGTTAATTCCCTCTGGAAATTATTGATAAATATCAAAGAAGCCCTAGGTTCTTGCTGGTATATAATGTGTAGAGAAATTGGTTAGACCAAATATTTAACTGACAGTCAAATGATGGGATTGATCTCAATCCTGCTCGAGCGTGGAGGTCGACATGATTACAGGTATTCAAATTACTAAAACTGACAATGCTGCATTACTAAACTCTTTTTGGTTACTTGATGAAGAGAAAAATGAAGCACGTTGTGTCTGTGCAAAAGCAGATTACAGTGAAGGGCAAATTGTGGCTAAAGATGAACTCGGTGCTTTTGAGTATCGTGAAGTGCCTTTAGAAGTCAAACCAACCGTCCGTGTTGAAGGTGGTCAGCATTTAAACGTCAACGTGTTAAGCCGTGAGACTTTAGAAGATGCGGTTAAAAACCCTGAAAAATACCCACAATTAACGATTCGTGTTTCGGGTTATGCAGTGCGTTTCAACTCATTAACGCCAGAACAACAACGTGATGTTATTACTCGTACTTTCACTGAAAGCCTGTAATAACGATATTGTTCAAGATAAAAGTATTAGCCTATAACTAATTTATAAAGCCATTGAATTCAATGGCTTTTTTATGCCCATCTAACAAAGTACATTCTTTTTCCCTTCTGGATTTTCCCTTTTAATGTTGTTTCCTATCACCATTATTTGGGAGGCTTTATGTCCTCAATTAACCAAAATATGCAAATTGAACCTGATAATCAAATTGCTATGATCCAAGAAATCATCAGCATTTATTTGAAGAAGAAGGGGTCATTGCCACAGTGTGCTCATCAAATGGAGGAGCCAGAACAATTATCATTTCAGCAATTTTTTGGTCGTGATCCACAAAATTATGATTATTTGATGGGGTTAATTGCGTATGGCGCTTATTTTTCGGATTGGGAAAATAGATATGGTGTTGAGCGTCTTAACCATCAGCAACTGAGTGACATTGGCGTTGATCCAAGACTGTTATCTGATAAGGCGACAGGCTTTGAAGCGCATATTTGTCGCATGAATGATTTATATATTATTAGCTTTGCTGGCTCAAATGAGCTCATTGATTTTTATGCGGATATACGGCAAGGGATTGGTTGCTTTGAACCTCAATATTTTCAAGCGGTTAATTTAACTAATGTGTTATTTAACGCGTCAAAAGGAAATATGATCTGTGTCGGTCATTCTTTAGGGGGAGGGCTTGCAACTTTTGCTTCCTTAGCTAGCCAAACCCCCTGTATTGGATATACGCCAGCAGGAATTGCCAAAAATACGTTACGGCAGATTGGGATGGATTATCAAGAAGCGAAAAAAATGGCAGAAAATGGTTTATCGCGTTTTTATGTTGTTCGTTACGATTGGTTAGATTTACTACAATCGCTATCGCCTTTTCCATCCGCATTAGGGAGTCGAATACTGTTAGATTATTATGATGACAGGAAATCATGGCGTGACTGGTTACCTCATCGCATAGTGACTCGTAATTTTATTGCCCATACGATGCCTAAAATACTCAAAATGATGTGTCATTTTGCGCCTTGGTCAAATTATCAAAAGGTTGTTAATGATGATTTTGATAAGCAATTAGAGGAGTTTAGTTGTAACGTATCATCCAGCCATGATCATTATACCGAATGCTGGCAAAACTGTTGTGAAAACAGTATTAGGCAAGGGAATATAACGGAATTTTCAAGATTAGTCGCAATTAGCAATAAAACGGCGCAGTTTGATGAATTAGTCAGTTATACCGTCAGATCAACAGATCCTGAGTTTATGCAAATCTTGCTGAATTCTTTCTATGCCAAGGAAATCAAAAAAACACATTTGGCCGACAATCGAAGCTATTTACACCTTGCTGCTCAATCAGGCAGGTTGGAACAATCGAAAGTGTTGTTGCAAAGCGGATTTGCGGTGAATGTCGTTGATGACTTTGGGAATAGACCATTACATGATGCGCTAGGTAGTCATGCGTTATCCGTCGCAGAGTATTTATTAAATAAAGGTGCTGATTGGAGGGTTAAGAATCACCGAGGGTATAACTGTCGCGATGTATTAAAAAATCATATGGTTAAGGCTGACTGGTTATCTTCACAAGGACGTATAATACGCGAAAGATTGATGGCCAAAATGTCGTAATCAAAAAACGGGCCTAAGCCCGTTAAGTCATTTATTCAGATTTTTGATGACTAGGTTCTGAAGCTGTTGTCACGGGTTTACGGCGTTTACCGATGTTCTTTTTATCACGATGACGGACTTTAGCTTTTTTCTTCGATTCTTCTTCTTTTTTCTTTTCTTTACGTTTAGCGAGCACTTTCTTAGATGGTTTTGGTTTGTTCATCATTGATGCAGAAGGTGCTTTAGTTGATGGACGTAAAGAATCGACAACACGCATTTTTATAGGATCTTCAATATAACGTGTCACTTTACCGAATAAAGGGTAATCGTGTGATTCAATCAGTGAAATCGCGGTACCTTTTCGGCCAGCACGACCGGTACGACCAATACGATGCAGATAAACGTCAGCAGTCCGTGGCATATCAAAGTTAAACACATGGCTGACATTTTCGATATCTAAACCTCGAGAGGCCACATCGGTAGCCACAAGAACTTTGACTTGGCCTGAAACTAAACGGCGAACCGCTTCATTACGTTTTGCTTGAACCATTTCTCCTTCAAGATAGCAAGGCTCAATACCCGCATCACGTAACCACTGAACAACTTCGCGCACACGTTCACGTTTGCGAACAAACACAATTGATTTCGTCACATCGCTCTGTGCAATGAGATGGCATAACAAGGCGGTTTTGTGTTCTAAATTATCTGCACGATAGTAAAATTGCTGTATTTTTTTCCGTTCGCGGCGGGAAGATTCAGCGTCGATCTCAACGGGGTCTTCCAACAGACGCTCGGAGAAGTCACGAATCGCCTCGCCTTCAAGAGTCGCAGAAAACAGCATCGTTTGCTTACGCCAGCGTGTTTCCCCCGCAATTGTTTCAATATCATTAGCAAAGCCCATGTCGAGCATACGGTCTGCTTCATCAAGAATGAGAATTTCAACAGCACGGCAGTCAAAATTTTCTTCTTTAATGTATTGAAGTAAGCGACCTGTTGTTGCAACAACAATATCTTGGTTTTCGCTAAAGACTTCAGCATGGTTCATATAGGCGACACCACCAGTGATTGTCGCGACATCAAGATGATTATGTGCACATAATTCTTTTGCTTGATCTGCAACCTGCATCGCGAGTTCGCGAGTTGGCGTTAATACAAGAACTCGCGGAGGGCCTGATTTTTTTCTTGGAAAATCAAGTAAATGTTGGATGGCTGGTAGCAAGAATGCCGCGGTTTTCCCTGTACCAGTTGGGGCTGAACCTAAAACGTCACGGCCATCCATCGCCGCAGGGATAGCGGCTGCCTGAATTGCAGTAGGGCGTTCATAGCCTTTATCTGCCAGCGCGTTGATCAGGCTTTCATCTAATTCAAGTTCAGAAAATGTGGTTGCAGTCATGATATACCTCTATTTGGGGCGCTGATTATAAACAGGTTAGCCAAATTGTTCATTATAAAATATAGATCTTTTAGCAAAGTGTACCTGTTTTAGCGTTTAACGGGCAGTCTTATTGCCAGAAAGCGTGCTTTTCCGAGGTGAAAAGCACGCATGCCCAAGAAGATTAACTGAGGATGTTAATTAACCAAGTGTGGTAAGGAATACCCACTAAATCAATGAGTACAGCTCCACTTAATGGAACAATCATGAAGGCTTTCATGGAAACTTGCTTATAGCGTTCACACACGGAAGACATGTTTGCCATTGCATTCGGGGTCGCTCCTAATCCGTGCCCCATTAATCCTGCACACATAACGGCAGCGTCGTAGTTTTTGCCGAGGAGTCTAAAGATAACGAATACCACTAACAGAATTAATACCACGACCTGAGCAAAAAGAATGATAAAGAGGGGTAAGGCAACATCTTTCAGTTCCCAAATCTTAAGGGACATCATTGCCATGGTTAAAAATAGGCCGAGAGAAACTTCAGAAATTAAATCGACAGATTTTTGGTTAATTTTAAATAGATGAACTTGGTCGTTGATATTACGAATGACAATCGCAATGATCATTGCTCCCACATAACTGGGTAAAGAGAAGCCCGTCGCTTTGGTAAATTGTGCTGACGCAAATTGCCCAATGACCATGATACCTAATACTAATGCCAACATTTTTAAAAAGGCATGGGCATCAATAGACTCAATTTTACTTGAAATGGTTTCGGTGACTTTTGGACTGGTGACGGTCTCATCGGCTTGAATAGTCACACGATGCTTTTTGATTAAGAAAGAGGCGATTGGTCCACCTAATAAGCTGCCAGTAATTAAACCAAAAGTCGCTGCTGCAATGGCGGCAACTGTTGCTGATTGTACACCTAAGCCTTCGGCCATTTGACCAAATGCGGCTGCACCACCATGACCACCAGTTAAAGAGACGCCTCCTGCCATCACGCCAATGACGGGGTTGATATCTAATAAATGTGCGAGTCCGGCACCAAAGGTGTCTTGGAATAATACGGTAAACCAACAAATAAATAAGTAGATAAACAGTAGACGCCCGCCACTTTTTAGAATACGGAAGATGCCATCAATCCCGATTGTTGTGAAGAAAGCAACCATTAAAAAAGTCTGTAGGCTGGTATCAAAATGGATTTCAGCCAAATTAAAGGATTTCAGTCCCCAAATAATGAGACTCACTAAAAAGCCACCGATAACAGGTGATGGAATACAAAAGCGTTGTAACCATTCAATACGCTTTTTTAAGTGAATGCCCATTAGGAGGCACAGTACCGTAAGGAGGAGTGTAGATAATGTATCGAGTTGTAATGTCATATGGATGTTTCCCTGTGTAATCTATAACCGTTCTCGCCATTTGCCGTTTTTGGCGACACGCCTACGCTCTAGCCACAGTGTGAATGTCTCTAAAGAAGTATTCGGCTACCCTTTCGCAACAGTTTAATTCTCAAGTTTTAAATTTTTATTTTGTGGTTAACGTCATAAAATAAACTTTAATGTTAAAACTGTTGCGATATTTTTTTGTCAGTATTGTTTCAATTACTGTTATGGTTATTGGGTTACAAATGTATTGAACGGTATATTTATCAGTCGCGTTGTTGTGTTTGTTTAATTAGAATAAAAATTGGTAAATCAAATAAGCTGCTAATTTTGACGTGTGGTTATCAATATCAAATTCTGGATTACATTCAGCAATGTCAAATACCGCAATTTTTTTGCTCGTTTTAATGACTGAAAATAATTGATCGAATGTTTCTGTATTAATTCCTCTCGCCGCGGGGGCGCTAACGCCTGGAGCGATTGCCGCAGAAAAAACATCAAGATCAACGGTGACATATAAATAATCGACGTGATTAATAAATTGTTGAACTTGTTCTATGGCTTTAGGTAATTGAGAAGCGGTCAGTGCCTTATCACGAATATATTGGCAACCTAATTTATCCGCCGTATCGAATAACACTTTAGTGTTGCCATGATCGGCAATACCAAGACAGAGATAATGAAAAGGGCGATTATGCTGTTCGCATAATTGTGCCGCTTGTAAAAATGGCGTGCCAGATGTTGCTATTGGCGCTGAACGTAAATCAAAGTGGGCATCAAAATTAATGATGCCAATGGTTTTCGTTGGTTGAGTCTGTTTAACGAAATCAAACAGTCCTTGAAAACTGGCAAATGCCACTTCATGTCCTCCCCCTAAAACAATAGGGGTTTGTTTCGATGATAAAATCGTGATGAGCTCATCCGAAAGACGGCGTTGTGCTGATTCTAATTGGCCATCGTCACAATAGATCGTTCCTGCATCTCGAATCGCTAAAGGTTGATGCAGTGGTAGACCTGCAAGTTGCTGGCGGATAGCATCAGGTCCTGCTTTAGCGCCTAGTCGTCCTTTATTACGTTTAACGCCTTCATCGGAAGCAAAGCCAATTAAAGCAAATTGTGCAGGGGTATTTTTATTCATGACTTGATGGATCCGTAGGTGTTCTTCGGTATCACCATCAGTACGGCCTTGCCAAATAAAAGGTGCTGCCATAATTACTCCAGATTAATGAGTTTGGTCATGTTATGAGCTGCTTTGCAGGTCTCAGAGATAAATTCGTCAATTCGATGAGTTGAACGAAATTCCGGTGCCATTACAGAAACAACTGCAATAACATCATTGCCTTTAAAAATAGGTGCGGATACACCTAAAACGCCTTCATCTATTTCGCCACATGAGATGCCATAGCCTTGCTGGCGTATTTGCATGAGTGAATGTTTTAACTGCTGTATACTGCCGGGTGATTGCAATTGTTCTGTATGGGTTTCAAACACTAATGATTGATATTCTTCGTCGCGAAACGCGAGCAATGTTTTTGCACTCGCCCCTTTGATGAGGGTATTGCCTCGCCCGATGACAAAGGAACAGCGTAGTGCTTGTGAACTCTCTATCATGTCAACACAGATGGTCTCGCACAGATTTGATGTAATAATTGCGACGGTTTCTTGTGTCTTTTTACTCAGTGATAGCAGTTCTATTTTTGATGAATTCATTAACAGGCTGTGGTGATAGTATTTTTCTTGAGTTTTGATACTCTGCGCACCAACAGTATAGGTACCATATTGTTTAGCATAAGTCACAAATTCCCAGTTTATGAGAATGGCGAGTAGTCGATAAACAGTCGAAACAGGAATATTCAATGCCTTGGATATCACTTGTGGAGTGACGGGAACCGCACTAGCAGTGATATAAGATAGAATATTTAATGTTCGGTTAATACTGTTCATGGTATCCCCCTTTTTTTCGAAGTTAGCAGTAAAAATTTTTAGGCTCAAATAATATTCTCATATTGTGAGAATTATTTTGTGAGAAAAGTGTAAATATTGCATTTTAAAATTGTCGTATAATGAAAATTTGAATGATTAAAAAATAATTAGAGTGGTTGAATAACGTGAAAAAAAGTTATCGCAAAGGCGGTTTTACCTTTAAGCAGTTTTTTGTGGGACATGATCGCTGTGCAATGAAAGTTGGAACGGATGGGGTATTACTGGGGGCATGGGCGCCCGTGCAACAGGCAAAAACAGCCTTAGATATTGGTAGTGGCAGTGGCTTAATTGCTTTGATGCTTGCTCAACGAAATCAACAAGTCATTATTGATGCGGTTGAATTGGATAGTGCGGCGGCACAGCAAGCACAAGAAAACTTTATCGAATCTCAATGGCGTGAAAGGTTACAAGTCTTTGCGCAAGATATTGTTGAGTTTTGTACTCAAAGACAACATGACTATGATTTGATCGTCAGTAATCCGCCTTATTTTGAGCCATCTGTGTCATGCAGTAGCGAGCAGCGCGAACAGGCTCGCTATACTGCCACGTTAACTCATCAAACATTATTAGATAGTGCACGGCACTGTTTGGCACCGGATGGCTTATTTTGTCTTGTACTACCTTATGATGTTGGCGAAAAGGTTGAAGCAATGGCGCATAGCGATAACTGGTTTACCGCTTATCGAGTGAATATTCGTGACAAAGCCACGATGCCATTTCACCGCATGCTATTGGGGTTAAAACGAGAGCCTGTGGTAGCGCAAATCACAACGTTAGTATTAAAAGAGGCCGATAATACGATTTATACCGAAGATTTTCAGCGGCTCATACGTGATTTTTATTTGAAATATTAATAGCTAATCCAACGGACTAGCTATTAATTCATGAGATTAAGGTTTGAGGATAGTCGGACCTGAGAGTGGCAATAACGCGGGATAATCTAACGTATAGTGTAAGCCGCGGCTCTCTTTACGTTCCAGCGCACAGCGAACCATCAATTCAGCGACTTGAACTAGGTTTCTAAGCTCTAGTAAGTTATTTGAAATACGGAAATTAGCATAATAGTCATGGATTTCTTGCTGTAATAGATGGATGCGTCGTAAGGCGCGTTCTAAGCGTTTAGTTGTTCGAACGATCCCCATGTAATCCCACATAAACAAACGTAATTCATGCCAATTATGTTGAATGACGACTTGTTCATCTGAATTATGCACACGGCTTTCATCCCACTCAGGGAGTATCGGGATATCATCGACCTGTGAGATCGTTTGATTAATATGCTCCGATGCTGACCAGCCATAAACCAAGCACTCTAAAAGTGAATTGGATGCCATGCGATTAGCCCCGTGCAGCCCTGTATAACTGACTTCTCCAATGGCGTAGAGGTTGGGGATATCTGTCATGCCATTTTGGTCAACCATGACGCCGCCACAGGTGTAATGCGCTGCTGGTACAATAGGGATTGGGTCTTTAGTCAGATCAAGCCCTAAGGTCATTAGTTTTTCATAGATAGTTGGGAAGTGGCTCTGAATAAAGTCCGCGGGTTTGTGGCTAATATCAAGGTACATGCAGTCCGCACCGAGTCGTTTCATTTCATGATCAATGGCTCTTGCAACAATATCCCTTGGTGCCAGTTCACTACGAGGATCATAGTCTGGCATGAATCGACTTCCATCAGGGCGTTTCAAATAAGCGCCTTCTCCACGCAATGCTTCCGTTAATAAAAAATTTCTGGCCTGTGGATGGAACAAGCATGTTGGATGGAATTGATTAAATTCCAAATTTGCCACACGGCAGCCGATGCGCCATGCCATTGCAATACCATCTCCCGATGAAATATCAGGGTTTGTGGTATATTGATAAACTTTCGCTGCACCGCCAGTGGCTAGAATGACGATTTTGGCACGGATCGTTTCGACGTGTTCTTTTTGTCGATTCCAGACATAAGCCCCGACAATACGCGGTTGGCCAGATGTGTCGATTTTATCAGATCGAATAAGATCGACAGCGTTATAACGCTCTTTGACATGAATATTGGGGTGGGAAAAGGCCAGATTGACGAGAGTCGTCTCAACTTCTTTGCCTGTGGCATCGGCATGATGGAGTATTCGGCGATGGCTGTGCCCACCTTCACGGGTAAGATGATACTGTGTTTCACCCGTTTCAGTCACTTCAGTATCAAACAATACGCCTTGATCAATCAACCATTGAACACAGTTTTTGGCATTGGAAGCAATAAATTCGACCGCTTGTGGATCACAAATACCTGCGCCGGCAATTAAGGTATCTTCGACGTGAGACTCTACGCTGTCTGTATTATCAAAAACAGCAGCAATTCCGCCTTGTGCATAGTAAGATGCACCTTCACTGAGCGTGCTTTTGCTTAGGATGGTCACTTGATGAAATGGTGCGAACCGTAATGCAGCGGAAAGCCCTGCGACACCGCTACCAATAATAAGTATATCAGTGTAATGCTGTGGGTAATCGTTCATAAGTGTTTTGCATGTTGTATATGCTCGCCATCTTTCAAGTTGCAGTATTGTTGGCTAGGATGACTGGTACGAGTCACTGACTGATAGACGCGTCTAGCGGTTCATTGGTTGTTGCCTAGCTGCACCTCGAAGTATTTAGAGTATAGTATCTATTGGAAGTTTCATGTTAGCCTATCAGACTTGGTAATGCTATTTTTGAAGTTGGGCTTACGCTGATTTTATTGACTCACTATTGAGTACTGTTTTACCGTTTTGTATCAGAGGGGATAACACGCAACACGCTTGGTTATCTATCTGAACTTAAAGTGAATTATTGAGGATCGTGTGGATCCTTTATCAGTAAAAACATCTTTTTTTTGTAAGTTTTTTACTATTTTTATGTATTAAATTGAACTTCACTTGTTTTTACTACTCAAAGTAACGCTTGCTTTAGGAAGGGAGACATGATCGAGTTAACAAATTTACAGCCTGATTGCGGGAGATTTTCCCAGGAATGAGCGAGCAACTGACAGACCAGATGTTGGTCGAAAAAGTTCAAAAGGGCGATCAAAAAGCGTTCAATTTACTGGTGGTGAAATACCAGCATAAAGTCGCAAGTTTGGTTTCCCGTTATGTGCCACAAGCGGATGTGCCTGACGTTGCTCAGGAGTCATTCATTAAAGCTTATCGTGCGATTGGCTCGTTTCGTGGTGACAGTGCTTTTTATACTTGGCTATACCGGATTGCGGTTAACACGGCCAAAAATTATTTAGTCGCTCAAGATCGACGCCCTCCCGCGTCGGATCTGGAAGCGAGCGATGCAGAAAATTACGAAACTGCAGGCGCACTGAAAGAAATTTCGAACCCAGAGAACTTAATGTTGTCTGAAGAATTGAAGAAGGTAGTTTTTCGAACGATTGAGTCGTTACCTGAAGATTTAAAAATGGCAATAACACTCAGGGAACTTGATGGTTTAAGCTATGAAGAAATCGCGGAGATTATGGATTGCCCTGTAGGCACTGTGCGCTCCCGTATCTTTAGAGCAAGGGAAGCTATCGATAATAAAGTACAACCGTTGATTCAGCAGCACTAGAAGTTGTTTGTATTCGTGTTATTTTTGGAATACAACACCGTGCAATATAGCGAAATCAGGGTATTAAACTGTAATTGTGATGCAATTAACTGAAGGTATTCGGG
The DNA here is from genome assembly GCF_027362595.1 of Providencia sp. 21OH12SH02B-Prov. Classification (NCBI taxonomy): domain Bacteria; kingdom Pseudomonadati; phylum Pseudomonadota; class Gammaproteobacteria; order Enterobacterales; family Morganellaceae; genus Providencia; species Providencia sp. 21OH12SH02B-Prov. Next base: position 1,559,659 of record NZ_CP114796.1, read on the forward strand.
CATGCAAAGAGAGAAACTTTCCGCAATGATGGATGGCGAAGTTCTAGATGTAGAACTGATTAACGCTATCTCATGTGATTCAACGTTACAAAAACGTTGGGAGAGCTATCATCTTATTCGTGATACTCTGCGTAACGACACCCCTGATGTCATGAATTTTGACATAGCAGGTAAGGTCGCCGCAGCATTAGAGAATGAAGTTGTGCAATTTAATCCTCAGGGAGTTGTTGAGTCACAGCCTGAGCCGGCAACATGGGGAAGTATGCCGTTTTGGCAGAAGGTTCGCCCATGGGCTAGCCAAATCACCCAAATTGGTGTTGCAGCATGTGTGTCTCTTGCCGTCATCGTTGGTGTGCAACAATATAACCAAAGTAACCCCGATGAGTCGATGATTGATGAACCCGTGTTTAACACTATTCCTGTTGGGGCTGGCGCACCTGTAAGCCTAAATTTCTCTGATGGCCAACTTTTTGGTAACGAGCAACAAATGCAACAAGTTGAGCAACAAAATCAGCGTGTTAATGCAATGCTTCAGCAATATGAAATTGAAAGACGCTCCATGCTAAATCAGCAATATCATGAAAATGATGATAAAGCAGCGGTATCGGCTGGAGTTAAACAGCACTAATGAATAAGTGGTTATCCGTCATCTGCCTGGCGGGCAGCCTGATTATTGCTAATCAAGCTTCGGCATCTCAACAAGATGCCGAAGTTCTCTTTAAAGAGATGGGAAGTGCTGCCCAGAATCTTTCCTACGAAATGTCATTCATGTCTTTTAGCCCGAGAAGTATCGTTCCTGTTCGCTACCGCCATGGACTCATCAATAATGTGCCGATATCTCAGATGATCCAAATGGATTCGACGCGGCGTGAGATTGTTCAAAAGGGCGAGCGAATTAGTTATTTCGAACCCGGTTTCGATGCCTTTAGTTTGAATGGCAAACACATTGTCGATAACTTGCCTTCAGTGCTGTTCGCTGATTACGACAAAATTAAGCCATACTATAATTTTATCGATGCAGGACGCACACATATTGGTGATAAGCCGTCGTTAGTTATTCGTATTATCTCTAAAGATAACTCACGCTTTAATTATGTGTTGTTAATTGATGAAGAGAACAAGTTACCCCTACGAGTTGATCTTCTTAATAACAATAATCAAACGTTAGAACAATTTCGCGTGATCTCGACCGTGTTAGATAGTAAAGCGGTAAATGACTCTTTGGTGAATTTAAGTAAAATTAATTTACCACCATTATTAGTCTCTCCTCAAAATACGAGCCCGTCATTTAAATGGCGCGTGGGTTTTTTACCCCCAGGATTTGAAGAAATTTCACGTTCAAAGCGTAGTCTCGCACAGAATGATGAGGTTGAAAGCGCATTATTTAGTGATGGCTTGTTCACCTTTTCTGTGAATGTCACTAAGGCCGAACAAGGGCAACCTTTAGAGCAACCTATTCAAAATGGTCGCCGCACAATTTATACAATGACTCAGAAACAAAATGTGATTACCATAATAGGCGAATTGCCGTTGTTAACGGCACAGCAAGTCGCTGCGAGCATTCGTTTTTAGGAGTAAATGATGGTAAAAGAGTGGGCAACAGTTATTCGTTGGCACCAAGGAAGGGCATTATTGCGTTATGGGGCTTCTTCCGGGTGTGGTAGCTGTAGTGCACGTGGGGCTTGTGGTTCGTATGCATTGAGTAAGATAGGACCAAATACTGAACATCAATTAGAGGTTGAAATACAACAACCTTTAGTTGTGGGGCAGAAAGTTGAAGTCGGTATTCCTGAAGGGAGTTTACTTCGATCTGCGATGTTAGTGTATTTGACACCCTTAATTGGCCTATTTTTCGTTGCAGCGTTAGTACAGTTAGCAGGCTTGGAACAAATTTGGGTCGCGATTTCTGGTGTCATAGGTGGGTTTTTAGGATTCTTTTTGGCCCGAAAAATCGCCTCTTATTGGCGGGATGAGACAGCGTTTCAACCTGTTATCCTACAAATAGGCTTGCCTCCAGAAGAACGCTTAGTTCAAGTTGATTAATCAGTTAAACCACCTGTTATTTGCAGGTGGTTTTGTTTCATTAAAGTACCATTCATTGCCATTATTAGGCTAAAACCCGCATAGTTTACAGTTGTTTTACATTGAACCTTTGTGTTACAGGGATCTTCTATGTAAAATGCAGCTAATTAGCAATCTTGTGATAATCATAGCATTTTAGTTCTGTGATATATTTTTATACAGAGCTGATTTTGTAGGCAATTTAAAAGAAGATATTACCTTGAAAATCAATAACATAAGAAACTTTTCTATCATTGCTCACATCGACAATTCGACCCCCGTCAAGCCATGACAACCTAAGACAAATTAACGTTGTAATAAATTGAATTATAACGAAAAAACAAAATCAATATTGACAAGCTAAGACAACCAAAGTCACCTCAAGCCACTATTTTTGTGTCCATCATTGTGTCCATATATCCATTTGAGCTATTATAAATTACTATAAAAGTATAGCCCTATTTATCTTATTGAAAAATAAACTTTCGTATGAAAAATGCACATACCTATGGGTGAGATATGATAAAGCAATAATGGAGTGAAAATTATTACTATAACAAGTTCATATTTTAAGCGTAATCTCGAAAGAAAATAGAAAAAATACTGAAATCACGCATTCCTAACATGCTGAAAAATAAAGTGATGGACACGAATATGGACACAGTAATGGGGGCGCGGATGAATAATAATGGAGCAGGATCATCATGGCGATAACGAATGCATACTTAAAATCTAATCTTGGGAAAAAGAGAGATAAGGTTGAGGAGAAAGCTGATCGTGATGGTTTGTGGGTTAGGGTATCCCTGCAGGGGGCAGTTACTTTTTTTTATCGTTATCGATTTAATGGCAAGCAAGATAAAATGACAATTGGTAAATATCCCCAAATGTCCTTAAAAGAAGCTCGCGATGAATTATTGAAATGGTCCTCAGTTTTAAGTAAAGGTCAAAATCCAAAATACCAGAAAGTTATTATTGCGAGCGAAAAAAATAATATAGGCTCCTTCGAGGAAGTATTTCGAGATTGGTTTGATGTAATGTGCAAGCAAAGAGTTAGCGCCCATCAAATTATGAGAACGTTTGAATTACATGTATTTCCTCAAGTAGGTAGATATCCAATAAATGATTTAACTGTTCACATGTGGCTGGATTTATTAGATCAGTTATCCAAAAAATACTCAGAGATAACAAAACGTGTAATTAGTAATGCTAGGCAATGTTATTCATGGGCAGTAAAAAGGAGAGTGGCATTATCAAATCCATTAACTGATTTGACGGGTAAGGATTTTGGTATTCAAAAAGGCGTTGGTGATAGAACCTTATCTTCAGAAGAAATCGCGCTTTTTTGGTGGGCGTGCGAAGAATCGAGAGTTTCTTTTGTCAACGAGATGCTACTAAAACTCTGTCTATTCTTTGGGTGCAGGGTTTCAGAGCTAAGATTGGCTAAAATTTCTGATTTTGATTTAGTGGAAAAGTTATGGACTGTTCCTCCTGAAAATCACAAGACTGGCGGAAAAACAAAAAAACCATTAGTGCGCCCATTAATTGATGATGTTATTCCTATAATTAAAAAGCTGGTGGATCTCGCTGCTGGTGATTATTTATTTTCCAATAGCAAAGCACCTCAACTACCATCAGCACATTTAAAACTTCCTGTTAACTTGATAATATTTATCAAGAAGCACAAAAAAAGAGACTTACCTCATTTTTCTATACATGACCTTCGTCGGACTGCACGGACTAATTTTTCGGAACTGACACAGCCGCATGTGGCTGAAATTATGTTAGGTCATAAATTACCAGGAGTGTGGGGGGTATATGATAAATATAACTACATTGATGAAATGCGAGAAGCCTATCAATTATGGTGGGATAAATTAATGGCCATAACGAAAACCGCCCAATGAAGGGCGGCTTTATTTAGCGACTAGATCGGTTCAGTTCAGCATCTTGTACTTGCCACTCCAATACTTTATATTTGAACCATCGGTTTTTTGAGCCCTTGGAGCTACAGTCAGGGGCTGGGAATGGTAGTGCGGCTCTATTTCTTAGGCGGTTTAATGTTCTAGATGAAATACGAAGATGATTGCATACATCTTTTGTTGTCATATAGGCATTATCACAAATCACTCCGCACCTCCTTTTCTATACCCGTTCATTAATATTTCTGCAGCAACTTCTGCTGGAGTTCCTTCCCACATTGCATCATCGATAATGGCGTTTAAATTTCCCTTACTGAGACTTTCAACTGTTTTTGGCCATACATTTTGCGGGACGTCATAATAAAGGCATTCAGCTATCTGGCTAGTCGTCATCTCAATAATCTGTTCTGTAGTGAAATTCATTCGTTGATAGCCGGCATTCCAAACAGCCTCAGTTACATCACTCGGATCCCCACCTGCATTTTTAATGATACTGACGAGGTTAAAATCAAGCGTTGTCATAGCATCACCTTCTTACCTTGAATTTTTCCGCAATGAACGCATTGAAGGTGATAGAGCGTTCCTTCACTGAAGTCACCACCACCATAGTTTTCCTTAAAAGGATTTTTGCTAATAGCTACCCACTGATGCATACCAAAGAAACACTTCCAGTTTCGGGTATCTTTAATTTCACTCATATCAGGCCTCTTCAATTAGAAGGCTTGCTATGAAGCCAGTCCAAAGACCCAGCGCATAAACCGCTGGCTTAGGCATACCAGTTTCCATGCCGATGACGACAGTGCATACAAAAGCGATTAAGTAGATGAAGAAAAGCCTAAATTTACCCATCATTACCCACCTCCATTAACCCCTCAAGCCTCACGACTAACTCATACATTTCACTTTTGTATTGACGCACTTTTGTTAATTCGCTCATGCGGCTGTTTATCTGAATCAGCTCATCATCAATTTTCACCAGTTCGGCACGTAATTGCTTGCTGTTTGGTACGTTCAGGGTTCCGTTTGAAACGGAGGTGTGCTGCTCTGGTATAAGGTGATTTTTCTCACTTTTAAATTCTGGCTTTGTGACAGAATTAAGTGGTATCAATTGGTTGTAGGAGGTATTTTCTAAAAGAGGTGATTTCTCCTCTTTAGCGTCAACCCACTGATAAACTTTTAAGCCGTTTTTAACTAAGCTAATCACATTTCCATTTTTGATATCAGTTTTTAAACGCCCACCAATGTTATTTGCCGAATCTCCAGTTGCTTTGGCTAATTCAGCAGCCGTCATAGCATGCGTGCTTTGCTGTAAAACCTCTCTTAAGATTTCAATCTTAGGGCGCTCATCGCTAGCCTGACATGAAAACTTTGAAGCAATAGAGCTCTTGTTTATTTTTGGCTCTGGCTGGTTAGTAAGTTGATACATACCATTAACCAGTTTTACCGTACCTTTTCTCATTTGATTGGTAATCATTGCATTAACAACTTGGGCGCTTTGATCCATATGCAAAGCAAGCGTATCGATATCACATGGGCCCACTTCTTCAAGAGCATCGATAATTAAAGGGTTATTGCTCATCTTTCACCTTCCTTGCGCGTTTTTTCTTTTTGGTGATCGGGATTAATTTAGGTGCAACGATTTGTGGTGCTGGTGGTAGAGGAGGGCATACACCCATCCTGATATAACAGCGTTGTCTGAACCAGTGAATAATTCGAGCTGTGTGATCCCTACCATCATCCACATAGTGAGTAACCCGAACTATCACATCGTCGTAATCAACCATTTCATAGTCATTGTTATCTTGTTCAATCACTTGCTTTCCTCCGAACAAATGATTTTGTATGCCCTTAAAACGTGGCTTGCTTTGCCGTAAATCGTCGTCACTCGAAAAAAGAAGCCTGTTGATGATTCTTGAACTGGCGTCCATAGTTTTACTGTGTCGACAATGCGATTCAGTTTTCGGCGCTCGGTAATGAAAGACAGAATCACTACTTTGGCTGTGTTGCCTGTTTTGCTGGTGATATATTCAATTTTCATTTTTCACCATCCTTAGTGCATCGTTGGCATTGCAGGGAAAATCCCCTCTGATTGCAGTGCACGGATATAATCATCGTGAAGAATGCAAAGACCTTCACGTCCTTTGGCTGATAGGCGAGGTCCACATTCAAGTGAGATATCAAGAAAACCGACATACATTCGAACAGTAAAATCAGCCCATAGTGCTTTCCCGAACGTTTCAACCATGATCCGTTCTAGATTTTCACTTAGTGCAAGGCGTAGAGGAGCAGGGTAAATACTTAGTGACGATTTACCGTTGCTATAGATGGTTGCCAAATCAAAACCGCCGTTACCATTTGGCACTTTAATCGTGCCATTTTTTTCCTGTTGTTCTCGGATAAAGCAAGCCACTACTACCCAGCGCCAAACTGAAACTCTTTGTTCTGGTGTCAGTGTGTCTGGTTCATCGGCTAATTTGCCCATCACGGCGGCCGCCAAATGCAAGCCTTTCAGGAGTTCTTCATCGTATTGACCACATTCAAGCGCATTAACTGCATCAGAATAGGTAATCAAAGTGCCATCGTCGGCAATAACACCATTACCTGTGTCAGTAAAATAAGCCATTATTTAACCTCCGTTGTTGGCAATACTTCACGTTGATTCCAGATGCGAACGGCAGTATCTAGATAATCCTCGGGTTGTTTGGCACCGCAGCAATCGCAATGGATCACAAACATATCCTCACCATCCCAATTGGAATAATTCAGTTCAACCTCGTCATTGCCGCAGAATGGGCAGGGAAGTAGCTTAATTTGGTCTCTTGGTGGGCATAAGTTAATTTCTGCTAAAGAACTCATACCAAAACCAACTGGAACTACTGAATAAAGGGTGTGGTTAGTTGATTTGATATCACTGTCACTAAGAATTTCTTTTGATTTTTCGATGGCGTCAGCAACGCCTAACGCTTCAATTTCCATCGATAATGTGTGACGGTGTCCGCAAGGGTAATCACCTAAATAAGTCACTTGATAGCTTGTCATTTCCATTTTTATCCCCTTACTTTGAACCGAATAATTTTTTTAGATCGACGCCGTGCACTTCTAACCAAGCCTCTGCTGGCCATGATTTAACACTACCGAACCGAGAGTCGGGCACGGTTTCAACCTCAAGTGCTCGCTCTTTACACCACTTACGCATTGGATAAGGGTTGTGCTTGATGCCTGTTACATTCTGTACTGCGGTAATAGTTGCGTGCTTTACACTCTCACCTAGGCGCTCAGACAATTGGCGATTTTGGCGAGTGACAGCGCTTAATTTACCGAGTGCAGAGGCCTCACGGCTGCGGCTTATTTGTGATTTAGTACGCTTTGCTTCTTTCAGCTTGATAGTGAGCAGGTCGCTTTCTTTTTTAGCTTCCGCCCATGCTAAGGCTGATGAAACAGGGTCTAAGAAATTAGGCAGCCCCATTGCTGTAGGGTCGGCTTGGACAACTTGAATTGGGCGAAAATAAGCATCTTCCATTTTTTCAAAGAAAGACCATGCCTCATCGGTATCAACAATTTTTGACATACGGGCTGCGCCTTTTTCGGTCCACAGAATTTGCTGGCTTGTATATTTACTAACCAACCCAATACTGTTGGGTAGCCTTTTAAATTGCTGTAAATTGTCACCCTCAAGCTTGAAATAATGATCACCCTCAACAAATCTTGTTTTGTGATTAGCTAAATTCATTTGAATGCTTTTAACATCAGAACCATAACCCGCCGCTAATGTTTCCGTGGTAACAACTCGAACACCTTTCCACTCAATGACGGGCAGTCTATTTGCATCAATTGTGATTAATTCGCTCATAATTAAACTTCCTTAATATCAATTTTTAGCTTTTTGGCTAATCGGCGCTGTTGTCTATTCATTGGCATTCGAATGTCATCACCGTTTCTTTCAAATTGGGATAGGTGTTTGCAGACATTGGTATAATCTTTAACTTCATTTCTTTCTAAACTAAGCCCTTGGGCAATGGTCATGCCTGCAATTCCCTGTTGAGTTCTGCTGCGTTTTCTTTTACTCATAAATAACTCTCCGTCACTTTAACTTTTGCCTTAGATAAACATCTATCTGCTGCCGTCTTGCTTTCCTTTTCTTGATAACTCAAACCATCAGAACTGCCGGGGATTGAAATAGAAAAGGCTTGGTTGTATTTATCTGCAGCACGGCGATATAATTTCTTTGCTTCTAGCTCTTTCCCTTCATTCATTAATTGGTCAAATCTCGTCATATACATACGGCTCCCCATTTAAATAAGCAGGCATATATTTTGTAATTACATTGATTAATAATTTTCCTAGTTCGGTTATGTTTCCGTATTTCGTATAAAGTAATGCGTAAGTATCGTATATATCCTTGTCTGAATACTTACAGCGCTGCTTGCAATCCAACTCCTCATATACATCACGAAAGAAATTATTAAGGTTTTCGTTAGTTAATGTGATTATGACTTCTTCATTGTTAACGACTGCTTTAAATTGGGGCTTTTTACCTTCATGTTTAAAGTAATCTAATAGACAGTTGATGTAAGTCATTCTCCTTTTGCCTATTAATAGTTTATATTCCATTTAATTACTCCTAAGTTTAGATAAAGGGATTCCCTCAGCGTTGACGCTGATTTAAATTTAATTTGGTTATTTAATTATAAGTTTTGAGCAGCCATTAATTTTTTATATACTTCATTAGCTACGATATCTGCATCTTTGCATTTATCTTTTGCTTTTTTGTATTCCATTTCAAGGCGTTTAATTTCGCGTTCTTTTTTCAGCTTTTCGCTTAGCTCAGCATATTTAGCTTCTTTACGCTCCATGAAATGCTCAGTTGGCTCACCTCGTTTGTGAGCGATAGTACCGTTTTCAAGGGTAATATGTTCATCTTCATAGTTTGTTTCAATACCTTTTTCACGGAACTCACGTTCTGTTAGGATGCTAGATAATTTATTGAGAGCTGCACGCTCACTGAGATATGCACGTTTGGCGCCATTAATAATATACACGGGGCGCTCAACGACCTGAATCTCAAATCCTGTTGCTAATTCAATTGCTTTAACCATGACTTTATTTCCTTAAGTTTAAAAATGCGATAATTCGCTCTTTCATTTTTGGTAATTGATTCATTATTTCTTTAGCTTCACTTGATGCGTTTTCATATTCGAAAAATGAATTTACTAATTGATAATCACCATCTACCAGTTTATATATCTTGCACTCCCATTCACCATGATGTTGCCAAAATTCATCAATGTATTTAGGGGGGGGCATATTGTTCATTTTACACATGGTCATTACGTTATAAGTTGTAGTATTCATGCTTAGTCCGTATTCATTAATTTTTCTACCCCTGATAGTGTAACGCTAGTCATTAAATCAAGTTCGCTCAATAAACCAATAAGTCGACCAGCCTCTTTTGGAAATGATGTAGACAATCTATTCAGCAATGGTTTTATTTCTATTGTTAGCTCTCTTGCATATCTTTGAGCAAGTGAAGCTGTTTTATGTAAATCAGAATTCTTGCTCTCAACAGGGGGGGGGACATTAAATTATGCATTTGGAACCTCAATATTTATCTGAGCTATATTGTTATTTGCCCGTTCAATTAATTTTAATGCCGCTTCTAAAGTGTTTTCGATATCTTCATTATCCAAAATGGCTGAATTTAAAATAGTATTTATAATTGCTCTAGCATAAGTTAATTCTGTATTTGCTGAGTTTCTTAATTTAATATTGTCATTCACTATTCTTTCTCCAAAATATCATCAACCTCAGCTTCACATTGAGCGATCAATTGACTGGCAATATGTTTTTCGCTGTTATCTCGGTTTAAATATTGAGCAGCTTCTAAAAACACTTTCACTCGGTTAAATACATACATGCATTCACTAACTTGTACTTTTTTTTGGGGGGCTGTTTTATTCATGTCCATTAATCCCGTTGTGCATTTTCTTCAATTAACCAACCTGCCACAGGGTTTGATAGTTCGTAAGCCAGCTCAATTAAACTATCCACTACTGGATCCCCTACAAATTGGCTATTGAGTTGAAACAGTACCGCATTCAATTGAGCGCTTTTTTTGCGGCAACACTTAATTTAATTTCGTGTGACATGACACGCTCCTACAGGTGTTTGTGATGCCAGTGATAAAACATACTCACGAACAAGTTGTAATTTTGCTGATTTCAAATCCGTTGCGTAAACTTCCTTGCGTTCGCCTTTAGCTTGTGGATCACTACGCTTTACAGCAAAGAAGCAGAACTTAAATAGACCTGTACGGATATCAGGTTTAAGTACATCGGTATTTGACGCATAATGTATAATCGGCATTTTTTAAACCTCATCATTTTGAGTTAAATTTTTAGCTGGCTGCATTTCACCTTCACCGAGCATGAGCCACCTTAGATTTACACCTAAAGCTTCAGATAAAACTGCTCCTCGCCCAATTCCCACGCCTTTTACTCGACCAGTAGCCAATGCACTAATTGTGCTTTGTGATACGCCAATCTGTTTTGCTAAATCCGCCTGTGTCATTCCAGAGTGCGCAAGAGCTAGGCGCAAGCGTGCGGCGAATGAGGTTTGGGTGTTTATTTCGGTTTTTGATGGCGCATATTCTTTGGTTGTCAGTAATGTATTAACTAGACCGTCAGCCTTGCGCAAGGATGAGCTTGTTGATCTCATAACACATGAGATGACAGCAGAGATTTTTTCATCTTCACTCTCACTATAAGCCATTTCTAGCAGCGTCATGGATTCGCGAATTTCAGCAGTAATGGTTTCGATAGTATCTTTGATTTCTACATTGCAAATAACCATAGTTAATTACCTTTGATTTGTTTCGATGCCTTAAAGGTAATTCATAACTTAACTTATTGCAATAACTAAAGTTAATAAAAGTTATTTTAATTTGTAGTTAATTGATTTTAAATATAAAAAAACCAGCAATCAGAGGCTGGTTTTAAGTGAGGGGTGGGGGTTATACCATTACAGACCACCAAAATACACGTCCAATAATCTCAACGCTTGATAGAGGGGCGGTTTCGTCTGGGTATTCGTCAGTGTTGTAACTTTTGATTGTCAGTAGGTCTGGGCCTGTTCTATAGAGTAGCTTAATTCTTTTCCATCCATCCTGATTAATCGCGTAAATCTTGCCATCATCAATCCTTTTATCGCTAGTAATAATTCCTACTGTTGAGCCATCTGGCAGTATAGGCTCCATGCTATTCCCTCTAGCTGGAAAACATAATATATCGGAGCCGTCAGACTTTGCGCCTATTCTTCTCAGGGTTGATTTGGAAAAACGTAATTTAAATCCGTTGTAATCTGCTTCGCTACAAGCGCCGTCACCACAAGCAAACTCTATATCTTTTAGGAAAGGAACTTCAACCTCATCATCATCTAAAGGCGTTGTGGAATCCCAAGTTTTGATTGGAATCTCGCTACCTACGTTACTTTCAGTTATAGATTTTTTGTTTGAGTCTGCTTGATAGGGCTCACCAACACCAGTGGTTAACCATACGGGATCGACACCAAGGGCTTGAGCTATTTCAAATGAGCGCCTACTTGACTGAGATGCTCCGGTGGCTAGCTTCCATATTGAAGGCTGAGAAACCCCAACAGCATGCGCTAGCTCGGCTTGTGATAAGCCAGCTTTTTGCATTGCGTAGTTAAGTCTATCTGAGAATGTTTTCATAATAAGATTCTATACCTTTTGTTATTAATCTTAAACAAACTATAAGTTATTGCTCAAAGTTATTCCAGATGTTATTCTGATAAAGTTTAATAACTAATGGAATTAACTTATGAATGAATACATTCAAAAAGCTATTGATTTATTAGGTAGCCAAGCGGCTTTAGCCAGAGCCTGTGGCGTTAGTCAGCCAGCTGTTTTCCGTTGGTTGAATGGCCGTAGGGTTAAAGCTGATCATGTAATGGCTATCGTAAATGCGACCAATGGTCATGTAAAGCCCCATGAGATCCGTCCTGACCTACCTGATTTGTTCCCTCACCCAAAGGGTAAATCACATGAACCAGATACACAACATACCGATGCCTAAACATTACTTTCCTGATCGCGATGACATTGAGTTTATTCAACGAATGTTATCGCAATTGTCACCGAGTGCCAGAAATAGGGCGCTGGTGGCTTATTCAGAAGTGTATCAGCAGCATTGGGAATTAGAGCCAGTTCCATACCGCAAGGTTAACAAAGCGAGACATGAAGCGAACTCAAGGCTAAGGCAGTACGTGAGACGTTATTCGAAGGCAATGCAAGGTTATACCTCAGCGCCGTTGTTGGTTGGTCAGTAATTCATTAAGGGGGATTTAGAGGTTAAGACGTTTAGCCATCTAGATTGTTTTCTGGGGAAGAGGGGAAAACTTTCTAGGGGGGGTAAGGGGGGGTGATCTTTGAAAGGGGTGTTAGGGAAGGCACTGCCAAGGAAGGAGTTAGATCTTAAATATAGATCTCTATAGGGGGTATAAAACCCACCAGCCGTTTAGATGGCTAAATGATAAATCTTCCAAAGGCTTCGACCTTGGCAGGGTAAATTATTCAAGTGAGGAACGGATGTTAAACATTACACCAAATTTTGCACAGGAACGCGGTTTAGCTATGTTGCGTCAAAACTGGAAGCAAAACCGCACGTTCATGATTTATAGCCCAACAGGGAGCGGTAAGACAGGGCTAGCGGCATTTATCACAAACGGTTACATCAAGCGCAATATGCGAGTTATGTTCTGTGCGCCATACACAAATCTGATCGCTCAAACAGCGGAGCGTTTTCAAGAGTATGGCATACCACTGGAAGAAATCGGATTTGTTTGGGCCAATCATCCCAATTATGACCCAACAAAATTAATCCAAATTGCCTCAGCAGATACGGTTATTCGTCGTGAGTTTCCTGACAACATTGATTTACTCATCATCGACGAGGCCCATTTACGCCGCAAGAAAATACTCGAAGTCATTCGCGATACTGACCTCAAAGTAATCGGGCTGTCGGGAACGCCGTTTTCCCCGTTTCTTGGTGAGTATTACGAAAGGCTGATTAAACCCACAACGATGAAGGAGCTTATTCAGCGTGGGGATCTAAGTAAATACGAATTTTACGCGCCGACAAAACCAGATTTATCAAAAGTGAAATCAGTTCGTAGTGAGGAATTCGGTAGTGATTATAAAGAGGCTGAGATCGCTGAAATTATGTCGGGTGCGGATTTGGTTGGCGATGTGGTCGATAACTGGTTGGCTAATGGTGAAAACCTACCAACGATCTGTTTTTGCGTCAATGTCAGCCATGCAAACTACGTCACCGTTGCTTTTAACCGCTCAGGGGTAAATGCGGAAGTCATTACAGCTGATACACCACATGACGAGCGCCGAGGCATTATTCACCGTTTCGAACAGGGTGCAACTAAGATCATTGTTAATGTCGGAACGCTTGTCGCAGGTTTTGATAGTGATGTTCGCTGCATCATTTACGCCCGACCTACTAAATCAGAAATCCGCTGGGTTCAGGCGTTAGGGCGCGCATTAAGACCTGTAGACAATTACACCTCTCTATACGATGAGTATCTGTCCAAGAGAGCCAGTCTGCTAACGGCTATTAATAGCGAGGGCAAGTAACTATGGAATTTAAGCCTGTTTTTTCATGGCGTAGCGATGATATGCCAGAAACCACAGAAGCTATCGTTTTTGTGTCACGTTGCGGGAATGTGGTGAAAATCGGGAGCTACCGACACTGGAATAAGAAAAATAAGTCCTACTCAACTCGTAAAGAGCGCATTTGTGAGCAGTCAACAAATCGCGGTAAAGATGCGAAGTCTGAATTAGGTCCTTACGGTAAGTACAAACATGTTTATATCCGTAATCGCTGGTATCAGGTTCATCGTTTAGTCGCCTTAGCATGGATACCCAATCCAGATAATAAACCTCAAGTTAACCACATTAACGGTATCAAATCAGACAATCATTTCGATAATTTGGAATGGGTTACAAATCTTGAAAATAGACAACACGCCGGAGATGTATTAGTCCGAAACATGCCATGTGGTGAGGATGTTAGCACTGCAAAGTTAACAGCTGCTAATGTTGCCGATATCCGAAATCGACTTAAAAAGCCATACAAAGGGCTTTGCCGAGACCTTGCTGCGGAATTCGGTGTAGCGAAATCAACTATTAGTTGGATTAAAAAAGGTGAGACCTGGAAACATGTTTAAAGTTTTATTTAAAGTGAGTTGCGAAGAAGACGTCGAGCATGTGAGGGGCATCATCATGGCTCGCCATGTACCTAACGGGGATACAATTATTGTCTCCAATGAAACTGTACCAGCAGATATTGTAATTAATGTCCCCAAAGTAAAAAAACGCGCTGCACTCATCTTTGATCATTCCGGTTCTGTCCATCGCTTAGGCTTTCCTGATGATATCGAATATGACGAACTGCCTAGCAAAAATGACGGCATGAAAGAGGCTAATAGTTTTCGTGAGCAGGAAAAGCGCGAAAAGAAACCGAAAGAATGCACCTCATGCCACTACATGAAGCCAGCCGGTGTTTATGCTTGCCCTAAGTGTGGATTTAAGCCACTCGCTGGGGAAGACGTAGAAGTCGATACGACACGCAATATCAAAAAACTAAGCAAGACAGAAAAAGTTTATACACATCAAGAAAAGCAGAGTTTTTATTCTCAACTTAAATATTACCAAAACGTCAGAGCGGTTGAAGGTAAGCCGATTAGTGACGGGTGGGTAGGTCACACATTTAAAGAAAAGTTCGGTGTATTCCCCTATGGGCTACACAACACTCCTCAAGAGATTACACCAGAGGTTAGCAATTTTATTAAACATAAGCGGATCCGTTTCGTAAAAGGTCAGCAAAAAGCAAAAGAGCAGTTCGCTCGTATTAAAGGTCAGTTAAAAAATAGCACAGCACAGCAAGGAGCATTACTTTGAACACAATTGATGCTGCAAAAGGACAATGGGCAAAGATATTTGCGTACTATGGACTCCCTCCTATAACTGGGCGCAAACACTTTAAAGGCAAATGTCCATTATGTGAGAGAAAGGGCAAGTTTCGTATTGATGATAAAAATGGGCTGGGAACATGGATTTGCACCTGTGGTTCGGGCACTGGTTTTCAGTTGCTGGAAAAAACACAAGGTAAGAGTTTTAAAGTTCTGGCTGATGAAGTGGATATACTTCTTGGCAATCACCGAGAAAACATAGTGCCTAAACCACAAACTAAAGATACCTCAATTGCAGGATTTAGGAAACGGGTCATTAAGTGCTATTCAAACCTGAAATCGCTGAAAGATACCTCAGGGGCTAAATATCTACACAATCGCGGTATCTATGAGCTGCCGAGTGAACAGGTTAAATTTTGTGATAAGCAACCCGTAAAACATAACCCTAACAGCTTTCAAGCGATATGGGCGCTGGCAACAGACTCAAAAGGGCAACCTTGTTACCTGCATAGGACGTATTTAGAAGGCGATAAAAAGGCACGGCTATCCCTAATCAAACGAATGGACTCGCTGCAGGAAGATAATTATTTAGAGTATGCAAATTCAGTCGCTATCCGCATGTTTCCTGTGGCCTCAACACTGGGGATCGCCGAAGGACTAGAAACTGCACTCTCCTGTAAGCAAATCTATGGCGTTAATACTTGGTCAACAATGAATGCGGGCCATATGGCGAAGTTTGTTGCACCAAAGGGTGTTAAGCACCTAATTGTTTTCGCTGATAACGATTGGAGTGCAACGGGTGAGGCGGCAGCTTATGAATGCGCCAGAAAAAACCTAGTGGCTAACAATGATATTGAAAAAGTTAGTGTGAGATGGCCTGACTTAAACGATTTTAACGACATGCTCACACAAGGTTGTGAAGCAAGGGAACGTGTTTTTATTCGGAAACAGAGAGAGGCGGCTTAATGAAACTCGAAAATGCACTGAAAAACTTTCACCCTAAGTCACCGACATTTGGCAATGTAGCAGGTTGCACCTCCCCTGACCGAATAACGGGAACGGATATCATGGCTGCTATGGGGATGACTGAATCACAAGCTAAGTTCGGTATGACAGCCTTTCTGGCTAAAAATGACATCAGCGAAGAGGATAAATTTTCGACTGTGGAAGCCTTGACCCAATATGCACTTAAAGTAGCACCTAAACTAGTTCGCAAAGCTGCGGGTAAGAAACTGGGTTACTGTTTAATTGTTCTGGCCAAGATGGCATTTGAAGATTATGCCCGTTCAGCTGGTTCAGTTTGTCAGTGTTCAGTATGTAACGGGAAAGGGTTGATCTACAAAATGAAAGATGTTGTCAAACATCCCGGCATAACTACTCTTGAAGGCGAAACGATTGTTGATCCAAATATCAGAGAGGAATTGGTAGGTGAGCTATGTGTTTCTTGCAATGGCAAAGGTCAAATCACACACCGTTGTCGCTGCAAAGGACGCGGCAAGGTATTGGATGAAGCACAAACTAAATTACAGGGCGTTCCCGTATTTAAAGATTGTCCTCGTTGCGCTGGTAAGGGGTTCAACCGTGTGCCGTCGTCTGTGGCATATAATGCAATAAGACATTTAGTACCCGACCTTAACGAAAGAACATGGCGTAGAAATTGGAAGCCGCTCTATGAAAAATTAACAAGTAAGTGTTTTATTGAAGAAAGCGTAGCAGAAAAGGCTTTTAGTTGTGTCACAAAATAGAGTTCGATGTATCATTTTCGATTTATATTCAGCATAAGGAAATAAAAATGAGTCTACAAAATATTGCAAATGACTTAAGGGCAGCATTAGAAACTGGTGTGTTATCTCCATTTTGCGAAGATAGAAGCCTCCCACCAATGCAAACAATACGGAATGTGTTTTGGGATAGTTATACTAGGAATAACGCCGTTGCATACGAGCGCCTCTATGATGCACTTGATTTCCTATGCGACCAAGGATATCTAATTCAGCGTGGTCAATGGTATCGCTTCGCATAACCTGCTTGGTCAAAGCTTGCATTTTGTCCGAAATTGGCTTATTATCTTCTAATAATGGACATTCTATACCTAGTCGCATTAAACCAATTCAAGACCTCGCTTTGGCGGGGTTTTTGTTACCGAAACAGTGCCCCTCATAACCTCTACGCAGAACGGAGAAATCTGGTTTGCGATACGTTTGGGGCTTTCGATGTACCCTTATGGGGCTTGAAGACCACACCACCCGCTCGCAGGCAATAGTTGCTACCTGTACAGTGGCTTGGTGTGGCAACCTAATTTAGACAAAAGAAAATCCGCAACACCACATTACAGTTGATCTTTTGACTAAATACACACTCTTCATTCTGGAGAGTTGTGTGATTAGGGACACCAGATGATGTTTTGGTCGACGGATATCTGGTGTCCCTTTCTTAATTTAGAGGTTTATATGCTTGATGAATTCGAGTGAGCATAAAAAAGCCACCATCTTAAAAAACTGGTGGCGAATGAGTGGTACTACAAAATAATATAAGAGGTTTCTATTGTAACCATCTAATTTAAAAAAAGAAACAAACTTTATCTGACAGTCTATTTATAACTGGTTGGTATTATTCCGATGCTGGAATTCCGGTGTCGCCAATTAAAGCTGTAAGGATTGCTTACAAGTTCACATTCAAGAGGCTGCCTAGTGCGGCCTTTATTACAGGCACAAAAAGGCTACCGAAGTAGCCATTGATTATTTTCAATCTTATGCAGCTTTGCTTAGTGCCATATCAACTACTGAGTTATACCCGAGGTTATAAGCTTCAAATGCATCTTTGTGTCGAACTGCGCCAGCCTGACTATCTGGAATATATTCCAAAACAGAATCATTTTTGGCTTTTGGTGCTCCAATAAGAGCGTGTTGACGGCCTAATTCAAATGCACAGCCTGCGCATTTATGTCGACCAGTTTGACCTTGGTTATCAGAAAGATAATCGAAAGCCGGGTCATAACGATGTGGGTTTTTACAGATATTTCTACCCATATAAAGAACTCCTGTATAAATAACAGGGCTTTACACAGATCACCAAGTGAACTAGACTGAAAGGGTGATCACATGTAAAACCTGACAGTTTTATTTACCCCTTTGTAGCTCGATACTACTTAGGGGTTCCCTATATCTAGTGTGGCGTTCTCGATAAACATACTAGATACTCGGTCATTATATGTTCAAACGCAAAAAGATCAAATAAATGATCAACTTACATCAAATTCTATAAGACCCTGCCCGCTCCGGCGGGGTTTTTTGTTTCTACCATATCGAGCATATCCTCGGAATGGTCACCATTTTGCCAACGTCGGGAAAATGGTCACTCATACAGCCGCCACAGATTCGACTGCTAATCTTTACCCTCGCTAAAGAGCTGTGCGCGGCTTTCTATTAACTAAGAGAAACACAAATGAGCACATCATTAGGTATCGCCATCGGTGCTGCTGGCGGTGGCGCTATGGGCGGTATCCTTGTTGGTGCCGACTATGGTGTAGTTCTTGGGGCGATTATTGGTGCCTCAGCTTCCGTCATTGCATCAAAAGACAATAACCGACGAAAAATCTTACATTTCATTCTTGCGCTTGGCGCTGGGATATTAATCGCTAAAGAAGCCTCAGATGTTATTGCACAGATATGGAATTGGGATATTAGCCCTAAGATAACGGCTATTGCGATTTCAGCACTATTGATCCCCGTTCTCGTCTTGATGGCAAACAAGGATAATTTGAGAAAGCTATTTAGCCGGATCATGGCATCGATAGATAAGAACTTCAGCACCATCACTCAAGCGATAAAAGACTGGCGCAATAAAGGAGGATCCTAATGGAAAACCTTCTCTTATTTGGTAATGACATCATTAGTTGGTGTAAACAGAATCCACTCGGGGCTACTGACATATTGTTTATGACAGGCTCAGCAGTCACTGTGTTTCTTTGTCGCTATAAAAAGTTTCGTGATTCTATTGTGGGTACAGCGTTATTTATTTGCTGGGTCTACAAGGTCTATGAAACAACCGTTGGTGACCGAGTGTCAGCACCATCGGATGTCTTATTTAACGGTGTTATGTTTCTGGTGATCTTCTCGGCGGGTGGAAACATCATGTCAGTTATTGTTATCCGTCATTTCTTCGAAAAACTTAAATCACTCTGGCTGCTTATTAAGCGGCCTTTTCTTCGTTAAGGCGGCTATATGAATAATCAGCAACGAAAAATTGCACGCGGTGAGCGTAACAATAACCCCGGCAATATTGATTATAATCCAGTGAATAAATGGCAAGGGCAATTGCCGCACGACCCAAATATTGAATCTCGTTTCTGTCGTTTTGAATCTGCTGAATATGGAATTCGTGCTATTTATAAACTACTTCAAACATATCAGCGTAAATATAAATTAAATTCAGTCTCTGCAATCATCAATAAATATGCGCCACCGATTGAAAATAACACTGCTGGTTACATTAATCGCGCAGCGGCTTCTATTGGTGTGGGTATCAATGATCACATCAACACTAGCGATAAGAAAACAGGCATCGCATTAGCAACTGCAATTGTCAGTGTTGAGTTGGGTTATCAGCCCTATGATGAGGCTACGTTCGAAAAAGCGTGGAGCTTGTTGTGAAACTCGGTGAGATAGTTGTTAGCGCTTTCGTTACCTTGGCTATGTGTGCCTTCATTGGTTGGCAGAGTGGTAAAATTGATAGGTTAAATACCCAATTATCAGCAAGCCAGCTACTAAACAAAGTAACTCAGTCCGCTATTACTCTTCACTATCAAGCATCACTCGATAACATCAAAGCAAAGCAGCTTGAGGACTCAGAACATGTCAAAGTTAAGACTGTTATCAAAACAGTACTCAAAGACAATGAGTGCGCTAATACTTCTGTGCCCGATGATGTTGTTAGTAAGCTGCGGGAATACAAAAGAGGTATTGATTCCCGTTCAGTCGCCACAGATACCGGCGCATCTAACCGCTGATTGTCCTCAGCCTGATATTCCTGAAAAAGTGGACTGGGGCGACATGCCACAACTGCTAGTTGATGCGATGAATTCAATCGCAAAGTGCAATTTAGATAAGAAAGCCATTCGAGAGATTGAGGCAGCTAGAAATAACTCAACATTACATTAGAGAGGAGTAACAAGAATGAACAAGTCATTAGGTCAAAAATTAGTAGGTATTAGCTTTAACCCATCATCCTTGTCAGCAGTAGATGAAGCCAAGCAGAAATCAGCTGAACTTATCGATTTAGTGCATGACAGTATGCAAGGCGTGACATCAGAAGAGGCATTGATGATCCACAATGAAGCCATGCGTCGCATTATGGATGCTCAAATGTGGGCGGTAAAAGCTATCACTTGGAAGGATTGAATATACCCTCAGATTGCCGCAAGAGAAAAAAATGCCTTAGTAGCGAGAACTAAGGCAATTATGAGCTTATAACTGTTTTTGTAATTAAATGAATCCTTCAAGGAAGAGTCACTTTCACTTGGAGTTAGCGAATAATATTTTATAAAGAATTATTAATCAATTGATAGTTTGTAACTAAATACGGAAAAGAGCATACAAATTTAATTTGTTATTCAAAGAAGGCGAACTATCACCAGAGACAGCAGAACGGTATTAATTTTATTTAATTCTGCAAATGCTATTCATTGAGTGGCATTGATAGAGTTTTATATATGTTTTTACCACAGGCAGTCTCGGAATTTACAAGATCCATATAAATAAACCTAGAATAATATTCCAAATGCCATCAGTTAACCGCCGATGGCTTTTTCATTTATGGGGACAATCATGTCAGATAGAAAGACGATTCATCTAAAAGTAACGGTAGACACAACCGACTTAGATAAGCTGGAAGCACAACTAAAGCGCATTAAAGAGTTGATGGGTAGTGCAGGATTGAAGCAGCCAGCAAGCGTTGGGTTTGATGCTGATGTATTCCTTATTACAAACGGGCAAGTGTTTCTTAATGAAGCATGTATTGCAAAAGGAACAGTCACAAGCGCAAAAATTAATGGTGTAAAAGTTACACGAGAAGATAAGCAGCGAGAAGAAAATGTTTTTCGTGGTGATATTAAGGTTGAACCTGAATACTCCGTTACTTTGCCTAATGTGGTCGCTAGTATTCAAGAAACTGCAGAATTGATTAATAAATCCCAAAGCGAGTACGAAGAAACCGTGAAGCGGATTGACCAGCAATTCTGTGAGCTGCAATCACAGATAACCAATATTCAATGCTCATCAGCCGCCAGTGAGCAATCGATAGCGCAACACATTTCAGGGTTGAAACGTCAGCTTATTCAGCTAAGCAAAGAGCTTGAAGAAATGCGACTGAAAGATAGCGCCAATACGGACTCTATCATCAGCTTAAGACAAGCTATGGAGCAGCAAGAAAAGTCGATGACAGAATCTATCAAGCGGACGATTGCAGAGGATCTGTGTCGCGGTGGTACTTTGTCGCGCATGTTATGAAGAAGCCAAATGTTTATGGCGGTCGATGGGCGAAGGTCAGGCTTAGCTATTTAGCCAAGCATCCCTTATGTGTGATGTGCCAAGAGCAAGGGCGCGTTACTGCCGCAACCGTCGTCGACCATATCATCCCTCACAGATTGAAGGATGCGCTTGATTCAGGTAATCCTGAGCAGATAGCCAAAGCTCAAAAGTTATTCTGGGATACCAACAACTACCAAAGTCTATGTGCACCACATCATAACTCCACTAAGCAACGGATGGAGAAGAGCGGTATTGTTGTTGGTTGTAGTGAGGATGGCATACCGCTAGATCCTAATTCACATTGGAATAAATAGCATGACTGAATGGTCAGTGGAACAGGACAAAAGAATATGAAGAATGAAAAGCAAGCAAAGCTATCAAAACTCTATCGAGGCGATGCGTTTGTAGGATTTGGATTATCAGTGGATGGAGTTCTGCTGAGCAATCAAACCTTACTTCGTATAGAGCACTCAAATGGACGTCACCCACCACAAGTGACGGTTACATTTAATTCGAATAGTGATTTGACAGTAGATGCACCTGATATTCATTTGAAATAGTTTTGCGATGAAATCATAGCGGGAGGGGTGAGGTAAAACTTCAAAACCTTTGCCCTGAATTACCGACCGCTAACCTTCGAAATAACGCTAACCCGATTTTTTTTCTTTTTTTACGAGGCACTAATGGCAGGAAAACGAAAGCGCTCTGACAGTGTCAGCGCCGAACTTCAAGCCATGCAAAATGCTGCCGCTGATACCATCGAACCGCCACGCCATGCAGGTTTGGAGAAAAAAGCGGAGCCATTTTGGCATGACAATATCCGCTCGAAAGCCCTAGACAGTTGGACACCATCTGACCTGTTGGCGGCGGTAGAATTAGCCAATAATCAGTTCTATATCACCGTTTTACGGCTTGATTTACGCAAAGAAGAGCGAATACGAGGTGAGGAGCGTAACGAAGCACTCATTAAGGATTTACGTAAACAGATAGTGGAGTTACAGCGCACCATTTTGGCTCAACGCCGCGATTTACAGATCCACTCTCACGCCACCAATGGTGAAAGTCGTGACCAACGCAAGCGAAATCAAAATGATGCGGTCGCGAGAAAAGCGCTGAGTGACCTGCGGGATGATGATTTGCTGGCCGTGCCCATGCACTAAGGAGGAACCATGACACGAGGTGAACGTGTTATCGCGTTTATTGAGCGTTACTGTATTGTTCCCGAGGGGGAGCTATTAGGCCAACCTATGCGGTTGGATGATTTCCAAAAGCGGTTTATTTTGGCGATTTATGATAACCCACATCGTACCGATAAAGCCTATTTAAGTATTGCCCGTAAGAATGGCAAAACGGGGTTAATTGCCGGTATTTTACTGGCGCATTTAATTGGCCCTGAAGCTGTACAAAACTCACAAATTGTCAGTGGCGCCATGAGCCGAGAGCAAGCGGCCATCGTGTTCAATTTGGCAGTGAAGATGATTAATCTGAATCCGACGCTGCAAGAGATTGTCCATATCATTCCCAGCGGTAAGCGATTAGTGGGTAAACCGTGCAATGTGGAGTATCGCGCCTTGTCCGCCGAAGGGAAAACCGCGCACGGCTTATCGCCTGTTTTGGCTATTCTTGATGAAGTCGGGCAGATAGTGGGGCCGCGCAGTGAGTTTGTGGATGCCATTGTCACTTCGCAAGGGGCACATAAAAATCCCTTACTGATTGCGATCAGTACGCAAGCCGCGAGCGATGCTGACTTATTCAGTATTTGGCTCGACGATGCAAAAAACTCTAAAGATCCACACATTGTGTCTCATGTGTATGAAGCTGATAAAGATGCGGATGTGTTAGATCCCGAAGCATGGAAAGCCGCGAACCCTGCACTGGGTAATTTCCGCTCCTTGGATGATATGAAGCGATTAGCGGAGATGGCTTCACGCATGCCGTCGAGTGAAAACACCTTTCGTAACCTGAATTTAAATCAGCGTGTTTCCACGGTATCGCCGTTTATTTCCCGTTCGGTGTGGGAGTCTTGTCAATCACCGGTTCAACCGATTGTCGGCAAATGTTATGCCGGCCTTGATTTGTCAGAATCGAAAGACTTAACCGCCTTAGTAGTGATTGGTCAGTCTGCCGATGGCAAATGGAACCTGTATCCGTTCTTTTGGACTCCGAAACAGACACTATTAGACCGTGCAAAAACGGACCGTGTGCCGTATGACGTGTGGGCGAAACAAGGCCTACTTCGCACGGCCCCCGGCTCTATGGTTGATTACGATTATGTCGTGAAAGATATCGCGGAAATTCTGGCTGATTTTGATATTGAAGTCATTGCGTTTGACCGCTGGCGTATCCAAATGTTTAAGAAGGCGGCTGAAAATATCGGTTTAAGCCTGCCGCTGGTTGAATTTGGGCAGGGGTACAAAGATATGGCTCCCGCCCTCGATAAGCTTGAGCAGATGTTACTCAATAAGCAGATCCGGCATGGCAATCACCCTGTGATGAATATGTGTGCGGCAAATGCCATTACCATTAAAGATGCTTCTTCAAACCGTAAACTGACCAAAGAGAAATCAACGGGGCGGATGGACGGCATGGTTGCTTTTGCGATGGCCGTTGGCGCGTCAAACGGCGTTGAGATTGAACACGGAGATATCGACGGCTTTTTTGATGATCCAATCATGGTAGGGTGCTAATGGCCAGACGAAAATCACAACGCAAGACTCGGCAGCTACAGGCTAGCCAGCAAAAAACGCCGGTAGGGATTGATACTCAAGATTTATTAAAAGCGCTAGGCGGACTAAGCAGTAGTGGGAAGACCGTATCAACAGATAAGGCGCTACAGCTTTCTGCTGTCTGGTCATGCGTTCGGCTCCTGAGTGAGTCGATTTCAACACTGCCCTTGAAAATTTACCAGTATCAAGCTGACGGCTCTCGGGTGATAGCGAAAGACCATCCTGCTTATCGTGTACTGTGCCGGCGGCCTAACGCGGAAATGACCCCCTCACGATTTATGTTGATGGTTGTTGCTAGCCTTTGTTTACAAGGTAATGCGTATATTGAAAAACGCTATATCGGTGGAAAGCTGGTTTCCTTGCAGCCATTATTGCCACAATTAGTGACGGTAAAGCGACTTGATAATGGCCTGTTGGATTATCAATACGTGGAGCAAGGGGGGAAGAATCGGCCTATCCCCGTTAAAAACATGATGCATATTCGTGGGTTTGGGTTAGACGGGGTTGTTGGTCTCACGCCGATCCAGGTGGGGCGCAATATCTTAGGTTCGGCGATAGCTACCGATGAAACGGCCGCTAAGATTTTTCGCAATGGCTTACTCGCATCAGGCTTCTTATCCTCAAAAACAGCACTAACTAAAGAGCAGCGCGAAAAGTTGCGGGGTTACTTGAACGCATTTATCAGCTCTGAAAATGCAGGGAAGTTGATGATTTTGGAAAATGACCTGTCCTATAACGGCATTTCCATGAATCCCGAAGATGCGCAGCTATTGCAGAGTCGCTCATGGAGCATTGAGGAAATTTGTCGCTGGTTCCGGGTGCCGCCTTTCATGGTGGGGCATGCCGATAAACAGAGCAGCTGGGCATCCAGTGTGGAAGGGATGAACATGCAGTTTCTGACCAACACCTTGCGGCCGTTACTGGTCAATATTGAGCAAGAAATCAACCGTTGCCTGCTTGATAGTGATGATGACTATTACGCTGAGTTTTCAGTTGAGGGATTGCTCCGTGCGGACAGTGCGGGTCGCGCTGCATACTACACGACGGCATTGCAAAACGGGTGGATGAGCCGAAATGACGTAAGACGGCTCGAAAACTTACCCCCCATTGAAGGGGGAGACATCTATACTGTTCAGCTCAACCTGACGCCCATTGAACAATTGGGAAAAGACACATTGCGTCATGATCCTGAACAGCTCAAGGCGCAAATCACAAATTGGTTGTTCCCTGAGGGTGCTCCCACGGTTCAACACAACTCACCTCATATCGAGGAGTAATTTAAATGAAAAAAAATCATCTGCCAGTTGCACTGGAGGATCGCCCCTGCACATCGATTAGCTATGAGCTTAAACCCAAGGCGCTGGATAAATGGAATAGCGGTATTCGTGCCGCCAGTTCGGATAACACTATTTCGGTGTTGGATGTGATTGGTGAGGATTTTTGGGGGGAAGGCGTTACCGCTAAGCGGATTTCTGCCGCCCTCCGCGCTATCGGAAACCAAGATGTTGTTGTCAACATCAATAGCCCGGGTGGGGATATGTTTGAAGGATTGGCCATCTATAACCTGCTTCGTGCACACAATGGTAAAGTCACCGTTAACATTCTCGGTATTGCAGCCTCAGCCGCTTCTGTTATTGCCATGGCGGGCGATGAAATCAGAATGGGGCGTGGTGCTTTTTTGATGATCCATAACTGCTGGGCTGTGGGGGTCGGCAATCGCCATGACTTTGCGAAGTTGGCGAATGATCTGGCTCCTTTCGATAAATCCATGTCGGATATCTATGTTGCGCGTAGCGGTCTGCCAGAAGAGACCATCAGCCAGATGATGGATAACGAAACCTATATTGGTGCGAATGATGCGATTGAGAAAGGCTTTGCCGATAGCCTGCTCGCTGCCGATGCTATGGATGATGGCGATGAAAGCCCACAAGCGGCTATCCGTAAATTAGATGCCTTACTGGCTAAAGCTAAAACACCACGCTCTGAACGGCGAAGGCTCATCAGTGCGTTAACACGAAGTATGCCGAGCGCTACTTCAGATCCTCACGGTATGCCAAGCGCTACCACTGACATTAATCCCGAAACGCTTTCTGAATTGGAAAAGGCAGTCAATGCTTTTGCCACTGTTAACTAATTGGAGACACTATGTCTGATACAAATGAATTACTGAAAAACCTGTCGGCTAAAATTGAAGAAGCCAACGGTAAATTTAATGCTAAAGCCGAAGAGGCGCTAAAAGAAGCGCAAAAAGTAGGCAGCCTTAGCGCGGAAACTAAGGCCGCGGTCGACAAGATGGCGACAGAGCTCAATGCGCTGCGTGAGTCTGAAAAAACACTGAAAGCTTCCTTAGGCGAGTTGGAGCAACATGTCGCTCAAATGCCGCTAGGTAACGCGGTTCAGGCTGCAAAAAGTATCGGTCAGCAAGTCATTTCAGCCGACGTGTTGAAAGATATTAATTCCAGCATTCAGGGCAACAAGCGAATTTCGGTTCCCGTTCAGGCTGCATTGACCTCGGTTGATGTTGCAGAAGGCGTGGTTGAGCCACAACGCTTACCGGGAATTGATGTTGCGCCGAAACAACGCTTATTCATTCGCGATTTAATTGCTTCTGGGAAGACAACCTCACCGGCCATTTTCTGGGTGCAACAAACGGGATTTACTAACGCGGCTACCGTGGTGCCGGAAAATACCACCAAGCCGTACAGCGACATTCAGTTTGCAACCAAAATTACGCCGGTCACGACGATTGCACATATGTTCAAGGCGTCTAAGCAGATCTTGGATGACTTTGCACAGTTGCAGTCATTGGTGGATGCTGAAATGCGTTACGGCTTGAAGTTTGTCGAAGAGCAAGAAATTTTGTTCGGTGACGGCTCTGGCGCGCATTTGCACGGTATCATCCCGCAGGCGTCTAAGTTCAAGGCGGAGTTTGAAGTCGATAAACAAAACGGCATTGATGATTTGCGTTTGGCTATGCTGCAAGCACAGTTAGCGCGTTTCCCAGCAACGGGGCACGTTCTGCACTTCATCGACTGGGCGAAGATTGAACTGCTGAAAGATTCACTGGGCCGTTACATTCTGGCGAATCCGTCGGCATTAACAGGGCCAACGTTATGGGGCTTGCCCGTCGTGGTCACGGAAACTGCCGCATTTAAAGGTAAGTTCTTAACCGGTGCCTTCAACGCGGGCGCTCAGCTTTTTGACCGCGAAGAAACCAACGTGGTGATTTCAACTGAAAACGCGGATGACTTTGAGAAAAACATGATCTCTATCCGTTGTGAAGAGCGTTTGGCATTAGCCGTGAAGCGTCCAGAGGCGTTTGTTTACGGCGATTTTACAGCGCCTGCGTCGGGTGAGTAATCCACTTAGGCGGCCTTTGCGGTCGCCTTTCTTTTGGGAGCATCGAAATGAAACTAAAGCTATTGCGCCCCATTTGCTTTGGCGGTGGCGTGGCCGTTGAAGGTGATGAAATTGAGACGACTGAGCAGCATGGGCGTGAATTGATCCAAAAAGGCTATGCCTCTGACAGTGTTGCCAATCACACCACTGGACAGTCGAGCACAAAGCAAACGAAGGCGAAAAAGGAGAAATAATGCTTTCTCTTGAACTCGTTAAAGCGCATTGCAATATCGAGGCTGATTTTACTGATGATGATAAGTTACTGGATGTTTATACAGCGGCTGCCGTGAAGTATGTCGAAAACTACACGCGGCGGAAATTGTATGAAAGCGAATTATCTACCGGTTATCACGACGATCCCGAACCATTACTGCTAAGTGATGATGTCAAAAACGCCATGCTATTACTGATTGGTCAATGGTATGCCAATCGGGAAAATGCGGTGATTGGGTCGTCTTTCTCATCCCAGCCTCTCGCGGTTAGCGCGCTACTTCAACCTTACCGTATTTATGGTTTATAAGGAGGCGGGATGCAAGCAGGGCGATTACGACACAAAGTCACCTTTCAGAAAAACAATCCTGTTGAATTACCGTCAGGCACTTATGTGGATAATTGGCAAGATATTGCCTCGGTTCGGGCGGAAGTGAGAATGATTAGCGGTCGCGAGTTACTGGCCGCGGATGCAGAGATGGCCGAAGTGACTGTGCGTGTTTGGTTGCGCTATCGGCCGGATATTACTCCTGCATGCCGCATGGTTTACCGCGGCTTAAATTACGACATCCAATCGGTGATCCCTGATGTTAAATTCACACGTCTTGAGTTGTTGTGCAAGCAAGGAGTTTCCGATGGTTGATGTGCGTATTGATTTTGGCGGACTCCATGACGTTTCTAGGGAGTTGGAATTACTTAGTCAGGCAGAAAGTAACAGAGTATTGCGACAGGCGGCTTATGCGGCAGCGAGTGTGCTACGTGATGAAGCCAGAGTGAAAGCCCCAAAGCGTACAGGGAAACTGGCCAAAAACATTGTTGCAGGTAATCAACGCGGCCGTCAGCGTGGTGAGGTTTCGGCTGGCGTCTATGTTCGTGGCAGCAATAAAGAAGGCACAAACAGTGATAGTAAGATGAAAGCGGATGATCCGCATAACGCTTACTATTGGCGCTTTCTTGAGGAGGGAACATCAAAAATGCCCCCGCACCCCTTCATTCGCCCTGCATTTGACAGTAAAGCGGATGAAGCGGCAGAGTTTGCGATCAGCAAGTTAAATCAGGCCATTGATGAGGTGCTGCGACGATGACAGAAGGCGATATCATCCCACTGTTAAAGCCAGTTTTGCCGAACAAAGTCTTTTCTTATGTTGTACCACAAAACAAACCCGTCACCCCGCCTTGGTCTATTTTGTCTATTTACGATATCCCAAACGATGTTTTCAGTGGGCAAGCGGAAACCATGACCAACATTCAAATTGATGTTTATGCCAATACAGTTGACGAAGCGCGGATCATTCGTGATGGGATGCGGCAGGCTATAAAAATATTAGGACCCACATCAATAACGGAACGACAATCTTATGAATCAGACACTAAGCTGTTTCGTGCAACATTAGAGTGTCAAGTCTGGCAATAACTTCAAATTACCCTCACAAGCTGCTTCGGCAGCTTTTTTTATGTCTATAGGAAATCAAAAAATGGCTAAATATGAAAAAACGCAAGGCACCAAAATCAGTGTATCTAGACTGGCGGCAACGGATATTACTGCTGTCGAAACAGATTCGGTGTCGATTGATTGCTCAACGAAAGAAATTAGCTATACGGGCGGTCAAAAGGCCGACATTGATGTTACAACACTATGCTCTACCGAGCAGGAGACCATAAACGGGCTGCCAGCTCAGGCGGAAGTGACTATCAGTGGCAACTGGACACCTGACGAGGGTCAGGAGGTGTTACGTCAGGCGTATGACGACGACACGATTCATGCCTTTAAAGTGGTTTTTCCCTCGGGTAATGGTTACGTCTTTTTAGCGGAGGTGCGTCAAAATAGCTGGTCAGTTTCCACTGGTGGCGTTGTTAGCGCTTCATTTACGCTGCGCTTGAAAGGTAAGCCAACGCCCGTCGTAAAAGGCAAGTCAGCACCAGCAACGCAGTCTCAACCGACCGGAGGCACTAAGTAATGGCAAAGAAAACCTTAAACTTGCGTGATGTTGCTTTGAATGCGGCTAATTCATTTCGCACTAAAAAAGTACACGTCCCTGAGTGGGGTTGTGATGTTGTATTGCGCGAGCCGTCGGTCTCTATCTGGCTGAAATGGCTAAAAGAGCACCGCGATTTGGGGGAAACGACCGAAATGAGCACGGAAGAGGTGGTGAAGCGTAACCTTGAAACGGATGTTGAGTTCCTGATCAACGTCCTGCTTGACGAAGACTTAACCCCAGTTTTTACCCCCGAAGATAAGGGCGAGGTACTGAAAATTTACGGCCCCGTTCATGCACGGTTGGTTAATCAGGCTTTTCAACTCATTACCAGCACGAATGAGGCAGAAAAAAAGTCCGTGAGCCTGCACTAAAGTTCTTGCTCACCTTGGCCTTACGGCTAGGGAAAACCCTCTCTGAAATCAGTCAGATGCCTGCCAGTGAATTACAGCTCTGGTGGGCATTTGATTCGATAAACCCCATTGGTGATGCGCGTCAAGATGTGCATGCAGCCCAAATTACAGCCGCTATTTTTAATGCTCAAGGGGTCAAGACAACCTTGAACGATACGCTGCTCCGGTGGGATGTCGAGAGTGTGCAGGCGGAGGAGCAAGCAGGGTCGGGATTAGAAGATTTTTTTGCATCATTATCAGGGTAACGATTTTGCTGAGGGGTTTTTATGTCAAAACTTCGTGAACTTATTATTAAAATTTCGGCTAACTCAACCAGTTATCAGGCTGAAATCGCACGCGCCAGCCGAATGGGAACGGATTATTATCGTTCGATGGGGGCAAACAGTCGTCGCCTTGAGCGTGAATTACGTGCTCAGCGTCAGGCATTAAGCGACATCAATAGGCAACTAGCCACTGTCACTAACACCGCTAAGATGATGTCAGGGGCGTTAGCGGGCTTCTTTTCGGTATCAACGCTGATCACCGTTGTTGATGACTGGGGGCAGATGTCCGCACGGATAAAAATGGCATTAAATTCAGTTGAAGGCGATGTCAGTCGTTATGAGGAGCTTCAGCAGCGCTTTTTAACGGTGAGTAACCGCAACGGGAAGGCGATTGAAACGACCCAAGAATTGTATGTGGGTTCAGCTTCGGCCATGAAAGAGCTGGGATATTCCACGGAAAATACGCTGGATTACATTGAATCGTTATCGTCGGTTTTTACGGCCAATGCGACCAGTGCACAACAAACTGAATCCGCATATAACGCACTAAACCGTGCTATGGTCACCGGTGTTTTAAAGGGCAATGACTGGCATTCTGTCTTAAATGCGATGCCTAGTGTGGTGGGGGATATTGCCAAAGAGCTTTCCCGTATGCGCGGCGGGGTTAAGGTCACAGAAAATGATGTTAAACAGATGGCATCCAAAAGTGGCATTGCAATGACATTATTTGCCAACGCGTTGATTAATGCCAAAGAGGCGAATAATGCCCTTGCAGACAGCATGGATAACACAGTTTCGGATAGTTTCACCAAGGCGACCAATGCAGCCAAATCTTATTTTGGTGAAATTAACGCCAGTTTGGGGATCACTCGTTCCATGGCGGCAGGGTTAGCTACAATCAGTGAAAACTTTAGCAGCTTTGCGACAGCGGCAATTGCGATAGGGGGGATTGGTTTATCGCGCTATATGGGCAATTTGTCGCTGAGTGCGTATGAAGCGGGTAAAAACATGCTTGTTACAGCGAAAAACAATTATGTTTTGAATGCAGCACAGGCGAAAGGGCTGGAGACTACACTTGCACAAATTCGCGCTGATAAAGCACATGCAATGTCTACTCAGGAGGCGCTTGGTGTTCAGCTTCAGGCGGCAAGAACCGAGGAGCGTCGAGCAGCGATCAGACAACAACAGGCGGCTAATTATGCGAAAATTATTGCACTTAATAAAGCCGAAACAGCAAGTGTTAACGAGCTAACCGCAGCACAAAATCGCTTGAATTTTGCATCGCGAGCTTTGCGCGGAACAATGGCATTATTGGGTGGGCCTGTCGGTGCTGCCATGATGTTGGGTGGCGCTTTATTTTATGTGACTGAAAAGGTTGGTGAAACTAAACAAAAAGCTCTTGAGCTCAACTCTGTTCTTAAGATCACGGTTGCTGAATTAGCAAATCTAAGCAAGGCTCAGTTAGGAGCAAAGCTAATCGAATATAAAAAAGAAATAATGGAAATGGAGAAGGTTGCTAATGGCATTCAGGGGCAAATCCATGGTATCAAAAACGATCATACAAATAGCTTCGGTCGGATTTTCGGGAAGAAAGGCCCTGACAATGATAGGTTAACAGAAGAACAAGCTAAACTTGATACAGTAAATCAAAACCTTAACACGCTAAAAGCTAACGCCGCAACGGTGAAGGAGCTAATAGATAAAATAGATTCAGGCTCAAAGGTCGAAGTATCTGGAAATGGCGAGCTCCCCACCCCGAAATTGACTGAGAGCGATAAAGACAAAGGTAAAAATAAAGCGCTTAACGATTACCAGCAATTGCGGAAATCGATTGAGTCTGAACATTTTTCAAGTCTGCAAAAGATACTTGCTGATGAAAAGGAGAATAACGACAAATTAATTGAGTTGAATAAAAAAGGCTACGTCAGTCAGTCTGAGATGAAGCGTCTAGCGCTGCTGAATGAAGAAAATCATCAGCGCAAGCGCTTAGAGCTCGCAGAAAAATACAGTCCTTATGAAGCTATTGTTCGCAAAGAAAAAGAAGCCGCCAAGGAGTTGAACGAACTTCGTCAAGCCAATCTGTTAAGTGAGCAGCAGTATTATACCGCCAGCTTGCAACTGCGTAATGATTACATCAAGCAAAAGTTAACCGAAGAAGCCAACCAAAAGGCCTTACCAAGTTATGAGATTTCGGGGGAAATTGACCCTGTTGTTAAACTGCAAAACCAGCTTAATGAACAACGAGCATTATATGAGGCCTACCGCAACAATGACTTGATTAGTCAGGAGCGGTACCAGGAACTCATGATTGCAGCAACTAATCGCTCGAAAGAGGCTCAATTAGAAGCTGCAAAAGAGCTTTATGGTGCACAGGGCAAATGGCAGAAAATGCAGATGAACTTGTTGGAAACTGTTGAGCAACGCACTAGCAATGCGCTGACGGGAATATTGACAGGCTCTAAGTCATTTTCAGAAGCGTTGCAAGAGCTATCAGCATCACTGGCTCAAGCTATTATTCAAGACCTTGTTCGTATTGCTATGCAAGCCATGATAACAAACTCACTGACGGGGTTGTTTGGCGGCTTTGCAGGTGGCGCATCTGCAGGCGCTAGCGCAGGAGCCTCTAGTGCAAATACAGGTGCCATGGGGATGTCTACGAGTTGGCAAAGCTATGTGCCGAACGCTAAGGGCGGCATGTACAACACACCGGGGCTTAGTGCTTATAGTGGTCAAGTTATTGACGCTCCGACATTCTTCCCGTTTGCAAAAGGGGGCGTTCCATCGCTAGGTTTAATGGGCGAGGCTGGTCCCGAAGCCATTATGCCACTGACTCGCGCTAAAGATGGCTCGCTGGGTGTTCGTGCTCAACTCCCTAAAATTGATATGCCTGTTAATGAGAAACCGGCTGGTGGCACAACTATTCAGCAGGAAATTCATGTTCATGGTAATGGTGATGCTGCGCTTGAAGCGGCATTAAGAGAGGCGGCGCGCCAAGGGGCGGAAGAAGGCGCGGCAAAGGCTAAGGCTGATATCATGCGAGATTTTCAAACAAATGGTAAATTGCGTAAAACGCTAGGGAAATAAACATGGACATTCTCACTTGGCCTAAAGAGTTGGAGCCATCATCCCTTGATTGGCAACTGATTAGCAACACCAAAACCTTTATTTCAACGTTTACTGGGAGCGCACAAACAGTGCGTTTCCCTGGTAGCCGCTGGCGCTGTGATTTAGCACTCAATAACTTAACGGATGATAAATCGCGGATACTGGAAGTTATTCTGGCTCAATTAGATGGGGAGTCGGGGCGTATCAGGTTATTTGATTGGGCAAGGCGTGGTGTTGACAATGTGGGGGAGCCTGTTGTTAATCAACCCAATCAAACTGGGCGCTCCTTGTTAACTAAAGGTTGGATACCCAACTCGTTAGTGCTAAGAGCTGCTGATAACATCACAATTAATCATGAACTTAAAAAAGTAACCTCTGACGTGATAAGCGATGCGGAAGGAAATGCAACTATTGTGTTTTCCCCGATGCTTCGCAATCCCCCTTCAGTAGGTGAAAAGATTGAAGTACAAAATCCTTATGGCATCTTTAAGCTAACCGACAATAACCAAGGTCGGCTGCGTCGGGTGCCGGGTATTTTTACATCAACGACACTTTCTTTTGAGGAGGCGCTTTATTGATGAATTATCATCCTTTTTCGAATGAGATGGTTAAAGCGATTAATGAGGGGTGCTATATCGTCGTCGCCGCAAAACTTGACCTAAAGTCCGGAGTAACACGGGTGCATACATCGACGGGTAATTTAATCATTGCAGGTGAAGTCTATCAAGGTGTGGGGCAGTTTGGTGCTATTGAGACGGTATCAGAAGAAAATACAACTAGCCCTCAGCAACTTATTTTATCGCTGAGTGGCTTTGACGCTTCACTCTTAGGTGATGTAATGAACGAGCGAAGTCGAGGGCGCGAAGTTAGGCTAATGATGGTTGCGCTTAATGAGGACGGGCAGCCCGTTCTTGCTGAGGTGTTATTTGCGGGGCAGATTAGTAATATTGGTGTGAGTGCGGGGGATAAATGTGAGGTGGCTGTTACTGTCTCAAATCGATTTGAGCGTTGGTCACAAGGGTTACCTGATAGGTTTACTGACGAATCGTGGTCAAAGCGGCACAATGGTGATCGTATATTCCGTTACTCAGCACAGATGGCAGAGCGTGCAATTTACTGGGGTAGCAAAAAAGATGCTCCTGTATTTATTTATAAATAGTTAGTGTTAATATGAGGGGGAACTGTTGTTACTTACTTAATTGGGGTCTTACATGGCTAAAGTGAAAGTACATGCGGCGAATTTTCCATACTCAGAAATATCCATTACTAGTGGAGCTTTTTTTATCAAAGAAGGGGTCTTTCAGTTCAATGGTGAATGTGTTTTGGCT
The DNA here is from genome assembly GCF_027362595.1 of Providencia sp. 21OH12SH02B-Prov. Taxonomy (NCBI): domain Bacteria; kingdom Pseudomonadati; phylum Pseudomonadota; class Gammaproteobacteria; order Enterobacterales; family Morganellaceae; genus Providencia; species Providencia sp. 21OH12SH02B-Prov. The sequence goes on from NZ_CP114796.1 coordinate 1,594,581, forward strand.
AACAAAATAAAAACCATTGATATAGCAAGTGAAGATAGCGTTAAAAAAGTCGGCGGTGCTCTTGGTTGGGGAGTTGCAGGAGGCGTATTACTGGGTCCTATAGGCGCGATAGCTGGTATATTTTTGGGTGGAAATAAAAAAGAAGTGACTTTTATTGTTGAGCTTGAAGATGGAAGAAAATTCATGGGAACCACAGATACAAAATCCTATACTAAAGTGGTTGCTAAAAAGATGGAATATGATTCATTTAAAATCTAGTCAATAGCACAGAAATCTGACCCGCTTCGGCGGGTTTTTTTATGCCTGGAGATCATCAAATGCGACACATCAACTGGACAACTCGACTCCCTCAAACCTTACAAAAAGCAATGAGTCGCCCTTTTTCATGGGGTGAACATGATTGCTGCTTATTTGCGGCGGATTGCGTGATGGCGATTTGTGACTTTGATCCATGTGCAAATGTGCGAGGTCGATACAAAACAAAAACAGGCGCAGCGCGTGTCCTGAAATCCGAGTTTGGTGATATCGAGTCAGCATTATCACGCTTTTTTGCTGAAATTCCCGTGAGTGCAGCAAGTCGCGGTGACATTGTTCTGTTTGAGGGTGGCGAAGGTAAAACTCTTGGCGTGTTGTGGGCGAATAAAATTTGGGCAGTTACTGAAGAAGGGGCTAGACCTGTGAAGCATCAACCAATCAGAGCATGGAGAGTAGAGTAAATGGGTAAAGTTGTATCAAGTGTTGTTTCGACGGGTCTGATGATTGCTGGCGTTATTGTTACTGGTGGACTAGGAACAGCTTTAATTGCAGCGGGCATTGCTGTTCAGGCTGCTAGCTCAATGCTCTTCAAGGATAAATTGCCTTCCGGCTATCGCGACCAATCCGAACGCAAACAAATATTACGCTCTGCTGTAGCACCAGAAACCATTATCGTCGGTAAAACAGTGTGTTCAGGGCTGCTCTTTTTTGCCGAAGAAGAAAAGGGTGACCAAACAGAAAACGAACGCTTATTTATGGCACTAGCCATTGCAGCACATAAAGTAGACCGCATTGGCAAGATTTGGCTGAACGACGATTTGATTAGTGAATTCGGCGATAAAGCGGATTATGAGTTTCACAATAGCCGCACGGATTGTGACCCCTACATGTTAAAAAATGCGCCATCATGGAAAGAAGACATGATAGGGGATGGCTTAGCGTGGTTACGCTTAACGCTAAAGTACGATGCTGAGAAATTTCCATACGGCGTACCAAACGTCAAAGTAGAAGTGTGGGGGAAGCAAATCTATGACCCGCGCACTGGTAAAACCGTGTGGAGTAATAACGGCGCATTAGTCATTCTTGATTATTATCGTAGTTATTTAAACGTTCCTGATTCCGACATTGATTTTGATGCGTTCAAAGTCGCTGCTGATTTATGTGATGAGCCTGTAATGACCCCAGAGGGTAATACGGAGCCTCGCTATACAATTAATGGCGCTTATGAACTTTCCGAATCGCCAGCATCAGTGCTTGACCACATGCACAAATGCATAGCTGCTGAGCCAACCTATGTGGCTGGAAAGCACGGTATCTTGATGCAAGCGTACAATGGGCCTGCTGTATTGCGTATCGAGCCAAATCAAATCATTGATACAGTCAATATCACACCAGAATTAGGGTTACGTGATGCAACCAATGCGATTTACGGTACGTTTGTCGATGCAGAGCAACAATATATTCAAACAGACTTTGAGCCTGTTATTGTTGAAGAGTGGGTTGAAGAAGACGGATTAGAGATAAAAGAGAACATTGACTATCGTTTTATTGTTAGCCCGTATCAAGCCGCAAGAGTCACAAACTTGTATCTACGTAAAAAACGTGCCGGTCGTCGTATTCAGTTAAAGATGAATATGGATGGTTATGCATATAGACCGGGGGATGTTGGCTTGCTGAACTTGCCCCATATCGGTATACAGAACTTTGAGTGCCGCGTGGCTGAGTGGAAGTTTCATCCGCAAGAAGGGGTCGAGTTACTGCTCGAAGAGGATGGACCACATATCTATGAAGACATCATTGGTAAGCCTTTTGTGCGCCCGCCATTTACGGTTTTACCGACTGGCGGTGTCGCTCCACCACTAAACCTAACTTTTGTGCCAACAAATATTGGTGAAGTGGTTCAAGGCTATCTGAGTTGGCAGTCAGCTGCTGCCGATGTTCGCTATAACACAGTGAATATTCTTGAAAATGGCAAGGTTATCCAGTCGATTCAAGTGCCGCAAGATAGAGTTGATTTATCTGGGCTTGTGCGCGGCTCTTATCGTGCCGAAGTTCGCTCTATCAATGCGGCGGGCGCAATGTCTGCCCCTGCTATTGTTGATTTTGACATTCAGGCACCACCTAAACCCGTTAGTGTTGAAATGGTTGGCGGCATGTTCTCATTGACCTGTATTCCACATGGCGGAGAAACCGCCCAACATGGTTATACGTTTGAGTTTTGGTTCAGCGACAAGAAACTGGCCAGCACGAATGACACCGAAGTTACCACTAAAGCCAACCGACAAGGTCAGGGGCAATTTTGGACTAAAGATAACTTAAAGGCGGGTACTGACTATTGGTTTTATGTTCGAACAGTCAATAGTTATGGAAAATCGCAATTTGTCGAAGCTGTGGGTCAAGCTAGTGGAACGCCAAAGGATATGGTTGACGAGCTGGGCGACACCTTCCTCACCAACGAGGGCGGCAAGCAGATGCAAGAGCAGATTGACTTTAGCAAAGAAGCGATTGCAGAGCTTGAGCTTGATGCTATTGATGTGAAGCAGAAAGTTGTCAGCATTGATAGAGATGTTGAAGCTGTCAACGAAGCGGTGATGACTTTAACTCAGTTTTCGACTGAGAATTACTATGAACTCAAGGAAGAATCCGCTAAAGGTAAGGCGTCAATTAAGCAGTTAGAGCAAGTTCAAGCTGATTTCACCGCCTCTCAAGCAAAGTACCAGCAAGAAGTTGCGGCTCAATTTGAGCATACGGCTGCTGATGTTCTGAATGTTCAAAATGCGCTAGCAAAATCAAATGAAGCTTTTGCAGAGGATATTAGGCAAGTTCGTGCTGATTTAGGTGAGACCAACGAGGAAGTTGGCACCATTAAAGGGCGCGTCACAACAGTCGAAACAGCAACCGCCGATTTAAAGCAATCACAAGCGAAGTTTGAACAATCAACGACAGCTGAATTCGGCGAGATGCGCGGCTATATCACGCACTTTGAGACGTCATTGTCAAATGTGGAGCTTGCTGTTTCAGAAGCGATAATGCAGACGACTGCTCAAGTGAACCAACACAGCTCTGAGTTGCTACAGTCGAAAGCGGACGTCAAGCGTATTGCGAATGCAACTGCGACGAACGAAAAAGCAACAGCCGAGCTTGCAGAGAGCGTGAAAGCGCACTACGAAGATTCGCAAGCTGAATTCGTGGATGTGCGTAAATCAATCGCAGAGCAAGACAAAGCACACTCAGAGCGCACAGAGCAAGTACGCGCAGAGCTCGGGAAAGATATTAACGCTAATAAAGAGGAAATAGACAAGACAAACAAAGAGTTATCAGATATCAGCGCCGCAGTGACAACTAACACAAAGGCCATCGCTGAGACGGATAAGACATTGACGGAGCTTGAGCAAGTGTCTTCTTCACGCTTTGATAGCAATGAAGCGACGATAGCGAACCTTCAAAACACGCAGTCTAACATCGAATCATCGCAAGCTGAAACGACGTTACAGCTCGCAGCACAGCAAAATGAGCAAGGGTCTGAGCTTTTACGTGCTAAAGCGTCAATCACTCGTATTGATAAAGTTGTAGCTGATAACAACCATGCGTTTGCTCAGTCGATTGAAAAACTAGAAACTCAGTTTGATGATGTTAATTCGAGCATCACAACGCTCAAGAAGACTGTTTCTGACAATGAAAAAGCACAAGCGGAAGTTAACGAGCTTATCAAGTCTGAAATTGGAGAGAATAAAGCAGCTATTGAGCAACGTGGGCAAACCATTTTTGACCACAACGGCAATGGCTCGGCAATTTACACTATCAAAACAGGGATTTGGTGGAATGGTCAGTATTATGATTCCAAGTTCATGATGGGAGCGGAGGTAAAAAACGGCCAAGTCGTCACGCAAATTGGTTTCAGTGCTGATACGTTTGGTATCTTTAACCCTGTAAGTGGCAAGTTGGAACCGGTTTTCTTTGTTGAAAAAGGACAAGTTTTTATCAATGAAGCGTTTATTAATCAAGCAACAATCGAAAAAATCATTGTTGGCACTGATATGCGCTCAAAGAATTATGTCGCAGGGAAAACAGGAACACGGATTGATATGAATAATGGCACTATTGAAATCAATGGTAGTGATGACTCAGGGTCACGAATGACCATCAAAAATGACCAAATTGCAGTCTATGCAGGAGGAAAACCCAAAATAGTGATAGGGCGGCTTTATGGAATATGATGTTTATATATTCAATGAGGTAGGAGTGAAAAACCCCTACTCACTGTCTGGAACGCGTAATTTTGCCTATTTGACATCGTTGCAGCTAGGTAAGCCCCCCAAAAAGACTTATGAGTATTCAGAGCAGTTCAAGATAGCAGGTAAATCATCAGGCTCAACATTGGTCGCCGTGCCTTATAAGGCGTGTAATGTTTGGTTACCCAGTCATAGGTGGCTTCAATTCAGTGTGATTAAAGATATTGTTATCTCCGATGATACAGTGACGGTTCATATGTATGTTAACTACATAAACCCTAACGGGGAAGGTGACTATGAAGGCTTCGTTGCGCCGACGGCAATCGTTCATGTTTTCGAGGTTTTTGGTGCGGATGAACAAAATTCAGCATTTGGTGTTGCCATTGATAATGCCACTGACTACACAAAAATCACGGACAAATCAAAGTTGGGATTTATTGTGTGGTCGTATAGCGGGCTTGTAACAGACGGCATGGCATTGCCAACGGATTTACCTAATAACTCATCTCAGTTAGTTTTGGCTCATTGGGATCATGATTCAGCTGTTATTGAATATGACCACAAAAACAATCGCATTGTGACAAATGGTCACTCATTAAATATGGATATCGTTATCACGCAGGGTGGATTCAATCCTCCTGCAAAAGTTGGTGAGTGGGGATTGTTTATTTTTAATGATAATGGGGAGCCGGTGCTAACACATCATTACCCGCCAATTAAAGAGCCTAAATATATTCGCTTAGGTAAAAACCCCAGTAAAGTATTTGATAAGCCGATGGTGACGCTAGGGCAGTACGGCTTATTTTTTACAGGGGCGACAGGTTCAAGTCGTCGTTCATATAACGCTGGATTACAAATGAAAAGTGGAACAATCAATATTGCTAGAGGATCTTATTCTGGGCAGCAGGGGAATCACCATTCAGGACAAGGAAGCGAGTTTTATTCTGAATGTAATGTTTTGGTTTTAAACCGAGATGATTATTTCTAACAATCAACTTAATCTATCACATAAACAAGCCGCTTAATTGCGGTTTTTTTGTATCTAAATTTCGGAGAATATTATGTACAGCGCAGGAACAGTTACCACAACAGCAAACAGCACAAAGTTAATTGGAACTAACACAAAGTGGAAAGATAACAACTCGCGAGTATCCGCAGAGCAGGTTATTTTAATTCAAAATGGCGCAACGATTTACATTAACAGCATTGCGTCTATTCAGAGCAACACAGAGATAACACTGAGTTTCCCTGTGCCTGCATCGGTGAGCAATGCACCGTATCAAATACTGACAACGATGGTGAATTCCGTTTCAGATGCAGCAAATAAAATCGTAGCAATGAACGTTTCGAATGTGCAGTTCAGCGATATCTTAAATCGATGGGCTACAGAAAGCGGTACGATTACAGTGACGTTACCCGATGGTACGACACAGCAGCTGAGAACGGCGAAAGAAATGGATAAGCTGCTAGATGGGAAGTTTGATAAGACGGGCGGAACTATCTCTGGTGACGTAACTTTCAGTAAGAACGCGATTAAGTCGACTAAAGGGACGCATACCCTACCTGCTGAATCCGGCACGTTGATGCAGGTTGGTGATTATGGATGGGGTGGAAAAGGGCCTGGATTTGAACTAGATGAGGAGTCCTATGCTTCATTTTTGAAGGAATTAAATACAGAGTCTCAAATATTTAGAAACTCTGCTGATACATCAAAATATCATTATAAGCATGGTGTAGCGATATACGGAAAGTCTTATGACACATACACTGTAATTTCAGCGGACTTTGAAGGAAAGGGTGTTATTGCTATTGGTGGCAATTCAAAAGTTCTTTATAAATATAATTTATATAATGATAGAAACACCACCAAAGACTCAAACGGCAACTTAAAAGCAGCATCGCCGATTGTTAAAGTGTTTGCTGAGCATATTGAAACCAATGACGAAGCCGAGGGGGTGACTATGCAGAAACTGGGTGTCGGTCATTACCTCATTAAAGGCGTTGTGGGTTTTAATGCAGATGGTGCATGGGGTATCAATAACGGCTTTGTTATCCCTCAAGACCACAATGGTAAAAACATGGTCCTCATTGATTACGAGGTGAGACCAGATAGTGATATTGAAGTTTTTGTTTTCCACCAACAGAACGCAGATATGCCAGAACGTTTCCAGAACAAGCGCATTAAGTACATAGATAAAGACGGCAACCCTGTTTACTACAAAAACTATGAGCCGTGTGACGTGCCTGAATCGCGCTGGATAGATATGCGCGTCGAAATGCCACCTAACTCTATCTACAACCTCAAGCAAGCAGAAGCCGAGCGATTGGCGAAAGAGGAGGCGGAGAGGCAAGCGGAGGAGGAGGCTAAGAAGGCTGAATTGGAAGCTGAAAGGGTAGAGCAGGAAGCTGCGGAACAGGTAGAGCAGCAATAAAAACTAATGCGCCAGCTCGAGTAGTTGGCGCATCTAGATCACTTATCAAAATATTCCACTTCGTCTTCTTGGGTTTCAGGAAGCCACTCACCATCATTCCAAATTTCTTCTAGTGTTTCTTCAATGTAAGTTTTCTTCTCATTCTTCCCAAGACCATCAATCGATAAATTATCTTGAGCACCCCAATTAATATCGACTTTAAGATCAGAATACTTAGCACTTAATCTTTTTGTTACTTCATTTTTCAATGCTTCGAATGTGCCTGTGGGTAGTTGACCTTTTCTGTTGCTATTAAAGCGGATCTTGATGGTAACCATAAAACACTCCTTCGCAGATTAAATTAACTGGGTTTTTATACAGTGAAATATAACTGTAATTATATACAGCAGATTGCAATCAAAGGTCAATGGATATCTCAAAGTTTATTTATTGCTTTAATTGTAAATAAGGGCTGACAAGAAATTTTTGTGTTAGGTAACTGTTGTATGTAGAATGCAATTCATTGTGAATAAATCCCTGTTTTATAGGGTTTGGTCTTGTGTCCATGAGTGTGCCCAAGGCTGATTTTGTAGGCAATTTAAAAGAAGATATTACCTTGAAAATCAATAACATAAGAAACTTTTCTATCATTGCTCACATTGACCATGGTAAGTCCACGTTATCTGACCGTATTATTCAAATTTGTGGTGGTTTGACGGACAGAGAAATGGCGGCTCAAGTTCTAGACTCCATGGATTTAGAGCGTGAACGCGGAATTACAATTAAAGCGCAAAGTGTGACGCTTGATTATAAGGCCTCCGATGGGGAGACCTATCAGTTAAACTTCATTGATACGCCTGGCCACGTTGACTTCTCTTATGAAGTATCACGTTCGTTAGCCGCTTGTGAAGGCGCACTGTTGGTTGTTGATGCGGGGCAAGGGGTTGAAGCCCAAACACTGGCTAACTGCTATACAGCGATTGAAATGGATCTCGAAGTTGTTCCAGTCTTGAACAAAATCGACTTGCCAGCGGCAGATCCGGAACGCGTAGCGGAAGAGATTGAAGATATTGTGGGCATTGATGCTCATGATGCAGTGCGGTGTTCAGCGAAAACCGGTATCGGCGTGCAAGAGGTTATTGAACGTTTGGTTCAATCAATTCCTGCTCCCGTCGGTGATTCTGAAGCACCTCTGCAAGCCCTGATTATTGATTCATGGTTTGATAACTATTTAGGTGTTGTATCGCTTATCCGTATTAAAAACGGTACCTTGCGTAAGGGCGATAAAATTAAGGTTATGAGTACTGGCCAGGTATATAACGCTGATCGACTCGGTATTTTCACACCTAAACAAATCGACCGTGATTCATTAAGCTGCGGTGAAGTGGGCTGGTTAGTTTGTGCGATTAAAGATATTACCGGTGCACCAGTAGGGGATACGCTCACAGGTGCTCGTCATCCAGCAGAAAAAGCCTTACCTGGATTCAAAAAAGTGAAGCCGCAAGTTTATGCCGGTTTATTCCCAGTCAGTTCAGATGATTATGAAGCATTCCGTGATGCACTGGGCAAACTGAGTTTAAATGATGCTTCATTATTCTATGAGCCAGAAACGTCGAGTGCGCTAGGTTTTGGTTTCCGTTGTGGTTTCCTCGGCTTACTGCATATGGAGATCATCCAAGAGCGTTTAGAGCGTGAATATGATTTAGATCTGATCACCACGGCGCCAACCGTCGTTTATGAAGTTGTACAAACGAACGGTGAGGTTGTGTATGTTGATAGCCCTGCTAAATTGCCACCGCTGAATAACATTGAAGAGCTGCGTGAGCCGATCGCGGAATGTCATATGTTGATGCCGAAAGAGTATCTCGGAAACGTGATTACACTTTGTGTTGAAAAACGCGGCGTTCAGACAAACATGGTCTATCATGGTAATCAGGTATCGCTAACCTATGACATTCCAATGTCAGAAGTTGTGCTAGATTTCTTCGATCGTTTGAAGTCTACCTCCCGAGGTTATGCTTCTTTAGATTATACGTTTAAGCGTTTCCAAGCGTCAGATATGGTGCGTGTGGATGTGATGATTAACGGTGAGCGTGTGGATGCACTGGCATTGATTACTCACCGCGCAAATTCACAGTATCGTGGTCGTGAACTGGTTGAAAAAATGAAGGAGTTGATTCCTCGTCAACAGTTTGATATCGCGATTCAAGCGGCGATCGGTAACCATATTATTGCTCGTTCTACAGTTAAACAATTACGTAAAAACGTGCTTGCTAAGTGTTACGGTGGTGACGTTAGCCGTAAGAAAAAACTGTTACAGAAGCAAAAGGAAGGTAAGAAACGTATGAAGCAAGTCGGTAATGTTGAATTGCCTCAAGAAGCGTTCTTGGCGATATTGCATGTTGGTAAAGACAACTAAAATTACAAGGAGTCTCAATGGCTAACACCTTTGCCTTGATCCTAACACTGGCAACAGTGATTACGGGGATTATCTGGTGTTTAGATCGCTTTAAATTTTCGCCTGCGCGGAAGAAGAAGCTCAAACATATACAGGAAGTGAGTCAAGGCTCATTGACTCAAGACGAGATGGAGAAAGTGGTACGCCGTCCGTCATGGGTCGAAACAGGATCTTCAATTTTTCCTGTTTTAGCAATTGTTTTGGTGGTTCGTTCGTTTATTTACGAACCATTTCAAATTCCATCTGGATCGATGATGCCAACGTTATTAGTTGGGGATTTCATGTTGGTTGAAAAGTTTGCTTATGGGTTGAAAGACCCAATAACGCAAACCACCTTGATTGAAACCGGTAAACCCTCTCGCGGTGATATTGCAGTATTTAAATATCCAAAGGATCCGAGTGTGGACTTTGTTAAACGTGTGATTGGTTTACCCGGCGATAAAATTGTTTATAACCCAGATGCGAAGGAACTGACAATTTATCCGAATTGTGCGGACAATAACTGTACCAAGCAATTGCCAATTAAATATGGCCCATTAGCGCCAAGTGAATGGACAATGTTCTTCAATGTTGATTCTGTCGTTGAGAGCCAAAAAGGGAACTATGAAATCCCCGTTGATCAACCTGTTCCAAGTAATGCATTACGTCAATATCAAAGAAGTGAAAAGCTTGATACTGTCGAGCACCAGATATTGATTATTCGTCAGGCAATAACAGAATCGCGTTATATTCAACCGAATATGCCACCAAATGAATGGATTGTGCCTGAAAAACATTATTTTATGATGGGTGATAACAGGGATAACAGTTCTGATAGCCGTATGTGGGGCTTTGTTCCTGAAGAAAATCTTGTTGGTCGCGCGGTGTTTATTTGGTTAAGCCTCGATAAACAAGAAAACGAGTGGCCTACCGGTATTCGTTTTAGTCGTATTGGACCACTAGGTTCATAATCATGTTATACGGGTTTTCGCACGAAAACCCGTATAAACCGAAGCATTATTGTTTTTCTCAGTGTACAATATAATTTAATTAAATATTTATTGGCTTCTTAATTAACTCCTATAATCATATTAATAGTATTTAGCTATATTTTTAGCTGAAATTTATTATTTAAAATTAAGGATAAAGCGTTAAGAGTCAGTGCAAACGCAACAGTTTTGTTCCTTACAGGTCTGTTGCGTGTGCTTTTTTGTCAATCAGAAAAATGGCTGGGCGCGCATGAACCCCTCTTTACTTGAGCAATTACAACGAAAACTTGGTTACAAGTTTAATCAACACGACCTTTTAATTCAGGCGCTTACACATCGTAGTGCGAGCAGTAAACATAATGAACGCTTAGAATTCCTTGGCGATTCTATTTTAAGTTTTGTTATTGCCAATGATTTATATCATCGATTCCCTAAAGTGGATGAAGGGGATATGAGTCGTATGAGAGCAACGTTAGTTCGTGGAAACACGTTAGCGGAAATTGCTCGTGAATTTGAGCTTGGTGAATGTTTACGTTTAGGACCGGGTGAATTAAAAAGTGGCGGATTCCGCCGTGAATCTATACTCGCAGATACAGTTGAAGCACTGATCGGCGGGATTTTTCTCGATAGTGATATTCAAACGATAGAACGAATTATTCTAGATTGGTATCAAAACAGGCTGAATGAAATCAGCCCGGGCGATAAACAAAAAGACCCGAAAACGAGATTACAAGAATATCTACAGGGGCGTCATTTGCCTTTACCTAATTATATGGTTGTTCAGGTAAAAGGTGAGGCTCATGATCAGGAGTTTACTATCCACTGTCAAGTGAGTGGTATTGAACAGCCTATTCATGGTGTTGGTTCAAGTCGTCGTAAAGCTGAACAAGCCGCTGCGGAGCAAGCATTGAAAATTTTGGAGATTGAATGAGTGAAAAACAACCCCACTGTGGCTTTGTGGCTATTGTTGGGCGACCCAATGTCGGCAAATCAACGTTATTAAACCAGTTGTTAGGGCAAAAAGTTTCGATTACATCGAGAAAGCCCCAAACGACTCGTCACCGTATTATGGGGATCCATACTGAAGAGGAATACCAAATCATCTATGTGGATACTCCAGGGCTGCATATTGAAGAGAAACGGGCAATAAATCGTTTGATGAACCGAGCTGCTTCAAGCTCCATTGGTGATGTTGAGCTGGTTATTTTCGTTGTTGAAGGCACGAACTGGACCGACGATGATGAAATGGTGCTTAATAAGCTAAAAAGTCTACGCTGCCCAGTCATTTTAGCGATCAATAAAATTGATAATGTAACGGATAAAACGGTTCTGTTACCGCATATTAGTTTTGTTAGCCAAAAAATGAACTTTTTGGATGTGGTACCAATTAGTGCAGAAAAAGGCAAAGGTGTTGATACAATTGCAAAAATTGTCAAGCAACACATTCCTGAAGCTGAACACCATTTCCCAGAAGACTATATTACTGACCGTTCTCAACGCTTTATGGCATCGGAAATCATCCGTGAAAAATTAATGCGTTTCTTGGGCGATGAATTACCTTATTCTGTCACTGTTGAAATCGAACAATTCAAAGTTATGGAAAAGGGCGGTTATCATATCAATGGCCTTATTTTGGTTGAACGTGAAGGCCAAAAGAAAATGGTTATTGGTAATAAAGGCAGTAAACTCAAAACGATCGGCACAGAAGCCCGTATCGATATGGAAAGACTGTTTGATACCAAAGTCCATCTTGAACTTTGGGTGAAAGTTAAAGCTGGCTGGGCTGATGATGAACGAGCGCTACGCAGCTTAGGCTATGTTGATGACCTAAAATAATGGGTGAAACGGTGAGTGCGGGCTGGCAACGTGCATTTGTGCTTCATTCTAGGCCTTTCAGTGAAACAAGCCTATTAATTGATTTTTTTACTGAAGGTGAAGGCAAAATTCGACTGTTAGCAAAAGGTGCTCGCCGTAATCGTTCACCGCTGAGGGGCTGCTTGCAGCCCTTTACGCCATTACTTATCCGTTGGGGAGGTAAAGGCGAAATCAAAACGTTAACCCATGCGGATCCGATTTCACTCTCGCTGCCATTATCGGGTACTGTGCTTTATAGCGGTTTATATCTCAATGAGTTAGTTTCGCGCGTCATTGAGTTTGGAACACCGTATTCCGCGTTATTCTTTGACTACCTTTCATGTTTACAATTACTTGCCGCGAGTGAACAAACACCTGAATCGGCATTACGTCAATTTGAATTAGCATTATTATCCTACCTTGGTTATGGAGTTGATTTCCTTCATTGTGCAGGCAGTGGCGAACCCGTTGCAGATACAATGACTTATCGTTACCGCGAAGAAAAAGGGTTTATCGGTAGTTTGGTGATAGATCAATTAAGCTTCACGGGGAGGCAGCTCAAAGCGTTAGCCGCTCGTGAGTTTCCAGACAGTGATACGCTAAAAGCGGCAAAACGTTTTACACGCATGGCGTTAAAGCCTTATTTGGGCGGAAAGCCATTAAAAAGTCGTGAGTTATTTAGGCAATTCGTGAAAGTTCCGCCTACCCATCCCCCTAAAGCCTGATTGAATCTGCACATATCCCGCATTGTGCACCGTTGACGGTTTTACCCTCCAAGTTTTATTCACCGTTATCAAACGATAAGAGATTGCAGAAAAAAACAGCGAAATGTGGAAAGGTACGCGTAGTGATAGAGATTTATTCCCAATAAATATTAAATTGCAGTAGGATAGGGGCATTCGTGCGTATTTGACCGTATCAATTATAGGGAGTGAAAAATGGCTGAGCTTTTGTTAGGTGTCAACATAGATCATATCGCGACAGTGAGAAATGCGCGGGGCACCCAGTATCCTGATCCTGTTCAGGCGGCATTTGTTGCTGAGCAAGCAGGCGCTGATGGCATTACTGTACATTTACGCGAAGACCGTCGTCATATCACTGATAGGGATATTGAATTGCTGAAAGAGACTATCCAAACGCGGATGAATCTTGAAATGGCAGTGACAGAGGAAATGCTGACGATCGCATGCCGTATTAAACCGACCTTTTGTTGTCTTGTACCTGAAAAACGTGAAGAAGTGACCACCGAGGGTGGATTAGATGTGGCGGGCCAATTACCAAAAATCACAGAAGCAGTGAAACGTCTCACTGAAGCAGGTATTCAAGTCTCTCTATTTATCGATGCTGACCACGCACAAATTGATGCAGCCCAAGCCGCAGGCGCGCCATTTATTGAAATTCATACTGGTGCATATGCAGATGCAAAAACAGAGCAAGAACAGGAAATTGAGTATCGTCGTATTCGTGATGGCGTAACTTACGCGGCGAATAAAGGTTTAAAAGTTAATGCGGGTCATGGGTTAACCTATCATAATGTTCAACGCATCGCGTTATTGCCTGAAATTTATGAACTGAATATCGGACATGCGATCATTGGTCGAGCATTGTTCAGTGGATTAGCCGATGCAGTATCCGATATGAAGAAATTACTACGAGAAGCGCGTGACTAATGGCAATTATCGGTCTAGGTACAGATATTGTCGAAGTTGCTCGGATTGAAGGTGTCATTAAGCGTTCGGCCGATAGCTTGGCTAAGCGTATATTAACCGAAAATGAATTTAAGCAATTTCAGCAACAAGCTCAACCAGCGCGTTTTCTGGCAAAGCGCTTTGCGGTTAAAGAAGCGGCGGCTAAAGCTTTAGGTACTGGCATTCGTAATGGCTTAGCATTTAATCAATTTGAAGTCAGCAATGATGCCCTAGGCAAGCCACAACTTACATTGCTCGGAGAGGCGAATCAGTTGGCTCAACGAATGAAAGTGACGCATATCCATGTTTCTATTACCGATGAGCGTCATTATGCCGTGGCGACGGTGATCATTGAAAGTTTGTCGTGATAATCGTTTAAACGCCATTTTGATAAATGGAATTCTCAGGCGGTAATCGCGATTCAAAACAGGATGCCTCGCCGTTTACGGCGGGGTATCTCATTTCGTCATAGTCATAGGTTGGTTTATTAGCGACGAACGGCAAAACGTATAAACTGATTAAATCTTATCAGCGTGATGGATCATCACAAATTTATCCCACAGTTGTTCTTGGGTTTCGATATGCTGAGGGTCGGTAATAATAGTATTAGTGATAGGACAAACGGACTGACAGGTCGGTTTATCATAATGGCCAACACACTCAGTACAGAGATCTGTGTCGATCTCGTAGATTTCATCGCCCATATAGATTGCATCATTAGGACATTCAGGCTCACACATATCGCAATTGATGCATTTTTTGGTAATTAATAGTGCCATATCAATAGGTTATATATTATTCAGTTAAAGTCAGTGAGTGATATTATTTCAGTATTCGTTATTTTTGGCGATGAGCTGCCATTTAATACCGTCTATTTTACATTGTAAAACCTAAATTCATAACACAAAACCGCAACGCATATTCTTTTTATCGATTCAAAAACAGTGAATGTGTGAGCTTTATATTTAATGTGTTGATATAAATAGGCAATCTCATGCCGACTATCGTATCATAAAAGGGCAAAAGCCCCGATTCTGATGATCATACTGACGCTTTATCGTATTGAGAATTACCTAAGTTATACACATAACTCACTGTCGTATAAGCATTTTAAAATAGCTCAATAAGCCGCGTCGATGACATGGCGAAAAAGCGCTCAATTTCCTATCAATCAACTCTCTCTTTCGCCGAAGAGGTTCCTATCAAATTTTTCCATTATTGTAGCGATCTATCTGGCAGTACTTATGACGACCTTGTGTTTTTCTCTTTGTATCCTTTCAAGATTATTGCGACCCAAAATAACGTGGCGAACCCCGAATATAAAAAGCCTCGCGTGTTCCCGTCATTGATCGGGGGCGAGGCTTTTGACTGGGGCTTTGTACTCCATAACATGTTGTTACCATCTGGCAGAATACGCCCCTACTGGGGGGATCTTGACCATTAGGAGACGTCAATGTATAAGCAATACCACCGATTTTTGGTTCATTTTCATGTACTTTACTTATGACTCGCGAGTTTATACTGTTCGCGTTTAATTTGCATAAAGCAAAAGTCAGAGCGTCGTTCGCTCCATATTTGGTTATCTCGTGATCGGGATAACCTATGGGCTTGTGACCAAGCTTTAGAAGCCTCAAAATATTTCTTTGCCTGTTCAAGACGAATCGCATCCCGAGCCGCGCGGAAATACAACGGGCTATCGTTGTTTATGAATGTCATATAGGATTCTCAAAGATGAAATTGATATGGATAGATTAAAGTGAAGATAAAGTGTGTTGTTCAACCAACGCATTAGATTGCGTAACCGTTGGGCGGCATAGGAGCCAATGTCATTGTAGTCAGCGGGACAATTTAATCCTTCCTGTAGTGATAGGCCTCAAAGCCTCCGGCATTAAGCGGAAGGTCTAAGGCCCATTCGGGGTTGGTGGCAAGTAATTTGGATAAATGTTCATGGTTGAATGCAGGGGTATCGAGTGCCTCGGTCAACACCTCATCGTGAATGGTGAGTACAATGTCATAACCGTGATCTTCAATAATTGGCATGTTACTGGCGAGAATATCACGGGCAGCGGCTTGGGTTACGTTTTCTACCAATTTCCCGCCATAGGTTTTCAAACGTTGCCATTTGCGGTTATAAGGATTAATCCCCATATAGCTGATTTGGCCGTTATCATGACGTGGGGCGGGGTAGCAAACCGCGCGGCCTGACGGTAAAACAATACGTAGCCATGCTTTATCCCGTCTAATTTTAAGCTTACGACATGGAAAGGTTACCCTCGGTGAAGCAATCGCCCGACGCACGGTATTTTCCAATTCATACCAGAAAGAGACCGTTTCGGGGTGTGCATTGCGCCACATGCGCTTAAGTGAGTCACAGGTGATAAATACGGTTTCACTGAGACCATAGGTTTTTTGGGTTTCCACCGATTTTCTATACCAACTGATCGCCTCGTGTTTCACTTTGGGTGGAATGTTAGGCAATGCCGCTTCAGCCAGCTCCTCTAAATTCAGACCATAGGTGAGGGCAAATGTTAAGAATGCGGCGACTCCTCCCCCGTAACCTAAGCCGAGTTCCATCACTTTACCGATTTGGCGCATATCTTTATTAACCTCTTCTGGACTGATATTGAATGCGCGCGCGTAAGCCAATTTATAGAGATCAGCGCCGATACCCCTGTCGAATTCGCTAAACGCGTTAATCTTCCACGCTTCACCGGCTAACCAAGCGAGCATACGGCCCTCAATATTGGAAAGGTCGGATACTACAAGCTTTTTACCTTCAGGTGCTATAATGCAACCGCGCAAAGCTGAGCTGGTCAGTTGCATAATGTCATCGTAAATGAGGTCGGCACATCCTGCTTTTAACGCTTCAATACCGTTATCAATGGTCTCTTGGTCAAGTGTTGGCCTTGGTAAATTTTGTGGCTGAAATAATCGACCCGCCCAACGCCCCGTGCGTGAAGCACCACAAAATTGCAATGTTCCACGTAAACGACCGTCTGAGCTTACGCCATTGATCAGCGCTTTGTATTTACTGGTGCTGGTGCTACTGGCTTGTAATCGAATGGCTAACAATTCACGTAGAGATAAGGGAATATCAGGATCGTTAATGCGACGTTCTAATGTGCTTTTTTGCATATCAGGCAAATCAACACCAAAAGCGGCAGAGATATGTTTTAGTAGGGCATCACGCTGAGTTGCCGCCTGAACTTCATTATCTGTCAGTTTTTGGGTGAGTTGGGCTAAACGTTTTTGTTCAACTTCAACCGCTTTAATCGCGGAGGCGGCTAATTGAATATCCATACACACCCCGCGATCGTTAATTCGTTGGTCACGATGCCAGTGTTTTAATTCACTGTCGCGGTAGTTCCAATTTGGCAAACGTTGGTGCACTTCGCGCATGGCTTCGATATCTCGCCCTGCATAGGCCACAAAACGTTTCCACTCTTCGGGATGGGTTTTGCTTGTTGCGCGGCGTAATGCTGAGTTGTTAGGTCGAGGCTTACAAAATAGCTGTATTAATGCTTTACCTTCTTGGTCTTTGGCTTTATCCAAAGGCACACCAAGCACGTCACATAACGCCCCTAAAGCACCGGGTAAACCGTGCGCGAGTGCTTGTACCATCGTATCACGCCAACGACTAACATCTATTTTGATACCACTATGGTTGAGCATGGTGCGGTCAAAATGGCTGTTATGTGCATAAATTATAGTGTTAGGGTCTGTTAACGCTTGCTGTAATTCAGTAGGCATAGAGGATTTATGCGTAATATCCCAAACGTTAACTGAATCGTTGTTTAACGCCCAAGCAAAAAGCATAATTTCAACGGTTTCTGCGTAAGAATGCGTACCGTATTGAATTGGCTTTTCACTGAATGTTTCGAGGTCTAGCCAGAGTGTATTTTTCATAATTTATAGGAGGTAATGTATGAGTAATAGTAGGGATAGATTGGCACTCGGTATTGCAATTTTATCACTAGCGGTATCTGCCGTGGCTGTTTACCTTACTTATTCAGGAAATAAAAGTCAGGAAGCTAACTTTATTCGTGCGGTTCAGCCTCGTATTTCTATTGTTCCCCAAGCGGATCCTAATAATAACGGGATAGGTTTTTATTTTTATAATGATGGTCCTGGCGTTGGCTATATTGAAAATTTAATAGTTATTGATAAAAACGGTCAGAAATTTGATTTATCTGATACCAGCGAAAAAAGTCCCTCTATAGCGTTAGCGGATATAATTGAATTCAATCAAACTTGTTTAAGGATGGGGTACCCTAAAAAAGGAAATTCGTTAGCAGTAGATAAAATGGAGCCGTTAATTGCGATTAGTACCCCAATTACCAGAATAGATTGTGCTAAATATTTAAATGAAATGGCTCGATACACAAAAAATAAAACATATAACTTTCAAGTTGAAATAATTTACCTTTCAAGTTATGGGAAGAAATACGAATATTCCTTCCCGTCAAATATAACAAGAGAACTAGATTAGTGATTCTTCCTCTTCGGCGACGCTTAAGTCGTCGAAGTCATCTTCACTCGCGACACGGGCACCTGCGAAAGCGTCACCATCACGGAAGAACTGAACACCACCAAGTGAGGCGGAAATACCCTTGCCTTGGTTGTCATAGGCAAAAATGGTGATGGTTGCGTTAACATAACAACCGGAGTAAGGGCGATGATCTTGTGTTGTTAACGGAGTGCGGTCACGGTCAATAACCAGCGGTCGCACTTTATTGCTCGCACTGATGTACATATGATCTGCATAACCGTCATACTCAATCTTTTCATCACCATCACGGAAGTTAAAACGTTTAGAATTACCACGAATTGATTTGAGAATAGCACTGGCTTTTGCCCCCCATTTTGCGGTAGCGGCTTGTTTAATCGCGCTTTCAATCGATTCGATTAAATCAGTACGGTTTTTCGGGATGAGAAACGTTCCGCGGAATTTATAATCACCTTGCCCGTTAACTTGGGTTGCTTCAAATAAATCAGGGAATGCCAAACGGACGTTGGATAATTTAACTTTCATATTGGGGACCTTTAATTAAATGGGATCAGCGATAAGTGATTTTTCGGTCACATTATCAAAATCATTTTTAGGATTCATAATGAGGGCAGCGGGGAATACAATCACAGGCTTACCTTCAGCTCAGCGAATGAGTGCCGCGAGTTTTGTCTAGCGATGAGGGTTAACTTGCTTAACCAATTTTCGGTTTTGTCAATTTTAGCTTGGCTACCCCATTTATTCGTGACTAGCTTTAAGCCTTATATTGTGTGGCTTGTATAGAATAGTTCTTTCCTACGGCGAGTTACCAAACGGTGTTAACATGCGGGCTTATTGCCTCGGCTATTTCAGCATTAACTTATGGGCTATCTGTTTTATTTAACGGATATGACCTAGCCCTGAGCTATTTTCTTATCGATTTTGTAAAACAGATTCACCCAGCGTATGAGCGACGGTACTTGCTAAAGTCCATTCAGGTTTCGTATTGAGTGCCGTTAATTCTAAGGATAAGTTCCTGCTGCATATCAGGGAGTTAACTTTCTAAGGCTTTTTTCGCCAGCGCAACCACTTCGGCTAATTTATCTTCGGGCACTTGACCTAATTTTTTAGCACCAAACTGAGTAAGAATTTCAACCGCGTCATTGCGATAGCCGCCTTTTGCTAACTGCAAAATGAGTTTTTCAGCTTGCTCAAACAGCACTTTAGGGTCGGTATCTTCTGGCGATTTGCTCGTGACCTTACCGGCCCTGAGAAGTTCGATAGCAAATTCGCGACGTTCAGTAATACCGACGATATCAGACCAATGGCGTAGCATTTCCAAACACAGGTCGTGGATGGTGTTATTTGGTAAGTTGGTGACTTCCTCTAAATTCACTAGCGCCATATAGAGGGCATCGGCTTGGGTATTTCGATGTTTACCCGTAGCAGCTATGGTTGCATTGACTTTATCAAGTTGTTCAGTCGTGAGTTCGTCAAAGTTACCGTTAAATAATACCGCTAAGACAGCGAGTTGCTCTAAATTGAGGGTATGAATATCAATCGGATTAATGACAGAGTGTGTGTCTATTTTAGCAGTTTCTTTTTTACTGATTGTTTTTGTTTCAGCTTTGCTCAGTTGAGATTCTGCATCTAGTGTTAATGTGGTATGAGGCTGTGCGACTGCGCCTGATTGCATTGTGGCAATTAATTGGCGCATGACTTCGGTGTTTTCTTTAATTGCTAGTTCGAGACTCATTTTGATACCTCAAAGATATAAGGTGATAGGGAAGGTGGTGTTAGGATTTTGTTTAAGAGCTTCACGTTTTTGTTGATAACGTAAACGGCGAACGTTGTTATTCATCGGAAATTTATCCGATGGCAACACTTTGGCTTTTTTCATTGAATGATTTCCGAGGAATAATAAAGAATTATTTTTTAAATATTAGGTGGAGTATTTTTGATGATCATTGACAATACTCCTTTGCGTTATCATTAAACACAAATACTGATATACTCCATTTCACTTAAATAAATGGATTATGATTGTGAAATTACTTACTGCTGCGGCGATCTTGTTCTCAGCATCTGGCATGGCTACAAATCAGTGCAAGCCGGATGATGTTTGTATTGTATTTAGGCCAGACTCTATAGAAGAGAAGGGCTTCTCTGTTGAGTGTGAAAATATTTACTTGGCTGAGTTAAAAGATGACTTGTACGACAGCAAGAAATTGATTGTAAAAATGACAAACCCCATAGACATAAAAAATAAATCGTCACTAACCGGCTATAGTTTTGGGGTTATCAATATCCTTAACCATAACTATGGCGGAGCAAGAATTGACATTAGCCTTTCAGATAATATTTATTTATCCATAGATGAATCTCAAGTCAATGCCGCAAATGCACTAATAAGTTGCGTTGATTCGCTTAAAGCTAAGTAGTTAACTACCATTTTTAACTAAACACGATGCTAGCTGTTATATTTCACGCCGCAGAAAGGGCAGAACGAGAATGTAACGGGGAAATCCTGCCTAGTCATGCGAGCTTTTGGTGTGCCGTCCTTCTTGAATTCTTGATAACTGATACTGTATTCAATGAAATAATTAACTGACATGATGCCGCTAGACATAAACAAGCCCGACTGTTTCCACCCAGCGGATCGTAGGTTTGCGTCTTCTGGACGTTTTGCTTTGATGCGACTTTCCATGTCCTTGCCTAGTTTCGTAAAGCATTCACACATATCTCCATCGCCTGCCTATTAATCAACTCATTATAGGCCACTCATTGAATGGCCTATAATGAGTGGTTTTGCGTTTGTACAACGCCTTACTGCCAGTGTTGCCCATTCCTTGCCGTTCTCACTCTCGTGCGGAAGTAACCTTCTTAGCAAACAGATCGTGCCTGCTAATACGTCGCATTTTTGCGTAGGGGTCTAAACAGGTGGCTTTGTACTGTTCCGACTTTCTAGATTGTTAAAGAGCAAAATCTTACTAGTTATGTAGTAAGTCGTGTGAATAACAATACTATAAAAATAGTATTTGTAAACAGTTAAAATTGTATTTTAGCCTGTGAGATACTTATCTATTTGTTTTATAAATTAATTAAACGAGTAAAAATGATATGGAGATGTGGCAAAGAGTCTTCTTGGCTGCTTGCAAGAAAACTCTCTTTGAAGGAATTGGGGGGAGAAATTACCTTTTTCGACGGTAAATTCGGTGTTCCACCATGACACCAATAAGCGCAATTTGGTAGTCGTGGCTATTGAGTGTAGGATAATCGGGATTTAACGGAACAAGCTCAAACTCGCCGGTACCAATGCCTAGCGGGCGATATTTCTTAAATGTTCCCTGATTTCCGCCATTTTTTGCAAAAACGAATTCGCCAGGATTAGGGCAAAGTTCCGTGTCGATAACAACGATATCCCCCTCTTTAAACTCAGGGTTCATGCTGTCACCTTCTATTCTTAGTGCGAATGCGTTTTCACTAATATCATCATCAACTAAGATATATTCAAAATTTCCTTCATGATCAGTAATGGGGTCTGCATCCTTAAATAATCCGGCCTGAACGTAGCTTAATAGGGGAACTCTACGAGAGTTTACCTCCGCCATTGGCATAATGCTTTTACCATTGAGTAGCCACTCTGGGTGACACTGTAAAGCTTTAGCCAGTTCTATGATATTTCTTGGTTTTCGTGTCCTACCGTTTTCAATCGACTCGACAGATTGCTGGCTGATATTTGCGCGTTCAGCTAATTCAGATTGGGTCAAATTAAGTGCTAACCTACGCTGTCGTACCCTTGTTGCTAGTGACATTTTTGTGATTCCTAGGAGTATTTTTACCTCCCACTATTAATACTAATTTTATTGTATTTGACAAACAGTTTTTGTGGTGATGAAATACTACGAATATTGTTAAAGGGGGTCGTTAATGACACTTGGTAATAGAGTAAAACAAAGACGTAAGCTACTTGGTTATACGCAGCACGATTTAGCTGAAGAAGTAGGTTTAACGCAACAAGCGATTAATAGAATAGAGAGTAATGTCATTTCTCGACCTCGATTTATCCTTGAATTAGCACAAGTTTTACAGTGTGACCCGGAGTGGTTGTTAAAGGGCTCATCAGTTTCAACGAAGGTTTAGCCTATGCGGATCACCTATTCAGTAGGGCGCTCCGCTAGGGATAATCGTCCTCAATTAGCGCAAGCGCCTAGCTTTGATGAGTATAAGTTAGCTATCAAAGCGCTTAAAAAAACGATTAATGTGTCTCCAAATGACTCAATAGAGGCCATGCGTGAGAAAAAGGCGCGTCTTAATTATATTTGGGGTGCGTTGATCAATAAAACCAAAGGGCGTAGTGCGGCTAATGCCGGTCATCGTCACGTTCTTTGGTTAGATATGGATGGCTGCTCTTTAGATGCTTGGAACCGGTTAACCGGTGTCCTGAGTATGTACCGCTGTTTTTGTTATACGACGGCTAGCCATAAACACCCAACCGCCAATAATGAGCAACGCTGGCGCATCGGCATTATGCTAGATAACAGCGTGACAGCTCACATGTATGCCGAATTAGGTCCACGTGTTGAACAAGAGATCATGGACTGTTACCAGCTGTTAAGCGATGAGCCTGTCAAATGGGATCGCTCTGTTTATGAGCCATCTCATATGGTATTTGCCCCGCATGAAGGCGCTCAATTTCTTGAATTTGATGGTGCGGTGATTAATGTTGATACCGTTCTGGCATCCAATCTCGTCTTGCACAGTAACGCTGTTGATGGCTCTGATTTTAATACAGTATCGGGCGATGACCTAACGCGCTTAGTCGATTTAAGCCACATTGATAGTCACACTTTTGAGGATATTCGCTCTGCGCTGTGGCATCCGCAGGTATTACGCCTTGCTGAAAATTACCCAACTTGGGTTGATATGGGGAATCGTTTGGCCTGGTTCAAAGATACCGATTATGAAGATAAGGCCAAAGCGTTATGGGTTGAATGGTCCGCTAAAGCAGATAAGGGCGATGAAGAGGCTGCAATAAATAAGTGGTCTCAACTCCGTGCTGACCGCACCGGCTACCAAGCGATATTCACGTTAGCCCAAAAAGAAGGGTGGATTAACCCTGGTTGTGAGCGTTTAAAAACAGCGGTTGTAACCGTAGACGATTTTGAGGCGATCCAAGTCGTTAACGAGCCATTGCCTTTACCTTCATTTAAGCGTGATAAATATGGCCGGATAGAATCTACCATTGATAATGTGGCTAAAGCGGTCATGCACCCCGACTTTATCGATATCGAAATTCGCTTTGATACCTTTCGCGATGAAATTATGTTCGCGCCAACCGGGACCAATGAATGGCAACAGTTTAGCGATGCGGACTATTCGCGTTTACGTATTGCGATGGAAAAGCGCGATTTTAAACCTGTAGGGCGTGAGCTGATCCGTGATGTGGTTTTACTTGCTGCGGAAGAGAATCAATTCGACTCGGCTATCGAGTGGCTGACTAACCTAGAGTGGGATGGCGTTAGGCGTGTTGAGACGTTTTACCACACGCATTTTGGTGCGGAGAACACACCTTATACCCGCGCTGTTTCTCTCTATATGTGGACGGCGATGGCAGGGCGTGTTTTGGTACCGGGGATTAAAGCTGACATGGTGCCTATCTTAATTGGTGCTCAAGGATGTGGGAAGTCCACGGGGGTCGCGGCGCTATGCCCTGATCCGACGTTCTTTACAGAAATCTCTTTTGCTGAAAAAGATGATGACTTAGCACGTAAAATGCGCGGTCGTTTAGTCGCTGAAATTGGCGAGCTACGCGGACTGAATACGAAAGAGCTTGAATCCATCAAAGCCTTTGTCACCCGCACACATGAGAACTGGATCCCAAAGTTTAAGGAGTTTGCCACACAGTTCCCGCGTCGTTCATTAATTATCGGTACCACCAATGAGGACGAGTTCTTAGCCGACCGTACGGGGAATCGCCGTTGGCTTCCGGTCGAGGTGATTAAGGTCAACGTTGATGATATTCGGCGTGATGTTCTTCAACTGTGGGCCGAAGCCCGCGAAATGTTTAAAGCGGATGGTGTCCAATATGAAGCCGCTGAATATTTAGCCTCACACATTTATGAAAAATACACCATTAAAGACGCTTGGTTAGAAATTATTGAACGTTGGTTGGATGAGCCTGATTTGATGACGGGTGAAAAACCGCGAACGCGTGGTTTTTTACGTGCTGCCGACGTTTTGCGAGAAGCGTTGAATCTCGATCCTAAAAATATCTCAAGACGCGAACAAATGCGAATTAGCAATGTTCTGCAAAATTGTGGGTATAAATCGATGCGTAAATTCCTTGAAGGTAAGCAGCAACGTGTATTTATTTGCGAATAAGACAACCTAGACAACCTAGACAACCTAGACAACCTAGACAACCTAGACAACCTAGACAACCTATAAGCGCGAGGTTGTCTGCTTTTAACATATTGATAATTCATTAATTAGTTAACCTAGACAACCTAGACAACCGTTTAAAAAACGATACACATATAAGTATATCGGCGCTAAAAAAGTATTAATAGAAATAGGTTGTCTAGGTTGTCATGGGTTGTCTAGTTGCTCAATGAGTTATTTTTACTTGCTTCAGTTAACCAAATGCTTTTTGTCGTGATCGATGCCTGAAATTGGGGCAATTGGTACAGAAAAACACAGGTCGGAAACTATGAACAGAGATATACAGAAAATTTTGACACATTGGGGCGGCTGGTCTGCTGGTAATCATTATGCTGCGTTAGGTTGGTCAACAGTGGCGGCAGGCTTTAGCGATTATTCACCGAGATCTAGTGGTAATAGGCTGTCGTGTAGTGATGAGGACGGTTTAGTCATTGACTTATGTGTCGCTAAACTTTCAACCGTCGGTATGGAACGTGAGCGCGCTTATCTTGAAGAATATTACATCAAGGGCAAATCTAAACGTGCCGTTGGGCGTAAGTTCAAAATCCGAGAAGATGAAGTGCGAAGGCAGATGCAAATTGCTGAAAGTTTTGTTTTGGGTTTCTTAGAAGCACTTAATATTCAATTGGATATAGATATTTTGTATAAAAAACACTCAATCGATACGCTGAAATTAGTGCGACCGCAAAATGTGTGTTAATCTGATAAAAATGGTGTTCTACCCATGGCAAAGGCCCTCAGTTTGAGGGCCTTTTCTTTTTGGGGACCGCAAAAAAACTATCAAAAATAAACCTTACGCTCCGGTTTTTAGTTAAACAGCAATAGTGACGATTTGTTAATAAAATGTTGTTCGCGATAAACAGTAAAAATAGCCTAGAAGATAGTGATTTTTAGCTGTTTGAGGTGACATTTTAATTGAGTTCAAAAATCGCGGGGCGTGTAAGGGCTATAATGTTAAATAGACCTGTTTTTCACGAAATTATTTAAAAGTCACCTCGGTGGCTTTTTTGCTTTCTAGGCAATGAAAACTCTATTTGCTAGCTTCTATCTTGCACATAGCGGCATTAAAGCGAGTAGGGTTCTCATTGTGGGGAAAATTAGCCGCAGGTGACTGATGCTTGATAAGGCATGGCGCAAACTCAAACTGACGAAAGACTGCCTTCACAATACCTATAACACGCTGAAAAAGTTCTGGTAGCACGGAACAGCCCGCATGAGCTAAATCATGCTTCAAATAATCACTTCTTCTTTTATCCCCTCAAATGAGGGCGAAAAAACAGAAATCCCCAAAAACTTTTAATTTCGGGCACTCCGTAGGGGGTGGGATTATGCGTATGGATAAATACAGCAACGCAGCCTACGGCAGTGCTGGGCTTACAGCATTCTTTGCAAGCTTATCGCTGTATGAGTGGGGCTTTATTATCGGGATGGCGTTTAGCATCATTCTTGGACTCGCCACCTTCTTTATGAATCGACGAGAGCAGCGAAAACGAACGCGTTTATTTGAAGAACTGGTACATAAAACCGATCCACAAAATCCCTCTGCGACAGCACGAATAGCGGCTGAACTTATGGCAAAAGCGCCTAAGGATATCTAATGTCACTCAAACAAAAATTAACTGTGCTTGTAGGTGCAGGGGCATCGGCTATCGCTTTAACCGTGATTGCGCATTTTGAAGGGGTTAGATATGAGCCTTATGAAGATGTCGGCGGGGTATTAACGGTCTGCTATGGGCATACAGGGAAAGACATTGTTCCTAATAAAGTTTATTCAAAAGAAGAGTGCAACGAGCTGTTAGAACGGGATTTCATGAGAACCAAACAGCAGGTCGACCGGCTAATCAAAGTTCCCATCAACGAACACACAAAAGCGGCACTATATTCATTTGCTTTCAATGTGGGTACCGGCGCATTCGCTAAATCAACCATGCTTAAAAAGCTTAATGCAGGTGATCAATATGGCGCTTGTGAAGAGTTAAAAAGATGGGTTTACGCGGGTGGTAAAGTGTGGCGTGGGTTGGTTAGTCGCCGAGAAGTGGAGGCCGCTATATGTCATGGAAAGCTGTAGTGGTTATTGCTGGTTTTGTTATTTATTTCATGGTGTTCATTGTTTCGGGCGTATACCTGCTTACTGACAACACGTGCGCTATTGACAAAACCAGTTTAGAAAAACGTTGCTTGAAGGCATTCGAACATTACAAAGGGCGACAAGTTAACTTTTAATTTTCTAGACGGTAATTGTCATGAATACAGCGAGAGCATTGCTATTTATTGCAGCGTGGGTGGCCGTATGGGGGATGTGGAAGCAGCATGAAAGGATAGAGGAATTAAACACCAAAAATGCTAGGTTGCTGGCTGAACTTACAGAGCAAATCAAAATCAATGAAGATTTCCAAGAGCGCGTCCAATCCCTTCATAAGCTGGATATTAAGCATACTCAGGAATTAGCCAATGCACAGATTGAAATTGACCAGTTGCGTATTGCTGCTGAGCGTCATCCTGAGCGGGTGTACATCAAAGCCAGTTGTAAAAAATCCGAAGGCACTACCGCCTCCGGCTTGGATGATGCAACCACCGCCCGACCTGATGACGCCGCTATCCGAAATTATTGGTTACTCAGAGAGCGAATTGCGGAGTCAACTCAAATCATCTTAGGTTTGCAAGATTACATAAAAATGCAGTGTATCCAATAACCAATATGCAAGGTTTTACCCATGTCATTCGGTGAGTGGGATGTAACCTTGTGGCACCCAGTGAAGTGAGATACCAGCAGATAAACGCCAATTATCCCAAATTTTTTTTCTCACCTAAATTCATCGGGCTAAGCGGTGGGAGATAGCTCAATACAATGAGTGTGGCGATTCGACATGTGCTTCCCGTCAAATATCAGTTGCTAGGTTAATCATCTCAAATCAAAGGGAATTCAGTCGA
Source organism: Providencia sp. 21OH12SH02B-Prov (assembly GCF_027362595.1). Taxonomy (NCBI): domain Bacteria; kingdom Pseudomonadati; phylum Pseudomonadota; class Gammaproteobacteria; order Enterobacterales; family Morganellaceae; genus Providencia; species Providencia sp. 21OH12SH02B-Prov. Next base: position 1,622,308 of record NZ_CP114796.1, read on the forward strand.
TACGACGAACACAGACGCTGACCTATTTGGCCCAACCGCCTGACTACTGTTTGATTAACGCCATCTTTTTTACGCCCTCAAATGAGGGCTTTTGGGTATACACGATATTCAAGCCATACAGCGTGGCTTATCACCCGGTTTTCAGTTGTTAACGGTCGAAACATGATGTGCGGGTGATACGAATTGAAAATGAAATGGTTGTAAATCAATGGTTTGTATAGAGACAGAAATTTATGAAAGATTATGATGTTGAAATAGCTATTCAAAAACAAATCTTGATGCAGCTGAAAGAAGTCGGCATCGAGATCCCCGTTAAAGCGGGTTTTCCGTCTATCAAGCAAGACCGTGAAGATAATATGGTGGTCTTTTTTCCCATAAATGAACACGGTCACGGTTGGCAAAGTAGAACCTATCACGTTCAAGGTAATAAAGCGGGTCACCAAGAACATCAGTTATCTGAAAAAACGTATCAAGTTCAAGTGTTTGTGAATCAAATAGAACATTATACGTCCACTGATATTGCGGCTATTGTCAGAATGATTGTCAATTCGCTACCTTTTGCCACCACGCTGAGAAAGCAAGGTATTGGCGTGCAGCGAGCAACGTCAGTTCGCCAACCTTACTCTGTGAACGAACATGGTGATTACGAACAAAATCCTTCATTTGATTTTAATGTGACCTTTAAACGTTCTCTTTTCCCTGATACAGCTGCCATTAGTGCACTTTATCCTGATATCCATCGCATATAAGGTTTTTACTATGCCAATTAAACAAACTCGATACGTTGATATCGCATCGGCGGTTGTTGGCGCGTCTTCTGTTCCGATGCGTAAACTAACTGCTCGTTTATTTTCTACCAATCCTAAAATTCCAGCGGGTAAAGTGCTTGAATTTGCAAATGGTCAAGTCGATGAATTTCTGGGTGTTGATTCTCCAGAAGCGCATTTTGCTCGACAATATTTTAGCTATGTCAGTCCTGCTCCCGTGAGTAAGCCAAAAGAATTACAAATTGCGTCTTATGAACCAGTAGGGCGGATGCCTACACTGTTTGGTGTTAAAGCGGCAGCGTTAGCGGACTTAAGCGCGATTGCCGATGGCACTCTCTCTGTCACTATCGGTACTGTGACCAAAAACTATAAAGACATTGATTTATCGGAAGCAAAATCTTATGCGGATATTGCGTCCATCATTCAAACGAAACTCAATGCAGAAAAGGAACCGCAATTTTCCAGCAGTTACTTGACGTTTAATGCATTAGAGAGTGCTTTTGAACTCAGTGGAGGAGTGCAAGAGAGTGCTTCTATCCACGTTGATTATTCCGTGCTGGCTGATGCCATGGGGCTGTCTTCAGGTAGCGCATCTGAAGGTAACCCTGCACAAACACCGCTGGAAGCCTTTATTGTGGCAGAGCAAGTGTCGGACTCATTTGGGAGTGCCACCTTTTTAGCTGAACTGACGTTAGAGCAAGCAGTGCCATTAGCGCAGTATGTATCGGGTGAGAACGTCAAATACCAGTTACACATTAACGTTAGTGAAAAGCAGGTTGAAGATTTCAGCGCGGCTTTAATGGACACTGCGTCTGTGGGCTTGAACCTAAAAACGGACAACGTTCACTTTATTCAATCGTTACCTATGGCGGTGATGGCGGCGACCGATTATGACCGGACTAACGCCACGACAAACTATATGTTTCGCCAACTCGGAGTGACATTCCCAGCACAAGTGACCACGGATAAAGCGGCTGATCGATTCGATAAGTTGCGTGTGAATTATTACGGTGAAACCGCGATAGCAGGCTCACAAATTCGTTTTTATCAGCGAGGCTTCTTATGCGGTGGAGCATCAAACCCATTAGATATGAGTGTGCACGCCAATGAACAGTGGTTAAAAGCCTATATTGCTCAGCAGTGGTTTAGCTTGCTGTTGGCAACACGCGGTGTTCCAGCGAATAAAGACGGTGAAGCACGAGCGTTAATGGTGATTGCTGGTGCGGTCACAAAGGCGATTAATAATGGCACGATTTTAGCCGGGAAAACATTGACAGATGCGCAAAAACTCGCCATTGCGGACGCATCCGGTGATGACCTCGCATGGTATGACGTACAAGATAAAGGCTATTGGTATAACGCACAGATTGTTGAAAATACAGGAAAAAGTGGTCTGCCTGAGTATGTCATGAAATACGTATTGATTTATGGCAAAGGCGATTGGGTTCGCAAAGTCGAAGGTTCTCATAATTTAGTCTAGGAGTAGAACATGCATGATGTATCTGCAACCGGTTTGAGTTTTATTATTCAAGCCAACAAAACATTTCCCACAGGGATTTTAATTACCGCCTTTGCTGACGATGCGGATCCGCTGGATTTACCCGCGGTCGATATCGCACAAACGGGCATGGATATTAACGGTAACTTGGTGAGTTGGTCCACTCCGACACCACAAACCGTCACAATTAACGTCGTAGCAGGTAGTGAAGAAGATCAGAATCTGTCTATTTTGCTCGAGGCTAATACCGCTAAAAAAGGGCGTCGACATGCTGGGGATATCATTACCTTTGTGGCGTCTTATGGTGATGGTTCAACGGTCACGGCGCGTAATGGCAAAATTACCAATGGGAGCCGTGGTAACTCAGCGGCTTCCGCAGGGCGTTTGAAATCCAAAGCCTATACCTTTGTGTTTCAGGATTTCGATAGCACGCGAGTACGTTAATTTATTTCAAATTATGGCGGGGGATCCCGCCTTTTTTATTGGTGTTCACTATGCTAATTAAGCCTAAAGAAGTTGCTATCAAAGATGTTGATGGTATTGAAAAATCATTTGTAATTAGTCGACTACCCGCTACGGTTGGGCGCGAAATCTTAGCTAAGTACCCGTTATCCAATGCACCTAAAATTGGTAATTACGAGGTCAGCAAAGAAGCCATGCTGAAGATGATGGCATACGTATGTGTGGTTATCGACGGTGAAGAAATACCGCTTAAAACACAAACGCTCATTGATAATCATGTGACTGACGGCGAATCCCTGATCCGCTTAGAGTTGGAAATGCTGAAATATAACACCAGTTTTTTCGGGAACGACGGGAGTCAAGGTTTCCTCCACTTCCTGCTCAGCAAGGTAAGCGGTTCACTCCCGTCGATTATAAAAACGCTGATGGGTTCTTTGCCGTCATCGTCAGTGAACGCCTCGCCACCTTCACAGAGCTCAAAACCTCAATAGATTTAGAAGAAGCAATGGACCTATGGGAAATTGCCATTACTAACCGTTATAACGAAGCCCTTGCGGCTTCAAAGGATCGCTAATGTCATTAATGGATACCTTTGTGCAGGTCTTTGAGTTTGATACAAGGCAAGCGAATGAGGCATTTAAAAAAGTGCAACGTTCGACCGATGACATTATTGATGCCATGAAACAAACTCAACAGGCAGCGGAGCAAAGTTCACTGACCATTGGGAGTGTCATGGCTGAACTTTGGCGATCACTACAAAGCCTATCAACCGACCATAAAATCCATTTCACAACCAATGCCAATGACGTCAGCGCTGAAATAAGTCAAATTATGGTTCGGTTGGATGCGGTGGGGTCATCATTAAGCGCCCTTGATGCGCTGCGTCAAAATACAGAAACCGCGTGGTCATCCGCTGGGGAGGCATTAGGGCGTTGGGGGCAATCGCTACAGACTGAAATCGCCCAACTTAAAAATGACCTTGGTACCTTATCCGTGGGTGACCAAAAAACGGCATTAGAACAAGTAAAAAACGCAGTCAGTGAGTTTATTCATGAGCTGCAAAAAATTCCGCTAACCACAGCCGATGGTGCCACAGAAGTTGAACGTGTGATGGCGCATTTGCACGAATCGGTACAGGGCTTATCCGTTGAGCATGCTATTGGTTTTGTAGTTAATGCGAGCGAAGCCATTGCACAAACTGATGCTATCAAAACACGGTTAGATACGGTTACGAATTCGATGGCTAACCTCGATACACAAAGAGCAATCTCTGATGAAGGTATGCGATCAACGAGTATTGTTCTCAGTGACGTAGAGGCTCATTACCAGGCATTGCAACAAGAGTTGACTCTGCTGAATCAAGGTGTCACAGACCTGGCTAATACCGAGCATCAAGGCATCACAGCTAAACGGCTCTCAAACGCGATTATTCAAGCATTGCAAGGTAATTACACGGAGTTGATTCACCTTGTGGATACGATGAAGGTGAAGGGAATCGAAGCGGCTAACAGCGAAATTAATGCTCAAAGAAATGTGCAACAAAACATTGATAGCACGCAAAGCAAATATCAGCGGTTGGGTAATACGGTCATGTCTTTTGTTAAAAAGGCATTTGCTGCGGAGAAGTTACTGGCGGGGGCGAAAGCCTTAGTGGAAGCCTCTATCACACGTTCGGCTGAAATAGAATCTCTCGATAATCTAGGCAAAAAAATCAATGTAGCGGCAGTCGATGTGGATGCTTTCGCTGGTTCAATGGCCGAACTTGGTGGCTCGCGTGATGCAGCTCAAGCCGATTTATCTGCGATGGCAAAATCGTTTGGATTTGCTAAAAACTCCATGGAAAAGGTGTTACAAACCGCGGATAAAGTGCAGGGCATGAAGTTTGATAAAGCGAAAGCGACGCTCTCTGCCTTGGGTGTCACGGACGATAAAACCGTTGAACTCATGATGAAAGGGCGTAAAGAGTTTGAGCACATGATGGAGGCTCAAAAAGAATACTCCGGTATCAACAAAGATAGTATTGAGCAATCTATTAGGTTTAACAAAGCGATGCGAGGCTTTCAGCAATCGTCAGATATGCTGAAAAATAGCTTACTCGAAATGGTGATCCCGATTTTAGCCAAAGGGGTAGAGTGGATTAATCGGTTTGTCAGCTTCTGCAAAGAAAATCAAACATTCATCGTGGGTTTTTTTATTGCGATGGGCGCTGCTATTACAGCTTTTTATTTGCCTGCGATGTTATCGGCAGCAGCAACGACTTTGGCGTTTACATGGCCTATTTTAGCGTTAATTGCCGTTATTGCCTTATTGGCAACAGCGTTCGCATTAGTTTATGACGATATCATGAACTTTATTGATGGCAACGATTCGATGATTGGTCGCTTGCTAGATAAATATCCCGCCTTAAAAATCGTCATTATGGCGTTATGGGAAGCGTTTAAAGCGCTTTTTGAATACCTCAAAGTTGCCGCCAAATTTGTGGCTGACATTGTTATTGATGCGTATAACCTCATGAATGATGCCATGGATGAGTTCATCGGTTGGCTGGTGGCAAGTATTCAAGACGTTATCAATTGGGGGAAAGGGTTTGAAGGTATCTTTAATACGGTTTCTGATACCGTTGTGGGTATTTTCAAATGGCTTTGGAACCAAATTAAACAGTATTTAGGCTGGATTAATGACGGGTTGGATGCGATCAAAAATGGCTGGAAGACGGTTAAAGGTTGGTTTGGTTTTGATGATGATGCCGAAATAACGCAGACCGTTGAGCGCAAAGTGTCAGTGAATGGCACGATTGAATCTCAAATACCGGAGACCCCTAAACTTTCCGAGGATGATACGGCTTTTCTAGTCACAGGTCTGAGTCAGCACATTAACGGCATGTCAGCGAATACGATGAATTCGATGACCAGTCAGGCGATCAGTAATCAATCTAACATGACTAATGAAACTAACGTGTCTATTGGTGAGATTAAAGTGGAAACCCAAGCGACAGATGCTCAAGGTCTCGCAGCCGTCATGAAAGAGGCATTAACTCCCCACTTACAAGATTTAGGGCAGCAAAACAATACAGGGCTGAGTAAATGATCACAGAAATTAAAATTTTCAACATTGATGACTTCACGGTGCTATTTGAGACGGCTAGCCCCATCCAAATTAATGTACGCGATGAACACAAAGCCACGCAGTTTACTGTTGAGTCTGGGGAAACGCGTAGCGATCACGTTGTGGTACAGCCAGTTGAAATTAGCATGAGTTTGATTTTAGTCGGTGAATTGAAAAATGCCTTTGAAATGATGCAACAAGCCTATGATCAACATCAATTGGTTGGCATACAAACGCGAGTCAAAACGTATCAACCACTCTTGTTAGTGAGTTTTGATCACGATGAAAGTCCTGACATGACAGACGCGATCAAACTCTCATTGCGGTTTACAGAGTGGCGCAATATAGAGCCTGAATACGGGGCTCTGCCGCCCAGAAAAGTGGCTAAAAAAGCGCAGTCGAGCACCGTTAATTGCGGCAAGGTACAAACATCGACAATCCCTAAAAAAAAGAAAAAGTCTGTTATCGTCAAAGTCGTAGATGGTTCATTTAATGCAGAGGAGTGAGCATGCAAGAAATTCCATTAAGTGCGATACCCAATCAACGGATCAGAGTGACACTTGATGGCGATGATTGGGAATTTACGCTGAAGGCAGCGCGTGATGTGATGTGCTGTGATATCAAGTGTAATGATAGGGTTTTGTTACAAGGCTTGCGAGCGATGCCAAACCAATCCTTGATCCCCTACCGGTATTTATCAAGTAAGAGCAATTTTGCGTTTATCACGAATAATGATGTATTACCTTGGTGGGAGCAATTTAATCAATCTCAATATCTGGTGTGGTGGAGGGAGGATGATTGATTTACGCCGTATTCGATTAGGCATTGAAGTCAATGGTCGATTGCAATGGTATGAGGGGCTACGTGTTCGTGCAAGTGGCACCAAGTACGCTAACCCTTTACAGAATGAATGTACCGTCAATATCGATGGCCTCAATTCTGCAACACGTAATATGTTGTTGACCGAAACTAGCCCTTATACCAAAGCGAAGAAGCCACATCGATTAATTGTTGAGGCGGGTCGTGCCAGTACTGGTGTGTTTCGGATTTATGTAGGCGATATTGTCAGTGCCGAAATTGCCTCGCCACCTGATGTCACACTCACATTAAAGGCCAAAACTAACAATGCAACGGCACGTGACATTGTTTCTTCATCGGGTAGCGCGATGAGCAAAATGAGTGAGTTAGCTAAAAATATTGCACAGGATTGTGGGGTGAGATTGGACTTTCAAGCGACCGATAAAAATATTGCTAACTGGTATTTTTGTGGGTCGGCACTCAAACAAGTGGAGCGATTGCAAGATGCCGGTAATGTGAAAGCATTTATTGATGATGACACCTTGTATGTGAAAGACCGCGACAAAGCTTTAAACGGCCGTTTACGTATTCTCAATCAAAAGTCGGGCATGGTGGGTATTCCGAAAGCGACTGAAAAAGGTGTTGACGTCACTTATTTAATTGATGGTGAATCGTCATTAGGTGGCATGTTACGCCTGGAAAGCAAGTTTAATTCTGCGCTAAACGGTGACTATATTATTGAGCAATTAAAGTTCGACATTGCCTCTCACGACGACGCATTTTTTTACCAAGCGTCCTGCAAACGAGTGTAAACCATGAACCAACCTAATAATGATATTGCTAGCGAAGGCAGCTTGGCAGGGCAATTTATGGCTGCGTTTCGTAGTCTATTGATGAATATTGATGACATGCTTCCCGCCACAGTGGTGAGTTATGACGATAAAACTAACCGCGCTGTTATCAAACCATTAGTCATGATGGTGTCGACTGAAGGACAAAAGATTGCTCGTGCAGCCGTTCCTAATATCCCTGTGTTTCGCTTTGGTGGCGGCGGTTTTTTTATTCGTATGCCGATTAAGGCGGGGGATTTTGGCTGGCTCAAAGCCAATGACCGCGATATTAGCTTAATCTTTCAGCGAGGAGGGTTGGAAGATGAACCGAATACGGCTCGCTTACATACCTTCAGCGATGCGATGTTCTACCCCGATACGCTTAAAGGTTGGCTGATTGATGGTAAAAATACGGATGCGTTGGTTATTCAATCTATGGATGGCTCGGTGTGTTTAGCACTGCATGAGGGAAAAGTGGTGTTAGATTCTCCCATTCTTGAGGTCAATGTTCCTGAAACGACATTTAATGGCAACGTGACGATTAATGGTAACCAGCAAACCCATGGTAATAGTGAGTCAAGTGGTGGCACGTTGAAACATAATGGTAAAGATATCGGTTCAACGCATAAACATAGCGGCATTCAAAGTGGTAATAGCAATACAGGAGCGCCCATATGATGACCTTTGATGTGAATAAAAACAATGATATTCATTTGGGAAATAGCGGCAATTTAGCTATCGCCAATGGTGAACGATCATTGAAAAATCGCTGTGAACACTATGTCAAAGCGATACGCGGTGAAATGCTGCATAAGCTGGATAGGGGGATTCCTTATTGGAAAACGACATTTGGACGCCAGGCTGATATTCCGCTCTTTGAATCCGCGTTTCGGGATCGTATGCGTGAACTCAATGATGTGATATCGGTCCTGTCTTTTTCGGCTTCATTGGCGGATAACACACTGAAATATACCGCTGTGATCCAAACGATTTATGGGGAGATAACACTCAATGGCTGATTATCAATTCATTACATCGCAAGGCGTTATTATTCCTGATACCAGCACCTTACGTGATGATGTTGAAAGCGAATTTAAAAGTGTGTTTGGCCAGGATCTGGATGTTTCGCCAGAAACACCACAGGGCGCACTGATCACCATGGAAGTTGAAAATCGGGATGCAATTGTGCGAAATAATGCCGAACTGGCTAACCAAATTAACCCTGATTTAGCCGGCGGTATTTTCCTTGATGCAATATGGGCGTTAATGGGTGGACAGCGTTTTGATGCGACACATTCTTTTTTATCTCAGGTGCAATTCACCGGTATTGCCGACACCATTATCCCGAAAGGTTCACAAGCTGCCTCGCTCAATGGTGATTTATTCGAAACCACTAAGACTTTAATTATCGGTCAAGATGGTTCCGTGACGGGGGATATGCGGTCCATTGAAACAGGGGCAATTGAATGCGGAGTGGGGCAACTCAATAAAGTGGCCAGTTCGGTATTAGGCTGGGAAACCGTTCATAACCCGAGTACCGCAGTATTGGGGCGTAATGCGGAAACCGATCTACAATCAAGGCGACGACGTAAGCAGACGTTAGCGAAAAACACCGTCAGTGTGGGGGAGGCGATCACTTCCGCACTTTACGCATTAGAAGGTGTGCGTTCGTTGGCGTATCGAGAAAATTACACTGACCAACCGATGGTTTTTGACGGTATCACTTTAGTTCCTCATAGCATTTATGTGTGTGTTGAAGGGGGCGATAAAGAGGCGATTGCCCGTTCATTGTTACGCACAAAGACACTGGGTGCCGCTTTTAACGGTAGTGAAAAAGTTGAAGTATTGGAAGCTATCAGCGGTCAAACTTACCCAGTTAAATTCGATAGAGCCAAAGAAATTGTGCTGTTTTGCCGAGTAACGGTAAAAAAAGCGACGGTGGATGCACAAACAATTATCCCCGCCGCGGTTGAGGCGTGGGCAAATGGTGATATCGATGGTGAGGGGGGGTTAGTGGTTGGGCGAGATGTTTCTCCATTTGAAATTTCGGCAGGGATTAATGCTGTAGAACCTCGATTATTTATTACAGGTGTTGCACTTTCGAACGATGGTAAAACTTGGTCATCCAATAACTACGAAATCAAAATGAATGAGGTGGCAAGGCTCAAACGTAGTGCAGTACAAGTGGTGATCACATGATAAAAATCCAATCCTTCGATTTTCATTCTGATTTATTAAAAGCCATTCTTTGGCAATATGAGGATGCTGAGAATCTCAAGGCGTTAGCCAAATACAAAGCGGACTACTTTGATCAATCCACGATACAGTTTTGGCGTGATTGGTACCGTGATGTGTTTAATATCGATACAGCAAATGAGTTCGGGCTTAACATCTGGGCGCGTATTCTTGATGTGCCATTGGGGATTGATGTTCCGCCCAGTGATAAAACCAAAATTGGCTTTGGTTTTGGCAAAAAGAAAGCCAATTTTAACGCTAACTTTCGGCGTAATGCCGATTACACCTTATCACTGACCGTCGACCAAAAACGCCTCATTGTGCGTATGCGCTATTTTAACCTTACGCAAAGCCCAACGGTGACCAATATTAACGAATTTCTTAAACGATTCTTTTGGCAAGCAGATAGCAAAGTGTTTGTGCTTGATCCGCTGGATATGACCTATCTGTATTACGTGTTTAATTTCAATCCTGACGAACATTTACGAGTACTTCTTGAAAACTTTGATCTCATGCCACGCCCATCGGGAGTTGGTGTCAAATATCGTATCGTGACGAAGAAAGCTTTCGGCCACGGCCAACATCGTAAAAACTTTCTAAGCAGTAATTTCGGAGCCTAAAACCCATGACAAAAATATTTAAAATCCCCTTTGCAACACAAGGGGATCGTAATGCTATTCCTGATGCAGTGCAGGGGGATGATTCAGTTTCTTACACTCAAGGTTACAGCTATGACTATGAGCGTGATCAACAAACTGACCCTGCTGCTAAGGATATTGAACGTGAAAAAATGAATGCGTTGTTTCACGATATCACGGGAGCGATTGGTGAATTGCAAAGTTATGGCATTCCCCTATGGGCAGTGGAGGGGAAGCCCTACCCAATTCGTAGTGTTGTTTATCATAAAAATAAAACATGGCAATCCAAGATTGAGAATAACAATGTTGAACCTGCCGCAGGGGCTGCATGGCAAGAGCTGAAAGCGGATTTAACGGCGGGAGATATTCAGGTTTATAACAAAACCGAATCGGACAAGCGGTTCCAACCATTAGGCAACTATCAAACCGCCGGCTACAGCTATTCGAAGGCAGAGTCAGATACGCATTTCCAACCGAAAGGAAACTACGCCCCAGCGGGTAACTATGCCGTCAAAGGCGAAAGCTACACGAAAGCAGAAGGGGATACACGATACCAGCCAAAAGGCAGTTATCAGCCCTCGGGGGATTATGCCTTAAAAGGAAGCAGTTACACGAAAAGCGAATCCGATGGCAAATATCAACCAAAGGGCAGTTATCAAGCGGCAGGCTACAGTTATTCAAAAGCAGAATCTGACACTAGTTATCAACCCAAAGGCAATTATGCCCCTGCGGGGAATTATGCGCTTAAAGGTGACAGTTACACCAAAGCGGAAGGGGATGGGCGATATCAGCCAAAAGGCAGTTATCAGCCGTCAGGGGATTATGCGACAAATAGCACAGTAAACTCAAAATTTGACGCAGCGAACAGCAATGCAAATAACCGTGTGCCAAATACGCGCAAAGTGAACAATAAGCCACTCAGTGCAGATATCACAATTACAGCGAGCGATGTCGGTGCTTACACGAAAGCGGAATCTGACACTAAGATAGCAGACGCTAAAAAAATGGGTACAGATGCGCAAGTCACAGCAAATGCGGCTAACACGAATGCTACAAACGCAAACAATAACGCAAATGGGCGCGTGCCAAATACCCGTAAAGTGAATAATAAAGCGTTGAGTGCTGATATCTCATTGAATGCAGGGGATGTTGGGGCGTATACCAAGGCTGAAGTTGATAGTAGAATCAGTGCATCAGGTGGTAAAAACACAGCAAATAAAACAGATAATGGTTGGTGGAAATGTGGTGATACGGGAATGATGCTTCAAAACGTGCATACTACATTTAAAGATTGGTCTGATAACGTAGTTAATTTTCCTATTCCATTTCCCAATAAATGTATAAACGTTGTTGTTTCAGTAAATTCATCAACAAATAATCCTGGTAATTACGCTATTTATGTAAAAAGTTGGAATGCAAAAAGTGTAACCGTATACATATCAGGAATTGCTCCTGGTCCTTTGCACATTATGGCTATGGGGTATTGATTTTAAAATGAGAAGCTTAGGGCTATTGTGAACTATAGCCCTTTGAATAAATATAGGAACTTTAAATAATATAAAATTCTTATTTTATAAAGCTATATTCCATCAGGGAATGAACTATCTCTATTTAACAAAATGCTATTCTACCTATTTTGAATATATATTTTTCTTCTGAATAGCAATTCATTGAATTTAATCATATTACCTTGCTTTTTTAAATCTATATCGCGTTATTTAAAAATAACGTCATCAATAGGTATTTTCCAATTCATACCAGAAAGAGACTGTATCGGGGTGTGCATTGAGTCACAGGTGATAAACACCGTTAAAGGCGAAAGCTACACGAAAGCAGAAGGGAATACACGATATCAACCTAAAGGGAGCTATCAGGCCTCGGGGGATTATGCGACAAATAGCACAGTAAACTCAAAATTTGACGCAGCGAACAGCAATGCAAATAACCGTGTGCCAAATACCCGTAAAGTGAATAATAAAGCGTTGAGTGCTGATATCTCATTGAATGCAGGGGATGTTGGGGCGTATACCAAGGCTGAAGTTGATAACAAAATTGGTGCAATGGGAGGAAAAAATACAGCGAGCAAGGCTGCTAGAGGTTGGTGGAAAGATGCTAGCACTGGAATTATTATTCAGTGGGGTTCCGATTTGACCCAAAAAGATACGCTTAAAAAATTTACGTTTCACACACAATTTCCTAATGCGTGTTTTTCTGTTACGGCAACTATGAATAATGCCACAGGAAATGAAGCAATCAACGTTAGGGAATTCACTAAAGATTACTTTTCTGCAATCGGCATCAACGGTAGAGGGAGTTGGTGGGATTTCCATTTTACATGGATAGCAATAGGACATTAATAATTAAGATAAATTGAGAAGTGGGTCTCTAACATAGAGACCCATTTAACAATGAAATAGCATGAAATTTACATGGTTAATTATTCTTTTAATAATGTGCTATTTTCTAAGTATTTTTAAATAAGCGTATAAAATATACTGATAGAACGCTTGTAAATATTCTTTACAATATTTTAAGTGTTTAAATGCATATTTATGGTGTGTAATGTTTTGGGGGGTTATTAAACTTATATTTTTCCACGGCGATTTTTCTTTTGCATTCAAGAAGTAATTAACCTCATGGTAATACTTAGACCAGCTATGCCAAGGTTTAGTTACTCCAATAAAATGGACTAATACAGGGGGAGAAACAATACGGATAGCTCTATTCTTATACTTATCGTTAAGGTTTATTTTGAGGTTAAAGTTAGTATCTAGCTTTAACCAATCACCATTAATCGCAATATTTAGTGCGTCTTGATCATAATACTTGATAACAGATAATAATTTATTATCTGTAAAAACAGATATTGACTTTTCTGTTATCTGTCTGCGTTTCCATTCTTCAGTATTTATTAGCATCACACCAGAGTTAAAATATCCTTTTTTAATACCTTCAGCATTAAATAATTCAGACATTTCTATTGAGAATGAATCATTCACATCCATGACAGCGGCGACTGGTGTAGACGTTAGATCTAATTTTTTTAGCTCTTTAATGCTTCCTGCACAAAAAACATCAGAATCCATGTATAAAATTCTGTCACATTTGTTATAGAAATAATCCGCTATAATGAGCCTAAAATAGATGGCATAAGACCATTCTTTATTTGTTGGAAGGCTTCTCAAGGCATCTACATTTAAGGTGTATAGCGTTATGTTTGTATTGTAGAGATTTGTAATTTCTTTAAAAAGTTCAATATCTCTATCACTCAAAATATCCGTGAATATGTGAAAATGAAAACTCATATCCTTGTTATTTAACAAAACTGAGCAAATGGAAACACCTGTTCCAAACAAAAAATTTTTGTCGGCGCCATATGCAACATGAAGAGAGTCTGATGTATTTTCGTCTGAACTACTACCAAAAAATAACGCGTTGTTATTTACGGCATTTTCAAAGCAAATCATTTATCTTCCTGATTTTTAGTCAATTGTCTACAATTGATGGGTTTTAGATTAAAACTATAGTATGTGGACAACCTATTAGGTTTACGTATGTAACTATAATAGCAAACAATATAAAGAGCTAAAAACAAAAATCCACCATAACGCTAGCCTTCCATCACATTAAGCATTTTTTTACTGATTCAGGATAACCATCATCCGTTTTTCCAAATATTCTCCGGTCTTAGCGTACATATGTCCCATAATCTCACAAGATAAATAGCTACGCTGTGCTGCCTATCAATATCTTCTCATTTGTGTGTTTTTTTGTTGATGGCTCCACCTGCAAAAGTGATTTCTAACACAAGAACGTCATAAGGACTATTAACGCCAACTTTCATTTCTGTAATTCGAAGAACGATCTCGACATTACTTTCTCTGCAATTATTTTTTATGCTGGCACCCATGAGTCATCTTGCTAGATCTCTTCCCATATTTGACCTATCTTCTCTTTTCCATCATCTGTTTTAGCGTCGTTGATAGTGAGTGATTGTGACGAACCTATCGCGATATGTAAGCTTAATAGCGCGAATTACTCACCGATTCTTTGCATTATCTGTTCTTGTCGTGTATTACCCGTTTTATCGATTAGCTTGTGCTTGTGCTTTTTATCATAAAAGAGGGAGTATTTTGGGAAGGTCTAATAGCGTAGTGATTATATCCATCTAATTAAGAATAATATAGTTTTTTTATGCAGTAGAATAATTGACATTTTAATTCAGAAATATATTGAAAGTTTTATATAGATGAATAAACACAATAAAGTGTTGATGTGAATTTGATCAGGCTTAAAGAATTAAGGATTGAAAACAATCCTTAATTCTAGTGTGCGAGCGCTTTATTTTATTTAACGATAACTACACTAAATGATTCCCAGTTTTTTGATTTTTCGTATTGGTAGTAGTAATACAAAACACCATTAATAACAAAGAATGAGGCGGTTCTAATTTGCATTCCAGTCGCGTTAAAGGTGAAATCATAGACATTTTCAAGGCTACCATTATCCTGAACTAAATAGAATTGAATCGTTTTCTCTTCTAAGTTATAACCGTAAATATATTGCTTGTTCAGCGTTAAGTCTTGGACATATTGAAGGTTGCTGAGATAACTGTTTAATTTACCTTTATGAACAGGTGCGCTTGTATCAATAATTCCTTTATCATTTACACTATAAATAAAATACGCTTTTTCTTGAGGCGTATGACCTAAGAAGAAGACTTTTTTAGCAGCAGAATATACAAGCGTTGTCGGATAAAATTGTTCAAATATACCGGCTTGGATACCTGATTGAATAAGTGCCATATCATATCCTTTATTTATTAGTTGAGTTAAATATTTCTTAAGCACATTTATAGTATGAAAATAAAAGAAAATTAAAAATAATGATTATTATTAGCTTGTTTTAGCATTTGAAATTAATAAGCAAATAATGAGTTGAATTAAATATTCACAACTCAGAAAGATTGTGATAATAATAAGAAAAAAATCACAAAGGTCTTAATTATGTTTGAAAGTTTTGGTGTTTTAAATTTTTGGACTTACATGGCAGGGCTGATCCTAATCATCATTGTTCCGGGGCCAAACTCTTTATATGTTTTAAAATCAAGCACTTCACATGGTACTCGTGCTGGGTATCGTGCTGCGTTAGGTGTGTTCACGGGCGATGCGATATTGATCTTCCTTTCATTCATTGGTGTTGCCTCTGTCATAAAAGCCTCCCCCACGCTGTTTATGATCGTGCGTTATTTGGGGGCTGCTTACCTATTATACTTAGGGAGTAAAATTCTTTTTGTTACTTTTAAACAGAAAAAATTACCCAATACTGGTGATGATTCGGTCGTGGTCAAATCAGAAAAAATCTTCACGAGAGCGCTGATCCTCAGTTTAACCAACCCAAAAGCCATTCTCTTTTATATTTCCTTTTTTATTCAGTTTATTGACTTTAGTTATGCACAAGCATGGGTACCTTACCTTGTGCTAGCGTCAATCCTTGAATTTGTTAGCTTTCTCTACCTAAGTTTATTAATTTTTAGTGGCTACCTCATTGCGCGTTTTTTACGTGAAAAACAAGTGTTAGCTAAATTAGGAAATTGTGCAGTAGGCAGCTTTTTTATGGGATTTGCAGCGAAACTGGCAATTTTCAGTAACTAATCATAATCTTTTTGAATAAAATCTCATTGAATCAATAGGTTGCGCTTATTATCTTTGACGTTGCCGTTGCGCTAATAATAACGGCAACGTTCAGGTATTTTTTAACTCACCTAGGTATCTACATGATTCATCATCTGCATGCAAGCCACACTATTTGGGGTATAATCTATCAAAATAGACAGTGAAGAGGTTGGTGTGACGCAAGTAGAGATTGATGAGTACTGGATGAATCGCGCTTTAGAATTGGCGAAAAATGCTCAAGATGCAGGTGAAATACCTGTAGGTGCACTATTAGTTAAGGATAACCAATTAGTTGCATCTGGATGGAATCGTTCAATTGAAAGTCATGACCCTACAGCTCACGCTGAAATTATCGCCTTACAGCAAGGTGGGAAGGCACTTAATAATTATCGACTATTAGACACCACACTGTATGTGACTTTAGAACCCTGCATTATGTGTGCAGGTGCATTAGTGCATAGTCGAATAGGGCGCTTAGTTTATGGCGCCAAAGATTTTAAAACAGGGGCTTGTGGTTCATTTATTAATCTATTAGAACGCCCAGGATTAAATCATTATATTGATGTAACGGGTGGGGTACTCGAAGAAACCTGCTCTACGATGTTAAGTGCTTTTTTTAAAATGCGCAGAGCACAAAAGAAAGAACAAAAAAGAATGCTAAGTCAAATTCAATGTGAGTGTGTTGAAAATCGAAACAGCAAAAATGCCTGAATAAACGAAAGCGATATCTAACAACACATTCCTTATCGACCAATCAGATAATCATTGATTAATTCGTTACAGTATCTTCTTTATCCTGCTCGCTTTTTTCTGGGTTGATGGAGAGGAGATATTGTCCTAAAGAGGGCTGGCCATTTGCAGGTGAAATGGCTGGCAGTTTGTATGCATTGTGGGGGGATTGTTTCTGTTTTAGGCTGACTTTCTCTTTCACATCACTTTGCGTGGTAGACGGCGGCACGTTATCGACGATTGTTTCCGGATCCCTTGACGTCTCAGTGCTTTCAGTTTTGTCATTGGGGCTGTGAGGGGAGACAAGCGGTGGAAATAAAATCAATGATTTTTCGGCAATAGCCAATGCACGTTGCTTCTTATCTTGATTTTGTAAATAGCCGACTAAGCTTTGATGGTAGCGACGAATGTTTTCAACATAGCGATAGGCTTCATGCCCTCGCGCATAACCATAGTTAAGCTGTGAATAATACTTTTTTTGAGTTAACAGAGGGAGTCTCGATTTTACATCTAACCAGCGGTCTGGGTCTCCACCTTGTAATTCAGTTAGTTTTCTGACATCTTGCATATGGCCATACCCCATATTATAGGCGGCCAGTGCAAACCAAATTCTATCATCATCGGCGATAGAAACTGGAAGGCGTTGCATTAAATATTCCAAATATGCAGCTCCGCCTTTAATACTCTCTTCAGGATCTAATCTATCTGCAACGCCCATTGTTTCGGCGGTTGGTTTGGTGAGCATCATGAGCCCACGAACCCCTGTTGGTGATGTCGCCAACGGATCCCAATGCGATTCTTGCCACGCAATAGCCGCTAATAGTTTCCAATCAAGCGCCGTAGCATATTTTTCAAACAGTGGTTGATAAGTAGGAAGTTTTTTATTGATAGCATTGATAAATGATATGGTATCAAAGTAGTCAAATGAACCGACATGGCTAAAATATTTTTCATCGAGCCTTGCGAGCAAATCGGATTCATTGCTGGCATTAAAAAAATCAAGTAGAGCAGCGTTCAAGCTATCATCATTAAGGCGTTTCATATACCAAGTGATGGCATGGTCATCGACTAAATCGAATCCGACCGCAATTTCAGGATGAATACGTTGTTGTAATGCAACAGAAATAGAGTCTTCTAGCGTATAGTCAATCAGCCCTTCCGCCACCATCTCTAATAGCTGGCTAGTTGTGTATTCGGTTGTTTCTTCCCAAACCAACTCAGGATGTTTTTCTGCCGCCATTTTGAGGGTACTAGCATGAGCAGAACCTGCCATCACGACGAGCTTACCGTTAATATCCTCAAAACTTTTAGGGCGTGTAGAGCCTTTTCGGTAAACCAGTTGCTGTGTGACATTGAGATAGCTAGGCCCTGTTTTCATTTTTTTCAGCCTATCTTTATTATAGAGCAATCCAGCAACACCAATATCTGCATTGCCATTCTCAATATCATCGAAAATTAGCTCAACGGTTGGTCGCAGGGTGATGTTCAATTTAACGCCGAGATAGTCGGCAAAGCTTTGAACAAGCTCATAATCAAAACCATGCAAGTTTGCTTCGTCATCTTGATAGATCAACGGAGAACTAATTGCACTCACTCGTAGCTCACCGCGAGAGATGATTTGGTTGAGCTGATTGTCTTGCGTATTGGGCCAACGGAGATTAAGTCCAATAATCATGGCCGCTAAAAGCGCAACAATCACAATGATTAAATAGTTAACCTTTATGTTATTCAAGAAAATATCTCATATGTATACCCTCTGAACTTTTCATTGCTTTATCAATTGAGCAAATTAAGTTGCCATCCGAATATTTCATTATAGTGGCGCTAAGAAACTTTGCTGCCTACTTGTGGCTCGGAAAACCATGAGGGGTTTTATGCCGGTGTTGTTGTAAAAAAATAATTATAAGTAATGGTTATATTTCCAGTGTTTGGACATTTTGCTCAACAATTATGATCCGTACAACCAATATTGTGCTATTTCATTCCTAATAATTTTTAACGGTTTGCTTTATTTTTAGTCACGCAAACGGTTTCGTATTGATTCGCATTGCTCTATAATGTCTCCCAGTTCCCCTGCTTTTATGATCAGGGCTGGCGTTTAAATGAGAGAAATTATGACTATGGAAATTTTGCGTGGTTCACCTGCTCTATCAGCATTTCGTATTACTCGCCTTTTGGCGTTGTTTGCTGAAAAACAGCTTCCTGTTACGGATATTTATGCTGAATATATGCACTTCGCTGAACTATCAGCACTTTTGAGTGATAGCGAGCAAGGCAAATTGCGTAGTTTGCTAAAATATGGACCTTCTCTCGCGGAGCATGAGCCATTTGGCACACTGATATTAGTGACCCCACGCCCTGGTACCATTTCTCCTTGGTCATCCAAAGCGACTGACATTGCACATAATTGTGGTTTACCTCAAGTCGAAAGAATTGAACGTGGTCTCGCTTATTATGTGCAGGCGGATGCTTTATCACAGGCACAATGGCAAGCCATTGCGGCACTGCTTCATGACCGCATGATGGAAACGGTTTTTAGCGACTTTGAGCAGGCTCAAGCGCTTTTTGTTCATCATCAACCACAACCAATGAAAGTTATCGATATCATTCGCTCAGGGCGTTCAGCACTTGAAAAAGCGAATATCGAAATGGGGTTAGCGCTGGCTGATGATGAAATCGACTATCTGTTTGATGCATTTACAGGATTAAAACGTAACCCAACAGATGTTGAGTTATATATGTTTGCACAAGCAAACTCAGAACACTGCCGCCATAAAATTTTTAATGCTGACTGGATCATTGATGGTGAAAAACAGCCGAAATCGCTGTTTAAAATGATTAAAAACACCTTCGAGACAACACCTGATTATGTTTTATCGGCTTATAAAGATAATGCCGCAGTGATGGAAGGCTCTTCTGTCGGGCGTTTCTTCCCTGAACCAGAAGGTCGCACTTATCGTTATCATCAAGAAGATGCTCATATTTTGATGAAAGTGGAAACGCATAACCACCCAACAGCAATTTCACCGTGGCCAGGTGCTGCAACAGGCTCTGGTGGTGAAATTCGTGATGAAGGTGCAACAGGCCGTGGGGCAAAACCAAAAGCAGGGTTAGTGGGTTTCTCCGTGTCTAACCTCCGTATCCCGGGATTTGAGCAGCCTTGGGAAGAAGATTTCGGTAAACCAGAACGCATTGTTACTGCACTCGATATTATGCTTGAAGGGCCACTAGGGGGGGCCGCATTTAATAATGAATTTGGCCGCCCAGCGCTTTTAGGCTATTTCCGTACCTATGAAGAAAAGGTCAATAGCCACAACGGTGAAGAGCTACGAGGCTACCATAAACCGATTATGCTAGCGGGGGGGATTGGTAATATTCGCGCTGATCATGTCCAAAAAGGGGAGATCCCAGTTGGTGCAAAACTGATTGTGCTTGGTGGCCCATCAATGAACATTGGGCTTGGCGGTGGTGCAGCCTCTTCAATGGCCTCGGGTCAATCCGATGCGGATCTGGATTTTGCGTCAGTACAGCGTGATAACCCTGAAATGGAGCGTCGCTGCCAAGAAGTGATCGATAATTGCTGGCAGTTAGGTGATAACAACCCAATTCTCTTTATTCATGACGTTGGTGCGGGTGGTTTATCTAATGCAATGCCTGAACTCGTGAGTGATGGTGGCCGAGGTGGTTGTTTTGAATTACGCAAAATTCTTAATGATGAACCGGGCATGAGTCCATTAGAAGTCTGGTGTAATGAATCACAAGAACGTTATGTATTAGCGGTAGCCCCTGAACAAATGCCCCTATTTACCGCCATTTGTGAACGTGAGCGTGCTCCTTTTGCTGTGATTGGTGAAGCCACTGAGCAGCGTGAGCTCGTGTTGAAAGATGAGCATTTTAATAATCAGCCTATCGATATGCCTCTGGATGTGCTACTCGGTAAAACCCCTAAAATGCTGCGAAATGTCGACACATTAAAAGCACAACCCGATGCGCTAGATAGAACATCGATTAATTTAAATGAAGCGGTTAAGCGCGTTTTACACCTGCCTGCTGTGGCAGAAAAGACCTTTTTAATCACCATTGGTGACCGTAGCGTAACGGGAATGGTTGCGCGTGACCAAATGGTTGGGCCATGGCAGATCCCTGTCGCCGATTGTGCCGTGACGACTGCTAGCCTAGATAGTTATTATGGCGAAGCGATGTCTATTGGTGAGAGAACACCTATTGCATTACTGGATTTTGCCGCTTCTGCTCGCATGGCGGTTGGTGAAGCGTTAACGAATATCGCTTGTGCGTATGTGCAAGACCTTAAACGTGTGAAACTGTCTGCTAACTGGATGTCGGCAGCCGGTCACCCTGGTGAAGATGCAGGTTTATATCAAGCGGTTAAGGCAGTTGGTGAAGAATTATGTCCTGCTCTGGGATTAACGATTCCAGTAGGTAAAGACTCAATGTCAATGAAAACGCGCTGGCACGAAAATGGGGCAGAGCGTGAGATGACTTCACCATTGTCATTGATTATTAGTGCATTTGGTCGCGTTGAAGATGTGCGTTTGACCGTGACCCCAGAATTAAAACAACAGCCTGATTCTGCATTGATGCTGATTGACCTTGGGCAAGGACATAATGCTCTAGGTGGTTCTGCACTTGCTCAAGTTTATCGCCAGTTGGGCAATAAAGCGCCCGATGTTCGTGATCCTAAACTGCTGTCAGGTTTCTTTACGGCTATCCAAAGCTTATTATCAGAGCAAAAGCTATTAGCTTATCACGACCGTTCTGATGGTGGTTTGTTTGTCACATTAGCGGAAATGGCCTTTGCTGGTCACTGCGGTATTAACGTGGATATCAGTGAATTTGATGAGGATATTTTAGCCGCATTGTTTAATGAAGAGTTAGGTGCGGTGATCCAAATTAAACAACAAGATAGACCGTATGTTGAAGCTTGCTTTGCGGATGCTGGCTTGGGTGAGTGCCTACATTATTTAGGCACAGTAACGCAAGAGGATGCGTTAGTGATTAATAGCCGTGACACGGTAGTTTATCATGAATCACGTAGTACATTACGCGAATGGTGGGCGGAAACGACATGGCAGATGCAACGCTTACGTGATAACGAAGATTGCGCCGATGAGGAACATAAGGCTAAGTTAGACTCTCAAGACCCAGGTTTGAATACGCACCTGACCTTTGACATTGCTGATGACATTGCTGCGCCTTACATTATGTCTGGTGTTCGTCCTAAAGTTGCTGTTTTACGTGAGCAAGGGGTGAACTCTCATGTTGAAATGGCAGCGGCATTTGACCGTGCTGGTTTTGATGCTGTCGATGTGCATATGAGTGATTTGTTAGCGGGCAATCTATCATTAGCAGGTTTCCAAACACTGGTTGCATGCGGTGGTTTTTCATACGGTGATGTATTAGGTGCCGGAGAGGGCTGGGCGAAGTCGATTCTGTTTAACCCTCAAGTACGTGACGAATTTACCGCTTTCTTTGAGCGCCAAGATACCTTATCTCTCGGTGTGTGTAATGGATGCCAAATGATGTCTAACCTGTATGAGTTAATTCCAGGGGCAGAGTTCTGGCCACGGTTTGTTCGCAATCGTTCTGAGCGTTTTGAAGCTCGCTTTAGTTTAGTTGAAGTGGCGAAGAGCCCATCATTATTGCTGCAAGATATGGTTGGCTCACGTATGCCTATCGCGGTCTCTCATGGTGAAGGGTTCGTTGAAGCAAGACAGCCTACTCATATTCAGCAACTGGAAAACAAGGGGTTAGTCGCGTTACGTTTTGTGAATAACTACGGGCAAGTGACTGAGCAATATCCGGCGAACCCAAATGGCTCTGTAAATGGGATCACGTCTGTAACCTCAATGGATGGCCGAGCGACGATTATGATGCCTCATCCGGAGCGTGTATTCCGTACTGTGAGTCATTCGTGGCATCCTGATAATTGGGGTGAAGATGGCCCATGGATGCGTATTTTCCGTAATGCACGTAAACAATTAGGTTAACTCGATTAAATATAAAGTGGATAGCCCCGTCTGATGGGGCTATGAGGTTGTTGACAAAGCGGGATAAAAGCGTGGTTTTTCCCGCTTTGTGTTATCAGTCGAAAATCAATAAATTGATTTTCCTCGTTTATTTTCAAAACCGATTCGACTTGCCGCCAAATATAATAGGTTTAGCGGCAGTCTGATAGCCCCGTCTGATGGGGCTATTTTTTGTTTGCCGCGAATTAGATTGGAACAGTTTCAATGATGCTGATATGACTGTTTGTTGGGATGATTTGGGTGATCCTTAGACCCGCTTGCGAAAATAATTCCATAAATTCGTTTTTTGTCCGTTCGTTACTGTCATGAATCACACTCAAACATATAAGTTCTAACTCTTTTCCAAAATGAGGCGCATTATCTTCAGGGATAACAGCATCCATGATCAGTAATTTTGAGGTGGGCTTCATTGCGTTGCGAATAGTTTTAAATATCTCAACAAGTTTATCATCGGGCCAATCATGAGTGATGTATTTCAACAAATAGATATCGGCCTCTGGACACTGCTCAAAAAAAGAACCCGATTGCAATTTCCAGCGAGTATTATCGTTTAATTTGGACAAAATATTTTTTTCAAGCACATGCTTTTTATCAAATAAAATCCCTTTCAATGAGGGATTACGGGCTAATACTTCAAGAAGTAGGTTGCCTAAGCCGCCGGCAATATCGGCAACAATAATATTTTGGGGAAAGGTATAGTTTTGTAGGATAAATTCATTTTCAATCTTTGATAAAGAAGCCTGCCCTTCATCAAAACCATCCGGTTGTGAAGCCTTTTTTTCCCAGTACTCAAAGAATGTAGCGCCGAATAGCTCTTCAAATGGCTTTCTTCCATAAGCGAATTGTGCAAACCTTGCACTGGTTAACCAAAAGGTTTTATCTGTCAGCCAGAGGATTGCGGGACGTAATGAGTAGGGGTGATCCGAGCATAAAAATGCGGCTTCTGGAGTGAGCGCGTAATGGGTTCCCCCTTGGCAGGTAAAAATGTTACGTGTCGCAAGTACTCGCAGGATTTTTTTAATTATTTTTGCATCCACATTCATGCTATCGGCTAACTGATGAATGGTTTTTGCTCCCTGTGTTAAATGGTCTGCGATATTTAACTGCACAGCAGCACGTAGCGCAGCTTGGAAGACAAAACCGATAGTTTGTTCCAGCACATGCAGCGCGGGCTGCATATCAATGGTTTCTATCCTATTGTTTGATTGTACGTTCATAAATTTCCTCATTGAGTTTTCGAAGGCTAAAAAAGATTACCTTAACTTAAGTATTATTGATGTTTTTAGATTGGTGAAATTTTCCGTTAAAAATATCAAGTTAATAAATATCAATATAGTTAGTCATTTTGTTGTTGTGTTTTATTTTTGATACTTACAGTTAATACTTTTATTAAGTAATTTTATTAATGATTTTGTGGTTTTAGGGGTAGGCAATCAGGCGTATTTACGGATGTGTATAAATTTAGCGACAAAACCACCATTAGACTGTCGCTAATTGGCGACATTTAACTTATTGAAATTAAAGGATAATTTATATCCGAGTGATAGGTGTCTTTAATAAGAGACAATTTGTGATAATGGGGGATAGGTTTAGGGCCAGAAAAAGAAATTAATTGCGAGGTTTTAAATAAAAAACCTTAATTTTCAATTATATAAAAAATATATTGAAAAGTTGGCACGATGTATGCATAATAATATTCAGTTGCTCATTCAACATTATTATGTCGGTCCACAATAGGGTGGGAACATACCACATAAAGCAAGAATGATGCCAAAGTAAGGTGCCTACCGTCCAACAGCACAGATATTCGTCTTTAGACCTTATCAAACACCGGACGACACGTGGAGTGAGGCACCACCTATATGATTATAGAGAGATAATCATATATCAGATCAGTAAATCGCTGGCGGAATAGAGTTGAACACTTTATTCCGCCTTCCTGTTTTTATCCCCAAATTCATTCTTTTCATATTCATTTTTGTTTTCAAATAGATTGGCACATTGCTTGCTGTGACTAGCGGGATCATCCTTTTTTGAAGTGGAAAACTGAACTGTCGTAATCAGGTTCACCTAATGTACTCAGTTCTGCTACCATGGAACCACGTTTAATAGGTGTGAGATGAATGCATTGAGTAAATGGCGTCTATTTCCGCGCTCCCTGCGCCAATTGGTTGTCATGGCATTTTGGTTAGTGCTATTACCGCTATTGGTATTGGCTTATCAGGCTTATCAAAGTTTGGAGCAATTAAGTAACCAAGCGGCTCAAATTAATAAAACAACACTTTTGGATACTCGCCGTAGTGAGGCTATGGGGGGATTAGCTTTAGAAATGGAAAGAAGCTACCGTCAGTATTGTGTATTAAAAGATGCCTCTTTACATTCGCTTTATTTAAAACAATTCTCTGATTATCAACAAATGTTCGAACGGCAGAAAACAATACTGCCTAAAGAAACAGATACTTCAGCGCTTTCTCAAGCATTGAGTGAGCTAAAAACAGTGGTTTGTGAAAATAGTGAGCCACCAAAAGAAGTCACGACCGCATTAAGCCAATTTTCTGAACAAAATAATGTATTGATACAAGAAACGCGTGATGTCATTTTTAGTCGAGGCGAGCAGCTACAAAAAGCGATTGCAAATAAGGGGCAACTCTTTGGTTGGCAAAGTCTGATCCTATTTCTATTAAGCGTTTTATTGGTTGCGCTATTTACACGGATGATTATTGGACCTGTGAAAGGGATTGAGCGAATGATCAATCGGTTAGGCACGGGAAGGACCTTAACAAATAATCTTAAGCAATTCAAAGGACCCCGTGAGCTACGGTCTTTAGCGCAGCGTATTATCTGGTTAAGTGAACGCTTGGCTTGGCTAGAGTCACAGCGACATGAATTTTTACGGCATATTTCTCATGAACTTAAAACACCATTAGCCAGTATGCGTGAAGGCACAGAATTACTTGCGGATGAAGTGGCAGGGCCACTCACCGCTTCACAAAAAGAAGTCGTCGAAATTTTAGATCATAGTAGTAAGCATCTTCAGCAACTTATTGAACAGCTTCTCGATTATAATCGCAAGTTGGCTGATAGTCCGCCAGAAGCACAGCATGTCGACTTACAAAAATTGATTGAAGACATTGTTATGGCTCATAATTTACCAGCGAGAGCGAAAAATATTCAAACAGATATCCGTTTACGAATTGATCATTGCCTTGCTGAACCAACGTTACTTGGACGTGTTATTGATAATATCTACTCCAATGCGGTGCACTATGGCAGTGAATCAGGTAATATTTGGATCACAAGCCGCAGAATAGATAATAAGCTTGTCATTGAAGTTGCTAATACTGGCACGCCTATTCCTGAATCAGAGCAAAGTATGATTTTTGAACCTTTCTATCAAGGGTCACTGGTGAGAAAAGGGGCCGTCAAAGGAAGTGGTCTAGGATTAAGTATTGCGCAAGATTGTATTAAGCAAATGGGGGGTGAATTGTCACTTGTTCCCCATAAATTAGCAGATGTCTGCTTTAGAATTGAACTGCCTTTAACTGCAGAGAATGAATAATAATGGCAAATAGGTCTACAGATGTTTTGACAGCACTGCATTTGACAATGCTGTCAAAGCGATACATCGAATTAACGAAAAAAACAACGACATTTATCCAAAAGCGAAAAACGGTACAGTTAGGCGCATTATTATTGTCATTAATTTTGACAGGGTGTGCGACTAAAAGTGGACAATCGCCATTAGATACATTGGCGCAAGTTGTGGTACCCGAGGTCAAAGTCACAGACTACCGTTATGCTGATTGTCATGGAATTTGGGATAATCAGCAGCAGAGTGCGCGTGAAAATGCCCTTTTTTGGCTGAGGATGATGGATTGTGCCGATCGTCTTGATCCGAAAACAGCCCGCGCACAAGCCTTACAACTGTCTATTGATAATTGGTCGAATGCATTTCAACAAAGTATTCTTATGGGAGCAGCAGAGCCCTCGATTGCTGAGCGACGTAAAATGGTCGATAGCATGAATACCTTTAGCCTTAACTTCCCGACGGCAATTCGTCCGTTACTTCAGCTCTGGCGTGAGCAGCAAGTACAAATTATCAATCTCGCGGAAGCCAATTCTCGTTTTAAGCGCTTACAGCAAGAAACAGATAATAAGCTTGATCGTATGAAAGAGGAGAATGCTCGACTACTCTTTGAGTTGGACACGACATCACGCAAATTAGAGAATTTGACAGATATTGAAAGACAGCTCTCTTCCCGCAAGCAAAATACCAATGAAACAGAAAAAGAGGTAGAAGCAGTTGATAAAAATCAGGCCAAAGAAGCGGTTAAAGTAGAGAAGCCTGTTACTGAGAGCGAAAATTCAACCACAAATAATCAATTGGAGAGTGAGCGTAATGACCAGCCGTAAATCAGCAAATCTATTGTTGGTGGATGATGATCCTAGCCTGCTGAAATTACTCGGTATGCGCTTAAGCAGCGAAGGGTTTAAAGTCATAACAGCTGAAAGCGGAATGGAAGCGTTAAAGCTACTACAAAAAGAAAAAGTTGATTTAGTCATTAGCGACTTGCGAATGGATGAAATGGACGGCATGGCGCTGTTTGATGAAGTTCAAAAACACCATCCTAACTTACCTGTGATCATCTTAACTGCCCATGGCTCTATACCTGATGCCGTTGCAGCAACCCAACGGGGGGTATTTAGTTTTCTCACTAAGCCTGTTGATAAAGATGCATTGTATAAAGCGATTGATGACGCACTGGCATTGTCTTCAACACCGATCAGTGATGAAGAGTGGAGCGAGGGGATTGTGACACGTAGCCCGTTGATGATTCGGCTGCTAGAACAAGCCCATATGGTGGCACAATCGGATGTCAGCGTATTAATTAATGGGCAAAGTGGTACAGGTAAAGAAGTCCTCGCGCAAGCCATTCACAAGGCCAGTCCTCGGGCGAATAAGCCATTCATTGCTATCAACTGTGGCGCTTTACCTGAACAGTTATTAGAGTCAGAACTCTTTGGTCATGCAAAAGGGGCATTTACAGGTGCTGTGAGTAGCCGTGAAGGGCTATTTTTTGCAGCGAGTGGAGGCACCTTATTTCTTGATGAAATAGGTGATATGCCAATGCCTTTACAGGTGAAATTACTGCGTGTGTTACAAGAGCGTAAAGTACGGCCATTAGGGAGTAACCGTGACTTAGACATCGATGTGCGGATTATTTCTGCTACCCATCGTAATTTGCCTAAAGCCATGGAAAAAAATGAATTTCGGGAAGACCTCTATTATCGTTTGAATGTCGTGAACTTACGGATACCTGCACTGAACGAAAGAGCAGAAGATATCCCTATTTTGGCGAATCATTTATTACGTGAATCGGCATCAAGGCATAAACCGTTTGTACGTAGTTTTTCCACCGAGGCAATGAAATGCTTAATGTCAGCCAGCTGGCCGGGTAACGTGCGTCAATTAGTTAACGTAATCGAACAATGTGTTGCGTTGACGACAACACCTGTTATTAGTGAAGCATTAGTGAGCCAAGCTTTACAAGGTGAAAATACGGCATTGCCAACCTTTGTTGAAGCGCGTAACCAATTCGAATTGAACTATTTACGCAAGTTACTGCAAATGACGAAAGGTAATGTCACTCAAGCGGCTCGTATGGCGGGAAGAAACCGTACAGAGTTTTATAAGTTATTGGCTCGTCACGATTTAGAAGCGAATGACTTCAAAGAATAATGAATAACATAGTCTACATTTATCCTGTTAAGTGACTCAAGACATAGTCGCCGTAAACGAGTCACGGCTAAGAGTGAATGAAGGTATCAATATAAATGCTCGGGAGAATAAATACCTTATGAGCCGTAAGCTTAATATTTCATTAGCTCAATTAAATTGGTTAGTGGGTGATATTGAAGGTAACTGCGATCGTATGTTGCAGGTTTTTGAGAAACAAAAAGATATTGCTGACATTGTGATGTTCTCTGAGCTATCACTCACGGGATACCCCCCAGAGGATCTGCTATTTCGCTCCGATTTTAACCAGCGCTGTTTAGTGCAATTAGAACGTTTACAAAATGCGAGTACTGAAACCGCCATTATTGTTGGTCATCCATGGCATGAAGCGGGTCAAATGTATAATGCACTCTCTTTTTTCTATCAAGGAAAGTTATTAACGCGTTATTTTAAGCAAGAATTACCAAATTATGGTGTCTTTGATGAACCGCGTTATTTTTCCGCGGGCAATAAATCCGCTGTTATCGATTTTAAAGGCTATCGCATAGGCTTACTCATTTGTGAAGATATTTGGTTCGATGCCCCTGTTGATGCCATTAAACAAGCTGGCGCCGAGTTATTATTAACGATTAACGCATCTCCCTATGATCGTCATAAAGAGCATATTCGTAGTGATTTGCTGGTCGCTCATTGCCAACGCACACAGCTGCCAATTGTCTATTTGAACCAAGTTGGCGGTCAGGATGAACTGATTTTTGACGGCGCGTCTAAGGTTTTGGCCAGTAATGGTGATATGACTCATCAACTCATGGAATTCGAAGAACAAGTGGTGAACTGCCAGTTCAACGAGCTCAGCATCGTGCCTATGGAAAAGTTACCTCCTGTATTGTCGCCTGTTGCTCAGGTTTATCAAGCACTCGTTATGGCAACTCGTGACTATATTAATAAAAATGGTTTTAATGGCGCGATACTTGGCTTATCGGGCGGGATCGATTCAGGTCTTACCGTTGCGATTGCAGTGGATGCAATTGGTCAGGAGCGTGTTCAAGCCGTCATGATGCCATTTCGTTACACGTCAGAAATGAGCATTCATGATGCGAAAGAGCAAGCTGAACTGCTGGGAGTTGAATTTGATATTGTGTCAATTGAGCCTATGTTTGATGCTTTTATGGCACAGCTTCAACCAATGTTTGAAGGAACGCAAGTCGATACCACAGAAGAAAACTTACAAGCGCGTTGTCGTGCAGTTATTTTGATGGCAATGTCAAATAAACGTCGCCGTTTAGTGCTGACAACCAGTAATAAGAGTGAATCTGCTGTTGGTTATTCGACTTTATATGGTGATATGGCGGGTGGTTTTGATGTGCTAAAAGATGTGCCAAAAACATTAGTTTTCGAGCTAGCACAATACCGTAATACCGTGTCTCCAGCGATCCCACAACGCGTGATCGATAGACCACCTTCAGCGGAATTAGCGCCGGGGCAACTCGACCAAGATAGCTTACCACCTTATGATATTTTAGATGCATTGCTGGAAGGCTATGTAGAAAAAGATTATTCTGTCGCACAACTGATTGAACAAGGTTTTGATGAGGCGATTGTGCGTCGCGTTGTGCGCCTTGTCGATATTAATGAATATAAACGCCGCCAAGCACCTGTTGGGCCTCGCATTACGGTGCGTAACTTCGGGAAAGATCGTCGTTATCCAATCACGTCGGGTTTTGGCCGTAAAAATTGGTCATAACAGGAACTATTTATGAAAAAAATTGATGCAATTATAAAACCTTTCAAACTGGATGATGTCCGAGAAGCCTTAGCTGAAGTTGGGATTACTGGTATGACGGTAACCGAAGTGAAAGGTTTTGGTCGTCAAAAAGGCCATACTGAATTATACCGTGGCGCAGAATATATGGTGGATTTCTTGCCAAAAGTTAAAATTGAGATCGTTGTGCCTGATGACATCGTTGAAAACTGTGTCGAAACGATCATGCAAACGGCTCAAACAGGCAAGATTGGTGACGGCAAAATTTTTGTCTATGATGTTGCCCGTGTTATCCGAATTAGAACAGGGGAGCAAGACGAGGAAGCGATTTAACCAGCAACCCTCATCTTATTTTGTGTCATCACCTTGTGCTCTTCTTTTGCGGGCCCTAGTGACATACTTGTGTATGTTCTTAGGGATCCGCACCATCAATATCCAGCGGAAGCATTATATTTTTCAGGCGTTGTAACGCTCTCGAAGCCCTATTATCGTTGTATCAATCCCTCATTGTGTAACTCCTGATTTCTGCCATTGAGCTGGTTTTGTGTGTGCTCGCACAGCTCTTTTTTATGGCTATTTAGCGATACATCACCCCTGTTTTATCGAAGCCAACGCTCAGGAAAATAATGGTAGAGGGGATTGAGTGTGGGGAAGGGAAGGTTAATCTGTCAAGCAGTAAAAGATATCGCTGGTTTGATAAAAGGCGGTAATGGCATAAACACAGGAATGGGATTAGAACAGTGTTTAATATGCGAAACCATTACCGCTAAATTTTAAATTAGTTTAAGGATAGGACTTTGTGAGGGCCAAAACACTCATAATGAATATTATCTTCAGATATCCCCATTTCAATCAATTGCTTACCAATGTATTGCATAAAACCAACGGGGCCACAAAAATAGAAGTGCATATTCGGCTCTACAAGCCACTCTTTTACTTGTGAAAGATCCATCAATCCACTGAATTGATAGTCGAAACCTTGCTTATCTTCTGAACGAGGCTGATTAAACCATACCGCAGAGTGACTGTTTTGATGATGAGTTAAATGCTTGTTAACTTCATGCTGGAACGCATGAACCGCACCATTTTCCGCTGCGTGTAGCCAATTGATTTGTGCCTCATGGCCTTCTTTTGTTAACTGATTGAGCATACTCAACATTGGTGTTAAGCCGACCCCCGCAGAAATTAGCGTGACTGGGGTTTTATTATCAATATCAATGAAGAAATCGCCACATGGTGGCGCTAAGTAAACAATATCACCTTCATTGAGATTTTGATGGATATGGTTAGAAACAATACCTTTATCTTCTCGTTTTACAGCAATACGATAGCTGCGACCATTTGGTGCGGTCGTGAGTGAATATTGGCGGATCTCTTGATTGGCCAAACTATCATCATTGATATAGAGGGTAATATATTGTCCCGGACGATAATCAGCGACAGGTTGACCATCGACAGGTAAAAATTCAAAACTCGTGATGACATCACTTTGTGCTTGTTTAGCGGCAACTCGGAATTCACGTAAGCCTTCCCAACCACCGACTTTATCGGCATTTTGACGATAAATCTCCGCTTCACGGTGGATAAAAATATCAGCGAGAACACCATAGGCTTTACCCCACGCATCAAGGACTTCTTGGCCTGGGCTGAGTAATTCATCAATGGCGGCCAGTAAGTTTTCGCCAACAATTGGGTAATGTTCAGGTTTGATGTTTAAACTTGCATGTTTTTGCGCGATTTTTTCTACCGCAGAAATTAACGCTTCTGGGGTTTCAATGTGTGTTGCATAAGCACAAACAGCATTAAATAACGCCTCGCGCTGTGAACCGTTACTTTGATGCGTCATGTTAAAAATATCTTTTAGCTCAGGATGTTGCTTGAACATTCTTTCATAGAAGTGAGCCGTTAATTTTGGTCCTGTCGCAGCAATGGCTGGAATGGTTGATTTAACAATGGCGATAGTTTGGCTGTCTAGCATACAGGTTCTCCTGAAATAATTTCATTAGAAGATGAATTTTTATAACATGCATTTTTAATACAACTTATAACTTTTAATACACAATGTAAATAGGTCTATTACAAAAAGAGTTGAAAAATAGAGGCTTTATAAAATCAGATAGAAAAAAACAGTATTTAATGTTTTTACAGTGTGAATATGACTGATTTTATCTCGATACAACCGAACTCTTTTTAGGGCAATTAAAATATATGCAAACGTTTGCGTATATTTTTTCTTTAGGGCTATCACCCTGAAGAAAAAGAGTTTACACTGTGTGCTATTGCGATAGTTTTGTTATCAACTTATTGAATGGCTGAGGCAGGAGAAGCGAATGTTAAAGCGTGAAATGAATATTGCAGATTATGATCCACAACTGTGGGAAGCAATGGAGAAAGAAGTTCAACGTCAAGAAGAACATATTGAATTAATTGCTTCAGAAAACTATACCAGTCCACGAGTTATGCAGGCTCAAGGATCTCAGCTAACAAATAAATATGCCGAAGGTTATCCGGGTAAGCGTTATTATGGTGGGTGTGAGTATGTTGACGTGGTTGAGCAGCTAGCAATCGACCGTGCAAAAGCGCTGTTTGGTGCGGACTATGCAAACGTACAGCCTCACTCAGGTTCACAGGCTAACGCAGCTGTTTATATGGCGTTACTGCAACCCGGTGATACCGTATTAGGTATGAACTTGGCGCACGGTGGTCACTTAACGCATGGCTCACCAGTTAACTTCTCCGGTAAGCTGTATAACATCGTTCCTTATGGTATCGATGAAAGCGGTAAAATCGACTATGAAGACATCAAAGCACAAGCTCAGAAACATAAGCCAAAAATGATCATCGGTGGTTTCTCTGCTTATTCAGGCATTGTTGATTGGGCTAAAATGCGTGAAATCGCAGATAGCATCAATGCTTACCTATTTGTTGATATGGCTCACGTAGCGGGTCTAATTGCAGCAGGTGTGTATCCTAACCCTGTTCCTCATGCACACATCGTAACGACAACAACACACAAAACCTTGGCGGGTCCACGTGGTGGCTTAATCTTAGCGAAGGGTGGTGATGAAGAGCTGTATAAAAAACTAAACTCCGCAGTATTCCCTGGTTCTCAAGGTGGTCCGCTAATGCATGTGATTGCGGGTAAAGCGGTAGCACTGAAAGAAGCGATGGAGCCTGAATTTAAAACGTATCAACAGCAAGTTGCTAAAAATGCGAAGGCAATGGTAGAAATTTTCCAGCAACGCGGCTATAAAGTAGTGTCTGGCGGTACTGAAAATCACCTATTCTTAGTTGATTTGGTTGATAAAGATATCACAGGTAAAGATGCAGACGCAGCATTGGGTCGTGCGAATATCACGGTGAACAAAAACAGTGTTCCTAACGATCCTAAGAGTCCATTTGTTACCTCTGGTATTCGTGTAGGTACACCAGCCATTACGCGCCGTGGTTTTAATGAAGCGGATGCGCGTGAGCTGGCGGGCTGGATGTGTGATGTTCTGGATAACCTCAATGATGAAGCGACCATTGAAAGTACCAAACAAAAAGTATTGAATATTTGCGCAAAATACCCAGTTTACGCATAAAATTAAATTAATTTAATTTTTTAAACCCGCTTCTACACGTTGGTAAAAGCGGGTTTTTTGCATTGAAAAAAGGAGGAATAATGGTAATCCCATCAACTCGCTGGCTGGCGATTGATTATTTTACCTATTTTTTCGCTTACAGTATTTTTCTACCATTCTGGCCTATATGGTTACAGGGGGAGGGAATTGATGCTGAAATGAGCGGGATACTGTTGGGGGTTGGACTCGCTGCACGTTTCCTTGGTGCAATGTTCATTACACCGATGGTAAAGGATCCATCAAGCCTCATTAATGCATTAAGAATATTGGCGGCATTATCGTTGTTATTCTCTGTCGCTTTTGCGTTTGGCTCCCATTGGGCATGGCTATTTTTTGTCATGGTTGGATTTAATTTATTTTTTGCACCATTGGTGCCACTCGGTGACTCATTAGCGGGAACATGGCAAAAACAATTTCCATTCGATTATGGACAAATTAGGCTTTGGGGCTCCATTGCTTTTATTATTGGCTCGATAGTTATGGGCTATTTTGCTGATATATTAGGTCATAAATCAATTATGGCGGCCTTAATTATTAGCTGTTTAGCGTTATTACTCACGACGATGTTAAAACCCGCCATCATGCCTAAAGGCGCCCCGATGGTTGCAGATGAAGATAAGGTGTCTTTTAAGCAACTTATTGCCGATAAAAATGTCGTTAAGTTTTTAATTTGCGTCACCTTACTGCAAGGTGCTCATGCAGCATACTATGGTTATGCTTCGTTATTTTGGAAAGAGGCTGGCTACTCAGATGTTGTGATAGGTCGATTATGGGCGCTTGGCGTTGTGGCTGAAGTGATTGTTTTTATGTTGAGCAAGAAGTTATTTCGCCGCTGGAGCTCGCGTAACTTACTTTTACTCTCTGCTGTGAGTGGAATTATCCGTTGGGGACTCATGGGGGCTTTCACTTCATTACCTATTCTCATTATCGTTCAAATATTGCACAGCGGTACTTTCACGGTATGTCATTTGGCGGCAATGCGTTTTATTAGTGCGCGCAAAGAGAATGAAATTATTCCATTACAAGGTGTTTATTCGGCATTAGCCACGGGGGGAGGGTTAGCGATTATCACTGTCATGGTGGGGGCTATTTATGAACGGGTTCCCGATCAGCATGGCATTGTCTTTTATTTAATGGCTCTTTTGGCAATTCCAGCTTTGTTTATACGACCAAAAATCGCTGCACACTCATAGAATCATACACTTAGGTATATTCGAGCCATATTGATAACAGAATATACTGTGATGAGAAAGTATCTGTGCATGAACTCACTGCTCAGGATGCTAGGGCCATTATACCGTCGACTAATCAACACGAGTGCGATTTGGGGATGATGAGAGGAAAGGCAAGAAAATAGTGAGTATGACTTTAGACTTTGTTATAAATGAAAGACGTTGAGCGATGCTCAACGTCTTTTTCATCATGATACGACAACGCGATCAACGTTTTAATGCTTCTGACAGCTCTTCACGCATAACAGACAAAATATCTTTCACGATGCGTGGGCTACCCGCAACAATGTTACCTGAAGCTAAATAGTTATGGTTACCTACGAAGTCAGTCATGATGCCGCCTGCTTCACGCATAATTAGCTCACCACCCAAGAAATCCCAAGGTTTCAAACCAATTTCATAGTAGGCATCAACACGGCCAGCGGCGACATAGCATAAGTCTAAGGCTGCTGAACCTGTACGGCGGAAGTCAGCACAGCTATCAAACATTTTGCTCATGATATTCATGAACACAACGGAATGTTGTTTTTGTTTGAAAGGGAAACCAGTAGCAACGATTGCCCCATCTAATTCGCGAGCATCAGCACCACGCAGACGATAACCGTTTAATTGTGCACCTTGGCCACGAACAGCGCTAAATAACTCATTACGCATTGGATCGTAAACCACTGCAACTTCAGTACGGCCTTTAACACGAACAGCGATAGATACAGAAAAATGTGGGAAGCGTTTGGTGAAGTTTGTCGTACCATCCAGTGGATCAATTACCCATTGAATATCATCTTCTTTACCGAGTAATTCACCACTCTCTTCAGTAATGATGGTGTGCTCTGGGTATGATTTACGGATGATCTCGATAATGAAATGTTCAGCTTCACGATCGACATTGGTAACGAAGTCATTGGAACCTTTTTGTGAAATCTGGACATTGTCAGGCGTTTCATAGCTTTTAGCTATATGATTACCAGCCTTACGTGCTGCACGTATGGCGATATTAAGCATCGGATGCATGGGCTTTTTCCACTGGAATGTTAAAGAACGAAAAACATTGAGTGGGCGGATTATATAGATGTTCGTCACAATAAGCAATTTTGTGTTAAACTCTTGCGATTATTTTTTGAAAAACGACTAAATCATGTTAGACAATATCCGCATTATTCTTGTTGAGACCTCACACACAGGCAATATGGGCTCTACAGCCCGCGCTATGAAAACGATGGGGTTATCCAATCTTTATCTTGTTAATCCTCAAGTACAACCTGATTCACATGCCATTGCGCTCTCTGCGGGGGCCAGTGATGTCATTGGCCAGGCAACAATTGTCAATTCGTTAGATGAAGCATTAGAAGGGTGTCAGTTAGTGATTGGCACTAGTGCACGCTCACGGACACTCTCTTGGCCGATGGTTGCGCCACGTGAATGTGGAGAAAAATCAGTTGAGCAAGCGAAAACGGCGCCTGTTGCCATTATTTTTGGTCGTGAGCGTATCGGGTTGACCAATGAAGAATTGCAGAAATGTCAGTACCATCTCTATATTCCAACCAACCCCGAATACGGTTCTCTCAATCTGGCGATGGCAGTGCAGTTAGTCAGTTATGAAATTAGAATGGCATATTTAGCCTTAGATGAAAAAAATGCGGTTAACTCAGATTTGTCTGAGGTAGAATATCCCCCTGCACAAGATATAGAACGTTTTTATGTGCATCTTGAAAGCGTATTGAATGAGTCTGGGTTCATTCGTAAGGCACATCCGGGATTAATTATGAATAAATTAAGACGGTTATTTACCCGTGCTCATATTGAAACCCAAGAGCTACATATTTTACGTGGTATCCTGACGTCGATGGAAAAATGGGCTAAAAAATGAGTGGTTACTCCGTGCAGAATACTTGAGTAAATTAGTCAGGTAAATAGTTGACTAAATTAGTCGGGAATGTCACAATTGGCCTATATTTTACCACGGAGTATATGTTATGAGACTCACTTCCAAAGGACGTTATGCAGTAACGGCGATGCTAGATGTCGCATTACACTCTCAGACAGGGCCTGTGCCCCTAGCTGATATTTCTGAGCGTCAGGGAATTTCCCTCTCTTATCTTGAACAGCTTTTCGCTCGCTTACGTAAAAACGAGCTCGTGTCGAGTGTTCGTGGTCCAGGTGGTGGTTACCTACTTGGCCGAGATGCCGATCAAATTTTTGTTGCTCAAGTCATTGCTGCGGTTGATGAATCTGTTGATGCGACGCGTTGCCAAGGTAACAAAGAAGGTTGCCAAAATGGTGATCGTTGCCTGACTCATGCGCTATGGCGCGATTTAAGTGACAGAATTACGAGCTTCCTTAGTAGCATTAGCCTTGATGAGCTGGTTAAGAATCAGGAAGTGATGGATGTTGCCGATAGACAAGATAATGAAAAACGTCGTGCAACATTAGGTGGACTTTCACCTGAAACAATTATTAATGTCCGTGCTTAATTATACAATATTTTAATAAATTGCAGTTAGATACATAACGTGGTGGCGTTTCAACCATTAAGCACCGCAAGTATCATTGGAAAATGAAGACAACGTTGTCTTTTGGAGTAAGTGAGCAATGAAATTACCGATTTATCTTGATTATTCAGCAACAACACCGGTAGATCCCCGTGTTGCTGAAAAAATGATGCAATGTCTAACAATGGACGGCATTTTTGGTAACCCCGCTTCGCGTTCCCACCGTTTCGGTTGGCAAGCAGAAGAGGCCGTTGATATTGCACGTAATCAAATCGCTGAATTGGTGAATGCCGATCCACGCGAAATTGTCTTTACTTCTGGCGCAACAGAATCTGATAATTTGGCGATCAAAGGTGCTGCTAATTTCTATCAAAAGAAAGGCAAGCACATTGTTACTTGTAAAACGGAGCATAAAGCCGTTTTAGATACTTGCCGCCAATTAGAACGCGAAGGCTTTGAGGTGACATACCTCGCTCCGCAAAAAAATGGTTTGATTGATCTGAAAGAGCTAGAAGCTGCTTTACGTGACGACACCATTCTTGTTTCTATTATGCATGTGAATAATGAAATCGGTGTTGTACAAGATATCGCGGCTATTGGTGAAATGTGCCGTAGTCGCAACATTATTTTCCATGTCGATGCAACTCAAAGTGTCGGAAAACTACCTATCGACTTATCAGCTCTGAAAGTTGATTTGATGTCATTCTCTGCACATAAACTGTACGGCCCTATGGGGATCGGTGCTCTTTATGTACGTCGTAAACCACGTGTTCGCCTTGAAGCTCAACAGCATGGTGGTGGTCATGAGCGCGGTATGCGTTCAGGTACATTGCCTGTTCACCAAATCGTCGGTATGGGTGAAGCTTATCGCATCGCGAAAGAAGAAATGGCCGAGGAATCTGCACGGTTACGTGAATTACGTTTACGCTTGTGGAATGGGATTAAAGATATTGAAGAAGTGCACCTTAATGGTGACTTAGAGAACGGCGCGCCACATATTCTGAATGTCAGCTTCAACTATGTTGAAGGTGAATCGCTGATGATGTCTCTCAAAGATTTGGCTGTATCTTCAGGTTCTGCATGTACCTCTGCAAGCCTTGAACCTTCTTATGTTTTACGTGCACTGGGAATGAATGATGAACTTGCACATAGTTCAATTCGTTTTTCTTTAGGGCGCTTTACAACAGAAGAAGAAATTGACTATGCAATCAAACAGATTCATGGCGCAATTGGCCACTTACGTGAACTGTCTCCTTTATGGGAAATGTTCAAAGACGGCGTAGATCTTAACAGCATCGAATGGTCTCACCATTAATCAGACAGTTTCAGGAGCTTAAAAATGGCATATAGCGAAAAAGTAATCGATCATTATGAAAATCCACGTAATGTGGGTTCATTTGATAATAGCGATCCAAGTGTGGGTAGCGGTATGGTTGGTGCGCCTGCTTGTGGTGACGTGATGAAACTGCAAATTAAAGTCAATGATGATGGCATCATTGAAGATGCACGTTTCAAAACCTACGGTTGTGGTTCAGCCATCGCTTCAAGCTCACTCGTGACTGAGTGGATGAAGGGCAAAAGCCTAGACGAAGCAGAAGCGATTAAAAATACCGCTATCGCGGAAGAGTTAGAATTGCCACCAGTGAAAATTCACTGCTCAATTCTAGCGGAAGATGCAATTAAAGCAGCCATTGCGGATTATAAAAGCAAACGCCAAGGCAAATAATGCTTAAATTCCGGCCTCTAGGTTGTAGAAACATAGATAAATAAAATCTGTGCGACAGAACCATTGGTCGGTATAATAATGATGATTTTGAAGGCGGATGCTGCGATTAAGTGGGTATCTGCCTTGTTTGTTTCTATAGTGAGGTTCGCAATGTCTATTTCTCTAACAGAAAGTGCTGCGCAACGTATTCAAGCTTTTCTTGCAAGCCGTGGTAAAGGCGAAGGTTTACGCCTTGGTGTGAGAACATCCGGTTGTTCAGGAATGGCTTATATTCTCGAATTTGCAGATATTATCAATGAAGAAGACACTGTGTTCGAAGATAAGGGTGTCAAAGTGATCGTTGATGGCAAAAGTATCGTCTATTTAGATGGCACTGAGCTGGATTTTGTCAAAGAAGGTTTAAACGAAGGCTTTAAATTTAATAACCCTAATGTCAGCAGTGAATGCGGCTGTGGGGAAAGCTTTCACGTATAACGTCTTTCTATAGACAATATTCTTAACCAATGCGCTTTTCGTGAGCTACACGATAGGTAGGTGCTGTTAAACGACATTGGTATTCTAGTTCGAGAAACTAAGCACTTATGGATTATTTTACTCTTTTTGGGTTAACACCCAGCTATGCGATAGACAATGAACAACTAGCTCAATGTTTTCAATCGCTACAGCGTCAATATCATCCAGATCGCTTTGCAACCTGTACTGAACAGGAAAAAATGCAAGCGCTTCAGCAGGCTGCAACCATAAATGCGGCTTACCAAGCCCTTCGTCATCCACTAAAACGTGCAGAATATCTGTTGTTATTACAAGGTATTGATATTAATAACGAACAACATACTATGCATGATACTGCATTTTTAATGGAACAACTTGAGCTACGCGAAGAACTAGACAATATCGAGCGCCACAGTGAGGCGAACGATTTACTCACTGAGTTTATGGCTAAAGTAAAACAGATGCAAAAAACGCGCTCTCTTGTGATGGTTGAACAACTTGATCGTGAGCAGTGGGAACAGGCGGCTGACACAGTACGAAAATTACGTTTTCTCGATAAACTGCAACAACAGGCAGAACAGCTCGAAGAACGTTTACTGGATGATTTTTAAGAGAAACGATTATGGCTTTACTGCAAATCAGCGAACCGGGTATGACGGCTGCACCTCACCAACGTAAGTTAGCAGCGGGTATTGATCTCGGCACAACTCACTCTTTGATAGCGACTGTGCGTAGCGGTGAGGCGGCGGCTTTGCCTGATCACGAAGGACGCTATTTATTACCTTCTGTTGTTAATTATCAGGCTGATAATAAACAGGTCGGCTGGGCAGCGAAACAATTAGCTGAACGCGACCCTGTAAATACCATCATCTCCGTCAAACGGATGGTGGGGCGTTCATTGGCCGATATTCAACAGCGTTATCCTGAGCTACCTTATAATTTTACGGCAAGTGAAAATGGTTTACCGTTTATTCAAACCGCTGCGGGGCAAGTTGATCCGATTCAAGTCTCTGCTGACATTTTAAAAACGCTAGCGAAGAGGGCAGAAGCAACGTTGGGGGGGGAAATGGACGGTGTGGTGATCACTGTTCCTGCTTACTTTGATGATGCCCAGCGCCAAGGTACAAAGGATGCAGCCCGTCTTGCGGGATTGCATGTCCTGCGTTTGTTAAATGAGCCTACGGCTGCCGCTATTGCTTATGGTCTTGATTCAGGACAAGAAGGGGTTATTGCCGTTTATGATTTAGGCGGAGGAACATTTGACGTTTCTATCTTACGCCTGAGTCGTGGTGTTTTTGAAGTGTTAGCGACAGGTGGCGACACAGCCTTGGGTGGTGATGATTTTGACCATGTGTTAGCACAGTGGATTGCAGAGCAAGCAGGCTTAGTCACTCAAGGTAACCACCATTTAACCCGTCAGTTATTAAATGTCGCTACAGACGCTAAAATTGCCCTCAGTGAGGCAAATACAGCATCAATTAACTTGCCACAATGGCAAGGTGAAATTCAACGTGATGTCTTTGAGCAACTGATCCAAAACCACGTAAAACGTACACTGATGGCGTGTCGTCGTGCCTTGAAAGATGCACAAGTAGAG
Source organism: Providencia sp. 21OH12SH02B-Prov (assembly GCF_027362595.1). Taxonomy (NCBI): domain Bacteria; kingdom Pseudomonadati; phylum Pseudomonadota; class Gammaproteobacteria; order Enterobacterales; family Morganellaceae; genus Providencia; species Providencia sp. 21OH12SH02B-Prov. The sequence goes on from NZ_CP114796.1 coordinate 1,663,750, forward strand.
CCAGAAGATGTACTTAATGTGGTGATGGTTGGTGGTTCGACGCGTGTGCCTCTCGTCAGAAATAAAGTGGGCGAGTTCTTTGGCAAACAGCCCCTTACCTCGATTGATCCAGATAAAGTGGTTGCAATAGGAGCGGCTATTCAAGCGGATATTTTGGTCGGAAACAAACCGGATAGCGACATGCTATTATTGGATGTGATCCCTCTATCTCTAGGCCTTGAAACAATGGGCGGACTGGTAGAAAAAATTATTCCCCGTAATACCACGATACCTGTAGCACGAGCTCAAGAATTTACCACGTTTAAAGACGGGCAAACGGCGATGTCGGTTCATGTCGTTCAAGGTGAGCGTGAGATGGTTGCTGATTGTCGTTCATTAGCCCGCTTTACATTACGTGATATTCCTCCGATGCCAGCGGGGGGCGCACATATTCGTGTCACCTTCCAAGTTGACGCGGATGGTTTATTAAGCGTGAGTGCCATGGAAAAATCGACAGGCGTTGCAGCTTCGATTCAAGTCAAACCATCATATGGTCTCACGGATACTGAAATTTCAAGCATGATTAAAGATTCAATGACTAACGCGCAAGATGATCTTAGTGCGCGCCGCTTAGCGGAGCAAAAAGTTGAAGCTGCAAGAGTCCTTGAAAGTTTGACAAGTGCATTAGCACAAGATGCCAATCTATTGACTCCAGAAGAAGAGTCAGCGATTGATAATGCAGTCAATGTTTTAATTGAAGCGGTAGAAGGTACAGACCCTACCGCTATTGAGAATGCCATTAAACAACTGGATAAGCAATCACAGGAGTTTGCTGCGCGTCGAATGGATGCTTCTATTCGTCAAGCGTTATCAGGCCAATCTGTGGATGAGATATAATTATGCCTAAAATAGTTTTTTTACCTCATACAGAGTTATGTCCGGAAGGTGCGGTTGTTGATGCACAACAGGGCGAGTCGATTTTAAATGTTGCATTGCGTTCAGGTATTGAACTTGAGCATGCATGCGAGAAATCATGTGCTTGTACTACATGTCATTGTATTGTTCGTGAAGGATTTGATTCCCTAGAAGAAAGCAGTGAATTAGAAGATGACATGCTTGACAAAGCGTGGGGATTAGAGCCAGAAAGTCGCTTAAGCTGTCAAGCACTCGTTGCTGACGAAGATTTGGTTGTTGAGATCCCAAAATATACAATTAATCACGCTCGTGAACATTGATACTGATACAATCAACTGTGTGGGGAAACGAAGATGAGCCTTAAATGGTCTAATAGCCGAGAAATCGGCGAAGCATTGTATGATGCGTATCCGGATTTGGATCCAAAAACAGTACGTTTCACAGATATGCACCAATGGATTTGTGAATTAGAAGATTTTGATGATGACCCACAAAAATCTAATGAAAAAATCTTAGAAGCCATTTTGTTAGTTTGGCTAGATGAGTTTGAATAATGGCCAAATTGAATCGATGAACCGGGCGAACAGTCCGGTTTTTATTTATGAGCACTATCTTGATACCTATTTAGCCTCTAATAAGTTAAGTTACTTTTATCAGCTATAGAAATAGATAAAAGCTGCCTGTAAAAAAACAGATAAAGTGGGAGAAACAATGACAAAACAGATTATGCCAGTAATGATTTCATTTGAAGCCGCAGCTCCTTGTTGGGGTGAAGGTGCACTGATCAGTTCTGGTGATAAAGGAATCACTATTCATTTAAAACATCCAGGCAAGCTTTGTGCAGTACAAAGCGCAGGACGTAAATTGGATAGCCAAGGTATTCGTAATGTTTCTTTGACAGGTGAAGGTTGGGATCTGGAAAAAAGTTGGGCATTTTGGCAAGGTTTCCGTGCGCCAAAAGGGGCGAGAACAATTGAATGGCCAATTTTGCCAGAAGCTGAACGCCAAGAGTTAGAAAGTCGTATCCGTACGATTGATTGGGTACGTGATGTGATTAACGCGCCAGCTGAAGAGCTAGGTCCTGAGCAATTAGCGCAACGTGCTATTGATTTACTATGCCACATCGGAGCTGAAGAAATCAGCTATCGCATTATTAAAGGCGAAGACCTACTTGAGCAAGGTTATGCAGGTATCCATACTGTCGGTCGTGGCTCAAACCGCTCTCCGGCCTTATTGGCACTGGATTACAACCCAACTGGTAATGCGAATGCACCTGTTTTTGCTTGTCTTGTTGGTAAAGGCATTACCTTTGATTCAGGTGGTTACAGTATTAAACCTTCTGCATCAATGAATTCAATGAAGGCAGATATGGGCGGTGCTGCAACATTGGTTGGTTCATTGGCACTGGCGATTAATCGTGGTTTGAAAAAACGCGTCAAGTTATTCCTCTGTTTGGCGGATAACATGGTCAGTAGTAACGCGTTTAAATTAGGTGATATCATTCGTTACCGTAATGGTAAGTCAGTGGAAGTGATGAATACAGATGCCGAAGGCCGTCTGGTTTTAGCTGATGGTTTGATTGATGCATGTAAAGAAAAACCCTCTTTAATTATTGATGCTGCCACGTTAACCGGCGCAGCAAAAACAGCGGTGGGTAACGACTATCATTCCGTACTCAGCTTTGACGATAAATTAGTGGCTGACTTAATGGATTCTTCCGATGCAGAACATGAGTTGTTCTGGCGTCTGCCATTAGCCGAATTCCACCGTCAGCAGCTGCCATCAAGCTTTGCTGATTTGAATAATATCGCAGCACCATCTAATACGGCGGGGGCGAGTACCGCAGCGGCATTTTTATCTCATTTTGTTGAAAACTACCGCCAAAATTGGCTACATATCGATTGTTCAGCCACTTATCGCAAATCTCCGGTTAGTCTGTGGGCTGAAGGTGCCACGGGAATTGGAGTGAGAACAATTGCGAACTTGCTGATGAAAAAAGCAGGCTAAAAGGTTATTCGTTTTCTTAACAGGCACGAAAGGGGCGACTTTTCGTGCCTGTTTTTTTATTATAGTTACAATTATTTTTACATAGGGCATGAGCATGTCGCAGCAATATGAATCGAATAAACCTTTAAGCGCCGATAATGATATTGAATTTACTGAGTTAATTATCCCTGAAGGGGCCTCATTAAAACTCAGTGTGCTTGAAACAGAACCAGAAGCATTGACAGAAGCTTTAATCGAATGCTTTAAGCAACACAAAGTAGTCCGTCGTGCCTTTTTAGTTTCTGCCCAAGCTGATGATGATACTGACGAAGCCATACTTATGGTGGCATTGGAGTTTGTACCCGGAACTGAAAATATCGATGAGATTATTCATCAAGCGGGGACTCTAGCTTGTGAGTATTTAAATGATAATGAGTCTATTGATTTTTGTTTAGTTAACGAAGCTGAAAAAGGGATTAGCCATTTTATCACTGAACATGTTCAACCTTTCTACCAGCGTAAGTTAGGTAGTTGGCTACGCGATACTATCCCGATTAAAAATACCAAGTAAGTTTCCGCAGTGGGCTAGATAATGGCTCACTGTGCTTTTGGCCCGCCGTTGTTCTTTCTTATCTAATCACTATTTCCTCTAGCCCAAATAGCAGGGCGATATTTTGAGCACGTGTTCGAATTCTTCTGTTTTTCAGAGTAACTTTCACGGCGAAGTAGCTGAGTCGCTAATGACCCTTTCAGCGCTTAAGTGATACGGTTATCGTGCAATGACAAGCAGTAGGGGCACACTGTTTCTGCTAATTAGAAATAGTTAAATGACATCAATATGGCTAGATCACGAGATGATACTTTGAGCTATGCTAACGGCGTAAATACTTTATGATGAGTTTGTTTGTGATGAGTCACGTTATCGCTTGAAATAGGACGAGTGTAGGGTCATTTCAAATGTGATGCCCTTTCTAAGGTAATAATCCATTGCACCTAAAAATAAATATCTACGATGATTTTTATAGGTTTATTTTAGATAAGGCTCAATAATGAAAAAAGTACAACGACACTCAGCTCATGATGCGGCATTTAAAGGTTTTATGGCGCAAATAGAGAATGCTAAAGATTTTTTCCATTTTCATTTACCTGCTCACATCCATGCGCTCTGTGATTTTGAAACACTCGCGTTAACCAATTCTTCTTTCATCGATAAACAGCTGCGTTCACGGTTATCTGACGTATTATATTCGGTCCAAACCGCAGAGGGTGATGGGTATATTTATTTACTTGTTGAGCATCAATCGTCACCTGATAAATTGATGGCTTGGCGATTAATGCATTATGCATTTTTAGCTATGAATCAACATTTACAACAAGGTCATAAACACTTACCGCTCGTGGTGCCTGTTTTATTCTACCACGGAGATTGCTCGCCTTATCCATATTCACAACGATGGACAGATTGTTTTCCATTAGCGGATGTGGCGAAGGATTTATATACCCGCTCTTTTCCCTTGGTTGATGTCACAGTCATTGATGATAATGAACTTGTTAATTACCGTAAGGTTGCCATCATGGAATTAGCCATGAAACATAAACATTTACGGGATGAAAGTGAACACGTGATCTCCTTATTGGCTCAGGCGCTCAATAATCACTATAATACTGATAGCGATGTTATTACTATTCTCAATTATTTATTTTTTACGATGGATGCAGCAAATGTTGAGAAAATAGTCCAACAATTGAGTGAAAAAACTGAAAAGCATCAAGAGGTTATTATGAGTATTGCACAACGTTTGCAAGAGAAAGGTGCCAAAGTGGGCTGGGCAAAAGGGCACCAGAAAGGATTGGAAGAGGGCCTTGAAAAAGGCCTTGAAAAAGGTATTGAAAAAGGCATTGAAAAAGGCATTAAAAAAGGCATTAAAAAAGGAAAGCATGAGGCAAACCTAGCGACAGCAAGAACGCTTTTAAAAAACGGGATTAGTCTTGAGTTAATTATGGAAAGTACTGGGCTAAGCCGAGAAGAACTTATTTCTCTTCAATAATATGATAAGTTCCCCGTTTTGTTGATGCGAAAGGCGCTCTTTTCTTGAATTATTGCTCTTAAACGTTGAGAAAATAATCCAACAATTGAATGAAAAAACTGAAAAGCATCAAGAGGTTATTATGAGTATTGCACAACGTTTGCAAGAGAAAGGTGCCAAAGTGGGCTGGGCAAAAGGGCACCAGAAAGGATTGGAAGAGGGCCTTGAAAAAGGCCTTGAAAAAGGCATTAAAAAAGGAAAGCATGAGGCAAACCTAGCGACAGCAAGAACGCTTTTAAAAAACGGTATTAGTCTTGAGTTAATTATGGAAAGCACCGGACTAAGCCGAGAAGAACTTATTTCTCTTCAATAATATGATAAGTTCCCCGTTTTGTTGATGCGAAAGGCGCTCTTTTCTTGAATTATTGTCTTCGCATATTATAAGTCGTCGCAATATTTTCTATTGATATATTTGCTCATTATTTTTATACCCGCTATTGCCTATTTCACCCGCCGTATTGCCCCAAATAGTAAGATTTTTTTCCGTTTTGTCTTATAGGTGCTCACCGCACAATCTGTTAAATTATATAATTGATTGATACAAACTATTTTAGTTTTCGCCTATTTTATCATCAGGTCAAAATTTTTATTGCTCTCATTGAGTTAGATGAGAGTGAAAGCTCAATATATTAACTATTAAAGGAAGAATCGGTCATGAATCAACATTTTAGTTGGGCTTCATTGGCGGGTCTAAAGACAAAAAAACGTTATATTGCAGCGGCATTAGCTTCTGTCATTGCACTAACGGGTTGTGATAATACAGACGACACAAGCAAAAAAGATACAAATATTGCAGCAGAAAACAAATCAACGGTAGAAAATCCAACGAAGACTGCACCACTTGCAACGGAAAATAAATCTGCAACAAAATTATCTAAAGAAGAGATGATCAAGCGTTATGCAGGTAAAGAGTTAACGATTCTTGATGCCTCTGAGTTACAGCTAGATGGCGCGAGTGCAATTGTCGTTACTTTCTCTGTTCCCCTAGAGCAAAACCAAGATTTTAGCCAATTTTTAAATTTAGTTGATGTTAAATCAGGTAAGTTAGATGGCGCTTGGGAGCTATCTGATAATCAAATGGAGTTGCGCTTTCGCCATATACCGCCATCAAGAGAGCTAAATCTTACGGTCAATACGGGGATCAAAGCGGTCAATGAACGGACAATAACTCAACCATTTGAGAAAAAATTACAAACGGCACAAATTATCCCGACAGTTGGGTTTGCAAGTAAAGGCTCCTTATTACCTAGCAAAGTTGCACAAGGCTTGCCAGTTATCGCATTGAATGTCGATAAAGTGGATGTGAACTTTTTCCGCATTGATGAAAAACAATTGCCACAATTTTTGGCAATGTGGCAATACCGTAGTAATTATGAATATTGGTATTCAGAAGAGTTCCTCAATAAAACCGAACTTGCCTACACAGGGCGTTTTGACCTAAATCCAACCAAAAATACTCGTGAAACGGTTTTATTGCCGCTGAAAGAGATTAAAGAACTCCAGCAAGATGGTGTTTATTTAGCGATTATGCAAAAAGCAGGTAGCTATAGTTATCAATTCCCTGCAACCGTATTTACGCTCAGTGATATTGGCGTGTCATTGCATAGCTATCAAGATCAGGTTGATGTATTTACACAATCACAGGCAAAAGGTTCTGCACTAAAAGGCGTGGAATTACGTATTCTTGATGAAAAAGGGCAATTAGTTAATAAAGCCACTACTGATGGTGATGGGCATGCCAAATTAGATAAGTTAGCGGGTGGGAAACTATTGTTAGCGACCCTTGATGGTCAAACAAGTATGATTGACCTGACACAGCCAGCACTAGACTTATCCGAGTTTGATATTTCAGGTCCAGTTGGTTATGCAAAACAGTTCTTTGTGTTTGGCCCTAGAGATTTGTATCGCCCAGGTGAATTGTTATTGGTGAATGGTTTATTACGTGATGGTGATGGCCAGCCAATTAAGGCTCAGCCAGTTAAAGTCGATGTTTTAAAAACCGATGGGCAAGTCGTTAGAAGTTTTGTGTGGCAGCCTGAACAAGATCACAATGGGTTATACCAGTATCAATACGAAATTCCAAAATCCGCTGAAACAGGCGGCTGGTCTTTACGCTTTGATTTAGGTGATGGTTCACCGTTGCGTTACTATAAATTCAACGTTGAAGATTTCATGCCTGAGCGCATGGCATTGGAGATGAGTGCTCAAGAAAAACCTATTCTGAATAATGAGCCTGTTGAGTTTGATATTCAGGGGCGTTATTTATATGGCGCACCAGCCGCAGGTAATGAACTTCAAGGACAAATTTTTATTCGACCTGACCGTGAAGCGGTAGCAAAACTACCCGGTTTTGAATTTGGTTTTGAAAATGAAGAAGGGCTACAACGTAAGCTGGATGAGTTTGATTTAACATTAAATGATAGTGGTGAAACCGTTATCGCTGTACCCCAGAGTAATTGGGAATCTTTGCGTTCACCAATTAAAGTTATTGCACAAGCGAGTTTATTGGAAGCAGGGGGGCGCCCTGTGACTCGCCGAGCAGAACAGGCGGTATGGCCTGCGAAAGCAATGGTTGGTATTCGTCCATTATTTAATAAAAAAGAAATTTATGATTATCGGACTGACCGTTACACACAGCGCTATAACGTCGATGAAAACTCTCTTGCTGAATTTGAACTGGTATTTGCTGACGCGGCAGGTAATAAGCTTGCGGCCGAAAATTTAACCGCTCGTTTAGTCTATGAACGCCGTGATTATTTCTGGAGCTGGTCAGAAAGTGGTGGCTGGACATCAAATTATGATCAAAAAGATTTGATGATGGCGAATGAAAACATCAAGATTGAAAAAGATGGTACTGCGAAAGTGTCTTTCCCAGTTGATTGGGGTTCTTTCCGTCTTGAAGTGATTAATGAAGATAATAAATTAGTTAGCAGCCTACAATTTTGGGCGGGTTATTCATGGCAAGATAATGCGGGTGGTAATGGGGCTATACGCCCTGATCAAGTAAAACTAAGCTTAAATAAACCTGCATATTTACCTGGAGAAAAAGCAAAAGTTCGAGTGGAATCTCCTAAAGCGGGCAAAGGCTATATTTTGCTTGAATCCAGTAGTGGTCCGCTATGGTGGCAAGAGATTGACGTCCCTGAAAAAGGGATGGAAATTGAAGTGCCTGTTAATAAAGAATGGGCACGCCATGATCTTTATATCACTGCGGTAGTTGTACGCCCAGGGGATGATTCGAAAGAGGCGACAGTAAAACGCGCTATCGGTGTACTCCATCTACCATTGGCGGATGAGAATCGTAAAATTGGCTTATCACTGACCGCACCCACAAAGATGCGACCTAATCAAGATCTTACCGTTAAAGTGAAAGCAACCGCGCAAGATGGTAAACCATTACCTGAAAAAGTGAATGTGTTGTTGTCCGCGGTAGATACGGGTGTCTTGAACATTACTGATTTTAAAACCCCTAATCCGTATGAAGCCTTCTTTGGGCGCAAACGTTATGGCGTAGACCAATACGATGTATATGGTCACTTGATTGAGGGGCAGGGCAAACTTGCTAATCTGCGCTTTGGTGGTGATAGTGAAGAAGCCGCGTTAGAGCGCGGAGGAATGAAGCCGCTAACAGAAGTGCAAATCATTGCGGAACAAGCTCAACCTGTGACACTGGATAAAAATGGTGAAGGTGAAATCACATTACCAATCCCTGATTTTAATGGGGAATTACGCGTGATGGCACAAGCTTGGAATGACAAAGATTTTGGTCATGCCGACAGTAAAGTTGTGGTTGCCGCACCATTGATTACACAAATGTCGATGCCACGTTTTATGGCTGGTGGTGATAAATCTTACTTTGCACTGGATCTGACTAACACAACTGATAATACACAAAATGTCACGGTGACCTTTAAAGCCTCGGGTATGGTGAAATTAGATGGGGCGACCTCGAAAGAACTCTCTTTAGTGAAAGGCAAACGAACAACAGTTACCTTACCTGTTCGTGCTGATTACGGTTATGGGGAAGGTCAAGTGTCGATGACAATCAATGGTATTAACATCCCCGGCGAGTCATTGAAAGAATACAGTAATAGTTGGAAAGTCGGAGTACGTCCTGCTCAACCAGCAGAAACTCTTTCTTATGCGATTGCGATTGAGCCCGGTGAACAATGGACATTACCAACGGAAGAGTTGCGCGGTTTATCACCGGATACGCTTGAAGGGCAGGTACTGTTGACGAGTCGTCCTCCACTGCAAATCGCACGTTATATTCGTGAGTTATTTGCATATCCATATGGCTGCCTTGAGCAGACGATCAGCGGACTATATCCTTCACTGTACTCCTCGCAAGCGGAATTAACGAAGCTGGGTGTGAAATCACAAACGGATGATGATCGTCGGAAAGCCATTGAAATCGGTATTCCGCACTTATTAAGCATGCAGCGTCCTGATGGAAGTTTCTCGTTGTGGGATCGGAATGGCCGCGAAGAGTATTGGCTGACGGCTTACGCAACAGATTTTTTAAATAGAGCTCATCAACGAGGCTATTCAGTACCTCAAGATGCGTTAGTGAATGCAAATAGCCGTTTGTTAAGCTACTTACAAGATGGTAATCAAATCAATTATCCATATACCAATAATCCGGATGCATCGCGCTTTGCTGCTCAAGCTTATGCAGGCTTGGTATTGGCCACACAGCAGAAAGCTCCTTTAGGAGCCTTGCGCCAATTGTACTCTAGGGCCAATGAATCCAATAGTGGATTACCGCTAGTGCAGTTAGGGATCGCATTGAATCTCATGGGAGATAAGGCACGTGGTGACAGCGCCATTATCGATGGATTGAAAAAACAGCGTAGTCGTTACAGCTATGATGGTGACTATGGTTCAACGATCCGTGACGATGCAATGATAGTGGCTTTATTAAATGAACATCAATTAATGCCGAAATCGCGTGATCAAAAACTACAGATATTGTCCAATAACCTAGTTTCACAACAGTACTTCTCAACTCAAGAGAGTAATGCGTTGTATCTAGCGGGTCGTTATTATGTGAATGATTCCGAAACGCCATGGAAAGCGGTTATCAATGGTCAAGAGCCACCAATGACATCGGACAAACCGGTCAATGAGTTCTTGAGCAAACAACAGCTACAAACAGGCTACAGCATTGAAAATGCGGGTACCAATACATTGTATAGCCGTTTGAATGTGGTGGGATACCCGATGTATACACCAACGCCGAGTTCCAATGTATTAAGTGTGAAACGTACCTATTTAGATTTACAAGGCCAACCAATTACACTTGACCGTTTAAGATCGGGCGAAATGGTAGTTGTGAAGTTGGAAGTGAACGCTTCACAGATGGTTCCTGATGCATTAGTCGTTGATTTATTGCCAGCAGGTTTAGAGCTAGAAAACCAAAATTTGGCAAACAGCAGTGCAAATCTCAGCGAAACAGCGCCAAACTTACAAGAAGTGATCGATGATATGCAGCAAGCACAAATCAGTCATATGGAATATCGTGACGACCGTTTTGTCGCTGCCGTTGAGGTACAGCAGTATAAACCAACCACTTTAGTGTATTTAGCTAGAGCGGTGACGCCGGGTGTATACAACATTCCTGTTCCACAGGTGGAATCCATGTATGTGCCTGAATGGCGAGCTGTCGGTAATGCTAGTGGTCAATTAGAAATCGTTCGTTAATCTTTGCTAAGCCCTTATACTGTGTAGTGCTAGTCGTATAAGGGCTATTTCTTTGCGGTAGATCCATTTATGAAAAAAGGGTTACGACGCACTGGGATGACATTGATCGTCTTGGTGATTTTTTTGCCTCTGCTATTTTTATTGCTTGATAGGTTATGGCCATTACCCATCAAGCAAATTGAAATGGCACGTACCGTAGTGGCCGAAGATGGCACACCACTTTGGCGTTTTGCTGACAGAGAAGGCATTTGGCGCTATCCCGTAAAATTAGATGAAGTATCACCTGAATTTATTGAAGCACTCCTCACCTATGAAGATCGCCATTTTTATCAACATCCGGGCGTTAACCCTTTTTCGTTGCTGAGGGCATTATGGCAGGATGTGAGTTCAGGGCGTATCGTATCAGGGGGAAGTACGATTTCTATGCAGGTTGCTCGGTTAATTGACCCTCATGACCGAACAATAACAGGTAAACTCAAACAACTCTGGCGTACCGCACAGCTTGAATACCATTATTCAAAAGATGAAATCTTGGAAATGTACCTGAATCGAGCCCCTTACGGGGGAACTATTGAAGGAATTGGTGCTGCAAGTTGGGTGTATTTAAATAAATCGCCAGATAAACTGACGTCAGGTGAGGCGGCGCTCTTTGCGGTATTGCCACAAGCGCCAAGCAGACTGAGACCTGACCGTTATCCCCAAAGAGCGCAAGCTGCACGCGATAAAGTCCTTGATAGGCTCGCTGAATATCAGGTTTGGTCGGCAGATAAAGTTGCTGATATTAAACAGGAACAAATCTGGTTAGCTCCGCGTAAAAATCCTCATTTAGCGCCTTTATTAGCGCGTCGCGTCGTCAAAGATGTTCAAGATTCAATTATTGAAACCACAATTGATGCAGGGTTACAGCGTCAGTTAGAGGATATGGCGATTAATTGGAAAAACCAGCTGCCTAAGCAAACTTCATTAGGATTATTGGTTGTTGATCATACTGATATGAGTGTGAAAGCTTATCTTGGGTCAATTGATTTTACAGATAATAGCCGTTTTGGTCATGTTGATATGATCACGGCTTGGCGTTCGCCGGGATCGACACTTAAACCCTTTTTATATGCACTCGCAATGGATGATGGATTGATCCATGCCGAATCACTGTTACAAGATGTACCACGTCGTTTTGATGATTATCGACCAGGTAATTTTGATAGTGGTTTTAATGGTCCTGTGAGCGTCAGTGATGCATTAGTGCGTTCACTGAATTTGCCGGTAGTGCAAGTACTTGATGCTTATGGGAGTAAACGTTTTACGGCCAAGTTACGTAATGTTGGGACAGAATTACGTTTTCCTTTAGCAAGTGAACCCAATTTATCACTCATTTTAGGTGGAACGGCTGCACGTATGGATGAGCTAGTAGCAGCTTACAGCGCTTTTGCTCGCCAAGGAAAAGTTTCACCACTGCGCTATCGACCCAGTGAAGTGATACGCGATCGCCAGCTTATCTCACCGGGAGCTGCGTGGATTGTGCGACGTATTATGGGGGGAGAGGCGCGCCCTGTGCCAGACAGTAGTTTAAGCGCACAAGTGAATTTAGCATGGAAAACCGGCACCAGTTATGGCTATCGTGATGCATGGGCGATAGGGGTCAATCCGCGTTATACCATTGGTGTATGGGTTGGGCGGCCAGATGGTACACCTGTTGCAGGGCAATTTGGCTACGCAACGGCTATTCCGATAATGAATCAGGTGAATAATTTATTGTTAGCTCGTTTATATCAATCAACCCAATCGATACCGAAGGATACTAAGCCCGCAAGCGTTAGCCAAGCGGTGATTTGTTGGCCGAGTGGCACCGCGTTGCCAAAAGAGGATAGCAATTGCCGGCAACGTCGCTTAAGTTGGATTTTGGACAAGACGATCCCACCAACACTCATTGCGAAAGGACAGGAGTCATTATTAGGGCTACGCCAGAAAATATGGGTCAATACTCAAGGTTTACAGGTTGCGCCAGATTGCCCTAACGCAATAGAAAAAGAGATCTATTTGTGGCCGATTACATTAGAGTCATGGCTACCGTCGGGTGAGAAACGTGCTAACCGGTTACCTCGTATTGATCCCCACTGTCCACCAATGAGGAGTGAAATGCCGCTACTGTTGATTTCGGGCGTGCGTGAAGGTGAAATTCTACAGCGGTTACCAGGTAAAAGTAGTTTAGATGTACGCTTAGTGACGCAAGGTGGGCAAGGACAACAATGGTGGTTTTTAAATGGCGAGCAAATAAAAGAAACAGGACACAATGGCAGCGTTTTACTGACTTTTGATAAATCAGGAAACTACCAAATTTCTGTTTTAGACATGGGGGGACAAGTGACCTCAGTCAGTTTTAAAGTGAAGTAACGAATAAAAAGTGTGACTTAGTCAAAAAAATAGTCTTTTTTGCTATAAAAAGTTTAACAAAATGTTGATGTAACTGTAGGAAATTGTAATCGTAGCCCCTATAATCAACGCCTTGTTTCTGTTACTGGGTAGCAGAAGATTAACACTATAAAAAACAACAACTGACACATACTTTTCGTTTTTGAATTACTTGAAAAAGTTAAGAACGCTGGGTAAAAGTCACGATATCGCTAAGAGGTTATTTATGACGGTTCAACGTACATTTTCTATTATTAAACCAAACGCAGTAAAGAAAAATGCTATTGGTGCAATCTATCATCGTTTTGAAAGCGCTGGTTTTTCAATCGTTGCCGCCAAAATGCTGCATTTGACTCGTGAGCAAGCTGAAGGTTTCTACGCAGAGCACAAAGGTCGTCCTTTCTTTGAAGGTCTGGTTGAATTCATGACTTCAGGTCCAATTATGCTGCAAGTTCTGGAAGGTGAAAATGCGGTTCAGCGTCACCGTGACCTGATGGGTGCAACTAACCCAGATAACGCATTAGCAGGAACGTTACGTGCTGACTATGCGGATAGCTTCACTGAAAACGCAGTTCATGGTTCTGACTCTGTTGAGTCGGCAAATCGTGAAATCGCGTATTTCTTTACTGAAGATGAAATCTGCCCTCGCTAATTAACAAACTAATGCATTAGCATTATTCTAATAAAGTTTGTACAATGCGACGCCCTGTTAATATAATTGTTAACAGGGCTTATTTTATTATGAACGTTGTGCTATTCACATAGCACTCGCCGAAAGTGTAACAACGAGGCAACTTAAACATGTCCGATATGACAACAAGTGCACAATGTGCAACTTCCTCCGCTATTTCTGTCACACCAGAAAAAAACACACAAAAAATTAATCTCCTCGATTTGAATCGTAAACAAATGCGTGATTTTTTTGCGCAAATGGGTGAAAAACCATTCCGTGCCGATCAAGTCATGAAATGGATATATCACTACTGTTATGACGATTTCGATCAAATGACAGATATAAACAAAGCATTGAGAGCGAAACTCAAGGAAGTCGCTGAAATTCGTGCTCCTGAAGTCGCTGAAGAACAGCGTTCAGCTGATGGTACGATAAAATGGGCGATAACAGTAGGTGACCAGCAAGTTGAAACGGTTTATATTCCAGAAGATGACCGCGCAACATTATGTGTCTCTTCACAAGTGGGTTGTGCGTTAGAATGTAAATTCTGTTCTACAGCGCAGCAAGGATTTAACCGTAACTTACGTGTTTCTGAAATTATCGGGCAAGTTTGGCGTGCGGCAAAAATAATCGGTTCATTAAAATCCAGCGGACGCCGTCCTATTACTAACGTCGTCATGATGGGAATGGGGGAACCGTTATTAAATCTGAATAACGTCGTCCCAGCGATGGAAATCATGATGGATGATTTCGGCTTTGGTTTATCGAAGCGGCGTGTCACCTTATCGACTTCTGGGGTTGTACCAGCACTCGATAAGTTAGGTGATATGATTGATGTGGCGTTAGCGATTTCATTACATGCTCCGACGGATGATATCCGTGATGACATTGTACCGATTAATAAAAAGTACAATATTGAAACCTTCCTTAGCAGCGTAAGACGTTATTTGTCTAAATCAAATGCGAATGGTGGTCGTGTCACGGTGGAATATGTGATGCTGGATCATGTCAATGACAGTATTGAACAAGCGCATCAATTAGCGGAATGTTTAAAAGATACGCCAAGTAAAATTAACTTGATCCCTTGGAATCCGTTCCCAGGCGCACCTTATGGTCGTAGTTCGAACAGCCGTATCGATCGTTTTTCAAAAGTGTTGATGGAATATGGCTTTACGACGATAGTGCGTAAAACTCGTGGTGACGATATTGATGCCGCTTGTGGTCAGCTGGCGGGAGAGGTCATTGACCGTACTAAACGGACATTGAAAAAGCGCATGGCTGGGGAACCTATCAAGGTGAAAGCAGTCTGAGTTATAGATAATATCTAAATATTTGGTCTAATTATCATTTAGGTCATTTATGGATAGGCAAAATGACCCTCATCACCTACAATGATTTGTAGGTGATGATATTAATAAAATTGTCACGTTAGGATTATTACGAGTAAAGCTAAGGAAAATAGCTTTATATTTCATTCACTCGAACACAGTGTTGCTAGCAAATGACTATCGATAACAATACCGAACAAACTCCAATTACAGTAGGAAAACTACTCTCTCAAGCGCGTGAGCGAATGGGATTAACGCAAGAATCGGTCGCGGAGCGTCTGTGTCTTAAAGTTAGTACGGTAAGAGAAATCGATGAAGATGTAAAACCTGCTGGTGTCGAACCCACCTTTTTACGTGGTTATATGCGTTTATACGCACGTATGGTGAATGTGCCAGAAAGTGAATTAAATGCGCTACTTAGAAATGATGAGCCGATTGCAACATCAACGGTTTCATCTATGCAAAGTTACTCATTAGGTAAAAAACGTAAGAAGCGTGAAGGTTGGTTGATGAAGCTAACTTGGTTAATTGTCATTGTATTAATTGCAATGGTCGGCGTTTGGTGGTGGCAAGATCACCAAAAACAACAAAGTGAATTTGTCACAATGGCTAATCAAAATGATTTGCTATTATCCCAACAAAATAGCAGTGAAAATCAAGTGGAAGTGACGAGTAACGCCACGGAAACGCCTCCTGCAACAGAGACGCCAACGAATTCTGCGGTCGATCTCACCTCAATTCAGCCAAACGATAATCAAACAACCGAATCACAACCGGTTAAAACTGTGCCACTGCCAAATTCACCAAGCGCAACAGTGAACATTGATCGTACCCAATCAATTGAAGAACCTGCAACGGCACCTGTCGTTCAAGATGCACTCGCGATGAGTTTTAAAGGCTCATGTTGGTTGGAGGTTCGCGATGCGAATAATAAAGTCTTATATAGTGGTATCAAGAACAATGGTGATACCTTGGATTTACAAGGCAAATTGCCTTACCGCTTAAATATTGGTGCTCCCGCAAACGTTGATATCAAATTCAATGGCAATGCGGTTGACTTAAGCCGTTTTATTAAAGCGAATCGTTCTGCTAAGTTAAAAATACCAGAAGCATAAAGTCACAAATTAAGAAGACGCAAACTGTATCCTAAAACTAGAATTGTGATAGTTTGCAGTTTGCGTTTTTGTGTATAGTGGTCATCGAAGCAATGATTATCCACTACACAACAGTGTTTAAGAGCACATGGATGTCCAGAGAGTAAAATTAAAATGCATAATGAATCACCGATAAAAAGACGTAAATCCACCCGAATTTATGTAGGTAATGTGCCTATTGGCGATGGGGCACCTATCGCTGTCCAATCTATGACCAATACGCGCACGACGGATGTTGAAGCAACAGTGCGGCAAATCCAATCATTAGAGCGTGTAGGCGTGGATATCGTACGGGTATCTGTACCTACGATGGATGCAGCAGAAGCCTTTAAACTCATTAAGCAGCGTGTGAATGTGCCATTGGTTGCTGATATTCACTTTGACTATCGTATCGCGATGAAAGTCGCGGAATATGGTGTTGACTGCCTACGAATTAACCCAGGTAATATCGGTAGTGAAGAGCGTATTCGCCAAGTTGTGGATAGCGCTCGCTATCACAACATTCCTATCCGTATTGGGGTCAATGGCGGGTCACTGGAAAAAGATATTCAAGAAAAATACGGTGAGCCAACACCTGAAGCGCTAGTTGAATCAGCGATGCGACATGTCGATATCTTGGATAGATTGAATTTCGATCAGTTCAAGGTCAGTGTTAAAGCATCGGATGTTTTTCTTGCCGTCGGCTCTTACCGTTTATTAGCACAAAAAATTGACCAACCACTGCACTTAGGTATTACCGAAGCTGGTGGGGCACGCTCTGGTTCTGTTAAATCAGCAATTGGCCTTGGCATGTTGTTGGCTGAAGGTATTGGCGATACATTGCGTATTTCGTTAGCGGCGGATCCAATTGAAGAAGTTAAAGTCGGTTTCGATATTCTAAAATCATTACGGATTCGTTCTCGTGGCATCAACTTTATTGCTTGTCCAACGTGTTCTCGTCAAGAATTTGATGTGATTGGCACAGTCAATGCCCTAGAGCAACGTCTTGAAGATATCATCACCCCAATGGATGTATCCATTATTGGTTGTGTCGTCAATGGTCCCGGTGAAGCTGAGGTTTCCACCTTAGGGGTGGCTGGTGCGAAAACCAAAAGTGGCTTCTATGAAGATGGTGTTCGTCAAAAAGAGCGTTTTGATAATGACAATATTATTGATCAGCTAGAGGCGAAAATTCGAGCAAAAGCAGCCATGCTTGATGAAAATAACCGCATACAGATAAACCAAATAGAAAAATGATTGTCAAATAACTGGCTCTAATGGGCCAGTTTTTGTTTTTATGGTATTTTGGCGAGCACTCAACGGCACTATTTTGAGTGAAAAGGACAGGGGCAACCCTAAAAAGAGCAGAATATTCCCGATTGAAGAGGAATATTATGGTTTGTTGATTGAACCTAATGACATTTCGCTTTTATAATCGAGGCTATTCGATTCCGAAAAATAGAGACATAACGTGGCAAAAAATATCCAGGCCGTTCGTGGCATGAATGACTACCTGCCGGCAGACACTCGAGTCTGGCAGAAAATTGAAGCAGTTCTCAAAAATATTTTACAGGGTTATAGTTTTAGTGAAATTCGTACCCCGATTGTAGAGCACACCCCGCTATTTAGTAGAGCGATTGGTGAAGTGACGGATGTGGTTGAAAAAGAGATGTACACCTTTATCGACCGTCATGACACAGACAAAACTGAGGTTAGCCTCACTTTACGCCCTGAAAATACTGCTGGCTGCGTCCGTGCAGGTATTGAGCATGGTTTGCTGTACAATCAGGAACAGCGCTTATGGTATCTAGGGCCAATGTTTCGTCATGAACGTCCGCAAAAAGGTCGTTATCGCCAATTTCACCAACTAGGTGCCGAAGTGTTTGGTCTTGCGGGGCCAGATATTGATGCTGAGCTGATCATGATGACAGCACGCTGGTGGCGTGCATTAGGTATCAGTGAATATGTGACGTTAGAGTTAAACTCAATCGGTTCTTTAGAAGCTCGTGCAAATTATCGTGAAGCATTAGTGGCTTTCCTTGAGCAGCATAAAGAAAAGCTCGATGAAGATTGTCAACGCCGTATGTACACCAATCCATTGCGCGTACTTGACTCAAAAAATCAAGAAGTACAGGCATTATTAAATGATGCACCTGAGCTGTTTGATTATTTAGATGATGAATCTCGTGAGCACTTTGATGGCCTGTGCAAATTGTTAGATGCGGCTGGTATTCAATACCGAGTGAATCAACGTTTAGTGCGTGGTCTGGATTACTATAACCGTACTGTGTTTGAATGGGTGACAACCGCTCTTGGCTCACAAGGTACGGTGTGTGCAGGTGGCCGCTATGATGGCCTAGTTGGTCAACTCGGTGGTAAGCCAACACCAGCAGTTGGTTTTGCGATGGGTATGGAGCGTATGGTGCTCTTGGTTAAAGATTTGAACCCTAACTTCACTGCTGATGATTCTGTCACTGACGTGTATTTAGCTTCATTTGGCGATAATAGCCAACAAGCAGCATTGTTATTAGCTGAACAAGTACGTGATGCGTTGCCAAACATACGTGTGATGACCAATCACGGTGGCGGCAACTTTAAGAAACAATTAGCACGTGCAGATAAGCAAGGTGCAAGAATTGCGCTGATTTTAGGTGAAGATGAAATTGCTAATCAGCAAGTTAGTGTGAAACACTTACTGACTGGTGAGCAAGAAACCGTATCGCAGCAGCAATTAGCACAGCGTTTAGCTGAACTGTTAGGTTAAGGAGAAACTAATGGAAGTTTACACAACTGAAAACGAACAAGTTGATGCTATCAAACGCTTTTTTGCTAATAATGGCGTGGCGTTAATCATTGGACTTGTTGTCGGTATTGGGGCTGTTCTAGGATGGAATTATTGGCAGTCTCACAAGAGCAATGTGTTACAAGAAAGCGCTCAAAAATTTGAAAATGTCAGTACACAACTGCATTCAGGTTCAGCTCAAGGTATTGAAGCTGCACAAAAATTCGCTGCTGAAACAAATGATGTATACAGTGCGATGATTGGGTTAGAACTTGCTCAAGTTGCTGTTGATAAAGGTGATTTAGCGTTAGCAGAAAAATCATTATCAGATGCTTTAACCAAAGCAAAAACCGATGATATGCTGGATCTCATCAACTTTCGTTTAGCGCGAGTACAGCTAGCACAAGGTAAAGCTGATGCCGCGATAGCGTCAGTGGGTAATATTAAAGCTAAATCATGGCAAGCAGCAGCACAAGATATTCGTGGAGACGCTTTACTCCATAAGGGCGACAATGCAGGCGCAAAAGCTGCATATACTCAAGGGCTGGAAAGTGATGGCTCACAAGCAATTAGAAGCCTTCTTACCCTTAAACTGAACAACGTATCTGTACTCTAAGTAATTTGCGTCGCATCTAGGCAACAAGTGCAAGCATCCGAGCAAGAAATTTGTTCGGATGACTGAATGCCGATAATGATGTGACTTGGAATATGGTGAGTATAATTTATAAGAAGAAAGGAAACGATTATTATGCAGTTGCGGAAAACACTTTTGATTGGCCTAGTCGCTTCAGCTTTACTTGCAGGTTGTTCCAGCGAAACTGATTCTATCGTTATGGCGCCACTTCCTCAGGTTGAAAACCAATTTACACCTTCGATAGTTTGGGATAAATCAGTCGGAAATGGTGTTGAACAGTTTTATTCTGATCTGTCACCTGTTTGGGATGGCAGTGCAATTTATGCCGCTGATCGCAAAGGGCTAGTTAAGGCGTTTGAGCTTGATAGCGGTAAAGAAATCTGGTCAGTCGACCTTTCTAAGCGTACAGGTTTTCTTTCTGCTAACTTATCCGCACTGTTATCGGGTGGGTTAACGGTTTCTGGTGACCATATTTATATTGGAACCGAGCGTGGAACCGTCATCGCATTAAATAAAGAAGATGGTTCAGTCGTTTGGGATGTGGAAGTTGCGGGGGAAGCGCTTTCTCGTCCAGTCGCAAGTAATGGCCTCGTCATGGTTCATACTAGTAACGGTATGCTCCAAGCACTTGATGAAAATAATGGTGAAATCAAGTGGACAGTGAATATGGATACACCATCCTTGTCACTAAGAGGGGAATCAGCTCCGAGCGTCGCTTACGGTGCGGCCATTGTGGGTGGAGATAATGGCCGAGTTAGTGCGGTATTATTGTCTCAAGGCCAACTCATTTGGCAGCAACGTATTTCCCAGGTGACAAGTTCAACAGAGATTGGGCGTTTAGACGATGTGGATATGACGCCAATTATTGATGATGGTACTATTTATGCGATTGCGTATAACGGTACATTAGCAGCACTTGATATGCGTTCTGGGCAAATAAAATGGAAACGCGATTTAGGCTCCGTCAATAACATGGTCTTATCTGGTGAGAATTTATACCTTGTCGATCAAAATGACCGTGTATTATCAGTACGTAAGAGTGATGGTGTGACCTTATGGACCCAAGAGGGTTTGCTTAATCGTGGCTTAAGTGCCCCAGAAATGTACAATGGGTATATTGTTGTGGGTGATAAAGAAGGTTACTTGCATTGGTTAGATATGAGCACTGGCGGTTTTGTGGCGCAAAATAAAATCAATAGCTCAGGTATTCATAGTCGCCCAGTTGTTGCTGGTGATAAGCTCATGGTTCAGGCAAGAAACGGGACAGTTTATCTGTTAACGCGTTAATTTTCTGACAAGCAGCAAATTTCTCGATAAAATCAACAGCTCCTAATATTGGGAGCTGTTTCGTTTTTTGTTTTCTAGGTCAGTTTCACTGAAAGCACCGAATTCTTTTAGTTAATTAAAGTAGTGAGGCATCAAATAATGATACCCGTCGTAGCGCTGGTTGGGCGTCCAAACGTAGGAAAATCCACGTTATTTAATCGATTAACCCGTACCCGTGATGCACTGGTAGCGGATTTTCCTGGGCTGACTCGTGATCGCAAATATGGTCGTGCTGAAGTTGAAGGGCATGAATTTATTATTATCGACACTGGTGGTATCGATGGTACTGAAGAAGGCGTCGAAACACACATGGCTGCACAGTCACTGCAAGCGATTGAAGAAGCCGATGTGGTTCTCTTTATGGTCGATGCACGCGCAGGACTTATGCCAGCAGATGAAGGTATTGCTAAGCACTTACGTAGTCGAAAGAAAAAAACCTATCTGGTGGCGAATAAGACCGATGGTATCGATGCTGATAGTGCCATTGGTGATTTTTATTCACTCGGCCTAGGTGAAATACATTCTATTGCGGCGTCACATGGCCGTGGTGTAACCCAACTCATTGAAAAATCATTAAAGCCTTTTATTGAGATAGAAGAAGAAATTGAGCTAACCGAGGAAGAAGAAAATGCCGCTTACTGGGCTGCACAAGAAGCGGAAGCTGAATTTGACGAAGATGAAGATGATTTTGACCCAACCACATTACCGATTAAATTAGCCATTGTTGGTCGACCAAATGTTGGCAAATCAACACTCACTAATCGTATTTTAGGTGAAGAGCGGGTTGTGGTATTCGATATGCCAGGCACAACGCGTGATAGTATCTATATCCCAATGGAACGTGATGGGCGCGAATATGTCCTGATTGATACGGCGGGCGTACGTAAGCGTGGTAAAGTCACTGAAACGGTTGAAAAATTCTCAGTTATCAAAACATTACAAGCCATTGAAGATGCTAACGTCGTCTTACTCGTGATTGATGCTCGTGAAGGTATTTCTGACCAAGATCTATCATTATTAGGCTTTATTCTTAATGCAGGCCGTTCATTGGTGATTGCGGTCAATAAATGGGATGGCATGAAGCCTGAAGACCGCGAACATGTGAAAGACATGTTAGAGCTGCGTCTCGGCTTTGTCGATTTTGCGCGCATCCACTTTATCTCCGCGTTACATGGTAGTGGTGTGGGTAATTTATTTGAATCTGTGCAAGAAGCTTATGAATCAGCAACACGTCGTGTAGGTACTGCACTGCTGACGCGGATAATGAAAATGGCAGAAGATGAGCATCAACCGCCTCTTATTCGTGGTCGTCGTGTGAAAATGAAATACGCGCATGCGGGGGGGCATAATCCTCCTATTGTGGTCATTCATGGTAACCAAGTCTCTGATTTACCTGATAGCTATAAACGTTACCTAATGAATTATTTTCGTCGTTCATTACAGGTCATGGGGACACCGATTCGTATTCAATTCAAAGAAGGGGAAAACCCTTATGCGAATAAAAAGAACCAGTTAACAGCAACACAATTGCGTAAACGTAAACGTTTAATGCAACATCTGAAAAAACGTTAATCCTAGAAGTCGCACATATTTGTGATACTTCGAGAAAGCCGTGACAATTTACTCTGTTACGGCTTTTTAATAACTATTTGTTATTCGTTGTGGTGAGCTAACGTGTATCTATTCCAGCTCCCAATTATGCAGATTACAGAGGGTAACCATGCAAACTAAATCTTCTACACGTCTAAATAAGTACATCAGTGAGAGTGGTATTTGTTCAAGGCGTGATGCGGATCGTTACATCGAACAAGGAAATGTGTTTATCAATGGCAAGAGAGCGACCATTGGTGATCAAGTTTTTAGTGGTGATGTTGTCAAAGTGAACGGACAACTGATTGAGCCTAGAAATGAAGAAGATTTAGTGTTAATTGCGCTGAATAAACCAGTGGGCATCGTGAGTACTACTGAAAGCGGTGAAAGAGACAATATTGTTGATTATGTGAATCACAGTAAACGTATTTTCCCGATAGGTCGGCTCGACAAAGATTCCCAAGGGCTGATTTTTCTCACTAACCACGGTGACTTAGTGAATAAAATTTTGCGTGCGGGCAACGAGCACGAGAAAGAATATATTGTGACCGTTAATAAACCCATTACCGATGATTTTATTCGTGGTATGGGCGCGGGGGTACCGATTTTAGGTACTATGACGAAAAAGTGTAAAGTAAAGAAAGAAGCTCCTTTTGTCTTTCGAATTACGCTGATTCAAGGATTAAACCGCCAAATCCGTCGTATGTGTGAATATTTCGGTTTTGAGGTCACAAAGCTTGAACGCGTACGGATTATGAATGTGAATCTTTCAGGTATCCCATTAGGTGAATGGCGTGATTTAACGGATGATGAGTTGATTAAGTTATTTGATATGATTGAAAAATCAGACTCAATGGCTCAGGCTAAGAAACCGGCTAAAGCGAAATCAGTGGCGACAAAACGGGTAAGTAAACCGAGTGCAGGTAACAAACCAAAGGCAACGACAGATACTGCATCTCGTAAACGTTTTACTCAACCGGGTCGTAAGAAGAAAAAACGTTAAATTTTTATCTCATAAAGTCAGCCGTATTATATGGCTGACAAACTTTGTCAGTGTTTGACCGTTGTTGCATTGATATTCTTAAATGTAGATCCCAACGCCTTCCCAGCTTTTACGTGTAATATCCACCACCTTATGATCAAAGAGTTGTGTTGCTGTTCTTAGCATCGCTTGGGCAAACTCATTAAATGTTGTTCTGGTCGTGAGTGTTTTATCAAACATCGTACGGATCCAAATTTGTCCCGCTCGCTCCCATGAATAACCCCCTAACATGGTCGCTAATAGGTAAAAGGCTTTATTAGGTATGCCTGAGTTAATATGAACGCCGCCATTATCTTGGAAAATCGATAAATTTCGATAGTTTCGCATATGCCCAACTTGTGGATCTCGATTATTTTCGGATAGGCGATATGCAGTGCCTGGTGCTGACATAGAGCGTAAGGCAGGTGCTTTTTGTTTATCAATGAACAAGTTTTCACCCAGTAGCCAGTTAGATTGAGTCGCGGTTTCATTGGCTGCATATTGCTTGACCATGATCCCGACCACATCGGCGACAGATTCATTTAATGCCCCTGACTGGAAGACATAGTCAAAGTCTGTCGTGAAGGTAATAAAGCCATGGGTTAACTCATGAGCAATAATATCAATATCATTGTAAAACGGACCAAAATAGAGATTATCGCCGTCACCGAAATAGATGGCCTGTGAGTTCCAGAATGCATTAGGGTAATTTTTATCAAAATGAATGACGGCATTAATTTGTGAATCGCAGCCAAAAATTTTATTAATATTCAGTTTTTCTTTAAAAAATGATCTCACATGGCCAATGGAATCATACACAGTTTGTTCTGCTGTTGATGGCTTTATAGGGTCGCCTTCCTTCATAACGATCTGATAATCTTCATGAGGCATATGAAGTTCATAGGGACTTGGATAGCTTTCATCTAATGAGAGGTCGGAACGTGAACAAATAGGTAGATTTGAATGGACATGATTGGGTAAAAACTCTCTTTCCTGTGCATCTCTGATAATACGTTCATAATTGGTGCCAGGGCGTGCTGAACAAGCAAATAACTGTTTTAGATGCTCTTTATCTTCTGTTGAATAGGCGGTGCTCATTAGTTCATTGATATGAAATAACGTAGATTTTAATTTTTTACATTTCGACTCCTGATAGAGATGTGCAATAAGGTACGGAGGAAGATAGGAACGACCAAGAATATGACTCATAAACAGACTCCATTTTGTGTGTGAAAATGGAATCATAAGATAATGAGTTGTATATGTAACTATGTGATTAATAAGTAAATTTATTAACTATTATTGTTTTTTATCACAAAAGCCGCCAAGTCTTATGACGACTTTTATTAAGAGTAAATAATGTTACTATTTGTTCAACCAGTCTTTATTAGTCACTAAAAAATCACTATAGAGTTTTGCCTCGGGGGTATTTGGTTCAGGGTGATAGTCATATTCCCAGCGAACCAAAGGAGGCATAGACATTAAAATGGATTCAGTGCGCCCACCGCTTTGTAAACCAAATAATGTGCCCCTATCCCAAACAAGGTTAAATTCAACATAGCGACCACGTCGATATAATTGGAATTGACGTTCTCTTTCCCCCCAAGTGTGATGACGACGTTTCTCAACGATAGGCACATAAGCATCGAGAAAACCATGGCCAACAGCTTGTGTGAAGTTAAAGCAAGTCGTGAAATCAGGTTGGTTGAGGTCATCATAAAATAGTCCGCCTACGCCTCTAGGCTCATTACGATGCTTCAAAAAGAAGTACTCATCACACCAATTTTTATACTTAAGATACGTCTCTGAACCAAAAGGCGCACAGAGGTCGTGAGCGATGGTATGCCAGTGAACCACATCCTCTTCAAAACCATAATAAGGGGTTAAATCGAAACCGCCACCAAACCACCACACTGGCTCGTGACCCTCTTTTTCGGCAATAAAGAAGCGTACATTAGCATGAGTCGTTGGAATATAAGGGTTTTGAGGGTGAATGACTAAAGAGACGCCCATGGCTTGGTAGCTGCGACCTGCTAATTCAGGACGATGTGCCGTAGCGGAAGCGGGGAGTTGTTTCCCTTGAATATGGGAGAAATTAACGCCAGCCTGCTCAAATAGCGCTCCTTGAGTCAATACACGGCTACGTCCACCACCACCTTCAGCACGTTCCCACGTTTGTTCAAGGAAGGTTTCCTTACCATCCAGTTCAGTGATTTTTTGACAAATCGTTTCTTGTAGTTCAAGTAAAAATGTTTTTACTTGAAAAATATCAGGGTAATTCATTGTTTTCCAATAGAACGGTTGGTAAAAAAAAGTGACTAAAGTATACCCTTTTGAATGAAAAAAGGCATATTGAAATATTGATTGTGTGTGAAAAGCGGTGATAATGACAGAAAACTCAGTTAAAACGGGTCACTAATATGGAAATACGTATCTTCCGGCAAAGCGATTTTGAAGAAGTTATCACATTGTGGGAACGATGTGATTTAAATGAGTTTGGGGGAGACCCTGAACTTGATATTGAACGCAAACTCCAATGTGGCGCAGACCTTTTTTTGGTTGCTGAAGTGTCGGGCGAAGTGGTGGGCACGGTAATGGGGGGCTATGACGGGATCAGAGGAACAGCATGCTATCTTGCTGTACATCCAGATTATCGTGGCCGCGGTATTGCTAATGCGCTCGTGAGCCGATTAGAAAAAAAATTACGAGCGAGAGGATGTGGTAGGATTGAGTTTCTGGTTAGCGAAGAATCGGATGCCGCCATTTATATGTTTGAAAAAATGCTATACGAAGAAGAGCAGCCAGCTCGACTCATTTATGCGAAAACACTGACGAATGATCTCGATTTTTAATGTTGTTGATGATTTATTGGGTGATGAGTTGGAATGTTTTTAGGAATAGGTTGTCACAGTATGCATCAAGTAATCCAATATGAATTGAGGATGTTATGCCCAAAAGTGTCATTGTGAAGCTTTCTCAGATAGCTATTTTGAGTGGTACATTTATTCTATCGGGGTGCGCAGGCTCAGGTGGGTTTTGGTCTTCACTTTCGCCAATGAACTGGTTTAGTAGCCCTATAACGGCCAAAGCTGCTGGGGTAGGAGGGATCACGGGGTTCACCCCAATGCAAGCTGACATCACCAAAGAGCGTCTGGATGATCGTTATGTCATCCGTAGTGGAATGCAAACTGAACAAGGTGAGATTGTCACTGTATTTCAAGGCTTAGATGATGATAAGGTGAAAATTGAAGTATTTGGCCCTGAAAAAGGCTATGTTTCACGCATTAGCGTCAGTGATCCTGATATTGTCACCGAGTGGGGAATTAAAATTGGTTCACCGTTTAGTGATATTTATGAAAAAGCCTTTGGTGCCTGTAAAATCGCTGAGCCTATTGATGACCAACCTACTGTTGAATGCGTCGCACCACAGACGGCACATATTGTGTATAGCTTCACTGGTAAATGGCAAGGACCAGAAGGTTTAATGCCGCCTGATGATGAATTAAAAAATTGGACAGTGTCGCGAATTATTTGGAAGAAATAATCGCTCAGCTGCTGGTTCGATTCATTCCCTATTTGCTATGTCGCTCAATCTAAATATAGTGAGAATTTTGAGGGTGTGAGTGCGTTCAATGACGTTGTTACGGAGTTTAACTTTCGTTATTAAGCCCTCAGCTCACTATTAATGCCTAGCCTTAATCAGCCCCTTAAATTCTTTTTTGTATTATTTTCCTGTGCGCCTGAATATTTGCGTTAAAACAAGGTGAAAATCATCATTGATGAGATACTATATCTCACGCACAAATAATAAATTATTTCAAAGAGGTTGATTAGCATGTCTCATTCTCAGAGCGGTATTCTGAAAGATCATAGCCGTTTCGGTATTTTTATTGAAGCAATGGTGCAAGGGCCTCTTGCTGACATAAAAACGGGATGTCAGCGTTTTGTCGACGCATTAACACAATTACAAGAACAGTACCCATCTGATAGGTTAGGCGCGGTTATTGCATTTGGTTCTGATATTTGGAAGCAATTATCAGCACCTGAAAGCGCACCTGAATTAAAGCCTTTTCGTCAATTAGGGAAAGGTCTTGCACCCGCAACACAACGTGACCTTTTTATTCATATTCAATCTCAGCGTCACGATATTAACTTTTCATTGGCACAGGCTGCACTGAAGGCATTTGGTCCTGCGATTAAAGTTGAAGAAGAGATCCATGGTTTTCGTTGGGTCGAAGAACGTGATTTGAGCGGATTTATTGATGGTACCGAAAACCCTCAGGGAGAAGAAATCGCTGAAGTTGCACTGATTGCAGATGGCATTGATAAGGGAGGCAGCTATATTCTTGTTCAACGTTATGAGCATAGTTTACATAAGTGGGATCGCTTCTCAGAGCAAGAACAAGAAAAGATGATTGGCCGTACTAAGAGTGATAGTGTGGAGCTTGATGAAAGTGAACGTAACGTTACTTCACACGTTTCTCGTGTAGTGGTTGAAGAGGACGGTGAAGAGCTGTCTATCATGCGTCATAGTTTACCGTATGGTACAGCGAGTGGAAAACATGGATTATACTTCCTTGCTTACTGTGCGCGTCTCCATAATATTGAACAACAGCTTCTTAGCATGTTTGGTGAGAAAGATGGCAAGTATGATGATTTATTGCGCATGACGAAAGCCGTTTCAGGAAGCTACTATTTTGCTCCTTCAATCGACACGTTATTATCGCTATAACATCGCCGTATTGCCGCCAGTTGGCGGCAATTGATGTTTTCATAAACACCTGATTTTTTATTCCCATCTTATCGCCTATCCATGAAGGGCGCTCATGTGACTAACCTATTGATCATCAATATAATTTGATTGCTTATTGCCATAATTTCTTGATTATATCAATTTGATATATTAAAAGGCGATTGATAGCTACACAGTTATAACTAAAGCAGCTAAAGTAGCTTAACAGCGTAGTTTTGGTTTAGTCATAAGTAGGTGCCTAATGCAGAAAGCGATCTTAAAGAAAACAGTCTTAGCGGGTTTCGCAACCTTCTCACTTATGGGTAGTGCGCCACTGATGGCGGCTGAACTACTTAATAGCTCTTATGATATTGCACGGGAATTGTTCGTTGCATTAAATCCTGAATTTGAAAAACAGTGGAATGAGCTACACCCAGATGACAAGTTGACCATCAAGCAATCCCACGCGGGATCCTCTAAGCAAGCTTTGGCCATATTGCAAGGTTTGAAGGCCGATGTTGTGACTTATAACCAAGTCACAGATGTGCAAATTTTGCACGATAAAGGGAATTTGATCCCAGAAAATTGGCAATCAAGATTACCAAATAATAGTTCACCTTATTATTCCACGATGGCGTTTTTAGTCCGTAAAGACAACCCGAAAGGGATTAAAACCTGGGATGATTTGGCACGCGAAGACGTTAAATTAATTTTCCCAAACCCAAAAACATCGGGTAACGGTCGTTATACCTATTTAGCGGCATGGGGAGCCTATGCACAAGAAAATAAAGGTGACGAAAAGAAAACGCGTGAGCAAATGAAACAGTTTTTGAAAAATGTTGAGGTATTTGATACTGGCGGGCGCGGTGCAACCACCTCCTTTATTGAAAGAGGACTGGGTGATGTATTAATTAGCTTTGAATCGGAAGTGAATAATATTCGCCAGCAATATGGTGAGTCCGATTATGAGGTTATTGTTCCTCCGGTGGATATTTTAGCTGAATTCCCTGTGGCTTGGGTTGATAAGAATGTCGAGAAAAATGGTACGCAAGATGTTGCCAAGGCTTACCTTTACTACTTATATAGCCCAAAAGCACAGCAGATTATCACGAATTTTAATTATCGAGTGAACGATAAAGACGTGATGGCTGCAAATAAAGATAAATTCCCTGAAACACGTTTATTCACGGTTGAATCACAATTTAAAAGCTGGCCTGCTGTGATGGAAACGCATTTCGCCACCAATGGTGAATTCGATAAATTGATGGCAGAAGGGCGACGTTAATGCGTCAGTCAGGGAAACGTTTTTTGCCAGGATTTGGCCTCACACTAGGTAGCAGCCTATTTTATACCTGCTTGATATTACTGCTACCTTTGAGTGCTTTAGTCATTCAGCTATCGGAAATGACATGGCAACAGTATTGGGATGTGATCAGTTATCCGCAAGTTGTGGCGGCTTATAAGGTAACCCTCCTTGCGGCATTAGTCGCGAGTTTGTTTAATGCCGTTTTTGGTATGTTACTGGCGTGGATTTTAACTCGTTATCGTTTTCCTGGCCGTACTTTTTTGGATGGCCTCGTTGATTTACCGTTTGCGTTACCTACAGCGGTAGCGGGTTTAACATTAGCGACGCTATTTGCTGCTTCGGGTTGGTATGGGCAGTATTTGCATCAATTCGATATTAAAGTCGTCAATACGTGGCTTGGTATTGCCGTCGCCATGGCATTTACCAGTATTCCGTTTGTCGTGAGAACGGTACAGCCTGTGTTAGAAGAGCTTGGCCCTGAATATGAAGAAGCTGCGCAAACATTAGGTGCAAGTCGCTGGCAAACTTTTCGTCGAGTAGTATTACCGGAGGTTTCTCCTGCGCTTATTGCTGGCACCGTATTATCTTTTACCCGTAGTTTGGGAGAGTTTGGTGCGATTATTTTTATTGCGGGGAATATTGCTTGGCAAACTGAAGTCGTATCTTTAATGATTTTCAGCCAGTTACAGCAGTTTGATTATCCTGCCGCCAGTGCGATTGCTTCAGTGATTTTAGCGGTTTCATTAGTGCTGTTATTCACAGTCAACATAGTACAAAGCCGCTTTGGTAAAAGGTTGGGGGGCAAATAATGGCTCAAATTACGCCAATTATGGTGAGTTCACGTCAACCAATCAATTGGGCTAAATGGTTCTTGATTGCTATTGGTGTCTTATTTTCAGTTCTATTACTGGTCGTGCCCATCATTTGGATCTTTATGACCGCTTTTTCGAAAGGGTTAGATGCGGTTTTAATGAATTTAAACGATGCCGATATGCTGCATGCAATTGGTTTAACAGTACTTATCGCGTTGATAACCGTGCCAGTCAATTTAATTTTTGGCACGATGCTAGCTTGGTTGGTCACACGATTTCAGTTTCCCGGTAGGCAGTTATTATTAACATTGGTGGATATCCCATTTGCCGTATCGCCAGTGGTTGCTGGTCTACTCTACCTATTGTTTTATGGGTCCAACAGTTGGTTTGGTGGTTGGCTAGAAAGCTATGACATCCAATTGATGTTTTCGTGGCCAGGCATGACCTTAGTGACTATTTTTGTGACTTGTCCTTTTGTGGTGAGAGAGTTGGTGCCTTTGATGCTGAGCCAAGGTAGCCAAGAGGATGAAGCCGCTGTGTTGTTGGGGGCATCTGGCTGGAAAATGTTTTGGCGAGTGACATTACCCAATATTCGTTGGGCGTTACTGTATGGTGTTGTTCTAACGAATGCGCGAGCGATAGGGGAATTTGGGGCGGTTTCTGTTGTTTCCGGTGCGATCCGAGGGGAAACCTACACATTACCATTACAAGTGGAATTATTGCATCAAGACTACAATACCGTCGGTGCGTTTACTGCGGCTGCAATCCTCGCTGTGATGGCAATTATCACCTTAATTATTAAAAGTGCATTGCAATGGCATTTGAGCCGGCAGCGATCCGAATCAGGAGTTCATCTACCATGAGTATTCAAATCGAAAAAATTGGAAAATTATTTGGTAGGACACAAGTGCTACAGGATATCTCATTGGATATCGCATCGGGTGAAATGGTTGCGCTGCTTGGGCCATCGGGGTCAGGTAAAACAACGCTATTACGAATCATTGCTGGTCTAGAGCAACATAGCTATGGGGCGTTGCGTTTTCATGGACAAGACGTTAGCCGGATCCATGCAAAAGATCGGCACGTTGGCTTTGTGTTTCAACATTATGCTTTATTTCGCCATATGACCGTGTTTGATAACGTGGCATTTGGGCTAACGGTCGTGCCAAGAAAACAGCGTCTATCATCACAAGCGATCAAACAAAAAGTGACTCAATTACTTGAGATGGTGCAATTATCTCATTTAGCTTCTCGTTTTCCTGCTCAACTGTCTGGTGGGCAAAAACAGCGCGTGGCTTTGGCTCGCGCCTTAGCGGTGGAACCACAAATTTTACTGCTAGATGAACCGTTTGGTGCGTTGGATGCACAAGTACGTATTGAATTACGTCGTTGGTTGCGCCAGCTACATGATGAATTAAAGTTCACAAGTGTATTTGTTACTCATGACCAAGAAGAAGCCATGGAAGTTGCGGATAGAGTCGTCGTTATGAGTGAAGGCCATATTGAACAAGTTGGGACGCCTGATGATATTTGGCATCGTCCAGAAACACGCTTTGTGCTTGAGTTTATGGGGGAAATTAATCAACTTCATGGTCAAATCAATGGTTCCCAGCTGTTGATTGATGGTTATGAATTCCCTCTGCATCATGCAAGCGCCCATCAAGGGGAAGTGGATATTTTTCTACGCCCTTGGGATATCACACTCGTGAAAGAGGTGGATGAACAGCATCGTTTACCTGTTCGAGTGGTTGAGTCAGGGCCTAGAGGGCATTTCTGGCAGTTAACGGTACAACCGATAGGTTGGGGAGCAGGGCAGTTATCAGTAGTATGGCAATCATCGCAGCAGATCCCAATACGTGGGGAACATTATTTTCTTGGGAGTCAGAAAGCGAGAATTTACCAAGGGGATCATGAGTTGCTATTTCCCCGACTCGCGCAAAGCGCCTGATACTTGTCCAATCTGAAAGGTAGATAGTGCAAGTATATCGCTTCAATATCTCCGCGATAGGGTAATTTATCCTTCTATATTGTTTTCTACGGGGCCATATGGCCCCATTTTCGATATCTTATGACGCCTTCTTGTCAATCAAAGCCATGAGCAGCTTTTCATATATCGATATTAGTAATAAGTCTAATCACTATTATTAATTACTGATATATAAGTGAATTTTTTTCATGCTGCTAATTCCTAGGTGTTAGGATACTATCTATAACCATCAAGATAGTGATAATAGATAAAGAGAATAAGGAATTAGCAGTGGCAACTCTTGAACAATTTATAGGTAATACGCCGCTAGTAAAACTACAGCGTTTAACAGAAGGGATGGATGCTGAAATCTGGGTTAAGCTAGAAGGTAATAACCCAGCAGGCTCAGTCAAAGATAGGGCGGCTTACTCTATGATCACTGAAGCTGAAAAGCGTGGCGAAATAAAACCTGGCGACACGTTAATTGAAGCAACAAGTGGTAATACAGGGATCGCGCTAGCCATGATTGCGGCAGTTAAAGGCTATCACCTTAAATTATTGATGCCTGAAAATATGAGCAAAGAGCGTCAAGCCTCGATGAAAGCTTATGGTGCCGAACTTATTTTAGTGAGTACTGCGGTGGGGATGGAAGGCGCCCGAGACTTGGCTCAAGAAATGGAGGCGCGTGGGGAAGGAAAGGTGCTCGACCAATTTAATAATCCAGATAACCCACTGGCACATTTTAAAACGACAGGGCCAGAGATATGGCAGCAAACTAACGGCCGTATGACCCATTTTGTTTCCAGTATGGGAACGACGGGCACAATTACAGGAGTGAGTCGCTATTTGAAGTCACAATCACAAAATGTGCAGATAGTCGGACTACAACCTGCCGAAAAGAGCCAAATCCCCGGTATTCGCCGTTGGTCTCCTGAATATTTACCCGGAATTTTTCATCAAGAACTGGTTGATACCATACTGGATGTGAACCAACAAGAAGCCGAAGAGACGATGCGAGCGCTGGCTAAGCAAGAAGGTATTTTTTGTGGTGTTAGCTCTGGTGGCGCTGTGGCTGGTGCACTGAAAGTGGCCAAAACACATCCAAACGCGGTGATTGTAGCCATTATCTGTGATCGGGGCGATCGCTATCTTTCTACTGGCGTATTTGATGATTAATGGCGTCAGTGTTATTCGTTGTTTTTCACCGTAAGGTAAAAATAACAATGGCTAAGCTCGGTGAACGGTGAGAAGTGATGATACTGTCATTTATCGATCGTTAGCATTGTTAGCGTGGATGTATCGAGGGGCGAGTGTCATTATTTTGAGTCGTACAGGCCGTTGAGAGCGAGAAAAAACCACCAGCGACATTAATGCCATCTGGTGGTTTTATTGAATAATTTAAAACGACTGTATTATTTTTTGATTCGCATAATAACAGTTTCACCGACGGTGACTGCACCACTCAGCTTAGTCAGTTCTTTAATTTCATCCATGTTGGAGATCACAACAGGCGTTAAAACTGATTTCGCTTTTTCTTCCAGTAGTGCTAGGTCAAACTCAATAACTAAATCACCTTTTTTGACGAATTGACCTTCTTCTGCGATACGTTTGAAACCTTCACCTTTCAGTTCGACGGTATCAATACCGAAATGAACAAACAGTTCGATACCATCATCGGACTCAATAGAAAATGCATGATTGGTTTCAAATATCTTACCAATAGTCCCATCTACAGGTGCGACGATTTTATTCCCCGCAGGTTTGATAGCAATGCCATCCCCAACAATTTTTTCAGCGAAAACAACGTCGGGAACATCTTCAATATTGACGATTTCACCTGATAAAGGTGCGATAATTTCAATACTGCCACTGCTATTCTTATCATCCGAAACCAGTGATTTCAGTTTGTCAAACAGACCCATGGACCTTCTCCTAATCGTTTTTATATGGGACCGAACTAATGTGCTGTTCCTAGCATAACGTTTTTTCTTGGATAAAGGTATCAACAAGTTTCATCAATTCGTCAGCGGTTGGTTGAGCAAGTGCTTGTTCAGCCAATGCCTTAGTATCCGCAAAGTTTGCATTACGAATTAATTTTTTAATACGAGGAATAGAAATTGCACTCATACTAAATTCATCTAAACCCATGCCAAGCAACAATAAGGTTGCACGTTCATCACCTGCTAATTCACCACACATTCCTGTCCATTTGCCTTCTGCATGCGATGCATCGATAACCTGTTTGATCAGGTTCAAAACAGCAGGTGACATCGGATTGTAGAGGTGAGAAATCAGCTCATTACCACGGTCAACAGCTAGAGTATATTGAGTGAGATCGTTTGTCCCAATACTGAAAAAGTCAACTTCTTTTGCTAAATGATGAGCAATAACCGCCGCAGCCGGTGTTTCCACCATGACACCCACTTCAATTGCTTCATCAAAGGCTTTGCCTTCTTCACGTAATTGACCTTTTAGCATCTCAAGTTCTGCTTTTAGTTCGCGAACTTCCTCAACGGAAATAATCATCGGGAACATAATACGCAGTTTACCAAAACTTGAGGCTCTTAAAATAGCTCTTAACTGAGAATGTAGAATTTCTTTGCGATCAAGGCAAATACGAATTGCACGCCAACCTAAGAAAGGGTTCTCTTCTTTAGGTAAGTTCATGTATGGTAAATCTTTATCACCACCAATGTCCATTGTACGTACAATCACTGCTTGGCTGCCCATTGCTTCCGCAACGGCTTTGTATGCTTGGAACTGCTCTTCTTCAGTGGGGAGCGAATCTCGGTCCATGAATAGGAATTCAGTACGGTATAAACCAACCCCTTCAGCCCCATTACGTTCAGCACCCGCGACATCACGCACAGTACCGATATTTGCACAAACTTCCACTTGATGACCATCAAGTGTAATCGCTGGCAAATCTTTTAATTTAGCCAGTTCATTCTTCTCTTGCTGGTACTCTTCATTAAATTTTTTCAGCTTGTCGATTTCTTGATCTGACGGATTCACATAAATGTGATTGTTCACACCATCGAGGATTAGGTAATCACCATTTTTAATTTTAGTTGTTGCCTCGGAGGTACCCACAATCGCCGGTAGTTCAAGTGAACGGGCCATAATAGAGGTATGTGATGTCCGGCCACCTAAATCCGTGATAAAACCTAAAACCTTCTCTAAGTTTAATTGAGCGGTTTCTGAAGGGGTTAGGTCAGCGGCAACAAGAATAACTTCTTTGTCGATAGCGCTTAAATCAACAATTGGTATGTTGAGAATATTTTTTAATAGACGTTTACCAATATCACGAACGTCAGCTGCACGCTCTTTTAGATATTCATCATCAAGTGCTTCGAGCGCTTGAGCTTGGTCTTCAATAACGGAGTAGACGGCAGCGTCAGCGGTTTTTTTATCGCCTTTGATGAGGGAGATAATCTCTTGTTCAAGCTCTTCATCTTCCAGCAGCATAATATGGCCTTCAAAGATCTCAGCTTTTTCTGCACCAAGATTTTTTTCGGCTCGCTCTTTAATAAGGCTGAGTTGTTCGGCTGATTTGTTGCGTCCTTCAATAAAGTGTTGGATCTCGGTTTCTATCTGGTCGTCAGCAATTTTTTTTGTGCTAACAATGATAGGATCTTCTTTGAGGATTAAAGCCTGACCAAAAGCAAAACCTGGGGATACTAAAATACCTGAAATCATAATATTACCTTACTACTGCGGGTAGGTGTTCTGATGTTGAAGAGATAACAGTAAGTCTATCAATATGTAAACTGATATCCCTGAATGATGCCATTCAGGGATGAAGATTAACGCGGTAACACTGGTTCTCTCGCTAGCAAGATTACTCCAGCTCGCCCATCAGTTTAACTAAATGTTCAACTGCTTGTTTTTCATCTTCGCCTTCGGCAGAAATGGTCACAACAGTACCTTGAGTTAAGCCTAGAGTCTGTAGCTTGAACAGGCTTTTCGCACTTGCTGATTTGCCACCAGAAATCAAAGTAATATCAGAAGTGAATGCTTTGGCTTCTTTCACAAATTGCGCGGCAGGGCGAGTATGTAAGCCATTTGGTGCTGTAATAGTGACTTCTTGCTGGAACATATTATTTCCTCAATAACTTTAGTTTTTTATAATGACCCAAGCTATTGTAGTTGAATAAACTTGAGTTTGCGTATAGTTAGATTATTAACTGTTAAAAAGGTTTCCTACTTTGTCGAGAGTCAACACTTTTTCAGTTTCTCAGTGCAAAATACACCCTTTAATCTTCAAAGAATACCGTAAACAGCGACTATCTTTAACTTAAGGTGGATTAATTTCGCGCCTCAAAATAATTACTATGTTTAATACTAAACCCTCGTTCAGAAATCATCTCAATACGTGCTAAAGTTTGATCCATACCACAAAAAAAGCACCATTGAGGTGCTTTTTTAACGATAAATTAACGGTTTTAATATTATTCAGCCGATAGGTCAGCAAACAGAACCGTTGATAAATAGCGTTCGCCCGATGAAGGTAAAATGACGACAATATGTTTATCTTTGTATTCAGGCTCCGCTGAGAGTTTTACGGCGGCTGCGAGTGCTGCACCGGAGGAGATGCCAGCAAGAATACCTTCTTTTTCCATTAATTGGCGGGCAGTGTGAACAGCTTCGTCATCGCTGATCTTAAATACTCTGTCGATAAGTGAAATATCTAAGTTGCCAGGGATAAATCCAGCACCAATGCCTTGGATCTTATGTGGACCGGGCTTCACTTCATCACCGGATAGTGTTTGGCTAATGACGGGGGAGGTTTCCGGTTCTACAGCGACCAGTGTGACATCCTTACCCTTGGTTTTTTTCAAATAACGACCGATACCCGTGATTGTTCCGCCAGTCCCGACACCCGCGACGACAACATCGACCTTACCGTCGGTATCTTCCCAAATTTCTGGTCCTGTGGTTTGTTCATGAATTTCTGGGTTAGCTGGATTACTGAATTGTTGAAGTAAAACATATTTGTTCGGATCGCTTTTGACAATGTCTTCGGCTTTTTCAATAGCGCCTTTCATTCCTTTAGCGCCTTCCGTTAAAACAAGGTTAGCACCTAAGGCTTTCAACAGTTTACGACGCTCTACACTCATGGTTTCAGGCATCGTCAGTGTGAGTTTGTAGCCTCTGGCTGCTGCAACATAGGCTAAAGCGATACCGGTGTTACCACTCGTTGGTTCAACTAATTCTTTTCCCTCTTTGAGTAGTCCTTTTTTCTCTGCATCCCAAATCATATTCGCACCAATACGACATTTAACGCTGAAACTTGGGTTGCGAGATTCAACTTTAGCTAAGATATTACCATTACCAAAATGTTTTAAGCGTACTAATGGGGTATGGCCGATGGTTAGCGAATTATCATCATAAATTTTACTCATGGGATATCCTTATAATTAAGGCAATTAGCCAACTAGAAACTGGGTTTGAGAAAGAATATTGCTTCCCAACATACGTGAACTCATTATTATTGCAAATATAAATTAAACATAAGCTTATAACTAATCGCTATCTTAATTTTATAACCAATTGCTATATGTATGAAAATATTCTGTGTAAAAGGTTATGAGCCAAAAGCATCACTTACCACATTTAGTATAACGTTGAATAGGACGTTAAAATGAGAAAGCGCGATAGAGTTGTGAGCTCTAGCGCGCTTTTGAATGGCTATCGAAGAGTCAAATTAATAACGTGCATAACGCGCACGATATTGGTCTACCCACATTAATGTGGCGCCGCAAACCGCGACTGGCATAATCAATAAGTTGACGATAGGGATCATCATTAGCACGCTTACAGCACCGCCAAATTGAATGTTATTCATGCGATCTTTTGCTAATGCTTGTTTCATATCGTTAAAACTAACGCGGTGGTTATCAAATGGATAATCACAGTACTGAATAGACATCATCCATGCGCCAAATAGGAACCAGAGAACGGGAGCGACGGTTTGTCCAATACCGGGGATAAAAAATAAAATTAAGAGACCAATCGCTCGGGGAAGGTAATAGCCAATTCTGACGAATTCACGCTTCACCATGCGTGGCACATCCTTAGCAACATCAATAATACCGCCATCAGGTGCGGGAATACCGGTTAATTCGGATTCAAGCTTTTCGGCCAGCCAGCCGTTAAATGGCGCTGCGATAATGTTGGCCACGGTACTAAAAAAATAAGTGAATATTAATAAGATTGAAATAACAGCAATCGGCCAAATGAGATAATCTAGCCATTGCAACCAACTTGGCACATAGCCCATGATTTGGTCAATCCAACCACCAAGCTTGCTGTATAACCACCAAAACGCGCCACCAAGTAAAATAATATTGGCTAAAAGTGGTAGAATGACAAAGCGCTTAATGCCTGGGCGCGTGACAAGACGCCATCCTTGAGCGAAGTAATAAAAACCAGAGTGATTTTTTTGTTGCGAATCTGTCGATTGAATCATACTTCTTGTTCTCTCCTTTACGGTTGACCATGTATCATATAGATAGGTTTTTAGGCTGGCTAGTCAGTATTTGCTTAAAAAATCAGCAAACGAAAGCAGAATTGTCTCTTTCTTATAAGAAAATCGTTCAGAGGGTTGCACTTAGAGCGTTTGCCAAATAATCTTAAGTATATCCGTCATATTTTAAGTTGAATCTAAGTTGACGGCGTTCAGTGACTTGAATTCCTTAAAATCACACGGTAATGTGGCTCTAAGGGCGGGTGGCTGCGCATTAGCTTGCAACTTAAAGAGTTTGACTTAGTTTTTTGCCGTGGTGGCATTATCATTCAACAATTAGAGATAGCAGCGATGCAGGATTTGCGTCTAATATTAGTGGTCGTAGGTGCGATAGCCATAGTTGCGTTATTACTGCATGGTTTATGGACTAGCCGTAAAGAGCGCTCAAAATTATTTCGTGATCGTCCCGTAAAACGCCGAAAACATGACTCTCAGGATAAATCATCTCACTATGATGATGATTCTGCACTATTCAATGAAACCCATGTGGTTGAGCCATCGACCTCGTCACCTGAGGTTTCTGAACCTGCACGTCAGGTGAAAGAAGAACGTCGTGTCGAACCTGATTTGCCACCCATTTCACCTACTGTTCGTGATACTGAGCCCGTATTCACGATAACGCCCGAGCATTCAGAACCTAATGAACCTGAAATTGCTCCGCGTCCTCATGCTGTTAATGAACCCACTGCGGTAAAACCTGAACCTGCACCGTCGCAACGGGCTCAGCCAAACACAGCAATCAATCAGCGAGCGACAACGGTACCAGAACAACCTGAATTTGATTTTGATACAAGCGACAACCAAGAGGAGCCACAGCCGATACACCATGAACAGGAACAGGCGCACACTGAGAAGAAAACTGAACAACCGCAAAACCAATCTCCAGCGAACAACAAGGAGACGGTTCTGGTTCTTCATGTAGCTGCTCATCAGGGCCAAGTTCTACAAGGTGAAGCGCTGTTGCAAAGTATTCTTCAGGCAGGGTTCCAATTTGGTGAAATGCGCATTTTCCATCGTCATGTGCATCCTTCAGGAACAGGACCTGTCCTCTTTAGCCTTGCAAACATGGTTAAACCGGGTTCATTTGACCCAGAAACCATGTCTGATTTCACCACACCGGGTGTCTCGATGTTTATGATGGTACCTTCTTATGGTGATGCAGGACAAAATTTCAAGTTGATGCTACAGGCAGCGCAACGCATCGCCTCCGATGTCGGAGGGGTCGTCCTTGATGATGAACGTAAAATGCTGACACCTCAGAAAATCGAGGTGTATCATGCCCGGATACGCAATACATTGAATTAAAAATCAGTATTAACTAAACCCCCTTAACTGGGGGTTTTTTATCTTTATTGGTGAAACATGACAACAAAACAATATCTTGAGACACTCAAACAGCAATTACGCCATCATGAATATCAATACCATGTATTGGATGCACCTGAAATTCCCGATGCTGAATATGACAAATTGATGCAAGAGCTCAAGGGTATCGAAGCAGAACATCCTGAGTGGATCACCAGTGATTCTCCAACTCAACGCGTAGGGGCTGCACCATTGGCCGCATTTGATACGGTGCGCCATGAAGTGCCTATGTTGTCGCTGGATAACGTATTTGATGAAGAAAGCTATCTTGCGTTCGATAAGCGTGTCAGGGATAGATTAAAAAACAATCAAGAACAAACATTTTGCTGTGAACTAAAATTAGATGGCCTTGCGGTGAGTCTGCTGTATGAAAATGGTGAACTTGTCCAAGCAGCGACGCGTGGTGATGGTACTGTCGGTGAAAATATCACCTCAAATGTCCGAACGATTCGTGCCATTCCGCTACGTTTGATAGGTGATAACATTCCTACACGAGTGGAAATTCGCGGGGAAGTGTTCATGCCACAAAAAGGCTTTGAAGCTTTAAATGAAGAGGCTCGCCGTACAGGTGGCAAAGTGTTTGCTAACCCACGTAATGCGGCAGCGGGCTCATTACGTCAACTCGACCCACGAATTACGGCTAAAAGACCATTAACTTTCTATTGTTACGGCGTCGGCTTGGTAGAAGAAGGCTCTTTACCCGATACGCATTATGAGCGTCTCATGCAATTTAAAGCATGGGGACTACCGGTCAGCGATTATGTCCAATTACGTACAGGTGCTCAGGCCGTATTAGACTTCTATCATGAGATAGAAAAAGCGCGGCCGACCCTCGGTTTTGATATTGATGGCGTAGTGATTAAAATTAACGCCATAGCGACTCAGGAAGAGTTAGGTTTCGTTGCACGTGCCCCGCGTTGGGCGACAGCCTTTAAATTCCCTGCACAAGAGCAAATGACCCTTTTAAAAGACGTGGAATTCCAAGTTGGTCGTACAGGCGCTATTACGCCTGTGGCTCGTCTTGAACCTGTTCAAGTGGCGGGGGTCATCGTCAGTAATGCTACGCTACATAACGCTGACGAAATTGAGCGTTTAGGTGTGCACATCGGTGATACTGTCGTGATCCGCCGTGCCGGTGATGTTATTCCTCAAATTGTTAGCGTCGTCGAATCAGAACGTCCTGCTGATAGCCGTGAAATTGTCTTCCCAACCCATTGCCCTGTCTGTGGTTCAGACGTTGAACGCGTAGAAGGTGAGGCAGTTGCACGTTGTACTGGCGGTTTGATTTGTGGTGCTCAGCGCAAAGAGGCACTTAAACATTTTGTTTCCCGACGAGCCATGGACGTCGATGGAATGGGCGATAAAATCATCGACCAATTAGTCGAAAAAGAATATGTGAAAACCCCTGCTGACCTGTATCAATTAACCGCGGGGATTTTGACGGGGCTTGATCGTATGGGGCCGAAATCAGCACAAAATTTGGTCGATGCATTAAACAAATCCAAATCAACCACATTAGCTCGTTTTATCTATGCGTTAGGTATTCGTGAAGTGGGAGAGGCAACCGCTGCAAATTTAGCGGCACACTATGGCACGTTAGAGGCAGTGATGACGGCTGATGAAGAGTCCCTAAAAACCGTACAAGACATTGGTCATGTTGTCGCGAAGCACGTAGTTAACTTTTTCCGTGAAGAACACAACCAAGCTGTTATTCATGATCTCGTACATAAAGCGAATATCCATTGGCCGCAAGCGGTTGCTGTAGATGCGAGCACTATCGACAGCCCATTTGCAGGAAAAACCGTTGTCTTAACTGGCTCTCTCAGTCGACTCACTCGCGATGAGGCGAAAGATAAATTAGTTGCCTTGGGCGCGAAAGTTTCTGGTAGCGTTTCTAAGAAGACGGATTTGGTTATTGCGGGTGAAGCTGCGGGTTCAAAACTGGCGAAAGCGAATGAGTTAGGTATACCCGTCATTGATGAAGATGAGCTTATTGCGTTATTAGGTGCCTAATCTTTTTATTGACGTATCGTATTTAAGTTGCAGTGCTGTTAGCGGTATTTATGCCTCTGCTGACTCACTGCTGCTTAAAGTTTATTGCATCAATATTTGAAGAAATGGTGTATTACCTATAAAATGCGTATTGATATGACCTGCGTCAATCTTCCTGCCGAGAATCGAATTTCTCCTTAAAAGTGTGAGCCATATAGTCTTTTCACAAAATACACAGTGTTCATTTTCATGCTAATGTGATGCTTATCGCATTTAAATGTCGTCTATTACATAGAATAGTCATATGACCGCATTATTAAATTTGTATGGAGTCGCATATGACCTCGATCCTGCATTTTGTTTTATCCCTTATAGTCATTGGCGCACTTGCCGTATTAGCGAGTAGTAACCGTAAAGCGATACGGTTACGTTATGTTATTCAACTCCTCGTTATCCAAGTTGCATTGGCATATTTTTTCTTACATTCGAATATAGGTTCTTCATTCGTACTTGCTGTTGCGGGGGTCTTTACCCATTTATTAGGTTATGCAGCGGAGGGAACCAAATTTATTTTTGGGGGGATGATCGAAGAAAATTTAGCATTCTTCTTCTTACAAGTTCTTTGTCCCATTATCTTTATCTCCGCGCTCATCGGTATTTTACAACATATCAAAGTGTTGCCGATTGTGATCCGTGTCATCGGGACGGTATTATCTAAAGTTAATGGAATGGGCAAGTTAGAGTCATTCAATGCGGTCAGTTCACTGCTCTTAGGACAATCAGAGAACTTTATTGCTTATAAAGATCAGTTAGGCAAAATGTCTGAGCGTAGAATGTATACGATGGCAGCGACCGCGATGTCGACAGTGTCGATGTCTATTGTGGGTGCCTATATGACCATGTTAGAACCGCGTTTTGTGGTCGCAGCATTAGTGCTTAACATGTTTGGTACTTTCGTTATTCTCTCTTTGATTAACCCGTACCCACCAGAAGCGGAAGAAGAGTTGCAAATGAGCAACATTCATGAGGGGCAAAGCTTCTTTGAAATGCTGGGTGAATATATTCTTGCAGGTTTTAAAGTTGCGATTATCGTATCAGCAATGTTAATCGGTTTTATTGCATTGATTGCCATGGTTAATGGTATTTGTATGGCTATCTTTGATATCAAATTCCAAACCATGTTGGGCTATGTATTCTATCCATTCGCTTGGATACTTGGAATTCCAGCCGACGAAGCATTACAAGTAGGTGGTATTATGGCGGTGAAAATGGTAACCAATGAGTTCGTTGCGATGAGTGACTTACAAGCCGTTGCTGCTGGACTATCGACCCGCTCAGTGGGGATCCTATCGGTTTTCTTAGTCTCATTTGCTAACTTCTCTTCAATTGGTATTGTTGCAGGTGCTATCAAAGGGCTGAATGAGAAACAAGGGAACACAGTTGCTCGTTTTGGTCTTAAATTACTGTTCGGTTCAACCTTAGTGAGCTTCCTATCAGCGGCTGTTGTTGGATTGATTCTGTAACTCACTAAAAAGTGTTAAAGTGTTGAGCGGCATTCATGATGAATGCCGCTTTGTTTTTGGAGGGCAAATGGAAAAACAAGATCTGATCGATATAGCAAACACATCAATGCCGTTTGGCAAATATAAAGGTCGTGTTTTGATTGACCTTCCAGAAGAATACCTCTTATGGTTCTATAAAAAAGGGGAATTTCCACAAGGGCGATTAGGGCAACTGATGGAAAT
Source organism: Providencia sp. 21OH12SH02B-Prov (assembly GCF_027362595.1). Classification (NCBI taxonomy): domain Bacteria; kingdom Pseudomonadati; phylum Pseudomonadota; class Gammaproteobacteria; order Enterobacterales; family Morganellaceae; genus Providencia; species Providencia sp. 21OH12SH02B-Prov. The sequence continues at coordinate 1,707,763 of NZ_CP114796.1, forward strand.
GGCATTAGGCTTAAAAATAGAGGGACTAGATGGCCTTGTAAAGCCTTTAAAGCGTTCTTAGGCTTGTAATTGATTAACGGCTATCATCGTCTGTGAGAGCCGTACATAAATAAATTGAGTGATTATTTGCTACCAATCCATAGGCCGTGTTGCCACGGTCTGATGTGTTGGAAAAAGAGGCAAAATGTCTAAGGCAATTTCTTCAATAACGTCTTTAGCAGGACGCTGAGAAAATTGAATGCCAAGGGCGGCATGATTAACACCCGCTGACTGCCATTGTTCTAATAATTCGATCAGCCCATGACGTCCTGTTCGTAGCACGTAACCCCCATTTAATGCTGTTCTTGGATAATTAGGGTCATCAACTAAATCAATCCATTCATTAGTGATATGCGGGCGAAAATGATTGTCTGGTATTAAATTACGCCATGTCCGAATTTTCTCAGCGAGTCGTATCGGGCCTTGTTTATCGCTAGTGGAACCGGGGTAGGTTAACCATCCATCTGAATGATCTGCAATCCATTGCAACGACTGTCCTGAATTACCCGTCACAATTAAAGGGATTTCTCCTGTACTAGGCTTAGGAAGCAACTCTACCCCCGTAAATTGTCCAAGTGATGAATTAACGGTTAATTCCCCGTGTTGCATCAATTGTCGGAAAAGCTGTATAGACTCTGCAAAACGTTCTGCTCGTTGATTGTGTTGCAAACCATAAGCAGGAAACTCGATATATCTATCACCAGAAGCGACACCTAGCACAAGGCGGCCTCCTGATAGTTGGTCAATGGTCACTGCCATTTTGGCAAGGTCGATAGGATGACGTAAGGTAAAAATGGCACTGCCTGTGGCTAAAGCAATATTTTTTGTTTGGGCTGCAATAAAAGCAAGATAGGTAAAGGGATCGAAAAGTTGCCCTGCGTCGCCGAAATCAGCCGTGAATAAGGGAATATCGCGTACCCAGATGGCCGCGAAGTTATGCTTGTCAATTTCTTGAATCAATACACTTTGTCCAGTCAGCACACGAATATCATTGCGGTAAAAACGTAGAGGTAAAAATACCCCGACTGTTAATGAATCGGCTTTGAACATCCTTTGATAGCCTGGATGATTGGAAAAGGCCATATTGTTTATTTCGTTAATATTATTCATTTTATCCTTTTAGGCTCCAGTGGCGGGGGCTGGCAAAGTGATGCCTTTGACGACGGCAGGGCGTTTAGCAATACGCTCGTACCATGCACAAAGGTGCTCAAAACGGCTGAAGTCAAAATTAACAATACGTGCAATATGCAACCAACCAAAATTAGCAATATCTGCAATGGAATACTGTTCTCCAGCGAGATAGCGGTGATGTTGTAGTTGGTTATTTAAAACGGATAAAGCATTGTCACTTAGATGTTGATAACGTTGGATGGCTTCAGGGATCTGTAACTCACTAAAAATTTCAAAATGAACTCTTTGCCCTAGCATTGGCCCAACACTTGCGGAGTGAAACTGTAGCCACTTTATGGTTTCCCAGCGAATTCTTAGGTCTCTATCAAGAAGTTTTCCGGTTTTTTCAGCTAGATAGAGCAAAATTGCAGCTGATTCAAATAAAGTTATCCCTGTTTCCGTATCCGTTATCACAGGGATCCGTCCATGTGGGTTTAAATTTAAAAAATCAGCCTGTTTATGCTCCCCCTTATCAATATTAACGGTATGCAAACGGTAGGGGAGTGCTAATTCTTCTAATAGAATGGTGATTTTAAAACCATTTGGTGAGCTGTCAGTATAGAGTTCGATCATTTTATTTCTCGATGAGTTAAACTAAACATATGATGTAAGACTTTTTAGTATTTCGTTTAAAACCAGTAAAATAAAACGATTTAATCTAACTCTGAGTTTAGAGAAACTAAATTATGAATCCCGTATTACCGCTATTAGCATTACGCGCTTTTACCGAGGTGGCTCGGTACAACAGCATAAAACAGGCAGCGCAAGTTCTCGGCGTGACTTCAGGTGCAGTTAGCCAACAAATTCGCTTGCTAGAAACGCGTGTAGGGCGCCCATTATTTATTCGGCAGCGCTATCACATGGTACTAACCGAGGAGGCTGCTCGCATCTATCCTACGCTTTTACAGGCATTCGAACAGATCGAAAGTAGTATGCGGCAATTGGAAGAGACGAAAGTCAAAAATAGTTTAACCATTAGCATCGTTCCTTCTTTCGCCGCCTCATGGTTAATCCCTCGATTAGGCGATTTTAGAACTCGTTATCCAGAAATTGAATTACGTATCGAAGCTTCTGCAAATCTCGTTAATCTAAGAAAAGATCCTGTTGATATTGCGATCCGTCATGGATTGGGAAAATATCCGGGATTGCATACAGAGCATCTAATGACGCCAACGTTACTGCCAGTTGCTAGCCCGCATTTTTTCACTCATGGTAAAATCACAAAAATGCCCGTCACCCCAGAGGCGTGTTTAAATTACCCATTATTACAAGACAGTGATCGTGCAGACTGGTCATTATGGTTAACCGCTCATGGCGTTAAAATTGATGAAAGAGCAAAAAGGGGCAGCACCTTTGATGATGATTATTTACTGATTCGAGCGGCTATTGCAGGGCAAGGGATTGCGTTGGTGCCTCAAGCCTATGCTCAACAGGAAATGACTGAGGGAAGATTAATTCAAGTGCTTGATAAGCCTTGGCCAGCTCAATTCGCGTATTATTTAGTGATGTTGGAAGCCTCACGGCAACGACCTGAAATAGATGCATTTGTTTGCTGGATACAGCAGCAGGCTGCAATGAATATAGAATAATAACGAGGTCAATTTCTAATATTTAGGGGGAGACTGAAAAAGGGAGTGGTGGAGCTAAGCGGGATCGAACCGCTGACCTCTTGCATGCCATGCAAGCGCTCTCCCAGCTGAGCTATAGCCCCAACAAAATGATTTTGATACCACCTAACAGGGAATTAGATGGTGGAGCTAAGCGGGATCGAACCGCTGACCTCTTGCATGCCATGCAAGCGCTCTCCCAGCTGAGCTATAGCCCCAAACAAAATCCTTTGGACGGAGGGCATAATATTCAAGCAATGCTAGGGTGTCAATCAAATAATGTGAAATTGAGTTTAACTGCTGAATTATAGAGCATTTAATCATCAAGAACGGGGTTTGGTGAGGTATTGGCCGGTGATTAATCGTTGCGAATGATTTATTAACAAAGCTAAACATGGCAAAAAGCCCTATTTTAAATAGGGCTTTGGGGGAGGCGTTATTGTGCAGACGCTTCGCGTTCGCTGATGAAAGCTAATGCTTTATCAATACGAGTGATTGAACGCGCTTGACCTATCGCATGTACAGTCACATCTAACGCGGGTGATTGGCCGGCACCTGTCACTGCAACACGTAATGGCATACCGACTTTACCCATACCGACTTCAAGCTCTGCGGCTGTTTGCTCAATGGCTTGATGAACATTTTCAGCTGTCCAATGAGTGATTGCCGCTAATTTTTGTTTGACGGTTTCTAATGGTTGACGAGCAACAGGGCGCAAGTGTTTTTTCGCGGCATCGGCATCAAACTCAGCAAAGTCTTCATAGAAGTAATGGCAAGATTCTGCGATTTCCTTCAACGTCTTACAACGTTCGCCTAACAATTTCACTAGCTCAGCTAATTGTGGGCCGTTTTCAGTATTGATATTTTGTTGTTCAATATGCCATGCAAGATGAACCGCGACTTCTTCAGCAGGTAACTGATTAATATAGTGGTGGTTTAACCAAAGTAATTTATCGGTGTTGAATGCACTGGCTGATTTGCTAATGGCATCTAGGCTGAAGTATTCAATCATCTCTTCACGAGAAAAGATTTCTTGGTCGCCATGTGACCAGCCCAAACGAACTAAATAGTTGAGTAGCGCTTCTGGTAAATAACCTTCATCACGATACTGCATTACACTGACTGCGCCATGACGTTTAGACAGCTTTTTCCCATCATCACCTAAAATCATTGAAACGTGCGCGTATTCTGGAACCGGCGCGCCCAGCGCTTTGAGGATATTAATTTGACGAGGGGTGTTATTAATATGGTCTTCACCACGGATAACGTGAGTAATTTCCATATCCCAGTCATCAATCACCACACAGAAGTTATAAGTTGGTGAACCATCTGTACGGCGGATGATGAGATCATCGAGCTCTTGGTTACTGAACTCAATAGGACCGCGGATGTTATCATCAAAAATAACTGAGCCTTCTTGTGGATTACGGAAACGAACGACATGAGGCTCGTCTGGTGTGTGATTATGGGCGTGATCTCGGCAGCAGCCGTCATAGCGCGGTTTTTCACCAGAAGCCATTTGTTGGTCACGTAATGCTTCTAAACGCTCTTTAGAGCAGTAACAACGATAAGCGGTGCCCGCGTCAAGCATTTGATCAATGACTTCGTTGTAGCGATCAAAGCGCTTCGTTTGATAATAAGGGCCTTCATCCCAATTCAAATTTAACCAGTTCATACCATCCATAATGGCATCGATAGCTTCCTGGGTTGAACGTTCTAAATCGGTATCTTCAATACGCAGAACAAATTCGCCCTGATTGTGACGGCTGAATAACCAGGAATAAAGCGCAGTACGCGCTCCACCAACATGTAAATAGCCTGTTGGGCTAGGTGCAAAACGGGTTTTAATTTTACTCATCGAGATTGCCTTAATTGCGATACGTGGTTTCTAACATGTTGGGCTTCTCTAGACTAAGAAGATAGATGAAGCACAAACTTATCTTCTACTTTAGGTTCATTTGATGAAAACGGGGTCAGCAGCACACGTTATTCATCACGAGAAACTCGTCAACAAGTCTAAAATGTTGCTCTATTCTATCACTCTAAAGTGATACCTCAATCAAGTTATCGATAGTTGAGGCAAATAAAATCAGTCGTAAAAGAAAAATAAAGGAGATTTTTCAAGCATAAAAATATTTTTGTTCTAGTATTGTATTTGTTGGGTGATATGGATTAACCATTTATTGGTTAAATAAGGTTCTTTTCTGGCGAATATTGGTACATCTTGCTTATTTTTACAACGAACAGAAAAAATCTATTCAAAAACCGTTGACTCAGAACGAGGGATCCCTATAATGCACCTCCATCGACGGCAGGGCGATTAGCTCAGTTGGTAGAGCATCTCCCTTACAAGGAGGAGGTCACTGGTTCGAACCCGGTATCGCCCACCACTGTCGACGATAAAAGAAGTAAATGAAGTAAATAAATGGGCGATTAGCTCAGTTGGTAGAGCATCTCCCTTACAAGGAGGAGGTCACTGGTTCGAGCCCGGTATCGCCCACCATTTATTTACAAATATGTGAAGCTTGTCATGAAGTGGGCGATTAGCTCAGTTGGTAGAGCATCTCCCTTACAAGGAGGAGGTCACTGGTTCGAGCCCGGTATCGCCCACCACTTCATTAGTTACTCGCATTATTCATAATACTGATTACAAAAGTTTATAGATGGGTCGTTAGCTCAGTCGGTAGAGCAGTTGACTTTTAATCAATTGGTCGCAGGTTCGAATCCTGCACGACCCACCATCTTAAAATTCAAAATCAGTCATACCAGATGGGTCGTTAGCTCAGTCGGTAGAGCAGTTGACTTTTAATCAATTGGTCGCAGGTTCGAATCCTGCACGACCCACCATCTTATTTATTCCTCTAAATCATCCAACAAACGTTGAAATTCCTTATTGCACATAGCGTGCAGGTGAGAAACTGCATTCAAGTTCAAGTTCAAGTTCAAGTGCAAGTGCAAGTGCAAGTGCAAGTCGGAGCGCAGCAGAGCAGCGTTGCTTTTGTCACAACGACTCGCAGGGGGAGGCCAAAGGCCGAATCATCCTGTACGACCCACCATCTTATCGACTCCTCTAGATCACCCAGCAAAGGTTTAAATTATCTATTGTACTAAACGTGTAGCTGAGAAGCTGTATTCAGGTTCGAGCCAAGCGAAGCGAGACAGCGTTGTGCTAGTGCTTCCCAATGGACATTAACTTTATTACACGCCTAGCCGCTTTTTATTCATAGGAATCGACCTAAGTCTAGCGGAACATCATCGCGAATATGCAAAACAAATAATAGTTCGTTGCACAGCATCCAGCTCCAAACTGTAAAACAGAAACTCCGCAACGCCTTTCAAAGCTCATTTATGGTGAAGTTAGAAATGATGTATTGCCATGAATGGGCGTAAAAGAAATACAGCAATCCTAAAACATAACTTAGAAGCGTATTTAGTTTTGATTGATGATTATCTTTCGATTAATAAATGTACGGAATAGCCTTAAGGATATACTTAATATCGCTTTAGTTTAACTCTTTAGCATTATTCTATATGTATCCAGATTTTGTTTTATTAAGTGTCTGGACGAGAGATTGATCGTGTTACTTGGGAAATTCGGTGGCGAATTCATTAAATATCGCGTATGTCATCGGCGAGTACGCTTATCTGAGTATATGCAGTATGAAGTATTTTTCGCGGAACAAATAGGAAGTCTATTTGCTTATCACTCAAATTAAAGATGCTCTATTTTTAAGCAACAGAATCGGGCTTGTTAAGTGTAAATTTTTCTTAATCATATTATTTCATTTATCCTCTCGAATAGAGAATATTCTATTAACGGTCATGTATAGTTGATTTTCTTATTGTCACGCCGCGTTATTTCATTGTGGGTCTAGCAGCAAAGCTGGCTGGGTCAGCTCTTTAATATGTTAAAGCTTAAAAAATGATTCATCTTGATAATGTTAGTCTTAATAGGAGTAATGAATCTTCTATAAGATAGGCTTATTAATACTAAATTTAACAATCAATAAATAAAATATCATTTCGAGCAGTTGTGGTGTGTTTTGTGCAAAAAAAGAGTATCACATAAAGATGTTTTTATTATTGTTCGTTTTACCTGACAGGGTGTTTTTACACGTAAAAATAGTAAATATCTTCCCTAATAAGTGCTTATATTTCATTTGCCTAGCGAAAAAGAGGAAAATCAAAAATAGTGGGCAATATTCTATAAAAGTTGATGATATAAAAAACTGCCAATGAAAATTTTATAGATATAATTCTCGCAAGTTTAATTTACAACAGGAATATAATTACAAATAATCGTATATAGAGGGATTTATCAGTATAAAAATCTGTGTATTTGTGGAAATTTAATTTTTTGTTTTTTGTGATATGCTTCATGTATAGCAAACCAAAATGATACTTAGGGTTAATGTTTTGTTATGTTGAGTACATTGGCTATAGTCTATTTTTTATGCTGCTTTAAAAATCGAGTATTTTTTGCCGATTGTAACAAAAGGACTATTGTTATAAGTTATTGATATTTAAGTTATCAAAATGATAATATGGGAAAGATTTCCATTTTTTACTTAGTTTTACAGTTTTAGTGTATTTATCGTATTATGTATATTCATAAAATGAATATTACTTTGAAAAATCATTAATACTGTTACAGTGTTAAATTATTCTGTTTATTTCTTTTATTTTTAGATTTTTTATCGGTTAAATGAGCTTAATTTAGATAATAACTCTGTAGCTACCTGTTGGGTTGAGTTCGAACAGAACAACAATTATTAATTGTTAAGTTAATTAACTCATTGAAAATTAAGAGTAATATGCGAGCTGTGGATTTTTTGTGATTATGAAAATATTTAGTTACATAGTTGCAATGTCTTTTTTGGATTAGTTGAAACTAATTATATGGCTAGTATATCATCCCTCTCAAGATATATGCTGAATCGTCGTTAACACACCCTAATGGCTATATCATAAATAAAGATAACAATAGAAAAACACAGAGAATCACCTGCTGATTTTTTATTTCATTAATAATATAAGTTGAAGCGAGAATGTTTATGAATACAAAATATCCTGTCGCTTGTGCAGTTGGACAAAAAATTAAATCGTTAAGAAAATCTCAGGGCTATACCGTTTTCCAGTTAGCTAAAGAGATTGATATCAGCGAACAACAGCTATTCCGTTATGAGCGTGGAGTAAATCGTATAGATATTGATTGCCTAGTAAGAGTACTAAAAGTATTAGATGTGAATATGGGCGAGTTTTTCAGTGAAGTTCTACAAGATGATTCTCATGCTAATGAGGACAAAGAATCTAAAGGGTTTGACGACTCTATTTATTCTCTCATTTAAAGAACAGTTAATTATGTTTCAAAATGAAACTTAATTAAGTGAACAACGCTTAATTGTTTCAATTAAGAACATTATTATACTAATAGCAATTGAGAATTCTCTCTATTGAGAATACTGATAAATTCTTGTATCTATCTTTATTTATCTGCTATCAAATAAAAGCCCTATTATGGGCTTTTATTTTTTTATCAATAGAATTTCAGGAGATTGTCTAAGTGAAAAACGGAGAGATGGATAAGTGGATAAAAGAAGGCGACAGATTCAACATCAGTTAATTTTATTATTCACCAAATTAACTGATGTTATGAATTTTTTGACTAATTCTCTTCTTGGGAAATAGGCTCTAATACAGCAGTAACAATCCGAGAACCAATCATCTCACTAATTCTTATCTGTAAGCTGGCAAGGCTAATCACCGTGCCTTGTGTCGGCTCACTTGTGGTAATGCTATAAATAAACTGGTCGAGAGTTTGGTTATTTTCATTATCAATCAAAATGCCGTAAGACTCATAGATTTCATCTAATCTTGTTGTTCCTTTTAGACTAAGTCCGGAGGTCGGCAGTTCAATAGGGCTGAGATCCGGAGAAACTTGTTCCGAAAACAGACGTTCTAAAAAAGGACGATTTTCTGGTTTTAGCACAACAAACAAATGGTCGTCAGCAAATAACTTTGTTGAGCCTCGTGGTGGAAGCACTCCTTTACCACGGGTTATCATCGCAATGACCGTTTGGTCAGGCAGTGCGAGCTGAGATAAACGTCTTCCCACGGCAGAACAGTCCTCACCTAAGGTGTATTCCACTAGGTCAGCATCGATTTGGTCTACCGCTGTAATATCTAGCGTCGCGGCTGGTAGCAGCGGAGGGGGTTGCATCAAATTCAGTTTTCGTGCGACATATGGCAAGGTGGAACCTTGTAAGGTTGCAGAAATCAGTACAACGAAGAAAACCACATCAAAAATGAGATTCGCGCCTGGCAACCCATAAATAAAGGGGAAAATCGCCAAAATAATAGGAACAGAACCTCTGAGTCCAACCCACGAAACTAGCGTGATCTCTTCACGGGTAAAGCCAAAAAATCTCAAAACAGGCACAACGGCAATAGGGCGAGCAATAAAGGTGAGTACCAGTGCAATAACGAGCCCTTCAAACCACACCTCGAGCAACGAGCTTGGATTGACTAATAGGCCTAACATAACGAACATAATGATTTGGCTTAACCAAGCTAATCCATCATGAAACAAAAAAGTGTTACGCTGGAAAACAAATCGTGCGTTACCAATAACCACACCAGTGACAAAAATAGATAAAAAACCACTACCTTGTAGATTACTCGCAAGACCAAATGACAACAGGCCACAGGCAGCGACAAGCACAGGGTAGAGACCCGTTGCTAACAACTTTATCTTATTAATGATTTTGATGGATATCCAACCAACGCTGAGACCAACAATCGTACCAATTCCCATTTGGCTGACGAACAGTAACAACAACTCTGTTCCTGAGGCGGTTTGGTTCATCAACAGCTGCAATAAACCAACAGTTAAGAAAATTGCCATTGGATCGTTGGTGGCACTTTCTATTTCTAACGTAGACTGCAAACGCTCATTGAGATAGATACCGGCATTACGTAATAAAGAAAAAACGGCAGCCGCGTCTGTAGAACCGACGATGGCACCGAGTAAAAGCCCTTCAAGTAATGGGATCCCAAGAATATAGGCCGCAGCGAGTCCAGTAATCCCAGCGGTGATCAGAACACCGAATGTTGCTAGGGTAAATGCTGGTTTCCAAACAAGGCGAATAGATTTTACCGACGTTTGCAAACCACCATCAAATAAGATCAGGGCTAATGCGAGTGAACCTACGGCATAAGAAACGTTAACATTATTAAACGCGATTTGGCCGATACCATCTTCACCTGCTAGCATTCCTATAAATAAGAACATAACAAGCATGGGTAAACCTAATCGAGCTGAGAGCTTACTGGAAAAAATGCCCAGTAAAATGAGGATTGAAGTGAGTAATATCAGTTGTTCTATAGTCGGCATAATCAGATTTAAGTTAGGGGTTGATAACACGCTGATGATGCAGTAGTGTTGCGTATAACGTAATCAGCAATATGATAAAAAATTAAAATTGATATGGCATTGATACTGTTTTTGTTGAAAGTAGCTGAAAAACATTTCAATCTGCCTATCGTTATGATTATACAATAAATAATATAAATGAATTGACAAATAACTGCATTATATTAAATGAAATTTACATTTGTTGCCTATTTTTATAGCCTTTTAATGGCAACTAACACTAAAAATCAGCCTTTTATTTATGCTTTTTGGTAAGACTGAGCGATAAAGTGTCTAAAATTTGGTTTTTTGTATGTTTTTAATACTAATCAATAGGCTATATGTGTTAAACACAGTGATGAGGTAAAAAAAGCCTGAAAAACATGCGGGAATAGTGAATAAAAAAGCGATTTACAGATGAAAGTGAGGTATGGCCGATATAAATGTATATCGGCCGAAGAGAATTAGTGATAGCGAGCCTTTTTAGCAAGGTAATCACCGATCATTTGCATTCCTTGCACAATAATAACCAATGTGACTACGGTGATTGCCATCGCCACGTTGTCAAAACGTTGGTAACCATAATTGAGCGCGAGATCGCCTACACCACCACCGCCAACGGCGCCTGCCATTGCGGTTGCGCCAACTAAAGTAATACTTGCTGCGGTTAGGCTAAGGATTAATGAGGACTTCGCTTCCGGTAAAATAAAATGCCAAACAATTTGCCAATTAGTGGCACCCATTGAATCCGCGGCTTCAATGATCCCAGAATGAACGCTTAACAGCGAGTTTTCGATTAAACGTGCAGTATAAGGGGCGATATAAATAACAAGCGGTACGATCGCCGCGGTGGTGCCAATTGAAGTTCCAACCATAAAGCGTGTTAATGGGATCATCGCCACCAGTAAGATGATAAAAGGTAATGAACGAATGGTATTGATCATTGGATTAAGAATGCGATAAATCCATTTATTTTCCCAAATCCCATCTGGGCGGGTCACGACAAGCAAAATGCCCAGTAAAATACCCAATAATGAGCCTATCACCAGCGCAATAGAAACCATGGTGAATGTTTCAGACATAGCAAGTAAAAACTGCTTACTTGTTAATGCGGTATCAAACCATTGTGTCATAGAACCCCCTTGCTAACAGCAACACCACGCTGGCGTAAAAACTCAACACCTTGATGAATATTTTCGTTGTCACCAATCAGTTGTACAAACATACTGCCAAGCACGACGCCACTGATTTCCTTCATATTGGCAAATAAAATATTAATTTTAATTTTATCTTGTAAGATCAGTTCATTCACAACAGGTTGTTGAGCTGAACTTCCTAAGAACTCCAAGCGATAAATATTATTTTGATGCTCTAAATTGTGGAGAACACGTTCAGGTATCTCTTCATTGAGGACGGTGCGAACAAATTTTTGGGTGGTTGGATGTTGTGGATTCGAAAATATCTCTAACACAGTACCTTCTTCGACGATACGTCCCGCCTCCATCACCGCAACGCGATGACAAACTTGTTCAATCACCTCCATTTCGTGCGTCACCAGTAAAATCGTGATTTTTTGCTCACGATTAATCTTTTTGAGTAAGGATAAAATTGAAAGTGTTGTTTGTGGGTCTAGCGCCGACGTAGCTTCATCACACAAGAGAATTTTAGGATTATTAATTAATGCACGAGCTATACCCACCCGTTGCTTTTGTCCTCCTGAAAGCTGTCCCGGATATTGGTGTTTTTTATCACTGAGCTCAACATAAGCTAAAATATCATCAACTCGCCGCTCAATGTCTTTTTTACTAACGCCAGAGAGTAACAGTGGCATCGCAATATTTTGAGCAACAGTTTTGGTTTCTAGTAAATTAAAGTGTTGAAAAATCATCCCAATACTTTTTTTATGATCGCGAATTTCAGATGCACTATGATGAGCAATGTTTTGCCCATTAATGACCACTTCACCAGATGTTGGTTTTTCTAGCTGATTCACTAAACGAATCAATGAGCTTTTGCCCGCACCGCTGTAACCAATAAAGCCAAAAATATCACCTTCATTGATTTGCAAATTAACGTCTTGTAGAGCCGTGAGGGAGTGTCCTTCCTTCTGGTATATCTTTTGAATATTTTGAAACCTAATCATATGTCACCCCACATGACTCGTTTGCTTGACGCGTTGCTGATAAGGCAACGCAGGCTGCCATTCATCACCAAGTAATTCGGCTTCAGTACTCTGTTTTACTTGTTGTAAGTGCTGCTCGTGGTAAGCGAGATACAATTTAGCGGCGATATGTTCCGCCAACTTTTGGGCGCTAGTATTGGTATTGGGGATCAAGCCAATCATGGGGCCCATACTTAAGGAGGCGGCTAAATTAAAGCAGTAGATATTGCTGAGTTCTGGTAAGTCACATTCCGCTTTCGGCAGGAATTCAAAATGCCCGCCTAAATAAGGGTAGGCGCTAAACTCGGCATTCTGTTCTTCGTTTGGTGGGGTATACATATCTGCCCATGTTCTAATAAAAGGAGCAATGTTGCTAAACGCGTTGTGTCGCTGCCAGTTAATGCGGTAACCAGTCGCTAAGATCAAATAATCAACGACGTAATTACCGGTTGTCGTCGAGATATGTAATTTATTGTCTTTGACATCAATCTGTTTAATTTGAGTATCGAAATTAAAGTAAGCATTGTCATGACGAGAAACTCTTAGCGTACTGCCGTGTGGAGCCGGTGTTTTCGCTTTAACGACATAATCACTGTAATGCCATTTTTGTGCATCGGTTAGGTGCTCATAAGCTTGGGTGAAGCCAGGGTTGCCAGCGACTTTACCGCGATTGACTCTGGGCATATCTTTATCGCGGATCAGTAATTCGACCGAACGCGCACCATGCTCAAGGGCGGTTGCTGAACTATCCATTGCCCCCGCGCTATAACCAACAACGGCGATATCTAATCCATCAAAGCGACTATAGTCGCTACCTGCATAAGAGTGTTCCCAGTAACGATGAGGAATGCCATCCATAAAATCAGGAATATTGGGTTCACTAAAGGATTCCATCCCCGTTGCTAGGATCACATGTTGTGCCTGATATTGCTGTTGCCCATGATGAGTTTGGAAAGTCAGTATGCAACCTTGCGAATTGAGTTGAGTATCGATTAATTGATACTCATTTAACACCGTGGGTGCGGTCATTTTTTTAAACCATTGTAAGTATTCATCCCATTGTAAGCGTGGAATTTTATCGAGAGCTTCCCATGCATCAGTACCAAACTGAGCTTTAAACCATGCTTGAAACGTTAACGAGGGGGAAGCGAGCGCTGGACCAACAACATGTTTTGGTGAGCGTAATGTTTCCATCAAAGCAGGCTGTTTCCAAGGACCTTCGTTGCCTTCTGGCGCTTGATCAAAAACAATTGCTTCAACACCTTGTAATTTAAGAGCAAATGCGGCAGTAATCCCGGACATTCCTGCACCGATAATCGCGACATCTAGTTGATGATTATCCGTAGAGTTTGGGGATAATGACCAGCGGTTAAGGGGTAAATTAAGATATTGTAGGTCTTGAATAATGTGTTCTTCCAAAGCCTTTAAGCCATTTAACTGTTTCATAAACTTATTCCTTGTCTTGCGTGACTTCAAAAGGCTCGCCTAAAGACAGCATCAGACGGTTCGCCCAAGAGAAAAAGGCGGTTGATTGAATAAGATCGAGAAGCTCCAACTCAGTCAGTCCGAGCTGACGAAGGGTATTAACGTGCTGAGGAGTCGCCTGTATTGGTGTTGCCGAGAGTGAGGCCGCTAAGTCAGTTATTGCTGTTAAGCGTGCATCATAGCCATTAGCTAAAACGTCTCCCGCTGGTGTTGCGAGTAACCTTGCTACATCGGTTTGGCGATCCTTAGCATATTGGCTTGCTTTACGCGCATGCACCGAAGCACAATAGATACAACCGTTAACTTTACTCACAACAGCCGCAGCAAATTCGCGTTCCCAGCGAGGTAAGCCATTAGCGGTATAAAAAATATCACGATCAATCATCGTACGTATTTCTAAGATGTTGCTGTGGTGAGCAAGCAGTAAAAAATATTCGGAATTGAGTTGGCCAAATTTTTTCATCACTTGTGCTTCATCAGCAGTAAGGCTGTGTTTATCACGAGCCTGCAACCAAGCCTCCCAGCCTAGTTGTTCTTGCGTGAAAGCGACTGGCGACGGTCTGCCTTGATGAGTGAGAGGATGGTTGTTCCAAGGGCCAGCCGTAATAGGTTCAGCTTGGTTACTGGTTGCACTTGCATCATGCAGCAATTTCAACCCTTCAATTAAGCGAGCTTGGTAAGTCACAAAGGTGACTAGCTGAGCTAGCAAAATAATATCTTGCTCATTCCATCCGCTTTCTATTAGCGAATGAATAAGCTGATAGTGCGTTTGTTTTGGATGACTAACCAAGGTTTCTACATACTTTGTAGCAGCTTTAAGTGCTGGAGTATCGAGAGCAGGTGAACGTTGTGCTAATAGCTGATGATAAAAATCAGCTAACGCTGGACTGCCTGTTTGCTCGGCAACACAGCGAGCCAATAAAAATTTAACGTCACCGGTTAATTGTGTCGAGGGAGCAGAAAAAATCGCTTCAAAAGCAGCTTGAGTATGTTCTGTCGTGTTTAAACGTTTCTTTCTAGCTTCAGCTAGCGTAGATTCTGGTGTTAGGTTTATTAGCGCATTAACTAAATCGTAATTTAAAATAGGCATCTTATAACTCACTTTTTTTTAACGTTTTTATCCTCTCCATTACATCTCAAGCAGATGGTTATTCGAACGAACAAATTATTATATTTTTATAACTATAAGTTATAAAAGTGGCTATATATATTCTTTTTGTATTAAGTTATAACGAGATGATCTAAATAGGATGTAAAAAATATGATTATACTGACCACATTATTGACACAGGGTCGTAACATCATGTTGAAACAAAAAATAAAACTTTTATCACTAATGGGTATTGCGGTTATCGCGTTAGCGGCATGTAATGATAATAATGAAAAGGGTAACCCCAATAAGAAAGAAATAACGATTGGCTTTGGTGTCGGTAATTATATCGACCAAGTCGAAAAAGGTGTTGTGCCTATTTTGGAGAAGAAAGGCTATAAAGTGAATTTACGTCAATTCTCTCAAAATAGACAAATTAACCCTGCTTTTGAAGAAGGCTCAATTGATGCGTCAGTGAACCAAAGTCGTGCATATATGGAAGCCTATAATAAGAAAAATAATATTAATATGGTGGCATTGACTGATTCGCCTAGTGCACCACAAAGTTTGCGTTCGAATAAACATAAATCTCTTGATGAAGTCAAAGACGGTATGATCGTCGCTTTATCAAATGACCCCGTGAATGCTGAACGTGGGGCTCGTATTTTAGAAGAATTAGGTTGGATTAAAATTAAACCTAATGTCAGTACATTGACATTTAGCGTTAATGATATCGAACCGGCTAAATATCGTTTAGATATTCGAGAAACAGATGCAGCACAAGGGTTACGCTTATTAGATGACGTTGATTTCGTTGTTGTTAATGGTAACTATGTTGCAAGTGCTGGACAACGAATTGCAGATGGATTAGTCGTCGAAAACTCACCATTAGAACACCGGGTGATTGTGACCGTGATGCAAGATGATGTGAATTCACAGTGGGCGAAAGACTTAAAAGAAGCATTCGAATCAAAAGAATACGCGGATTATATTCGCTCCCAACGTATTTATGATGGCTTTATTGAGCCTCAAGCATGGGCCTCTTATCCAAAACCCTAGTCTTTTTATGATGTTTAACATTGTTATTTATTACCACCTAATATCCCATTAGGTGGTTTTATTTTATCTCGATGACCCTGTTAGCCACTAAAATTTAATATGAAAATTTTTCTTATTATCGATATGGACAAAAGGGTGTTTTTGGTTAATTAATAACATAAGCAAACTGAAAATAAAAAAAATGTAATAGCGATATCATCAGGGGGAACCGTTATGACGAATGAACTTATCACAGCACTCAATCTATTAAAGTCAAAAACATGGATTGATTTAACACACGCTTTCGATAAAGATTCTCCCCATTTTTTTATGTTTGAATCAGCAAACTTTAAGACACTATTTGATTATCAAGATGGTTTTTTTGCACAACAATTTACCTTTCCTGGGCAATATGGCACACATATTGATGCTCCATGTCATTTTGTACAAGGAAAACGTTACTTGCATGAACTTGAGCTAAAGGAGTTAGTGTTACCCTTGATTGTTATCGACCAGTCAGCAAGAGCAAAACAAGATCCTAATTTTGCCTTTTCACGAGAAGATGCCCTTAATTTTGAAGCGGAACATGGAAAAATAGAGCCTGAAACGTTTGTTGCGTTACGCACTGATTGGAGCCATCGCTGGCCATCACAGCAAGCAATGGAGAATAAAAACGCGGAAGGCCATAATCAAATCCCAGGATGGGGAATGGATGCATTGAAGTTTTTATTTGAAGAAAGAGGCGTAAAAGCGATCGGCCATGAAACTTTTGATACCGATGCAGCGAAAGATTTCCGTCACAATAATGCGCTATTAGGTGAATATTATGTCTTAGAACAAGACACCTATCAGATTGAATTAATGACTAACTTAGATAAATTGCCAACGCGTGGCGCGGTTATTTTCAATTTGGTTGCTAAACCTAACAATGCAAGTGGTTTCCCTGTTCGCTCTTTTGCTATTTTGCCATAAATCATTTTCTCTCTATCAGCCTGTATCTGTTCTTAAACAGGCTGATAACCCCTCTTAATATTCACAAAAGTCATTATCTATCTTGCACTTCAGCGCATATCGTCCCTTAGGTCGATAGTCAAGCAAAGTTATTTCTATCTATATTAATACTCGAATTAACTTTATTTTAACAAATGCTGGTGGGGGTTGGATGAATTCAAGAACCGTAATCATTACCGGTGGGGGAACTGGAATTGGTGCCGCATGCGCGCAGGTGTTTGCAGAGCAAGGTGATAACGTATTGATTGTTGGACGACGTCCAGAACCGTTACAAGCCGTTGCTGCTCGCACCGGAGCGATTGCCATCGTCGCCGATGTGTCGACTGGAGACTCATGGAATGAAACCATCTTACAGCAAATCAAACAGCATACAGATGCTATCGATGTTTTGATTTGTAATGCGGGCGGAATGGGGCTAGGCCGAGTGGAAGATATGAATGACCAACAATGGCACCAAGGGATGAAAGCGAATCTCGACAGTGCTTTTGCCAGTGTTCGTGGCTGCTTACCATCGTTGATACAGCGTCGCGGTAATGTCCTTTTTGTTGGTTCGCTTGCCTCTTTAGCCGCAGGACCAGAGGCCTGTGGGTATGTGACAGCAAAGCATGCGTTAATTGGGCTAATGCGCTCTGTCGCACGTGATTATGGTCGTCAAGGCGTTAGAGCAAATGCAATTTGTCCGGGCTGGGTAAGAACACCAATGGCAGACGAAGAGATGCAACCTTTGATGGAACAACATCAATTCACGTTGGATGAAGCCTACCAGTATGTATGCCGAGATGTTCCCTTACAGCGTCCTGCTAGCGCACATGAAGTTGCATTAGCGTGTCGATTCTTGTGCTCTGCGGATGCTTCTATGATTACCGGTGCAGCACTCGTTATCGACGGTGGGGCGGCTGTTGTTGACCTACCTACACTGGCTTTTACCTAAGGAGTTATTATGATTGAAGAAGTGGCATTTATCCAAGTTGGCGCATTATCTGATGGATTTGCACCTGATAGCTATATATTAGATACCAATAATCAACTAACAGGTAAAACATTCCAATTAACGTTTGCCGAGACAGCAGCTCAGGAAATAATCTCTTTTCCAACCGAGCAACAAATAGAATGGCAAGGTGTGGTGCGTGATTGTCGTATCACCTCAATTCGTGAAGGCATTTATTTTATTAATTTTATTTCACCAGAAGATTGGCGTACAAGTATTACGATCATTATTAATGAAGCAGAGGATAATTGCGTATTAGTGCGGGGCACGCTTCCCACTGAACAAGATATCCGTATGTCAGCTTTTACAAAAGTCGAACAAAATCAACCCTTGACAGGCGTTGATGTCGATATTCATTTTGGTAGTCTGAGTAATACTCAACATCCACTACCTGCTTATACTTCAGAGTTGATTGGTATGCGTAATATGTATACCTATAACCCTAAAGAGCGTTATGAACATGTTTATTTAAATGAACAATTTTATGCGTGGCATTGTTTAGATGGCGTAGAAAAAGGATTGGCGGATGTTGATCGCTGCCATTATATAAAGGTATCCGACAATTTATATTTATTCATTTGGCGCGAAAAGATTATCCCAACGCTCGGTATTATTCTCATTGATTTACAAGGTATGAGAACGGATGGCGGAATTATGGGGTATCAAGATCAGGCATTTAGTTCAGTTAGCCTATTCCCCGTTGGGGCACATGCTACCATTTTAAATAAAACTCACTACCCTAAATAAGTATTCTATAGGCCACCCGCCGTAAACAGCGAGTGGCTTTTTTTTAAAGGACTAACACTATCCATGCGGCCGCTAAAAGCATACACAGCAGCGCAACGATGCCCCCCGACTTGGCAAATTCTGAAAATGAGATTTTGACGCCGTAAGCGGCAGCTTGCTCAACGACAATAATGCCGGCAAGACTTCCAAATACAAATAAATTACTTGAGAACCCAGAGCCTAAGACTAAGGCTGCACCTAATGAATCGGCATTGCCACTTGTGGATAGGAAAGGGACAAGTAACATCACGGCGGGGTTATTCCCGACAATAGTACTTAATACTCCCGTGACCAAAAATAGAACAATAGGGTTGTTTAATTCAACGCCATTACTGCGCAAGTCATTTAACATTTGTTGTGGTAAGCCAGTCGATGCAAAGGCGGCATTGACAACAAATAGCCCCATAATCAGTAATAGTAAATTACCATCAACGAGTTTCAACATATCACTTGAGGCTATCGAACGGTTTAAAAGTAAAAAGCCCGCAGCCGTTAAGGCAATAAGTTCTCTTGGTATATCACTGATAACGAAAGCGATGATCACAATGAATGTGATAATACCGGCTTTGGTGGTTTCCCATACATCAAGTTTTGTCGCGGAGTCAGTTGGTGCAGTAGGGGCCGAGGGCGTTGTCGCCGTTTTAGCGAGATACCAACGATTACGATAGAGAAAAACTAAAATAGCCCATGTAATAGGTAATGATAGCAAAGCTGGGATCGCCGAAGCTTGTAATAAACCAATAAAGGAAATATCTAACCCTTGTGCCGCAATCATGTTTTGGGGGCTGCCAATTAATGAACCTGAAGCACCATTGTTAGCGGCAAAACAAAATCCTAACAGAAAGGGAATTGGGTTTAATCCACGAGATAAGGTAATTGAGACTAACAAAGGTGTCATGGCGACAACAACGACATCATTTGTGAGTAAGGCGGAGAGTAGTCCGCCAACGGCAATTAATACAGCAAGTAGTACTGGAGCACTGACGTTTAGCATCGCAACGCGGTTCGCCGTCCAGCTATAGAATCCGGATACGACAAAAGATGCGGAAACGACCATCAAGCCAAATAACATCCCAATAGTACGATAATCGATAGCATTCCATGCATGTGGTGGCGTAATACTCCCTACAGCCATCATGGCCAAAGCACCAATAACCGCAGCTCCTGTTCTATCGACTTTAAAACCGGGCAACTTACCAAACCCCATCGCAACATAGACTAGCAGAAAAATAATGATCGTGAGGCTCATAACCTATTCACTCTTATTAGTAAAATTACGGCTAATTTAGCGGTGAAGAATCAATGAAGCAAGTAGAATAACCTTTAAATAATAATAAGTTGCAACAGGTCATTTAATGATGATTTTAATGAGATGAAATAGGGGCGAGATGTTGAGAAATTGAATTTCCTCACTTCAAAAAAGAAAAGCGCATCAAACGAGAGCGATATGCGACGAGATGAAAGTTTATTACAAAAATATTGAATAACAGTAACAATAGACCAAATGGTGAATTTTACTGAGTTAAAAAGTAGGCAACCTAAAAATATTTTGTGATTTTAATCACTATTTAACAAAAAACATCGCCGTAAAAAATGTGATAAAAATCACGTTAAATTGGTTTGGTGAACAAAAAACACGCAATGTAGTTTTGCTACATGCCGTTATTGAGAGTTTGATCACTAAAAACATAGGGGGAGTGAGGGGGGAATAGTGATATCAATCACAAAAAGCCCGCGTGGTACGCATCCGATAGCGGTCATGCTAGAGTGAAACTGTTCAAAAATCACAAACGTTATTTGGCGATAACGTTATAACCGTATCATTTTCGTACCACGGGGTTCTATTATGGTAACATCAAATGTCAAATTAAAGGTACAGAATTTTGGGCGCTTCCTGAGTAACATGGTTATGCCTAATATTGGTGCCTTTATCGCGTGGGGGTTGATTACCGCGCTCTTCATTCCAACGGGCTGGTGGCCAAATGACACGTTGGCGCAACTTGTCGGCCCGATGATCACGTATCTTCTTCCCTTACTCATTGGTTATACTGGCGGTCGCTTAGTGGGTGGCGAACGTGGCGGCATTGTTGGGGCGATCACCACTATGGGGGTTATCGTAGGGGCGGATATGCCAATGTTTATGGGAGCGATGATAGCCGGTCCATTAGGAGGATTTGCAATCCGTCGTTTTGACCGCTGGATTGAAGGCAAAGTCAAAACAGGTTTTGAGATGTTGGTGAATAATTTTTCATCAGGCATTATCGGGATGCTGCTCGCCATTCTTGCATACCTTGCGATTGGTCCTTTAGTGGAAGGTTTATCCAAAATACTTTCCGCTGGGGTCAATGTGATGGTGGCCCATAATCTATTACCGTTGACCTCAATATTTGTCGAACCAGCCAAAATCTTATTTCTCAACAACGCGATTAACCATGGTATTTTTTCTCCTTTAGGGATACAGCAAGCCACAGAAACAGGGGCATCCATCTTCTTTTTAATTGAAGCAAACCCAGGTCCAGGTTTAGGCGTACTGCTGGCTTATATGTTTTTTGGTAAAGGCAATGCGAAACAATCAGCGCCCGGTGCCGCGATTATCCATTTTTTTGGCGGAATACATGAAATCTATTTCCCCTATGTGTTGATGAATCCGAGATTAATTATTGCTGTTATTCTTGGTGGAATGACGGGCGTATTTGTGATGAGCATCTTTCATGCGGGGCTTGTTTCACCAGCATCTCCAGGCTCTATTTTTGCCGTATTGCTGATGACGCCGAAATCATCATTAATCGGTGTGATTTTATCGGTCACGAGTGCCACATTAGTTTCATTTTTAGTGTCGGCTATTTTATTAAAACGAACGCGTTTAGGGGATGAAGATGAGCTTGGTAACGCAACGCAAAAAATGCGTGAAATGAAAGCGCAATCGAAATCTTCAAGTGGAAAAAGTGACAAGGCTGTAGCAAACCAGACAGCAAATTTGAGTCAGGTTCGCAAAATTATCGTTGCCTGTGATGCAGGAATGGGGTCCAGTGCGATGGGTGCCGGAGTCTTAGCGAAGAAAGTGCGTGATGCTGGGCTAAATGAAATTGCAGTGACCAATATGGCAATTAATGATCTCCCTGCCGATGTAGATATTGTTGTGACACATAGAGATTTAACTGCACGAGCAAAAAACTATGCGCCTCATGCACTTCATATCTCACTGACAAATTTTTTAGATAGCCAAACGTATAATGACCTCATCACGCGTCTTATTGCTGAAAAAAGCCCACACGCCGCGAATGACAGTCGCTTGATTAAACAAACGCTAATCGCGGCAAACGATGAACATTATGATCCAGAAGAGCAAGAAGAAGCATTGTTTACTCTCAGTTCACAGCATATTCATCTTAATTTAAGCGCACCGAATAAAGAACAAGCCATTCGCTTTGCGGGAGAAAAGCTCGTTGAAGGGGGATATGTTGAACCTGAATATGTGGAGGCGATGCTAGAAAGAGAAAAGTTAACATCAACCTATTTAGGCGAGTCTATCGCGGTACCACACGGCACAATTGAAGCGAAGGCACGCGTATTAAAAACAGGCATTGTTATTTGCCAGTACCCTACTGGTGTTCGATTCGGTGATGAACCAGAAGATATTGCCCATTTAGTGATAGGAATTGCTGCCCGTAATAATGAACATATCCAAGTCATTACAAAAATTACCTCTGCACTTGATGAAGACGGAATGATTGAAAAACTCTGCAAAACTCAGAGTGTTCAGGAAGTTCTCGATATTTTATCAACACAAAGTGCCGCTTAAGGAGATTGCTATGAAAGTCATTCATTTTGGTGCAGGTAATATTGGACGTGGATTTATCGGCAAACTATTAGCAGATGCAAATTCAGAAATGATTTTTGCAGATGTTAATCAACAGCTTATTGACCAATTAGCACATCAGCAGTCCTATCAAGTCCATGTGGTTGGTGAAGAACATATCGTTGAAAAAGTTCAACGAGTGAATGCGGTTAACAGTATGGATCCAAAAACAGTGGAGCATATCGCCATTGCAGATATGGTGACGACTGCTGTCGGGCCTCAAATATTAGAAAAAATTGCAGCAACATTGGCAAAAGGTATACAGAAACGAAGGGAAATCGGCAACAGTAAACCCTTGAATATTATTGCCTGTGAAAACATGGTAAGAGGAACAAGCCAGCTGAAACAGCATGTGTTAGCTCATCTTTGCGATTCAATGCATCAATGGGTAGAGGAAAATGTTGGCTTTGTAGATTCTGCTGTCGACCGCATTGTACCTCCTATGGAGGCGGCAAACGATGACCCGCTCGATGTAACGGTAGAGACATTTAGTGAATGGATCGTTGATCAAACACAGTTTGTTGGCGACATTCCTGAAATCAAGGGAATGGAGCTGACAGAAAATTTGCTGGCATTCGTTGAGCGTAAGCTATTTACTCTAAATACTGGGCATGCAATTACAGCGTATTTGGGGCAACTCAAGGGATATCAGACGGTCTACGATGCGATCAATGATCCGCAGATTGCAGAGATTGTGAAAGGAGCCATGCAGGAGAGTGGGCAAGTCTTAATTCAACGCTATCGCTTCGATCCTATCAAGCACCAACAATACATAGATAAAATTTTAAAGCGTTTCGCTAATCCTTACCTCCATGACAATGTTGAGCGAGTCGGACGCCAGCCTATGCGTAAACTCAGTCCTGAAGATAGGCTAATTAAACCGTTACTTGGCACCCTTGAATACCAATTAGCGAATCACTATTTAGTCATTGGTATTGCTGCTGCTTTGCATTTTAGGAGTGAAGCTGATCCTCAAGCAGTTGAAATGGCTAAATATATTAGCGAAAATGGAGTCGATGAAGCTGTTAAGCGATTCTGTGGGTTAGTCGATCACCCACAGTTGGTTCAAGCTATTTGTCATGAATACCAGCACATGAATAAATAAATGGATAGCTTTATTCTTTTTATAGCCTCAAAATTATAAAGGTAGTCAACTTATCACTTGGTAGTTGTTGAATTTTCAGCTACCAAGTGGTGTAAAGAGTCATTATGGAAAATAGACAGTATACAGAAAATCAAGTCCTTGAAAGGCTGAATAAACATTCAGATATCAGGCCATTTATTCAGGAAGTGATTGTTCTGATCACCGAAGCCATTGATCAACTGATGCTAAAGGTTTTTCGCAAAGATGATTATGCGGTTAAATATGCTGTTGAGCCACTCCTTGAAGGCAACGGTCCATTAGGGAAACTCTCTGTACGCTTAAAATTATTATTTGCCTTAGGGGCTATTTCTCGCGAATTATATGAAGATATTGAACTTTTTCTTGCATTAAATGAAGTTCTCTCAACAGAACAATTGCCATTGGCTTTTACTGATGATGAGATTATTGGACCAATAAAAACACTGCATTGCATTGACCCCTTACCTGAAATGATGCTGTTTAATTTACCTGAAGATTTAATTGACCAACAATTAATTGACTTACAAAAATATCGCTATCAAGAGATGGTTAAATCAGCATTAGTGCTTTCAGTGACCTCTTTAATTTCTCAGATATTAGATACTGAGGTTTTTTAATTCAATAACACCTTTTCAGTGATTCTTATTACAACCATCATAATAGATGAATCTATTATGTTTTCTATTCTGTACAAACTCGCCATAAAGATAATATTCTCTTTCTGTTTAAAGCCAGAGTTAGCTTATCTATAAGTTAAAAAATCATACTATTCGTTATAAGAATTAATGCGTTAATATGACTTTTATATAGAGAAATGTCTTAGGCTACCTTAGATAAGAATCATTTTTTATTGGTCATCAATACTCGGGAAATGTAATGAGCCATAATTCTAAATCATTAAAGGAGAAGGTTATTATGTCAACGGCAATAACAAAAATAAACATTGATACACGCTATCAAGAAATTAACACGATTAACTCAACGTTACCGGATTCAGAAACAAATTATACCACGAAGGTGTTAGCATATAGCCATGACGCCATGCTTAGATTGAATACGGTCATAAACTCACTCGTTATTGATGTGAACCTCTTACTACCTATGTTCCAACAAACACAGAGAAACTCGATACTTGGGGATGCGGTATTAGCTAGCATTAACATGATATGTGATAAGGCTAATCACTTAGAGATAGAGACAAAAAACAGTTTTTCGGCAATCGCTATTGATGATGAAATAAATCATCAATCAATCTATAAAGCGCAAATACAAAAATCCATTGGAGGGTTTGAAAATAATTTAAATAACCTAGTGTTACAAAAAGCATCACTCATGTCAGTTTATACTGATAAAGTAAAGGACGTTAATGACTTCTTGCCTTTTTTAGATGAAGTGACTGAACGTATTAACAAAGAAATTTCACGTTTGAACGATTTTTTAGAAAAATTAAATGAATTACTATCATTAATTCTAAAAATAAAAGAATTGATTACTATGATAATAGCGGTGATTAAGACTTTAATGGAAATAATTAAACGCTTTGATGTATATAGGGTTAAAGGTAGCTCTTCTGATGGCTTAGTAAACCTTGTTAATGAATTAAAAGATTATCTTAATGGTTTTTTGAATACATAAAATTAAAAATTCTATACTTTATATTATTCAGCTTATGAGATAACCCAATAAGATTATCTTATGAGGCTATCCTAATAGCCTCTATAAACGGTATGGCGTATGTGATTATTTATAACGACATTATTGTTACATTTCACGTCTACCAAGGTACCTTTCTTTCATTAAAGATGTACTAATTGCAATGTCTAAAATGGGGGATGGGGGAAGGTAATTTGCCTTACCAAGTGCATTCATGGCTTCAATTAAAGGATGCTCAATGCCTAAAGCATAATCAGCGAGTAATGTACCTGCTATCGTTTGTTTAGATATACCTGCACCATTACAGCCTCCGGCACTATAAACCCCATGCATTAATTTCCCCCAAACAGGTGCTCCATTGCGGGTGACACTAATGGTGCCAGACCAAGTATTAACCAGTGGTACATCTGATAATTGCGGATAAATTCTATTAAAGAGCTGCTTGTGTTGTTGCGTCACTTGATAGGTTTGTTCGGCTGTTATACGGCCTTTTAAAGCAGGGGTAACATGTTGACGAATTAATAAACGGTGATCTTGAGTATAACGTAAGGTCGCGCCTGCAATAGCATTCACAGGTGTTAATCCCCAACTATTCATTGCAGGTAATCTCTGTCTCTGCTCAAGGGTCAGTGGCGCACTAATGCTTGCAAACGTTGCCATAGCGGCTTGGTAATTCGCTATAGGTCTCAATTCGCGAGAAAGTGCATTGGTAGCTAGCATGATATTGGGCGTCCGAATATTACCGTAGGGCGTAAAAATCGTATGTACTTTCGCTGTGTGAACCGCCATGACAGGGGTATTATTATAAACGGTGATATTTTCCGGAAGGCTATTTGCTAGGCCGACCACGAGGCTGGCAGGATTGACCAAAATTGAATTAGGCGTATAAATGCCTTTATTGTAAAAATGCGTACCGAGCTTTTGATACAGAGCGTCTTTATCTAAGAGTTGATAAGACTCATGCATAAGATTAAGGTTCTCAACATATTCCTGCAACACACGTTGGTTTTTGGTATCGACTTGGCAGTGATATTTGCCTACATTTTCCCAATCACACTCGATATTAAATTGCGCTATTAATGCCGTGAGTTGATTTATACCTTCTTCAAGTAATGAACGATAAAATTGTGCCTTTTTTAATTCAGCAGTCGAGCTACCAATATTATGAGGCAATCCAATAATAAATCCGGAGTTCCTTGCCGATGAGCTGTCAACCGCGGTTGCTGAATCAATCAGAATAATATTTAGGCTCGGGTTATTTTGCGCGAGCCTTCTAGCAAAAGAGAGACCTGCATAGCCTGAACCAACAACGACCCAATCTGCATCAGTATCGTTATTTAGAGTAGGGTAGGTATTGATCACTAAACCTTCTTTTAACCAACCATTTTTATTTTGATTAAATGGCACTGAAGCGTATTTCATCGATTTTGCCTAATAGTATCTGATATTGATATAGCTGATATGGACGTGTTTAAATCATAATCAAAAGATTAAATAACACCGAAAGATCATGACTATAGCGTAAATCTGATTTTTTGATAGTGAAGAAAACTCAACTTGAAATAAGGCAAAGGCGCTATTAGGATAATCTGTAAGCAAAGAAAATCGTATCGCTTTAATGAATGGTATCTATGACGAACGTGTCACATCGATCGTGTATCAACAACGAACAACTGGTTATAACTCGATATTTCATCCAATGATAATAGGCAAGTAGATGACACCTGCATTATCAGACATTCTCTACCCAGTAGCCGGTAAGTCATATTTTGATAACTAAAATTATTTATTATCAGTTAAATTAAAATAAACTTTATTCCCTGATAGGTTATATTTCATCTGGAAATAAAGCTATAATAATTTTTAATATGATATATTATCGTTATTGACTAATTTATTGCCCCTCGTTGAATAGATAATATTTCTTCTTGAATAAACTTTCGACGTTGCTCTTGAGATTTAATTTGTTCTCCCAGTGAGTCTAATTCAGCTTTATACTTAGATGATTGCTCACAAATATTACCGTAAAAATCACTCCCTCTTTTTTCGCACTCTTTCTGTGAATATCCATATTCTGAGCTTAATCTAGAATGAGTCAGATAAAGGGTATGGATATTTTTTTCAACGGAATTTAGTGTCTGTCTGAGCGCAAGAATGTTTTCATTATTTCTTTTATTGATTTCTAATTGCGTAGTATGTGCATTTTGTGCTAACTGTGAAATAAGAGTATCCCTCTCTTGCATTAATTGATTATTCTTTCGGTTTAAATCTGTAATGACTTCATTATATAAAGCTTTAACATTAGCTACGTTTTTTTCTAACCTAGAGTCTTCGCTATCGATTTGTTTTTCTAAGCGATTTTGAATGTCTTTTAATTGACTAGCCAAATGATTTTTATCTTTATTTAACTCTTCGATACGGGAAACTTTCTCTTTAATAATCAGTTCATCGATAGCAAAGTATGACCCTACGCAACTTAAAATTGCTACAATCACTATTAATTTTATATTCTTACTGTCTGTAATGTATTTAAATGATGATTCTAAAAAAGACATTTTCATAGTCCAATGAGAGAAATATTATTTAATTACATCATGTTATACAATTAAGGAAAAATCAATTAAATATAAAAATGTTCTATAAAAGTAATTTCATATCATTGGCCATAATCATGACTATTTAATTAACTATCAATGACTTATTGATATTTAAAAAGTGTCTAAATGTAATTGTGAGTATTTAAAATATAGAATAGGTCGCACCGCAGTATTTTTATTATGGCTTTAGCCAGTTTAAGTCGCGTTAGGGTCTTAAACATAAAACATCGCTTTATGGATGATCATGTTGTAAAGAACTCATACTATCCATACAGCAGCTAAAAGCCTACACAATAGGGCAACGATGATTGGCACTGTAGGCGGCAGCTTATTCAATCATGACAAGTCGGCGAGGCTACTAAATGCAAATCAATCTTCACTCGTATTTTGATTTAAAGCCGAGTATCGGGGAGTAAGTCAAGATTCCATTTAACCAACGATTTTTGTTTTGATTAAATGGCACGGATACGTATTTCATCTAATCTTGCATAATAGCATCTTGTGCTAACGATGATATATGATGGAGACTAATAGCATAATTATGAGGATAAATAAGATTTAAAGCTCATAGATATAACATAAATTTACTTTTTGATAGAGAAGAAAACTTAATTTCACAGAAAACAGAGAGTACTCGTGTGGTCACAGAGTCATAAAACGAGGCATAGTATTTTCATAAATACTGTCTCTAGCGAATGTATAAATCTTCCATTAATCATCAGGTATCTGCTGGTTTCTTTGCCAATAGGGCAATAGAGAATCCCTATCTTAGTGGGAATTCTCTATTTAGTGATTAATCAAGGGAGGTTATTAGTGTTTTTCACTCTCATTATTGGTTTTAGACGCATTTATCATATTTAAGCGCTCTTTCCATAGAGGATGGGTACTTAATAACTTACTATTCATTTCAGGTGATATGTTAGCCAACTTTATAAATATTGACTCCATCATCTCTAATGGCCGTTCTTGTTTTAACATATGCTCAATGGCAAATTGGTCAGCTTCTAATTCCATATCTCGAGAGTAGTTCAATGCCATTAATTGATTACCTGAATTTAACAATATCTCTTCAATTCCCGATGATTTACGCAGTATCCACATGCTGAAAAATTTTAACGATGACGAATTCACTAAAGAGTTCATTATGTGATGATGATAATGGTGCCCCATTTCATGCAATAAAACGGAAACGAGTTCATTTTCATTTTCAATTAAGTTAACTAGCTCATCAGTAATAATAATTGTACCGTCAGTTAATGTTAAGGCGTTGGCTTGTTTCGGATAGTCTCTAAAAATAAGCTGTGGCTTTAACTGATAGTGATTAAATTCTTTAGGCGTAATTCTGTCAAATAGGGCTTTAAGTTCTCGCTGCTTTTTTAATGGCAATTTACTTGGTTCAAGTACACTTTTATCTAACAGGACAAGTGTTTCTTGACCAAGGTCCTTTTGAATTTGAACAGGCGTCTCTTTAGCAATAACCGATGCCATTGATGGCAGAAAGAATTGGAAAAAGAGATATACCATAGGAATAATACAGGCGAGTAAATAAAGGCTAGCCATTTTATAGCGTTCTAAAAAGTGAATAACACCAAAATGGAGCTTGCTTTTTTTCAAAACAAGCTTGTTACGTAACTTTTGCTCTTTTTCACAGATAAAGCATCCACCATCAGAAAAATAGATAGAGTCTGGTAGTGATCCTAGCGGCTCTGATAAACGAATATCTTGATATGAATATGTTTTAACTTCATCGTTTACATGAAGGATGATTTGATGCTTATCATTATCTAACTCAATAAAGGCACTGTGTTTCAGTGCCTTTTTATTATAAGTATATTCACCCGCTATGTTCACAACGATAATCCAAAGTCGAAGGAATCAAGCGTTTCATCATGAAAAGAATTGGCATCAGTCTCATCATGAGCGAGTTCATTCTCTAGAGACATATCACCTGTAATTTTAGTATTTATGGCGAAATATCGTGCATAGCGAATTTGAGCAATCGGTGTCGCTAGCCCTAGCGTAAATATAATAATAAGACTATTAGAGAACAGTAGAATAAGATAAGAAAAATAGGTTATGGATGAGCTAAATTTTAGCTCGTTACTGAACTCTAATTTATTGAAAAACTCACGTCTCATCATGAGGTGAATGTAACTATAAGAGAGTAACAACCCCACGTAAAAGTACAGATATATGAATAAAAACATGAAAATAGGCATTTCCGATTCGCTGGCGCTGTTTTTGTATATTGCAATGGCCTCTGCTATAGAGATGATGCTAAACCCGCTTAAGATGATGAAAGGGAGCAGTATTAAAAACGCGATACTATAAATTTTAGCAACTGCTCGATAATTCATTTGTAGCTTAAATGCGGATTTTCCAAAGTAAAAGTTATTGGCAAAATACTCATACAATTGTTTTGTTCTTATTGCGGAAACTACATATATAGAGATAACGATTAAAAATAAAGTAACGTATGTGCCGATTAAATATTTACTATAATTTAAATGGTCATAGCTATTCGATGAATTAAATATAATGATTAAACTTATAATATTTCCTATCAAGAAAGAAACACCCGCGCCAACTAATAAAAGTAAGAGTGGAAGAATGAAAAAGTGCCAATACCCTTTTTTATAGCTACCGAGAAAATTAAATCTTACATTTCTATAGCTTGTCATAATGGCATGGAAACGGCATGAGCGAATAATAAAGTAAGGTAGCATCAAGCAAAACAAAAACAGAATAACATATGCTATTGGTAGGTAAATATAGTTAACGACTAAATATAATGCAAAACAGAAAAATATAATAATCCTAGATATTAGAATGCTTACAGGTGAGGCATGATATTCAAGGCGTGAGCCATTAATCTCAGTGTTACCTAAGAAGTAGCGTCGGGTTCTGACGGTGGCCCACGCTGAATAGATACCTAGAGTGAGTATCGTCAATAAAACATTCACTATCCATATAAAGAAATACTCAGTATTATCACCATGAAATTTAACATGATGGACTTGACTACGCATATCTTCCTTTTCAATATCAATATCCAAAAGGTTTTTGTTACATTTTCCATAAAGATCACTCTATTTATGTTTTATTTATAGCACGCTTGAGGAGTAAAAAGTAACTTACACGCAGACAATTAGGTTGAAACTAATGAGATATAACGCATAGTGATGTATATTTAGATGAAAATAATAGTGGTAATGAATTTTCAGTATAAAACACAGTAAGCTAAATATGACTCAACAGTTTATTCGTTAAAGGTGTAAATTCCCAATTTTACCAATCACAAATTTTGTGACTTAATCTAAATTATTATTAAGTGAAACTCAATATAAATAAATCATCATGTGGAGGGTTATCTTCATAAAAGGATAATTTATGGTTATTTTATTGACATTAATAGGGTAAAATAGTGAATTCAAGAATTATCCTATTTTGAGTGAATACACGGTATTGCTCATACTTTATGTGAAACACATCTGGATTTGATGAGTTTTGTCATGAAATAGAATGTGTTCTTTTTAGATATAGAGGGTACCGATACTATAAGTATTTCTTTTATATTTGGCGATAATAGCATTTTTGATTTATCGATTATGTTGGTTTAATATGGATACTTGTCACTCTCCATTTATCTAAGGAAATAGAATAAGAGGTTGTACAGTAGCGACCAGATACAAAGGATATCTCTTATAGAGATAGAAGAGTTGTATTGATGTTACTTAGCTAATGAATCATGAAAAATAGATATAGGTTATTTAGACTAGAAGATATTAATTATGGTTAATTTTATTCACCATTCAAAATGTCAATTCAGTTAGCAGCAAGAAACATCCGAACGTTGTAAGGTAATTTATATCTTTTTAGTTAAATGGATATAACGAGCCCTTAGATAGGCTTTGTTGTTTTGTGATTTACTATGAGTTAGTGAGGTTTTAGTGAAGGTTTGTATTATTGGTATTTCCGGTGCAGGTAAAACAACATTAGCTAAAAAATTATCAATTAAATTTAATACACCCGCATATGCGTATGATGATGTGTACTGGGATAAAAGCAACGGAGAATACATTAAGAATACTCAGGAAGTGATGAATTCACTGATTTCTGACATAAAATCTCAAGGAGGTTGGATAGTTGAAGGGGCTTATGACCGGCGAATGACTCCATTCTTTGAAGAGTGTTCTTTGATTATCAGATTAAAGACCCCATATAGGGTATGTGCGTTCAGAATAATAAAGCGGTTTCTATTAGCAAGAATCGCAAGACAAAAACCTAAGGAAACGTTGCTAAACACAATTGAATTACTTCGTTTTGCAAAGAAATTTGATAACAAGCTAGATATCTTTTTTAATTCAAATCAATCACTACTTCAAAAAGTGGTTGAAGTGAATGATATCAACCAGTGCTCACTGGCAATCAACAAACATTTCATTGAAACTGCATAGTATGAAAGGGGAGTAATGTCATTTCCTATGTTGCAAATAGTAACCTTTAAGTGCTCCTTACAAGCTCAACTCTTCAGTATTTCCGTATAATCACATAACGTATGTATTAGTGTACAGTGTGAATTAGGATGCGTTATGCGAGTCTAGAGCACATGCTTGGTTATTCTGAATATTCGTCATAAAAAGGAAATGAATATCAGCGTATCCAAAAATGCTCTACGTTTAGCATCTACTTTTTTTTGCGACATAAAATATTATTATGGAAATAGGTAATTATTGAGTAAGAGGTCAGAATGTTTAATGTCGCGATTGTTATTTTCGATGAGTTTACGGATATTGATTATTTTTTGATGCGGGATATTTTTGGTCGTTGTCGTGAGGACTGGAATGTCAGTGTTTTGGGAACCAAGCCTTATCACACCTCGACGCTTGGGCAAAAAGTCGACACGGATGGACATGTCTCATTAGCAAATCAAGCTGATGTTGTTTTATTTAGTAGTGGCCAGCAAGGTATTCCTAATGCCCTTGCAGATGAAGATTTTATGCGATCTTTTAAGCTTGATAGTCAGCGACAAATTATTGGTTCTATTTGTGCAGGTTCCTTTATTTTGCATCAACTTGGCCTATTGGATAATACCCAAGCGACGACACACCCAGATGCAAAAAATGCATTGATAAGCATGGGGGCAGATGTTGAAGATAAGCCTCTTGTTATTCGTGGTAATATTGGTACTGCTGGTGGTTGTTTATCGGCATTATATTTAACGGGATGGATTGCAGAAAAGCTTTTTGATAGTAATAAACGCCGAGAAATGCATCGCCAGATACTCCCCGCAAACCAACACGAGTTATATGAAAAAATGATTGTAGATGCGATCGCAGAAGCCAAAATATAGTGTCATTTTACGTTTGTGAGTATTTAAAATATAGAATAGGTCGCATTTGATTTGCCCCAAAAAGTTGGATGCTTTTAATTTAACGTAAAGGGTACAAACACATTGTGTGGCCTTTTTTATTTCACTTGTGAATCTTCTCGCTCAGAAAATGCCTGTAACTCTCTAACGTATCTATGCCATTCCATCTAACGGGCAAGCAGAAAAAATTATTCATGAAATTGGCGATATAAGAATATCACCCACGACTCAATGGTATGCTCAAACCAGAGCCAGAGGAGCATCTACTAGCAAAGGAAAGGCTGCTAGATGGGGTGCTTACGAAGAACGAGATGGTGTTAGAATTCGAGTTGTTTACTTACCTGAGACAGGTAAAGTAATAATTGTATTTCCTGATTAAAATCCAGTATCTAAAGCATATAAGCCAATTAAGTGAGAACTATAAATCATGAATAAGTTAGATGCTCAAATTAAAAATTTTGGATCACTGTTTTTCGAACGTTTAGATACAGAATTATTACAAGATGCTATTAATTACATAGAGTATGATGAAAGAGGTCTAGCGTTTGAAACTATTTGTGACTATATAAGTGAATACGAAATCCTTATAACGCCAGAGGAATATGATATAGCAATTCAAATCAGTAATGAGCTAAAAATTAATACCAATGATATTAGCTTGCTACATATGAAAGAGCTGATATTGAAAAAATAGTAAATTAAAAAATCTCAGCTTCACACTGGGAGCTTCCTTAGCGATCTAACTCGCTCTCACTCAGCCGGATAATCAATTGTCCAGCTTGGCGAGTGAGGATATAGTGGTTTCCTACCTCAGACCCCCATATCTTTCAACCACTTACCACTAAATATCAGTTGCGGGCTGGGGGTAGGTTTACTTTGGTTGGGGACGTAACCCTCTGTATACTTTCTGGTTTTTCCCCCTTCTTCTTTAGTCGTCGGTGCTAATTGCTGTATCTAATCCTTTTATTGACTTCTCTTTTTATTCAAAAATACCTTCATAAGCCATCGACAAGCGCAACTCAAAGCAATAGTGGGGCAGTTTACGCGGTAGCATCAGCCAAGCGGGCGGTGGCTCACTGAGTCTCAATGCCAGTAAACCGAAATGCACAGTGATTATCAATTGGTGGATAAACAAACTATCAGAAAGTCGATATGATTTATCTTTAGGCTTTGCCGTTTTTATTTGTTTAATAGTTAACATGTGGGCATCTCTGTATTGATTATTTTATTGGTGCCCGCACATATGCCCACTTTTAATTGTTGTAGGCAAGTAATGGGTGGTTATGTAGGGTAATGGGGAGATTGTGGTAATAGCTGTATTTAAAGTACTTTTGGTAATGGATGGGAAGGTGGGGTTATTCGGTCATGGCGTCCCCTGCAGGAATCGACTAGTAAATTCAATATATTGATTTTAAATAAATATTATTCTCTTGTTTTATTTCCTATACACATTGTTATACATAAACTCTTTGCCATAGAACCTCAATTTCAGGAATTTGTTTTAGAGTAAATATTACACAAATAATGTGTGGTTTATTTTGAGTATTTTCCTGAAATTTAAATGCATTAAATTTCAATGACTTATTTATTTCCTGCGTAAAATCACAAATTATTACAAATTGTTATAATTTATAATAAATGAAGATTATTTAACCGTTTGTTAAATTTCTAATTTGATATTGGGAACGATTAGTTATGAATGATAATGACTAGTAATACTGATAATTTTTCACTGTTATTTGCAGCGTTTAAAAATTAGACAATAATAATAATTCTAAAAATCACGCCTTAGCGCCTCTCTTTACCATTCTCAATGTTTGTGTATATATAAAGACATCCAACGACATCTAGTAACATCTAATAAAATTCAAAAATAGAATTTAATTATAAGGGAATAACTATGAGCTTATTACCTTTGGGGGAACTTAACACCGAAAGTAGGTTGTTAAGGCTACCAGAAGTAACTTTATTAACAGGTCTACCAACTTCCACAATTTATTTAAAAATGAAATCGAACGATTTTCCTAAGCAAATGAAAATAGAGTCACGTTCTGTTGCATGGTTAGAGTCTGAAATAAATGAATGGATAATCAATAATGCAAGGAGAAGATAATGACCGAAAATATATCTTTCTATAAAGATGAGTCATTAAGTTTTGTTTTAAATTATAAATCAATCCCATTTGAAGCTAACAGTAAAGATACAGGGTTTATTATTCGCGCTATAGAAATAAACCATCTATTTATGTTAAGAAATAAAATTAATACATTAGGTGAAATCATAGGGTTTAGCTTTGATAATTCAATGCCAACTGCAAAAGAAGTGAAGCTACTCATTGATAAAGGTAATCAACTATTAGAAAAATATACAGCAGATTGTGATGTACAGGTTCAGCAACTAAAGGATGCGGAAACCTACTTGGAAAACCTAAGTGAAGGGCGATTGAAAAAGCCAAGTAACTATAGAACTGCTCATGCATGGGCATCAGACTCCTACGATAAAGTTGAAAGAGCGAGAGGATGCTTAGGTAATGCTCAAGACAAGTTAAGTAAGATTAGTGGGGTATATGGACTGTTAAGGCCAGTGGTTGAACAGTTATTAAAAGAAAACGTAACTGGTTATAAATCGGAGTTTTTAATTTCAATACCGAATGAGAAAATAACTACGCATTCATTAAGATCTAATATGAATTGGGTTTATTCAAATGAATGTAATTTAATATTAGATGAGTGTGAGAACTTAAAGAAGCACATAAATAAAATTGTTAGTGATTGTCATCTATCAACTGATAAATATGTGAGAAGAAACACCTCTGATAATCAACTAAATTATTATAAAGAGTATTATGATGTTAATAATAAGTCAATGAATACAGTATTAACTGCAGATGAATATGTTTCTAAAATGGTTTCTATTCAAAAAAGAATTCAAAATAAACTAGATTTAATGTAATAAATATAAAAGGAATACGTTATGTATGCTACTACAGTACCAAATGTGGCAAGGGATTTTCACGCCAATTTTACACGCGGTGCAAATTACTTTTCTAAAAATAGTAAAACATTTTCAATTACTAATGCATCTGAAACTTTATTGCGCGTAGCAATATCAGACTCAAATTGGTTCTTAAATAAATTAACAATAGCTGATGTAAGTGAAATCAATGGGGATACAGTTAACCTTGGTGATAGTAGCCTTCATACTGGTCGTTCAATTGAGGAGCGTTTTCATAAGCGTTTAAGCACGGATGCTATTTCTTATACGTTAGAGGAAACGGATACCTGTACGGCTCTTACCTACGAACAGCTTTCGATAATTGCAAATAGCCGTAGTGGTGATGATGAGCACTTTACTAAAGTGATGTCTGATTTATTCTCTAAAACAGTATCGTTAGACATGATACGTGTTGGCTTTAATGGCGAGTTTTGTGGGTTTCCAACAAAGCCAGAAAAATATAAACGAGGGCAAGATGTTAACTGTGGTTGGCATACCATAGCAAAATCATTTAATAACGGCTCTCAAATTGTAACGGATCAAATTGTTTTAGGTAAAGACGGTGATTTCCCTAACTTAGATGCCATGGCCAACTTTCTTATTATCAAAAAAATACCCGAAGAGTTCCGTGAAGACCCTAGACTAGTCGTATTGGCTGGCTCAGAACTTGCTGCTTTATACCGTGAAAAATTATTTAGAGGGGCAGATAACGCCGCAGATATTCAAGCAAGCCAAATGGCGTTAAGTACGGTTGCAGGGCGCTTCGCTATTATTCCACCGTTTATGCCTGGTCGTCGCTTAGTGGTTACCATATTAGATAATTTGCATATTTATACCCAGAAAAAAACTCGTCGTTTTCGTGCTGAGTTTGTGGATGACAGAAAAGTCTATGAGCACAGTTATATTAGAAATGAAGGTTATGGCCTTGGTGATGGAAATCTCTATGCTGCCATTGATGAAAATGCCATCCAAATTGAAGAAGGGGTATTTTCATTATGAGTGACCCTCAATTAATAACTAATTGGATTTGTGTTGCTACAGAAGGGCAAACAGTCGATGAGCGTACTATTAAATCTGAATGGTTACAGAAAATGGCAGATACCTATGATCCTAAGTATTACACGGCTTTAATTTGGGAAGAACATAACCGTAATCTTGAGAATTTAGGTGAGGTTATCGATGCAAAAGCCGACATGATGAATGGTAAAATGCAGCTATTTTTGCGATTAAAACCAACCAAGAAACTGATTAAATACAATGAAGAAGGTCAGAAATTATTTTGCTCAATTGAGGTAGAAGAGGACTTTCAAGGAACGAGTATTTTTTACCTTGGTGGATTAGCGGTGACGGATAACCCAGCAAGCATAGGTACGGATAGATTACGTTTAAGAATTAACAAATTATATTTCGCTAATAAAAATTATAGGTATTTATTTAGTGCACCAATGCATTTTAATCTATCAGGTGGTTTAACCAAATCTAAAAATAACTGGTTTTCTGCTATCTCTGCGGGGTAAACCCTATGCCCAGATTGCTCTGGGCATAGCCTCAAATATCTATTCTTCCCAATTTAAGACATGTTAATTATGAAAATAAAAGGGTTGCATCCGTCTAAACGGTTGGGCTATATTGATCGCACGTTAGCAAAATCTAACGTCGGGATTGGCGTCCTGAATCAGTTACTGGCGACACATGACGCGCCTTGCGTCTTTTTTTGTGTCTATGCCTACGCGCACCTATTAAATGCGGTTTTGTATCGCCCTGATTCTATGGTGGCGTTGGCGGGGCAGCCTTCGGGCTGGCTGGATTCCAGTAACTCCAGTTACGCCAACCCTGTCAACGTCACCACCCCCGAAATTGGCGTTTCAGGTGGTGACTCC
The DNA here is from genome assembly GCF_027362595.1 of Providencia sp. 21OH12SH02B-Prov. NCBI lineage: Bacteria > Pseudomonadati > Pseudomonadota > Gammaproteobacteria > Enterobacterales > Morganellaceae > Providencia > Providencia sp. 21OH12SH02B-Prov. Next base: position 1,746,026 of record NZ_CP114796.1, read on the forward strand.
TTAACTAAGTTACTGGAGATCATCGACATGATGGCAACCCCTACCCAAACTCAATTTAAATTCTTATTCCTGAGCATTAAACGTGCTGATATCTCTGCAAAACCTTGCCGTCGGGCTGCTATTGCGTCAACTGAATATGATGCACGAATGCTGCTTGCTCATGATTTCATCTTGCTTTTTGCAGGTCGTTTACCTGTAAGTCAAACAAGGGAATGCTAATCATGAAAAATACAAATCATATCAATACAGTCATTTCTGCATCGGGCGAAAAACAATTATTAAGAGCCGCGCAAATGACGAGCTTTCTATCTGAATTACTTATAGCTAGTTCTATTAATGGCCAGCGTCATGTCTCAAGTGAGGGAATGGCTGCAATGATGGAATGTTTAGCAGAACAGGTTGAATTTGTGATCAGCGAAAGTAGTTTAATGAATAAGGACATAAAACAATGAGTTTACTAAATAGTTCTAATTCATTAACTGCCTCCACTCAATTGCCATCCGTTACGGATATTATGCGCTCTGCAAATGGGCGTTGGCACTATATTTTAACGAGTTTGGGTGTTTGCGTTCCTGATTATCATAAACATGGCGCTTGCCCGAAATGTGGTGGTAAAGACCGTTTTCGTTTTGATGATAAAAATGGAAAAGGTACATGGTTTTGTAACCACTGTGGCAGTGGTGATGGGTTGGATTTGCTCAAACTAGTGACAGGAAAAGATACGAAAACCGCTTGTTTTGAAATCAATAAAATATTGTTTCTACCAGAGTTTAGTAAGATCACACCAACCAAAGTAAAAAAGGTGAATACTACTCGGGGCATCGAATTATTTGAAAAACTGAAAGCGTCGTCATACCTAGGGGAAAGCCAATACTTAACAAATAAGGGCTTAATTAACCATCAATGTTTAATTACTCGGAATTCCTATAAACAAGGTGAATTAACGTTCTCAATTGGCTCAATTTTATTGCCATTGGTCGACAATCAATTACAGGTCAAAGGTGGGCAACTTATCAGCCCAGAAGGTGATAAGGCATTGTTATCTGGCTCAGGGCTTTCAGGTTCATTTATTGTTGTGTCGGGGAAAGCACAAGACACGCTTGAGCAAATTGTGATTACTGAAGGCTTTGCTACGGGGTTAAGCCTATCGAAGGCAATTGATACCTTTATTGTGGCCGCTGTTGCGGCCACTAATCTTGTGAAAGTCGCTCAGCAGCTACGGGAACGTTATCCATCGGTAAAAATCATTATTGCGGGTGATAATGATTTTATAGACGGTAAAGAGAATACGGGTAAGGTGTGGGCGGAGAAAGCCGCCAAAGTAGTTGATGGTTGGATCACCTTACCGCCAACCCATTACAAAGCGGATTGGGATGATTACCGACAAGAAAACAGCACGGTCAAAGTCAAAGAAGCATTCTTTGAGGAAATGACATACTGCGGTAAGGATAAAGCCTATTTGCCCCAAGGCTTTAGGCTGACTCAAGAATATTTGTGGTATGACAAACTGGTGAATAAATCGGATGGTGACACCGAGGTCAGAAATATCAAAATCAGCAGTCCGATAAAAGTTACCGCGATCACATGCGATGCAGACGGCAGTAATTACGGCCGTTTATTGGAATGGGATGATACCTACGCAAATTGCCGTAAATGGGCAATGCCAATGGAAATGTTAAGCGGCAGCGGTGAAGAATTACGTCGTGTACTTTTGGTGAACGGGCTTTCATATATCAACATTTCGGGGCAGGCTCGCGCTCATTTAATGGAATATATTTCATTGTGCCGACCAGAGAGAAAAGTCACTTGCGTAAATAAAACGGGCTGGCATGGCAACGTGTATGTGTTGCAGGATGAAGTGGTTGGTTCAGGAGCAGATTCTGTTATTTTGCAAACTTCCAGTGTGCAAGGCAAAGATTTTAGGGTAGCAGGCACTAGCGACGAATGGCGGGAGCATATTGGTAAATATTGCGTTGGAAACGCTAGGCTGGCATTTTCTGTAAGCCTTGCCTTTGCATCATCATTATTAAAGTTAGTCGGTGTGGGTGGCGGTGGCTACCATTTAAAAGGCGAATCAACAGACGGTAAGACGACCACCATGAAAGTGGCCGCTTCTGTTTGTGGTGGTACCGATTACTGGTACACATGGCGGGCTACAGGTAACGCGCTTGAGGGAACGGCTTGCCGTCGTAATGACGCTACGTTAATGCTGGATGAAATCCGTGAAGTGGACGGACGCGAAGCGGGCAACATTGCTTACATGCTGGCAAATGGCCAAGGTAAAGCTCGTGCAAAAACTGATGGCAGCGTCAGGGAAACGAATCGATGGAACTTATTATTTTTATCAACGGGCGAGCTGTCTTTAGTTGAACATGCCGCTAATGCAGGCGAACGCACCTATGCAGGAGTTGAAGTTCGTATGATACAAATCCCAAGTGATTCAGGTAAATACGGTGTATTTGAGGATTTACATCAATTTGCCAATGGTAAAGCCTTAGCGGAATACCTAGAGCATGCAGTCACTAAATACCACGGTACCCCGTTCCGTGACTGGCTAAAATATCTTACAAATGACCTCACGTTCATCTCAGGTACAGCAAAAACGTTATTAAAAGAGTATACTGCTAAAATGATGCCCGAAAATGCAGGTAATCAAGTTGGGCGGGCTATCACCCGTTTTGCCCTTGTCGCGATGGCGGGGGAGATTGCCACAATTGCAGGGATCACAGGCTGGCAGGAGGGCGAAGCCTATATTGCGGCTGAAAAGTGCCTAGCGGCTTGGATGAAGGAGCGTGGGCATACAGCAAATCAGGAAGATATCACCGCCTTAGAGCAAGTGACTGATTTTATCTCACGTAATCAATTTAGCCGTTTTGCAGATTGGTATGATGAGAATAGCCGACCGCTCAATATGATGTGCTTTCGTCGTGTAGAAAAAGGCACTGGCAACCAAGAACCTACAGTGCAGTTTTATGTTCTATCTTCTGCATGGAAAGAAATATGTAAAGGTTATGATTCAAGGAAGGTGGCGCGTTTATGTATTGATAAAGGTTGGTTAGAAGCAGGCAAGGACGGTAGGTCACAAAATAGCATTCGCCTACCAGAAATAGGGCTTAAACGTGTTTATTTGTTCAATAGTGACGTGCTGGGCTCTGCCGAATGATAGTAATGAAACTAACCATCTTATATTTAAAGTGTAACAGTGGTAACAAAGGTAACAGCTAGGGCTATCAAGGCTTATAGCTGTTACCAGTAAATTAATGTGAGTGGTAACAAGAGGTAACGAAAATAGGGTGTTACCTTGCGTTACACGTAATTTTACAGAAAAGGTAACAAGTTAAATTATTTAAAATCAATGATGTAACCAGTGTTACCACTGTTACCAGTGAAATTGGAAATGGATGTATTTAATAAGCTTTATTCTGGAAGGCATATAAAGCAAGGGGGATTAGCAATGCGAGTAATGAAAATATACTGCCCTGAGTGTGGTCAGGAAGCCAAAATTCAGAAAATTGATAGGCAGGGTAGGGATAATGTTCATTATATTTATTGTTCGTGCTCTGATTTTGAATGTGGACACACTTATAGGCTAACGCTGACGTTTTCACATTCTATTTATCATAAGAAGCCCGAAGATCAGCCAAAGCAACTATGTTTTGATGTTATCGAAAATAGAGCATAGCAAAAAGTAAATTAAGGCGAATGGTATAAAGGTAATTTTGACATATAACCAAGTAGCGATTATTACTAAGAGTAATTAAATATGTTTAATGAAAAACGTAATATTCGAATAGAAGTGAGTGACAATAAAAAAGTCATAGAGCTAAGGGGATATACAGAAAAAGAAGCCCACCGTTTGATTGATACGTGGTTGAATAAAGATTCATTAGTTCAAAAAACAAACACTAAAATAAAAAAGTAATTCGTTCATATTTCAGTTTTCTATTTCCTCTCAACCCGCATAGATGCTGGTTTTTCAGTTTTTATGCGGCTCATACTTTTAAGTTAAAATCTCACGTAAAATAGAAAAGTTATTTATATTCAATTGATTATAAATCAATTCGCTAGGTGTGCTTCACTTGAAAACTGAAATTTATTGAAAATTTTTTCACAGATTTCAGTTTGAGATTTTTGGCGACTCCCTAGTATTGGTAAGTCTTGGCGATATGTTTTGTAGAATTTTAAAACTGAAATAATTTTATGTTCTAAATTGTGCAGGCGGGTGCGGTGTAGTGAATTTTACGTTAGTTATGTTTTGCTTAAGCTTGAACTAATAATATTTTTTGTTATAGTTTGTTTGCGTCAGCGTTCCGCTGATTAATTGCAACCAACAATTGATAATGCTGTTAGCTTATGCTTTAAATCAGATCAGGATTTGGAGCGCCTTATTAGCATAAGGCATGTTCCGTGGGCTCGACCATCGCTGGCAACGGCGAACACATACCGTAGCCAACGGCATATTGCATGTGGTCGTATTGAATGGCGGCTGTTGCTAACAGTAGTTGGTGAAAATTTCGCCATTCTTTCGCACCCTTGATTATGGGTTGACCACATGTGACTTTGCATTCTAAGTATAAATTAAAATGACAAGTAATAAGCCAATAAGTAAATCAAAAAAGCCTATCTTAAACTTAGATGTCTTATCTGCAACATTATCAATAGATAAAGTTGAGCTTCTAAGAGTTGACTCTTTACCTTCTGATAAAAAGTATAAACAAATTACATTAGCCAAAATTGATGGGTCAAAGCGTATAGTTTATTCGTTGAGTGCTGATTTAAGAAAAATTCAAAGTAGGATTAATAAGAGAATTTTTCGTGAACTAATCATCTGGCCCGATTACCTATTTGGCTCTGTTCCGAATGAAAATGATAATGATGACTCAATAAGACGAGATTATGTAGCTTGTGCAGAACTACATTGTGGCGCTAAGTCTATATTAAAGGTAGATATCAAGGATTTTTTTGATCATATTCATCGTGACTTGGTAAAACAAATATTTGAGAATGTTCTAAATATTCATAATGATGCACTAGAGCTTATTACTAATTTATGTTGTAAAGACGATTTTATTGTCCAAGGCGCTCTAACATCAAGCTATATTGCAACTTTATGCCTATTTGACCAAGAACACGAAATTGTTACCCGTACAAGAAGAAATGGTCTAGTTTATACAAGGCTAGTTGATGACATAACAGTCTCATCAAAATTGTCTAATTTTGATTTTTCTCACATACAGATGCATATAGATAATATGCTTGCGAGTAAAGATCTACCAATAAATAAGAGTAAAAGTAAAGTTACTAAGGTTTCAATGGAACCTCTAACCGTTCATGGTTTGAGAGTTGATTTTATTTCTCCTAGGGTTTCTTCGGATGAAGTAAAACGAATTAGGGCTTCATTACATAATTTAAATATGCTAGCTAAAAAAAGTAACTCTCGAACATCAGCTGCATATAGAAAAGAATATAATCGTTGTTTAGGCCGAATAAATAGGTTGGGTAGATTAGGACATAATAAATATCCTATATTTTTAGAGTCTATAAAAAAGATAATTCCTTTGCCTTCATGGCGAGATGTATTAAAAACAAAAGCTGCTTTAAAAAGCCTAGAGTCCTCTTATTCAAAAGGAAATAAAAATAAATCTTGGTATATAAGAAAGTATGATTTAACATACCATAGAACAGCTATATTAAATAGAAGTCCAGCCTTTAATAAGCTAGTTATTTACATTCGAAATAAATTGAATGGAATAAAACCAGATGAAAGATAAAAAAAATAACAGCATGAAGACAACAGTTGTAATAATTTCGATAATAGCAGGATTTTCGATTTTATTCTTTTTTATATCAGTTGGTTATACTATATACCTAGAAGGTTTGTATAAAGAGAAATGGAATTTATCAAGCAATGGAATAGATTTTTTTTATAAAAAGATACAGGGCTCTACATCTATAATTACTTCTGCTGTCTGGGCTATAACTTCTATTGTTACTGTTAGTGGAATTATCGTTGCATTAAAAACATATAATTTGAATATTAAAAATAATGCAATAACTAATCATATTTCTCACTTCGAAATGTTTAGGGATTATATTAATTCTGAAATTGACAAGAGAGATATGTTGAATGCGGGTAAAATAAATGTTTTTTGCTTTTACAATTTGATGTTTCCTAACTCAAGGGATGGGAATCTAGAGCTTTCTGATACTTATCAGAAATTTATATCTAGTATTAAAGGAATTATTGAGGATGCTAATTCTTCAATAACTACAGAAACGGGAAATTACGAATATAAAAGGCATCAAAGAGCTATGATAGAAAAGTTGAGTGAGGTCGGAATTATATTAAGTAATGGACCAAAGAATAATTTTATTATTGTTGAAACTGAGATTTTTTCATTTATCGATAATATTAATTCAGCTTTTTCAAGTGTTAAATTGGATGAATTATCAAAGATTAAGAGGGATTATACTTGAAATAGTTTATTATAAAAAATAAGCATAGACCTTCTTCCTTCTAAATACAAAGCATGATTATAAATTCCACGGATGGAATTTTTATCAACATGAGCAAGCTGCAACTCAATCCATGCACTATCAAAGCCTTTCTCATGTAATAATGTGCTCATCATGTGCCTAAAGCCATGACCTGTGAGTCTGCCTTTATAGCCAACCTTAGCGATAACCTTATTTATGCTAGCTTCGCTAATAGGTTTTCTCACATCATTGCGACCCGGAAAAAGTAGTGAATAGTGACCCGAAATGACTTTTAGCTTATCAAGGATCTCTAATACCTGTGGTGAGAGAGGGACTAAGTGAGGGCGACGCTTTTTCATTCGTTCTTTAGGTATTTCCCAAAGTGCATTTTCAAAATCAAATTCTGACCATTCCGCGAATCTTAACTCAACAGTTCTAACACCTGTTAGCATTAATAGCTGGGTGGCATATTTCGTGATTTTACTGCCTTGGTAGTTATTAAGCGCTTTTACAAAATCAGGAATTTCACTTTCTTGCAAGAATGGGAAATGTTTGGTTTCAGGCTTATTCATTGCACCAGACAAATCTGGGGCAGGGTTATATTTTGCTCGGCCTGTAATAACTGCATACCTAAACACTTCACCACAACGACGGCGAATTTTACTTGCTTGCTCTAATGCTCCACGTTTTTCTATCTTCTGCAATACGGCAAGTAATTCTAATGGCGCTAATTGGTCAATAGGCCGACTACCAATGAAAGGGAAAACATCATTTTCAAAACAACGCAATATTTCGCTCGCATAGCCTTTTGACCATGTAGAGCATTTTGATGCATGCCATTCCATTGCAACCGCTTTAAACGTATTTTCAGCAGCGTATTTTTGTGTGATCTTTTCCGATTTGCGCGCATCACTTGGGTCTATACCATCTGAAAGCTGTTTTTTGCTTCATCTCTTTTTCTTCTGGCATCGGCTAAAGAAATTTGCCCATACACGCCAAATGAAATCATTTTAGGCTTACCCGCAAAGCGATAACGAAATTGCCACCCCTTGGAACCATTGGGGTCAATGAGAAGGGATAAGCCATTGCCATCATTTAGGGTGTAAACCTTATCTTTAGGCTTAGCTTTACGAATTTGGATATCAGTGAGCAGCATAATGTGTATAGTTTTTTTATCGAACCTAGACCTATACACAATACTATACACATTAGCACTTAGATTCCACTAGAAGTTACTAGACCTTCTTGGAAGTCAAAATAATTAATTTGTTGTTTTTGTTTGAAAAATTGGAAGTCTTGAGAGGTCTTTAGAAGTCGTGATGGCGTCCCCTGCAGGAATCGAACCTACAACTAGCCCTTAGGAGGGGCTCGTTATATCCATTTAACTAAGGGGACTCAAAGAAAGTATTATAATGTTAACGTCCGGCATTCTACTTCTGACTTCTAATTGAATCAAGTTGTTACGTTGAATTTCTTTTGTAAAAGCGCAAAAAAAAGACGTTAGGTTAACTTTTGTTCAATGTGATGTCTAAGATATAAAAGTAGCCAATTTAGCGGCATATTCCTAATGTCGCTATCCATTAGGTGATGTAAAAAATGCGTTTAGAAAGAAAACAGGGCTTATATTGGTCTGGTGAATAGAATGAAAAATAAACAATCTGACTCAACAGGGCTGTAGCTCAGGAGCAATAAAATAATTAGTCAAAATAACCGTAAGTTACCCATTTATTGTCTACGATACGGTCTCAGACTTAACCAATCGTGCATTTGATCACTTTTCTTATAAAAAAAGCTCACTTAAATAGGGTATAATTAACATTATTGCTGCTTGGTCATTTTGAGCACTCAAATTGGTTAACAATTATATCTATTTGGTTTTAATATAAACACATTGGTTTATAATTCGAAGAAAAGTGCCATGACTGTGGTACAGGGAATGGAGAGTATTATGAAGTTTCGCATGAGTGGCATGCTTCTTGCGGGAGTCTTGCTTGCTGGGTGCTCGAGCTCAATTAATCCTGAAACTCAGGAGCGTTCAGATCCGCTCGAAGGTTTTAACCGAGCAATGTTCAATTTTAACTACAATGTGTTAGATCCTTATGTATTGAGGCCTGTGGCTGTTGCTTGGCGTGACTATGTACCTATGCCGGCGCGTAACGGTTTAACCAATTTTTTTGTTAACCTTGAAGAACCTGCTAGCATGCTAAATAGCTTCCTACGAGGTGAAGTCACTCAAGGTTTCAAACACTTTAACCGTTTCTTTCTTAACACCGTATTTGGTGTTGGTGGGCTTATTGATGTTGCTTCAATGGCTAACCCTCAGCTCGCTAAGGAAGAGCCTAAACGTTTTGGTAATACATTGGGCTACTATGATGTGGGTTATGGTCCTTATGTGGTATTGCCAGGGTATGGCAGCTTCACACCGCGAGAAGAGGGGGGAAATCTAGTTGATGACCTGTATCCGATGCTGAGCTATTTAACATTTTGGATGTCAGCAGGTAAATGGGCCTTAGAAGGGATTGAAACGCGGTCACAGTTACTTGATTCCGACGGGTTGTTGAAAAATTCATCAGATCCGTATTTGCTAATGCGCGAGGCTTATTTCCAGCGTAATGATTTCTTGTCTAGTGGCGGGGAATTGAAAGCTACAGAAAATCCTAATGCGGCTGCAATTGAAGGCGAATTAGATTCTATTGATTAAAACAAGGATTAAGTCTGAGTTGAAGCTATCACTCTCTTTTGCGACTAAGCATTAGAGAGTGATAAGAGTATTATTCATTGCCTCGTTTTCCTCGAGAAGTGATAGCGTCAATAAGTGCAATAACACCTAAAACACCGATAAAGCCAACCGTAAATAATGTTCCCATACAATATCTCCTATGTTGTCATATTTGCCTCTTTAGTCATTAACGGTTAGCTTTTTATAGCGCTTAAACGTTAATTTATTTTGCCTATATGTCAGTGATACCACACCGAATTAAACAATAACTATATTGTACTCAGCATAGTGACAAGAACATGCAGGGTGTGTGATGTTATGAAAAAGAAGTGCAAAACTATTTACAACGAAATGATTGATACAAAAGAAACTGAAATAGTTTTACAGTGGTAAGCTGAATATAGTGCCAATGATAAGAATTTCACTAATCAGCTACAACTTAATTTATAGATTCAGCTGGGTAAAAGTCAAGCGTAACTCAGGCTAGAAGGGCGTTAATCCCCATTTTTAGCTAGAACGTAGTAGTGTATTTTGCTATTTAAATCAGAATGCCATGTTTATTTTTAATCAAGAAAAGCAAATGCTAGTTAAATCGTTCGGAAAAGACGGTGTTTTTAGTGCGAAAAAGGTTATTTTATTTGTGCGCTTTTTGTTTAATGACAGTGAAGAAATTTTTGAAATAGGTAGAAGAAATTACGGAAGATTGTATAAACTTCAATGATGAATTTTTTACTGATAATACAATTGAGTTGTTTAGATTATCTTGTTGTATCAGAAAATATAACAGGGGAATAACTCCCCCTGTTATATATTTGAAATGGCAGATTAGAAGGTATAGTTAAAGTTCACACCGTATAGCCACGCCGATCCTTCAGATTTAAATTGATATGCTGGAAGTGGAATTTTATCACTCTCACTTAGTTTTTCTGAAATATTCACTTTCTTACCATACATATAAGAAATACCAAGGTCTACAGAAGCATTCTCGTTAAATGCATAGGTTGTCCCCGCACTTAACCAGTAGCGATCTTGGTCTGGGATAGAAATTGAACGATATTTGGTTGGAACAGGACTTTCGTCATAGGCAATACCAGTACGGAATGTCCAGTTATCATCATAGTAATAAGTGGTACCGACAGCAAAACGCCAAGCATCTTTAAAGTTTTCAGCCTTGTGGAATAATTCTTTCCCATCACTACTGCGATATGCTGTTAAATCTTTGAATTCGCTCCAGCCAGTATAGGCTACGCTGTAGTGTAGTGCCCATTGAGGGGCAACTTTATGGTAACCTGAGAATTCCCAAATATCAGGCAGGTTTAGGTCAAGTTTACCTTTGATTTTTTCACCACCAGTACCGACTAATGGCAGGTTACTTGGTAAATTGGCTGGTAGGTCATTTGAGTATTTACCGTCTTTAAATTTAACCGTCACTTTAGAGCGGTAAGTCAAACTAAAGCGGTTGTCCGGATTGAGTTCATAGAGGATACCCGCGTTCCAACCGTAACCCCAATCATCGCCTGTGAGTTTTGCCATTGTGGTACTAGCTGGAATAGGTGGTAATCCAAGTTGTGGTGTTAATTTCCCTAAATCACCTGCATGGCGGGTGATTTCAGCATCGGCATAAACGGCATTGACACCTAAGCCAAAGCTAAAATTCTCATTTAAGCGATATGCCCCACTTAAATTTAAATTCGCGGTTTTAAGGTCAGTTTTACCGCCGATAGGGCCAGCAGCATAATTTTTACTGAAGTCAGTTGCTAGGCCAAAGTTGGTGGTCATGGATGTGCCCACAGCCCACTTATCATTGATAGGAAAAATAAAGTGAGCATTAGGTACTAGTGCACTTGGTGCAATATCATTTGCAGTCAAGTTACTTCCTAAAGGAGATGCCCCACGTCCTTTAATATCAACACTAGGGTCGATATAAACCGCACCGACTGAAATGGCTGGACGATCGAATAACATCATTGCAGCAGGGTTACGACTACCTTCACTTGCGTTATCGCCAATTGCGCCGGCACCAGAAAATGCGCGTCCGAGCGCAGATGTGGAATATTCATTAAGCAAAAAACCAGCGGCACCCGCATTGGATGAAATCATTGCCACTGCTATTGCTAAAGCTGATCGAGTAAATAGGTTTTTCTGGCTCATGACCAAAACCCTCTTGTTTATTATTTATAGTAGGCGACTTCTATCGCAAGAAGCGCAGAATTGTAGGGTCGCTTGCCTCTATGACAAATCAGACCAGTTACTAGAGTATAGGTCTGACCACCTCATGTGTTGCAAGTATGTTTTTTGTTTATCTCTAAAATGTTTTCAAAATTGAGACGTATTTAACAAAATGGCAACATATGATGAGGGCGATTCTACTTTTAATGATTATTTATGGGGTTAGATCAAACTTATAGCGGATAGTCTGAGATTCTATTGGCGACATACTGGTTTTTCCCTCTTTTTCAGCGGTATGATAACCACTTAACAGTGTGTTGATTTGGAGAATAAAATGACTGATGCGATTAACCGTTGTAGCGCGGAAGAGACTGCTGCTTGCTGCTGTGTAGATGTAGGTACAGTTTTGGATAACAAAGATTGCACTGCGTCGTATCAGCATGTATTCGCAAGCCAAGAAGAGGCAGAATCCATGTTGAAACAACTGACTGAAAAAGCAAGGTCGGTTGAATCAGATCCTTGTGTTATCAACCATACTGTTGACCATGTTGACGGTAGGTTTGAGTTATCGGCTAATTTTACGTTTAGCTGTGAAGCAGAAAGTCTCATTTTTCAATTAGGTTTGCGTTAATCAAACGGATGATTAACTTTTCATTTCCTTCACTATGGTAAAATTTAACGATAGTGAAGGATCTTTATTGTAAACATATCTCTTTTTCCGCGCTTGGTTTCTTTTCTTTTTTCTTTCATTAATCTTCATCAAGTTGTGTGCAAGCTCGCATTTTCTCAATGTTGCTATTTTCCGAATGTAAATTTTATGTTAACAATGGTGACAGGTCAGACCTCTTTGGGCGGTAGTACATTATCAACGTGATGTTGAAGAAAGTGACACTTTCTCTATCAACTCTTAAAAGAGAGGGAGAGGAACAGCTTATTCACATATGCCATCATATTTAAAATATGGGTCTAACAGGTTACTGCCGTGGTACACATGAAAGGTTTATAGGTCATCAAACTTTTTATCACTTTTTAGCAGGAGCTACCATGAACCAACTTTCCCACCATGGTGAAAGCAATTATCCGGCAAAGGAAAGGATCGCAATCATTAGCGGCCTTCGTTTACCTTTTGCCAAGCAAGCGACAGCATATCAAGGAATTGCAGCAGTTGATCTGGGAAAAGCCGTTGTTGCAGAGTTGCTAACCCGAACCGGTATAGAAAAGCAACTTATTGAACAACTTGTATTTGGGCAAGTTGTACAGATGCCTGAAGCACCTAATATTGCACGGGAGATCGTATTAGGAACAGGCATGAGCGTTTCGACAGATGCTTATAGTGTTTCACGCGCGTGTGCTACTAGCTTTCAAGCAATGGCGAACATCGCTGAGAGCATGATGGCAGGGCATATCTCAATCGGGATCGCCGGAGGGGCAGACTCATCTTCGGTATTGCCTATTGGGGTATCTAAAAAGTTGGCAGCCACACTTTTATCTTTGAGCAAAGCCAAATCCTTTGGTCAGAAACTGTCATTAATGTCTAAATTGCGTTTAAAGGATTTATTGCCCGTTGCGCCAGCTGTTGCTGAATATTCAACTGGTTTGCGCATGGGGGATACCGCAGAACAAATGGCAAAAAGCTATCACATCACCCGAGAACAACAAGATGAGCTTGCCCATCGTTCACATTTGCTTGCGACTAAAGCTTGGGAAAGTGGTGTGTTGCAACAAGAAGTCATGACGGCATATATGCCTCCATTCAAGCAAGCATTTACACAAGATAATAATATTCGTACCAACTCTATCCTATCGTCTTATGCTAAGTTAAAACCAGCCTTTGACCGTAAACACGGTACTGTCACCGCCGCGAATAGTACACCATTAACAGACGGAGCTGCCGCTGTGTTAATGATGACCGAATCTCGTGCTAAAGCGTTGGGCTATACACCGTTAGGCTATATTCGTAGTTTTGCATTTTCAGCCATCGATGTTTGGCAAGACATGTTATTAGGCCCATCCTATGCAACACCGATAGCCCTTAAACGGGCAGGTTTGTCACTACAAGACTTAACGTTAATTGATATGCATGAAGCCTTTGCCGCCCAAACATTGGCCAATATTAAACTCTTTTCGAGCCGCCAATTTGCCCAAGAAAAATTGGGGCTATCAAAAGAAATTGGCGAAGTAGATATGGATAAGTTTAATGTGTTGGGGGGATCTATTGCTTATGGGCATCCCTTTGCTGCAACAGGGGCGCGTATGGTGACGCAAACTCTTCATGAATTACGTCGACGTGGTGGTGGGTTTGGTTTAACCACAGCATGTGCTGCGGGCGGTTTAGGTGCCGCAATGATTTTGGAGGTGGAATAATGACACACCATTCGGAAACCGAAGTTCAAGCAGAGGGCATCCAAGATGCATTTCGCCTTGAGGTTTACGCTCAAACGGTTGGCGTGATTTTCATTGATGTGCCGAATGAAAAAGTTAACACGCTAAAAGCGGAGTTTGCACAACAATTTTTGGCCATTTTACAGCAGGCACAATCGACTTCTGGCTTAAAAGGGCTAGTCATCACCTCAGGTAAAAAAGACAGTTTTATCGCGGGTGCGGATATTAGCATGATCGCGGATTGTAAAAGTAAAGAGGAAGCCAGTGAGTTATCGCGGGAAGGGCATAAACTCTTTGATAAGTTAGAGAACTATCCATTGCCGATTGTTGCTGCTATTCATGGTGCTTGTCTTGGTGGGGGGCTAGAATTAGCGCTCGCGTGTCATGTTAGGGTCTGTTCCAATGATACGAAAACCCGTTTAGGTTTGCCTGAGGTACAGCTTGGTTTACTACCTGGGTCTGGGGGCACTCAACGTTTACCTAAATTGATTGGTATTCCCAATGCGTTAGATATGATGTTGACAGGGAGGCAGTTACGCGCAAAACAGGCACAGAGAATGGGGCTGGTTGATGATGTCGTACCGGACACCATTTTGTTAGATGTAGCGATAGCGATGGCTAAAAAAGGCAAAGTCCAACGTGCTCCACTTCCGTGGCAACAAAGGCTACTCAGTAGTAGTTTATTACGTAATAAAGTTTTTTCTAGTGCCAAACAAACAGTGATGCGCAAAACCAAAGGGCATTATCCTGCACCAGAAAAGATAATCCAAGTGGTCAAAACGGGTGTTGAAAAAGGCGCTAAAGCAGGGTACGAAGCGGAAGCAAAAGCGTTTGGCGAGCTAGTCATGACACCAGAATCAGCCGCTTTACGTAGTCTATTCTTTGCTACAACATCATTGAAAAATGAAACGGGATCTTCAGCTAAGCCACTAAAATTTAATCAAATTGGTATCTTAGGTGGCGGTTTGATGGGGGGCGGCATTGCATTTGTAACAGCAATGAAAGGTAACCTTCCTGTTCGTATCAAAGATATTAATGATAAAGGGGTAACTCACGCATTAGGGTATAGCTGGGATTTATTAACACAAAGAGTTAATAAAAGGCGAATGCTTGCGCGTGAACGTAGTGCTGTGATGGCGAAAATATCAGGAACCTTAACTTATCAAGGTTTTGAGCATGCAGATATCGTTGTTGAAGCTGTTTTTGAAGATTTGGCTTTGAAACGAAAAATGGTGACCGAAGTACAAAATGTGACTCAAGGAAAAGCCATTTTTGCATCAAATACATCATCGTTACCTATTCATCAAATTGCTGAACCTGCCGCTCATCCAGAAAAAGTGATTGGTCTGCATTACTTTAGTCCTGTCGATAAAATGCCTTTAGTCGAAGTGATCCCCCATCAAAAAACAGATGATGAAACGATCGCAACCGTCGTGGCGTTTGCCAAACGCCAAGGTAAAACGGCAATCGTGGTTGGGGATGATGCAGGTTTTTATGTAAATCGTATTTTAGCCCCTTACTTATGTGAAGCTGCCGAATGTTTAATGGCTGGGGAATCAATTGAACATATTGATAGTGCTTTAGTCGATTTTGGTTTCCCTGTCGGGCCATTCAACTTACTTGATGAAGTCGGTATTGACGTAGGAACGAAAATCTTACCTATTTTAGTGAATCGCTTTGGTGATAGGTTCAAGGCGCCTGATCTTTTAGACAAAGTGAATAAAGATGACCGTAAAGGTAAGAAAAACGGGAAAGGTTTTTATTTATATGGACATCAACCATCCTCTAAGCTGCGCTTTTGGAAAAAATCTAAAAAACGTCAGGTAGATAAGAGCATCTATTCATTAATCAATGTGCATCCAAAAAACCATTTAAGTAAAATTGATATTGCTGAACGCTGTGTGATGCTTATGCTCAATGAAGCTGTTCGCTGTTTAGATGAGAAGATTATTCAAAATGCACGTGATGGTGATATCGGTGCGGTCTTTGGTATTGGTTTCCCTCCTTTCTTTGGTGGGCCGTTCCGTTATATGGATAGTCTTGGGATCCAAAAAACAGTGGATACGATGAATAATCTAGCTGAACGTTATGGTGATAAATTCCGTCCGTGTGAGCTTTTATGCAAAATGGCAGAAGAAAATAAGACATTTTTTCAGTAAGTGATGATTGAGAATCATTAGCTCACTAGATAAAGCACGGATTAACAACTCAGAATACAAGGCCTGATATATTTGCTCCAGTTGGCAATTATCAGGCTTTTTATTTGTTGAGTAGAACGATTATTGTTAAGGTAAACGGTTGGAAAATAGTATTTGTTTATGAAATACCTGACATACCTTGATTAAGAGAGTGTGCCAAATTTTATGTGTTTTTCAGACAAAATCAGTGACAAAAAACTACTCAGGTCATTTTATTTGCTAGAAGTTTGATGCAGAATCACTCTTCGCCCCACTGATGGTGACTTTTACAACAAATTATATTAACAAAAAGATTAGCCAATGCTTGTCGTTAGGCTACTCAGATGGTGGATTATGCAAGTTTATATTATGCGTCATGGTGATGCAGCGTTACAGGCTGCGAGTGATGCGGCTAGAGTATTAACCCAGAAGGGAAAAGATGATTCGGCCTTGATGGCTCAATGGTTGAATAAACGTAACCCTGCCATTGATAATATCCTTGTTAGCCCTTATGTCCGTGCTGAACAAACATTGCAGGTTGTGCGAGAACATCTTAGCTTACCTCATCAAGCGACAGTCATGGATATGTTGACCCCCGGTGGTAATGCGGCATTTGTGGCTGATCATATTCGTGATTTGGCAATAATGGGCGCTAATGCAGTGCTGGTGGTTTCACATTTACCGCTGGTGGGGTATTTGGTGTCGGAATTATGCCCCCATGAGGCTCCACCTATGTTTATCACCTCCTCAATTGCATGTATTGAGTTGGATGTGAAACGTCATAACGCTCACCTTGAGTGGATGTTAAGTCCAGCACAGCTTTCTGTGAATCAGTAATCACGGATTTATGTTATCGATTTGCCCCTTAAGGGGCCTTGAATTTTTTAAACGTAAGTTTTTTTTCAACTGACTAAACAGTCGCTTGCTAGCGTCTAGTATGCTCTTGAGTTTCAATAAGTAGTAGCAAAGATGCATTACCTCCCCATTCTTTAGGTGCTTGATGGAAAGCGATAATATCAGGATGTTGTGCTAACCAAAGTGGGGTTTGCTGCTTTAAAATATGTTTACCATGACCATGCATAATACAGGCGCAGAAGACATTTTCGCGTTTACATGCTGCGATTAGTGCGCCAATTTCTTGTTTAGCTTCCATTTGAGTTAGGCCATGTAAATCGAGGAATAGTTCAGGAACATAGTCTCCTCTACGCAACTTTTTTAGCTCATACGGGTTTGACCCCGGTTTTAAATAGCGTGTAGGACCTTCATCTTCCAACTGGGGTTGGAACTCATCTGAAAAGTAAAATGAAGCATCAACTTGTTCTTGTTGTACTTTTTTTACAGAAGGTTGTGTCACTTTAGCGCGAATAGGTGGGTGCAGCATTTGATCTTGCTGAATTTTTTTGGTTCCGCGAATAGCCTCTTTAAACAGAAGAATATCATCTTCTTGTAATCCAAATTTATTTTTCATTTTTTATAAACTGTCTTTTTTCGTCAATCTTATTTTCTTTAGTGTAACCTATTTTGGGATGTGGCGGATATAACGTTGAGAGATAAGCTTTAGCTAACAATTTTTTAACTAAATATCCGAGTTTATATTGACAAGCGTTGTTTTATTAGGCTAATTGTATATACATATATAGACCTTTTATTCTAAACGCTATATTTAATGGCGTAGCACCTGTATCAAGCTGTTGTGTTACTGAGACTTTTTATCATCACATTTAAGCATGATTGACGTCATAGAAAACATAACAAATTGTTTTATCAATATAAAAAGGTATTACTAACCCTTATAGGACTCATTATGTCATTTAAAACACTTGCTCATGATGTTATTTGGCGAAATGGACGCATTGCAACCATGGATGCGAATCTCAATGTGGCGTATGGGCTTTTAGAAAATCACGATATGGTGACGCGAGATAACTTGATTGTTGCAATTGTTCCAAAGGGGGAACTTGATAGTCGTGATGCGAAGGTTATCGATCTCGAAGGGCGCTTAGTGACGCCAGGGCTAATTGACTGCCATACACATCTTGTTTTTGGTGGTAATCGTGCCGCAGAGTGGGAACAACGTATGAATGGTGTCTCCTATGAAGCGATTAGCCAGCAAGGTGGTGGAATTAATTCAACAGTTAGGGCAACACGGTCGCTCAATGAAGAGCAATTATATCAAGTCTCACAGCCGCGTTTAGAAGCTTTGATCCGCGAAGGGGTGACGACAATTGAAATGAAATCAGGCTATGGTTTGGACTTAGAAAGCGAGCAAAAGCAGTTGATGGTTGCAAAAAAACTCGCTGAATCCTATCCAGTGACCGTGAGTTCCACGCTATTATCAGCACATACTGTACCTCCTGAATATAAAGATAAATCAGATGAATATATTGACCTGATTTGTTGTGACATTATGCCTAAGTTGTGGGAGCAGGGGCTATTTGAAGCGGTAGATGTATTTTGTGAAAGTGTCGGTTTCTCACTTGAGCAAAGCCAAAAATTATTTTCTGCGGCTCAAAAGTTAGACATTCCAGTCAAAGGCCATGTTGAGCAGCTATCAAATCTTGGTGGCAGCGAATTGGTGGCTAGTTTTAAAGGGCTTTCAGTTGACCATATTGAATATCTTGATCTTAAAGGAATTCGCGCATTAAAAGAGAGTGGTACGGTTGCTGTATTGTTACCGGGGGCATTTTATTTTTTAAGGGAAACGAAGTTGCCACCGATAGACTTATTGCGTGAACACCAAGTTCCCATGGCAGTATCGACAGACTTTAACCCAGGAACAAGCCCTTTTGCATCGTTGCGAATGATAATGAACATGGCAGCCGTTTTATTTAGACTAACACCTGAAGAGATTTGGGCTGGCGTGACCTGCCATGCCGCGAAAGCTTTAGGTCGTGAAGATAGCCATGGACAATTAAAAACGGGCTATCAGGCAGACTTTGTCGTGTGGAATGCTGTCGATCCTGTTGAAATGATTTATGAGCAGGGGAGTCAGCCTTTGTATATGCGAGTTTATCAAGGAAGAATTAGCCATCAAAATGACTAACTAAACAGCGGGATATATTGTGCTAAGGGTTATTTAATAATGAACTAAGGTATCAATGGAAATATCCATCACATTATTTTTATTGATTCTGAAAAATAAGTTGAAAAACGTCCATTTATCCCGTTATTTGTTGGTTATGAAAGGTATTAAATCACTATCACAGTTCGCTTGATGGTTGATGGTTGATGGTTGATGGTTGTGGCGATGAGTGGGGGAATGGGGATTTCAATATCGATAAGGTTTCCCCACTGCTTAGCAATAGGCGGCATTATGGAGCGCGTAAACTGAGCCTTATTTTTGATTTTTAAAGTGATTTATTAAATAATAAAATTCTTATTGCTTAATGTTATGAGTATTATCAATACTTTGTATTATGCAACTAATAGCCTATAAGATAGGGTGAATTGCTGTTTTTGAATCTTAATAGGCATACTCATTAGAGTGGAACTATTAAGTTTTATTTGCGACTGTCAGTATTTGTGTTGTTTGTTAGTACAACCCAAAGGTATGAAGGTAACCCTTATATTTCATGTGTTTATATTTTAAATACACGCGAAGGGTTTGGCATTTTACGTTTAAAATGGAAATAATTGTGACAGCCGATAAAAAGGGGAATCGGGACACGCCTATCCCACTCTACTTGCAAGTAAAACAATTGATCATAGAGAAAATCCATACAGGGCAATGGCAAGCGAATGATCGCGTTCCTTCTGAATCAGAACTCGTCAAACAGTTTGAATGTAGCCGCATGACCGCAAATCGTGCATTAAGGGAACTGACCGCAGAGGGATTACTAGTCCGCGTGCAAGGTATAGGTACTTTCGTTGCTGAGCCTAAAGGCCAATCGGCATTATTTGAAGTCCATAGTATTGAAGCTGAAATTCTTGCAAGAAATCATCATTATAGCTGTCGAATTATTAAATTAGAGCAGGTACCTGCTTCAATTTCACTGGCTAGTGAACTGAATATTTCCCCTGAAACCCCAGTATTTCATTCCATCATTGTGCACTACGAAAACGAAATTGCGGTGCAAATTGAGGATAGATATGTCAATGCATTGGCTGCACCTGAGTATTTACAACAAAACTTTACGACCATCACACCCCATGATTACCTGTCGATGGTTGCGCCTTTAACTGAAGGTGAGCATATTGTGGAAGCGGTTGAGGCCGATGAGCGAGCCGCTAAATTATTGAATATTGCTGTGGGATCATCCTGTTTGTTAATTTCTCGGCGGACTTGGTCTCAATCTTTTGTTGTCACCAGCACTAAACTGCTCTTTCCAGGACATCGCTATAAATTAAAAGGGCACTTCACATCTTAATTAAAAAAAGCAACGCATTATTGTGTTGCTTTCTATCTTCACGTTAATCAATACCTATACAGCCAGTATCCTGTCGCACAGACGATTATCAATATTGCACTGAAAATAAAAAACTTAAGCCATGAACGCTTTTTTGCAGCAGGTTGCGTATCAGTGGGCTGTGCATGAATTGTTGGTAGTGGGTCTACTTCAGTCTCAGTTGTCCACAGAGATTTAATGATCTGATGCAACTTCAGTTGCATGTCATGTGAAAGAACAATAGACGCATTATTCTCATCCAAAATGTGGAGAGTCGTGGTGATTTTTTGTGAAAGGGCAATCAAGTAGCTGCCGCGGATCGCCGTATATTGACGTCCATGATGTTCAATATCATCAAGAATGGTTGTTGGATATTCCGTAGAGCCATCACTGTTCATATACGCGAATAGGGAGGGGGGAGAGTCACTATTATCCCCTGAAATCAATTCAAAGCTAATTTGTGAGCCAACTTTTTTTGACGCGATCCAAAATAGAGTATCACTCAAATGATGAGCAAACTCTTGGGTCAATTGCTCTAGCCTCTCACTATTAGTCTCATGTTGCCTCTTTGCAAATTGAGCGAATAGGTTGTTTTCCATGATTTATCCGAATTTAGGTGTGCATTTTTTATCTTTAGAGATTTTAAACACATAGATAAGGTAAATAGTCTGAATTGGTTAGTCTCTTTAGATAATTTTGCATTTTAAAAAGAAAACTGACATTGCGTGTGCGGAAAAACAAATGATGTGAACCAAATGTAAAATTAATGTGATCTGAGCTGCATAATTAGAAGAAAAATTAACCGTATTAAACATGGTGGTTTTAGTCATTGTTATTGATAAATAATAAAAAAATTGGGTTTTTAATCTTTTTTTTCTTAATGGTCATGTTAAAAAGATTATTGATTGTACATGTATATACAACTATATCTATAGGGAGACATTATCAGTACAAACTGAATCTTTCGAAGAGGGTATGAATGTGACAACGATAAATAATAAATACAGGAATGGTGATATTAGGGCACCTCGTGGTAACGCTCTTAGTGCAAAGAGCTGGTTGACTGAAGCGCCATTACGCATGCTGATGAACAACTTAGATCCTGATGTCGCTGAAAATCCACATGAACTGGTTGTATATGGTGGCATTGGCCGTGCTGCTCGTAACTGGCAGTGCTATGACAAAATTGTTGAAACCCTCAAAAATTTAGAAAACGACGAAACCTTACTTGTACAATCAGGTAAGCCTGTGGGCGTTTTTAAAACGCATGAAAATGCACCTAGAGTGCTCATTGCTAACTCCAATATCGTTCCTCATTGGGCGAATTGGGAACACTTTAACGAACTCGATGCGAAAGGCTTGGCCATGTATGGCCAAATGACCGCAGGGAGTTGGATTTATATTGGTAGCCAAGGCATTGTCCAAGGGACATACGAAACTTTCGTTGAGGCAGGGCGCCAGCATTATAACGGTGATTTAACCGGACGTTGGGTATTGACGGCTGGATTAGGTGGTATGGGGGGCGCTCAACCATTAGCTGCGACGCTTGCGGGAGCTTGCTCACTGAACATTGAATGCCAACAAAGTCGCATTGATTTTCGTTTACGTACAGGTTATGTCGATGAACAAGCGACAGATTTGGATGACGCATTAGCGCGTATTAAACAATATACGTCAGAAGGGAAAGCCGTATCTATTGCCTTATGTGCTAATGCTGCGGAAGTCTTACCTGAATTAGTCAAACGTGGCGTTCGCCCTGATATGGTGACAGACCAAACGAGTGCCCACGACCCTTTGAACGGCTATCTGCCTATGGGTATGAGCTGGGATGAGTACCGTGAACGTAGTGTGAAAGACCCTGAAGGTACCGCAAAAGCTGCGAAAGCATCGATGGCGGAGCATGTTAAAGCGATGCTTGCATTTCAAAAGCAAGGTATTCCAACTTTCGACTATGGCAACAATATCCGTCAAATGGCTCTCGAAATGGGCGTCAAAAATGCGTTTGACTTCCCTGGGTTTGTACCAGCCTATATTCGCCCGTTGTTCTGTCGTGGCATTGGCCCTTTCCGTTGGGTAGCACTATCTGGTGATCCTGAAGATATCTATAAAACCGATGCTAAGGTTAAACAACTTTTATCTGACGATAAGCATTTGCACCGTTGGCTTGATATGGCGCGTGAACGCATTAGCTTCCAAGGTTTACCCGCACGTATTTGCTGGGTGGGTTTAGGAGATAGGGCTAAGTTAGGTTTAGCGTTTAATGAAATGGTGAGAAACGGTGAAGTTTCAGCGCCAATTGTGATTGGGCGTGACCACCTTGATTCAGGCTCAGTGGCAAGTCCAAACCGTGAAACGGAAGCGATGAAAGATGGCTCAGATGCGGTATCGGATTGGCCACTATTAAACGCACTGCTGAATACAGCAAGTGGAGCAACATGGGTTTCTTTACATCATGGCGGTGGTGTTGGTATGGGCTTCTCTCAGCATTCGGGGGTCGTGATTGTCTGTGATGGTACAGATGAAGCCGCTGAACGTATTGCCCGAGTGCTACACAATGACCCAGCTACAGGCGTTATGCGCCATGCCGATGCAGGTTATGATATTGCGATTGAATGTGCGCAAGAAAAAAATCTTAATCTACCGATGCTTAAAACACGCTAAGAGGTGCCAAAATGACTAAGTTAACTATTCATCCGGGTAAAATGACACTGAATGATTTGCGTCTTGTTCTTTCACAGGAAGTCATCGTTTCGTTAGACAAACGCTCTCATTCGGCAATTGAAAAAAGTGTGGCAACGGTAAATAAAATTATTGCTGAAGATAAAACAGCTTATGGCATCAATACCGGATTTGGCTTGTTGGCTAACACACGGATTGCGGCGAAAGATTTGCAATCATTGCAACGTTCAATTGTCATGTCACATGCTGCGGGTGTCGGTGAACCTCTTGATGATGAACTTGTCCGCTTGATTATGGTATTAAAGATTAATAGCTTAGCGCGTGGTTTTTCAGGTATTCGCTTAGAGGTTATTGAAGCGTTGATCGCGTTAGTGAACCACCAAGTTTATCCATTTATACCTGCTAAAGGCTCAGTAGGGGCATCGGGTGATTTGGCGCCACTAGCACATATGAGTTTAATTTTATTGGGGGAGGGTAAAGCACATTATCAAGGTAAATGGATCAGTGCGAAATCGGCTCTTGATAAAGCGGGATTAAAACCATTAAAGCTGGAGGCTAAAGAAGGTTTAGCGTTATTAAACGGTACTCAGGTATCGACCGCTTTTGCATTAAAGGGGCTATTTGAGGCGGAGAATTTGCTGCTAAGTGGTATTGTGTGTGGCTCATTGAGTGTCGAGGCAGCATTGGGGTCACGTAAACCATTTGATGCACGCGTCCATGAGGTTCGTGGTCAGAAAGGGCAAATCGATGTGGCGAAGCTGTTCCGTGATGTCTTAACACCAACCAGTGAGTTGGCTCAATCACACGAAAATTGTGTCAAAGTGCAAGACCCCTATTCATTACGTTGCCAGCCTCAAGTCATGGGCGCATGTTTGACACAAATTCGTCAGGCCGCCGAAGTGATCCTCATAGAGTCAAATGCGGTCTCTGATAACCCTCTCGTCTTTACAGATAATGGCGATATTATTTCTGGTGGTAACTTCCATGCAGAACCGGTGGCGATGGCGGCGGATAATATCGCGCTCGCGCTGGCTGAAATCGGTGCGTTGTCTGAACGACGGATTGCTTTACTGATGGATACTCACATGTCCCAATTACCTCCTTTCTTGGTGAATAATGGAGGGGTTAATTCAGGGTTTATGATTGCTCAGGTAACAGCGGCT
This sequence comes from Providencia sp. 21OH12SH02B-Prov, assembly GCF_027362595.1. Lineage (NCBI taxonomy): Bacteria > Pseudomonadati > Pseudomonadota > Gammaproteobacteria > Enterobacterales > Morganellaceae > Providencia > Providencia sp. 21OH12SH02B-Prov. The sequence goes on from NZ_CP114796.1 coordinate 1,770,177, forward strand.
GCTTTAGCAAGTGAAAACAAAGCATTGGCACATCCATCAAGTGTGGATAGTTTACCAACCTCGGCAAACCAAGAAGACCATGTGTCTATGGCTCCAGCGGCAGGGCGTCGTTTGTGGGAAATGGCGAAAAACGTGACGGGAATATTAGCCATTGAATGGTTGTCAGCGTGTCAAGGCATGGATTTCCGTGACGGCCTAAAGTCAAGTGAAACGCTAGAAAAAGCACGTAAGATCTTGCGTGAGAAAGTCGCTTATTACGATAAGGATCGCTATTTTTCACCGGATATCGATGCAGCAATTAACCTAATCGCTGAACACCAATTATCAATGTTATTCACAGAGGGCTCACTCTTTTCCAATTAAGTCTTATACATCACGCAAATAATATACTCTAAATTATTCAGGATGTAGCCGCCTAAGCCGTAGAGCAGTCTTGCTCAAAGGCTACATCTTGATGCATCGCGAGTGTAAGTGGTCGGCAATGTATCGACCGCTTGTAGTATTTATCTGCACGACCATTATTAAAAACAATTATTACAATAATACGAAGGATAAATCATGCAAAGCACAACAAAACTTACGCGCGGACTTTCGGCGCGGCACATCCGGTTTATGGCCCTTGGGGCAGCGATTGGTACAGGCTTATTTTATGGTTCGGCAAAAGCAATTTCTACAGCAGGTCCTGCGGTGCTGATTGCTTATATTATTGGCGGTGCCGCGGTCTTTATGGTGATGCGCGCATTGGGCGAAATGGCCGTACATAACCCCATCGCGGGCTCTTTCTCTCAATATGCGAGTCATTATTTAGGCCCGCGAGCAGGCTTTTTTGCAGGTTGGACTTACGTCTTTGAGATGCTCATTGTGTGTTTGGCTGACGTGACAGCCTTTGGTTTTTACATGAAACTCTGGTTCCCTGACGTCGCTCAATGGATTTGGGTCTTGAGTATCATCTGTTTTATTGGGGCAATTAATCTATGCCATGTCAAAGTCTTTGGCGAAATGGAGTTTTGGCTCTCTATTATTAAAATTGTCGCTATTGTAGCAATGATCGTGGGTGGTGCGGCGATTATGCTGTTTGGTTTTGGACAAGCCTCTGATCATGCTGTTGGCATCGCTAACTTATTTGAGCACGGTGGCTTTATGCCAAATGGGGTTGCTGGTGTGATTGCGTCATTTGCAGTCGTCATGTTTGCTTTTGGTGGGATTGAAGTGATAGGTATCACAGCAAGCGAAGCGAAAAACCCTGACGTCACTATCCCTCGAGCAATCAACGCTGTACCTATTCGTATCCTATTATTTTATGTTTTAACCCTCTTTGTATTGATGTGTATCTATCCTTGGAATCAGATCGGGCAGCAGGGCAGTCCATTTGTTCAAATCTTTGATAGTTTAGGTATTTCATCTGCCGCGAATATATTGAACGTCGTTGTGATTACGGCAGCTATTTCAGCGATTAACAGTGATATTTTTGGTGCCGGTCGTATGATGTATGGCATGGCCCATGAAGGCCAAGCTCCGAAAGCCTTCACTAAATTAACTAAAAATGGTGTGCCTTGGATGACAGTATTGGTTATGTCACTTGTACTGCTCGTTGGCGTCATATTAAATTACTTGATCCCAGAAAAAGTATTCTTAATTATTGCTTCTATTGCAACTTTTGCCACGATTTGGGTATGGTTGATGATCCTCGTTTCACAAGTTGCGATGCGCCGCAAAATGACAGCGGAGCAGGTGAGTAAGCTGAAGTTTCCTGTACCATTATGGCCGGTTGGCCCCGCGCTCGCCATCGTATTTATGTTGTTTATCTTTGGAGTATTAGGCTATTTCGAGGACACACGTATCGCCTTATATGTTGGTATTGTTTGGTTAGTCATCTTGGCCGGTGCGTATGCGCTGTGGGTGAAAAAACCTGAAACCACCAGTCAAACTCGCTATGAAGCGGAGTCGGTCGAATAACGAATGTTTTCATTTGGGCCTCCATGAGTGGAGGCCTAATCAGGTGAATTCTCTTTCTTGTCATTTCCTTATTATTTTATTGAATTAATCTGCTGATTTGTGTCTCACTTCATGGCAAACTTGAAGGCTTTCGATACACAGTCTGGAGAAACCCTTCTTGGAAAAGATCTTCGTTGATGAAGCTGTTGCTGAACTTCATACCATTCAGGACATTTTGCGTTGGACAATGAGCCGCTTTAATGCTGCCAATGTTTATTATGGTCACGGTACCGATAATGCATGGGATGAGGCGTTACAATTAGTATTGCCAACGCTTTATTTACCCCTTGATATACCGGATGAACTACTGACATCGCGCCTGACTCCGACGGAGCGTCATCGTATTGTTGAGCGTGTATTGCGTCGCATCAATGAACGGATTCCAGTTGCTTATCTCACTAATCGTTCCTGGTTCTGTGGTCACGAATTTTATGTGGATGAGCGTGTGCTAATCCCTCGTTCACCCATCGGTGAATTGATCAATAATCACTTTGTTGGGTTGTTAGCGGATGAACCTCAAACTATCCTGGATATGTGTACTGGTAGTGGTTGTATCGCGATTGCTTGCGCCTATGAATTTCCTGAAGCAGAAGTCGACGCTGTTGATATTTCGACGGATGTGCTGGCGGTAACAGAGCAAAATATTGCTAATCATGGTTTAGAACATCGAGTTATACCTATCCGCTCTGATTTATTCAGAGATATGCCAGACGTGAAGTATGATTTGATTGTGACCAATCCGCCTTACGTTGATGCTGAGGATATGGATGATTTACCGGAAGAGTTTCGTGTTGAACCCGAGTTAGCTTTAGCTGCGGGCAGTGATGGTTTAAAACTGGTTCGTCGTATCTTAGCTAATGCGCCTCGTTTCCTGACTGAAGATGGTGTGCTGGTTTGCGAAGTCGGTAACAGCATGGTCCATTTGATTGAACAATATCCAGAGATCCCATTTATTTGGTTAGAGTTTGAGTATGGTGGTGATGGTGTCTTTATGCTAACTCGTGAACAATTGGTTGAGCATCATGCACACTTTCAACTTTATATTGATTAAGTGAATCCTGCACGGCATTCTAATCAATCACAACATCACAATAACAATCATTGAATATTAAGTAGGAATTTGGCATGGCAGGAAATTCAATTGGGCAACTGTTTCGCGTGACGACATTTGGTGAATCTCACGGCTTAGCCTTGGGGTGTATCATTGATGGCGTACCACCAGGACTCGCCTTGACAGAAGCGGATTTACAGGGGGATCTTGACCGTCGTCGCCCAGGAACGTCTCGTTACACGACAGCACGCCGCGAGCCTGATCAGGTTAAAATTCTGTCTGGCGTGTTTAATGGCATCACAACGGGAACCAGTATTGGCCTGTTGATTGAAAATACTGACCAGCGCTCTCAGGATTACAGTGCCATTAAGGACGTATTCAGACCGGGGCATGCAGATTATACCTATGAGCAGAAATATGGTCAGCGTGATTATCGTGGCGGTGGGCGCTCTTCTGCTCGCGAAACAGCGATGCGTGTTGCAGCAGGCGCGATTGCTAAAAAGTATTTACAAGAGAAATTTGGTATTACAATTCGCGGCTGCTTGACCCAAATGGGTAGCGTAAAATGCGAAATCAAAGATTGGTCAATTGTGGAGCAAAATCCTTTTTTCTGTCCTGACCCGAGCCAGCTGGATGCACTCGATGAGCTTCTGCGTGGATTGAAAAAAGAGGGCGATTCCATAGGTGCTAAAGTCACGGTGGTGGCTGAAAATGTGCCTGCGGGCTTAGGTGAACCTGTCTTTGACCGTCTAGATGCAGATATTGCACATGCCTTGATGAGCATCAATGCCGTTAAAGGGGTTGAAATTGGCGATGGGTTTGGGGTGATCGGCCTAAAAGGCAGTGAAAATCGTGATGAGATTACGCGAGAAGGCTTTACTTCGAATCATGCTGGGGGAATTCTTGGCGGTATCAGTAGCAGCCAGCCTATCATTGCCCATATTGCGATGAAGCCGACCTCCAGTATTACAGTGGCAGGTAAAACCTTAAATCGTGATGGTGAAGAGGTAGAAATGATCACGAAAGGCCGTCATGACCCTTGTGTCGGGATCCGTGCGGTGCCGATTGCTGAAGCGATGATGGCGATTGTTTTAATGGATCACTATTTACGTCATCGTGGCCAGTGTGCTGATGTTGTACCCGCGATGAAACCATTTAGCGAATTGTAATGGCCTATTCGTATGAGGGAGGAGATATCCTCCCTTATTTTAATGTGAAGGTTTGGATGACGCCTGCTTAAAAATACCTCATCTGGGCAGTGATACCCTGTTAGCCTTAACATACGTTATGTGTTGCGGGGTATATTACATATCTCAATCATGGCAATTCTGTAATTTGGATAAAAAATGGATTGGCTGACCGTTGTTGCACCTGAAGTTTATCTATTACTTTTTTGTGTTGCGTTGTTTGCAGGGTTTATTGATTCTATCGCGGGGGGGGGTGGCTTATTAACCATACCTGCACTATTGTCGGTTGGTATTACTCCTGTTGAAGTGCTAGCAACCAACAAGCTCCAAGCCGTTGGAGGATCTTTTTCATCGACGCTTTATTTTGTAAGGCGTAAGGCGATTAATCTGCGAGAGCAGATGTTCCCTTTTATCATGACAATCATCGGCGCCATGTTAGGTGCGATTCTCATCCAAATGATTAACACGGATTTTCTCAAACAGCTACTCCCTATTATGGTGATCTGTGTGGGTCTTTATTTCCTGTTATCACCTTCTATTGGTGCACAAGATCGTAAACAACGCATTAGTATGCCTGTTTTTGGGGTTGCTGTCGGGATGACTATCGGTTTTTATGATGGTGCATTCGGGCCTGGTACAGGATCATTTTTAGCGTTAGGTTATGTATTGTTATTAGGTTATAACCTCGCGAAGGCGACAGCTCATGCTAAGCTATTGAACTTTGCTTCAAATTTTGGCTCTTTGATATTTTTTATTATCGGAGGTCATGTTCTTTGGGTCTTAGGTTTTGTTATGCTTGTAGGGCAAATGGTGGGAGCAAGGTTAGGCGCTCGTTTGGTGTTAACTAAAGGGCAAAAGTTGATCCGACCAATGATAGTCATCATCTCCTTGTTGATGAGTATTAAATTACTTCATGATAGCCATGGCGATGCCATTAAAGCTTGGGTTGTTTCGTTATTTTAAGATGATTTGAATTTCCATGAGTAAACACCATTATCAGCAGTTGATCGATATTTTCGAACAATGCTTTTACAAAGAATATAATACTAAATTGGTGAAAGGTGACGATGAGCCAATTTATTTGCCTGCCAATGAGCAAACACCCTATCACCGTATTGTGTTCGCGCATGGCTTTTTCACGAGCGCATTACATGAAATTTCACATTGGTGCATTGCTGGTGAAGCACGGCGTCAACAGGTTGATTATGGGTATTGGTATTGCCCTGATGGCCGTGATGAAAAAACACAATGTGAATTTGAAGTTGTTGAAATTAAACCACAAGCTTTAGATTGGCTGTTTTGTGTGGCGGTAGGTATCCCTTTTAACGTCAGTTGCGATAATTTAGAAGGTGATTTCGAACCTGACCGTATTGCATTCCAGCGTAAAGTACATGCCCAAGTGATGGAATATTTAGCAAATGGTATCCCTGAAAGGCCATTACGCTTTGTGAACGCATTACAATCGTTTTACAATACGCCACCACTTTGTGCAGAAGCCTTCCCTTATCCGGAAGACATTTTTGCCTAATGATAGATTAACGACAGTAAGGATTAAGCATGCTTGCCGATTTTGAAACACGCATACTGACAAAAATTGATGATATGGTCGAACACGCGAGTGACGATGAACTCTTTGCGGGTGGCTATTTGCGTGGGCATTTAACCCTTGCTGTAGCAGAACTTGAACAAGAAAATGAAAGTAGTGCGGATGCCCTTTATCAGCGTGTTGAAGCCAGTATTCAACAGGCCATTAAAGGCGGAGAACTCACACCACCTGATCAGGTATTGGTGTTAGATATGTGGAAATCATTACTTGATGAAGTACGTTAAGCGACTTGTCATTTTTTGTTAAAGGGGAGGAAACTCCTCTTTTTTTATAGGGTTTTTTATGTTTTTTATTCGTCAGGCCGTACCTTCTGATGCCAACAAGTTACCTGAAATTGAACGCTCGGCTGCGCAACTATTTCGTGACCATCACCAATATGCTTGGATTGCCGCTGATGATGTACAGTCAGAACAAGATCACTTAAAACACATTCAACAGAATATGGAATGGGTTGCTGTCAATGATGAGGACCAACCTATTGGTTTTATCAACGCTGAAAAGTTAACCGACAGCCTGCATATCAATGAGGTGTCAGTTTGCCAATCTTGGCAAGGCAAGGGAGTCGGCCGGAAGTTAATTCTTCATGTTCTGAATTATGCATTGCAGCAGCAGTTTGCATCTGTTTCATTAACCACTTTCCGCGACGTTCCATGGAATGCGCCATATTATCAGCGCTTAGGGTTTTCTTTGATTGAAACCTCAGAGCTAAATTCGGAATTGAAAGCTATCTTAGCGCAAGAAGTTGAAGCGGGCTTTAATGCTGAAGAACGTTGTGCGATGCGTATGAGCCTGAAATCAATATAACCATATTGTGAGTTTGGATACTGAATTAAAGCGTTTTTTCGCGAATGAAGTGGAATATATCTCGTGATGGGCTTAATCATCAATTTTCTGAAGTAAGACAAATAGCTGATTAAGCCGCTGTTCAATTGGCGTTGTTATCTTTAAACGTTGATGACAACGCATCGCTTAGGCGTCGTCAGTATTTTCATTGTCAGCAAAGCAGCTTATGGTTTAGATGATGGCTTGCCTACTTTGACTTCCCGACCTTTTAGTAACTTTCTGACCCAAAAGCGGTTTGGATGTAAAGCCGCGAGTGTTTCATCATCTAAAGGTAAAGGCTCATCAAAAATTTGTGCGGCGAGCAACTCAGCACATAAAGGCGCCGTCGACAGACCTCGTGAACCTAATGCCCCTAACATAAACAAATTAGGGTAGGCAGGAGCAGGGGGGATGTCAGCTTGTTGCTTAATCTGTTCAGGCAAATTTTCGTAGGCCACCATTAATTGTGCAAAGTTAGGAATATTGCCCACCAGTGGCATATGGTCACGGATAACACAGCGGATCCCTTGACGAGACTGTTTACCTGAAACATCAACCTCTTCAGGCCAGCTAACATCGGCTAAACTATTGATGAGTTTTTGGCGATTATCCTGTTGGTCAGCCTCACTGTAATCAAAATCCAACTGGTCACGTTGGTAGCTAGCACCAATACAATGTTGCAGATTATTTGGATTAACAGGGGTCAAATAGCCTTCGTAACATAAGACATTATTTAGTTGGCTAAGGGTCTGTGTCGTTGGTATGTGGCTGACTTGCCCTTTGACGGGGGTAACCGGTAATTGCTGAGTTTGTGGAAATTGATTGAGCAAGTGACCATTAGCAATAACCACGGTTTGATGCACAAATTGCTGTTGTTGACCCGCGATCTCCGCCGTTAATTGCCAACCTTCACTAGCGTTCTGTAACTGTGTAATATCATGATTAAAATAAAATTTTACGCCATTATTATTAAGATACTGCATAAGGGCATCACAGAGTTGAGCAGGAGATAACCAGCCCCCATTAGCATAATGGATCCCTGAATGATTGACATCTAAGCCTGCCAACTCGCTTAATTGCTCGCGTGTTTTTTCGGCTGCAAATGCCTCTGGCCAATCAGTCTGGAGCATTGCGTCAATTTTTCGACGACTTCTGTCATGATAAGCCAGTTCAGAGACGCCACACCACTGCCCATCAAATTGAAGACCTAATGCCGAAAGATGATGGTAAAAGCGATGCGCATATGGAAATGCACTCACAAAGAAGCGTTCTAATGGGGTATCACGGCCATTAAGCAAAGGATAAACCGCACCTTGGCGATTACCCGACGCATTTTGAGCAACGTGTGGATCTTTGCAGTAAATAGTGACATTAGCCCCACGTTGGATTAAGGCGTATGCGCTTGCCAAACTGGCGAGCCCGCCACCAATAATAGCAATATCAGTTGGTTGTGAAGCTGGCTGTCGCGTAAACCAAGGTGTCATTTTTATGTCATGTTTGGCCGTTAAGCTACCTGTCAGCATTTCTCGTTTACGGCCGAAGCCTTTGATTTTTTTTATGGTGAAACCTGCTTGCTGTAAACCTCGTTTTACAAAACCCGCTGAGGTAAAAGTGGCAAATGTTCCTCCTTCTCGAGCAAATTTAGCCATTGCAGTGAACAGTTGTTCGCTCCACATTTGTGGATTTTTGGCAGGCGCAAATCCATCTAAAAACCAAGCATCTATCTTATTGTTTAAATTGCAATTAAGTCGAGGTAATTGTTCGTTTACATCACCAAACCATAAGTCAAGAATGATTTCCCCATTTTTTAACACAATACGTTGATTACCTGGTAAAGGTTGAGGCCATTGTTCACATAACATGTTTGATAGGGGAGCAAGCTCAGGCCAACGGCTGTGTGCGGCTTGAAGGTCTTCTCGACTAAGAGGATATTTTTCAAAGCTAATAAAATGCAAACGCTGTAGCTTTGCTTGAGGATGATTTAACTTAAACTGTTCAAAACATTGACATAAAGTGAGAAAGTTCAACCCAGTACCAAAACCTGTTTCAGCGATAACACAGGTTTCAAAAGGATGTGTTTCAAAGCGGCTTGGAAATTGATTTCCTTGCAAAAAGACATAACGGGTTTCTGCAAGGCCATCTTGATTAGAAAAATAGACATCATCAAACTGTTCTGAAATTGGAGTGCCTTCTTCATTCCAGCTAAGGCGGGCTGCTTCTACTACCGACTTTTTCACACTCATGCCTGTTATTATGCAAATAATCGTTAAATTTTAGCGCTGAACAAGCGTTAAGGCTACCTTTGAATAAAAAGGTTATTGTACTAGAGGAAAAAAAAATACAAATATTTACCCTGATCGGACTTGTTCAGCTTACAAGTGTAAGCTAAAGTGGCAACCTGTAATCCCGTACTCACATTATTAAAAGACATGAGGTAATGAATGAAGCGTGCAGTCATCACTGGCCTGGGTATTGTTTCCAGTATTGGTAATAACCAGGAAGAAGTACTGGCTTCTCTGAAGGAAGGTCGTTCCGGGATCACTTTCTCAGAAGAATTCAAAGAGGCGGGGCTGCGTAGCCACGTCTGGGGTAATGTAAAAATGGATACTGACGGCTTGATTGACCGTAAGATCCGCCGTTTCATGAGTGATTGCTCCGTTTATGCCTACCTATCTATGGAACAGGCTATTAGTGATTCGGGCTTAACAGATGAACAGATTTCGAATTTACGCACGGGGTTAGTGGTTGGCTCAGGTGGCGGTTCTCCACGCAACCAAGTCGCTGGCTCTGACGGTATGCGTGCAAAAGGCCTTCGTGGTGTTGGCCCTTATATGGTGACTCGTGCAATGGCATCGGGTATCTCAGCTTGTCTAGCCACGCCATTTAAAATCAAAGGGGTGAACTACTCAATCAGTTCCGCTTGTTCAACATCTGCACACTGTATTGGTCATGCGGTAGAGTTGATCCAACTTGGCAAACAAGATGTTGTTTTTGCTGGTGGTGGTGAAGAACTGAGCTGGGAAATGACCTGTGAATTTGATGCCATGGGTGCGCTGTCAACGAAGTACAATGAAACGCCAAGCAAAGCATCAAGAACTTACGATGTTGATCGTGATGGTTTCGTTATCGCTGGCGGCGGCGGTATTGTGGTTGTCGAAGAGTTAGAACATGCATTAGCTCGTGGTGCTCATATCTATGCTGAAATCGTTGGTTATGGTGCGACTTCAGATGGTGCAGATATGGTTGCTCCTTCTGGTGAAGGTGCTGTGCGTTGTATGCAAATGGCGATGCAAAGTATTGAAGGCAAAGTCGATTATATCAATACTCATGGTACTTCTACGCCAGTCGGTGATACTAAAGAACTCGAAGCTATCCAAGAAGTCTTTGGCAGTGAATCACCAGCCATTTCAGCCACGAAAGCAATGACTGGGCACTCTTTAGGTGCAGCAGGGGTTCACGAAGCGATTTATAGCCTGTTGATGTTGGAACATGGTTTTATCGCACCAAGTATCAACGTAGAAACCTTGGATCCGAAAGCGGAAGGACTGAATATTGTCACTAAACCAACGGAACAAGCACTAGAGACCGTCATGTCAAACAGCTTTGGCTTTGGTGGAACGAATGCCACTTTAGTCATGAGTAAATATAAAGGCTAATTGAATCCTAGCTGACATGTATGAAATGAGAAAGCGAGAGTATAACGCTCTCGCTTTCTATTATTAGTCACTCCCGCCGCCACCACAGTCTCCTCCTCCTGAATCACCGCTAGAAAAGTTGTAATCATGACTTGACGATGAATTATCTGAAGCGGTTGTCGCTGGAAGAGATTGATGACTTGATGAGGCAACCTTTTGTTGTGAACGAAAGATATTTTTTCTGATATCAATAATTTTAGATTTATCTTCAAGGATACCAATCGTAATGGTACTCACATTTTTATTGATACGTAGAATTAAGATGCCATTACAATAGATATAGATCTTTCCATCGGCTTTCACTAATAAACGGCCATTATCATCTATCTCAGTGATGGTAGAAGGGAATTGACTACTTATTTGGTATCTATCATTTAATAGCGTTGCAAACTGATTATGACGAAGTGGTTTGGGCTGCCATTTTAATAAGGATTGCAATACGCTAACTAACATAGTGAGAATGATTCCATTCGAAATTATAGTCGACAATATTAAAGTATAAATCGAGACTAACAATAGAGTCACTCTCTGATTTTTTAAGTAAGTTCTCTATTTTTATATTGTGCTACTGCTTTAGAATAAAAAAAGCCCCTATATAAAGGGGCAATGTTTAGTCAAAAAGAGCGATATTGATTGTTGAGCGAATTTAAGAGTGTTCGCGGGTTGTCGTTTGATGCTGACGTTTTTTACGAATTAATTTCACGATAGGGGGTAACACAAGGACTAATACCGCCATCACGAGCAAACATTGAGAGATTGGGCTATTCCAGAGAATATTAAATTCGCCATTACTGATTGATAAAGAACGGCGTAAGCTTTGCTCAAGCATCTCCCCGAGAACGAAACCAAGGATTAAAGGGGATAATGGAAAATTCATTTTCCGTAGGATATAGCCAAAGACACCAAGCCCCATCATCAAAAGCAGATCGAATGTTGTACTATGCACAGCATACACGCCAACCGCGGATACCGTAGCGATTGCAGGCACTAAGAACCAAAGGGGCACGGTTAACATGCGGGTGAATAAACCGATTAATGGAATATTCATAACGAGTAAGACAATATTAGCGATCAGAAGCGCTGCAATTAATCCCCATACGATATCTGGCTGCTCAGTAAACATGCCAGGGCCTGGAGTAATATTATACAGTGTCAATGCGCCCATCATGACGGCAGTAGTTCCTGAACCGGGAACACCTAAAGTGAGCATGGGAATGAATGATCCACATGCAGAAGCATTATTTGCAGCCTCAGGTGCCGCGACACCACGTACATCACCGTTACCAAACTGGCCATTTGCACCACTGATTTTTTTCTCTGTCATATAGGTGATAGCACTGGCAATGGTGGCACCAGCACCGGGGAGCACACCGACAAAGAAACCGACCAAAGAAGAACGTAAAGTTGGACCTGCACAGGCTTTAGCTTCTTTGCGGTTAAATAGCATGCGTCCTGTTTTGCGGATTAAACCTTGCCCTGTTGCAGTGCCTTCTAACATCAGCAGTATTTCGCTGACAGAGAATAGCCCAATCACCACAACAATAAATTGGATACCATCGGATAAGTTGACGCTACCAAAAGTAAAACGGTATTCGCCTGAGTTTGCATCGACGCCAACAGTAGCGAAGGCAAGACCAATTAAGGCTGCTAATAGCGATTTAATTGGGTTCTGACTCATCATGCTGCCAAGACAGGCGATGGCAAACACCATGAGGGCAAAATATTCCGCGGGGCCAAACGCGAGAGCCCACTGGGCGAGTAGAGGGGCGAATAAAATGATCCCAAAGATAGCAATGGTTGAGCCAATAAATGAACTGACAGCAGAGATGGATAGCGCAACCCCACCTTTACCTTGCTTAGCCATTGGATAGCCATCAAGCGTTGTCATAATGGCGGCGGCATCGCCGGGGACGTTCAGTAAAATAGAAGAGATTCGGCCACCATATTCACAGCCTAAATATACCGTCGCTAATAATATTAAAGCTGACTCTGCGGGAAGTTTTAGCGCAAAGGCCAGTGGTAATAGGATGGCAACGCCATTGATAGGACCTAGCCCCGGTAACATGCCAACAACCGTGCCAATAAAGCAACCAATAAGTGCGATTAGCAAATTTTGTGGAATTAATGCAACTTCAAAACCTTGCGAAAGATACATCCAAGTTTCCATGGCTATCTCCTTAATTAAACAGGTTGCCAATAGGCAAGGTGACATCCAGTAATTTGTCGAAGGCATAGAATAGAACGACACCTAATATTGGGCCGGAAATAATGGCGGCTATGGGTGTCGCGCCAAACAACAGCGCAATACTGATCGTCAATAAACTGGTAGATAAAGGAAAGCCTAGCCACTCAAACACCCAAGCATAAATGACCAATGACAGGATGAGTAATACTAAGCGACGTAAAACATATGGCTTTGGCCATTCAATTGCTTCTTGTTTACCAAAAAGCAAGATGAAGGCACATAAAGCCATTAATGAAAGTATGGCTATCGGGAAAGGGCGGGGGCCCAGTGGTTCATAAGAAAACTCACTTTGGATCCCCCAGCCAATATAAAGACCGATACCACACAATATTAGCCAGACGATGGCAAATATGCGTTGGCTCATCAACGGCCTCCGTTATTTCGCTAAACCGAATGAACGAGCTTGTTCACGGTATTGTTCGATCTCTTCTTTGACATAGTTGTCAAGTTCTTGGCCGACTAAGTTGTATTCAAATAAACCACGTAGCTCGCGTTGTTTTTTGAATTCATCGGTTTGTTGTAATTTTTTGAAGGCTTCAACCCATTGGTTATAATCTTCATCCGACACTTTCGGTCCCATATAGAAACCACGAATAATTGGCCATTCGATGTCATAGCCTTGTTCTTTCGCTGTTGGGATATTTTCGAGGCCATCACCCAGGCGCTTGTCGGAATAAACGGCTAACACACGCACTTTGCCATCGTTAAGGTAAGGGGCCATTTCACTCATATCACCAGACATGACCTGAATGTGATTACCGAGTAAAGCGGTTAATGTTTCACCACCACCTTCAAAAGCGACATAACGCATTTTGCGTGGGTCAACATCGATTTGTTTTGCCAGTAACGCCGTCTTCATCCAATCTTGGCTACCAATTGAGCCACCAGCGCCAAAGACAATGCTATTCGGGTCTTTCTTGAAAGCGTCCATGAGTTCTTTCAGGTTTTTGTAAGGTGAATCTTCACGGACAGCGATCATGCCATAATCACTACCTACACTGGCGAGCCAGCGTACATCGTTTTCGTTATAACGACCGAATTTCCCTTGGGCGAGGTTCAGTAGCGATCCGCCGGAGAATGCCACAATAGTTCCTGGTTCAGCAGGGCGTTGAGCAACAATCGCATTATAGGCGACAGCACCAATTCCTCCTGGCATATAGGTCACTCGCATCGGTTTTTCGATTTCTTTGGTTTCCAACATGGAAACTTGAACCAACTTACATGTTAAATCAAATCCGCCGCCCGGTTTTGCTGGTGCAATACATTCAGTGCGTTCAGGTAATGCTACCGCTTGATTAAGGCCAGCAAAGAAAAGTGCAGCAGCTAATGTGGTTAATGATATTTTTTTCATTCTTTATTTCCTCACGAAAAATCAGATAAAGAGAGACTTCATTGTTGTTTTTCTAATCATTATCATTGGCTAGTAAAGCTTTCATTTACCTTTCATTAACAAATGAAGTTGTTTTTTTGTGATGTATATCAGATTGCTTATTATTTGTTATTTTAAATTGTTAATTTAATGTTAATTTGTGTTTATGGGTATTCTTGTGAACCAGCTTGAAAATATTGCACTTAAGCATTTCATTTCTCAGGGGTTAATGCGAACGTATATTTATCATGGGATGAATTGAGAGCATGGCAAATGAGGATATTATTAGTTGAAGACCATGATGAGTTGTCATTGTGGTTGCAAAAAGCACTGAGTGCGACAGGTTTTGCGGTTGATATTGCGAGTGATGGTGCAATTGCCGACCAGCTATTACAGACGGAAAGTTATTCGCTAGTCATATTGGATGTTTCTTTGCCGAGAATCAGTGGCTTAGATGTGCTCGCACAGATGAGAAAACGGGGCCAAGAGACCCCTGTGTTGTTGCTAACAGCAAACTCCGATGTCTCTGACAGAGTCAAAGGATTAAATGCGGGGGCGGATGATTATCTTACTAAACCTTTTGATTTATCTGAGCTAGAAGCACGGATCAGAGCGTTATTACGACGTAGCCAAGGGCAAGTTAATGAACCACAACGTTTTGGTTCACTTTGTTATCATGAAGAAGGGTATTTCTTAATAGGGTTAGAACCGTTAGCGTTAACGCCAAGAGAATTTGCCGTATTGAATACCTTGTTTCATCGTCGTGGACGGCCAGTGTCAAAGACACAATTATTTGAACAGGTGTTTTCATTATCAGAGGAAGCCAATTTACAGAGTATTGAACTCTATGTGCATCGTGTAAGAAAAAAACTCTCGGGAACCGATGTCAATATCAATACGCTTCGCGGATTAGGATACCGATTAGAGCAGTGTAGTGTATGAAATTAGTCTCTCATCCACGCTCTCTCTTTCATCAGTTGCTGCTCTTCTTCGGTATCCCCCTCATTGTATTAGGGGGATTTACAGTATATACCCACTACTACAGTGCAAAAAATGCAGCTAACCAAGCATACGACAGAACCTTGCTCGCATCGGCACGTACTGTTGCAGAGCGATTAAAAGTAGAAAATGGTCATTTGATTGTTGATGTCCCGTATGTTGTTTTAGACAGTTTTGAACGTAATATTAATGACCGTCTGTTTTATCAAGTGATTGAACCTAATGGGAAGACTATTTCAGGCTATGATGATTTACCTGAGATCCCACCGAATTGGATGCGTTCTCAACACTATACAGCGCTTGTCTATTTTTATGATGCCGAATATAAAGGCTTACCTATCCGAGTTGCCACGTTTTACCAACCAGTTAATGAAGGTGGGATGATGGGGATGGTGCAGATCCGTGTTGCCGAAACGGTTTCTTCACGTCATGAATTTGCTAGACAATTATTAATATCCTCGTTAATGAGCCAAGGCACCGTCGTTTTTCTCACCTTAGTATTAGCGTATTTACTACTTAGTAAGTTATTAACACCATTGAAAAATCTATCTCAATTGATGATGGGACGTTCGGCTAATGATTTAACGCCATTCCCTGATATTTTGCCATGGTCAGAGTTATCACCGCTTGTTGATGCATTAAATCGCTATATTGAAAGGCTTAAAAGAATGGTAAAGCGACAAGAGCGCTTTAGCGCGGATGCTTCACACCAATTAAAAACGCCTTTAACCGTCTTAAAAACACAGGTTTCGGTGGCGCTGAATAGTGATGATGAACAGCAGCGGCAGCAAAGCTTGCAGGCTATAAACAACACCTTAGACAGCACGATTATATTAACGGATCGCTTATTACAGTTAGCGCGTTTAAAAGCGCACGAAAAAGAAGCGATTCGACAATATAGCGCAATTAACTTAGTTGAATTAGCCCAACAAGCCTGTTTTACTCGCTTAGGGCAAGCGGAAAGTAAAGGGATTGATCTTGGTTATGAAGGCGAAGAGCAATCATGGATTAAAGGAGAGCCGATATTATTGGCAGAAATGTGTGCGAATCTCATCGATAATGCCATTAAATATACCCCTGATAACGGTATTGTGACTGTTCGGGTGTCATTGAGTGAAGATAACAAGTACACCATATTAGAAGTGGAAGACTCAGGACCGGGTATACCAGATAAAAAAATTAACCGTTCAATGGAAGCATTTACTCGTCTTAATAATGCATTGAGTCTTGAAGGCTCAGGGTTAGGACTGGCTCTAGTGAAAGACATTGCCATTTACCATGGTACAGAATTACAACTTTTGAAAGGAAACGAGCTAGGTGGATTATTAGCCCGAGTTGTTTTTCAAACCAGTAAAGAGCTGGGCAAAAAATAATACAAATGTTATTGAGAATGTTTGTCTGATTTTTAGCGAAAATAGCCAATGAATTAGGGGGAGAGTTTCCCCCTAATCGTGAATGTTCTATTTGTTTATTTGTTTATTTGTTTAAAATCCCACTCTTCTAATGCTTTTATTGCATGGGGAACTTTATATTTCGCGGCTAACTGTAGGTAGTCATAGGCTTTTTGCTGGTCTTCTTTACTTTTTGAACCGACTAAACCATGGTAATACAATTCTGCGAGTTTATATTTTGCTAAAGCATGATGTATGCCTTGTTCTAAATCAGTCATTGCATAATATTGGGCGGCACGAGCGTAATCTGTCTCGATACCATCTCTCTCAAAATAGAGTAAATCGCCTGCCAGATGAGCCGTGTTACTGTCATTCAATTTAGCCCCTAGGTCAAAATAATAGAGCGCCTTTTGAACATCTTTTGGAAAATTAAGGTCATCTTCATTTAGATAGAGATGGCCAAGCGCATTGTAGGCATCCGCGTTACCGTTTTTACCTGATAACTCATAATAGTAAACAACTTTCACGGGATCGAAAGGTGCTTGGGTACCTCGTGAATAAATGATGGCTAATGAATAAGCCGCGGAGGCGTCACCTGTTTCTGCTTTCTGCTGTTTGTCGATAATTTCATCTCGATAATCACCATACTGCTGTTCATTTTGTTGATGCTCATATTCAGCTTTAACGGCTTCGCGTTCGGTATCAGAGAGAGTATTAAGCAATTTTATCTCAGGGATATCTTTCCCAGCCATTAAGCCATAATAATAAACTTTTTTAGCATCACCTTTTTCAAGATAAGCATCATAAAGCTTATTGATAGCTTGATGACCACGGTATTCTAAAGAGGTTTCATACCATTTAATCGCAGTATCAAGATCTTTTTTAACACCACAGTTTCCATAAAAATAGACATCACCTAGTTTATTTATAAGTGCACTAGGGCTGTCCGTGTGGTAATAATCATTGCCTGAGAAATGACTTTTTTCTAACCATTGAGTTAAATACAACGTCGCAGCATTTTCATCAAAACGTTTGTTTTGACAATTCTCATTAGAAAAACTGGCTTGATATAAGTATTCCATTGCTGTCGGATAGCCTTTTTCATAAGCCATTTTTAGGTAACCTAATGCCTTCTCCGGATCGCGTTTATTATAATAGTTGTATAACTGTATCAGTGCTTGATTGCGTTGAGCTGCTTCATCTTCTAATAGGGCTAGGTAGCGCTGATTATCACTTGGGTGTAGTTGCTGATTATTTTTATCACTAATCCCCTGATGATAAAGCGTACTTAAATAGTCAAAAGCAGACTGTGATATTTGCGTATCGCTCGATTTTAAACCTTGATTAAGGTATTTAATCGCTGTTTGGTATTGCTCAGAATATGTTTTTATCTCGGCATTATTCAAATCAAACCAAGCTAGCTGAACTTGTGAATAGATATCACCTTTTTCGGCGCCCTGTTGGTAAAGTTGATATTTTGTCTCATAATCATCCCTCTCTAATAGCTTATCAAGGTATGGAATAGCACGTACATCACCAGCATCAACGCTTTTGCGATACCATATTTGGGCGGCTTGGCTTTGCATATTATCTTGATACCAATTAGCTATATTAAAATAGGCTTTAGTATCACCATTTAGGGCGGGGGATACGGTGGTATTAAAGAATTTAATGCTGTCAGCAGCATGTTCTGAATTTGGATATTTATTTAACCAGATAATTGCGTCTTGCCAATTAGGAAGTAACAGCCACTTTTTTTCCTCATGATCATAATAACCATTCTGGAGTAGGCTTATATACTGATTAATTGCTTGCTCATGGTTTTCGTTAGCCGCTTGTTCAAAATAATAAACGGCTTTTTCAATATCGCGTTTTGTGCCAAAACCGTATAAATACGCATTAGCAAGTTCATATTTGGCTAATAGACTATCATCTATCACATTGAGATAAATATCAAAATTGTCCATTAATTTGATATCATAGTCTCCTATTTCACCTGCGGCTTGATAATATTTTCGAGCTTTGGAGCGATCGATATTCACCAGTTTGCTACCGGTTAAATATTGCTTGGCTAATTTATCAGCGTATTCTTGATTGCCTAATTGAATGAGTTGCTGGTAATAACCAAGTACTTTGTTCTGGTTTTTTTCAATCAGATCGTTTTTAGTGTAAAAGTGAATGCTGTCTATTAATGCTTGCTGATGATCACGCTGTGCACTGGCAGCGAGATATTTCAGCCAAATTTGTTGATTCGGATTCTGCCCATATTGACCTTTTTTATAGGCATTAGCGAGTTTATAGAGTGCATCACTATCACCGTGATTGGCTTTTTCGAGTAATTGAGTGAAATCACGATGGTCGGTTTTAATTCTTTTAAGTTGTGATGCCATATGGCTATTAGCAGGCGTTTTGATGCTAAAGTAATAAGATATCGCTTTTTCATAATCAGGATTGATGCCATATAGGCCTTTTTGGTAAATTTCACCGAGTTTAAATAAACATGTGTTACTTCCTAAATCCGCGCACTTTTGGTACCACGTCACTAAATCTTTCTGAGTTAAGCCCGTCAGGGACATAAACTTTGTCTTGTTATAAGGCTGACTATTTTGATAGTTAATGTCATCAAGGTTATGGATAATATAGATGGTGGCATCAATACTCCCCAAGTCTGAAGCCTGTAAAAGCAGATTGAAATAGGTTTTAAGTTCACTCTCTGTTGCTGAACTGATATCTTGAATTTTGGCAAGATGATTTATTGCATATAAATAAGTGATATGTGCATCTTTTCCTACTAATGATTCAACAAGTGCTGTTGCTTCGGCATTGTGCTCATTCAATGCAAAGGCGATAACCAATTCTTGGGCTTTTGGATGATGCATACCGTAATTAAATAAGAGGGCATATGCATCGTGAAGCTCTTTTTCATTCAGTG
Organism: Providencia sp. 21OH12SH02B-Prov; assembly: GCF_027362595.1. NCBI lineage: Bacteria > Pseudomonadati > Pseudomonadota > Gammaproteobacteria > Enterobacterales > Morganellaceae > Providencia > Providencia sp. 21OH12SH02B-Prov. The sequence continues at coordinate 1,789,469 of NZ_CP114796.1, forward strand.
AACGATCATATTTGTGGTATTCGAAAGCATTAATAACCTGTTTTAAGGCTGCCTCTTCTTGTCCAGTTTGGTATTTTAATAATGCGTTTGCATAATGGAGCGCGGCTTTGCCGGAGTATTTACTGGTCACTTCATAAAGTTGAAAAGCTAGCGCGTGATTTTTTTGTGGATCCTGTTGAAGTAAGTAGTCGGCGTAATAGTAGCCTAATTTTGATAAATAGGGTGGATTGGCATCCTCTTTCAAAAGTGAAAGGATAAACTGTTCATCTAGGCCATTAACGGGTTGTTCATCATAATAAAGTTGTACTAATTTAATGCTCGCTATATTTTTTTCTGGCTTAAGAGTTAAGCTTTGTTTAAAGAGAGCAACCGCCTTGGTGAGATCTTTTTGGGTACCAATCGCATTGGCATATTTATCAGCTAATTGATTGATAATATCGGGTTCAGATGAGTAATCTCGAGCTTTTGTATTGAGTTCAAAAGATATTTTAGGATCATAAAGGTCAGTGCGTTTATTACCGTACACGCCACTTGCGGTGATGAGCATTTCCGCTGAGCTTGGAAACTGATTGAGCCCTTCAAGCGTATATTTTGTGACAATGGCATTCAGTTCTTTATTCGGAAAATGGTAGTGATTAAGCGAGTGATTAATTAAATCAAGGATTGCATCTAAATTTCCCAAATCAGCGGATATGGCGAGATATTTATCAGCGAGTTCTCGATTAGTTTTAAAATGAATATCGTGAATATGACCAGAATATATCTGGTAGAGCTGAGAGACGGCATCTGGATAGTTTGCATTAGCGGCATCAATAAGGTATTGCGGTTCTGACTTTGTCATTACATAGTGTAGGTAGAGGGCTTTTGGCGATTTTTTCTCGATTAAAGGTTGTAAATACTCGATAGCTTTAAGAAGATCTTTATGAAAACCATCGCCAGAGTAGAACCTTTCAAACAGCGTATAATAGGCACTGTCATCACCTTCAGCCGCGCGCTGTTCAAGTTGCTGGCGTTGCCTATTTTGCTCTTTAGGAGTGAGATAACCCTGTACAGAGAGGGGAGCGGCTTCTAAATATAATTGATTAAAATCGAAGTATTGCATAGCATCTTGGATACTTTGTTCATATTTATCAGCAAGCTGTATATTTTTTTCTATGCCATAACCCCCCTCACGATAAATGTGTGAGAGCAATAGCGCGGCGATAGCGAAGTTATCCTTTATCAAAGGCTCCAATAGACTCACGGCTTTTTGATAATCCTTATCATATTGGTAAGCGATACCCGCACTACCATATTTGGCGAGCCGTGAGCCTTGTTGACTTGCTCGCGTAAAATAATATCGAGCAAGTTCATAATCTTTTTTAATCTGTGTATGTTGGTTATCGAGGTAAATTATCCCTAATAGTTCTTGAGCATTTAATACCCCAAGGTCAGCGGCTTTATTTAATGATGTCAGTCCATATAAATCATTCGGGGTGTCAGCTATTTGTTTGTAATAACGAAAATAGCCTAAATTGTACAAGGCACTAGGATTATTTTGATCAGCAGATTTGATTAGCCATTCTATCGCCAGTGGTTTATTTTGGGCTGTACCAATACCATTCCAGTACATCATTGCAAGACTAAACGCAGACTGTGGGTCACTGTGTGCTCGCTGATTAAAATATTTAAATGCTGAGGCAAAATTCCCATCATAATATAATTGGTAACCCATCTGAGCGGAATGAGTTGCCTTTTTTTGAATTAAATGCAGCCCTGAAATAACAAAAATAGCGATGAATACAATCAACACAATTTTAACGCGTTTAGTCATTATTATTCCTATTGTGACTGATCTTTATTCACGAACAGAAAAATTCTATTTAAATATCAGCCTGTCATATTTGGTTTAATGAATTTAGGTCTAACTAAAAAAAGAACGGTATATTAAGTGAAATTTTCATTCAAGGATAAACCATTGATGCTGATTTATTATGGACAAATATCATAAAATGATAAAAGAAAGGACAAAGGAAGTGAGTGGCTAAGAATATGTTGATTGAAAAACATAGCCCCACAAGTGTGGGGCATATGAATTACGACATTGCATTGCTTGAGGTTTAATTTTACTGCTAGGTATCGTTTAAGCAATCTTTTTCCTGCTCAATTTTTTTCTTGCTTTTGAAAAGCTGTGTCAGCGGTGTACGTAGCTGTTGGGCAAGCATGACACCCAATAACACAATTCCACCGCCAATCAGATGGTAGCTCTTCAGTTCTTCACCGAGGGCAAAGATGGCAATAATAGCTGTAAATACAGGGGCTAAGTTCATAAAAATTGAGGTTGTATTTGCCCCTAAACGCATCACACCTTGGATCCATAATGCTGGTGCAAGAATAGAAGCGGCAATCCCTGCAAAAGCAACTAGGCCGATATTATGACGATTCAAAGTCACGTCGTCGGCTAATAAAAAGTTTGGTATCAACAAAATAACACCAAAGAAAACCTGAACGTAAAGTGAATCCCAGCTCGATAATTGAATCGCCCAACGTTTAGTCAATACGCCATAGAGTGCATAGGCAGCGGAGGCGATGAGCATTAATAATTCACCAGTGCCTAAACCTTGAGAAAAGAGAGCGGCTGGATTGCCTTGGCTGACTAACCAAGTAAGGCCAGCGAGTGATAATAAAGTACCGATAAAAATCCCAACCGTTGGAATAACACGGAGTACAAAAATACTAATTACCACGGTAAGTAATGGGATCAGGGAATTCATAATCCCCATAAAGGTCGCACTGACAGTATGAGCCGCATAATACGCTAAGCTTTGATAGAGCATCATACCAAGGGCACCTAAAATCGCTAATTGCCACCAATGCTTGTTCACGGTTTTCCAGTTTCGTAGCACTGAACGTAAGACAAAGGGGGTCATGACAAGCAGCGCCAACGCCCAACGGTAAAAGGATATTGCGGCAGGATCGATAGCAGTTGCCGCGGCTTTATTCACTATCGCATTCATTGACCAAAGTAAAACCGCAATCAGCGGAAATAATAAATTTTTCATTAACAGCTTCTCCCTAATGAGTGGTGCTAGTATACCTTTGTCAGATTTTTTATATATACTGATAACCAGACATTCGATAACGGTTTTCAGACAACATCTATGCAACAAATGCAAAAATCACCAACAAGGCTTATTAGTGAGTGCAATATTATTGAGCCTTCCTTTATTGCCTTACGCCATGAACAAATAGATACGCAGAGTGAATATAAATCTCACGCTCATCCGTTTGGTCAATTGTTATATGTGGTATGTGGGATCATGGAAATGGAGATTGAAGGGAAACACTATCTTGCTCCACCCGAATTTTGTGTGTGGATCCCTGCTAATACGCAACACGCAAGTTTTAATAAACAGAGCGTGAAATTTCGCATTATCGATTTTGCACAACGTTTCAGTGAGAAACTGTCATCGCGTGCTTGTGTTATCAAGTTAAGCCCCATTTTTCAAACGATTATGAGTGACCTTTATCAGAGAGGCGTGGTTGAACCTCAAACGGATGAAGATATTCGTTTAGCAAGTGTATTAATTGATCAGTTTTCGATTTCGCCATGCCAAGAAACGTATCTTCCTATCACAAAAGATAAATTTTTATCTCCAATCTTAGATGCTTTACAAAAAGATCCGGCAGATAACTCAACATTGGCGGATTGGGCTAAACGCAGTTATACCTCAGAACGCACATTATCACGTCGATGTCAGCAAGAGTTGGGGATGTCATTTAGTGAATGGCGGCAGCGGTTACGCTATTTACATGCGGTATCTGCACTAGAGCAAGGTAAAAGCGTGCATGAAGTCGCACTGGATGTTGGCTACAGCTCGGCTTCGGCATTTATTGCGATGTTTCAACAAATATCAGGAGTGACACCAGACCGTTTTCGAGCCAAAGATGAATGAAACACAAGTAATCGTTCATAGGCAATAGACTCGGAACGTGGCAAAATACGCGGTCATAAAATGAAACAACCATAAAATAATTTGTTCGTTGAGAATGGTACGAATAAAGATATTGGGGCTAATTAAGTGAAAATTTTGGTTGATGAGAACATGCCATATGCTCAGCAGTTGTTTAGTAAGCTGGGTGAGGTTAAAGCTGTACCGGGTCGTCCAGTACCTGAAGCGGAATTGCTGGACGCGGATGCATTAATGGTTCGTTCGATTACAAAAGTGAATCGTGCGTTATTGAATGAAACGCCAGTAAAATTTGTTGGTACTGCCACGGCCGGTTTCGACCATGTCGACACGGCATGGCTTAATGAAGCCAATATCGCATTTTCGTCAGCACCGGGCTGTAATGCGATTGCGGTTGTGGAATATGTTTTTTCGGCACTGCTGATGTTAGCTGAGCGTGATCATTTTGATTTACGTGACAAAACGGTAGGAATTATTGGGGTCGGAAATGTTGGAGGTCGCCTAGCTCAGCGATTATCGGATTGGGGGGTCAAAACACTATTGTGTGATCCTCCCCGCGCGAGAAGTGGAGACACAGGAGACTTTTTACCTTTAGAAACCGTGTTGAATGAAGCAGATGTACTGACATTCCACACACCGCTGAATATGGATGGCGCCGATAAGACATACCATTTAATGGAGGCTCAGCGTTTATCTCATTTACGTGACGGCACCATTTTAATTAATGCTAGCCGTGGTGAAGTAGTTGATAATCAAGCCTTATTAGCTTTGTTAAAGCAAGGCAAAAAAATAAGTGTCGTGTTAGATGTATGGGAGCCTGAACCTAATCTGGATACAGAATTATTGCAGTGGGTTGACATCGGCACACCGCATATTGCCGGCTATACTCTTGAAGGTAAAGCCCGCGGTACCACGCAAGTCTATGAAGCTTATTGCCAATTTTTGGGGCAGCCGGATAGTATTGCACTGGCGTCGCTACTACCTATTCCTGAAATGAGTGCTATCACTTTTCAGGGTAAATTAACGCAAAGCCAACTCAAAAGGTTGGTGCATCTGGTGTATGATGTGCGTCGTGATGACGCAGCATTACGTGAAGTCGCCGCAATACCTGGTGAATTTGACAAGCTACGAAAACACTACCAAGAACGTCGTGAATGGTCATCTTTGGCAGTCAGTTGTGATGATCCACAAACGGTATCTCAATTAACCGCACTGGGTTTTAATGCACATTTGATTAAGTGATCTTCTTAAATATTACGAGAAAGGGGTATATTGCCTTTCATTTAATACGTATGGATGATTTCATTTAATAGTTATATTTTTTGGAGAAACAGCAATGACTGAAGGTTGGAATATTGCGTTATTAGGCGCCACCGGTGCTGTTGGTGAAGCTATTTTAGCACTATTACAAGAACGCGAATTTCCTGTTGGCGAATTACATCTGTTAGCGAGCGAACGAACGGCTGGGGAGAGCATTCGTTTTAATAGTAAAAGCTACAGGGTGCAAGATGCTGCCGATTTTGATTGGTCACAAGCTCAAATTGCTTTCTTTGTTGCTGGGGAAGAAGCGAGTTTGCGATATGCAGAGCTTGCTGCACAAGAAGGCTGTATTGTGATTGATGCGAGTGGTGTATTTGCACTTGAGCCAGATGTGCCGTTAGTGGTTCCCGGCGTCAATCCACATGTTCTTGCGGATTATCGCAACCGAAATATTATTTCGTTAGCAGATAGCTATGTCAGTCAATTATTAAGTGCGATCAAACCATTGATTGAGGCCGCAGGCCTTGGACGTATCACGTTAACTAACATGCTGTCTGTTTCTTCTTATGGTAAAGCGGCAGTGGATGAGTTGGCGGGACAAAGTGCACGTTTGTTAAATGGTATCCCAGCGGAAGAGGGGCGATTTAATAAACAATTAGCATTTAATATGCTGCCAATGCTGGCGGATACCGCAGGGAGTGTGCAACAAGAGCGCCGTTTGGTCGATCAAGTACGTAAAATTTTGCAAGATGAAGGGATCCCTGTTGCAGTGAGCTTTATCCAGTCTCCTGTATTCTATGGAAATGCACAGGTGGTATATCTGGAGACATTACGTCCGGTAGGTGTTGAAGAAGCTCAAGATGAACTTGAACGTTTTGAGGATATTCAGGTCTCAGAGGAGGGGGATTACCCGACTCAGGTGACTGAAGCTTCTGGTAATCATTACTTAAGCATTGGCTGTATCCGTAACGATTATGGTATGCCTGAAATTTTACAGTTTTGGTCTGTTGCCGATAATGTACGCTTTGGTGGTGCATTAATGGCCGTTGAAACCGCTGAAAAGCTGGCTCAGGAGCTGTTTTACTGATGTCAGATTCAACGCAGTTGTCTCGTATTGCATTAGGCATCGAATACAATGGCAGTCGTTATTATGGGTGGCAACGTCAACAAGAGGTAAAGAGCGTTCAAGTTTGCCTTGAAGAAGCGTTATCGAAAGTGGCGAACCATCCTATTCATGTATTTTGTGCAGGCCGTACAGATGCAGGTGTGCATGCAACGGGGCAAGTGGTGCATTTTGATTCACCTGTCATTCGCAAAGAAGCTGCTTGGACAATGGGGGTAAATACCCATTTGCCAGAGGATATTGCGGTTCGTTGGTGTCAGCCTGTTGATGACGAATTTCATGCAAGGTTTAGCGCGACGGCACGCCGCTACCGTTATGTGATTTTCAATCATCGTTATCGCCCTGCCATTTTATCGAGTGGAGTCACGCATTTTCACTATCCACTTGATGAAAAAAGAATGCATGAAGCGGCACAAGCTCTACTGGGAGAAAATGATTTTACGTCCTTTAGAGCAGTGCAGTGCCAATCACGAACCCCTTGGCGTAACGTGATGCATGTGCAAGTGACTCGCCACGGCAATTATGTTGTGGTGGATATTAAAGCAAATGCTTTTGTGCACCATATGGTCAGAAATATTGTGGGAAGTTTGCTGGAGATTGGTTGCGGAAATCAGGATATTAACTGGATGGCTGAATTGCTAGAACTTAAAGACAGAACAAAAGCCGCAGCAACTGCGAAGGCTGATGGTTTGTATTTAGTTGCAGTGGATTATCCTGAAAAATTTGCCTTGCCTCAAAATACCATGGGGCCGGTTTTCTTAGCAGACGAACTGATGTAAATCTAATTTTATACATAGCACGGATGCTATTCATAATGAGGGTTTTTATGGAGTTTATCAGTTTTATAATCGATTTTATTTTGCATATCGATGTCCATCTCGCTGAGTTAGTTGCTGAATATGGAACTTGGGTATACGGTATCTTATTTCTGATCTTATTTTGTGAAACGGGGTTAGTGGTAACACCATTCTTGCCTGGGGATTCACTACTCTTTGTCGCGGGGGCAATTTCTGCACTCGATAGCAACGATTTAAATGTTCATTTAATGGTCGCATTAATAATTACAGCAGCGATTATTGGTGATGCGGTTAATTACACGATTGGACGAATTTTCGGCGAAAAATTGTTTAAGAACCCTGATTCGAAAATTTTCCGACGTGTTTATTTAGAAAAAACACATGCTTTTTATGAAAAGCATGGTGGTAAAGCCATTATTTTAGCGCGCTTTGTGCCTATTGTTCGAACGTTTGCACCATTTGTTGCGGGAATGGGAAAAATGTCTTATCGTCATTTTGCCTTTTATAATGTGACAGGTGCGTTATTATGGGTATTATCATTCACTTATGCAGGTTATCTGTTTGGTGACTTACCCTTCGTACAACAGAATTTGAAATTATTGATAGTGGCTATTATCTTTATCTCAATTCTTCCGGGGGTGATTGAAGTGATTCGTCATCGCCGTAAAGCGGCAAAAGAAAAACGTGTAACTGCACAAAAAGATGGTAATCCATAACGGATTAAAAAGTTTTTATCCACAGTGAAGTTTCATTGTGGTTTAATGGCACAAAATAACATACTGGCGTTTTACCTGAAGGGATTGAGTAATCTTTACGACAGTCACCCTGACGGAATAGCCAGAAATCAATCAGACGAAAAGGTCCATTAATGAGCTGGATTGAAAAAATATTAAAAAAAGGTAACTTGACCCAATCAAACAAAGTCAACATCCCAGAGGGTGTTTGGACTAAATGTGATAGCTGTGGGCAAGTCCTGTATGGGGCGGAACTCGAGCGTAATCTACAAGTGTGCCCTAAATGCGATCATCACATGCGTATTCATGCACGCCAGCGTCTTGAAACCTTCCTCGATGAAAATTCGACCACAGAATTAGGTAGTGAACTTGAACCAAAAGACGTTCTTAAGTTCCGTGATTCAAAAAAATATAAAGATAGGCTGTCGGCGGCTCAAAAAGAGACCGGTGAAAAAGATGCTATCGTTGTGATGAAAGGAACGTTAAAAGATATGCCAATCGTTGCGGCTGCTTTTGAATTTTCCTTTATGGGTGGATCTATGGCTTCCGTTGTAGGTGCACGTTTTGTTCGTGCCGTTGAACAAGCCCTAGAAGATAATTGCCCATTAGTTTGTTTTTCATCGAGTGGCGGTGCGCGTATGCAAGAAGCACTGTTATCACTGATGCAAATGGCAAAAACCAGCGCCGCTTTAGCCAAAATGCAAGAGCGTGGTTTGCCTTATATTTCAGTGTTAACTGACCCGACTATGGGCGGCGTTTCAGCCAGTTTAGCGATGCTTGGTGATATCAATGTCGCAGAACCTAAAGCGCTGATTGGTTTTGCCGGCCCGCGTGTCATTGAACAGACTGTTCGTGAGAAATTGCCTCAAGGCTTCCAACGTAGTGAATTCTTGTTAGAGAAAGGGGCGATCGACATGATTGTTCGTCGTCCTGAAATGCGTGACACATTAGCAGATGTGCTCGCTATGTTAACCAACAAACCAAGCTTTAACACCTCTGACGTTTCTTTGGTCGTTGAAGAAAAGGATGTGAAAATCGATATCGTTAATGACGATGTTGTCATCGATGCTCCTGAGCAAGTAAAGGACTCTGCTAAGCATAAAAAAGATGATGAATAATCCATTTTCAATACCTAATGCCGAGTCTCCATTGGAGGCTTGGCTTTCTTATCAAGAAAACTTGCACAGTCAAAATATCGATATGGGGCTGGAGCGAGTTGGAAAAATCGCTCGTAAAATGGCATTAACGCAACCAGCCCCCCGCGTTATCACCGTCACCGGTACCAACGGAAAAGGAACGACTTGCCATACGCTTGAATCTATCTTGATGGCAGCAGGCCTGAAAGTTGGGGTCTACAGTTCACCACATCTTGTTCGCTATACTGAGAGGGTACGTATTCAAGGTGCAGAGCTGTCGGAGGCTGATTTTTGCCGCGCATTTGCAGATATTGAAGCCGCCCGAGGCGATACCTCAATAACTTACTTCGAATACGGCACGTTAGCTGCTCTGAAACTATTTAAACAGGCTGCTTTAGATGTTGTGATTTTGGAAGTGGGTTTAGGTGGGCGATTAGATGCAACGAATGTTGTGGATGCAGACGTAACCGCAATCACCAGTATTGCTCTTGACCACACGGATTGGCTGGGATCAGACCGAGAACATATTGGTCATGAAAAAGCCGGTATCTTTCGTGGTGGCCGTTATGGCGTGGTTGGCGAACCGGATATGCCTCAATCTATCGGTGAATATGCGGATAAAATAGGAACTCTTCTGTTTCGTCGCGGCAAAGACTGGTCCTTCGAACAGCAAAATAACAGCTGGTCATGGCACAGTCATCAATGCCAGTGGTCGAATTTACCTGTGCCTAATGTACCGCTAGCGAATGCAGCAACGGCATTAGGGGTTATCTGCTGCTTGAAAGAGATTGATCGCACACTGGCCGATAAAATTACCGACCAAGCAATACATGAAGGGTTGAAATCAGCACAGCTGCCTGGGCGTTTTCAGATAATTAATGAAAAACCCTTGATGATTTTGGATGTTGCACACAACCCGCATGCGGCAGGTTATCTGGTTACGCGTTTAGCACAGTTACCCACCGTGCCAGGGCGTAGGGTGAGAGCGGTCATCGGTATGCTTGGCGATAAAGATATTCAAGGCACATTAGCGTGTTTATCTGAGCAAGTGACAGATTGGTATGTGGCACCGCTGACGGAGTTTCGTGGAGCCCCTGCATCACAGTTGAGCCAGTATCTTGAATCTCCACAGGTGTTTGATTCTGTTGATGATGCATGGGCGAAAGCTTGTCTTGATGCGACGGATGAGGATGTCATTATTGTTTGTGGTTCGTTTCATACTGTCGCACATGTGATGATGTTGTTAGAAAAAGCAAAAGGATAGAGTCAGTGGCAAGTAAATTTCAGAATCGTCTTGTCGGTGCCATTGTATTAGTGGCGGCGGGGATCATTGTATTACCGGCGTTACTGGATGGTGATAAGAAATATAATGAAAATGAATTTGCGGCCATTCCTATTATACCGAAACCGGGTGATGAGCAGGATATTGAAGCCATTGCACCACTGACACAAAATGCCGCATCTGGAGAAGCATCGGAAGCGATGTTGTCAGAAGCGCTGTCTGAGCAAAGGCAGGAGCAACAACAAAGTCAATCAGCTTCCACAGCTCAAGACGTGCCGGCTATTCCTGCTGAGCAGCCAATAAAGGTGGAGCCAAAGCCTGAGCCGAAACCAACGCCGAAACCTGAAGTTAAACCAGAACCTAAGCCAAAACCGGAGCCTAAACCTGAAGTTCAGGCACCGCAAGGTAAAGCGTTTGTGGTACAACTGGGTGCGTTGAAAAATTCTGCAAAAGTGGAGGAAATTGTCGCTAAATTAAGATTGTCAGGATATCAGGTTTATACGGTACCTTCTCGACCTGTTAATGGGCAATTGACACGGATCTTTGTTGGACCAGAAGCATCAAGGCAGCGTTTAGAAAGTGCTTTACCTGAATTGAGGTCAATAACCGGTTTACAAGGTGAGATTAGGGCTTTTAAACCATGATGCTTAAATAGGAATATCATAAAAAGCTTGAGCTTTTAATCAATTACAGCGGCGAAGAAGAATTTTTCTTTTCGCCGTTGGTTTTTTTAAATTGTATGTAAATTGGTTACGCAAACGTTTTCGTTTTCTGTTAGAATGCACTCCAGCCACTGCCGTGGGTGCGAATTTTGGAATAAGATATGGTCTGGTTAGATTACGCAATTATTGCCATCATTGGCTTCTCGGCACTGGTAAGCCTGATCCGTGGGTTTGTTCGAGAGGCGTTATCGCTGGTTACATGGGGCTGTGCATTTTTTGTTGCGAGTACTTTTTATCCTTATTTGGCGGAATATTTTACACGCTTTGAGGATGTACTCGTGAGAAATGGCATCGCTATCGCTGCCTTGTTTATTGCGACATTAATTGTCGGGGCAGTAGTTAACTATGTAATTAGTTCTCTAGTTCAAAAAACTGGCTTATCGGGTACAGATCGTGTTCTGGGGATCTGCTTCGGGGCGTTGCGTGGGGTATTGATTGTATCGGCATTACTCTTTTTTCTCGATACTTTTACACCTTTACCTCAAAGTGAGGATTGGCAACGTTCAGAACTTATTCCGCAGTTCAGTCATATAATCAGGTGGTTTTTTGACTACCTGCAAAATGCGTCAAGTTTCCTACCGGAGAATATTTCTCCGTCTGGCTGATGAGGAAAGACTAAATGTGCGGTATTGTCGGTATCGCCGGTGTAACACCGGTCAACCAATCAATTTATGATGCTTTAACGGTGTTACAGCACCGTGGGCAAGATGCAGCAGGGATTGCTACCATTGATGGCAAAAATAATATTCGTTTACGTAAAGCGAATGGCCTCGTAAAAGATGTTTTTGAAACGCGGCATATGCTTCGACTACAAGGTTGTATGGGTATTGGTCATGTACGTTATCCAACCGCAGGAAGCTCGAGCGCATCGGAAGCACAGCCCTTCTATGTGAACTCGCCTTTTGGTATCACCCTTGCTCATAATGGTAATCTGACAAATGCGCATGAACTTACGCGCCGTTTATTTGAAACCGCTCGTCGCCATGTTAACACCACCTCAGATTCTGAGATCCTATTGAATATCTTGGCTTATGAATTGGATCGCTTCGATCATTTTCCATTGGAGCCAGATAATGTTTTCACTGCGGTTGCAGAGATGCATAAAAGATTACGTGGGGCATACGCTTGTGTTGCACTGATTATTGGCCATGGGATGCTAGCGTTTCGTGACCCTTATGGTATCCGCCCATTGGTCTTAGGACGTCGCGTATTAGAAAATGGCGCGCAAGAGTACATGGTTGCTTCAGAAAGTGTTGCTCTTGATACGTTAGGCTTTGAATTCTTACGTGATGTAGCACCTGGTGAAGCGGTTTATGTGACAGAACAAGGGCAATTGTATACGCGCCAATGTGCAGAAAATCCTCAATTAACCCCCTGCTTATTTGAGTATGTCTACTTTGCTCGCCCAGATTCATTTATCGATAAAATATCGGTTTATAATGCTAGGTTACGCATGGGGCAAAAGCTTGGCGCGAAAATTGCGCGTGAGTGGGAAGATTTGCAAATTGATGTCGTCATCCCAATTCCTGAAACATCTTGTGATATTGCCTTAGAAATCGCTCATATCCTAGATAAGCCATACCGCCAAGGTTTTGTGAAAAACCGTTATGTTGGTCGTACTTTTATCATGCCAGGTCAGCAAGAGCGCCGTAAATCAGTTCGTCGTAAACTGAATGCAAATCGTGCTGAATTTCGTGATAAAAACGTATTATTAGTTGATGACTCAATCGTTCGTGGTACGACTTCCGAGCAAATTGTTGAACTCGCACGTGAGGCAGGTGCAAAAAATGTTTATTTTGCCTCTGCGGCGCCAGAAGTTCGTTTCCCAAATGTGTATGGTATTGATATGCCAAATGCAAATGAGTTAATTGCTCATGGTCGTGAAGTTGATGAGATCCGTAAATTAATTGGTGCTGATGGGTTAATTTTCCAAGATCTTAGCGACCTTATTGCTGCTGTTCGTGAAGAAAATCCGGAAATCAATGAATTTGAATGTTCAGTGTTTGATGGTATTTATGTCACAAAAGATATCGATCAAAGCTACTTAGATTATCTTGAGAATCTACGTAAAGATGACGAGTTAAAAATTAAAGATCAAAACGAAATTGAAAATTTAGAAATTTACAACGAAGGTTAATTATTTCTAGGTTAATAAGAAACCAGCCGATTGTATTATGGCTGGTTTTTTTATGAGAAAAATCATAGTGTCAACATTTGGTCAGTGGTATTACCCGTGTTTAAATAACTCAGTAAACAACATGAATAAACAAAGGCAGTGCCATGTTCTCATTCATAAATGCCAGCGAGAAATCTGCTGAACACCATTTAGCTTGTGCCTTCTGTTTCAACGGGTCGGTAATGATCCTCCAAGGGTGAATTGATACACGGCTTGCCTAAGGGGAACGGCCTGACGCGAAAGCGATGCTCAAAGGTCAAGAGGCTAGCTGTATGTAGAGGCACAGTGCAAGAAAAACATAAATACTCCCCGTATTGCCTGCTACAGAAGCGAGAATCATTCCCTCTAATAAAGTCGAGGAGGGAATATAATGGCAATGAGTGATGGACCTACTTAAACCAATGATTAAGCCCCTTAAATCAGCTCAAGAGTATGACGATAATGGGGAGCCATCCTTGATAAATAGCGGACTCAACAGATGCACCACTGGGCTGTAATGCTATAAACATTAATAACCGATCAGTCAAAGTCAGAATATTAAATCAAAAGAAAACACATTGGCTTCCGAAGGATGGAGTGCTGAATATGGTTGTTCGCGTGAAAAATAATGTGTTGTTGCAACCGATAAGTTAATCACGATTAAGATTTCCAGTTATATCCGATGGAGGCTTTGGCGAGATGGGGTATTTTAATCGAATTACTTATGTGTTTAAGGAACTCTTCATGACGGATTTAACCGCCTTACCAGATGTATTAAAACCTTTTTTAGATAATATTACCGCGACAAAAAAGCCGACATTGGATATGTCTTTAACGTCAGTCGAGAATCCCATTTTATGGGAAAGTCGTATCGGCGGAGTACCTTATTTGCCTGTAGGCACAGATTTTCCCGTTGATAGTCATGGCGTTCCTCTAAAGCTGTTAGCGCAAATCAACTTTGCACAAATACCTCCACTTGAACACTACCCAAAAACAGGGCTGTTGCAGTTTTTTATTGGTGGTGATGACTTGTATGGTGCAGACTTTGATGATCTACAAGCTCAAAAAGATTTTCGCGTTATCTATTGGGAAAATATCATTGAAGACGCTTCACAACTGCAACAAGACTTTTCTGCAATTGAATCGGCTTATAACGATGAGTATTACTCACCGATTGAAGGGCAATTTAGTATCGAATTTACGCCATCTACGCAATATATAAGTTCGGAAGATTTTCAGTTTGGCCGCAAAGTGTTAGGTGTTGATAATCTATATGATTATGAAGAGCAGTTTGCAGGTGAAGATTTTTACGATGAATGGTTAGAGCCATATAATGAATACTTTGGCGCTAACGGCCATCGCCTTGGGGGTTACCCATTTTTTACTCAAACCGACCCAAGGGAATATCGTGAAGAAATTCAAGATTATGTCCTATTACTGCAAATAGACAGTGATTATGAGACCGGCATTCTGTGGGGAGATATCGGTGTCGGTAACTTCTTTATTCATCCGGATGATTTAAAAAATAAAGATTTCAGTAAAGTGGTATATAACTGGGATTGTGGTTGATAGATTTAGAGGTTTTTCGTTGCGATAATTGCTACTATTAGCATGGATAAACATGAATCGTACGGGGAGCAGGATGAAGAAGCTAATCATTGGATTGACAGGGGCAAGTGGTGCAATTTATGGCGTTAGGCTATTAGAGGCGCTAAAACCTGTTAAAAATGTGGAAACACATTTAGTGATGAGTGCTGCTGCCCGCCAAACATTATCACTAGAAACTCGCTATACAGTCAAAGAGGTTCAACAACTGGCTGACCATAATTACGATAGCCGCGATATTGCCGCGGCGATTTCATCGGGCTCTTTTCGTACAGCAGGTATGGTGATTATGCCATGTACCATGAAAACACTTTCAGGTATTGTTCATAGCTATACTGATACGCTAGTGACACGAGCTGCCGATGTCGTATTAAAAGAAGGTAAAAAGTTAGTATTAGGCGTTCGTGAAACGCCGTTACATTTAGGGCATTTACGACTACTGGTTCAAGCTGCTGAAATGGGGGCGGTGATCATGCCTCCAATGCCCGCTTTTTATCATCAACCGCAAACGATTCTTGATATTGTAGACCAAACGGTTAATCGCATTCTTGATCAATTTGATATTGAATTAGAACAAGAGCTCTTTACCCGTTGGCAAGGCGCAAAATAATCACTAAAGCTTATTGAGGTTGATATTTCATCAATAAGCTTCATTATCATGTTGAGCGATGATGCTAGTGATAGGCTTATTTATAGCATCATTAAATTCATATTGTTCAAGTTTATTTATAGTGATTTTTCGATAATTTGGGAATGATTTTGGGGACTTTTTTTAGATATTCGTGATATTCCTTACCTAAGGTTTCTTTTAAATCAATTTCTTCTAGATAAATACCCCAAAAAATATAAATCGTCATGCCGATATTAAATAGTAATCGTCCACTCGTCATATCTGGCGTGAACCAAAAGGCGATTAAAAAGCCAGTCATCATAGGATGGCGTGTTAATTTATAAAACCCTCTCATTTGAAATGGGATGTGGGTATATGCTTTATTTTTCCATTGTAACCATGATTGGCGTAAGCCATATAAATCAGTATGACTGACCATAAAGGTTGAAGCAATACAGATTATCCAGCCTAGGCCTCCGATAATATTTAATAGGATTGCGCCCATGCTATGACTAGGTAACTGCCATAATTTTCCTGGAAGAGGCTGCCAATATATGGCTAACAAAATCAGAACGACACCCGAAACAAACACATAAGTATTACGTTCAATGGCAGGTGAGCAAGGGTAACGTTGTTTGAATTTTAATCTGGCGGGTATGGAGTGCGATAAAGCAAATAATATCATTAAACCAATATTTATTAACCAAGGCATAATACCTGATATACTGTCATTACTCATCATATTATGAATGCCAATATTCGTTAACAATAGAAATAAAAAGCCAATGCCAATTAAAAATAAGAGATAGCTGACAACACTGTAAATTAAAATAAGTAATCTTTTCATATCAATTACCACCCGTGTAGTTAGGTAATAGTTCAATGTTCAAAAATATATATAGACGAATATTAAAAAAATAAAAGGTATATGGCTGATAATCACAATGATTAATTAATAAGGTGATTGTTTTATTTATTTATTGTTTTTATGCGATTTTAGACTTGTTTAATCCTACGGCGTAAGATAATAAGAAGAAAAGCCAGTGAAAGCTTGGCAAAATAACATGTTGTCATAACATGAGAAAATAAACTAAGCCATAAACTCAGTTATGGCTCTTTCATTTATTGGTTTTTAAATAGGTCTTCTAAAGCAATTTTTAATTCAATATATTCAAACTGAAAACCCGCCTCTTCTAAGCGTTTAGGGATTGCTTGTTGGCCACCTAGAACGAGTGCAGCAGCTTCACCGAGAATGGCTTTAATCGCGAATGCGGGAGTGCGGACAAAAGCAGGACGATTAATGACCTCACCTAAGATTGCCGCAAATTGGTCATTGTGCACAGGGTAGGGGGCGGTCATATTAAATGGTCCTGATAATGTTTTATTATCAAGTAAGAAACAGATAGCATTTACCATATCATTGATATGAATCCATGGCATAAATTGTTTACCATGGCCAATTGGCCCGCCAGCACCCATCTTGAATATAGGGAGCACTTTCGCAAGCGCGCCACCTTTTAGTGAAAGGACAATACCGGTACGCAGCAGGCAAACACGGGTGGAATCCGATTGTGCGTTTTGTGCCAGTGCTTCCCAATGCTGACATAAATAATGAGTGAACTCATCATGTGGTTGCTCTGATTCATCGACAACGACTTGGTCTTGGTCGCCATAATAACCAACAGCGGATCCCGATAAAAAAGTATGGGGGGGTGTATCGCTTGCAGCGATTAATTCTGTTAAACGCTGTGTGATTTTCCATCGGCTATCGCATAATAGCTTTTTCTGTTCCTCACTCCAGCGTTTTTCCGCAATAGGTTCCCCTGCTAAGTTAATAACAGCATCGAATTCATTCAGATTCGTTTTATCTTGCAATGAAGTCCAACACTCGACAGCCTTGCAAAAATGGCTATAGACTTTTTGCGGAGAACGACTTAATACAGTCACCTCGTCTGAACGCGCGACAAGCCGTTGAACCAAAGGGGTACCTATCAGTCCTGTACCACCAGTAATCAGTATCCGCATAATCGCCTCCTGTGAAAAGTTGGATGAGTTAAATAAGGCTCATTTGAGCTAACTATAGCAGCAACTCAGCGATTTTGCTGAGACTGTGTTTTATTTTCTTAAAATAGGTGGTTGTATAGAGAAATAACCGACGATTAAAACCGCCAAGTTGTGATTGTCATACTCAAATTTGCTTGCTATGGCTTGCAAGCTGATCGCGAAAAGAATACCTTGTAACAGGCTGTTCGCTTGACCGATTTCAGCAATAATTCTATGGCATAAAAACTGTGTTAACAGATTGATAAAAAGGTTTTAAGGATGGATGAACAAACCGAGGTGGTTGAGTGGGTTGATATTGTTGATGAAAACAATGAAGTGATCGCCCAAGCTACACGTAGGCAGATGCGAGCAGAAAACTTGCGTCACCGTGCTACTTATATTGTTGTCCACGATGGAATGGGCAGAATTTTGGTACAACGACGTACCAGTATAAAAGATTTCTATCCAGACTATTTAGATGCCACTGCCGGTGGTGTTGTCACTCAAGGTGAAAATATTCTTGATTCTGCTAAACGTGAAGCGGAAGAAGAACTCGGGATTGCAGGTGTTCCTTTTGCTGAGCATGGCTTATTTTATTATGAAGGGGAAAACTGCCGTATATGGGGTGGTTTATTTAGCTGTGTTAGCCATGGGCCATTTGCACTGCAAGAGTCGGAAGTTGCAGAAGTCAGTTGGTTAACACCTGATGAAATTAGTGCTCGCTGCGATGAATTTACGCCTGACTCGTTAAAAGCGTTGTCATTATGGCTAACACGTAATAATGAGTTTGATAAAGCTATTTCATGTTCTGATCAGTCATAGTGACATATAGACTAAATGGAAAGGATAACCTTTTAATCCTTTCCTTGGCTCGCCTTCATACTATTCCGCTTTATAGGTTTACTTATACTATATTATAATAATTAGTTATAACTAATAAGGGTTTTAATTGCTATATTTATGCACCCGCAGGGTTGTACCTTCCCGCAGATAAATTCTTGGTACTCATCTTGAGACATCACCCGAGAGAATAAATAATGACATTTCATAAAGATGTATCTTCTTTAAAACAACAACACCTAGAGAATGTAACGAATAATGCCCGCAAAATTATGGAACGAGAGGGGATTGAAGCGCTCGTTGCGACAGTAAGCGATAACTTTTATCACCTAACAGGTTTTGCAAGCTTCTTTATGTATACCTTTAGGCAGACGGGGTCCGCTATCGCCGTTATTTTTCGCGACCCATCGATTAAATCGCTTGTGATCATGAATGAGTTTGAAGCGGCTAATTTACAGCTGGAAATGCCAAATGCACAAATGCATACATTTCCAATATGGGTCGATGTCGATGACCCCTATAATCCCGACAATGGAAAAGTCATTAAACAAAGACCAATAAACAGCCCAATCGAAACTATCTTCACTCTTTTGAAAGATGCATTAGCGGAAGCGGGTGTTTATGGAAAACCTGTAGCGATTGAACTAAACCAAATTACTCACATGGGTAAAGTATGGTTGGATAAAGTGATCCCAGGGTTAAATCTAGTCGATTCAGCTCCACTATTTAATGAATTACGCGTGATTAAGAGCGAATGGGAAATCTCACATTTAAGAAAAAGTGCACAGATTACAGAAGCAGGCATTCAAGCTGCTAGTGAGCTTATTAAAGTGGGGTGTACCTCAGCGGAATTAACGGCCGCTTTTAAAGCCAAAGTGATGGAATTTCCAGAAACTAATTATAGTCGATTTAACTTAATTTCTGTCGGCAGTGATTTCTCTCCTAAGATGTTGCCTGAAAATATACCCGCTAAAGAGGGTGACTTAATTAAGTTTGATTGTGGCGTCGATGTTGCGGGCTATGGTGCGGATATCGCTAGAACATTCGTGGTTGGTCAAGCCAATGAGAAGGTTCAAGAAATTTATCAAACCATACATAAAGGCCATGAGTACATGCTAAGTCGCGTTGCACCGGGTGTCCGGCTAAGTGATGTCTTTAATGAAACGATGGCTCTCATTCGTTGCTCTGGATTGCCACACTATAACCGTGGTCATTTGGGGCACGGTGATGGGGTGTTTGTTGGTTTAGAGGAAGCTCCCTTTGTGAGCGCAGCAACGACGGATGTATTCCAAAGTGGAATGGTGATGAGCCTTGAAACGCCATACTACGGAATAGGTATTGGCGGCATTATGATTGAAGATATGCTACTGATTACCGATGATGGTGTTGAAATGTTTAGCCATTTATCTCGTGATTTAATTTCGCGCGGCTAATCAATAAGGAATCTATTCATGAAATGGTATCACTTTTTGGTTATTTTCCCATTATTAGCGCTGACCGTTGGTATTTATTATGCCAATCGGGTTGAGCCTTTTGTGATGGGACTGCCTTTTTTAATGTTTTGGATAGTCATTTGGGTGGTTATTAGCGCATTAATTATGTTGCTAATTAATGTGTTGGATGCAAAAGACACTAAGGAAAAACAATGAGCTCAGCATTAATTGTTATTACGCTGTTTTTCCTATTGAGTATTTATTTGGCCTTAAGGGCGAAAAAAGGCAAGACTATGGATCACGAGGGGTGGTCTGTAGGTGGGCGTAGTTATGGCGCTTTATTAGTCTTTTTACTCAGCGCTGGAGAGATTTACACCACTTTCACCTTTTTAGGTGGGAGTGGTTGGGCATACGGTAAAGGACCTGCAATATTATATACCTTAGCTGTGAATGCTTTTATGGGAATATTTTTATATTGGGTTCACCCGCGTGTATGGCGTTTTGCGAAACAAAATGATGTTCGAACTATCTCTGATTTCTTTGGGGCTAAATATCAGAGCCAAGGCCTAGCATTATTGATTAGCTTAATTTCCATTGCCGCAATGGTTCCTCTTTTTGTATTACAGCTTAAAGGGCTTGGCATTATTGTTTCTCAAGCCTCTTATGGCGCAATTCCGGCAGATATGGCGATTTGGATCGGGATCATCGCTGTGACATTATTTGTGATGATATCGGGAATTCATGGTTCAGCATGGACATCAGCCTTAAAAGATTTGATGATTTTAATTGTTGTACTATTTATTGGTATTTATATCCCATTGCATTACTACGGTAGCTTTGGTGATATGTTTCGTGCAATTGATACAGCAAGCCCCGGTTTTCTGACTTTCTCAGATGAAGGCCTCAATATCCCGTGGTATATTTCAACGATCTTCTTATCTGTGGTGGCTTATTTTTGTTGGCCGCACTATATGGCCGCTGTATTTACCGCTAAAGATGAAAAATCATTAAAACGTAATAGTATTTTAATTCCGGCATACAGTCTGATCATGCTATTCGCTTTTTTTGTCGGTTATGCAGCGATATTACAAATACCGCACCTTGATGGTTCAATGGTTGATTTGTCTTTATTCGAGATCTCTAAATCGACATTCTCACCTATTATTGTTGGCTTTATTGGGGCAGCAGGTATGTTAACTGCCTTAGTGCCAGGTTCAATGTTATTGTTGACGACATCAAATATGTTAGCAGGTGTTGTACAAAAAGCATTGAATGTGAGTGAAGAAAAACGTCAATCAGGTATTTATGCACGGTTTATGGTACCGTTGGTTGCATTAGTTAGCTTGTATTTTATTTTCCACAGTAATGACACCTTAGTGGCTATCATGCTGTTAGGGGTTAATATAGTTGCGCAATTCTTCCCTGCATTATTGATGAGCTTTAGGAAAAATAACCCAATGACGGCGGTAGGCGCTATTGCGGGAATCATCGCGGGTGTTATTTTCCTTGCAGTAACCTATATTGAGCATATTTCATTATCACAACTGTTTCCTTGGTTAGGGAAAGGGTTTGAATTTATGAATATCGGTATTGCTGCCTTTATATTGAACATTATTGTTGCCACTATTGTATCGTTAGCCGTGGGTAAAAAACACAAAGCCGCTTAAAGGTTAGAATCGATAGAGCAAACATGTTTGCTCTATCGCTAATGTTATATTCTCAAACGTATTGGAAACGGTTTTTTATTTAAATCGCGATGACAAGGTTACGCTTAGCACTCACTGGTTAAGCTGTTTCTTATTTTTTAACATAGCGTTCTTCACGGGGCATTTGCCATTAATTGGCTATCAAGCTTTTTTCTACTCTAGGCGCTTGAATATCATCGAATGTTTTATCTGCCACTAATGAGCTGGATAAACTGACGGCATTCTCCCCATCTAATGTCATAAATGAATAAGATTTATTATGAAAAAACTTATCTAAAAACTTAAAAAAGTGCTGTTTATTCGTGGTTTTGAAGAGACCTTCATTAGGTTCAAAAAATTCAAAGAGGGGATTGCCATTGTTGTATTTAACGACTATTCCCATAGAGTGGGTATTACTACTCATATTTCCAATAATATTTTTTTTATTTTCCAGACAGTGGTCAATGTGTTTTTTTAAACTTTTTGAGGTGAATTTTATATTATCATCAATAAGTTCAATTGAATCGTAATTTATGCTATTAAGGTTTTCAGCTTGCATGAATCTATTTTTTGTAAGGTCTAGGTAATAATTCTTTATTAAAGAAAAAAACATAAAAAACAAACCGGTATCTATCTCATTTCTCTCATTGAAACAAAAGTCTTGGACATTCTTAACTAACTGATAATATTTATTATTATCTACTTTATCATCAGTAGGGTTAAGAGTATCTTGATAAAGTTTATTAGTGAACTCATATAGTTCAAAATATGCCTCTGCTTCATCTTCCTTAACTGACGATATATTGATCTTAAATAATCTATTGATGTACTCATGAACACTCTCATGTGAGTGTTTTCTTGACCTGTTGAATTCAGAGATAATATTATTGATAAAATAAGCTATTTGGTAGTGCTTCTGAATATTGTAAGCTTTATTGAAATTTTGGTTTAATACCGCTTTGCTATGTTTTTTTAACGATTTGTAATAGGACGGCCTTAAGTAATTAAGTGGGTTTTTCTGCGTGATATTTTTATAGGCTTTATAGGTTTCTGTGATGTACGTTTCTTCTTGTCCTGCATGAGCATAATATAAAAATGCATTCGTTAATCCGTAACATATGCCTTTTTTGAAGCTATTCACGTTATTA
This sequence comes from Providencia sp. 21OH12SH02B-Prov, assembly GCF_027362595.1. Classification (NCBI taxonomy): domain Bacteria; kingdom Pseudomonadati; phylum Pseudomonadota; class Gammaproteobacteria; order Enterobacterales; family Morganellaceae; genus Providencia; species Providencia sp. 21OH12SH02B-Prov. The sequence continues at coordinate 1,811,992 of NZ_CP114796.1, forward strand.
ACTCCCACTATTTTTCTAGTGAAAATATTTTTATGCGTATCTTTGTAATAATCGATAATATTAGCTTGATCAAATTTTATTGGGTATGCGGTAGCACCTAACATATCAATCTCCATGTTATTAATGTCTTAAGTGCCTTTATTATTGTTATTTATAGTAATTAGTCTTGCAATTTTCAGCAGTTATAAGAAGGGCGCTTAAACAGAATGCAGATTTTGGCCAATAAAAAAGTCAGCCAATGTTATTTGGCTGACTTGCGTATTAAAATAAAAAGACTATTTGATATTAAGCGTTTTCATTTTGTACGGCTTGGATAGCAGTCAGTGCAACGGTATAAACAATATCATCCACCAGCGCACCGCGAGACAGATCGTTAACTGGTTTACGCATACCTTGCAGCATTGGACCAATAGAAACAAGGTCAGCTGAACGCTGAACAGCTTTATAGGTGGTATTACCGGTGTTCAGATCTGGGAAGATGAACACCGTTGCTTTACCTGCAACAGGCGAATTTGGTGCTTTTGATTTAGCCACATCAGCCATTACAGCGGCGTCATATTGTAATGGACCGTCGATCATTAAATCAGGACGTTTTTCTTGTGCTAAACGTGTTGCTTCACGCACTTTCTCAACATCACTACCCGCACCTGAATTACCGGTTGAGTAAGAGATCATCGCAACGCGTGGTTCGATACCAAATGCTTTGGCTGAATCCGCTGACTGGATAGCAATCTCAGACAGCTGTTCTGCGGTTGGGTCTGGGTTAATCGCACAGTCACCATAAACAAAGACTTGCTCAGGTAACAGCATAAAGAATACCGATGAGACTAATGAGCTACCAGGTGCTGTTTTGATCAGCTGTAGCGGTGGACGGATAGTATTCGCTGTGGTGTGGACTGCACCAGAAACAAGGCCATCAACTTCGCCTTTTTCTAGCATCAGTGTGCCCAATACAACGTTATCTTCGAGTTGCTCACGAGCAACAACTTCAGTCATCCCTTTGTTCTTACGTAGTTCAACCAAACGAGCAACGTAATTTTCACGAACTTTAACAGGATCAACAATCTCAATACCTGTACCTAATTCAATACCTTGAGCAGCCGCTACACGGCGAATATCTTCTGGGTTACCTAGCAGAACACAAGTTGCGATACCGCGTTCAGCACAGATAGAAGCCGCTTTAACAGTACGTGGTTCATCACCTTCAGGTAGAACGATACGTTTACCTGCTTTACGTGCAAGCTCAGTTAATTGATAGCGGAATGCAGGCGGAGACAGGCGGTTAGGGCGCTCAGAATCAGCGACCAGAGACTCAATCCATTCGCTGCTAATGTGGCGAGCGACGTAGTTTTGAATTTTTTCGATACGCTCATGGTCATCGGCAGGGACTTCTAAGCTGAAGCTTTGTAGGTTCAGTGACGTCTGCCAGGTGTTGCTTTTGACCATGAATACCGGTAAGCCAGTTTCAAATGCTTGCTCACAAAGTTGACGAATAGGTTCGTCGATTTGATAACCACCAGTTAATAGGATCGCACCAATTTCTACGCCATTCATCGCAGCCAAAGACGCTGATACGAGAACATCTGGGCGATCTGCTGAGGTAACGAGCAGTGAGCCTGGGCGGAAATGCTCAAGCATATGAGGAATACTACGGGCACAGAAAGTGACTGATTTCACTCGACGAGTTGTAATCTCACCTTCGTTAACAACTTCAGCATTCAAATGTTTTGCCATATCGATGGCACGAGTCGCAATCAGGTCAAAGTTCCAAGGAATAGAAGCCAAAACCGGTAGGGTTAAGCACTCTAAATCTTTAGGCGTGATATTCGCGACAGTTGCTTTCGTTGAATCATCAAAGATTTCAGAAAGGTCAGGGCGAGTACGGCCTTGTTCATCGACAGGGGCATTCACTTTATTGACAATCACACCAATAATGTTTTTATTGCGTTGACCACCAAATTCGTTACGTACTAACTCAAGACGCTCTTTCATCTGAGTAATATTGCTATTACCTGGCGCTGTGACAAATACAATTTCAGCTCCCAGTGTTTTCGCAATTTCATAGTTTAGTGATTGTGCAAAAGAGTGTTTGCGGGTCGGCACTAAACCTTCAATTAAGACCACTTCAGCATTTTTAGTTTGCTCATGATAACGCGCAACAATCTCTTCCATCAGAATGTCTTTTTTTGAAGAGGTCAATAATGACTCAACATATTCCATTTTTAATGGTTCGACGATGGTAGTAAGACTGGAATGAGAGCGTAAAACTTCAGTGGTTTGATCTTTGTTACCAGAAATGCGTGGCTGAGCGATAGGTTTAAACACGCTCAACTGGACACCTTTTTGTTCCATTGAACGAACGACACCTAAGCTGACGCTAGTCAAACCAACGCTAGTGCCGGTAGGAATTAACATAATTGTACGAGACACGGGAACCTCTTTATCGGTTACTCTAATAAACAACAGTATTATAAAGTAGTACCGCCAGCGGGTTAGGCTGGCGGTATGGGATCTTAAGCTGTTAAACGAGCAGAATCTTGGGCAATTACGAGCTCTTCGTTGGTTGGAATAACCAGAGCTGGTCGGCTGTTATCAGTGGTGATTAAGCCTTCTTTACCGAAGCGTGCTGCTAAGTTACGTTCATGATCATACTCGAATCCAAGTAGCGCTAATTTTTTCAGTGTTAATTCACGTACTTGTGCTGAGTTTTCACCGATGCCACCAGTAAAGATAATTGCATCAAGGCGACCTTCCATCAGTGCGCTATAAGCACCGACATATTTCGCTAGGCGGTGACAGAAAACATCCATTGCACGTTTTGCGTCTGCTTTAGTTTCGTAGTTATCTTCAACATAACGGCAATCGCTGGTGACCCCCGTTAAGCCCAAAAGGCCAGACTCTTTAGTCAGCATTTTGTTAATTTGATCGACACTCATGCCTAATGAGTCATGCAGATGGAAAATGATAGCAGGATCGATATCACCGCTACGCGTTCCCATAACTAAGCCTTCTAATGGTGTTAGCCCCATAGAAGTATCAACACATTGACCATTAACAATCGCAGTGACTGAACCGCCATTACCTAAATGGCAAGTGATAACGTTAAGTTCTTCAACAGGTTTGTTGAGTTTTTTAGCCGCTTCACGTGACACATAGTAGTGACTCGTGCCGTGAGCGCCATAACGACGGATGCTATGCTCTTCATATAATTCATAGGGTAGTGCATAGAGGTAAGCTTCTTCAGGCATTGTTTGGTGGAACGCCGTATCGAAAACCGCGACGTTTTTATTCACTAATTCAGGGAATGCCTTTTTCGCTTCCTCGATACCAATCAAGTGAGCTGGGTTATGCAAAGGTGCAAATGGAATGGCTGCTTTAATACCTTCAACAACTTCATCAGTAATTAACACAGAAGAAGTGAATTTTTCGCCGCCGTGAACAATACGATGGCCAATAGATGAAATTTGAGCAGACAATTCAGGTTTTGCTGCAAGAATCGTGTTAACAATGAAATTTAGCGCTTCACTGTGTGCAGCACCTGCACCTAATTCCGCTTCATGCTTAGCGCCATCCATTTTCCATTTAATACGGGCTTCCGGCAAATTAAAGCACTCAGCTAATCCAGATAAATATTCATCGCCATTAGTTGGATCGATGATGGCGAATTTCAGTGAGGAGCTACCGCAGTTTAGAACCAGTACCAGCTTACTTGACATGGAAATACCTATCGTTAATTGTTGTTGTGAAGCCTTTAATTAGCAGACTGCATAAAAAGACTTTGTAAAAAATTATGAGCAGCTAGTAGAGCCTAGCGCATTTAACACCTGATATTTCATGATTGATATCATGATAATGATGAATACATAAAGATATCGATGTCTAATTAAGGGGTTAAAAGACGATGTTGTTATGGTGCTAAGTTTTCTTGAGTTAACTTAACGCCAGGTGTTGAAATAATACGCAAAAACCCCAATCTATATCAAAGCTGTCGATGAATAAAAGCCAAATATTAGCTACAAAAATTCTCCAGCAATGCTAAACGCGGCAATTCTACTAAAAATATTTTATATTTTGTACGTTTTTTTTAGAAATAACCGCTTTGATTGATTAAAATCATAAGCATCGTGAAAAATACGCATTTTATGCAAATTTACCTATCAATCAGAATAGCTGATTTCGCCGAAAATGGTCATGTTTATGCTTAAATAATTCAAAATTATCTCTTAGTGTGTATACATAGGCATTATTGATAAAATAGCGTAAGGTAGGTAACAAGACTTGTTATTTCGTGATATAGATTTGTTAGTTGCAGGAAGGTCATTATGAGTACATTGCAAAACTCACCGCCAGGTTTTTTTAAACGCTTTAGGTTGGGGAACCTGTACCTAAAAACATTTCCTATGGAGAAAAAATTATCTCCCGTTTTTCCTGAACTGCGTATGATCAAAGCGACACGTTTTGGCATCCGCTTTATGCCGCCAATTGCGATATTTACCTTAACTTGGCAAATAGCCTTAGGGGGGGAACTCGGGCCAGCAGTGGCGACAGCCTTATTTGCTTGTAGTTTACCTATGCAAGGATTGTGGTGGTTAGGTAAGAGAGCATCAACGCCGCTTCCTGCCAGTTTATTGAATTGGTTTCATGAAATTCGTGAGAAATTTACTCAAGCAGGTATCGCAATAGCCCCTATCGAACAGCAGCCTGATTACTTGGCGTTAGCGCAATTATTAAAGCGAGCATTTAAGCAATTAGACAAGTCATTCATGGATGACGTTTAAGTGAAAAGCTCGATTTAACAACAAGTAATGAAAAAAGGTTGTCTAGATCAATAAAAGTGATGTTTTCACTGTCCATCATGAATATTGAATGCGAAGATAAGTTAAACATTTTCCGAGGAGAATCATGATGGAAATGACCAATGCACAACGCTTAATTCTATCCAATCAATATAAAATGATGACTATGCTTGATCCTGAAAACGCGGATCGTTATCGCCGTTTACAAACGATTATTGAGCGTGGCTTTGGCTTACAAATGCGTGAGCTTGATAGAGACTTTGGTGAGTTAAGTGAAAGTACTTGCCGCACGGTAATTGATATTATGGAGATGTATCACGCATTGCAGGTGTCATATGGTAATATGAGCGACGCTCAAGGCGTTGACCCTCGTCGTGTACAATTCTTAGGCTTTGATGCTGCGACAGAAGCGCGTTATTTGAGTTATGTTCGTTTTATGGTGAACACTGAAGGTCGTTACACGCATTTCGATAGTGGAACTCATGGTTTCAACTCGCAAACGCCTATGTGGGATAAATATGTGCGAATGTTGGGAATCTGGCGTGCATGTCCTCGTCAATACCACTTATCGGCAGTCGAAATTAGTCAAATTATCAATGCATAATGTGTTGTTTAAGGGGTAAAAGTGGAGTTAAAAGCAAAAGGTTTTTTATTTGATCTCGATGGTACCTTAGTCGATTCATTAGCCGTTGTAGAGCGTTGCTGGTGTTTATTTGGTGAAGAGATAGGCGTAAGTCGTGATGAAATTATTCATTTTATCCATGGAAAGCCTGCTTTAACGAGTTTACGACACTTTATGCCTGAAGCCAGCGAAGATGAAATTAAAGCGCGTTTTCGCTGGTTAGAAGAGATGGAAGCCTCGGATACTGAAGGTGTTATAGCCCTATCTGGTGCTGTGGCATTACTTCAGCGATTAGATGAGTTAGCGGTACCTTGGGCCATTGTGACATCGGGAACCGTACCGATTGCCCATGGTCGTCAACAGGCCGCAGGATTACCAGAACCTAAACACTGGGTTACGTTTGAAAAAGTGTCTAAAGGTAAACCAGACCCTGAACCTTTTTTATTAGGGGCGAAAGCCTTAAATTTAGATCCAAAAGACTGTATTGCGTTTGAAGATGCTCAAGCTGGGATTTATTCAGCTCTTGATGCCGGTTGTCAAGTGGTTGCGGTCCATGCACCAGAGAGTATGCCAAGAAGAGAACAAATTCATGCGATAATCAGTTCATTAACGCAAGTTTCGGTAACTCACTCAGACAAAAATGGTGTTTTTACACTATTAGTGTCAAAAAATGTTTAACAGTGAATTAATCAAGGAATTTCCCCGTAAAACATGATTAACTAAGGAAAATGACTAACACTATTTTTTTCGTCAAAAGGGGATATTTTGAACGGAGAATTGTTGTGGGTGTTAACCCTCCTGTTGATCGCAATTGTACTGTTCACCACAAACAAAATTCGGATGGATGTGGTGGCATTACTCGTTATAGTGGCCTTTGTTCTAAGTGATACTTTGACTTTAGAGCAAGCGACCGCGGGTTTTGCGGACCCTAACGTATTATTGATAGCGGCTTTATTTGTTATTGGTGATGGCTTAGTACGAACCGGTATCGCCTATCAAATGGGGGATTGGCTAGTACGAGTGGCTGGTAGCAGCGAAAGCAAGATGTTAGTTTTTTTAATGATCACCGTTGCTGGGCTTGGTGCCTTTATGAGCTCTACTGGTGTTGTCGCTATCTTTATTCCTGTCGTGCTGAGTGTTGCAGCACGAATGAAAATTTCTCCAAGTCGATTAATGATGCCTTTAGGCTTTGCCGGCCTGATCAGCGGTATGATGACGTTGGTCGCAACACCACCGAATATGGTGGTTAACAGTGAGTTGGTCAGAGAAGGTATCAAAGGCTTTCAATTCTTTTCAATTACACCGATTGGTTTGGTGATTTTACTGGCCGGTATCGCGTATATGTGGGTTGCGCGCCGTTGGTTAGGTAGCAGTGAACCAGACAAACTTCCTGAGCGTTACCAACGTAGTTTCCGTGATTTGATTCGTGACTATAAATTAACGGGTAGGGCGCGTCGTCTGGCTATTCGTAAAGGTTCCCCCTTGATCGGACATTCTCTTGATGAACTACATTTGCGTTCTCGCTATGAAGCTAACGTCGTTGGGATTGAGCGTTGGCGTAAATTCCGTCGTGTTATGGTGAGTGCAACTGGTGGCACAGAACTTAGAGAGCAAGATGTATTGCTGGTGGACATTTCTGTGAGTGACGATGAACTACGTCAATTTTGTTTTGAGCAGAAATTAGAACCAATGATATTACGTGGTGATTACTTTTCAGATCAGTCCCGTGATGTTGGCATGGCTGAAGTTTCTATGAACCCTGACTCTGAATTATTGGGTAAAAGCTTACGCGATATTAAGTTTCGTACTCGCTATGGCCTCAATGTGGTGGGGATTCGTCGTGATGGTAAAGCGATGGATGGTAAGCTCGTTGATGAACCTTTACGCCTTGGTGATATCTTATTAGTCATTGGGGATTGGAAATTAATTCGTATTTTATCAACCAAACCTCGTAATTTTATTGTATTGAATCTGGCCGCAGAGGTTGAAGCCGTCGCTCCTGCTTCGTCACAAGCACCGCATGCTTTATTTTGTTTGGCCTTAATGGTTGCCATGATGGTCACTAATGAAATTCCCAACTTTATTGCCGCATTAATTGCTTGTTTATTGATGGGAAAATTTCGTTGTATCGATATGGAAAGTGCTTATAAATCGATTCACTGGCCAAGTATCATACTGATTGTCGGGATGATGCCATTTGCGCTAGCATTACAAAAAACTGGAGGGATCGCCTTAGCAGTAGATGCATTGATGGAAATAGCCGGTAATTTGGGACCACATGTGATGTTACTGTGTTTATTTATACTTTGTGCCTCTATAGGTTTGTTTATTTCAAATACCGCGACCGCTGTTTTAATGGCGCCTATCGCTATCGCGGCAGCTCGTCAAATGGAAGTCTCTCCTTTACCCTTTGCTATGATTGTCGGTATTGCGGCTTCTGCTGCATTTATGACGCCTGTTTCCTCACCAGTCAACACATTAGTACTTGGCCCAGGAGGCTATAAATTCGGCGATTTCGTTAAAATAGGTGTTCCTTTCACGATAGTGGTAATGATAATCAGTGTATTGATTGTACCTATTCTTTTTCCTTTCTAATAATAATGAAGCCCTCTTAACGAGGGCTGCTAGTTTCTTATATTAATGAAAAAACTTAATGTTTAACACCTTAAAGATTTTCTCATCACCGGAGAAGGCGATATTCTCTATTGAAAATAAATAGCGATTCTACGGAGGGGAGAATGAGAAATAGCGCACATAGACGAAATACCTATTATGGGGAAGCGGATTTTGAAAATTTTTGGGGAGAGGAATTAAGTGAAGTAGTCATACGGCATCATGTAGAAAGCCATGCTATTTATAATAATATCCGACTATTAACTGAGAAGGTTTATCATGATATACCCGATAAAACAATATTAAAGAATGTGTTTTATTTTTTATATGAAATAGGAATAGATAATTCTTATGATTATTGGTATGTCAAAATTAAGACTAAAAGTGGCAAAGTATATAAAACAAAAACTAATTTCTATTGTTCTATTAGAGAAAGTGACCATGGAAAAGTGATATTGGGCGTTAACGGTGAGTCGAGAAGACTGTATTTAGATTTTCCGAGTTCATCGAATTGTTCAACGGCCTTAAATGAAGCGGATTAAACAAACAAAACTGGAATGGTAAGACGCATTCCAGCTTAGAAAGTTAATGACTAATTTCATCCAGTGAAAGTTTGAATCCCGGAACAAAAATGTCGATGAAATAATCCATTTCAGGGCTTTTTCTTTGCGCAAGAATTTTTTCAAGACGCTTTTTGGCTAATTTAAATTCACTATTTCCAGCGGATAATTCTTCTAGACATTTCAAGTAAGCACAGAGTGAGTCTGCTTGTTTTACTATACTATGTTCTTCATTTGACTGTAATTCTTCGATAAGCAGCGGTTTAAAATCTTCCTGTAATTCTTCAGGTAACATATCTAATAGCTTTTGCTGAGCAAATTGCTCGATTTTTTTATATTCATGGGCAATTTGTGAATTGTGATACTTAATCGGCGTTGGGAGATCGCCCGTAATCACTTCACTTGCGTCATGATACATGGCTAACAAGGCGATGCGCTCAGCATTGACATGACCACCAAACTTACGGTTTTTGATGATGGCCAGTGCGTGAGCGACCATCGCTACCTGTAAACTGTGCTCTGAGACGTTTTCAGTGCGTACGTTACGCATGAGTGGCCAACGATGGATGAGTTTCATTCGTGCAAGGTGGGCAAAGAAGTAGCTCATATAACCTCATTAAACAGGTAAAAAGGGAATTATAATATAGTTTATTTAAAATAGATATTGGTTTATTAAAGCTTAATAAGATGAAAATCAAATCTAATTAATAATTAAAATGCTTTACGAATATCATCATTCATTTATTTTATTATTGTTTAAACGTGACACTGTTTAATCTCACGGAGTCAATTCATTGTTGTTAAATTAATGGAGGTAAATGATGGGGGTTGAATTAGGCTGGAATTTGGGGTTTATCACATTTGAAAATTTTTGGCATGAAAAATTAAAATATGTGAGATTATATCACACGACGGATAATGGTAAGCCAACAGATATGACACTGTATCATGTTGAACATGGGAGTATTATCAAAAAAGCAGGTTCATTTGAATATGATGGTCAGCTAAATTATTGGCGATTAGAAATTATTACAGAGAGAGGAGAGAAGTTTATAACAAAAAATAACTTCTATTGTACGATAACAGAAGAAGATGATCCGGAAGTTATTATCGGTATTAATGGTGATGCAAGAACAATGTATGTTGCATTTTCTCACTCTAGTGGATGTAAAACTAAATTATTAAAAGTTTAATGATGTTAATTTAAATTGTTATAAAAATAAATCAATGGTGTGATACCAATCTAAAAAAGATAGCGAATGTTGGGTTCATAATAAATTAAAAACATCATTTATAGAGCTTCTATTATGGATGCTCTTTAATTGCCTGTATATTTGTTTTTAATTATTGTTTGATCTGCGGTGATAAAAATCTATAATCAGCATAAACATTCTTAATAAATAATAGTAGGGGACATCATGAAATACTTTCCAATTATATTATTGCTGTTTTTCTTAGCTGCTGTTTATTTTATTTCCATTATCTAACGATTAGTCATCAACAATCAATTTATGTGTATTGTCTTTTAAAGAATACCAATGAGAAAGATAGTACAATCATGATGAGATGATTTTAGATTGTTACTCAACATTATTTGATGAGACGGGGCTCTTATTTGCTTTGATAGTGAGTGAGAGCTTGTTATTTATTATCCACTATTGCATTTGCTTATCGTGCTATTTGCCATAAAAATGGCAACTCCCTCACAAGAGGAAGTTGCACAGTCACTGTCCATTACTGACGATAATTCTCGATAAAACGGCCAAATTTATTAATCGCCATTTCAAGATCATCTGCATAAGGTAAGGTGACGATCCTAAAGTGGTCTGGCTCAGGCCAATTAAATGCCGTTCCTTGTACCAAAAGAACTTTTTCTTGTAGTAACAGATCAAGGATCATTTTTTGGTCATCATGGATATTAAAGCGTTTAATATCAATTTTAGGGAACATATAAAGTGCCCCCTGTGGTTTGACACAAGAGACCCCAGGTATCTGATTAATTAGCTGCCATGCGCGCTCTCTTTGCTCATATAGACGACCACCAGGTTGAATAAATTCACTAATACTCTGATAGCCTCCCAAAGCGGTTTGAATAGCATGCTGCATTGGAACGTTAGCGCACAAACGCATAGATGCTAACATTTCAAGTCCTTCGATATAGCTTTTAGCTTGTTGTTTTGGTCCGTTTAAGACCATCCAGCCTTGTCGGAAACCGGCTACACGATAGGTTTTTGATAAACCGTTAAAAGTGACAGTAAGTAAATCTGGAGCTAATGCGGCAATAGAGTGATGAACGGCATTATCGTAAAGAATTTTGTCGTAAATTTCATCGGCGAAAATAATAAGGTTGTTCTGGCGAGCAATCTCAACAATTTCCAGTAGAAGCTCTTTGCTGTAGACCGCGCCTGTCGGGTTATTTGGGTTGATAATCACGATACCCCGAGTACGAGGGCTGATTTTTTTACGAATATCGTCAATATCAGGCATCCACCCTTGTTGCTCATCACACATGTAATGTACGGCATTACCGCCAGACAGGGAAACCGCAGCTGTCCAAAGAGGGTAATCAGGTGCTGGAACCAGCATTTCATCGCCATTATTGAGTAACGCTTGCATTGCTTGCACGATTAATTCAGAAACACCGTTACCGATATAGACATCTTCAACAGTCATTTCACGAATATCGCGTGCTTGATAATGCTGAACAATCGCTTTACGCGCAGAATATAATCCTTTTGAATCACAATAACCCTGTGAGCTAGGGAGATTACGTAGCACATCTACCAAAATTTCATCAGGGGCTTCAAAACCAAATGGTGCCGGATTACCAATATTAAGCTTGAGAACTTTATTACCTTCTTCTTCTAAACGTTTTGCTTCTTTTAATACAGGCCCGCGTATGTCGTAGCAGACATTATCAAGCTTATTGGATTTCTTTACATTATTCATTCTTTCTCTCATTACCCTATTTGGGAAGACATAAGTAGGGGGAACTCCGGCTTAGCATCTACTCTACTCCTACCTCGGAAGCTTTTGAAGATAGTAGATAATTTTTGGTGTAAAAGGTTGGTTTATGTTGTAATCCAATTGTTGATATCTAAAGATATAACTTAGTTTGGGTTTTACATTCAATTGTATCGGTTAATTTGGAATTTAATATTAATAATTGGGGCTGTTTTGGAGGAAAAAATATCAATAATGTACAGATAAAGGCAAATCATAAAAACATTGTATCAAATTGTAAGATTGATGACGAAATTGGATGTATAGAAATAAAAATTCATAGATTTCCGCGGTTTTTTAACGAAAATAAGCTCTTTTTGTTAGCAATATTGATTATTCTAGTGAGAGAATAATGAATAAAAATGAAAGAATTTATCTTAATGCATTGAAATAAGGATGTTTTTATCAAGTTGGGTGTATGTGTATAAAGGCGTTTACATTAAAATAATTGCAATTACATTAAATATGTTACTATTTAGAGGATGGCAAAAAAAGAAGGTTGTATTTGTGATTTCAATTAAATCGACTGTTTAAAAAGCTTTTTTTGTCATTTGGTGGTGCTTTCGTTTTTGGAGGTGCCTATTAAGATAAAGTGCAATAAATGCGAGTCTAAGGATTGATAAGCATTAAACAAGTTATTTAAGTTATTAAATAATCTGATCTCAGGGAGGAGAGCAGGAACACCAGGTATCATAAAATTATATAAGAGAATTCATGATGATAAATTCCAATCGTCCAATAATGAACCTTGATCTGGATTTACTGAGGACATTTGTCGCAGTTGCCGATCTGAATACATTCGCCGCGGCAGCCGCTGCGGTATGTCGAACTCAGTCTGCTGTTAGTCAGCAAATGCAACGTTTAGAACAATTAGTTGGCCGTGAATTATTTGCTCGTCACGGTAGGAATAAGTTATTAACGGCTCATGGTTTACAATTGCTAGGTTACGCAAGACAGATCTTACGAGCTAATGATGATGCAACAGCATCATTGACTTATAACGATGCAGAAGGTGAGCTGAGAATCGGTGCATCCGATGACACTGTTGATATCTTACTTCCATTCTTACTTAACCGTATCGCATCTATTTTCCCTCGCCTTGCGGTAGAAGTCCGAATCAAGCGTGCACACTTTATTGAGTCCATGCTAGATAGCCATGAAATCGATTTGGCGTTGACAACGGCACGTATTAGTCACCATCCGAAAACAGCGCTCAGAACAGTTCCTGTGTTATGGCACAGTGCACCTGATTTCCAATTAAGAACAAATGAACCTATTCCCCTGGTGGTGATGGATGAGACGAATCCATTCCGCAAATTGAGCACCGATGCTTTGGATGATGCGGGTCTTGCATGGCATGTCGCTTATGAAGCCGCATCGCTGCCAGCCGTGAGAGCAGCAGTCAATGCGGAAGTAGGGGTCACAGCACGTCCGATGGAAATGCAAAATGCGGATTTGCGTATTCTTGGTGAAGCTGACGGTTTACCTCGCTTACCCGACATTCAGTATTGGTTATACAAAAATGCGGATGAGCAAAAGGATTTTGTCCTCACGGTGTTTAGTGCAATTGAGAACAAGAAAATTCCTTATGCTGTTGCACCCATGAATGATGAAGCCGTTGTAAATGAAAATGAAGGGGCATTTTAAGCATTAATCATTATTGATGATTATTAAATGATTAATATGTACTCAAGAGAAAAGCCGCGAAAAATTCGCGGTTTTTTTTAGGCCCAAAAAGCCAAAAAAGAATAAAAAAAGAACGTATTAACCACTTAATAAGTATGGTTAAAAAGCATGTAACGTGAAATAATTGTGATGTAGATGGCAGAACATGAATTTCGTTTTTTAGTTACGAAATTGTTATGTTGTTAACAATCATATTTTGCTGAATTGATAAAATAGCGCTGCTGGGTCAGGCAGTTACTTGATTTAGTGAATAAAAAATCGTTAATATGACTTAGCCTAAATTTGAATATTCTGTAAACAGTATGCGCATATTTTCAATAAAAATGTGCGCTAGATCAAAAAAAAGAGCAAGTTTTCATCTAGTAAGACAGGTTTTTCCTGAGATAATAGTGTAGTAAAAGCGAATAATCAGTTAGACTAGTCATTGTGTTTACTAGGTGTATTATCACACTGACACGTTTTAGCTGCTTTTGAGTACTTTTTGTTGCAATCTTGTTTTTTACTGGTTGGTGGATTGTAACAATTACGGGTTATTTTGCTTAATTTAAGCAAAGTAAATAGTCAGAGAGAGGACAAACCAAACGCAGTCTTCAGGCTGATTTTTATGTTTGGTGATGATTTTTGGTCTTTCTTCTCGGTTAACTGGGCAATTATGGTGCAATACTGCCGTGATGTTGATAAGAGCAGATTACGCACCATGTGTAATGAGTAAGCAACGAGTATGTCTGAATCTATCCTAGCGTTAGCCCACAACTGGGCCTTTGCGATATTCTTTGTCGGCGCCATCGCCCTTTGTTCGTTTATGTTGGTTGCTGGTCATTTTCTCGGCAGCCGTGCCAAAGCCAGAACAAAACATGTACCTTATGAATCAGGTATCGATTCAGTAGGTAGTGCCCGTCTTCGTATGTCAGCCAAATTCTATCTGGTTGCCATGTTCTTCGTTGTTTTCGATGTTGAAGCTATGTTCCTCTTTGCTTGGGCTGTCGCAGTCCGTGAAGTAGGTTGGTTGGGCTTTATCGAGGCAGCAATCTTCATTCTGGTATTGTTGGCGGGACTGTTTTACTTGATTCGCGTCGGTGCATTGGATTGGACTCCTGTCCGTTCACGTCGCGCAGTAAAAGGTCCTAGTGAAGTTATTAAAATCAGCAATCGTCATCCGCAGTAAAAAGCGAGGCATTATACAATGGATTATACGCTCACCCGCATAGATCCGAACGGTGAGAACGACCGTTACCCCCTGCAAACTCAAGAAATTGTAACAGATCCACTTGAGCAGCAAGTTAAAAACAGTGTTTACATGGGAAAACTTTCTCATGCGCTACATGATGTCGTTAACTGGGGACGTAAAAATTCTCTTTGGCCATATAACTTTGGTCTCTCATGTTGCTATGTTGAAATGGTAACGTCGTTCACAGCAGTTCATGACGTAGCCCGCTTTGGGGCAGAAGTACTCCGTGCTTCACCTCGTCAAGCCGACTTTATGGTCGTTGCAGGAACCTGCTTTACTAAAATGGCTCCGGTAATCCAGCGTCTTTATGATCAGATGTTGGAACCAAAATGGGTTATCTCCATGGGGGCATGCGCTAACTCTGGTGGTATGTATGACATTTATTCCGTTGTTCAGGGAGTAGATAAGTTTATCCCTGTGGATGTCTACATTCCAGGCTGCCCACCACGTCCCGAAGCTTATATGCAAGCATTACTTCTATTACAAGAATCTATCGGGAAAGAGCGTCGTCCGCTTTCGTGGGTTGTGGGTGACCAAGGGGTTTATCGTGCCAATATGCAATCAGAAAGAGAAAGAAAGCACGGTGAACGTATTGCAGTGACTAACCTGCGTACCCCAGACGAAATTTAAGGCTTAAAGCCATACAGCGTAACAGAGCAATGTGTTGCGAAATAATAAACCTGATCAAGCGTTATGGTGAAGAATGATGACAGATCAGATAGCGCAAGAAAGTACCCTGCCTGGATGGCAGACACAGGATCACTTAAATGATCCTGTACTTCTGGAACTGCGCAACCAATTTGGCCCGGATGCCTTTTCTGTTCAAGCGACCCGTACTGGTATGCCAGTTATCTGGGTGCGGCGCGAGCAGCTACTGGAAGTCGTAGACTTTTTGAAAAAACTACCAAAACCTTATGTGATGTTATTTGACTTACATGGGGTGGATGAACGTCAAAGAATACATAGACAAGGTTTGCCAGAGGCAGACTTTAGTGTTTTCTATCACTTCATCTCTATCGATCGTAACCGTGATATTATGGTGAAAGTCGCATTAAGTGAAAAAGACTTAAATGTGCCTTCCATGGTGTCATTATTCCCAAATGCTAACTGGTATGAGCGTGAAGTTTGGGATATGTTTGGTATCACCTTCCAAGGTCATCCGAACTTACGTCGCCTGCTTATGTCACCGAGTTGGGAAGGCCACCCATTACGTAAAGACTATCCTGCCCGTGCAACAGAATTCGACCCATTTGAGTTGACCAAGCAAAAACAAGATCTGGAAATGGAAGCGTTGACTTTCAAACCAGAAGAGTGGGGCATGGCTCGTGGGAACGAAAATGAAGATTTCATGTTCCTGAACTTGGGACCGAACCACCCTTCATCGCATGGTGCTTTCCGTATTGTATTACAGCTTGATGGCGAAGAAATCGTAAACTGTGTACCTGACATTGGTTATCACCATCGTGGTGCAGAGAAAATGGGTGAACGTCAGTCTTGGCATAGCTACATTCCTTATACCGACCGTATCGAATACCTCGGTGGTTGCGTTAATGAAATGCCATACATATTGGCCGTTGAAAAGCTGGCCGGTATTGAAGTCCCTGATCGTGTTAAAACGATTCGTGTCATGCTATCTGAATTGTTCCGTATTAATAGCCATTTGCTATACATCAGTACTTATATTCAAGATACGGGAGCGATGACACCGGTATTCTTTGCGTTTACCGACCGCCAAAAAGTGTATAACGTCGTTGAGGCTATTACGGGTTTCCGTATGCACCCAGCTTGGTTCCGTATTGGTGGGGTTGCGCATGACCTACCGAGAGGTTGGGATAAATTATTACGTGAATTATTAGATTGGCTGCCAAAACGTCTTGATTCCTATGTGACAACAGCCCTGAAAAACTCCATTTTAAAAGGCCGTTCAATCGGTGTTGCTTCATACACTAAAGAAGAAGCTTTAGCTTGGGGAGTCACAGGGGCAGGCTTACGTGCTACCGGAATTGATTTTGACGTACGTAAATGGCGTCCATATTCAGGTTACGAAAACTTTGAGTTTGATATTCCAATCGCACATAACGGTGATTGCTATGACCGTGTGATGATTAAAGTGGAAGAGATGCGTCAAAGTATGCGTATTCTTGAGCAATGTCTGAAGAACATGCCTGAAGGGCCTTTCAAAGCCGATCACCCATTGACGACGCCGCCACCAAAAGAGCGGACGCTGCAACATATCGAAACCCTGATCAATCACTTCTTACAAGTGTCATGGGGTCCGGT
Organism: Providencia sp. 21OH12SH02B-Prov; assembly: GCF_027362595.1. Taxonomy (NCBI): domain Bacteria; kingdom Pseudomonadati; phylum Pseudomonadota; class Gammaproteobacteria; order Enterobacterales; family Morganellaceae; genus Providencia; species Providencia sp. 21OH12SH02B-Prov. The sequence continues at coordinate 1,828,780 of NZ_CP114796.1, forward strand.
TATGCCAGCCAATGAATCATTCCAGATGATTGAAGCAACCAAAGGAATTAACAGTTACTACTTAACGAGTGATGGCAGCACGATGAGCTACCGTACTCGTATCCGTACACCGAGCTATGCACACTTGCAGCAAATTCCAGCGGTGATTAGGGGTAGTCTGGTTTCCGACTTGATTGTCTATCTGGGTAGTATCGATTTTGTAATGTCGGATGTGGATCGCTAACCATGCATAATGAACATAATAAGCAGACCAGTCTTGATGGAGTCAATGTTTTTGAGCCTCAAGAAGCACAGCACGGCTTTGTGTTAACGGAAGCTGAACGTGCAGAAATTGAAGGTGAAAAGCACCATTATGAAGACCCGCGCGCTGCCTCCATTGAAGCACTGAAAATTGTGCAAAAAAACCGTGGCTGGGTTGAAGATGGTGCCATTCACGCTATCGCTGAAGTGCTGGGTATTCCCGCGAGTGATGTTGAAGGTGTGGCGACATTCTATAGCCAAATCTTCCGTCAGCCTGTAGGTCGTCACATTATTCGCTATTGCGATAGTGTGGTTTGTCATATTACAGGTTATCAAGGGTTAGAAGCTGAAATCATTAATCAGCTGAATATTCGCCCAGGCCAGACAACAAAAGATGGCCGCTTTACGCTGTTGCCAACCTGTTGTCTGGGGAACTGTGATAAAGGTCCTACCATGATGATTGATGAGGACACGCACAGTTACGTACAGCCTGAAGATATTAAAAAGTTACTGGAGCAGTATCCATGACAAACTCCTTTAAACAAGTGATCCGTACTGCGGAAACACATCCGTTGACATGGCGTTTGCGTGATGACAAACAGCCTGTTTGGCTGGATGAGTATCGCAGTAAAAATGGATATAAAGGTGTGGAACGTGCGCTTAAAGGCATGGCACCGGATGAAGTGGTGAATCTAGTTAAAGATGCTGGATTAAAAGGACGCGGTGGTGCAGGTTTCTCCACCGGGCTGAAATGGAGCCTGATGCCAAAAGACGAAAACATGAAACTGCGTTACTTCTTATGTAATGCGGATGAAATGGAGCCAGGCACCTATAAAGACCGTCTATTGATGGAGCAATTACCACATTTATTAGTTGAGGGTATGATCATCGGGGCTTATGCACTAAAAGCTTACCGTGGTTATATTTTCTTGCGTGGTGAATATGTCGAAGCGGCAAAGCATTTACGACACGCTATCGAAGAAGCGAAAGCCGCGGGCTTACTCGGTAAAAATATTTTAGGTTCAGGATTTGATTTTGAACTGTTTGTACATACTGGCGCTGGACGTTATATCTGTGGTGAAGAAACCGCCTTGATTAACTCCCTTGAAGGCCGCCGTGCGAACCCTCGTTCAAAGCCACCCTTCCCAGCAACATCTGGCGCATGGGGTAAGCCAACGTGCGTTAATAACGTGGAAACTATTTGTAACGTTCCTGCTATTTTAGAGCATGGAGAGCAGTGGTATATCAATCTCAGTGCAGGCAAAAGTAAAGATGCAGGTACTAAATTGATGGGCTTCTCTGGTCGCGTCAAAAATCCGGGATTATGGGAATTACCGTTTGGTACGACAGCGCGCGAAGTGCTGGAAGATTACGCGGGCGGTATGCGCGATGGCCTCACGCTTAAAGCATGGCAACCAGGTGGTGCAGGTACTGACTTTTTAACGGGAGATCACCTTGATTTACCTATGGATTTCGAATCTATCGGTAAAGCAGGAAGCCGTTTAGGTACTGCATTAGCAATGGCCGTTGATAACGAAATTAATATGGTGTCTCTGGTTCGTAACCTTGAAACCTTTTTCGCTCGTGAATCGTGTGGTTGGTGTACGCCTTGCCGTGATGGTTTGCCATGGAGCGTAAAAATTTTACAAGCGTTGGAAAACGGGGAAGGGCAACCGGGTGATATTGAAACGCTGGAACAGCTATGCCGTTTCTTAGGTCCGGGCAAAACTTTCTGTGCTCACGCACCGGGTGCGGTTGAGCCATTACAGAGCGCTATCAAATATTTCCGTGAAGAGTTTGAAGCGGGTATCTCGCAAAAAGATCTGCGCAATATAGCCCAGATAGCAGGTATTCAGCCCAACCTGTTAAAACAGCGTTGGTAATATTTTTTGTGAATGAGCAACCACAAAAAATCGATTTTTCACGAAGAACGTATTTTTGATTAACGCCTGCTGTGAAGCGGGCCTTTGGGAAGCATGCTGACTATGGCTACAATATATGTAGACGGCAAAGAATATGATGTAAACGGGTCTGAAAACCTGTTGCAAGCCTGCCTTTCTCTGGGGCTAGATATTCCTTATTTTTGCTGGCATCCAGCGCTGGGAAGCGTTGGCGCTTGCCGCCAGTGTGCGGTTAAGCAGTATCAAAACGCGGATGACACCCGTGGTCGCCTTGTTATGTCCTGTATGACACCGGCAACGGAAGGGACTTACATCTCTATTGATGATGAAGAAGCCAAACAATTCCGTGAAAGTGTTGTTGAATGGCTCATGACCAACCACCCTCATGACTGTCCAGTCTGTGAGGAAGGGGGCAACTGCCATTTGCAAGATATGACGGTGATGACCGGTCATAATATGCGTAAATATCGTTTTACTAAACGTACACACGTTAATCAGGACTTAGGGCCATTCATTAATCATGAAATGAACCGCTGTATCGCCTGTTATCGTTGCGTTCGTTATTATAAAGATTACGCAGATGGTACCGACTTGGGTGTCTATGGTGCACACAACTATGTCTACTTTGGTCGTACTGAAGATGGCACACTGGAAAGCGAATTTTCAGGTAACTTAGTTGAAGTGTGTCCAACAGGTGTGTTTACAGATAAGACGCATTCAGAGCGCTATAACCGTAAATGGGATATGCAATTTGCACCGGGTATCTGCCAGCAGTGCAGTCTCGGTTGTAATACCAGCCCAGGTGAACGCTATGGCGAGCTACGCCGTATTGAAAACCGTTATAATGGTTCGGTAAACCACTATTTCTTATGTGATCGCGGTCGTTTTGGTTATGGTTATGTGAATCGTAAAGATAGACCTCGTCAGCCATTACTGAATAAAGATGGCGTTAAGCAAGTTATTTCCGCTATCGAAGCAATGCAAAGTGGTGCTCAGATTATCAATCAAGCGAAGAAGGTGATTGGTATCGGCTCTCCTCGTGCAAGCATTGAAAGTAACTATGCATTACGTGCCTTAGTGGGTGAAGAAAACTTCTACTCAGGTGTATCAGCGGATGAGCAACGCCGTCTTGAACTGATGCAAAATATCCTAGAAAACGGCGGTATTTATACACCAAGCCTACGTGAAGTAGAAGGTTATGATGCTGTTTTGGTTCTGGGGGAAGACCTCACTCAGACGGGCGCTCGTATGGCTCTGTCTGTTCGTCAAGCAGTGAAAGGTAAAGCTCGTGAAATGGCAGCAGCTCAAAAAGTGGCTGATTGGCAAATCGCGGCGATCATGAATATTGGTCAACATGCCAAGTATCCGCTGTTTATCACTAACGTAGATGATACACGTTTAGATGATATCGCAGCATTTAACTACCGTGCGCCTGTTGCTGATCAAGCTCGCTTTGGTTTTGCTATTGCGAATATGGTTAATGGTGATGCGCCCGCAGTCGCGGATTTACCGAGCGAGTTAAAAGCAAAAGTACAAACCATCGCAGACGCGCTGGCGAGTGCCAAGAAACCATTGATTATCAGTGGTAGCCATTCGGCAAGTGATGCAATGATCCAAGCAGCCGCTAACGTTGCTTTTGCGCTGAAAGCGAAAGGGGCACAAGTTGGCTTGTCTTATCTAGCTTCACACGCGAACAGCTTTGGTTTAGCGATGATGAAAGCGCCTTCACTCGATAGTGCTTTTGCGCGTATCAACGCAGATGAAGCGGATGTGGCTATCGTGATGGAAAATGACCTTTACCGTCACAGTAGTGTCAATAAGGTTGATAGCACACTGGCTAAGTTGAAGCATTTGATTGTGGTTGACCATCAACATACTGCCATCATGGATAAAGCAACCTTGATCCTGCCAGGAGCAAGCTTTGCTGAAGCAGATGGTACGCTGATTAACCAAGAAGGTCGTGCACAACGTTTCTTCCAAGTCTTTGACCCATCTTTCTACGATAAAGCTATCGTGATGAACGAAAGTTGGCGTTGGTTGCACTCACTACAAACCGAAGCACAAGAGCGCGATGCGGATTGGTCACAACTTGATCATGTCATTGCGGAATGCGTGAACGCTTTACCTCAGTTCGCCGGTATAGTCGATGCTGCACCAAAAGCGTCTTTCCGTATTCGTGGTCAGAAGTTAGCACGTGAACCGCACCGCTACAGCGGTCGTACCGCGATGCTAGCGAACCAATCTGTTCATGAGCAGCGTCAACCTCAGGATAAAGACACGGCATTTGCTTTCTCTATGGAAGGGAACAATAGTCCAACCGCACCGCGCCAGCAAATTCCATTTGCATGGGCTCCGGGTTGGAACTCACCACAAGCTTGGAACAAGTTCCAAAGCGAGGTAGGCGGGCACTTGCGTTTTGGTGACCCTGGTGTTCGTTTGTTCAATTCAACAGAAAGTAAAATAGGCTACTTCACTGACATTCCAACCGCGTATCAAGCGACTGAAGCGCAGTGGGTTGTTGCGCCTTATTATCACTTGTTCGGTAGTGATGAAATGTCACAACGTTCTGATGTGATCCAACAGCGTATGCCTGAACCTTACATTATGTTGAATGCACAAGATGCCGCAACGCTTGGGCTTGCGGCGGGGACTAAAGCTGAATTTAGTCACGAAGGGCAAACTTTCAACTTGACAGTTCGTGTTAGTCAAAACTTGTCTTGTGGCCAAATTGGTCTACCTCTAGGTATGCCGGGTATTGCACCAGCCATGGCGGGTGTGTCAGTCAATAATCTACGGAGGGGGGCATGATGGATTGGATATCCCCAGAAGTGATGGAAATCCTGATTTCTATCCTAAAGTCGATTGTCATCCTATTGGTTGTTGTGATCTGTGGGGCATACATGAGTTTGGGGGAACGCCGTATTCTCGGTTTATTCCAAAATCGTTATGGTCCTAACCGTGTTGGACCGTTTGGCATGGGGCAGTTAATGGCCGACATGTTCAAAATGCTGTTCAAAGAAGACTGGATCCCACAGTTTGCCGATAAAAAAATCTTTACGCTGGCACCCGTGATTGCGTTTTGTTCACTGTTCCTTGCGTTTGCTATCGTTCCTGTTAGCCCGACATGGCATGTTGCAGACCTAAACATTGGGATCCTATTTTTCCTAATGATGGCGGGTCTTGCTGTCTATGCGGTGCTCTTTGCCGGTTGGTCAAGTAACAACAAATACTCACTGCTGGGCGCAATGCGTGCATCGGCTCAAACAGTGAGCTACGAAGTGTTCTTGGGACTTTCATTGATGGGGGTTGTGGCTCAGGCTGGCTCCTTCAATTTGATTGATATCGTCAATTCTCAAGAAGGCATGTGGAACGTCATTCCTCAGTTCTTTGGTTTTGTGACGTTTGCGATTGCAGGTGTTGCGGTATGTCACCGTCACCCGTTTGACCAACCAGAAGCAGAACAAGAAATTGCGGATGGTTACCACGTTGAATATTCAGGTATGAAATTCGGCCTATTTTTCGTCGGTGAGTATATCGGTATTGTTACTGTCTCTGCATTGATTGTCACACTGTTCTTTGGTGGCTGGCATGGGCCGTTCTTGCCGTCATTCTTGTGGTTTGCCATTAAGACTGCCTTCTTCATGATGATGTTCATCTTGATCCGTGCATCTTTACCGCGTCCGCGTTATGACCAAGTGATGTCCTTTGGCTGGAAAGTCTGTTTGCCACTGACTTTGCTTAACCTGCTGGGTACCGCAGCAGTCATTTTATACAACGCTCAGTAAGGGGTGATTGAACCATGACATTGAAAGATTTATTGGTCGGTTTCGGCACTCAAGTACGCAGTATTTGGTTGGTCGGTTTGCATGCGTTCCAAAAACGTGAAACGCAAATGTATCCCGAAGAACCGGTTTACTTGCCGCCCCGTTACCGTGGTCGTATCGTATTAACCCGCGATCCTGACGGCGAAGAGCGTTGCGTTGCCTGTAATTTATGTGCAGTTGCTTGTCCTGTGGGTTGTATCTCACTGCAAAAGGCTGAACATGAAGATGGGCGTTGGTATCCTGAATTTTTCCGCATTAACTTCTCTCGCTGCATTTTCTGTGGGTTGTGTGAAGAGGCTTGCCCAACAACAGCCATTCAATTAACGCCTGACTTTGAAATGGGTGAATGGCGTCGTCAGGATCTTGTTTACGAGAAAGATGACTTATTAATTTCAGGTCCGGGTAAATATCCTGATTATAACTTTTACCGTAAATCGGGTATGGCGATTGCAGGTAAAGACAAAGGTGAAGCGGATAACGAAGCCAAACCAATTAACGTCAAAGACCTGTTGCCATAAGGAGCGATATTCATGGAATTTACATTTTATATCGCCGGTCTGGTTGCTGTTTTAGCAACTTTGAGGGTGATAACCAATACTAACCCGGTACATGCGTTGTTGTATCTGGTTGTTTCTCTACTGGCTCTGTCGATGGTGTTCTTCTCGCTTGGCGCTTATTTTGCGGGTGCGTTGGAGATCATCGTTTATGCAGGCGCCATTATGGTGCTATTCGTTTTCGTAGTGATGATGCTTAACCTCGGTCGCTCTGTACAAGAACAAGAGCGTGAGTGGCTAACGCCGAAGAACTGGATTGGTCCTGCTATTTTATCAGCAGTACTTCTTGCACTTCTGGTTTACGGCATCATGAGTCTGTCATACCAAGAGGGTATTGCTGGCACAATGATTAGTGCGAAAGAAGTGGCTATCAGCTTGTTTGGACCTTATGTCCTAGCCGTTGAATTAGCATCACTGTTGCTACTCGCTGGTCTTGTGGTGGCGTTCCATGTCGGTCGTGACCGTAATGAAAATGGTGCTGATATTGTGAGTAGCACCAAAGCGAATGCGGAGGAACAATAATGATACCTCTTCAACATGGTCTGATTTTAGCGGCGATCTTATTTGTAATGGGACTAAGCTGTCTTGTTATTCGCCGTAACTTGCTTTTCATGCTGATCGGACTGGAAATCATGATTAACTCAACTGCTTTGGCATTTGTCGTTGCAGGGAGTTTCTGGGGGCAACCAGACGGTCAAATTATGTATATTTTGGCCATTGCACTGGCTGCAGCGGAGGCGAGTATTGGATTGGCGTTGTTACTGCAACTCCATCGTCATCGTCAGAACCTGAATATTGATAAAGTCAGTGAGATGCGCGGATGAACTTACTCTATTTAACAATTCTGTTTCCGCTACTGGGGTCTGTGTTATTAGCATTTTCCCGTGGTCGCTGGTCAGAAAATGTTTCAGCAATTGTTGGTATTAGTGCCGTCGGTTTGGCTGCTATTGTCGCCGCTTATGCAGGCATTGATTTCCTAGAACACAAGGCGTTGATGGCAAATGCCAATGATGCTTATGTTTATACACAACCGCTGTGGACTTGGATGTCAGTGGGTGATTTTACCATCCCATTCACACTGCACCTTGATGGTCTATCTCTCACTATGCTTGGCGTAGTGACGGGAGTGGGTTTCCTGATCCACGTTTATGCTTCTTGGTATATGCGTGGCGAAGAAGGCTATTCACGTTTCTTTACCTACACGAACCTGTTTATCGCGAGTATGGTGGTTTTAGTTCTCGCCGATAATATGATGCTGATGTATCTCGGTTGGGAAGGGGTAGGGCTGTGTAGTTATCTGTTGATTGGTTTTTATTACACCAATCCAGATAACGGCAAAGCGGCGATGAAAGCTTTCTTTGTCACCCGTGTTGGTGATGTGTTCTTAGCTATCGGTATGTTTATTCTGTGGAATGAACTGGGTACTCTGAACTTCAGTGAAATGGCGATTTTGGCACCTCAGAAAATGGCTGAAGGCGGCACGGCAATTACATGGGCAACCTTAATGATCTTAGGTGGTGCGGTAGGTAAATCTGCACAGCTTCCACTACAGACATGGCTGGCCGATGCGATGGCGGGTCCAACACCTGTTTCTGCACTGATCCACGCAGCAACCATGGTAACCGCGGGTGTTTATCTTGTTGCTCGTACTCATGCCTTGTTCCTGATGGCACCTGAAATTTTACATCTGGTAGGCATCGTTGGTGGTGTGACACTGCTGTTTGCAGGTTGTGCGGCATTGGTACAAACCGACATCAAACGGGTACTCGCTTACTCAACCATGAGCCAAATTGGTTATATGTTCTTGGCTCTTGGCGTACAGGCGTGGGATGCGGCAATTTTCCACCTGATGACACACGCATTCTTTAAAGCGTTGTTATTCTTATCCGCAGGTTCTGTGATTATTGCTTGCCACCATGAACAAAATATTTTCAAAATGGGTGGGTTACGTAAGCAAATCCCTTACGTCTACGCGGTGATGTTAATCGGTGGAAGCGCATTGGCTGCATTGCCTCTGTTTACCGCTGGTTTCTACAGTAAAGACGCAATTTTATGGGGAGCAGAAGTGGATGGGCAAACTGTACTGTTATGGGCAGGTCTCATCGGGGCACTACTGACTGCAATGTATACCTTCCGTATGATTTTCATCGCATTCCATGGCGAAGCGAAAATCCAAGCGCACAAGGTCAAAGGTTTTACTCACTCTGTACCTTTGGGCATTCTGGCCGTTTTAGCGACATTCGTTGGTGCACAGATTCACCAGCCGTTAGAGGGGGTATTCCCGGTTAATCCACTGGAACATGAAGCAGGTAAGTTACAGCTGGAAATTCTGTCGGGTAGCCTAGCCGTTATCGGTCTGTTGATTGTGACATTCATTTATCTGTTCAGACGTTCTATCGCTACAGCAATCGCGAAAAGTGCACCGGGTCGTTTCTTCTCTACGTGGTGGTACCATGCATGGGGCTTCGACTGGTTGTATGACGTGGTCTTTGTGAAACCTTTCAAAGGGGTTGCATGGCTACTGGAAAGCGATCCTATTAACTCACTGATGAACTTGCCAGCTTGCTTGTCTCGTTGGGCAAACAAAGGGTTAGCAGTGAGTGAGAACGGTCAAGTCCGTTGGTATGTTGCCTCATTGGGGCTGGGTGCAGTGCTGATTCTTGCTCTGCTGCTTTTGGTTTAATTAAGGGACACATTGCGCCATGCTATTACCTTGGCTAATACTCATTCCCTTCATCGGTGGCCTGCTAAGTTGGCAGGCTGACCGGTTCAGCCATCGCGCACCTCGTTGGGTTGCGCTGGCTTCAATGGGAATAACATTAATATTATCAATCCAGTTGTGGCTACAGGGAAATTACTCTCTGGCAAACCCACAAGGTATTCCACAATGGCAAGCCGTATTCTTTATGCCATGGATCCCATCGCTGGGTATTAATTTCCATCTTGCTATTGATGGGTTATCGCTACTGATGGTGGTATTGACCGCGATTATGGGTGCTTTCTCAGTTCTCAGTTCGTGGAGCGAAAACCAAGCTAACCAAGGTGCTTATCACTTTAACCTGTTGTGGATTATTGCAGGGGTGATGGGGATCTTTACGGCAGTTGACCTGTTTTTATTCTTCTTCTTCTGGGAAATGATGTTGATCCCAATGTACTTCCTGATTGCTAACTGGGGGCACAAAGGGGCAGAAAACAGACAACACATTAATGCAGCAACTAAGTTCTTTATCTACACGCAAGCCAGTGGCTTGATTATGTTAGTGTCGATTGTTGGATTAGCATTAGTCCACTTCAATGATACTCGCGTGTGGACATTTAACTACAATGAGTTGCTTGGTACTCAGATGTCTAGCACGGTTAGCTTTATGCTAATGTTAGGCTTCTTTATTGCCTTTGCAGTGAAAATGCCGTTAGTTCCATTCCATGGTTGGATGGCAGATACCCAAGAGCAATCGCCTACAGCGGGTTCTGTTGATATCTCAGGTATCATGTTGAAAACAGCAGCTTATGGTTTGCTGCGTTTTACCTTGCCTCTATTCCCTGAAGCGTCTATCCAGTTCACACCAATTGCCATGACACTTGGTGTAATTAGTATCTTCTACGGTGCATGGTTAGCCTTCAAACAGACTGACATCAAACGCTTAGCGGCATACAGTAGCTTGTCTCACATGGGGTTTGTAACCGTTGCTATCTATGCAAGTTCAGTGCTTGCGTACCAAGGGGCGGTGATCCAAATGATCACGAACGGTTTATCGGGTGCGGCATTGATTATTATCAGTGGTCAGCTGTATGAGCGTACGCAAACTCGTGATATGCGCATGATGGGAGGATTGTGGAAACGTATTAAGTGGTTACCGGGTCTGTCTTTGTTCTTTGCCGCTGCAACATTAGGTATGCCAGGAACCGGTAACTTTATTGGTGAATTCATGATCCTATTTGGAACATTCAGCCAATTCACTCTCGTGACTTGCATAATGGTCTTCGGTGTTGTGTTCGCATCGGTCTACTCACTGTGGATGATGCAGCAAACTTATTACGGAACACCGAAATCAGATAGCGAAATGAAAGGGTTAACAGCGCGCGAATTTGGTGTGCTGCTGGCTCTGGCTGTATTACTGGTTATTATCGGTTTCTATCCGCAGCCACTGCTGGATACTTCAGCGGGTGCGATGGAAACATTACATAACCTGTACACTGTTTCACTTACAACATTAAGGCCGTAATTCGCCATGACAATAACACCTCAACAATTGATCGCAATACTCCCGCTGTTGATCGTCGGATTGACCGCGGTGGTTGTGATGCTGTCCATTGCGTGGCGACGCGATCATCTAACAAGTGCCACTTTGACAGTATTCGGCTTCGCAGTTGCGTTACTCTCTCTGTTCTTTATTGCAGGGAGTTTACCAATGGAAGTCACTCCGCTTATTCGTGTTGATGGCTACGCCATGTTTTACACCGCGTTAGTCCTCATTGCGGGTATGGCGACCAGTATTTTTGCTTTTCATTGGTTGGAAGGCTTCAAGGATAATAAAGAAGAGTTTCACTTACTGCTGTCTATCGCTGTAGCAGGTGGTGTGCTACTTTCAATGGCAAACCACATGGCGTCAATGTTCATCGGTATTGAGCTAATCTCTCTGCCGTTGTTTGGCTTAGTGGCTTATACTTTTGAACGCAAACGCTCATTAGAAGCAGGCATTAAATATATGCTGCTATCTGCTGCCGCCTCTTCTTTCTTGTTGTTTGGTATTGCATTACTGTATGCGGAATCAGGTAGCCTGAGTTTTGCCGCGATTGGTCAAAGCCTAACAGATAGCCAAATTCATGCTCCATTGATTTTGGTTGGTTTGGGGATGCTGATTGTTGGTTTTGGCTTTAAGCTATCACTGTTTCCATTCCAGTTATGGACTCCGGATGTGTATCAAGGTGCGCCAGCCCCTGTATCTGCATTCCTTGCGACAGGCAGTAAAATTGGTATCTTCGCGGTACTAATGCGTATCTTTATGGAAGCACCAGCGGCACAAAGTCATACATTGGCGATTGTTGTCAGTGTTATTGCGATTGCGTCGATTCTGTTTGGTAACCTTCTGGCTATCACTCAGAAAAGTGCAAAGCGCCTGCTGGGTTACTCATCGATTTCACATATGGGCTACTTATTAGTTGCATTGGTAGCACTACGAGTCGACCCCATTGCATCACAAGTTACCGTAGCGATTTATTTAGCCGGTTACTTGTTTGCAAGCTTAGGTGCATTCGGCGCGATTAGTATTGTCTCTAGCCCATACCGTGGTGATGACCAAGACGACATGAGTGCTTTCCGTGGTCTGTTCTGGCACAAGCCAGTACTGGCAACGGTATTGACAGTGATGATGCTTTCATTGGCAGGTGTGCCAATCACATTAGGGTTTATTGGTAAATTCTATGTGATCATTTCTGCTGTGAATGCTGAATTGTGGTGGTTAACCGGAGCCGTGGTTGTGGGGAGTGCAATTGGCTTGTTCTATTATCTACGCTTTATGGCTAGCTTATATAGCCGTGATGCAGAGCACGCTGACCGCTATACAGGCCCAGAAAAGGCAACATTTGGTACCGTCGTGGCAGTGATCTGCGCCATCATCGTTATCTTAATGGGGGTATGGCCACAGCCGCTGATCAATATCGCTTCAAGTGCATTAGCAGTCATTAGTCTGTAATAACAACGTAGCACAGACATAGCATGTAAAAGAGCGGTAATCGAAAGGTTACCGCTCTTTATTTTTTAATCTGCTAACTGGCGTTGATATTGGTACTCAGTTTCCACAAGAAATTCCATTAATACTTCACAGGATTCTATTGCATTATAGACATTGAATGTTTCTTCATGTAAACAATCAGCCATATAATCGATCCATTGCTGAAAATAGCGTTGTAGCTGTTGAAAGTTAGCAGCAATCTCCTGCCGCTGATGATCGATTTGCGTGACTTCTTTACCTAATATAAGAAAATAGGTTAGTCGGTTATTTCTTTCTTCATACTGTTTTGATTTTTCATGTAAGATAGCCATTTGGTCGATTAAATATAAACGCACATCCACTAATTTCATAAAATCCAAACCATTATCAAGAATGACCAGTAAGCGTTTTGCACAATCAATAGCGATTTTTAATAAATCTTTTTTGGACGGCGGAATATTTAACGATTCAATAAACGCTATTTCTGGAAAAAACTTTTCAAACATATCAGATAATTTATAGTTTAAAATGATCTCTTCGGCGGCTACAATCGCATTAATTTCTTGATTAAGTTCTTGTATCTTTTTTTTATTCTTGGTCGCTAACCCGATAAGCTTGTTTTGATGAGCTAGATAATATTCACTTTTTAACTGATTTTCCTCCTTAAGTTGTACCGCTGTTAGGTAATCGGTGATACTTCGCATTGATAATTTTAGTTTTTCTATTTCAGTCTTAACTTCAGAAAAATCATCGATAAATTCTGTAAGTATTAAATCATGATGTTTATGATGAAGTTCAAACGTTGTATTTATGGGAGATAATTCGTTAATTGTGCTATTGATTATATAACGTGTTTTTAACTTCATTATAGGTAATGAGTCTCTCACTAACTCATTAAGTATTTCTGCTTTATCAGAGATGTTTTTTATACGATTAAAAATAACAGGGTCATAATCTAGAATGTTTTGATTAAATGCACTGAGTTTATTAATACACATCCTCATCTGATAAAATTCAATAGAAGGTAAGGTTGGGGATTTGGCAGTGAGCTTCATAATGTGACCTTTAATATAGATGAGTGTTTTTTGTTAATTGAATGTCAAATAACTCAATGAGTTGTTCTGAATAAGTTTGCACAGAAGCCCAGGCGGTGATAATTTTTTTAAAACGAGTAATAAATTTTAAAAGATTAGCGGCATTATCAATGCGAGCGAAGGTCTCTATCGATTGCTTGATTTCAGTTAAAATCACTAGCCACATATAATCTAAGTGATCAATTGCTAAGCGAGCATCTTTAAAATGACTTTCAATTTTTTGTAGGTTAATTTGAATGTCAAAGATAGTTTTCTTTATAAAACGGTCCTGATTTATTTTGTCATTAATGTTGCTTATCTCTTTTAATAATTCATTTTTTTGATGGCGGATTTTTTCTGCTTTGCTACCAAAAATTCCGCCAGTAATCACTAAACCAATGAGTCCACCCGCAAGCCCTGTAAAGCTCAATTTAACAAAATGGCTATATTCTTTTTCTAATTGAAAAATTTCTTTTGTGAGTAACGCTATTTTTTCAAGATGATAGGTTTCAGAGTCAGTTGCATCTGTGGAGTCTAGCTGCATATAAATAGATTTTACCTTAAAAAGGAGTGAGTCAACATGTTGTCGGTTGGATAGATTTCCACCAATAATGTGAATGCGAAAATCTGAAATGCTATTTTTTATGCTCGCTGTTTTATTGGCTTGTATTTTAATATCATCGTGGATAAGACCGAGTATACTTAATAGCTCAGTAGCAATTTGCTGGTCGTCATTTTGGTAAGTAATGCCATCAAGATCTTCATTAGAAAGGCCTTCAACACTATTTGCTATTTGTTGGATAATAGGCATGTCATTTATATAATGAATAATTTGATTTCCAGTTTGGACAATATTTCTGCTAATTAATGATAAATTAACAGATTGCTGTTTAACCTCTTGTTCAATACTGTCCCAATGACTTGCATGACGGTGAATCAATTGAATAGTTTCAGTCAGAACATTCGTTTCTATAGGTAAGTTTGTGGACTCACCAATTTTAAGCCAAGATAATATTTCTAGTGTAGAAGTGGGTAATGATAGCGCAAAGTGAATATATTTATGGATATTTGACAGGTCTTGGTGAGTAAAAATACCGGCTGACCTTGCAGAATAGGGATCTTGATTAGTTAATAATGCAAGAGTTGCTGTTCCAATATTCTCTTTTTCAATTATTTTATCATAAGCTATGTCACTCATAATGGTTAATTTCCAATTTAACATTAGGGGTTAAATAAAAGGTATACAACAGAAAATCACTAAATGGTTGCCACGTTGAGAAAGATAAAATAGAAATAATATAATCTCTAATCAAATGGTCCATTTAACAACATTAGATTTTCATTTACCCGCGTAAGAGTGAATAAGCTACTTGAAGCATGCGGTAAAAGTAGATACTAAAATATGAAAAAATATATTAGAAATTGATATGTTAATATAATTAATATGAAGTTTATTATCGATTTTAGCTTTAATATTAAACGATAAATAATTATTTTTGTTTTTAGTTATACAGTAAGACTCTATTTAAATTGATGCTAATTATTCACGGTTTAGGGTGATTAGCAGAATCAAAAAATCCTATTAACAATAGAATTAAATTTAAGCGATTATTTTTAATCTTATTGCTATTTGAGTTAGCTTGTTCACCATAAAGGATGGTCATTATTCTTATCAAGCGCTATTTTTATTTTAATCAATTAACAAGAATCAATGGCATTTCACATAAAGTGCTGTCTTAAGCATATTGTAATATGACGAGGTTACTATGAGTGGCTTTATTATAGATAAATATGTTTAATAAATGGTCAGCATACATAAATTTGTTTATCTTTTAAGCTATTACAGCACAAGCGTTTGATACCTACTAAAGGGGTATTTAAAGTTAAATTTATTATATTGTACAATAAGATAAGTATGTTTTTATTGCTGTGTTTATCATCAATAACGAAGACAAATTTGATTTTATTATGAGTTACATCTATTGTCAGAAATAATCAATGTATTAATAAATTATATTGCACTATATAATTATGAATAGTCTTTGTTGAGTGTGGCAGTAGGGATCGAAAGTGGTACATAAAAAAATAGATAATTTAATAACTGAAATTCTTCATCAACTGTCAACTTTGGCATTGGGCAACCAAGAATTCATTCGTTTACACTGGCAACTAGGTGAGTCTGCTACATTTCCTGGGTTAGCTTGGCTATCTGAACAATCCTGCTATCCTCAATTTTATTGGTATCACCGTACAGGAAGTGATGAATGCAGCACGATAGGCAAAGTAAAAACCTTTCATTCCATTGTTGATGCTGAACAATTTTTATCTGAGCATACTGAATATCCCGACATGCGTTTATGGGGACTCAACGGCTGGAATGCCGTAGGTGAAGGTATTTCGCTTGAAGATAAGCAACATGCCACTTTTTATTTTTTACCTCGTTTAGAAATTTATCGTGTCCGTTCATCGGTATCTGTTTACCTAAATATCCAAGGGGAACAAGACCGTTTATCGGCTATTGAATTTTTACAGCAAATAAAACCCGCACCAACACAACCTCTTACATTACATACGGAAATCGTCGGTCATGAACATTTTCCTGAAAAAGAGCAGTGGTGCAGCTTATTGACCGAGGCCATTACACGAATGAAAGCGGGTCATATGGAAAAAGTGGTGATGGCTCGTGAAACAAAATTGAGCTTATCCCAACCAATCGCTGCGGCTGAATTTTTGTCTGCGAGTCAACAAGTCAATTTTCAGTGCTATCATTTTATGATGGCGTTTAGTCAAGAATCGGGTTTTATATCATCGACGCCTGAACGTTTGTACTTACGTCAAGGCACACAATTACACTCTGAAGCACTTGCTGGTACGGTGGCGAATCATCTTGATGATACGATTGCAGCAGAAAATGCAAAGTGGTTATTGGAAGATAGTAAAAATCAACATGAAAATTTAGTGGTGGTGGATGATATTTGCCAACAATTACAAGGCGTGGTGACGGGTATCGATGTCTCTGCGGCAAAAGTTATTCGTTTACGTAAAATTCAACATCTTTACCGGTCGATTGCTGCGACGCTGATTTCTCCATCCGACAGCGAATGCTTACAGCGTTTACAGCCAACAGCAGCAGTCTGTGGTTTACCGCGTACGGTGGCTCGACAATTTTTAAGTGAACACGAGCCTTTCTCACGTCGTTGGTATGCAGGTACTGGTGGCTTTGTGAGTCTAAATAAAAGCGAGTTTGCGGTATCGCTACGTTGTGCGCAAATTGAAAATCAACAACTCTCGTTATTTTCAGGAGCTGGGATTGTCAGCGATTCAGATCCTGAGCAAGAGTGGATCGAGATTGAAAATAAAGCAGCTGGGTTGAAATCTCTGCTGGAGCGTAGCGAAAAACCTTAGTCATAACAGGGTTATTTTCTTTTGGTTTCAATTAGTTCATTAAAAATTGTTCTAAGATCAAGAAATTTATATTAAGCGCATTACACTAACTGATAATAAATAACTTATTGAGCTCATTATGTCGAATTCTGTTTTTAATCTGCGTTGGGCTGAGATTATTATCGAAGCGCTCACTCGTCATGGCATGAAACATATTTGTATTGCGCCTGGTTCGCGTTCCACACCTTTAACTCTTGCCGCGGCAAAGAATAATAAGTTGCATTGCCATACACATTTTGATGAAAGAGGTCTAGGACACTTAGCGTTAGGGTTAGCGAAGGCAAGTCTTGAACCTGTAGGCGTCATTGTGACATCGGGCACGGCGGTGGCAAATCTCTATCCATCATTAATTGAAGCAGGCTTGACGGGAGAGAAAGTCATTTTTTTGACGGCGGATAGGCCGCCTGAGTTAATCGATTGTGGTGCTAATCAAGCGATTCGCCAGACGCATATTTTTGCATCGCACCCAGCTCAAAGCTTGATGTTGCCACGACCAACCCGTGATATTTCACCCAAATGGCTGGTAAGCGCCATTGATAATGGTATGAATCAATTGCGTCATGGCGCTTTCCATATTAACTGTCCGTTTGCGGAGCCTTTATATGGCGAGACGGAAGGGGATTATGACTGGCAGCAGCAGCTCGGTAATTGGTGGAACTCTCAGTTACCTTGGTTAAGCGAACCCTTAACGAATACAGTAGCGCATATTGCGGATTGGTATTTTTGGCGACAAAAAAAAGGGGTTGTGATTGCGGGGCGAATGAACGCCCAAGAGGGTGAGCATGTCGCGAATTGGGCGAAAACATTAGGTTGGCCATTGATTAGTGATGTTTTATCACAAACAGGGCAAATTCATCCTTGTGCTGATTTATGGCTCGCCCATCCGCAAGCTAAAGCGTGGCTCGATGAGGCTGAGTTAGTGATACAATTTGGTTCGAGTTTAACTGGCAAACGGTTATTACAGTGGCAAGCACAATGCCAACCACAAGAGTACTGGATTATTGATATGATCCCAGGACGCCTTGACCCAGCAAACCATTATGGACGCAAATTGACTTGTTCAATTAAAGGTTGGTTGGATGCTCATCCCGCCCAGCCTAGAAGCCCATGGTGTGAAAAGCTATGGGCTTTGACAAAACGCACTCAACAGCATGTCACCGCGAAGTTACACAACCAGTTTTCTGAGGCGGCGGTCGCTCATCAATTACCTCAACTGTTACCCCCTAAAGGACAATTATTTGTTGGTAATAGCCTGATCGTACGGTTGGTTGATGCTTTGGCACAGCTGCCTGAAGGTTACCCTGTGTATAGTAATCGTGGGGCAAGTGGTATTGATGGATTGATATCCACCATGGCTGGTGTGCAACGCGCCACAATAAAACCTACATTAGGGATTGTCGGTGATCTTTCCGCCCTCTATGACCTCAATAGTCTTGCCCTCTTACGTGCGCCTTCAGCACCGACTATTTTGATCGTGGTGAATAACAATGGCGGACAAATTTTTTCGATGTTACCTACACCAGAAGAGGCGAGGGAACCTTATTACTGCATGCCGCAGAATGTGAATTTTGAGCATGCGGCCTTGATGTTTGGGTTACAGTATGCGGCGCCTAAAGACTGGTTATCACTCAAAACCTTGGTTGAACAATTTTGGTTTAACCAACAAGGTTGTTTGTTAATCGAATTGATTGTTGATAGTGACGAGGGCGCTCGTACATTAAAACAATTACTCGATGAAGTCGGTAATCTTTGATGTTAGCGGCATATCGTTACAATGAGAACCAAACAGGGCCTTGGCTAGTGTGGTTACATGGATTACTGGGTTGCGCGGATGAGTGGCTACCGATTATTAAACTGTATCCACATTTGCCATCATTATGTATCGACTTACCTGGGCATGGGCGATCTCAGGAGATAACTTGCTCAAGTTTTGCTGATTTTGATGAATACCTCATCCAGCTCCTGCAATACCATGGTATCGAAAATTATTACCTCATTGGTTATTCTTTAGGGGCGCGGTTGGCTATGCACACGGCATGTTACCGTCAGCCTACAGGTTTATGTGGCTTAGTTGTTGAAGGGGGAAATGTTGGCCTGAAGACACAATCAGAACGTGATGCCCGTTACCTGAATGACCACTCTTGGGCGCAACGGTTTCGCCATGAGCCAATCGAAAGCGTATTGTACGATTGGTATCAACAACCTGTATTTGCTAGTTTAAGCGATAGCCAACGTCAGCAATTAATTTTATTACGACAAGCCAATGATCCCCGTCGTATTGCCGATATGCTAGAAGGCACGTCATTGTCTAAACAACCATTTTTAGCCGATAAACTGCAACAGTTAACACTTCCATTTCGCTATTTTTGTGGTGAACAAGACCAAAAATTTCGAGGCGTTTCGCAACAATATGCTTTGCCGATTACGCTAATTAAGAATGCAGGGCATAATGCGCATCGGGAAAACCCGAATGGCTATGCCACTGCACTTCAGTATTTTCTATCATCTGTGGTTAAAGGAACTTGATAATGATTTATCCTAACGAAGAAAAACTCTATGCCCCAATCGAATGGCAAGATTGCTCTGAAGGGTTTGATGATATTTTTTATCACAAGTCACCGGAAGGGATTGCAAAAATTACGATTAATCGTCCACAGGTGCGTAACGCGTTTCGTCCACAAACCGTTAAAGAAATGATCCAAGCCTTATCTGATGCGCGTTATGACGATAAAGTTGGTACCATTATTCTAACGGGTGAAGGGGAAAAAGCATTCTGTGCAGGCGGTGACCAAAAAATTCGCGGTGATTACGGCGGATATCGTGACGAGAGTGGCACTCATCACCTGAATGTTCTAGATTTCCAGCGCCAAATTCGTACATGTCCGAAACCCGTGGTTGCGATGGTAGCAGGCTTTGCTATTGGTGGCGGTCACGTCTTGCATATGATGTGTGACCTCACAATAGCAGCAGATAATGCGATCTTTGGTCAGACTGGGCCTAAAGTGGGGTCGTTCGATGGGGGTTGGGGTGCATCTTATATGGCGCGTATTGTTGGACAAAAGAAAGCACGTGAAATTTGGTTCCTGTGCCGTCAATACGATGCAAAAGAAGCCTTGGATATGGGGTTAGTGAATACCGTAGTGCCTTACGCTGATCTCGAAAAAGAAACAGTCCGTTGGTGCCGTGAAATGCTTGAAAATAGCCCAATGGCACTGCGTTGTTTGAAAGCGGCACTGAATGCAGACTGTGATGGTCAAGCAGGGCTGCAAGAATTGGCCGGTAATGCAACAATGTTGTTCTAT
The DNA here is from genome assembly GCF_027362595.1 of Providencia sp. 21OH12SH02B-Prov. Lineage (NCBI taxonomy): Bacteria > Pseudomonadati > Pseudomonadota > Gammaproteobacteria > Enterobacterales > Morganellaceae > Providencia > Providencia sp. 21OH12SH02B-Prov. The sequence continues at coordinate 1,848,829 of NZ_CP114796.1, forward strand.
ATGACAGAGGAAGGCCAAGAAGGGCGTAACGCATTTAATGAAAAACGTGCGCCAGACTTTTCTAAATATAAGCGTAACCCGTAATGCGTAAAGCAACACTTTATACATTTAGCCTGCCGATGGAGGCAGGCGTTATCCTGCGTTACCAACGTCTGAAAACTCGTGATGGATTGCTGGTTCGCTTACAAGATGGGGATAACGAAGGATGGGGAGAAATTTCTCCTCTCCCCGAATTTAGTCAAGAAACATTGCTAGAAGCGACTGAGGAAGCCAAGCAGAGACTGACTGAATGGGTCAGCGGTCAGCCATTGGCGGATAGTACATTACCCTCAGTTGCTTTCGGTTGTAGCTGTGCATTGGCGGAATTATCAGGTGAATTGCCTGAACAAGCTGATTATCGAAAAGCACCATTATGTAGTGGCGATCCGGACGATTTAATCTTACGCCTTGATGCTATGGAAGGTGAAAAAATCGCCAAGGTTAAAGTTGGATTGTATGAAGCGGTACGTGATGGCATGGTCGCTAATTTGTTGCTGGAAGCTGTACCTGACTTAACGTTACGCCTTGATGCTAACCGTAGTTGGACGCGAGCGAAAGCCGATGGCTTTGCCAAATATGTGAACCCAGACTATCGTGATCGAATCGCTTTTCTCGAAGAACCGTGCAAAACCCGTGAGGAATCACTGCAATATGCCAAGGATACCGGTATTGCGATCGCATGGGATGAGAGCGTTCGCGAAGAAGGTTTTAAAGTCGAAGCGCAACCGGGCGTGGCAGCGATTGTGATCAAACCGACGTTAACGGGAAGCCTTGCCTATTGTCGGCAGCTGGTTCAAGAAGCTCATCACCATGGTTTGCAAGCGGTGATCAGTTCATCAATTGAGACCAGTTTTGGGTTAACCCAGTTGGCAAGAATTGCTCATCAACTAACACCGAATACGATACCTGGGCTCGATACGTTAGATCTTATCCAGTCTCAACTTATACGTACTTGGCCAAATAGCACGCTGCCTGTTATGCAACTAGATGAACTTATTATCGAATGGCAGAGTTAACACCGTTTAAAGACTGGCCTTGGCAACACTGGGCCAGCCATCAACCTGATGCAATTGCGTTGATAACCGATGTTGCTTCACTGACTTGGCAACAATTGAATTTAAACGTCATAAATCTTACTTATCATTTTGATAAACAAGGACTCAAAAAAGGCCAAACGGTCATTTTACGGGGCAAAAACAGTGTTGAATTGTTATTAAGTCAACTCGCTATTTTGCGCTGTGGGGCGAAAGTTTTGCCGCTCAATCCTCGCTTGCCCATCTTATTGCTTGAAGAATTGCTTCCGCATCTGAATATTGATTTTGTGATTGATTTTGCAGATGGCCTGCTAAATGCATTTCATTATTCGACTTTAACGCTGCCGCCTGATCTCACTGTTTCTCAAAAATTAACACACTATGATCTGCCATGCTTTTGTGAATTAACTCGGCAACCTGCAACCTTAATTCTGACATCCGGCTCTACGGGGTTACCGAAGGCCGCGGTTCATTCCATGTTTGCTCATCTTGATAGTGCTAATGGCGTATTACAGGCGATGGACTATCAACAGAGTGACTGCTGGTTACTTTCTTTACCGTTATTTCATGTTTCAGGGCAAGGAATATTGTGGCGATGGTTAGGAAGAGGGGCGAGATTAGCGATTAAATCTTCTCCATTAACACAAGCGTTGCAAGGTATTACCCATGCTTCATTGGTACCAACACAACTGTGGCGACTTCTCAATCAGGAGGAAAATCCGCCATTAACGCTACGGCAAGTATTACTTGGCGGGGCGACAATACCCACCTCACTAACCAATTTGGCATCAAGCCAAGGTATTGAGTGCTGGAGTGGTTATGGCATGACCGAAATGGCTTCAACCGTTTGTGCAAAACGCGCTGATGGCAAAAAGGGCGTAGGATTGCCCCTGATAGGTAAACAGGTTCGCTTGATGGATAGTGAAATACAAATCCAATCACAGAGTCAAGCCATGGGGTATTGGTTTGATGGGGAAATCAAACCGTTAAAAACCCAAGATGGTTGGTTTAAAACCAATGATAAAGGTGCATATATCGATGGAGAATACCATGTGATTGGGCGCTTGGATAATTTGTTTATTAGTGGTGGTGAATGCGTACAACCTGAAGACATTGAAAGCATTATCAATAGCCATCCCGCAGTTAGCCAGAGTTTTATTATTCCTATTGATGATGCGGAGTTTGGTCAAAGGCCTGTTGCCGTCATTGAGTTAATCGACAAAAGCGTATTAGCGGGTATTGCTGATTGGTTAAAAGATAAACTGGCTCCATACCAATATCCTGTGCACTTTTATCCTTTAGACGCCGAATTAAAAAATACCGGTATTAAAGTCTCTCGTCAGCAGGTAAAAAGTTGGGTACACCAACAAATATTCTCCTCTTAATAACAACCGATTGTTATGGAGAGTCAATCAGCTTCATTGGCGTCTGTAATAAAAAAATCAGGCTCTAGAAATAAAGCCTGATTTTTCGATTAGATAACCAAATTATTTAAGGTTATTCAGTGCTTTTTCGACACCCGCGCCATACTCAGGATGTACCTGCTTAAAGAGGTCGATTTGACGTTTCTGGGTTTCTTCAGAGGCTTCAATCAATTCACCAGCAATACGTTGGAACATGCGTTGATGCTCTGCATCATCCAACAGCTCGTATAATGCACGGGGCTGGCTGAAATAATCCTCATCTTCACGATGGTTCCAATGATCAGCTGCACCTTCAAGGGTTAATGGAGGCTCACTGAAATTAGGTTGTTCTTGGAACATACCTGCACTGTTCGGCTCATAAGTTACGCCGTTACCACTGTTACCGTCAACGCGCATTGCCCCATCACGATGGTAGTTATGGAATGGGCAACGCGGTGAGTTAACTGGGATTTGATAGTGGTTCACACCTAAGCGATAACGTTGAGTATCCCCATAAGAGAATAAGCGTCCTTGTAACATTTTATCAGGAGAAAATCCGATGCCAGGCACAATGTTGGCTGGGTTGAATGCGGCTTGTTCAACATCTGAAAAATAGTTAGCAGGGTTACGGTTTAGCTCAAAATAACCAACATCAATCAATGGGTAATCTTTATGTGGCCATACTTTAGTGAGGTCAAATGGGTTATAAGGCACTTTTGACGCTTCATTTTCAGGCATGACTTGGATCTGTAGCGCCCAACGCGGATAATCACCTTTATTGATAGCATCAAATAGGTCACGCTGAGAGCTTTCACGATCTTTACCAATAATCGCTTCTGCTTCATCGTCCATCAAATTTTCAATGCCTTGCTGGCAACGGAAATGGAACTTAACCCAAAAGCGTTCATTTTTGTCATTGATAAAGCTATAGGTATGACTACCAAAACCGTGCATGTGACGATAGCTACGTGGAATGCCTCGGTCACTGACGTCAATGGTCAGTTGGTGGAGTGATTCAGGTAAGTGAGAGAAGAAATCCCATTTATAAGCCATTGAGCGCATATTGCTATAAGGGCAGCGTTTAACGACGTGGTTTAAGTCAGGGAATTTCAGTGGGTCACGAAGATAGAATACTGGGGTGTTGTTACCAACTAAATCCCAGTTTCCTTCTTCTGTATAGAATTTTAATGCAAAGCCACGGATATCACGTTCTGCATCTGCGGCACCACGCTCACCAGCTACCGTTGAGAAACGAGCAAACATATCCGTTTTTTTGCCTACAGAAGAAAATATTTTTGCTCGGGTATAGCGAGTAATATCATGGGTAACCGTAAAAGTACCAAATGCACCTGAACCTTTAGCGTGCATACGGCGCTCAGGAATGACTTCACGGTCAAAGTGAGCGAGTTTTTCTAAAAACCACACATCTTGTAATAGCATTGGACCACGTGGGCCAGCTGTCATTACGTTATTATTATCCACAACAGGGGCGCCAGATGCGGTAGTGAGACCTTTCTTTTTCATCACAATACTCCAGTAATTTACAGACAATAAAACTATAAAATGCATTTAATATGCATCAAAATAAACGGTAAGTGCAGATAATTCCGTATTATCATTCGATTATAGTTGATTGGTTGGATAATAACTAATACATGGTACCGATTGCTGTGATAACTGATTAAAAATAAATAGAAACACCCGCCTATGTTGTAGAAAAGTCGTCTTGGTGGCATGAAAAGTAAAAAACAGTAATAACTACTGAGAATAGGATTTATATATTGTAATATTAACGCATAATTTCTATTTATTGGGGCAATAATATGCGTAAAGGATTATTCTTTGTCGCCGCAGCGGCATCATCACTTATGTTTGTGGGCACTGCTCAAGCGATATCTGTCAATGCGAGTGCTGGTGAGCATTACACTGAATTAAGTGCTGGGATCGGAACTAAAGGTTCAGGGCTTGCATTTGATGGCTCATGGGCGCGTAGTGACCATGATGGCCAAATGGGGAGCTTAGGCGCAACCTTTGGTTTACCTTTAGGGCCGTTTTCAGCCTATGTTGGTGGTAAAGCATTATATCTTTCACCTGAAGACAACAAAGATGGTATGGCTCTTGCCGCGGGTGCAGGGTTAGGTTGGCAAGTTATGCCGTCACTGAACATTTATGGTGAAGCTTACGGTGCGCCAGCATCACTGACTTCAGGTAGTGATGCTTATACTGAAGCGAAAGTAGGGGCGACTTATACTGTGTTTAAACCATTATCAATTGATGCGGGCTATCGTATCATTGACATTAAAGGCAATCATAACAATCCAAGCAACAAAATTGCGGATGGTTGGTATGTTGGAGCAGGTTTAAGCTTCTAATGAGTTAGCACTTTATTGAGCTAAATAGAGAAAACCCGTACATGGTACGGGTTTTTTGTTGGCTAGTGCAGGCTCAAAATTACCCGACATTAGGTAAGAATCCTGCAACAATAGCGAATTGAATCGCAATAACAGCGACACCACAAAGTAGCACAATACCCAACACAACAGAGCCACCTTTCACTTGGTAGTGGGCTTGATTAGTGGTAGGCTTTTCAATCGCTCTGACACGTAGAGTCAGTAAAGCAGGAATGATAAGCGCCAATACAGACAACGCCACTGCCGCATAGGTTAAGGCTTGCACAAAACTACTGAAAAACAAGGCAGAAAGTAGAGGCGGTAAAAAGGTTAATACGCCTGTCTGTAGACGCCCAAATAGACGATTACTGCGTTTAAAGAGATCCGCAAGGTAATCAAATAACCCAAGAGCCACCCCTAAAAATGAAGTCGCTAGCGCAAGATCCATAAATAAACTCACCGCAATATTAACCCGTGGAGTTGCGACAACATCACGAATAGCCGTCAGTAAGCCATTTAACCCAGCTTCTTGCGCTAAAATGCCTAAAAAGGTATTGGCTGGAATGGAACCTAACGTAGCGATTTGCCATAAGATATAAGCGACGAGAGGGATTGCACTACCTGTAATAAAAATAATACGCAGTTTACGGACATCACCATTCATATAGTTCACTAAGCTTGGAACGCTGCCATGGAAACCAAATGAGGTAAAGATAACCGGAACGGCCGCAAGCAGTAAGCCTTTCTCGACAGGCATATTGGTTAAATTGACGCTTTCGACATGGGGTAACATTACCGCCAACATAATCACTAAAAAGATAATTTTAGCTGTAAATAAGAGGCGATTAATAAAGTCGACGGAATGGGTACCGATACATACCACGGCGCCGCCGATGAGTGTAAATAAAATAATTGCGGATTTTGTTGAGAGATGTAATCCCCACCAAGACAGTAAGCTATCAGAGATCAGTACGCCAGCACCGCCAATATAGGCTGTGGTAAGAGCGTACATTAATAATAACATACTTAACCCAGTCACAATCTGCCCTACGGGACCGAGATACTTTTTAGCGACTGAACCTAAACCCATATCGGGTGGATTATATTGATAGACTTCCACGAGAAGTAATGAGGTATAACTCATTAACATCCAGAGACCAATAAGTAGGCATATGATACCTGTGAAACCGACACCTGCTGCGGCAAGTGGCATAGCCAGCATCCCTGCACCGATTGTTGTTCCTGCAACGATTAAAACGCTACCTAGCGTACGATTTTTCACAAATTCCTCTGATTAAAAGTCGTAGATTAATAAGTTGTGCAGGTTATGCGATCATGATTTATCTGTCAAATCTAAATTACAATGAGTGTAAATATAATTTTACAGTGATGGGTGTTTTTTATTATGACTGCTGAAAATAACAGCGAATAAATTTTGATTGTTAATTAATTTCAGTTATGAATATTAACTATCAAAAGTGAACTTATGTGGTTAACTATGTTAATGGTGTTAATTAATGAATTGATTTTAATGTGATTTTTAATTTAACGGGATAGTGTCTCAATAAATTAAAATTAATTTTGTGACAAGGCAGGAAAATAGTGTGGAAAAATAATATTAAATTTTTTCACTCATTAATATAAATCAAAAATCTGTCAATCTTTCATCCGGATAATGTAAGGATACATTAATGAAAAGGATGAACTTATGGACTTTTTGATACAACTCGCCATTATTCTCGTCTGCTTGTTTTATGGCGCGAGAAAAGGAGGAATGGCATTAGGGCTGTTAGGCGGTGTCGGTCTTGTGATACTGGTTTTCGGCTTTGGCTTACCTCCTGGAAAACCGCCTGTTGATGTCATGCTTGTCATCATCGCTGTTGTTGCAGCATCAGCGACGTTACAAGCATCAGGCGGTTTGGATGTCATGCTACAAATTGCAGAACGACTACTACGTAAAAACCCAAAATACATCTCTATTGTGGCACCTTTTGTTACCTGCATTTTAACCATTTTGTGTGGTACAGGGCATGTGGTGTATACCATCCTGCCAATTATCTATGATGCCGCGATTAAAAATAATATTCGTCCTGAAAGACCAATGGCAGCAAGTAGTATTGGTGCACAAATGGGGATCATTGCTAGCCCCGTTTCTGTAGCTGTGGTATCGCTCGTCGCAATGCTGAATGGCATCACCATTAATGGTCAATCTCTTGAGTTTTTAGACTTATTAGCCATCACTATCCCATCGACTCTGATTGGTATATTGGCAATCGGTATTTTTAGCTGGTTTAGAGGGAAGGATCTCGATAAGGACCCAGAGTTTCAAAAATTTATTTCAGTGCATGAAAACTATGAGTATGTATATGGCGATAGTGCCACACTGCTCGATAAAAAATTGCCAAAAATTAATTGGGTAGCAATGTGGATCTTCTTAGCATCCATAGCGGTGGTGGCTGTGTTGGGCGCATTCTCTGAGTTAAGACCTCTGGTGAATGGTAAGCCATTATCGATGGTGCTTGTGATCCAGATGTTTATGTTATTGGCGGGTGCTCTGATCATCATTATTTGTAAAACTAACCCAGGGCAAATTTCGAAAAATGAAGTCTTCCGTTCTGGGATGATTGCGATTGTGGCGGTCTATGGGATTGCTTGGATGGCTGAAACCATGTTTGGTGCCCACATGGATCAGATCAAAGGGACTTTAGGGGCATTGGTAAAAGATTACCCTTGGGCTTATGCGGTGATCCTATTATTGGTTTCTAAATTTGTGAATTCACAAGCGGCTGCATTGGCTGCTGTCGTTCCGATTGCGTTAGGCATTGGTGTTGACCCTGCGTATATTATTGCATCAGCGCCTGCTTGTTACGGCTACTACATACTGCCAACTTACCCCAGTGACTTAGCCGCTATCCAATTTGACCGTTCAGGTACAACACGAATAGGTAAATTTGTCATTAATCACAGCTTTATCTTGCCGGGTTTGATTGGGGTTGGTGTGTCCTGTGTATTCGGTTGGGTATTTGCTGGATTATATGGCTATTTATAACAACTGAGCAGGTTAAGTCATTAGCAGCGATGACATTGTGTTAGCGTTATCGCTGCTATTGTTAGCCGATTTCGATATCAGAAAGGGGGTGACAGCAACAAGGCAAAATTTCACCTTCTTGAACAAAGGCAAGTGGTTTTTGTTTATAACCGACTTTTCCTTTCAGCAGCATCACTCGGCACGAACCACAGTAACCTTCTCGACACTGATACTCCACAGGAATGCGGCTATCTTCAAGAGCATCAAGTAAGCTAGCATGGACTTCGGTGTGATAGGGGACTTGTACACCCTGCGATAAGCGCAGGGTGACTTTATGGCTTGCCATGATTAGAGTTCGAAATCACTCAAGTCATCAGTATTGACTTCAGAGTCAATCTGACCGACCAGATAGGAACTGACTTCAACTTCTTGTGGGGCGACTTGCACGTTATCAGAGACCAGCCATGCGTTGATCCAAGGTATTGGGTTTGAGCGAGTCTCGAATGGCAGTTTTAACCCAACAGCTTGCATACGAATATTAGTAATATACTCAACGTATTGACACAAAATATCTTTGTTCAAGCCAATCATTGAGCCTTCACTGAAGAGATATTCTGCCCACTCTTTCTCTTGCTCTGCCGCATCCACAAACAGTTTATAACACTCGTCTTCGCACTCTGCTGCAATTTCAGCCATTTCAGGGTCATCTTGACCTGAACGTAACAGATTCAGCATATGCTGAGTGCCTGTTAAATGTAGCGCTTCATCACGAGCGATCAGTTTAATGATTTTAGCATTGCCTTCCATTAGTTCGCGTTCTGCAAAAGCAAACGAGCATGCAAAGCTAACATAGAAACGGATAGCTTCTAACGCATTAACGCTCATCAGACACAAATACAGTTGTTTCTTTAGGGCACGCAGTGACACTGTGATTTGTTTGCCGTTACAGGTATGAGTCCCTTCACCGAACATATGATAATAGTTCGTCATCTCAATCAAGGTGTCATAATAAGCAGAGATATCACGCGCACGTTTGAGGATTTCCTCATTTTCAACGATATCATCAAAGATAATCGCTGGGTCATTGACGATATTACGAATAATATGCGTATAAGAACGTGAGTGAATTGTCTCTGAGAATGACCAAGTTTCAACCCAAGTTTCCAGCTCAGGGATTGAAATGAGTGGCAATAATGCCACGTTAGGGCTACGACCTTGAATAGAATCAAGTAGCGTTTGGTATTTCAGGTTACTGATAAAGATGTGCTTCTCATGGTCAGGCAATGCATTATAGTCAATGCGATCACGAGAAACGTCAACTTCTTCTGGACGCCAGAAAAATGACAATTGCTTTTCGATTAATTTTTCGAAAATCGGGTATTTTTGTTGGTCATAACGAGCAACGTTAACCGGTTGGCCGAAAAACATCGGCTCCAACAGTTGGTCATTTCTCTTTTGTGAGAAGATGGTGTAAGTATGTGACATAACAATTCCTATTAAATTTTACACGCGCCGCCTTCACAATCTGAATCCGCTGACTCAACAACTTCTTCCAGATCACCTTGAACATCTTCCGCGCCATCGCGAGTGTTATGGTAGTAAAGTGTTTTCACACCAAACTTATAGGCGAGCAATAAATCTTTTAGCAATTGATTCATTGGTACTTTGCCAGTTGCAAAGCGTGTAGGGTCATAGTTGGTGTTTGCAGAGATCGATTGATCAATAAACTTCTGCATAATACCGACTAATTGTAGATAACCGCTGTTTGAAGGCATTTGCCATAACAGCTCATACGCGCCTTTTAGATTTTCATAATCAGGAACAACTTGACGTAAAATACCGTCTTTCGATGCTTTAATACTGATATAACCACGAGGTGGCTCAATACCATTAGTTGCGTTAGAAATCTGTGATGATGTTTCTGACGGCATCAAAGCAGACAAGGTTGAGTTACGCAAACCATATTGTTGAATATCTTTGCGTAGCGCTTCCCAATCATAATGCAGCGGCTCATTGGTTAACTTATCCAACTCTTTCTTATAGGTATCAATAGGTAGAATACCTTGCGAATAGGTTGTTTCATTGAACCAAGGACATGCGCCTTGTTCTTTTGCTAATTCGTTAGAGGCTTTCAATAGATAGTATTGGATCGCTTCAAACGTTTTATGGGTCAAATTATTGGCACTGCCATCAGAATAACGAACACCGTGTTTCGCCAAGTAGTAAGCATAGTTAATGACACCGATACCTAAAGTACGACGGCCCATGGCGCCTTTCTGAGCAGCAATGATGGGGTAATCTTGATAATCGAGCAGGGCATCTAGCGCACGTACAGCGAGCACCGCAAGTTCTTCCAACTCATCAAGACTTTCAATCGCACCTAAGTTAAAGGCAGATAGCGTACAGAGTGCAATTTCACCTTCTTCATCATTGATGTTATTCAATGGCTTCGTTGGTAGTGCAATCTCTAAACATAGGTTTGACTGACGCACTGGCGCAATCTGTGGGTCGAATGGGCTGTGAGTGTTACAGTGGTCAACGTTTTGAATATAGATACGGCCTGTTGAAGCACGTTCTTGCATCATTAACGAGAACAGATCAACCGCTTTAACACTAGACTTACGGATATTATCGTCTTGCTCATAAGTGGTATACAGGCGTTCAAACTCTTCTTGATCAGCAAAGAAGGCATCATATAAGCCTGGCACATCGGATGGGCTAAACAGGGTAATATCTTGGTTTTTGATTAAGCGCTCATACATCAACTTATTGATTTGAACACCATAGTCCATATGACGAACACGGTTACCTTCAACACCACGGTTGTTTTTCAGCACTAATAAGCTTTCTACTTCTAAATGCCATAGTGGGTAGAAGAGTGTCGCTGCACCACCACGAACACCACCTTGCGAACAAGATTTTACCGCAGTTTGGAAGTGCTTATAAAACGGAATACAGCCTGTATGGAAGGCTTCGCCGCTACGAATTGGGCTGCCTAATGCACGAATGCGGCCTGCATTCACACCGATACCCGCACGTTGAGAAACATACTTAACAATTGCACTGGATGTCGCATTGATAGAATCTAAGCTATCGCCACATTCGATCAACACACAAGAGCTGAATTGACGGGTTGGTGTACGAACCCCCGCCATAATTGGCGTTGGTAGCGAAATTTTAAATGTCGATGCGGCATCATAAAAGCGACGGATATAGTCAAGACGCGTCTCTTTCGGATAATGAGAGAACAAGCAAGCAGCAACTAAAATATACAGGAACTGAGCACTTTCATAAATCTCACCCGTAACGCGGTTTTGCACTAAATACTTACCTTCAAGTTGCTTCACCGCAGCGTAGGAGAAATTCATATCACGCCAATGGTCAATGAAACTGTCCATTTGCTCGAACTCTTCTTGTGAGTAGTCTTCCAGCAAATGCTTATCATATTTACCCATTTCGACTAGGCGTTGGACGTGCTTATACAGCGCTGGTGGCTCAAATTGACCATACGCTTTTTTACGTAGGTGAAATATCGCAAGACGCGCTGCAAGATACTGATAGTCAGGGGTATCACCTGTAATCAGGTCAGCCGCTGCTTTGATCATGGTTTCGTGGATATCAGAGGTTCTGATCCCATCATAAAACTGAATCTGTGAACGTAACTCCACCTGAGAAACTGAGACATTATTTAGGCCTTCCGCAGCCCAAGTTATCACTTTGTGGATTTTATCGAGATCAATGCGTTCTTTATGTCCATCACGTTTTGTGACTAACAGACTCTGGTTCATGAGCAAGTACACCTTGGTTGACCTACAAAATAGCATATCGCTAACATAAAAAAGCTCATAGATTAACTCCATGAGACTTGTAGTGTTAGATTTAAATTACATACTATATGTAGTGGTTTGTTGATTTTACTATAACAAGATAATGTTAATGTGCAGCTTTAGCAAGTGCACAAATCTGAGTCTTCTGTGGATAACTTTAGGGATAAAAATGATCACCATGTCGGTAAGCTGCAATATAAAAGGAATTCTATTAATCGAAACTCGCCACATGGTGATAAAAATTAATTTTGTAAAATGAGATCGTTTGCTGCTTTCTTAAACGTAACGCTTGCTATTTATTCGCTTACAGTATGGAGCATATAATTGACGTCAACGTTAGGGCCTAAGTAAAATTTATCCTTCAAAGGATTATAATGTAACCCAATGATATGTTTGTCTTTTAATTGGGTTTCATCGATCCAGCCTATCAGCTCAGAAGGGCGAATGAATTTTTTCGCATCGTGAGTTCCTTTAGGTACCATTTTCATCACATATTCGGCCCCGATCACCGCCATCAACCATGCTTTTTTATTACGATTAATGGTCGAAAAAATAACATGTCCACCCGGTTTCACTAATTTAGCGCATGCACGCACTACGGATTGAGGATCAGGGACATGCTCTAACATCTCCATACAGGTCACCACGTCATAAGCGTGTGGATACTTGTCAGCATGCTGTTCAACGGTTTCTTGCACATATTCAACAGGGATACCTGATTCTAATGAGTGCAAGCGTGCGACCATCAAGGGTTCTGCTCCCATATCAAGGCCTGTCACTTCGGCTCCTTCTCGTGCCATACTTTCTGATAAGATCCCACCGCCACAACCAACATCCAAGACTTTTTTACCAAATAAACCATCGATGCGTTGCATGATATAGCCGAGGCGCAGAGGATTAATGCGGTGAAGTGGGGCAAATTCACCTTCTAGATCCCACCAGCGAGAGGCGATCGCTTCAAATTTCTCAATTTCCTGCTTATCGACATTTTGATACGCTGAAGTTGAAGTATCATTCATGAGTGGAGCTCCTGTTACGAAATAGGTGTCCGAGCCGTAATACGTGAATTTATGGTGACTATGAAACATTTTTGTTGCTCTTACGCAATAAACTCAAAGTATCCGGACACATAAAGACATTTTTCCGCTATTATACATAGCTTGAAAGACAAATACTCACTTCTCATTTTTTTTATTAAATTGGCGAATTGTGGTATAGTTCTAAACCTTTGAATCCGAAGTTATGAGGGACAGTGGTTCCATGAGCGACATTGCCAGAGAAATCACACCGGTCAATATCGAAGAAGAACTAAAAAGTTCGTATTTGGATTATGCGATGTCCGTTATTGTCGGCCGCGCACTTCCAGATGTTCGAGATGGACTGAAGCCAGTACACCGCAGAGTACTGTTTGCGATGAATGTATTGGGAAATGATTGGAATAAACCCTATAAAAAATCTGCCCGTATAGTCGGGGACGTTATCGGTAAATACCATCCACATGGTGATAGCGCTGTTTATGAGACGATTGTTCGTCTTGCGCAGCCTTTCTCTATGCGTTATATGCTGGTAGATGGTCAGGGGAACTTTGGTTCAGTTGACGGAGACTCCGCAGCTGCAATGCGTTATACGGAAATCCGTATGGCGAAAATTGCCCATGAAATGTTAGCGGATCTTGAAAAAGAAACCGTTGATTTCGTCCCAAACTATGATGGTACAGAGCAAATCCCAGAAGTAATGCCGACAAAAATACCTAACCTATTGGTTAATGGTTCGTCGGGTATTGCTGTAGGGATGGCAACCAATATTCCTCCACACAACTTAGGGGAAGTCATTAGTGGTTGTCTTGCTTATATAGATGATGAAGATATCAGCATTGAAGGCTTAATGGAGCATATTCCTGGGCCTGATTTCCCGACCGCTGCCATCATTAATGGCCGTCGTGGAATTATTGATGCTTACCGCACTGGCCGCGGCAAAGTCTATATCCGTGCCCGTGCAGAAGTTGAAGTCGATGAGAAAAATGGTCGTGAAACCATTATTGTTAGCGAAATTCCTTATCAGGTAAATAAAGCACGTCTTATCGAGAAAATTGCTGAGCTCGTTAAAGAAAAACGCGTCGAAGGGATCAGTGCATTACGTGATGAGTCGGATAAAGACGGCATGCGTATTGTGATTGAAGTTAAACGTGATGCGGTTGGTGAGGTTGTGCTTAATAATCTCTATTCACTCACACAACTTCAAGTCTCTTTTGGGATCAACATGGTTGCTTTGCATCAAGGCCAACCGAAGATCCTTAACTTAAAAGATATTATTGCTGCGTTTGTTCGCCATCGTCGTGAAGTGGTGACACGCCGTACTATCTTTGAATTACGCAAAGCACGTGAACGCGCTCATATCCTTGAAGCATTAGCCGTAGCATTAGCGAATATTGACCCTATTATCGAACTCATTCGTCAGGCACCAACGCCTGCTGAAGCGAAAGCAGGCTTAGTTGCACGCCCTTGGGATCTGGGTAATGTCGCTGCCATGTTAGAACGCGCTGGCGATGACGCTGCACGTCCTGAATGGTTAGAAGAGCAATTTGGTGTTCATGATGGTAAATACTACCTGACAGAACAACAAGCTCAGGCTATCTTGGATTTGCGTCTGCAAAAACTGACTGGCCTTGAGCATGAAAAACTGCTGGAAGAGTATCGTGATCTTCTGAAACAAATTGAAGCATTACTGTATATTCTACGTAGTCCTGAGCGTTTAATGGAGGTCATTCGCGAAGAATTAGAAGCTATTCGCGAAATCTATAACGATGCTCGTCGAACAGAAATCACTGAAAACTCTGCTGATATCAATATTGAAGATTTAATCAGTGAAGAAGATGTGGTCGTTACCTTATCTCACCAAGGCTATGTTAAGTATCAGCCATTGTCTGATTACGAAGCACAACGTCGTGGTGGTAAAGGTAAATCTGCGGCACGTATTAAAGAAGAAGACTTTATTGAACGTCTGCTGGTGGCTAACACCCATGATACGATTTTGTGTTTCTCCAGCCGTGGTCGCCTATATTGGATGAAGGTTTATCAATTACCTGAAGCAAGTCGTGGGGCTCGTGGTCGTCCAATCGTTAATCTGCTGCCACTCGAGCAGGATGAGCGTATTACAGCGATCTTGCCAGTTCGCGAATACGAAGAAGGGTATTATGTCTTCATGGCAACCGCTAGCGGTACGGTGAAGAAAACCCCTCTGCAAGACTTCAGCCGCCCAAGAAGTGCCGGTATTATTGCGGTTAACCTCAATGACGGTGATGAGCTGATTGGTGTTGATTTAACCAATGGTTCAAATGAAGTGATGCTGTTCTCGGCGCAAGGTAAAGTCGTTCGTTTCGCTGAAGATGCTGTTCGTCCAATGGGGCGTACCGCAACAGGTGTTCGTGGTATCCGTTTAGTGGATGAAGATAAAGTGGTTTCATTGATTATTCCACGCGGTGAAGGTCATATTTTAACGGTGACTGAAAATGGCTATGGTAAACGTACGGCTGAGCAAGAATACCCAACGAAATCTCGTGCCACTCAAGGTGTTATCTCCATTAAAGTGAGTGAACGTAACGGTAATGTGATCGGGGCTATCCAAGTGGATGAAACCGACCAAATTATGATGATTACCGATGCCGGAACTTTAGTGCGTACACGCGTCTCAGAAGTGAGTGTTGTAGGCCGTAATACTCAGGGTGTCACTCTGATTAGAACAGCTGAAGATGAAAAAGTTGTTGGTTTACAACGTGTCGCTGAAACGGAAGAGGATGAAACCTCTGATGAAGACAGTATAGAGAATAGTGCGGATGCTGATACAGATTCAGCCGAATAAATGTGAAGCTGAATAATTTAACGGGCGGTTTACCGCCCGTTTTGCTATCTATAACTAGCAGGTCTGACATTTATCGCTTTTTATCAGTTGTATCGAGTATACTTAATCGTCGTTACATAGCTGGTGTAGGATAAAACTTGAGATACTTACCATCATTTAGAACATCATTACGTTTATCACGTGATTTATTTCGTATCCTTGGTTTAATGCTATGGGGAATGGGGGTATTTATTACTCTGTTCTTTCTCTACACTCAATTCAACGAAAGTAAATCCGATATACGCCAGCAATTCTATTCAAGTTTTGAGAATATGCAGGCATTTATCTTACAGACAGGAACAACCTTACGTTCTATTCAGTTTATGACGGAACAGCATGAGGAGAAACTGGTTAATCAACCTAATTATCCGACACTGCCTGTGACCGGCTCTTATACCTTATATCCCTTATCCCCTGAAGCCGATTGTGTATATTTCGAAAATAGCACAACGAATTATCTTACGGCATTCGAGCAATTAATTTATTTTTGGAAAGACAGTATTGCTGCGCCTCAAGGGTTAAATCACGTGTTTGTGATTGGTTCTAAGAGCTACTGTATGATGGATTTTTCGATCCGAACGACAGTATCAGATATCGAAATGCTTAAGAAAATTGGCTATGAGAATATCAGGTCATACCAAAGCCTTAGATTACAAGGGCAAGAACGAAATTTATATACGGTGGTTCATGGCGCACAAACGGATTCAGGACAACTTTATTTAATCCAACCTATCTATGTTGACGGCCGTTTGTATGGATTTATCGGTTTAGAAAGAACGATTAGCTTAAACCAATTTAATCAGCGTTCTAATAAGTCAATTGAATCGGTTGTCGTTAACGCCTATAACCAACCCGTTTTATACAGCACTGCGGACTCTAACCCAAAAAATTCCAGTCTATTATCTATTTCTGAGCCAAGCTTTTTTGGTTTTAATTCCGATTATTCAAAGCTAATTTTTAAAAAGCGCTTAACGCCTTCCTTAATGACGGTTATTTATGCAGTACCAACCAGTGAGATATTAGCAGAGCACAAGGTAGCCATCTTTTATAGTGTGATTATTAACATTATTACAGGAGGGATGATCTTTTTCTTAATTTTGCTGTTAGAACGAAAAATGCTAATACCCGCGGCGAATACGGCTATTCGCCTCGAAGAACACGAACAATTCAATCATAAAATCGTAGCTTCAGCACCTGTCGGTATTATTATTCTAAGGCTCAGTGATGGTGGTAATATCTTGAGTAATGAACTGGCTCATGACTATTTCCGTTTATTAAGTGAAGATGATAAGCAGCGTATACTGACGATTATTCGACAAAAATCGAGTAATTATATTGATGTGGTGACAACGAGTAGTACACATCTACAAATTAGCTTTGTGAATTCACGTTATCAAAACGAAGATGTGGCGATTTGCGTGCTTATCGATATTAGCATTCGTGTGCAAATGGAAAAATCGTTGCAAGATGTCGCGGATGCCGCAGAGCAAGCGAACCATGCTAAATCAATGTTTTTAGCGACGGTAAGCCATGAATTACGAACACCGTTGTATGGAATTATTGGTAATATTGAATTATTACAGCGAGCTGAATTATCAGATAAAGCTAGTCGGTTGGTTACAACGATGGATAATTCATCATCACTGTTATTACAGATTATCAGCGATATTTTGGATTTTTCTAAAATAGAATCCAAACAGTTAAAAATTGAAAATAAACTATTTAATTGCCGTGACGTTTTTGCTTTTGTTTTAGCCAATTATTTGCCTTTAATTGCCAAAAAACAGATTGCAATCTATTCCTTTATTGAACCCAATGTACCGGATTTATTGCTGAATGACTCTGTTAGGCTACAACAAGTCATCTCTAATATTGTTAATAACAGCATTAAATTTACAGACTCAGGTTTTGTGATTTTTTATGTTTGGCGTGATGAAAACTATTTAAAGATTGAAATTAAAGATTCTGGAATAGGGATGTCTCAGGCGGTTGTTTTGCAACTATTCGACCCTTTCTTTCAAGTTTATGATCAGAATAATGTGGGTCATAAAGGGACTGGTCTAGGCTTAGCCATTTGTGAAAAATTGATTAGCTTGATGGATGGTGATATCGAAGTTAATTCACAAACGGGGCTAGGTAGTTCATTTATTATTCGAATACCTCTTTATGGGCAAAAATATATTGAACAAAAAACACCGGAGTATCGTTTTAGTTATCGGATAGCAATTAATTGCCAAAATCAATTTTTAGCCGACTTTTTAGCCAAATTACTCAGATACCATCATTTTGTGGTATTTTCCGGTGATGAAATAGAAAAAACAGAAAGTTATGATTTGCTTATTACTGATAGTGAAGAGCCACATAAGTGTAATGTGAAAAAGGAAATCCAACTCAGTGGTTTTTATGTGGGTGACTTACGTGAAATAGCGCCTAATAAATGGCTATATAACACTTATCAAAATGAAAAATTACCCTTTATTATTGATAAAGTGATTTCAAAAACAGTTGAGGGGCAAGTCGCAAAAGCAGAGTCAATCAAAGCGAATTCACTTGAAATTGATGGCTCACTATCTGCTTATCAAGTATTAATTGTTGATGATCATCCAATTAATAGGGTGTTATTGAGCGACCAGATTGCCAATATTGGCTTTTGTACATCGACTGCGGTTGACGGCCTAGATGCGCTAAAATACTTAGAAAATCATACGGTTGATATTGTCTTGACGGATGTCAATATGCCTAATATGGATGGCTATGAGCTTGCTAAGGAACTCAGAAAACGGGGTTCAGCGGTCCCGATTATTGCATTAACGGCGAATGCAATGGCAGATGAAAAGCAGCGTTGTATAGATTCGGGAATGAATGATTGTTTATCAAAACCGACAAAAATCACAATACTGAAAGAAACATTATTAAAATATGTGATTGCCCAATAGGTATAGAATGAAGCGAGTGGTATCGAGAGGGAAGAGAAAAACCCATTTTATAGGGTTTTTCATCAATAATATAAAGATAATTCAATAGGTTAATCGCTAGGTGAATTATCAATACTGACAGAAGATAGGTAGTTAAGCAATGCGATATCATTATCAACACCAAGCTTCAACATCGCTGATTTCTTTTGGCTACTGATTGTTTTAATACTACGATTCAGCTTCTTAGCAATTTCTGTCACCAAAAAGCCTTCTGCAAATAGGCGTAAAACTTCACTTTCTTTTGGTGATAAGCGTTTGTCGCCGTAGCCACTTGCATTGACCTTCTCAAGCAGTTTACTCACACTTTCAGGGGTAAATTTTTTACCTTTTTGTAATGCGGCTAATGCTTTAGGTAAGTCAGCGGGAGCACCTTGCTTCAGAACAATCCCTTCAATATCCAATTCAAGGATAGCACTTAAGATAGCAGGGTTATTGTTCATTGTCAGAACGATAACCGAAAGGTCCGGATAGTGGCGTTTAATGTATTTAATTAATGTAATACCATCACCGTATTTATCACCTGGCATCGATAAATCAGTGACTAAAACATCAGCATTTAAACGTGCTAAATTATTAATTAAAGATGTTGAGTCTTCAAATTCACCAACGATATTGACCCATTCTATCTGTTCGAGTGACTTTCTGATACCGAAAAGAACAATAGGATGATCATCGGCAACAATGACATTTAGGTTATTCATATTATTGGTTACCTTCTAGCATTAGTTTTTTCACTGAAATATCCAGTTCTCTAATGCAATTACTTATTTTTAAGCTATTTTCTTCTGCTATGTAAAGTTCCAAATCTTCACAAAGCTTGTGAAGGAACCTAAAATCTAGCATAGCAAAAACTCCTTTTAAACGATGTGCTGTGTTTTTCAATTCGGTCAAATCCTCAACACTTTCGCTATTATACAGTTTATTAATATCTATCGGTACTGTTGTTATGAACAATTCCTTATAATCGCTTTTTGATAAAATATGTTGATAAGTGTGAAGTATACTTTCCATTGATTCATCATTGGTTTGAGCAAGCTCTTGGCTAGCAAATGGAATATGACCAATGGACTCTAAATTATTATCATCGGATGCTGCGTGTTCGATAAGCAAAGATATAGCATCAATCAGCTCATCTGCAAAGTTATAGTTAACTTCTAAATGCTGTGATGTGATTGAGTTGACACCTAGCACCGTTCCAGAAACTTTTATGATGTTTTTAAACTGGTTTTCATCATTATCAGTGATCAATAAATCCCAATCCGAGTGCGGCGAACTTTCATGTAAGTCTAAAAAGTCAGCGCCGTAATGTGTTAGTGTGTTTCTGATTATTCTTGAAGCATCAGCATTATGAATAGCTAAACGAATATGTATATCTTCAAGTAAAGTCGGGTAGCTATCGGCCATTGTTGCTGATTTAACAGGCAAAATAAGTTGGTAATGAGAGCCAATAGCAGGGCTACTATTAATTGTAAAAGTCCCATTCATCTTTTTACTGATTGCTTTACATAAATAGAAGGTAATGCCGGAACGGCTAAATCGTGATGAGGTAAGTACTTGCCCAGAAAATGGATGCTGAAGATTACTCAGTTCGTGCTTGGTGAGCCCCATACCACTATCTCTGATATCAATGATAATATGGTTTTTATCTTCTTGATAATTAAGGGTAATTGACACTTTTCCAAAAGAGGTGGTATCGATGGAGTACTCAAAAATGAGTTGTAAAAGATGTCTTAGATAGGTTGGATCTAATGAAAACATAGATTCAGGATTAATGTTATTATAAAAATAAAGCGTTAATCCTTTACTTCTAAGACGAAAAAGATTTTGTTTTAAAAATTGAGTGAGTAGTGAACTAACGGAAATTTTCTCAGCGGATGATTTACTGGCAGATGACTCAAGTGAATTTAATAAATTAATATTATTAAACCAGCGGCTAATATGAGTTGTTTGCAGGACGATGGTATCAATGAAATCTTGCTTATTTGCTGTCGGAGATTCAATAAGTCCTTCAACGGCGTTATTTAACAGCGTTAAGGAAGGTTGAATTTCCTTCTGCATATTCTCAAAGACAACCTTTCTCAACTGAATATTTTTCTTATACTCACGGTTAGCGAGTTCTTGTCGCCGTTGTGTCAATGCTTCTTTATCTTTATCAATAATAATGAAAAGATAAGTATCTTCTAGCATGTTAATTTTAACGAGAATGACTTCATAAACGTTGTTCTCAATCGAGATTTGGATCATGTCATGGTTATTTGTAGCCAATTCCTTGATATGGTTAAGATCCATAGACGGTAATAAGGAGTTGGCCGCATTATTACTGAGCAATTTTTTATTGGTTGTAAAGTCATACACCAAAATACCGTAACTAATGTTGTTAATGATGTCGTGATTAAGCGTATCTTTCAGCTTCAACTCATGTTGCATAATCGAGTTAGGTGAAATAATCCGTTTACGAATAAAGATACTGGTAAAGAAAGCCAGTAATGTCACAATAATGATGCAAGTCAACAGCCAAAGGTTATAACCAATGATACCAACAACCAGATCTTTTAAGGGAACACTATAATAAACCTGATAATTGCTACCTTCTATCTGTTGTGCAAAAACGATACTAGTGCCTCGAAGTTCAACATTAGAAAGCTTATTTGTGTCACTGTTGCGTAGTGATAAGGAAATATTATCGCCTTTAAGATTGGTTGGCAGTATAGAGTTGATTGATATATCAAAAGAAATAACACTGGTTAACTGCCCTGGCGAGTTAAACATCAAACGGTAGGTATAGTAATAGATATGCTCAGGTGTCAGTTTTTGTAGATTAGAAATAATCTCTCTTCTATCTAACAGTGTCGACTGGGTTAACATGTCTGTACGCTTTTCTTCCGCGGTTAACGTGAGATAGCTCTCTTTAAAGCGTAATTCAGGTTTTAAAATAGAATGTGTGGTTACCAAGACTAGCGTGTTATCAGAACCATTAAGAAAATACATTGAGTTGTATTCATTGCGTGCCCCCCAAACAATTTCCATGTAGTCGGCAAGCTTACTTGCTAACTGAATATTTTGCTCCTTATCATTACCAAATAAAATGGCATCGATAGTTTGGTTTGAACTGCTTAGCCAAAAAACATCGTGGCGGATTTTTGTAAGATGAGGGGGCGAGGGAAGCGTTGTGACTTCAGAAAGTGGCGTCAACTTCTCATTAACCAGCTTGTACATCAAATTGGCTTGATAACGGTAATCTTCAATCTGATAGGCCAACTGTTTTGCCATGGTATCCAACGCGGCTTTACGGCTGATAACCCATGAATGATATGAATTATAAAGCGACAGAGATAGCATCACGACCAGTAACAGGATAAAGACGTAAAATAGGCGGGAAAGCAATGTCGTTTTTATTAGTAATTGTCTGTACATATTATGGTGAGCAGTCCTGTCGGCAAAAATATATTAATTGATTAAAAATCATACGCCTATGAAAATATGAGACACCGATTTTGCACAGATATTAACACTTTTATTATGAAATAGAGAACAATTGAGTGAAGATTAGCCAAACAGAATAAAAAAATCAATTTTTTTACTTTCAGGGGTAGACAAGCTGCGTCGATTCCTCCATAATCGCGCCCCATGGAAGGATGGCCGAGCGGTCGAAGGCAGCGGTCTTGAAAACCGCCGATGGGAAACCATCCTAGAGTTCGAATCTCTATCCTTCCGCCATATTCGCCGGCTTAGCTCAGTTGGTAGAGCAACTGACTTGTAATCAGTAGGTCACCAGTTCGACTCCGGTAGCCGGCACCAAATAAGAACCCGTTATTGTCCACTAATGTGCGTCAATAGCGGGTTTTTTCTTGTTTCTAATAAAAAATACTGTCTATTTATCCAGTGAAACTCGTTATTATCCGGTGATATCCTTCAGTTTTGAGGGTTCAAAAGCGGGTACTTGAATTAGGGTGAGGGTACAAACAGTGAAGCTAACTGCAAAACAAATTGATGGCGCAAAGCCTTGCATAAAGGACTATAAACTTACAGATGGTAGTGGGTTTTTTCTTTTTTGTAATTCATGTCATTTAACCACCTCTAATAACTGATGGGACATATTTGGGACATCTTCATCAAAAAGAGCATCAATTTTCATTGCGTGTTCTTTCAAATGGGATGGGGCAAGATGCGCATATCTCTTGACCATTTCTATGGATTCCCAGCCGCCCATTTCTTGAAGTGCAGATAATGGCACTCCGGACTGAACAAGCCAACTCGCCCAAGTATGCCTCAAGTCATGAAATCGAAAGTTTTCTATGCCAGCTCTGCGCAATCCTGTTTTCCAAGCTGTATTATCGTCAACTCTCATTTTTCTAACTTTAGCTGTTGGCGTTCCATCTGACCTATGCCATGCTTCAGTATGAACAAATACAAAGCGCTGGTGTTTTCCTATTTGTTCTTTCACTACCTTGCAGGCGGTATTATTTAGGGCAACACCTATCGCTTTCCCTCCCTTTGCATCTTCAGGGTGGATCCAAGCTAGATCTATCTGTGATCATTCAAGATGGAGTATGTTTGAACGTCTTAACACTGTAGCTAATGCAAAGATAACAACTGGTCTAAATATTTCAGGCATACATTTAATTAGTGTTGCCGCTTCTTCCTTTGTAAGCCAACGCACTCTAATTTCACTTTCTGCCTGATTTTTATTGTTGGTAATTTTTCTATCTACTTCATCGACAATTATAGCGTGTCGATGAACGTTGTTATCTCAGCTAGTTACTTAACACCGTTTCGGATCTATGCAATCAAATGCCTCGACATTTTATCGAGGCTGATTGGCGTTAATTATCAATATCTTGTTTGTAATATTAGTGGGTTGTTATAGGGCTAGCTAATTGGCTATAAAAAATAAGGCGTTCTATTTTTTTGAATAGAACGCCTTATTAACAATAACTAAGCTACTCAATGTCATCAGCCGATAAGGTATTGAAATCTATCATGTGCTGATCAGAATTAACCACATTGTGTTGATTATCACAAATTTCATTCGATAACATTTTACAAGTATGTTTTATACTCTTTTCATCAATTCCTAGCCACTCTGAAAACAATTGAAAGAGGAAGGACTTGGTGTGCCTCAAAGTTATGAGAAAGCTGTCAAATTATACAAAAGAGCTTATCAACTAGGTTACACCGATATTCAATTACGGATTGACTACTTAGATAAAAAAATGCATAAAAAAAATAACTAATGTATGGATTTAACATAAAGGTGCTTAAGCTACCCAATGCTTAGGCACTCAAAATTCCCATCTTCCTACCGTAAAAAAGACCATTTTGTGTTGCTCATTTGTTATCAAAATGGCGGTTTCGGTTTCACGGTAAAAATAACGCCAACCGGCTATTTTTCCAGAATTGCCAAGATTTTTGGGTTGGTATAGGTGTGGCTGTTTCGGGGGGGAGGGGCGGTAACTTGGATTCGATTAACAGCATTGCCTGTTTAACATCATGAGTCTTGGAGGAACTGGTAGAATATTTCTTAGCAAAAAGTAAACCGAAGAAAAAATGACCATATAATATATATAATGACAATTAGTACATAGGACCACCTTAATTTTTGATTTCTTTCAAAAAAGAACAATAAGATACATGGTATTAATATTAAAATAGGCTCAATTATATACCTACCTCCAAGGGGAAGTTGACAAAGATTATCTACATCCCCATCACCAACCATCCATTCATAGTCAGATGTTGAAAGGATATTAATTAATAGTAACAAAAAGATTAAATACAGAAACGCGCCTATTTTTAGTATTATTTTCATATCAAGAAATTCCTAGAAGCTTTCTAATTCTATCTCTATTTTCTAAAATCCTCCTACCATAAGATGTCCACTCTCTAATAGGTTCTCCTTTGTTTGAGTAATAAGATTGAATAAAATCATCTAGTTTTCTAGCCGTTCCTCTCTTTATATTTGGTTAAATAATCAGCATCACCAAATGTATTCCACCATACTGTGTCTAGTAAATCCCATTTAGGGTAATCAGGAAAATTGTTCTGCACAACTGAATCAGGACACTTTTCTTAAGGAATTTTGTTCATACTCAATGGGTGGCAGATCACCGTTGGCAGTATGAAACCTTTGCAAATCACAGTTCTCATCTCGAAACGAAGCGTTACCAATTAGCAGTGTAGGGTCAGAATGGTAAATGCGTAATTGTCAATAAACAGGCCATTTCCTCGCTGTAGGTTTAGATGACTTCATTCCTTAAATATCTAATGAGAACATCAATTACACCCGAAACGTCATTGTCCACTCCCCATTAATTAAGACACTTCAAATTAGAGATTTCTAACTGTTTACGGTATGTCTCCGGTGGGAGGTTATTTAAACTTTCGTGGGTTCGATTTAGATTGTAATCTTGCTGCCAAAACCACACCATCTCTCGTACTTGGCTTAATGATTCAAATAAATAGGCATTTAAAAATTCACGGCGAAATGAACCATTAAATCGTTCGATAAAACCGTTTTGTTGAGGTTTACCGGGTTGAATATGACATAGCTCAATCTGATTATTTGTACAATAATTCAATAGGTTGGTTGAAATAAGCTCAGGTCCATTATCCACGCGAATTTGTTTCGGCAATCCTCTATCGATTTTCAAACGTTCTAGTACTCTAATGACTCGTTCAGCAGGCAATGACGTATCAACTTCAATTGCCAGGCACTCACGTGTCCCCTCATCAATAATATTCAAGGTTCTGAAGCGTTTACCACAGTACAAACTGTCGTGTACAAAATCCAAAGCCCATTGAATATTCGGGACTTTTTCTATCACTAATGGTCTTTTTTCACGCTTCGGAAGCACCTTTTTAACCCGTCGTTTCAAGTTCAATCCTAATCGACAATAAACGCGATAAACTCGTTTATGATTAAAAGAATAGCCTTGAAATCGCAGCCGAAAATAGCATTTCCAAAATCCTGATTGTGGTGATTTCGCTAACACAGATTGTATGGCATCGATCACCACTTGGTCTTTTTTACGCCAATCTAACGGTTGACGGTAAAAAGTAGCTCGGGGCAATGAAGTTAGTTTGCAAGCCTTAATGACTGATAAACCTGCCTCTTTTAATGATTGTGCACAGGACTTCTTTTCAGTCACTACCACCCCTTTTTTGCAAAAAGCTCCTTCATCGCATGATTTTCAAGGCTGACTTCCGCAAAGAGCTTTTTCAGTTTCGCATTTTCATCCTCAAGCTCTTTTAATCGTTTAACATCATTAGCTTCCATGCCACCATATTTTGATTTCCAATTATAATAAGTGGCGTTACTGATCCCATTTTGGCGACAAATGTCTTCCACTTTCATCCCTGAATCAGCGAGCTTTAAAATATTAACGATTTGAGTTTCAGTAAAACGGGCTTTTTTCATCATGACCTCTGCAATTTTTAGGGCAGAAACTCTAATTATAGCTGTCTTATTTTAGGGGGAGTGGACATCATCATGCATAAGAATGGAAGTACAAACTAAAAAGATAAAAAAATTTCCAAGTTTAAAAAACATATCTACATTATTTCCATATTTATAATGACTTAATCTTAATACCTATTGTAACAAATAGAAACATTTATCCAATAAAGGTTATTGAGCATCGAAAATAGATGGTTGGGTTAAATATCACTAAAGATACACACTTTCAGGAGTAAACGGCTCAAACAAAAATGCCCCCCGAAGTATCTTAATGCTCTGTAGGCGATATTAGGTTAAAGAGAATAGAACGGCGGTTTGCCGGTATTAGTGATAGTTAACATTATTTATGAGTATATTGGCGCAATCAAAAACAACGACTGTGCTGTTTTGGGCGTTTTTAGTGCAGATTAGCAGCGGGTAGCATGCCGCTTTGGGATATTTTCATTTATTTATGAATACAATCACCAGCAGGTGACAATATTTTTGGCTTTAATATAGATAATACATGACAGTTTTAAACTGACGTATGGTTAATACGTCAGTTTATGATCTCTGGATAAAGCGTTTAGTGATAAGCGGGTTATTTTTTTATAATTCGCTGATAGATTAATGGGCTATATAGGATAATAGCTAAAGCGATATACCCGAATATCCAGCTCAAT
Organism: Providencia sp. 21OH12SH02B-Prov; assembly: GCF_027362595.1. Taxonomy (NCBI): domain Bacteria; kingdom Pseudomonadati; phylum Pseudomonadota; class Gammaproteobacteria; order Enterobacterales; family Morganellaceae; genus Providencia; species Providencia sp. 21OH12SH02B-Prov. Next base: position 1,875,540 of record NZ_CP114796.1, read on the forward strand.
TGGAAGTCATGGGCATAAACACCAACAAAGCTAATAATTAGTGTGGTTATTCTAAAGCCGAAAAGATTAAAAAGAGAGTATAGTAACTCGAAAAGAAAACTAAAAATTCCCACAATAGCTTCTATAAGAGAGTCCATATTTATTCCTTATTTCCATCATTTCTCTATTTCGAATAATTTTACAGTATTAAGTCAAATTTTTATAGGGGAAATGATGATAGAAAGGGGCATCATTGTTATAAAACAGTCATTAAATTCTGGTGTTTATTTTTTATCTCTTTGATTAAAAAGATAATGTAAATGTTATTGGATTGAAATAGTAGACATCGTTGATTGTGCTTTTTATCGGGGGTAAATGTTATAAATTTTTTCTATAGGGCAAAAATGATGCATTTTTTAGAGACTAGCTTTATTATAATAAACACCTTATTTGAGTGGTTCCGAGTTAATCGGATCTGACAGCAATAAATGTATGCATTATGTCATGATATGGAGCAGAAAATATGTTGCTTAGTAAAGCAGAGAGAGTCGCCCTTCTTCGTTAAAAACCATTATTAATCAACGAGAAGGGCAATAAAATGAATTATACTAAAGTGAATATTGATGAGTGGAATAGAAAACAACATTTCTCATTTTACCGTCAGGCGATGCCATGTGGGTTTAGTTTAACGACTCAGCTAGATATTAGTACGCTAAAATCGGCAATTGTTAAGCAAGGTTATAAACTTTATCCTGTTATGATTTACCTTATCTCTAAAGCGGTCAACCATTACCCTGAATCACGTATGGCCATAAAAGAGGGGGAGCTTGTACTGTGGGATCAGGTCAACCCTGCTTATACGGTTTTTCATCAGCAGACAGAAACATTTTCACAGTTATGGACTGAATATAATGATGACTGGTCGATATTTTTATCTCATTACCAGCAAGACCAATTATTATATAAAGATTGTCTCGATTTGATGGCTAAACCAGACTACCCGGAAAATCATTTTTGCATTTCGATGATCCCATGGGTGAGCTTTGAAGGGTTCAATTTAAATGTGGCTAATTTCACTGATTATTTTCCACCTATTTTTACGATGGGAAAATATCATTATTCAGGTGAAAAGGTGCTACTGCCTCTTTCAGTGCAAGTACACCATGCAACTATTGATGGTTTTCATATGGCGAGAATGGTGAATCAAATACAAACACTGTGTGATAACGTTGAATATTAGTATCTCTGTCGTTATTCATTAGTATAAAAGAAAGTGCTGATAACGATGATTATCGGCACTTTTTATATTTCTAGAGAAACTGACTCATCATCACGGTGCTTCTGATTGTAGATTAATCCCCATTAACTAATCGCACGGCTAAATCAGGACTGAATACACCCGCTTTAGGGCCACCATGGCAATCTGCTTTAGGTGAAAAATCCCCATCTGATTCTCCAGGTGGTTTAATCCATGCTGTTTTAACAGTAGCAGAGATATCTTTCGGGCCTTCACCAATTTTACGACCCATTGGATTGCACCATTGGTTAGGTAGTGATGAGGCTCCATTACCATTACGAGAAGTATCAATAATGATATTCGGGCGAGCATTAGAAAGTGCGGCGATAAACTGATTTATCTCTTCGCCATATTTGATAGTTGGCTCGGTAGGGTGATAATTAGAAACATTTAATGAGAAACCATAAGCGTCTTTTATACCCGCATTGACCAACTGTGTTGCCATTTCTTTTGCTGGCTGCCATCGCATATGACCAGCATCTATATATAGATAAACATTCGGACTTAGTGTTTTAAAGCGAGTGACAGCATAATTGAGTAATTCAATCCTTTCTTTACGTTGTGATGGCGTTAAACAGCTCATATCGGCTAAGCCATCAGGCTCAAGAATGATCGTCACCTTAGTATCTGAAATTGTTTTAGCGAGTGTATTAATCCATGTTTGATACTTTTGAGTGTTGGCACTGTTATCCGCTGACGCTTGTCCAGAGCAATCTCGGTTAGGTAACCCGTATAGAACAAGCATCAATTGAGTTTTTTGTTTATTGGCCTGCGTGATATAGCCTGAAATTTGCTGAGTTAATTCTGTTTCATTTTCTTGAATTTTGGATAGCCAAATTGCGGTAGGAACAGAGGCAATTTTTGTATTGATAAGTACGGCTCTTGGGTCATGCTTATTTTTTTCTACCCATAATGCAGCTGAAGATTTGGGGTCAATAAAATAGTCTGCTGCCATGAGCTTACCTATATAACAAGCTGAAATTAAAAATGGAAAAATGATTTTATTCATAGTATCAACTCCGGTTTTAATAAGATGTAATAACGTAATCAGTTGATATAAATATTAAACATATTTATTAATGCATTAGCTGCTTAATCATTTAGTTTTACCCTGCTAAACCGGATTGAATAATTTAGATTAACAACATGATTTGATATGGTCTGTAACGAAAAGGAATAATAGACAGTATCAATATTATTATTTTAATAAGATGAATTTTTAACATGACGGAGTGATAAAGTAAATATACTTAGTTATTTTTGTGTGGTGATTCTTGAACTGAGTTCTCATTGTTTATATTAATAGAAATTATCAATAATAATGATGTCTTAATTCAGTTATTAAAGATAGATTGGATATAACTAAAAAAACACCAAGTGTTAGCTTGGTGTTTTCGCATATACGCTCAATAGTTAGAATGTTTTTTCATATTCTTGAGCTTTGACTTCATCATAGTTATGTTCCCATTTAGCAATAACCAATGCAGCAAGGGCATTACCGATAACATTCAAGGCGGTTCGTGCCATATCAAGAATACGGTCAACGCCCGCAATAAAGGCTAATCCTTCTAATGGGATACCTACACTGCCTAAAGTGGCGAGTAGGACAACGAAAGATACACCCGGTACACCAGCAATTCCTTTTGATGTAATCATTAACGTAAATACAAGAATTAACTCTTGGCCGATAGATAATTCAATGCCATATAACTGAGCAATAAAGATAGCCGCAATACTCTGATAAAGTGTTGAACCATCAAGATTAAATGAATAACCAATAGGAATAACAAAGCTGGTAACAGATTTAGGCGCCCCGTATTTTTCCATTTTATCCATAATACGTGGCAATACGGTTTCAGAACTTGCTGTTGAATAGGCTAATAATAACTCGTCTTTTAAGATTTTCATTAAAGTAAAAATATTAATTTTACAATAGCGAGCAACGAGTCCTAACACAACGATTGCAAAAAATAAGATAGCACAATGTACAAGGATCACTAATTTTAATAATGGAACGAGTGAGGCAAAACCAAAGTTGGCAACGGTGACTGAAATAAGAGCAAATACCCCGATAGGAGCGTACAGCATAATCATGTTAGTGACGCGGAACATCGTTTCTGAGAACGTTTGTAGCACATCCAGTAAGGGTTGCTTTTTCTCTTTAGGTAATGAAGAGAGCCCTAATCCGAATAATACGGCAAAGAAGATCACGGGTAACATTTCACCACTCGCCATAGAAGCAAAAATATTACTTGGTACCATGGTTAAAATGGTATTAATGATACCGGAAGGGTGACTTTCTACTTCTTGCGTGGTTTTCTCATATTGTGAGATATCAACTTGCGTGAGTTGTGACATATCAATGCCAACACCGGGTTGAAAGATATTGGCAAAACTGATCCCGACAACTATCGCAATCGTTGTAATCACTTCAAAATAGAGAATCGTTTTAAATCCTAATGAGCCGAGTTGTTTAGTATTACCAACACCAGCGATACCCACAATAAGCGTTGAAATAACAATTGGCACGACGATCATTTTAATTAACTGAATAAATATTTTTCCCGCTGGGGATAAAACATTCACAATTAACCAATCTTTATATTCTACGCTTTCATGCAAATAGGCGCCGACAATAACCCCTAAAATCAGTGCAATTAATATTTGCCATCCTAGGCCAAACTTAAATGTTTTCTTCGTGGAAATGTGGTTTGAAGTCATAATGAAATCTCAAATATATTAATATTTTTTATGTTTGTGTTTTTACGATCGCAATTCTTATAACTAATATTCGTTAAAACTACAACTATTGATTCGTAAATATTGAATCATTTAGTTGAGTGATTGATGTTAGCAATCATTTTTTATCTTTGATTTGTATATATTTGTAACAGTATCTTTCAGTTACTCATAAAGAAAGGGATTGTATGGGGAATCGGTAATACGAACTTTAAATAGATAATGTTTTTTTATTGTTTTCATTCTGTAACTTAAATGTTATTAGATGGATGAAAAGTATTCTAAAAAAAGACATTAATAGAATGGAGATATTAAATAAATGAAGGCGCCATTAACTATAAATAGAAACTATTTTTATAATTAATATTCTAAATAAATTGGTGGGATATCAGTATCGTGATGACATGAAGGGGATATTTCATAAAATAGAGTCATTAGCTCTTTATGCTCTGAAAAGCCTCGCTAATAGGGATGGATTAATAGAACAAAAATTAATAGAGCAAAAATTAATAACCGGATTGACGACGCTTGTAGGCCGCAAGTAGGGTACGCTCCGATAAATCTAAATACTGGTGTAATTTTTCAGCGGCTTCAAGATTATGACCTGCATCCAATAATTCTAAGATGGACTGATTCTTATCAATATAAGGCGCATATAAAATTTTAGGGTCATTCAGATGACCAAAAGCCAGTCTTAACTCAGCGGCGATATTACGATAAAGTTTAATCAGTCTTTCACTATCAGATAATTCAACGATAGCGGTATGGAATTTCATATTTGCAGTTCCAACGCCAACCCAATTTTCAATTTTCTCTTGTTCGTGAGCTTCACTGACGGCTTGTTTCATTTTTTGTACAGCTGGATGCATTGCATATGCGTGCCTTAATGAATCACATTCAATCAACCGGCGAACTTGGTAAATATCGATGATTGCCGCCATGTCAGGGATAGAAACAAATACTCCCTTATTTGGTGCATAAGTCAGTAATCCTTCTTGCGTTAAAACCCGAAATACCTCACGTAATGTGTTTCGAGAAATCGCTAATTCTTCACTGAGAGCCGCTTCTGATAAGCGTTGGCCTGGCGTGAGTTCTCCAACCGTAATTTTGTGGCGGATCGTTTCGGCGATAGTGACGGATAAGGTCTGCGCAACAGGTTGTTTAGTCATATAAGTCGGTTTGTTATGGATGAATAGCCAATAAAGCGTGCCATAAAAGAATATCTTCACATATTCCCTAAAGGGCTTCAAGGTTCCTTTTGGTGCACTATGACATGGTAACCCATTATTTTGCACTTGATTGGTGCATCTACCTCTTGGAACGCATTCAACTTATGTTAATTATTTGCACGTTTTGTTAAAAAAGTGATCACCATTTGATTTTTAACCTACCAACCACGATTTTTATTGCTTACTTATTCGCCATTCACTATTAATTGTTCAACAATGCATTAAAGATAGATTAACAATTAATTTCATTAGTAGAACAATGGCACGTTTTTTGCCTTTATCACTATCACAACATCAATAACGACAAAAACAATTCGAAAGGAGTATGCATATGGCAGCTCAAGAAAACACAACCACCAGCAGTGCTGAATTTGTAAAAAATAGGCGCACTTCATTAATTGGTGCGATTTTCTTAATGGCAACATCCGCAATTGGTCCCGGTTTTATCACTCAAACTGCAACCTTTACCGTTACATTAGGGGCTGCATTTGCTTTCGGGATCCTCGCGTCAATTATTATTGACTTTGTTGTCCAACAAAATATTTGGCGAGTAGTGACATTAACGAAAATGCACTCCTCTGAGATAGCCAACGCGACCATTCCTGGCAGTGGCTATGTGTTAGCTGTATTAGTCATATTCGGAGGGCTCATCTTTAACATCGGAAATATTGCGGGCGCTGGGTTAGGGTTAAATGCCCTCGTCGGATTAGATCCTAAATGGGGAGGATTAATCAGTGCATTATTAGCGATTTATATTTTCTCTTCTCGTAAGGCGAGTACATTCATTGACCGTGTAATAATTGTATTGGGGTTAGTCATGATAGGGCTGACACTATTTGTGGCCTTTGCCTCTAATCCACCAGTTGGGGAAGCATTACGCCAAAGTGTCCTGCCAGATACTGTTGATTTTGCAATGATCACAACGATTGTGGGCGGTACAGTAGGCGGGTATATCTGCTATGCAGGTGCACATCGCTTATTAGATAAAGGTGCGGTGGGTGTTGAAAATATTCATGTTGTTTCAAGTGCTGCGACTAAGGGGATCCTAGTTGTTGGCCTCATGCGTTACATCTTATTCCTCGCTATTCTTGGCGTGGTAGCAAGCGGTGTGACCATTGATATTTCAGGTAAGGCTGCAAATCCTGCATCCCAAGCGTTTCAAGCTGCTGCGGGTAATTTTGGATTGCGTATTTTTGGATTGATTTTATGGGCAGCGGCTTTGACGAGTGTAATAGGCGCTGCTTATACCTCAATGAGCTTTATTACCGCATTTAAAAAATCCATTACAGAAAGGCAGCGTAACATTGCCACAATCATATTCATTGCAATTTCATTAGCTGTTTATTTAATGATGGGAACGGCACCAGCAGCCTTATTGGTATTTGCTGGTGGCTTCAATGGATTAATTTTACCGATTGGTTTAACCATCTTTGTTTATATCGGGTGGAAGCGTGCTGATTTGATGTCCGGATATCATTATCCGCGTTGGTTGCTATGGTCTGGCGTTATTATTTGTGCCCTGACATGGTACATGGGCGCCATGTCGGTTGAAGCTATCTTTAATTATTTGAAGTAGAGGTCAAATAGAACAATGAAAAAAATTATCGATTTAAACAGTGATCTCGGGGAAAGTTTTGGCCAATGGCAAATGGGTAATGATCACGCCATGCTGAAAGTGGTTAGCAGCGCCAATGTTGCCTGCGGATTTCATGCTGGCTCTCCTGAAGGGATCTTTAACACGTTAATTGAGGCTAAAGCCAACCATGTTGTAGTTGGTGCTCATGTCGGATATCCAGATTTAGTTGGTTTCGGCCGTCGGAATATGGATATCTCATCGAATGAACTGATTGCAGATGTGATTTATCAAATCGGGGCGCTGAAAGGGTTAGCGGTAGCTGCGGGTTGTCACGTTGATTATGTCAAACCTCATGGTGCACTGTACAACACCATCGCCCATGATAAACGTCAAGGAATGGCAGTTATTGAAGCGATCTGCGCTATTGACTCTCAATTGGTCTTGGTTGCACTTGCTGGCTCACCGTTGATTGAATGGGCGAAAGAAAGTGGGCTTACTGTCGTTGCAGAGGCATTTGCAGATAGAGCGTATCACGCGAATGGTACCTTAGTTTCGCGTAAAGAAGTCGGTTCAGTTCTACATGATCCTGAGCAAGTAGCACAGCGTATGCTGCAATTTGTCAATGAAGGTGGCGTGATGTCGATTGAGGGAACTTTTACACCGATTGATGCAGGTTCGATCTGTGTACATGGCGATAGCCCCGGTGCACTGGCTATGGCGCAAAAGGTTCGAGAACTGTTGCAACAAAATGGCGTTGAAATTACTGCTTTTGCGGGGAGAGGGCAATGACTAGGTTATTTAAAGCCTCAGAAAAAGCAATCGCCGCGGCGAGAGAAGCAAGGGAGGCGATCCGCCAAGGTTTTGACAAGCCAACAGCAGGTTTAGCGGCAGGTTTGACACAAGCTAATATGATCGCATTACCTCGTGATTGGGCATTTGATTTTTTATTGTATGCCCAGCGTAACCCCAAAAGCTGTCCTGTTTTAGACGTGTGCGAAGCGGGAAGTTGGCAAACAATTTTAGCTGAAGGCGCTGATTTACGAACAGATATCCCACGTTATCGTGTATGGCAAAACGGCAATTTAGTTGATGAAGTAACGGACGCGACCCATATTTATCAGGAACATCCGGACTTAGTAACCTTTTTAATTGGTTGTAGCTTTACCTTTGAAACGTCATTAATGGAAGCGGGGATTGATGTCCGCCATATTACGGATAACACCAATGTACCCATGTATAAAACGAATCGCTTATGCCGCCCAGCAGGGCGTTTACAAGGTGAGCTTGTTGTCTCGATGAGACCTATCTTGGCGGAGCGGGTAGCCGATGCCGTCAGTATTACAGGGCGTTTTCCATCGGTTCATGGCACTCCTGTTCATATCGGGGCGCCTGAACAATTAGGCATCAAAAATATGATGGCACCTGATTTTGGCGACCCAGTCCGTATTGAAAATGGTGAGATCCCCGTATTTTGGGCTTGTGGTGTGACGCCGCAAGCTGCGGTGATGAAATCGGGAGTCCCCTTTGCGCTTAGCCATGCACCGGGACATATGTTTATTACTGATATACCTGATGCTGCCTACCATGTATAGGAGGGGTTAATGCGATTCTTACCGGTCAATTTAAGCGCTTTTATGATCGAGCTACACAGTCTTGAAGAGACGATGGCATTGACTCATTTACTGCGCAATAGGGCACACAAACTGGCAATTGAAGAGATAACGCCAGCGGCAAGAACAGTGCTTGTTCGTTTTAATTCAATGCTCACCAATATTGATAAGTTAATTGACCAAATTGGCCGTTTAGACATTTCAGCAACGGAGCTGAAATCGGGGCCGCTAGTGACGATCCCCGTTCATTATAATGGGGAAGATCTTGCTGATGTGGCTGAGCATCTTGGTACATCGATTGAAGATGTCATAAGGAGACATACGGAGAATGAATACCAAGTGGCATTTTGTGGTTTTGCTCCCGGATTTGCTTATATGGTGGCGAAAAATGCACAGTTGAATGTACCTAGAAGGCCATCGCCGAGGATCCGTATTCCAGCCGGCTCAGTGGCATTAGCGGGAGAGTTTAGTAGTGTTTACCCGCAGGCTAGCCCTGGGGGATGGCAACTCATCGGTGTCACGGAAACGGCTGTTTGGGATTTGTATCGAGAGGAACCCGCGCTGTTAAAACCGGGTTATCGAGTCAATTTTGTTGATGCCGCCAGAGCAGAGACGACTTACAGTTTACCTCAACCGACTCATCACCATAAAAGTCATGAAAAAATGGTCTTGAGTGATGATTTGACGGTGCTAGCAACAGGCTTACAAACATTAGTACAGGACTATGGACGAATGGGGTTGTCGGCTTTGGGGATCTCCGAGTCGGGAGCGATGGATAAAGGGGCATTACGTAGCGCTAACCGCCTTGTTGGGAATGATATTCATGAAGCTGCATTAGAAATCACTCAAGGTGGCTTTAAAGCGCAGGCAAACAGACCTTTATTAGTCGGGGTAACCGGAGCCAGTTGTGATGTTGAAATCACCACAGCGGAAGGGATCCACTATTTTGCGCAGCAATATCAGCCAATTCAACTCGCCAAGGGCGACATTATCCATTTGGGGACGGCGACTAAAGGGGTTCGTAGTTATTTGGCTATACGCGGTGGCATTGAGATGACACCTATTTTAGGAAGTTGTTCTTTCGACACCTTAGCTCAAGTTGGCCCAGCGCCACTCAAGGCGGGGCAGCGCTTAGCCGTAAAAAGCCTTAAGCAGCAAACTGTCATTTCACTCAATGAACTGCCCGTTTTAAATTATCCAAGCGCTCATGAAATTGTTGTATTAGATATTGTTTTAGGTCCTCGAACTGACTGGTTTACACAGCAAGCGGTACGATTATTAACATCGCAATTATGGCAAGTGACTGCGGCATCGAATCGTATCGGTTTGCGATTAGCTGGGGATAAGGGGATCGAGCGCGCTAAACATCAAGAATTACCGAGTGAAGGGACTTGTGTTGGTGCAATTCAAATTCCCGCGAATGGTCAACCGGTCCTATTTTTGAATGATCACCCATTAACGGGGGGCTATCCGGTTATCGGGGCAGTGTGTGAATATCATTTAGACCTAGCGGGTCAAATCCCTGTTAACGCAAAAATACAATTTAATCCAATAAAGGTATTCAACGAATTTGAAGGGAGTCGGGACACTTATGCCTACAATTAATCATAATATTCAACATAAAGTGTTGATCGCGAATCGCGGTGAAATAGCGGTAAGAATTATTCGTGCTTGTCGTGATATGGGGTTTACGTCTGTGGCCGTTTATGCAGATGCAGATATTGCGGCATTACATGTCCAAATGGCGGATGAGGCCTATGGTTTAGCGGGTAATACCCCCACTGACAGCTATCTGGATATGCACAAACTGATTAGGATCGCGAAAAAATCAGGGGCTACGATGGTTCACCCTGGTTATGGATTTCTTTCAGAACGTGCAGAATTTGCACGTGCCGTGCAAGAGAATGGCCTTATCTGGATTGGACCTAATCCGGACACTATTGAAATATTAGGTGATAAGGTAAAAGCTCGTCAACTGGCCATGCAAGTGGGTGCGCCATTGGTCGCAGGAACAAAAGAGCCAGTGAAAGAGGCGAAGGAAGTCGTGGCGTTTGCTCACGCGAATGGTCTCCCCATTGCTATAAAAGCCGCATTTGGTGGCGGAGGACGAGGTTTAAAAGTGGCATGGCAGATGGAGGAAGTGGAAGAGCTCTACCACTCGGCAGTGAGGGAAGCGACAGCAGCATTTGGACGCGGAGAATGTTTCCTTGAACAATTTCTGCATAATCCTCGCCATATTGAAGCACAAGTGATTGCTGATCAGCATGGCAATGTTGTTGTCGTCGGGACTCGTGATTGTTCTTTACAGCGTCGTAATCAAAAGTTGGTGGAAGAATCGCCAGCGCCTTTTCTTTCGGAAGCATTACAGCAACAAATCATTCAAGCATCTGTCGATATTTGTGCGAAAGCAAATTATATCGGCGCTGCTACAGTCGAGTTTTTACTTAGCCAAGATGGTAAATTATCTTTCCTTGAAGTGAATACACGTTTACAAGTAGAACACCCTGTGACGGAAGAAACGACAGGTATAGACCTAGTCATTGAACAATTACGTATTGCCCAAGGGTTACCATTAAGCATCAATGAAACACCTAAGCCCAGAGGTCATGCTTTTGAGTTTCGTATCAATGCTGAAGATGCGGGAAATGGTTTTCTACCTACACCGGGCGTGATCCAGCGTTTTGATCCACCATCTGGCCCAGGTGTTCGTTTAGACAGTGGTGTTATGGCAGGGTCAACTATACCAAGCACATTTGATTCACTAATGGCGAAATTGATTGTGTTTGGCCGCACACGAGAACAGGCCATTCAGCGTGCTCGCCGTGCTTTAGCCGAATTTACTATTGAAGGTGTAGCATCGGTATTGCCTTTTCATCGTGCAGTGATAGAACAAATGGACTTTTGTGAGCAATTTAACGTGCATACACGTTGGATTGAAACCGAGTTTAGGGTACAAATTCCGCCAGCAAAACGTCAGCTCCCTCAAAATGAGCAGCCGTTAACTCATACTTTTATTGAAATTGATGGTAAACGTTGCCAATTAGGATTGCCCGCACAATTATTAGCAGGGTTATCGTTACAATCTACTGAGCAAGCCTCTACGACAACACAAGCCAATGACAAGCAGGATCATTTGCTGAATGCGCCAATTTCAGGGGTGTTATTTAACTGGTTAGTTGCTGAAGGTGATGAGGTGGCTCAAGGGGAGGTGATTGGCGTGATGGAAGCCATGAAGATGGAGGTTCAGGTAATGGCACACCGTGCAGGTAAATTGAAATATATTGCTAAAAAAGGTGATTATATTAACGCAGATTGTGCCATCGCTGAAATTGCCTAGCTGTTTGGTGGGAGCAAGTTACAACGGGCTCCCACGTTTGCCAATGTTATCGAGAAATACGTGTTGGTAATGAACGTAATGGAGGATTAGGCGCAGGCACACTGTGTTGGTCCTCTTTTTTAATTTCGTCGCTATCTCGATAGACTTCACCACACATAAAGTACAGGTTTGGGCGTTTGGATTCGAGGTAAGATTTACGGCTGATACATTCTTGTTGCGTAAAAATGGTCTCAGTAACAGGTAGCGCATCACATGCATCTGTGCCGCAAGGGCTTACCCATAAGGCCCATCCAATGAGTACCATATGTCCTGCCATTCGAACTGCTCCTCCAACAAGTATGAAAGTAACACTGGGCCACAGCGAGTGGCTGCACTAACGATGACAAATTAACTCACTTGACGGCATCTGTTAGCGACGATAAGTGTAAAAAGCGAGCATTAATTAATAGATTGAACACAAATGTTATCATTGGATTCAGCAAATGTATGTAATGTCGTGAATAATCATTGTAAATTGGCATTAAATAGCAAATCAATAAGTTAAGATTGTAACAAGTAATAATCTCTATTAGAGGCCTATCATTGTTAATATTATGAATTAAAAGGCGTTAATAATGCGTCATTATGTCGTAAAAAAATATTTTTTCAAAATTAGCAATACAAAATAGATGTTATTATCACTATCTAAACAATAAGCATTCTAATTATGATTCAGTTAATGTCACCCCCAAAGACATTTTTGGACTTGGTGTAAGAAAATAAATAGGTAATAGGCTAAATGGAAGGGGATGGATGAAGCGGAGTAGCATTATTCTATAAGATGTTTTTTGCTTATATTCGTTATTGTTGTTCAGCATGTTTGATATCGAAAGTAAGAAATATCATGGGATAGTCACAAATTGCGTTCGGTAATGTCTTATTTAGACTGTGTTGAGTATCCACCACTATTATTAACCATTTTTATTTATGATATATCAATAATGTCAAATCTTTTATGGGGAAATGTAAAGTCCACAATAGACGCTCTAAATTAGAATGAAAACCGATAAAGGCAATGGGTTGGATATTAAAATATAGACTTGTCTGTTTTGTTTTAAATAAAGGTTTCTTAAAAAATACTGATGAATTGATAAAGTACTATGACTCATTTTAGCTAGTTGATTAATTGCAACACTATGATAATAATCAATTTCTCAAACGAGAACACCTGGCGCATGTAAATATGGATAACTGAGTTTATAGCCTATACGAATATAATATTGGTTTGGTGTTATTTGTCGTGAAAAATAGCGATGTATTCACTAAATCATTTAACTGTTCATTTTTTAATGAAGGCATCGGTATCTTTTAGGTTAATTTACTTAGGCTATGTGGATTGATAGATTTTAATTATTTTTATTGAATAGCGATAGGAGAACCCTATCAGGCTGATTGATTTATAACCACGATTGGTCGCTAATTTTGGAACCGCTTCGCAAAAACGTAAAATATTTGTCTTATGATTGTTGTTTTAAGAGCTAGCTCATAACAATGATAATGGGTTTTATTTACGATAAAAAATAACTTATCACTACAGAAATTGGGTATCTAACGATTATGAATACCATGGAGAACGTTTTGACATTTTGGTTCGAAGAATCGACACCAAAACAGTGGTTTGAAAAAAGTGCAAAATTTGATGCGGTCATTACCCAACGTTTTGCCGGAACCTTAGAACGTGCGGCAAAAGGCGAACTTGCTTACTGGCGAATTTCTATCCGTGGTCGACTCGCTGAAATTATCGTTCTAGACCAGTTTTCAAGAAATATTTGGCGTGATACGGCAAAAGCGTTTGCACAAGACCAAATGGCTTTAGTGTTAGCTCAAGAAGCGATCAAACAGCCAGACTATAATTTATTGCCTTTATCTCAACGAAAATTCATTCTCATGCCGTTTATGCATTCGGAATCCAGTTTTATTCATCAACAAGCGGTGGAGTTATTTCGAGGATTAGGCGACGACAATACATTGAATTATGAAATGCAGCATAAAGCCATTATTGATCGTTTTGGGCGTTATCCGCATCGTAATGAGATATTAGGGCGGGTATCAACGAAAGAAGAAATTGCATTTTTACAGCAACCTAATTCATCTTTTTAATCATCAATTGTGGTGCTGTGCTTGAGGCTCTCTAACCGCAGTATTAATAGCGTTCGCTTAGCTTCAATTCTGTTTGGGTGAGTGAAATGACTTGGCGGTGATTTGACGTTGATAATCTGTAATTCATACTCAGTGTTACAAAGCTCACAGAATAAAATTGTCAGTGTTATTTTGTATAATGGGCAACGACAAGAGAAAGCCTGCAATTTTGCAGGCTTTCTCTTTAGTGGGAAAACAGGTGTAATGATGAATTACATCGTAATTTGCCACAGGTTATAAAAAGCGATACGCCCAGCAAGTTCTGCAAGTAAAACGGCACCCGCACAGGTTGCGAGAGTCGCTTTTGGGGCACGTTGTTTTAATGCCATGCCGACAAAACCAGCTAATGCGATCACCAGTACAACAACTTGGAATCCCCAAAAACCAGTCTGTTCTGCGCTAAGTGCAGGGCCTGTTTCGGATAAAAAGGCCTGATAACCAGCACGGCTTGCGAAGATAACGACAGCACCGACTAAGAAAGCCGTAATACCTAAACCACGAGCACCGATAGCAATCGCCAAGGCTCCGCCACCGACTAACATGGTCATCCACATTTGTAATGTGGTGTAGCTAGTATTCCAGTTTGCAATGGACGCAATATTATAAACTTGCGGAATTGACCAAACAAAAGCGAGTCCAGAGATCACCGCAGCAATGTTCGCGAGTTCGCGTAACAGCGGTTTTTTATAAAATAACGTGAAAAACAGTGTTGCTGCGGCAAAAGTGACAAAAACACCACTTAAGAACGCCTCATTACTCATTGGCGAACGACCAACACCGAGTAGCATGTTGAAAAAGCGTAGCGGTTGGCCAACGTGTAAGCCACCAATAGCTAATCCAATAATCATCACCACAAATGCGAGAATATTGGCATTTTTCAATTGTTTTTCATCAATAGATCCCATTTTTTTGCTCAAATACGCAAATAAAAATAGACCTGCCGCCGATTGCCCTAGGACGGTGAAAAAGACTAATGGTAATTCATGCATTTTACACCTCCGCTGGGTTTTTGAGTTCGCCACTTTTATCGCCAGATGGTTTGGCATCTTTGTGTGGCTTAATGACGATATTTGGATTAGTCAGGCTTGGGTCTGGCATTGGTGCAATACCGCATTCCGTGCCATGAAGCTCACGAAGGACATTGATATCATCAAAATCCAGCGCTCGTTGTGGGCATGACTCAACACAAACAGGTTTCATACCTTTAGCGACACGCTCGTAGCAACCATCACATTTGCTCATCAGCTTTTTCTTCTCGTCATATTGAGGCGCGCCATACGGGCAACGCAATTCGCAATAACGACAGCCAACACAGACGGATTGATCGACAACAACGAGGCCATCTTCTGCACGTTTGTGCATCGCTCCTGTTGGACAACCTTCCACGCAGGTTGGGTTCGAACAGTGGTTACAAGAGATGGATAAATAGTAGCTATAAACATTTTGCTGCCAAATACCATCTTGTTTCTGCCAACTACCACCACCAAATTCGTATACACGACGGAATTTAGGGCCTAAATCGAGATCTTTTTCGTCCTTACAACTGACCTGACACGTTTTACAGCCAGTACATTTTGTGGAGTCAAAATAAAAGCCATACTGTTTCATCAATTAACTCCTTAAGCGCGTTTCACTTCAACAAGGTTAGTATGTTGTGGTGTTCCTTTTGCCAGTGGAGAAGGAACTTGTGAGGTTAGGGTGTTGATACAGCCTCCCGTATCTAATCCCGCTGTATCTAAGGTACGCCATGCACCTTGTGGAACAGCGATAACACCCGGTAATACGCGCTCAGTCACTTTAACTTTAATCTGAATGCGACCACGGTCATTGAATATTTCAGCGACATCACCATTGCTTAATCCACGTTCTTGGGCATCAATAGGGTTGAGCCAGAATTGATGTGGAATAGCTTCACGTAACATCTCAACATTAAAATAGCTTGAGTGAACATGACCTTTATCATGGAAGCCCGTCATTAATAATGGGAATTTTTGTTGGCTACGTTGCTGTTCAACGCCTTCTTTATTGACGCAATATTCCGGAATTGCCGGTATACGCTGGCCTTCTGGAAGTTCCCAATTTTTAACACGCTCTGCTAATTGCTCTGAATAAATTTCAATTTTTCCAGAAGGTGTTTTTAATGGATTTGCGACAGGATCATCACGGAAATCCTTCAGTGCAATGTATTTTGACGTATCGGCAAATTGACGGTCGATAATGCCACCACCATCGGTTTCACTGAACTCAGGTAAATGAGGCATTTTTTCACGGGTTTTGTTGTAGCAATATTCAATCCACTCTTCATAAGTACGACCTTCAGTGAATTGTTCTTTTACTCCCATTTTCTCTGCAATGTCAGCTAATACATCATAGTTAGGGCGGTTTTCCCACAGAGGTTTAATCGCATTTTGCAAACGGACTAAATAGTGATAGGCGCCACTTGCATAGGAGTTATTGATAAGGTCATTTGTCTCAACGGGGGTAACATCCGGCAGCAGCAAATCAGCATATTGTGCCGATGGCGTGTGGTGGTTATCCCAAACTAAGATAAATTCACATTTTGATTCATCAGATAAAATATCGTGGGTTTTATTCAAGTCAGCGTGCTGGTTACCGATCACGTTACTTGAGTAGCACCACATAAATTTGATGTCGTTATTGAGCTTATCTGCCCCTTTGATACCGCCATTTTCAGCAGTTAACTCTTTACCGCGGACAATAGCTTCAGTCCACATAAATGAAGGTAATGTCGCTTTAACAGGGTTTGGTAAAGCGAAACCAGCAACAGGGTAAGCAATACTATTGCCCCAAAGGCCTGTATTGGTACCTGGGCGACCAATATTACCTGACATGATAGGAAGCATCATGATAGAGCGGCAGGCTTGTTCGCCATTTTCAGTACGTTGTAAACCCCAACCTTGTGAAATCCACGCATGCTTTGAATTACCAATTTCGCGAGCTAATTGGATAATACGTGAAACCGAAATACCGGTTAGCTGACTAGCCCATTCAGGAGTCTTAGCGATGCCATCTGGACCGTTACCAAGGATATAATCCTTGTAAGAACCATTACGTGGTGCGGAAGCGGGCAGTGTGCTTTCATCCCAACCGACACAGTAATTTTTCAAAAATTCTTCATCGGTTAAGCCTTCTTGGATCATGACATAGCCTAGCGCTGCAACTAGTGCAGCATCGGTACCCGGATAGATAGGGATCCATTCTGCGCCAAGTGTGGTCACACTATCAGTACGGCGAGGGTCAATGATGATGACTTTCGCTTTACTCTTGTCTAATGCGTTTAATGTTTCATAGAACTGACCGCCACCAGACATACGTGTTTCAGCAAGGTTATGACCAAACATCACAACGAGGTCTGAGTTTTGGATCTCAGAAAGCAGGGATTCTTCCACACTACCATAAACATATGGTGTGATTTCCATTAACTGAGCATAGGAATAGGTACCGTAGTCACCAAGGAACCCACCCGTCAGGCTGAGAAGACGTTTACATGCCGCACGACCATGCAAGTTAGCCCCTGTTGAACCTGTACCGTATTGGTAATAAATTGCATCGCTGCCATATTTATCAATGGTGTATTTGAGTTTTTCAGCAATGATGGTTGTTGCCTCATCCCAACTGATTTTTTTGAATTTGCCTTCACCGCGTTTACCAACGCGCACCATTGGGTATTTCAGGCGATCAGGATTGTAGGTTTTCCAACGTACTGAACGGCCACGTAAGCATGGGCGAATTTGGTGCTCCCCTAATGTAGAGTCGTCGTACATGGTTTCGTTAGAAATACGACTGATAACACCATCCTTAACATGGACTTTGAGTGGACAACGGCTACCACAGTTAACTAAGCAAGCGCTATAACTGATTTTTTCGTTGATTTCATCAGGCATGATTTCTGGTGTTTTTGCTTGAGCAGCAAAAGGTAAGGTGATTGAGCCTGCGACAGCAGCTGCGGTAGCCACTGTTGCGGAAGTTTGAATAAACTCCCTTCTGCTCAGTTCTCCAAAATGAGTATTTTTATTTGTTTTATGCATTGACATTGCCTATATGTAAAGTTCGATATCACTTTCCTATGTATGTTAAAAAAAGTTGTAACAAAGCAACATGACCTACATCAACAATATCCATGATAAATCAAAGGCTATCATGTTTTATCACATTAATATTAAAAGGGTTTTTTCGGCAATTTAGGGAAATATAGCGATTTACATTATCTATCGATATGTATTTATTTATATAATGAGGCGTACTAAAAGCAGTAAAAGAGGGTATTTTCCCTCTTTTACTGTACTACCAAAGTTGTAATACCATTAGATAAATTAATTAGTTACTCTTGGGTATTTGAATTTGCTATGGTTTGACCAATCGCGCGCATATCTGTACCCGTTGGTGATTGATGAACGCGTAGATCAAATTGTGGCAGGATGGAAAAAATATGGTCAAAAATATCCGATTGAATACGTTCATATTCAACCCATGCCGTTGTGTTCGTAAAGGCATAAATTTCAATCGGCAAACCATTTGAGTCAGACTCAAGCTGCCTTACCATGATTGTCATCCCTTTATGAATATTCGGATGCGATTTCATATACGCCTCAACATAAGCACGAAACGTACCGATATTGGTCAGCCGGCGTTGATTCAATGGTGTTGCTTTATCGTCTGGAATCGCAGAGTTGAACACTTGAATCTCAGATATTTTTTGTCCCATATAGGGCTCAAGTAAATTCGCTTTTTCTAAAGCGGTAATTTTTTCAGGTTCAAGAAAATGGATGCTGGTGGTATCTAAACGAATACTACGTTTAATACGGCGACCACCTGATTCAGTCATGCCTTTCCAGTTTTTGAATGAATCCGAAATCAAAGCATAAGTTGGAATTGTGGTAACGGTGTTATCCCAATTGCGAACTTTAACTGTTGTTAGACCAATATCAACGACTGCACCATCAGCGCCATATTTTGGCATTTCAAGCCAATCACCAATGTTCACCATATTATTTGCAGATAGTTGGATACCTGCAACTAACCCCATGATGGGATCCTTAAAGACCAACATCATGACGGCCGTCATTGCACCTAAACCACTAAGTAAGATAAGTGGAGATTTACCGATCAATAATGCAATGATCATGATGGCAATGAGCACGGTAGCGATCAGTTTTATGCTCTGAAAAATGCCTCGTAATGGTAAATGGGCTGTTTTTGCTGCTCGTTGTAAGATACTTAATAAGATATCGAGAATAGAATAAAAGGTGAGCAAACCGAAAAGTAAACACCAAGCCTGTGATGCCACGGTTAATATTTGCTGTGCGGTTGAGCCAGCATGTAGCCATAACACGGCTTGAATATTAACAACAACACCTTGGATAACAAAAGCGATGCGGTTAAATAAATTGAATTGGGTTAATTGGCGCTGCCATCCACTGTCTTTTTGCTGTCCACTTTTCTCGATACGAGGAAGAATAATTTTATGCAAAATAAAATGCAAAACGAGGGCAACGATTAAAATTAAGCCTAAGACCATTAAAAGCGAAGCAATATCGGCATATTCTTGATTAAACTGGCGTACCCAGTCTAGCAGTTGCTGCTGCATGTGCTCTCCTTTTTTATTGACATCAAACGTACAAATAAATGTTTTGGTTAAAGTATTTCACTATAAGTTACGCATAGACAATAACATAAATGTGACTCAATCTCATCTATAGTGGATAAAAAAACTGGGATAGGCAAAAAATTAAGTTGAAAGTACAATTCAATGGATGAAATTAAGTTTTAAATAAAAAAATTATGTATTTAATAGAATATTATAAATTAATAAAAAACATCAATAGCGAATTTACGTATAATTACCTAATATAAGACAATTTCCGATTGTTGAATTTCGAACGACTGATTACTTTAAGCGGGATGATTAGCGGCGGAGTTGCAATGATGGAAAAACTGAAAATGGGAAGATGCACTCTTTCTATCTTATTAATGATAATACCTTATAGCATTCAGGCAGATGCTCGGAATCACCACTGGGAAGGTCATAGTCATCATCAATATTATGACGATAGACCGCATAAACATAAGTATAAAGAGCATAGAAAACACCCTAATGCGCCTCGTTATTATCCTAATTACGGAATGATAATACCAAGTCCTGCTATACCAGTTTTAAGTGTTAATTTAAATGTTGCGTCGATTAGACCGATTGCAATTGATTATGGAATTACAGGCTATTCACGTTTACCACCTAAAATGGCAAGACAAATTATTGTTGGTCAGCCATTACCTGCTGGTATAGGGAGGCATCATTTACCGAGAGGGTTTGTATCCCAATTACCTGTTTATGAAGGGTATGAATGGCGTATAAGTGGACGCGATTTGCTACTCGTCGCAGTCAGCACAGCGGTTGTGGTTAAAGTGATTCAAGATGTATTTGAATAAAAAAACAGCCTTAAAACAATTTAAGGCTGTATTGCTAAATAATATGCATAGAACGCTAAAGGTGAGGTAATAAAGGCTTTCGTTTTTTACATAAAACGCTTAGCAAGTAATTCAATAACTTCTTGAACGTTGCTAATAAATTCTTTGATGCTATTCATGGAAACTCCAAAAGTTAAAGTGTGATCTAGATCACTTGAATGCATTTTAGCTTTTGGCTGTAGAATGTCAAGCACCTAGCTAAACATTTTTTGAATCTTTAAAAAAATTTTGATATCGGCAGTTTCCAGTTCAATATTTTTGAATTATCAATCACTTACTGCTATTTTTTAGCGCTCCAGCCAGTAGGAATAAATTAAAAGAACTAAACAGTAATTCAATACCAATAAAGAGCGTTAACAATGTGATTGACGTTTGCGCATTACCGCTTAACAGCATGTAGGCAATGATAAAATCGAGAATACCAATTAAAATATTCATCATTCCCGCCGCAGAGCTGAAAAGTTTAGCGCCAACGAAGATACGGATCACACCACCAATTATGAAGAGAATAGCGACAAATACCGCTAAGAATAATAAGCTTTGTAAGGGGTCAGTGATAAAAGCATAGCCTAAGATTAAGTAAGCAATACCTGCAATTAAGCTGAATAAGACAGATACATTTGCATACAGTCGATTGAATACAATATTTAAAATGACGGCTATACCGCTAATCAATAACATAACACCGATCAATGAACTAAATGCGATACCAGAGACAATCGGGTTAGTTATACAGACCACCCCACCAATGAGAAGCAATAAGGCGACCAAATAGATAAGCGTTCTATGACCTTTTAATTGTGAATCTGCAAGATTTTTAAGTTGATTTTGATTGAGATTAAGCATAATAAAATTTCCCCTTAAATCAAATGAGTGGCAACTGTATGGGTCGATTTGAGTTAATATCCAAAATATAGACCATTAGTGTTTAATTCAATAGCTATTTCACAAAAACACTAATCGTGGCTATTGTTAATACTAGCGATTAAGTCCAAATATGATGAGTTAAAGTGGCAAGAATAAAATTGAACAATACAATACTCAAATAATGAGTGGTTAAGTCAATAACTCAAATAATAGTGTTTTTGTAATACTAATGAGTGAAAACAGATATATCGCATCGTGAAACTTGGTATTTATAAGCTTGAAAAGGAAGTAAACATTATGATTACCTACATAAATGGTCAATTTGTGCCAGAAGAACAAGCATCAATATCCGTATTCGACCGTGGTTTTTTGTTTGCTGATGCAGTCTATGAAGTTACCGCTGTTGTTAATGGTCGTTTGGTTGATTTTAAAAATCATATGACGCGCTTGCAACGTTCATGTCATGAATTGCAATTAGCTTTACCTTATACAGAAGAGTCGTTATTAAAAATTCACCAACAGATCATTGAAAAAAATAATCTCACTGAAGGGTTAATTTATTTACAACTCACAAGGGGCAATGCTGGACAGCGCAATTTCTTGTTTCCCGATAAAACGATTACACCCACATTAGTGATATTTGCCCAACAAGCTTCGATTATTGATAATCCACGCGCTACAACAGGGATTAGTGTCGTAACATTTGACGATATTCGTTGGCAACGATGCGATATTAAAACCGTTGCTTTGCTGGCGGCATGTTTAGCAAAAGATTATGCACATTCTCAAGGGGCGGATGATGCACTTTTTGTGTCAAATGGCGATATCACAGAAGGGAGTTCAAGCAACTTTTTTATCATTACACATGAAAATATAATCAAAACTCGTGCTTTAGGTTATGAAATATTACCAGGTATTACGCGGCAAGCAATTTTAACGCTTGCTCGGGAGCAGCATTTAGCTATTGAAGAAGGTACTTTTACTGTTGAAGAGGCAATGGCCGCAAAAGAAGCTTTTATTACTTCATCAACGACATTCGTTTGGCCTGTTATTGAAATTGACGGGCGGAAAGTGGCCGGCGGAAAGCCTGGACCACTAACACACCGGTTGCGTGAAATTTATATACAAAAGATGTTAGTTGTATAAGACATGAAAAAGAGTCCATTCACTTTAGTTTTCCTTGCAGGAAATCGGCTAGGGAGGAAACGGTGACCATTCCTTGTAATGCTTGCATACTTTGATGATGTAGCTCTAATGTTGCTGCGGCGCATAGTTCATCAATGACTGTGACTTGATAACCGAAATCATGAGCTTGGCGAGCACTGCTTTGAATGGTCATCACTGAACTGACCCCACCAAAAATAACATGTTTAATGTTATTTTCTTTTAACCAATGGTTGAGTTGGTTACCTGTAAATGCGCTGACACCTTTTTTTACTATGATGACGTCACGGAGTTGAACATCTAATTTTTCAGCCCAATGGCAGCCAGCAGAGCTTAATTTTAATGCACCGATCGCTTTTGCATGATGGAACATAGGGGAACCCGCTGGGATATCATGATAATCATCCGCAAAGCCCACTTTTACCCAGATAATAGGGATATTATTTTTACGGGCAAAATCGGCGGCTTGATTCGCTCTGTCGATAATATGGCGTTCTTGAGTTTGTGGATAGCTGGTATTTAATAAACCATTTTCGCCAACGATTTCCTGAATTAGGTCGATAATAATGAGTGCTTGGGACATGAGCTTTCCTTCAAACAAATAAGTAAAAAGACTTACAGTGTTTAAGTATAGACTAAACACTGTTTAAGACTCTGTTAACCTAGTTGCAAAAAGGGCGTTAAGGCAAATCGATAATAAAACCAACACCTTTTTTATCTAGTCCATCGGTGACACGTATCGCTGCATCTATTTTTGTTGCGAGGTTATGAACAATGGATAGACCAAGTCCACTACCTGTTTCTGTTGTACCGGGGACACGATAGAAACGTGAAAATATTAATTGGCGGCTTTCTTCTGGAATGCCTCGACCATTATCTTGTACGGTAATCGTTGCGCCGAAAGGCGATAAATCTTTAATTGTGATTTTAATCTTTCCTTTTTTATCACTATATTTAATCGCATTTTCCAGTAAGTTGGTAAAAATTGTTGTTAATGCTAGTTTATCAGTGGTAATAAAGACATTATCTGCACTTTGTAGTTCGATATCGATATCTTGGTTTATAGCATGTGGTACATGCAATGAAGTAATATGAGAAATTAATACGGGTAAGTTAATCTGCTCTTTATTCACAGAAAAGTCTTCAGCCTCTAAGCGTGCTAAATCGATAAGCTGGTGTGATAACGACGCCGCTCGATTTAATGCTGCCTGCATGTCGTTAACAATTTCTTCTTTCTCTTTTACATTCTGTATTTGCATTAATAAATGAAGCTGAGCAATGACCGCGGCAATGGGGGTACGGAGTTCATGTGCAGCATCTGCCATAAATCGTTTTTCACGTTGGTTTGCAGCATCAACGCGTGACATGAGATTATTGATTGCCGTAATAATAGGACGAATTTCTTTATACTGCTCTTTTACTGAGATGGGAGTTAAATTCCCCGGTTTGCGGCTAGCGATAATCGTTGCAGCTTGTCTTAGCGGTCTTAAACTAAAATAAGCGGTGATGATAATTGCAATTAGCATGATGCCTAATATAAATAATAAAGGTATTGCAGTACCTTCAGCGGGGCTACCTATTATTGATTTCCTGTCAAAGTAAGACTCCCCAAGGATCACCTCGATGGAGTGTTCATCATTCCATGCGAAGGTAAAGTGCCAATTAGGATACTGTTTTTTGAGGTCATTGAACAAAATATTATCGGTTATTTTGATTTGGTCACTATTGCGATATAACACATCACCATGTTGGTTACGCACGGCAACAAATGGTCTATAGGATACCTCTAAACCATTTTCCATTGCGTCAGTATACATTTTTTGCAATGAGGTCATGATACGTTCAAAATATTCTGGGTTATTAGCAACGGTACCTAAAGTAGACGCAAAACCTTCAGTAACGATTTGCTGCTGGAGGTTAAAATCATCATCAATATCAGGTAAATAAAAAAATTGTAACCAACCTACTAATAATACCCATAACAGAATTACTGAGCTTATCTGTAAGAAAAAAGTATAGATAAAAAAGGATTTAACTTTCACTTGATTGCGCTTCTTTTTTAAGTAAATAACCGATGCCGCGAATAGTAATAATACGATCTTTACCTATCTTGCGCCGTAAATTGTGAATATGAACTTCAAGTGAATTACTTTCTATTTTATCATCTAACCCAAATAAACGTTGTTCGAGATCCGCTTTACGTACCACGTTATCTGCATTTTTTACTAATTCATATAATAGCTGATATTCTTTTCCTGAAAGCATTAATAGCTGATCATCTAATAGAACTTGATGGTTGATTGGGTTTAGTTGCAAATTATCCAATTGCCAAATTTCTGAAGAAAATCCTGCCATACGACGACTTACGGCTTTAACACGAGAAATAAGCTCAGGCATAGCAAACGGTTTTGTTAAAAAATCATCGGCACCGGAATCTAAACTGGCCACTAAATTATCCATCTGGTTTCGAGCGGTCAGAATAATAATTGGAATTGATTGGCCAGAACGACGCCAAGCAATTAATTCCTCATATCCATCACCATCAGGTAAACCTAAATCTAATAACATGAGATCAAAATTACGTGAATTTAATTGTTGTTTAGCATCGTTAAGTAATCGTACCCAAAGGGGATTAAAACCAGCAAGTTCTAGACCACGACATAATGCTTTGCCTAGTTGGAGATCATCTTCAACTAATAAGATATTCATTTTATCACCTCTCTAGCGTGCAGTATAAGCAGCTAATATTTTTCCGACAATATAACTAAGGTAAATTCAATGAGAGATTTAATGATCTCTTAAGGTTTGTTTAACCCATTTTTAAGGTACGAAGCGCGAATAGGATTACTATTTTAACATCTTTGCAATCCTTGGAATAACTAAAATGAAATTACAATTAATTGAACTCCCTATTTTCGTTACTGTTATTCTTATCTCAATGTTTTTAATGGGAAAAAACTTTAGTCCTTCAAAGGAAATGCTCATGACAACGCTTTCATTTAATCAGTTAGCTGAGAATACACATACTAGAAATGGTATTGAAAACGAAAGGATAAAAGACGAATTTAAAAAGAATTTGAAGCCCATAAAAGAAATTAAAGCATTTATTCGACAAAAAATTTATTAACAGAACCAGATAGGATATTTTAATGAAACGTTTGTGTTCAGCGGCAATATTAGTCACTGCCTTGTCACCCTACAGTGTTGTCGTCGCAGGGGAGAGTGTCATAGTTTTGGGAGCAGGGGGTTCTGTTATGCCTGCTTATGAAGGATCTAATAAATACTTATTTTCGCCAACCGTTGATGTGAACTACGGATATATTTCCGATGATTACGGCGTATTTAGCTTAGGGTTCGAGGGAGCAGAATGGGCTATTGGTTTAACCGAAAACTTAACGGTTTCCAGTCGGTTAGGTTATGACGCAGGACGAGATGAAAAAATAGGTATTTTGGGTCATAAGAATGAAGATTTAAAAGGTATGGGGGACCTAGATAGCTCCATGCTCGTGGGGGCAGAAATTAATTATTCTATTAATAATTTTCAGCTTTACCTTTCTGCCAATATGGCAACGAAAGATCGCCATTATGGTGGACGAAATATTGGTAGAACTGTCAATGTTGAAATGGGTGGGATTGGTTATTATCAGTTTAGTCATCGGTGGGATATCGAATATACGCTAGCAACCACCTGGGGGAATAAAGCTTACAATCAAGCTTATTTTGGCGTTTCTCCACTACAGGCGAGCCGTTCCCGTTTTAGTGAATATGATGCGGGGAGTGGATTTAAAGATGTTCATGGAGGCGCTATCCTAAACTATAACTGGAATGAAAATATAACCTTTTACACGGGGGTTGGGGCTTATTATCTTGTCGGTGATGCAGCAAAAAGTTCCATCACGGAGCAACGCCTAGGTTGGGTAGGTTTAGGTGGAGTAAGGTATACTTTTTAATTTATCATTCTGTTGATGATAAACAATAAAGGAATGCTGGACACGATAGACGATATCCAGACATTCCTTTAATTTTATGCATGCTTAATCCTCTAACGTTTGTTCTGGGATCCAGCCATCATCCATCCATATTTCTTCTAATATCTCTTCGATACGAACCTTGTCTTGGGCAAGTTTGGTTCCAGAAATATTAATACGTTGACCAGAGCTAAAACCTACCCGAGTCACCATATCTGGGTATTGTGGGCTGAGTTTGCGCGTTATCTCAGACTCAAGAGCTTGCAACATAATATCACTAGGTTTTTGTGGTGCATTTTTATCAAATAAAATTTCAATGCGTAACATAGTCGCCTCTAACTAACACTGTGTTTGTATACAGTATTTTTAGATTGAGTCACGAATAAAGTCAATATCAGATCGATAATATTTTTTCAATGACACATAAAATATGTGCAACCACGGTTTTTTACTTTTTAAAGTTAAAATAAAACAATGCGCTAGTAAGGGTTAACACTGGATAAAAACTTAAAATGAGTTGCCTAGAAAAAGAGAATAAGTATGCTAAATAGGTTTTTTTAAGATGATAGGATAGGTTCAGGTCGCATGCTCACAGTAACAAGGTTGACTAGCAGAAACGTTTTAGAAATAGCAAATGTAAACCAACTGTATGATTCAGCATTCCCCGCTCATGAAAAAAGAAGTTATCAAGGGCGGCAAAGTATCCTTAGTCATGGGGATTATTATTTATACTATTTTTCTGATAACGGTATTTTTATTGGCTTTATAGGCAGTTGGAGAGTCGATGATTTCTTTTATATTGAACATCTTGCAGTTTCATCGGCTCTAAGGGGGCAGGGTTATGGTCAAAAGGTCATACAGTTATTTGCTAAACAGGTGAACAACATTATCTTGGAAATTGATCCTGTCATTGATGAAATTAGTCAAAAGCGATTACGTTTTTATCTGCATTGTGGATTTAAACAAAATGAATATGCACATGTTCATCCTAGTTATCACCCAGAGTTTAAACCTCATCAGTTGGAAATATTGAGTTATCCAATAAAAATCAACCCGCAAATATATCAACGATTTAATCAAAAATTAATCAATGTTGTTATGCAACCTTCTTTACTCTAAAAATATGATGTTGCCAATTAACTAGGCTAATTGGCAAAAGTAAATAAGTTCGGGATCTCCCTCATCAAGATTATCGATGAAGCCACTTGGTTTGAATTGGGCTTTATCGAGTAATCGTTGCATCGGAGTATTTGACTGGTTAGTCGATGTAAATATTTTTTGAGTAAGGCAAGTCTGTTTAAGTTGTTGTAGCAATGAAAGACCAGCACCTTGCTGTCGAAAGGCTTGATTAACCATTATCATTTCAATAAAAGCACATTCAAAAAAATGGTAGTGTAATACCCCATAAGCGATAATTTGGTTCTGTTGTTCAATCAGGTAACAATGTTTGTTGTTGACCCATTGAGATATTTTTTGAGCTCGTTCTGCCGTTGTGACACTATCAAGCTGAATGAGGGATGCTATATCAGGGGGGGTTGCTAGTCGAAACATGTGCAATGAGTATTCCTTATTGATAAACATGACTGAATTGTAAATGTGCTTAAATGAGGTATGGCTGCGATGATAAACAGTGCTAATTTAGTGAATAAATAAAACACAATGGGTTATTTCTATGAAAATAATCAAAAAACTACTCAATAGTCAATATGTTGGTTATTGTCTTACTGTCTTTATGATGGTCATCTTTGGTGTGCCGCCATCTGAATGTGAAAAAGAGATGCAAAACGATAAATAAAATTGCGTTGCACTGACTACTTGCTCAGTTTGGGGATGTTTTCGCATTTTCAGTTTAAATCAGTTAGAACAAGCTTGCGGAGATATTGATACATAATCCGAGTATAGCCATATTGAAAATAAAAGAGATGATAGATTGTAATAAAACAGCACGGCGCATAGGTGTCGATGCAACCTCAATGTCTGCTGTTTGTGATGCAACAGCAATAGTAAAAGAAAAATACATAAAGTCAGAGTAGCTCGGTTCGAGTAATTTATCTGGAAAACGTAACCATGGCTGCTGCGGATTAGCATTACTATAATATAAGTGTGCATAGTGCATCGTAAAACCGGTGGGAAGAAGTAGCCATGATGAAATTAAAGTCGACGCTGTGAGTGCATAAGGGATGAATTTATCTGACTTAGAGAAATCACCATGACCGCCTAATGCAAAAAATAAAACTAATAAGCTTACACAGCATCCTGCAACCAAAAAGAAAATAACCATTTGAGCACTTTCGTCTTCAACTTTCGTGATTTCACGGATGTTTTTAGCTTTGTGATTCATAATACGCACAAAAAGAAATAATAAATACATCCAGGCAAAAGCATTCCAGCTGATGATCAAACTCATCATAGTATTTTGATAAGAGAGTAGTGCGAAAAAAGTAGCGAAGGCAACAAATAATGAAATAATAAAGCGTGGGCGAGAGAGAAACACATGACGAAAAAGGCGCATAACGCGTATCGTGTAATGTAACATGACACATACCTTAATAAATATAAAAATAATATTTATTATATCAAATGTTTGAGCCTATGTAGCAATAATACAAGCCCATAATAGGGGGGGATTTCAAGTAAATACATTGCCAATAAACTATATCGACACATTAAATTTACTTTATGTGGAAAATAAGACTGTGTTACGTTATAAATTGATCGATAGCAGAATCTATTTGCTATTTTGAATCGTCAGTATCGTTATTTTATTATTATTTAGATGATCATTTTATGAATAAAATATTTTATATCATCATTGGATTATTCCTGCTCGGTGCGGCATTTTTATTTGGCATGTCAGTCGTCTATAAAAATGAAATTAGTATGATAGAACGGGTCGAGCGTGCAGTATTAGGTTATTTAGATAACCCTAAAGCGGAATCGTTTAAAAACGTCACCTATTATTTTGACAAAATATCACATAATGGTGGCGAGGTAGGGTATGTTTGTGGTTTTGTATCACGACACTATGATTTTTCAAGAGAAACAGAAGATAAGCGCTTTATCGTAAAAACCTATATACGCCCTGACGGCACAGTCCATATTTCCATCCCAATTATTGATGGGGTAGATGAAATGTTGACGGAAGAGCAAATTGATAATTTATGGAATAAGTTCTGCAAGGGACCGTCAACAGATTTACCTGCGTGATGGCGATAGTTATCTCTAAATAGCTTTATCAATTGATTTTTCAATCGATTTACAGACAGGGGAAGTCCCTGTTGCTTGCTCAATTTTGGCAGGTAACTTTCCTTCGGGAGGATCAATTTGAATCGTGCATCCATTTTGATCAGACACTTGTTTCGTTGCTGTTGAGCAACCTAACATTAGGGTTACTGCAATTAGAATGCATGAAGTTTTTATATTCACGGTTTTGACTCTTTCAATGGAAGTAATAAATTTGCTATAAATACTTTAATAAATCGAAAAATATATTGTTAGTTTTAATAAAAATCAACTAAACAATAATGACCATCTTAATAAGAGCCTTGCTCTGACTATATATTTAGATGATGCAATACGCTTATTCAACTTATTGTAGTCATTTTAATATGATGAGTATATTAAAATGAAAAAAATAATAAAGGGCATAAAAGTGGTTCAATAATTTTTATTTGAGTTAAGTGTTTAGTGAAAATAAAAATTGATATTCATAATGATGGATAACGAGGATTATCTTATTTTGATGATCTCACGGCGTGGTTTCTATAATTATTAAAGTCACGACTCATCATCCAAAATAGGCGCTGGTGTTTTATTGCCTGAGCTCTGCATTTATCCTAATATTCACATACTTAACTTAAAGATGGTGATGTATGAAAAAGAGATTAGTCATTTTATTTTTAGGTTTGCTTTCATTTGGCTCAGTTGCTGAAATCACAGAAGATGACAAAGTGCCAGACATGGCTGCAAGTATTAATCGTCAAAAAGCGCTCCTTTGTGGTGAATTTAAGGAAGCGGTTAAAAGTCGTACCTGCAAGCGCTTGGTTGATAACATGGTATCCATGGCATATTTCCAAGGGCAGGTGAGTGTGAAGTGCAAGCAAAAAGCTGATGATCCTGAGTTCAAGAAAGTACCAAAGATTGATGAATTTTGTGGGAAAGCTGAGAATCTAATAAGTGACTTAAGCCCTAATGAATAACCCACTCCGGCAGGCTTTTTATTTACTTCAATTTGCATTCCCGCCAAGCTAACACTGAGTGGGGGCTAGTCTGTCCTTGGGCTGAGTGGGATGAAACGTTGGTGTAATCATGTCAGGACTTTTGCCGCCATTTTACCTTTTGAAAATTTCAGGCACAAAAAAACCAACCTCTTACGGTTGGTTTTTTTAGGGAATTCTGGTCGGCATGAGAGGATTTGAACCTCCGACCCCCGACACCCCATGACGGTGCGCTACCAAGCTGCGCTACATGCCGAACTGCCATAATAGTACTCATTTTCCCCATTAAAGCAAGACTTGAGTTGCACGACTGATTGATTTTTAAACGTTAATTTTCATTAAATCGCTTAAGCTCAGTAAAGATTTTTAGTAGCTGAGCAAGATCCGGTTTTTGGTCTTTCATTTCTTTACCCTGCAAGTCATAGATACTAAATTGACCATTTTTATCCATATATAAGGTTGCATCATCCGTTGTGATCACGACATCGTTATCATCCCCAGTAATGATCCAAGGGAATTTACGTTCTGGGCTGAATAAATCCTCGCCTTGGCTGTAGTCATCTGGGGAGTTAGAGACATGCAGCAACCGTTGCATAATTGTTGTCAATACATCTTGATGACTGGTGAGCTTATCAATTTGCTGGCTAGGTGTATTCGGCCAATAGATAAATAATGGAACTTGCATTTTTTCACGTGCAAAACGTTTCTGATTAAACCAGTCAGTGGTTTCGGATTGCTCAGCACCATTATAATTCGCGGTAATCACCACGATAGTATTTTTCATCCGCCCATCACGTATCAATGTTTCAATAACTTGATTGATTTGGGCATCCGTTTGTTGACTACCGGGCTGGCCTTTTATGTTCAAAAATGAGAACCAAGGCGATTCATTTTTCAAATTAGTCAGCCATGACGTCCATTGTGTAATGGTCTGCGCGTCGCTATCGGCTGCTTTTGCTGGCAACGAATAATCCGCCAAGATAGCTTGACGAAACAGCGGTGAATTAAACCCATCGGTAGAGAACAGACCGAATTGATAGCCTTGATGTTGTAACGCCTGTATGAGTACAGAAGCATTACGTTCATTCAGAATATTATCAAAGTAGCTAGCTGAAATACCGTAGAACAGGCCGAATAGGGCCGTATCATTACGTAAACCAGTCGTATAATGGTTAGTAAACTCGGTACTCATATCTTTAAAGGCGTTCAACGATGACATGTCATCTTGCTGCTTTTTATCGCCTAAATCGTCCACCACAATGAGCAGTAAATTATAGCCTATACCTTGGTCATAGTAGCTAAGTGGTTTCAATGGGTACTGGACTTTTAACGCCGTAGGGCTACCTTGTTGGAATACACGATTTTGATGTTCGGATAAGTCTAACAGTCCATATCGGTCAAGGAGTTTTCTGGCGGTCATAGGCTGAGACAGTGGGTAGTTATAGCGCTGCATCGTGATAGGACGATAAAAATTGGCATCTGACCATGCATACATCAAATGAGACATAACAAAGGTCGCGATGAAAAATCCGGCTAAAGGCTTACCAAAAGTTTGTCGGTTCAGACTACGTAATTTTTGCCAACTCCAAGTTGCGAATAACATTTGCACTAAGAAGATGATCGGAATAACAATAAACATAAGTTGCCATTCACGTGCCATTTCCCCTTGTTCAGGGTTAATGACGAGATCCCATACTTGTGGTGTTAGATGCAGGCCAAATTGGCTAAAGACACGAATATCAAAGATTAGCAATGTGGTGCCAGCAGTCGCAAGGGCAACACAAATTAGCCTCAGCAACCGCTGAGACATGACAATAAAGGTCAGTGGAAAAACGATGAGTAAGTAGCAAGCAAAGACAACGAAGCTAAAATGTCCTATCCAACTGACGAAGGCAAAAATACGCCCAGCAAGTGTGTCGGGCCAATCAAAAATAAACAGATAGCTACTACTTAGTCCCAGACTAAGTAGGATATTGAAAAGAGCAAACCAGTGCCCCCAACTGATCATCTGGGAGACTTTGTCACGGTAGCGCTGATGGGTCACCATACTGTTTATTTCATTATCTATTTAGTGGGATTTGTCATCTTTAACAGAAGACAGTAAAGCATTGGCGAAAGAGTCTGCAATCATTTTACGCTGTGCTGGTGCAACTGACGTGTTGAGCAGATTGGTCACCATATTGCCTAACACCATAAGTGAGAGATCTACAGGAGTATGGTTTTTTTCTAACACGCTGACAAGTTCAGCAAGTAGAGTTTCAACTTTTTCATCGCTATAGCGAGATGACTGTGGCATAAATTCTGACATCCTAAATTAGTAAAAGCCCACCTATGATAGCGTATAGCGGGATGATTTTCTTCTTTCTTAGCAAGAAATTTATCTTTGAGTGATAATAATGCTTATTAAGATTATTCGAATGAGTATTAGTTCAGCATTTAGGTGTAAAAATAGGCGCAAATGACAGTTTCGGTTGCAGATAAATAGTATCAGTGTTTGAATACGCGCGAGAATATTTCTGCTTGAATAAGGAGCCTACAATGAGTCTGGAAATTTCCCAGATAGCTTTACATCAGTTGATTAAACGTGATGAACAGACACTTGAAGTCATGTTGCGCGATTCTTTATTGTCAACCGATAACGTTGTACAAGACATGATGGCAGAATTACACCGAGTATATAGCGCAAAAAGTAAAGCTTTTGGTGAGTTTAATGAAGAAAGCGAACTGGCCGATGCGTTGAAACTGTTGCGTAAAGGTGAAGAAGAATTTCTTGGCTTTAGTCGAGCAATGACCGTGCGTTTAAAAGATGAATTGGCTAAATATCCCTTTGCTGAAGGTGGGGTCGTGTTATTTTGCCAATACCGTTATCTTGCTGTTGAATATTTATTAATCGCGGTGCTCAGTAGTTGCGATAGTATGTTTGTAACCGACAGCCTCGATTTATCGACCACGCATTACCTCGATATTCCTCATGCAGACATTGTTGCTCGTATCGATTTAACGGAATGGGAAACCAATCCCGAATCTACACGCTATTTAACCTTTTTAAAAGGGCGTGTTGGTCGTAAAGTATCTGATTTTTTTATGGATTTCTTGGCTGCGTCAGAAGGCTTGAATGCAAAAGTACAGAATAAAGGGCTAGTGCAGGCGCTCGATGATTTTTGCGATAATGCGCAAATGGATAAGAACACACGTCAAGCTTATCGTCAGCAAGTGCATGCATATTGTACGGAACAGTTACAATCCGGCGAAGAAATTGAGTTACAAGCACTGTCTAATGAATTACCAATAGTAGAAGAACAGAGTTTTGGTGATTTTGCCCGTCAAAATGATTATCAGTTAGAAGACAGTTTTCCTGCGGATAGAGGCACATTAAAACAGCTGACTAAATTCTCGGGGAGTGGCGGGGGAATCACGATCAGTTTTGATGCGATGTTGATGGGAGAACGTATTTTTTGGGATCCAGTGACGGATACTCTGACTATTCGCGGTACACCACCGAATTTACGTGATCAGCTACAGCGCCGTGGTGGAAAATAAGCATATGTTGAAAATAAATAACGCCGCAATTGCGGCGTTATTTACTCGGCGTCCCGATAAATTCTAAAGCTCGGCTTGTGGCTTTAATTAAACGCGCAGGAAGTCAATGTGCGTCACTTTTGGTTTGAACGGGTGACGTTGAACAGCCTGAACTTTGACTTTAGTTTCTTTACCATCGATAACCAGGTTCAGAACTTCATAAAATTCTGCTTTACCTTCTTGGTTAATCACTTCATCGTGGCTAAGAGTCACAGAGATAGCTTCTTGGTTGCCACCGTAAACGATAGCTGGAAGCTGGTTTGCTCTGCGCAGGCGGCGGCTCGCACCCTTACCCTGCTCTTTACGTGCAATTGCATTGATAGTTAACATTACTATTTCTCTATACAAGAAAAAAATAAAATCCTGCTACAGGCGACCCAGCAGCAGGTTCGATATTTGGCTTGGTGTTGTTGAAGTACGCTAATGCGAAACATCCAAGCGGGCGGCATTTTAACGGAAAATGCCTACAACGGCAATCATAATCTAATTAACATCAAGAATAGAGTTGGTCAGCAACGCGGAAGCGTCCATGATAATCGAATATTTTTTGGCGGATCTCCCAATAACTTTCTTTTTTACGAGCAACAATAAATTGCGGGTATCGTAATGCGGACTGTTGGGTAACGATATCATGGGCTGACGACCATTTGAAAGGAACGCCAGGCGCTCGTAAGTGTTCACGCAAGAAACGATGCTCAAATGCACGACGTTGTGGTGTTGTATGAAGGCGAAAACGTTCTGAGACAGAAGTACCATCCTCATCATAATAGGTGATTTTTAACCATTCACCTTTATTATCGCGACCTGTTGTCATCTCCATTCCACCACAACGTAAAATTAAAGCATCTTTTAGTTTCAATGCGGCTTTTAGCATATCGTCAGGATCCGATAGCACCTCATCACATTTTTGACAGCGTCGTGCAGCGATATCATTTTCTGCTCCACAGTGAGGGCATTGCTTAAAACGAAAACGAAATTCACATTGTTGCTTGTGTCCTAACGCATTTTCTTCCCAACCTTGGCAACGGCGGCCATAGTGCTCAATAATTTGGCCATCTTCTGTGCATTTTCCCCAAAAAGTATTCGCAAATTGACAGAGTGGACAAAAAACTTGTACAGGCACACTATTCGAATTAGGTTTGCTTGAACCAACTTCAGGGCGAAATAAGTCATGAGGATTACCCGCGTAGTCTAAAATCAAACACTGAGATTTATTAGGTGATAATCGCAAACCACGTCCAACAATCTGTTGGTATAAACTGACCGATTCAGTAGGGCGTAAAATGGCGATAACATCCACATGAGGGGCATCGAAACCGGTTGTTAATACGGAGACGTTAACTAAAAAATGCAATTGTTTATTTTTAAATTGTTGGATAATCGCTTCACGTTCCATCGCCGGTGTATCTGCGGTGACTAAGGCGGCAGTATTTTGGGGGAGATAGCTGAGTACCTCTTTTGCGTGTTCGACAGTTGCAGCAAAAATCATGCAGCCTTGTCGTGGTGTCGCATAGTCAACGATTTGAGCCACAATCTTCGGCGTAATGCGTTTTTGTTTTTGGATAGAAAGATTGAGTTCATGTTCATTGAAAATGCCCGCGGAACTGAGTGACACCTTGCTAAAATCATATTGCAGTACAGGCATGTCGAGACGTTCAGGCGGTACTAAGAAATGATTTTTAATCATATAGTGTAACGGTAATTCGTAAATACATTCGCGGAAAAAGCAATTTTCATCACCTCTGACCATGCCATGATAATGATATTGGTAAATCCAGCCTGAACCTAGTCGATAAGGCGTAGCGGTCAACCCTAGAATTTTTAGCGTTGGATTATATTGGCTAAGGCTATTGATAATTTGTTGGTATTGGCTTTTTTTATTTCCGCTAATACGGTGGCACTCATCAATAATGACCAGTGAAAAGTTGTCATGAAAGCTTTCTAGGTTGCGCGCGACAGATTGTACGCTACCAAAGACCACTTTGCTGTGGGATTGTTTACGATTTAAACCCGCAGCAAAAATATCCGCTTCTAGGCCATAAGCCCTATATTTAGCATGATTTTGTTCAACAAGCTCTTTGACGTGAGCTAACACAAGCACTCTTCCTCGAGCTAAGCGAGCAAGTTCGGCTATCACTAGGCTTTTTCCTGCGCCTGTAGGTAGCACAATAACAGCAGGTTGCGTGTGCTGGCGAAAGTAGTGAATCGTCGCATCGACAGCATCTTGTTGATAGGGGCGGAGAACAAAAGGCATATTATTCAGCATTAATTAAAAATAGTGAGTCTCTCAGTGTTAAATTTAGGTTAACACAATGGCATGAGCTAAAAACACCACATAATTTTGAGACGCTATCACTTGTGATTAGTTATTGATATAATAAAAGATGTGAACATAATCACAATAACCTTTCAATTTTATTTCTAACAACTTGGCCGCTTTATAGGGTTGAGTTGCTATTCCATCAAATTAAGAGAATTTATGCGACTGGATAAGTTTTTGTCCCAGCAATTAGGGATTAGTCGGAGTCTGGTAACTCGCGAGCTACGTGCAGGAAAAGTCACTGTCGACGATGAAATTGTTAAATCAGGTGCGCTACAGATTAGCCCTGAACAATCGGTTGCTTATGAAGGCAGTGTTTTAGTCCATGTTACAGGTCCTCGTTATTTTATGCTGCATAAGCCTGAAGGCTACGTCTGTTCAACTGACGACCCGACACACCCGACTATTCTCTATTTTATTGATGAACCGTTAGCCGATAAGCTGCATTCGGCAGGACGCCTTGATATCGATACAACAGGGCTTGTGCTATTAACGGATGATGGTCAATGGTCGCATCGTATAACGTCACCTAAACATCATTGTGAAAAGACCTATCGGGTCGAATTAGAACACGATATTGCCGATGATGTCGCACAGCGCTTTGCTGAAGGCGTCATGCTTAATGGTGAAAAATATCCAACTAAACCTGCACAATTAGAAATAATCACGCCCAAAGAAGTCTTATTGACGATCAGCGAAGGTCGCTATCATCAAGTCAAAAGGATGTTTGCGGCTGTTGGAAATCATGTTTGTGGCCTACATCGCGAACGTATTGGTGATATATGGCTAGATGCTGAGTTGGCACCGGGTGAATATCGAGTACTGACAGAAGATGAAATTAATAGCGTGACAGTTCCGCGCTAAATACCAAACGTAATACAAAAGAAGTTTAGTCATGCGCAGTTTATATACGCTTACTGTGTCATTGGCTCGTGCGCCTTAAGCGGAACGAGATAGGAGTTTAAAAGAGTGCAACAGCAGACATCATCCTACTTAGGATTGATATTAATATTAGGTTTATTATCGATGCTTATGCCTTTGGCCATTGATATGTACCTACCGAGTTTCTTAGCTATGGGTGAGTACTTCAATGTCGATGAAGGGCGCATCCAAATGACGCTAAATAGCTATATATTTGGCTTTGCGATAGGGCAACTGTTTTATGGACCAATGGCGGATAGCCTAGGACGTAAGCCTGTCATTTTAGGTGGTGTTATTGTATTTGCTATCGCATCGGCAGCTTGTGCACTTTCTGAATCCATCGATTCACTCATTCTGTTTAGATTCCTACATGGTTTTGCGGCAGCGGCAGCGAGTGTTGTGATTAACGCATTAATGAGAGATATGTTTACACGCGATGAATTTTCGCGAAGTATGTCTTTTGTCGTGTTAGTGATGACGATTGCGCCTTTACTTGCGCCAATTCTCGGCGGAGAAATGATGCGTTGGTTCTCATGGCACGCTATTTTCTGGAGTATTGCGATTGCTGCTGTTTTGGCTGTTATTCTAGTTAGCTTATTTATACGTGAAACGTTGCCTGTTGAGAAACGTCAGCCATTCCATTTAGGTAATACCTTAAAACAATTTGCGACCTTGTTTCGTGCAAAGCAGGTTCTATTTTATATCCTCGCAAGTTCATTTTCATTTTCAGGCATGTTTTCATTCTTGAATGCAGGGCCATTTGTCTATATTGAGCTTAACGGTGTATCTCCTCAAGATTTCGGTTACTTTTTTGGTATTAATATTGTTTTCTTATTTTTAATGACAACCTTAAATAGCCGTTATGTAAGACGCTTTGGGGCGGAGCATATGCTCTACCTTGGAATTATTGTGCAATTTACCATGGGTATTTGGTTATTAGCCACAACAGCACTTGATGTCGGTTTCTGGGCTTTAGTGCTTGGTGTTGCTGTCTATGTCAGTGGCATTGCGATGATCACGTCTAATGCGATGGCGGTGATTTTGGATAACTACCCACATATTGCAGGAACTGTATCTTCATTAGCGGGAACGATTCGCTTTTCGATTGCGGCGTTAATTGGCTCATTGATATCGTTGATTCCGGCTAAATCCGCATGGCCGATGGTTGGCTCGATGGTCGCCTGTGTTGCCTTTTCTATGTTATTTGTTTTATTAGCTAAACGCGCTAAAAAATAAACGACGATCAGTTTCTATCATGTCAAGCGGCTTCTGTTGTTTTAAGCCGCTTACCCGCATTAATTTCAGTTAGTCACCATATTTATTTGAATAGTGTTAAGTAAAAATTAACTACTCGATAAAACCGAATTCATCTTCAGTAAAATTAGAATTTCTGTATAAAAATG
Source organism: Providencia sp. 21OH12SH02B-Prov (assembly GCF_027362595.1). Lineage (NCBI taxonomy): Bacteria > Pseudomonadati > Pseudomonadota > Gammaproteobacteria > Enterobacterales > Morganellaceae > Providencia > Providencia sp. 21OH12SH02B-Prov. The sequence continues at coordinate 1,914,410 of NZ_CP114796.1, forward strand.
ATCTGGGTCAACTATCATTGGATTAACGTTTGTTAAATTTATGTATTAAACTAAGCTGATTGGAGTTAAGTGAAAAATTGGTTGAGATGATGATTTTTATTCAAAATAACTCAGTTTATTATTAACCTCCGTTTAGTAATGTAAAAAAAATGGCTAATAGTTAGTCTTAATGTTGAATTTCAATAGTAAAAAAAATTTAAAGTTTAACATTCTGGGTAAAAAAATTCGTATGCAAGGATTTGTGTCACAAAAATTTAACGACACGAGCAATAATTAATGTTATATTTAGGTATGATAATTTAACAAACACGTTACTTTTGTGAGTTGTAGCGAATTCGGTTTGAACGAGGTTTGATGAAGTTTACTGAGCTCTAAGGATTAACTTAGAGGAGGGAGAATCAAATTGCTTAGGAGTAGGGGGGATTTATGGAAAAAACTCTACTCAGCGTTGATTAGGTAAATGGATCTCGTTCAGCAAATAATATGATGGTTAGGTAGCAATAGGAATTTGTTGTGGAAAAATCAGGTCTTTCGGTAGTGCACAGGCTGCCGCAAAGCTACCGCTGGTTATCTGGAAAAATAGGGACTGATGTTGAAGTGGTACCTACAGATGATTTTGGTAGCGATAAACTTGTGGGGCTGAAATTACTCAGTCATGACTGTGCGACAGATTGCATCGCAATGAAGCAGTTATCAGAATCATTGTCTGAATTGCAAATTGAAAGTGCAATTTTAGAGTGGCAAAAAGAAGTTTGCCTCTTTATTCATGCAAATGATGAGCTTGCGGCAATGTGTCGCTTAAAGGCCGATGGCGTTGCTATTGCCGAGCTTGGATCAGGTTTCTATTCGTCTTAATAAAACCGTATTGAATACAATAAAAAAGCTTCCAGTTTTTAAACTTGGAAGCTTTTTTATTGGCAAGGGATTAATGAGATTTTACAGCTTATGAGCCATTAATAACACGACGGCCCGCGTAGTATCTTTTGCTCCAATACTCATTGGTCATTTCAGAAACGATAACACCGCTACTGGTAGAAGCGTGAACAAATTTATTATCGCCGATATAAATGCCAACGTGTTTCATGCGACGACCTGTTTTAAATAAAACTAAGTCACCTGCTTTTAAATTATTGCGTTTGACGCTCTGTCCTGAAGACTCTTGTTCCGAGGTGGTGCGAGGCAAAGCAACACCGAATTGTTCGATAAAGGTGCGCTGAACAAAACTTGAACAATCAATACCACTCTTTGTTGTACCGCCTAGGCGATAGCTGACCCCTTTCCAGTTAGCGTATTGGTCCATAATTTTCGATTTGGTATCGACGCTCTGGACGAGTTGTTCAAACTCATCTTGCGAAGCCATCGCTAAAGAGTCAGAAGAACCATTTAACATGCGAGGTTCAGAGTGGGGAGTACGTTGAGCATTCTTTGAAGAATTAGGGGTAGTACAAGCTGAAAGTGCCGCGGCAATCGCGATTGCTGGTATAATGCGCAAAATGTTGCGCTTAAATTTTTCAGATGTTGCCATTATTCTCGATATCCCTTGCCATTTTGTTTTGTGTTTTTCCACACAATAAACGTAAACTTATCCCTGTGAAAAACGCATTTTATCAAATGCAACACTAGCTTTTCACAGAAAGTGTTTAATACAGAACAACTAAACTTTGTATATGAATGTAAATAAACTGCACGCCGTAGAAGAAGATGTGTGATATGTAAACACAATAACAGCCAGCTAGGCAGACACTCATCGTTAAAATTTGGCAGTTGCATACTTATTTCGCCAAACATAGAGAGCATACATAAACAGAACTGAAATGGCGAGTTAATAAGGGGATAATTTACAAAACATTATATTAAATACGAATAGAGTAAGGGTTTTGGCGGCTTTTTGTTAAAAAAATAGAACTTTAACTGTTAAGTGAACCAAGAATATAATAAAAATAACGATCTAGATCACATTTTAAGCTGGCTTGCTGCAATTATTAACGATTAAGACACTCTTAAATGTAAAGAAGTTTAAATTTACTTAAGCTGACCAACTTAAATAGTGATGGCAAACTCATTATCGTTAACCATCACTATACTGTAGGCATACCAAGTTAGCGAGTTAGTATCTGCATGTTGGCGAGTTTAATATGGTATTCGTTATATATTCGTCGTTCAAAATCAGCAAATCGGCGAGAGAGTGTTGTTCGCGCTAGCGTTGACGAAAAATAATCGACGGGAATTAAATTTGCACTGCCGAGGTTATCAATGATCACAAATTGACCATGAGGCTTATAGCCTAATTGGTAGACAATATTGTAAGGCTTTAATGCCATTGTCACTATGGCGTCTTTAAATATCGTTTTTTTAAAAATATCATACGCAATTCGCATATTTTTTTGATGTTTTAAAAAATAGTTTTTATTTTTAAAAAAATAATCAAGTGTATTAGATACAGCCCCTGTTTTATCTTTAATTAACTGAAATACATAACCCGTCCCCATGTTTGTTTCCTGAGTACCATAATAATCGGAGATTGTCTCTGACGACGATTTATTTCGATAAATCCGTTTGTAATATTTTATTTCGCGTATCGTCTCTTTATCATCTCTATCTGCATGATGCACTTTTACGCATAAATCCTCACGTTCAGGATGATGATAACACGCTCGTTGCCGTCCACTGGCAATCAATTGCGATGGACTAAGTACGATAGGCTTTGCAAGTAATGTCTTCATATTATAGCCATTAAGTGAATGTGAATTAGGTCGACCAAGGCTGTTGCCTTATTTATAAAAATAAACAGGCTAATTTTAATGGATAAGAAAGAAGGAAAGTGGCAATCTGTGTGATCGCTTGTTATTTTGTGATCAGGTTATCTTATTATATTTTATTTCTTAGAGTTAAAGAAAAATAAAAAACTACGGCTATCAGTTAAATATCATTTCATTCATTCAAATTAGAATCTCGTCATTCAGTGATAAAAATAAAAAACAATTTAAATATAAATAATTTATTACAAATGACGATAACTTAATTTTTAATGGATGCTTTTTATGAAACTTATAGTCAATAAAATTTCCATAGCAGCAATATTGGCAATCACAGTCATTAACTATTCACCAATAGCACAAGCGAAAGAAAAAACAGTAATCGGTAGTGGCACGATTACATTTACGGGGGCTATCGTTGCATCGCCATGTCAAATCGGGACATTTCAGGAAAATGTTCAAACCACTTGCTGGAACGATAGCGGTAAGCCCGTGACAACGCAAATCCCCCTAAAGACCTTAAAAAAAGGCACTCAAGAGCTGCCAAATAACAAAGGGACTCAAAGCTTTAAATGGATAGATAAAGCACAGACTCTGGGTGTGTATACACTGATATATAACTGATTTGAAAAGAGTCATATGATTTAAAGCAGGAAAGCGAATTCAAATTGTGTAAAGTTCGAAAGCCCTATGGGCGTCCGCCCATAGGTGATAACAACAATTAATCGCAGCGACCCATATAACGACGCTCAGGAATATGGATACGAATTTTTTCGCCGCTGGTGAGGTATTCAGGAACTTGAACCGTTAAACCGGTAGCCATTGTTGCAGGCTTTGTACGTGCGCTCGCAGAAGCCCCTTTAATGGCGGGAGTGGTTTCTACGATGACCATATCGACAGTTTGAGGTAATTCGAGTGCAAGGACTTGACCATCCATTGTTAGCACTTGCATGCCAGGTAGGCCTTCTTCAGGAATAAACAATAATTCCTCTTCAATATCCGCACGTTTAAATAGATAAGGCGTATAGTCTTCATTGTCCATAAAGACATATTCATCACCATCGATATAAGAGAAGCTAACAGCTCGGCGAGTGAGTGAGATAGTCTCTAAAATATCATCACCTTTAAAACGCTCTTCGACTTTTTGCCCTGTTTTAATGTCAGTAAAGCGCATTTTGTATAAAGTGCTGGCACCACGAGCGCTTGGCGCTTGAATATCAATGTCTTTAACCAACAACAGTTTGCCATTGTAATTCACTGCAAAACCGCGTTTGATTTCATTGGCCTTTGCCATATATAACCTTCTTGATTGTCTTCATAAAAGAGTGCGACAAAATTACTCGCAGATAGGCGATTAGGCAAGATAGTAAACACATTTTTCAGCAAAAAAATCTCCCCAGCGACTTAGCTGGGGAGGGATGTTCAATTAATAGACTGGGAGTAACCCAAATAAGGAAAGTATGTGTGCTACAGCATTAATGACACCGAATAGAATGACAAACAGAATAATACTGATACCACCAGGAGCCTGATAGCTGTTGTTTGGAAAACGTTTACGACTCGCTTTAGCCATTAATGCAGGTACGATGACAGCCCAAATTGTCGCGGCAAGACCAGCAAAACCAATCGCGTAGATAAAACCATTAGGGAAAACGAGTGCAAAGACAGTTGGTGGCAAAAATGTGATTAGGGCAGATTTAAAGCGACCTTGTTTGCTGTCATTAAATTTAAAGAAGTCAGCAATAAAATCAAATAAACCAAGTGATACACCTAAAAATGAACTTGCCAATGCCATATAGGAAAATAGCGTCAAAAATTGGGAAATGAAATCGCTATTCGTCGATGCATTCATTTGTTTCAATAATGCACCAATGTTATTGCCTTCTTCACGAATTTGAATAAACGCGGAGCGTGGGATGTTACCTTGAACCGCATACTGCCACAGGATATAAATCGCAACAGTAATAATAGCGCCATACACAAGACTACGTACAACAGAACGACTATCTTTATTGTAATACTTAACTAGACCTGGAACATTACCGTGATAACCAAATGACGTTAATAAGTAAGGTAATGCAGCGAGTGCATACGGTAAATAGTGGGCATTACCTTGATCGACTTGGTTGAGTAGAATTGAAGGGGATGCTGTTGTGACCATGCCACCAATAGACATCACAAAGGTGATGACCATACCGCCGATTAAAATCGTGCTTAAACGGTCAACGGCACGTGTCGATAACCAAACAAAGAAAGCGACCAGAAGCGCAAAGAACAACCCAGAAACGGCTTGAGGAACCGCCATGTAACTAGATAAGTTCTCAGAAATAATGGAGCTTCCCGCGGATATATAGGCATAAGTCAAAATATACAGCACGAAAGTAATGGATAGACCATTAAGTGAGTTCCATATCGGTCCTAATAAATCTTTGACCATGGTATGAAAGCTGGCACCAGCAGGGTAATTCATATTGGCTTCTAAAATCATTAACCCTGAAAGCAGCATGCAAACAAAGGTATAGATTAAAAGCACGATAGAGCCTGTAAACCAAACACCAGAGGTCACCATGGGGATTGAAAACATACCAGCGCCAACGGCTGTACCCGCGATAATCATTGCGCCACCTAAGATGGAGGGCTGTTTGATTGTTTTTGTTGTATCAACAGACATGGGAACTCCCGATTAATGTTTCTTTGTACTAGCTTAATGATACAGGCGGTGTGTGTTGATGTAAATAATAATTAACGGACAAATGTAAAAAATTAAGAGTAATTATAATGAGTTGGATGATTATTGTACAAATGACGCAATGCCATTTGCACAAAAGGAAGCCTTAAGCGGGATGGTGATAAAATTGTTGGTTCAACCATAGGTCGATAGCATTGCGGCTAGCTTCAAAGTGTGGTTCAGGCAACTCATTAGGTGCAACCCACATTAGGCTTTCACACTTATCAGCTTCCATAATTTGCGGCTCTATGTCACCGTTGTATTCAACATGCATACAAATAGAAACGGTATGCTTGCCTTCCTGTTGATAGGTATTCACATTATTACTAATACCAAAAACAGTTGGGGTAGTAATATCAATACCAATTTCCTCTTTTATTTCACGAATAGCGCATGCCTCGAATGATTCACCCGCATCGACGTGCCCACCGAAAATAGACCAGTACGGTGCGTGTTGGCTGCTGCGTTTTCCCATTAAAATTTGGCCTTGTTGATTCGTGATAATGACTCCCACACCAACGACAACACCATCAACAATAGACATGAGTTCTCCTTATATTCTTTATTTTAAGCCGGCTAATATTGCCAGTTTAGTCTAGAAAAACAATCAGGAAAAACTACAAATATCACTGAAGCCATTGTGTTTTAATGGTATAACTATGGCTAGCATGTATACGACAATAACGATAAGGGAGATTCGAGGTTATGACTCGCCGGGTTGCTACAATTACATTAAATCCTGCTTATGATCTTGTTGGGCTGTGCCCATCAATCGAAGTCGGTGAAGTCAACTTAGTGAAAACAGCTAGCCTCAATGCAGGAGGCAAAGGGGTTAACGTCGCAAAAGTTTTACGAGACCTTGGAATCGATATCACCGTAAGTGGTTTTATGGGAAAAGATAACCAAGAAGAGTTCCAACATTTTTTCAGTGATAACGGAATGGCAAACCGTTTTCATATGGTGCCAGGTAGGACAAGAATTAACGTTAAATTGACGGAAAATAACGGTGAATCGACCGATTTTAATTTTTCTGGTTTTGATGTTAGTAAAGAAGACTGGAATCGTTTCTCAACGGAATCACTCAATTGGTTAGGCCATTTTGATATGGTGGTGGTCAGTGGAAGCTTACCGAATGGTATTGAAGCTGAGGAATTCACTCGCTGGATGAGCCGACTGCGTCAATTGTGCCCGTGTATTATTTTTGATAGCAGCCGTGAAGCATTAAAAGCGGGTTTGAAAGCATCGCCATGGTTAGTGAAACCCAATCGCCATGAATTGGAAATGTGGGTTGGGCGCAAGTTACCCGATCTGAAAGATGTCATTGAAGCGGCACATGAACTTCGCGATAAAGGCATCTCTCATGTGGTGATATCGTTAGGTGAAGAAGGCGCGTTATGGGTCAATGCCTCAGGCTCTTGGTTGGCTAAGCCACCACATTGTGAAGTTGTCAGTACCGTTGGTGCTGGTGACTCGATGGTAGCGGGCCTAGCGTATGGATTGTTAAATGGTGAGTCGAGCGCACACACACTCCGTATGGCAACGGCAATTTCAGCACTATCGGTCTCACAACCGGATGTTGGCTTAAAAAATCGTAATAAACTTGCGGATATGATGGCAAAAATTGAAATGGAGTCTTTGTAAATAACCCCATTACAAGATGCATAATTTCAAGGCGGTTAAGGAAACTTACCGCCTTGATTCTATTGATTAGTTTTGCTGTGACTTCAACCACGCAATCTCTTGAGGCCAAATATCAGGATTAATGGTTTCCAAAATCAGAGGAATGCCATCAAAACGTGGGTCTTTCATAATATAACTAAAAGGGGTATAGCCAATGTTGCCTTCACCTAAACTGTGGTGGCGATCGACTCGGCTGGCAAATTCACTTTTTGCATCATTGAGATGCATGCCTTTAAGGTATTGAAACCCGACAATGTCTGAAAACTGTTGAAAGGTGTCTTCGCAAGCGTCTTCCGTACGTAAGTCGTAACCAGCGGCAAAGGCATGGCAAGTGTCAATACAAACGCCAACGCGGCTTTTATCATCCACATCTTCAATAATTTTTGCTAAATGCTCAAACCGATAACCTAAATTTGAGCCTTGGCCCGCGGTGTTTTCAATAACAGCGATAACACCTTGCGTTTCATTTAATGCGATGTTGATGGATTCCGCAATACGTGCCAAACAATCATCAACTTCAATTTTTTTGAGATGGCTACCTGGGTGAAAATTGAGTAAATCAATGCCCAACTGCTCACAGCGTTGCATCTCATCAATAAAGGCAGCGCGTGATTTTTCTAAGGCTTCGACTTCTGGATGACCTAGATTAATTAAGTAACTGTCATGAGGTAAGATTTGATGCTTACCATAGCCATATTTGGTGCAGTTAGCTTTAAACTTTTCAATGATTTCTTCGGTCAGTGGAGGGGCTTTCCACTGGCGCTGATTCTTTGTGAATAACGCAAATGCCGTGGCGTTAATTTCATGGGCGCGAATGACGGCTTGATCAACGCCTCCGGAGGCGCTGACATGTGCTCCAATATATTTCATTATTGACTCCTTTTTTAAGGAAGTATGCCATTAATAGGGAAATAAATGAAATGAACAAATAAGGCCGCATAAATAGCGGCCTTTAGAGAAGAGATGGGAAGGTAATTAAAGCATCATTTGGATAATCGCGTTGATGATGACGCCACCAACAATCAACCATGCAAATAGGATCAGCGCCATTAATAAAGGTTTAATACCTGCTTGACGTATTGCGCTAACGTGAGTGGTGAGGCCGAGTGCTACCATTGCCATTGCTAATAATACAGTATCTAAAGTAATAATGTGTTTCACGATGACTGTAGGTAATAAATCAAAGGAATTAAATGCAGCCACTAAGATAAAAATCACCGCAAACCAAGGAATAGTAATTTTGCTTTTTTGTGTATTTTCACCGTTAGTGACGATTGAACGACGGCTTAAATAGGCGGATAAAAGAATTAAGAAAGGCGCTAACATCATGACACGAATCATTTTTGTAATGACGGAAGCATTTTCAGCATCAGGACCGATAGTATGGCCGATAGCAACCACTTGAGCGACTTCATGGACTGTTGAGCCTACATAAATGCCAAAAGTATCTTGTGTTTGGGTAAACCAACCGAAATGTGCGTTAAGCTGATAAAGCCATGGGTATACAAAAATCGCAATAGTACCGAAAATGACCACGGTAGACACTGCAACGGCAACTTTACTCGCAGAAGCCTTTACGACAGGCTCTGTCGCCATTACCGCCGCAGCCCCGCAGATACTACTACCTGCGCCGATTAAAAAGGTCGTTTCATCATCGAGCCCAAAGACTTTTTTACCTAACCAGAAAGCCAAGAGGAAAGTGGAGGTAAGCGTTAAAGCATCAATGAGTAGCCCTGTGGCACCCACATCGGTGATTTGTTGAAAAGTTAAGCGAAAGCCATACAGTATGATACCGGCTCGTAAAAAATAGTGTTTGGCAAACTTTATACCGTTATCACAACGCGCACTCATCACAGGGTAAACGGTGTTACCCACAATAATACCTAAGAGGATTGCGAGAGTTAGCGCCCCTAAACCCACATCAATAAACCATTGCTGTTCACCAAGAAACATCGAAAGAGCGGTTAAGATCCCCGCTAAAATAACACCTGGAATTAGCTTGAGAGCGGGATGACTTGTGCTCTGTACTAATGTTTTTGTATTGCTTTTATCCATAACTTTACCTTCTGTTACTACTGATACCCATTAACAAAAGCTGCTAATTATGGGTATAGATAATTTTGGAATAAGCATATAACAAAACTTTTAATAATTTAAATTGATTGTTTGTATATAATCAATCTAAAAAACAGGTTATAAGTTTCTTCTGGCAAGTTGGTAATAAATCATTAATATTAACAATATTATTACAAACTCAAGTGAACAATGTGGGAGCTACCTGTATGCGAATAACACTTAGGCAACTCGAAGTATTTACGGAAGTACTGAAAAGTGGCTCCACCACGCAGGCATCTCAGTTACTCGCTTTGTCACAATCAGCAGTGAGTGCTTCTTTAACTGATCTGGAAGGGCAACTCGGAGTGCAACTTTTTGATCGTGTTGGTAAACGTCTTGTAACGAATGAGCATGGGCGGTTATTGTATCCAAAAGCGCTAGCATTACTTGAACAAGCCCTTGAAGTTGAACAACTCTTTAAAAAAGAGATGGGGGCTGTGCGCCTTGCCGCCAGTACCACTATCGGCAACTATATGCTACCGCCTTTGTTGGCAGAGTATCGTCATGATCACCCCACCATCCCACTCGAGCTGAACATTAGTAACACGGAAGAAGTTATCAAATCGGTAATGGAATTTCGTGCCGATGTCGGGTTAATTGAAGGGGTATGCCATAGCCCAGAATTAATCACAGAGCCATGGCTAAAAGATGAGCTAGTTATCTTTGCTGCACCAAATAACGCTTTAGCTGGCAAACCGTTAACATTAAAAGAGTTGCGTGATGCCCCTTGGGTATTGCGTGAACGGGGTTCTGGAACGCGTGATGTCCTTGACCAACTTTTGTTTGCTCATCTCCCTGGTTTTCATATTTTCATGGAACTCGGAAATTCCGAAGCGATTAAGCATGCCGTGCGTTTTGGTATGGGAATTAGCTGTTTATCAAGGCGTGTTATCGATGAACAACTGGCAAATGGTTCTTTAGTTGAGCTACAAGTTGCCGATCTGCAATTGCAACGTACACTGTATTTGATTTATCACCGTCAGAAACATTTATCGAACGCGATAAAAAATCTATTGGCATATTGCAAATAACATATTGAATATTATATAAAAATATAGGGTTCATATCAGTGTTATGCCTAATGCGATGACTATTTGAACAAAGATTACCTTCATTCAGTATAAGTGTTTTACTAATAATTCTGTGTGGATTATGAAGGTATCTTATAACAGCTAAGAGTTACTTAGTTCTGACAGGATGTTTTGCTAGAATTCTCTTAATATTGATTAAATAAAGAAATACAGGGAACAGATGTCAGAACAACATACCACTACGGTACAAAGTAGCGGACCTCAAAAATTACGCCGCGAGTTAAAAGCCCGCCACCTAGCAATGATCGCTATCGGTGGTTCGATTGGTACAGGCCTTTTCGTTGCATCTGGTGCGACCGTCGCACAAGCTGGCCCCGGCGGGGCACTTCTTTCTTATGCGATTATTGGTTTAATGGTCTATTTCTTGATGACCAGTTTAGGAGAACTTGCGGCTTATATGCCAGTCTCAGGCTCTTTTGCAACCTATGGCGCTAAGTATGTCGATGAAGGATTTGGTTTCGCATTAGGCTGGAACTATTGGTATAACTGGGCTGTCACCATTGCCGTTGACTTGGTTGCTGCGCAACTTGTGATGACCTATTGGTTCCCAGACACCCCAGGTTGGATTTGGAGTGCGATCTTCTTAACCATTATCTTCTTGCTGAACTATATCTCAGTAAAAGGATTCGGTGAGGCAGAATATTGGTTCTCTTTAATTAAAGTTACCACGGTTATTATTTTCATTGTTGTTGGTGTGCTGATGATTTTTGGCATCATGAGCGGCGCTGAAAATGCAGGGTGGCACAATTGGGAAATTGGTGACGCTCCTTTTGCGGGGGGATTCTCTGCGATGATTGGTGTTGCAATGATCGTCGGCTTCTCGTTCCAAGGAACGGAATTGATCGGTATTGCAGCAGGTGAGTCACAAGATCCCGCGAAAAATATCCCTAAAGCGGTGCGTAAAGTTTTCTGGCGTATCCTTCTATTCTATATCTTTGCGATTTTAATCATTAGTTTGATTATCCCTTATACTGATCCAAACTTACTGCGTAATGATGTTAAAGATATTAGTGTCAGCCCGTTCACATTGGTCTTTGAGAATGCAGGGTTACTATCGGCAGCAGCGGTAATGAACGCCGTTATTTTGACCGCGGTATTATCGGCGGGTAACTCAGGGATGTATGCATCGACGCGTATGCTGTATACCTTAGCGCGTGAAGGAAAAGCGCCACGTATTTTTGCTCGCCTTTCAAAAGGCGGCGTGCCACGTTATGCCCTAGTTGCGACAACGGTGATTGCTGGTTTGTGTTTCTTAAGTTCCATGTTTGGTAACCAAACCGTCTATTTGTGGTTGTTGAATACTTCCGGTATGACAGGATTTATTGCTTGGTTGGGGATCGCGATTAGCCATTATCGTTTCCGTAAAGGTTATATTGCGCAAGGTAAAGATCTCAAGGATTTGCCTTACCGTTCAGGCTTCTTCCCAATTGGACCTATTTTTGCTTTCGTACTTTGCTTAATCATTACGTTAGGGCAAAACTATCAAGCATTTTTAGAAGATAAGATTGATTGGGTAGGGGTGACCGCGACGTATATCGGTATTCCATTATTCTTAGCAATTTGGTTTGGTTATAAGATTGTCAAGAAAACCTCATTCATTCGCTATAAAGACATGGATTTCCCAAGCTATCGCGAAAATTTGAATAAATAATTAAGATTGCGTTGGCAGCCAAAGAAAGAGCTAACCTAGTTATAGGTTGGCTCTTTTTTTATGAGCTTGAGAAGCGATATCAAATGGTCATCTTTTGAGGTGTAAGAAAACGCGCGTTCTTATGACTGACTTACGGCGGGTCGTGAAATGAGTAACAAGCCATCGTCGTTTGGATAGCACAAGGAAGAGGTGTTTAGCCTAATGGCACTGAAAGTAGGGTTGCCCAATTGTCACTAAGTGCTTGGGTGATAGAGTCAATATTTGGTCCTTTTTATTCTTATTTAATAAATGAAAATATTAATTTTCAATTAATTAACAAAAAGTTCGTGTAAGATCACACTTCAATACCAATATGGAATTAAATTAGCAATCGTATTGATAAGTATTCTTATTTGCTTTATTGTTATGGCACAAAAAATGGGGATAAAGAGGTACGTTGTGAAGTTGATGATGAAATCGTTAGGGAAGGGAATGGGGTTAGCTTTATTTGCAAGCTCAATGTTGAGTGTTAGCTTCCATTCTCTGTCAGCAACAGTGACAGATGTTGCTGGGCGGACTGTTGAAGTTCCTGACAATGTGAATCGCATCTTACTTGGTGAAGGCCGTTTATTGAGTGCGATAGCCTTACTTGAAGGTGACAAACCCCTTGATAGAATCGTTGGTTGGCAAGGTGACTTACGTAAACTTGACCCACAAACTTACGCGACCTATAAAGCAAAATTTCCTCAAATCGATAATATCCCCCTGATTGGCAATACAAGTGCAGACAGCGTCAGTGCTGAAAAAGTCTTAACACTTAACCCTGACATTGCCATTTTTGGTCTATCTGGTCATGGTCCCGGTAAAAATAGTGAATTGGTGAACCAGCTTGAAAAAGCGGGGGTGCCTGTTGTTTTTGTCGATTTTAGGGATAACCCATTACAAAATACCTTGCCAAGTATCCGCATGCTTGGGAAAGCATTAAATCGCGAGCAAACAGCAGAGAAATTCGCTGATTTTTATGAAAAAAATCAAAAGTTAGTGACTGATATCACCAGTAAGATCCCTGAAGATAAAAAACCAACGGTATTTATTGATCTACGAGCAGGTGCTTTTGAAGACTGCTGTGGAACCGCAGGCAACGGAAATATGGGCAATTTTATTGATCTAGCGGGTGGTAAGAATATTGCTAAAGAGGTGTTACCGGGGGCTTTGGGTAACATGAATCTTGAAAAAATTATTGCGGTAGACCCTCAAATCTATATTGCAACAGGTGCTAAAGCACCGAGAAGTCAGGATGTTGGCGTGCAGTTAGGTGCACAAGGCACCATCGAAGAAGCGAAAGCAAGCCTGAAAAAAATTACTGAGCGCAAGGGGATTAGCTCATTATCTGCCGTGAAAGACGGTAAAGATTATGCGATTTGGCATAACTACTATAACTCACCCTATAACGTGCTAGCGACTCAGGTGTTTGCGAAATGGTTTTATCCAGAACAGTTCGCTGAACTTGATCCACAAAAAACGTTAAATGAATTGCATCGTCAATTCCTTGCCGTTGAGCCGTCAGGCGTTTATTGGGTCAGTGAGAAGTAAAATTTTGTAGGTAATTATAATAATGAGTCTTACTACCGAGACAATGTCAACTGTTAAGCAGTCAGTTCAAGAAAGTGATAATGGTGTAAAACAACATTATCAACACATGTTACGACGTCGAATTGCATGGATAGCCGTTATCATCGCTGCAATTTTATTGTCACTGGTTATTGATTTTACCTTAGGTCCATCAGGTTTATCCTTAGAAAAACTTTGGCAGACGCTTATCTCTCCGGAATCTGTTGAAGCAGGTACAAGAGTGATTGTGTGGGATATTCGCCTGCCATATGCTCTGATGGCTGTGGTTATTGGTATGTCACTTGGCCTTGCTGGGGCTGAAATGCAAACCATCTTGAATAACCCATTAGCCAGTCCATTTACACTGGGGGTGTCAAATGCTGCGGCATTTGGTGCGGCATTAGCTATTGTTTCAGGTATTGCTATCCCAGGTGTACCTGATCAATGGGTCATTTCTGCCAACGCGTTTATTTTTGCGTTGTTGGCTGCATTGATGCTGGATGCCGTGACCCGCTGGACGCGTGTTGCAACGTCAGGTGTTGTGTTATTTGGTATTGCACTGGTATTCACGTTTAACGCACTCGTATCCATGATGCAGTTCATTGCGACAGAAGATACGCTGCAAGGCCTAGTGTTTTGGACAATGGGAAGTTTATCCAAAGCGACATGGGTAAAACTGGGTGTAATGGCATTAGTCTTCGCATTGATTTTCCCTATAGCGATGATGAGTTCGTGGAAACTGACAGCGTTAAGACTCGGGGAAGATCGCGCAATCAGCTTTGGTATTGATGTACGTCGTTTACGTTTAACCACGTTACTTCGTATCAGTATTCTGTCTGCTTTAGCCGTGGCATTTGTTGGGCCGATTGCCTTTATCGGTTTGGTCGCTCCACATATTGCAAGACTCATGTTTGGTGAAGACCATCGTTTCTATTTACCGGCAAGTGCATTGATCGGTGCATTAGTTTTATCAATGGCGTCTATTGCATCTAAAAATATTATACCGGGTGTCATTATTCCAGTTGGAATTGTCACGTCATTGGTTGGTGTTCCGTTCTTCCTTAGTATTATTTTGCGTCATAGAGGTAACGTGTCATGACAGATGGCCTGATTATTGATCAATTTAATGCAGGTTATCCGAAAAATCCTGTGATTGAAGGGTTGAGCACACATGCTTTACCTAGAGGCAAAATAACGGTGCTGTTAGGGCCGAATGGCAGCGGTAAATCAACCTTATTACGTTCGTTGGCCGGATTAAATAAATCAACGGGACAGTTATTGTTAGATGGGGTGGATTTAACAAAACAGAATTTTGCTCAGCGAGCTCAAAATGTGGTGTATTTACCACAAAGCCTGCCTGCTGGAGTACATCTTTATGTTTTAGAGTCAGTGATTGTTGCTCAAAGAGCGTCAGGCGGACTCAGTAATGAAAATAGTAAAGATGAAGTGATGCGTTTATTACGCCAATTAGGTATTGAACATTTAGCATTAAGTTATTTAGACCAATTATCTGGTGGGCAAAAACAATTAGTGGGTTTGGCACAATCATTAATTCGTCAGCCTAATTTATTGTTATTAGATGAGCCATTAAGTGCATTAGATTTAAATTATCAATATCATGTAATGGATTTAGTCGCGAAAGAAACAAAACGACGTAATATTATTACGGTGGTAGTGGTGCATGATATTAATATAGCCTTAAGACACGCTGAGCATGTTTTAATGCTAAAAAAAGGTAAGTTAATTGCTCAAGGAGAACCTGAGGACGTCATTACGCCAAGCAGCTTAGCCGATGTCTATGGCGTGCGTGGTCGTATAGAGCGTTGTTCGCAAGGTGTGCCACAAGTCCTTATTGATGGGTTAGTTGAGAAATTAGCGAGTTAATTTTATAAGTCTTAAAGATGTCTATTAAATAAGATCAATAGGCATCTTATAGACAAGTAAGATGATATTTTGGAATAGTAATTAATTATAGAAAATTTATGAAAAACAGTAATAACCGTAAATTTTCTATAGGTAATTGATATTATCTAATAATAAAAAAAATAATAACAGTAAGTATAAGGTTATATACCTGAATATTGAGCTGATGTCATATCAATAAATTCAAATCAAAATTATCTCTTGGAGAGTTGGGAATGGTAGTTTTTAATAAAAGAAAAATTGCAATGAGTATTATCGCAGCAATTACAGCAGCACCTGCATTTGCGGATGATAGCAAGGATACCATCATGGTGACCACCGCATCTGGTTTCCAACAGAAAATCGAAGATGCGCCTGCATCGATTTCAGTGGTGACTCGTGAGCAACTTGAAAATAAAGCTTACCGTGATGTCACGGATGCACTGAAAGATGTTCCAGGTGTTCTTGTAACTGGTGGTGGTAGTAGCTCCGATATTAGTATCCGTGGTATGGATGCTAAGTATACGATGATTTTGATTGACGGTAAGCGTGTTGATACGCGTACAACTCGACCAAATAGTGATGGGTCTGGTATTGAGCAAGGTTGGTTGCCACCACTGCCTGCTATTGAACGTATCGAAGTTGTTCGTGGTCCTATGTCTTCTCTTTATGGTTCAGATGCGATGGGCGGGGTCATTAACATTATCACTCGCCGTGTGCAGCAAGAGTGGACGACAAGTTTACGTGCAGATACGACAATTACTGAACGTAGAGATTCAGGAAATACAGGACAAGGCAGTTTCTATACTTCTGGTCCACTGATTGATGGATTATTAGGCGTGAAACTTAACGGCCAATATTCACATCGTGGTGAAGATAAAATTATTGATGGTTTCGGTCGTCAAATCATCGCAAGTGGCGGTGGAACACTTTCATTAACACCAGATGAAAAGAATACCTTTGATTTGGATTTCAAAAAAGATAGTCAGCATAGGGATTATCGTGAAGGCTATACGTATAAAGAAGGTGACAGTAGCAGCTTTAGTAAATATGAGATGACCCATACAGCATTAACTCATACAGGGGTTTATGACCTAGCTAACACTGATACTTATATTCAATACGATGAAACTAAAAACCCAACTCGTAAGATGAAATTTGATGATCTCGTCATACGTAATCAAAGTGTATTCTTAATTGGTGATCACAGCTTAAGTTTAGGCGGTCAATACCGTAAAGAAAAATTAGAAGCAGGTGATAATAAATTTGCACTAAACAAACTTGACCGCTATAGCTGGGCACTGTTTGCAGAAGATGAATGGTTAATGACTAATGACTTTGCATTAACTGGCGGGATCCGTATGGATAAAGATGAAAACTATGGTTCTCATTGGACTCCTCGTCTTTACGGTGTTTGGCATGCAGATGACCAATGGACCATCAAAGGTGGTGTGTCTACTGGTTATAAAGCACCTGACTTACGCCAATCTTCCGCAGAATGGGGACAATCAACGGGTGGACGCGCAGGTAACGCGGTTATTTACGGTAACCCGAATTTGAAACCGGAGAAAAGTGTTACAGAAGAGATCGGGGTTATTTGGAATAACCAAGACAATATTACCGCCGGAATCACGATCTATAATACAGATTTCAAAGATAAAATTACAGAAGTGAGACGTTGTGATAATAGCAATCCGAATATCAGAGACTGTACATTAGATGATGGTATTGGTGATAATGGTAAACCATATCGTTTTGTTAGTGATCGTGAAAACGTGGATAAGGCAAGAATGCGTGGTGTTGAATTAACATTCAACTGGGGAATTCTGGATAATTTAGCCTTTGCTGCAAACTATACTTACACTGATACAGAGCAAAAAAGTGGTGTCAATAAAGGTAAGCCGTTAAACAAACAACCTAAACATATGGGGAATGCGACGTTAACATGGGATACCACAGAAGAGTTGCAAACGTGGACTCGTATGAATTTCCGCGGTAAAACGTCTGATTACCAAGGCCGTGGTGAAAGCATGAATAACGGTACAGCATCCTATGCACTGTTTGATTTAGGCGCAAGCTATAAGTTGAATAAGAATGCAAACATTGTTGGTGGTGTTTATAACATTCTTGACCGTCGTATTGATTCGACAAACTATGGTGCTGAATTAGAAGGTCGTCGTTACAATATTGGTATTAACTATAACTTCTAATCGATACAGTAATTGACTGATTGAGGCCTTCTTATCTTGATTAAGAAGGCCTTATTGTTTTTAGGATAAATACACATAAAAAATGCCTTTTAATCGCTAATTTTTATAGAAAAAACTAAGTTATTAGCGCATGCAGCAAAATCTGGGAATTTATCAAAAATTCTCATTAAATATTGGCCGTTTTTTTTACAATAGCTATTGCTATTTCAGCAAGTGAAGTGCAAAATGCGCGAACTAAAAAAATGACTGATACCTTAATTCTGGTATCGGTTTTTTTTTGCTTGTTAAGTTCGAATTATTTCGCGGGGCCGGATAATAGGCCGGATAGATAAATTTATATTTTTACGTGTAGCAAAGAAAATATGCTACCGATTTGAGGAATGCTTGCATGGCTTACTTTTTCGCATTCGCAGCAGGGCCTGGTGGCCGTGGTTGCCGCATTGATGACTACGGAGCAGTTGGTTGCTTCGCAACTTCACCATTCAACCTTTCATCGTTCTTTTCTGCCTATAGGCAGATGCAAAGTCTTCCCAGTAACTGTCGATTAAGTAGGTCAAATAATACTCAATCGAAAGTTATGGGAGGGCTTTATCATGCCAAATAATTCAACGCCATTATCCATCGGTAGCAACCAAACAGGTGCCAACAACCGTGTTGAACTAGCAAAAACACTCACCTTATTACAAGTGGTGATGATTGGTCTTGCTTATATTCAGCCAATGACGATTTTCGATACATTTGGCATGGTATCGGATAAAACCGGTGGTCACGTCCCGACTTCCTATATTATTGCACTTGCTGCGATACTATTTACTGCGCTGAGCTACGGTAAACTGGTCAAACGTTTTCCATCTGCTGGCTCAGCGTATACTTACGCTCAAAAATCAATGAGCCCACATATTGGCTTTCTGGTAGGATGGACCTCGTTGCTGTCTTACATCTTTATGCCAATGATCAACATATTATTAGCGAAGATTTATTTACAAGACATCTTCCCAACCGTTGAACCTGCTATTTTTGTTGTGGGATTAGTCATTTTAATGACAGCGGCTAACTTACGTGGCATCAACGTTATTGCAAACCTAAGTACCGTGATCGCAATTATTCAAGTAGGGGTAATGGTTGTCTTTACCTTTATCGTTATTCATGGTGTATCTAACGGTGAAGGGACGGGAGAGGTGTGGACCTTCCGTCCATTTGCTGATGAGCATACCGAACTTATCCCTTTGATTGCAGGAGCAACGATACTCTGTTTCTCATTCTTAGGTTTTGATGGATTAAGTTCGCTATCAGAAGAAACGCCAAATGCAGGTAAAGTGATCCCGCGCGCTATTTTCTTAACCGCATTAATCGGTGGGATTATATTCATTACAGTATCATTTTTCTTGCAGCAGTTTTTCCCTGATGTTTCACGCTTTAAGAACATTAATGAAACTCAGCCTGATATTATGAGATTTGTTGCTGGCGCATTTTTCCAGTCAATCATTTTGGTTTTCTCATGTGTTACAGTATTGGCTTCAGGAATGGCAGCTCATGCAGGTAGCGCTCGCTTGATGTACGTTATGGGGCGTGATGGTGTATTCCCTGAGAAAATTTTTGGTCATGTAAGTCCAAAATGGCGTACACCTTCTTATAACGTCCTGATGGTTGGGGTGCTCGCACTCGGCGCTATCTGGTTTGAGATGGATTTCGCCACGGCATTGATTAACTTTGGTGCATTGATTGCCTTTACCTTTGTGAATATCTCCGTGATCAGCCAGTTCTTTATTCGTGAACGCCGTATCAATGGAATTAAAAACATTCTAAATTATTTGATATTACCTGTTATTGGTACACTAACGGTATGTGTACTCTGGTTAAATATCGAAGAAGATTCAATGGTATATGGCTTAATTTGGACCGCGGTAGGCCTAGTTTATATGGCTATCTTGACGCGTATGTTCCGTCGACCAATGCCTCAAATGAGTGATTATTAATTGAGTCAATAGAATAAAAAACAGCGCTTTTAAGCGCTGTTTTTTTTATGTATAAATCAATGCACTTATCTGTCTTTCCCGCAAATTTATTCAACAACTAATCGTAAAACTGCATTAATATCCCAAACTAAAACTTTTCATAATGTGGTATGGTGAGTAGATCACTATAACATGACAAGCTATTCACAATTTATTGATAATCATCCTGACAAGAAGGCGTAGAAATGAATGCAGTAAACAGCCCTGAAAATCAACGATTATTGCTTACATTGAAAAATATTGTAGGTAAAAAAAATATCCTGACTGAACCGCACAAAACGGAACGTTATCGTAAAGGTTTTCGCTCGGGTTTCGGTGATGCTATTGCAGTCGTCTTTCCGACAACCTTATTAGAACAATGGTATGTCTTCAAAGCCTGTGTTGAAGCTGACAAAATTGTCATTATGCAAGCAGCTAATACAGGCTTGACCGAAGGTTCAACCCCCAGCGGTTACGATTATGACCGTGATATTGTCATTATCAGCACACTAAAATTAAATCAGATTCAAGTATTACCTGAGTTTAACCAAGTCGTTGCTATGCCTGGAAGTACGTTATATGACCTTGAGAAATTATTAAAACCATTAGGTCGTGAGCCACATTCACTGATTGGGTCATCCTGTATTGGTGCTTCTGTTGTTGGAGGGATTTGTAATAGCTCCGGAGGTTCATTAGTACGTCGGGGGCCAGCCTATACCGAGTTAGCGCTGTATGCCCGTGTCAACGAGGAAGGTAATGTTGAATTAATTAATCATCTAGGTATTCATTTAGGTGAGACACCAGAAGAAATATTAACGAATTTGCAAAATCGACGTTACCGCACAGAAGATATCGAACTGAGTGAAAAACTGGCTTCAGATCACGAATATGCAGAACGAGTGCGTGATGTTGATGCGGATACACCATCACGATTTAATGCGGATGAACGACGTTTATTTGAAGCGTCGGGTTGTGCCGGTAAATTAGCTGTTTTTGCTGTGCGTCTTGATACTTTCCCCGCGGATACCTCAACACAGGTATTTTATATTGGCTCCAATAACCCAGACGTACTCGAAGATATTCGACGCCATATTTTGAGTGAATTTAAAAACTTGCCTGTTGCGGGTGAATATATGCACCGTGGCTGCTTTGATATTGCCGAAGTTTACGGTAAAGATACTTTCTTGATGATAGATAAGTTTGGTACAGATAAAATGCCGCTCTTTTTTACCATCAAAGGGCGCATTGATGCGGTCTTGAATAAAGTGCCATTGTTACCATCCAATCTGGTAGATCGTACAATGCAAGCGCTAAGCAAGCTATGGCCATCTCATTTACCACCTCGTATGAAGCAATTCCGCGATAAATATGAGCACCATTTAATGCTGAAAATGGCAGGCGACGGGATTGAAGAAGCGAAGGTGTGGCTAAAATCATTCTTTGCAACGGCGGATGGCGATTATTTCGAATGTACGGCAGAAGAAGGAGCAAAAGCGTTTTTACATCGTTTTGCTGCGGCTGGCTCTGCTGTGCGTTACCATGCGGTTCATAATAAAGACGTAGAAGATGTATTACCATTGGATATTGCTTTACGTCGAAATGATCGTGATTGGTTTGAAAAATTACCACCAGAAATTGAGAAATTGTTAGTGCATAAACTGTACTGTGGCCACTTTATGTGTCATGTCATGCACCAAGATTATGTATTGAAAAAAGGGGTTGATCCTAAAGAGTTAAAAGAAAAAATGTTGGCCTTGCTAGATGAGCGCGGGGCGCAATATCCAGCTGAGCATAATGTCGGTCATTTATATAAAGCTCAGCCTCAGCTGAAATCATTTTATAAACAAGCGGATCCGACTAATACCATGAATCCTGGTTTAGGTAAGACCACGAAACGCAAACATTGGGAAGGGGATTGTGGCTGCCCACATGACCACTAACTGAGCGTTATTGATTAGTTGGGCAGGTAACCTGCCCAACTATTATTAGCTTGCTAAATCAGCGGCGTAATTGACGAGCGCTTTTAATTGCTTACAGCGTTCAACATCCTCTTGGTGTTCTACCATCAATAATTCAATGGATTGCATGTATTCCATTAACCGGCTTTCGGTAAAGTACTCCCTGCGGTGCTGCAACCAGCGTTGTTGCTCTTCATATGAGAGAATGCTTGGATAATTACGTGCTTTATAGCGAAAGAATAACGCTTTCATCCGTGGATCTTCAAAGGTTAGATCAAGGGCTGGTAGGTTTTGTGGCGATGTTTTTCGAATGATTTCCATGGTAGCGCGGTCAGCACTACTAAAGAAACCACTATAAAGCTTAGCATCGACATCGTCAGGTTCATCGAATGGTTGAGCTTGAGCAAAAATTTCAATGACCTTATTACGGATGTCAGGATGTTTGCGTAAGATTTCTAAGTTACGGAAACAGATGTCACGATCAATGCCTGTTCGCTCGGCATCTTCGTTACGCAACGTTTTAGCGGGAGCAAGTATTGGGCACTTATTGATATGCACTAGCTTTATCGGCACGGGTAATGCATCACCTAATTCACTTTTTGGCGTATACAGGCGTTCACGAAGCTGATCGACAGTTAAATTGATGAGTGGTGAAATATCAGCGGATAAATCACACATAATAACCGCATTACGATTATCAGGGTGCCATGCTAACGGTGCGACAAGGCTAACATAAGAACGTAATGCGCCAAACATACCGGAAACATGCACTAATGGCGTCATTTCGACAATATCAATTAATTGGCTAACTTTGTTTTTATTTCTCAATTGATAGAAATAATCAAACATTCTCGGTTGCGCTGCTTTGAGTCGCTTAGCCATATTGATTGTTGCTAGAACGTCAGACATAGCATCATGAGCATTTTCATGGGCAACGCCATTAGCTTTAGTAAGGTGTTCAAGACGCATACTCGGCAGTCCATCCTCATTTTCAGGCCAATTAATGCCTTCTGGACGAAGTGCGAAGCAAGCACGTAATGTATCCAATAAATCCCAGCGTGAGTTATTTTGTTGCCAGCTATAGGCGTAAGGGTCGTAAAAATTACGATAAAAAATATGACGAGTGACTTCATCGTCAAAACGAATATTGTTGTAGCCCATGATACAGGTGTTCGGCTGGCTAAATTGATGATGAATACGTTTCGCAAACTCAGCTTCATTAACCCCTTGGGCTAATGCTATTTGCGGAGTAATACCTGTGATCATCACGGCTTCAGGTTGTGGGAGATAATCATCTGATGGGGCGCAATAGAAGACTTCAGGCTCATCAATGATGTTGAAATCGAGATCTGTTCTTACACCCGCAAATTGTGCTGGACGATCAAGTGCAGGGTGCTTGCCAAAGGTTTCATAGTCATGAATAAAAAATGTAGGCTGTTTTTTAGTATCTTGCAACGTGATTCTCCGTTAGCCTTATTGCTATTTTAGCGATGAAAATAATTTGTGATGGCTATCTACAGAAAATATACGCTAAAAGCGGTATGTCACAATACTGCTCAGAAGGAACACTGTAACTTCACACTACACAAATATTTTATGGCCTATCATACCTGATACGTGACAAAACCTGAACCTAAGCTATCGTCGGCTCTGCAAATCAGAGAATGTTAATCACTGTATTAACTTTTAATTTATATCTCAGTTATCGACGCTTTATTTTTATTTATCTTTTTGATTTCAAATGCAATTAATAATAAAAATTTGTTTTTGGAAATTTAAAAAGTCGGTAAATCAGCGTAAAAATATGCGTAAATGCGGTTTTTTTGATCTATTATTTTTAAGGTCGTAGACAAAAAAGGAACGTATGATGAATACATATGATGAAAGAACGCGCTTAATTTTAGCTGAAATAGGTCGAGTCACATTGGGGCTGCTGGCTAGCGATGGAGTGACTAAACAGGGTATCGTAGATAAATTGAAAAATGATGCAAAAGAAGAAGATAACCCGGCTCGCAAAAGTATCCTTGATGATGCCGTCAACTACCTTAATAGCCAAATCTAGATAACACGAGCCCTCAAATGAGGGCTAGGGATAGTATCGCCTGCGTTTTCCTTGATATTCTCTAACATATCGGAACCATAATAAAAGCAATGCCACCGTTAGGTGTAAGTCATTCAGCTAGTTTTGGTGATCTATTTCACAAAACATAATTGTTAACGTTAACATTTGTGATTAACATCACAATATAACGGTGAATCAGTAGTCTATTAAGAATGTTAACCTTAATATTTTAGTTAATTAAGGGAACGTGTAGGCAAAATTTTAATGAATAGTGAATCGAAAAAATATTATGCTTCATTGAGTGCGCTGCTGTTTTTTTTCTTCTTTACTTGGTCATCCACATTTTCTGTTGTTGCTATTTGGCTTCGAAAATATGTGGGTTTAGAAGGCACGGATACAGGAATAATTTTTTCTTGTATTTCAATAGTTGCACTTTGTGCCCAACCTCTTTATGGCTTCTTACAAGATAAACTCGGCTTACGCAAAAATTTACTGCTATTCATTGCCGTATTATTAATATCATCTGGACCATTTTTTATGGTATTTGGTCAATTACTACAATGGAATGTGGTCGTTGGCAGTTTGATTGGTGGGTTATTTATTGGTATGACTTTTCATGCAGGGATTGGCGTACTCGAGTCTTATACTGAGCGTATCAGCCGACTGCGCGATTTTGAGTATGGCAAAGCAAGGATGTGGGGGTCATTAGGATGGGCTGTTGCCACATTTTTTGCTGGGCGCAATATTAATATCGATCCTAACTATAATTTTATTATGGCCATGGTTTCCGGTGGATGTTTCTTCGTTATTCTTTTAAGGCTAAAAACCGCAAAAGCCAATGCATTTAACGATTTAGAACATGGTAAGTCTTCAAATATTACCATCAACGATGCCTTGCAATTATTTGTCCTTCCACGGTTTTGGGCGCTGATTCTATTTGTGCTGGGTACTTGTATTTATAGTGTTTATGATCAGCAATTTATGGTTTATTTTGCGCATCAGTTCCAAGACGAAAAAACCGGTAATGAAATGTATGGCTACCTGAATTCATTACAGGTTTTCTTAGAGGCTGGGGGAATGTTTCTTGCGCCATATATTGTTAATCGTATAGGTGCTAAAAATGGTTTGTTGTTTGCGAGTAGTGTCATGGCGTTAAGAATCATTGGTTCCGGACTCGTTGAAGGCCCGCTTATGATTTCTATTATGAAACTCCTACATGCTGTTGAGTTACCGATATTATTGATCGCCATTTTTAAATATAACAGCCGCCATTTTGATAAACGTCTATCTTCTACCCTGTATTTAGTTGGATTTAGTTGTATCACCTCAATTGTTGCCAGTATTCTGTCGCCATTAGCCGGGTGGGGCTATGATAAAATTGGTTTTGCGGAGACTTACTTAATCATGGGTGGCTTTGTGGTAATGACAACCATATTGTCTGTCTTCTGTTTACGTAGCGACAAAATGGAGCCTGTTGAGCAAACTGTCAATTTACAAGAAAACCATTCGGAAACATTAACGCAAAAGGTTTAACTGAAACAATTCAGCCTATTGATAGCATTCATTGAGTAAAAATGCCATTTTCTCTGTTTTTATATCAATGAATATGTGAAATAGGGTTGTCACATAAGGCTGTTAGAAGGTATTGTGTTATATCTATCGTAGTTTTAGTTGTATGTTAGCTAGCAATATCCAGTGGGTTGGAATAGCGAATATGATCGATGTTTATCGAATAGCCTTATGTGTTGCTGACATATCACTCGAATTATTTAGGGTATAGAAATAAATGCGTTTTGTTTTTCTAACAGAGGGTTTTTAAACATGGACAACGCTAGCAAGCCGTCTTTCCAAAATGTGTTGGAATTTGTGCGTATGTATCGTCGTAAAAATAAAATTCGCCGTGAAATTACGGATAATGAAAAGAAAATTCGTGATAACCAAAAACGTGTTTTATTGCTTGATAACCTGAGTGACTATATTAAGCCAGGTATGACGATTGAGGAAATTCAAGCCATTATTGCGAATATGCGCAGTGACTACGATGACCGCGTTGACGACTATATTATTAAAAACGCAGAGCTTTCTAAAGAACGCCGCGAGATCTCGAATAAACTCAAAGAGATGGGCGAGCTGAATAAAAAAGACGTCAAATAATACCGTATGAGAGCCGAGTTTAACTCGGCTCATTTGATATTGGCCTTAGCGCCAATTCGGCTGCAAATCGGGGTCAATAACCGCATATACTTGCTGGTAGCTATGTTTATCATCCACAAGATTTGCGAGTAACATCGCCACATCTTCTCGACTGACAACACCATGAGCTTCGCCTTTGACTAGCTTGGCGTTATAAGTCGCTGCTGTATTCATTAAGCCACCCGGTCTTAAGATAGTGTAGTTTATCTCACTTGTTTGCAAATAAGATTCAGCCATGGTTTTTTGGCGAACTGACTGACCAAAAAGTGATTTTGCTCTAGGGGATAAGGTTGACCAACTGTCACCACAACCGATTGACGTGACAAGTAATAAACGACTTATCTGAGATTGTTCTGCCTTGCGGATGATATTGTAGTTACCGTAAAAATCGGCTTGGCCACCGCCTATCGTAGTAAAAATAATGCTATCGGTTGTTGTGTCAGCGAAAAGAGACTCTAAAGAGGCGATATCAGTGGCATCACCAATAAAGGCTTGCATGCCTGCTGCTGCTAATGTTTCAGCATCTACTTGATGACGAACTAAGACGGAAATGCGGTGACCCTGAGCAACGCCCCATTTTGCTAATAACAGACCAATACCTTTTGTCGCACCAAAAATTACCCAATGAGCCATGTCATTTTCCTTGCGGTAATATTCATTAAATAGGAATGTGATGGTTTAGGTTGGTATTATTAACAATGCATTAATATTTATCTACAAATAAAAAAAGCCCTGCTAATTGCAGGGCTTTTTGTCGTAAAGAGAAGGGTTATTCAAAACTTGCGGGTTTTGCCATTCCAGACGTTGCGTGGTTAGTCGCCACGTGGCCACCAGCACCTTTACCAACAAAAGTTGATGCTTCACGTTGGTAAACTTTAATCTCGAATGAAGATTCAACGACTTCAGGCGCAGGCGCTTTCATCATTGGCGAGGTTGCGTGGCGGATAGCCTTGTTAGTGACTATCACAGCAGGTCTTGATACTTTTTCTGCGATAACAGGTGCTTCCACAGCTTCAGTTGAAACTTGTTCAACCTCAACAGCCATAGACTGTGGTTGTATGACCCGTGTTTCTTCTGTATCCGCAACAGGTTGAGCTTGTTCAATAACGGTATTTTCAATCACTTCTTCTACAATAGTCGTAGATTCAACCGCAGGTTGTTTTTCATCACTCACGACTTGTGATTGAACAGTTTCTTGAGCTGACTGAGCAGGCTGTTCGGTATGTACAGCGATAACCGGTTCCGCTTGCGGAGCACTTGCAGGTTCAAGCGTCATGACTTGTGAATCGGTTGATTCAGCAACAATCTCAGCTTCTTCGACGTCTGTTTTTTGCGTTTGCTCAACAGTGACGGTCTCAGTAACTTCTTGCGAGGATTGAGTCGCTGAAGAAGAAATCGCTTCCGCTGCCTCAACCGTTGCTACGGCTAAAACACCTTGTTGTTCAAGCATTTCTTCATTGGTGATGATCGCCATGGATTCTTGCTGTGGTTGAACAAGCGGGTAACTGATACACACTTTACCTGAAGCCAGCTCAGGAGAAGCAACAGCGGCGAACAGCGGCATTGGTGATTTAGTTAAATGGCGCTCATCACGATAACGACGGCGACGTTGACCACTGACACGCAAGTGACGTGGTGAACGACGTGAGCGACGAGGAATGATCGTGTCTTGCTTCTCTTCCTCATTGCCTTGGTTATCTTGTGAATGCTCCTCGTTAACGTCAACAAGTTCGATATCTTGCTCAGCGATGTGTACTGGTGCCGGTAATGCTGCAACCGTTTTAGCACTGTTTTGGGTAACGACTTCAGCCTTGGTCGGATCTTCGTTTTGTTCAACAATGTCTACGGTATCAGTGATACGTACCTTCTGAGTTAACTGACGACGCTGACGGCGCGGTGTGACTGGGCGCGGTTGAGCTTCTTCTTTCTCAGTAGCGGTGGTATCGGTATCTTGAGTCGCATCTTGTTGAGCTTTAGCGGCCTGTTGTTGGCGTTTCTCATCTTGACGACGACGACGTTCAGCACGTTGCTCACGACGCTGTTGTTGTTGAGCTTCGCGGCTAGCATTATCAACAGTTTGCTCTTCTTGTTGACCGGAATTTTTATTGTTACGGCCTTTACGATTGTTATTATCGTCTGCTTGAGCATTACGGTTAGAACGATTTTCGCGGTTATCGCTGTTTTCATCACGATCACGACGATTATTACGGCGATTGTTGCGGCGTTCATTATGACGACGTTTATCGTTACCCGAGTTCTGACGGTTTTTCTCGACAGGTTTTTCGGCAACTTTCTCTTCTTCACCGAATAACTTTTTAAAGAACGCAGCGAGCTTGCTGAATAAACCCGGTTGAGTATCGACTTTAGCCGTTTGTTTTGCTGGCTCAGGACGTGTTTTGCTCTCTTTTGGCTTAGCCACTGCTGTTTGCTCTACAGGTTCTTGTAAAGCAAATGCAGAAATAGCCGGCTGCTCAGGCATTTTGCGTTCAGCAGCAGCGTCTTCTGTACCATTTAATGTTTCGGTTTCGTGGTATTGCGCAAGGTTGTAACTCAGAGTGTTAACTTCTTCACCTTTACGAATACGGATCACGTGGAAGTGAGGGGTCTGCATTTGGTCGTTTGGTACGATAACCACACGAACATTTCTCTGACGAGTCTCAATTTCACTTACGGCTTTACGTTTTTCGTTGAGTAGATAAGAAGCGATTTGTACAGGGACAATCGCATGAACTTCATGAGTATTTTCTTTCAGTGCTTCTTCTTCAATTAAACGAAGTACAGATAGCGATAAAGACTCATTATCACGAATGGTTCCGGTTCCCGAACAACGAGGGCAGACATGGTGGCTAGATTCACCCAAAGATGGGCTTAAACGCTGACGGGACATTTCTAATAGGCCGAAACGTGAAATACGTGCGATTTGAATACGCGCACGATCTTGACGAACAGCTTCACGTAAACGGTTTTCGACTTCACGTTGATGCCTAACTGGCGTCATGTCGATAAAGTCAATAACAATGAGACCACCAAGGTCACGGAGGCGTAATTGACGTGCAATTTCATCTGCCGCTTCAAGGTTAGTATTAAATGCAGTTTCTTCGATATCACCGCCACGAGTAGAGCGTGAGGAGTTAATATCAATAGCGGTGAGGGCCTCTGTGGTATCAATAACCAAAGCGCCCCCTGAAGGAAGACGAACTTCACGTTGGAACGCAGATTCGATTTGTGATTCGATCTGATAGTGGCTAAACAGCGGAACATCACCGCTATAATATTTGATTTTGCTGGCAAAATCGCCACGGCCAATGGCTTCAATATGGTTACGCGCCATCTCGACAACTTTTGGGTTATCAATCAGGATTTCACCAATATCAGGACGCAGATAATCACGGAATGCTCGTACAATCACATTACTTTCTTGGTGGATTAAGAAAGGAGCCGGACGGTTTTCAGCCGCTTTTTTGATGGCTTCCCAGTGACGTAGACGATACAACAAATCCTGTTGTAAAGACTCTGCTGATTTGCCAACACCTGCGGTACGGACAATCAAACCCATACCATCTGGAATTTCGAGCGAAGACAACGCTTCTTTTAATTCCGTACGATCTTCACCTTCAATACGACGAGAAATACCGCCAGCACGTGGGTTATTTGGCATTAAAACCAAGTAGCTTCCAGCTAGGCTAATAAAGGTAGTGAGTGCGGCACCTTTGTTGCCACGCTCTTCTTTATCAACTTGAACGATCACTTCTTGGCCTTCCTTGAGAACATCTTTAATATTAGGACGACCTTGGGAGTGATAGTTGCTTGGGAAGTATTCGCGAGCGATCTCTTTGATGGGAAGGAAACCGTGTCTTTCAGCACCGTAATCAACAAAAGCAGCTTCTAGACTAGGTTCAATACGAGTGATTTTACCTTTGTAAATATTTGCCTTTTTTTGCTCATGACCTGGACTTTCGATATCCAAATCATAGAGTCGTTGCCCGTCAACAAGGGCAACACGCAACTCTTCCTGTTGAGTCGCGTTTATTAGCATTCTTTTCATATTGTTACTTACTCATTATTTTTCTTTCAATAATAGAGCAGCGAAAAAGGGAGCTATTGTAAACCGATGGCCTCGTGATTTTTACAAAACCGCCTGCCTCCCGGCAGTCGTTCGTATAGAGACGCGCAGTATTCGGTGAACCTGATTTTTAGATTAAAAATTCAGCGTTCTTAATCAGGAAGCCGTCATAATTGTATTAACGGAAGTTCCTAACCCAAAAAGCTAATAATCGTTGCTCGCTAATTATTTGATTTCGCGAAGCGTCTTACGCCATTGCTGCACTTTTACTCAATCAAATAGTAAATTTGTATCTTATGCCAATTATCGTTTTATCGAACATGGTGGCAATTGCATATTATTCCATTGCCGACCTCATTATAGCAAGTCGAGACATGAGTTATATGAAAATTTTATTTAGAAATATGACTAACAAGCTATTCTTTGACCAATTAAAAAAAAATGATAAAAAAATTTACGGAGTCGGTATGATATATCCTGCAAATAAGGTCGTAATTTAATCAACCAGAGTTAACATATTTTTGAATGAAAACACAAAATCAAGTTCAGTTTATCGATATTGGCGATGACGAAGCCGGACAACGAATCGACAATTTTCTGCTCGCAAAATTAAAGGGTGTGCCTAAAAGTATGATTTATCGCATTATCCGTAAGGGAGAAGTGCGGGTGAATAAGGGGCGCATCAAACCTGAGTATAAGCTTGCCGCAGGTGATCAAGTTCGTGTTCCGCCAGTCAGGGTTGCAGAGCGCGAAGCAGCGCCCGTTTCGGCAAAACTGGATAAAGTCTCCGCTTTGGCTGATTGTATCCTGTATGAGGACGACGCAATATTAGTGATTAACAAGCCTTCTGGTACGGCAGTGCATGGCGGAAGTGGGCTTAGTTTTGGGGTCATTGAAGGATTGAGAGCATTACGTCCAGAAGCTCGTTTTTTGGAATTGGTGCATCGTCTTGATCGCGATACGTCAGGGATATTATTAGTGGCGAAGAAACGCTCAGCACTGAGGGCGTTGCATGAGCAATTACGTCTTAAACAGATGCAAAAAGATTATCTGGCGTTAGTACGCGGGCAGTGGCAATCCCATACTAAAGTGATTCAAGCGCCATTACTGAAAAATATTTTACAAAGTGGTGAGCGCGTTGTTCGAGTAAGTCCTGAGGGAAAACCTTCAGAAACGCGTTTTAAAGTTGAAGAGCGTTTTGCACAAGCCACGTTAGTCAAAGCCAGTCCGGTTACGGGGCGTACGCATCAAATTCGCGTCCATACGCTGCATGCAGGGCATCCGATTGCATTTGATAACCGTTATGGGGATAAACAATTCGATAGCCAATTAGCCGGTACAGGGTTAAAAAGATTATTTTTACATGCCAGTTCGCTGAAATTTATACACCCTAAAAGTGGCGAAGAGATGCGCTTACAAGCGCCACTTGATGACGAATTGAATCAGTGCTTGAAGGCTCTACGCGCACAAAAACAACATTAATATCGTGAGATTGCTAATAAGAGGTCGGTAGGGTTCCTGTCGACCTCTCTAGCCTCTTTTTAATCGCTTAACGGATTAAATCCGTGGTGGCGTAGCATGTCCAGTAATAGGATTAGCGGTAAACCAATTAATGTGTTTGGATCGCGTCCTTCTAACTTATCAAACAAAGCGATACCAAGCCCTTCCGATTTAAAACTTCCTGCACATTGATAAGGTTCTTCTTTGCGTAAGTAAGTGTCGATTTCGTGATCACTTAAAGCGCGAAAATAGACATTAAATAATTCACATTGCACATTATAACTGCCTGTTGCGGAGTCTAATAAGCACAGCCCAGTATAAAATGTCACCTTGCTTGCTGAGGCTTGCTTCAACTGTTTAAACGCATTGTCGTAATTGAGTGGTTTACCGACAATTTTCCCATTAATGACGCAAACCTGATCCGAACCAATGATTAAATGTTGTTGATGCTGTTCGCTAATGGCATGGGCTTTTGCGTGGGCGAGACGAGTCACTAATGCTTCAGCGGATTCATTTAATATCGGGGTTTCATCCACATTGGGCGCAACGGCTAAAAAGGGCACACCTAGCTTCTTTAGCAACTGCTGCCGATAGGGTGAGGTTGATGCTAAAATAATCGATTTCATATTTTTTCTCGAAACTCATAGCCAAAAGGGTGAACTCATTTTAAACTATCCGGCGCTTAACAGGCGATTTTTTGGTGAAAAGGCGAGTTTTGTCCGCCTTTTTCTTTGACTATAGCTCATTACAAAGTTAATATGCGCGCCTTATGCAAAAGGTAAAATTACCCCTGACTATCGATGCGCAGCGTGCAGCTCAAAAAAACCTCGACTATGTCGGGAGTTACACGCCTGAGCAGGTAACACGTATTGCTGAATCAGTAGTCAGTGTAGACAGTGATGTTGAGAGCGAATTATCATTTAAAATTGATAATCAGCGTCTGATGATCATAGAGGGGCATTCTGATGTGGATGTCACCCTACAATGCCAGCGTTGCAGAAAAGATTTCAAGCATCATGTTTACGTATCGTATTGTTTTAGTCCTGTCGTCAATGACGAAAAGGCCGAAGCATTACCGGAAGCCTACGAACCAATTCAAATTGATGAATTTGGTGAAATAGATTTGCTGGGAATGATAGAAGATGAAATAATTCTTTCCTTACCAGTGGTTCCGGTTCATGATTCTGAACACTGTGAAGTGTCCGAAGCGGTCATGGTTTTTGGTGAACTACCTCCAGAGGCGGAAAAACCAAACCCATTTGCCGTATTAGCCAGTTTAAAGAAAAGTACTTAAGGAGTAAGGTCAATGGCCGTACAACAGAATAAACCAACTCGTTCAAAACGCGGTATGCGTCGTTCACATGATGCACTGACTGCTACCCTAGTTTCTGTAGACAAAACTTCAGGTGAAACCCACCTGCGTCACCATGTGACAGCAGACGGTTATTACCGTGGCCGTAAGGTTATCAACAAGTAGTTTCTGATTTACACGTTGATACTTTGGCTAATCTAACCATTGCGTTAGATGCTATGG
Organism: Providencia sp. 21OH12SH02B-Prov; assembly: GCF_027362595.1. Lineage (NCBI taxonomy): Bacteria > Pseudomonadati > Pseudomonadota > Gammaproteobacteria > Enterobacterales > Morganellaceae > Providencia > Providencia sp. 21OH12SH02B-Prov. The sequence goes on from NZ_CP114796.1 coordinate 1,947,437, forward strand.
GCGGGGATGTTGGTCCCCGCGTCACAGTGCCTGCTGCATTGCAGGCTCTGGCATCTAATCCATCACTCAAATTACTGCTAGTCGGTCAACCTGACGCCATTCAACCTCTGCTTGCACAACAAAGTGTCGAGCTGACTTCTCGTGTCGAAATTATTCCTGCTGAAAACGTGATTGCTAACGATGCTAAACCCTCTACGGCAATAAGACAAAGCAAAGGAACATCGATGCGAACGGCGTTAGAGTTAGTCAAGACTGGGCAAGCACAAGCGTGCGTGAGTGCCGGTAATACTGGGGCGCTGATGGGCTTGGCGAAACTGATGTTGAAATCGATTGAAGGCATTGAGCGACCTGCGTTGATGACAATTTTGCCGAATCAACAAAAAGGTCAAACAGTGGTGCTGGATTTAGGGGCTAACGTCACGTGTAACAGTGAAATGCTGGTGCAATTCGCTGTGATGGGGTCAGTGGTTGCAGAAGAAGTGGCTAAGATTGTCTCACCGAGAGTGGCACTGCTGAACATCGGTGAAGAAGAAACCAAAGGGTTGGATAATATCCGCGAAGCCGCCGCACTCCTCAAAGAAACTGCGGCAATAAATTATATCGGTTATGTTGAAGGCAATGAATTGCTAACAGGCAAAACGGATGTACTAGTCTGTGACGGCTTCGCAGGTAACGTCACGCTAAAAACAATGGAAGGGGTGATCCGCGTCATTCTTTCATTGTTAAAATCAACAGAAGAAAGCAAAAAGAATAAAAAACCTAGCTGGTTGATGCAACTGGCTAAAAAATGGCTTAAAAAACGACTTATGAAGCGTTTTGGGGAGCTGAACCCCGACCAGTATAATGGTGCAACTCTGTTAGGATTAAAAGGAATTGTCATTAAAAGTCATGGCGCAGCAAATGAAAATGCATTTAAAGCGGCTATTGAACGTGCAGTTCAAGCAGTAGACAGACAAGTTCCAGACAGAATAGCAGCTCGACTGAATATCGTATTACCCAGGAGTGATCAATAACCTATGTATAGCAAAATATTAGGCACAGGCAGCTATTTACCCGCACAAATTAGAACGAATGCTGACCTGGAAAAAATGGTTGATACTTCTGATGAGTGGATTGTGACTCGCACAGGTATTCATGAAAGAAGAATTGCAGGCGAAGATGAAAGTGTTGCGGTAATGGGGTTTCACGCCGCACAAAAAGCGTTAGAAATGGCTCAGGTCGATAGCAGTGACATTGGGTTGATTGTTGTTGCTACAACGTCATCGACTCACGCGTTCCCAAGTGCCGCATGTCAAATTCAACAAATGTTAGGTATTCACGATTGTGCGGCATTTGATGTTGCTGCTGCTTGCGCGGGTTTCACCTATGCGATTAGCATTGTTGACCAATTTGTAAAAACGGGCATGGTAAAAAAAGCATTGGTCATTGGCGCTGATGCACTCTCTAAAACATTAGACCCGAATGATCGTGGTACGATTATCTTATTTGGTGATGCAGCAGGGGCCATGGTTATTGGCGCTTCTGAGCAACCCGGTATTTTATCGACACACCTTCATGCCGATGGCCGTTATGGTGATTTGCTGGCGCTGCCAAATCGTGAGCGCGGCTCAGAAGATGAAGCCTATTTAACCATGACGGGCAACGAAGTATTTAAAGTTGCTGTACGTGAGTTAGCTCACATTGTTGATGAAACATTAGCGGAAAGTGGTATTGCAAAAGAAGAACTCGATTGGTTAGTGCCGCATCAAGCGAATTTACGCATCATTTCAGCAACAGCAAAAAAACTGGATATGACCATGGAAAAGGTGGTTGTGACGCTTGATAAACATGGTAATACCTCTGCTGCATCGGTGCCAACCGCATTTGATGAAGCCGTGCGTGATGGGCGTATCCAACGTGGCCAGTTAGTGCTGTTAGAGGCATTCGGTGGTGGCTTCACTTGGGGCTCTGCACTCGTTCGTTTTTAATTTACTGAGAAAATAGACATGACACAATTTGCTATGGTTTTTCCCGGTCAGGGATCTCAGTCTCTTGGTATGTTGTCTGCATTAGCGGCAGAAAGTCAGCTTGTAGAGCAAACATTCGCTGAGGCGTCTGAAGCATTAGGTTATGACCTCTGGGCACTTGTCCAGAATGGACCAGAAGAAGAATTGAACAAAACATGGCAAACTCAGCCTGCTTTGTTAGCTGCATCTGTCGCTATCTTCCGCGTTTGGCAAGAAAAACAAGGGCCAATGCCTACAATGATGGCAGGGCATAGCTTAGGTGAGTATTCAGCGTTAGTGTGTGCTGGTGTCATCGATTTTAAAGCCGCCATTAAACTGGTTGAATTACGTGGTAAATTAATGCAAGAAGCGGTCCCAGAGGGAACCGGAGCCATGTATGCGATTATCGGTTTAGATAACGAATCTATTGAAAAAGCTTGTCAGGAAGCCGCACAGGGTCAAGTTGTATCGCCTGTGAATTTTAACTCTCCGGGACAAGTCGTTATTGCAGGTGAAAAAGAGGCAGTAGAACGCGCGGGTGCAGCCTGTAAAGAAGCTGGGGCTAAACGTGCGTTGCCATTATCAGTCAGTGTTCCTTCGCATTGTGCGTTAATGAAACCCGCGGCTGAAAAATTAGCGGTTGCATTGCAAGACATCACGTTTAATCAGCCAAATTTCCCAGTTATCAATAACGTTGATGTAAAAATTGAACAATCAGCTGAAAATATTCGTGATGCTTTGGTTCGTCAATTGTATAATCCGGTTCGTTGGACTGAAACTGTAGAATTAATGGCAGATCAAGGTATTGAACACCTTGTTGAAGTAGGCCCAGGTAAAGTGTTAACTGGTCTTACCAAGCGTATTGTCTCTAATTTAACTGCCGTTGCAGCCAATGATCCTGTATCATTAGGCACTGCGTTAGAAAACCTCTGAGGACGATATGAGCTTTGAAGGAAAAATTGCACTGGTAACAGGCGCGAGTCGCGGTATTGGTAAAGCAATTGCTTTAACACTTGCTGCGCGTGGTGCGACTGTTATTGGTACAGCAACAAGCGATAAAGGAGCAGAAGCGATTTCTGCTTATTTAGATGGAAAAGGCAAAGGTTTTGCTCTGAATGTGACAGACCCTGCATCAATTGATGAAACCTTGAATAATATTCGTCAACAATTTGGCGAAATTGATATACTGGTTAACAATGCAGGTATCACTCGTGATAACCTTTTGATGCGTATGAAAGATGATGAGTGGCAAGATATTATTGACACCAATCTATCATCCGTTTACCGTTTATCTAAATCCGTATTACGCGCCATGATGAAAAAACGTTGTGGGCGCATTATTTCAATCGCATCTGTTGTGGGTGTGATGGGAAATGCGGGGCAGGCGAACTATGCAGCAGCGAAAGCTGGGCTAATTGGTTTTAGCAAATCATTAGCACGCGAGGTTGCTTCCCGTGGTATCACCGTCAACGTCGTTGCTCCTGGTTTTATTGAAACTGATATGACCAAAGCATTGACAGATGAACAGCGTGCAGGCATTTTATCTCAAGTTCCTGCCGATAGGCTGGGTGATGCGCAAGAAATTGCCAGTGCTGTAGCGTTTTTAGCTTCTGATGAAGCTGGTTACATCACAGGTGAAACATTACATGTCAATGGCGGCATGTACATGATCTAAAGAAATGATGGAACCATTTGCATTATTAGTGTTAATTAGCGCAAAATAATGCAAAATTTAGGTTCCAACAGCCGGGATTGGGTTGTATCTTTTCCTGTATTTTATAAACTACGAAAACCATCGCGAAAGCGAGTTTTGATAGGAATTTTAATAGTATGAGCACTATCGAAGAACGCGTTAAGAAAATCATCGTTGAGCAACTGGGTGTTAAAGAGGAAGAAGTTGTAACAACAGCTTCGTTTGTTGATGACTTGGGCGCTGATTCTCTTGACACAGTTGAGCTGGTTATGGCTCTGGAAGAAGAGTTCGATATCGAAATCCCTGACGAAGAAGCTGAAAAGATCACAACAGTGCAGGCTGCGATTGACTACGTCGAGAACGCATCTAAGTAATTGTTTTAAAACTTATCTAGGCGGTCACTCGACCGCCTATGTTTCTTTGGTAACTTTTTCCCTCCTTGGAGGATATACGTGTCTAAGCGTCGTGTAGTCGTAACTGGACTGGGCATGTTATCTCCTGTCGGCAATACAGTTGAATCATCATGGAAAGCTGTTTGTGACGGACAGAGTGGTATCAGCCTCATCGAACATTTTGATACTACAAACCATGCAACTAAATTTGCTGGTGTAGTGAAAGATTTCAATTACGAAGATTATGGTATCTCCCGCAAAGAAGCACGGAAGATGGACCCATTCATCCAGTATGGTATCGCTGCTGGCTATCAAGCCATCAAAGATGCAGGTCTGGAAGTAACAGAAGCCAATGCTACTCGTATCGGTTTGGCGATTGGTTCTGGTATTGGTGGTCTAGGCTTAATTCAAGAGAACTGTGAAGCACTACAACACGGCGGTCCTCGTAAAGTTAGCCCATTTTTCGTTCCTTCTACGATCATTAACATGGTCGCAGGTCATCTGAGCATTATGTACGGTTTCCGTGGCCCAAGTATTTCTATTGCCACTGCTTGTACCTCAGGTGTGCACAATATCGGTCATGCGGCTCGTATGATCGCTTATGGTGATGCGGATGTTATGCTCGCAGGTGGCGCTGAAAAAGCAACAACACCATTAGGTGTTGCTGGTTTTGGTGCTGCACGTGCTCTTTCTACTCGTAATGATGACCCACAAGCAGCTAGCCGCCCATGGGATAAAGACCGTGATGGTTTTGTGCTGGGAGATGGTGCGGGTATTATCATTCTTGAAGAGTATGAGCACGCTAAAGCACGTGGTGCTAAAATCTATGCAGAAGTCTCTGGCTTCGGCATGAGTAGTGATGCCTATCATATGACATCACCTCCTGAAAATGGAGAAGGTGCAGCGTTGGCGATGATGAATGCTTTGCACGATGCTGGAATTGAAGCAAACGACGTGGGCTATATCAATGCTCATGGGACTTCAACGCCAGCGGGTGACTTAGCTGAAGCCCAAGCCGTTGTATCTGTCTTTGGTGAAGACACTAACGTACTGGTTAGCTCAACCAAATCGATGACTGGTCACCTATTAGGTGCAGCTGGCGCGATTGAGTCTATCTTTACGATCTTATCATTGGCTGATCAGATTGTTCCGCCAACGATTAATCTGGAAAACCCAGATGAAGCCTGCAAACTGGATTTCGTTCCAGGTGAAGCAAGAAAAGTGGAAAACATGGAGTATGCTCTGTGTAATTCATTTGGTTTCGGCGGCACCAATGGCTCATTAATTTTCCGTCGTTATCACCAAGAGTAAATTAATCTAACATTATTGCCTTATTATTAGCGCTATAATGTATTTAAAGCCCCAGTATGTTCCATACAGGGGCTTTTCTTTTATTGTCATTTTGCAGTCTCAGTCAGTTTAGTTTATGATAATAAACATCCTGTTACTGACTGATTTATCAGCCATTATTATAAGAATTATCAATGTCATATTGGGTTAATGGAATTGCATGCCGTCATATTGATGTTTCTGATCGCGCTGTGCAATTTGGTGATGGCTGCTTTACGACGATTCATGTGTTTAATCAGCAGCCCAAAATGCTTGAGCACCATATTAGGCGCTTAATGCAGGATAGCGCTCGTCTCAAGTTACCTCAACCTGATTGGCAACGTCTGCAAGAGCAAATTCTCGCCATTTGTCAGCAACAAAGTCATGATGAATGGGTACTCAAAGTGATCATGAGTCGTGGTACAGGTGGCCGAGGCTATAGTTCTTTGGGGTTCAATCAACCAACAGTGATTATGTCGATAGCGCCTTTCCCTTTGCATTATCAAGCATTGCAGAAATCGGGTATTCACTTGATGTTGAGCAGTGTGCCGATCAGCAAGAACCCATATTTAGCCGGCATTAAGCATCTCAATCGTCTCGAACAGATCTTAATTCGTCAGGAAATTGATGAAGCTCAAGCGGATGAAGCATTAGTTGTTGATTCAGATGGTATTTTGATTGAATGTTGCAGTGCAAATCTCTTTTGGCGCAAAGGTGAAACAGTATTTACTCCAAACTTAACGTTTTCAGGGGTAAATGGATTAATGAGACAAAAGATTATAGCGCTTTTAGCAACGAGTCAGTACGATCTACAAGAAGTTGAACGATTCCCTGAAGTTTTAGGATGTTGTGATGAGGTGTTTATTTGTAATGCTTTGATGCCGATATTACCGGTTGCGACGATCAACTTAGGTAAAAACAAGCCTCTCTGGCAATATTCCTCTAGAGAATTATTTGAATATTTGTTGTTACGTTGCCAAATTTAGTCACAGAAATGGTTGATGAATGAAACTAGCTAAAAAAATATTTATTGCAGCGGTCGCGATTGTGTTGATTGCAGGAAGTGTAGCCTACGTCTTGTATCAACAAGTTTTAAACTACGCGAAAGAACCGCTTAATTTAACCCAAGAAAAAATTTTTACCGTGCCATCGGGAACGGGGCGTGTTGCGCTTGAGGGTTTATTAGTTAATCAAAACATCATTAATCAAACTGATAAATTCCAATGGCTGTTAAAGTTTCGTCCCGAGTTAGCCAAAATGAAAGCAGGAACATACCGCTTGCAGCCGAATATGGATATTGAACAGATGTTGGCATTAATTGCGAGTGGTAAAGAAGCACAGTTTTCTATCCGTTTTGTTGAAGGTTATCGTTTATCCGATTGGACGAATATTTTACTTGATGCGCCTTATTTGCAGCATGAGATTGAAGGAAAAACCCCGACTGAGTTATATGCACTGATTGGCTTTGATGGCGATACAACTCTGGAAGGTTGGTTATATCCAGACACTTATTTGTATACCGCGGGAACACGCGATGTCGATATTTTGAAACGAGCTCATCAACAGATGAAAAAAAATGTCGAGGAGATATGGCAGGGACGTGATAAAGATCTGCCTTATAAAAATGCTTATGAGATGTTGATCATGGCATCAATTATTGAAAAAGAAACCGGCGTCGATAGTGAAAGAAATCAAGTCGCTTCAGTGTTTGTGAACCGATTGAAAAAAAATATGCGTTTACAAACCGACCCAACGGTAATTTATGGTTTAGGTGATAAGTATCAGGGGAAAATTTATCGTAGTGATTTAGATAACTATACGCCATACAACACTTACCGTATTGATGGGCTACCTCCAACACCGATCGCAATGCCGAGCCTTGCATCGATTAAAGCAGCAGCCCATCCGGCTAAAACGGATTATTTATACTTTGTTGCAGATGGTACTGGTGGTCACACATTCAGCCGTACGCTGAATGATCATAATCGTGCAGTCAAAGTGTATCGAAAAATTGAAAAACAGAATGATAAGTAAAATGAAAAATGCCTATATTGTCATTGAAGGATTAGAGGGAGCAGGGAAAACAACGGCGATTAAAACTGTTGTTGAAACTTTAAACCAAGCGGGTATTCAAGATATTGCTTTTACGCGTGAGCCGGGGGGAACGCCGTTAGCAGAAAAATTACGCGAATTGATCAAGCAAGGAATCAGTGGTGAGAAAGTGACCGATACTGCGGAGCTGCTTATGCTGTATGCAGCACGTGTTCAATTGGTTGAAAATGTCATCAAACCCGCCCTCGCCGCGGGCAAATGGGTTGTTGGGGATAGGCATGATTTATCTTCCCAAGCTTATCAAGGCGGGGGGAGAGGGATTGATCGCGAATTGATGCAATCCTTGCGTGATTTGGTGTTAGGGGAGTTTAAACCTGCTTTAACCTTATATTTAGATTTACCACCAGAACTTGGTTTACAACGCGCTCGGGCGCGTGGTGAGCTGGATAGGATTGAACAAGAATCCTTGGCATTTTTCGAGCGTACTCGTGCTCGTTATCTTGAATTAGCGGCAACAGACGAAACCATTTTGACGATCGATGCCAGCCAACATATTGAGCAAGTACAACAAGATATTCGCCAAACACTCCAGCAGTGGTTGGCGAAGTAAGGTGAGAAAATGAACTGGTACCCTTGGTTGAATGAAACTTATCGTCAAGTGATAACGTCCTATCAGCAAGGCCGTGGGCACCATGCATTATTGTTGCATTCACTATCTGGTAATGGTGTGGAGGCGCTATGTTATGGGATCAGCCGCTGGTTAATTTGCCAAAACACCGACGGTCTAAAAAGTTGTGGTCAATGTCATAGCTGCCAGCTGATGTTGGCCGGTACACACCCTGATTACCATGTATTAGAACCTGAAAAAGGTAAAACCACCGTCAGTGTAGATGCAGTAAGGAAACTGACGGAAACCTTAAGTGGCTATGCCCAGCAAAATGGGGCGAAAGTTGCTTATATTCCGCGTGCTGAAGCGTTAACCGATGCGGCGGCAAATGCCTTATTAAAAACGTTAGAAGAGCCAACACAACAGACTTATTTTTTATTAGGCTGTGAAAAGCGAGAAAATTTACTCGCGACACTCCGTAGCCGCTGTTTATATACTTATTTGTCACCTCCAGAGTTGCAGACGGCATGGTATTGGTTACAAAAAAACATTGCAGGCGTTAACTATAATGATGCATTGACCGCATTAAAGCTCTGCCAAGGGGCGCCAGTAGCGGCGATGTCACTGTTGCAGCCTGAAAATTGGCAGCAGCGTCATGCTTTGTGTCAAGGGCTAGCCCATGCAATGCAGCATAATGATATGTTGTCTCTGTTATCTGTCATGAATAATGATAAGGCCACTGAATTGATTGGCTGGTTGCTCGGATTGTTAACCGATAGCATGAAATTACAACAACAAGCTGCACAATTCTGTTTAAATCAGGATCAGTTGCCTCTCATTAGTGTGCTCGCGTCACGAATGACCTATACGCAATTGTTTAACGTTTATGAAGCTTGGCAACAATGCCGCCACCAATTGATGACAGTGCCTGCACTGAATCAAGAGTTACTTTTAACCAATCAGTTATTACAATGGGAAGCATTAATTGCGACTCTAACACGATGAAAAAGAGTGAAATATGTTTGTAGTTGATTCACACTGCCATCTCGATTGCCTTGATTATGAAAAATTACATACAGGTGTCGATGATGTTATCGCAAAAGCATCGCAGCGCGATGTGGGTTTTATGTTGGCGGTTGCCACAACGCTACATGGGTTTGATAGTATGAAAACCCTGATAGGCAAACGAGATAATGTTGCATTTTCTTGTGGGATCCATCCGCTTAATTTAGATGAAGGCTATGATTTTGAGCGTTTAGCACAGTTAGCGGCAGGGAAGGAAGTGGTTGCGTTAGGGGAAACGGGACTCGACTATTATTACCAAAAAGAAAATGCGGCACTGCAACAGGAGTCTTTCCGTCAGCACATTCGCATTGGTCGTCAGGTAAATAAACCGGTCATTGTACATACTCGGGATGCACGAGACGATACTTTGGCCATTTTGCGTGAAGAGAATGTGACTGATTGTGGCGGTGTATTACACTGTTTTACCGAAGATAAAGACACCGCGAAACAATTACTCGACCTTGGGATGTACATCTCTTTTTCTGGTATTGTGACTTTTCGTAATGCAGAACAAATTCGTGAAGCAGCAAGAATTGTTCCTTTAGATAGGATCTTGGTCGAAACGGATTCACCTTATTTGGCACCGGTTCCTCATCGTGGTAAAGAGAATCAACCGGCCTATGTCCGTGATGTAGCAGAATATATGGCTGTTCTCAAAGGGGTTAGCCCAGAAGAAATGGCGCGTATTACCACTGAAAACTTTAACCGCCTCTTTCATTTGAATGTCGGCGATAACAACGCGTAATTATTAGTCAATATTAAAGGAAGTTGAAATGGCAGAAGAAACAATTTTCAGTAAGATCATTCGACGTGAAATCCCTGCTGATATCGTTTATCAGGATGAGCTTGTTACCGCATTTCGTGATATCTCGCCGCAAGCGCCTTCACATATTCTTATTATTCCAAATAAATTAATTCCAACAGTGAATGATGTAGCTGCGGAAGATGAACAGGTATTAGGACGTTTATTTATCGTTGCAGCAAAAATAGCTCAGCAAGAAGGCATTGCTGAGAGTGGCTATCGCTTAATCATGAATTGTAATAAAGATTCCGGACAGGAAGTGTTTCATATTCATATGCACTTAGTTGGTGGTCGCCCTCTAGGTCCATTACTCGCCAAATAAGGCAATGACGTGAAGAAAGTCGAATATGTACTAATACGTGTGTTGGCGCTCAGTATGGTGGTCTTTTCACTGAGCGGCTGCCTGTGGGGAAAAAATGATGGCTTGGTATTTAATGAACAGCAACGTGTCATTATGGAGCCCTCGGTTTTAGCGCATGGCATTATCGTAGAACAACCCGTAGTGAGTGTTGAAAACTATGCGACAGTGGCTAAAGTCAATATGAGTAACAGTCAATCCGAGGCGGTGACCATCATGTACCGCCTTTATTGGTATGATAATAACGGCTTAAAAATAGCGACAACGCATGATATACAGCAAACAATACCTGCCAATTTATCTATTAGTGTTAGTAATCAAAGTACTTCATCACTGGCGCGTAATGTACGTATTTATGTCTTCTTACCGAAAACGCTTGGAGAAAAATAATGAAACGTATCCTATTTGTTGCAGCGGCAGCGATGATATTGGCAGGGTGTCCTTCTTTTCAATCAGAAAGACCAAAAACACCACCGCCTGTTGTACCGGTTGAACCCGTAGAGCCGACTGAACCAGTCACACCTCCACCAATCGATAAGGTCCCTACGCCACCTAAACAAAAAACGACGGACTGGTCTGCGGCGGTATCACCATTGGTGAGTGAAATGTCTGGAGCAAGCGGTATTGAAAGTGGCAAAGTATTGTTAGTCGATTCAGTCAAAAACAACACAAATGGTTCATTTTCCGTACAAAACGCAACCTCAGCGATTGTAAAAGCGGTTGATAGTAGTCACCTTTTTAAAGTTGTTCCTCAAGATGTTGTGAATACAGCACGTAAAACGTTAGGTCTATCACAAGATGATAGCTTAGTCACGCGCAGTAAGGCGATTGGGCTGGGGCGCTATGTGCAAGCAGACTATGTGTTGTACAGTGTAATTTCAGGCTCAAATAAGCAACGTGATATTGAAATGCAGCTTATGGCAGTACAAAGCGGTGAGATTATTTGGTCAGGAAAAAACGATATTGACCAATAATGATTCATTGTGGCTACTGTTAAGGCGTTATTTTCCAAAGATTGATATTAAACACTGGGAAATAACGCCCTTAGCGGGGCTGTCTGGGGGAACTTATCGTTTGAGAGCCGCCTTGGCAGATCAAGTCGTTGAGTTAATTGCTCGTGCACAGGGGCAAGTTCAACATGCGCTCTATGTCAACCGTCGTAAAGAAGCAAAAGTGCTACAGCAGTTGCACGGGTTCGGCCAAGCCCCAAAACAGCTAGCAAGAAACAGAGACTGGTTATTACTCTCGTGGTGTGATGGTCAACATCCAAGCCATACTCAATATTTATCACCTGAATTTCAATCGTTATTAGCGGCAACCATCGCTAAATTGCATACTCAACCCTTATTAAGTTACCCGTTACAGCTGCGGCAAGAGATGGCTCATTATGGGGAGTTGATTGATCCAAAGCGTAAAAACCCACGATGGCTACGGTGGCATAAATATTTTTTGTCCGCCCCAACGCCTAAAACGTTAAAGCTTGCTCCCGCCCATATGGATATTCATCGGGGTAATATTCTCTATACAGAGGATAACAGTATCATTTTGTTAGATTGGGAATATGCTGCGAATACAGATATTGGGTTGTCATTAGAAACCTACTTTCAAGCCAATCAACTAAACACCCAACAACGACATGACTTCCTATCAGAATATTGTAATAAACATCAATCATATACAGATGCTGAACGGTTGGCTGCTCAGTGTCGCCAATGGACACCATGGGTAAAATATATGATGTTGATGTGGTATGAAGTGCAATGGAATCAAAGTCAAAATAGCGATTTTTTGTTACACTCTGGAGCATTAAGGCAATATTTTCATTTGCCGTATTAAACCGCTTTGTTTAACACAAATGAAAGCATTGAAATGCGTGTTATGACCGCAAAATAGTTTAAATAGTGAGGCATGTATGGGTCCGATAATGCTAGATGTTCAGGGCTATGAGCTGGACAGTGAAGAGCGTGAAATACTGGCACATCCGTTAGTGGGGGGATTAATTTTATTCACCCGTAATTTTCATGATGCAGCACAATTAAGGGAGCTAGTGCGTCAAATTCGTGATGCATCACGCCACCGCCTATTGGTCGCAGTGGATCAAGAAGGTGGGCGTGTTCAACGTTTTCGTGATGGTTTTACCGCGTTGCCTTCCGCACAAGCTTTTGCTGCATTAAACAGTGAGTCAGAAGGGGCTAGGTTGGCCGAAGAAGCGGGTTGGTTGATGGCATCTGAAATGATAGCCATGGATATCGATATTAGCTTTGCGCCGGTACTTGACCTTGGTCATCAAAGTATTGCCATTGGTGAACGTTCTTTCCATGAAGATCCGGAAATAGCCATGGTTATGGCAGAACGCTTTATTAAAGGTATGCGTAATGCAGGCATGAAAACAACGGGTAAGCACTTTCCAGGGCATGGAGCCGTAAAAGCGGATTCACATAAAGAAACGCCTAGGGATGACCGTGACCTTGAGATCATTCGCAAAAAAGACATGTCAATTTTTAGAGATTTTATCCAGCGTGATTTATTGGATGCAGTGATGCCAGCACATGTTATCTATACTCAAGCGGATGAACGCCCTGCAAGTGGTTCGCCTTTTTGGTTGAAATCCATCTTACGTGAGCAACTTGGTTTCAATGGGGTCATTTTCTCGGATGATTTATCGATGGAAGGGGCCGCTATCATGGGAAGTTATCCGGAACGCGCTGCGGCTTCATTATCTGCGGGCTGTGATATGGTATTAGTCTGTAATAACCGTGATGGTGCAGTCAGTGTACTAGACAATTTACCCAAGCAACATGGCAGCTTAGCTTCATCGCTATTCCACAGTGGACGGCAATATAGTCTTAAAGAGTTACAAAGTACTCAGCGTTGGCAAGAAAGCCACAAACAGTTGGTTGGTTTATCCCGTCAATGGCAAGAACAACGTTAGTGAATTGACCTTACAATGCGATGATATTGTCCTATTAGGCAATGTTGTTGTCGTCAGAATAAAAAAACACCCAAGCGTTCATTCGTTGGGTGTTTTTTTCTATCATTTGATTTAGCGGGAAAGGCCGTTGATAAGTCGTTTAGTTTTGCACTCTGTCTTGCTCTCTTACACAACCTAAACGCTTTATGCAATGGGATGAGTGTCACCAAGAAAATCGGGTGCTTAAGTAGGCTAATCACGAGAGTGACTTGCTAAGTGTTTATGTTTTCGTCGAGTGAAGGGGTTACTGTAATTGCTAGCAGAAATAGGAGAACAAGTCATAACGTCATGGTATAAGTGATAACAAAAGTGAAAGAGAAAGCAATCAAGCGGATACGATACTATTCACGGTTTGATAGATAAGGAACTTCACTCAACATATCCCTTCGTATTGATCTTATGATAGGCGTCCATTCGACATATCTAAGTATTTTAGGTACAGCTGAATAGAGTGATACAAACATTATCCGAATTGTATTTGCTATCGCCCTTATAAAGAGGGTAAGGTCGCAGGCTAGATTAACTAATTATCATTATCAAATAGGTTGGAAATTATTTCGAATATTGATTAATATCAATATATCGCTAGCTGACACGATTCGTATTTTGCATAATATGAAACTAACCTGTGATCGATGTCATATTAATCAGTCAATTTGATATGCGTCAATATTTGGTATGACCAAATAACCAAGCGTGTTATTCTCAACATGGAGTTGAGGTTTATCGATTAAATGAGTGTTATTTAAGTGTTTTATCTTTTAAAAGGCTTAAATAACATTAATTTATTTTGTAATGAGGTATCCATGGCCTTTTCTCAACCAAAGATTGTGATAGTCGGTGGTGGTGCTGGTGGTTTAGAGCTAGCAACCCGCCTTGGGCGCAAATTAGGACGTAAAAAGCGTGGGGAAATCACCCTTGTCGACAGGAATCCAAGTCATTTATGGAAGCCTCTGCTGCACGAGGTTGCTACGGGGTCATTAGATGATGGTGTTGATGCACTTAGTTATCTAGCTCATGCACGCCATAACGCATTTAATTTCCAACTAGGTTCATTAACGCAAATTGATCGCGATAATAAAAAGGTCATTTTGGGGGAGTTGAGAGATAAAAATAATGAACTGTTAGTTCCTGAACGTGAAATTGACTATGACATATTGGTGATGGCGCTAGGAAGTACATCCAATGATTTTGGTACGCCGGGTGTCAAAGAACACTGTATTTTCTTAGATAATCCTCAGCAAGCACACCGCTTCCATGATGAGATGCTTAACTTATTTTTACGTTATTCAGTCCGTGATAATGCGGAAGAAAAAGTGAACATTGCGATAGTCGGAGCTGGTGCGACTGGAGTTGAGCTATCTGCTGAGTTATATAACGCGGTAGAACAGTTAACCAGTTATGGCTTTAAAGGGCTGGATACGGATGCTTTGAATGTCACCTTGGTTGAGGCAGGTGAACGTATTTTGCCAGCGCTACCTCCTCGTATTTCAGGAGCCGCGCATCAAGAATTAAACAAACTTGGCGTCAAAGTCCTGACGAAAACCATGGTAACCAGTGCAGATGATGACGGTTTGAATACCAAAGAAGGCGAAAAAATTCGTGCTGACTTAATGGTGTGGGCCGCAGGTATTAAAGCCCCTGACTTCATGAAAGAAATTGCAGGGCTAGAAACTAACCGCATTAATCAGCTGGTCGTGAAACCAACATTACAGACAACGCGTGATGATACTATCTTTGCGATTGGTGATTGTGCTTCATGCGCTAAGCCAGAAGGGGGCTTTGTGCCACCAAGAGCGCAGTCGGCACACCAAATGGCAACGCATTGTTATAATAACATC
The DNA here is from genome assembly GCF_027362595.1 of Providencia sp. 21OH12SH02B-Prov. Lineage (NCBI taxonomy): Bacteria > Pseudomonadati > Pseudomonadota > Gammaproteobacteria > Enterobacterales > Morganellaceae > Providencia > Providencia sp. 21OH12SH02B-Prov. The sequence continues at coordinate 1,962,532 of NZ_CP114796.1, forward strand.
TTAGCAATGATGAAAGAGAAACCATTAAAAGACTATGTCTATAAAGACCACGGCTCTTTGGTATCTCTTTCACGTTTCAGTACCGTAGGTAGCTTGATGGGGAATTTAATGCGTGGCGATATGATGGTTGAGGGGCGAATTGCACGTTTCGTCTATATCTCATTGTATAGAATGCATCAAATAGCGCTTCATGGTTACGTCAAAACGGGATTAATGATGTTAGTGGGCAGCATTAATCGTATTATCCGTCCGAAGCTGAAGCTTCATTAATTTTCTATGTCGTTACCTTCTACACAGAAACCCTCGTTCAGTGTTGAACGAGGGTTTTTATTCTGATGAATACTATTGTTATATTAAATATTCATTCAAATGATTAATTGCCCTTCACATGATACTAAAAAAGATTAACCACTTTATTGATAACGTGTTCATTCAATAAAAATAGTTCTATTAATTCTAAAAATAGAGGCTTATTTGTGAATTATTTAGTAACAAATCATTGTTAGTTTAAGTTAATCTACGTATTGCTTAGTGATTAAACATGATTTTTTAATGAGCCTTAAAGGCTTTTTTATTAAAAAATAGTTTGCATATTAATGTTAATATAATAGTTAACTATCTAATATATAACACTATCTAATAAACTAAGAAAATGTATAAAATTTCATGATTGATAATTTTCTTGTTTAATAAATAGTTATCGATAATTTATCAGTTTGGGATAAAGCATTAAGTGGCTAACACTAAAAATATAATAAAATAAATTGATCATAATCAAGATGTAAAATTAAATTACATTTTAATTTATTGACCTAATGATGGATGAGGTCAAAGTGAATTTTTCAAAAGTTATCGTGAGTTAAGAAAATTCCAAAAATTGTGGCTATATTGTCTGCAATCATCGAATTATCAAAATGAACGGATACAATAGAGATATTACTAATTTTGTAACTAATAAGGGCGCCTATGAAGCTAACATATAAGTTTTTATTAGCAGCAATAGCTATTTGCCTCATTATTATTGCATCAATAGTATCGTTAAGCTGGTCTGAGAAGCCAACCAAACACGCAACAGTGCTGTCTATTGAACCTATCAAATCACATCGGCTGATTGAGCATGAAAACTGTTCATTCATGGGGGTGCTGGATGGGTTTAATCAAGCATATTTATCACGTTACCATCCAGCACAAAGTGAATGTAAGATGGTATTTATGATCCAAACATTACAAAGTCAGTCTTTGCCTAAATTAGTGGATCGTGAATATCGTAGCTGTGTCATTACTGAGAAAGTCGAACAAATCATTGTGGGTTATGATGTGGTGTATCGTATTGGTAATACGCTAGGTAAAGTGCGCACAGCATACGAGCCGGGGCTATTGATACCTCTTGATCAAAAAGGTCGTTTAGATTTAAGTGCTTCTAGTAATGAACTTTGTGACGTTGCTCGTAGCGACGCTAATGCACTAATACCTTTTTATTGTGTCAAAAATGATGAAAAAGTATCAAACACATTCAGTAACGCTGTTGAGATTTATCCTGGAAAGAATACGTACGCCTATTTTGATTAATATTTATTGAAACAACCTCCAGAGAAGGCTCAACTGAAGGTTGTTTCAAGGCATTTGAGCAGAGAATTAATCGATTAAGTTATCCGCAAAGTCATTTAATAACTGTTTGATAAATTCAATACGAGCATGTCTATCATTTAAATCGTGAACAAATTTGAGTCTCACAGGCCCATCGAGGCGGAACGTTTTAGGTTGATTCTGTAATAAACTGATTAAGAAGTTTGGCGACACTTTATTTTTCTCGCCAAACTCAATAAATCCACCTTGCTCATGAGCTTCTATACGCTTAATACCCAATTTTTCTGCTTCAAGCCTAATGGCTGCACTCGCCAGTAAAAAGCGCCCAGCATCGGGTAACATGCCAAAACGGTCCACTAACTCTGTACGCAGCTCGCTTAACTCCCTTTCATCACTCGCACTTGCTATACGTTTATAGAATGATAAGCGAATATTGACATCATGAATGTAATCATCAGGCAGTAGCACGGGCATGCGTAATTCGACTTCCGTTTGCTGATTCACGAGATCTTCCAATGAAGGCTCTCGTCCGTCTTTTAATGCATCTACCGCATTCTCTAATAACTCCATGTACAGTGTAAAACCGATTGTGGTCATTTGGCCGCTTTGCTCTTCACCAAGTAATTCACCGGCTCCTCGAATTTCAAGATCATGAGTTGCTAGTGCGAAACCAGCGCCGAGATCTTCAAGTGAAGAGATTGCCTCTAAACGCTTATGGGCATCAGTTGTCATGGCTTTAGGATGCGGGGTCAACAAATAAGCGTAAGCTTGGTGGTGAGAACGACCTACACGACCACGTAATTGGTGCAGCTGTGCTAGTCCAAAGTGATCAGCACGCTCGATAATGATTGTATTTGCCGTTGGAATATCGATACCTGTTTCAATGATCGTAGTACAAATTAAGACATTGAAACGTTGATGGTGGAAATCACTCATCACGCGTTCAAGCTCACGTTCGCGCATTTGACCGTGGCCAACCACAAAGCGCGCTTCTGGAACCAATTCTTCAAGGCGTTTTTTGGCTTTTTCAATATTTTCGACATCATTGTATAAATAGTAGACTTGTCCACCACGTAATGTTTCACGCAAAATCGCTTCACGAACAACCAGGTCATCATACTGACGCACAAAGGTTTTGACGGCTAAACGGCGAGCTGGCGGTGTCGCAATAATCGATAAGTCTCGCATACCACTCATTGCCATATTCAATGTACGAGGAATCGGTGTTGCGGTTAATGTTAAAATATCGACATCTGCACGCATCGCCTTGATACGCTCTTTATGACGAACACCAAAACGGTGCTCCTCATCCACCACAAGTAACCCTAAGTCATGCCAGACGATGTCGCTTTGTAGCAATTTATGCGTACCGATCAGAATATCAATTTTCCCTTCCGCAGTTTCCTCAATAATTTGCTGCTGTTCTTTTGCCGTTTTGAAACGGGAAAGCATTTCGATTCTTATTGGCCAATTTGCGAAACGGTCGCGGAAATTATCGAAATGTTGCTGAGCAAGTAGGGTGGTTGGTACAAGTACCGCCACTTGTTTATTGTTGTTGATAGCTAAAAAGGCCGCGCGCATAGCCACTTCGGTTTTACCAAAACCAACATCACCACACACTAGACGATCCATGGCGATAGGTTGGCACATATCGCTAAGGACGGCATTGATAGCCAATTCTTGGTCGGGCGTCGTTTCAAAGGGGAAGCCTTGACAAAACTCTTGGTATTGCTCTTTATCGTGCTTAAATGCAAAGCCAGGCTTGGCTGCACGTTGCGCATAAATATCGAGTAGTTCTGCTGCCACATCACGTACTTTCTCTGCCGCTTTTTGACGGGCTCTGCCCCAACTATCACTGCCAAGACGATGGAGAGGTGCGTTTTCATCTGCACCGCCAGAATAACGGCTAATAAGATGTAGAGAGGATACAGGTACATATAGCTTATCGTTACCTGCATAGGTCAGGATCAAATATTCAGCTTTAATGCCACCGGCTTCTAAGGTGGTCAAACCTTGATAACGTCCAACGCCATGTTCAATGTGTACAACGGGTTGACCGGGACGTAATTCGGCTAAGTTGCGAATGAGCGTATCGGTGTTGATCGTTCGACGGTTATCCGTACGGCGCCGAACAACACGCTCCCCAAGTAAGTCACTTTCACAAATTAAAGCGCGGTGCTGCTGAGGCTGAATAAAGCCATGTTCAGCGGCACCGACCATAATAGCAAAACGGCTGTCGGATGGACTGGTATAACGGTTAATAATTTCAGGGCGAATTTTTATGCGACCTAATAGTTCAGTCACCGTTTCACGTCGACCTTCACTTTCAACAGAGAAAACCACGGTTCCATCAAAATGTTCAATAAATTGACGGAGCTTTTCCAATGGTTGCTTGCTTTGCCCTTGAGTACTAATGTCGGGTAAAGGTTGATAGTCTAAATTGGTATTCGCTGCTTTATCCGTTAATTTCTCAACCGAAAGCTGAACTCGAGGCCATTGTTTTAATGCTTGGTTAAGTTGTTCGACAGTGAGCCATAAATCGGTTGGCGGTAGCAGAGGACGCATGGGGTCGACACCGCGGCTTTCGAAACGCTGCTGGGTATCTGTTTGGAAACGTTCTGCTGCTTCTTGATAATGTTGCGAAATAAACAGTGTGTTAGCAGGCAAATAGTCAAATAGAGAGGGTAGCGGTTGACTGAAAAATAGGGGTTGCCAGTATTCAATACCGGTAGGCAACGTTTTCTTACTTACCTGTTGATAAATATGCTCAGGATCGCGTCTAACTTCAAAACGTTCGCGCCATTGGCTGCGAAAACGCTCAATAGCCTCTTTATCGGTAGGAAATTCGTGTGCGGGTAATAAATTGATGCGTGCTACTTCTTCAAGGGTTCGTTGGCTATCGACATCAAAAGTCCGCAAGCTATCAATTTCATCATCAAAAAAGTCAATTCGATACGGTAAAGTGCTACCCATTGGGAATAAATCGAGTAACGCGCCTCGAGTTGCATATTCTCCATGCTCTAAAACCTGTTCAACGTGACGATAGCCTGCTTTATCAAGTTCATCACGCAAGCTATCACGTGAAAGTTTATCGCCTTTCGCCATGACTAGCGCGTGACTAGTTAAAAATTCAGCAGGGCATACCTTTTGCATTAAGGTGTTGACGGGCAGGATCAACACGCCTTTTTGCATTGTCGGTAGGCGATATAAGGTTGATAAACGGTGAGAGATAATTTCTTGGTGTGGTGAAAAATTATCGTAGGGTAATGTTTCCCAATCAGAAAGTATTTCTATCGGTAGTTGGGTAAATTGTTGAATTTCATCGCGTAGGCGCAGTGTGTTCTGCATATCTCTTGTGATGATGACCACAGGCCCTTGATGACGCTCTATCATCTCTCCACATTCAAGCGCACCAGCGGCCCCAATCAAGCATCCTAGATGACGGACATCACCACCGCGCGTAGGGAGTTCATAACGAAATTTTGCAGACATAAAAATATTCGGTTTCTCAATGCATCATGGTTAAACAACCTGTTTTACCCCGTACAATTGTCTGAAAGTAAGACAAACAGGCCGTGCCAATAAGAAAAAAAACCACAAAACCGGGGCCGGGTGGTTCCATTCATCATTCGTACCCTTTATTATCGCTGAACACTTCGCTTTGGCAACAGGGGCGTTACAGATTTCATGTCTCAATCTGTCTCAATATTTATAGGTCTGCGTTATATGCGCGGACGGGCTGTCGATAAATTCGGCCGTTTTGTATCCAGTCTATCAGCGATTGGTATCACGTTAGGGGTCGCTGCACTGATCACCGTGACCTCTGTCATGAATGGGTTCGAACGTTCGTTACAAGATAGCATACTCTCTTACATGCCGCAGGCCGTTTTAACATCGGCTTCAGGGCATATCGATCCTAAAAAATACCCAATAGCGGATTTACAGCATCTACAAGGGGTTAAACATATTACGCCCATTGTTCAGTCGGATGTGGTTTTACAAAGCCGTTCGAATGTTGGGGTAGGCATGATGGTGGGTGTCACGTCAGAGGAAAGGTCACCCTTGCTAGATAATGTAATTGATGGGCAGCGCTCAGAATTGGTCGCGGGGCAGTACCGCGTGTTTTTAGGCCAAAAGTTAGCTGAAAATTTAGGTCTAAAACGGGGTGATGAAGTTCGTTTAATTATACCGGGTGTGAGCCAATTGACGCCAATGGGACGTATTCCCAGCCAGCGTCTATTTACGGTGGCTGGGATATTTCAAACCAATGGGGAAGCGGATGCGAGCGAACTGATTGTGGCACAAGATGATGCGGCAAGAATGATGCGTTACCCGTCAGGGCATATTACTGGCTGGCGATTATTTCTCGATGAACCATTAAAAGTCGACACATTGAGTCAGCAAAGTTTACCCGAAGGATTGGTATGGACTGACTGGCGAGAACGTAAAGGTGAGTTTTTCCAAGCCGTTAGAATGGAAAAAAACATGATGGGCTTGTTACTAAGCCTGATTATTGCAGTTGCGGCCTTTAATATTATTACATCACTGTCATTACTGGTGATGGAAAAACAAGCGGAAGTCGCCATTTTAAAAACCTTAGGTCTGAAGCGTGGCCGTATTTTGGCCATTTTTATGATCCAAGGGGCAGGTGCAGGAATTGTGGGAACCCTGATAGGCACACTACTGGGTATGCTACTTTCGAGTCAATTGAATATTTTAATGCCTTTATTTGGTATGTTACCAAAAGGCGTTCAATTACCTATCGTGCTTGATTTTTCTGGTATTTTAATTATTGCGATATCCGCAATGCTGATTTCGCTGCTTGCGACGCTTTATCCTTCTTGGCGTGCGGCGGCTGTGCAACCTGCTGAGGCGTTACGTTATGAATAAACAACCACTTCTTGTCTGTGAGCATTTAAGTAAAATCTATCAAGAAGGGACACTATCAACACAAGTATTAAAAGATGTCTGTTTTTCGATGAATGAAGGCGAAATGATGGCCATTGTTGGTAGCTCAGGTTCCGGTAAAAGCACACTACTGCATCTATTAGGGGGTCTAGATACACCGTCAGAAGGTGAGGTGATTTTCCGCGGTCAGCATATTAATCGACTTTCTTCTGATCAACGAGCGGCTATTCGCAATAAAGACTTAGGATTTATCTACCAGTTTCATCATTTGTTACCTGATTTTACGGCATTAGAAAATGTAGCGATGCCACTATTGATTGGTGGCATCAAAAAAGCCGAAGCTTTCGAGCGTGCAACTCATATGCTGGAGGCCGTCGGGCTAGCTCATCGCTCAGGGCATCGTCCTTCTGAGCTTTCAGGAGGCGAACGTCAGCGTGTGGCGATTGCCAGAGCATTGGTGAATCAACCAGCACTGGTACTGGCGGATGAACCAACAGGTAACCTTGATTTGCGTAATGCAGATGCCATTTTTGAATTATTAGGTGAATTGAATAGCACACAAGGTACGGCATTTCTAGTCGTGACCCATGATATGAAATTAGCCCATCGCTTATCTCGCCAGCTAGAAATGCGTGATGGTCATCTACAACAAGATGTTACTCTGGGGGCAGTGTAATGTCTGGATTACCACTGACTTTACTCACTGCGCTACGCTTTAGCCGAGGTCGCCGTCGTACGGGCATGGTATCACTGGTGTCTATTGTCTCAACACTCGGTATTGTGCTTGGTGTGGCAGTACTGATTATTGGTTTGAGCGCCATGAATGGTTTTGAACGTGAATTGAAAAATCGTGTGTTGTCAGTTGTTCCCCATGGGCAAATTTACGCAGTTAAGGCGCCTTATCAAGATTGGCAGTATGCAAATAATGTGATCCGCAATACGCCGGGCGTTAAAGCCGTTAGTCCTTATGTTGGTTTTACAGGCTTGTTAGAGCGAGGAGCTAATCTCAAAGCGATACAAATAATGGGGGTTTCACCAGAAACAGAGTCTGAGGTGAGTGAACTGCCGAATTTTGTTCTCGACGATGCTTGGAAAAATTTTAAGGCTGGGGAACAATCGATTATTTTGGGGCAAGGCGTGGCGAATGCATTGAATGTCGCAGTAGGCGATTGGGTCACTATTATGATCCCCAATACGGATGCGAGTTTAAAAATACAACAGCCTAAACGGATCCGTGTTCAGGTTGCCGGTATTTTTCGTTTAAGCGGTTTGCTGGACCATCAACTGGCCTTGATTCCGCTGGCCGATGCCCAAGCGTATTTAGATTATGGCGAGGGTATTACAGGATTTGAAATTAAAGCAGATGATCCGTTTAATGCCGATAAAATTGTTTATGATGCAGGGTTGAAGACAATGCATCATGTCGTCGTGAAGAGCTGGATTGGCGATTATGGTTACATGTACAACGATATTCAAATGGTGCGCGGTATTATGTATTTAGCCATGATCCTTGTCATCGGCGTTGCATGTTTCAATATCGTTTCAACACTGGTCATGGCAGTGAAGGACAAGAGCAGTGATATTGCGGTATTACGTACACTGGGCGCTAAAGACAGGCAAATTAGAGCGATATTTTTGTGGTACGGTCTGTTAAGTGGATTAGTGGGCTCATGTATTGGTGCGGTACTGGGTGTGGTGATTTCCTTAAATCTAACCACCATCATCAAAGGTCTTGAATATGTGATTGGCCATCCTATTTTATCAGGTGATGTGTATTTTATCGATTTCCTGCCTTCTCAACTGCATTTGTTAGATGTGGTGTATGTGTTGTTGACGACGGTAGTATTAAGCCTAGTCGCTAGTTGGTATCCAGCGCGTAGAGCTAGCAAATTAGACCCCGCACGTATTTTGAGTGGTCAATAAAGCGTAATTCGCTGGGGGAATAGCGCCCCAGCGATGCTTAGCGAGTGATATTGCTCTGTGCAAGTTGGATCTCTTTATAGCTGCGTCGTTCAATCATTGTTTCATTCAAACCGTATTGCTGAGCGAGTCGCAGCATCTGCTGGGTTAATTGGGGAAGCAGATGAGATTCGTTAGCCATAATCGCAAATTCCGCGAACCACCCAATATCGACCAAATAATCAATGGTAATGTGAGCATCACCAAGAAAATAGATACTACGCACTTTACTGGCAGTAAAATAACACTGGTATCCTAAGGTGGTGAGCATCTTTTTGACGTGAGTACAATCCTCAATATCAATCGCTTTACATTCAGAGGCTTCAGGCCCTTTCACTATCCACAGTTTAATTCCTGAAGGGTGCATTTCTCGTACTGACATACTTATACCCTGTTGCGCTAGTTGCTGATCTGGGGTATCAAAAAAGTAGTCAGTTTCCGTATTGTCGGCAGTAAAAAGGTCGGCGCCATTAGCCTTGATAGCGTGTAAAAATTGCTGGTGGTGAGGTAATTTGAACTTAATTTCTGCCTCATATTGCCCAACAAAATGTTTGCTCATTGTTATGCTCATTTATCTATAAATTGAAGATTATTATTCCTCAACAAGAATGATTTTTCATGTCGTAAAATGTGTTTTAAAGGAAGAGCATTGACTCTTCCTTTAATCAAGAGGGCTATTTGCTTTTTTTCATGATCGATTGGTCAAGGTAACCCATGACAAATGCAGAAAGAACAAAGGTTAGATGGATGATGACATACCACATTAACTTATTATCAGGTATATTTTTTGAGTCCATAAACACTTTTAATAAATGAATCGAAGAGATTGCGACGATTGAGGCTGCGACCTTATTTTTTAGCGAGGTGGCATCCATTTTACCTAGCCAGTTCAATTTTTCGCTGCTGTCAGAGATATTAAGTTGAGATACAAAATTTTCGTATCCTGAAAACATCACCATCACGAGCAAACCGCCGACTAATGCCATATCAATTAAAGATAATAAGATCAGAATTAAATCAGGTTCAGGAATAGAAAATATATTGGGGATAACGTGCCACAGCTCTTGGAAAAACTTAATGGTTAACGCTAATAAGGTCAGTGATAGCCCAAAATAGACAGGTGCGAGTAACCAACGTGAAGCATACATCGTTTTTTCAAATAATTTTTCCATGCTAACCTTTTATCTGTGATGAAATAATTAAGACGTGCGTAAAGTGAGGCTATTTTAGCTCGTCTCACTCAAGACTTCGATATTTGATGGTCGATGAAAATACACTATTTTGTAAAAGAGCGTGTTTTCATAATCCTTAATTAAAATTGTCGCTAAACATTCATCCTCACACTTTCTGTTGTTATCTATTGCGTTATACTTACATTCGATTTAGGTTTGAGTCATCAACCTTGTTATTCAAGGTACTGTATGGCATCTGTGCTATAAAGACATGGAAGAAGGAAGTATATCGATGTTGCGTTTTCGTCATAGGCTAAAGAAACTTAAAAAAATTAAAATGTTACGTCGTCAACGAGATCGCAAACGTTTTTTTTACAGTGAAAATAGAATAACCAATATGAAAAATGTGAAAGTAGTCGTATTAACAGGAGCCGGAATTTCAGCCGAATCAGGCATTAAAACGTTTCGTTCCTCCGATGGATTATGGGAAGAACATCGTGTTGAAGATGTTGCAACCCCTGAAGGATTTGCGCGAGACCCTAAATTAGTACAACGTTTTTATAATGAGCGTCGCCGTCAGCTGCAACAAGAAAATATTAAACCAAACCCTGCACATTTTGCATTAGCACAGTTAGAAGCGTTGCTAGGCGATAACTTTCTGCTCGTTACTCAAAATATTGATAATTTACATGAACGTGCGGGCAGCAAACGTATTGTGCATATGCATGGTGAATTATTGAAGGTACGTTGTAGTTGGTCAAATCAAGTCGTGGAATGGAAAGGGGATCTCAGCGTGGAAGAACGCTGCCATTGTTGCCAATTTCCTCAACCACTAAGACCCCATATCGTCTGGTTTGGTGAGATGCCTTTTGGTATGGACCAAATCTACCAATCGCTTGAAGAAGCGACAATTTTTATTGCAATTGGCACTTCTGGACATGTTTACCCCGCTGCGGGTTTTGTGCATGAAGCGAGGTTAAATGGGGCACATACCGTTGAGCTTAATCTAGAGCCGAGTCAAGTTGAAAGTGAATTTGAAGAGAAGCATTATGGTCTTGCTAGCCAAGTGGTGGTGGATTACGTCAATCAGCTTATGAGTGAATTGAGTTCGACTCGCGAAAGTCAATGATAAACCCCTGTATGTGAGGGATGCTTCTCCCCCTCACATCATCATGCTTATGAATTTATATTAGACGTTCTCATCTAACATAGCTGGCATGGTAATTTCTTTTACACAGGTCGCATCACTAGTACTTAAGATAAACTTCACCGCATTTAATACGTCTTGTAATGGGATCAGTGCTCCTTCAGTTCGTGAAATAACATCTTCGATAGGCGTTGATAAATCATATTCAGTTGCTAAATAACCGAGGTTTATAACTGAGATAGCGATTTTATCTTGGCGTAGTGTTTCCCTTAACGATTGAACAATACCGCGTAATGCGTATTTTGAAGCAGAGAAAGTCACTTCATGACCATTATGGTTATCCAAACCCCAAGTTGAACCAATTAAAATGATTTTACTCTTTTTTCCAAGACGTAGGTTTGGCAACATTGCTTTAAGGTGCAAGATACAGGCACTAATATTGGTCTGAATCATATTGACTATTTCAGTGTCTTCTGTTTTTTCAAACAGATATTCATCAGTAAAAGCATGTTTTTCCCAAATACCGACGTTAAAGATGAGACAATCAATGGGCGTATCTTGAAGAATGGTTTTGACAGTTTGCGCTGAATGGTTATCTGCTAAATCAGTTTGAATCCAATGGAAGTTATCGCCAATGAATTGAGGAATTGAACGAGAAACCCCATAAATAGTATCTTGAGCCGTAGGAATACCCTCTATGAGTGCTTTTCCTAATCCTTTACTAACACCATACACTAAAAATGTTTTTTTCATCATTATTCTCTTTATTTTCAACTGATTAAAGCTGTTTAGGAGTTGTTGTGAGTCAATGTAGAGTCTATACAGGTAATAAATAAAGTCATTATCCGTTAATGTGGATGGCAAGTATGTAATTATAGTACAGCTGTGGTTACTGTTAGTATAAATATTTAATGTTCAAATTAATTAAATAACACCTATTAAGTGTCAAATAATTAATGGGAATGAATGATTAATATGTTCAATGTCTTTTTGAGTGGCGACTCTTTAAAATCAATGCATTTTTCATCCAACAAAGTTTTATTGTGGCTTGATTGAAAATATGACTAACACCGCTGTCATTATAATGAAGTAAGTTTTTATTTTAATAAAAGATAAAAATTAATAGGGCTTGAAATAGTACCCTGATATTTTTTATTAATAGATGAATTAAAATGAAATTTATTTTTATAGAGCTCCTTGTCAATATAATGTAGATGTAGGGAAGCGTTTCTTAATCGATAATTATTATATTTTCAATGTGAGCTAATGGGTTGATAAACATTAATCAGCAAGATAGCTAAAAACATTTTAATGGTAACAAGAATAAGGCATATTTAAAAATGGCAATACCGCAAAAACAACAACTATTTTGGTTTTTACCGACGCAGGGAGATGGACGCTACTTAGGAACGTCAAAAGGGGGACGTGCGGTCACTCTAGCGTATTTACAACAGCTCGCGATAGCGGTAGATAATATTGGTTTTCATGGTGTGCTCGTTCCCACAGGAAAGGCATGTGAGGATCCATGGGTAACCGCGGCAGCACTGGTGTCAGTGACACAAAAATTACGATTTTTAGTCGCGGTTAGGCCTGGCTTACAACCACCAAGTCTTGCGGCGCGTATGGCAGCAACACTGGATAGGCTTTCTGGTGGAAGGGTGCTGATAAATGTGGTGACAAGCGGGGATCCGATAGAAAATAAAGGTGATGGCCTCTTTTTCGATCATCAAGAAAGATATCATATGACGAAAGAGTTCCTTGAAGTTTATAAACCGCTAATGAATGGCCAACAAGTTAATTATCAAGGTGACTATATTCAAGTTGAAAATGCCCATCTACTGTATCCGCCGCTACAACCTTCAGGACCCGCGCTATATTTAGGAGGCTCATCGGCTGAAGCAATGGAAATTGCCGCAGAATATGTTGATACATACTTAACATGGGGTGAACCATTGGCAGAGGTCGCTGAAAAAATTAATCAGGTTAAGCAACACGCAGCCGATAAAGGTCATTGTCTGGAGTTTGGTATTCGCCTACATGTCATTGTGCGAGAGACTGAACAAGAAGCTATCGATGAAGCCAACAAACTGATTGCTCATCTTGATGATGATACCATTGCACAGGCACAAGCGACCTTTGCACGGATGGACTCGAAGGGGCAGGCTCGTATGCAGGCCCTGCATAAAGGTTCAAGAGAGAATTTATTTATAGCGCCTAATTTATGGGCGGGGATTGGTTTAGTGCGTGTTGGGGCAGGAACGGCACTGGTAGGGGATCCACAACAAATTGTCTCACGCATAAAGGAATACCAAGCTATCGGTATCACCAAATTTATTTTATCGGGTTATCCACACTTAGAAGAAGCTCATCGATTTGCAGAGTTGGTCATGCCATTATTAGAGACATCAACAGAGATATTGGCTGCAACATCGACATTAAATGAACAGTCGAAAGGAGAAGCTATTGGGGCACATTCACGTCCGAAATAATCGTCTGTAAATTAATATAAAACGTTAACTGTTTCAACGTATAAGGTATTAGTTATTTCGTTATTTTAAATAGATTAAAATGAAATTTGAATTGAAATAATAATGACAAATTTACCTATTTATCGTCACCAATAGAGAATAACGAGAAAAATAGGTTTATAAAAATTATTCAATAAGGCTATTTTATTATCATCTCTACGATGTTTTTGTCTAAAACGATTTGTGATTAACCGCAAAAGTGATTTGAAACAAGAATTGTTGATACGTTCATCCCCATAATAAGGCAATAAATATTAGGGGGGAATAAAGCATGGATAAACTTTTAGAGCGGTTTTTTGAGTATACCGCTTTTGACACACAATCAAAACTCAACGCAAAAACAGTACCTAGTAGCACAGGGCAATTAAAATTTGCTCGTGCTCTCGTCAATGAATTAAAAATGTTGGGCTTTGAAGACGTCGCGCTTTCTGAGTATGGGTGTGTAACGGCTTGCTTATCCGCCAATGTTGATTGGGAAGTTCCCACCATCGGCTTTATTTCACATTTAGACACGTCACCTGATTTTTCAGGTAAAAATGTGGCTCCACAAGTTTTGGAAAATTATCGTGGTGGTGATATTGCTCTAGGGATTGGTGACGAAGTGTTATCGCCCGTAATGTTTCCGGTCTTACATGAAATGATTGGTAAAACGCTGATCATGACCGATGGCAAGACATTACTGGGCGCTGATGATAAAGCGGGTATTGCAGAGATCATTACGGCTTTAGTTCGTCTTAAAGAGAATAAAATTCCACATGGTAAAATTTGTCTTGCTTTTACGCCTGATGAGGAAATTGGCCGAGGGGCACAACATATTGATTTAAAAGTTTTTGATGCTCGTTGGGCTTATACGGTGGATGGTGGTGCTGTCGGTGAACTCGAATATGAAAATTTTAATGCCGCTAATGTCGCTATAAAAATCGTAGGAAATAACGTTCATCCGGGAACAGCTAAAGGGGTGATGGTGAATGCTTTAGCATTAGCAAATCGTATCCATGCTGAATTACCAAAAGAAGAAACACCTGAAAATACGGAAGGTTATGAGGGTTTTTATCACCTAAACTCAATGAAAGGCTCTGTTGAAAAAGCAGAAATGAATTACCTTATTCGTGATTTTGATAGTCAGGGCTTTGAGGCACGTAAGAAAAATATCATTCGTATTGCAGAGAAAGTAGGGCAAGGTCTACATCCCAGCTGTTATATTGAGCTGACGATCGATGATAGTTATTACAACATGCATAAAGAAGTGATGAAACACCCACATGTTATTGAAATTGCTCATCAAGCTATGAAGGATTGTGGTATTGAACCCATTATTCAACCTATTCGTGGCGGTACTGATGGTGCTCAATTATCTTATCGAGGACTGCCTTGCCCGAATATTTTCACGGGTGGCTATAATTTCCATAGTAAACATGAATTTATTACATTAGAAGGCATGGAGAAAGCGGTAGAAGTGATTATGCGTATCGCTGAATTGACTGCGCAAAGAGCAAAAAACGAGCAGTAAATAGCATTGTTACCGTACCTTATGGAGAACATAAGGTACGGTATGATAGAAATATTTAATTAATCATCGAAATACCAATAACCGCTATTGATTAGTGCTGTGATTAACGCAATAAAATTCACATCATCAATAGCATCACCGAGTTGCTGAACGTTAACGGAATCGTAACGGCATAGGCTATCAGCAGCTTCATAGCAAGTTGTTTCTAGGCATTCGCCATTGACAAAAAACTGGTCGCCAACTCGTAGTGCTCTCAACCCATTGAGTTTATATAAGGTCTCTTGCTGAGTTTTGAGAAGGTCATAGATTTCGTCTTGCTCATAAGGTGGTTCCGGTGGTGCAAGATCCAGTTCATGACGTGACTGAGAAATGAATTCACCCAGCCATTTACGGAAAACGTCTGGTTCATGCAGCATAGATTCCATCATTTCCCGTAACTTAATCTGCTCGCCTTGTAAAATCTCGGCAGGGTTATCTCTAAATGACAAGTCTGGGTCACTGTAACGATAACTTCCTAAGTCATTTGAGATCAGATAATCTGCAAAGCTACTCATGAGTTCACGTGTATTCGGCGCTCGGAAACCAACAGAGTAGTTTAATGATGGTTCAATCGCATAACCTTCATGGGGAAATCCAGGTGGAATATACAGAATATCACCCGGCTCCATTTCTTCATCGATAATCGCATCGAATGGTTGAACCTGAAGAAGGTCAGGGTGCGGGCAATGCTGTTTCATCGGCACTTTTTCACCAACACGCCAACGTCTACGGCCTTCACCTTGGATAATGAAGACATCATATTGGTCCAAATGAGGCCCAACACCACCCCCCGGCACAGAATAGGAGATCATGAGGTCATCCATTCGCCAATCAGACAAGACTCTAAAAGGCTTCATCAAAGCTGCACTTGGGTGATGCCAATGGTCTACTGCCTGCACTAAAATAGACCAGTTTTCTTCGCCTAAATGCTCATAGCTTTCAAAAGGACCATGAGCCACTTGCCATATGCCCTCATTGTGGCTGACAAGGCGGCTATCAACTTCATCTTCCATCGCTAGTCCCGCGAGTTCGTCAGGCGAGATAGGATCAATAAAACGTGTAAAACCGTTTTTGATGAGTAAAGGGCGTTTCTGCCAATGACTATCGAGAAAACTCTGCCAGTCAAGATTCAGTTTATAATCCATCTTATTGTCCTAGGTTAACATATCTGTTGATAGTATACCTGAATTTGCCACTACGGCAGATGGTAAACAGACACGATGATCACAGATTAACTATCTTCATTGACACTCTGTCGACGGAAAGTCACTTGTACTCTGGCGCCGCCAAGTGGGCTATCACTGATCGTGATATTACCGTCATATTGGTCAATAATTTCAAGGGCAATGGATAATCCAAGGCCTTGACCTGGGCGTAACGTATCTACGCGTTGTCCACGGACGAAAATGATATTACGCTGGCTTTCTGGCACGCCAGGCCCATCATCATCAACAGTAATCACTAAACTATCTTGCCCAACAGCTGCTGTCACCTCGACAAATTCAAGGCAATATTTACACGCATTCTCCATAATATTACCCATGACTTCCATAAAGTCATTCGGTTGGCCTAACCAGGTGATTTCAGGAGAAATATCGACTGTAATCGACACGCCTTTATTTTGATAGACTTTATGTAAAGCACTTGCAAGGCTATCTAACACAGAGGGGACTGAGGTGATTTCGCGTAACATCAGGTTATTATCGCCTTGAGTAGAAGCACGGTGTAAATAGTAACCAACCTGTTGAGAGATACGACCAATCTGTTCTAACATGATAGGCTCTGCTTGCTCAATGGTCATTTGCTTCCCTGTTCGCAGTGAACGCAAAGTCGATTGCAAAACGGCCAAAGGCGTTTTTAAGCTATGTGTTAAATCAGAAAGGGTAGTGCGATATTTGCTATAACGTTTGCGTTCATTAGTCAGCAAGTTATTTAAATTGCGAACTAAGCCACGTAATTCATTTGGTGGGTTTTCATCCAACATTTCACGTTCGCCTTTTTCGAGGCTACTAATTTGTGATACTAAAGATTTTATTGGACGTAAACTCCAATATGCAGCCAGCCAAAGTAGTGGAATCACTAAAATTAAGTTAGCCAGCAGCACATAACCAAACCACTCCCAAACTAAGCCTGTTTTTTGTAAGTCTTGGGGTAACGTATCAACCACAACAATAGTAAGGGGAGGGAGATTTTCTGTTGCGCCATATTGGTTTACTGAAACGGAATGCGTTAATGGCTCATCGTTGTGGTTCATATCATCTAACTTGCTGTTAAATTCCGGATTATTTTGTAACAGCTGGCGTGTTTCACCAATATCGGTATCAATTTCGTACAGGCCTTCTTTTTTTAGCCAATCACGACGAATAAGATTTTCGACATTAGGCACTTCACGTTGTCGCCAAAGTACTTGTCCATTTTCATTATAAATGATGATAAGTGTTGGATTATTCAGTGTGAAATTTGGCGGTACACGAATATCAATTTTGTTATTTTGCCACTGAACTAGGCTATAAATAAGATTACTTTGGCTACGAAGTAAGGTGTATGTGGTTTTATCAAAGCTAATCAGATAGCCTAATATCGCAACGATACCGTAAGAAAGCGTAAGCGCGAGGATAACCGCTGAGGTGGCACATAAAAAACGTGCTCTCAGCGATAAAGGTTTAAGTTTAAATTTTTTTGAACGCATATTAGCCATTCACATCAAAGCGATAGCCTTGTCCACGGACTGTCACTATCACATCTTTTGCGTGGAATTGTTGTATTTTCTTCCGTAACCGCCCCATTAATACATCAATAGTGTGACTCTCACGCAGCTCCGCGTCAGGGTACAGCTGACGCATTAAGGAATCCTTACTGACCACTTTGCCGTTATTGCGGAGCAAGGTTTCAATAATGGTGTATTCAAAAGCAGTTAATTTAACGGACTCACCATTTACCATAAATTCTTTTCTTGATAAATCAATGACAAAGCCATCTAACTCTAAAATTTGAGAGGCAAGTCCACTGTTTCTCCGCATCAATGCTTGCATCCTAGCGACTAGCTCTTCAAGGTGAAAAGGCTTGGTGACATAGTCATCTGCACCACTGTTTAATGCTTGTACTTTCTCTTGCCAGCTTTCACGCGCTGTCAGCACTAAAACAGGGATATTGATTTGTGTGCTACGCCAGCGTTTAATCATGGATAAACCATCTTCATCGGGTAAGCCGAGGTCAACCATTGCAATATCTGGGCGGCTTTCATGTAGAAAATAGTCAGCTTCTTTAGCGTCTTCAGCTGCATCAACTTGATGACCCAGTTCTTTAAGTTGTACAGTTAAGTGGTGACGAAGAAGAGCATTGTCTTCAACGATAAGAATTCGCATCTAAAACCTCATATTAAAGAAGAATTACAGGTTACTTGACGATAGTTATCGCCATAATAGTCGCACTAGAGGGGATATGGTAAAAAGATATGTGCTTTACAACAAGAGATTAAGTAAACCAAAGGCAAACAAAACAGAGATATGTCAAAAAAAGAGAAAAGTAAGCGAAGAATTCTTCGCCTACTTGATTCCACTAAGACTTATTGAAATAAAACGCTATTTTAACTCATCAATAAAAGTGACAGCGTAACCGATGTAATTGGCAGGTGTCATTGCTTTCAAGCGCGTCTTTTCTTCTTCAGGGAGGTCTAATCCATCAATAAACTGTTTCATGCCTTCCGCAGTGACTCGCTTACCGCGTGTTAGCTCTTTTAGCTTTTCATATGGTTTTTCAATACCATAACGGCGCATAACGGTTTGAATTGGCTCAGCCAGAACTTCCCAGTTTTGATCTAACTCATCGAGCAGATGCTGCTCATTAACTTCTAGCTTATTCAAGCCTTTAAGAGTCGATTGGTAGGCAATTAAAGCGTAGCCAAGACCGACGCCAAGGTTACGCAACACCGTAGAATCCGTTAGGTCACGCTGCCAACGCGAAACAGGCAATTTACCAGCAAGGTGGTTAAGTACGGCATTCGCCAAACCTAAATTACCTTCTGAGTTTTCAAAATCAATTGGATTGACTTTATGTGGCATGGTTGAAGAACCGATTTCACCAGCGATTGTCTTTTGCTTGAAGTGATTGAGCGCAATGTAACCCCAAATATCACGATCAAAGTCTAATACGATAGTATTAAAACGAGCGACGCAATCGAATAGTTCAGCGATGTAATCATGAGGCTCAATTTGTGTGGTGAATGGGTTCCATGTGATCCCTAAAGAGGTCACAAAAGTCTCACTAAATTCATGCCAGTTAACTTCAGGATAAGCCGCAATGTGTGCGTTGTAGTTACCTACAGCACCATTGATCTTACCTAAAATTTCCACTTGCTCTAACTGGCGATATTGACGCTCCATACGATAAGCAACATTGGCAAACTCTTTACCAATGGTAGAAGGTGTCGCCGGCTGGCCGTGAGTACGTGAAAGCAGAGGGAGATGACGATATTCATGCGCCATTGCTTTCACTTTATCAATAATTTGACGCCATTGAGGCAGTAACACCTCTTCTCTGGCTGTTTTTAGCATTAATGCATGCGAAAGGTTATTGATATCTTCAGAGGTACAAGCGAAATGGATAAACTCAGAAACGGCGTGCAAGGCGGGGACTTGTGCCACTTTCTCTTTTAGAAAGTATTCAACCGCTTTAACGTCATGGTTGGTGGTACGCTCTATTTCCTTAATACGCATTGCGTCTTTTTCGCAGAAGTTCGCGACTATTTCATCTAGGTAAGCGTTTGCGTCAGCATCAAATGATGGAACTTCTTTGATTTGGGCGGTTGCCGCCAGTTTTTGTAGCCAGCGAACTTCAACCTGAACGCGAAATTTCAGTAAGCCGAACTCACTAAAAATAGTGCGTAGTGCGCTGACTTTATCACCGTAACGGCCGTCAATCGGGGATACAGCGGTCAGTGAGGATAATTCCATTGGTAGCAACTCCAGATTTAAAGGTGAGACAAAATTTCTTTCGCCTGATGACTCAGACGGCTTCGGGAAAACATTAATTGCAGACGGCTTCCCCCAACTTGCTGCCATAATACAGCACTTCGAATACCACACAGCAAGAGCGTTCTGACTTTGGCTTGCACGAGTGAATTTTTTAAAATTTCAGGGGAACCTGTAACTTGTATACGTGGACCGAGTGGACTGATCACATCCACATAAATTCCGGCTAATGCATTAAACACACCTTCAGACATCGGTTCAAAGTAATCCGCTTGGCGCTCGAATTGTTCAATACGTTGTCCAAGTTGGTTCATGGCCTGTTGATCTTTATTGAGACGTCGTTCTAGCACCATGATACTTAACATATAGCGGGTCATTTCGGCAGATAAACCACTACCGCTATTACCGCCTGATAACATGCTGAGCATCGCACCTAGTCCGACTTTTAGATTCGCAGGGTCGTTACCATAAACATCAATCGTTGAAGACGGATTCATGTTAGTTAAACTGTTGACCATGACTTCAAGGTCATGGTCATTACAAATACCTTCTTGAGCAAGTTTCTGTACCATGTGACTTGCTTGGCAAATGCCCGCGAGCGCAAGTGTAATATCGCGATAATTTTTAGCCACAATTACTCCTGAATACGGGATTCAATAATACCGCCACCTAAGCATACCTCATCAAGGTAAAACACAGCAGACTGACCTGGGGTAACCGCCGCCACTGGATAGTCGAAAGTGACTTCAACTTTACCTTCATTGAGCGGGGTAACAGTGCAAGGGATGTCTGCTTGGCGATAGCGCGTTTTAACAACACAGCGTAGTGTTTGTGTTAATGGCTCTCTATCAACCCAGTCTAATTGTTGTGCGATCAGTCCTGTAGACATTAGTCTTGGGTGCTCATGGCCTTGCGCAACAATCAGCTGATTATTTTCAACATCTTTATCGACGACATACCAAGGTTCATCTGAACCTTCTTTTGTCCCACCAATACCAAGTCCTTTACGCTGACCGAGCGTGTGGTACATCAATCCTTCATGCTCGCCGATGGTTTCACCTTCAACAGTAACAATAGGACCTGGCTGTGCAGGTAAATAACGACCAAGGAAATCGCGGAATTTTCGCTCACCAATAAAACAAATACCGGTTGAATCTTTTTTCTTTGCGGTGACCAATCCAATTTCTTCAGCGATACGGCGAACTTCAGGTTTTTCTAATTCGCCAACAGGGAACAGACTTTTACTGATTTGTTCATAGCTGAGTGTATAAAGAAAATAACTTTGATCTTTATTACTATCCAAGCCGCGAAGTAATTGGCTTTTACCATCAACATCACGACGGCGGACATAATGACCAGTTGCAATATAATCTGCACCGAGATCTTCTGCTGCAAATTCAAGAAATGCTTTAAACTTAATTTCTTTGTTGCATAGAATATCTGGATTTGGTGTGCGTCCAGCTTTGTATTCAGACAGGAAATGTTCAAAAACATTATCCCAATATTCTGCTGCGAAATTGATGGTATGAAGTTCAATACCTAATTTATCACAAACGGACTGCGCATCAGCCAAGTCGGTCGCTGCGGAGCAATACTCCTCATCGTCATCTTCTTCCCAGTTTTTCATGAACAGACCAACAACCTGATACCCTTGCTGCTGGAGCAAATAAGCTGAAACGGATGAGTCAACACCACCGGACATACCGACGATGACTTTTTTTTGGCTGTTATCTGACATGTAATACTCTCACTGCGGAAAAATTAAGCCCCATACTTTACCATGTTGTCCCCTTGTTACGCCAGCGTTAGCCGGGGGAATATTCTTATCGCTCGTAACAGATTACATCTTCACCGTATTGAGGCACGCCATTGCCATGACAACATAGCTGGGATGCATCTTTAATCAGCCATCTATAGGCTGTTATTATGGTGGAGCATTGATTATCGATAGTGATCACCAAATGCACCAAGTACATCAAGAGGATAGCTAGTTCCTTCAAGGAAACATCGAATACTTTCAGCAACAAGTGGAGAGCGTAAGCATTGACTTTCAAGAATATCTTGCGCACTAACCCAGTGACAGCAAGAGATATCGCTATCTTGAGGTTGAGTTTCACACTGTTCAGTCAGCGCTAAAGAAAAGAGAAAACGTATAAATGGTGTCTCATCAGGCGCAATCCATTGATGAATTTTAATGAGCCTTTGAGGTTGTCCCTTGATCCCTGTTTCTTCGAACAGCTCGCGTTCAGCAGCAGCGAGTAGCGTTTCATTCGCTTCTAAATGACCGGCTGGTTGATTCCATGTCGCTTTACCATTAACTAGCTCTTCAACAACTAAAAATTTATCGTTTACATGGACAATTGTTGCAACGGTAACGTGAGGTTTAAACAAGAGTGATCTCCTTCCATTCGCCTGGCAATAAATTATTCAGTGTATATTCACCGATCTGGTAACGGACCAATCGTAAAGTCGGGAAGCCAATATTTGCGGTCATTCGCCTGACTTGGCGATTTCGCCCCTCATTAAGCGTGATTTTTAACCAACTTGTTGGAATGTGTTTTCGTTCACGGATAGGGGGCATTCTTGGCCATAACCAACTTGGCTCATCGACTAATTCGATACCTGCGGGGCGAGTTGGTCCGTCATTGAGCACTAAACCGCGACGAAACTTTTCTAGCGAGGTTTCGTCAGGAATGCCTTCG
Source organism: Providencia sp. 21OH12SH02B-Prov (assembly GCF_027362595.1). NCBI lineage: Bacteria > Pseudomonadati > Pseudomonadota > Gammaproteobacteria > Enterobacterales > Morganellaceae > Providencia > Providencia sp. 21OH12SH02B-Prov. The sequence continues at coordinate 1,985,054 of NZ_CP114796.1, forward strand.
ACTTGTGCATAATAAATTTTATGCGTATTTTTGTATGGCTGCGTTAAGTGCGCTTGCAATTTTCCATCATTGGTCAAAATTAAGAGGCCTTCACTGTCACGATCTAATCGACCAGCCGCATAAACGCCTGTAATAGGAATATATTTTTTTAAGGTATCTCGGCCTTGCTCATCGGTAAATTGAGGGAGCACATCAAAGGGCTTATTAAATAAGATGACTTTGCGTGCAACGACTGATTTAGGTTTAGATGAGAATGCATGAGAATGATTAGAGGCTGGTTTGCGAACAAACTTACGTTGACTTTTTTTATTGGCTGGAGGCTTTGCTTTATGATTCGCTATGGGCATGGGAACTCATTTTAACCGATTAATATTGTATTAATAAAACTCAGACCAGCATTCTACTGACTGATTTTTTTAGTCTAGTTGATTTTCACACAAAATGACACCGGGATAAGCGTGAGCGAAGCAAAACTAAAATACAGGGCTAATTCAAGCAGTAAAATCATAATAGGATACGATAAGTTAATAAGCAAAGAATAACGCTATGGTATTTATTTCAGTATTATCAATCGCATGAGGACACGCCATTTCACTTATCCTTGTAGGATTTTTATTAGGTATTTACCAAATTAGCCACAGTTAACGAGCAGAAAACGGTGGGTACTTAATCCATCTATTTAAAAAGCGTCATTGTCAGCAGCTGTAGATTGATGCGATGTTATTTCCGTTAATCGATAAATAACGGTTTACAGTAATTTGCTATTTTCGGAGCAATGTACTCACAAAATATCGTTGTTTCTCTATCATTTTGAGGGGGATAAATAGAAAATGCGTTCGATTTACATGTGTCAAACATACTGTAAAAAATACCTATCAGGTAGAAAGGCGACTGAATTTTCTATTGGCACTTTTGTCTTAAAAAGATTGGATAAATCCGTTTTATTTAAAAATAAACATAACGAATAAATATATTCATATAGACTCAGTGATATTTAATAAATTACGTTAATATAAAAAATACATTAACAAATATTATATATATAAATTAAATAAAATTTAACAATGCTATTGATTGAAAGTGACCTGTTAATAGTTTCTTTTTTCACCAATTTTTTATTGGTTTAATAAATTATTGCTACGACATAATTTTTATGTGATATCGCCAATAATTCAAAGGGATTTGTAATGTTATGATTTTAATCCGATTCTTTCTTTTTTATAGGGATGTAACAATCATTGATAAACACGTTTAATGCGATCCACATAAAACCTTGAACGACTAACCATTGGCGTTAGAGAAAGATTGAAGTAGTATTGACGGGTCTCTTACAAAAAATTAACAAGCAAATGCGCAAGTGAAAGGAGAGGTTAATGGAAAGCAAAGTAGTAGTTCCGGCAGAAGGCGCTAAAATTACCATTGATGCCAAAGGCAAACTGAATGTTCCAAACAACCCAATCATTCCCTACATTGAAGGTGATGGTATTGGTGTTGATGTAACTCCAGCGATGTTGAAAGTGGTTGATGCGGCAGTTAACAAAGCCTATAACGGCGAGCGCAAAATTTCCTGGATGGAAATCTATACCGGCGAAAAATCTACTCAATTATATGGTAAAGATGTTTGGTTACCGCAAGAAACTCTCGATTTAATCCGTGATTACCGTGTTTCGATTAAAGGCCCTCTGACAACCCCAGTTGGTGGTGGTATTCGTTCTTTGAACGTTGCACTACGTCAACAGCTTGACCTCTACATCTGCCTACGTCCAGTTCGTTACTATAAAGGTACACCAAGCCCAGTTAAACAGCCTGAGCTGACTGATATGGTTATTTTCCGTGAGAACTCAGAAGATATCTATGCAGGTATTGAATGGAAAGCGGGTAGCGCAGAAGCAGATAAAGTCATCAATTTCCTGAAAAATGAAATGGGTGTCACCAAAATTCGTTTCCCAGAAAACTGTGGTATTGGTATTAAGCCTTGCTCAGAAGAAGGGACAAAACGTTTAGTTCGTGCGGCGATTGAATATGCGATCGATAATGGGCGTGATTCAGTTACTCTAGTGCATAAAGGCAACATTATGAAGTTTACTGAAGGTGCCTTTAAAGATTGGGGTTACCAACTAGCTCTAGAAGAGTTTGGCGGTGAATTACTTGATGGCGGCCCTTGGGTTAAAATTAAGAATCCAAAAAATGGCAAAGATATCATCATTAAAGATGTGATTGCCGATGCCTTCTTGCAACAAATTCTGCTGCGTCCAGCGGAGTATGATGTTATCGCATGTATGAACCTAAATGGTGACTATATTTCTGACGCATTAGCGGCACAAGTTGGTGGTATTGGTATCGCTCCAGGTGCAAACATTGGTTCAGAATGTGCGCTGTTTGAAGCAACACACGGAACAGCACCTAAATATGCAGGTCAGGATAAAGTGAACCCAGGTTCAATTATTCTTTCTGCTGAGATGATGCTACGTCACATGGGCTGGACTGAAGCCGCTGACCTTATCGTTAAAGGTATGGAAGGCGCAATCGAAGCTAAGACCGTAACTTATGACTTCGAACGTCTGATGGACGGCGCTAAACTACTGAAATGTAGCGAATTCGGCGACGCAATCATCAAACACATGTAATTTATTACGTGGTGTGATTAATAACGGGAGCTTAATAGTTCCCGTTTTTTATTGTCACATTTGAAGTGGTTATCAAAGATAGCCTACATTATCTACAGATAATTTATATCTTGATGACATCGTCCTAAGGGAAACTAGTATGAGAGTATTCAAGTATAGAGGTGGAGATAAAGATGTGTTTTCAAGGGATTTATCTTCATTAGAACAGGATTATTTTTGGTCTCCTAATTATGATAAGTTAAACGACCCATGTGAAGGTCTAGTATTAACAGATCAAGTATTTGATCAATTAGATGTTTTAAATAGTGCGCTTGGTAATACAAAACAAACCTCTTTAAATTCACTTGATTCATTAAAGGAAGCATTTAGTGATTTAATTGCTACTAAAGATAAGTCTGGAATTTACTCTTTGAGTAAGACTTTTACTCATGAATTGTTATGGGCGCATTATGCTGATAGCCATAATGGTTTTTGTATTGAATATGATTTAGATAAGTTGTGTGAATTTGAAGGTGCTAGATATTCTATTTTTGATGTCATATATCAAAATAAACCACCGATAATAAATGTTGGCGATATATTTGCATCGGATGCGCAAAATGAAGTTATTCAAATTCTCGTATTGAGTATTGATAAGAAGTAGATGACAACGAATACCGTTGGCTTAGTTGTTTTATCAGTTATTTTGGTGATTTTTATTGTCTGAAATCTGCAATTACCCTAGTATTTACGTACTTAAATTAAATATGAATATGGTGATGTATGAAAAAGGGAGTTGTAGCTGGTTTATTAACAATGGCTTGCTTTAATGGTTATACAGCGGAGCTAAATAATGAAACTAAAGCGCCATTCGGCTTGAAGTGGAAACAAAGCTTTGAAGACGTCAATAAAAATGAAGATATCGATTTAAGAAATTGCAAAAGTATGCGCGAATATAAGGCATGCGATATCGATTTGTATTTTTCAAATGATAAAGCGCCTTTCACTCCGTGGACTATGAATGCCATACTGTTATTTAAAGATAACGAGCTGATTTCAGTGACAAATGGGTATCATGTGAGTGAATCTAAAAAGAGTGATTGCGGTAGCATACCTGAAGAAATTAAGTACCTTTCGAGTCTGGGTGTTGACACGACACAACTAACGGAATTAACAAAATTATGCGCCACTTTCGAAAATAAGGGTATAAAGAAAATCATTAAAACACACTATGGTACTGTCGAGTTTGTCGTCATGAAAGTTCCTTTTGGTGAAGTCATTGGTATCACCACTTATAAATTGGATAATCAATAGAATCTGCACTTCTACTCAGTTAATATTCCGATGCTCACTCTTGAATTGAAGTTGTGGAACAGCGTTAGAAGCTGTATTTTGCTTTATTACTGATAAATCATAAATTACTTGTGAATATGATGAAAAAAGCTCTCTCTTCAATTGCTCTGCTATTTGTACTTCCTTGTATATTTAGTGTCAGTGTTGCTGATACTAATAACAAAATACAAAAAATTGAAAAACTTCCTCAACCATACTCCGAGAGTGACTTATATGGCTATTGGTTTGATGCTTATAACACTCCAGAAATAAAAATTCTTAAACTTATGATACTAGCTCCAGATGGAGTTGCGATAGACTCATTATTGATTCAAGCAGGGAATGATGTCGAAGAGGTAAAGCAGGAATCTAGATGGCGTTTTGACCCAAAATCCAGTGTGCTAACGCAAGAAGTCACCAGCATGACTTATACAATCAATGGGAAAGTAGAACCAAAAGATCTTGGTAAGATAGAACCGGTAAAAGTTTCAGTTGTTATTCAGAAGAGTGGTGATGATATTTATATGGGTACCGTTTCTAGTGATGGAACGTTAGAAATTTACCAAAAAATAACGAAAGCAATGAAAGATGAAATTCATAAAAAAGCACATGGTAATGTATACGAATAAAATTCAATATCACTTTGATATCTTTCCCAATAATCTGACCGCACCGTTGATTGAGGGAAGTTCGAATTTTGAGGCGTGTAGCTTTAAGTAATTTTATTCAGACTCTGTTATTGAACGCTTCAATGCCGACTCATTACCATGCAAACGTAATAATCAAAAATTGCTGACTAAGGCAAGTTATTCTGGGTGGATAAAACCCAATATTCTCTTGTTTACATCTTTGCAAATGCACTTCGCTATTCCTTTAACCTTGGGTCATTATCTTTTGTCCACACGCGCCCACACATGTCACATGACCAGTTATTTTTATTTTTGCGTATTCCATAAAAATGACAGAAAGGGCATGTTTTAGGAGTGTATGGGGTCGGTCTCTTTTTGATGGCTTCTTTCATTTGCTTATCCATTATGCTGCTATTTAAATATAAGTTATTTTAACGTAATTTAATGGCTAGCATGGGATTTCATCAAGGAAATCTGTCGGTATTATTATCACTAGACGCATGCAAACTAGCGCTGTTGGTATCATTTATATGTCTCCTGTTGTTAGCACCTTGAAAAATTTATAGCTTATCCCCATAGTTGATTATACGTAGCGTTGGGTGATAATTGATTAGTTGATTGATAATCAAGGGGGTTAAAAGGAAATATAAAAATTATGTCTTGGGGACTTGAAAAACGATTATGAGTTCCTATTTATATCATGGGTAGGTAAGAGACCCTTAAGTTTAATTAATATTGGAGGAGGAATTATGGCTAACATTAGACCTTTTTCATTATTTCCAACACTTTCTGATAATATACTTTCCAATCGATTTGACCAAATAGACCGTTTATTTAGTCAACTGACAGGAAGTAAGCCTATTTCATCGCCTATACAAACTTATAACCTCAAACAGGTTGATGATAACCGCTATGAGCTGACGGTGAGTGTTCCTGGATATCAAGAAAGTGATTTAACGGTTTCATTAAAAGGTGGTCGCTTATTGGTAGAAGGGAAAAAAGAAGAAAAAATTCAGGAAGATAACGAAAAGTGGATCCATCGAGGTATATCTCAAGGACAATTTACCTTACAGTTTGACCTCGGTAAGAATGTCCAAATAGAGAAAGCGGACCTATCCAGTGGGCTGCTCACAATTAATATTGAATATGAATTGCCAGAAGAGGAAAAACCACAAATGATAGCGATAGAGAATAAAGATAAGCAATCATCATAATAGGTTACATCAATATATTAGGCTGCACATATTGTGCAGCCTTTTTTATTCTTAGTTGGCGTCAATTATTGATGACTTAAACAGAAATGCATTCCCTTTGCAAGAGGAGATAATATAATCTTTATTTATATAATCAAAATAATCGTTTTTTATAAATAATCATGTCATAATCTTTTTGAATTAAAATTAGTTGTTAATGTCTAATTTTGATTGCATACCGTAAAGATAAAATACAGAGAAACATATGTACGCTAAAAATCTATTCTCCCTAAAACTGCTCCATCCTAAATATATTATAACATGGTTGGGAATCATCCTATTGTTTTTATTAGTTCAATTACCTTACAAATGGCTTTTGTGGCTTGGTGCATTTCTGGGGGAAAACTCGAAGTATTTTATTAAAAGAAGAGTTTCAATTATAAAAAGAAACTTAGAGCTATGTTTTCCAAATAAAAATAGTAAAGAAATAAATGATCTCGTTCATGAAAACTTACGATCTTTAGGTATTGCATTATTTGAAACGGGAATTGCATGGTTTTGGAGTGATAAAAGAGTTAAAAAATTATTTCAGGTAAAAGGAATTGATAACTACCAAGAAGCCATTGCGAAAAATAAAGGTGTCATTATAGTTGGCGTTCACTTTATGTCGCTGGAGCTGGGGGGGCGGATAATGGGTCTCTGTTTTCCTGTGAACGCTATGTATCGGCCGCATAACAATAAAGCGATGGAATATATTCAAACTAAAGGTCGATGCAGATCAGGCAAAGGGATGATTGATCGTAAGAATTTAAAATTTATGGTCCAAGAATTGAAAAGTGGGAAAGCAATATGGTTCGCACCCGATCAAGATTTTGGTAAAAAAGGAACGGTATTCGTCCCCTTTTTCTCAGTTCAAAATACCTCAACCTCAAAAGGCACATCAACACTTGCGCAACTGTCTCATTCTCCAACACTTACGGTAACACTGCTACGGAATAAAAATGGTGTGAATTATGATTTAGTGTTAGGTAAGGAACTGATTGATTATCCAACTAATGACACATTACGTGATGCGGCAACGATTAACTCTGTATTAGAAAAAGAAATCATGAAAGCGCCAGAACAGTATTTATGGGCACATAGACGGTTTAAAACAAGGCCAGATGGGGAGCCTTCTCTTTATATGTAAAAGAGAGCATGATGATCTAAGGCGGATATCCACCTTTGACAGTGATGATTATGGTTAAGTTGTCTAGGCAGAGTTTGAAGGTGTTTTTATGGACAATGATGAATAATCATTAATTTTATTAATGGACGTTATTTGTATGTTGGAAAATTCGTTTTGGTCATTAATTTAATCAATAAAAATCTAGCTAGTTTAATTGAAGTTTTGAGCATCTAGTCAGATGGTTACAAAGATTTCTTTATGAATAATGATGATAAAACCCTCATGTCGAGGGTTTTAATATTAAGTTAAGATAGTAATGCGTTATGGTCCTTCACCACCGGAATCAATACCACCTATTCCTGGCGTATAGTTGATACAAATTGCTTCGCCAGTGAGAGGGTCAATACTTGGATTTGGCGGACACCATGTTACCGTTTCAGTGGCATAAGCTGCGAAAGCTGATGAACAAAGAATAGTAAGTATAAGCAAGAAACTTTTCATGATAGTCTCCTCTGTTTGTGGGGGGTATGTAAATTTTATTATTAATAATATGCAGAGGATAAATCAGCTATTATTTATTGTGATGAACATCAATTAAATTTAGTTTTATTTAATTGATTGATTTTAAATGGCAATTAAAAGCCAATCGATAATTAGAATGAATTTTAAGGCGACATGAATATAAAACAAATGGTAGATTTTATTTGAAATTAAAAATGAGAATAAGATTTTTTTAATAATAAGATAGTTGAAATAAAAAGAGGTATATAGCTTTAGGCTAAAGGCTTATTCTTCTGAGAGGCTATCTTGATAAGTGAATTCACTTAAAAAATTCATGTAGCCTTAATAACCAACGGTATGATACGACAACAATTGGATTTAATATGATGACTCATATGTATTAAGGTTAATAAATTCTATTTTTATCAGAGGATTAAAATAGTCAAGCTTATAGTATTGAATACAAAAAGCAGTGCTATTGTTATATGCCCATAAAATCCTATTTGTTGGCTTTTGTTCGCGTTTTTTACCTATAATTAATTTTTTCATGGCATTTTTGAAGAATAGACTTGAAAAGAATGTGCAATGACAAAATATGTATTGAATAATGTTTTTAAATAGATGGAAATTAAATATGAATAATATGAATTTTGTTCAACAGGCTCTTACAAGCGTACTTGGCAAAGAAATTGGCTCAGTTGCGGTTATTGAACAATATTTTTCACCGAATTACATCCAAATTGTTGATGGTAAGCAAATAGATTATGATGAATTTGTTGCTCATCTCAAAGTACTAAAAGAAGCCACCAATAGTATTACTATCACGATCAAATCTATTGCTGAAGGGCAGAACTGTGTTCATACTCAGCATATTGCACATGCAGAGAAAAAAAATGGAGAGGTGAGTGAATTTGAAGTGTTCGCTTGTTTTCATTTATCAGACGGGAAAATTATTCGTTGTGAAGAACTCACGAGAATGATTTCTGGCGCAAAAAGCGATGGTGATCTTGGCTCAAGAGTATAGCTATTATTGAGGAATACAACAAAATTATCGAGTGATGGTGAAGAGTAGGCACCATCACTCAGCGGGTGATTATGAAGGATAGTTTAATACTAACCCGACACCAACCTCTTGAATTTTAGTATATTTTGAAAGATGAATTTTAGCTGCTAAATCAGTGCAATGACAAGGATGTATCTGTTTAGCATCAAGTTGGCTAAAATAGTCACCAGTTTGGTTTAAGACTTCATCAGAAGCTTGTTGTAAATGGAACCCACCGATAACAGTGACTATTTTATCCATTTTGGTAACTTTTTTCGCATATTCAACGATATTACAAATACCTGCATGCGAGCAGCCTGTAATAACGATTAGGCCTTCAGACGTTTTAATCGCTAATGCACTGTCATCCCATACATAATCATCAATAGGCTGATTGTTATTATCAACTGTCGTACCAATAGGTTCTTTTCCTTCAAAAGTATTAGTTCTGGGAATTTGTCCTAAGAATATAACATTATCAGTCAGATAAAATGGCTTAACGGTTTCATGGTTTTCAAAATAAGCCGTTAATACAGCTTTAGGAATATTAGCGCCGATAACTTTATCACCAAAACGTTTGGGAAGAAGGGCATCTGGATGATAGATCAGACGTATTTTTTTAGGGAAAAGGCTGTTACGACGGTCATAGTGTTGTATTAAATGATTTAGCCCCCAAGTATGGTCATTATGTCCATGTGATAAGGCTAAGTCAGTGATATTTGCTAGGTCTATGCCCATTGTGTGTGCATTATCGATAAATATGTCTGAATAGCCAGTATCAAAAAGAATTTGATGTCCATCAGCATCAATATGATAGCAAACTCCGGGTTCACCACAAAAATAGCTATCAATAAGGGTATTATTATCAACAAGAACGGATATTTTTATTGTCATGTTAACTCATTATATATTTGGTTAATCTCTTATTAGCAACATCGTTATATCAGAATAAAGCCAAAAAATAACTTATTAAAAATGCTTTCTATGTGCAAGAAAATTACGAAGGTAGTGACTAATAAGCCACTACCCAGTTAAAAAATTAAATATTTTGAGTTCAAGTATTCTGTGTTTCTAATGTGTTAGAAGTCGCATCAAGGTGAAATATATCCATAATTTCTTTTAGTAATTCAGATTGTTTTTTTAAAGATTGTAGAGAACTCTGTAATTCCTTAGTCATTGTTGCATTAGCTTGGGTTGTATTGTCCAGCTCATTAATGGCAAGATGAATTTGTCCAACGCCGTGGGTTTGTTCAGTGGATGCATGAGAAATACTTTGGATCATATTATTAATATTGGATGTACTTTTCGCAATGGAAACAATATTGTCATTAGCATCCGCGGCAAGTTGAAAGCAATGATGAATTTTTTCATTCGAATTATCGATCAGCGTTTTAATCTCTTTAGAAGCTTGGTTACAGCTCATGGAAAGCTCGCGCACTTCATTAGCGACGACGGCAAAGCCTTTACCATGTTCACCTACACGCGCGGCTTCTACAGCGGCATTTAAAGCCAGTAAGTTAGTTTGAAAGGCAATATTATCAATTGTAGAGGTAATTTTGCTAATTTCTTTCGAAAAATCGACGATATCATCCATATTTTCAACTACATCAGAAATAAGCTCATTGCTTTTGTCAATCGTTATGCTGGTTTTCTCCATTAATTGGCATGATTCATGAGTATGGGCGCTATTAAGTTTAAAAGAGGAATCGAGTTCTTCTATACTTGCCGCAGTTTCAACTATTGCAGCTGCTTGCTGATCTGCTCTAATAGAAAGATCTTGATTCATTTGTGTAATTTCATTTAGTTCGTTTTTTATACTATGCGCGTTTGAATGGATATTCTTGACAATATCGATCAGTTTTTTTTGCATGTTAGAAACATGTGATTTAAGTAACTTTATTTCAGCAAGGCCTGTGTGATCAAAATTGTGGTAAAGAATGCCTTGGCTGACTTTTTCGATGCCGTCAATGACTTGGTTTAGAGGACGAATAAATAGATATTGAAGAATGAAGCGAATTAATAATGTGACTAGCGTTAGAATCACAATGACCGTAATGATACCTATAATACTTTTTCGGTATAGCTGTTCACTCGCAACGGATATTTCATGATAGCTTTGATTGAGATTTTGGTGATAATAATTGAGGTTTTGTTCAAATGCATCTTGAAACTTTTGTGTCGGTTGATTCAAAAAATCATACGTTTTGCCTTGTACTAAAAAACTGGACAACTCTATTAGCGCGGTTCTTAGTTCAGTATAACTTTTATCTAACTCATTAAATATTAACTCATTTTTATTTTGTGATAAGCTGGCGAATTCTAGCCATTGCTGTTCTGTATCCTCAATTTTTTCATGAAATTGTTTGACTAAACTATCAACGTCAGTATTTGCTGTTTGCATTTTATTAATAACTAATAAATGTCTTGAACTTGCTCTATTTATAGTATTTCTCGCTTGTAAAAGAGATTGCCATGTCTTATTTAATGCGGATTGTTCTTGATAAATGTTGTCCAGTTTATCGACGGTTATTTGGTAGTTTTTTAGATAGCTAAAAAATAACCAACAAGAAGAAAGCAATAATACAATCAGTAATCCTGATAACAGCCAAATGAGTGTAGTTGTTTTAAGACCTGAAAACGAAAATCGGAAATTAGGTAATTTAGTTTTTTTTGCAATAGCAGACATCATTGATTATTTCCTTACATACTGTCGGTAACATGCTTGAGCATGTACAAATAAACTACTTGATAGATATAAAGTGATGACCAAATAGATATAAACAATCTGGCAATACCTTATGGCAGTCGTACAGAAGTCAGGCGTAGGCACTAATCAAAGATATCGGCAAAAACAGTGTATACTTTATATTCAAAAGGAAAATAATTTAAATATATACAGAAGCTAACTTAATGTTATTAAAAATAACTTATTGTTTTAAAATTGTATTGCCCCATGTTCCTCAGGTAAACTTAACGTGACTCGATGCGGTATAAAATCGCTGAGTATTTTTGCTTGTTCAGCGATAATGACGTTCAATAATTGAATAACATGAAGAGGTCATAATGTTTTCATTATTTATAAAGTGCTCGTTAGGTGCGCTTGCAGTTTTAATTATTGCTTTATTATCAAAAAGTAAGCTGTTTTATATTGCTGGTTTGGTTCCTTTATTTCCAACTTTTGCATTAATTGCACACATCATAGTGATTCAAGAGCAGGGAGCGTTAGCTTTACGTAAAACCGCACTATTTGGCTTGTGGTCATTAATCCCTTATATGTTGTATTTATTAACAGTTTATTTGTTAGCGATGAAGACTTCAGCGTGGGTTTGCTTAGGCGTTGCAACCCTCAATTGGATTTTAGCCGCAGCCATATTGATCTATCTTTGGCAAATATATCAATAACTTTGCAAGCAATATAAGTTAATCTCTTATACAATAAGCAACAAAAGCAGATGATATAGGATTAAATTATTTTTTTAAGGTGATTATTTTTCTGTCGCAATTTGTTACAATTTACTATAATAAATCAGTTTACATTTCATAAAAATCACTGTGAGAAATATGTTATTAAGAAGCCTAGTGCTATTGCTTATTGTGGGTGGTGCCTATATTGCCGGTATTATGACTGATATCGCTCAGGTATCAGAATTCGACACTAAGAAAAAAATTGAAAATTCAGTGGAAGATTTTCTTGCTTATCCAACTGCGGCCCAATATAGAAACGTTAATTATCATATGCTGAACAAAACGGCAGATGGTGAAGAGACGGGGTATTATTGTGGGGAAGTCTTCGGGTTTAAGAATGAACTCCCTTACGGTTTCAAGCGCTTTATTGTTAGGTATCATAAAAATGCGGTAGGCAAAACGATGGTATCCATTCCCTTTGTTGAAGAAATAGATGACATTATTCCAAAAGAACAGTTTGAATTAGTGTGGGCGAGATATTGTCAAGATAACAATCAGGCTGATCTAACAGAAAATCAACCTGAATAATTTCAAATTAGGCGACTTTAATGGCGAGTGTTGCTAAGAAAGTCGGTAGATAATTATCGATGACAAATCGTGGATTAGGTTGCCAGTCTTCTAAAAAACCTGCGATATTAAAACCAGCATTTATTTGCCCACCAATTAGGTCAGTTAATGAATGACCAAAGACAAAAGCTTCCTCATTGTGTTGTTTCAAACTAATTTGCTCTTCCGTAAGTACTTCTATTTCAGAAAAAGGCAGTTTATAAATAGGTTTAATCAATTGTTGTTCACGTAGCTGTGGATCACGATCACCAATAAACACAATAGGATTAAAAAAACTGGATAGCAATCTTCCCTGTGGTTTTAAGACTCGCTGACACTCTTGCCATACAGGATTGACATCTGGAATATAGAGATTTGAGATAGGGTGAAAAATAAGGTCAAAACTATTATCCGTAAATAGATGTAGGTCACGCATATCTCCTTGGACAGTTTCTAATTTTAGGTTATCTCTAATCGCAACTTGCCTATCTTGCTCTAATTGTTTGTCGGAAAGATCAAATACGGTCACATCCGCGCCAGCAGCGGCTAAAATAGGCGCTTGTTGCCCCCCAGCAGAAGCGAGACACAGGATCCGTTTACCTTTAATATCACCTAACCATGCTTTAGGTAGGGGAGAAGGGGTTAAATGAATTTGCCAATCGCCTTGTTTTGCTTTGGCTACCGTTTGTGAGTCAACAGGAATAGACCAAGGCTGCTGTTGCTGCGCTTGCTTATCCCACGCTTTTCGGTTGGAAGTTAAAAAATCAGTCATAAAAGAGTACTCCATAATACACATTTTTCTAATGTAACCGATAATGACGGAAATAAAAACAAAAAAATGTACTATTTAGTACATAAAATAACACAAAAAGATCAGCATGGCCTATTTATAAGTATCGAGCCATTAATGAGTGACAAGATAATAATCTACATTATTAAAAGTAAACTGAGCCACTTCCTGCATACCTATTTTTTGATGAGCAATTAAAGAGCGTTGATTATTGGCATTAATAAAGGCAATAGGATTTCCTGCATGCTTGGCACGAAGCGCATCAAAAAGTGCTTGGAGAATACCCTTTCCACGATAGGTCTTATCAATACATACAGGACCGTAAAACCAATTATTTTCCATAAACTCACTAAATTGTTGTGTAATATATTTAGCAAGAGGCGGCAGAGTGTCCGCATATGGGCTAAAACTGAATACAACACCAACGATGAAATTCTTATCATAAGCGACTATCGTATGGGTTGAGTGAGTAAACATCATCTTAACTTTACTTAATGGGTAATCCCCTAATAGTCCACCGCCTTGAGATTCTGAATTAGCTTGTAATAATTGAGCAACATTTTCACAATCGGTTATCTGCATTAAACGATATTGAATAGGCATGTTTTCTCCAAAGACGATTTGAATAATGATTAATATAGCAGGAGTTATCGAAATAAGATGATTGAAATGGCTTTTTTATGATGATGTGAAAATCGATTGTTATAGATTTTATTGTTATTCTCAGCATAATGTCATCATTATTTACTACCCGTTATTTTAAAATGCTTGCTAAATCTTATCCTATTTTATTGCTCATTATTTCGAATGTTTTTATGATGTTTGCGTGGTATGGACACCTAAAGTTTACCGATAAACCATTGTATAGCATTATTTTTTTTAGTTGGCTAATCGCACTTGTCGAATATTGCTTCGCTGTGCCTGCTAACCGCCTTGGGCACCAGTATTACAGTGCTGCGGAACTGAAAACAATGCAAGAGGTGATAACACTCTGTGTGTTTGTGATTTTTTCAGTTCTCTATTTAGGCGAAAGTATCACAATTAACCATATTATTGGTTTTCTTCTGATTTTTGCTGGCGCATTCTTTATTTTTAAAGGTCCATTCTGACGTCTTGCTTAATAAGCGCTCTGTGTCATGAGAAATGTGCGATATTGGCTAACAAGTTAAGCTTGAGTATGATGTTGAATAACATGAAGGAAAGAGGGATAGCGTTGCAAGAGAGAAGTGTTATACCTTGCTGACCATTACAGGAACAAAATAAAGATAAGCGTTGCTGTATAACGTTGAATGACGGATTGACTGAGTTGACTCTGGGCTGAGTGTTAGAAAAGTCTGGGTTTGAGTATGGGCTAATGGGATGTGAAATGAGTTTGTTGTTCTGTGATGTATTTCATTAATCCCCCCATACACCTAGTATGCGGGGGAAGCAATTTAAACTATACCCAACCTTTTTCGCGGAACTGTTTTAATATAATAACAAATTGTTCCATTTCTTCAGGTGTACCTAATGTTAAACGACTCCATCCTAATGCTGGTGGAAATTCTCGGCCTACCATCACGTGGGCATCTGCCATTCTTTGCTGATAAGTTTTTACATCACCTTTTACTTTATGGAAAAGAAAATTAGCTTGAGATGGCGCATAGGTAATTCCTAATTCATTTAATGCAGTCTCAACAATTTTTCTGGATAAATTATTTGATTTCAGACTATATGCAATAAATGGCTTATCTTTCAATGAAGCTAGTGCGGCAACTGCCCCAGCTGTATTTGTATTATCTATAGACAAAAATGCATCAATGGCTGCAATGACTTCTGGGTTAGCGATTCCGTAGCCGACTCGAAGTCCCGCTATAGCAAAAATTTTAGAAAATGTACGTGTCACGATAAGATTTTTGTGACCTTGTTTAACCAGTTCAATTGCAGTGGTAAATTTAGGATCTTCCACATACTCAGCATAGGCTTCATCTAGGATAAAAAATTGTTTTTCTGAAGCATGACTAATCCATTTTGCTAATTCACTGGCAGGGGTGATCATTGCTGTTGGGTTATTTGGATTACAGATGTAGATAATAGACAATCCATCAAACTCATTTGCTAGCTGTTCCATCTTTTGCAGGTCAAAAGTCAGGTCTTCTTTTAACGGCACTTTAGTAATTTTTCCACCGAGTGGGATGCTGTATAGCTCAGCATAATTAAAGGTTGGATCCGGTGTAACAAGTTGAAAGTTGATATTTTGTTTTTGTGCTTGTGCTGCCAGCATAGCGATGGCGGCTTGAATTGTTTCTGAAGAACCGTTCCCAAGAGAAACATGTTTATCAGATAAAGCGTACTGTTGCCCAATAGCGGTAATCAATTCCGCGCGAGCGCTATCTGGATAGCGAAAAGAGTTCGGTAAAGCGGCCACAACGGCATCTTTCGCTTTCGGGGACATGCCTAACGAGTTCTCGTTAAAATTGAGCAGTAAAGGGTGTTGAGCATCAAGTACAAGAGGGCTTTTGGTTTCAGCGATTGCTTGATTTAATAAAGTTGTGCTAGCCAATCCGCCCATGATAATTGAGCTTGTTTTTAGAAAAGAACGACGATCCATGGTGTTTCCTTACAATAGAAATAGTACAAACTGGATTAGTTATAATTGTTAATTGTTTACTTGTAAATAATTATTTAAAAAAAATGCGTTTTTATTCATTTTTATGCATGGAAATAGGTGTGTGAATACGGGGTGGATATATAACGATATGATAAATATGAAAAATTATTTATTACTGTTTTTATCAAAATATTGGGCTTTTTTACTTTGAATTTATATCGGTGTGTAATAAATTACATATCGATATTGGAAGATAAAGTCGGAATACAAAATGAAGTTATTTATGTTTTATATTGGTGGAAATGCAGGTAAATCAAATATTGAAGTGCATGATGTGCAATTTGTTGTCGCTCAACAAGCAACAGATGCATGGCCAGCATTAAGGGAAGCGTGGTTCGGTGATAAGGATAAAGTCCACATTGATGGCTATGCAATTATTGATTGGGTGGATGGCTATAGAATTGAGTTAAGTCGCGAACCTTCTGTAAGTTCACAGCGGTTGTATTTTGTTAATGTTGGAGGATATCAATCATCTACTTTAGCGGAACTCCATGAGTTTGATTTGTTTGTTGCAGAATCAGCAAGCGCTGCAAAGCAAAAAGCGATTCATTCACTTTTAGTTAATTGTCAGCAGCAGCATAAAGATAATTTAAAGGATGTTGATGATTGTCTATTGCTCAATCAGGTGGGTGAGTATTACATACATTTAGTTGAGCAACCAAACGGTGAACATTTTAAACCTGAATGGCAAGGTTATCAGCCAATAGGGATTTAAATTTTTAGTGACTGTCATTTTGTCACTGAACAGGGCAGTCTTGCTGCCCTGATTGAATTATGGATTTTGAGAAGAGTCGTTATTTAAAACTTCGATAACGGAAACACGAATAAGGTATTGCTTACCATTTTCTCCTTTAGGCGTATCTTCCGCAATTTTTTTCAGTGTTTCAGAGGGTTGCGCTGTTTGAATTGAGGTTGAGTACTGCATCATGCCATTATGTCGCCCTGAATGAGTATAGTGACGAGGACCATCACAAGGACGATTATTATATTGTTGTTGATTGTGATAACTGCCTCTATGCCAAGTGCCATCACAATAATTATTGTTATATGCAAAAGTTGTAAAACTTACGGCAAATAGGCTTGCTGAAATTAAAAGAGGTTTAAGATAATTCATAATTATACTCCTATTGGGTATCTATTAATGATTATTGTGGCTCTTTTATTTATTATTTCAATCATATTTACCTAAATGGAGGTATAAATCATAATTTCATCAAAATCCCTCTTATTTTATTCACAATGAAAAGAAACTGTTTCAGTTTTTAAAATAAAGTGATTAAGGTGTATTTTTTATTATAAAAAATACAGTTTGTTAATTTAGAAATTTATTTTTTGATATCAATCTTAGGTCGTAGCGATAGTATATAATATAAATAAACCCAATGTTTTCCTTTAAAATCAATGGTTTTTGTTTTTTTTTTGCTATAAGTCAGTGAAAAACTTGGCGAGTTTACTCAATGAACTAATAGAGGCTATGGCGATATCTTTATTATAGTCATCACATAGAACTAGTAATCTATTAATAGCTTCTTGTTGTTCAATTGAGCATTTATAATCACCTAATGCATTGATAGCCGCGATTTTAACATCATTATTTGAGCCATAGGTGAGGTCAACTAAGTTTTTCACTATTTTTTCTTTCATTTGGTTTATGTTGGTTAAATGAGAATTGTTTCTGGATTATAATGTTGAGAGTGAAAATTGAAAATGTTTTTTTTATTAATATATAATGAAAATTAATAAAAAAAGAATATTAAAGTTTATTTTTTATTTTTATATAAATATCTTTTCAAATAATTTATTTTAACTATATATCTATCATAAAGATAACCAAAATAAAGGTCTGTTATCCCATTGAGGGATAGAATGGAACCAAATTTAATGAAGCGTAAATTTGACTCATTTTGTTCACTTTCCCCCATTTAATACAGTTATAATTAGAGATAAAAGTAAACGCAAAGAAGGGTTATCTGTTGAAACGTGTAAAAACCAAACTGTTTATTGTGATCTTGATTATTATTGCTGGCTTTATATATCAATATGTTACATCAATAAATGATGCAGATATTCAAAAAATGGCTCAGCAACTTGTTGAACAAAAGTTGCCTTCACAACAGAAAGTGACCTTCAAGGATGTTAAGGTGGTGAAGCGGAATCACTATAAAGAGGGGGAAGGCGTTCGCGTGTGTGGTATGTATCAACTGAATGATAACAGTTCAGCTTTACCTTTTGTTGCGAATATTGATGTGCGTGATGGGAAATTTTCTGGATACAATCAATTATTATTGAGTGATACTGAAGCAAACCAAGCAGCAATAACCGGTATCTGCCAAGAGAAACAACAGTAAATCAGAAAGCGTCGATAAAATGCGCTCAATATTATCTGAACAAATATTGAGCGCATTTTTATATTGATGATTATTTGGCTTTGTTTAGAAGCAATTCAGTTTGGATCTTACACGCTGAAATAGAGTCATTTAGCGATGCGGTAAATTCATCTTGGTTTTTAAATTGACTTTTATTATCACGGACTGCTTTGATTGCGACATCTAAGTTTTTTTGCAAATCAGCTTCGTTAGTCTCTAATTTGGCAAGATCAACATTTTTGCTCTTTAATTGGCTAAGTGTATTTATTGCTAATTCATTGCTGCTTTTATCTGAACGATAAGCATCGTTAAGCGCTTGGCCAGTGATATCACAGTAGTCATTGGCAATTTGGCTAATGTTAAGTGGTTCATTAGCACCCATAGCAATGACAGGGGCAAAGCATACAGCAAGTAAAAGACGTTTCATGGCAGTACCTCTAGTTTTACACTAAATGAGATTTAACTTTATAGGGTAACGAACTGAAACTATAGCAGAATAGGCTGAAAAGGTCTTAGTTTACGTATCTTTTCGCA
This sequence comes from Providencia sp. 21OH12SH02B-Prov, assembly GCF_027362595.1. Taxonomy (NCBI): domain Bacteria; kingdom Pseudomonadati; phylum Pseudomonadota; class Gammaproteobacteria; order Enterobacterales; family Morganellaceae; genus Providencia; species Providencia sp. 21OH12SH02B-Prov. The sequence continues at coordinate 2,003,876 of NZ_CP114796.1, forward strand.
TTTTGAAACAAAAAAGAGCCAGTAAAAATACTGGCTGCCATAATGAGCAAAAGCAATGTAAATGAAAATTACGTTATATAATCTATCATATAACGGTGGAAAGAAAAGGCGTTTCGCTTTTTAAGCAGGTTAGATTGCTACAAACATGATCTTGATCAGAATTAAAAATGAGAGGAATAATCAAATAGGATAGATATTGTTCACCGGCCTTCAAATGTCGTGAACGTTTAAATTAAAGGCCGGTAAGCATGAGTCAAAAATAATTATTTTGACCAATGGCCATGATGAAGAACATCTTCAACCAGTTCATGGAGAACAATATGTGCTTCTTTATCATCATGAAAACCTGAAGTGTCGAATGTTGTCGCACCACTGTCATGAACAATATATAGGTCACTACCTGGGTAGACTTCTAACACTCTAGCGCGTAATTCAGCGGTAAAGGCATCATAGAGGTTTTTAGATACTGCATCATCAGAGATTTTAATGGTGATTTTCATTTTTTAACCTTCAATAGGGTTACGATTTAGCTGTAAAGTTTATTGTGTTGCACTAATAGAAGCAATGGCTATTTATCATTGTCTTTTTTCGATTATTTTCGGATAGGTTCAGGCGCGTATTTTATCAACACTCTCCCATGAGTGTTCGCGTTCATACCAAATAACAAATGATTGAATAAAAAATTAGCATTATTGATAAATAGATTTATTGGCCTTATTAGCTGAATAACTATATTCAGGAATATAGTAAGTTCATTTTATTACAGCCATTAATATGAGAATATGACTATTATATATGCAAATAAGATAAGGTGTTGGCAGAATAAAAAATCAATTGATTAACTTTTTTATGATTGGTTGGGTTGCTTTGTAATCTATTGATAAATATTAATAATAATTGTGGTTAACCCAAGGATGTTAAGCGTGGCGATAATAAAATTTGATCTAACATATTCTCAATACAGAAAATGTTTTACATAAAAGATAAAAAAATATAGTTTTATGATCCTTTGTTCTGTATTTAATTAGGGGCGCTATAAAAAGTGAGTTTATATCGTGAACTTTGTATGCCTGAGAGATGGAATATCAAAAGGCTATCATTATATAAACAATAATCTTTATTTATATATTCATATAAGGAGAATAGTTTGGTAGAAATTGTAAATTATCTAAATAACATTGTTTGGGGCTCTCTCCTCATCTATTTATTACTTGGTGTGGGTATTTACTTTACTCTTCGAACAGGATTCATCCAGTTTCGCCATTTTGGTCATATGTTCGGTGTTTTAAAAAATAGCAACCAGTCCAGTAAAGCGGGGATATCTTCTTTTCAAGCCTTGTGTACCAGCTTAGCCGCAAGAGTGGGAACCGGAAATTTAACGGGGGTCGCTATTGCGATAACGGCGGGTGGTCCAGGTGCTATTTTTTGGATGTGGGTTGTGGCGATGCTAGGAATGGCAACTTCCTTTATTGAATCTACACTTGCACAATTGTATAAAACGAAAGATGACCAAGGAAATTATCGCGGTGGCCCTGCTTATTATATGCAAAAAGGGTTAAATCTTCGCTGGATGGGCGTTCTCTTTTCTATTTTTTTAATTATTGCATTTGGGTTGGTATTCAATGCCGTTCAGGCGAACTCTATCGCACAAGCAACGGCTGTAGCATTTGATTTTAACCCTCTATATGTTGGTATAGCCCTTGTCGTGATGAGTGGTGTTGTCATATTTGGCGGATTAAAATCAATTGCAAAGGTTGCTGAGTTTATTGTTCCGATCATGGCGTTAGCGTATTTGATACTTGCATTTTGGGTTCTCGGTCATCATATAGAGCGGCTACCAGATGTCATCATGCTAATTATCCGTAATGCTTTTGGATTACAAGAAGCTGCTGGAGGAGCAATTGGTTATGGCGTAGGTCAAGCTATGACACAGGGGATTCAGCGCGGTTTATTCTCGAATGAAGCCGGAATGGGATCAGCGCCGAATGCTGCCGCTTCAGCAGCACCATATCCACCGCATCCCGTATCACAAGGTTATGTGCAGATGCTTGGTGTTTTTATGGATACAATCGTGATTTGTAGCGCGACAGCCATCATCATTCTCTCTTCTGGTGTTCTTGACAATCCAGTTGAAAAGATTAATGGGATTGAGTTAACTCAGCTTGCCTTATCGTCAGTTGTGGGGAGTTGGGGGTCGACATTTATTGCAATTGCTATCTTCTTTTTTGCATTCACCTCTATTATTGCCAATTATGCTTATGCAGAAAGCAATATGATATTTTTAGAAAATAATCACACGACCAGCTTATTTATTTTGCGTTTGGCAGCATTAGCGATGGTGATGTTTGGGACGTTAGCGGAAATGCCGCTTATTTGGAAAATGGCTGACTTATCGATGGGGTTGATGGCAATAACTAATTTAATTGCAATTTTACTGTTATCAGGAATAGCCTTTAAGTTGGCTAAGGATTACGATCGACAAAGAAAAGCGGGAGGAATACCGACATTCGATATTGACCAGCATCCAGAATTAAAGTCCCAAGTTGAACAAGGTATTTGGGAAAAAGAACAAGTGCAACAGTGGGTTGATAAACAATCAGTCTAATTATTACACAATAAGAGTCATGTTTTTAACACTGGCTCTTATTGTGTTTTCCATTATATAAACAGTATTAATAATACTTGCTTTCTAATTGTTTGAGCTTTAAGGTTTTTCTTATAGGTGAACAAGGCAATTATCCAACCGAGAAAACAATGAATTTAAAGCGGTATGCAGCAACATTTTATGGTGTGGTCTCGATTTTACTGTGGAGCACAATCGTAGGGTTAGTACGCAGTGCGAGTGAAAATTTTGGTGCTGTTGGCGGGGCTGCATTAATTTACAGCTTAGGAACAGTGATTTTGGTTTTATTCATGGGGTTGCCCAAAATTCACCTTTATCCTAAACGCTATTTAATTTGGGGCACGTTGTTATTCGTCAGTTATGAAATCTGTTTTGTGCTTGCATTAGGGTTAGCGCGAGACCGCCAACAAGCGATAGAACTCGGTATGGTGAATTATTTATGGCCAAGTTTTACAATTGCGTTAGCTGTCTTTTTTAATCGGCAACGATTTACCTTGCTTCTTGGTATTGGGCTGTGCTTAGCGTTTGCAGGTTTAATTTGGGTTATTTCCGGTGATCAACCTATTTCTATTGAAGCTATAGCGAATAATATTTCAAGCAACCCTGTCAGTTATCTTTTAGCTTTTGTTGGGGCGATTCTTTGGGCGTTTTACAGTAATGTGACGAAGCGTATTTCAGGTGGGCACAACGGAATGGTGCTGTTTTTTCTATTGACAGCCGTGGGATTATGGATACTGTTTGCATTTGAACCAGATAAACATTTTCATATTTCGTTATCAAGTATTTTATTACTCGTGATTGCATCATTAGCGACAGGTGGAGCAAATGCTTTATGGACGTTAGCCGTGATTAGAGGCAACGTGGCTTTTTTAGGAACGCTATCTTACTTCACCCCAGTAATATCAACCGCTTTTTCGTCGATGCTATTAAGTACAACATTGACTTTAGGTTTTTGGCAAGGTGTCGTAATGGTAACACTCGGGTCAATAATTTGTTTTTTAGCGACTCGGCGTGCTTCTCTTGTCAAAGTTTCAGTGAAAAGCGCCCAACAAAAATAGAGGGCGCTATAGAAAGGTGAACGGATTAATTAAGCAAGTTCATCATTGAGTTGCGCAGGTTTACCTGAAAACATTTTTCCGATAAATAAAGAAATAATGAAAGCAATGATCCCCGGTATTAGCCAGCCCATACCTTGTTCAAACAGCGGTAAATGACTCACTAAAAATTGTTTAACGCCTTCGCTGAGTAATGCCATATTGTTGAGCGTATCTAACAAGCTCATGAAGACAATAACGGCAATTGTGATGCCATAAGATACTCTTGGTGCCGCCATATAACGTCGAGCAAATTGCAAGAACACAATCGTCACTGACGACGGGTAAATCATCAGTAGAGCAGGGATAGTGACTCTTAACAGCGTATCCAGGCCAAAGGTTGAAACAATGGTCGTGAGTAGTGTGAAAAAGACGACCCAAAAACGATAGCCTAAACGATGATGGAAGGTCGCAAAATAGTCCGCACATGCGCTAGTAACACCAACCAGTGTTGTCATACTGGCTAATAAAACAATGCCACACATAATCCATGTGCCAATTGAACCAAACAGTGCATCAACGTAGCGTGAGAAGATTTGCCCACCATTTGTCGCGGTATTCGCGACAACTTCACTGGTCGCACCAAGATAGAATAAACAAATGTAGAGAGCCGCCAGTAAGCTCACGGAAATTAAACCGGCTTTAATGGTGATAAAAGCAACTTGGCGAGGTTCAGTGATTTTTTTCGAGGCTAATGCGCGAGCTACGATCCCACCAAATGCCATTGCGGACAATACATCCATAGTTTGGTAGCCATCAATAACACCGCCAAAGAAGGCGTAATCCGCATATTGCTTCACGGGGGCATTAATTGGAGACAGCGGCTCCACAACGACAGCGATACCTACAACCACTAAGAGAACAAGCAAAGCCGGTGTCATGAATTTGCCAATAGCGCTGATCATCGTACCTTGCTTAAGCATGAAAAACAGCGAACAAACGTTGAAAATCAAAGCAAAGGTCAAATGAGATGCTGTACTTTTTTCAACAAATCCTAAAGGGATAAAGCCCATTTCAAATGCCGTATTTGTTACCCTAGGCATGGCAAAAGTGGAGCCAACAATTAAGTACAGAGCAACCCAAAAAATAACAGCGACCCATTTGGGTAAATCAACGGACAGTCTTTCTCCTCTGCCTTTAACGGCGACAGTGACCAGTGTCATGAAAGGCAGAATAACACCTGTGATAATAAAACCGAGCGAGGTACTAAACCAATCGGTACCGGACTGATAGCCTGCCATTGGAGGAAAAATGATATTGCCAGCGCCTAAAAACAGCGCGAAGACCATCATCCCAAGAATTACCATATCTTTAGTTGAAAACATTTTACTACCTGTTTGTAATGTTTATTTTGCAATGAATATTTTAGTATTACAGTATTTTTAAGGGGGCAGATAGTATCAAATTTAGAGAGGTAAGTAAGGTTTTGCTGTTGAATTATATTTTTAACAGCAGCGAAATTAAGAGGGTGATACGTAAATGAATGGTATTATTTTGTGGTATATCTTCATTTGGCAGTGAAGTTCACTGCCAAACAGATTATTGGTGGTTGATAAATTTATTTAGTGCAGCAGCAACACCATCTTCATTATTGGTTGTTGTAACAAATTTTGCGATGTTTCGAACATTATCAATCGCATTTCCCATCGCGACAGGTACTTTGGCATATTGTAGCATTTGCACATCGTTATTTTGATCACCAATACTCATGACTTTATCGGGTGTGATGCCGAGTTTCTCACAAATCAATTGTAATGCCGCGCCTTTACTGGCTGTTTTGTTCGAGATTTCTAAAAAGTAAGGGCTTGTATGCATTAAAGAGTAACTTTCAAAAGCGTCTTCAGGAATATAACCGATACCGACACTGAGCTTTTCAGGCTGGTCGACCATCATGAACTTTGTAAATTTCAGGTCAGTGTCCATTTCATTTGCAGGGCAATATACAAGAGGTGTATTGGTCAGATAGGCATCGTGGACCGTGTAATGGCTGATATGACGATTCGCTGTAAACATGGTGTTTTGTGCAAGCGCATGCATATGTACACCCACATCGTTAGCAAGGGAGACAAAATATTGGTAATCAGCGAAATCCAGTAAGTTTTCAATTAAATGAGTACCATCATTGGCTTGATGAATGACACTCCCATTATTACTAATACAGTAATCAGATGCGTTATCTAGCCCGAGCTCTTTAAGGTAAGGGGATATCCCAGAAAATGGTCGCCCAGATGCGAGTACAACACGAACACCTTTATTTTTAGCCTGAATGACGGCATCTTTGACAGCGGGTGTAATTTGGTGCTGAGAGTTGAGTAAAGTACCATCTAAATCAATCGCTACCAGTTTGATAGACATCAACGCCTCCGATTAATGATATTTAATTGAAATACCTTACTCTATTTACAAAAAATGTAAATTAGCTAAAAAAGAGTGGTGACGATAAATGTGTAAGATGGCTTTGCATATTGAATGCGTTATCCCAAGGACTTGCCTCGTCGCTATGGGATAGTTCGGGTGCGCTGATAATATAAAATTACTAAAGTGACAATGGCTTATGGCATTGAATGCGTGAAGAGACGTGATAGTTTCAATGCCAATAAGGCATCTTCACTCACGGTGGTTCGCTAAATGTAATGGTTCTTTGACGTCTAAATCAATATCAACATTTTGCCTAAAATCAAATGGCGTGATGCCATATTCTTTACGGAACATGTAGGTGAAATGCGACTGTGAACCAAACCCAAAGTCTAGTGCAATATCGAAAATAGACTGATCGCTGTTTCTCAACAGGTTTACCGCGCCAGCAAGTCGGCGTTGGCGAATATACTTACCCAATGAAATTCCAGTGACTTCTTTAAAAATTTTCTGCATATGCCAAAGCGAATAGCCTGAGTAGGCAGCAAGCTCTTCTAAATGGATAACACGGCCTAAATGTTCTTCAATCCATTTGCTTAGGGCATAAACAAGTGCTAAGTGGTTGTCTTGTGGCATCTCGATTTAATTACTGAGGTCGTTGACCTTTTGGCGTTAAATTTTGTTCGAAGTACAGTTGTTCTGTCGAATTGAGTTAATTAAAGCATTATTCCTCAATTATGTAATAAAGAACAATAGTAAAACATGTATACCCGAACTCCGTAGGGGTCATTCGTGACCAATCTAGCACGGTATGACGAACCCGTATAAAACTATTTGTCTATCATTATTGATGAAGCGGCGAGCAGAATATTTATCAATATGATTGAAAAATAAACATTAACTTCTGATAGCCCTTAATAAAGTAGCTGAAGTATACACAACTTCATTTGTTTATGACAAAGGCTGGTTGTGCGGAATAGCCATTGAATTGATGAAAAAAAGTCAATCAAACTGGGTTTTTAACGATTAGTTGGAAAATTGAGCATAAATACAAAAATGGATGGAAATTGCTTATTTTCCTCAAACTTTACTTGAATGACTGATGTAACATTTTATGTTAACCATCATCGACAGATAGCTATATCACCTTACTCGAGAGTGAATTAATTATAACACCATGAAAAGTAATATGTATTACGCCGTTTTTAAGGGAGATCATAGTTGAAATACAAATTGGTGATCGGTATTTGCATCGTGATAACCTGCATTTTCTTATATCTTTTAGCGATGGATAGCCTTTGCGACCAAGGCGGCGAAAACTTTATATATGGTATCTGCGGAGTCACTGACTGGTTACCGTTTTGAATTTATTCTTTTATGCGTCATAATGTGCTCCTTCTGCAATTTTTGTCACGTAACCTCAATATTTAATATGCTAAATGCTCATAATAGGGCAGAGTAGGTATTGAGATAGTGTTAATAATAAAATTCAAATAAACGTGTATGATTTGCTCAATAATTAGAGATAACAAGCAAATACATAGGATGATAAGGGTAAAGTTATGGCGCAAGAGCAGCAGACGCTAAAGCGTGGATTAAAGAATAGGCATATCCAATTGATTGCTTTGGGGGGCGCCGTAGGTACAGGGTTGTTTCTTGGAATAGCCACAACGATTAAGATGGCGGGGCCTTCTGTATTACTAGGGTATGCATTATGTGGTTTTATCGCCTTTCTGATTATGCGTCAGTTAGGGGAAATGATTGTTCAAGAGCCTGTTGCAGGTTCATTTAGCCACTTCGCGTTTAAGTATTGGGGCGGTTTTGCAGGCTTCTTGTCTGGCTGGAATTACTGGTTTATGTTTATCCTCGTAGGGATGACGGAACTGACCGCAGCTGGGGAGTATATGCGACGTTGGTGGCCTGACTTACCTATTTGGGTCTCTGCTGCTGTTTTCTTTATTGCTGTTAATGCGGTCAACTTAATCAATGTGCGCTCTTATGGCGAAACCGAATTTTGGTTTGCTTTAATTAAAGTGATTGCTGTAATTGCGATGATTGTCTTTGGTTGTTATTTATTATTGAGCGGTAAAGGTGGCCCACAAGCCAGCATCTCTAACTTATGGGAGCATGGTGGTTTCTTTGCTAATGATTTTATAGGGTTATTAATGGCATTAGCCATTATTATGTTCTCATTTGGTGGCCTTGAGCTGGTTGGGATCACTGCCGCGGAAGCCGAAGAGCCTGAAAAAAGTATTCCGAAGGCGATCAACCAAGTTGTTTATCGTATCCTGATTTTCTATATAGGCTCACTAACGGTATTACTGGCCTTATACCCATGGGTTAATCTAGATGGTGAAACAAGTCCATTTGTTTTAATTTTCCATGAATTAGGTGACATGCTGGTTGCAAATGCATTAAACGTGATTATCTTGATCGCTGCTCTTTCGGTGTATAATAGTGCAGCTTATTGTACAAGCCGTATGTTATATGGCTTAGCGCAACAACAAAATGCCCCTCAATTTATGGCGAAAGTAAATAAAGGTGGCGTGCCTGTCATGGCGCTGATCGTATCGGGTATTGCAACTTCTGGCGGAATTGTGATCAACTTTATCATGGAAGGTAAAGCATTTGCTTTACTGATGACATTGGTTGTGACAACGCTGGTTCTTAACTGGATTATGATTTGTGTTTCTAACTTAAAGTTTAGAGCGCAAATGAACAAACAAGGTATTGAAACGAAGTTTAAAAGTATTTGGTATCCATTCGGCAATTACCTGTGCTTAGCCTTTTTAGCGATGATTTTAATTATTATCTTAATGATGGATGGGCTAAGGATCTCGGTCTTGATCATGCCAGTATGGATTGCGGTGCTATGGATTGGTTATCAGTTCTCTGGGGCGAAGAAACAAGAAGCTGAAAAAAACAAGGCATCGACAGCTAATTAATTAGCTTCAACATCAATTAATGTAATTATTCATTTCATTGATGGGAGGCTTTATGGAGACACGATTTGCCCAATGCCATTGTGGCAGCGTTAAATTCAAAGTAACACTCACCGATGGATTGAATACCCTAAGACGATGCAATTGCTCCTACTGCCGAATGAGAGGGGCAATTGCAGTCTCGGCACCATTATCTGGTATTGAAATTCTTGAAGGCAAACAAAAGTTAACCGAGTATCGGTTTAACACTCAGCAGGCTGCTCATTTCTTCTGTTCTGTTTGTGGCATTTATACCTTTCATCAACGGCGCTCAAATCCTGAACAATATGGCGTGAATGTTGCTTGCCTAGAAGGCGTTTCGCCTTTTGATTTCGAAACAGTCAATGTTATGGATGGCATAAATCACCCGCAAGATGGCGGTGGTGGTGTTGTTGGGTATTTAACTTATCGGAAAGCAACGAATCAAAAATAATGCATCAATCAAAATGGCCAGTAACAGAATACTGTTGCTGACCACTTTTGTTGTTATTTAATGAATAATACGGATTACCACTGCCAACGAAGCCAGGCAAATAACACGTTGCCGTTATTATGAGTTCCTGGAATATAAGTGGCTTGAACCGCTAATCGGTCATATTCCATAGAAACTAATGGGAGTGGTAGAGGCAATGGAATATAGTAGTAGTCATCACGAGCCGTCACGCTTAGCGTGAAACCTGCCCCCATTTTAAAACCATCCAGTTCGCCTGGGATCCACATTTTTTGAAAAGCATAACCTGCGATTGGCTCGACTTTGTTATGTGAGTCCATGAACGCCATAGCATATAAGGCATGCCAGTCATTATCTTCATCATAGCGATATTTACCGAGACCAAATCCCCAAGGATTTTCATTATAACTGTCGGTTTTTTCTTTATCGTAAGTAAACCGGTTATGCCATGTTAAAACAGGAATATAGATGTCGTATTGATCCGAATCCCAAGTAGTACTGACATTTCGAGTAAATTTATCCCAGAGTCCCTCAGACTCTTGAGCTGTGTTGGTGGATGACGCGAAGCAGATGGAAGTCATCATTAAAGCTGATGCTCCTACAACTTGCTGCAATTTTTTATTAACTCTCATTGTAAATCCGATTCAGGTTAATGCGTGTTTCGATGGCATTGAAGTAGATAAATATGGGTAATAAGTCTCGACTATCTATCATGACTGATAATATGCTTATACACTTTAATTATTTTAGTTTACATAGGTGAGTTATAACAGCATTAATTGAATTTGCCTAATATTGGGCATTATCTTAATTGTCTCTGCATAATCAGCCATGTAAGGAAAGCTATGGCTGATAGGCTGGTCTGCTGCGAGAAAAAATGCGATACTTATTCAGTAATTTTGGCTCGGGGCGTCGCTTAAGACTGAGAAGCACCCGTATTACCTGATCTGGATAATGCCAGCGTAGGGAAGTCGGAAGCGTCAATGATAAACCTTCCAATAGACCACTCCTTATGCTGTGCTTAGGAGTGACATTTCATGAGAATCAATGCGTTAACCATTGCTGGAACAGACCCTTCTGGTGGCGCTGGGATCCAAGCGGATTTAAAAACGTTTTCGGCACTCGGTGCTTATGGAACGAGTGTAATGACTGCTTTGGTAGCGCAAAATACCCGAGGTGTGCAATCAGTTCACGAATTACCTGATACGTTTGTTGCTGCGCAGCTCGCATCGGTACTTAGTGATGTGCGTATTGATAGCGCTAAGATCGGCATGTTATTCAACCAAGAAGTCATTGCTGTCGTGGCGCAAGCCTTAAAGCAATATCATATTCCTCATATTGTTTTAGATACGGTGATGATCGCTAAAAGTGGTGACCCATTATTACTTCCTGACGCAATTGATGCGATGCGACGTGAGCTTCTGCCTTTGGTTTCACTTATTACCCCTAACTTACCTGAAGCGGCGGCATTGTTAGATGAACAAGTCGCGATAACAGAAGCCCAAATGCTCAGTCAAGGGCATCGATTACTAGAAATGGGGTGTCAGGCGGTTTTAATGAAAGGTGGACATTTAACTGACAGTGAAAGTCCCGATTGGTTGATTACTCCTGAAGGCGAGTGGCGCTTTACGTCACCAAGAGTGAATACGCGTCATACTCATGGTACAGGCTGCACTCTGTCTGCCGCATTAGCGGCACTGAGGCCTCGATTTGCTAATTGGCAGCAAACGATTCCTGAAGCCAAAGCATATTTACAAGCGGCGTTAGAGCATGCGGATAGCTTAGAGGTGGGGGAAGGGATCGGACCTGTTCATCATTTTCATGCGTGGTGGTAAGGTGAACCACAAAAGTGTCTTCTTATGAAGGCTCCATGTTACTGATTGACAGAGTGTGCTTGCTGGCATATTGGCTATGCTGATTGAAAATCAATTAGGAAAATTGGGTATCATTTTTTCTGATAACATAAAGCGGGAAAAGAGGTTTTTTATCCCGCTTTGTCAACAATTTTATCCTGCAATCAGAGGACGTTAGGTAGATAAAGCTTAAGCGATGGTGATGTCTTTATTCAGGTAAACATCTTGCACGGCATTGATTAACTCGACGCCTTCCTTCATCGATTTCTTAAAGGCTTTACGGCCTAATATTAATCCCATACCACCTGCACGCTTGTTGATTACAGCAGTACGAACGGAATCACTTAAATCATTTTGCCCTGAAGCGCCGCCGGAGTTGATCAGGCCCGCACGTCCCATGTAGCAGTTGGCTAATTGATAACGTACAAGGTCGATTGGGTTATCTGTTGTCAGTTTGGTATAAACGCGCTCATCAGTATGACCGAATCCAATGGCTTTATAGCCCCCATTGTTTTCAGCCATTTTCTGCTTAACAATATCAGCGCCAATAGTCGCCGCGATGTGGTTAGCTTGCCCTGTTAAATCGGCACTTGCATGGTAATCAACGCCATCTTTTTTAAATGCGGAGTTGCGTAAATAAGCCCAGAGAACTGTGACCATACCAAGTTCATGTGCCCGTTCAAATGCCGCTGAGATTTCTTCAATTTGGCGACGAGACTCATGAGAACCGAAGTAGATGGTAGCACCTACAGCAACCGCCCCCATTTCAAATGCTTGTTCGACACTTGCATAGAGTGTTTGGTCATATTGTGCTGGATAACTAAGGGTTTCGTTATGATTGAGCTTAACTAAAAAAGGAATTTTATGAGCATAACGACGGGAAACGGCAGCCAGTACGCCATAGGTAGAGGCAACACAGTTACAACCGGCTTCAATGGCCAACTCTACAATATTTTTAGGATCAAAATAGAGGGGGTTAGCGGCAAATGAGGCTGCTGCTGAATGCTCAACGCCTTGATCCACAGGAAGAATAGATAAATAACCCGTTCCCGCTAAGCGACCATGATTAAATAAAGTTTGCATTGAACGAAGGACGCTATTGGGGCGGTTATTATCGATCATGACACGATCGACAAAATCAGAACCAGGTAAATAAATGCTGTCACGGGGAATGGTTTGGCAACGGTGGTCAAGAAGCGTTGATGCTTCAGAACCTAACAGCTTGGCGATATCAGTCATGACTTCCTCCATTTAACAAAAGTCTAGGGGATGTTAATCATTAAATTTAAGATAACAAGCCACATTGAGGCGGTAATCGGCAGTGGATCGCTTCAGGTAGTAACTCAAAGGTGAAAGTTTCACCAGAAAGTGGCTCTCCGTCCAAATTAAATACCATTTCATGGGGGGATGAAATTTTGACCCAAGAAGTTGTTTTTTCAATTAAATGCTGATTTTTGTCATTGGTGAACAAATTCGTCAGTAGGGCGGGTATCACATCACGCGCAGGCACGATCAATAAATTCAATTTACCATCATCGATTAACGCTTCTGGAGTGAGTTGCTGACCTCCACCTGCTTGTTTACCATTGCCGATGGCGACGACTAAAGTTTCGCCTTCCCAGTTAAAATGTTCAGTTTCAATTTTACAGGTATCAGTTTTTAGGGTGTCAGGGCGTAATAGGCCGTTAATCACATAGGCCGCGCCACCGAGAGCGGATTTTAGGGCTTCTGGCGTTTCTGTGGTGATGCGTGTACCAAATCCCCCAGTGGCCATATTCATAAAAAAAGCATCATGATTCACTCTAGCAATATCGATAGCAAAAGCTTTACCTTTTACTGCTAATGCTAAAGCAGCATGGATATCCATAGGAATATTAGCGCTAGTGGCGAAATCATTCGCGGTTCCTAATGGTAAAATCCCCATAGCTGGGCGTTGTGTGTCAGGTAAAGCCATTAGCGCGCTTGATACCGCATTGATGGTGCCATCACCGCCGCCTGCAATAATGGTTTCTACGCCTTGCTTTATGGCTTCCTCAATAAAAATAGGTAACTCACTGTTTTCCCATGGGATACGCACCCAAATCGTATGACCTTCGTCACGTAGTTGATAGATTGATTTTCTGAGTTCAGGATTGGCTGCTTGTTTGCCATTAAGAATAACGAGTGCGCGATGAAGCTTATCGATAGCCATTTTGATCCTTGTAATGAAAAAAAGAGTGATAAAAGTATAGACCCGATAGTTGGGGGAGTGGCAACTATTAAATAATCACATGGCTAAAATAAGTATAATTAACGGGGAGTTCGCAGAGGTAAAAAAAGAAATGGCTAGCTCAAGGGAGATTGAGCCAGCCAAGGAGGTGGTTCCTAGTCTTATTTTATGACTTTCTAGTTCTTCATTTTCGATTGTGACTATACGACATTGAATAGCTAATTGTTGTGATCTATTGCATAAAAATGGATATTAAATACATTTTCACGGAGAATCACTATTTATGAGAATGATTATCAATTGATAATCCTGTTTTATAAGGAAATAATATAAATTGAGGAAATAAAAAATGCTAGAAAATCAATAAATTAAATTATTGATATCTAGCATTATAATCAGAATAGATAATAAGTGTCTGAACTAAGCAGTAGTTGTCATTTCTGGCTGATGAGGTGAACGTGTTGTGGTGCCTGCCAGATTCCGAATCAATAAACCAAAATCGAGTTCAACATCATCGGGAACAGGAAGGTACACAATATGCCCATTTCCTGGTGCCACTTCAATTGCTTCCCCTTTACGGTTATGAAGCGTCTCAAGGGTGAACACAATATTGCCTGCGGGTGTCATTAATTCTAGGCTATCACCAACACTGAATTTATTTTTTACATCAACCTCAGCAAGTCCATTAACGCGTTTTCCTGTGAATTCGCCCACAAATTGCTGCGTTTCTGAAACTGAGTAACCGTACTCATAAGTCTGATAAGCATCATGAGTATGACGACGTAAAAAGCCTTCCGTGTAGCCGCGATGAGCTAAGCCTTCTAAGGTTGAAAGAAGGGTAGGATCAAAAGGTTTGCCTGCAACAGCATCATCAATAGCACGACGATAAACTTGCGCCGTACGTGCACAATAATAAAATGACTTTGTACGTCCTTCAATTTTCAGTGAATGAACACCCATTTTTGTTAGATTTTCGACGTGTTCAATAGCACGTAAGTCTTTCGAGTTCATGATGTAAGTGCCATGTTCGTCCTCAAAGGCGGTCATATATTCACCTGGACGCTTTGCTTCCTCAATCATAAATACTTTATCCGTTGGGGTGCCTTCGCCTAACGTAGGGGCAACATTTTTGACAGGGATAGGCTCATGCATGTGGACGATATTGCCAACCTCGTCTTCTTTACCTTCTTCGACTTTATATTCCCAACGGCAAGCATTGGTGCAAGTACCTTGGTTGGGGTCACGTTTATTAATATAACCTGAAAGAAGACAACGGCCAGAGTAAGCCATACAAAGTGCACCATGAACAAACACTTCTAATTCGATATCAGGCACTTGCTTACGAATTTCAGCAATCTCTTCAAGGGATAACTCACGCGATAGGATCACTCGCGTTAACCCCATTTGCTTCCAGAATTTTACCGATGCCCAGTTAACGGCGTTTGCTTGCACGGACAGGTGAATATCCATGTCAGGGAAGGCTTCACGTACCATCATAATTAAGCCAGGGTCAGACATAATCAATGCATCTGGTCCCATTTCAATGACAGGAGTGAGATCACGGATAAAAGTCTTGAGTTTGGCATTATGCGGCGCGATGTTAACAACAACATAGAATTTCTTACCTAACTCGTGGGCTTCTTGGATCCCTTTAGCGAGATTTTCATGGTTGAATTCGTTGTTACGTACGCGCAGGCTATAGCGAGGTTGTCCCGCATAAACGGCATCGGCACCATAAGCAAAGGCGTAACGCATGTTCTTTAACGAACCTGCTGGAGATAATAATTCTGGTGTAAACATGGTTGGTTCTCTGTCTGATGTCAAGTCAGGACTTACCCTTTAGAGGATAAGTATTTTAAAGGGAGCTGATTTTAGCGCGATTTTTCAGGAAATCAAAATATTCCCCACAAAAAGTAAGTCTAACTGACCTGCATCAATGAATAAGGCTAGACCTCATCCCACCGATAACCAAGACCATAAATAGAGCGAATAAACGTTTTTTCACTGTCGAGGGATTCAAGTTTACGACGTAAGTTTTTCACATGGCTATCAATCGTTCTATCGGTAACAATACGATGGTCATCATAAAGAATATCAAGTAGCTGATCACGAGAGAAAACGGTTCCGGCGTTATCAGACAAGAATTTCAGTAAACGGAATTCAGCGGGGGTCAATTCTAACAGCTGTTCGCCGTAGCGAACCTGAAAAGCATTTTCATCGATGACCAGTTGTGTCTTGCTTTTATCGGAGATGGGGAGACGCTGACAACGTCGTAAGATAGTTTTCACGCGTGCCACCACTTCGCGAGGGCTAAAAGGCTTACAAATATAGTCGTCAGCACCGATTTCAAGACCTAATAAACGGTCGATCTCTTCGGTTTTTGCCGTCACCATAATAATCGGTATTTCGCAAAACTTCCGCAGTTCGCGGCAAATGCTCAATCCATCCATACCCGGCAGCATTAAATCAAGTAGGATAATATCCGGCTGATGTTGTCGCACATAATCAACGACGCCATCACCCCTTTGTAGCAGTGAAGGCTGGTACCCAGCGGCGTGAAGATAATCGTACAGTAGTTGTCCAAGTTTTGGCTCATCTTCAACAACCAATACATTGGCACTTGAAGTTTCTAATACTGTCACTGCTCATTTTCCTTTTGATTAAGCGGTAAATGGATAGCAATGCATACGCCACCTAAAGAAGAAGGGCTAGCATGTATGCTTCCTTTATGGGCTTCTATAATATTATAACAAATTGCCAATCCTAGGCCAGAGCCGCCGCTAGCACGGCTACGAGACTCTTCAGCGCGATAGAAGCGTTCGAACAGGTGGCTACATTGCTGTGCCGTTAACCCCGGAGCACTGTCTTCCCAATAAAGGGAAAACTGGTCATTTTCAACAGTGGCTCGAATCACTATTTTACCGAGAGGGTCGGTATAGCGTAGGCTATTTTCCATTAAATTATAAAAGAGCTGTAGGATACGGTCAGGATCGATATTCATGATTTGCTGCTGAGGTAAATTGGCCTCAACGGTTAACTGTTTTTCTTCAAGTCGCCAATGGGCTTGGCCAATCGTCATATCAATTAATGGAATAATATCCGCAGACTGTATGCGATACACTAATGAACCACGATCAGACAGAGACAGTTGATGCAAATCATTGACGAGTTTAATCAATGTTTGCGTTTCTGCGAGTAAAGAATTAATGGTCTCAGGGGTGGCTTTACGAACACCGTCTTGTACCGCTTCTAATTCACCTTGTAAGACGGATAATGGTGTTCGTAACTCATGAGAGATATCCGCCATGTAGTCGCGACGCATCTGTTCATTTTTTTCAAGGGTTGAAGCTAAATGGTTAAAATCTTTCGCTAATTGCCCCAGTTCATCGTGGCCGACTTCCGCAACACGGATTGAAAAATCACCATTAGCAAGCTGATTAGTCCCATATAAAAGCCGTTTAATGGGCTTTAAAAAGCCTCTTGCTAACAAAAGAGTCGCGATTAAGGCAACAACTAAAGATAATCCTGCAATTAGCCAGCTGGTTAGCATCTGTTGTTCATCAAAGCGGCGGTCAATTTCACTGCTGATACCATCGCCACTACTGGCAATCACCCAACCCACAGTCTTGCCATTGGATGTGACGACTGGTTGACGGATGACATCATCCGGTAAAGGAACATCACGGCCTAAAATCAACTGATCTTGGCTATCGTAAACCCAAAAATAAGAACGCCAACCTTTTGGTTTGGTAGGAGGAAGGGCACGTTGGTGATGTTCTATGCTGCGTAAAATATGAAAAAAGGCACGTTCATTCCGTATTAAAAAACGCCAGCTGCCGGTTTCATCGTATTGTTCAGCAAGAGCATCGGCAATAAGTTCAGTACGCTGTTGATCATTCTCGCGAATATAATCGATAAAACCATGTTGAAAGCTCATGCGCACACCTTGGTGCATGATAACAACAAGCAGTATGCAGGTGGCAAAAATGGCCAAAAACAATCGGGTGCTGACACTATTAAATCTCAGTTTCATTATGTTGCCTTAATGAGTAAGCGTTACTGCTTTTTTGCTATAACGCTGTCTGAGTTGATCAAAGCATAAATACACGACGGGTGTGGTAAATAAGGTGAGAAGCTGACTCATCACCAAGCCACCCACAATCGTGATACCCAATGGTTGACGTAACTCTGCACCATCACCACTTCCTAACGCGAGTGGTAGGGCGCCAAAGATTGCTGCAAGCGTAGTCATTAAAATAGGTCTAAAACGGAGTAAACTGGCGCGGAAAATAGCGTCACGGGCCGTTAAACCTTCATTACGTTGAGCTTGGATTGCAAAATCAACCATAATAATGGCGTTCTTCTTCACTATACCGATGAGAAGCATGATCCCGATTAGCGCGATTAGGCTAAATGGGGTATTAAATAGCTCCAAAGCGAGTAAAGCACCAACACCAGCCGAAGGCAATGTCGATAAGATGGTTAATGGGTGAATATAGCTTTCATACAAGATACCTAACACTAAGTATACGGTGATAATCGCGGCAAAAATCAAAAATAATTGTGATTTTAGAGTATCTTGAAATATTTGAGCCGTGCCTGCAAACGTCCCTCTAACCGTGGAGGGGACGCCAAGCGCTGTCATTGTTTTTTCGATTGCTGAAATAGCCTCTTCAAGGGTATACCCCTCAGCGACGTTGAAGGCAATGGTTGAGGATGCCGATAGGCCTTGATGGTTTACGCTTAATGGTGCATTTGCAGGTTGCCAGCGAGCGAAATAAGACAATGGTATCGCTTCACCGTTACTATTGATAACAAACATCTTATCCAGTGAGCTGACATCTTGAGTGTACTCAGGAGCAACCTCCATGACGACCTTATATTGGTTCATGGACTCATAAATGGTGGAAACTTGACGCTGACCAAAAGCGTTATTCAATAGGTCATTAGCAATCCGGACATCGATACCTAATTGAGCCATTAAATCTCTATCATAGGTCATAGCCATTTCAGCGCCTTTATCTTCCTTATCCGAGTTCACATCGGTGACTTGAGGAAGGTCTGCAATAGCTTTACGTATTGCGGGTTCCCACTCGCGTAGGGCATTGAGTTCATCGGCCAATAGTGAAAATTGATAGCTGGAGTTTGCTTGCCGACCACCAACACGAATATCTTGTACTGGCATCATAAATAAGTTAGCGCCTGGTTCTTTGGCTAACTTAGCTCTCAATCGATTAATGACCGCATTGGCGCTCTCTGTGCGTTCATCGAGTGGCTTTAAAGAAATAAACATAGAACCACTATTCACGCGACTACCGCCTGTAAAACCTGTGACACTTTCGACGGCAGGATCAGCCTTGACTTGCTGCATAAAGCGCGTCATTTTTTCTTTCATCGCTTGAAATGAGATACTTTGGTCAGCACGAACAAAACCGAGTAAACGCCCCGTATCTTGCTCAGGAAAAAACGTTTTAGGGATAGCGATATACAAATAGATATTGAGCCCAATTGTCGCAAATAAAATCGCTAGCACACTGCGTTTATGTGATAACACCCAATTTAACGTGACGCCGTAACTTTCTTGTATCCGCTGTAAATAACGGTGAGTGCTATTAGGCTTGTCGGTTTTTATAATCCGTTTTTTTAATAAATGGGCGCACATCATCGGTGTGAGTGTCAGTGAGATAACCAATGATATGCCAATGGCGGTGGCGAGTGTGATAGCAAATTCACGGAATAGACGCCCGACCAATCCTTCCATTAAAAGCAACGGAATAAATACGGCAACAAGGGAAACGCTCATGGAAACAACGGTAAATCCGACTTCGCTAACCCCTCTGACCGCGGCAATAAAGGGTTTAGTGCCATTTTCAATATGACGTGAGATATTTTCGAGTACCACAATGGCATCATCTACCACAAAACCGGTTGCAACGGTGAGTGCCATCAATGACAAATTATTTAAACTGAATCCACAAAGATACATGGCAGTAAAGGTGCCAATTAAGGAAACAGGTACCGCAATTGCGGGTATTAGCGTTGCGCGGCCTGAGCGTAGAAACAGTAAAACGACAAGTATAACTAAAGCGATTGCAATGATGAGTGCGCGCTCAACTTCAACCAGGGATGCACGGATCGTTGGCGTTCTATCCTGCGCGACTTTTAAATCAATTGCTGCGGGGATCATATTTTGAAATTCGGGCAGTTCAGCACGAATTCGATTAACCGTTTCAATAATGTTTGCCCCCGCTTCACGACGGATGACAATCAATACAGCGGGTTCTCCTCCAGACATACCTGCGGTACGCACATCTTGGATGGAGTCTTTAACGTTGGCGACATCACTTAATTTGACGGCATTGCCATCTTGATAGTGGACAATAATGGGGCGATAATCCGCGGCTTTCTTTAATTCATCATTGGTTTGCACTTGCCAGCGCTTGTCATCATCATTGATATAGCCTTGAGGCTGACGCACGTTGGCACTGCTTATCGCCGAACGCACTTTATCAAGCGATACACCTTGATTAAACAAGGCCGTTGGATTGAGTTCAACTCGAACAGCAGGCAGCGAACCCCCACCAACAGAAACTTCACTCACGCCTTCAATTTGTGCGATACGCTGTGATAAACGGGTTGATGCAATATCATAAATCTCACCCGTACTCAGGGTTTTTGACGTTAATGTCAAAATCATGATGGGAGCATCGGATGGGTTCGATTTATAGTATCTAGGTTTGCTTGGCATACCGCTTGGCAACAGGTTTTGTGCTGCATTAATCGCCGCTTGCACTTCACGAGCTGCATTATTGATATCTTTATTAAGATTAAATTCTAATGTAATTGTCGTACGACCCAGTGCACTGCTGGAGGTCATCTCACTAATACCCGCGATACTCCCTAATGAACGCTCAAGAGGGGTCGCAATAGAAGAGGCCATTGTTTCAGGAGAGGCGCCCGGAAGTGACGCTGTCACGTTTATCACGGGGTAATCAACCTGCGGCAACGGGGCAACAGGTAAGAAAATAAAGCTCAGCGCGCCACATAGCGAAATGGCGACGCTAATCAATGTGGTCGCTACAGGGCGGCTAATGAACAGTGCAAAGAAACGCTTCATTATGACACCTGTTGTTTACGGCTTTGACGACGGGCTTTTAAGTTATTGGAAAGACTATCAAATAACAGGTAGATTACAGGCGTCGTAAATAAGGTTAAGATTTGGCTCATAATTAGCCCTCCCACCATACAAATCCCCAGTGGTTGGCGTAGCTCTGCGCCGACCCCTGAGCTCAACATGAGAGGTAATGCCCCCAGTAATGCGGCCATGGTTGTCATGAGTATTGGGCGGAAGCGTAATAAGCAAGCTTGGTAGATAGCCTCTTTAGGCGACATGCCTTGCTGGCGTTCAGCAGCAAGAGCAAAGTCAATCATCATGATAGCGTTCTTTTTAACTATCCCGATCAGCAATATGATACCAATCACCGCAATCACATCGAGTTCACTGCCTGCCATCATTAAGGCAAGTAATGCACCCACCCCCGCAGTTGGAAGCGTTGACAGTATTGTAATCGGGTGAATAAAGCTTTCATATAAAATACCTAGCACGATATACATAGCGACAATCGCCGCGGCAATCAACCAAACGGTACTACTTAACGCCGCTTCAAAAGCGAGTGTAGCGCCTTGAAATTGGGTGGTAATTGATTTAGGCATTTCAATTTGTGCCTCAGCGTTTTTGACGGCATTTACCGCTGATTCTAGAGAGGCACCTTCAGCAAGGTTGAACGAGAATGTTGTCGCTGGGAACTGATCTAAATGATTGATGGCTAGCGGGCCATAACCTTCCTGAATGTTGACTAAGGTACTCAATGGAACTATTGCGCCATCAGTTCCTTTCAGACGGACATCATTTAATGCGTCGATGCCATCACGGGTTTGTGTATTATGCTCCAGAATGACACGATATTGGTTAGACTGGGTGTAAATGGTTGAGATCATGCGCTGACCGAAGGCATTATATAAGGCATTATCGATAGCTGACATGCTAATACCAAAACGACTTGCTGTATCTCGGTCAACATTAACGTAGGCAACTAACCCTTTGTCTTGCCAGTCACTACTGACATCCACTAATTCAGGTTGTTGTTTTAATTCCGCCAGTAATTTAGGCACCCATAAAGTTAGCTCATCCAAGGAGCTGGCTTGCAAGGTAAATTGATATTGCGTCCGCGCTAATTGTGTATCGATAGTGAGGTCTTGCATCGGTTGCAAGTATAAATTGACGCCTGAGACAGTATTCGCTATTTGTTGCAAGCGCGGAATAATGGTACTTACACGATCAGGGCGCTCGTCTAATGGTTTCAAGGTAATTTGAATACGTCCGTTATTCAGTGTTGCATTGGTTCCATCGACGCCCACATAAGTCGTGATATTTTCGACCGCCGGATCTGCCAATAATTTTTCGGCCACTTCTTGCTGTTTTTGCGACATTGCTGCAAATGAAATCGATTGACGGCTTTCAATGGTACCTTGAATAATCCCACCATCTTGTAATGGGAAGAAACCTTTTGGGATCCACATATACAGTAATACAGTTAGAACCAAGGTACCGATAGCCACAGAAAGTGTTAACCAACGATGATTTAATACACGTTTGAGCCAAATTGCATAACCTGCAATCATGCTATCGAAGAAACGCTCACAAGCGATTTCAAAGCGATTATGCTTATGTTCTGACTCGGGTTTTAATAAACGCGCACACATCATTGGCGTGAGTGTTAATGAAACCACGGCAGAGATGAGGATAGCAACTGCAAGGGTTATAGCAAATTCACGGAATAAGCGACCAACGATATCCCCCATAAACAGTAACGGGATCAGAACAGCCACGAGCGAGAATGTCAGTGAAATGATGGTAAACCCGATTTCACCGGCTCCCTTTAGGGCTGCTACGACGGGTTTATCCCCTTGTTCGAGATAACGGGAAATATTCTCAATGACCACAATCGCATCATCCACGACAAAGCCTGTGGCAATAGTTAATGCCATTAATGTGAGGTTATTGACGGAGAAACCGCAAAAATACATAACGGCGAAGGTGCCTACCAAGGAAAGCGGAACGGCAATACCGGGAATTAACGTAGCGATACCATTACGGAGGAACAGGTAGATCACCATGACAACCAGTGCGATAGCAAGCATTAATTCGAATTGCACATCGTTGACAGAGGCTCGAATCGTGCTAGTTCTATCCGTTAAGATTTTAACATCCACTGATTTAGGCAGTGTCTCGATTAATTCAGGCAGTAAATTGCGGATAGTATCTGTCGTTTCGATAACATTAGCGCCAGGTTGGCGTTGAATATTAATGACAATCGCTTGTTGCGTATTGGCCCAAGCACCCAAATAAGCATTCTCTGCGGCTTGCTCGATTGTCGCTATATCACCAAGTCGTACCGGCGCCCCATTCTGGAAAGCAACAATTAAACGACGATAATCATCCAGTGACTTCATTTGGTCATTGGCTGATAGGGTGACAGCTCGGGTAGGGCCATCGAAACTCCCTTTTGCAGAGTTCACGTTGGCATTGTTGATCGCAGTGCGAATAGTATCACTGTCTAAGCCTTTTGCTGCCATTGCTTGTGGATTCAAACTGACACGAACCGCTGGGCGTTGTCCACCTGCCAGTGTCACAAGACCGACACCATTGACTTGAGAGATTTTCTGAGCAATACGGTTTTCAATAATATCTTGTACTTGCGTTAGAGGCATCGCATCTGAAGTTACCGCAAGTGTTAATATCGGTGGGTCAGCAGGGTTAACTTTGTTGTAAATTGGCGGATAGGGCAAATCAGAGGGCAATAAACTGGACGCTGAATTAATCGCGGCTTGAACTTCTTGCTCTGCAACCTCTAATGGCAAAGTGAGCTGAAACATCAGTGTGATCACTGAAGCGCCGCCTGAACTTTGTGAAGACATTTGCTTAAGACCTGACATTTGCCCAAATTGTGTTTCTAACGGCGCAGTTACCGCCGATGTCATGACTTCAGGGCTAGCGCCAGGGTAGAGCGTCACTACCTGAATTGTTGGATAGTCCACTTCAGGTAATGCAGATACAGGGAGAAAACGATAACCGATAATCCCTGCGAGTAAGATCGCGACCATAAATAAGGTTGTGGCGACGGGACGTAAAATAAATAGACGAGAAGGGCCGCCACCTTTTTGGATCCCTGGCTGCATCAGGCTTTCTCCGCTGTATTTTTATTTTTTTGCGGTTTGGCTGATTTAGCGACCGTTTCACTATTCACGACCTCAACGCTGGTACCATCCGTTAAACGATCAACACCGTCAGTAATCACTTTTGTATTCGCGGTTAGACCACTTTCAATCACGACTTGATGACTATCTTGCATTCCAACAGTGACGGATTTTTTACTCACATGGTTATCATCACTTAATACCCAAACATAATGGCCTTCATTCCCCATTTGCAAAGCAGCTGTCGGTATGACAACGGCATTTTGCAGTGTTTCGACCTGCATTTTGATATTGACAAATTGGTTAGGGAATAAGCTTTGTAACTCGTTCGTGAAACGGGCTTTCATTTTTAATGTGCCGGTGGCTGGGTCTATTTGGTTGTCGGTGCTCAAGAGGTAGCCTTCACTAATCATCGCAATATTATTGCGATCCCACGCTTCGACTTTGACTTTTTGACCGGATAATTGGGCTTTTTGAACCGCGGGAATATCGCCTTCAGGCAGGGCAAATATGACATCAGCAGGTTGAGTTTGTGTGATCACGACCAGAGGAGTTGCGCTGCCAGCTGAAATGAAGTTACCTACATCGACTTGTTTTAAACCGACGCGCCCTGAAATTGGGGCGGTGATCTTACTGTAAGTGAGCTGTAATTTTGCGTTATCAACAGATGCTTGATCGACTTTAATACTGCCTTCTGCTTGTAACACTAAGGCTCGCTGATTATCGAGTTCTTGTTGTGAAATAACCTTCGTATTGGCTAATTTTTGATAACGGCTTAAATCTAGTCGAGCATTCGCCAAAGTTGCTTTATCTTTAGCAAGCTGACCTTCGGCTTGTGCTAATTGTACTTCAAATGGACGCGGATCAATTTCAGCAAGTAAATCACCCGCTTGCACTTGTTGGCCTTCAGTAAAATGCAATGACATTAATTGTCCTTCAACGCGGCTGGTGACAGTGACGACGTTTGCAGCCTGAACAGTGCCAAGGCCAGTTAAGTAACGAGGAACAACTTTTTCCACCGCATTAGCGTATTGAACAGGTGCGAGCATGCGATTTGGCATTCCACTAGGTCGTGTCGGCCGCGGGGTATTGGAATTATTTTGCGTGGTACTGGAAGGGTTTTCTTGCGAATAAAAATACCAACCTGCACCGGCAGCGATTATGACGGCAACGAAAATGGCTGAACGGGTGAATGTAGTACGGCGTTTTTGTTTATTCATTTAAATTTTCGCTTAGCTCAACAACAAGTAGAAAAACATCACATTAGAAGGACAAAGTCGCAGATATGCATCTGCTATATAGTTAAAAATTAGTCAGTTGCGTTATGTTAATAGTTTAACGTGGGGGTTACACGTAAAAATGAAGGAAATATGAAAAAAACGTCAACTAGTGTGCAGAATAAGCAGGTTAGCAGATTAAATTGTATAAAAAAACCTGTGGCGATTAACAACCACAGGTTTATAAACAAATAACATAACAGAGGGGGTCACATTAGCGTGATGCGCTGGTATTTAATGCGCCAACTTTATTCTGTTCTGCTTCGCTGTTGGCGGTCCATCCTTTCCAAGCTAATGGCAGGTAAGCAACAGCAACGGCTAATAAAGAGACTCCCGCCACATAATACGCTGGCGCCATATGAGATTGTTGTAACCATGCCCCAGTTAAGATAGGCGTTAATCCACCAAAGATGGCGTAAGCCACGTTATAGGCAAATGATAAGCCCGAAAAACGAATTTCAGGTGGAAATGCGCGAGTACTGATAATAGGGGTAGTCGCGATAGCCCCCACAAAAAAGCCCATCAAGGCATAGTTAAATATTAATGTTGAGGCTGCAATATCCGTGGATAAAGACGAATAAAAATACAAGGCAGTGACGGCCAACCCCCCCCATGACAAGGTCATTGAGGCACGGGTACCCATTTTATCGCCAAACCAACCCCAGAAGATACAGCCTAACGTTAATGTTAAAGTTGCAGCGCAGTTTGCTTGCAGTGCGATATCACGGTCGATCTGGTAAAGGCCTTTAAGCACAACATCAGGGGTCATCAAAATGGTCACAACGATAGCGGTAGATAATGACCAAGTCAGTGCCGCAGTGATCATACATGCTTGTTTATGCGATTTTATCACCGTTTTAACAGGTAACTCTTTTGCTAACGCTTTTTTTGCCGCCAGTTCTTTAAAAATAGGGGTTTCTTCTAAGAAACGACGTAAATAAACGGAAATAAAGCCAAAAACACCACCAAGAATAAAGGGAATACGCCATGCGAAATCATGAATTTCCTGAGCGCTATAGCTACGTTCAATAATGATGGCGACAATGGAGCCTAATAAGATGCCACCAGTGATACCAGATGTTAAAGTACCGACGCCAAGGCCATAGCGTTGTTTGGGGGTATGTTCCGCAATAAATACCCATGCGCCTGGCATTTCACCACCAATAGCCGCACCTTGCATAATACGCATCAACAGAAGCAATAATGGTGCAGCGGCGCCAATTGTGGAGTAGGTAGGCAAGAAACCAATGACAAAGGTTGGGAAGGCCATTAAGAAAATGCTAAGAGTAAACATTTTCTTACGACCGATTTTATCGCCAAAGTGCGCCATGATAATGCCACCAAGCGGGCGAGCAAGATAACCCGCAGCAAACAAACCTAGTGTTGCCATCAGAGCTAAAAACTCATTATCACCAGGGAAAAATAGCTGAGAAATAATTTTCGCGTAAAAGACGAAAATGACGAAATCATAAAATTCAAGGGTTCCACCTAAAGATGACAACCCTAATGTTTTATAATCTTCTTTTCTCAAAGGCCTTGCCGAGGGCTGGCTGGTTGTTTGCGATGTCATAATATTATCCTTTTCAAATACCGAATATATTTTTTTATTTTAAATTCGGAATAACCGCTAAATTTACTGTCGCAGACAGTAAATAATATTAGATGTGTGCAGATAAGTGGTATAAAACCTTGGATGGAACAACCTAGTTAATACGCTGTATCTTTATGCATGCACTCATTTATAGCAGAAAATTCCATATTTTGTAAACTGCAACTCTGTAAACAAGATGAATAATCTAACTATATATCTTTTTTTAATTATATATTTCATCGCGCAAAACAATCACATTATATGATGTTAATAAATAATTTTTTGCAGCAGATCATATATTCTCATTTTTGAATTAAGAGAAAATAAGGCGATTTATTGCTGTTTTTGTTGATTAATTCATCAATCCAGTCACAAATAATTAATTTCATTATTTGTCATGAATTATTTCAATAATGACAATCAACAGCGTCGTAAAATGCGAGAAAATAAAAAACAATCAAAAAGCGTGTAATTATTGGGAGAGAGTTTGAAATTAATAATGTGAGTAATGGGGTAGGCTAAGTATTATAATTGGCATACCCAGAGTGTAATTTTCTGGGTATGCCAAAAGGGGTTAAACCAAAAACAGCGTTGCTAAACCTAAGAAGATAAAGAAACCACCAGTATCGGTAATTGCAGTGATCATAACACTAGAACCGATAGCCGGATCTTTACCCACTTTGAGCATAATCAATGGGATAAGAACGCCCATAATGGCCGCCATCAGCAAGTTGAGGATCATTGCTAATGTCATGACTGCGCCCATTGCGAGGTCACCATAGAGGAAATAGGTAATCACCCCCATAATTCCCCCCCAAACGACACCATTAATAAAGGCAACCCCCAGTTCTCTCAACATTAAGAATGAGAAACTACCTGTTTGGATTTGGTGAAGTGCGATTGCACGCACAATCATAGTAATGGTTTGGTTACCTGTATTGCCTCCAATTCCGGCAACGATAGGCATTAAGGTCGCTAAGGCGACTAGTTGGGAGATCGTGTCCTCAAAGACACCGATAACACGAGATGCAATGAATGCCGTACAAAGGTTAATGGCAAGCCAAGTCCAACGCGTTTTCACCGCTTGACCAACAGGGGCAAACACATCCTCTTCTGGGCTCAACCCCCCCATACGACGGATACTGTTGTCATTCTCTTCGTTTAAATTATCAACGATATCTTCAACGGTTAACCGTCCCATCAATAGGCCGTTACTGTCGACAACAGCTGCTGAAATCAAGTCATAACGTTCGAACGCACTGGCTGCATCTTCACCTTTTTCATCGGGTAAGAAGGTGACCGTGTCTGTTTTCATGACATCAGCGACAATACGCTCTGGTGATTGCGTTAATATCGTCGTGAGGGGGAGTTCACCCTGCAAATAATTATGACTATCGACGACGAAAATTTTATCTGTTGCCTCAGGGATTTTTCCACGTTGGCGGAGATAACGTTGAACTGTTTTTAAAGTGACATTGGGGCGGACAGTGACGAACTCAAAATCCATCATTTGTCCGACGCTGTCTTTTGCATATTGCAGAACTTCACGAATACGACTTCGTAAGCTCGGGTCAAGGTAGGTGAGTAGCCTACGCATGGTATCTTGTGGTAAATGCTCTGCAATATACGCTTGTTCATCAACATGTAAGTTAGCAACAGCGCGAAGTAATTCCCTGTCAGACATATCCTTGATCAGGCTATCCCAAACGGCGACAGAAGCCTCGACTAACACTTCACCACGTTCCGTGTTATCGACGAGACGCCATAGCGCTAGACGCTCATCATAAGGTAACATCTCTAAAATATCGGCAATATCGGCGGCGTGTAAATCAATGAGGAGTTCTTTGACTGCATTGATTTTTTCGCTAAGAGCCTTATCGCTTAAGATAGCGTGTTGGTCATGTTCGACAAGCGTTTGGACAAATTCTTCATCATCCAAAAATAGCGTCAGAATCTGCTGGCGGATGTGAGCCAGTTTCTGAGAATGCGGATTGATTGTTGGTACCGCATCGATTGAGGAAGCAGGTTGTGACATTTTAATCCTTAAAACAATGACGGGTACTTGGCGTACCTGTGTGGATCCATTGGCGAAAAAACACGTATATTTTGCCATTTATTGATCGTTAACCCAAATAAATATCAACAATCAAGGCAAATTAACGTAAAACTAACTAGAACCCTATCTTAGGGAGACAGTATTCACGGTCGTCATACTAATTAGATTCTTCGCGTATATCTAATTTCCAGCCGGGCACATCCTCCCAGTAAGCGCTCTCTTTTTCGAGATCAAGCTGCATCAAAGCATTTTGCGACAAATACTGAGCAGGTAGGTATAGTGTCCAGTGTCCATCATCGGTTTCTAAGCGTAATGATGATGGGATGGTTGTGGATTGTCTTTGGTTATTTAATAGTATGGATAACCGTAAAATTTGTATCAATGGTAAAAATTGTTTTCTTTTATATAAATTAAACTTAGGTATATCATCGAATTTAATCACACGTCGGTGGTTACGTACAAGCGTCGCTAATAGAGTTTGCTGTTCTTGGTTAAACCCCGGTAAATTGGTATTTTGTAGAATATAAGCGGAATGGCGATGTAGACCACTCTGATTAATGTGCAGGCCAACTTCATGCAGCATCACAGCCCAAATTAAAATGGATTCAAGTTGCGGATTGGCTAACTTGGGATTTTGCTGAGCCCACTGATGATATAGCTCCTCCATCGTCTTTAACACGCGCCGCGCCTGCTCTCTATCTATATTATAGTGTTCTGCAAGGCTCAAGGCCGTACGTTGGCGGATATCTTGATGGCGAAAACGTCCTTCCATTTCATAAAGTACACCTTCACGTAGCGCCCCATCGGAAAGCCGTAACTCTTTAATATCTAATGAATCAAAAACAGCACAGAGTATCGCTAAGCCAGGAACAAACACGTGTTTGCGCTCAGTCGAGAGACCAGGGATTGCAACAGCTGAAAAAGTTTTATACTTCAGCGCCATTTGCTTAATCTTTTCGAGCCGTTCGCGGGTAATAATACCGTCACGTTCGCCCATCTCGACAATCACAGCATGTACGGCTTTGATTGTTCCTGAAGCACCCATCGCGACATCCCAGTGCATATGTTTAAACTTGTTGGCGGTCTGCTCAAGCTTTAAACAAGCCGTGAGATAGGCACGATTAAAGTTTTCTGAACTAATGACTTCATTCGGGAAGTAATTTCGCGCAAAGCTCACACAACCCATTCGACGGCTATCGATTAAAAGAGGTTCAAAACGTTCACCTACCACTAATTCAGTAGAACCGCCTCCAATGTCAATAACCAATTTGCGTCCTTTTTCGGGCTGGGTGTGTTCTACCCCCATAAAAATAAGACGCGCTTCTTCTTGCCCAGAAATGATTTCAATTGGATAAGGGATGATTTTTTTGGCTCGTTTCAAAAACTCTTCAACGTTTGTGGCAACACGTAAAGAGTGGGTGCCTACGATACAGACGTTTTCTTCCGTAAAGCCTTGTAGGCGTTCTGCAAATAACGCAAGGCAGGCAAGGCCCCGTTCCATGGCTTCTTCACTCAGTTCATTTGTATCACTTAAACCATCGGCAAGATGCACGCGTTGTTTTAAACGCGTCAGTATTTGTAGAGCACCGTTAACAATACGCGCAATCACCATATGAAAGCTGTTTGAACCAAGGTCAATCGCTGCGATCTCTTGAGGCCTAGGGGTTGATATATCAGTTAATGGCATAGTATTAAGACCTTGTCTCAGGCGTTTCTAGTGATTTCAAATAGTCATAAACAGCAAGTTGCGCCCGAATTTTGCGCTTATTACCGCGGGGAACATAATGATTACTGAGATCTTTGTCAACATAACGCGCCTTAACGGTATCGTTAAATTGTAATTCAAGGATATCTAAAACTAGCTGTTTCAGTCGACAGTCCACTAGGAGGACGGCCACCTCAATCCGATAATCAATATTACGGGTCATCCAGTCAGCCGATGAAATGAAGACTTTTTCATCACCTGCATTCGTAAATACATAAACACGGTCATGCTCTAAAAAGCGATCAACAATACTGGTGACTTGAATATTTTCACTATACCCAGGTTGCCCAGCAACGAGTGAGCACATCCCTCTGACTAATAAACGAATTTTGACGCCAGCATTGGAGGCGTCATACAACTTGTCGGTCAGCTCTTTATCAACCAAGTTATTGATTTTTAACGTAATGCCGCTTGGTAAACCGGCTTGGGCATTCGCCATTTCTTGGTCAATGAGTTCATTGAGCTTGAGGCGTGTGTTTTGTGGTGAAACCATTAAATTGTCAAAAGTGACAGGACGGTATGGGTTTTCAATAAAACTAAACACGCGGCGAACTTCATTGGTAATTTGCTCGTTCGCAGTGAGTAATGAATAGTCGGTATAAAGACGAGCCGTCTTTTCATTGAAGTTACCTGTTCCGATATGGGCATATCGAATAATTTGACCTTCTTCCATGCGTGAAATAATAAATAGCTTGGCATGAATTTTTAGGCCAGGAGCCGAGAAGATAACGTGTACCCCAGCCTCTGTGAGTCGCTTGGCCCAGTGAATATTGGCTTCTTCGTCAAAGCGGGCTTGTAACTCAACCACCACTGTGACTTTTTTACCGTTATGGGCCGCATGGATCATGGAATCAATAATGCGTGAGTCTTTGGCAACACGATAAATATTAATTTTTATTGATAAGACACTCGGGTCAAAAGAAGCTTGTCTTAACAGTTCTAATGTGTGCTCAAAAGTATAATAAGGGTAGTAGAGCAAAACATCCCGTTCGCGAATGGCATCAAAGCCGTTACGGAAATTGTCAAACCAGCGGTGACGCAGCCGAGGTAAAGGTTTATTGAGTAGACTTTTATTTCCTTCATTAGGGAAATTAATAAAATCTTTAAAATTGTGATAACGGCCGCCAGCGATCACGGAGTCGTCATTCGATAAACCTAATTTTTCACGTAGTACAGCGACCATTTCGTCAGGCATATCACGCTGATAGACGAAACGCACAGGCTCAGCCGTGAGCCGCTGTTTGAGTGTTGATGACATGATTTCAAGTAAACTTGATTCCATTTCTGTCGCGATATCATATTCTGCATCACGGGTCATTTTCATGGAATACGCATTTAATTCGTCGTAATCAAAGAATCCTTTAAAAATTTCATCCAAGGTGTAACGTAAAATATTATCAATCAGAACCATCGATTTGCGGCGTTTTGGCATTTCGGGTGGCAGATTAACAAACCGAGGAACTTTATCTGACGGAATTTCTAAGAGTGCATATTGCACATTACTGCTATTAATAATCTCAACAGCTAAGTAGGTGTAGTCATCTTTTAAGAACTCCACCAAGTTAGTATCGGGATTAATCAAGATTGGCGTAATATGTTGACGCAAGTGTTGACGAAAATATTGGCGTAACCAAATTTGTTGGCGAGGGGATATTTGCCGTTCGTTAATTAAGAAAATTTGGTTGCGAGCCATTTCAAGCAAGAGGTCGTTGTACAAAATATCGAACTCTTGATCCTGCTTAGCAACTTTATTTTGAATACGTTTAAGTAAATGACGAGCGCCGCTGGCGGAGCCGCGCTCTTCGTTAATTAAGATACGACGTTTTACATCGGCAAAACGGACTTTGTAGAATTCATCTAAGTTATTGGAATAAATACCTAAAAAACGCATACGCTCGATAAGAGGGTTTCGCTTATCTGCTGCTTCTTGTAAAACCCGTTCGTTAAAAGCAAGCCAGCTTAGCTCTTTTTCGTGGTATAGACGTTCTTGGGACATCGTTGCTCCATATTGTAGGAATAGATAAACTTAAGGATGAATAATTACCTTACCTTAAACGTGCTGCTTAATTGTGGCATGTGGATTAACAACACTTTCAGGGTTTGCAGACTGAGCTTTGCTTGCAAAGTATTGGTGTTGAAAAATACACATGCGGATCGCGGTATGATAGCGACCATTGACAAAAAACTCATCGATAAGCTCGCCTTCCGTATGGAAGCCCAGTTTATTGTATATGTGGATAGCTTTGATATTTTCTTTATCCACGATGAGGTAAAGTTTATATAAATTGAGAACAGAGAAAGCATAGTCCATTGCGAGTTTAGCTGCACGTGTTGCGTAGCCATGGCCTTGGTGGCTCGGAGCAATGATAATCTGAAACTCAGAACGACGGTGAACATAATCGATTTCGACCAATTCCACTAAGCCAACTTTTTCACTGTCATTTTCAACAATAAAGCGCCGCTCAGATTGGTCATGAATATGTTTATCATAGAGATCACTCAACTCAACGAAAGCTTCATAAGGCTCTTCAAACCAGTAACGCATAACACTGGCATTATTATCAAGTTGATGGATAAACGCTAAATCTTCACGTTCAAGTGGGCGCAACCTAAACGGATGAACTTGCCCGGTCGTCATATAACACCTCAATTCTATTTAAAAGATACGCATCTACTATCGATATTTTTAAGTCATAAAGACAAATAAATGCCACGAATTATTTTCACTCTTAACCAATAAGGATACCACTAATTTACGATAAAATAATGACACAAAGCAGGAGGCTCTACTAAGTGGTGAAGATTAACGCACTTTGTCGCGGATAGAGTGGCTTATCCAACAAAAAGGGCAGAGATCTCTCTTTGCCCTTAGTGAATGTCATGGTCTAGCGTTGGACAGTGATTAGGCTATTCATTTGCATAGCCTTGTGGTGGTAAACATTGACCATCTAAATAAGCAAGATTATCTTTCATGACTAAACGGTCATCGATAAACCATTGCACAACAAGTGGATAAATATTGTGCTCTTGCGCTTTCACTCGCTCTACAACCGCTTCTTCACTATCCTCTGCAAAAATAGGCACTTTGGCTTGTAATATCACAGGACCGCCGTCTAGCTCTTCAGTGACAAAATGCACGGAAGTCCCATGTTCGCTATCGCCGTTCTCTATTGCCTTGCGGTGGGTATGTAATCCGGGGTACTTCGGTAATAGAGAAGGGTGAATATTCAGCATTTTTCCCGCGTAATGTTTCACGAAGTCCGCCGTTAAGATGCGCATGAACCCAGCAAGCACCACTAAATCAGGCTGATATCCATCCATCATTGCCATCAATGCAGCGTCATATTCTTCACGACTTGCCAATGATTTTGCACTTAGCGTTAAGGCAGGGATCCCTGCCTTTTGTGCACGAATCAACCCATAAGCATCGGGTTGATTACTGATGACAGCCACTATCTGCGCCTGAAGGCCATTGGACGTCGCATCAATCAGCGATTGTAAATTACTGCCGCTGCCTGAAATAAGAACAACAATTTTTTTCATTAGCGGATAACAACCTGTTCTTCACCCGCAGGAAGCTGAGCAATAGAACCGATTTGCCATGCTTTTTCACCTAAACCGTTGAGCAGCGTGAGTGCCGCATCAACGTCATTTTGTGGCAAGGCAATAATAATGCCGACACCACAGTTAAAGGTGCGATACATTTCGTGATCTGTCACACTGCCTGCTTTTTGTAACCAATTGAATACCGCAGGCCATTGCCAACTCGCTTTATCAATTTGTGCTTGTGTATTTTCAGGCAATACACGAGGAATATTTTCCCAGAAACCACCGCCAGTGATGTGTGCGATTGCGTGGATATCACATTTTTCAATCAGCTCAAGGACGTTTTTTACATAAATACGTGTTGGTGCTAATAGGTGGTCAGCCAGTGATTGACCTTCAAGGTCTGTTGATTCTGGGTCGGTTTGACTCACTTCAAGAATTTTACGTACTAATGAGTAACCATTAGAGTGGGGGCCACTTGATGCTAATGCGATCAGTGCATCACCGGCACTAACCTTGCTACCATCAATGATCTCGGAACGTTCAACAACACCAACGCAGAATCCAGCAACATCATAGTCTTCACCGTGGTACATACCGGGCATTTCCGCGGTTTCTCCCCCGACAAGGGCACAACCTGATTGTTTACAACCTTCTGCGATACCTGTGATCACACTTGCTGCGGTATCAACATCCAGCTTGCCTGTTGCGTAATAATCTAAGAAAAATAGCGGTTCGGCACCTTGTACAATTAAGTCATTAACGCACATAGCGACCAAGTCGATGCCGATCGTGTCGTGGCGTTTTAAATCCATTGCAAGGCGCAGTTTAGTACCAACGCCATCTGTACCTGAAACTAACACAGGTTCCCGGTATTTTTGTGGCAGGGAACATAACGCACCAAACCCTCCCAATCCTCCCATAACTTCTGGTCGGCGAGTTTCTTTCACTACGCCTTTAATACGTTCAACCAATGCATTACCTGCATCAATGTCAACACCGGCATCTTTATAGCTGAGAGAGGTTTTATCAGTCACTACGGCCCCCAAGGCAATTGTGTTTTGGAAAAATAGACTTCAATAAACGCTATTCTAACAGGCTAAGCAAACGTTTGCGATAGCTTTATGAATGAAATCATCATCGTGTTTTTTATCGTAGCGAAATGAAGCTTTAGTGTTTATGGGGGAATGCTTGTTGCAAATATTTATACCGTTTACATAAGGTAAAATGCGATTGAGCATCTATAATTTTACATTGTGATTTTATTGAATATATTTCATTGCATGCATGCGGTTATTCGGTTCAAGGTAGTGGAATGTGCTATTGGCATATTGAGTGAAATGGTGAGTTTAAAAATAAGCTATTTCTGATTGTTTTGACATCAATCAAACATGGCATAGTGGCATCTTCCATAAAAAGAGGTATAATCCCGCGATTTTTTTGTGCGCTGACGTCTAAAATAGTAGGAGAATTCCATGAAGATCGTTGAGGTAAAACACCCTCTCGTTAAACATAAACTCGGCCTGATGCGAGATCATGATATAAGCACCAAACGCTTTCGTGAACTGGCCTCAGAGGTTGGTAGCCTACTAACTTATGAAGCAACCGCTGACCTAGAAACTGAGAGAGTTACCATTGAAGGTTGGTGTGGTCCTGTAGAAATAGAGCAAATTAAAGGGAAAAAAATCACTGTTGTACCTATTCTCCGTGCAGGTATCGGCATGATGAATGGCGTTCTAGAAAGTATTCCAAGCGCTCGAATCAGTGTTGTCGGTGTGTATCGTGATGAAGAAACTTTTAAACCTGTCTCTTACTTCCAAAAATTAGTTTCCAATATTGATGAGCGTATGGCTTTGGTTGTTGACCCAATGCTGGCAACGGGTGGGTCAATGATCGCCACGATCGACCTGTTGAAAAATGCGGGCTGTAAATCAATTAAAGTATTAGTGCTGGTTGCAGCACCTGAAGGGATTAAAGCACTTGAAGAAGCTCACCCAGATGTCGAGCTCTATACCGCGTCCATTGATCAATACCTAAATGAACATGGTTATATTGTTCCTGGGCTAGGTGATGCTGGCGATAAGATATTTGGTACTAAATAATAATTAGCCGACTTTAGAAGTCGGCTTTTTTTTGATGATAAAAATGCATTAAGGGGATGAAAAAATGACACGTCGTGCGATTAGTGTTGAAGAAAGGCCACCACTACTACAAACCATACCGCTAAGTTTTCAACATTTATTTGCCATGTTTGGCGCGACAGTGATTGTACCTATTTTGTTTGGTGTTAACCCAGCAACGATTTTGTTGTTTAACGGTATTGGCACCTTACTTTATCTATTTATCTGTAAAGGGAAGATTCCTGCGTATTTAGGTTCCAGTTTCGCTTTTATTTCACCCGTGATGATTTTGCTACCTCTTGGTTATGAATTGGCATTAGGCGGCTTTATTATTTGTGGTGTCTTATTCTGTATTGTGGCGTTAATTGTCAAAGTTGCGGGTCGAGGTTGGATAAATGTTATGTTTCCACCCGCGGCAATGGGCGCCATTGTTGCGGTTATCGGCCTCGAATTAGCACAAACAGCCGCGGGAATGGCGGGTTTGTTGCCTAAAGAAGGCGCTCCAGTCGATTCAAGTACCTTAATCATTTCGATTACCACACTGGTGGTGACCGTGTTGTGTGCTGTTGTCTTCCGCGGCTTTTTATCCATTATTCCTATCTTAATTGGTTTCTTGGCGGGATATGCGTTGTCTTATTTTATGGGGATCGTGGATTTTACACCTGTCATTGAAGCGCCATGGTTTGCAATACCGACTTTTTATACACCACGTTTTGAATGGTTCGCTATCTTAACTATCTTACCTGCTGCGTTAGTTGTCATTGCTGAGCACGTCGGTCACTTAGTTGTGACGGCAAATATTGTTGAGCGTGATTTAATGAAAAATCCTGGTTTGCACCGTTCTATGTTTGCAAATGGTTTTTCTACTGTCATTTCTGGCTTTTTTGGCTCAACACCGAATACCACGTATGGTGAAAATATCGGGGTCATGGCAATTACTAAGGTTTACAGTACGTGGGTTATCGGTGGTGCGGCTGTGATTGCTATTTTGCTTTCGTGTGTAGGTAAATTAGCCGCTGCGATTCAGTTAGTGCCAGTACCTGTCATGGGTGGGGTTTCATTATTACTTTATGGTGTCATTGGTGCGTCCGGTATTCGTGTTCTTATTGACTCGAAGGTTGATTATAATAAACCGCAAAACTTAATCCTAACCTCTGTCATCTTAATCATTGGTGTCAGTGGGGCGGTGATCCATATCGGTCAAGCGGAACTGAAAGGCATGGCCTTAGCAACAATTGTTGGTATTGTGATGGCTTTAGTATTCCGTTTTATTACTTTTGTGCGCCCTGAAAAACAATTTGTAACGTCAGACCTTGAAGAAATAGAGACTCACCAGTCTAAGAAATAAAAGCATTCTGCAATTGCCGATGTGATGAAAGCATCGGCAATTGAGTTTCTTCTTGTTCATTTATGCTTGAAATTTATGGTAAACTTTCTACTGTTAATTGTTTTGCACAGCCAGAGGTGCTTCTGAACACGCCATCGCAACTTTCACTACCACTCTATCTACCTGATGATGAAACGTTTGCTAGCTTTTATGCAGGCGAAAATGAAGCGTTGTTGTCTGCGATTAAACTCGCCATTAATCAACCCCACGGTAGCTATATTTATTACTGGTCTCGTGAAGGTGGAGGAAAAAGCCATCTATTGCATGCCGCTTGCGCTGAACTTTCCGAACAAGATATGGCGGTAGGGTATGTACCACTCGATAAACGTGCCTATTTTGTTCCTGAAGTTTTGGAAGGTATGGAACACCTTTCTTTGGTTTGTATCGATAACATTCAGTGTATTGCGGGTGATCCTGAATGGGAAATGGCGATTTTTAATTTGTATAACCGTATTTTAGAAATCGGTCGTACCTGCTTGTTGATCACGGGTGATAGGCCACCAAGGCAAATTGAACTTTCTCTTCCTGACTTAGCCTCTCGTCTAGATTGGGGGCAAAT
Source organism: Providencia sp. 21OH12SH02B-Prov (assembly GCF_027362595.1). Taxonomy (NCBI): domain Bacteria; kingdom Pseudomonadati; phylum Pseudomonadota; class Gammaproteobacteria; order Enterobacterales; family Morganellaceae; genus Providencia; species Providencia sp. 21OH12SH02B-Prov. The sequence goes on from NZ_CP114796.1 coordinate 2,042,000, forward strand.
TTATAAACTGCATCCACTGAGTGATGAAGACAAAATCTGTGCGTTGCAGCTACGCGCTAGGATGCGTGGTTTTGAATTACCAGAAGATGTATGTCGCTTTGTGTTAAAACGTCTAGACAGAAAAATGGGGACGTTATTTGATATTTTGAACAAACTGGATCATGCATCAATTGTTGCACAACGTAAACTGACAATTCCTTTTGTCAAAGATATCCTCCAGTTATAAAAAGGCAGCCTCTTAGCTGCCTTTTTTGTATCCTTATAAAAGCTCAAGGACTTGCTCGGGTGGACGTCCTAGTTTTGCCTGTTTGCCTTTGACAACAATAGGGCGCTCAATCAGTTTTGGGTTTTCATGCATGGCTTGAATGAGTTGTTCTTGCGTTAAAGTGGTTTCCCCTAAATTTAGCGTTTTATAGCACTCTTCTTTCGTGCGCATGAGTTGGCGAGCATCTGCAAAGCCTAACGCCTTTAACAATTGTTTTAGTTGAGAAACACTAGGCGGATTTTTCAAGTATTCGACGATAGTCGGTGCAACCCCATTGGATTCTAATAGGGCTAGGGTCTCACGGCTTTTAGAACAACGTGGATTATGATAAATGGTTATTGTGTCCGTCATGGTCATCATTTCCTTACGGTTTGGCTTTACTGTCTCTTAATTGTAACTTTCTTAATTCATCAATACGTGCATCATAGCGTTGCTGTTCATAGCTGCCTAAACGACTTTTACGGCTGGCTTCGCTAAGATAATTGATCGCATTATCATAGTTACCCCGTAATGCCATTCCTTCCGCATAGGCGGCCAGCTCTTCATTCCGTTTGCCTTGTTTGGCGGACGTTTCTGCTAATAGATCCCACCCATTTGGGTCGTCAGGATTATTGAATGTATATTTATTCAGCAAAGAACTCGCATTTTGATACTGTTTATTATTAATTAACGCATTGGCAAGGTTAATTTGTAATACAGGGTTATTAGGCGATTTTTTCAATGCGTTTTGTAAGCGGGTCACGGCTTGGGATGAACGACGTTGTTCAATATCTAAATCGGTCATACTATCGATAAACCATGGGTTATCGGGTTGTTTTTCCAGCAAACTCGCCATGATTTTAGTTGCCTCAGCATATTTTTTATCTTGTGATAATTTTAATGCTTTACCGTAGTCCGCGGCCATGCGTTCTTGCGCCGTGCCTTGACTATAATTTTCAAGAATTTGGTCAAGGGCATGCTGTTGTCCCGCTGTATACATTGATAAGATACGCACTCGTGCATACATAAAATCATCGGAAGACGGTACGGTGAGTTTGGGATACTGATTAGAGCGGTTACGCGCATCCGCTAAACGGCTATCGGGTAATGGGTGCGTTAACAGTATTTCAGGTGGCTTTGACATGTAACGAGTTTGGTCTGACATGGTTTGCATAAAGTCAGCCATAGCATGAGGGTCAAAGCCTGCGCGTCTTAGTGTTTGTAAGCCGATGCGGTCTGCTTCTTGCTCGTTAGCTTGAGTAAAGCTGATCATACCTTGCTGAACGCCGGCCATTGTTCCTGTTAAGGCCGCAAATCCGGCTTGTGGGTTTGCCATGACCAATAAGAGTGAACCAATAGTGCCAGCTATAGCAAGCGGTGTGGTACTTTTTTGGTCTTCCATCATACGTGCAAGGTGGCGTTGCGTCACGTGAGAGATTTCGTGAGCCATCACAGAGGCAAGTTGACTCTCGTTTTGGCTGTAACGAAAAAGTGCTGAATGCAATACGACATTACCACCAAAGTAGGCATAAGCGTTAATGTTCGGATTATTCACTAAATAGAACTTAAAAGGTGTTCTAACGGAATCCGCATTTTTGACTAATCGCATACCGAGCTTATTGATGTATTGATTGAGGAGAGGGTCATATATCAACGGGGTACTTGCACGAATTTGGCGCGTGATCGCATCACCCATAATAATTTCTTGGTTGATACTCAGCGTACCGCCAGCGGTCGTACCGATGTCAGGAAGCGTGTCCTCAACGGCACTGTATGCGGGGAATGTCGCGCCGTTGACGCACGCTGCTATCAATAAAACTAGAAGTGGATTTTTCAGTTTTTTATTCATGAAAAAATTGCATCCCGTACAACGATTAATTTTCAGCTTAATCCATGATAGCAAAAGCTATCGAAATGTCTGTTAATTGGTATAATTTTCGCTAATTTAGGAACTGTCTTTAAAGCATCACTTCCCAAGGAGCTATATATGTTGGAAATGCTATTACAATGGTATCGGCGACGCTTTGCTGATCCTCAGGCTGTTGCGTTGTTTACGTTGCTCATTGTTGGCTTCTGTATCATCTTTTTCTTTAGCAATATATTAGCTCCGTTGTTGGTCGCTATCGCCTTAGCTTACTTACTTGAATGGCCGACACATTTACTTGAGCGTATTGGTTGCTCTCGTGTTGTTGCGGTTACGATTATTTTGACCTTGTTTGCGGGAATTAGTGCCATGGTCATTTTAATTATTGCACCAACGGCATGGCAACAAGGGATTAATCTGGTAGGGGATTTGCCAAATATGGTAAATCGTTTTAACGAATTCGCACAAACCTTACCTGAACGATATCCGGCTTTAGTTGACGCGGGTATCATTGATATGATGGCTGATAATTTACGTGGTCGTTTGTCAGGGATGGCGGAATCCGTCGTGAAAATGTCGGTGGCTTCTTTAATCGGTGTATTTACTTTAGCTATTTATACCGTTCTTGTGCCTCTAATGACATTTTTCTTATTAAAAGATAAACAAAAAATCATTAATAGTGTCCAAAAAGTCCTTCCACGAAACCGTTTATTGGTGGGGAAAGTATGGATAGAAATGAACCAACAAATTACCAACTATTTACGTGGTAAAGTCACTGAGATGATCATTGTTGGCGTTTGTACCTATGCGGGATTCGCTTACTTTGACTTGCGTTATTCGGTGTTATTATCGGTACTGGTCGGGGTGTCGGTATTGATCCCTTACATTGGTGCCGTGGCGGTAACCATCCCAGTGGTTCTTGTGGCGTTGTTTCAATGGGGGATCGGCAGTGATTTTTGGTCGCTAATCATTGTTTACCTTGTTATTCAAGGGTTAGACAGTAATTTATTCGTTCCGCTACTCTTTTCTGAGGCCGTGAATCTTCATCCGCTTGTGATTATATTATCGGTAGTGATTTTTGGGGGATTATGGGGTTTTTGGGGCGTATTTTTTGCGATACCGTTAGCCACATTGATCAAAGCGGTGATTAACGTCTGGCCTGAAGAAACAACGGAAAACCAAGCTAAACTGGAGTGAAGGGGCGACAATGCCGGCTAATATCGAGTTACAACAAGGTGATATCACTAAAGTTACCGTCGATGCTATCGTGAATGCAGCGAATAGTTCTTTATTAGGCGGTGGTGGCGTCGATGGCGCTATTCACCGTGCAGGAGGCAGTGCAATTCTTGATGAATGCCGCCAAATTAGAGCTAAACAGGGAGGGTGTAAACCTGGGCATGCAGTTATAACGACAGCGGGTCGTTTGCCTGCTAAATATGTTATTCATACGGTAGGGCCGGTATGGCAAGACGGAACATACGGTGAAACACAGGTATTAGCAAATGCGTATTTATCCTGCTTACAATTGGCCAGCCAGTATAAGGTCGCGACTATCGCATTTCCCAATATTAGCACTGGGATCTATGGTTTTCCTAAGGCATTAGCTGCACAGGTTGCTTGCGAAACTGTCGTAAATTATCTTGCCGCTCATGCGTTGCCGATGAAAGTCATTTTCATGTGCTTCGATGCAGAAAATTACCATTTATATCAACAGCAACTGCAACAATAAAACAGGATTGTGGAAGCGTTATTGTTCATGATTTTATCGGTTCAATCTGGCTTAGATTAACCTATATCGAGTTACGCTTGCTGACGCTAAAGAGGTTATTGCTCCAACGGGAGCAGTAACCGGTTTATTTTTGTTGTTTGGTTGGCTATTCATCGAGATTCATTGTCTTGTCCTCTCTGTCGATAATGCCGGAACATGAATGGGATGAATTTGAATATCATAGCAATAAGCTGTCTCTATCTTTGTTTCGCGTTCAGCGAAGAATAGAGGTGTTGGTACTGTTCAGATGAACAATCATCGTTAGTTTTTGATTGTCCTGTCTTTTGCGCGGTAGGATTAAGGTTGCTGGAGAAAGAAGAGAGGGTTGTGTAAAGCTTAACAACCCTATCAGGTAAAATATTAAGCGTGACTATTTATGTATTCGAGAACAATTTCATGGTGATTGCTGGTTTTGAAATTATCGAATACATGTTCAATAGTTCCATTTGCATCAACAAGGAAACTAATACGATGGATGCCATCATAAGTTTTCCCCATGAACTGTTTTTCACCCCAAACACCAAATTGTTCACAAACTTGATGATCTTCATCTGAGAGCAGTGTGAAGTTCAACATTTCTTTTTCAGCGAAACGAGACAATTTTTCGGGTTTATCTGTGCTAATGCCTAAAACTTCAACACCCTTTTGTCTAAGTGTATCCATTTCGTCACGCAGACCACATGCTTGGACTGTACATCCTGGGGTCATGGCCTTAGGGTAGAAGTAAACTAATACGCGTTGACCCTGATAATCTGAAAGATTGATGATTTCACCATCTTGGTCAGGAAGGCTAAATTGAGGCGCCTTATCACCGGCTTTCAATGGGTTCATTACATATATCTCCGTTAACTCTGCATTTTAGGATTATTAACAATGCTTATGTTGCCTTTTGCATTGAGTATTGTACATAGTTGTTGAAATTTATTCTTTATAATTATGCCATTATCATCCAATGGATGATGCGCTGTAATTTGAATTTCGAGCTGAGCCGGCATACCATTGTTTGCGGGTTGTGTTTTTGACACAAGCTCCGCGATATTACATTGTTGAGTTGTGAATAAATTCGTAAATTGTTCTACGATACGCGGTGCATCATCAACCATAACGTTCACTGTGACTGTTGATGGATAATCGGTTGTTTGTACACTTTGTGTACGCTTCATCACAATCAACAGATCAAGTTCGGCCCCTTTCAGCGGTAGAATAGCTTCAATTTGGGCTATCGCGTTCCAACTACCGGAAAGCATCATAATAAAGGTAAATTCCTTACCAAACATGGCTAATCGGCTGTCTTCAATATTGCAATCACACTCGCTCACAAGACGTGTAATAGTATTCACAATGCCCGGACGATCGGTTCCTAGCGCAGTAATCACAAGAAATTGCTGTTCTGTCTTAGGCAAAGTCTGTTCCTTATTTTTAATTGGCAGATCCACTTTTTAGCTTCAAGATTCCAAGCATAAAATCTGCTTGTTGATATCGGTAAGGAAACCATAAAAATGAGAATCTGCCAAGTAGGCAGATTCACTCTTGCGAAGAATGATCGAGAATTATTACTTCTGTTTAAGTTATTCATGGCGGTATTAACAAAATTCATTAAAAACCTGTGGTTGGGTGGTTTTCTTCTTTCAAATGAAAAAGTACCATGGAGACTAAACTATTTAGGGGGTATAGCTATGTCTCATTCAAACACAAACTATAAAGCGTTTTTAACTGGCAGTATTGTTGCAGTAATTACACCAATGGATTCAAATGGGCGTTTGGATAAGCAAAGCTTGAAAAAATTGGTTGATTACCATGTTGAGAGCGGTACCTCCGCCATTGTCTCTGTTGGGACCACAGGTGAGTCGGCAACCTTAACGCATAAAGAACATGTTGAAGTCGTTCACACCACGTTGGAACTTGCCGATGGGCGTATTCCTATTATTGCTGGAGCAGGGGCGAACGCGACCGCAGAAGCTATCTCGTTGACAAGAGAGTTTGAACATTCCGGAGTGGTTGCCTGCCTGACAGTGACACCGTATTACAATAGACCTTCACAAGAAGGCTTGTATCAACACTTTAAAGCAATTTCAGAAAACACGAGCTTGCCTCAAATTCTCTATAATGTACCATCACGCACAGGATGTGATTTATTACCAGAAACAGTGGGGCGCTTAGCTAAATTGGCGAATATTGTGTCAATTAAAGAGGCGACAGGGAACTTAGCAAGGGTTCATCAAATCAAAGAACTGGTTAATGACGATTTTGTTCTGCTCACTGGTGATGATGCAACCGCACTTGACTTCATGCAGTTGGGCGGTCAGGGCGTTATTTCTGTTACTGCTAACGTTGCTGCCGCACAAATGGTAAAAATGTGTGACTTAGTGCTTGCGGGCAAATATACTGAGGCTCGTGAATTAAACAAACGTCTGATGGGTTTGCATCATCAGTTATTTGTTGAGCCTAATCCAATTCCAGCGAAGTGGGGCTGCCACCGCCTTGGCTTGATTGCTGACGATACATTACGGTTACCAATGACACCGTTAACCGCAGCCGGTCAACAAAAAGTGGAAGAAGCCCTGAAACTCGCTGGGTTACTGTAAAATTTAGGGAATTTTAATGGCAACACTATTGCAAAAATCGAAGGTTATGAAGGTTGCTGGCCTGTCACTCGTTGTGTTACTGGCAGCCTGCTCCAGCGATCAGCGCTATAAACGTCAGGTCAGCGGTAACGAAGACTATCTCGATGCCGCGCCATTGAAAGTGTTAAATATACCTCAGGGAATGACATTACCATTGCAAAATGGTGAATATGAAATCCCTAAAGTCACCTCATCGGGCCCAGTAGGTAAAGCACTTGATATTCGCCCTCCAGTATTGTCTATCTCGCAACTCGCGGGTTCACGTACTGAAGATAGCGCTGAAGCAAGCCGTTTGTTGCTTGAGAATACACCTGAAAATAGTGCGCTTTGGTCACAAGTCGCAATGATTTTGGAACAACGTAATATTCCTGTTTCTTCTAAGGATGATGGTTCGCACGCGATTGAAACCGATTGGGTGAAATGGGAACGTGCAGACGAAGATGTTCCGTTAGAAAGTCGTCATAAAGTGACTGTTCAGCCGCAAGGCGGGATGATCGCATTGACTGTCACCAACTTAGGCTTGCGCCAAGGTACCGAGTCGATTAATGATCAGGCCGAAATTCAGCGTTACAATAAATTATTGTTGAATGAATTAACTGAGAGCCTGTACGCACTACGTGATACCTCGAATAAAAACAGCATTCAAAGTGCTTATGGCATCATTGATGTTCAATCAGGTAGTGATTCTACAGGTTTACCTGTGGTTATCGTACGTGCGCCATTTGATGCAGTTTGGGAACGTTTACCACGTACTCTCGAAAGCGTTGGTATGAAGGTGGGTGACCGTAGCCGTTCAAATGGTTCTGTTATGGTCACCTATAAGGGGCTAAGTAGTTCCGAATGGCAGAATTTAGGTATTGATGATCCTTCCATTCCTGAAGCAGATTATAAAATTCAAGTGGGTGATTTGAATAACCGTAGTAGCCTACAGTTTATCAACACCAAAGGTGTACCATTAACTCAGAAACAAAATGATGATATGGTTGCTGCCTTGAAAGCCGCTTTCAGTAAAGTGGGTAATAAGTAATTTTTTCTGACTTATCAAGCCGTTATCCAGCGATATTGGGTCACGGCTTTTTTTATAACTCACAATCCTGTCTTAACTCTCTTCATGGTCAACGGCATAAAAAGAGCCACCTTGATGACTTCTTTAAAACCTGAATTTTAAAATTCGCTGTCAATGGACAAAAAACCAGTGTTTAAGCTTAAGTAATCGTTTGCGTCTACACGTGAATTTTATTATCATAAATAGGTGAGGTAGATAAAATATTTAATATCAGTTAGTTAGAGAATTAGATGCATTTATTCAATCACTTATCAAAACAGAGCAGATAAGTAACGGTAGAGAGCAGATTTAACCCCTTCTGCGGTTACTTATCTGAATCTGCGGGTGTCATTTTGCAGGTTGATATCCTAATTGAATAATCCCATCTCTGGAGTGTGTAAGATGCAAAAGAAAGCTGAGTTGTATCGTGGTAAGGCGAAAACGGTCTATACCACTGAGGATCCTGACCTTTTAATTCTGGAATTCCGTAATGATACATCAGCACTCGATGGAGAGCGAATCGAGCAGTTCGAGCGTAAAGGGATGGTAAACAATAAGTTTAACCATTTTATTATGAGCAAACTGGAAGAAGCCGGTATCCCAACGCAAATGGAAGCGTTGCTTTCTGATACTGAAGCACTAGTCAAAAAATTGGATATGGTGCCGGTAGAGTGTGTTATTCGCAACCGAGCAGCCGGTTCTTTGGTTAAACGTCTTGGTGTTGAAGAAGGGATGGTGTTAAACCCGCCACTGTTTGACTTATTCTTAAAAGATGATGCAAAACATGACCCAATGGTTAATGAGTCCTATTGTGAAACTTTTGGCTGGGTAAACAAAGAAAATTTGGCGGAAATGAAGCGCTTAAGTTATAAAGCGAATGAAGTATTATCAAAGATTTTTGCCGATGCAGGGTTGATCTTGGTTGATTTTAAACTTGAATTTGGCTTATTTAAAGGTCAAGTGGTTCTTGGCGATGAGTTCTCTCCAGATGGTAGCCGTTTATGGGATAAAGCAACCTTAAATAAAATGGATAAAGACCGTTTCCGTCAAAGCCTCGGTGGCTTGATTGAAGCTTATGAAGAGGTGGCTCGTCGTATTGGCGTAGAACTCGATTAATGAACAATTAAAGCCGTCACTAAAAAGTCGCTCATATAAGAGCGACTTTTTTTTGGGGATTTATTGTTGATTCGTGCAATTAGATTGCTGGTTTAACCGTTGGCAGCCCGCTGTCGCTGATAGGTTAACGGGTTTACCTTGTTCGGATAGCCATAATTTTAGCTGTTCAGCCGCTGGGTGGCGTGTAAAGGCCGTCTGGCGCATTTTTTCATTCTTTTCACCATACTCTACTAGTTTATTATCAATAAAAATAAAATGTTGGATGGTGAAGGAGGTGGAAGACGTCATTGTAAAATGTTTTGTATAGAGCAGTAGAGTGGCATCTTGCTGTGTCGCTGAGTCAGCAGGGGATCCCATAATAGAGACCACTTGTTGTGGCGTCATGCCAGCGGTGATAGCCGTTAATGGGTTTGTTGAAGCATAGCCCACAAGGGAAAATGCTAGAATAAATATTACATAGATAGCTTTAATCGTGTGCATAATGTTCTCCGTCTTATTGAATGGGAATAAAGCTATTATTTTTAGGCTAGCCAGCGTGGACAGTTTATGGATATTGGCGTCGTTTAATCAATCGAAATCACGTGAGTACCGATAAATGTCGATGACTTGGCAATAAATTTGTTAGCCCAACATTTAGGATCGTTTTCTCGTTCAAGACCAAGTGCATTGCTCAATGAATAAAGTGTTGGGGCGGGTAAGACCGAATCAGGCTGTAAATCAGGGTGGCATAACGTATGTTCCGGAGGGCCATCAGCAATCACGGTTCCCGCAGATAAGTGGATAGCTCGCTTAAAATTACGTGCGACAAAATCAAGATCATGGCTAATGGCAAGTATTGTTGTTCCCATCGATTGCTGTAAGGCGAGCCACTGTTCAAAACGGCTCAACCAACATGCATCAAAGTCACGAGTAGGTTCGTCTAATAAGAGAATTTTAGGGGCAACAGCACTCAAACAGGCGACGGCAACCATTCGTCGTTGACCCGCGTTTAAATCGAGAGGGTGGCTATCTGCCACATCTTGCAGATGAACACTTTTCAGTGTTTTTAGGGTGCGTTCATTAATCTCTTGTTGAGATAATTTCTGACGACGAAGCCCAAAGGCAACTTCATCTTTCACACGACTATGAAAGATTTGCTTTTCAACTTCTTGAAATAAAATACCAATTTGATTGGCTCGTTGCATGGCGTTGAGCGCTGAAAGCTTGTGACAATTAACCTGAATTTGTCCTTGTGTTGGACGTAATAATCCTGCAACAAGCCGCAATAGTGTTGATTTGCCAGCGCCATTATCCCCCACGAGTGCAACACTTTCACCAGTATTTATCGTGAGTGTCAATTGAGAGATCGTCGCATGCATGGCATTAGGCCAACGGTATTCTAGGTTATCAACGACTATCATGGTAATCCTTAAAGGCATTCAGCAAAGCGTTATCGTCAGTTGGGAGTGCGGCTTGCCAATGGTTTTGCTTCATTAAGTGACCCAAAACACGCCAAGCATCAGGCATATTAATAGTCGGTTGCGCCGCAGTAAAAACACGCGTTTTGTCATGGCTAGCAATCACCTTGCCATGCGCTAATAACATTAATTGTTCACAAAAGCTGATCGCAGGAAGCAGGTTACGTTCGAATAAAATCACACTGCAACCTGTTTGCTGAGAATACTGTTTTAAGTTGAGTAACATGGTTTGTGTGGCTTTTGGCGTTAAACGACTGAAGGCTTCATCCAATAAGAGCAGTTTAGGTTGCATTGCAAGGGCACAGGCAATCACAACACGTTGCGCTTCTCCTCCTGATAAAGAGTTTGGGTGGCGGTCACGAAGTCTCTCACTATGAGTTAACCGCATAGCGTCATAGACTCGTTGTCTAATTTGTTCTTCAGGTAATCCAAGGTTTTCAGGGCCAAAGGCAATTTCTTGTTCTACGCTAAATCCACATCCTGATAATTGAAGTTGTGGTGCTTGTTGAACCAACTGCCTTTGACTACTGAGTGCAGCCAAATGGTTATTCGATATTGGTTGTGATAAGACTTCAGCGACACCGTCAAGCTTGCCTGTGAGCAGCTCAGGAAACCAACCGCAAAGAAGCTGAGCTAACGTGCTTTTGCCACTACCATTACCACCAAATACCGCAAGCCACTGACCTGCGGACAATTGGATATCGACAGGTCCGAGAGGAGAAAACTCGGTATTGCTAGGTATGAAAACCAATTGCTGTAAATTTACCACCACCAGCGGATCCCTCCTTCAATGACAATGACCATTAGAAGGCTATAACGGAAAATACTTTGCATCGTACTGTCTTTAGGGGCATCTAGAGTTGTGCGATGACTGACAGAACGAAAGCCTCGCATATCTAATGCCGCGCCACGAATTGCCATCTCACTCAATGTTTGAGTCATGAGAGGCAATAATAAAGCAGGTAATGAAATCAATCGTTGCCAAAGATGACCATCAAGGGGAACGCCTCTTGCGAGCTGAGCTTCCTTAATGCTCGCTAATTGCTGACGTAATTGTTCCAAAAAGAGTAATGGCCCAGCGAATAAATATGAAAAGCTGCTGGGCAATCGGCTGGCGAACAGTGCTCGAATAAATTTTTCAGTTGGTACGTATTGTAACCACAGCTGTGCGCTACTCATAATGGCGAATAGTTGAAACCATAAAGTAAGCGCTTTTTGTTGCTGGGGTGTTGTTGTAAATTCACCAGTCAGCCAATAGGCTAGCCATCCGCCATGGATCAACCATAAGCCACACGCCATTGGTAGCATAAACCAACACACAAACCGCCAACGATAGCGAGCCTGTCGCCAAATCAGCAAAGCAGCGAAGCTGGCTAAACTGATTGTGATTAATGGCCAGCCAAACGGCAGCAGCACTACGCTGATACTCAACCAAAGCCATAATGTTAGCGACGTAAAAGGGTGCATACTTATCTGACTCGAGCCATATGCGGAAAATTCTGTTGTGCACGTAACGGTAAGCGGCGTACTAACAACCAAGCGATTAATGCAGAAAGAATTTTATCCGCGATATTGGCACCTAAGACAGTAATAGCGACAGACTCAAGTAAGTTTTCCCCAACAGCATGGAAATAAGCGACAAAGAAATCCGCACCGCTACCCGTTGTGCCAGCAAACAGGTAGGTACGAATTGGTACGGCAACTAGCATCAACGCCAATGTAATAATCACGCCAGACAGAATAACGCGCGGTAATGTACGGAATAGCCCTGCATGAGCGAGCAAACCAGCACTAAGACCTATCATCATAGCAACGGGTGCGAATGCTGCTGCAATAGGGCCACTTAGCAATCCCCATAATAAATTGGTTAATAACCCTGTTAATACCGCAATCCATGGTCCGGCTAACAATGCACAGATCAACGTGCCGATCGAATCAAGAAAGATAGGCAGCTTAATCATGGAGCTGATTTGTCCACCTAACATATTAATGGCGATTGAAAAAACAATAAGTACCAAAGTACGACTTGAAAGAATAGGTGATTTAGACATGGAAATTTCGATCCTTAGTGGATTAACCCGTTATTTATCATGATGGTTGTGGCGTTGGGTAACAATGAGTTCGTCATAACCGGATAATTGACAATATTCTCGAGTGAAGGTGATGTTATCTAACTCTCCAATGACTAATTCTAAGGTTGTTCTCACGGTACAACCGTTCATCATATGCCCACCTTGAACATGACCATTTTCATCTGAGATAGCTAAATGCAAATGTTCACTCGTCGCATCTAAGGTGCCGATCAGAGAAACGACTTCATACTTACCCATGATCTGCTGGGTTTCTTCTCTTCCTGCAAAACGTAGATTAACTTGGGTTAAGCTACCAACACAGCCCGCAATAAAAGCGGCTTTCAATTGATTTTGTTGAATAAAATTACGTAATGTTGGAATGACATCATCGTCTGGCTGCAAGCGAAGGGCGAAATAACGCGCGCCAGAAGATGGAAGCCGAGCTGCATTCATGCTTATGATCCTAAATATACTTATAATTTGAATATGATATGGTTTTTCTATTAATAGAAACGCAGTGATAAAGTTAATTATAATAATTTTATAGTTATCTGCTGGTATTGTAAGTAACAATCAATGAGATATCAGCAACAAACTGTTTTATCGTGATCGTTTGATTAAAAGTAGGCTTAATTTATGTTAAGTAAAGAATAAACGTCTAAGGGGTAATATAACCATTTTATTTGTAAGGTTAATATCGCGAATATCTGTGTTAATTCAGTGGGCTCATTTATCTATTTGCGTGTGATGACGATGTGCAAATAAAAATAATTAATCAAGTTATGCCATTTTTAGGTTTAAACTACGGGTTAACAATTTATTAACTCATTATGGAGGTAACGATGCGTTGGCAAGACCGTCGTCGTAGTAACAATATCGAGGATAGACGATCCGAAAATACCCCTCGTGATTATCGCAATACTGGTGGTGGAATGCGTATTCCTCTACGCGGAAAAAGTGGCCTTGTGATCCTGATTGTTATTGTGGTCGCCGGTTACTATGGTGTTGACCTGACAGGTTTAATTACAGGTGAACCTATTAGTAACCCATCATCTCAGCAAGCACAAAAAAGAGCGATTAGTCCACAAGAAGAACAGCTGGCAGATTTTACGTCAGTGATGCTGGCTTCCACTGAAGACATATGGCAGTCAGAATTCAAAAAATTAGGTAAACAGTATCAGCAGCCAAAGCTCGTTATTTATCGCAACGGCACCTCAACAGCATGTGGTCAAGGTAAAGCCTTTATGGGCCCATTTTATTGCCCAGCAGACAGTAAAGTGTATATCGACCTCTCATTTTATAATGACATGAAAACTAAATTAGGTGCGGGTGGTGAATTTGCACAAGGGTATGTTGTCGCTCATGAAATTGGTCATCATGTCCAACACTTATTAGGTATTGAGCAGCAGGTGAGACGATTACAGCAAGGCATGAGCACAAAAGAAGCCAATAAATTATCTGTCAAACTTGAGTTACAGGCCGACTGTTTTGCGGGAGTTTGGGGACATAATATGGACAAAGAAGGCATATTAGATGATGGGGATCTGCAATCGGCGTTGAATGCCGCGCAAGCCATTGGTGATGATAGGCTGCAACAACAAAGCCAAGGCCGTGTTATCCCTGACAGCTTTACGCATGGCACGTCTCAACAACGCTATTTTTGGTTTAAAAAAGGGTTTGAAACGGGAGATATCAACAGCTGTAACACCTTTTCGGCTAAAAACAACATTTAAGGGGAGTGGATGAAACTTAGTGAAAGTGTTAGCAGCGCCATAAGGACGTTTAGTTATTTTATGGCCAGTGGTTCACACGTTATGCTTGAGGGGGTTGATTACTTATCTCTTTATGGTGAAGAGCCCAGTGCAATTGAACAAGCCTACGCTATTTTTATCAATACCCTTGAAATTGATGAAGCAGGGGAAGTTTTGAATTTTATTCACGCACAAAAAAGAGCAACTGATTATATTCGCAGTTATTGTGATGCATCCTTTAATGTGGAACCCCCCTATGAAGAGTGGGAAGTCGCTTTATATTAAGCACTGAATGGATTATTAAAACCCCCTTGAGAGAGGTTTCAGTGCCACAGCTAAAGTGTACGATAACTACTATTTGCTTATGTATAGGATTGAATCATGCGTTAGCGAAAACGCATTATACGATGCAAGATTTTTCATCTGAGGGGATGTTAACATTTTCTATTGATTTACCTAAAACTGGCCATGAGCAAAAACTCATCGTTAGAGGAGAGGTTTGGGGCCTAAAGTCGCAGGTTAGTCAGCCACAATGCGAAGGTACATTATTAAATAAAAACACCAATAACGAATGGATAGTGCCAAAAGATTGCGAGTGTGTTTTTTGGCATGTACATCCGTATAAAATTGAGAAAGGGCACATTGATGCTTCTAAACAAGCCACAGTGTTTATTGCCGATGAGCCCCATCATAAAAAACGCGATTACTCTCTGAACTGACGTCCTTAAATTTCAAAAATAAAATAATAGCGATAGGTGGTGAGCCTGTTAAAACGTTATTTCAGGCATATATTGGGCAATAATAATATACGCTTAGGTTTGATTCTTATTCGGGGAGCCAATAACATAGGCGTTACTTTTTATTTTTAGCGATCCTTATAAGCAAAAAATAGCGTTTTTTACAGGGAATATGATATGAGTCAGGTTGATCCTACTTTGATAATTTTATTAGTTTTAGCGGGTCTTGGGATCATTAGTCATAATATGACAGTGACACTAGCGATGTTATTTCTTTTAGTCGTACGTATAACGCCTTTAAATAATTTTTTCCCTTGGGTAGAAAAATATGGTTTAACGATCGGGGTTTTAATCTTAACAATTGGCGTTATGGCCCCTATTGCAAGCGGTAAAATCTCTGCACAAGATGTATTAGGTTCTTTTTTAAACTGGAAATCACTGCTGGCTATCGTGATAGGGATTTTAGTTTCTTGGCTAGGTAGCCGAGGTGTGACATTAATGTCACACCAACCCTCAACAGTGGCAGGTTTATTAGTGGGTACGGTGATTGGCGTGGCGCTATTTCGTGGTGTGCCTGTCGGTCCTCTTATTGCCGCGGGAATATTATCATTGTTGATTGGGAAGTCTTAGCAAAGATATGAATGACTCACTTCCTGAAATATGTGCTCAATTAAGTGACTATGGCTATCGACGCTTACTGGTATTATCGGGTGAAAGCCAGTGGGTGGTTGAACGGTTGCAAGAGATCCAATCCACCATAAGTGGTGACTGGCTGACACTTTCATCAACCATGCCAAATGCTTTACCCGTCAAAAATGCCCATTTATTATTAGGTCGAGAGTTTTTACATGCTGTTTTCGATGCCCGAGAAGGATTACACAGTGAAGCATTAGCCATGCTGGCAGGAACATTAAAAGCGGGCAGTTTATTGATTTTATGTACACCAGCGCAGCATATTTGGGCCGATACGCTAGATAGTGACAGTTTACGCTGGAATGAACAAAATGGCGCGATAGCAACGCCTAATTTTGTTCATCATCTACAACGAGTTATAAAATCACGCCCCGATGTCTTGCTGTGGCAACAGTATCGGCAACCCTATTTTTCGCGACTACCAGAACAAGCACATTGGCAAGCACCTTCAGGTGAAGCAACAGCGGCACAACAAATAACATTAAACCAATTATTAGCAGCAACATCTGGGGTATGGGGAGTGATTGCCCCTAGAGGGCGTGGTAAATCCACTCTCGCGGGGATGCTGATAAAAAAATGGCAAGGAAAATGTTGGTGTTGTGCACCCGCAAAGGTTGCTATACAAACCCTTGAAAAGTACGCTGGTGGCGCAGTGAGCTTTTTCTCGCCTGATGAGTTGCTACGTTATTGCCTGAAGGATGGCGAAATTGATGCAGACTGGTTAATTATTGATGAAGCTGCGGCGATCCCTAACTATATTTTGCGACAATTAGTCAGCTATTTTCCTCGAGTCTTATTAACGACCACGGTGGAGGGTTATGAAGGCACAGGTCGAGGCTTTATCAATAAATTCTGTAGCCATTTGGATAATTTTACATCACTTCATTTAGCGGCACCTATCCGTTGGGCAGAAAATGACCCTTTAGAAAATTGGCTTAACCAAGCATTACTGCTTGAGGAAACTGACATTAGCACAGAAACTCACTCGGTATGCTTAATCGAACAGACGACTCAACAACAGCTAGCGGACAACCCAGAACAGCTAAAAAACTTTTATGGACTCTTAACTAGCGCTCATTATCGAACATCCCCCCTTGACCTACGTCGCTTACTTGATGCCAGCCAGCAGCAATTTATGACAGCAAAATCATCGACTCAATTGGTCGGGGCATTATGGATGGTGGAAGAAGGGAGTTTAGACCATGCATTAAGTTGGCAGGTATGGGCTGGTTTGCGTCGTCCTCGCGGTAATTTGCTGGTGCAATCTCTTGCGGCGCACAGTTATTTTCCTGAAGCAGCACAAATGCGTTCCCAGCGTACTATGCGAATTGCTGTTGCTCCTGCCTATCGCCGGCAAAAAATAGGTTTACAACTACTTGCCGCACAAAAACACCTAGCCCTTGAGCAAGGAAGGGATTTTTTATCTGTGAGTTTTGGGCTGACCCCTGAATTATTAAGTTTTTGGCAGCAAGCGGGTTACCGATTAGTGCGTGTAGGCAGTCACCTTGAAGCGAGCAGTGGATGTTATACCGCAATGGCGATACTGCCGTTATCAGCACAGGCCTCACTGTTATGTGAACAAGCTGAACGGTGTTTATCAAAAGATCTGTTTTGGCGAAAAGACCTTAGTCATTTCAATTTGCCATTCTGTGAACAACAACATTTGAGTGACGAAGACTGGTTAGAACTCGTGGGTTTTGCTTTTTATCACAGAACACTTGAAGCTAGCAGTGCGGCGATACAGAGGTTACTGACTCAACACGAAGGTGGGTTGTTGTTATTGCGTTTCTATTTTCAATTACAATTATCGCTCGAAGAGATATGCCAGCAACTACAGCTAGCAGGACAAAAGGCTTGGTTAAAGCAAGCTCGGGCAGAATTGAAGCAATGCCTTCAACGTGACTACCCTGAGCTTGTGGAAATGGTAGCGCAAAAAACTAATCTTTCTTGTTTTTAGGCCAATCGTCCTCATCATCCCAAAGATGGTTGTTATCTTTATGTGGCGGTATCTCTGGTTTATTATCAAGAAATTTTTTATGATCAAACCGCATCATCTCTTTGATAGCGTTCCAGATGATGCCGACTAAAATCAGTAGGACTACCCACCAATAATCTGCTAACCAATGCATATGTAGCCTTCTATACTTGCCAATATGAGGTTACTAAAAAGGTGGAAGAAAAGTGAACACTTTTACTGGCACACATTTAGCATCACATTAAAGTTTGAAATTCGATAGGGTATTTTCCTTATCGATCATTCAGTTTATTTAACCATGTTTTCGGTGCGGTTGGGAGAGCCATTTTGAACATAACAAAAGGATTTTTAATTTTATTAGGTTGGCTCGCGGTAATACTCGCCTTTTTAGGCGTTGTATTGCCGGTATTGCCAACAACGCCATTTTTACTCTTAGCCGCATGGTGTTTTTCTCGCTCATCACCGCGTTTTCATCACTGGTTACTCTATCGCTCTTGGTTTGGTGGATATATTCGGCATTGGCAAACCTATAAAGGCCTACCAAAAGGGGCTAAACCTAAAGCAATGGTAGTGATATTGGTGACATTTATGATATCGATTTGGGTTGTTAACTTTTGGTGGTTAAAACTCGGACTATTTATTTTGTTATGTTGGTTACTCTTTTTTATGTATCGCTTACCTGTGATTGATAAACCAATCCCGAGTAAAAATGAATTGCCATGATTGCGTTATAAAAAAGCACCAAATTGCTTGGTGCTTTTTGGGTTTATTCCGCTATTTTAATATAGCGATTAAAAACGTACTCTAAATTGGCTAATAACCAATCGTGACCCAAAATATCTTCTTGTTGCAAAACAGTTTTGATGACTTCAGGTGTTAACAGTTGCTCGGCCTCATGTGACAACGGCCAATAACTAATATGCCAAGGCTCATAAGCAACACCGGCATCTTTGGCGGTAAAAGGGCGGTAGAAATCGTAGGTGGCCATATTGTCACTCAACCATTGATTCAGTTCAGCAAAATAACCGCCTGATTCGTATTCCCAAGGTTCAAGTTGCAGTGACTGCCCCGCGGGAAGGCGTAAAGGGTCATAAACATCGATTTCAGTTCCCCAGTGATGCCGACTTGCTCCGGGCAGGGCGGACCAATGTAAAATTGCCTCACATAACTCGCCTTCCGTTAACAACGTAATGTCTAATGGCTGGCTCTGTTTATCAAGTACAGGGCGTTTCCCTGAGAATTTCTCATTCCAAATCAGTTGCTGGCGAGAAAAATCACGAAATGCACTCGCAGACTGGAGTTTAAAGCCTGCTCTTGCCGCGGCTTGTTGCATGGCTAAAAATGCTTTGGTCGCATTAAACTGAAGGCGATGAGGACCACCTAATGTGACGAGATGCTCCGTTGAATGACCTGTTAGCATTTCAATCGAAATCATAATAGCAATAGCTCCATAATTCGCTCATAGATTAAAGCGAGTTGTTGCAAATCACTGACCTTGACACACTCGTCAACCTTATGAATAGTTGCATTTAATGGACCTAACTCAATGACTTGAGCCCCCATTTGCGCAATGAAACGGCCATCAGATGTTCCCCCGCTAGTCGATAACTCAGTCGTTCGACCGGTTAATTCACGGATAGCTTGGGTCGTCGCATCAACTAAATGACCTGAGCGTGTCAAAAAAGGTTGACCTGATAATGACCAAACCAACTCATATTTTAGCTGGTGGCGAGCAAGCATCTCTTCAACACGCTCTTTGATCATTTTATCCGTTAATTCCGAACTGAATCGGAAATTAAATTGGACAAAAAACTCACCAGGAATAACGTTGGTTGCGCCTGTTCCTGCTTGTACGTTAGCTATTTGCATGCTGGTTTCAGGGAAAAATTCATTTCCTTGATCCCACTGTGTCGAAACGAGTTCATCTAAAAAACGGGTCGCACGATGGACTGGATTATCGGCAAGATGGGGGTAAGCGACATGTCCTTGCGTGCCTAAAATGGTTAAATGAGCGGTCAATGAGCCACGTCGACCATTTTTAACGGTATCACCAAGTTGCGATTGACTAGAAGGCTCACCCACCAAGCAATAATCTAAACGCTCATTGCGCTGCATTAGTGTTTCAACAACTTTGACCGTACCATTGGTTGCTTTAGCTTCTTCATCGGAAGTGATCAAAAAAGCCAACCGGCCACGGTGGTTAGGATGTTTTTCGACAAAGCGTTCAGCAGCCACAATCATTGCGGCTACGGAGCCTTTCATATCAGCGGCACCGCGTCCATATAGATGCTGATTAATAATCGTCGGTGTAAAAGGCGGTGTTTGCCATTTAGCAGGATCGCCAGCAGGCACCACATCAGTATGCCCCGCAAAAGCTAAGGTTTCACCATCTGTACCATGATGTGCCCAGAAATTTTGGGTATCACCGAAGGGCATATCTTCCACCACGAAGCCTTTCTTTTTTAATCGTTCGATTAATAAAGCTTGGCAGCCTTGATCATCAGGGCTAATTGATGGGCGAGAAATGAGTGCTTGAGCAAGTTGTATAACAGGACAATCCATCGTAGCTCTCCAGCTTATTGGGTAAACTGTTGGTATTCAGCAGCAGAAAAGCCGACAAGATAACGCTTATCTGCTGATACAAGAATGGGTCGTTTGATCATTGCGGGTTCTGCCAACAAGACTTGCTTAGCACTTTCAGTATCGACAACGGCATTTTTTTCCTCGTCGCTAAGTTTACGCCAAGTTGTCCCTCTTTTGTTGACTAAGACTTCCCAACCCAGTTCTGCGATGAAAGAGGAGAGTAAGGCATCATCAATTCCATCAACGCGATAATCATGAAATTGGTAACTAATATCATTGTCTTCCAAGTAGCGGCGAGCTTTTTTGATCGTGTCACAATTTTTGATGCCATACATGATGTAAGAGGAAGTGTTGGACATGAGGTTTTCCTTTGATAACTAACAGTTAGTTGTACATGATGCGTGAAAATGACATTATGATCTACCCCTTATCACCAGAAAGAAAAGTTAATCTATTGATTAAATAAAAAAGTGACAATCCAGTTTTATCTATTTTTTAGTGAAGCGATAAACAATTTGAAAGTTTATTATTTAGAGCGCATATATATTAAGCTGGCTTCTAAACGAGAACGTACATTTAATTTTTTTAGTAAATTACGGATATGCACTTTCACCGTTTCTTCCGAGATAAAAAGTAATTTCGATATTTCTCTATTTTTTAGTCCCGCGGCTATTTCATGTAGTATTTCACGCTCTCGGCGCGTTAACGATGACACAGGATCATGCAGCCGATGACGGTTGCTCAGGCACTGATACACTTTTTCACTAAACACATGATGACCCGCAGCCGCTTTACGCATGCTGTTCATGAGCATATCAAGGTCACTATTTTTGAGTAAGTAACCTTGTGCTCCAGAATCCATTGCGCTATAGACATCTGTTTTAGATGAAGAAAATGATAGAACGAGCAGGTAGGATTTCAGGCAGTATTTGCGTAATGACCTGATCGTTTCGAATGTTTTAATACCATAGATGTTGGTGTCAATAAGAATGATATTAGGTTGTATTTCCTCCGCAATATGTAGCGCTTCAGAGCAATTACAGCTTTCTGCTGTGACATGAAAATCTTCATCTGCGTTGATTAATTGTCGTAAACCATAGCGATAAATCGGATGTTCATCAATGATCATAACGGTTTGGGAAGACATAGTGGATTCCTTTTATGCCTATACTGACAGTATGAAGTTAGTAAATAATGAATATAAAATTAATGTTTATAATATAGGGTCACTTTATTTTTTTATCATTTTTGTGTTTTATTAATATACGATTTTTTATATTAATGGCTGTAGTTAAAATAGAAGTACAGATATTTAAAAACAGACGGAACATAAAAAATAATAACGTGATTTTTACATGATTAAAATTATCAAGGATAATTATATCTATATAGAATTATTATTTGGATTAGCAGGGAAAGGGCGCAGTAAATTGTACTGAATCGTCTCATGCAATACTGTAAGCAAAAGAATTTTCTGGAAATTGTCGCCAAGATCATGATTTGCTTGCCTGATATGTTTATACTGTCACTGCTTTTACCCTACCTACTTTGAAAGGACTTGATGATGGATGATAAATTAAAACAAAGTGCTCTTGATTTTCATGAGTTTCCTCATCCAGGAAAAATAACTGTAACACCGACCAAACCATTGGTAACTCAGCGCGATTTGGCTCTTGCATATTCACCAGGCGTTGCAGTCCCATGCCTTGAAATCGCTTCTGAACCACTTAAAGCGTATCGCTATACTGCAAAAGGGAATCTTGTCGGTGTGATCTCGAACGGTACCGCCGTTTTGGGATTAGGTAATATTGGAGCCTTGGCGGGTAAACCCGTGATGGAAGGGAAAGGGGTGCTATTTAAGAAGTTTTCTGGCGTTGATGTCTTTGACATCGAAGTTGATGAAACAGATCCGGATAAACTTGTTGATATCATTGCCTCTCTAGAGCCTACTTTTGGTGGTATCAACTTAGAAGATATCAAAGCGCCGGAATGTTTCTATATCGAACAGAAACTACGTGAAAGAATGAACATTCCTGTATTCCATGATGATCAACATGGTACCGCGATCATCTGTACAGCGGCGGTGATTAACGGATTACGTATCGTTAAAAAGGATATCGGTGATGTACGCTTAGTTGTTTCTGGGGCAGGTGCCGCATCCATTGCTTGTATGAACCTATTGGTGACATTAGGTTTAAAACATGAAAATATCACGGTATGTGACTCGAAAGGGGTCATTTACAAAGGCCGTGATGATAAGATGGATGTCACAAAAGCCGCGTATGCAATTGAAGACAATGGCACAAGAACGTTGGCTGATGTGATCCCAAATGCGGATATTTTCCTTGGCTGTTCTGGCCCTGGGGTATTAACTCAAGACATGGTAAAAACCATGGCGAAAGACCCTCTTATTTTAGCGCTTGCTAACCCTGAGCCAGAAATTTTACCGCCATTAGCCAAAGAAGTACGCCCAGACGCTATTATCTGTACTGGTCGTTCAGACTATCCAAACCAAGTGAATAACGTGCTGTGTTTCCCATTCATTTTCCGTGGCGCACTCGATGTTGGTGCAACAACGATTAATGAAGAGATGAAACTCGCTTGTGTTTATGCAATTGCCGATTTGGCATTAGCGGAACAAAGTGAAGAAGTGGCTTCTGCTTATGGAAACCAAGACCTATTCTTTGGCCCTGAATATATTATTCCAAAACCGTTTGACCCACGATTGATTGTGAAAATTGCACCAGCAGTTGCAAAAGCGGCAATGGATTCAGGGGTAGCAACACGTCCTATTGCAGATTTTGATGCTTATATTGAAAAACTCAATCAGTTTGTCTACAAAACAAACTTGTTTATGAAGCCAATTTTCTCACAAGCAAAAACACAGAAAAAACGTATTGTGTTGGCGGAAGGGGAAGAGGAGCGTGTATTACATGCGACGCAAGAATTGGTTTCTCTTGGTTTAGCATTCCCAATCCTAATTGGTCGCCCAAGCGTCATTGAAATGCGTATTCAAAAATTGGGTCTGCACATTGAGCTTGGTAAAGACTTTGAAGTGGTCAATAATGAAAATGACCCACGTTTCAAAGAGTACTGGCAAGAATACTATCAAATCATGAAACGCCGAGGTGTTTCACAGGAGATGGCTCGCCGCGCCGTAATTGGTAATCCGACCTTAATCGGAGGCATCATGGTGCTGCGTGGTGAAGCTGACGGCATGATTTGTGGCACCATTGGCAGCTATAGTGAGCACTACAGTGTTGTGAAAAATCTGTTTGGTTTCCGTGAAGGGGTTCATGCCGCGGGTGCGATGAATGCGCTGTTATTACCAACCGGAAATACATTCGTTGCAGATACTTACGTCAATGAAGATCCAACACCTGAAGAGCTTGCAGAAATCACATTAATGGCAGCAGACACTGTGCGTCGTTTTGGTATTGAACCTAAAGTGGCACTCCTATCTCGCTCAAGTTTCGGTTCATCTGACTGTGCGTCAGCACAAAAAATGCGTGATACGTTAGCACTTGTTAAAGCTCGAGCACCACATCTGGAAATTGATGGTGAAATGCACGCTGATGCGGCATTAATTGAATCAATTCGTAAAGATGTTATGCCGGATAGTCCATTAAAAGGCTCTGCAAACTTGCTGATTATGCCAAATATGGAAGCGGCACGTATTAGTTATAACTTATTGCGTGTGACGAGTTCAGACGGTGTGACTGTCGGGCCTGTATTGATGGGGGTTTCCAAACCTGTTCATATACTGACTGCGATAGCTTCCGTGCGTCGTATTGTGAATATGGTGGCATTAGCTGCTGTTGAAGCACAGACTCACCCTCTGTAATTTGACTTAATCTTGGAAGACCTCTGAGTTTTTAAATTCAGAGGTCTTTTTTAATTGAAAATAATTATCATTATCTGTATTTTGAGTGATTCTATACACAATTATTAATAGATGGAAAAGATAATGATATCAGTAAGATTGAAGGTAAAATCCTCCCTTATCGCGATGGCATTACTGCTTGTTGCAGGTTGTGCGCAGCAAGTCGAACAAAAACCTTTAGAGCTTGATAGCCGATTGACAGGGCAAGGGCAAATCATTGATCTACAAACGGGGCAATCCATCACACCTCAGCAACTTATTGAACAACTATCGCAATCATCGCGCGTTATTGTTGGCGAAAAGCATGACAATCTGTATCACCATCAAATCGAGCAGTGGCTCGCACAGGAAATGCATAAAATACGTCCACAAGGATCTGTTTTGCTTGAAATGATTAAGCCGGATCAACAAAAGAGTGTGGATGCCGTTAAGGCACAAATGCAGGGGAATCCCTACATTCGGGATGAAAAGCTTCAATCAAAACTAAAATGGCAAAAAGGTTGGCCATGGGAGCAGTACGGTGAGTTAACGAAATATTTACTTAAAGCGCCTTACCCTGTGCTTTCGGCTAACTTAAATACTGAGGAAATCACAGAAGCTTATGAAAAACCTCCCGTTCTTAATGGTATCTACTCAACTCAGCCCGTTGTCCAAGAGTTGATTAGTAAAACGATTGAAACATCTCATGATGGTGCATTAACGCCAGAGCAAGTGCAAAAGATGACGGTTATTCAACAAATGCGTGACCGCAGGATGGCAAAATCATTATTACAAGCACCAACGCCAGCAATGTTATTTGCAGGTGGGTATCATGCTACACGCGCGATCGGTGTTCCATTGCATGTACAAGATCTTGCGCCAGACGCTGAATTTAAGGTGTTAATCATTTCTGAAAAAGACAATGCCATTGATAACATTCATGCCGATTATGTTTGGTATACACCAAACCAAAATAAAGTGGATGCAAAGTAACCATTTGATAACTATTAGTAATGTATTTGTGATGCTTTTACCATTTTAACTTGAAATAGTTTTCATTTGCATATGTAATTAATTATCATTTAGGTTTTAGGCATAGCAAAAATAAATAAGATTAAAATGGGCACGATGACATTAGGGTACTACCAAACCACCAAAATGAGTGGGGCGGTGATTATTGCGATTGCATTACATCTTTTAGTGATTTGGTTTTTTATCCACAGCAATGATGACCAAGCATGGGATGAGCTAACGCCACCTCCATCCGTTGTGATGGAGCTTTCCATAGAAGCGGAAGCTAAACAGTTAACGGAGGTGAATATCGGTCAAGTTCAGGAGGTTTCGGTGGCAAGTAAAGCACAAGAGGCTACGCCTGATGAACTTGACCTTCCTCCTATTCCGGTGAATGAGAATGCAGAACTGCAAGTCACAAAAGCGGAAAAGAGAAAAGCACCAACAGTTCCTAAAAAAGAAAAAAAAGAACCTAAGAAAAAGCCCGTTGAAAACGTCGAAAGTGATAATTCAAAAGCAAGTAATGCCCCTGTAACCAGTGATGCAGCGGCGCTAAAAAAGACGGACAAAATAGCAGCTGACTTCAATAGTCAATCACAAGCGACGCTTGATGCTGAAAAACAGTGGCAAGCGCTAGTGTTAGGTAAATTAAATACGTTTAAACGCTACCCTGAAGATGCCCGCCGACGTAACCGAACAGGCATTCCTGTCGTGACGTTCGAAGTGGATGCACAAGGCTATATCATTCATAGTTCGTTGACGAAAAGTTCAGGAACTCGCTCTCTCGATAGGGAAGCGGAAAGAGTTCTTTCTCGCGCACAGCCTCTCCCCACACCACCGACTGAAATGCTAAAGAACGGCAAAGTGACAGTAAAAATGCCGATAGACTTTGCACTTGAAAATTAATGGTCAATTAGAGTAACAAAATGATTATACGAACAAATTTATTGCCAGCATCAACTCGAATCGCTAAATTTTGTCTAATAGCACTTATTGGACTACAAACCAGTCATAGCCTTGCGGAGGAATTCATGTCAGCACCAAAGGCGAAAAAACAACCTTATACGATGACAACACACGGTGATGTACGTGTTGATGATTATTATTGGTTAAGAGATGATAAAAGAAAGTCACCAGATGTCATTGATTATCTTGAAAAAGAAAATGCGTATACTCAGCAGCAATTAGCGCAGGGTGAAGGGCTTAAAAAACAAATTTATGAGGAATTACTTTCGCGTATGAAAGCGGATGATGAGTCGGTTCCTTATAATTATAATGGGTATACTTATCGTAGCCGCTTTGAAGCGGGCAATAATTATCCTATCTATGAACGTCGTCCTGTTAATAGCCATGAACCTTGGCAGGTACTTGTCGATGGCAACCAGCGCGCAGAAGGGAGTGAATATTATCGTTTAGGCACCCTGACGGTTTCGCCGGATAACAAAAACATCGCGATTGCAGAAGATAGAGAAGGTCGTAACAACTATAGTATCTCTTTTCGTTCTTTAGATAGCCAAGAGTGGCAGAATGCTGAACTGACGAATACATCGGGTAATATTGTTTGGGCAAATGACAACAACACATTATTTTATGTCAATAAAGATCCGCAAACCCTCTTACCGTACCAAGTTTTTTACCATCAAGTTGGAACACAACAGCAGCAAGATGTGATGGTATATGAAGAAAAAGATGATACTTTTTATGTCAGCTTGTCTAAATCGACATCAAAAAATTATATTTTTATTGGTATCACAAGTACCGAGACTGCTGAGTATCGTTTACTCGATGCAAATCAGCCACGTAAACAAGTTGAAGTCTTTCAAACACGTAAAACCGGGGTTGAGTATTACCCAGATCATTTCCGTGATCAGTTTTACATACGCTCTAATCATCAGAATCCATTATTTGGCCTGTACTCAGCAAAGCACATTGGTGACGATTGGAATACTGTGGTTGCCCCTCGCGATGACATTGACCTAGAAGGCTTTGAGTTATTTAACCAATGGTTGGTACTGGAAGAACGACAAAATGGTTTAGTGAATATTCGTCAAATCAATTGGCAAACCAAAGCAGAAAATTTTGTGAGCTTTGATGATCCTGCCTATATGGCATGGATTGGCAACAATCCAGAGCCTGATACCCGCAAATTGCGTTATGGTTATTCGTCAATGACGACACCATCTTCTGTTTATGAAATAGATATGCAGACGCAACAAAAGCAGCTATTGAAACAACAAGAAGTCAAAGACTTTGATAAATCGAAATATCAAAGCCAACGCCTATGGGTAACTGCCCAAGATGGTGTGAAGGTACCTGTGTCATTAGTGTATCGCAAAGATCTGTATAAAGAAGCACAAAATCCATTATTAGTTTATGGCTATGGGGCTTATGGTTACAGTATTGACCCTTCATTCAGCTCCTCTCGTTTATCTTTATTAGACCGAGGTTTTGTCTATGCGATTGCTCATGTTCGCGGGGGGGGTGAGTTAGGGAAAAAATGGTATTTACAAGGAAAAACCATTAATAAAATGAACTCATTTACTGATTTTGTTGATGTAACAAAATCATTGATTAGTCAGGGCTATGGTCAACCAGGGCATATTTATGCCATGGGAGGCAGTGCAGGTGGGTTATTGATGGGAACGGTTGTCAATATTGCGCCTGAATTATATGAAGGTGTTGTCGCTTCAGTGCCTTTTGTTGATGTGGTGACTACGATGCTAGACCCCTCAATTCCATTAACAACTGGGGAATATGATGAATGGGGTAACCCTGAAAATGAAGAGGCGTATTGGCGAATCAAAGCCTATAGCCCGTATGATAATATCAAAAAGCAAAAATATCCCCATATGCTAGTGACAACGGGTTTACATGATTCTCAAGTGCAATACTGGGAACCAGCGAAATGGGTTGCTAAATTACGCGAATATAAATTAGGTGATTCACTATTATTATTAGAGACCAATATGAATGCAGGCCATGGAGGTAAATCAGGTCGTTATAATGCATTGAATGATATTGCTCTTGATTATAGTTTTATTTTAATGCTAGAAGATAAAAAACAATATTTCCCGCAATTAAAAAATTAATATACTAATAACCCATTATTAAATGGGTAATTA
Organism: Providencia sp. 21OH12SH02B-Prov; assembly: GCF_027362595.1. Lineage (NCBI taxonomy): Bacteria > Pseudomonadati > Pseudomonadota > Gammaproteobacteria > Enterobacterales > Morganellaceae > Providencia > Providencia sp. 21OH12SH02B-Prov. The sequence continues at coordinate 2,069,924 of NZ_CP114796.1, forward strand.
AAAGCAACAGTTAGGTTATAGCCTCTTTACTATAACCTGATTGTTGTGCCAAAAATTTCAATACGAAATTTTCTTTTGAAGCAAGTGAGCGCATGTTTAATTATTGCGTTTACAGGAATGGTTTAATGAATAACAAATTAAAACTACTAGGAGCCGGGTTATTATATACAGGGCTTTATGGAATTGCTTTAGCAGAAGACACACAGCGACAAGATAATAAAGACATCATAAACTTTAGTAAGTTAAAGGTTTCAGGTGCACAAACACAAACACCATTGGTTAAGGCTTTAGAACGACCAGGAGCATATAGCGCTGTTGGTACGGAGAATAAACTAGAAGGATTAGATAAAATTATTCGAACAATGCCAGGGACTTATACTCAAATGGATGCAAGTCAAGGTACTGTAAACGTGAATATTCGCGGCTTAAGTGGTTTTGGTCGCGTTAATATGATGGTTGATGGTGTTACCCAAACTTATTATGGTATTTCACCGAGTAATTATACTCACGGTCAGCAACCTAATAATGATTTTGGTGCGTTAATTGATCCGAATTTTATCGTTGAAGTTGAGGTTGAAAAAGGTCAATTAAATGGGGGGAACAGTGTTAATGCTCTTGCAGGGAGTGCCAATTTTAGAACAATTGGCATTGATGATGTGATATTCGATAAGCAGTTATATGGCGTAAGAAGTAAGGCGCGTTGGGGAGATAATGGCTTAGGTTATAACGGAATGGTTGCCGTTGCAGGAAAAACATTAACGAATTCAGATAATGGGTATTTTGGGGGATTGATGGCGGTCAGTGGACATAATATCCCTAGTTCCTATAAAAATGGTGCGGGTTATAATAGTGATGATTTTGCAACGGATAACACCTTTAAACAAAAGCCACAATCACAATTAGCTAAGTTAAAATATAAACCTAATGATAGCCATGAAATAGAGCTCAGTGGTCGTTTATATCAAAATAAATTAACGCGTCGTAAAATAGATAGTGAAGATTATTATATTAAATATAAATATACGCTACTTAATGAGCTAATTGATACTGAATTAATGATTAACTATGGTAATAGTAATCAAAAATTTAGCGGTGATTCATTAGGGTGGGCTTTACGACAAGGAGAATCTAAAAATATTTCCGAAGGTATTAATTTATCCAATACTAGCCGTTTTTCGTATGGTGATATGGATTATGAATGGCAAATTGGCTCTAAGTTGATGAAAAACAAATATGAGCGAAATGTCTCTAGTGCGGTTAATAAGGATACCTTGATTTATAATGCATTCTCACCAAGTGGGACATTAGATCTATCCAGCCTTTATACGCAATTTAACGTCAAATATGATATTTACAGCGCATCATTGAATTTAAATTACATGCACTATCAATTAAAAGGATTTAAACCTGCTTGTGACGATGATGTGAAATGTTTCCCTCAAGGAGATGCTTCAATCGATTTACGTGAAGGGGGATTCAATCCAGGCGTGCTACTCTCAGCTGAAATTATCCCAGAGTTTCAGCCTTTTGTGAGTTATTCTCATTCGATGCGCGCGCCTAATTCACAGGAAGTCTTTTTTTCTCAAAATGGCGGTAATTCGATGAACCCGTTTTTAAAAGGGGAAAAAGCACAAACATGGCAAATAGGCTTTAATAGCGTCAAACCTGATTTAATTGTACAAGGTGACCAGTTCAATATGAAAGCACTCTGGTTCAATACAAAAGTGAAAGATTACATCACGAGTAAACCTTATTTGCTATGTCGACCAAGAACAGAAGCTGAATTTGCATGGTGTTTAATGAACGACGATGTCTGGGATAAAGAGTTTCCTGATTTTATGCAGAAAAGTTATATCTATATGAATGATCCAAGAAACGTTAATTTACGTGGTTATGAACTGCAAGCTAATTACGATGCAGGGGTCTTCTATTCAACATTGTCTTACACCAAAGAAACCAGTGCTCAGCCTGTCTCAATTGCCAGTGTTGCTGACTTCAGTGCAGGTGATCTGACTGAGTTACCTGATTATTATTTGACGCTGGATAGTGGCGTTAGGCTATTCGATGAAACATTGAAATTAGGTTCGACCATTACAGTAACAGGACCTGCTAAGCGGATCGGTGTGGAATCGCTGGTCGACAATAATGGTGATGCATTTAAAGATAAATATGAAAAGCAACCTACCATTATTGATCTTTATGCTGATTATAAAATCAATAAAAATGTCAAATTGATGTTCTCGGTGAATAATGTGACGAATGAGACGTATTCGGATGCCTTAAATCGTTCAAACTCTACCGCTATTATGGAAGAACGCGGGAAGAATAATGCCACTGCAAGAGGGCGTTCCTATATGCTTGGGGGAGAAGTTCGTTTCTAACTTAATTATTGGGGTATCTAGATTAGATACCCCTTAAGACCCTTGATAGCGGTATGAGGCCTATCTCGCGGGTTAAAGGCTATTAATCCTCAAAAATCAGTCTATTATTTTCTGTTGATACGGGCCAATAGGACTCCTGCATTGGCTCGCCATTTTAAAACTGTCTGATCTTGTCCTTGCTAAATTTGATGACATCTTTTCAAAATTAACCTTGAGAAATAAATAGGTTGAAAATTTTGAGAATAACCGATTCATTTATTTGCTGATTGAGCGAGGTGTACGTTTCGCTTTCATTTTAGTCACCTCAGTGACTTCACTTTCTACCCAACCATCATTGAGGCGTGTTTTCAATTTCTGCCCCAATTTCACCTGTGAAGTCTTTTTCACCACAGTGCCATCGGCCGTTTCACTGATACTAAAGCCTCGAGCTAAAGTGGCCAGTGGGCTAACAGTTTCCATTTTTGAGCAAGCTACCGCAAAGCGCTGTTTATAGCGATTAAGTAACTCGGTCATCATATTTTGCAGATGATATTGCGTTTGCTGTAATGAGCTGTGTCGTTTTTGCAATAAAGGGCGCAAATCTTGTTGTGACAGTCGACGCTGTAACTGATCATAGCGCAACTGAGCAACTTGTAAGCGTCGAGTCATCGCTTGATTGATCTTCTGATTTAGAAGACTCAATTGGTGCTGTTGTCTAGCTAAACGAAGTTGTGGATGTTGCTGCTGCAAGCGATGCTGTAAGCGGCTAAAGCGTTGTTGCTGGCCTGCAAGATAATAATCCATTGCCATTTCAAGGTGCTGTTGAGCGGATTGCAATTGACGTATTAGTTCAAGTTGATTGCGGCTGACTAACTCAGCCGCAGCTGAAGGTGTAGGCGCTCGAACATCGGCAACAAAGTCGGCAATCGTGACATCGGTTTCGTGGCCAACTGCACTGACAATAGGCAGTCGACTAGCAAAAATCGCTCTTGCCACAATTTCTTCGTTAAAAGCCCACAGGTCCTCTAATGAGCCACCACCACGTCCAACAATCAATACGTCGCATTCATGACGAATATTTGCTAATGCAATCGCTCGTGCAATTTGTGCAGGGGCTTGCTCACCTTGAACCGCAGTCGGATAGATAACGACTGGCAGTGAAGGATCTCGGCGACGTAAAATATGCAGAATATCGTGTAAGGCTGCTCCTGTTGCCGATGTAATGACGCCAATACGTTTAGCAGGAGAGGGCAGTGGTTGTTTATGTATGGCATCAAACAAGCCTTCCGCCCCTAATGCCTGTTTGAGCAATTCAAAACGCTGCTGTAAAAGGCCTTCACCCGCTGGCTGCATGCTGTCAATGATGATTTGATAGTCACCCCGAGGCTCATAGAGTGTTACCGTTGCACGAACTAAGACTTGTTGGCCATTTTGAGGCCGAAAAGTTACACGCGCATTTTGCCCGCGAAACATAGCCGCACGAACTTGCGCCTTGTCATCTTTCAACGTCAGATACCAATGACCAGAGCTAGGCTGCGAAAAATTCGATATTTCGGCGGTCAGCCAAATTCTCCCCATCTGACGGTCTAAAAGTTCACGAACCGCCTGATTGAGTTTGCTGACAGAATAAATTCCACTATTTTCTTGAGTTGACATGTGAGCTAGATCAAATTCTAAAACAATGACTTAATTGATTGATACTAACCTAGTCAGAACAGTTATCAAGTTTTTTTTCAAAAAAGGACTGGAGGCAAACGGTTTCGGTGTGTATAATGCCGCGGCAATATTTTATACCTTTCCACAACGCTGCCTGGTGAGATATTGCCTATGTTACGCATTAAAAAAGAAGCACTAACTTTCGACGACGTATTGCTCGTTCCTGCACACTCAACCGTATTACCAAACACGGCCGATCTATCAACTCAATTAACTGCAACTATCCGCCTGAACATTCCGATGCTCTCCGCAGCGATGGATACAGTGACTGAATCTGACCTTGCGATTGCTTTAGCTCAGGAAGGTGGTCTTGGCTTCATTCACAAAAACATGTCTATTGAACGCCAAGCGGAAGAAGTTCGTCGCGTGAAAAAACATGAAAGTGGTGTCGTGACTGACCCTGTCACCGTAACACCTGATACAACAATCCGTGAAGTTCAAGAAATGGCTGAACGTAATGGTTTTGCTGGTTACCCTGTCGTTGCTGCTGATAAATCCCTAGTGGGGATTATTACCGGTCGTGACGTGCGTTTCGTTACTGATTTGGATCAGCCAGTAACTGCGGTGATGACGCCTAAAGAGCGCTTAGTGACGGTCAAAGAGGGTGAAGCTCGTGAGATCGTGCTACAAAAAATGCATGAAAAACGCGTCGAAAAAGCCCTCGTCATTGATGATAACTTTCATCTGTTAGGAATGATCACCGTTAAAGACTTCCAAAAAGCAGAACGTAAACCAAATGCGTGTAAAGATGAACAAGGTCGCCTACGTGTTGGCGCGGCTGTTGGCGCTGGTGGTGGTAACGAAGAGCGTGTTGACGCGCTAGTTGCTGCGGGGGTTGACGTGCTGTTAATTGACTCTTCACACGGTCACTCTGAAGGTGTTTTACAACGTATTCGTGAAACCCGCAAAAAATATCCTGACCTGCCAATCATCGGTGGTAACGTTGCTACTGCTGAAGGCGCAAAAGCGCTGGCTGAAGCAGGAGTTAGCGCCGTTAAAGTCGGTATAGGTCCGGGTTCTATCTGTACAACACGTATTGTAACGGGTGTTGGTGTACCACAAATTACCGCTATTGCAGATGCGGTAGAAGCACTCGAAGGCACAGGGATCCCTGTCATTGCGGATGGGGGTATTCGCTTCTCGGGAGATATTTCTAAAGCGATTGCAGCAGGTGCCGCTTGTGTGATGGTTGGCTCAATGTTTGCTGGAACTGAAGAATCTCCGGGTGAAACCATCTTGTTCCAAGGTCGTAGCTATAAAGCTTACCGTGGTATGGGGTCACTGGGCGCGATGTCTAAAGGTTCTTCAGACCGTTATTTTCAATCTGATAATGCAGCTGACAAGCTGGTTCCAGAAGGGATTGAAGGACGTGTGGCATACAAAGGTCGCCTAAAAGACATTATCCATCAACAAATGGGTGGACTACGCTCCTGTATGGGTCTAACAGGATGTGGTACTATTGACGCCCTGCGTACTAAAGCCGAGTTTGTCCGTATCAGTGGTGCGGGTATTCAAGAAAGCCACGTACATGATGTGACCATTACTAAAGAGTCCCCGAACTACCGTCTGGGGCAATAATCGATAATGATTCAGGGTAGCTCCGTGAATAATGGCGGAGCTACCAATTTTCTATTTTTGACTTGAATTTTTGGAATTCTCCTCAAATGACAACAAATATCCATAAGCATCGCATTCTTATCCTTGATTTCGGCTCACAGTACTCACAATTGATTGCTCGCCGTATTCGTGAAATTGGCGTTTATTGTGAACTCTGGGCGTGGGACGTATCAGAAGAGCAAATCCGTGAATTCAATCCAAATGGTATCATCCTCTCTGGTGGCCCAGAAAGTACGACAGCAAATGATAGCCCACGTGCGCCTGATTACGTGTTTAATGCCGGTGTGCCTGTCCTTGGTATCTGCTATGGCATGCAAACTATGTCAATGCAACTCGGTGGTGCAGTAGAAGTTTCTGGTGAACGTGAATTTGGCTACGCACAAGTTGAAATCAAGGAACAATGTGATTTATTCCGTGATATTCAAGACTCACTCAGTGAAAATGGTACGCCAGTACTGGAAGTGTGGATGAGCCATGGCGATAAAGTGACGGCTATCCCAGCAGATTTTAAAACTATCGCAAGCACTCCAAGCTGCCCATTTGCCATCATGGCCAATGAAGAGAAAAAATTCTACGGTGTTCAATTCCACCCAGAAGTGACTCATACATACCAAGGCCTGAATATCTTGAAACGCTTTGTACAAGATATTTGTCATTGTGAAGCACTGTGGACACCAGCCGCAATTATCGATGATACAGTCGCACGCCTGAAAGAGCAGATCGGTGATGACCATGTGATTTTAGCCTTATCAGGTGGCGTCGATTCTTCTGTAACCGCATTACTGTTAAACCGTGCGATTGGTAAACGTTTGACTTGTGTATTCGTTGATAATGGCTTATTGCGTTTAAACGAAGCTGATCAAGTCATGGAAATGTTTGCAGGTAAATTCGACCTGAATATTATCCATGTTAAAGCTGAAGATCGTTTCCTTGGTGCGCTGGCGGGTATTCATGATCCTGAAGCAAAACGTAAAGCGATCGGGCATGTCTTTATTGATGTTTTCGATGAAGAAGCCGCTAAACAGACGCAAGTAAAATGGTTGGCGCAAGGGACGATTTACCCAGATATTATCGAGTCTGCGGCATCAGCGACAGGTAAAGCGCATGTTATTAAATCTCACCATAACGTCGGTGGATTACCAGAAGACATGAAACTGGGCCTTGTTGAGCCTCTGAAGGAACTGTTTAAGGATGAGGTGCGTAAAATCGGCCTTGAGCTTGGACTACCTTATGACATGCTATACCGTCATCCATTCCCAGGCCCAGGCCTTGGTGTACGTGTATTAGGCGAAGTGAAAAAAGAGTATTGCGACCTGCTACGTCGTGCCGATGCGATCTTTATTGAAGAGTTGCATAAAGCAGAGCTTTACCACAAAGTTAGCCAAGCGTTCACTGTATTCTTACCTGTACGTTCAGTTGGTGTGATGGGGGATGGCCGTAAGTATGATTGGGTTGTTTCTCTGCGTGCTGTTGAAACTATCGACTTTATGACAGCACATTGGGCACATCTACCTTATGACTTCTTAGGTCGTGTCTCAAACCGCATCATCAACGAGGTCGATGGTATTTCTAGGGTCGTGTACGATATCAGCGGCAAGCCACCAGCAACAATTGAGTGGGAATGATTTCGCGTCTGGCACGACCAGGCACTTGATGGCATAAAAGTCCGCTAAGCCCGCGTAATTGCGGGCTTTTTTCTTTTTTCGTCAGGCACGATCTAGCAACAGGAGGAAGCGCCAAGCACCGTTTGAACATGGTATTAAAGCTGGTACTATCGAGTGACGATGCCATGATGGAAGCCGATACCATGCAGCCATTTTTTATGTTTTCATGGTATTATGTTTCGGTAAGTTGTTGTTCTATTTTGGAAAATTCATAATTTTACTGTTTTTCCAGCATGGTATCGGAAGAGAGAGGACAAGGTACATGCTGACCGATACCAAGCTGCGCAATCTCAAGCCCAGGGACAAGCTCTACAAGGTGAATGACTGGGATGGTCTGTATGTGGCCGTCACGGCTGCTGGTACTATCTCGTTCCGCTACAACTACTCGCTAAATGGGCGGCAGGAAACCATCACCTTTGGTCGCTACGGCATCGGTGGCACCACCCTGGCAGAAGCCCGAGAGCAGTTGGGTGACGCCAAGAAGATGGTTGCGGCGGGCAAGTCACCGGCCAAGGAGAAGGTCCGAGACAAGGCGCGGATCAAGGATGCAGAGACGTTCGGTGCCTGGGCGGAAAAGTGGCTGCGCGGCTACCAGATGGCCGACTACACCCGCGATATGCGCCGTTCGGTCTATGAGCGCGAGCTGAAACCCAAATTCAGCAATCAGAAGCTGGTGGAGATCACCCATGAGGATTTGCGGGCGCTGACTGATGCCATCGTCGAGCGAGGGGCACCAGCTACCGCTGTTCATGCCCGTGAAATCGTGCTTCAAGTTTTCCGCTGGGCAATTGAGCGTGGCCAGAAAGTCGAGAATCCGGCGGAGCTGGTACGACCAACTAGCAATGATGCTTTGCTTGGAGTTAACCGATGAACTCGCATGAGTCTACTTTCTTTGATGATGATGGTCCAAGCGCCGACTTGCCCACTTTTATTTCCACTACGAATGCCCATGAACTGTATGGCCTGAGGGAGGGGGAAACTGTGTTGGAGGCCATAGCCCGATATAAGAGTGAGAGAAGCGAACGAGTGGCAGTAAAACAAGAGGATTTGTAGGCTATAGCACTTTTGGTATTGTTGGTGAAGTCTTGATTCGTTCAATAAGTTAAATTTAGTTTTATGATGTATAAATACTAATAGTAATAAATTTAGTTAACTAGCGTGGGGAGACGTGTGTGCTTACGGTTCAGATAAGAAATTGCAACAGCATTGAAAGTGCTGAGATTAAAATCACCAAAGGAACGCTCAATATAAAATATGGGCCTAATGGATTGGGTAAAAGCTCTATAGCAAAAGCAATTCAGGCAACTGTGAGCAATGACGGCTCACTTCAAGGATTGAAGCCATTTAAGTATCGTGCAGTTGAAGGAGAGTTTGATCCTTCTGTCGCAGGAGTCGAAGATATAAATTCGGTTTTGGTTTTTGATGATACCTATGTATCGCAATTTGCATTTCAGCGTGATGAAGTTCTCAAAAATAGTTTTGATATTTTCATAAAAACGGATGATTTTCTTGCTGCTATGCAAGAGATAGAGCTGCTCTTTCAAGGGATCAAAGCAACTTTCGATGATAACGAAGACTTGAGCACTGCTATCTCGGACCTGAAAGAACTTCGTGATGCATTTGGAGTTACAAAAACAGGTACGCTTTCTAAGGCAAGTAAGGGCTACAAAGCATTTGGTCTCGGGAATAAGATTGCTAATATTCCAGATCATTTAAAGCCGTTTGAAGAGTTCATTAGAAGTGAGCAGCCAGCAACGTGGATAGCTTGGCAGTCTAAAGGTAATTCTTTCTTGGAGTTGTCGGATAATTGCCCGTATTGTTCTTCTAGTTTCCAGGAAACTGATAAGAAAGAAATCGCGCAATCCGTTGCTAAGGAGTACGACTCAAAGTCTGTGGAACATTTGAGTGCACTACAGACTATCATCGAAAGATTGGGGAAATATTTTAATGATGCTTGCCGTGAAAGCTTAGAAGAAATTACAAAGTCGAAGGTTGAGCTTTCATTGGAGGAAACCAACTTCCTGAGTGCCCTTAGGGGAGATGTTGAAACGCTGATTGCAAAACTTGAAGGGTTGCGCTCTATCTCGTTTTTCTCGCTTCGAGACGTTGAGAAGGTTGAGGACGAAATTGGTAAGTTGAGAATTGATCTTAGTCTTCTTGAGAGGCTCAATTCGGAGGGTACTAAAACTGTTGTAGATCCCGTAAATACTAAGCTTTCGGAGTTGGCAGAGAAAGTTGGGGAGCTTAAAGGGAAGATCAATAAGCACAAAAAGCTCATCGAGAGAACTGTCGGCGAAAATCAGGATGGTATCAATGGTTTTCTCAAGTCAGCCGGTTATAAATACAGTGTCGTTATCAAGTCAGAAGCCGACTCCTACAAGATGAAGCTTGTGCACCATGATCATGAGGAACATATTGAGACGGCAACGCAGCATTTAAGTTATGGAGAAAGGAATGCCTTCGCTCTGATACTGTTCATGTACCAGGTGCTGAGAGAGAAGCCTGGGTTAGCTGTTTTGGATGATCCTGTTTCAAGCTTTGATAAGACTAAAAAATTCGCTATTTTGAATGAGTTGTTTAGAGGTAAGGCCAGCCTTCGCGACACAACTGTCCTCATGCTAACACATGATATTGAGCCTGCAATAGATGTTATACGTGGCGTAAAACGATTGTTTCAGCACCCTAAACCAACAGCATATTTTCTAGCGTCGAAAGCGGGTGTGGTTTCTGAGGTTGAGATTAAAGCGGAAAATATTCAAACATTTGCACAGATATGTGTTGATAACATTCGAGATAATGAGGATGAGGTTATTAAATGCATATATTTGAGAAGGCATTTTGAAATAATCAATGATCTCGGAATGGAATATAACTATTTGGCTAACCTTTTGCATGCTAGGGATATTCCAATTCTAAAATCTGATACGGGGGGTATCAAGATGGATGGTCAACAGATTATGGATGCCGAATTAGGTATCAAGAAGCTTATTCCAACTTTTGATTACGCGGCGGTGCTTGCTGTGATTAAAGATAAGGCAGAGATGAAGCGTCGCTTCATGGAAGCTACGGTAGGGTATGAAAAAATCCAGCTTTTCCGTATTTTTAAGGAGGTACACGGTTCCGCCAATGATGAACAGGATAGCATTCTTCAAAAGTTCGTGAATGAGTCATTCCATATTGAGAATGAGTATGTAATGCAGCTAAATCCTCATAAGTTTGACAATGTGCCAGAGTATGTCGTTATGGAATGCGACAGGGTTATTCAGGCGTCCTAAATCTGCCACCGGATTTTGTATCTTTTGGCATGGTATTAATCATGGTATTTGGTTTATTTGTCTTCGTATGTTATTGAAAAAACAGATGTTATATTGATAAAACATCATTGAGTGGGAATAAACTAGCTATTGTTGATAACAGTTTTTAGTTGTCGATAAATTCAAAGGCATCAGTTAGTTACTGGTGCCTTTTTGTTTGGGTAAAGAATGTGTAGATGGTGTTGCATGTTCGTTTTTAGGCTGGTTTGAATACGTAAGACGATAACAAGATTCTTCAATTGTGGTGGCAAAAAATGATTAATTCATCACAGCATTAAATATTTAGCCTTAAACTAGCGTTAAATATTCAACCTTAAATTTTTACTCATCTCGTCGCTTAATGACTTAGGCACATCCCACTCTTTGGCTAAGCTCGGCCACGACGAAACACATTCAATGGTTTCATCAATCACTGCATTTATTTTCTTTTTACTAAATAATGGGCTCACCTTCTCTAAACTATAAAAATCTTCTCGAATAAAATTATCACGTTTGCCATTTAGGCTCATCCAATGACTGTTTACCCATTTACTGCCCGGTTTGTAGCTATAGGCCAAGTCGTAAGCAGGGGCCAATTTCCATTTATTTTCTTTCAGCATAAAGGCAAAATTCTTTGAGTGATCATCGTGGTTTCGCGCAATAATGTTAAACGTCATACGTTTGAATAATTGCAGGGCATCTTGTGCAGATAATTTTAATTGGCGAGCAATGGCAAATAACTCAGCATAAGAATATGACCCCGGTTTTTTATAATCGACATGCGCTAATCCATTGAGTGTTTGAATATGAATTTTGTTGTTACCAACGCGATCAAAACGTTGGGTCATAAAATGTCGTCGAGCACCTTCATGTAATAATTTACATGGCATCATCTCAATACCACATTCTGTTGCCATTATGTGGTAAACAAATTCCATCGCCCCATAACCTAATGGGTCACCAAAAGTTTCTTGGTTTTTATTGTGTTCACTGACCCCATCAAACTTCATAAGGTAATGTGTAAATCCATTGGGTACTGTTGTTTGTCCCGATCTCACCTGTGTGAAGTCATCATTAAAGGCTAAGACCGCTTTTGGGCGAGCACCGCCGGCGCTCATACCGACAGACAATAGCGATAACATGGCCTCGCGTGATTCTTGACCATCCCGACTCAGTTCAACTGAAAAATTCCCTCGGGTATCCAAGATTTCTTGCGCTATTGCAACAAGTGATTCAATTTCAACTTGTTGTGATGAATTAAGATTACGCATTTGAGTGGCTGGAGAATATTCAAGGGCGCCCATACCTCGTTTCCCTGTGTATTGTAATCTTTGTAGCGGGGTGATTTCTTGAGGGGATAACCCCTTATTTGCGACCCAAGCATTAAGTACAGCATTGCCAAAATCGTCGGGCAGGGAATCTGCAATTAAACCGGGAAGCCCTCTAAAGGTATTGAAATCTAATTCGGGAAAACGAAATATTGTTGAAGACAAAGGCATTTTTAAAGGGGATAGCTCGATCCCTTTTTTAATAAAGCTAGGGTCATATTCAAAAGCACCAATGCCGCTATCTGTATCAAAACTGAGGGCGCCGATGGTTTGATCATGATAATTAACATTAATGACTTCCATTACCATTCGAGGTGCTCCTCTTTATTTTCTTGTCGTTGTCCTGAGGCTCGTTGGCGTTTTTTACCTTGTAATTTAGCTAATTGCAAAGGCGATATAGGTTGTCGTGGTAAAAATAAATCAAGTTGATCCGTTAAATTTAAAGCCTGCATGATGGCAATAAAAATGTCTAGTTGCGCTTTGCCTTTTTCTGCATTAATGACCGTTTTACGTGCGACGCCAGCAAATTCCGCAACTTCGGATTGTGTTAAGTTTTGGTTCAATCTTGCTTGTTTTAGTCGTTCGCCAAGCTGTTCCGCAAGTGCAATAGCACTAATTTTCTTGTTCATATAAAGATCCCATTGGGTGACTTTAAATGCAAAAACAACAAATAATGTTACTATTATGGTACCTTATTGATATTAAGTAAAGGCGTCTATAATGTAACTAAATGTGCTCTTTACTGTCATTTTGATGCAATAAGGTAACCATAATGGAACTTTATATGTTTTGTTGTTTGGTCGTGAATTTCATTAAAGGTATAGATGGCTAAAAGCCCCTATAGTTAAGGGGCTTGTGTTCTGCTTAATTTTATGTCGCAACATAAAATTCTAGTAGAGAAAAGTTAGCTTCCGACAGGGAATTTTTCACCAACTAACTGTTCGCTTTTAAGCCATAATGTTGTCGCTAATTGAGGGTCAATGGCATAAGAACGAAGACCGTAAAAGCCAGGGCCGTCATTAATTGGTGCGACTTGGCAGTCTTCACAGTATTGCCCACCAATTTGGTCAATATCTGCAATAACAGCAGCCCATACAGTGGTAGCTGCCCCTTGAGGAATTGTTTTTGTCGTTAATTCAGATAAACCGGCTTGTTGATTAAGCGTATTAATCATAGTGCCAATTTCGACTTGATCTTCAACTGACATATTACGGCTTAGGTTGGTGGCAATGTTGCCTGGATGAATAGCACAAGCGCGGATACCAAGATGACGATAACGACGGTCAAATTCAACAGCAAATAAGATATTGGCTGTTTTAGAGCGGCTATAGGCAAGCTGTGGCTGATATTCGGTAGTGGTAAAATTAAGATCGTCGATGTCAAAATCAAATAATCGATGTCCCGCAGAGGAAACACTAATAAGACGAGAGCCAGAATGCAATAAAGGCACTAGGTGATTAACTAACACAAAATGCCCTAAGTGATTAATACCAAATTGGCTTTCAAAACCATCACGCGTATGTCCGAAGGGGGTTGCCATCACCCCTGCGTTGGTAATAATGACATCAATTGATTTTGCTTTCTCTAGAAGTCCGCTTGCACATGCACGCACAGAGTCTAATGATGAAAGATCTAATTCAATCAGTTCGAAACGACCTTGTGGGTTAGCACCACGAATAGCGTGAGCCTGTTTTTCGTTGCTAGCAATATGACGAACAGTACCTATGACATGAGCACCGCGAGCAGTCAGTGCTCGAGCAATTTCCACACCAAGTCCCGATGATGTTCCTGTTACAAGAATTCGTTTATTGGTTAAATCGATATTATTTAAAACATCATCCGCTGTGGAGGTTGCACCGAAAGAATTTTGTTTCATGTCACACTCCTAATATAAAAGTATAAAAAATCAAAAACAGTTATTGCAAATTAAGTACGAAAATAAAATATTACATGATGCTTTTTAATTGATTTTTTAACTACATTGCATTTTACCATGACAAAATGTTTTTATGTATTGAGCAATGTTACAAACGTTGAATCATTATCAAATTGAGTAAGTTGAAACCTATTTTATATTTTGACCACATTGGTTAATGTTAACTTAGAAGCATGCTTATCTATAAATATAAATAAGCGGTCTACCCCAAGTTTACAATCTATTAGGTAGTATAATCACGGATATTATTTTTAGTTTATCTTTTGATGCTGGCAAAAATAATGAGGACTGTCAATGCGTTAAAATAACTAAATATGGATTTATAATAATGAAAAATAGATGCGCATTCACGGGTTTGATAGAGTTAAAAGCCAATAATAAAACATAACCTAATGATGTTAATTGATTTTTATTTTTTTTTGTGGATAACTGAAAATATCGTAAGTTTATTTGATGGAGATTGTTCATCTTATTTTCACTGAAGCAAAGGAAGGCGATTCTTTCGTTAGTTATTGATAAGGAATAATCAGAGATTTAATAGTAACAGAGTAAAATCATGGATAACGGCGTTAGCGATATCCATGGAACATTATCTATGTCTATAAAACCTATTCTATATTGATTAAATGTCGTTTTTATATGTAGTGCAAAGTTGAAAGGATATTGACTCTTTTACACTGATTTAAATCAGTGAAGTATGTTATAAAAATCAAATGGCCACTGGTTATAGAGATAACATCATCTTTATACAAGGAAGGTGGTTTTTAGCCAGTGCAGAATAATATAGACAGGCTTCCTGAGAGATACACCCGTGTTTTAATAAAAACGTTCGGCATTAGGCGTTGATTCTAAAGTTAATATCTTAATATGACGCTGTTTAGCTTATTGTTTTATTGCCTCTATAATTAACCCCGCAGCGGCTAAACCCATCTAAACCTAGTTAGTCAGGTAAAGTAAAAGCAGCATCGACACTATGCTGCTTAAGGTTTAAAAAACCAGTAGCGATTAGAAGAACAGCTTCATTTACAGCAAAAAAAAGGGTTATCGTTTACCCTAGTTCGGTAGCTTACAGGTAGGGTATCTGGGGTCCAAGCAGTGATTGTGTTTTGATAAAAGCTTTATTTACAACTTGCTCGGATTACTTGATTTCTGATAAACCAGAGGCGTTCTGCTTCTTCTAGTTTCGCCAGTCTAATTTTCATAAATATTACTCTTAAGGGTAAATAAAATATCTTAACGACAAGAATACATCTTATTACTCGAAACCTAGAGTAGTTTATTTAAAAATTAAAAACCATTAATCACCAATACTCTCATCTTTTTGGGCGATAGCAGTAATCTAAACCGACGTTAAGATACTTATGGCAATAAAATAACAAATGGTCATTATCATAAAAAGGGCGCCTTATGAGAAAAAATAAAAAAAACGTATGTTTAATTTCAGTTTTACTCATCACATCGTTCTATGGCTATGCAAATCCAACGAATAATGAATGTGGTGTACCTGCATTAGCTAAATGTCCTCAGCCTATTGATAGGACTTATCCAAATGTCAAAGATATGCTGAAATGGGATCAAAATGAAAGGTTACTCGGTTTTCGTAATGACTATCGCGCGTATCCTGGGGATGTTTTTCATGCCGTTAATCCTAAGCCCTTGGAAAGAAAAATCCAACGTTTAGACGATGTGACTTACCAATTGAAAGGGATGACATATAACCTTGAAAATTACATAAAGCGTAATGATGTTACTGCGTTAATGGTTATCAAAAAAGGGAACGTTGTCTTTGAATATTATGGACTAGGTAACACTCCCCAAACATTATGGACGTCGCGCTCTGTCGGTAAATCCGTGGTTTCTACCCTAGTAGGGATTGCGCTACAGGAAGGCCGGATCACGTCATTAGATGATGCTATCGAAAAATATAATCCAAGTGTCAAAGGAACGGCTTGGGAAGGCGTGACTATAAGGCAATTACTGCAACACACCTCAGGGGTTGAATGGGGGGAGAATTATGAAAAAGCAAATTCAGATTTTGCCAAAATGACAGAGTGTGAAGCAAACCCAGAAATTTATGCATGCGTTCAACAATTAGTGCTAGACCCGAAACGGCAACGTTATGCAAAAGCAGGGGATGTGTGGCAATACAACTCAGGGGGAGCATGGTTATTAGGTGATACACTTGAAAAAGCAACAGGGGTATCCATTGCAGATTATCTTGAAAGTAAAATTTGGCAGCCTTTTGGGATGACTCACGATGGGGTATGGCAAAGCTATCAGCTTGGTAAACATAATAGTGGCGCGCATGGTTTTAATGCCACATTAGAGGACTGGGGTAAGTTTGGGCTATTTTTTGCAGAAAATGGTGTATTAGCAGATGGTAAACAGACATTACCAGAAAATTGGTTAAATGAATCGAAATCATGGGTACAAGCGAAAAATTCTGTTAATGCAAGTTACCCTGAAGGTATTTATGGCTTTGAGTGGTGGAATAATAGTGTGCCACAAAACACGCAGAATGTAGAACCCAAAATGGGTTTAGATAGTAATAATACATTATGGGCTTTAGGTATTTTCGGACAAATTATTGTTGTTAACCCTAAAGAGCAGTTAGTGATAGTTCAATGGTCAACATGGCCTGTAGCGCATCCTGCTGATGATGGACAACCACTCGAAGCATCTCTAATGTTTAATGCAATCAATAACCAGTTAAATAAAATATTAAATTAAACATTTAATTTAATATCAAGACTATAACGGCCGTTCGTTACAGCGAGCGGCCGTTATATTTTATCATTTAATAAAGGAAAATTTTTATATTACTATTTTCTCTAAAGCTTAATGTTCTCTGCCATTTTATTTTTCTATTGAGTTATTCATAGGAATAAAAATAAGCAGTCGTGAATTAAATAAATTTTCAGCCTATTTTATCTTTAAACTATCCTTCTTAGAATTAAATATTAATGATTATCATGGGTAAATACAATAAAAACATGATGTTATCTTTTTTTAATAAGGTTTTTTGAAGTAAAAAAGGCGTGTAAACTCTTATGTTTATTGGGTTTGATGTTTAAAAATATAAATTAATTAAATGAATTCAATGATATGTGGTTATTGATGCAATGACGGTGGAATAGAAAGACATGAATTTAATGGGTAACGGTAAATTGACTTTTTATTTACTATTTGTTGATTTTTCCGTATTGAAAATCAACGGTGCATCAACCAACTGAATAAATAAATTATCAAAGATAACCTATAAAAAATTTATAAATCTTTAAGTTTGTCCTATTGTGAATTATTCATAAAACATGATTTAGTAGCGGAGCAAGAACATCCTTGTATATATTAATTTGAAGGTGCTTATAATGAAAAGATTTTTAGCAGTAGCAACGCTATTGTCACTTGCTATTTCTGGTTCGGCATTAGCAGCAAATAATACAGTAAAAAGCGGGCAAGCCACTCCAACTGTTAAAGAGCAAAAAAGCAATAAAGTACATGCAGCAGGTAAAACCAAATCACACAATACCGTAGAAAAGAAAACGCCAACCACATCTGATAAGGGTTAATCTTCTTTCTTGTTAGAACCTTTTCAGTATCAGTGCCATGGGAAATAAGCTACCCGTGGCGCTGCATCTCTATGGTATACTGTTTTTTATTTATCAAACTATACCTGTTATGAACTATCAATGTCCTTTATGTTTTAACTTATTAACGCTGCAAAATAACAGTTGGCGATGTGAAAATAATCATCAGTTTGATTGTGCCAAAGAAGGTTACGTTAATTTGTTGCCAGTTCAACACAAACGTTCTAAAGATCCGGGCGATAGTGCAGAAATGATGCAAGCACGTCGAGAGTTTTTGAATGCTGGTCATTATGATGCAATGCGTCAATTGGTTGCAGATAAGCTCAATCACTCTATTTCTGAGAAAAAGAGTACGGTATTAGATATTGGTTGTGGGGAAGGGTATTACACGAATTATTTTATGCAAAGCTTAGCTAAGCAGAGTAAAACTCAATCTGTGTTTGGATTGGATGTGTCAAAAGTGGCTATTCGCTATGCTGCAAAACGTTATCCTTCAGTTCATTTTTGTGTCGCCTCTAGTCATCGTTTACCTTTTGCGTCGCAAAGCATTGATGCTATTGTTCGTATCTATGCACCCTGTAAAGCCGATGAGCTGGCTCGAGTTTTACGGCCAACCGGTATTCTTATTACCGTGACTCCGGCGCCTGAGCATTTACAAGAATTAAAACAATTGATTTATTCTGAAGTAAAGTTACATCCGCTGAAAGAGGAACAGCTACCTCAATTTAAATTATTGGATGAAAGTCATTTAAACTATGCTATGCCATTGGCGGGAGAGGAAGCATTTGCATTATTGCAAATGACTCCATTTGCTTGGCGTGCTTCTGAAGAAGTCAAACAGGAATTAAAACGTTCTGGGATAAAAAATTATACTGCGGATTTTATGGTTCGAGTTTATCAATTGATCGATTAACGGATATTCAATATTTCCCCCACAAAGTGTATGTGGGGGAGATAAAATTAAGCGCTATACATAAATAGTTCGAGATGTTCAAACAAGATATTGAAGCCGATAGCCATTAAAACAAGACCACCAATAATTTCTGCTTTTTTCCCGAGTAATGGCCCGACATAGCGACCAATCATCATACCTATAGTGGCCATTATCATGGTCATTAAGCCAATCGTCATTGCGGTATGAACAATATCCACTTGTAAGAATGCGAGCCCAAGGCCGATAGCCATTGCGTCAAGGCTGGTGGCAATGGCGGAGAGTACTAAACTCATTGAGCTATTACGGGATGGCTGAGTACAGCAATCTTCTTCATTTTTCGCTTTAATACCTTGCCAAATCATGCGCGATCCTAATAAGAACAGCAGGGCAAATGCGATCCAATGATCCCAGCGAATAACATATTGGCTGGCTAAAATACCGATTGCCCAACCAATGATGGGGGTTAGGGCTTCAATAAAGCCAAAGATAAAACCAGTGCGGAGGATCTCTTTAAAGCGGGGTTTATGCAGGACTGCACCTTTGCAGATAGCGACAGCAAATGCATCCATTGAAAGTGCAAGTGCTAAAATTAGGGTAGCGTAAAAACTCATAATATTAACCTCGGTTGGTGCATCCATATACACATGAATTACCCCCAACCAAAAGGCTTATTCATGTGTCTATGGTCTTGCCAACCAAGATGGCGTCCGTACCACGTTTAAACAACAAACGAGTATGTTGACACGGACATTCTGGATATATTTCCAGAATAGGCTACTCCCCAATGACTTGGAATGAAAGATATCATAAATTAATTTAAAGGCAACACTTAATTTTGTGTGCCTATTAAATAGTATTGAGAATAATTTTCATTTGCAGGAATGGGAGAGTTGAGGTTAACTTAATTTTTAATTAACCTCAATCTTAATGTGAATATATATAACTATTATTTATGATTAATAAGGAATTCATATATTCTTTGTAAATCATCAAGTTGTGATACTTTGATGTAAATTTTTCGATGCTCTAAACCAACAATCAAAATACCGTCTTCTGATAAATTCATTGTTTTTATTCTGTCATACAATATAAATGTATTCGCAAAATAAAAACCATTTTGTTTAAAAAATAATTTTGGTGTTCGAATAAAAGCCAAATAGACTGACATTAAAATGGTAGCCATTAGCAAGTATGTGGTTAATATACTGCCATGTCGTGAAATATTAGTATAAATAACAATACAGATTAATACGATGAATATAATAGCATCAGCTCTATGTTTCCGCTTTAGATTAATTTTTAGTAGAGTTTTCCCTTTACGTATATGTTGAATAAATTCATCGTAAATCGCATACAGTAGCATCAGTAAAATAATAATGGCCAGTATGAAATCATTTAAGGTCATGTTGAGTGCCTTTGGCTAAGTTAACATTCTAGAGAGCTTAAAAGTAAAAATGGGAGGCTGCAACCTCCCATTTCAATTAATGACAGTAAATTATGGTGCTAAGAACTTCAACCAAGCACCCAAAATACCTAATCCGAAGAAGCCAATGATAATCCACAATGGATTAACTTTGCGGCGAAGTAGCCACATACAGGCAAAGGTGAGTAATAATGGCACTAAACCGGGCATCAAGTCATTCAAAATATCTTGAATCGTTTTGATTTCCATGATTTTTGTTTCAGGATTCTCAATACTCGATACCACGACAGGGATATTCACATTTGTCCATTTATTCACGAGTGCCCCCATGACAAATAGACCTAATATCGATGCACCCTCAGTCAGTTTTTGTAAGAAGCCGCCACCGATATCTTGAACAATATCAACCCCTTTTTTATAGCCATAGGATACGCCATAATAGAGCGTGAGTAGGCGAACGAGGTTGAATAGCACGAAGAACAGAATTGGACCCAACAGGCTACCTGTCATCGCGATACCTGCACCCAGAGCAGCAAACACTGGACGAACGGTACCCCAGAAAATCGGGTCACCAACACCCGCTAAAGGCCCCATCAAACCAACTTTGATACCGTTAATCGCACCGTCGTCAATATCAGCACCATTTGCACGTTGTTCTTCCATCGCCATGGTCACGCCTAGAACTGGAGCTGCAACGTAAGGGTGGGTATTAAAGAACTCGAGGTGACGTTTAATCGCTTGTTTACGTTCGTCGTTATTTTCTGGATAGAGGCGACGAATGACAGGCACCATTGAATAACAGAAACCTAAGGCTTGCATACGTTCGAAGTTCCAAGAACCTTGTAATAAGTTAGAACGTATAAAGACACCTCGGATGTCGCTTTGTGTCAGCTTTTTAGCTGTTGGACTTGTTGTATCTACCATGTTGCGATCCTCCTAGTCTAATTCATTATCAAGGTTGTTGTTGCCATTGGCATTATTTTGAGTCACAACAACTTGAGACTTATTATATTTCGGGCTGAGTTGGATATAGAGAATAGCCATAACCGCACCGATAACACCCAGTGCAACTAGGTTGAAATCAGTAAATGCAGCAGTTACAAAGCCCAAGTAGAAGAATGGCATTAGGTAGCCAGCACGCATCATGTTGATGACCATGGCATAACCGACAACCACGATCATACCACCAGCAATGTTTAGACCATCGGTGACAACCTCAGGGATCGCATCCAACATTTGTTTAACTTCAGATGTTCCCACAGAAACTGCAACGATCAGTGCTGGAATTGCGATACGCATCGCTTGAAGTAGTAGTGCCGAAACATGGATCCAGCTAATTGCTGTCAGATTACCATTGTTCGCTGCACGGTCAGCTGCGTGTTGGAAAGCAACAGTGACTGTACGAACGATAATGGTTAATACTTGCCCAGCTGCGGCCAGTGGAATTGCGATAGCGATACCGGCGCCGATACTTTGCCCACCAGCGATAACCAAGATGGTTGAAATAATTGACGCAAGCGCGGCATCAGGTGCAACAGCAGCACCGATGTTCATCCAGCCTAATGCGATCATTTCGAGTGTACCACCGATGATGATGCCGGTTTTCATGTCTCCCAAAACGATACCGATAAGCGTACAGGCAACGAGTGGGCGATGGAACTGAAATTCATCGAGTATAGAGCCCATACCAGCGATACAAGCAACGATGAAAACCAGTACTATTTGAACAACGGTAAGTTCCATTGTTTAATCTCCTGTAACCAAACATGTTTGGTAAATCTGTTTTCGAGTAATGGTTAAAATTTAAAATTATTAACGGCTTAACTAGGACTAATTTTTTAATTTTTTAATCAAATCCATCATCTGAACTTTACTGTCAGAAGAAACTTTACGGACTTCCAATTCGATGTTTTTCTCATTGAGATAATTGAAAGCGTCAATATCTGTTTGATTGATAGACACGGCATTTGTCACTTGAGTTTTACCTTCATGGAACGCCATGCCACCGATATTGACTGACTTTATATCTACACCTGCTTCAACGAGTCGTTTTACATCTGTTGGGTTAGTGAACAGCAACATGACACGTTCACCCGCGTATTTCGGGTTGTTATAAACACGAATACATTTTGCAACATCAACAACATGGGCTGTAACGCCCGGAGGGGCAACTTGTTTGAGTAATGTTGAACGAACTTGGTCTTTTGCAACCTCATCACTGACAACGATAATACGTTTTACACGTGTTTCTTTTGTCCAGCGAGTTGCGACTTGGCCATGAATTAAACGGTCATCAATACGGGCGAGTGCGATCACCATATGTTCGCCAGGCGCTGCGGTGACAACTTGTGCAGGCGCAGGTTGTTGAACAGGCGCTGGTGTTACAGCGGTTTCTGGTTCTTTAAATTTCAGCGCGCGGATCCCACCACGGCCAGTTTCTAAAGCAACGGAGATTAACTCCTCAAAGGAAGGGTTATCATCGCGACACATAAAAGTTTCTACTAACATAGGCACGTTAACACCAGTGACTATTTCATAGTTTTTATGTTCGTTTACGATACGACTCGCCGCGTTAAATGGGCTACCGCCCCATGTATCGACTAGAAAAATCACTCCATTGGAGGTCTCTAAATCAGCTAGTTTTGCTGTGTATTTTTCAAATAGGGTGTCCGCGTTTTCCCCTGGTACAAAGTCAATAAACGAGACATTTTCCTGCTCGCCAATTAACATTTCGGTGGTACGGAGAAGCTGCTCTGCCGCCACACCGTGGGTACCAATCATAATAGCTATACTCACTTGATTTCCCTCTTAACAGATATAGAACGGAATTTGTTTATCAGGTCAAAATTGAATCAGGGTGATGAAACCTCCTAATTAAAGAACGGTATTAATAATATTAGCTGATTAAATTCACTCCACTTAGTACAACGAGTAAACAATTATCATGCTAATTACGATCATTAGAAAAGGTAGCATAACATTTTGTATAAGCGTAAAAACTTGTTTTGCGTCAGAAAATTAAAAACATGCAGGTTATTTCAAATAAAATGCAAGTTTTATCTGTATATATTTGTTTCGTTGAATCAATTATCTAAAAATGATTTTTAAATGGATAATTAAACTGTTATCGGTAATAAAAAAAGAATAGGAAATGTAAGGTTTTTACGCGTGAGATTAAAAAAGTGTCAAAAAATGACACGATTCAGCAGTAGGAAGTTCTGAAAGGGAGCCGTTAAAAGATAAAGAATATAAAATCACTTTTCATTAAATATTTATCACAGAATAAAATGGCTCCATGTGATGAGCAAAGTAGGAGAAATATAGAGCAGAAAAAGATATCTGTGAGGTTAAATAATGCTCAAAGTAACCGTTGCTAAATAAATACCGCGTATACAAAATAAAGTGCTATACGCGGTATCAAATAACCGTTTAATGGTAGTGTGAGTGTTTAATCACATTGGACTTTAATGGCTAAACCACCGCGAGAGGTTTCACGGTATTTTGCATTCATGTCTTTTCCTGTTTCATACATTGTCTCGATAACTTTATCGAGAGAGACTCGTGGTTCACTTGTTCGACGCAATGCCATACGCGTTGCGTTGACAGCTTTGACGGAAGCAATCGCATTACGTTCGATACAAGGTACTTGCACTTGGCCAGCGACAGGGTCACAGGTTAAACCTAGGTTATGTTCCATACCAATTTCAGCCGCGACACAAACTTGTTCAGGGCTACCACCAAACAGCTCGGCGAGGCCAGCAGCGGCCATCGAACATGCGACACCGACTTCACCTTGACAGCCAACTTCTGCACCTGAAATGGAAGCATTCATTTTATAAAGAATACCAATAGCGCCAGATGCAAGGAAATAACGGGTATAAAGCTCAGGAGTGACGGGTTCAATACAGTGATTATAATAAGCAAGTACAGCGGGGACGATACCACATGCACCGTTCGTTGGTGCAGTTACGACACGCCCGCCAGCCGCATTTTCCTCATTAACAGCTAAAGCATACATGTTAATGAGATCCACAACGTTCATTGGGTCATTAGACAGTTTGCTTGATGAAGTTACGAGGCGATTCAGTGCTGGAGCACGACGAGGCACGCGTAGTGGCCCAGGAAGAACGCCTTCAGTATTGAGTCCTCGTTCTATACAAGCCTGCATGGTTTTCCAGACATCGGCAAAATATGCCTCAATTTCTTCTTTAGTATGAAGGTCTAGTTCATTCTTCATCATCAAGCTAGAAATGGATAAGCCTGTCTTTTTGCAATGAAGTAACAGTTCTTCTGCTGATTTAAATGGATAGGATACAGGTTTGCTATCGAGAGTGGATTGACCAAAGTGTTCTTCATCAACGATAAAACCACCGCCGATGGAATAGTAAGTTTTGGTGTAAATTTCATCTTCACCTGAAAACGCATGGATGGTCATGCCGTTTTCGTGTAAAGGGAGGTTATCTGAACGGAAATTCATACCACCTTCACGAGGAAAATCGACGGTGTGAGTACCATTGGCTAGCAGTAATTTTTCCGTTTTTTCAACGTTATCGATAAAGCTTGGAATAGATTCAATATCAACGGTTGCAGGTAAGTTGCCAGCAAGGCCCATAATGATTGCAATATCGGTATGGTGACCTTTTCCAGTGAGCGAAAGAGAGCCATAAACGTCAACCGCAATGCGTGTGACGCTTGGTAATAATTGTTTATTTACCAAATCATCGACAAATTCTTTTCCCGCCTTCATTGGGCCGACGGTATGAGAGCTTGAAGGACCTATGCCCACTTTAAACATGTCGAATACGCTTATCACGCAGGACTCCTTAAAAAAAGTAGATATTTAGTGATTTATTTTAAAGGGCGCTACTTTACTGTTATTTAGTAGTGTTAACCAGTAAGTTTAAATTATTTTTTAAAATAAGGTAGCAACAAAAGGCCTATTGATTAAAAATAGCACAAAATGTCAGCGATTTCGTGATGAAGGCGCTATTTTAGTTGAAGAGCTAACTGATGAATAATGGCGGCAGTCAGTCCCCATACTAAATGGTTATTATGCCAATAGAAAAAGATGCGGTTACTGCTTCCTGCCCGTTTTACATCAACATACTTATGTTGGCTCAATGATAATGCATCAAATAGAGGCACTTCAAAGACAGAAGCAACTTCACTAGGGTTAGGGTGATAGTCAATACCTGGAGGTAATAATCCGACAACGGGGGTGACCTCATAGCCACCAAGGCTTTGTTGAGGGGTAAGCTGCCCGAGTATTTGTACTTTTTCTGGAGGAATGGCAACCTCTTCATACGCTTCCCGTAAAGCAGTGGTGATCAGAGAACCATCTTCAGGATCGCTAGCGCCACCCGGAAAAGCGACTTGACCTGCGTGAGAGCGCAAGAAAGGTGAGCGCTGTGTTAACAGCAAGGTTGGTGTTTTTTTATTAATGATCGGCAGAAGTACAGCAGCAGATTTACTCGCCGTACGTTGCGTTTGGCGAGTAACAGGAAGCGTAAACTGAAAACGGCTAATAAAGTCATTCAGTTTAGTCATTATGCTGCAATTCTCCTAACAAGGGTAATATAAGCCGTAATTTATCAAACGTTTCCTGATATTCTTTATCTGCTTGGCTGTCAGCAACGATTCCGCCACCGGCCCAGCAGTAAATACGTTTCTTATCAGTTAACAAAGTACGAATCGTTATATTAGTATCCATTTTACCACAAAAGCTAATATAGCCAATTGCACCACAATACCCATGCCGACGATGAGGTTCAAGCTCTTCTATAATTTGCATTGCACGAATTTTAGGTGCGCCAGTTATTGAACCACCAGGAAAACTGGCACGAAGCAAATCTGTTGCAGTATAAGGTGCAGCAAGAGTTGCAGTGATGGTGCTAACGAGGTGATGAACGGCTGGAAAAGCTTCAACAACGAATAGTTCCGGCACTTTCACGGAGCCCGGCACAGCAACGCGACCAATATCATTTCTAAGTAAATCGACAATCATCAGATTCTCAGCGCGATCTTTAGGCGAATTAGCTAACTTTTCAGCTTGAATGAGATCCTCTTGTTTATCTTCTAATCGTGGAAGCGTACCTTTAATTGGTCGAGTTTGAATTTCCCCATCCTGCAAAAGAATAAAACGTTCAGGTGAAATGCTTATCACTGCATTATCAGGTAGGCGTATAAAGGAAGAAAAGGGCGCTCGGTTTGATTGAGTGAGTGATAAAAAAGCATCCCATTCATTGCCTTTATAGGTGGCATCAAAACGCTGTGCTAGGTTGATTTGATAACAATCACCATTGCGCAGGTATTCATGTATTTGTTGTATTTTTTGCTGATATTGCTCTTGTGTCATGTTTGAATGCCATGCGCTAGTGAGCGTAAATTGCGTTTTGCGTGGTGCTTTTTGCTTTTTTAGCCAATTAAGACGTTCATGTACATCGGAGTAACTCAATAATGTGACCGTTTTTTCTTGATTATCGACAATCAAAGCCCATTCATATATACCGACGGCCATATCGGGAAAGTGCAGGTCAACATGGGCTATTTGTGGCATTTTTTCAATACGTCGACCGAGATCGTAGCTCCAAATACCTAAAGCCCCCCCCGTAAAAGGGAGCGAGTCGTCACGAGCGTGTTTAGGTGTGAATTGTTCAATGGATTGTTGGAGTAATTTAAACGGGTCGTCACTCGAAACTTCGACAGTTTGTAAGTGGGTTTTGGTCGTTTTATCCCCCTCGGTGATGAGCGTCGCAATAGGATCAGCAACGATAATATCGTATCGATTATGTGGATGATCCGCATTGCCTGAATGCAGGAGCATGGACCAAGGTTGATGAGCTAGTGGAGCAAAGTAATCAATAGCTGCATCAGGATGATAAGGAAGTTGTATTTTATTGATAACCATTTGTCTATACTAATCTAAAAATCCACAAAAAGAATTACTGTCCAGATTAGCATATATCTTATCTTAAACAGCTAACAGCTGTTAAAATTAGGCTAAAATTTTTTATTTTCACCTAAATCACTTAATGATTAACCAGTAAGAAGAGAGGTAAAGATGTTTTCAGGCATGCCTGCACTCAATCATCAAGAACAACAGGAAGCTGTTGAACGCATTCATCAACTAATGGCAGATGGAATGAGCAGTGGGGAAGCGATCGCACTGGTCGCACAAGAAATTCGTGAGAAGCATAAAGATAAAGAGCAGATTCATGCTCGGTTTGAAGAATAAAATAAATATGAGTAAAACAAACTATTAACATTTGTGCTAAAATCTGATAAATATTAGTTAAGTCATACCATTTCTGGCAGTTTATAAATATTTCGACTATTTTAGTTAGATGAGATAAATGTCGTAAAAAATTAACTATGGTCACTGAACTAATTTGTTACCTAACATTTTATAGGGATCGGAGGAAGCATGAAGGCTGGAAAAAAAATCGGTTTTGCTTTAGGTAGCTGTGCATTGTTGTTCAGTTCAATTGCATTCAGCGCTAATCAAGAAGAAGGCAAAGCAGCCCCCTTTATTAGCTGTGAAAAATTAGCAGAGCCTCAAATCGCTGCACAAGTTAAAAATGATTTTATGAACAATCGTCTACCTCGTTGGGGAGATGAAAAGGCATTGGTGGGTAAAAAAGCAGTTGCTTGGGTGAATAATCAAGAAGTGACTAAAACGGCGACAGGTTATCAAGTGCCGTTAACGGTAAGAGGATCTAAACAGGATTTACATTATAACGTGGTAGTTGATTGTGAAAAATCCACGATCACTTATAACTCTACAAAATAATCCTCAATATATTATTTAAGTATTGATAGGAAAGGGAGGCATTTAGCTTCCCTTTTTTATGACGCTTGATAACGTCTAACGATTTTTAGGCTCGTATGGAAGACGAGAAAAATGTTGTGAGAGTTGACGATAGTGGATCAACCTTTCCCTAAAATAGTTTCGAAGATGTTCAGGTTGTTCTTGTTCAACGGCTTCTGCAATGACGGCGATATTATAACGCTCTTTAAAGGCAACTCCGGAAGCTTGAAGATCTACGTTGATTTTATCCATTTCGTCTTTAGGTAATAATGCAAGATTATAGCTCATATCCACTCTCAATCACTTCATTGTAGAGAGGATAGTGTAGCAATTTATGGATAAAAATCACTAGATTCATGATGTTTGAAGAGATATAAATAATTTAATACTTTTTATAAAAAAGAGAATTTTGCATATAAAACACGTAATAAATTAATCAATAACCATAATGATATAATGTATTTTTAAATAAGAATAATTCTTGTTCCTCATGAAAAATAATGAAATGACATGAATAAAGATAATGAGATTGATTATTGTTAATCTTACGTAAAGTTATTAATTATCAGTAGATTATATTTTTATGTTTTATTATTGTTTTAGGGTTTTAATTATTTTTATTATATGCATAATAATGGAATTAATCTTAACAGCTAAGGAAAGAATATGTTAACAAATGATATGATCAATAAATTGAATGAGCAGTTAAATCTTGAGTTTTATTCTGCTAATTTATATTTACAAATGAGTGCATGGTGTAGCGATAAAGGCTTTGAAGGTGCTGCGGCGTTTTTAAAAGCGCATTCTCAAGAAGAAATGGAACATATGCAGCGTTTATTTGACTACTTAAGTGATACAGGTGCATTACCGAAGTTAGGTCAAATTGCAGCTCCACCGGTTGATTTCAAATCTATTGCTGATGTATTTACACAAACTTATCAGCACGAACAGCAGATTACAGCAGAAATTAATAAGTTGGCGCATTTAGCGATGACTACGCAAGATTATTCTACGTTTAATTTCTTACAGTGGTATGTTGCAGAGCAGCATGAAGAAGAGAAATTATTCAAATCCATTCTGGATAAACTGGATATGGTGGGTGAAAGTGGCAAAGCGCTATTCTTATTGGATAAAGATCTAAAAAATATGTCTGCCGCTGCACACGTTTAATATAAAACATCAATAGGCTTATGAATCGTAGTGATTAATTTCAACATTCATGAGCCTTTTTCTTTTCATTTTGTGTCAATAATCACACCTTAAACAGCTAAATCGATTTTTTTGGCGATAAAGCGTATTTCTTCCGTATAATGGTTGGCAATAAATCTAAATTCACCTGCAAATTAAGGGGTTACTATGCCAATCTATCAACTCAAATCATCGTGGCGCAAATTAAGTGCGGTTGCTGTACTGTTTTTAGGCATGTCATTTCAACAGGCATTTGCGCATGCGCATTTAAAAGATCAACTTCCAGCAGAGGGCGCTTCAGTAGAACAAGCTCCAGAGTCAATTACCCTAAACTTCTCTGAAGGTATTGAGATCAACTTTACTAAGGTAAAAGTGACGGGGCCTGATAATAGTGTAGTGAAAACAGGTAAACCGGCATTAGACCCAAGTAATGATACCAAGGTTATCGTACCTATCGAAAGCAACCTTGCGACCGGTAAGTATGATGTTAATTGGAGTGTTGTTTCTGTCGATGGACATAAAACAAAGGGTGAATATAGCTTTACTGTGAAATAATCATGTCTCTAGAGGCATTTTATACAGTCATACGCTTTTCCCATTTTGTCGCTGCGATGTTGATGTGTGGTATGTCAATATTCGCGGCTGTTCTCAGTGTTGGCTCTTTTCGTCAGGTTCTTCGTCAGCTCCTTAATCGTGCGATTATCTTTAGTGCAGTCATCACGGCACTTACTGCTTTTGCGTGGATGTCTGCTCAAGCTGGGTTAATGGGAGATGGCTGGGAAGATACACTTGATATTGATATTTGGAAGAGCGTTTTTAGTACAACATTCGGTCAAGTATGGCGTTGGGAATTACTCTTTTCCTTAATGACGCTTGTCGTTGTTTTTATTCGTTCACAAAATCTTCGTTTATACCTGCTGTTAATACTTTCGATTATTCTACTCGGATTACATGCTCTTATTGGTCATGCAGCGATGCATGATGGTTTAATAGGGGGCCTACATCGTTTGAATCAATTCATTCATCTTATCAGCTCAGCCTATTGGTTTGGTGGTTTGTGGCCATTCCTGATTTGCATTCAATTTTTACGTGATAAAAATGAATTAGCTACAGGCTTAGATAAGCAAATATTTGTTAGTTTGATTCGTTTCTCACGTGCAGGACATGTTGCTGTGGTATTGGTATTAATGACAGGGATCATGAGTTCGATAACATTATTGCCAAATTGGCCGTTAAGCTATTCTGGCTCAGAATATCAATCTTGGCTTTGGTTAAAAATTGGTTTAGTCGAGTTAATGGTCCTACTCGCCTTGATTAATCGTTATATACTGGTGCCGACGATCAAAAGAAAAGGGCGATTACAATATTTGATTGTTAATAGCTGGATTGAATTGTTGTTAGGAAGTGTGGCCATTTTGGCTGTCGCTATTTTTGCAACTTATCAGCCGGTATAATAATACGATAGTGAATTTGATGTTCTAACAAGGTAATTTTCATGAAACTGAAATTAGCGCTTTATTCTATGTTGTTGGTAAGTACCACTTTTAGTGTGGCAGCTGCCCCTATCGAGACCGTGAGTAAAAAGCAATTTGGTGATGATTGGCCATTTACCCGTGAAGAGGTGATGCTAGAGTGCCGAGGCAATGGGGCACTTATTGTGATCAATCCAGCGACACTAATGCAATACCCACTTAATGATGTCGCGGATAGCCAGATGAAGAATAAAGAGATAAAAGCTCAACCAATTGATGTGCTATTAAAGCCCATTGATACACAGAAAACCACAGAAGAGCGTATTCAACCGCTTAAGTTAGCAGCAGAGAAGCTGTGCAACAAAGCCTGATATTATATTTATAGTAAAATAATAAGTGCCGTAAATTGTAAGTATATTACTTATCATTTATGGCATTTTTTTTACCATTTATGCATTTAACCCCAGCTAAACTTGAAAGGTTACACTTATTTTTGATATAGAATTTACCTATCAATCAAATAGCTCGATATTCGAATATTAAGAAATAAATTGTGTTAATAATATGTAAAAAAATTGATAATTTATGTGGTAAGAGTGCGCTTAGCAAGCTAGTATTAAATTGTACTTTGTTACGTCTCAATGGCAATTTTTAGCGCACGGCTCTGCCAGAGCCATTTCCCAAGGCCCGGTAATCGGAATCTACCAGGCCTCTTTTTTTGCCTGTAACTTGCTGTTGATATGATAGCGACTTCATCAATTAAGCCACTCTCATCACCCAATGATGGTTATCTTTGTCATAGCGATGACGATATAACAGTACGGGTTTTTCATTAATAAGCGCTGGAATACTGGTATTTTCATCCCAACCGTCTAGCTGCATGCAAAATTCGGTATCCGAATCACAAGGGATACTGAGAATATCACTTTTATGATCATGCATAACAGCATCGTTGATTTCATAGGAAGATATTTTCAAATTAACTATGCTCATTAGATTACCTCTCATAGGGTCTGTGACAATAGATTATCGACTTAACAAAACTAAGCATAGTATAAATGAAACCTATTTCCAAAATATTTTTTTGGTGGCGTTAAAGAAAAGGTGCAATATTGTTAAAATATGCACCTTTCTAGTGATTATTGTTTAGGGATAGATGTCCCCCAGTCTAACCAATCTTTTGGTGGTTCTAATTTTAGAATGAAATGCTGATCGGGCTTGGCTTTAGGGGCAAGAGGCACTGTCGGTGGGGTAGCTAAAGAAATGCCACCACGAACGAACTGTTTGAAAGTACCACTCTTAATCATGCCGCCAGTAAGGCCAAATGACATGTTATAGCCAGATGAGATCCAAAATTGGGTATTATCGCGGATCAGGTATTGGTATTCTTTTCCGATACGTGACGCAACATAGACGCGATCGGAAAGCTCTCCCAAATATAAACCAGTAACAGTTCCTATTTCCATTCCTCTAAATAGTAATGGTGTTCCCACTTGGATTGAGCCTACTTCACTTGCATCAAGTACAATAGTTAACCCATCCAAATAGCGGGAGTCGGTGATATTGGCAGTTTGTAGTTCAAATTGGTAACGATTTCTATTTCCTCTACCGGGTTCAGCGCTGATATAAGGTTGTAGAAGGGTATCAAGGTTATTGAAACCCGCAGGAGAAAGCTCGGGAGTGACAATAGCAAAGCGGCTACCGCTTTTGGTAAAGGCCTGAACATATTCAGGGTAGAGGATTGCGCGCGCATTCACCTCGCGATTGTTCGCTGACAATTTCAATGTGTCTATTTGCCCAATATCAATCCCTAAGTAGCGAATAGGCATTCCTTCTGACAATTTAGATGCATCAAAAGTGGTTAAAGTCACTACGCTACCGATAGCTTTTGCTGCGGTCTCTGTTGGGTAAAGAGTGTGTTGTCTTGTGCTATCAAGAGCAGCACTTTGAATATTATCAAAGCTAATTGCGCCTCGAATTGCCCGTGTCAATGGAGCCGCTTGTACGGTTAATCCGTTACTGTTTAATTTGACTTTTGCGCCACCTTCCGCCCAAAAGACACTCTTTTTGGTTAATAAATGGCGATACTGGCTAGAGATATGAATATTAATCGCAAAGCCTTCATTAGTCGGCTGGATTGAGACAATTTCACCGACCGTAAATTGACGGTAAAGCACGACAGAGCCTGCTTGAATGTCGGGAAGGGTCGTTGCGTTTAATGTGATAGTGGTTGTGGGTGATGAGCCGGTTATCCCCGCTTTTGCATTATCGTCGCTACGATATAATGGGAAAGTTTCAGGCAAGGTCTCTTTCCCTTTACCAACTAATAAGTGAATGCCGCCGTCTAACCACTCTTGAGGCGTGGCCCCTTGAAACTGAATTCCAGTTAATCCTAATTGAACATCAAGGCGGCTGTTCGCAACAAATTTAGTATCAGCAAGGATGAGGTGGCGATATTTATCTAAGATGGCAACTTGAAACATCACTTTGTCGTCAAGTAAGTTACGCTGTAACACCTTACCTACTTTAACGCCACGATAAACAATAGGTTGCCCTTCATTGACGCCATATGTCTCAGGCGACCATAAAGAGACAACTAAACTTTGTTTGTGTTGCTGCTCATCCTGTTTAAGTTCATCTTTGTTCGGATGTAAAACAAACTGCTGTCCTTCTTGTGCAGGCGCACTGTGAGAGGGAGAGTCAAACGCGATAGCACCATTGATGACAGCAGAAAGACTTTCCATTTTGACATTGACACCCGAGTTCAGGTCAAAGCCGCCTTGGAAACCGGAGACATTCCAAAATTGGCTATTTTCTTTTACCAATTTGGTATAACGTTTTTCAATGACCGCCGCAATGGAAACACCTTTATCATCAGGTAAAATAGAATAATCAGAGATATAGCCCACAGGTACTTTTCGATAGTAAATGGGGGAGTTTTCATGCAAAGAGCCTAAATCTTTTGCCGTTAAATAGATCAGCAATTGCCCTTCTTCCGTTTGCAACTGAGGGGGAGAGTCTTGAGCGATAAAATTGTGTTGCTCTTCACCTGTACCGGGCTGCATTCCAATATAGTTCCCCCCAACCAAGGCATCTAACCCAGAAACGCCAGCTAAAGAAGCTTTGGGTGTGACCAGCCAAAATTTGGTACCTGCGGTAAGTGCAGGTTTCATATCTTTATTTATACTTGATTTAACAATGATTTTTTTCATGTCTTGGCTAACCGTGACGGATTGAACTAATCCAACCTCAACCCCCTGATAGCGAATGGGGGTTCTCCCAGCAACCACCCCCGGCGCTGAAGAAAATTCAATGGTCACCTCTGTACCTTGCTCTAACCAGTGTTGGAAGAGCAACCAACCTGCGATGAAGACCGCCACAAGCGGTAAAAGCCAAAATGGTGAGATACGCGCTCGTTTGCGTAAAATGGCTTCTTGCTCAGCAGGTTCATTTTGTTGATTGTGATTTTGCATAAGAGTCCCAAATTAAACGACTATCAAGCCACTCGACAGCGAGTATAGTTAAAATAACAGCAACACCGAAAAACAATGCGGCAGGGCCCATAGTAAAAGACATCAATTGATCGCGATTGATGAGTGTCATCATGAGTGCAATAACAAATAAATCCAACATTGACCAACGACCAATCCATGATACGAATTTCAGTAACTTCATTCTCAGCACAGGGTCAGTACCACTTCTATGTTGGATTGAAAATAGCAGTAGAATCATGATCAGTATTTTAATAAATGGCACCAATATGCTCGCGATGAAAACAATGGCTGCAATGGGCCAATTTCCTGAATCAATGAGTGAAACAACGCCAGAGTATATGGTGTCCTCCATTCGTTGCCCATTAATGTAGACAACGGAAATCGGCATTAAGTTAGCAGGAAACAGTAGGATCATCGCAGCAATCAGTGCGGCCCATGTTTTTTGCAAACTATAAGGTTCTCGATGATGTAACGGGCGATGGCAGCGTTGGCACACTCCGCGTTGGTTTGCAGGTGCCGTAAAATGACAGGCTTGGCAAATTAAGGCATGAGGATCATCAGCTTGCTCACGTTTAGGATAAAATGTCCGCCAAAGTTGTTCGATATTGAGATGAATTAATATCAATAGGCTAATAAGGGTCATTGTGATAAAAGCAATTAGCCCATTACCAATAAATACACTTGCGTAATCTTGCAGTTTAATCGCCGCGATACCGACGCCAATGAGATAGACATCTAGCATTACCCACTCTTTTAAACGGCTCAAGACCAGCAAAACGGGGCGTAAATTTAAGGAAAAGTATTTTCCGATATAGAGATAGATAAGCGCTATTGGCAAAAACAAGGGGGCCACAATCGCACAAAAAGCAATAATACTCGCTGATAGGGGATCCCCTTGATGGTTAATCAGGCTAATCCCTTCAATGACATTGGCGTAAATTTGCGTACCGAGCAAATGAATCGAAATAAGGGGTTGCCAAAATGCAATAGGGGCTAACATCAATAATGTAATCGAAAGAATAAACAAGCGCTTTAATGACCAAGAGCGCCCATCATCTAACTGACTATGGCACCGTGGGCATACGACAACTTGGCGCGCATTATGCGGTGGGATAGATAATTTAAGATTGCAATAGCAGCAATGTTGCGAAATTATATCACTATGATTAATGTGGTTCATTATATTGCTCGTTGGTTTTAGCTGCGCGTGTAATCTAGTGTAAAAAAATTTACGATTTAGTGACAACTTGCTAACCTACAGGTTGCACGAAATGTTAAATTTATTGCATCATTTTATTATTACAAGAAAATTTTATGGATAAAAACAAGTATTATCACGAACTTTCAGATAATTTGTCTGCTCTTTTAGCAGGAGAATATGATCTAATTGCTAGTTTAGCGAATACATGTGCACTGTTGTATGAGCGATTAGAGGGGATTAATTGGGTTGGTTTTTACCTCAAAAATGGGCAAGAATTAGTTCTAGGTCCTTTTCAAGGAAAAATAGCTTGTGTCAGAATACCGTTTGGCAAAGGTGTTTGTGGTACGGCATATAGCCAAAATAAAATACAGCGTGTCGATGATGTGCATTCTTTTCCAGGTCATATTGCCTGTGATGCAGCAAGTAACGCTGAAATTGTGCTTCCTTTGGAAGTTAATGGTCAAGTTTTAGGCGTGTTGGATATTGATAGTCCGAATTTCAACCAATTTGACCAAGATGATGAAAATGGTTTAAAACACCTTGTAAGTCAGTTGTGCCAACATCTGGCAATGTGTTCAATGCCTAATTATCACTAAATATTCGTGTGTTAACTTAATAGGAACGTGGCAATTGTCTGCAACGCTATTATAATGTCGGCTTGTTCATGCCCGTGCTGGTTGGCAAAATCGTTGTTATCAGGAAATTTCATGGAAAATCAACCTAAGTTGAATAGTAGTAAAGAAGTTATCGCATTTTTAGCTGAGCGTTTTCCACGCTGTTTTATCGCTGAAGGCGAAGCACGTCCGTTAAAAGTCGGAATTTTTCAGGATATCGTAGGTCGTTTAACTGAAGAAGATGGTATTAGTAAAACGCAATTGCGTTCAGCATTGCGTATGTATACCTCTAGCTGGCGTTATCTCTACGGTGTTAAAGAAGGCGCTAAACGCGTTGACTTAGATGGTAATGATTGTGGTGAATTAGAGGCGGAGCATATTACTCATGCACGTCAACAATTGACTGAGGCAAAAGCTCGAGTTCAAGCGCAACGTGCAGAGCAAAAAGCGCAAAAACGACCCGCTGCCAAAAAATCAGGTGATAAAAACACCCGTAAGCCGGTAACTGCAAAAGAAAATGCACCGCGCCATCGTCAGTCAGAAAATAAAGAACGCCCACAAAACTCCTCGACTAAACCTCAGCGCCGTAGCGGTGCAGCATCTCCAGAACAAAAACTGAAATCAGTGACTGATATTAACGCACTTCAAGTCGGTCAGACTTTGAAAGTGAAAGTTGGTACTAGTCTGATGGAAGCGTCTGTGCTGGAAATTGCAAAAGACGGTGTCAGAGTTCAGTTGCCAACAGGAATGGCAATGATTGTGCGCGCGGAACATTTAAAGTTCTGATACGGAGGTCAATCAGGGCATGAACAAACTTTTAAAAATTGCATTAGTTGTTAGTGTTGCCACTTTTGGTAGTGCAATTGCTAATCCTCAAGCAGTGACTCCGGTCACTGCTGCTCAGTTACCTGTTTTAAAACAGGACACTCAGCATGGCACCGTCAGTGAAAGGGTAACGTCTCGATTTACTCGTTCACATTATCGCCAGTTTGATTTGGATGAAGCATTCTCCGGTAAAATATTTGATCGTTATCTGAATATGTTGGATTACGGTCATAATGTTCTGCTTCAGTCTGATATTGATGAGTATGCAAAAGACAAAGCGAAAGTCGGTGAATGGCTTGAAGATGGAAAACTGGATAAGTTCTATGACCTGTACAACCTTTCGCAAAAAAGACGTTTTGAACGTTTTGAATATGCGCTAGCGCGTCTTGATCAGCCAATGAATTTTGATGCCACAGACTCAATTGAAGTCGACCGTAGCAAGATGCCTTGGCCAAAAGACAAACAAGAATTAGATAAACTTTGGGATCAAAAAGTTAGGTATGACTGGCTGAACCTGAAGCTATCGGGCAAAGACGATAAAGAGATCAAAGAAAAACTGACTAAACGCTATAATTTTGCGCTAAGACGTTTAACACAAGGGCAAAGTGAGGATGTTTTTCAGTTGATCGTGAATGCATTTGCTCGAGAAATCGATCCTCATACCAGTTACCTTTCTCCTCGTAATACTGAGCAATTTAACTCTGAAATGAGTTTGTCGCTTGAAGGTATTGGGGCTGTATTACAGCAAGACGATGAGAATACAGTGATTAATTCTTTAGTTGCCGGTGGCCCAGCCGCGAAAAGCAAAGAGTTAAAAGTCGGCGATAAGATTATTGGTGTCGGTCAGACGGGTAAACCCATGGTGGATGTTGTTGGCTGGCGTCTTGATGATGTGGTGGCTTTGATTAAAGGGCCGAAAGGCAGCAAAGTTCGCTTAGAAGTGTTATCCGACACGAAAGGGGCTAAACCGCATATCGTGACTATTGTTCGCGAACAAATCCGCTTGGAAGATAGAGCGGTTAAGCTAACAATTAAAAATGTGGGTAAAGAGAAAGTTGCCGTTTTAGATATTCCTGGCTTCTATGTTGGTTTGACCAATGATGTGAAGACTCAACTGCAAAAAATGGCCAAGGATAATGTGTCTGCACTGATTATTGATTTGCGTGGTAATGGTGGCGGCGCATTAACCGAAGCCGTAGCGTTATCCGGTTTATTTATTCCTAAAGGGCCTATTGTTCAGGTTCGTGATAATAATGGTCAGGTTCGTCAAGATATCGATGATGATGATGTCATTTATTACAAAGGGCCGTTGGTCGTGCTCGTCGACCGTTTTAGTGCTTCAGCATCAGAAATTTTTGCGGCGGCAATGCAAGATTATGGACGTGCTTTGATTGTCGGTGAACCGACTTTTGGTAAAGGTACAGTACAACAACACCGTAGTTTAAGCCGTGTTTATGATCAAATGCTAAAACCTGAATGGCCAGCACTGGGTTCTGTCCAATATACTATCCAGAAATTCTACCGTGTGAATGGTGGGAGTACGCAACGTAAAGGGGTAACACCTGATATTGTTATGCCAACAGGGCAAGATCCTGCTGAAACAGGTGAGAGCTTTGAAGACAATGCGCTACCATGGGATAGTATTCCGCCTGCTAATTACAGCAAGGTAGGGGATATTACTGAGGATGTGTCTGAACTCAAAACGAAACACTTAGCGCGTATTAGCAAAGATACGGAGTTCAAGTATATCGATGAAGACATTGCGCATTATAAAGCGAATAAAGAGAGTAAAAATCTCATCTCGCTGAATTATGCCCAGCGTTTGAAGGAAGATAATGAGCTTGAAGCCACTAAACTGAAACGTATAAATGAACGTTATGCAAAAGAGGGTAAACCATTGCTGAAGTCTATAGATGATTTACCTAAAGATTACGAAGGGCCAGACCCATATTTAGACGAAACAGTTAAAATTGCGATTGATCTTGCTCATCCTGAGACCAGTCTATTAACCAATAAAAAATAAATTGGTTATACAATAGATTATAGTCAGGGCCAGCAAAAGCTGGCCTTTTTTATGATGTGTGTAAAGTTATGTTAATTTTTGGTTTTTTCTTGTTAAGCCACTTGAAAAAGTATGAAAAAACCTTATTTATACAGTAAATTCTTCGTGATATTTATTTTTACCAAGGAAACAAAAAAATATGATGCGAATAGCCTTATTCTTACTCACAAACTTAGCAGTTATGTTTGTGTTTGGGATAATCTTAACCTTGACGGGTGTTAAAGGAAGCAGTGTTCAAGGTCTGATGATCATGGCGGGCCTGTTTGGTTTCGGTGGTGCGTTTATTTCGTTATTAATGTCAAAATGGATGGCGCTTAAGTCCGTTGGTGGCGAAGTTATTGAATCACCACGTAATGAAACTGAACAATGGTTGATGAATACGGTGAGCCGTCAGGCACAGCAAGTCGGTATTCAAATGCCACAAGTTGCTATTTATCATGCTCCTGATATTAATGCATTTGCAACAGGTGCTCGCCGTGACGCATCGCTGGTAGCGGTAAGCACTGGGTTGTTAGAAAATATGAGCCGTGATGAAGCAGAGGCTGTTATTGCGCATGAGATCAGCCATATTGCTAATGGTGACATGGTCACAATGACGTTGTTACAAGGTGTTGTAAACACGTTTGTTATCTTTATTTCACGTATTATTGCTCAGTTTGTTTCTGGTTTTATGTCGAGCAACGATGAAGAAAGTGAAAGCAGTAATGGTAACCCAATGGTTTACTTTGCTGTCTCGATGGTATTAGAAATCGTATTCGGTATTTTAGCGAGTATTATCACCATGTGGTTCTCGCGCTATCGTGAATTCCATGCGGATGCAGGCTCTGCAAAACTCGTTGGTAAAGAAAAAATGATTGCAGCATTACAGCGTTTGAAAACGAGCTATGAGCCACAAGAAGAAGGGCGTTTAATGGCATTCTGTATTAATGGCCGTGGTAAAGCATTCAATGAACTGTTCTTGTCGCACCCTCCATTGGATAAACGTATTGAAGCACTACGTTCAGGTGAATACTTAAAATAGTCGAAGAGTCGCAATGATATAATTGATGCTCTAAATTAGACAGAAGCCCGCGTTGAATTAATCACCGCGGGCTTTTTATTTGAAAATAAAAAATTAGTTACAGGCATTAATTTAATATAAATCAAAATAGTGTATTCTCTAAGTGAAATAGCGTAGTTTTTCTTAGGCTGTAAATCGATGAATAGTCTATGATGGATACGGGTAATAGGCCAATAGGCTTTAATAGTGAATGAGTTATAAGGATAGAAAATGGATATACTTGTGAAAACGCTGGTATTTGGTAATGAATTTGCGACAGTTGAAAACCCAGCTCGTTTAGTGCCATTTAAATTTGAAATCTATCAATCTCCAAATGGTTTTTATCATCGTATGTATAAAGAAGTTGGTATGTCTGGTGCCAATTTAGGGCAAAATTTTAAAGTATGGGCCTTTGAAGAACAAAGGGCACAGGATAATAAAACTGCCGACATGACATTAGAGAGCTATATTCAGCATTGCCAAGATATTTATGATGGGAAAGTAAAAGCCTAATTTTAAGCAAAAAAAAGCCCCCTTCATAGGGATCTGAAGGGGGAGCTAAATGAATAAAGAATGGTTTAATTCGAGATCAAAGATAAGCGATTTCAATAAATGATATTTAGTTATTTGTGCAGTTTTAAGTGTAATTGAAAAATTAACGCCCTTAAATAGCACTAATCGTTAAAATAATCTATTGGCGATACCCTGCTTTTATTTGATCTAATGTATTTCGATAAATTTCAGCTTGTTTTTCATCTTCCATTGATGCAATTTCACGCTCCATTTTAATTAAAATTTTACCTGCATCTGCTTGACCAATTGCTTTTAACATATGAGCCAGCAGATTTTTAATACAAGTCACTTCTGCCGCGAGTTCATTAACATCAGGCTGAGTAGGAAAATGTGTTTTCATCAAAAAGCGTCCTTTTAAGAAAGATAAATTTGCTAATATTCTATCATAGAAAGTTTATCCAATGTGCCATCAATGAATGGCTTAATATGAATTATTCAAATTAAGAAGAGATAATTTACGTCATCGCGCTGTACGAAAATTTAAGGAGTGCCAATTATGTTAACGATAGAAGAAAAACAGTGGCTAGCAGAACAGTTTCCAATATTCGTACAACCAAGACCAGAACAAAGTCATAAAGGCACTTTTGGAACGCTAAATATTATAGGTGGCTGTGTTGGTATGACGGGAGCTTGTGTATTGGCAGGGGTCGCTGCGCTTAAAAGCGGTTGTGGTAAAGTCATCATTGGGTTGAATCAGCAGCCACAGGCATTACACTTAGTGGAACAGGCTCCTGAGTTGATGTTACGCCAAGCGAGTCATGTTATGGATGGTGAAACCCCAACGGCTTGGGTCATAGGGTGTGGCTTAGGGACTGCTCACGAGGCGAAAATGTTGCTAGACGGTTCTTTACGTCTTATAGCGCAAAATCAGCGCGTTTTAATCGATGCTGACGGTCTCAATCTATTGGCACAACGCCCTGAAGCTGTAAAACTCTCGTCAGAAACAGTCATCACACCACACCTTAAAGAAGCGTCTAAACTACTACAAACAACGGTCGCACAAATCCAATTAGATAGGCATTTTTCTGCGCAACAGCTCAGTCAACGATTCGGTTGTTGGGTGGTGTTGAAAGGACACCATACGATCATTGCAGCTCCGGATAATCAAACATGGTGTAATGAAACGGGGAACAGTGGTTTAGCGACAGCAGGTAGCGGCGATGTATTATCAGGAATTATTGGTAGCTTACTGGCACAAAAGCTGCCAATAGAACAAGCCGTACGGGCAGGCGTTTGGTTACATGGTAAAGCCGCAGATGTATTGGTACAAAAAGGTATCGGTCCTATTGGCCTAACCGCTCACGAAATTATTGATGAGGCTAGAACGATAAGAAATAGAGCCATTATTTATTGATGGTTTGATATTGAGCGGCTTTAACTGCGGTGAAAAAATGTGATACAATTCACACAAAATCGATTGCTTCTTATTATGTCAGCGAAGCAATATCAAATTTCAGCTAACTCATGACTTCTGGTTTTTAACCAATCACTTTGTGATTGGGGGATGAGTATTTGCTGATACCAACAAAGGCGTAAGCAAGACAATGACACAGGTTTCTAGAAAAACAGCTTGGATCCGAGTTGTGGCACTAGCAGTCGCCGCATTTGTTTTCAATACTACAGAATTTGTTCCCGTCGCATTATTGAGTGACATTGCTGCAAGTTTTGATATGACAGTTGCGCATACAGGGCTAATGATCACTATTTATGCTTGGGTAGTCGCAATAATGTCATTACCCTTGATGCTACTAACCAGTAAGATAGAACGTCGCAAGTTATTAGCATTACTGTTTATTGTGTTTGTGCTTAGCCATATTCTTTCCGGTTTTGCTTGGAATTTCGATGTATTAATCATTGCTCGGGTTGGTATCGCTCTATCACATGCGGTGTTTTGGTCAATTACCGCGTCTTTGGCAATCCGTGTCGCACCAGCAGGTAAAAAAGCGCAAGCATTAGGCTTACTCGCAACTGGTACGGCATTAGCGACAGTTTTAGGACTGCCAATTGGCCGTGTGATTGGACAATTATTAGGTTGGCGAGTCACTTTCTTATGTATCGGTGCTATCGCATTGTTGACGATGGTTGCGCTAATTCGCTTCTTACCTAGGTTACCAAGCGAACATTCAGGCTCATTAAAAAGTTTACCTGTGATTTTTAAACGTCCTGCATTAGTGGGGTTATTTGCATTAACCGTTATCGTTGTGACGGCACACTTTGCCGCTTACAGCTATATTGAGCCATTTGTTCGTGAAATAGCACAACAAAGTCAGAATTTTGCAACGTTATTGCTTCTTATTTTTGGTGCAGCAGGCATTGTCGGCAGTGTGATATTTAGTCGTTACAGTCATAAATATACATTATCCTTTTTACCAATTGCGATAGCGGTATTAACAATTAGCTTATTATTATTGATGCCAGTGAGTGGCCACGTTAGCTGGCTGGTTCTATTAAGCCTATTCTGGGGAATTGCAATCATGTGTGTAGGCCTAGGTATGCAGGTCAAAGTGATTGATTTAGCGCCTGATGCAACAGATTTAGCGATGGCAATTTACTCTGGGATCTTTAACATTGGCATCGGTGGTGGCGCCTTATTAGGTAATCAAATTATTGTTCATATGGGAATGACGAATATTGGTTATGTAGGGGCCATATTTGGATTGATTTCATTGGTGTGGTGCATTTTTATTTTTAGGCGTTATAAAGGCTCATTTAACGAACAGCTGCAAGCATCCACTGCGTTACACTAAATTTCCGACGAAAAAGTGAAAAAGCCATAATAGAATTATTTCTATTGTGGCTTTTTTTATGTGAGGGTCGTTACAGGGATCGCGAACTATGCTAAATTCGCTACTATTTTAATAAGTTCAAAGAGTAAGGATGAGCGGATGAAAGGGCTAGGTTTTTTATTGATGTCTATTATCGCAGAGGTGATAGCAACAACGACATTAAAAGCATCCGATGGTTTTAGTCGTTTTTGGCCGTCCTTGATTGTGGTGATTGGCTATGCCGTTTCTTTTTGGGGGCTATCACAGGTTGTTAAGTTAATACCTTTA
Organism: Providencia sp. 21OH12SH02B-Prov; assembly: GCF_027362595.1. Classification (NCBI taxonomy): domain Bacteria; kingdom Pseudomonadati; phylum Pseudomonadota; class Gammaproteobacteria; order Enterobacterales; family Morganellaceae; genus Providencia; species Providencia sp. 21OH12SH02B-Prov. Next base: position 2,113,110 of record NZ_CP114796.1, read on the forward strand.
GGGATCGCATATGCCATTTGGTCGGGTTTAGGTATCGTATTGGTGTCTATCGCGGCGATATTTATTTATCAGCAGAAGCTCGATTTACCAGCAATTATTGGTATGCTATTAATTATCGTTGGTGTGTTGGTCATTAATCTGTTTTCTAAAAGCAGTGTTCACTGATTCAGGGAGCAGAAATCATCATAAGCGGAGTATAGAATGAATAGAAAAATCAGTAACCTGCTTAATTCTACTTTTGTTAAAGGTTTACTAGGTAGCACAATACTTATTTTAGCGGGGTGTTCTAGCTCAGATTCGATGAATACAGTGCAAGTCGATCGCTCGGCATCCCAATATGCACAACAAGTGGTTAATTTAGGACCTAAAGCCCAAGAGGCCTGTGTTTCAGCGGGTGGACTACCTTCACTTAACTTAGAACTGGATGGTGCTCAGACGGCGGTGTGTCAATTTGCCAATGGGAAGCGTTGTGCTGCCGATGTCATATTGACGGGTAGCTGTATTTAATAAAATTATTCAGTAGAACCCATCATTAACAGGTGGGTTTATGGTTTGTATTGCAGTTTCAATAAATATTGGCCTCTTTTTATGTTGCATAACCCGCCTGATATCAAACCCAGTATTCAACAGATTTCCATCATACTTTTGGGTTTTAAACTGGGGCCGATGTTTATTCAAACGTTGGCGATACAGATAAAAAAGTGAAGAAGCAATTCAAAAACGTAGCTTGTCAGGAGATAAAATGACCCCCGATAGTGTTTATCGGGAGCCTTAACCGTAAAATAATCAATATCCTTAATTGATGACGGTTTCGATATTATGCTTTTTTGTGTGAAGGGAAAAATTGGCTGATTGTGACGATAATAGCAACTAGCAGGTAAGCGCCATAAACACCAATTAGCCATTGTGGCATATCTAGCCCTAAGAAATCCCACTGTTTAACAGCACAGTCACCAGTTGCTTCGAAAATAGCTGGCGCCCATTCATTCAATGGTAACCATTCAGGGAAATTGACAAAAAAGTCACATGATGCGAACGGGGATGGATAGAGTTGTAGCATAGTGTGTTCCCATGCAAGCTCTAAGCCACGCCATGCCGCGTAAATCCAAATAATGATAGCGACCCAACGTAAAATCACATTACGTGGCGCAATAGCCCCGACTAAGCCCGCAATCATAATCCCAAACAATGCAACGCGCTCATAGATACACATAACACAGGGTTGTAGCTTCATAATGTGTTGAAAATAGAGCGCAGCGCATTCCAACATAAACGCAATAAAGGCCATTAACAGCCAAGCGCCTCGTCCTTGCGAGCAGTAGTTAAAGAATCTGAACATACTTTACTTCCCTAAATTAATGATGCGCACATTTTGCCCCTATCGACACAACAAAAAAAGATGTTAGAGACTATTTATGTGATTTTAGATAAGGATTTACCTAATATTACAAATCAAACTACTCTAGCAGGTATTTCAGAACAATGGTGACGGGATATCAATGAGAAGAATGATAAAGGCCACCCATAATGTGTCATCTGCGTGGCCTTTATGCGTTTCGGTGATGACGAAACTAAGGTAGGCTAATCCAGCCTAAGCTTTCTAGCCAATGTGTCATTGGTATCAGCCAAAACTCGACGCCTAATAAACCAACGACTGTCATTACAATGGTGTAAGGTAAGGCCATCCATACCATGCGCCCATAGGAAAGACGGATCAGTGGCGATAGTGCCGAAGTGAGTAGAAACAGAAAAGCTGCTTGCCCATTCGGTGTCGCAACAGAAGGGAGGTTAGTGCCTGTATTGATAGCGACGGCCAATAACTCGTATTGATGATGGGAGATTAAGCCTTCATTGGCGGCTTTTAATGCTTCCGTAATGTATACCGTACCGACGAACACGTTATCTGAAACAGCAGAAAGTAAACCATTGAACAGATAAAACAGTGATAGTTGCGATGATTCAGATGACTGTAAAACAAACTGAATAAAGGGGGTAAACAGTTGTTGGTCAATGATGACAGCAACAATAGAGAAAAAGACAGTCAGTAAGGCAGTAAAGGGTAATGCTTCCTCAAAGGCTTTACCTAACGCGTGCTCTTCTGTAATACCACAAAATGCAGTTGCCAAAACGATGACAGATAAGCCTATAAGCCCGACCTCCGCGAGGTGGAAAGCAAGGGCGACGATCAGCCAAATACCAATCAAACCTTGGACTATGAGCTGCGCTTTTTCTTTTTGGGTACGTTTAGCACTATTCTTTTTGTCATTATTAGTCAGCACTTGGCGAACCGGCTCCGGTAACTCAGCACCATAGCCAAATAATTTAAATTTTTCGACTAAAAAGCAAACCATGAGTCCACAGGCAAAGACTGGTAGGGTAACCGGTGCCATTCGTAAGAAGAAGGTCACGAAATCCCAATCTGCATGTTTAGCGATGATAAGGTTTTGTGGCTCCCCAACCATCGTCATCACGCCACCTAAAGCAGTACCGATACCGGCATGCATCATTAGGCTGCGTAAGAAAGCCCTAAATTGTTCAAGGGTTTGCTTTTTCTCTGCGGTATCAATGAAGCTATCGTTTTGTATATCAGTATGACTATGCTGACTAGATGCATATTGATGATAAATAGAGTAAAAGCCAACCGAAACACTAATGACAACCGCAATCACCGTCAGCGCATCTAAAAAAGCAGATAAGAATGCGCTAGCTAAGCAAAAGGCCAAGGACAATGTGCGTTTAGAGCGCACATTCAGTAACAGTTTGGTGAAGACAAACAGCAATAGCTGCTTCATAAAATAGATACCAGCGACCATAAAGATCAGCAGCAGTATGACTTCCAAATTGTTACTGATCTCATGAGAGATCTGTTTAGGCGTTGTCATGCCAATAAGGACCGCTTCGATAGCCAGAAGGCCCCCAGGCTGTAGCGGATAACATTTGAGTGCCATTGCCAAGGTGAAGATAAACTCGATGACGAGTAGCCACCCGGCGATGAACGGGTTAACGAAATAAAATACCAGTGGATTGATAACCAGAAATATTATTATTGCGAGCTTATACCAATCAGGTGAGTTCCCTAGAAAATTTTTCAAAAAAGCTCTTTTTAAACTAAAATCCATTATGTGCAGTTTTCCTCTTACTGGGTGTATTGTACAGTAAATTCACATACTACTCTTATCTTTCACATAAATTAAGTCTAATCAGTAATAGATAATATATTAATTATATGAGGGTCTTATGATTGGTTTCATTGTTTATGTGTGGTCTAACTATCTCAATTTACGACAATCTGGTATGATTTCTACAATAATCCGTCTGAAAATGTTTGGAATAATAAAAATATGGTCATAAAAGCTCAAAGTCCTGCAGGTTTTGCGGAAGAGTATATTATTGAAAGTATCTGGAATAATCGCTTTCCACCAGGGTCGATTTTGCCTGCAGAACGTGAACTATCGGAGCTGATTGGTGTGACTCGTACAACGCTCCGAGAAGTGTTACAGCGTTTAGCTCGTGATGGTTGGTTGACTATTCAGCATGGTAAGCCAACAAAAGTAAACAATTACTGGGAGACATCGGGTCTAAATATTTTAGAAACCTTGGCTCGACTCGATCATGACCGTGTGCCGCAGCTTATCGATAATTTATTGGCGGTAAGAACGAATATTGCGGCTATTTTTATCCGCACTGCATTTCGTCAAAATCCTGAAAAATCTCTAGAAGTCTTGTCTGAACGTGAAAAAGTCGAAGACAACTCAGATGCCTTTAGCGCCTTGGACTACAATATTTTCCGAGGATTGGCGTTTGCGTCTGGAAACCCTATTTATGGTTTAATTATCAATGGGTTGAAAGGGCTTTATACCCGCGTTGGGCGTTATTATTTCTCGAATCCAGAAGCGAGACGTCTTGCGCTTAATTTTTATCAGCAGCTAGCCAATTTATGCCGCGAGCAAGCGTATGAACGTATCATGGAATGTGTTAGGAATTATGGTAAAGAGAGTGGGATGATTTGGCACAGTATGCAAGGCAATATGCCTAATGATCTCGCCAATAGCCGATAATTTTAACGGAGCGCACCTCAATTGCCTTCTTTAATCTAACATCTGTTTGTCATCACTAAGGCCAGTTTGGTTTATTTAACCGACTGGCTTTTTTATTTTGTGTCCTAAGTCACTAAATTTTCGTCAATTCTAAAAACTGCGCAATAACAAAGGTATTATTCACACTAAGTAATATGATTAGAGTAATAATCTGTCATGCTGTGGTAAATTAAAATATATTAAAAGTTGTCCTTCCAAAATAAAATCCCAACAAGACAGTGTAAAACTCTAAATTAAACCACGAGCGAGCAACTGTCCAGACCGCAAATAATACATATTTTATTGTTTTTGTTAGTTATATTTAATTTTGTAAAATTTCGCCAATAGAATTTAAAACCAAAGTGTAAAGTATTTGTAATGAAATTTGAATTAATTATCTGAATTGTTAAAAATGTTAATCAACCATATTGGAAAATAAATTATAGAATATTATTCTAACTAAAAATATTTCATGCTACATGGCAGGGGGAATAATGAAAGTTTTAGTATTAGGTGCAGGTGTCATCGGTGTTACGACAGCTTGGTATTTAGCACGAGAAGGGCATGAAGTGACTGTGCTAGATAGACAAATGGATGTCGCCGAAGAAACGAGTGCAGGTAATGCAGGGCAAATTTCCCCTGGTTATGCCACTCCATGGGGAGCGCCCGGTATTCCCCTTAAAGCAGTGAAATGGATGTTTGAAAAACACGCCCCTCTCGCAATTCGGCCAGATGGAACATTGTTTCAATTACGTTGGATGTGGCAAATGTTAAAAAATTGCGATATTCAGCATTATGCAATGAATAAAAGCCGTATGGTCAGAATTGCTGAGTATAGCCGTGACTGCATTCGTCAATTACGTGCTGATACAGGCATTACTTATGAAGGACGTGAAGGCGGTACATTGCAGCTATTTAGGACTGAAAAACAGTTTGATAATGCAGCAAATGATATTGCTGTTTTACAGCAAGAAGGGGTGCCATACGAGTTATTAACGGCAAATGAGTTAGTGAAAGCCGAACCAGCCCTAGACTATGTGAAACATAAATTGACAGGTGGATTGCGTTTACCGAACGATGAAACGGGTGACTGTCAGCAATTTACCAAAAAACTCGCCAAAATGGCTCAAGATTTAGGCGTGAAATTTCGATTTGGTTGTCACATTGAACAAATTCTGACTGAGGGAAATAAAGTCAGTGGCATACGTTGTGAAGGCGAAATATTGCAGGCCGATCGTTATATCGTGGCAATGGGCTCGTATTCAACATCGTTATTACATAATTTAGTAAAAATCCCAGTTTATCCTTTGAAAGGCTACTCTTTGACTATGCCTATCATTGACATTCAACGTGCACCAACATCAACGGTATTGGATGAAACATACAAAATAGCCGTGACACGCTTTGATGATCGTATCCGTGTCGGTGGTATGGCTGAGGTTGTTGGATTCAATTTGAATGTATTAAAAAAACGCTGTGAAACCTTAAAGATGGTGGTGCAAGATCTTTATCAGGGCGGTGGGGATATTTCTCAAGCCACATTTTGGACTGGATTAAGACCAATGACACCAGATGGTACGCCGATTGTTGGTCCGACGGCTTATAGCAATTTATATTTAAATACTGGGCACGGGACATTAGGCTGGACGATGGCATGTGGCTCGGGCAAGCTATTGGCTGATTTGATTTCTGGCAATAAACCCGATATTGCATCGGACGATTTATCCGTATTCAGATATATAGATGGATTTAATACCAAATTAATTCCAAACGGTGATTTATCGCCTGCGCGTTGAGCAATTGGCTGGAAATACATTCGGATAGCATAAAAAGAAGGAAACACGATGCCTCGCCCAATTAGTGCGGTCATTCACCTGCAAAATTTTACCCATAACTTATCCATTGTGCGTCAGCATGTTGGACAAGCGAAAATATGGTCAGTCATGAAGGCAGATGCCTATGGGCACAGTATTCAACGAGTCTGGCATGCGTTAGCCGCATCAGATGGTTTTGCCATTTTAGATTTGGATGAGGCTATTTTGTTACGTGAGCAGGGTTGGCAAGGCCCAATTTTATTGTTAGAGGGGTTTTTCCAACCTGACGATCTACAGCTGATAGACCAATATCAGTTGACAACGGCACTGCATAGCCATTGGCAATTAGATGCGCTAGAAAATGCAACGGTTAACTCTGCAATACCCGTATATGTCAAATTGAATAGTGGTATGAATCGCCTTGGTTTTAGACCTGAAGAGTATGCAGAGGTACTGCACCGACTCTCTGCAATCAATAATGTGGCTTCGGTGACATTGATGACTCACTTTGCTAACTCAGATACGTTGACAGGAACAGACAAACCACACCAAATCATTAAGTCGTTTATTGATGAGAGTCTACCTGTGTGTATTGCTAATTCAGGTGCCACGTTATGGCACCCAGATACGCATTATGACTGGGTACGTTCTGGCGTCATTCTGTACGGCGCATCACCAAGTGGTTGTTGGCAAGATATTGCTGATAAGGATCTGCGCGCAACGATGACGTTGCAATCACAAATTATTGCAACGCATGATATCGCTAAGGGTGAATCAATTGGTTATGGCAGTAAGTTTACGGCGACTCATCCAATGAAAATTGCGACAGTCGCATGTGGTTACGCGGATGGTTATCCTCGTCATGCGCCAACAGGCACACCCACTTGGTTAAATGGAATGCGTTGCCCAATATTAGGGGCTATTTCGATGGATATGTTGACTATCGATATTAGTGACTGTCCTGAGGCCAAGATTGGTGATCGAGTGGAACTGTGGGGGAAAAATTTACCCATTGATGATGTTGCACAGGCAGCAGGCACTATTGGCTATGAATTGATGTGCGCATTGGCTAAAAGGGTGCCAGTGAAATATGAAAATTAGAATAATTGCATAAACTATTATTAGACATAGCTATAAATTTAGCTAAAAATGTGATCATCTCTACTAGCATTTTGGCTAAGGTGTGCATCAAGGTATGATGCACACTATTGTTCAATTATCTAATATTTCAGGTTTTATATGTCTAAAACAATTAAATTAACATCACTTGCTGTTGCACTAGGTTTCTTATCTTCCGCTGCGGTAGCAGGCACTTGGTCTGTAGGTGGTTCGGTTTTAGCACAATCAACACCGTATAAAGGCATAAAAACAAAAGATTATGTTACACCAGTTCCCATTGTTAATTATGAAGGGGAAAATTTTTACTTTCATACCTTAGCGGTAGGTTACTATTTGTGGAATGATCAAGTTGACCAATTATCCCTTGACGCTTATTACTATCCACAATTTTTTAAACCAAAAGACAATGATGATCGCGATATGCGTGAACTGGATCGTCGCAGAGACACGGTCATGGGCGGTCTGACCTACAAGCACAGAGCGGATTGGGGAACGATCAGAACCATCGCTTCAGGGGATATGTTAGGCATCAGTAATGGTTTACGTGCGGAAGTTGCTTATCTGTATGGTTTCCATGGCGATAAATGGTCTTTGGTGCCAGGTGTTGGTATCAAATGGGATAGCAAAAACCAAAACCGCTATGAATATGGGGTCTCCTCAAAAGAGTCACAAAATAGTGGTTTAGCTCGTTACCGCCCAGGTGATAGCTGGACGCCATATGTTGAGCTATCAGGTAACTATAAATTTACTGAAAACTGGAGTGCATTCGCCATGGGGCGTGTTGACCGTTTACCTAATGAGGTGAAAGATAGCCCAATGGTTAACAAATCTGTTTCTGCAATTGTTTGGAGTGGTGTGACCTACACATTCTAACGGCTGAATAGAAATGCCTAAAAAGCCCCAGACGTGCGATATGCTTTTGGGGCTTTATTTTATGTATTACTCTTGCGGTTTATTGTCTCGTGTCATCATCACTAAGGAAAGGCGAGCAGGGTGCTGACTTTCGCTTTTCATTGGTTGATTAATGCGTGCTGTTTCGACACAGACCATCTGTTTATAACCATTATTTGGCATATCTTGCATGCTGCATGATAATTCAGCCCATGGATTCCAGCACACGACATCAGAATTATGATAATGATGGATTTCAATAGTGCGTGACCAGCAATCATCTCTGACCAAGCTATACTCTTCTGGCTCAGAATAAATTCTGTCAGTATGAGCGGTTATTTTTAGGGGTTTATCTGCATAGACTTCACGGTCACTTACCTTATCAAAATAATGGCCACCTAGGCCATAGACCGTCGTTTTATGGATATCACCAACGTTGAGGTAAGTGTGCATGGCGGCCGTAGTGTCAAAATCACCATAGCTTTCTAACTCTAATTCACAGGTTTCACCGAGTTTCATACGTAATATGAGGGTAAACTCATGTGGCCAGAGTTTACGGGTATAGTCGTTATCGGTGAGGGTAAAGGTGAGGATCACACCATCTTCGTGTTCATTATGTGCAGTAAACTGCCACGGTAAAATCCGTGCAAAACCATGGCTAGGGCTGCCAGCAGGACCAAACCAAGGCCAACAAATAGGAATACCACCGCGAATAGCGGTGCCTGCTTTGAATGCACTTTCACTGCTGAGCCAGATACACGGTTTTTGACCATGAGGTTGCCAATCAATTAGTTGAGCACCTTGAATGCTAACAGCACCACGTACTTTAGGGTGAGAAATAATAATTAAGGGCAGTTCACCCAACTGACGTTGGCTAATGTAGGCTGAAAGTTGCTTAATAACGGGTAAAGCAAAGAGTGTATCATGCATAATTATTTGCCTGTATATATGGAACAGTGAATACAAATAGGTTAGCAGAACTCAGGAAAACCGTCATTCTCCCTGAGACGTAAGTGGGGGACTCCCGACAAAATTGGCGGTAAATAAAACAAAAGAGCCGCCAAAAGGCGGCTCAAATTAACCTTAAAACATGAATGACTCTTATTTAGAAATATGAGCAATCAGGTCAAGAACTTTGTTTGAATAGCCAGTTTCGTTGTCATACCAAGAAACCAGTTTTACAAAGTTATCATTCAGTGCGATACCTGCTTTAGCATCGAATACTGAAGTCAGTTTTTCGCCGTTGAAATCTGTTGATACAACATCATCTTCAGTATAACCCAGAACGCCTTTCAGCTCGCCCGCAGCAGCTTCTTTGATAGCATCACAGATTTGAGCGTAAGTCGCTGGTTTTTCCATACGAACAGTTAAGTCAACAACGGAAACGTTAGGCGTCGGAACACGGAAAGACATACCCGTCAGCTTGCCATTCAGTTCAGGAATAACTTTACCTACTGCTTTAGCTGCACCTGTTGAAGATGGGATGATGTTTTGAGAAGCACCACGACCACCACGCCAGTCTTTATGAGAAGGGCCATCAACAGTTTTTTGCGTTGCTGTAGTTGCGTGAACAGTTGTCATCAGACCTTCGATGATACCGAATTTGTCGTTGATAACTTTAGCCAGAGGGGCCAAGCAGTTAGTTGTACAAGAAGCGTTAGAAACGATTTCTTGACCTGCATAGCTCTTATGGTTAACACCCATAACAAACATTGGCGTGTCGTCTTTTGAAGGACCTGTCAGAACAACTTTTTTCGCGCCTGCTTGGATGTGTTTACGTGCGGTTTCATCTGTTAAGAAGATACCCGTTGCTTCAGCAACGACGTCAACACCCACTTCGTTCCACCTCAGGTTTGCAGGATCTTTCTCTGCGGTAACGCGAATTTTTTTGCCATTTACAACTAGGTGACCATCTTTAACTTCAACAGTACCGTTGAAACGACCGTGAGTAGAGTCATATTTCAGCATGTAAGCCATATAGTCTGCATCGAGCAGGTCGTTGATAGCAACGATTTCGATATCAGAACGCTCTTGTGCAGCACGGAAAACGATACGGCCAATACGACCAAAACCATTAATACCTACTTTGATAGTCATAGTATTTCCACCAGCTATTTATTCGTGAATTAAGTTGTAGTTAAAGTTACCAAAACCTTGCCAGCCGTCAAGCGGAATCGTGTCAATTATTGAAAAAAATCAAAACTACTCGCACTAATTGCTTACTTGTCAGCCACTTTAGAGGCAAATACATCCGCACGTATTATCGGGATTGTACGGGATAATGAAACCTGCTATCAGTGATATATGTGAAACCCGTCACAAATCAAAACACAAAGCAGCGTGTTAATTAGTTTAGAATATCTTTATAAAACTTGTTGTTAATTTTTTGTTGCGTCAAATGGGGGTATTATTAGCTTAATACCACTAAGTGATTTCAATATTTGGGTTTGATATGACAGATAAAAGTAAGCAACCGATTGATATTTCGGAGCTAAATGATATTCAGCAATATGTGACTCAACAAGCAGGAACAGAGCGTCCTTTTACTGGGGTTTTATTGCATAATCGTAAAGATGGGGTGTATGAATGTCTGTGTTGTGGTACACCACTTTTTCTATCAGAGACCAAATTTGATGCCGGATGTGGATGGCCTAGTTTTTATCAGCCAGTGAATGAAGATGCGATTAAATACATCGAAGATTTCTCTCATGGCATGCATCGAATCGAAGTTCGCTGCCAAAACTGTGATGCTCACTTAGGACATGTCTTTCCTGATGGACCGCAACCTACTGGGCAGCGTTACTGCATTAATTCAGCATCATTAAGCTTTATCGATGAGCAAACCGGCGAAAAGACTCGTGGATAGGGTGCTGAAGCAAGCTGAAGCTAAAAAACGAAATAAAGCATTATCGATTCAGCTAAATTGAAATAGATCATGAAATATCGATAGATGATTTGCTGAGTCTCTTTGAAGGAGTCGTGAAGTGAGTATAGAGTTAGAGCCAGAACAATTAGAGCAACTGTTATCAGTGATGACCCCTGAGATTTATCAGCGTTTAGTGACCGCTGTTGAATTAGGAAAATGGCCTGATGGTGTCGCTTTAACCGCAGAACAAAAAGAACATAGCTTACAAATGGTGATGTTATGGCAATCGCGTCACAATCATGACCCTGAACATATGACGATTGGTACGGATGGGCAAATTACCATGAAAAGTAAGCAGGAGCTCAAATCAATGTTTCAAGGCGAGATGCTGGCGACATTGAAACCACAAAACAAAGACTAGTTTCATCTGCTTGCCTCTTTATCTCAATAAGAGGCAAGTCATATCGATAATACGCTATTGCTAAAACGGTCTTCTCCGCTAATACAAAAGGTTAAGAGACACATTATGAAATTGTCTTCTCATTTACTCTTTTCTTTCAAATAATTTCTTCCGACGATTTTTCAAACATAAAGTCTGGCATGAGAAAGATTTTTACGGCCTCAAAGTCGGCTTTAATTAATTTGTTCACTGTTTATTTAAATTGATGATAGTCATTGATAATTAAGGTTATTTATTTGGGGTGCCATAAAAAGCATCAAAGCACTGTTTCGATAAACACGCCTGTAATTTTGCTTAATAAATAAAGATAATTTATGGCAAATAATGATTCTCATGAGCGTATCGGCAAGCCTTGATAGTGATAATAACCATGGAAGAGTCACCGGTAAGGAGGAGCTGGTGGGAGCCATAGCAACTCACATTCGCGTTCCGTAGCTATTGTTCCAGTAACAGAACGAAAGGTTACTATATTGACTAAAACTGCTCGTCAAGTTTCAGCCATTAAAGCAACAAGAATGCAGCGGTTTAAACAGACGGTGAGCAAACTTAAGTGTGTCACAGCAAGGGCAAAGTGGGCTCGCAACATGATAGCTTTAGTGATCAAAAGAGGATGCAGTTAATCTGAAATGATAGCGGGATGTTTTACCCACTGTATCATCGGATCCAGCGGGTATTTTTATGTCTATTGCAAGGAGTCGGTTGTCAGTAAAGTCGCCCCTTTTTGCGACATTTCAGCTAAGGCAAGCTCACTGTCCATCGCTGATAAGTTTACACCACGGCAACCATCAATCAGCACATCGACGTTATAGCCTAGTTTTAGTGCATCCAGTACGGTAAATTTGACGCAATAATCGGTGGCAATACCCATAATAAATAATTGCGTAATTTGCTGTTCTTGTAGCCATGCATGCAAGCGTGTTTGGCTAATCCGATCATTGTCGAAAAAAGCACTGTAGCTATCTACTTGAGGATTTTCCCCCTTAGTGAAGACTTCACAGATAGCCTCTCGATTGAGCTTTGGATGAAAGTCAGCGCCCGTTTCACCTTGCACACAATGCACTGGCCACCAGACTTGAGGAATGCCATTGAGAGTACCAATATCCCCCACACGGGTTCCTGAATTAACGGCAAAACTCAGATGGTTGGCAGGATGCCAGTCTTGGCTAGCGATAATCGGAATATTTTGTTGTTGGCATAGCTCTATGGCTCTATTCGCTGTCTCTATCACTATTTCACTGTCTGCGACAGCAAGTGCGCCGCCAGTGCAGAAATCATTTTGTAGATCAACTAAGAGTAAAGCGGATTTAATTAAATCCTCATGGGGATTATTCATCGGCATAGCTGAGTTCACCTCTAAGATTATTTTGCATTAATTCCCGAACATGTGCCGGTGTATATTCTTGACTGAGTAAGTAATGTAATTTACTTAAAGCGGCCTCAAATGTCATATCAAATCCACTAATCACCCCAGCTTCGGCAAGAGCGTGGCCTGTTGCATACCCCTCCATATTGACGCGACCAGAAATACATTGCGTCAGATTTACCACGATAATGCCGCGGTTTGTTGCATCATGGAGGATTTTCAGTAATTCAGGTTGTTGGGGAGCATTACCAATACCATAAGAACGCAGAATGAGTGCTTTCACGGGTTGCTGGAGAATATTACGTACAATTTCAATCGATAACCCTGGATAGATCATGACAACGCCAATAGGTTGAGGGGTTATCCTATGGGTAATCAACGGACCTATACCGATGGGAGCTGGACATGTGTTGAATGTGCGAATATGAATACCCGCCTCCATCAAAGGAGGACAGTTAGGAGAGGTAAATGCATCGAAGCCATCCGCATGAGATTTGACAGTACGATTGCCCCGATACAGCTTGTTGTTAAAGAACAATCCAACCTCATTAATGGGATAATTAGCGGCAAGATACAATGCATTCAGTAGGTTAGTTTGGCCATCAGAACGCAATGCCTCCAAGGGTATCTGTGACCCTGTCACAATAACGGGCTTGCGTAAGTTCTCTAACATAAAGGATAGCGCAGAAGCGGTATAAGCCATGGTATCTGTGCCATGAAGGATGACAAACCCATCATAATTGTCATAATTTTCGCTGATATCATCGGCGATATTTTGCCAATCCTCAGGTGTGATATCAGAAGAGTCGATTAAAGGTTGATGTTCTCTGATTGTAAACTCTGGCATTTCAGGACGATGAAACTCTGGCATTTTAGCTAGCTGGGCCTGAAGATGGCCTGAAATAGGAATATAACCTTGGGGAGAGTGGCGCATACCAATGGTTCCACCGGTATACACAACATAAATCGATTTCTTCTGCATTTAATTACCTAATTTATTTCTGAACACATTGCCTAACAAGATAAAAAGTGCTTGTTACCATTGGCTCTATTTGGAAGCGAGATAATTCTGACGCATTTAATTGCAGTTATCTACTGCTTAAATGGCTTTTGCTAGGGAGAATGACAAGATAAATCAATTAATCCCCTTTAGATATTCTAAAGGGGATCGGGGAGATTAATGAATATCCGCGCAATTTAGGCAAAAGGCATAACGATTTTGAGGATCGTTCATTTTTAAGAAAAATTGGGCTTGCTGGCGAATATCAGTGGCGACGGCGGGAGGTAAGAATACCTGTAACACATCGGGTACTATCGCTTGTGCGCTGTTGCTCAGTTCGAGAATTAACTGATCCATAAATGACAACTCAGGTTGCATCCAGTCCAATTGTACAGAATCAAGCTTGGCTAATTCAGCGGCTTTGGTGACGGCATCATCGAAATCACCTAATTGGTCGACTAGACCAAGTTTTTTCGCATCACTGCCGATCCAGACGCGACCTTGTGCAATTTTGTCGATCTCTTCCGGTGTTTTATGGCGTGCTTTCGCCACTAAACCAATAAAGGTTTTGTAACCATTTTCGATGGTAATCTGCATCATATCAGCAAATTCAGGGCTTATGCCTTTAGTGGCAGAAATATCAGCCAGTGGGGTTGTTGATACGCCATCCGTATAGACTCCGACAGAATCTAGTGTATTTTCAAATGTATTGATCACACCAAAGATGCCGATAGAACCTGTTATCGTATTTGGGCTAGAAATAATATAGTCAGCTGGTGTTGAGACCCAATAGCCACCTGATGCCGCCATACCGCCCATAGAGACGATAACTGGCTTACCTGCTGCTCGCGCAGAGGCTAATTCATTACGAATCAGATCAGAGGCTGTGACACTACCACCGGGGCTATTAACACGTAAGATGATTGCTTTGATGTTGTTATCTAAGCGAGCTTCTCTAATTTGCGAACTGATCAGGTCTCCACTGGCAATACCCGGCGCTTGGGGGCCATCCATGATCGCACCTTGTACAACGATCACCGCAATATTGCCGGGCATTTCAGCGCCGATACTGGTGATTTTTGCTGAATAATCATAGATACTCACGTAATTAAAATGTTTCTCTTGGTCATTCCAACCAAATTGCTTCTTGAGCACATTTTCAGCTTGTTCACGCGTATAGATTTTGTCGACCAGTTTTTGGTTTAGCGCATATTTCGCGTTATCACCGTCAGAAGCACGTAATTTATTGAGTAATGCCTCTGTACCTGGAAAAATTCCTTCCGCTGTGGTTTTACGGTTTTTAGCCAAAGTCTCTAGATAGTTACCCCATAAGGCATCTAACCACTGCTTAGTCGATTCACGAGCTTCTGGTGACATATTGTCACGCATTAGAGGCTCAACTGCCGATTTATACGTCCCTACACGGAAAATATGGCTACTGACTTTGAGCTTTTCTAACAGTGATTTGTAATAAAGGGTATTGGTTGAAAAACCTTGAATGCCGACCATTCCTTGTGGTGCAAGGAAAATGTGGTCAGCATAACTGGCTAAGTAATATTGAGATTGACTAAAGCTATCACCAACTGCATAAATAGGTTTACCAGAGTCTTTAAACTCGGTAATGGCTTTACCAATAAAATTGAGCGAAGGTTGGTCGGCTCCAACAAGATTGTCTAAGCGGAGTACCATACCGGTAATACGGTCATCGGTGGCGGCACTGCGGATCGTATCGACAATATCAAATAGCGAGTTTTCTTGCATTCGGCTATTGGGAGTCCCCAAGAGTTCACGGCTCATACGACCAAAAGGGTCAGGTGTTGAGACTTGATCAACAACTACGCCCTGTAAATCAACATACAGTGCACCAAAATAGTTTTGGTCAGGTTTAGAATCGGATTGATATAGCGCTATCGAACCAATGACTAAAAAACACAATACAAGAAAAATGGTATTGAAAACCAGCTCTCGAATAAAATTTAGTATTCGCCAACTAAACTTAAATACAGTGGCGATGATTTCCCATATTTGACGCATAATTTCTCCGACACACGAATTTGCACTTGTTATCTTAATGAAATAAAAACAGTTGTCTGCTAATGAATGATATTTTTATTCATAACAATGTTTTCTAGCGCGTTGTACAATATCGTGATTATATTTTTCAACACACACACAAATGATATAATTCAATTTATTAATCAATATAATACTGTAGTCTCTCTCAAGCGAATAAGACTGCCAAAAAGCTTTGTAGACACAGTAGAATAACCTTAAATCGGTTATTTAATCATTAAATAGCATGATTATGATTGCTTGTTTGAATGACTATTATATCAGTTTACTCTGAATCGGAGATGAATATGGATGCTTTAACCCTTTTATTGAACCGCCGTTCAGCTTCACGGCTAACAACGCCAGCACCACAAGGTGATGAATTACAAAATATTTTGGCCGCAGGCATGCGAGCGCCGGATCATGGTGCTTTACGTCCTTGGCACTTTGTTGTTATGCAAGGTGAAGGGTTAAATCGTTTTAGTCAATTACTGGAAAAAGCGGCAAAAGAAGGCAATTTAGGCGCAGAAGTTGAAGAAAAAGCGCGTAATGCTCCCTTTAGAGCGCCATTGATTATTACCGTTATTGCGAAGACACAAAAGCACCCTAAAGTGCCTGAATGGGAACAAATTGTCGCCGCAGGGTGTACTGTACAAGCCATGCAAATGGCCGCAGTAGCACAAGGTTTTGGAGGGATCTGGCGTTCAGGATCTTGGACGGAAGATGCTATTGTTCGTGAAGGTTTAGGTTGCACGCCGAATGACCATATTGTTGGTTTCTTATATTTAGGCACACCTGAGCTGAAGGCACCTGCAAAAGTTCAATTTCCTGATATGCAAGATTTTATTTCTCACTTTTGATAAGGCCAAGTTCAGTGGAAAAAATCAGATTAACTCAGTACAGCCATGGCGCAGGCTGTGGTTGTAAAATCGCCCCAAAAATATTGGAGCAAATTCTTCATACCGAACAAGCTAAATTTCACGACCCTAATTTATTAGTCGGTAATGAAACGAAAGATGATGCGGCGGTGTATGACTTAGGTAATGGCATCGGTATTATCAGTACGACTGATTTTTTTATGCCGATTGTCGATTCACCTTTTGAGTTCGGTCGGATAGCCGCCACGAATGCAATTAGTGATATTTTTGCCATGGGAGGCAAACCCATCATGGCGATTGCGATTTTAGGGTGGCCAATCGCAAAATTACCCCCGGAAGTGGCAAAAGAAGTCATCGAGGGGGGGCGAGCAGCGTGTGCTGAGGCGGGGATCTCTCTTGCTGGTGGGCATTCGATTGATGCACCTGAACCTATTTTTGGTCTTGCAGTGACTGGCGTAGTGAATACGGAATATGTGAAGAAAAATAGTGCGGCTACCGCAGGGTGTGAACTCTTCCTGACTAAACCGTTAGGTATCGGTGTGTTAACGACCGCAGAGAAAAAAGGGGTATTGGCGTCAGAGCACCAAAACTTAGCCACTGAAACTATGTGTCAGATAAATAAGTTAGGGGCAATTATTGCGCCATTAACGGGTGTGACGGCCATGACCGATGTGACGGGATTCGGCCTACTTGGTCATTTGAGTGAAATTTGCGAAGGTTCGAAAGTCCGTGCAGAAATTTACTTTAGCCAAGTACCCAAATTGGCGAATGTTGAGCAATATATCGATGCGGGTTGTGTTCCCGGTGGAACCCAACGGAACTTTGACAGTTATGGGCATCTCATTGGGCCAATGACGGAAGCTCAGCGCAAGTTACTCTGTGATCCGCAAACATCTGGTGGATTACTCATCGCCGTAGAGCCTTCTGAGGTCGCTAAAATTAAAGACATTGCACAGCAGCAAGGTGTTTTGTTACAGTCTATCGGTAAATTATTACCCCAGCGGGAAAATGTTCCTTTAATTGAAGTGAAAGATTAACTTAATGCGTTTGTTTATTGCGGAAAAGCCTAGCCTTGCGCGGGCAATTGCGGATGTACTTCCTAAGCCTCACAAACGAGGTGATGGTTTTATCCAGTGTGGTAATGATCAAATAGTCACGTGGTGTATCGGGCATCTATTGGAACAAGCAGAACCCGACGCGTATGAACCTCGATATGCACGCTGGAATTTGCAAGACTTGCCGATCATTCCTGAAAAATGGCAACTCAAACCGCGTTCCGCAGTAACCAAACAATTAAAGACAATTGATACTTTGCTCAAACAAGCGACTGAGGTCGTGCATGCAGGAGACCCTGATAGAGAAGGGCAATTGTTGGTGGATGAAGTTTTAGATTTCTTAAAACTTCCGGCCGATAAAAGGAAGCAAGTCAAACGTTGTTTGATTAATGACCTTAACCCACAAGCAGTAGAAAGAGCCATCGACCGGCTACGAGAAAATCGCGAATTTATTCCATTATGTGTTTCCGCACTAGCACGGGCACGAGCAGATTGGTTATATGGAATTAACATGACTCGAGCGTACACGCTGTTGGGGCAACGAGGCGGTTATCAAGGTGTGTTGTCGGTGGGAAGAGTGCAAACACCAGTACTAGGTCTGGTTGTTCGTCGTGATGAAGACATCGAAAATTTTGTACCGAAAGATTATTTTGAGGTCAAAGCGCATATAGTGACGCCTCAAGATGAACGTTTTGTGGCCATTTGGCAACCAAGTGAATCTTGCATTGATTATCAGGATGAGGAAGGGCGTCTATTTCATCGTCCTCTCGCTGAACATGTTGTCTCGCGAATTACCGGAAAACCGGCTTTTGTCACCCAATATCAAGACAAGCGTGAATCTGAAACGGCTCCGTTACCTTTTTCACTATCTGCATTACAGATTGAAGCGGCTAAAAAATTTGGATTAAGCGCACAAGAGGTGTTGGACATTTGCCAACGTCTGTATGAAACCCACAAACTCATCACTTATCCACGTTCAGATAGCCGTTATCTGCCTGATGAGCACTTTGCTGGACGTCATTCGGTATTGAATGCGATTTCAGTTCATCAACCAGAACTAACCCAGTTCGAACTGCCTGAACTGGATAAAAAAAATCGTTGTTGGGATGACAAAAAAGTTGATGCTCATCATGCGATTATTCCGACAGCTAAAGCAACGGCGGTTAAATTAACTGAAAATGAAGCTAATATTTATCAGTTAGTGGCGCGTCAATATATCATTCAATTTATGTCAGATGCCGTTTATCGCAAATGTACCATTGAGCTTGATATTGAAAAGGGTAAATTTATTGCTAAGGCACGTTTTTTAGCGGAAGCAGGTTGGCGAGTGGTTCTTGGGAATAAAGAGCGAGACTCTGAAAATGATGGTAGTCCATTACCTGTTGTGGCTAAAGGGGATGAGTTATTGTGTGAAAAAGGAGAGGTTGTTGAAAAGCAAACTCAGCCACCAAGACCTTTTACTGATGCAACTTTATTATCAGCAATGACTGGGATAGCGCGCTTTGTTCAAGATAAAGCCTTAAAAAAAGTATTGCGCGAAACGGATGGGTTAGGCACTGAAGCGACACGTGCAGGGATCATTGATTTATTATTTAAACGTCAGTTCCTATTTAAAAAAGGTCGTTATATTCACTCCACCCCCGCAGGCCGAGCGCTCATTCATGTATTGCCTGATATGGCGACATTACCGGATATGACCGCACATTGGGAATCTATTTTGACGCAAATCAGTGAAAAGCAAACGCGATATGATGATTTTATGAATCCGTTAAGCGCCACCTTGACACAGCTGATCTCTCAGGCTCGCCAGTTGACTAATTTACGTGCGTTTCGTGAATTACCACCGGTAACACATGCCAAAGGCACTAAAAAAGCCACTAAATCGGCTAAAAAAATGAAAAAGAGTGTACAAGAGTAGTTAACAATCCAAGAATCATTCTTGTTTTTATCATGATCAATAAGGGAATGAGAGTCACTCCCTTATTATTGAATGGGGAAAGGTTAGTCTTTCGTTAAATCGAATTCAGCCCAAACGGGGGCGTGATCTGATGGTTTTTCCATTCCTCTGATTTCATAATCAATCCCTGTCGCTAAACAGCGGCGAGAAAGAGCCGTTGAGGCTAATAGTAGGTCTATACGTAATCCTCGATTATCATCAAATCCTTTTGAACGGTAGTCAAACCATGAATAGCAATCATTGGTTTCAGGGTGCATGGCACGATAGGTATCGACTAAGCCCCAATTGAGTAATCTTTCCATCCATTCCCGCTCTTCTGGTAAGAAAGAACATTTCCCTGTTTTTAACCAACGCTTACGGTTTGCGTCACCGATACCAATATCGAGATCGGTTGGGCTAATATTCATATCACCCATGATTAACAGTTGTGACTCAGGTGTCTGAGTTGATGTAATATAGTCTTGTAAGTCCTGATAGAATTTTTCTTTGGCAGGAAATTTTGTTGGATGGTCGCGACTTTCACCCTGGGGAAAGTAACCATTCACGACAGTTAGCAGACCATTATTGGTCTCAATATCCGCCATAATAATTCTGCGTTGTGCATCGTCGTCGTCAGTAGGGAACCCTTTACGCACAGCGACAGGTTCATTTTTGGTCAATAGCGCTACGCCATAGTGGGCTTTTTGGCCGTGATAAAATACATGATAGCCTAGCTTGCTGACCTCATCATAAGGAAACATGTCATCATGAACTTTGGTTTCCTGTAGCCCGATCACTTCAGGCTGATGCTTATCAATAATAGCCGCCAATTGATGTGGGCGAGCACGGAGGCCATTTATGTTGAACGAGATAAATTTCATGGTCTTTTATCACCTGTTAGATATTGTCTGTACAGGGGGATTCTATCAGATGCGGAGTTAACTGTAACTATTAAAGAACTATTTAAACAGGACTTTAATTATGGGGAATAAATATTTTTTACCTTAATTATAATAATAACATTACATTCCAAATTTTAAGTAACATTATTAATTGTACAATTAATGAAAAATATGTTCATTGATTTCCAATTGGTGATTTATATTTAATGTGATTTAATAGTCGAGCCATAAAAAATAATGAAATGAAACAGTATAATATATTGCTTTGCATTGTTGGAAAATATAAAAATACTTTTATGAAATATTGTTACTCATTCAATGAAAAGTTAAATTAAAGTTTTCATCTGAAATGTCAAGTGATGGGCTATTCAACATATTGTTTTTAATGATTAATAATGTTGGATTCTGCATGTTTAATAAACAGAATGGGGTCATAGATATGTTCTTTTCAAGAAAATTAGAGGCATTTATAGCAGTTGTTGAAAATGGCTCATTAAGTAAGGCTGCTAGAGTGATGAACCGAACGACGCCACCTATCGCCAAGTCGATTAAAGATTTCGAAACCAGCTTGGGTAAGCGGTTATTTAAGAGAGAAAAATTTGGTATGACTTTAACTAAAGATGGACAAGAATTATATAATGACTTGCGCGATCTTTACTTGCAGGAGAAAGAAATAACCAAAAAACATTTCACGGGCTATATTGTCAATGAAGCAAATATTTATTATGACTGGGGGAAAGAAAACTTTCTTATTAATCTTTATCAAGCCGCTAATAAAAATAATGTCCAAATTAATATATTAAGATTTAATTATGAGGAGGTTGATGAAATAGTCGATTATGATGGAAATACACTAATTTTAAGTTCACAGCCAGTCGTGAGTGAGCGTTTTTCCTTACAACGAAAAATAGAAAATGCATCATTAGGAATTTTTTGTCGAAGTGAGCTATATCAAAAGCATCAACATAATATTATGGCACTATTAAAAAATTGTACTTGGTTATGTGACCCTGCATTCTATAAGAGTAATTTAATGGGGGAATTACTCGAAAAGGTGGAGCTTGAGGGTAACAAAGCAAGTGTTCGACAAATGGATAACATCAGTAGTTGTCAAAGTTTTCTACAAGTGGGTGATTTTATTGCTATTATTGATTGTTATCCTGAGCATGAAATCGCGGACAACTTACTGCAATATATTCCCTTGAATTCCATTATAGATGAGTGTAGTTGCTATATTTATAAGTCTAAATCACATTTGAGTGTGTTAAATCGCTTTATGGATACTATTGATGATTTAGGTCAGGGAGTTGCTTGAATGGTGGTGGGAGAAGGATTCGAACCTTCGAAGTCTGTGACGGCAGATTTACAGTCTGCTCCCTTTGGCCGCTTGGGTATCCCACCAGATTTTGAATTGCTGTATTCGTTGACAGCGGGCGGCATCATATCAAATGACGCGCCCCTGTAAAGCATTAATTTTTAAAAGCTGTTTAAGTGCTGTTTTTTTACTCTGCATGCATATTTAAACAGCAGCTAAGTGTCTTACAAGATAATAGTTCTATTTCCGTAAACAAAAACGCGTTGCGCTAATACCCAATATAATGCATGGCTAAGCACGTTTTTTTCTACATCTCTACCCGCTCGCATCATATCGTCAGCAGTGAAGGTATGGTCTACATTAATGACGTTTTGCGTGATAATAGGGCCTTCATCAAGATTATCATTAACAAAGTGGGCGGTTGCTCCAATGATTTTAACGCCCCGTTCATATGCTTGATGATATGGACGGGCACCAATGAAGGCGGGTAAAAATGAATGATGAATATTAATGATTTGATTCGGGTAGTGCTGGACAAATGCGGGAGTCAATACACGCATATATTTGGCTAAAACAACATAATCAGGTTGGTATTGGTCGATTTGCGCAATCATTTTCTCATCATGCTGCTCTCGGGTTAAACCTTCATGGCTAATATGATGGAAAGGAATACCAAATTGCTCAACAAGGTTTTTTAGTGTGTCGTGATTACCGATAACAGCTGCAATTTCAACGTCTAAGCCATCGTATGCGCTTTTCATTAATAGGTCACCTAAGCAATGAGCTTCTTTCGTAACCATAATCACGATGCGACGACGACCCGATGAATTTAATTCACGTTTTGAACCTACTGGTAATGCATCATCTAGGTCAGCGAGAAGGGTTTCATCATTAAAAATCCCTTCAAGCTCCGTTCTCATAAAGAACCGACCAGTACGATGATCAACAAATTCATTATTTTGGACTATGTTGAGTTGGTGCTTGTAACAAATATTGGTGATTTTAGCGATCAATCCTTTTGCGTCAGGACATATAGTGCGAAGGACTTTTTTTTGTACATTTTTTTGTTGCATGGAGGTGTCTGATCCTTAACTTACAAAGCGAATTGGCTATCATTCTTTCTTTGCGGCGACTTATGACTAGGTTCATAACGCTCTGGTGCACAAAGATAAATCCTCTCTCTGTGAACCAGTTAGCCGCGTGAATGATAAAGCAAACAATTCAGCAAGCGATACATTCTGCATTTCCGTTACGATGGGTAAAACATAACCACTAATTATTGTTACAGCATTTTTTAAATTTTTTGCCGGAACCACATGGGCATAGGTCATTTCGACCCGTCTTAGGTGTCACACCATCTATGTAATACCAACGTTTATCTATGCGAAGAAAACGGGAACGTTCATGAATAAGCTGTTTATGATCAGCTTTTTCATCAATAAAGCAAGTTGAAAATTCGACATATCCTTCATCGCTATTTTTAGCATAAGAAGAACTAATAACACGAAGAGAGATCCATTTCGTTTGTGAGAAACTTTGTTGGAGTTCTTCTCGCCACTGTTCAGCCTGACAATCAGGATGCCAAGTTGCGATGAGATAATCCGCATTGTGTGTCACATACGCACTATAGCGGGATCGCATCAGTTGTTCTGGGGTTTCAGGCGTCGCTTTATTTTCGAGATAAGGTTGGCAACATTGGCCAAAAGGTGCGGTATTGCCACAAAAACAGCACTGGTTTAAGGATTGTTCCATCTTTTTACTCTATAAAAATAAGTATAGGTAATAAAAATAACTATACTTTAAAAGTGATAGTACAATGATTTTGTCATATGAATAATAGTATTGGTAGTTAATTGCCAATTATAGCCAGAAGTAGGTTCAACATGAAAAATAAAAAGATACTCATCGTTGAAGATGAAAAAATTTTTCGCTCAATGTTAGAAGGGTACTTACAAGCACAAGGTATGCAGGTTTTCGTCGCTGATAATGGTCAAAGCGCATTAATAAGACTCACGGTCGAAAAAATTAGGCCGGATGTTATTTTGTGTGATCTTAATATGCCTGTGATGAGTGGTGAGGCTTTTATGTCAGAACTGGTCGCTCAGCATATTCATATACCTGTCATTGTGATATCGGCGACAACCGATTTTACTCAGTTGGATCGTATGCTGAGGTTGGGAGCAAAAGATGCCTTATTAAAGCCAATCAAAAATTTAGAAGAGTTGAAAGTCACGATTCACGCCAATCTTTATCCAGAGCTATATGATAGTGAACTGATAAATACATTACATCCTCAAGATATCTCATCATTAATGGATTATGATGAGCAGGATATCATTCCTGTCTTAAAGCAACTGCAACCACCAGTAAATCAGGTTATTAATGGCTATCGAATTAATTACCGTCAATTAAATGCAATTAACCAATTTGGATTATTACTGGATTTAGCACCGATATCAGATACACAAATTGGTTTTTACTGTATTGATATTGAGCGTTCGCCTAGAGAAGGTATCATGGCAGCATTTTTGATCCGGGTTGTATTTAATGACTTATTAAAAAATGCGGTGAGTTTTCCTGATAAAAAGTTGCCGAAAATTGATAAAATTATTAATCAGATAAATTATTTATTAGAAGACTCTGGTTTTAGCGGGCAATTTCCAATATTGCTGGGGTATTTCAATACATATAATAAAGCAATTATTTTGGCTAGTGGTGGTTTGGAGGTTGAAGTATCTACCGAAAACGCACAATATAGCTTGTCACGAAGTGTTCCACTAGGCACTTTAAAGCATCAACCCTCCAATCATTTGGATGTTCGAGGAACATTTTGGCAGTGTCGAATTTGGAATAATCATCAAAATATTAAATTAATGTTTAATCCAGAAGCTTAAGTTTTGTTTAAATTTAATCCATTAGATGCAATATCATTCCTTATTAGGGATTAGTACTATTTATCCAGAAATTATTCCTGTTATACTGCCTCGCACTAAAAACGCACCACATTATTACTGTTGATTTAGTCTATAGAATAAGGTGCTTAGGAGAATTCTGGAGTTATGACGAATATGACAAAAAGAAAGGTACGTAAGGCAGTCATTCCTGTTGCGGGTCTCGGCACACGTATGCTTCCAGCGACTAAAGCAATTCCAAAAGAGATGTTACCTCTTGTTGATAAGCCACTCATTCAATATGTGGTTAATGAGTGTATCGCAGCAGGTATTAATGAAATTGTTTTAGTCACTCACTCATCAAAGAACTCGATTGAAAACCACTTTGATACGAGTTTTGAACTTGAAGCTATTTTAGAAGCGCGTGTAAAACGCCAGTTACTTGATGAGGTGCAATCTATTTGTCCTAGTCATGTCACTATTATGCAAACGCGTCAAGGTATCGCTAAGGGATTAGGCCATGCAATTTTGTGTGCTAAACCACTTGTGGGTGATGAGCCTTTTGCCGTTATTTTGCCCGACGTAATTTTAGACCGCTATAGCACCGATTTAACGAAATTTAATTTGAGCGAAATGCTTGAACATTTTGAAGCAACAGGTGCGAGTCAAATTTTAGTCGAGCCTGTTCCAGAAGATGAAGTATCCAATTATGGTATCGTGGATTGTGATGGTGCGGTTTTACTTCCTGGTGATAGTAAACCAATCAGTCGTATGGTTGAAAAACCGAAGAAAGAAGAAGCGCCATCAAACCTTTCTATTGTTGGACGTTATGTCTTATCCGAAAAAATTTGGGATACATTAGCGAAAACAGCACCTGGAGCTGGTGATGAAATTCAATTAACCGATGCTATTGCCATCATGATGGAAAATAATGAACCTGTTGAAGCATATCACTTATGTGGTAAAAGCCATGATTGTGGTAATAAGCTAGGTTATATGAAAGCCTTTGTAGAATATGGGTTGCAGCATGATACTTTAGGCAAAGACTTTTCCCAATGGATTAAAAATTTATCACACGAGTTGAACAGTTCTAAATAACACAGCTTCTCTCTATGATGATTGATAAAAGCTAACTGGAAGGTTGGCTTTTTTTGTTTGTTGATTTTAGAACAGTCGATAGTTAAGGGTAGTGTAATGTAAATTATTATTTAATTTAATTTACATATTGAATGGGTAAATACATCATTTTTTTGTATAACCCTAAATCTGATTATTCAATCACGCGTTTGAGGGTAGGGCAAATTACATAACTTTACTTTATGGTGTGACAAAATTTAAATCATAATGATAAATAACTTGGAGATAAAAAGTTCAACGACGGTTATAGCAGGTTGCGGTGTTTGGGTTAGGGGGCTTTTATTTAATACAGGGAATATTGGCGGTGCTATTTGTATAGACAGGCTTATATAATAAAAAAAACAAATATCAGATAAAAAAAACGCCCTAATATTAGGGCGTTTTTTTGAATAAGGTTAAAATTTTAGATTAAGAAATCGTCCAAAGATTTACCTTGTTCTTCAATGGCAATCTTGATAACAGCTGGCGTACGGCCTTGGCCTGTCCAAGTTTTAGTTTCGCCATTCTCATCGACATATTTGTATTTAGCAGGGCGAGCAGCACGTTTAGCACGAGTGCTAGTGCCTTTACCTGTATCTAAAATTTGAACAAGTTCGTTTAGATCGATACCTTGTTCCTCTGCCATTTGACGGAAACTTTCCAGCTTACGGCTTTTCTCTTCTAGCTCTGCACGAGCTTGATTTTCTTCTTCACGACGTTCTTCAACAACGACGGTTAATTTTTCCAGCATTTCTTCCAGTGATTCTAAAGCAATTTCTCTTGCTTGTGCACGAAGAGTACGGATGTTATTTAATGCTTTTAAAGATTCGCTCATTTTCCTGGTCTCAAATTTAATTGTTGGCCTGTGTACACTAATAATAGAATGCTATTTTATTTTCTGCAATAGCTAATTTACACTATTAGTTTAAAAGTTATCTTTACCAAAAGCAATTTTTTTACAAAAGAAATATTAACTTTTCACTGATATATATATACCACTATTATCAATATCCAAACTAATGAAAAACGGATTCAATTAACCGAAGTTTTTTTGGATTATAATTTGAGGTACTCACTCGTAAACGGTGACATCTTTATTAGTGGTAAAAGCTCAAATAAATGAGCCTAAACGTAAATTTTCTTTTTTTGATACAGCAGGCTAGCTATATGGTTGATAAAATAACAGGCTATTTTGCACAAACGATAGTTCGTTATTTTACCTGTTATAGGAGCAAAAAAGGTGTTTAGTATCAGTCTAAATTCATTAAAGCCAATAGAGTTTTGTGTATTGTGCTGTTTTTAAACCCTTAAAATGCGGATTGTTAATCTAATAACATGTTTTATGGTAAGATTATTTCGTTTATTAATTTAGAGGAACTAGGCTGATGGCTCAGCTATATTTTTACTATTCTGCTATGAATGCGGGAAAATCGACATCCCTGCTGCAATCTTCTTATAACTATAATGAAAGAGGAATGCGCACATTGATTTTCACCGCTGAAATCGATAATCGCTTCTCGCAAGGTAAAGTCTCTTCTCGAATTGGGCTGTCTGCGGATGCGTTACTATTTTCGCCTACAACGAATATGGCTGAAATCATCAAAAGTGAAAATGGGATAAAAAAGGTACATTGTGTCTTAATTGATGAGTGTCAATTTTTAACAAAACAGCAAGTTGAACAGCTATGCGATATTGTCGATAACTGTGATATTCCCGTTTTATGTTATGGCCTGAGAACCGATTTTTCAGGAGAATTGTTTGCGGGTAGTCAATATTTATTAGCATGGGCAGACAAATTAGTCGAATTAAAAACAGTGTGCTATTGCGGTCGTAAAGCAAATAAAGTGTTGAGGATAGGGAATGATGGTATTCCCGTCTACGAAGGCGCACAGGTCGATATAGGCGGTAACGAGAAGTATATTTCAGTGTGTCGTAAGCACTATACGGAAGCCATCGAACAAGCAAAACTAATGAATCAAGGGGTTATTCCTAAGGTTGCTATTCACTTTAATTAACGCTAACTAATTGATGGTTACTGAAATAAAACAGAGGCAGGGCGTTATTAGTTGATAAAAGTGTATAATAAATAATTACTTATTATATTACCAAAAAGGCACTGGTTTTTAATCAGTGCCTTTTTATTAATTGTGCAATTATTTAATTATTTCTTTGAATTTTTCTTTTCTGTTTTCGCGGTTGCGACAACAGGTTCTTCAGTAAATTCACGTCCATAATAGGAATCAAGTAGCAGTTGTTTTAACTCGGAAATTAATGGGTAACGTGGGTTTGCACCTGTACATTGGTCATCAAACGCGTCCTCAGACAACTTATCAACATGCGCTAAGAAGTCTGCCTCAGCAACGCCAGCTTCACGTATAGACTTAGGAATGCCTAAATCTGCTTTGATCTCTTCAAGCCAAGCCAATAGCTTCTCAACCTTCGTATCGGTACGATCACCCGCTTTCGTCAGACCTAAATGGTCAGCGACTTCAGCATAACGACGACGTGCTTGTGGGCGGTCATATTGGCTGAATGCGGTTTGTTTGGTTGGGTTATCGTTAGCGTTGTAACGAATCACATTACTAATTAATAGTGCATTAGCTAATCCGTGCGGTATATGGAATTCAGAACCCAGTTTATGGGCCATTGAGTGACATACCCCTAAGAAGGCGTTTGCAAATGCAATACCTGCAATGGTAGCGGCGTTATGAACACGTTCTCTTGCCACAGGGTTAGTCGCCCCTTCATGATAGCTAGCGGGCAGATAGTCTTTTAATAAACTCAGCGCTTGTAGTGCTTGCCCATCTGAGTATTCGTTCGCTAAAACAGAAACATAAGCTTCTAGAGCATGCGTCACAGCATCTAAACCACCAAATGCAGTCAACGATTTTGGCATGTTCATGACTAGGTTTGCATCAACGATCGCCATGTTAGGCGTTAGAGCATAGTCTGCTAATGGATATTTTTGACCTGTTTTATCATCAGTAACTACCGCAAATGGTGTCACTTCAGAACCAGTACCAGACGTTGTGGTAATAGCGACTAATTTTGCTTTCACGCCCATTTTGGGGAAGCGATGGATACGTTTACGGATATCCATAAAGCGTAATGCTAACTCTTCGAAATGGGTTTCTGGGTGCTCGTACATTACCCACATAATTTTGGCGGCATCCATTGGTGAGCCACCACCTAATGCAATAATGACATCAGGTTTGAAGGCGTTCATTTGTGCTGCACCTTTACGGACAACGGTTAAGGTTGGATCAGCCTCAACTTCAAAGAAGACGTCAGTTTCAATATGATGTTGTTTAAGGACATTAATGACTTCTTCGACATAGCCATTATTGAATAAATAACCATCAGTCACGATAAACGCACGTTTTGCGCCATCCGTTGCTATCTCTTCAAGGGCAATAGGAAGACAACCGCGACGGAAATAAATTGAGTTAGGAAGTTTATGCCATAACATATTTTCAGCTCTTTTCGCCACAGTCTTAGTATTAATTAAGTGTTTTGGTCCAACGTTTTCAGAGATGGAGTTACCTCCCCATGAACCACAACCCAGTGTGAGAGAAGGCGCTAATTTAAAGTTATATAGGTCACCGATACCACCTTGTGAGGCAGGGGTATTAATCAAAATACGCGCTGTTTTCATTTTCACGCCAAAATAATTAACGCGTTCAGCTTGGTTATCTTGATCTGTATATAAACAAGAAGTGTGACCAATTCCGCCCATTTCCACCAGTAACTCTGCTTTTTCTACGGCATCTTCAAAGTTTTTACCACGATACATGGCGAGTAGTGGGGAAAGTTTTTCATGAGCGAATGGTTCTGATTCATCAATGACTTTAACTTCACCAATCAGAATTTTTGTCGTCACAGGAACAGTGATACCGGCCATTTCTGCAATTTTGTAGGCAGGTTGGCCAACAATGGCGGCGTTGAGATTGCCATTTTTAAGAATAACGTCTTGAACGGCTTTCAGTTCTTTGCCTTGCAAAATATAGCCGCCATGGCTAGCAAAGCGTTCACGAACTTGATTATAGATTTCATCAACGACCACAACGGATTGTTCTGAGGCACATATCACGCCATTATCAAACGTTTTTGACATCAAAATAGAGGCAACAGCGCGTTTGATATCCGCAGTTTCATCGATCACTACAGGGGTATTTCCCGCACCTACACCAATAGCCGGTTTACCGGAACTATAGGCGGCTTTTACCATACCCGGACCACCAGTTGCTAAAATCAGATTGATGTCATCGTGATGCATGAGTGCATTGGATAATTCAACAGATGGCGCATCTATCCAACCGATGATATCTTTTGGTGCACCCGCGGCTATTGCTGCTTTTAGAACGATTTCAGCCGCTTTATTGGTTGCATTTTTTGCTCTTGGGTGTGGTGAAAAAATAATTGCATTTCGTGTTTTTAAGCTAATCAGCGACTTAAAAATAGCGGTTGATGTTGGGTTAGTGGTTGGCACGATACCACAGATAATGCCGATAGGTTCTGCAATTGTGATGGTACCGAAAGTTGGGTCTTCTGAAAGCACGCCACAGGTTTTTTCATCTTTATAGGCATTGTATATATACTCGGAAGCAAAGTGATTTTTGATCACTTTATCTTCAATAATACCCATGCCTGATTCTTCAACCGCCAGTTTTGCGAGAGGGATTCGTGCATCTGCTGCGGCAAGCGCCGCTGCGCGGAAAATACGGTCAACTTGTTCTTGAGAGAAGTTAGCGAATTCACGCTGAGCTTTTTTGACACGAGCAACGAGGTCATTGAGTTCGGTAACATTAGTTACTGACATAGAGATTACTCCTGATAAATGTTAAACTTTTTAAGCCAATGAGCAGTGCATCCAGAAACACAACGGTGTTACAAAAGTGAGTAGATAATTATAGTTTATATTTATTATCATACTTTGCTTATCCGCTTATTGGCTTAAAAAGCTTTTAAATCAATATGAAAAGCGTACTTTTCTTAAATTTTCTCTCCCTATCAGTTAAGAATAGATTAACATTATTCATATTTATTAACGTGATCTAAATCACAAAAAATCAAAACTGAAACCTTTCAGCATGGCAATTTTAGCTAAATTCGCTTCTTTTTTGGAAATTAACCCAAAATATCGTTATTACGCTGGTGAAATAGAGAAATAGCCTGCTTTTTGTATGCTTATTAAGCCGATAGTTAATCGTGGTAACTAAAACAAAACTTAGCACAATGTATTTCATTAATTTAATGATAAACTTTATCTATCGATCATTTTCTCAAACGAGACTTTTTGAAGGTGCTAATGAGTGGGTGCAGGATTACTTGATTTATCTGGCTATATAAAATTTTTTATCGGCCTTTTTGCGTTAGTAAACCCAGTAGGGATCTTACCTGTGTTTATTAGCATGACCAATTATCAAAGTAGTGCAGGGCGTAATAAAACCAATACGATAGCGAATACTTCTGTAGCTATCATTTTATGTACGTCCTTATTAATTGGCGATTCTATTCTTCAGCTATTTGGTATTTCTATTGATTCGTTTCGTATTGCGGGGGGGATCTTGATAGTGACTATCGCAATGTCAATGATCAGTGGGAAAATTGGTGAAGATAAACAAAATAAGCAAGAGAAAACAGAAACTGCCGTCCGTGATAGTATCGGCGTGGTTCCTCTTGCGTTACCTTTAATGGCAGGGCCAGGGGCAATTAGTTCTTGTATCGTTTGGTCATCTCGCTGGCATGGATGGCAAAATTTTATCGGCCTTGCGCTGACAAGTATTGTATTTGCATTTTGTTGCTGGTTACTGTTTCGTTCAGCGTCATTATTAGTTCGTTATTTAGGACAAACAGGTATCAACGTCGTGACGCGTATTATGGGCTTACTTCTGATGTCATTGGGGATTGAGTTCATTGTCACAGGTGTTAAAGCGATATTCCCAGGCCTTCTCTAATCCACTCCAAAAATGACTAATACCTCCTAATTAATCGTCACTAATATGGCGATTAATTAGGTTGTTATCGCATTAGTAATAATATTCTGAACGTTATAGTGCTTAAGCAATAAAGCGTATGTGAATTTTTGTACTATCTCGTGTTAATAGAAAAAATAAAAGCCCAATATCATTATTTGATTGTCATCAAAGGGATAATTTCACACATTAATGTGCTGTTATTTTGTACTATTATAGTCTGGCAATACTTATAATAATATGTCGCATTTTTTGTCAAAGAAGGTATAAAAAGTAAGGAAATGTGAGCTGAGTAAATTTTTACGCTATTTAATTTATCTAATGTTAATGATATGTTTAAACCAGTCCTTGGTATTTAAATATAGCAATAACAGATAAATCCTCTGTTAGTACCGTAAAATCATAATGTTTATTGATTTGTATAGTAACGATAGATTTCAGCATAATTACACAATGTTAACAATTTGTTGTTTTTTATAGGTGGTACTTGTGAATTATGAAAACTAATCTAAAAGGTGAGTGGTATCGCTAACTTAGGATATTACTTTGACGAAATAAGCCGATTAAGTGCTGGATTTTGTTGTAGCAACACTTATAACCTTTGAGGGTGATGATGAATTTTCTTTATAAGAGTTTGTGTTCACTACCTATTTTTTTAGTTGCATTTCATTCTAATGCCGCGCCTGTAGCGACGGCAGTTAAACAAGCTATTACGATTAATAATGGTTCTGAAGTTGCTTCATTAGATCCACATAAAGTTGAGGGTATACCGGAAACCAGTATTATCCTTAACCTGCTTGAAGGGCTCATTTATACGGATGTTGACGGTAAAGTCACGCCAGGCGTGGCTGAAAGTTGGACTAATGAGAATTATACCACTTGGGTATTTACGCTCAGAGATAATGCGAAATGGAGCGATGGTTCTCCTGTGACTGCCCAAGATTTTGTTTACAGTTGGCAGCGATTAGCTGATCCAAAAATAGGTTCACCTTATTCAAGTTATCTGCAAAGTGCCTATATTGAAAATGCTGCTGAGATTTTAAAAGGTCAAAAACCACTGGAGTCGCTAGGTGTAAAAGCACTCGATGAAAAACATTTACAAGTCACGCTGAGCCATCCTGTGCCTTATTTTATTGATATGCTTAACCATACGGCGATGAAACCCGTAAATAAGCAAGTAATTGAAAAATATGGGGATAAGTGGACGCAAAGTAATCATTTTGTCGGAAATGGCGCCTATTTATTGGATAAGTGGGTTGTTAACGAACGTATTGTTCTTAAACGTAACCCTTTGTATTGGAATAATCAGAATAGCAAAATAGATGAAGCAACTTTTTTAACCATTTCGTCGGAAGTCAGTGATGTCAATCGTTATCGTAGTGGTGAAATTGATATTAGTAATTCCGCTATTCCCCCCGTTTTATATAAAAAAATGCAATCAGAGCGACCAGATGAATTATATGTTCGTCCTTACTTATGCACTTTTTATTATGAGATTAATAATAACAAGCCACCTTTTACTGACCCCAGAGTGCGAGAAGCCATAAAACTCGGATTGGATAGAGACATTATTACTCATAAAATTATGGGACAAGGGCAGATAGTTGCTTATGGTTTTACGCCTACTTTTATTAATAATAGTGATTTTTCACCGCCTGAGTGGGCCAGTTGGAGTGATGAGAAACGCTATCAACGTGCAAAAGCGCTTTTAGCTGAAGCAGGCTACAATGCCGCGAATCCACTTAAATTTTCTCTGCTTTATAACACTTCTGATCAAAACAAACAGCAAGCCATAGTTGCTGCTTCCATGTGGAAAAAAAATATTGGGGCAGAAGTGAGCTTACAAAATCAAGAATGGAAAACATCATTACAAAGCCGCCACGACGGTAATTATGATGTCGTACGTGCGACTTGGTGTGCCGACTATAATGAGCCTTCTGCATTTTTGAACATCATGTCTTCAGATAGTAGTAATAATACCGCTTTCTATAAAAACCCTCAGTTCGATTCTCTATTAGAAAAAGCATTAGTTGCGCCTGATGATGCAGCGCGCAAGCAAATTTATCAACAGGCGGAGGCCTTGCTTGATCAAGATTCAGCGCTTATTCCTGTTTATTACCGAGTAAGTGTTCGATTGGTTAACCCAGCAATTGGAGGATTTAAAGGTAAAGACCCTCTTGATTATATGGATATTAAGCGGTTATATATAAACCAAACTAATAAATAGTACTAAAATAATATAATAAACAGTTTACCGCGTTGGTAAGCATCACAATCCACAATATAACAATGAAATATGGTATGGGAGTAACGGATAAGATGAGTAAATACATTCATAAAACCATGGTTGCTTTAGGTGTTACTGCTGGATTGATGGCTGGAGGAATGACGAGTAGTGTTGCTGCAACGGTACCTGCTGGTGTTGAGCTTGCGCAGAAACAAACACTCGTTCGTAATAATGGCTCTGAACCTCAATCTCTTGATCCACATAAAATTGAAGGTGTTCCGGAATCCGCTTTAGCTCGTGATCTTTTTGAAGGTCTCACGATCGTTGGACCAAATGGTGAAATTTTGCCTGGCTCGGCAGTCAGCTGGGAAAATAAAGATTTTAAAGAATGGACTTTTAAAATTCGTGAGGGAGCTAAATGGTCAAATGAAGATCCCGTAACGGCCCACGATTTTGTCTATAGTTTCCAACGTCTTGTTGACCCTGATACCGCTTCTCCTTATGCAAGCTATTTACAGTATGCGCACTTGAAAAATGTAGATGACATTATTGTTGGTAAGAAAAAACCAGAAGAACTCGGTGTTAAAGCATTAGATGACCATACCCTTGTTCTCGAATTGAGTGAAGCAGTACCGTATATCCCTAAACTTTTGATCCATTCTTCAATGTCACCAGTAAACAAAAAAGTGATTGAAAAATATGGTGCAAAATGGACTCAACCACAAAACTTTGTGGGGAATGGGGCTTATAAATTAAAAGACTGGACAGTCAATGAACGCATTGTCCTTGAGCGTAGCCCGAGCTATTGGGATAATGCTAATACCATTATCGACCAAGTCACTTACCTGCCAATTTCCTCTGAAGTTACCGATGTTAACCGTTACCGTAGCGGTGAAATCGACATGACTTACAGTAATTTACCCATTGAGCAATTTAAAACGCTGCAAAAAAATATGCCAGATGAGCTACGGGTAAATCCTTATCTGTGTATCTATTACTATGAAATTAACAACGAAAAGCCACCCTTTAATGATCCTCGTGTAAGGGAAGCATTAAAACTTTCTATGGATAGAGACGTCATTACTTATAAAGTGAAAGCTCAAGGTGATATCCCTGCTTATGGGTTTACACCACCATTTACCAACGGCATGAAAACGGAAAAGCCAGATTGGTATGCGAATATGACGCAAGAGCAGCGCAACGAAAAAGCGAAACAGCTGCTCGAAGAAGCGGGTTACAACAAAGCAAATCCATTGAAGTTTAATTTATTGTATAACACCTCTGATTTACATAAGCGTATTGCGATTGCCGCTTCCTCAATGTGGAAGAAAAACATTGGCGCAGAAGTCAAATTAGAAAACCAAGAGTGGAAAACTTTCTTAGATAGCCGACATCAAGGCGCTTATGATGTTGCTCGTGCTGGTTGGTGTGCAGACTATAACGAACCTTCTTCTTTCCTCAATATGCTACTGTCCCATAGTAGTAATAATACTGTTCAT
This sequence comes from Providencia sp. 21OH12SH02B-Prov, assembly GCF_027362595.1. Lineage (NCBI taxonomy): Bacteria > Pseudomonadati > Pseudomonadota > Gammaproteobacteria > Enterobacterales > Morganellaceae > Providencia > Providencia sp. 21OH12SH02B-Prov. Next base: position 2,148,545 of record NZ_CP114796.1, read on the forward strand.
TATAAGAATAAAGACTTCGATGCTACGATGAAGCAGACGTTGCAAGTGAAAACGGATGAAGAACGTGCCGATCTCTATGATAAAGCTGAAAAAATCTTAGATAAAGATTCCGCTGTTGTGCCATTGTACTACTATGTAAACACGCGTTTAGTTAAACCGTATGTGGGGGGTTATACAGGTAAAGACCCTCTCGATAACCTTCATACTAAAGACCTTTATATTATTAAGCACTAACAATAACAGTCCGGCTCTGAGGAGCCGGACAACAATGTGATGATTGGTCCGGCTAAGCAACAGATGTAGGGAAGGGCAATGTTAAAATTTATTATACGTCGCTTACTAGAAGCGATTCCGACACTTTTTATTCTTATTACGATTTCATTTTTTATGATGCGGTTAGCACCAGGCAGCCCTTTCACGGGAGAACGTAAACTACCGCCTGAAGTTATGGCGAATATAGAAGCGAAATATCACTTAAATGATCCGATGTATAAGCAATATTTCAACTATTTAGTGCAATTATCTAAAGGTGATTTTGGCCCATCATTTAAATATAAAGACTATAGTGTTAACGACTTAGTCGCGAAAGCATTTCCTGTCTCTGCAAAATTAGGGGCTACTGCCTTTATCGTTGCCGTATTCTTTGGTGTGTCTGCTGGCGTTATTGCCGCATTAAATCAAAATAGTAAATGGGACTTTACGGTCATGGGGTTTGCCATGACGGGGGTTGTCATCCCCAGCTTTGTAGTGGCACCGCTATTGGTGCTGATTTTCGCCATTCATTTGAAATGGCTCCCTGGTGGTGGCTGGGACGGTGGTAATATCAAACACATGATATTACCGATGGTGGCATTATCGCTAGCCTATATTGCAAGCATCTCACGTATTACACGTGGCTCAATGATAGAGATTATGCACTCAAACTTCATTCGTACTGCGCGTGCAAAAGGCTTACCACTTCGTACTATCATCTTACGTCATGCATTGAAACCTGCTTTGCTTCCTGTGCTTTCGTATATGGGGCCTGCATTTGTGGGAATTATCACAGGTTCAATGGTGATAGAAACGATTTTTGGTTTACCAGGCATTGGGCAATTATTTGTTAATGGTGCATTGAACCGTGACTATTCATTGGTTCTTAGTCTAACCATTTTAGTCGGTGTATTGACCATTGCCTTTAATGCGATTGTCGATGTGTTATACGCTGTTATCGACCCGAAAATTCGTTATTAATCCGGAGAAGACACTGTGTTATTGAATCAAAAGAATAGTGAAGCTCTGGAAAAACTTTCGGAGCAATTAGATATTGAAGGGCGTAGTTTGTGGCAGGATGCACGACGTCGATTTATGCATAACCGTGCTGCAATATTTAGCCTGTTTGTCCTATTTTTGATTACGTTATTTGTGATTTTTGCACCGATGTTATCCCCCTTTTTATATGATGATACGGACTGGGAAATGATGTCGATGCCGCCAGATATGGCGAGTGGGCACTATTTTGGTACCGATGCTTCTGGTCGAGATCTTTTAGTTAGGGTCGCTATCGGTGGGCGTATCTCTCTGATGGTTGGGGTCGCTGCTGCACTTGTGGCTGTTATTGTGGGCACACTTTATGGCTCTCTGGCTGGCTATGTTGGTGGAAAAGTAGACTCCTTTATGATGCGTTTATTGGAGATCTTAAACTCATTTCCATTTATGTTCTTTGTGATTTTGCTAGTGACATTATTTGGCACGAATATCTTATTGATATTTGTCGCTATTGGTATGGTTTCTTGGTTGGATATGGCGCGTATCGTGCGTGGGCAAACCTTAGGGCTGAAACGAAAAGAATTTATTGAGGCCGCTTTAGTTTGTGGTGTGAGCACTCGCCACATTATTTTACGCCATATTGTTCCTAACGTATTAGGTGTTGTTGTCGTGTATGCATCATTACTCGTGCCAAGTATGATCTTATTTGAATCGTTTTTAAGCTTTCTCGGGTTAGGTACTCAAGAGCCGTTGAGTAGTTGGGGCGCATTATTAAGTGATGGTGCTAATTCTATGGAAGTGACGCCATGGTTATTATTGATCCCTGCGTGTTTTCTTGTTGTCACACTATTTTGTTTTAACTTTATCGGCGATGGTTTACGTGATGCCCTCGACCCGAAAGACCGCTAGAGGGAATGACTATGTCTGAAATTAAATCATCTAACCCTCTACTGAGAGTTAAAGATCTCAACGTCACTTTTTCAACGCCAGATGGTGATGTAACAGCCGTTAATAAACTGAATTTTGAATTACGTGCCGGTGAAACCTTAGGTATTGTGGGAGAATCAGGTTCAGGAAAATCCCAAACGGCTTTCGCTCTCATGGGGTTGTTAGCCCGTAATGGCAAAATAGGTGGCTCGGCCATATTTAATGGTCGTGAAATCCTTAATTTAAAAGAAAAGGATTTGAATAGGATGCGAGCAGAAGAGATTTCGATTATCTTCCAAGATCCTATGACGTCATTAAATCCTTACTTAAAAATTGGAACACAATTATCTGAAGTGCTAATGCTGCATAAAGGTATGGGGAAACAGGAAGCTTTTGAAGCGTCCGTACGTATGCTCGATGCAGTAAAAATGCCAGAAGCCCGTAAAAGAATGAATATGTATCCTCATGAATTTTCTGGTGGGATGCGTCAACGCGTCATGATCGCCATGGCATTATTGTGTCAGCCTAAATTATTGATAGCGGATGAACCGACAACGGCATTAGATGTTACGGTTCAAGCGCAGATCATGACGTTATTAAATGAACTGAAACAAGAGTTTGATACCGCTATTATTTTGATCACTCATGACTTAGGCGTGGTTGCTGGGGTGTGTGACAAAGTTCTGGTGATGTATGCAGGGCGTACCATGGAATACGGCACAGCGCGCGATATTTTTTATCATCCTTCTCATCCCTATTCGTTGGGATTACTTGCAGCAGTACCGCGTTTGGATGGTGATGATGAAAGTCTCGCAACCATACCTGGTAACCCGCCTAATTTGTTGCGCCTGCCAAAAGGCTGCCCATTTTCTCCGCGCTGCCAATATGCGAATGAACAATGTATTGAACATGAGCCTGAGCTGAGCGTCTTTTCAACGGATCGTTTGAGAGCTTGCTTTAAGCCAGTGGAGGAGTTGGTATGACACAGCATGAAAATAGACCCGTTTTGCTCGAAGTTAATGATTTAAAAGTTCATTTTGCTATTCGAGACAAAAAACAATGGTTCTGGCAGCCTGATAAAAGTTTAAAGGCGGTTGATGGTGTGACACTGCGCTTATATGAAGGTGAAACACTGGGTGTCGTGGGGGAATCAGGGTGTGGAAAGTCCACTTTTGCTCGCGCTATTATTGGGTTAGTGAAATCATCGGGAGGCACCGTCAGTTGGTTAGGACGTGATTTACTAGGGTTAAATGAAAAACAGTGGCGAGATGTACGTAACGACATTCAAATGATTTTCCAAGACCCTTTGGCGTCACTAAATCCGCGTATGACAATCGGTGATATCATCGCTGAACCGTTGAAAACCTATAATCCAAAGATGCGTCAATCTGAAGTGACGGAAAAAGTCAGAAAAATGATGATGCGAGTAGGGTTATTACCCAATTTAATCAACCGTTATCCTCATGAGTTTTCTGGTGGGCAATGTCAGCGTATTGGGATTGCAAGAGCACTGATCCTTGAACCTAAACTCGTTATTTGTGATGAACCAGTATCTGCACTTGATGTGTCCATTCAAGCACAGGTGGTTAATTTATTGCAAGAATTGCAAAGGGAAATGGGCTTATCCTTGATCTTTATTGCTCATGATTTGGCCGTCGTAAAGCATATTTCTGACCGGGTATTAGTGATGTATTTAGGTAATGCGGTTGAGTTGGGAACCTATGATGAGGTGTATAACAATCCTCTTCATCCTTATACGAAAGCCTTGATGTCAGCAGTGCCTGTTCCTGATCCGGATAAAGAGAAAAATAAAGCGATAGAGTTATTGGAAGGGGAATTACCTTCTCCCATTAATCCACCGTCGGGTTGTGTGTTTAGAACTCGTTGCCCATTAGCTGATGAAGGTTGTGCGAAAACGAAGCCTTTGTTAGAGGGAAGTTTTAAACATGCGGTATCTTGTTTAAAGGTTGATCCACTTTAACGATGAAATTTAAAAGGGCCGTTAGGCCCTTTTTTTAATGCGTATTTTATGCGAAAGCCGTATCAATATTGATCAACGCTTCCATAAAATATGGTGGAAGGGAACGGCTGGATTACGGCTAATCAAAACTCGAGCAAAGATATCGTTAATATCTTCATCTGCGGATTGCGCTAAGCCAATAATCACTTCGCTAAAATTTTCTAAATTAAATTCAGGTTGAATAATGCTTTGCCAATGCGAAGTCAGTGGCACAATTTCAGCAGCGCCACACTCTTCAAATTGCAGGGCAAAAATCACCTGATCAGCAGGCTCTAAGTTTGTCATAGCGCCTTCTAGGAACAAGTCATAGGCTATTTCAATGATTTCATCCTCATCGATAAGTTGTACAGTTAGTGGCTTAGTCATGACAGTTCCTAAAGTTAAATAAATTACAATAACGGGCTAAAGAAGTAGCATAAACGTTCAACAACGCGATTCCAGAATGGTCGTTGTTCCCATTCCTCGATTTCGAGTCGTGTAGAACGGGCGATATAATCATACTGTACCATCGTTAGGTCGCTACCAAAGTTTTTATCATCGATCACAACGGTGATTTCAAAATTCAGCCATAAACTCCGCATATCCAAGTTGACCGAGCCTACGAGGCTAAGCTCTCCATCAACTAGAACACTTTTCGTGTGCAAGAGTCCATCTTCAAATTGATAAATTTTGACGCCGGCTTCTAACAACTCAGAATAAAACGAACGGCTTGCCCAACGAACAAGAAACGAGTCATTTTGCCTTGGCATCACAATACTGACATCGACTCCACGCATTGCTGCGGTGCATATAGCGTGTAATAAATCATCACTAGGAACGAAATAAGGCGTAGTCATTATGAGCTGTTTACGAGCGGAGAAAATCGCCGTCATTAATGATTGTTGAATCAACTCGTCAGGGAAACCTGGACCAGAAGCAATCATTTGCGTGGTATGACCGTTAGCTTGTTCAAATGGCATAATATTGGTGTCTGGTGGCGGTGGCAAAATACGTTGTCCCGTCTCCATTTCCCAATCAAACGCATAAACAATACCTAACGTGGTACTGACAGGGCCTTCCATACGTACCAAAATATCGACCCATTCACCCACACCAGCATCCTGCTTGAAATAGCGTGGGTCAACCATATTCATACTTCCGGTATAAGAGATATAGTTATCGATCACCACAATTTTACGGTGTTGACGTAAATCCATGCGGCGCAAGAAAAAACGCATTAGATTTACTTTTAATGATTCAACAAATTCAATTCCAGCAGCCCGCATTTTGGCGGGGTAATCGCTACGGAAAAAATGCCAACTACCCGCAGAGTCCACCATAATGCGGCATCTTACACCACGTTTAGCGGCGTTGAGTAAGGCTTCGGTAACGCCATCGACTAATCCACCGGGTTGCCAGATATAAAATACCATTTCAATAGAATGCTGTGCATTGTTGATATCGTTGACGATAGATTTAAGGGATTCTTCACAAGTAGTCAGGAGCTGAATGCGATTCCCTTTAACGCCAGCAATACCTTGGCGTTTTTCACACAACTGAAAAAGTGGCTCGGCGACAGGGCTATTTTCAGTGGCAAAAATATGTTTTGAATGACGCAAGTTTTCAAGCCAAGTCGCGACAGATGGCCACATTTGCTGTGCTTTATCAACACGCCGTTTTCCCAAATGGAGCTCGCCGAATGCAATATAGGCGATAATACCGACTAATGGCAGAATATAGATAATTAATAACCATGTCATCGCTGAGGTGACAGGGCGTCGTTTCACAAGAATTCGAACGGTAATTGCTGCAATTATTAACCAATATAAGAAAAACAATAACCAGCTCAATAGCGTATACACGGTTGCCATAATCGATTACATGCCTCACAAAATAGGAGAGTGTAAAAATAGTCAAAAAATGAAATAGACCTTATAAAATAAAAACTGATGTTAATCCTAATAGAATTTAGCAAAAAGTCATCTTAAAAGCTTTGCTAAATCTTATAGATTAATAATGAAAAAACAATTTATTCTCTTGATAGTTATCTTTTGATATCAAATTCATGCAGAGTTGAAATATTTTACCAATTTTAAGGTTATTCTTGGCTAGCGCGACTAAAGGTCTATAATATTTTACCAATTTCACTCGTAGTTAAATTCAGTAATCAAAAGGATAAAAAAATGAGACGTAGTAGGCATGAAGTGGGTCGCTGGCGGATGTTAAGACAATCCTTAAGACGCCGTCGACGCTGGCTTGAAGGGCATTCAAGGCGCAATATGCATATCTACTCAATCAGAAAATTTGATATCTATAAACGCCGCCGTTCCTTACTATTTACCCAGTGGAGTGAGTAAAAAGAGTAGGGCTCAGTCTCACAATTTTCACTTTGAATGACAAACCTTATTGAATATGATTGCTATTTGCATTTAAACTATCGATCATATTCTTTAGGTTGAAAGTCGTAGGGTAGAAAATTCGTATGCGTTGGATCCGTTGGCCTCTTATTATTATCATTTCGTTGTCTATTCATGCAGGGCTTGCTATGGCATGGATTTTCAATCAGCCGAAGACAGCAACCGTGGTGGAGCCTATGACGATAGCCATGGTTGCATTTGAGTCGGATGAACCCGCGGTCGAGCCTGCCGCCGCTCAACCGGAACCAACGCCACAACCTGAACCAGAACCTGAGCCAGAACCTATTGTTGAACCTGAACCCATTGTTGAACCGGCTATCGCATTAGAAAAGAAACCTGAAGTTAAGAAAAAGCCAAAGCCTAAAAAAGAAGAAAAACGTGAAGTTAAGAAAGAGGCGAAGCCAGTTGAAAAACAGCTAGCAAACAACGATTTAAAACCGCTATCTAACTTGAATGCCGCGGCGCCTAAATCAACGGCGAATGTCACTGCAAACAACAAAGGGGCAACGAGCTCTCAATCTACCAGTCAACGTGGACCTAAAGCTATCCGTAAACAGGCTCCTTCTTACCCAGAACGTGCTCGCCGTTTAGGTAAAGATGGTTACGTTAAGGTTCGCTATGACATTGATGCTGATGGGCGTGTTACCAATATTGAGTTTGTAGAAGCAACGCCAAAAGGTTTATTTGAACGTGACGTAAAACGCGCGATGAATCGTTGGACATTCGAAAAATTGCCTGCAAAAGGTTATGTGACGGAAATATATTTCAAAATTGATGGCACAGTAAGCCAAGTGTAAAGCTGTTTTGTTAAACGATAGAGAAAATAAAACGCCCCCATAAACGGCTAAATAGGTTTTGGGGGCGTTATTGATTGGTCAGATACTCGAATTGATATGCAAAGTTACTCAGTGCTCTCTAACTGAAAATATTGTTTTTCCTGAGGTAGTTGACGAGGCGAATTATCATCATTAACAGCCACATAGGTGAAGACGGCATCTGTTGCTCGATAACGATGACCCACTGGCTCTGTCGCCACTTTTTTTACCCATACTTCAATATTAATGGTAATGGAGCTTTTACCTGTTTTTAAACAACGCGCATAGCAGCAAACTACATCACCAACGGCGACAGGTTTTTGAAATTTAATGCCATTTACGGCAACAGTGACAACGCGCCCAAGTGCAATTTCTTTTGCTAAAATTGCACCGCCAATATCCATTTGAGACATTAACCAGCCACCAAAAATATCACCATTTGCATTTGTATCTGCTGGCATGGCTAAAGTACGTAAGACTAATTCCCCGTTTGGTAATTGCATATCAAACTCTTTATCAAAATATAGAAATATTTAAACCCATTCTCATCATAAACTAGAATGAGCGTATCCGTCACGATGAATCATGAACTGATACGTTTATTGCTGTTAAAAGCGTCAAAAGATAACTGGAATGTGTTATCAATAGCTTTTTATAAGGCAATAAAAGCAAATAAATAGACTAAAAATATGCAAAGAAACTGCAAGAAGTGTTTTTTATATTTCATATTGAGACTTGACTGTCTACAATGGCAAAATATTTGCTAAAGTTGGGTCGTAAACTCTAGGGAGATAATATGAGATTGATATTGGCAATTTTATTACCTTGGTTACAGTTTTTTACTATCGGTCGCCCATTCGCCGGCATTATTTGCCTCATTCTACAAATTACGTTAATTGGTTGGCTTCCTGCCGCAATTTGGTCAGTGTATGCCTTATCCCAATACAATACAGATAAGAAAATAGATCAGGCTCTCGGAAGAGGCCGTTAAAAATAAAAAAACCTGCAAATGCAGGTTTTCTTTTTTTTTATTCGTAATCGCGTAACTAATCTATTACTTTTCTTGTTCGATGGGTTCTTTCGACATGTTTTTGTAAATATAAATAACACTGAGGACAGTAAAAATTAACGTTCCCGCGGTTAAACCAAACACTTTAAAATTCATCCAAGTATCCAGCGATAACCAAAACGCGATATAGATATTTAATGCCGCACAGACAATAAAGAAAATAGCCCATGCGCTATTTAATTTAACCCAATGACTATCTTGTAACTTAATTTCTTGATTACTACCTAACATACGCTGAATTAATGGTTTTTTAGTGAACCATTGGCTGATCAGTAATGCCAAAGCAAATAATGCATAAATAATGGTTACTTTCCATTTGATAAAGGCGTCACTGTGGAAAATCAAGGTGAGGGAAGCAAACACCATCACCAGTATGCAAGTGATTTTTGCGACTTTTTCGACGTGTTTATAAATCAGGTATGTTGCGAGTAATGCTAAAGGGGTTGCTACCAGTAACGCACCGCTGGCATAAAAAATATCATAACTTTTATAGACAATAAAAAATATCACCAAAGGGATAAAATCAATAAGTTGTTTCATAACAGTGAGTACCACAGCCTCGCATAAAGATAATGGGGTAGTTTAACCGATTTTTAGATGAGTTGTTAAGAATTTGCTTCTTTTTACCAATAAACACGCTTTGTTACCAATCATATTTGCATTATTTTACGGTTATTTGAGATAAGTGATAGATAATCTTTGATACTTCAGATATATATAGTATCTATAATAATTTAACTCATTAATTTTTAGAGAGTTTTCTGACAATGATAAAGGCGCGACTGTTTGTCTGGATGCCCGGCTTAGAAACGTTATTTCATTATCGTTTTGCTGACTTAGGTCCTGATGTTAAAGCGGGTTTATCGGTTGCAGCAGTCGCTTTGCCTGTCGCAATTGCTTATGCTGAACTGATGGGAATTAATGCCATTATCGGTTTATATGCATGCATTTTCCCAATGATTTTTTATGCATTATTTGGCACATCAAAACAATTGATTATCGGCCCTGACGCTGCAACTTGTGCGGTGATTGCCGCTGCGGTTAGCCCTTTGGCGATGGGGGATGAAGCAACGCGATGGCAATTGATTATTGTTATGAGTCTCATGACGGGAATGTGGTGTTTGATTGCGGCTCGGTTTAGGTTAGGCACGTTTGCTGATTTTTTATCGCGACCAATTTTACAAGGGCTGTTAAATGGTGTTGCTATTACTATTATTGTCAGCCAAATCGGTAAAGTTTTTGGTATCGTCGATTTGCCGAGTGGTTTTATTGAGCGCTTAGTCGCTTTTCCAACCGCATTATTGGCTACCCATATTCCCACTTTGTTGATGTCAGTTATGACATTCATCATTATCATTACAATAAAAAAAATACGTAGCATGTGGCCATCATTATTGATTGCGATGATCTTTGCTACATTCGTCAGTTATGTTTTCGACATTGAAAAATATGGAATTAGTGTGGTGGGGGATTTGGGGGAAGGGCTTCCTTTCATTCCTATGCCGCAATTTAACCCAGGATTGATGCGTGATTTAATTACCCCTTCTTTAAACTTGGCTGTCATAAGCTTTGTGAGTTTTATGATGACAGCGAGAAGTTTCGCCAGTAAAAATGGCTATAGCATCGACGCTGATCAAGAATTACGCGCTTTAGGTATGGCCAATATTGCGTCAGCATTCTCTCAAGGATTTGCGGTTAGTGCGGCCAGTAGTCGTACCGCGGTAAATGATATGATGGGGGGGAAAACTCAGCTGGTCTCGATTGTTGCTGCTGTCGCGATTGCAATGGTGCTGCTTTTTTCTGTCGATTTATTGGAATATATACCGATGCCTGCATTGGGTGTGGTGTTAATTGTTTCGACGTGGTCATTGCTCAGTATTCGTAATATAGGGTCGATGCGCAAACGCAATAAGCAAGCCTTTACTCTGAGTATCTTTACACTCGGTGCGGTATTAGTTGCTGGGCTGATAAATGGTGTTGGCTTAGCGGTTTTGCTTGGATTATTACAGTTTATTCGCGTTATTTTCCGTCCAACAGACCAACTGTTAGGGGTTGATGACCAAGGGATGCTACATTCAATTTCTAAAGATAATGGCGTTCAACCTGTTGAAGGTGTGTTGATCTACCGGTTTAACTCACCATTGACCTATTTTAACGTTAATTATTTTAAAGAACGTTTAAATAAACATTTGGATAATCAGCCCAAACGTCCAGCATGGGTGATCGTTGATGCCGCTGTTAGCTTCACTCATAACGATGTAAGCGTTTTTTCTGCGTTAAATGATATCGTGACGGCGTTAAAAGCAAAAGGGGTAACACTGGTACTGGCGGGGCGTAGAACATCAATCAACAGCTGGTTGGAGAAGAATAAAATTAATCGTTCAGACGATGACCTGTTGGTTGTACCTGATATCTATTTTGCTATTCGTCTGATCCAAAGTAAGCAACAGAAGCAGCTAAAAGAGCTGGAATCACCCGATCCCGAATAACGCCGAGATATTGATTAGCGTTAATGATGCTAGGCTATAAAGTCAAACGGCACCTTAATGAGAGAACATTTAAGGTGCCGTTGAGCGTCATTTTTAATTAGTAATGATTACTTTTGAGTGATCAGCATATATAACCGATAAAAATACAACAACGCGAAAGCAGCAATGATGTTGTTGATGAAAAAGGACAACCCATTAGCAACGATGTGATTGAGTTGGAGTTTGTTAATTAATATGCTGACGAGCATTTGCGATGCCATCCAAATCAGAACCATCGGTAATACCACTCGCCAGTTGGCATAGGCCATTTTCCAACTTTTCCCCATTGCGCTAAAGGGATTAACATTTTCACTCATGAGTACCGCGGGGGCTAATGAGAAGCCAATAGCCAGCACTATCCCTGGGATCAGCATAATAGTGATGCCGAGTTGCACCAGCAAAGAGCAGACAACTAACAGCAAAAACATAGAAGGCGCTTTAGGTAAAGATGCTGATAACGCTTGAGTTGCGGTGATGTCTTCGCCACGGGATAACCCCGCAATATAGGATAAAACACCGCAAATCAAGATTAGGCTACCAAAGGTAACCGATAGGATAAGACCAAAAGAAACGCGTAAGATACTGCTTTTATCTTCTTCCGAAAGGTCTTGTACCCAATTTTGTAAGCCTGAATTTCCTGAATCAATTAATTGTGCCTGTGCATTATACAAAACGGCAAGCATATGGGCATTTGGTACCATTATTGCGTAAATCACAACACTGACAACCGTTGCTAACAGCACAATTGTGAATAGGCCACCCAACTGATTCTTGAAAAAATTCACACTATCATTGATGAGTGAGTTGGCCGAAATGGACATGTAACTGCTCCTATCTACAAAAACGGGACAAAATTTTAGGTGATTGTAACCGAGTATCTAACGTATAGGTAGAGAAAGTTCAGATAAGACGAGGGGTGAGCAAAAAAGGATAAATGCGGATTGTTATTTCATGAAGGACTATTGTTATCTTAAATAGATCTAACTCTACATAAGATGCATTTAAAATATAATTTATATCTTTTGAATAAAATAACAAAAGCGAGGGATCAATTCTTATTTTAAACGCATACCTGACAAAAATTGATTTAAATCAAAATTAAAAAATTTATAAATGAAATAATAAATTCAACGTAGTCAGATTAGGTCATTTTTATTAAAAGATGTGATCTTGATTTGAACATTAAATAAAATTAAACGGTATATTTTATACCAAAATAAAAACACAGGAATGGGATTAATAATGAAAAAACTCACTGCGCTTGTCTTAGCTGCTGCAACTCTTGCACCAGCAGCTTCATTTGCTCATGAAGCTGGCGATTTTATTTTCCGTGCGGGTACTGCAACTGTTCGTCCAAATGCAGGATCTGAAGATGTATTAAATCTTGGTCACTTTAATGCGAATAATAATACTCAATTAGGTCTGACATTCAGCTACATGGTGACAGATAATATTGGTGTGGAATTATTAGCTGCGACACCATTTGAGCATAAAGTTAGTTTAGGTGAATTAGGTAATATTGCGACAGTCCATCATTTACCACCAACATTAATGGCGCAATATTATTTTGGTAGCAAAGAAGATAAATTACGCCCATACCTAGGTGCGGGTCTTAACTATACCTTCTTCTTTGATGAGAAATTCAATTCAGGTGCTAAACAGCTTGGTTTGAGCGACCTAGACCTATCAAGCTCATGGGGCTTTGCTGCACAAGCAGGTATGGACTACATGCTAACGGATAATTGGATGTTGAACGCTTCAGTTTGGTGGATGGATATCGACACTGACGTTAAATTCAAATTCCAAGGTGAGCAACATAAAATTGATACTCGCTTAGACCCATTTGTATTTATGTTTGGTGCGGGTTACCGTTTCTAATCAATTTGTATTGAAGACCTTAGATAATAGGTAAAAAATTAACTCTAATGGATGAGAGTGTCATCGTAAATCCGAGAATCTATATTCTCGGATTTTTTTATTAAGAAATAATATATCCGAAAAATAATCGCTGAGTTTTTATAAATTATCTGTCAGGAAATAATAAAGCCACATCTTTTAACAATAATTAAACATGCGCGTAACTCATTGCGTTATAATAAATGGCAGTGATCATTTTATTGAGATATATAAAATTAATTTAGGCTATCAATATCAGCCCAAATTGAGCTGATATTGATAAAATTGACAGGTAACCGTTTAGCGGATTTTCATTGAATCAATCACAGACTGAACGCCTTTGACCTTTTTCGTTGTTTCAATCGCTTTATTAGCGTCAGCTCTTGAATCAACAAAACCACTTAATTGCACTCGGCCTTTAAAGGTTTCAACACTAATTTGTGTTGATTTTAAATCCTTCTCAGCCAGTAGCGCTGATTTTACTTTAGTTGTAATGACGGTATCATCAATATAACCACCGGTACCTTCAGATTTGTCTGTTGGTGCGCAGGCCGCGAGTGTGAAAGCCATAAAGATAGCGACAAATAATGCACTAACGGATTTGAATAATTTCATCCTTTTATCTCCTAACGTTTCAAACTACAAAATACGTTGATTGTTAAGTCATCCAGCAAAAATTTATCAGAGACTATAGATCATGGTGTATCACTGATAATTTTAGTATCAGTAGAAAGCGAAAAAAATTCAACTTAAAGAAGAAAATAGTGGGTATAAAATAGATAGGGTAGACAGATTGCCATATAAGATATGGGCAATCTGTCGTTATGGTTACAGGTTATTTTTGTGTAGCTGCTTTCATTTTTCTCACAAATTGAGTTAATTCAGCTAGCATGATATCTGGGCGTTGCAGATTATTCTCAATAATTTTCACAACAGCAGAACCTGAAATCGCTCCCGCAGCGCCATTGGCAATAGCTTCACTGACTTGTGCTGGTTCAGAGATACCAAACCCTTGTAGAGCAGGGGCTGCCTGATATTGGCTTAATTGACTAATGAGGTTAGTCAATGGTATTTCAGCACGTTTTTCTGTCCCAGTGACACCAGCACGGGATAATAGATACGTATAACCTTCGCTATACTCCCCAATTTGCTTAATTAATGCTTCATCAGCATTGGGTGGGCAGATGAAAATGGGGGCAATACCGTGAGCAATTGCAGATTGACGAAATGGTGTTGATTCTCGCATAGGTACATCTGCAACTAATACAGAATCTACGCCAGCTTGCTGGCAACGCGAATAAAAATGATCAATGCCATTACTGAACACTAAATTAGCATAAACTAATAAGCCAATTGGCATGTCAGGATGTGTTTGTCTAATACGAGCTAAAAGTTCAAAACATAGCGTTGGTGTAATATCACTTTTAAATGCCCTTAAGTTGGCATTTTGAATGGTAGGCCCATCAGCAAGTGGATCCGAAAATGGAATACCAATTTCTAAGGCATCTGCGCCACCAGCAATTAAAGCATCAATAATTTTCAGCGAAAGTTCAGCGTCAGGATCACCTAATGTGACGAATGGAACGAATGCACCTTGGTTTACACTGCTCAAACGCTTAAAAAGTTGTGTATAGCGTTCCATTAGATTTCTCCCTTGCTTTTTAAAATATCGTGTACTGTAAAAATATCTTTATCGCCACGGCCCGATAGATTAACGATCAACAATTGCTCTTTATTTGGCTCTTGTTCAGCCAGCTTCAGGGCATAAGCGAGCGCATGAGATGATTCTAGCGCGGGGATGATCCCTTCTTTGCGAGATAACAGTTTAAAAGCCGTTAAGGCTTCATCGTCAGTAATAGAGACATAATCTGCTCGGCCAATACTATTCAAATGCGCATGCTGAGGGCCGACAGAAGGGAAATCCAGTCCTGCTGAAATTGAGTAAGACTCTTCGATTTGTCCTTCGTCAGTTTGCATCATGGGGGATTTCATTCCAAAGTAGATCCCAACACGGCCATGTTTAAGTGGGGCACCATGTTGACCGGTTTCTATCCCCAATCCGGCAGGTTCCACACCGATTAAACGGACATTTTCTTCTGGAATAAATGAAGCGAATAGACCAATCGCATTTGAACCACCGCCAATACAGGCGATGACGGCATCGGGTAAACGGCCTTCTTTTTCCAAAATTTGTTGTTTCGCTTCATCACCAATCATGCGTTGGAAATCGCGTACAATTGTTGGATATGGGTGTGGACCCGCTGCTGTTCCCAACAGATAATGCGCTTTGTCATAACTGCCAGACCAGTCTCTAAGCGCTTCATTACACGCATCTTTTAATGTCGCTGAACCACTGTGTACAGGAATGACTTCTGCACCCATTAATTTCATGCGAAAGACGTTAGGTGATTGGCGTTCTACATCTTTTGCACCCATATAAATACGGCATTTCATATTAAGTAATGCGCAAGCGAGTGCTGTCGCTACACCATGCTGACCCGCGCCTGTTTCAGCGATAATCTCAGTTTTGCCCATTCTTTTAGCTAATAACGCTTGGCCTAATACTTGGTTGGTTTTATGTGCACCACCGTGTAGCAAGTCTTCACGCTTAAGGTAAAGCTTTGTTTTAGTACCGTCGGTTAAGTTTCGGCAGAGTGTGAGCGCCGTTGGTCGACCCGCATAGTTTTTGAGTAAGTCATGAAACTCTTTTATAAATTGAGGATCGTTTTGTGCGTCAATAAATGCATCTTCAAGCTGATTAAGCGCAGGGATTAAAATCTCTGGAACATATTGTCCACCAAATTCACCGAAGTAGGGATCTAATTTACTCATTTTATTATTCATCTCTTTATGTCATGCGACTTAATTAGGGTTCAGTTTAGGGCGTTGAAGCCAAATATAATGCCAATCAATGGGGCATTAGCTGGCTAAACAACTGAAAACTTGTTTGATCTTTGTCTCGCTTTTGATACCAGGTTCAACTTCGACACCGGAGTTAAAATCAAGGCCATTGCATAATAGTGTTGCCGCTTGTCGACAATTGTCAGCGTTTAATCCGCCGGCAACCATAACGCGGAACGGACTATGACTAGGTATTTTTTCCCAATCAAAGGTGTGTCCGCTGCCACCAGCGCCATTATCGAGAACGAGTAGGTCAATGGGTTGTCCTTCAAACTGACTAAAGTCAGGTTGCGACATGTTGACCGCTTTCCAAATTTCACAATGTTTAGGTAAGATAGCGCGCAGATTTTGCACATAGTCGATATCTTCATTGCCATGCAGTTGTACCGCGGAGAGTGCGAGTTGTTCTACCATGTGGGCAATAAAATCAGTAGATTGATCACGAAATACACCGACATATTGTAGAGGTACAGTATGGACAATCTGTTTTGCTTGTGACAGCGTCACTTTTCTCGGGGAGCTTTCAGCAAAAATCAGTCCTCCGTATGTTGCGCCAGCTGTGAGGGCGGCTTTAGCATCTTGGCCTCGAGTAAGTCCACAGACTTTATGTTCACCGATTAATAATTTTTGTAATCCTTTGTCGATATCCGCTTGTTCCATCAATGCACTGCCAATTAGAAAACCATTTACGTACTGGCTTAAGGCTTGAATATGTTGATGACGGTGAATACCTGACTCACTGATGATAATCGTCTCTTTTGGTAAACGTGGTGCGAGCTGACGCGTTCGGTTTAAATCTATCGAGAGGTCACGCAAATCACGGTTGTTAATACCGACAACGTGTGCTTTTAGCTTTATGGCGCGTTGTAATTCTTCTTCATTACTGACTTCGGTTAATACCCCCATATTTAATTGATGTGCGACGTCAGCGAGTGCAATATATTCCTCATCATTGACGACGGAGAGCATTAATAAGATAGCATCTGCCTGATAATACCGCGCAAGGTAAATTTGGTAAGGGTCGACAATGAAATCCTTACATAAAACCGGTTGTTTAACGGTATTGCTAACGATGGTCAGGTACGCCATATCACCTTGGAAGTACTTCTCATCGGTTAAGACAGAAATCGCGGAAGCATAGGGGGCATATATGTTGGCAATCACTGCCGGATCAAAGTCTTCTCTGATTAATCCTTTTGATGGCGATGCTTTTTTACATTCAAGTATGAAAGCCGGTTTTTTTGCTGATAAGGCTTCATAGAAACTGCGGCTAGCAGGGGTGACTTGACCAATGAAGCTATCCAAAGGCTGTTTAGCTTTGCGCGCCGCTAAATACGTTAGCTTATCATTAACAATTTTTTGTAATACAGTCGCTTTCATTTTATTGGTTCCTTGACGCTAGAGCAGTAACACGATCATACGCGGCACCACTACGAATAATATTTAGAGCATGTTCGCTATTGGCCTTGAGGTCTTCAAAGCCATTAATACGCATTAGCATGGCAACATTCGCTGCAACGGCGGCTTCGTGGGCAGGTTTTCCGTGACCCTGTAACAAATTGCTCAACAAAATCCGATTTTCATCGGGCGTTCCACCTTCTAGGTCAGACAGCTGATACGGTTGCAAACCAAAATCACTGGCAGTGAGCTGATAAAAAGATAAAGTTCCTTGATTGAGCTCTGCAACTTGAGTTGTTGCATGAAGAGAGACTTCATCCATTCCTCCACTGTGTACCACAGCTGCACGTGTAAAACCAAGCATTTGTAGCGTTTTTGCTACAGGTTCAACCAATGTTTCTTGATACACACCAATTAAGGCAATAGGTGGGCGTGCAGGATTAATCAGTGGCCCCAGTACATTGAATAAAGTTCGTGTTTTTAGTTGGGTACGTACAGGCGCCGCATGGCGAAAACCACTGTGATATTGTGGGGCAAATAAGAAACACACGCCTAATTCATCTAGTGCATCGCGCGCGCTTTGGGCACTTAAATCCAATGAAATACCAAAAGCAGCGAGTAAATCCGAAGAGCCTGAGCGGCTAGATACACTACGGTTGCCATGCTTAGCCACTTTAATACCCGCTTGTGCGGCAACAAAAGCACTGGCTGTAGAGATATTGATACTATTTGCACCATCACCTCCTGTACCGACAATATCGCTGAAGGGGTAATCAGGACGTGGAAAAGGTTGCGCATTTTCTAGGCAAGCCAATGCTGCACCAGCAATCTCTTCTGGTTGTTCACCACGCATTTTCATGCTGACTAATACACCGGCTAATTGCGCCTCAGTTAATTCACCGCGAATGATGGCATTAAATAATTGTTGGCTTTCTTGTTGTGTCAGCGCTTGGGCGCGGAATAATTTATCGAAAATAGTTTGCATAATAGGTTCTCTCTTCCCTGGTTATAACGATGGTGTGATTGAGCAAGTTGGTGTTGAAAGAGCCCATGCCACGGTTTTTTCCAGTAAAATGGCACCTTCAGTGGTTAAAATAGATTCCGGATGAAATTGAAAACCACAAACACGGTCATGATCATTACGTACAGCCATCACTATGCCATTCGACTGTGCACAAATTGTTAATTTTTCAGGGATTTGACTACCCACTAATGAATGATAGCGAGCGACAGGAATTGGATTATCAAGTCCGCTAAACATCGCTTGTTGGTCATGTGTTGCCATAGACGATTTACCATGCAGAATTTCCCCAGCGGCAGAAACATGGCCACCATAAGCTTCGATAATCGCTTGATGACCTAAACAGATACCAATAATAGGTAACTTACCGATAACCTGTTGTAGAACGTCAGGCATACAGCCCGCATCACTGGGTTTACCCGGACCGGGAGAGAGCACGAGTAATGGCGATTCCATCTTATTGAGAACGGATAAAATATGTTCTGAACTCACCGTGTTACGATAAATAACGACTTGATGACCACCAGAGCGGAGTTGATCGACAAGGTTGTAAGTAAAAGAATCAACATTATCGAGTAATAGTATGTTAGCCATTAGAACAACTCCTCTGCTTGGTGGGCTTGGGCAATCGCGCGAATAACAGCACGAGCTTTATTACGTGTTTCATCAGCTTCACTTTGTGGTGATGAATCAAGTACTACACCACCTCCGGCTTGTACGGTAGCAATACCATTTTCGACATAAGCAGAACGGATGACGATGCAAGTATCAAAATCGCCTTTACCGGTAAAGTAACCAACCGCGCCACCATAAGAACCGCGGCGCTCTTGCTCATATTCCGCGATTAATTGCATCGCTCTGACTTTAGGTGCCCCCGTCAGTGTTCCCATGTTCATACACGCTTGATAAGCATGAAAGATATCGAGGTCATCACGTAGCGTACCGACAACTTGCGAAACAAGGTGCATGACGTATGAGTAACGATCCACTTTGGTTAAATTCGCCACATAACGGCTACCTGGGGTACAGATACGCGCGAGGTCATTACGTGCTAAGTCCACGAGCATAAAATGTTCGGCTAATTCTTTATGATCAGTTCGCATTGACAGTTCAATACGACTATCAAGGTCTAAATCAATCTTACCTGAAGCATCGCGACCGCGAGGACGCGTGCCAGCGATGGGGTAGATTTCGACCTTACGGCTACTCGCATTGTATTTCAGCGCACTTTCGGGTGAGGCTCCGAATAGCGAAAAATCATTGTCTTGCATAAAAAACATATAAGGACTCGGGTTCTGTGCTTTCAGTTTTTGATATGCGATTAATGGGTAAGGGCAAGGCATTGAAAATTTACGTGATGGTACAACTTGAAATATATCACCACGATAAATCGCTTCTTTCATCGCATTGACCACAGCACCGTATTGCTCATCACTTTTATTGGTTTTTACGCTGAATTTTTCCGCCTCACCTAATGGTAGAGGGGATAAAAATGGACGGCATGCGGCAATGATTTGGTTATGTCGTTGCGTCACCGTTTGAATATGTTCATCAACAGTTGAAAAAAGACAACTTTTTAGGCGAGCAGCCTGATTTTGATGGTCGATCACTAAATAGTGTTCAGCGACAAAGAAGCAGTAATCTGGGCAACGATTAATGTTTTTCACTTCTGGCAGCGATTCAAAACTGGCGATCAAGTCATAAGCAAATAGCCCACCGACAAATAAATTGTCACTTTGGTGTGAATTAGCCTGTGCCAGTGTTGGTAGCAAACGTAATACATCTAAGCATGATGGGCTTTTTAAACGACTATCTTCATCGAGATCACTGCTAGGCTGCTTAAAGGAGACGGTCAAATGTTGGGCGGATAATTCACAATATTGTGCTTTATCTGCTAAGTGTGTTGCGAGCACAGGGAGTAATTGGCAGCCATTATCGGTGAGTGCGTCGATTTCTACACGTTGACCAAACGCTCGGATGCGTAGAGCACTGTCAACAATCAGCAAGCTTTGTAAGTTTGCTTTACTATTGATTTCGGCAGATTCTAATAGCATCGTCGCCGGCGTATCCTGACACAGATGATGAAATAGCAATGTAGGGTCTTGCTGGTAGTTAATTGGGCTATCCAGAAAACTAAAATGTGGTAATGTTGTGTTTTGGTTATTCATTTTATTGCCTTTTATATTGTTTTTAGACATAAAAAAACCCGCTGATAAAGGCGGGTTTGGCACTAAGGCATATCAAATTTATGCGTGTGCGACTTCCGCCCAATTTGGGAAGTTACGCCACCAACGATTTGATAAATTAATGATAGCCATAAGTGCCTCTCTGGATAATCAAACTAATATCGGCTAGCAAGCCGTCCTGTGTACTAGTAAACTGGATCGCATTGATTGTGTCAAGCTGTTTATTATTTATATTTAGGAAAAATATCCAGAAATTGGAAAAAAGGAGAAAAACACCTCATGTCACAATTTTCGAGTCCATTAATTACTCGGTATGATTTACATTGCCATACGAATGCCTCCGATGGCGATTTATCCCCAAGTGACGTGATTGAGCGTGCGATTGATATGGGAATTGATGTGCTGTCCATCACCGATCACGATACATGTGAAGGGGTTATTGAGGCACGTGAATACCTTGAACAAACACAACGGCCTCTAACACTCATTAATGGCGTTGAAATTTCAACGCTATGGGAAAATATTGAGATTCATATTGTTGGATTAAATTTTTCACCTACTGCACCGTCAATGGTTCAATTATTAAAGCAACAGTCTCAGCTACGTTTAGAACGCGGGATCGAAATGGGTCGGCGTTTACAAAAAGCGGGCATACCGGATGCATGGGAAAATGCATTGCAAATTGCAACAGGTGGGCAGGTGACCAGAGCGCATTTTGCACAGTATTTAGTGAAAATAGGCAAAGAAAAAAATATTAATAATGTCTTTAAACGCTATTTATCAAAAGGGAAGATAGGGTATGTTCCGGCCAAATGGTGCAGTATTGATGATGCAGTGAATGCCATTCATCAATCAGGAGGCGTTGCAGTACTCGCTCATCCATCGAAATATCAACTATCTAATAAATGGATCAAACGGTTAGTTGCCTATTTTAAGCAGTCTCAAGGGGATGCGATGGAAGTATCTCATTGCCAACAACCCGCAAACGAGAAGCAATATTTAGCGGAATTGGCTCTATTAAATGATTTAAAAACCTCTGTGGGGTCAGATTTTCATCGCCCTTGTTCATGGATAGAGTTAGGTCGTAACCTTTGGTTGCCGGATGACCAACAGGCTGTTTGGACCCTATGGAATGAGGTGAAAACAGCATAAACCGTTGATGTATAATAAATACGGTGTAAAATATACGCATTATACTTAAGTGGATTCAGGTTAAGTTGCTTATTTTCTATCGCGATAGAGAGAAAAATTTAATGGTGGAGAGGTGACGTTATTTGGCGCTTCTGGGTCATTGAATTGGCACACGATAAGCAAGTTAACTTGTTAAAAACTAACCTAATCATTCAGTGAACATATCATGACAGGTGTGTGCACTAGGGTAAATAATTAATAAAAGATAGTACCATTTTAAGGTTTTTTACCGGATGATGCTGTCAATACTAAAGATCAGAGGTCTGTATGAGTCAGTTTTTTTATATCCATCCGGATAATCCACAAGCACGGCTAATTGCGCAAAGTGTTGAAATTATAAATAAAGGTGGTGTGATTGTTTATCCGACGGATTCTGGTTATGCGATAGGTTGTCGTTTAGAGGAAAAAGATGCGCTGCAACGCATTTGCCGTATACGCCAACTGGATGCAAATCATAACTTCACCTTAATGTGTCGTGATCTTTCTGAACTCTCCAATTACGCCCATGTTGATAATACGGCATTTCGTTTAATCAAAAACAATACACCGGGTAATTACACGTTTATTCTTCGTGGCACAAAAGAGGTTCCGCGCCGTTTGATGAATGAAAAGCGTAAAACAATTGGGTTAAGAGTGCCATCAAACCCAATTGCTCGTGATTTGCTTGAAGCCGTTGGTGAACCATTAATGTCAACCAGCCTGATAATGCCAGGAGATGATTTTACGCAATCCGATCCTGAAGAAATCCGTGACGTACTGGGTAAACAGGTCGATTTAGTTATCCATGGAGGCTATATTGGCCAGAAACCAACGACGGTCATTGATTTAACTGACGATAGCCCAGTTGTTGTCCGTGTTGGCACCGGTGACCCATCTCCGTTCGAATAACGTTAAGTTCGATATATGGATTAATAATAGGGGATCTCCATAAACCTGTGTATAATGCGCAGGTTTTCCAATTCGTTATTTTTTGTCATCATTATTGACGAAAAATTATCTGACGCCTGTGAAGGCGACATTTGAGGGTTATATGAGCGCCAAACCGCAAAAAACTGAAAAGTTACAAAAAATTCTTGCCCGTTCAGGGCATGGCTCCCGCCGTGAAATCGAATCCTTTTTAAAAGAAGGGCGCATCAGTGTCGATGGTAAAATGGCCACGTTAGGTGATCGCATTGAAGTTAAATCATCGACAAAAATTAGATTAGATGGGCGTATTTTAGCGATAAAAGAAGCTGAAAAAGAGATCTGCCGTGTAATGGCTTACTATAAACCTGAAGGGGAGTTGTGTACTCGTCATGACCCTGAAGGTCGCCCGACAGTCTTTACCCGTTTACCAAAACTTGTTGGTGCACGCTGGATTGCTGTTGGACGTCTTGATGTTAATACAAGTGGATTATTACTGTTTACGACTGACGGTGAGCTGGCAAACCGTTTGATGCATCCAAGTCGTGAAGTCGAACGTGAATATGCTGTGCGTGTATTTGGTGAAATTACCGATGCGAAAATACGTCAGCTAACTCAAGGTGTTCAACTTGAGGATGGTCCCGCAGCATTTAAAACAGTTTCATACCGAGGTGGTGAAGGTATGAACCAATGGTATAACGTTACTTTAACGGAAGGACGTAACCGTGAAGTGCGTCGCTTATGGGAAGCCGTTGGTGTACAAGTTAGCCGCCTGATCCGTGTAAGATATGGTGATATTGACCTACCAAAAGGCTTACCACGTGGTGGTTGGACAGAACTGGGACTGGAACAAACCAACTACTTAAGAGAGCTGGTGGAACTGGAGCCAGAAACGGAAACGAAAGTGGCGGTTGAACGTGACCAACGACGTATTAAAGCGAATCAAATCCGTCGTGCAGTTAAACGTCATTCACAAGTCGCTTCAAGACCGGCCTCTAAACGCCAATCATCTAGACCGACAGCGAAGCGCCGTACACGTATCTAACGATATTTGGATTTATTATTTCTTTAAAAAAGGTTATAGAGTTTTCTATAACCTTTTTTATTAATTCTAGTAATGTATTTGTCACAAAATGATAAAAACGTATTTGAGAATACCCGGTGTTTACGGTACTTTCATTGGCTGTAAGGATAGAATAAAAGGTTATTGTCTTCTATGATTGGTTTTCGATTAATCAAGACGTTGCTAGTCGTTAGTTTAGGCTTCAGTATTAGCGCTTGTGATGATCCCAAAACGATAACATCTGAAAGTGGGCGTTTTTATTTCACAAACGATTCATCAGAAAGTTTGATATTTTTTATCGATTACCAGCCGATCGTTATTCCACATCAAGGGGTGGGCAGTATTCTATTACGGCCAGGGCCGCATTTGATGACGACAATGTCAGGCAAAGCTGTACAATTTATTGTGTACCCAGGCAATAAAGGCGGCATTCTCAATCCCAATAAGCAAATTTATTATACATACAGTTTTGTTCATGGCACTGAAGGTATTCCTTCTATTCATCATTTAAAGAAACAATCCTTAGTCGTGAATGGTTATCTGCTAAATGGTAGAATCAATAGTAGTAATGATTATATTATTGATAATAATGTGTTTAATTGTGATTTTCACGTTGGGGAAGCGGTGCCTGAAGAGATAAACAGCTCGACAACAGTCAGCCAAGTGAAAACGAAATGTTTGACGCATAAAGAATTAGTAGACTTAATTCATCAAGAGGATGGATTGATATCACAGCTTATTGTGAAAAAAATGGTGAATCACGCCAATCAATCAGTGACTGTTCATTTTGATTACCCTCTCACTCAACCCGATTTCTCAGATGAGGCCTTGCAGCTGCATGCTCAAGAGGTGGTTAATCTGATCGATAGCTTCCGGCGTTCACTCGATCCGCAAAGAAAGCAATTTTATTACAATCAATATCATAATAAAATTTCGCATATGGCGATCATTTATAGCCAAATGGGGAGCGATAGAAGCTCATTACAAGAAAAACGTAAATATGCTGAATTTATGCAGCAAACACGCGCGATATTTGGTGCTGGTACGTTGATGTATCACTAAGTTGCCGATACGCGAGTGAGCCTACCGGCAGTTGAAAAGAGAGTTACCAATCTATCCCTTTTTGGGCTTTTATACCGGCATCAAATGCATGTTTGACAGGGCGCATTTCTGTTACAGTATCGGCTAAATTGAGTAAATCACGATGACAGCCTCGTCCCGTAATAATCACTGATTGATTTTCAGGCCGATGAGTGAGGGCATGTATCACGACTTCTAGCGGCAGATAATTGTAGCTAATCATATAAGTGATTTCATCAAGCACAACCAAATCGATTAATGGGTCGGTCAGTAACTGTTGTGCATGATGCCATGTATCAAGGCAGGCAAGGGTATCGGCTTCACGATCTTGGGTCTCCCATGTAAAACCTGTGGACATGACATGAAAAGCGACACCATGAGGTTGCAATAATTCACGTTCACCGTTATCCCAGCTGCCTTTGATAAATTGCACTACCGCCGCTTTTTGGCCATGACCTACCGCTCGGCAAACTGTACCAAATGCCGCGGTTGTTTTGCCTTTACCGTTCCCTGTAAAAACAAGCAAAATGCCTCGCTCTAATTGAGCGGCTTCAATTCGAGCATCGACTTTTTCTTTTAGACGTTGTTGGCGTTCTTCATGTCGACTTTGAGACATAAAATCACTCCGTTGCCTTGACTTGTTGAGCCGGTTGAGCATCAAAACTAATGCCAGTTTTACGTAAGCTATCATTACTCATCAAGAATAGATAGATTGGCATGATATCAGCGGGGGCTTTGATGGTCATTGGATCTTCATCTGGCGCAGCGCTAGCACGCATACTGGTTCGTGTACGTCCTGGATTAATGCAATTCACACGTAAGCCAGTATTTTTATACTCCTCAGAGAGAATCTGCATTAGGCCTTCAGTCGCAAATTTAGAAACAGAGTAAGCTCCCCAGTCTGCGCGGCCTTTTTTACCTACGCTGGAACTGGTGAAAACAAGGGATGCGTTTGGCGCTTTCAATAATAGAGGAAGCAAAACTTGAGTTAACATAAATGAAGCATTAACGTTGACCTGCATAACATCATGCCATAAGTCAGCGGGCTGCTCGATGATTGGTGCTACAACACCCAATAGCCCAGCGTTATGTAACACGCCATCAAGATAAGGGTGCTTTTTAGCAATTTCATCGGCTAACTCAACATACTGTTCATAAGGGGCTGTTAATAGGTCTAATACATAGATATCAGCCGCTTTGCCAGTGAGTTTTTCGATTTCTTGGCTAACGCTTTCAAGCTTATGTTTTGTTCTACCTACAAGGATTAAAGAGGCACCGAAGCGGGCATAGGTTAATGCGGCTTCACGGCCAATACCATCACCGGCCCCAGTAACTAAAAGGGTTTTACGACTTAGCAGGTCATGTTTGGGTTGATAGTGGAGCATAGTATTTTTCCTATCCTATTTGTTAACAGTTACGATATCATCTCATTGATTGATGCTATTGGCTAATGTAGCGTAGAGATTTAAGTGAAATTACGATAAAAAGCAGAGTTATTTTACTGGTTGTTTAAGAGCAATCATGAGACTATTTTTATCAAGATAAACATGAGAAGGATGATTTTGTGGAGTATTTCTCTCTGTATGGACTATTTTTGGCAAAAGTTGTCACGATAGTCGTTGCGATTATCGCACTAGCCGTTTTTGTTTTTGGTGTTGGAATGCGTCGCCAAGGTGGTAGAGGTGAGCTAAAACTTACTGATTTAGGTGAGAATTATCGTGAGCGCCAACGCCAAATGCAGCAAGTTAAAATGAATGCATCTGAGCATAAAGTTTGGATGAAAGCATTTAAGAAACAACAAAAGGTGCAGGAAAAAAATGAAAAAGCAGGGGCTAAAATAGGTCAAACGACAGTTAAAAAGCCTTGTTTATATGTTTTAGACTTTAAAGGCAGTATGGATGCGCGAGAAGTGAATTCTTTAAGAGAAGAAGTCAGTGCTATTCTGGCTGTGGCAGAAGCTCATGATGAAGTTTTATTACGTCTTGAAAGCCCTGGTGGGATGGTGCATGGCTATGGTTTGGCTGCATCGCAACTTTCGCGCATTAAAGAAAAAAATATTCCGTTAACGATAGCTGTCGATAAAGTTGCGGCAAGCGGTGGCTATATGATGGCCTGTATCGCGAATAAAATTGTTGCGGCTCCCTTTGCTATCCTAGGATCAATAGGCGTGGTTGCTCAAGTACCTAATATCCACCGTTTGTTAAAAAAACATGATGTTGATGTTGAGTTACATACAGCGGGTGAATACAAACGTACGTTAACTATGTTAGGTGAGAATACCGAACAAGGGCGTAAGAAGTTTGTTGAAAACCTTAATGAAACTCATGAGTTATTTAAGCAGTTTGTTCATCAAAACCGCCCATCATTGGATATCGATGCGGTTGCGACTGGCGAATACTGGTATGGTAGTCAAGCACTTGAGAAAGGGTTGATTGATCAAATTGGTGTCAGTGATGATATTATTATTTCTGCGGTAGAAACCAAAGAAATAATCAGTGTTCGTTATACTCAAAGTAAAAAAATGTTAGAAAGGTTTACGGGGAGTGTTTCTGAAAATGTCGATAAGTTGTTATTACGCTGGTGGCAGCGTGGTCAGAAACCATTTATGTAATTAAATTGAGATTAAGTTTTCTCGCAAAAAATACATTTCATAACTATTATTAATTACCGGCTAAAAGCCGGTAATTTTTTGCTTAGGCATTATTACTTAAGGCGATACTGTTCAGACAGTATATGTGATAGATGTTTATACATATTGAAAGCCGCGGCACTTTTGGTTGTTGGAATACCATTGGCATCGAGAAAAGATTCACCTTTAAAGACTAAAGTGTCACGGTGTTGCTCGACGGTATGAACGAACATCCCATGAATGAAGTCATCATGCTTCCTTATGATCTCATTGGCTTTTTCTAGAAGTTCATTTTGTGTTATAGATTGAATATTGTTATCCATAAGTTAGCCCCATAAAAAAAATAATTGGTTGCGTCTGGCGTTTTATCAGGTAGAGTGTGTGCTTTTCGTTAGCCATAATTAGTTATTATACGGCTAAAATCAGTCAGCTAGCACACTTTGTATTCTTTTTAGCATAGCGTGATTGGTCTGGTAGTTTTTGCTTAAACGCAAACTATTTAAAGAAATTATATTGATATATTGCAATTGTGCCGCAATATAAAAAAGAGATTTTCATTTTGTGCATTTTAATGTAGAAATGCGCCATTGTAGAAATTTAGGTAAAGGTAAATATGGGTAAAGCTCTTGTTATCGTGGAGTCCCCGGCAAAAGCCAAAACGATCAATAAGTATCTTGGCAGTGGCTACGTTGTAAAAAGCAGCGTCGGCCACATTCGCGATCTGCCGAAAAGCGGGTCCGGCTCACAAAAGAGTACAGGCTCATCTACCGACAAAACTAAAAAGGTTAAAAAAGACCCTCAAACAGCGCTTGTGAAACGTATGGGGGTTGATCCTTACCATGGTTGGAAGGCGAATTACCAGATATTGCCGGGTAAGGAAAAAGTCGTTTCTGAATTACAAGCGTTAGCGGAAGATGCAGATCATGTCTATCTTGCGACGGACCTTGACCGTGAAGGGGAAGCAATTGCATGGCATTTACGCGAAGTGATTGGAGGCGATGATTCTCGCTTCAGTCGTGTCGTGTTCAATGAAATTACTAAAAATGCGATTACTCAAGCATTTGAAAACCCAGGTGAGTTAAACATTGACAGGGTCAATGCTCAACAAGCACGCCGTTTTATGGATCGTGTTGTGGGTTATATGGTATCGCCTTTATTGTGGAAAAAAGTTGCGCGTGGTTTATCCGCGGGGCGTGTGCAATCCGTTGCGGTACGTTTGATTGTTGAACGTGAACGTGAAATTAAAGCGTTTGTGCCGGAAGAGTATTGGGAGCTTCATGCAGATCTTGCTGACAAAAATATTGCAGCATTACGTATGGAAGTCACACACCAATTAGGTAAACCTTTCAAGCCAGTTACAAAAGCTCAGACCGAAGCGGCGGTGAGCGTGCTTGAAAAAGCTCGTTTCCAAGTTGTTGATCGTGAAGATCGACCAACGTCAAGTAAACCAAGCGCACCTTTTATCACATCGACATTACAACAGGCGGCAAGTACTCGCCTAGGTTTCGGTGTGAAAAAAACCATGATGATGGCTCAGCGTCTTTATGAAGCGGGTTATATCACTTATATGCGTACTGACTCAACGAACTTGAGCCAAGACGCAATCAATATGGCGCGTGGTTACATCAATGACAATTTTGGTGAGAAATATTTACCAAAAGAAGCTAACGTTTACACGAGCAAAGATAATTCGCAGGAAGCTCACGAAGCAATTCGTCCGTCAAGTGTTGATGTCTTAACTGATTCACTAAAAGACATGGAAGCTGATGCGAAAAAACTTTACCAGTTAATTTGGAATCAATTTGTGGCTTGTCAGATGACACCTGCAAAATATGATTCGACGACATTAACGGTGAAAGCGGGGGATTTTGAGCTAAAAGCCAAAGGGCGTACTTTGCGTTTCGATGGTTGGACGCGTGTCATGCCTGCTCTGCGTAAAAACGATGAAGATAAAACATTGCCACCAATTCAGGTGGGCTCTGAATTGTCACTCGTTGAACTGCTACCAAGTCAGCACTTTACTAAGCCTCCAGCACGTTTTAGTGAAGCCTCTTTGGTTAAAGAGCTCGAGAAACGTGGCATTGGTCGCCCATCAACTTATGCGGCAATTATCTCGACTATTCAAGATAGGGGTTACGTTAAAGTTGAAAACCGTCGTTTCTATGCAGAAAAAATGGGTGAAATCGTCACTGATAGATTGGAAGAAAACTTTAACGATCTGATGAACTACGATTTCACGGCACGTATGGAAAATCAACTTGACCATATTGCTAACCATGAAGCTGAATGGAAAGCCGTGTTAGATGAATTCTTCTCTGACTTTAGCAAGCAGTTGGATATTGCAGAGAAAGAGCCTGAAGAAGGTGGAATGCGTACTAACCCAATGGTGATCACATCAATTACTTGTCCTGATTGTGAACGTCATATGGGAATTCGTACTGCATCAACCGGTGTATTCCTTGGTTGTGAAGGCTACGCGCTTCCACCAAAAGAACGTTGTAAGAAAACCATCAATTTGATACCTGAACATGAAGTATTGAATATACTTGAGGGTGATGATGCGGAAACTAATGCGTTACGTGCTAAGCGCCGTTGCCCGAAATGTGGCACAGCGATGGATAGCTACTTGATTGATAATCAACGTAAATTGCATGTTTGCGGTAATAACCCAGCCTGTGAAGGTTATGAGATTGAAGAGGG
Source organism: Providencia sp. 21OH12SH02B-Prov (assembly GCF_027362595.1). Lineage (NCBI taxonomy): Bacteria > Pseudomonadati > Pseudomonadota > Gammaproteobacteria > Enterobacterales > Morganellaceae > Providencia > Providencia sp. 21OH12SH02B-Prov. Next base: position 2,178,516 of record NZ_CP114796.1, read on the forward strand.
TGAATTCCGTATTAAAGGCTATGATGGCCCTGTCATTGAATGTGACAAATGTGGTTCTGAAATGCACCTAAAAACAGGGCGCTTTGGGCCTTATATGGGATGCACAAATGAAGAATGTAAAAACACGCGTAAGATCTTAAAAAATGGTGAGATAGCACCACCAAAAGAAGATCCGGTTCCATTGCCTGAATTGCCATGTGAGAAATCAGACGCTTATTTTGTATTGCGTGATGGTGCTGCTGGGGTATTTCTTGCGGCAAACACGTTCCCTAAATCGCGTGAAACTCGAGCACCTCTGGTGGAAGAACTGCAACGCTTCAAGGACCGATTACCTGAAAAGCTAAAATATTTAGCAGATGCGCCAGCGCAAGACCCAGAAGGTAATCCAACAGTGGTACGTTTTAGCCGTAAAACCAAGCAACAATATGTCTCTTCTGAGAAAAATGGCAAAGCGACGGGTTGGAGTGCATTTTTTGTAGACGGTAAATGGGAAGCAAAAGAGAAGTAACATTCTTTATATTGCCCCTCTAAAAGCCAAAGGCGATAGACGATTCTATCGCCTTTTTCTCTGTAAGAACTCAAATAATTTTCAGGGGTGACATAGGGTTCATCCTCTCCCCCTGAAATCCCATCTTTGATGAACGGTTTATTATCTTTATCACTTTTCAGGCGCAGTCTTAAAAATGCGTATATTTAGGTTAAGTATTGATTTATGTGGCTAACCGCAAAGCAATATGATGCGGGTTTGCTATGCTGATAAATAGCGAATATCAATAGTTATCAGTTTATTGATATTTATCCGCTTTTTAGCAACAAACGCAATAATCAATGTAACGATATAAACGTATAAAAATAGACCCACGACTGGAGGTAGAATGAAATTAAAAATGTGTTTACTCGCTGGTTTACTCACCGCTTTTGCAGCTAACGCAGCGGAAAAAACAGTAGTCTTGAAAGAAGCAACTCCACAAGGTGAAGGTAAAGCCATTGGTGAGGTTGTTATTTCCGAAACGGATTATGGGTTACTGTTCTCACCAAAATTAACAGGCCTACAAGGCGGGGTTCATGGCTTCCATATTCATGAAAACCCAAGCTGTGAAGCTGGCGAAAAAGAAGGTAAAACAGTGCCTGCATTAAAAGCGGGTGGGCATATGGATCCAGCGAAAACCGGCGTTCACAAAGGCCCTTATGATAAAACAGGTCACTTAGGTGATTTACCTGGTCTAGTTGTTGATGCTAAAGGTAATGCGGATTATGCCGTATTAGCGCCACGCTTAAAAACACTCAAAGACGTTGAAAACCGTGCTCTAATGGTGCACGTTGGCGGGGATAATTACTCTGACCATCCGGAAGCGCTAGGGGGTGGTGGAGCTCGTATGGCGTGCGGTGTTATTAAATAATACTGTATGTAAATACAGTTATTAGGGAAACCCGACGAAAAATCAATCTTACGATGAGGCTCTGAGTTATTCAGGGCCTTTAATTTATTTTTATTAAGAGAAGGGTGGTGCTGAATTCATGGGTAACTGTATAAATATACAGTTACTAATAAAACCCGACCAAAAATCAATCTTACTATGAGGCTCTGAGGTATTCAGGGACTTTAATTTATTGAAAATAAATAATTTATTTTTATTAAGAGAAGGTTGATGCTGAATTCATGGGTAACTGTATAAATATACAGTTACCTGTATTTGTCAGAACTAACAAAGGCACTCATTGCTAGCGCCTTTGTTAATGGTTAATTACCAAATACGGATACGCTGTTCTGGCTCAAGATATAATTTGTTATCTTTATCAACAGAGAATGTTTGATACCATTCATCCATATTTCGTACGACACCATTCGCTCTGAATTGGTTTGGGCTATGCGGGTCGGTTAAGATTTTGTTTCGTTCAGATTCTTTATTTGACAGTTCTTGCCAAGTTCTTGCCCAAGAAATGAAGAAACGTTGTAATCCCGTTGTGCCATCAATAATAGGTGCTTCACCATTTGGGTAATTCTCTTTGACGAATTGCTTATACGCGCTCAGCGCGATATTAAGGCCGCCCAAATCACCAATATTTTCCCCTAATGTGAGTTGACCATTCACTTTTTGGCCATCGACACTAAAGCCATCATATTGCTCAACTAATTTATCAGTCTTCTGCTTGAAGTGTTGTTTTGAAGCATCACTCCACCAGTTACGAAGTTGCCCTGTACCATCATATAAGCTTCCTTGATCATCGAACCCATGGCCCATTTCATGGCCGATGACAGCGCCAATAGCGCCGTAGTTATAAGCAGGGTCAACATTAGGGTCAAAGAATGGCGCCTGCAAAATTGCGGCAGGGAATACAATCTCATTTTGAACAGGATTAAAATACGCATTAATGGTTTGAGGTGTCATTCCCCATTCCCATTGACGAACCGGTTGTCCTATTTTGCTCATGTTATCCTGATAGGACCAATTCAAGACTTGCTTATAGTTATCCAATAAAGTATCAGGCTTTAAATTAATGCTACTAAAATCATTCCACTTATCAGGGTAGCCTACTTTAACGGTAAATTGTTCAAGCTTTTTGAGCGCTTCTTCACGCGTTGGGTTATCCATCCAGTCATTATCTTTTAAGCGTGAATTGAAAGTGCCTCTAATATAACTCACCAGCTCAGTAATTTTAGCTTTTGATTCAGGGTCGAAATATTTCTCGACATAAATCTGGCCCATCGGCTCGCCTTGTAAACGGTTTACTGTTTCAAGAGCACGTTCTTTGCGGGATCTTTGTTTTTCAATACCATTCAATTTACGTGAATAAAAATCAAATCTAGCGTCAGAATAATCACGGTTTAAATAGGGGGCTTGGTCGCTTAAATAATGAAAACGCAGATAGTCTTGAAGTGTCGAGACGGGGGTATCAGCATAGATTTTTGCTAACTGTTTTACAGCACTATCATTTTCCACAATGACCTTATTCAATTGTTTGTTTGAAAGTTGCCATTGATTTATGAAGTTATCCCACTCAAATCCTTCAGTGAAATTTTTCATTTCATCGAGCGTCATGGGATGATAATTTTTGATCGTATCGCGACGTGCTTCTGGGCTCCAATGCACCTGAGCCATGGATTTTTCTAGAGCAAAAATTTGCTGAGCTTTCTGCTCAACCTCTTTTTCACCCGCTAAGTTTAAGATTGTTGCGATATAAGCAATATAGTTTTTGCGAATATCTTCCATCTGAGGGGTGTCGTCGAGATAATAATTACGATTCGGTAAGCCTAAACCGCCTTGACCAAGGTATAAAACATAAGTATCAGGTTGTTTGGCATCAAGGTCGACCCAATAAGAAATAAATGGCGTATAAGCAGGTAATGCCATCAATTTGCTAATATCATTATGGTTTTTCGCATGGCTAATGGCATCTAACTCTTCCTTAAGAGGCGCAATGCCAGTTTTTTCGATGGCCTCTTCATTAAGGTAGCTAGCATACAAGTTACGAATATTTGTTTGATTATGATTGAGCGTGTTGGCCGGCGCGTTTTGAAGTTGGTCAATAATACTTTGTAGCTGCTTTTCTGTGGTTAGGTATAGCTCAACAAACGAGTTGATGCGTGGCATACCGGTAGGGATCTTTGCCTTACTGATCCAATCCTGATTCACGTAGCGATAAAAATCATCACCAGAAGCGATGTTGTCTGATAAAACAATCTTTTGATTTCCATAGGAAATTTCTTTGGCATACAGCTGAGGGGCCATGGCGATAGTCGACATACTGATAATGAGCGCCAAAATGTTTTTCTGCATGTAACGTCCTCTCTTCGTTGAGAATTTTAATTTCCATTACTAAGGCTAAAGTGGATTTACCCATCTTACAAAGTTGCTTATCTCCTATTCAATCATAGTTTACGAAAATTGGGTCATAACTTTGCATTTCCTTACTAGTTAACTGTATAAATAGTTTTATATTTAAATTAACTTATGTGGAATTTCATCATCTGGCTATTCACAGTCTGCATTATGGTGTTATATTAGTTATATTAAATATCATATATATAGCTTTTAATTATAAGTAATAATTTTTAGCTATAGCTAAATTCTGACACGCTCTGTAGAGGTGAACCTAAAAATGAAATTACAGCAATTACGCTATATTGTTGAAGTGGTTAATCATGACTTGAATGTCTCTTCAACTGCTGAAGGGCTATTTACCTCACAGCCAGGCATCAGTAAACAAGTTCGCATGCTAGAAGATGAGCTAGGTATTCAAATCTTTGCTCGCAGTGGTAAACATCTCACTCATGTTACACCCGCCGGTGAAGAGGTGATCCGTATTTCTCGTGAGGTTTTGTCAAAAATAGAGGCCATTCGCTCAGTTGCAGGGGAGCATACATATCCAGATAAAGGCACCTTGCATATTGCGACAACGCATACCCAAGCACGCTATGCATTACCGCCTGTCATCAAAGGTTTTATCGAGCGTTATCCACATGTTTCATTGCACATGCAGCAAGGCTCGCCGACCCAAATTGCTGAAGAAGTCTGTAAGGGAAATAGTGACTTTGCAATAGCAACAGAAGCGTTGCATCTCTATAGTGATTTGATCATGCTTCCTTGTTATCACTGGAATCGCTGTGTTGTGGTGAAAAAAGATCACCCGTTAGCGGAGAAGAAAAATGTCACGATTGAGGATGTAGCACAATACCAGATAGTGACTTATACCCACGGTTTTACAGGGCGTTCTGAATTAGATATTGCTTTTCAAAAGGCAAATCTTGAGCCTAAAATTATTTTTACGGCAACAGATGCGGACGTTATTAAAACCTATGTTCGTCTTGGGTTAGGGATTGGTATCATTGCGAGTATGGCGGTGAACCCTGAGTTGGATAGTGATCTCGTTGTGATTGATATGCGGGATAAATTTAGCTATAGCACAACGAAAATAGGCTTTAAGCGAACCAGCTTTTTGCGTAGTTATATGTATGACTTTATTTGGCGTTTTGCCCCTCATCTTACTCGGGATGTTGTGGATAAGGCGATTGCACTTCGTAACAATGAAGATATTGAAGAGATGTTTAAAGACATTAAATTGCCTATCGTGTAATGACACCTTTCAACCCCTTTCTTTACCTTATGTCGCCTGTTTTTATGCGCGACATAAGGTTTCTATTTAAGTCATTTAATGATTGCTCATAAGACGAGCGAATTTCTCATATTATATTTCGATACCTATTTTTCTTAAATTTTTTTGTATTTTTTGATGAAAAGCACAGAGAATTTAAGGATTTGACACAAAATCCATAAAGTAAATATTTTCAGCAACTATAATTACAAGTAATTAACAAAACATTGTGAATTTGTTAGGCAAGTAAGATGACCCATAATCATCATAAAACCAAGGAGGAGTTATGTCGTTGAGTCTAAAAACACAGAGTGCATCAACACTCAGTGTCGGAAGCAAGCTCTATAATTACTTCAGTTTGCCGATTGCTACTAAACAACTCGGTGATGCTACGAAGCTACCCAAATCCCTCAAAGTCCTACTTGAAAACCTGTTGCGTAATATTGATGGCAAATCAGTGGTCGAAGCTGATTTGCAAGCGATCATCGATTGGCAAAAAACGGGGCATGCTGAGAGAGAAATAGCTTATCGACCCGCTAGGGTACTGATGCAAGACTTTACAGGGGTACCGGCGGTTGTTGATTTGGCTGCGATGCGTGAAGCGGTGAAATCGTTAGGTGGTAATGTTAATCAAGTCAATCCGTTGTCTCCGGTGGATCTTGTTATTGACCACTCGGTGATGGTTGATGAATTTGCGACCGACAAAGCATTTGATGATAACGTTGAAATTGAAATGAAGCGCAACCATGAACGTTATCTCTTTTTGCGTTGGGGACAAAAAGCGTTTAACCGCTTTAGAGTCGTTCCACCGGGTACTGGTATTTGCCACCAAGTGAATTTAGAGTACCTCGGTAAAGCAGTGTGGTATGAAGAAATTGATGGTCAATTATATGCCTACCCAGATACTTTAGTGGGTACCGATTCACATACAACCATGATCAATGGCCTTGGTGTATTAGGCTGGGGGGTTGGGGGAATTGAGGCTGAGGCCGCTATGCTCGGTCAACCCGTTTCAATGCTCATCCCTGATGTTGTCGGGTTTAAACTGACAGGCAAATTACGTGAAGGTATTACTGCAACGGACTTAGTTTTAACGGTCACACAAATGCTACGTAAGCATGGTGTGGTTGGTAAGTTTGTTGAGTTTTATGGTGATGGCCTTGCGGATTTACCATTGGCGGATAGGGCAACGATCGCGAACATGTCGCCAGAATACGGTGCGACCTGTGGTTTCTTCCCTGTAGATAATGTCACATTAGAGTATATGAAGCTAACAGGACGCAGTGATGATGAAATTGCGTTGGTGGAAGCTTATTCTAAAGAGCAAGGTTTATGGCGTCATGCCGGTGATGAACCGATCTTTACGAGCACCTTAGAGCTTGATATGTCGACAGTGGAATCCAGTTTAGCAGGGCCTAAGCGTCCACAAGATCGCGTCGAACTGAGCCAAGTACCAAAAGCGTTTCAAGCCGCTGTCGAATTGGAACTGAATAAAAAAGATAAAGCGGCACATCCAACGGTAAATTATCAAGGACAAACCTTTGACATGACCGATGGTGCTGTTGTCATCGCGGCAATAACATCTTGTACAAATACCTCAAACCCAAGTGTCCTGATGGCTGCTGGGCTATTAGCGAAAAAAGCAGTAGAAAAAGGCTTAACGCGTCAACCCTGGGTTAAATCTTCTTTAGCGCCGGGTTCTAAAGTGGTTACCGACTATTTAGCTTTAGCCGGTTTGACGCCGTATTTAGACAAATTAGGCTTTAATCTTGTGGGTTATGGTTGTACAACTTGTATCGGTAACTCAGGTCCATTACCAGAACCGATTGAACAAGCGATCAAAGAGAGCGATTTGACCGTAGGGGCGGTATTATCTGGAAACCGCAACTTTGAAGGGCGGATCCATCCTTTAGTCAAAACCAATTGGCTTGCGTCACCACCGCTGGTGGTTGCCTATGCACTCGCGGGCAACATGAATATCAATGTCAAAACAGACCCGCTAGGTAAAGACCATCAAGGTAATGATGTCTACCTGAAAGATATTTGGCCATCAAGCGCTGAAATTGCCCAAGCGGTTGAAAAAGTGAAAACAGAAATGTTCCGTAAAGAATACAGTGCTGTTTTTGATGGAGACGAAGCATGGCAAGCATTACAGGTTGAAAGCTCCTCTACTTATCACTGGCAGGAGGATTCAACCTATATCCGTCATCCACCTTTCTTTGAAGGTATGAAGGCGGAACCAGAGGTTGTTCAGGATATCCATGGAGCACATATTCTGGCCATATTAGGCGATTCAGTCACAACGGACCATATTTCTCCAGCAGGGAATATTAAGGTAGATAGTCCAGCGGGACGCTACTTGCAGGAACATGGTGTGGCTGTCGCTGATTTTAACTCCTACGGTTCTCGCCGTGGTAACCATGAAGTGATGATGCGTGGTACGTTTGCAAATATTCGTATTCGTAATGAAATGGTGCCAGGGGTTGAAGGTGGCTATACAAAACATATTCCAACGGGCAAACAAATGGCAATTTATGATGCCGCCATGCTGTACCAAAAAGAAAAATTGCCTTTAGCCATCATTGCCGGTAAGGAATATGGTTCTGGTTCGAGTCGAGATTGGGCAGCAAAAGGCACTAATTTGCTGGGTGTTCGCGTGGTGATTGCAGAATCTTATGAGCGTATTCACCGTTCTAACCTCATTGGTATGGGGGTTATTCCTCTGGAATTCCCACAAGGCACCACACGTAAAACGCTGGGGCTTAAAGGTGATGAGCGTATAGATGTTGAGTACTTGCAATCCATTGAGCCGGGTCAACATATCGTGGTGAAAATCACCTATGGAGATGGGCAGGTGAAAGAAATCGCCACACGTTGCCGCATTGATACAGCCACCGAGATGGAATATTACCGAAATGGCGGTATCTTGCATTATGTGATCCGTCAAATGCTGCACTAATTTTTGGCATTTGTTAGTTAAAAACGCCCATATGTATTTTTACAATGGGCGTTTTTTATTGTTATTTCGCAATATAATGCGATTAACTTCAGGTTATGATGATGTTGCTGTTAGGCTCTATGAATGGATGTACAGAGTGTTTTTTGGGTGGCGAAATACATTTTGCGGTCGGTAAGGGGGGAATAACTGCTCACAGGGGGATAAAAATGCGTAAGGAGTGGGGACGTATTTTTAAATCGGCGGATACAAATAGCGTATATTGATATTCGATAAGATATAAACGGGCTAATGAAATGATCTAACGTAAAGGAAAAAGATATGGCAGATATTAATGCAACGGATTTTTACAAAGGTGCACTTTGGGCTGCAGATATTCTCGTCTCTACCTCGTCAAGTTCGTCAAGTCATCATTATCAAAATGAAGTTCGAGATATTCTTGAACATATTCCAAATTTATATTCCATTGTGATGCAAACACCCGAAACTGAAGTTTGTGATCTCCGTTTATTGGTAGATAAAGAATTCCCATTAGGTCGTCATGCGGATTATGTCGCAATAGATATAGTCCCCTTATCTCAAAACAACGCTATTGTGGCCATGCCAGAAAAAGTAGCCAATTTGGATGAAATGCCTCACTCAAGGGCGGATATCGCCTGCTGGGGAGTGGCTGCAAAGACTGCCGATGAAAAGCAAAAATTGTTGATTACAGGCCTACATGACCCAAGTGTTGCGCAAAGTTATGCCCTACGATTAACAGAACAACTTAACAGGCAAAAAGGGTAAATGAAAATGCCCGTTAATGAATGCATTAACGGGCACTGTAGACAATCATTAGAAGGACAGAATTTTGTCTTCAGCGAGTTGAAGTGCAAAATAGGTGAAAATCATATCAGCACCAGCGCGTTTGATTGCACCTAAAGTTTCAAGCGTCACGCGAGTTTCGTCGATCGCTCCCGCCATTGCAGCAAATTTAATTTGTGCATATTCGCCACTAACCTGATAAGCGCCAATCGGCAATTCAGTACGTTCGCGTAGGTCACGAATGATATCTAAATAAGCTCCCGCGGGTTTAACCATTAGTGCATCAGCGCCTTCTTGAACATCAATCAATGATTCATGAATGGCTTCGCGGCGGTTCATCGGATTCATTTGATAGGTTTTTCTGTCACCTTTCAAACAAGAGCCTGCCGCATCTCTAAATGGACCATAGAGCGCTGACGCAAATTTTGTGGAGTAAGACATGATTGCGGTGTCTGTAAAACCCGCTGCATCTAGAGCGTGGCGAATGGCTGCAACTTGTCCATCCATTGCAGCTGAAGGGGCGATAAAGTCCGCACCTGCTCGAGCAGCAGCCACTGCTTGCAAACCTAAGTTATGGATTGTGGCATCATTATCAACAATATCACCCTGCATAACACCACAATGACCATGTGATGTATATTCACAGAAACAAGTATCTGACATCACAATCATTTCGGGGACGGTATCTTTACATATGCGTGACATACGTGCGACTAAACCATTTTCTTGCCACGCATCGCTACCCGTTTCATCCAAATGATGAGAAACGCCAAATGTCATCACAGATTTAATGCCTGCTTTGGCAATACGTTCTATTTCAAAGGCTAAACGTTTTTCAGGGATACGTACAACGCCAGGCATACTGTCGATTTGTTTATAATCGTCAATACCTTCTTCAACAAAGATAGGTAGACACAGGTCATTAAGGGAAAGATGCGTTTCTTGGAAAAGGTCACGCATTTTTTCAGTTTTGCGTAATCTTCTCATACGTTGGATAGAATGCAGGTTATTCACCGTAGCTCCTTATTATCAGAGAAATAAATTTAAGTCGTTAAATTTATTTTTCGAGATCATTGATGGGTAACAGTATAAACCTTATAGAGTGAAAGTGAATATATCAGAGAGGGAAAGTCATACAACCGATTGTTATTATTTTAATATTGGTAAAGGAAGAGCGCGATCATAAGCTCTTCCATTTTTGAAAAATTATTGATGCTTAAATAGCATATGCCCCATTTTCTCAGCTTTTATATCTAAGTAATGAGCATTGCTTGGATTACGGCCAACAATTAAAGGAACACGTTCAACAACATTAATGCCGGCTTCACGCATAATATTAATTTTTTTAGGATTATTGGTTAATAAGCGGACTTCGTTAATACCCAATAATTTATACATGTCAGAGCACAGTGTAAAATCGCGCTCATCCGCTTTAAAACCTAATTTAAGATTCGCTTCGACGGTATCTAAGCCTTGATCCTGTAATGCATAGGCACGAATTTTATTGAGTAGGCCAATATTGCGACCTTCTTGGCGATGATAAAGTAGCACTCCACGGCCTTCTTTACTAATCTGAGAAAGTGCTGCTTCTAATTGGAAACCGCAATCACAGCGTAAGCTGAATAACGCATCACCCGTTAAGCATTCGGAGTGGATACGACTGAGCACTGGTTCCGGACCTGATATATCGCCAAAAATGAGAGCGACGTGGTCACGACCGGTTGCTATTTCCTCAAACCCGACCATTAAGAACTCGCCGAAAGGAGTGGGTAATTTGGCTTCGGCAACACGTATTAGCTGCATATTTTCATTCATTAGTTGAAATAACTCTTGCGTAATTAAGAACGTTAATCGATAGGGGATAATCTATCGATGCTATATGGTGTTTAGCATATAGAGAAGACTTTTATTTGCACACGGTCTCCTATTCATTACTATAACAGAGTTAATCACTTGTGAATCAAATTTTATTAATTCAAATACTCAACAGGCATAAATAGCATAAAATGAATAGATCAATATATCCCATCATCGCTTTTGCTGTTTTATTACTTATTCCGCCTACCGTACTGTGGATGAGCGGCTGGTATTGGCTGCCGTCATCGAAAGTAGAATCGATTAAATGGCTGTTTTGGTTAACCGAAACTGCGGGGCTCCCTTATAGCCTAATAACCTCAACCGTTTTACTCGCTCTGACTTTTTATGTTTGTAAGCTCAAATTAAAACACACCATTTTATGGGGGATCGTGATTATCTGTTGTATTCTTGCGGGACAAGGTATCAAAGGGATTGTTAAAAACAGTCTCCAAGAACCACGACCTTATGTGGTTTGGTTAGAAAAAGAGTATGGCATTTCGAATTCAGATTTTTATGAATTAAAAAGAAAACAACGGGCCGAGGTAATTAAACAGTTTGTTAAAGAAAATGCTCAGGTTCCGTCATGGCAACGGAAACATTGGCAGGCTGAAACAGGGTATTCATTTCCATCAGGCCATGTTTTATTTGCCGCAGGTTGGGCGTTATTATTGATCGGGCTATTTTGGCAGCGTAGGCAATATCTACTTTCAGTGATAATTGCTGTGTGGGCTGAAGGGATTGTTTTGAGTCGATTGCTACTAGGAATGCATTGGCCAGTTGATGCTATTGCCTCCATTATCATTAGCGCGATTCTAGCCTTGGTGGCATGTGCTGTATTAAAAGAGCGAGCATAAGTCGCGAGTGATAGCACAAAAGTCGCTTAAATAAGCGCCATAAGGCATCAGCAAAGTCGGCGTATAAGATAAATTACTTTGTCTGAGTGCGCCAGAAATGCTACCTTATCAGGTAGATAATTTCATTTCATAAAAACGGATAACGGGAAAGAATGTGAAATATTTTCTGATATTATTACTAGCTGTTGTGATTTTTATCATTTCAATAACGCTAGGCTCAAGCAATAATCAGGTGATTACATTTAACTATCTGATTGCGCAGGGAGATTTTGCATTATCTTCGCTTTTGGCTTCGTTGTTTGGGGTCGGTTTTGTGCTCGGTTGGTTAGTTGCAGGGCTGTTTTATTTGCGTGCGGTGGTTAGCCTGAAAAATGCGCGCCGTAAAATCAAACGCCTTGAATCCCAACTGAGTGTGGATGATAAAACATTCTCTGATTCTACAGAAATTGTGGCTCAGAAGAACAAGGAATAAACTTGTATGTTTGAGCTGCTGTTTCTGTTGTTACCTGTCGCGGCTGCATACGGCTGGTATATGGGGCGTCGAAGCGCTCAACAAGACAAGCAGCAACATGCTAATCGCCTGTCACGAGACTATGTGACGGGTGTTAACTTTCTTTTGTCAAATCAGCAAGATAAAGCTGTTGACCTCTTTCTCGATATGTTGAAAGAGGATAGCTCTGCATTTGAAGCACATCTCACATTAGGTAATTTATTTCGCTCCCGAGGTGAGGTTGAACGAGCAATCCGAATTCATCAATCGCTTGTTGAAAGTGCATCATTATCTTTTGAACAACGTCTTTTAGCCACTCAGCAACTCGGTCGTGATTATATGGCGGCAGGGGTTTATGATCGCGCTGAAAATATGTTTCAGCAATTAACTGATGAGGTCGATTTTAAGCAAAATGCCTTGCAGTCATTACTCAGTATTTTCCAACTGACTAGTGAATGGAGTAAGGCTATCGAGATTGCCACCAAATTAGTTAAATTGGGTAATGAAGATCAACGTGAAAATATTGCGCATTTCTATTGTGAGCTAGCTAGCCAACATCTTAGCAGTGACGACCTTGATGGTGCATTAAGCTTACTCAATAAGGCAGAACAGGCCGATAAAACCTGTGCTCGTGTGTCGATTATGAAAGGGCGCATTTTTATTGAGCAAGGGCAGTATGACAAAGCCATTGCGGTCCTAAAACAAGTTTATGAACAAGACAGAGAGCTGGTGGCTGAAACCTTGCCTTTATTGCATGATTGCTACCAACAAACTGCGAATATCGAAGATTGGGAAACGTACTTACGTCAATGTGTTGCTGGCAATACGGGCGCAATTGCTGAACTTTACTTAGCCGATATTATTGTTGATAAACAGAATCATGAGGCTGCTGCAAGTTATATTAATGATCAGATTCAACGCCATCCCACCATGCGATTATTTTATCGCTTAATGGATTACCACCTACAAGAAGCGGAAGAAGGGCGAGCAAAAGAAAGCTTAATCCTGTTACGCAAAATGGTGGGTGAGCAAATTAGAACTAAACCCGATTACCGTTGCCACAAATGTGGTTTTACCTCACATTCGTTATATTGGCATTGCCCATCTTGCCGTTCATGGGACACAATCAAACCAATTCGTGGATTAGATGGACAGTGACAGTGTCACTTTTTACCAAATATGATTAAGGCTACAACTAAATGATTTCTTCAACAGAAAACCACGCTTGTGTATCTACTCACTCGCCAGTCATTGTTGCACTCGACTATGAAGATGTAGACGCTGCATTGGCGTTTGTTGACCTAATTGATCCCCGTGAATGCCGTTTGAAAGTCGGTAAAGAGATGTTTACCTTTAATGGCCCGCACTTTGTCAAGTCACTGCATCAACGAGGCTTTGAGGTTTTCCTTGATTTGAAATTCCACGATATCCCAAATACCGTTGCTCGTGCAGTCGCTGCGGCAGCAGAGATGGGGGTTTGGATGGTGAACGTTCATGCAGGTGGTGGCAGCCGTATGATGGAAGCCGCCCGAAAAGCATTAGAGCCTTATGGTAAAGAAGCGCCATTATTAACAGCAGTTACCGTTTTAACCAGTATGGATCAATCTGATTTGCTGGGGGTTGGTATTAATGCAACACCGGCAGAGCATGCTGAACGTTTGGCATTATTGACGAAAGAGTGTGGTTTAGATGGTGTCGTGTGTTCAGCGCACGAAGCAAAAAGATTAAAATCATTGTGTGGTCGTGATTTTAAATTAGTCACGCCAGGCATTCGCCCTGTAGGAAGTGATGTGGGTGACCAACGTCGTATCATGACGCCACAAGATGCATTACAAGCAGGGGTTGATTATATGGTGATTGGTCGGCCGATCACTCGTAGCGATAACCCTGCATTAGCATTACAGCAAATCAACCAATCGATTAAGGCTTGAGTATGAGTGATTCAAATAGTCGCCTAGTCTATAGCACTGAGAGTGGGCGAATAGAACAAGAGAAGCCTAAAATCCAACGCCCTAAAGGAGACGGTATTATTAGGATCCGTCGTGAAACGGCTGGGCGTAAAGGTAAGGGCGTTTGTATTGTTACCGGACTTGATCTAGACGATGGCGAACTGGCAAAACTGGCTGCGGAATTGAAGAAAAAGTGCGGTTGTGGCGGCTCAGTAAAAGACGGTGATATTGAGATCCAAGGCGATAAACGCGACATAATCAAACAACTTTTAGAAGCAAAAGGCTATCACGTTAAGTTAGCGGGTGGCTGATCGTAATACAGGCTAAGGGGAAAGCCCCTTAGCCATGAATTTATTTTCCGACTTGATGTCCAATAATCCCACCAACAGCAGCGCCACCAACAGTTCCTAGTGTGCTACCTCCCGTTAGGATTGCCCCACCTACGGCACCTACGCCAGCACCTACAGCGGTATTCTTGTCTCGTTTTGACATATTTGAGCATGCACTCAGGCTAATAGCGATAATAGTGGCTAAAGCGAATGTCGTAACGCGTTTACTTGTCGTGTTCATTTTAGTGACTCCGAGTTTTGTGGACGTAACCAAATTATCACAATCAGTAATTATACGAATCAGAATTATCGGGAATTAATATCTATAAAAAACGGAAATATAACTAAGTGTTGTAGACTAAATAAGACGGCAATAAAACAATATGCTACTGATAAAATCAGTAGCATATTTATAGTATAGTATTAAAAAGAATTATGCGGCGGGGCGAGCAACGATATTACGTGTTTCCATACGCACTTCGGCGATATTGACATGAATAATATCGTTGAGTTTGTACGCAGGTTCACCTTTAATTAATACGCTGCCCGTTTCTTGGCTACATTGTATTTCGTCGCGCACAGCATGTAAGAACGGCGCTGGGATAAAAGCAACAGCACCATTATCGGTGAGTCGGACACGAACACCACCACGAGTAATATCGATGATCTCCGCTGGGAAAACTTGGTCAGTCCCCTCAAATGGCTTTAAGAAACGCGCATATAGCCAATCACCGACATCGCGTTCAGCCATGCGGTTTGCACGGCGGCGTTCAGCTAATTTTATTGACAACTCTTCTGTTGGCTTATTCGTTGAAGGCTCGCCAGCAATCACAGACTTTAATAACCGATGGTTAACGATGTCTGTATATTTACGAATCGGTGATGTCCAAGTTGCGTAAGCGTCAAAACCTAAGCCAAAATGCGGGCCGGGTTCACTTTTCACCTCAGCAAATGTTTGGAAGCGGCGGATACGACTGTCTAAGAATTGGGTCGGTTGTGCATCTAACTGACGACGTAGTTGACGGAAACCTTCCAAAGTTAGCAATGCGTCCGCGGTCGTTTCGATACCATGATCTTTCAACGTTTGTACGACTTGGTCAATTTGTAATGGTTCAAAGCCCATGTGGACATTAAATACACCAAAACCTAAGCTGTTTTTCAGTTGTATTGCTGCACACAGGTTAGCCGTTATCATGGCTTCTTCGACAATACGATTTGCTGTACGGCGGCTTTCTACAATGATATCAATGACATTGCCTTTATCATCTAATAGGAAACGATAATCAGGGCGATCTTTAAACACCAGTGCATTTTGTTGACGCCATTGATGGCGTTTATCAGCCATCTCTTTTAGTAACTCGATCTGTTGTTGATCCGCTGGATTAGCTGGCTGCCAACTACCTGTTTTTTCCAACCAATCAGAAACTTCGTCGTAAACCAATTTAGATTTAGACTCAACCCAAGCACTAAAGAATTGAATATCTTCAGCGATACTGCCATCTGCTAATATCGTCGTGGCACAGACAAGTGCAGGGCGCTGCTCATTAGGGCGCAAAGAGCATAGGTTGTCGGATAGCTCACGAGGTAGCATTGGAATGTTAAAACCAGGAAGATAATTGGTATAAGAACGTGCCAAAGCCAGTTTATCTAATTCACTGCCTTCTTTGATATAACTGGTTGGATCGGCAATAGCAATATAAAGCTTTAGATTACCTTCAGGGGTTCTTTCAACATAGAGCGCATCATCCATATCTTCCGTGCTGGCACTATCGATAGTGACAAAATGAAGGTGAGTGAGGTCAATGCGTTCAATGCCTTCATCGTCACGTTCACTATCCACCATTTGTGGCTCTGCACGATCAAGTTGATGACGACGCAGTGTTACCCACCAAGGCGCAAAATGGTCTTCACCATCCGTAATGAATTCTGTAATGTCAGCGTAAAAACCTTTATCACCTTTTAAGGGGTGACGACGCATTTCAGCAACAACCCAATCTCCTTGTGCAAATTCATGGGTAACGTCTTTGGTTGGGCGGCAAGAAATCGTATCTTTTAGTAGCGGATGATCTGGAATAACGAATAAACGGTTATCATTATCTTTTTTCTGAATTCGACCTACAAAACGCGTGAGAAAAGGTTCGACAAGTTCTTCTGGCTCAGCGAATTCACGGTCTTTATCGGTATGAATGGCAGCCACAACACGGTCACCATGCATGACTTTCTTCATCTGCGGAGGAGGTACAAAGTAGCTTTTTTGTCCATCTACTTCGAGAAAACCGAAACCTTTGTCGGTACTTTTTATCAAACCCTCAACTCGTGGGGTTTGAGAATGTAGCTGCTGTTTGAGTTGCGCGAGCAATGGGTTGTCTTGAAACATACTTACCGTTTTTATGGAGGTTGAGTTTGACTCCCATTGTTACGTAAGACAAAGTCTTAGAGCAAGAAAAAATTGCATCGTGAACAAATTACTGGGAGCAGTGTAATATTAATTTTCAGGGTAAACTTTATCTTTAAATTCGCATAAGTCTTCGATAATGCAAGAACCACAACGAGGCTTACGAGCAATACAGGTATAGCGACCATGCAAAATAAACCAATGGTGGCAATCGACTTTAAACTCAGCGGGGACGACTTTTAGGAGCTTTTCTTCCACTTCGACAACATTTTTACCCGGTGCAAAGTTAGTTCGATTACAGACCCTAAAAATATGGGTATCAACAGCGATAGTTGGCCAACCAAATGCTGTATTTAGAACAACATTGGCTGTTTTGCGACCCACGCCGGGTAAGGCTTCGAGCGCGGCACGATCTTCGGGCACTTGGCTGTTATGTTTTTCAATTAAGATCTTACAAGTTTTAATCACACTTTCCGCTTTGGTGTTAAATAGCCCAATGTTTTTTATATATTCTTTGATGCCATCAACACCTAGCGCCAACATAGCTTCAGGTGTATTTGCTACCGGATATAATTTAGCGGTTGCTTTGTTAACACTAACATCCGTGGCTTGTGCTGATAGCAAAACAGCGATCAGCAGCTCGAAAGGGGAATTAAATTGTAATTCCGTTGTTGGATTGGGATTGTTATCGCGTAAACGAGTTAATATCTCAATACGTTTTGATTTATTCATAGCTCACAATCAATTTTATCTAGAAATATGGCTGCCGCATCCTTGTTCTTTTGGGTATTCACGTTCAGGTTGCAGACCTGACTTGAGAGCGGCTCGTTTTTTCATTTTTTCATCAATTAAATATTTACCCGCAAGCATTAATGCTAGACCGATAAAAGCACCCGGTGGCAGCATAGCGAGTAAAAACGGAGAGTCAAGCTGTAACACTTCAATTCTTAATGATTTAGCCCATGGCCCTAAAAGTAAATCTGCACCATCAAATAACGTGCCATTGCCTAAAATTTCACGCATAGCGCCGAGAACAAGTAAAGCCGCGGTAGCCCCTAATCCCATAGCAAGTCCATCAACGGCTGAAAGTGGCACTGGATTCCTTGATGCATAGGCTTCCGCGCGGCCAATAACAATACAGTTTGTCACAATCAGGGGAATAAAAATGCCTAAAGACTCATAGAGGCCGAAAGCATAAGCATTAATCAACATCTGTACGGCGCTAACAACAGAAGCAATAATCATGACATAAATAGGTATACGGATTTCACTCGGTACCCAACGACGAAATGCCGAGACAGCCACATTGGTACAGATTAATACCAGTGTTGTGGCAAGCCCAAGTCCTAGTGCATTGGTTGCTGTTGATGAAACCGCGAGTAAAGGGCATAGCCCTAAAAGTTGTACCAGCGCTGAGTTATTTTTCCATAAGCCTTGGGCAAAAAGTTCTTTAGATTCACTCATGATTATTCAGCTCCACAAATTGGGTAACTTGATAGATTTTGTGGTATTTTTTGCATAAAAACAGCAGTGCGCTTAGTGGCATTCACAACCGCTCTTGGCGTTATTGTCGCACCCGTAAATTGATCAAAATTACCACCATCTTTTTTTACCGCCCATTTAGGGTCCTGCTCAGAAGCAACGTTACCTGTTAATAGCGTGATCCAATCGGAAATTCGAGTTTCAATTTTATCGCCGAGTCCGGGGGTTTCATGATGTTCAGTCACCCTAACACCAAGGACATTACCGTTAAAATCAGCGCCAACTAATAGATGTATCGCGCCAGAATAGCCATCAGGCGCAATCGATTCGAGAGCGGCGGCGACAGGTTCACCATTCTTTCGTGCAATGTACAGTCGATGGGGTTGTTTACCGCCAAGTTGGGCCTCAGCACCGACTAAATAACACTCTTGTCCAAAATCATTATCATATAAACGGGTTGGCACGACTTGGTCAAGTAATTGCTTTTGCACAATCGCCGCTTGTTGAGCAATGGTATCCTTAGTTAACGTATAAACCGTAGCACTGAGAGCCGTTGTACCTGCTGCAAATAGCGCCAAAATAGCCCCATGACGGCGCATCGTATTCAACATACAGCCTCCTTACTTATGTCCATGCCCGTATGCACGGGGTTGCGTATAGTGGTCAATGAGAGGAACGGTAATGTTGGTTAATAAGACAGCAAAAGCGACGGCATCGGGATAACCACCATAAACACGAATTAACCATACTAATAAACCAATCATCACACCATAAATTAAGCGACCTTTTGGTGTTGTGGAGGCTGTTACCGGGTCAGTTGCAATAAAGAAGGCCCCTAACATAGTTGCGCCTGAGAGTAATTGCACTAAAGGTGGAGAGTAGCGCCCAGAATCGATTAACCAGCTTACGATTGCACAAAATGCCAATGTAGCGAGAAATGCAACAGGGATTTGCCAACTGATAATACGGCGATTCAACATGATTACGCCACCGACTAAATAGGCAATATTCACCCATTGCCAGCCAATACCAGCGAGAGAGCCTTGCAAAATAGGCTGCTGTAAAACATCTGAAATAGGATGAGTTAAAAGCCCTGTTTTAAAACTGTCTAATGGGGTTGCTTGGCTCATTCCATCGACACCCATTCGTAAGGCATCAAGCGTAACTCCAGTTGGGGTATGCCCTGTAAAAATAATTGATAGACTTTCTAATGCATTGATATTTAAAGTCTGTAACTCATGGGGAGGTAACCAACTGGTCATTTGTACGGGAAATGAAATTAAGAGTACAACATAACCGACCATAGCAGGGTTAAATGGGTTTTGTCCTAATCCACCATAGCATTGTTTTGCAATAATTATCGCGAAAGCTGTCCCTAAAACGATCATCCACCACGGCGCTAATGGCGGTAGGCTAATACCTAATAATAGCGCCGTTACAACCGCAGAGTTATCTTTGAGTACATTCAATACAGGCTTTTGACGAAGGCGAATAGCAATGCCCTCGACGATAATGGCCGTGATTATGGCTAAAACAATTTGATAGAGAGTACCAATACCAAAAAAGTAAATTTGTGCCGCAATACCAGGCAAAGCGGCCAATATCACCCATAGCATAACAAGGCTAGTGCTTTGATTATCATGGGTAAATGGAGCGCTTGCAATTTTTAAACGGCGATTATTTGGGTCAATAGGCCTAAATTTCATGGTATTTAATCACTTACTCTGTCATGGTTTGTTCGTTTTGTTTTTGAGCCTGTTTCGCTTTTACACGAGCTATCGCTGCGGCAACGGCGACTTTACGAGGATCTGTTTCTTCTTCAATTGGCTGCTCAGCAGCAGGGGAAAGCATTTCCTCTTCATCGGCTTTCGCGATAAGTTGTGCTTTATCTTGTGCTGCTTTTTTGGCTTTCGCACGGGCAATGGCCGCAGCAACCGCAGCCTTACGTGGATCAACCTCAGCCGGTTCGTCAGCGCTGGTTGGCTCTACGTTCTCTGAGGCGATAGTCTCCTGTTGAGCCGCTTTTTTGGCTTTAGCACGGGCAATAGCGGCGGCAACCGCTGCCTTACGTGGATCAACCTCAGCTGGTTCGTCAGCGCTGGTTGGCTCTGCGCTCTCTGAGGCAGTAGCCTCCTGTTGAGCCGCTTTTTTAGCTTTCGCACGAGCAATAGCGGCGGCAACTGCTGCCTTACGCGGATCAACCTCAGCCGGTTCGTCAGCGCCGGTTGGTTCTACGTTCTCTGAGGCGATAGTCTCCTGTTGAGCCGCGTTTTTGGCTTTCGCACGAGCAATAGCGGCGGCAACCGCTGCCTTACGTGGATCAACCTCAGCCGGTTCGTCAGCGCCGGTTGGTTCTACGTTCTCTGAGGTGATAGTCTCCTGTTGAGCCGCTTTCTTGGCTTTCGCACGAGCAATAGCGGCGGCAACCGCTGCCTTACGTGGATCAACCTCAGCCGGTTCGTCAGCGCCGGTTGGTTCTACGTTCTCTGAGGCAGTAGCCTCCTGTTGAGCCGCTTTTTTGGCTTTTGCACGAGCAATAGCGGCGGCAACCGCTGCCTTACGCGGATCATTCCCCTCGTTTGCTTCCGTAGGTTGAGTGACAGTGTCACCTTTGCTTTCTTGCGCGGCCGCGGCTTTTCTCGCCTTAGCACGAGCAAGTGCAGCGGCTACGGCAGCCTTACGTGGGTCGTTAGTATTATCTTCTGCTATCATTGTAGCGGCTTGTTTCTCGGCCTGTTTTGCTCTCGCTTGCTCTTTACGTGCCGCTCTTGCGGCAATAACCGCACTGTTATCAGGCTCTGCACCTACAATGACATCAATTGCGGATGTGGCAGCTGATTTTTTGGCTTTTACACGAGCAAGGGCTGCGGCAACAGCATCTTTATCGGATGCCTCCACTTGAACAG
Organism: Providencia sp. 21OH12SH02B-Prov; assembly: GCF_027362595.1. NCBI lineage: Bacteria > Pseudomonadati > Pseudomonadota > Gammaproteobacteria > Enterobacterales > Morganellaceae > Providencia > Providencia sp. 21OH12SH02B-Prov. The sequence goes on from NZ_CP114796.1 coordinate 2,199,632, forward strand.
CTGATTTTTTATGGCGTTCTTCTCGGGCCAGTTTTTCGCGTTCCATCCGCTGCTGTTTCGCTTCAAAACGTAATTTTGCTTCTGCTGCCCGTCGTTCCTCTTGCTTAATCTCACGTATTTCTGCTTTTTCTTGTCGGTAATATTGCACGAGTGGAATATTACTTGGACAAACATAGGCGCAAGCGCCGCATTCTATACAATCAAATAGGTTATGCTTCTGTGCTTTCTCATGCTCTTTACCTTTACTGAACCAATACAGTTGCTGAGGGAGCAGAGCAGCAGGGCATGCATCTACACATAAACCACAACGAATACACGCTTCTTCAAGAGGCTTTTGCCCAACCTCTTCGATACTAGGAACCAGTAAACAGTTACAAATCTTAACAACGGGCGCGTTAAGGTCAGGCAAAGTAAACCCCATTAATGGGCCACCCATAATGACCATTTGCTCAGTTGCAGGCGTAAAACCTGTCTGTTGTAAAAGGTGTTGTACAGGGGTACCTAGACGAGTCCAAAAGTTACCCGGAGAGGCGATCGACTCACCCGTTACGGTCACGACACGTTCGATTAAAGGTTGACCATCAATCACGGCTCGTTTTATTGCAACCACCGTTCCCACGTTCTGCATTAATACGCCGATTTGAGATGAACGAGCACCGGAGGGAACCTCTTTACCCGTCAAAATTTTAGTAAGCTGTTTGGCTCCGCCAGAAGGATATTTAGTCGGAATGACCCGAATAAAAATAAGCTTATCATGAGTGGTTATTGCTTTTTTTAAAGCCGCAATAGCGTCTGGCTTATTGTCTTCAATACCAATAAGAATTTGATCAGGATTGAGTAGGTGTTGCAAAACGCGACAGCCTTCGATGACCTCATCTGCATGTTCTTGCATGAGGCGATCATCCGCGGTGATATAAGGTTCACATTCCGCGGCATTCACAATTAAGGTCTTGATCGCATCTTTCCCCCCGGCAAGCTTAGAGGCTGTTGGAAAGCCTGCCCCCCCAAGTCCGGCGATACCTGCTTGTTCAATTTTTTGCAATAGTTGCGCTGGGGTGAGTTGTAAATAATTAGGCTCAGGAAATAATTCGCACCAAGTATCTTCGCCATCAGCGTTGAGGCAAACCGACAGTTCTTTTAAGCCAGAAGGGTGAGCGGTAACCATCGGTTTAATTGCGGTGATTGTACCGGACGTTGAAGCATGGACAGGTACGGTTCGGCCAACACCACGTGTTAAAGGTTGGCCTTTGAGTACATGATCACCCGCTTTAACAATTAACTCACCTTCAGGGCCTAAATGCTGTTGTAACGGAATAATAAGCTGCTCAGGGATTGAAGCCACGCGCATTGGAACTTGGCTGGATTGAAGCTTCATTTCAGGTGGATGTATGCCGCCTGAAAAATCCCAAATAGTATCTTTTTTCAGCCAGTTAAATAAATTAAACATGTGCATCACCTTTTACCGCAGAAAAGGGTGATTTGGGCTGTTGTTCATTAGCTGACACAGGAATATTTTTAACTGGAATACTGTTTAAATCCCATTTCCAGTTTGCCGTCGTCGTTTTCACGGGAACCAGTTCAATACAGTCGGTTGGGCAGGGCGCGACACATAGGTCGCAACCTGTACACAAGTCTTCAATGACGGTATGCATCGCTCTGGTTGCACCAACAATGGCATCGACAGGACATGCTTGGATACATTTGGTGCATCCAATACAGTTTTCCTCATCAATAATGGCAACTTTACGAACGGGATTCTGTGCACTCTCATCGCCGTCAATCGGTTGAGGGTCGACATTCAGCAGCTCGGAAATTTTCAACATAACTTGCTCGCCGCCGGGGGCACATTTATTGATCATCTCACCATTATTAGCGACGGCTTCCGCATAAGGACGACAGCCTGGGTAGCTGCATTGACCACATTGGCTTTGAGGCAAAATCGCATCAATTTTTTCGACAATAGGGTCTTCTTCAACTTTAAAGCGTAGAGAGGCATAGCCAAGGACTAAACCAAAAATCAGTCCCAAAACAGCTAAAATGCCAATAGCAATCCATAACGACATCATTAGAATTTCACCAAACCACTAAAACCCATAAATGCTAAAGACATAAGTCCAGCAGTAACTAGGCCAATAGATGAACCACGAAAAGGAGCAGGGACATCGGCAACAGCAAGCCGTTCACGAATAGCGGCAAACAAAACCATGACCAATGAGAAGCCGACTGCGGCAGCAAAACCATAAACGGCTGACTGTAAAAAACCATGTGACTGGTTGATATTTAACAGAGCAACACCTAACACAGCACAGTTAGTTGTAATGAGTGGGAGAAAAATCCCTAATAAGCGGTAGAGTGTTGGACTGGTTTTTCTGACAACCATTTCGGTGAACTGAACAACGACGGCGATCACTAAAATAAAGCTGAGGGTGCGTAGATAGAGAAGGTCAAGAGGCACTAAAATTAACGTGTCCATCAGCCAAGAACTGATGGAGGCAAGTGTCATGACAAAAGTCGTAGCAAAGCCCATTCCAATGGCTGTTTCGAGTTTTTTTGATACGCCCATAAATGGACACAGACCAAGGAATTTTACCAGCACAAAGTTATTAACCAGCACTGTTCCAATAAATAGTAAAAGATAATCAGTCATTTCATAGCCTGAAAACAAAATTAAAGAACAAAGACCGACGTATGTCAGTAAAACTGAGCGTATGATAACAAGCTATTTTTGTGATGCTTATCGATCTTGTGTGAAAGTCATTTTCACGCGGGCAGAATTTTTAATGTAAGGCACAAAGACTCCCGCGCCAATAAGTGGCCAAGCGAGTGTTTTTAGTGCGATATCGTCTTCAACGGCAGCGAAGGCGAAGGTTTTTAATCCCAACAGCAATAACACTAATAGCCAAATAATAAAACGGCGAGGGAAATGTTTAGAACGAATAAACATCAATTTCAAAATATGAGCGGTAAATAGCGCCATCACAACGGTAATAAGAAATGATAAACACCAATCTAACGGGATATAACTGGACCAATTCTCAATAGTGGTGACAATTTGATAAAGTTTAATGGAATACATTACTACCATGGCGCACACAGCAAAAAATGTCATTAAAATAAAGGCGGCTGGAGCAAGGAGCCAACCCGTAATTCGATGATGGTCATAGACAGGCGTCATATCAATTTATTCCATATTTAAGTTCATAATAATTCAAATACATATTGTTACCTGCCTAAGAGCATCTAAGCTAGCGTTTAAAATGCTTTTTTTCAGTGTTCAATGGTACTTAAAATTATTTTGATAGAATCAATCAATGGATATCCTACCATAGTTTTATTTGCTAATTAATTGGTTATGGTGATACTTTTTATACGTTCTGTGGAAACTAATAAAATGAGGTTATTATGTCTGCACCAATTAAAGTGGGTATTATTGGTTATGGTTATGCAAGTAAAACATTTCATGCACCTTTTATTGCCACTTTGCCAGGTTATGAGCTGACAGCAATTTCAAGCAGTCAGCCAGATAAAGTGACGACAGATTGGCCGAATGTTACGGTAGTCTCCTCTCCAGAACAGTTACTTGCAAATCCTGAAATAGAATTAGTTATTATTCCAACACCGAACGATACTCATTATCCGCTGGCGAGCCAAGCACTAGCGGCAGGTAAACATGTTGTTGTGGATAAACCTTTTACCGTTACTGTTGAAGAAGCCGAAGCGCTACAACAACAGGCCCAAAAAGCAGAAAAAATACTTTCTGTGTACCATAATCGTCGTTGGGATGCGGGCTTTTTGACGTTAAAACAGCTCTTTGCTGACGGCTGCTTAGGTGACATTAAATATTATGAATCTCATTTTGATCGCTATCGTCCAGTGACACGCCAAAGATGGCGTGAATCGGCTGTTGCCGGCGGTGGAATTTGGTATGATTTAGGCCCGCATTTATTAGATCAAGCCTTACAATTTTTTGGTAAGCCTACCAGTATTCATGCAGATTTAGCGATGATCCGCCCTAATGCAGAAGCCGTCGATTATTTCCATGTATTGCTTAATTACGCAGATAAAAAAGTGATTCTTCATGCTACCACCGTGGCTGCGGCGGAATCTCCGCTTTATGTCGTCCATGGCATGAAAGGCAGTTATGTTAAATATGGTCTTGATTCCCAAGAAGATAAACTAAAAAGTGGGGCGTTACCCAACGATGAAAATTGGGGGGTTGATGAACGTAACGGAGTTGTGACGCTGTCACAAGGCGATGAATTGATTTCTAAAGAGTGGGTGAACAAAAAAGGTCATTACGGTGGTTATTACCTTAAGATTTTCGACGCAATCCGTCATGGCGCCGAAAACCCAGTACAACCCCAAGAAGCGATTGAAATCATGAAGCTGATTGAAGCCGGTATCATTTCAGCCAAAGAAAAACGTACTGTAGATATTGATTTCTAAAATTAATTTTAAATTAATGAGCCAGCAAAAGCTGGCTCTTTGTTAGGTACTAAAATGAATTTGTTAGCAAAACTTAAAATTGATCCTTTCTTGCTTATCATGATTTGTGTTGTGGTAATTGCTAGCCTATTTCCTTGTGAGGGGGAGATTAAAATCGGCTTTCAATACTTAACGACAGCAGCAATTGCACTGTTATTTTTTATGCATGGCGCAAAGCTGTCTCGCGAATCTATCATGGCCGGAATTGGACACTGGCGACTGCATTTATTGGTTTTTTCTAGCACATTTATTTTATTTCCTATTATTGGTTTAGGGTTGCATTTCATGGTGCCAACTTGGATGTCACCAACCGTGTACATGGGCTTCCTTTACCTTTGCGCGTTACCTGCAACGGTACAATCGGCAATTGCATTTACTTCTGTTGCAGGCGGGAATGTTGCCGCGGCAATTTGTAGTGCCTCAGCATCGAGCATTTTGGGGGTCTTTTTATCGCCGATCTTAGTGGGCTTCTTAATGGATGAAGATGGCAGCCAAGCGATGGATACACTGAATGCAATTGGTGCTATTTTATTACAGCTAATGTTGCCATTTGTCGTAGGGCACCTTTCTAGGCCGTTATTAGCGAATTGGATTAACCGGAATCGCAAACTAATTAATATTACCGACCGGTCATCAATATTATTGGTTGTTTATGTTGCATTCAGTGAAGCGGTCGTTGAAGGGATATGGCAGCGTATTGATGCCTATTCACTCTTTATGATCGCTGTAATCAGTTGCCTTATTTTATTTATTGTTATGGTGCTCAATACATTAGCGGCTCGCCTATTTAAATTTAGCAAAGAAGATGAAATAACGATTGTATTTTGTGGCTCTAAAAAAAGTCTTGCTAATGGTGTTCCGATGGCGAATGTTCTTTTCCCAGCCTCAGTCGTTGGAGTGATACTATTGCCATTAATGATATTCCATCAAATACAGTTGATGGTTTGCGCTGTTCTTGCTCAACGCTATGCAAAGCGCTTAGCTAAATAATTAGTCCTGTGTCGAGTAGAGGTATCTACTCGATAAAACACTCGCATTTAGTTACAACATACTAATGGGTAGGAACAAACTTCATACATTAGCCACTGAGTATGAAAATGAAAAAGCTAAACAGGGCAGAATTTGGTTGAACTGCCCTAAACGGGGATGTTTGGGGTTAGAATACAGCTTATCTGACTTTATCTTAAAATCCGTTTAAACATTTAATGACAGCGGATAGTAAGGTTGAAAATGAATATTCAATCTATTAACTAATTGAATAATAATCTTATATATTATTTCTATGTCCCATCAACTCAATAACATCGATTTTATCCACTGTTAAAGGAGGTTGTTTATGGCGGGAGAGCGGCTCGAAACTCTCATGCCTTAATGCGCTAGAGCAAAAGTTGATAGCTAGCAACCGTTTGTTCTCTAAGCCAACCTCCCAAAATGAAAAAGGAATATACCCTGATTAGCGAAGGGCAGCTTTTTGTCGCAATTGCTGCTTTTCGCTCTCACTGAGAAAAGACATCGTTAATCCATTGATTTGCGCCTGTTCAATTTCAGCTTGCGTTAATCCTGCCATCGGAGCGGCGATATTATATTCATGGTCTAGCTCAATACCTTCAACCGCCGGGTCATCTGTATTGATTGAGGCTAATACGCCGTGATTTAAAAACATTTTCAACGGATGTGCAGATAATGATGATACTGTACTCGTTTGAATATTGGAGGTTAGGCAGCTTTCAATACCGATTTTATGTGAGGCTAAGTACTCAATGAGTTCTGGGTCTTCATTTGCTTTAACGCCATGACCGATTCTTTGCGCACCTAACTGTTTAATCGCATGCCAAATACTCTCTGCACCTGCCGCTTCTCCCGCATGAACCGTTATTTGCAAACCGGCATCACGAGCTCGGGTAAAGTGGGTATTAAATAGGGAGCCAGGAAAACCAAGTTCGTCACCAGCAAGATCTAGCGCACAAAGCTTATCACGATGAGCGAGAAGACCCGCTAATTCTTGAGAACAAGCTTCTGGTCCGAAAGTCCGGCTCAAAATACCAATTAAATTGATCTTGATATCATACTGCTTACAACCCGCCATTATCCCATCAATCACGGCTTCAACGACACCTTCAATGGGTAATTTGTGTTGCATTGCCATATAGTAGGGAGAAAAACGTAGTTCAGCGTAGTCAATGCCTGCATTATAAGCATCTTCAACATTTTCTTGAGCCACTCGTTTGCAGGCATCTAAATCTGCTAACACAGCGACTCCCCAATCTAATTTTTGTAAAAATCCGACTAAATCAGCTTCTTGCGTCATGATTTGTACGTGAGGGCGTAGAGTTTCTAGCTCATAGGCAGGCAACGCGATATTATGCTGTTGAGCGAGAGAAAGAATCGTTTCAGGGCGGATATTACCATCTAAATGGCGGTGGATATCCGTTAATGGCAGTTGTCTGTTAATCACTAATTGCATCCCTTTATCTTGCTGATAGTTCGTTGTATATATGTTCTTAGTATAGATGTAAAAACGCCAGTCAAAATTGATTGACTGGCGTTTTAAGATTTATTTTAAACTAAATTAGTTTGCTGGTTGTGCGACTTCTGCACCTTCAGCTGGCGCTTCTTCAACTTCAGGAACGATGATTTCTTCTTCTTCATAATCCAGAGTGCTTTCTGGGCTAGACATGATCTTCATCTTAGTTAAGAAGTCAGCTAAAGTGTATTTATCCGCGTTGAAAGTAATATCATTACCTGCAAATTTGATAGTCATTGTCAGGTCATTACCTTTTTCAACCATCCACGGTGATTTTTTCTGCTTAGCTTTTTCAGCACGTTCTTCGTCAGTCATAAACATTTCTTCAAACGGAGAAGAGAACATATCAGAAGTCAGCATCATTTGTGCTTGTTCAAATTCAGCTGTTGCTTGTTCCACATACTGTTTTTTGATTTCAGCATCGACAGCTTTACCTTGATCTAAAATAGCTGCTTGAGCAAGCAACTCGATCGCCATAGGTTTATTCAGCGTGAAATTAAAGTCAAAAGAGGTCAACAGGCTCTTAACTGCTTCATCAACCTTATTCGACAACGCTAATGAAGTCAGTTCGTCTTGATTCCATTTGTTGAAAGTCATGCTTAAGTCAATTGAGCTTTGTCCAGCATCATTTTTCCAGTAAGCAGGGCTAATCGAAAAGGTTGGTTTGCTTTGCAGCAGTTGAGGTAATGTTTTTGTGACTATATCCATAGCAATTTGTTCCCCAGCAGCGGATGGATTACCACTTGCCAGACCTTCTGCTAAGGCTTTGTTATACTGCTCAACAAATTGACCTAATGCTTTTGCATCTAATTTATCGATTGAAAGAACCGCTTTACCTGAACCTAAGTTTTGTCCTAGCGCTGTCAGTCCATCAATGCTATAAGCTAAATTCCCTTTGACCGTTTCTTTTTCAAGAACAGTATCTGAATTGATAGCTAAATTTTTGAAAGAAAATTTAACTTCAGGGATATTAAAATCAGTATCTGCGATAACAAACTCTTGTTTACCCGTATAGAAGCCATATTGAGTTTTCGTTACGTTAGAGATTAATTTCAATCCTTTTAAGGTCATTCCCTCAGATTTATCTGCTTTTTGAATCACTAAATTATCAGTGATTAGAGATGCATCCACTTTTTCGAGGTCAGATGTCGTATTGAACACCATTTTTGAACCGCTGAAAGAGATACTTGCATCTTCTTTCGAATATTCAATCGGTAACAGTTCTAAATCTGAATCAATACTTTTGCTATAACCAATTACAGCATCACCTGAAATAAAAGGTTTACCTTTTGTTATTTCAAATAATTCTTTTGTAGAAGCGTTATTTGCCAATTCAATATGTGCTGCACCTAATTTCGGCATTAGGTTAAATTTAGCAACTTGTGATAGCGGGAAAGGGCCGTGATCAATATCGGTATTGAAAACGATAGTTTCATCAGGACCTGCTGATTCAGCTGCTGAAATAACGATATTTGCTTGAGATGAGAATACGCCACGTTTAAAGTTTTCAACTTTAAATGTGAGTCCAGCTTCTGGCGCATTTGCAGCAAAAAATGCGTTAGTGTTGCTGATAACTTTGTTTAATTCCTTTTCTACTTTAGAGCCAGTATACCATGACGCCCCTGTCCAAGCAGCACCCACAGCAATAATAACACCAACTGCAACTAATGACTTTTTCATTATAAACATCCATCCTTTCAGCACGTTATTCAACATGCAATGAATTTTGTACAAGTTTTAACAAACCGTCTTTTGCGTGCAATCAAGACGAACAAAACGCAAAATAAATCAAAGGTTATACACGCGAGCAAGTTCACCTATACCTGCTAAGCGAACTTCTTTTTCAAAGGCTGAAATAAAAACAGATTCTCCAGAACTGATTTTTAATTCTTCACTGCCTGATCTCAAAACTAACTCACCGTCTATACAAAATAAGATAGAAGCTGTCTCATTAGTTATGTTTATCTCCGTGCCGTTAATAGAATATATATTAAATGCAAAATCTTCTACTGGTATATGGTATTTACAGATATTTCCTGATTTCTGGGGTTCACTAAGTAAACTTTTGCTTGTTTTAGGAACAAAATCAACGTTAGCTATCAATTCAGGCACATCAATATGCTTATTGGTCAAACCAGCTCGTAGGACATTATCTGAATTTGCCATGATTTCTAAACCTACACCTTCAATATATGCGTGTGGCGTTCTTGCATATAAGAACATCGCTTCGCCAGGTTGTAACTCAATCACATTAAGCAGAAGTGGCACAAATAAACCAGTATCTTCAGGATAAAGGCTAACCATTTGTTTTATCGTATTCCAAGGTTCACCTTGGCGGCTATTAAGTGCCGCTTTTAATACACCTAATGCTAATTCTTTCTGCTCCCCAGAAAGACTGAGAATTTGTGCAAATAATTTAGCCAGCTTTTCTTCCGTCGGTGATTGAACAAAAAATTGAATTTCAGGGTGTGCCGCGGAAACAAAATCAAGTAACTCGGCGATCTCTTGCAATGGGCGAAATGCATTCATCGCTTTAAAAGGGGTGAGCGCATAAATTAGCTCAGGCTTATGATTATCATCTTTATAATTACGGATAGGTGAGTCTAGAGGGATACCCGCTGCATTTTCTTTAGCGAAACCAACCTCAGCGTAAACTTTATTCGGATGAACCTGTACAGAAAGGGGTTTTGCTGCACACAATACTTTGAATAAAAAGGGCAAGCGTGATGAAAAAGACGCGGCTACTTTTTTGCCTAGAATTTTCTCAGGATTACTGGCAATGTAATCAATTAATGAGAGTTTTTGACCGGTTTTAGCGTTAACAACATAAGAACTCGCTTTAGGATGGGCCCCCATCCATAATTCGGCCATTGGCAAATGTTCTGGGTTAGGGATAGCGTATAACTGTGTGAGCGCAGTTTTACTTCCCCAGTCATAATTTTGAACTTTATTAATCATTTTTAGCATAGCCAAACTCTCTTTTTCTAAAAATCAACTTATTTCCTTGATACTACAATACAATAAACACGGTTAAGTCGCATTATTGAAATTAAATGTGTGGCATCATAGAGGGGTATTGCCAGCTTACCTGCAAGCTGGTGATTTTAAAACCGATTATTCTGTGTATGTACTTAAGGAGATAGTAATGGCAGCCACTCGCATTGAAAAAGACTCAATGGGACCAATTGAAGTACCAGCTGACCAGTTGTGGGGCGCGCAAACCCAGCGTTCTTTAGAACATTTCCGTATATCTGTAGAGAAGATGCCAGTTGCTTTAATCCATGCCTTAGCGGTGACTAAAAAAGCAGCTGCAAGCGTTAACATGGATTTAGGATTACTTCCTAAAGATCGTGGCGATGCGATTATCGCTGCTGCTGACGAAGTACTCGCTGGTAAGCATCCGACAGAATTCCCTCTTGCTATCTGGCAAACAGGTTCTGGCACTCAAAGTAACATGAATATGAATGAAGTGCTTGCAAACCGTGGTAGTGAGATCTTAGGTGGCCAAAGAGGTAATGACCGTCTTATTCACCCGAACGATGATGTTAACAAGAGCCAAAGTTCCAATGACGTCTTCCCAACAGCTATGCACGTTGCGGCCGTTGTTGCTATTCGCGAACATTTACTTCCTGAGCTAAAAGCATTACATAAAGTATTAGATGCTAAGGCAAAAGAATTTAAAGATATCGTTAAAATTGGTCGTACACACCTACAAGATGCAACTCCGCTGACGTTAGGCCAAGAAATTTCTGGCTGGGTAGCGATGTTAGCTCACAATGAAAAACATATTGAAAACTCTGTACCTCATGTGTGCGAACTGGCTCTTGGCGGTACCGCGGTCGGTACGGGTTTAAATACTCACCCTGAATATGCTGTACGTGTCGCTAAAAAAATTGCTGAGTTAACAGGGCAACCATTTGTTACTTCACCTAACAAGTTTGAAGCATTAGCAACGTGTGATGCTTTAGTTCACGCTCATGGTGCACTAAAAGGTCTTGCTTCATCTTTGATGAAAATTGCGAATGATGTTCGTTGGTTGGCATCTGGCCCTCGTTGCGGTATTGGTGAGATTGCAATCCCTGAAAATGAGCCAGGTAGCTCAATTATGCCAGGTAAAGTTAACCCAACACAATGCGAAGCGCTAACGATGCTTTGTGCTCAAGTTATGGGTAACGATGTTGCTATCAATATTGGTGGTGCTTCAGGTAATTTTGAGCTGAACGTATTCCGTCCAATGGTCATTGATAATTTCTTACAATCAATTCGCCTCTTGGCCGATGGTATGCGTAGCTTCAATGAGCACTGTGCGATTGGTATTGAACCAAACCGTGAGCGCATTGAAAAACTTCTGCATGAATCACTGATGTTAGTGACTGCACTAAATACCCATATTGGCTACGATAAAGCAGCTGAAATTGCTAAAAAAGCCCATAAAGAAGGGTTAACGCTGAAAGAATCAGCTTTAAAACTGAATTATCTAACCGCTGAACAGTTCGACGAGTGGGTTCGTCCTGAAGATATGGTTGGCAGCATGAAAAACTAATTAACAGATTAGTTTAAGCTAAAAAAAGCACTTGCTTAACAATAAGTAAGTGCTTTTTTATGTTGCATAATCTATGTACTTTTTATCACGCTCAATCTCCAACGAACATCGCATTTTATCTCTAGACTTCTTGATATAAGTTGAGGCGAGGGATCAATAATTCTATGGGCTTTGATCGGGGGCGGTTGCGAAGAGTAATATTGTCTGCGTTATAATCCGGCAAATCACCGATCACAATATCATCTAATGATTTTTCGACGGCAAATATGATTAACGGATTGGCACAGGCAAGTTGAGTCTGTTTTTGTTGTGCGCTATCCCAAACACGAGCAATAGGCTGAACTTTCACCGGTCTCTGAGTTTTAAGTACGGCATCCTGATTTAGCTGACTAATTAGAGTAATTTCTTGCTCTAATTGCTTCAGCCAATGTTCTCTAGGTATACCTAATGGTTGACGGCCATTTTCTAATGAGGCTTGCAACTTATTTAATACCTGTTCTTTGGTGGTCTTATTGATGACTTTTTTATTTGCCCAGCCAAATCTAACGGTATCGACATCCGTTAGATAAGTTAAAGAGCGATAAGTATTTAACGTCAATAGACCATGGAGACTATCATGAATAAACTCAAAACGTTGTGATTCATCGACGCCAGATTGCTGAGTCACAATCTTCTTTATTTTCACTTTTAACTCATTGATATCTTCTAGTAATGAATGAAACATCCGATAAGTAGAATAGGGCGCATTTATACAAATAGCACCGGGTAACCTAACTGCCGATTTGTTGCTGGTTAACTCTGATTTATCATGAATAAACAACAAATTAAAATGCGCTATAGCATGATTGATTGCATCTTTTCCTGTTATTTTCTCAACCTCAATATGTTTTATTTCATTATTTTCATCACCTTTCATAATTTCAGGGAGACGAAATACGGAGGCAGAAAAAACGGGCTGTTCAGCCATGAGATGACTAAACTTACTTATTTTGTTCTCTAATTGATTAAAGCAATTTATAAGCTCATATTTAGCATTTGTCATAAGCCAATATACCCATTTAGTTACAACATTCTGTTTATTGAAAATATAACAAATATTCAGCATCGTGCAAAATAAATCTGTCTAACAGAACGAAAGGGGACTTCTTTTCCCCTTTATAAAAAGTCTTATTTGATATTGAGGTCTATCACTTGATAAAAAGCATTACCCGTATCAGCAATCGTCCAAACCGCTAACACCAGTTGATAGCCTAAATTTTCTTTTGGTAATGTACAATGATGCTCGACGACTGAACCAGGGCGTTTGGGTTCATCATACTGGCAAAATGGTGTTAAAACTAATTGATTACGGCTTATTGGTAAATTAGGGTTCCAATTCGGCTTGGTAATAAAGTATTCCCACTTAGATGTTGAATGTCTGGCAGTTAAATACCATTTAAACGTTTGTTGAGAGTGATGAAGATCATTTTTGCTCCAACGAGCGGCTGTTTGCACATCAAGTTCAGCAAAGCGAGTAATACCCGCACTTGCGATTTGACCATCTATAGGGCCTGATAAAGGGAAACCTTTTGCAGCTTCAAGAGATTGTGGCTCATATTGTATTGCACCACACTCGGCATTGAGCTTTTGATTACACAGGTAAGCACGGCTTTGTGGTTCAAATACATAGCCGTGCGCGAATATAAATGTTGAAAAACAGAGTAGAAAAGGAAGTAAAAATAGATTTTTCATTGGTTGCCCTCATCGTTGTTGAGAGCAACATTTTCACTGAATCAAACTCACAAAATAAATTTCATCATTTAATAGGTATTGATAAAGCAAAGACACTGGCTTGATCAGCAGTTAGCCTTTAATTTGTAAGCGATTAGCATACCAATAAGAAGCAGCCCAGCAATAAACCAAGCAACGCCAGCCCATCCAAATTGCAACCAAAAAATCCCGCCAACAGTTCCTGCAATACTTGAACCTGCATAATAACTAAACAAGTAAAGTGAAGAAGCTTGGCCTCTAGCCCGTTTAGCTCGGTGTCCAACCCAACTACTGGCGACTGAATGAGCAGAAAAGAACCCAGCTGTTAACACCGTCATGCCCAAAAGGATGAGCCAAAAACTCGAAAATAGTGTTAACAAGATCCCTGACAACATGAGAACTAATGCAGCAATCAGCACACTTCCCAAACCAAATCTAGAGGTTAAACTTCCGGATTTCGATGCGCTATATGTACCTGTTAAATAAATTATTGATAATAAGCCAACAGTAGCTTGGCTAAAATGATAGGGGGCTTCAAGTAATCGATAACCAATATAGTTATACATAGTGACAAACCCTCCCATCAAAACAAAGCCTTCAACAAATAACCATGGTAAACCTTTATCACGAAAATGAAGGCGTAAGTTAATCCACAAATTTTTGGGTTTTAAAGAGCTTGCTCTAAAATGTTGTGAAGGTGGCAATAACCGCCAAAAGCCAATTGCAGCAATTAAAGCTAGGCTGCCCAACAAAATCACAGCGACACGCCATGAATAAAAATCAGCGATAACGCCCGTAACAAGACGTCCGCTCATTCCACCAATAGAGTTACCACTAATATATAATCCCATTGATAACGCGACATAGCTAGGATGGATTTCTTCACTTAGGTAGGTCATCGCAACCGCTGCAACACCACTCAACGATAATCCAACGAGCGCTCTAGCAATTAAAATACCTTGCCAACTTTGCATAAAAGCACTTAACAGTGTGAACAATGCCGCACTTGTTAACGCAACGACCATGACATTTTTTCGTCCAATCGCATCGGAAATTGGTCCAGTAATCAGTAGCCCTAGCGCCATTAATCCAGTACTTAATGATAACGAGAGACTAGCCGTAGCAGGGGAAACATTAAAATCCTCTGATAACATCGGCAAAATCGGTTGCACAAAATAAAGTAATGCAAATGTGGCTAACCCCACGGTAAAGAATGAGAGTGTCACGCGCAAATATAGTGCATCATCACGTTGAATATAGTGCTTTTTAGGGACAGTATTCTTATTTGAGTTATCCCGCGTTCCGTTAGCGGTGTCTTCAGTAGTAAGACTATTTGATGAATGTTCCATAGAGATTTCCTTGCCATATAACCCAATTGATTTCGATCAAAGGATAGAAATCTCAGACTATTTTGTCTAATATATTAATAATTACCAATAATACTTTAAAGATATCATAAAGAAAATGGCTATTGAATTAAGACACTTACGCTATTTTGTGGCTGTTGCAGAAGAGTTACATTTTGGGAGAGCGGCTGATCGACTGCATATTTCTCAACCACCATTGAGTCAGCAAATTCAGTCACTTGAAGAGCAAATCAATGCAAAGTTACTTGAGCGTAATAATAGGAATGTATCCTTAACCCCCGCAGGCACTATGTTTCTTAAAGAGGCTTATCAAATATTGTCTCAGGTCGAAGCTGCCGCCACGAAAGCCGCAAGAATGGAAAAGGGCGAGTTAGGCGAACTTTCTATAGGCTTCACCTCAACAACCCCCTTTATGCATAAAGTGACGATGTGTTTACGTCAATATCGTGAATCCTACCCTGAAGTCGCTATTCATATGCATCAAATGAATACAAAACAACAACTTGCACCATTATTAACGGGTAGGATTGATATGGGTATTATGCGTAATACTCAATTACCTGAACAATTGAATTACCAATTATTGTTTAAAGAACCTTTCATGGTTGCGGTGTATGAAGGGCATCCGCTATTAAAATACGAAAAAACAGGTGTCGATATTCACTTATTGGCTGATTATCCTTTAGTTTTTTTCGAAAGAGAGGTGGGAACGGCGCTTTATGATGAAATACATAATCTGCTTACATCCGCTGGGGTCACGCCTAAAATATCTCAAGAAGCCGGTGAAGCGATGACCATTTTAGGATTAGTTGCAGCTGGCATGGGAATTTCTATTATCACAGAGTCCTTCACTCGCATGAAGATTGATGGTGTAAAGTACATCAAATTTTCTAATATCAATGCAGCATCGGAGGTATGGTTAGTCTACAATAGTCGTAGGACATTACCAGCGGCCGCACAAAAATTAACTCAGTTACTCATAAAAAACATTGTTGGTTAAATCATGTGATTTAAGTCACAATTAACATGTGGATCAAGGCGTTGATGACTTATATTACGCATAATAGCTGGCTGCTTTAGCATGGGATTTAATATTTCATAATGGAAAATCAAACCGGTCATATCGATCAGATTAAGCAACTAAATACAGGGATTGTTTACCGAGTGATTGATCAACACGGGCCAATCTCGCGTATTGCGTTGTCCAAACAATCACTACTCGCTCCAGCGAGTATTACAAAAATCACCCGTGAATTGATCGATGCTCACTTAGTGAAAGAAATTGAATTCCCCGTTCTTGGCTTACGTGGTCGACCAGCCATTGGCTTAGTAATAGAAAGTGAAGGGTGGCAATTTTTATCTATCCGAATTGAAAATGGTTCTATCAGCTTAGCCCTAAAAGAGATCAATACCCAAACCATCGTAGAACAAAGCTATCCTTTTCACGTAAAAGGTAATGATGAATTCTCAAATACTCTCTCATCTTTAATTAGCCATTTTTTTGCCACTTACTCACAACACCTTGAGCGTGTCACTGCAATTAGCATTATTTTAGATGGTTTAATTGAGCCTTTTTCCGGTGTGATTTATAAATTACCGGACTATGATATTGATCATTTATCACTTGGCCATCACTTAACAGAACAAACCGGTTTACCAACCTATATTCAACCTTATGTTAATACGTTAGCCTTAACCGATTATTTTTCTTTTCATGCTAAAAGAACGGCTAAAAATATTATTTATTTACAAATCGATGATGTGGTTAGTGCCGCCATTATCAATAATGGTATTGCGCTAGATAGCCATACCAGACGTACCATTTATTTCGGTCATGGACAGATTCAGAACAGCCACGAGAGTTGTTATTGTGGCGGGATTGGCTGCTTAGAAAGATCGATTTCGATTCCAGCGATCTTAAAGCGTATTCCTAAATTATTTCATTTATACCCAGAAACCTCGCTTTTAAATGAAGAAATTAATTTCGATAATTTCTGTTTAGGTATTGAAACTGAAGATCCTCTTTGCCTGCACATATTAGATAATATTGCTCAAATACTCGCAGGGCAGCTCTATCAATTAATTAATATTTTTGGCATTGAGTTAATTTTGATCAATTCGCCATTAAATCGTGTCTCTTCGCTATTTTATCCACTTTTATATCAATACTGTCGCTCCCAGTGCATTCATATCTACTATCAAGAATTGCATATTGAAAAATCTGAAATTACTAAAAAAGAGAGTGAAACTGCTTTAATTCAACAGGCTTTATACGATGGCTCTTTATTGATCCAGTTACTACAAGGTTAACAAAAGTTGATAAAGTTTTTGCTATTAACTAGAAAATTGAGCTAACGCAAACTTAAGACTTGCCCATTCCCATAAACTGATTCCATATCATTTTTCACTGCAATTATGCAGTCGTCTGTCACTTCAGGATAGAAAATAACTATGATGAATCTATTTATTACCGGGACAGATACAGATGTCGGGAAGACAGTATCCACATTGGCCATATTGCAGGCGCTTAATAGCCAAGGAATTAAAGCGGTAGGCTACAAGCCCATTGCTGATCAATGTATTGATACTCCAGAAGGTATGAGAAATAAGGATGCTTTACTCATTCATGGAATATCACAAGAGGTTGTATCATATGATGATATCAATCCAATAAAAATTAAAGATAATTACAATCACGAAAACCGTATTGATTTCAGTAAAATTAAACTAGGCTTAGAAAACCTAAATAGTCAATGCGATACCGTTGTTATCGAAGGTAATGGTGGCTGGCGTTATTTATTAGATGACAATACGTTTTACACTGATTGGTTAAAAGGCCAAAAGGTTGGTGTAATACTTGTTGTCGGAATTCAACACGGTTGTGTTAATCACACATTGCTTACAGCAGAGGCAATACGAGCCGATGGTTTACCACTTGTCGGCTGGATAGCGAACCGAATTAATCCAGGCCTTGCCCATTACGCTCAGATTATTAGTCGATTACAAAAGCACTTAAAAGCACCATTACTCGGTGAGATCCCCTATTTATTGCGGCCAGAAGAGAAAGAACTCTGTCAATATTTAGATAAAGATAAGCTTAAAGAATTTATGTGTGAATATGCTTAGATAAAATTGAAAAGGGCGCTCAAAGCGCCCTAGCTATTTATTGGTGACGAGTATAAATGATTTTATACGTCTCATTCTGACAGTGGCCAACAACCTGTCCTTGTGTTTGATCGACTTCGTCATTTGGAACAGCCACTAAGCTAAAATTATCAGCAGGTACACCATTATTGATAATCTTTTGCTTAATTTCTTCAATCACACTTTCACATGATGCCTGTGCTAATACAGGGGCAAACAGGATACACAGTGCTGGAAGTATAAGTCTCGTTTTCATAATAACTCCTTAATTAGGTTAATGAGTTATGGGCGAGCTAATGGGCGTCCAGTATTTACATCAAGACAACGTTGTGTATTAGGTTCCCAATAAGCATTTAAATTAAGACTTTTTTCGCATGCATCTTTCGCATCAAACGCGGCATCAACCTTATCGAACTCTTTTTCAGTGCGCGCATTCACTTTTGTACGTAACTGACGTGTTTGATCCCACTGTTCTTTTTCTTGGCGAGCTTGCTCTTTCGTCAGAACACTATCAACATTTCCTGACGTTACACAAGTACTTCCCGCAGTGCAGTTGACATTCGCAGCATGCGCTGAAGAAAGCCCTAACAAAGGAAGACACAGCAATAATGCTGACAAGCCTTGCTTAACAACTTTGAGAGATGAGTTCATCATTAAATCCTTACTAAATGAGTTCCATTTCGCTATTTAACCACAAATATGAGGCAAATCCCTTTAGAAAAGTACGAAAAATCACTCTTCTTTATGAACGGTTAAACCTGCAAATGTTTGGCACACAGGCATTAATTCAAGTGTATTCACATTCATGCGAGCAGGCAAGGTAGAGACCCAATAAACTGTTTCAGCGATATCTTCAGGGGTAAGTGCATCGGCGCCTTTATATATATTAGCAGCTTTAGCATCATCGCCATTGAGTCGAACATTAGAAAACTCAGTTCCGCCAACCAAGCCAGGTTCAATGTCAGTGACACGTACTTTTTTACCTTGAAGATCTGCACGCAAACCTAGTGAAAACTGCCTAACAAAAGCTTTGGTTGCACCATAAACGTTACCACCTTTATACGGCCAATTTGCAGCGGTTGAGCCAATGTTAATAATATGTCCATGATTATTGGCCACCATCGTTTGCAGTACTTCATAAGTCATGTTAACCAACCCTTTAGTATTAGTATCAATCATGGTGGCCCAATCTTCTGGATTAGCATTGAAGGCGGGTTCGATACCCAACGCTAAGCCCGCGTTATTAACTAATACATCAATGTTTTTTAGTGATGCTGGCAAGCCTGCAATTGCTGATTGAATAGCTTCTCTATCACGAATATCAAGCGTAATAGGGTGAAATTTATCGCCTAACTCTTTTTGTAATGCGACTAAACGTTCAGTTCGTCGACCGGTACCAATAACGGTTGCTCCATGCTGAATGAAACGACGAGCAATTGCTTCGCCAAAACCTGATGATGCTCCTGTAACTAAAATGATCATGCTTACCCCTGTCTCTTATTATTGCTTAGTGTTCAGTTATTCTAACGCGCTTGCAGTAATGATCTACAAAAAACTTATTGTTATTACACAATAAAGAGTAGAGGGATGACGCTGTGAGGCCCCAAACTTGGCAGCTACAATCTTCACAATTTGCTGTTCTGAAGCTGTGTAAGTTAATAAAAACGTCATTTTTCAGCATAAAGAAGTCAATCTTTTGCTGAAATAAGGGGCATTAAAATATTGGTGGCTATGTCGGATAAAGAATAAAATCGGGTCAATGTGATTCAAACCGTGAGTGATAATCCTAACGGTATCTTGGAAATGCCAGCGGATCGGCCAAAATCTTGTAATAAATTCAATAAAACTGCCTTTCAAATTATTAATTACCAATATTATTACTGGTGCAATAATAACGGCTATCTATCCAAACAGATGAATAGTTATGAATAGAATGCCTCAATCCGAACTTGGCATTGAGGGAGATGAAGTTATTCCGTGATGCTAACGGCAGAGAAGGGCCTTACGCTTACATCAAACCACAGCATGCGAATTCAAAAGTGTTATTATATTTTATAGAGAGAGAAATAACTTTGTAACGCAAGGTCAAACTGGACAATACTCAGCTGTTTTAACTTGTTTCTCCAATTTTATCTATATATTCCACCAAATAGTTAAATTATGATGCATGTTACATATTATTCATCACGAATTATGTATCCTCGGTACTTTGACACCTGAGGAAATTCTAATGCGAAGAATAATATTACTGGCATTACTTACGGCGGCCCCCTTATTAAGCTATGCCTCTGATTGGATTGTTCCTGATCTAAATATCGGAGAGCCAAAATTGAGCCAGTCCGTAATTAAAAAAGATTTGAGTGAAGGAGCCACTCTGTATGAAATAAAAAGAGGAACAGTAGGGAAGGATGGGTATATTCTTTTCACTGGTGTAATAAATTCTCAGACAAAACAAAAATATATAGACGAACTTAAAAATTTAAATATTCCCTTTGAAGTCAATTTCGCCCCTGAAACAGCGCCACTAGGCAATTTCATTGGCCCCATAATTAGAATTAAGGGTTTTAATAACCAAAATGAAGCTAAAGACAAGGCGGATAAATTACAAGCCAAAGGCCTTGAATTTAATGTGCGGTATAGCGCACAGGAAGGTTTGCATACAAGTGGGCCATTCGATATTAGCGTATTAAAGATTGATTTAAATAAATTTGATGGGAAGATTGTTAGCGCCCTAGCTAAAGATAATGAAGTCAGCTCACATAACTTAATAATATTTATTGAGTTTTCATAACCAAAGCATAAGAATATGTAAACATATATTGATTGATGTGCAATGCTATTAATACAAGGCGCTATATGAAAATTTCTTCTTTTAAATTAAAAAATTATCGCCGGTTATCGGACATTACACTAACTCTTGATGACAAAACTACAATTCTAGTCGGTGCAAATAATAGTGGAAAAACATCTTGTATTAAGGCTCTATACACTTTTTTGAGTCGACGTGGCAACATGCACATCAAAGACGTACCTAAATGTAATTGGAAAGAAATTAGAAGGTTAGGTCAGTTAATTGAGGAAGATTTCCCATCTAATAATGATGAAGAAAATAAGTTTTTAACAAATTTGACACATTTCCTCCCATTACTGGATATTGAAATTAATGCCGATGTAAAAGAAACCTATAAAGTTAGAGATATTCTACCGGATCTGGAATGGAAAGGTGGTTCTCTTTTTATCCGTATAAAGTATGAACCTAAGAATATCACGGAATTGTGTCAAGAATTCAGCGAAGCAAGAAAATTGGTTTCAGGACACAGTAAAACTTCGCTTTGGCCTAAGGATCTCTGTGATTTTCTAGAAAAAGGTAATAATTTTGAACGTTATATTGAGAAAAAATATTATATCCTGAGTGATGACTTTTTACAGCCACTATCATCAACAGTTTTGGAAACATTAATCCGAGTAGATGTTATTTCTGAACAGCGTGGGCTGGGGCAAGATGACAATGATATAAACAAAGGACCATACACAGAAAAGCATAGCCTCAATAAATTATTGCGTAATTATTATGATAGCATTTTAAACCCTGAAACATTTCCCGATCCAAAGGATATCACTGTACTGAGGCAACATCAAAAACTAGAAGAAGATTTTTCAAATAGATTGAACTCCCAATTTACAGAACCTATGAACGAATTAAAAACAATGGGCTATACTGCTATTGGTGGTAACCCTAGCGTTCAAATAGCTGCAAAAATTAGCGGTATAGATGCGCTACAAAGAGCATCATCTATACGTTATCACTTCGATGATAAAGATGTTGAATATATCCCAGAACATTATTTAGGGCTTGGATATCAGAATCTAATCTATCTGACTTTTAGACTTCTTGAATTTCGTGATAAATGGATGCGCGTTGGGAAATCGGCAATTGCCCAAAATTCATCAGAAACGAAGTCAGAGTTAGCACAAATTGAGCCAATCCACTTAGTCTTGATTGAAGAGCCGGAAGTTAATTTACATGCTCAAGTTCAACGGGTTTTTGTTTCAAATGCGTATAATGTATTACGAAATCACCCTGAATTAAGAAATAAAGATAAGAAGGATAATCCAGAATACTATACACAATTAGTCATTAGCACACATTCTAGCCATATTATTAATGACGTTGATTTCAAAGAGTTACGATATTTTAAACGAATGAGTGCAACTTCACTGTTACCGATGAATCATACGATAATTGCAAATATGTCTGAGTTATTTGCATCCCCAAAAGAAGAACTAAAATTTGTAAGAAAACATCTAAAACTAACTCACTGTGATATCTTTTTTGCTGATGGCGTTATTTTTGTTGAAGGGCAAGCTGAACGTATTTTAATCCCTCAGTTTATTGCAGAATATTTTCCTGAGCTAACAAGTCGATATCTCTCAGTTATTGAAGTTAGTGGTGCACATACACATAAGTATAAAGATTTAATTGAACACCTTGGAATGAAAGCCTTAATTATTACAGACATTGACTCGGTCAATAAAGAAAACAAAAAATGTTATCCAAAAATAAAATCATCACAAAAAACAAGTAATACAACACTTAAAAAATGGCACCCTCAAAAAGAGAGTTTAGATGAACTTATAAAACTATCAAGCAAAAAACATGTCATTACTTCCCAAAATTCAGATGTTTACATAGCATATCAAAAAGCAACGGAGCTTGAGGGAAAAAAGATACTATCAAGAACTTTTGAAGATGCTTTGATTCTGGCTAATATTAAGAATAGCTTTTTTAATAAAATTGAAAAAATAACAAGTGCAAGAAATGAATTCGCACTAAATCAAGATGTAGATGCATTATGTGAATCACTTTTCAACTACGTACAAGAGCTAAAAAAAGGGGACTTCGCTTTTGACTGTCTATTTTATCTTTCTGAAATTGAAGACCATAAAGAACCTCTGGATAAAGAAAAAGAGAGTTTTTTTCCTCCTAAATACATAAGCGATGGACTTGATTGGCTAAAGAAAGAATTAACACCAAAGAAGGGAAAATAGCTTATGTCAATAGACTTTTTTCTTGCAGAGACACGTTCGGCAAATCATGATGATAGTGTCGATGATATCATTAAAAAATGCATACATTCTAAGTCAAAACATAGTTTTATTACTTTTGCAGGAGCCGGTTCAGGTAAAACGTATTCTTTAAAACAAGCATTGATTTACCTCAAAGATGAACATTCGATTGATTTTTCTCGCAAAGGAAAACAAGTTGCCATTATTACTTATACGAATAATGCTGCGGATGAAATATCTAATAGAATTGATAAACACCCTATGTTTGCTATTTCAACAATTCATAGTTTTTGTTGGACCTCGATTAAAGGATTTAACGAAGATATTCGGCTCTGGTATTTAAATACCATTCCTAAAGAAATTGCAAGAATTGAAGAATTAGAACGTAAAGGACGTTCAGGTAAAGCTTCCGATACCAGGAAAAAAACACTTATTCGCTTAAATACTAAGTTAGAATGGTTAAGTGAACCTCAGAAGTTTGTATATGACCCTAATGGTATCAACTCCACTAAAAATGCCTTATCACATACGGATGTCCTGAACATTTTTTCTGATTTTCTTACAAAGAAACCAATGATGAAAGAATTAATTGCAAGCAAATATCCTTTCATATTTATTGATGAAAGTCAGGATACAGACAAAACTGTTATTAATTCATTTTTTAATTTACAGCAAAGCAAACAAGACCAAATAGTCATAGGTCTTTTTGGTGATACTATGCAGCGTATCTTCGGTGCTGGGGATGAGGAACTAGGTCTAAAATCACCGCCAGTACCTGGTTGGGAAGTGATTAATAAAGAAATGAATCACCGCTCTGCACGTCGAATTGTAGGATTGGGTAATCAAATCAGAAGCAATGTTGATAATCGTAAACAATACGCAAGAGAAGGAACACCAGAAGGATATATCAGGTATTATTTACTGCCTCAAAATGTAGAAAATAAAGCTGAAACAGAAACAAATATTCGTAGAGAAATGGCAAATCTGACAGGAGATCAAGACTGGAATGATATTGAAGGAAAAAATACTGCTGTTTTACTCTTAGAGCACAAAATGGCTGCTAGGCGCCTCGGGTTTCATCTGTTATGGGAAAAATTAGAACAAGTAAGCAACCTAAAAGATAGTATGAGTGATGGCAGCAATACTGAATTGAATTTTTTCGCAAATATTATTCTGCCACTTGCAGACGCTAGTATTAATAACAAACGTGCAGAGTTGATGTCAATACTTCGGAAATATAATTCACCTCTTTTAGAGCCAAAGATCTTTGAGGCAAACAAAGACGACCCGTTACTTTCCGCTCGCACAGCTGAATATGAATTCAAGGCAACCATTACAAATAATGATGTTAGCTTTCAAAATGTCCTAGATATTCTAGCTCGATACAACTTGATGAAAATTCCATCTAAATTGCAATCATTTTTGACATTGAATGAAGATCAAGATATTAGCATGACATCAGAAAATAACAGCTCATCTGCCGATACTAATGAGTTTGAGGTATGGGATGACGCACTAAAAACACGTTTTTTTCAAATCAGGGGTTATAAAAAGTATATTTCCGATGAATCAAAATACCGAACCCACCAAGGGGTAAAGGGAAATGAATTTGATCATGTTATGGTTATTATGGATGATAATGAAGCCGGAGGATTTATGTTTTCTTATGAAAAATATTTTGGGGTCAAAGGTTTATCCACCTCTAGCTCAAAGAAACAAAATACTGAAGAACAAAAATTAAAAGGGCTAGAGCGCACTGCTAGGCTATTCTACGTAACCTCTACAAGAGCAAAGTTAAGCCTTGCCCATGTCATCTATACATCAGATGTTCAGGCGTTAAAAAATAAACTTATTGACAAAAAACTAGCCCGACCAGATGAAATAATTGAACCGCAAATAACAGAAGCAAATATTGTTAAATTCTAGTTCTTACCAAAAATCTCCTTTGAACGCCCTTGAAGTTTAACGAGGGCTTCTAACATGTCATTTTGGTCGATAGAGCGTGGGATTTTTTTTCTAGCGCTTTTCAAAATAACTAAAGGTGGATTCAGATTTAACAAACCTTAATTGCATCAAAGCACTTATTGCATCATCAACATAAACTAAAGCCGTACAAGCTGGCGCGCGATCTTCAAACCAAGGGTGGTCACAACCATCAATTTGGATAAGCTCTCCAGTACAAGCTCTACGGTAACGAGGTTGCTGAATTTTAGGGGATCGTTGTTTACGAGGAACCTATAAACCGGCTTTAATCATGAGTGTTCGAACAGTTTCTTTGGATAAATAAACATCATGTTGTTCAGCCAGCTTCTCACAAGCTAAGGTTGGACCAAAATCATGATAATGTTCCCGAATAGAATAATCGTGAGAGCATGTTTGGGAAGCTGATTATTGCTTAGGTTCGCATAATGCATATTATGTTAAATAGGATATAATGACCAATAGCTTCATAAGATGAATCCCTTTCAATGAATTAGCGCTTCTAACCCCTGTTGATTCAGATACGTGTTAAAAATTTAATCACTTCACTTCTCGCCAATTTGTGCATTTTAATGAGATACGTAGTACAGCATGGATAAGAAACAAATACTGACCTAAATCGATGAGCAAACCAACTCTTCCATCCTTGTTTAAAGTACTAAAAGCATAGTTTCAATTCAAAATGTATCTTTTGAATCATGTAAAAATAATGCTGAGCACCTACGAACAATGTCTAAATTCTTTTAATAAATAGGAATCAGTGCTTTCAATAGATTGACAGGTATGACATCTGGACGCCACGCGATTGAAACGGATGCTACATAAAGTAATCGCTCAGAATTTTAGCAAAGTACAGCCAGGTGATATGAAGCACAATCCCAATTACCGGAGTTTAACGAAAGAGCAACTATTATGCCTTGATAAAATGCTACTACCCTATTCTCCTTTGATATCAGAATCATTACCTGTAGTGATCCAGTGATTCTATTAACTATTTATTAAAAATATTATTTTTATAAACGTGATTTCAACTGAATCCATTCATTTTTAAACACCATCTTAAGATAATAGATAAAAAAAGACATTTTTAGCCTTCCTAAGAATTTGTTTTTTATGCTTTTTATTTTTACTATCTCTGTAAGCAATTGCTCTTCATCAAAAAAATAACAAACAGGCGGAACTGGCGATATAACATTGAAGTAGCAAGCTGGAGCCACATAATTAAACAACACATCTTCAATGTATTTAATATCATAATTTTTAACCATGTAAGCTATATAATCGTAGTCTATAGCGTTATCAACAAAAATAAGTGACAACGTCACATAAAGACGTTCTTCATTATTTAACGAATTGCCCATTTCGTAAGCTCTTCTATTTCATCATCAAGACTATCCGTTACAACTGTTCCAGAAATTATTGCACTTAAGGATTGCGCCGGTGCTTTTACCCTTATTCAATAAACTCAGGATGATATTGAACGGTTTAGCGAAGAATTAACGCCATCAGAATTTCATCCCGATATTCCGTGCCCTCTTTCAGTGCACGAGGTTCCACACCGTAGATTTTGAAACCCTGTTTTTCATAGAGCTTGATAGCGGCGACATTTCCATCTACTACGCTCAGCATGATTTGTTCAACATGCTTAATCGCATAATTTTTCACTGACTGTAATAGTTTTTCAGCTATACCTAACCCTCGAAATTCAGGCTCAACAAAAACACTCGATAAGCTAGTTTGCTGGCAACCATCACACATACCGGGCACCTTTTGGGATGTATTCTCTACCGCAATCGCAATTTCGGCGTTTTTACCTTTGTAATTATCATTTATATCACTAAACAATTTCTGCTCGGCATGATTGTAATTAGTTTGGCCATTGCTCGTAGAGACACTTGGAATACTTTTACTATCACTCACAACAACTTTATAATTAATACCATCAACGTTAAGTAAAAATAAAATTTATCGGGCTAGTTATCACAATGGAGTGTGAAGCCTAACGAACGTGAGCCACTCTTCACCCGCGACATTGTTATTTACGTCCACTACAGCCAGTATGATTTGTTCCACATATTCGCTTGCGTAATCCTTCACTGCCTGTAGTGATACCGCTTAACGCATAATAACGGAAAGTTCCACGGAACCACGTGCTACGCCGGTTATCCCTGCCCCCTTTGAATATAACTCATATTCAAGCGTTTTCGTCATATTGATATTGTTTTCATTTGCGTTAATACGTCCAAGCTCGACCATCGTCTGATCTAAACGTATCGGTAATTTAGAACCGTTATGGTGTACAAATAATTTCACATATGCGGCAGCTCTACGACTTGCGTTGTTTAAATTAACATCAAAAGCATTACCAGAATAAAACTCTGGTTTAACGTTAGCTGAAATTCCGATATAGGCATCAACTTGATCTTTAAATTGGCTACAATTTATCGTCATAGGACGTTGAACAGAAGCTAATAAAGTACCTTCAGCCGCAGCTGAGTCTTGAATACCAAAATTAATTTTA
Source organism: Providencia sp. 21OH12SH02B-Prov (assembly GCF_027362595.1). Taxonomy (NCBI): domain Bacteria; kingdom Pseudomonadati; phylum Pseudomonadota; class Gammaproteobacteria; order Enterobacterales; family Morganellaceae; genus Providencia; species Providencia sp. 21OH12SH02B-Prov. Next base: position 2,227,012 of record NZ_CP114796.1, read on the forward strand.
TTCGCAGTCTGTAAATTACATGTTAGTCCAGAAACCGTGATATTTATTGGCTCAGTTTTAGAAACTAATACTACCCATGCCCCTTCATTTAAATTACGCCAGTCTTTAATTGAAGTTCCTATATTATCTTTTAAAAAGTATGTACCACTTTTTTGATTTCCAGTTCCATAAACAAGCAAACGCCCCGTGATTGTTACATTATGAGTTAAACTCATTTCGGGGGTTGATTGGTAAGGTTCAAAAATACATGCTGAGGTATATGGATATTGGTTGGTACCAGAACCCCAGCCATTAAAGTGCCCTGTTACAGTATCTATGGGTAGGAATGGATAAGTCATTTTTGTTCGTTTATCCGTATAAGTAAACTCAGGGACTAGCATTAAGTCATTACTAATCGGTATTCCCCATATGCCATCGACTTCCATCATAATACGTTGATAGCATTGGTTATAGTATCCATTAAAATGATTAGTTAAAGTAACATACTGATATACATCACCAACATTAGCATGTGTAGTCATACGGTTAGTTTTCCAATAATAACCAAATACCCCGACTAAACCTCGCCCATTAAATACCTTAACGTCCGCAGCTAATGTTGGTAACGTTATACTTGTCAAAACTATTGCGAATAAAATCTTTTTCATCATATTACCTAAAAAATAGAAACCGCTATAACCAACTCCTAAGGTTGTTATCGTATCCTTACATTCAAAATAATCTTTTAAAATAAATTAAATCTTATTTGCCAAATGTTCGATTTATATAAGATAAAAAACGACTGTATTGATATCCGCTTAACCACAATGCAAAATTATCTTTTAGACGGTAGCCCGTATGGTTAAATTATGAAAAACTACCATTAGGATTTTATCTCAATATTCAGTCCCTTTTTTAGAGTCAATCACAGTATTAAATCTACTGTCATGGTTATTGGTGAGCTATCGCTAATTTTAAAATGCCTAGTTTAAAATCAATCTTACGATAAACTTAACGCATAATAACCGAAAGTTCTACGGAACCACGTGCTAAACCGGTTATCCTTGCCCCCTTTGAATATAACTCATATTCAAGCGTTTTCGTTATATTGATATTGTTTTCATTTGCTTTAATACGACCAAGCTCGACCATAGTCTGGTCTAAACGTATCGGTAATTTAGAACCGTTGTGGTGCACAAATAATTTTACATACGCAGCAGCTCGATTACTTGAATTAATTAAATTAACGTCGTAATTATTCCCTGAATAGTACTCGGGTTTAACGTTAGCAGATATTCCAATATATGCATCAACTTGATCCTTAAATTGACTACAACTTATGGCTATCGGACGTTGAACAGATGCTAATAGGGTACCTGCTGCTGCATTCGAATCTTGAATACCAAAATTAATTTTATTCGGGGTCTGCAAGCTGCATGTTAGCCCAGAAACAGTGACATTGATGGGATCCGCTTTATCTACTAATTTTACCCATGACCCTTCATTAATATTACGCCAGTCTTTGATCGAGGTGCCTATATTATCTTTTAAATAATACGTACCACTTTTTTGATTCCCAGTTCCATATACTAGCAAGCGACCTGTTAGGAAAACCTCATGTTCGATAACAGTTTCTGGCGTTGTTTGATAAGGTTCAAAAATACAATTCCGGTACCATGGAAATTGATTTGTACCTGAACCCCAGCCATTGAAATGCCCTGTTACTATATCGAATGGGGCAGGCCGAGGATAAACTAATCCCTTTCTTCGCTCATCTGTAAAAATAAACTCAGGCACTAGCATTAGTTCATTACTAATTGGTATTCCGTAAATACCATCAATTTGCATTAGAGCGGGTTGATAGCAACGGTTATATGAATCATTGAAAGTATTGGTTAATGTAACATAGAAATAAGATTCTCCAACGTTACCGTATGTTACCATTTTGTTTTTTGCAGTGTAATTCCCAAACACTCCAACTAAGCCACGCCCATTGAACACCTTAACGTTTGCGGCTAATGATGACATTGTTATACTTGTCAAAATAATTGCGAATAAAATTTTTTTCATCATATTACTCAAACTAGTTATTGGCATGTAACAGTTAAATTACGCAGCGACGAGTAGGTGTTTTCAGTTGATTGACTCATATCAAATGGAACTTGACATTGCTCAGAGTTTGCTCTTCCCCATACTACTGATAATGTCCCTTTTTCAGGTAACCCGCTTATATATACACGACCATTTTCACCAACAATTCCTGATATTAAACTAGAACTATCTTGTTCTGATTGTTGAAGTGATGCTACAGCCCCCATTGGAATAGTTTTTGGACCCGTTAAGGTGAGCATTGCCTGATACCCTTTCAAGGTATTAAACTGAGTTTGAACTAAAGCGCCTTTTGTTGGATAGACATTAACGGATGTTTCTTTACTTTCAACATCTGTTGGTAATGTATTAATATCTAGATTAATAATATTTTGGCTGTATTCCATCATATTAGGCACAATAGCGTAACCCCGAGAGTCAATAACGGCCATCCCATTATTGATACTTGTTCCCGCAGCATCTGGCGCATACACTACAGCAGCAGAATTACCAATGAACTGACCCAATGTAACCCCACCAGGGTGAATGACGGCAGCACCATTTCCATTCACATAAGTAAGTTGGTTTTCACGGCCATAACTGTAACCAACACCCGCATAACCTTTACTTCCTTGATAACCAATATTGATAGAGCTGGATAATTTCTGGTCACGGTTATCGCCACTTTCACTTAACTGATAAGTCAATTTATTGTCTAATAACTGGCCATTAATACCCAACTGTTGATAGGTTCTACCTGTATTATCGTGACTTATTTGGAAGCTACTGTAGATATTTTCAATATCTTTGTTATGTGAAAACAGACTAAATGGTACGCTAACGTTGAAGCTAACTTGGCGGTTTTCAGGCCAGTTTCCATCGCCTTGTGTACGGCTAATACTGTAATCGATACCATAAGATAAACCTTTATAGAAACCGCTATAACCAACCCCTAAGGTCGTTATCGTATCTTTACGTCCCCAATAATCACTCCGCATACCTCTAAAATAAATTGAACCCCATTTACCAAGAGATTGGTTTATATAAGATTGAAAGCTACTACGTTGACGCCCGTTCAACCACGGGGCAACATTATCTTTCAAACGATAACCTGCATGGTTAAAGTCTGAAAACTATAGTAGTCTTTTGTTGAGTACCTCAACGCGGTCAAGTCAATAGATGTACCAAAATCAGATAAGTTCTTTGAGTAACGAAGTCTGAAAGATTGGCCTTGCTTATTTTCATCTCTGATTGTGGCATAGGCATGGGTCGCATCGATTGACATAGCACCAAATGAGCCTAATGAGAAACCTGTACCAACAATACCTGTCCAGTAATGATTAGCCCCTAAAAAACCAGTATAGAGTGTGACCGCTTTTGGTAATCCGTATATGAGTGTCCCCATCAAGAAATTACTTTTTTTATTACCATCGGTTATGCCACCATTGTATTGACCTGCTGTAACTTCATATTTAAATGTTCCAGCTCGTTGCATTACGGGCAATGATGAGAATGCTTGAGTGAATACTCGGACAGAACCATCTTCCTCATGAATTGAAACCTCCAAGTCCCCTGCTGTACCTGTTGGATAAAGGTCATTAATCACAAAGGGTCCTGGTGCAACGTACGTTTGGTATATGGTATTACCATTTTGGCTTATCGTGATGCGGGAATTAGATGATGCAACACCTCTAATTTGTGGCGCAAATCCCCTATCACCTCGTGCTAACATCTGCTCATTGGATAATAAACGAACCCCTTTGACTGGAACACTGTCAAGTACATCATTGAGTGTGCTCGTTTCACCCATTACAATTTCAGAATTTAAGTGCTGAATATCCCTTGAAACGGTTGTATTATTAAAATCGCTTTGACGATTACGTGCGGTCTGACCATCAAATTTATTTTCATTTTCAATGTAAAAATATTGGGAACGTAAACGCCACGCACCAAGATTTAATCCGCCTGTAATGTTGGCAAAAATAGAGTTATTTTTTGTTTTACCGCCAATTCCACCCGTAAATTCTTGTCGGCTCCCACTAACTTGATAGTTTAATACCAAGCCAGGTAAACCTTGGTCAAGAAGCTCTATCGGTACAGCACCTCTAGCCTTCTGGTTCATAGAGATTTGCGGGATATTTAAATTTAGTGTTAATTTTGAAACATCGAATTGAACTTGTGCATTTTCTATTACCGATGATAGAGAGGTAATTTTGTGAGTCGCAGGCATTCCTTTCAATACAGGATTACCTTGAATATTTACGCCGAACTCTTCTAACATCGCAGGCGTAAATTCAGGCACAATGTTACCTTCCTCATCTTGTATGAAATAAATTTCCTTCTGGCCTATCTCTTCTTTATTTATTTTCATAGTAACCATATAACGGCCAGGAGCTACTGTATCAGAACGTGCAAATACAGATAAATCGATACTATCTTTATCTGTTCCTGCCGGCAGGTTTAAAAGGGAAGGATCAAAATAAGGTTCAGCATTTGTGACACCACCAAACAGACAAAACATAAGCGCTATTGAGATAGGTTTTAAGATAAATATTCTGTTATTCATAATATACTCTCATCCAATACGCCAATGCTCAGTTTTGTTATTAATCCATATTCATTTAAAGCTTGCCAAGTCACCTCTCCAGAAACAGATTGAGGTAGTTCAATTTGGTTTTCACTAAACGGAGGAAAACTGTCATCGATTAATTTCATTGGTACTTTATATGAACCAATAGTTAATGAAGTTAATGTTATTGAAAGAGCTGACGGGTTTTTGATCATCAGTTTATTTTTATTTATAGAAAAACGCATTTTGTCCACTTCCTTGTCAATCCGTAATTCTTCAATTGCTTTAGGTCGATACAGCATTTTAAAATAGAGTGTCGGAGTAATAATAAACTCCGAGGTGTTCTTATCTGATACTTCGGGAATAGTTTTTAATGAAACATAAAATACACTTTCTCTATCTTTTGCTAAATTACCATCAGCAACCCGTTGTATTTTCCAACTATAGCGAACACCACTATCTAAACGATGTAATGGTGGTGTGATTAAAAAAATATCTGATTCTTTATTAATCAGTGGTTTCAACGTTTTTTCATTTGCAGCAATGATTTGAGACTGGACGAGTATTGCCTCGTTATTCGCATTCTCTAACATGGTTGAAACACCTTTTTTTTCCGATTCTTTATAAATTATACGTTCAGGTGAAAATAACAAACCATCCGTGATATCTATATTTGCGAAAGAAGACCCCATATAATAAACAAATGAAACAATTAAAATAATGATTTTTTTAACTATTGACATGTTTTCCTCTCGCCTAATATTAGTGAAGCCGTGTTATCTTCACTATCACCACCATAATCATTAACTGCTTTCCATACTATTTTGCTTGAGTGATTTACTTCATCAGTATTGTTTACTAAGTATCTGCTTCTGGGTGGAATTATTACTCCAGATATTTGCGGGTACTGTTTATTATTTATTTTTAGAAAGCTTAACGTTATATGGTATGGTGACGGATTTTCTATACATACATTCTTTTTATGTAAATAAAACTGTAGCCCTTTAATCGCATCTTCACTTGATTGCGTTAATCCATTGGGGCGATAAAATAGCTTTATCACTAAACGTGTACCTATCGATAACCTTGCCACTTGTTCTTCATTATTGTTAGGTGTAACACCGGGTATACCAATAACACTAAAATAAAATAAGGATTCTTTATCTTTAGGCAGTTGAGTTAATTTTTCTTCAGGCAAAATTTTCATTGCCTGCTGACTATTTGGATTCAATCGATATAGTGGTGGCGTAACTAAAAATACGCCTGATTCTTTCTGTCCAATAGGCGTATCAAACACCCCTGATTGCACTAAATATACACTGTCACTATCGTTTTTTAAGGTAATGGATTCTTGCGTTGAATCACCATTCCAAATGATTCTTGTTTGTTCTAAGAGTAGCCCAGCATAAGCATTAGAAGATAACTCTGGTAATAAAGTTAAAGTACCAACCAAACAAAATAATGAAAATATGATTCTACGCATATTAGATACCCTAGAGATTAGCTAGTCAGTGAATACGGTGAATATCATTGACGCTTTAAAACTACCTTTTGCTATTTGACTCGTATTGTTACATTCACCGCAAGATAATGCGGTCGTCACTGTAAAGGTATCACCGATAGCATTACTAGAATTAAGTTGGAAAAGAACATCACCATCTGTTTTTGCAATGTCATCAACTAATAACTTAATACCGACACCTTTTGAAGTTCCACTTTCTTTAAATAAAGGTTTTCCATTAAAAATTTCTGTCTGTCCAGATACAAAAATTTTGCTTTTAGATAAATCGCTAACATTTGCACATCTTGCTAGCTTCAAAGTTATATCTCGATTTAACTTTGTGGTTTCACCTGAATCATTTTTAACAATATCAATTGGAGAAACTTTTTTGTAATCAATCACTGCTTCTGAAACATCAACTTCACAAGTCTTTTTATAAAAAGAGACTTCAAAATCTACATTAACACTATTCATTTGTGCTAATACTGATTGACAAAATACAATCGTTACAAAAGATAAAATTAACCGAAGCACATTCATACCCTCTTTTCTAAATTATGGCATTACAACGGTTAATAAAATTGATGCTTTTGCAGAACCCGCTGTAACGGTGCTATTGTTTGATTGACGTACAAATCCGATTGTCATTGGTAAAGAACCTGTTGTACTACCAGCAGGTAAATAAAAACTTTCATTATTTTTTAAGGTTTTTCCCTTAGAATAGAACCCTACCAACTCTGACACTTCACCATTTTTCAGCATAAAACCAACCCCTTTTGCTCCAGCAGGGTCCGCTGTTAAAAATAGATTAGGATCATTTGATACATCACCTGTTACCATTACTTCCGGCATCACCGTTGTTTCATAATCGCGGCATTGGTATGAAAGTTTAATTGGCGTAATATCGACAGCATCATTTAATCTAAAATCTGCAATAACAGGACGACGAGTCATTTCGATATTTGATGGCGTTACTTCAATGTCACATTCACCTATACTATGTATATCTGCAAGTATTTCTAATTTATTCCCTGCAAAAGATTGCATTGTAGAAGCCATTAATAAACAGGCGACTAAGGTCGATAATTTATGGTTTCGTATGTTCAACATAGCCCCCTAAATCATTAATAGTTACCCAAGTGGTTGGGCCTGTATTCACCGTTGTCGGATAAATGATATTGCTAAAAGGCGCCACCATCGTGTTGTTCTTTTTAGCGGAAATATCTATCTGCTTATTGCCCACTTTTAATGATGCTAATGTAATATAATAGGGAGAGTTGTTTGTGACTTGCACACCGCCTTGAACCGCTGAAAACGTTAGACTTTCTTGCGCTTTATCAGAAGTTTGAACTAACCCAGCTGGGCGATAAAAAACTTTAATCACATTTTCTATTGCAATTTTTACATCGCCTTTCATATTTGAAACATTTAACTCTGCATTTTTTTCACTGCGTGCGATTGCTCTTGCATGTAAGTAATAAATGGATTCACGATCTTTTGGTAAATTCATTGAGCTAGAAGTTTCGGTAATACGAACATCTCGCTGTTGTCCCGGCTTTAAATAGAGCATAGGAGGAAGAATATCAAATACTGTCTCTTGGGTAGAATCACTAGGTGTTTTCGTTAAATATACCTGAACCAGATATTCTTCGTTCTCTGTACTATTGCGAACAGTTACCGGAATAGATTGGCTATTTTGTGGAAAAACAATTCGAGTAGTATTAAGGCCTACCCCAGCAGCTGATAGTCCTGTAATTTCAAGACCAAATATCATCATTCCAATTATTGAGTATCTGATAGTTGACATCAAATTCATAATTTATCTCCAATAGTCATTCTATTAAGTAACAAGTAATAAATGAGATGGCCATTTTCTGCCATCTCATTTAAATAATTATTATTCGTAGCTTACAGAGAATGTAATTGGAGCATCAATGCGTTGTGAAGCAGGTGTTCCTACTGTTGAATATAAGCCAACGTTCATTGCGATTGAAGCAGAAGAACCTTGAGCTAAACCAGTCACAGAAGTTAAATCAACACTTGTGTTAGGTTTAACTGGCTTAGCATCAGCAGTTAATTTAACACCAACAGTTGCATTTGCAGTGTTGTTGAAGTAATCACCATTCGCGTCTAGTGCAGTTCCTTTAGCGAATAATTGCACTGATGCACCTGTTTGGTCTTTGCTACAATTAGTTAATTGTAGAGTGAAGTCTTTTGCGCTTGCAGCAATATCACCAGCCGCTTGAATATCAGCAGAAATGTGAGTACCTAAGTCAATATTAGGATTGCTAACGCTTAAATCACAGGTTGCCGCTGCGATTTGACCTGAAACATTTACTTGAGCGTTTTGAACTGCAGAAGCAGCACCAGTAAATCCTAAACCAGCAGCAACACATAGAGCAATCATATTTTTTTGATTAAACATAATAAGACCTTAAATTTTTATTAATAATTGGGTGTAAGTTAATATTTACCCTACGATTACAACACCCTTTTAATCGCAGGACTTAAATAGAAATGAATTGATTTCAACTTCATGAATGGGCTAATCGATTCTTTTCCAGTTTTCTTCTTAAATAAGTTTATTTATAAACTCTAAATTCATTTTTCCGTATACACTTCCATGTTTCCATACACATTTCCATTATGTTTCCCTATTTGCATCCGCGTTTAATTGGTTAAAAAACTTAAATAACTCAACTAACAGAATCGCTAGAGATTCCAATCAAGCAAAGCTCTTCTTATTAGCTGAAAAAACTTAAATTACTCAATTGACGGGATTGACGGAGATTCTAATCCAAAAAAAATTTTTTTCTAGAGGGGGTATTCATGCAGTGAGTAAGCAAATGTAATTGGCTTTTATTTTTAATAAGTCAATGATTAAATATTCTTCATTAAAAATGAAAGTAAAACACCCTGTTGTTCTTAGCTGCGATTTAACACCTATTTAACTTACTCATATTATGCACATCATTGCCAGAAAACAATAACTCTATGAATAAAAAGATATTTTTACATTTCAAATAATAATTTGAAAATTGATTTGAAATAAAAAATTAACATCAAACAAAAAAACAACACATAATACATATTAAAAATTGAAACTCATCAACCCCCTAATTAAGGTTGAATATTGAATTAAAAACAGATTTTTCTTAACAATTATTATTGTTTTATTGAAATATATGTTTACATGTAGTTACTAACATATAAATATAATAGCCTATTACTTAAATATTTTTTTAATTTAACTAAAATTTTTTTACTGCCAAATGTAAGAATATATACTATAAGTATAAAAAGATGTGTAAATACTCAATTCGTATCCTTAAATTTAAAACCCAACATAGTGAAGTAGTGTTATTATTCCATTTTGTAACAATGTAATGTATCGAAAGCATTTACAGTAAGATAAGGTGTTAGCAATTAGTAGTTAATACTGATTTAAGGCATTAATATCATATTATTTGAGTTTGTTCACAATATTGTTTATGGAGTGATTATCGTAAGAAACTAAACTTGCATGATTGAAGATAGTGTTTTCATCTTCAGGATGATATGTATTGATAATAAGATGAATACAGCAAATACTTATTGATAATAATACTGACGACTTGGTTAAGGCGGTTAAACTCAGTTTCACATCTGCTTGATGAACATTAATTGATCATTAATTTGCTTTTTTATAACCAAATCACATCGAAAAATTCCTTTCAAGAAAACATTTTATTTCTTGAAAGGAATATAGCCGCATCGGCATTATGAAAATGTCACTACTAAATATTTTAGTTTAGTCATTAATTTTCAAGTTCACTCATATTGGTGATCTCATTGCGGTTAATTTGCTCATTTTTTCCTGTTTGAGCATCTTTATAAGAAACCAATCCGGTATCATTATCAACCTGAGGTTTACCATCGGTGATAATAGTACGTCCATCCGTGGTTTTTATTGCTTGGTTTGAAGAGCAGCCTGTTACAGTAAAGGCGACAAGAGAGCTTAGAATAACAGCAAACAATGTAACTTTTTTCATATGTTCTCCTTATGTATCGATATTTATGTAACAAGTTCAGTATAGGTAAATTTCTATGCATTGTTAACCTATCCTATGAATAATTACTTAACTATAAAAAATTTTCATTAACGTAAATAAATTTATTTACAGATGAATTTATTGATTTATGTGACAGTACCTACCCTAAATAAATTATTTACCGTCAAAAATTGGCTTCAGGAATAGCGGTATAGACATGATTTTGAGTGTCAGCACATCAATAAATTATTCCAACAAAGCCAACGTTTATCAGATAGGATAACATTGCGCTTTTTGGCGGCGTTCAACGCAATGCCACATTCACTTAAATAGATAGTCTGAGTGCTAAAGCAATCAATGTTACTGTCAGCACAGGAATGGTCATAATAATACCGACTTTAAAATAATATCCCCATGTAATAGTCATATTTTTTTGCGATAATACATGTAGCCAAAGTAAAGTCGCCAAACTTCCAATCGGCGTAATTTTAGGCCCCAAATCAGCACCAATAATATTCGCATATACCATCGCTTCCTTGATCAGCCCAGTAGCACTGCTGCCCTCAATTGACAACGCACCGATCAATACAGTTGGCATATTATTCATAATTGATGATAAGAAAGCAGTGATAAATCCAGTGCCTATTGTTGCGCTCCATAAACCGCCATCAGCAAGATAGCTTAATATGTTTGAAAGATAAGTGGTTAATCCTGCATTTTTTAAACCATAGACAACCAAATACATACCCAGTGAGAAAATCACTATCTGCCATGGCGCACCCTGTAATACTTGTCGGGTATTGATCACGCGACCTTTAGAAGCAATAACCCAGAGAATTAACGCCCCTATCGCAGCAATAGCACTTATTGGAAGACCTAAAGGTTCTAATACAAAAAAACCTATCAATAACAGTACCAATACAAAGCAACCTGCCTTGAATGTTTTTAGATCTTTAATCGCTAAGGTTGGTTTACTGAGCTTTGTTACATCATACTGCTGTGGAATATCTTTGCGATAAAGCCAGTGTAATATCACTAATGTTGCAATGATCGATGCAATGTCGACAAAAACCATAATGGATGCATATTCAGAAAATCCAATATTGAAAAAATCGGCAGAAACAATATTAACTAAATTAGAGACAATCAGTGGTAAGCTAGCTGTATCTGCAATAAACCCCGCCGCCATGACAAAAGCTAACGTTGTTCCTTTATTGAACCCCAACGCCAATAGCATAGCGATAACGATGGGAGTTAAAATTAAAGCTGCTCCATCATTGGCAAATAAAGCGGCCACCATTGCACCAAGCAAAACGATATAACTGAATAGTAACCGCCCTTTTCCATTCCCCCATTTAGCAACATGTAATGCAGCCCATTCAAAGAAACCGCTTTCATCTAAAATCAAACTAATCATAATGATGGCAATAAAAGTGGCCGTTGCGTTCCAAACAATATTCCAAACAATCGGAATATCTTGAAAATTAATCACACCAAAAGTGAGTGCCAGTATTGCCCCTATTGTTGCACTCCATCCGATGCTAAGCCCCTTAGGCTGCCAAATAACCAACGTGATCGTCAGAACAAAAATGAATACTGCAATAAACATAACAACCTCAATTTCTAAAGGCTAACTCGCCTTTTTAGTTCGAATCACAATAAAGTGTTGAGAGACCAATGGCCCAAATATGATTTATCATGATCACGCCTTCATATACGATTTATCATATATGTTAAGATAAAAATTTTTTATGAAGAACAGTGACTAGCAGAATTTTTATTTTCTAGCGCATTAACTAATTCTGATATTCGATGTTTTTCTGCTAGATATGTTAGGTCAATGATATCTTTTATCCATGGCAATAATGCGGGTGATAAGCGGTAGTGAACCCATTTGCCATGCTTTGAATCCCGTAATAAGCCAGATTCTCTTAACATAGCCAGATGACGAGATGTTTTCGGCTGAGATAAATTCAAAGCAGTATAGATATCACAAACACACAATTCACCAGAGGCTTTTAGTAACAAGATAATGTCTAACCTAGTTTGATCTGCCAGTATTTTAAATAACTGTAAGGGTTCCATACTCACTCCTTTTCTATCTTCGAGTAATATAATGCCAATGAACATATTCGTCAAATCAGATATGTAGTATCTGTCATGTTAGTCACCCTTTTTATAAATACCTTTTTCTAGCTAAACAAATCTCTGCTTGTATGCGTTATCGCTCAATCTTACCTAAAGCAGGTGTTTTTCCATTTATCAAAATTTTTCTAATTTGTAAGTTATTTGAATATATTCCTAAACTAAATACCGTCTATCTTTCCTATCTATACATTGATAACGTCACTCCGTAGCTCAGGGATAAGCAGCTGGATCCTTGTGCACATGACACAGCAATCAATATTGATCCTACCTAAAAAATTTATTGCGGTATGTTTCTGAATATAATATAAAAACCAGAGAATCCCCCCTTCGTCAGGATTTAAAGATGAAGCATCACTCACTACTCGTCGGAGTAGGAATATAGATGGTTGATATGACATGACCATGAAAATTATCAAAGCTCCCGATACTAATTTAGCGACATTAACTTGCCCCATATACGATTAATGATGAGTTGAAAAATGAATCCATTTAGTAAAACCTTAGATGCATTATCTCCAGAAGAAATTGCCGCGGTGATGACCTTTGAAGATGGCGACCCAAATGAAAATCCATGGGTACTCGAAAAACCACGAGCATTGAAAATTGATGTTAGCGATTATGATCCCAGATGGGCAGAATGCTTTATACAAGAAAAAAAACGTATTATGGCGATATTGGGGGATACCGCACGGCATATTGAACATGTTGGTTCAACCGCAGTGCCTGGCTTGTCCGCTAAGCCAATCATTGATATTGATTTAATCGTGGCAGATCCAACCGATGAAAGCCGTTATATTCCACAGCTAACTGCTTTGGGATATGTGCATACCATTCGTGAACCCTCTTGGTATGAACACCGAATGCTTTACTTAGATAACCCGCAAGTCAACCTACATGTTTTTGCCCCCCACTGCCCTGAACATCTTCGTCATCGATTATTCCGTGATTGGCTGATCACCCATCCTGATGACGTTAAAACTTACGCGGCCAGTAAAATGCAAGCCAAAAAAGGGATTAATACAATGATGGATTATAACCAGAAGAAAAATGATACTGTGCGGTCAATTTATGAAAAATTATTTACTTCACTAAAAAATAAAATGTAACTAAGCAATAGCCCATTTCCGTGATGAGCTATAAATACATGCGTAAAGACCATATTAACGAGGAAGTCATGCATAGAGTCATTCGCCAATTAAATAAGAACGATATTCAATTACATCTCCCTGTCTTGGCAGAATTGTTACACCAAGAATGGCGTGCATTCACACCATGGGCAACCCCAGAAACGATCACTAACCGATTACAAGCTCGTATATTAGCGACAAATTTAAATGAGGTTTGGTGTGTTTGGCAAAACAATCAGTTAGTGGCTACGGCAAGTATCATCGATAAAGAAATAGACTTTATTGATGACGCACAATGGTGGATCGGTGAAATCTACACTCATCCCACATATCGAGGGCAAGGAATTGCGTCAGCGCTTATCCAAAATGTCACCGATGATTATTGGAAAAAAACAGACCAAGATTTATATCTATACACCCCAGATCAACAGAAGTTATATCAAAAGATGGGCTGGTCCATAACTCAAAACTTAATATACCAAGATGAAATGGTCAGTATAATGAAAAGGACAAAGCATATTGACTTTTAAGAATACTTAAAGGTGATTTTTTAATTAATCACCTATTTCTTACTCAAGATTGAATTACTCCATTATGTTGTATAATTGGCAGGAATTTAAACACCTGAATAGAATCATTTGATTGTTTAATTATTATTGAATTTATTTTTCATTTTACATGTTTATATTGCTAGTGTATTTCAAACTTTTGATTTTATTTTTACAACATAAATAATAAAGTTTATTAAGTATACGGTAACCCCCTTAACATCGATGTTCTAGAAGAATTCAACACAATACAACAAGGCACCTTCCTAATTGAAAAGGATGTCAAATCTATAAATGAACGATATTTAATATTGTTATTTTTATTTCTTTGACCTAATATGTGATTTATTAAAGTTACCATGTTTTTATTGTTTGATTTGTTATTTTTTAGGTTGCCTTACTCTCTAAGAAACCCGTAAAAAATCTATCATTTGATTGTTGCGCTACAGCGTATTAAAAACATCAACCTTTAAATACACCACCTTACTAAATTAAACGTTTGTATGATATTAGATAAATCATAAAACCATTTGACGTGTATTAACGCACTCATGAAAGAGGGATTGCCATTAATTAAAATTAGCCAAAGTTAACTATGAATTATTTTAATAACATTAACTAGATACTATTGCTTATATATCAGGAGCGTTTTATGAAAAATATCAAAAAAAAAAGAGCCAGCACCGATCTTATTACTTACTTGAATTACCTATCCACATGGGAAACAGAAAGTGAAGAGAATATAGACATATTAATCAATGAACATAACCTATTCTTAATGCTAGGTGACTTTGATTCTGACCATATCGTAGATAAGGAATTCGATTATATTTATCATCTAGCGAGTAATATGAAGCTTGAAACCACTGCTGATGATGGTATTAGAATAACTGCTGACGCTGCTGCTATCGCTTCTATCTGGTCATTAGGCTTAAGTATGGCTGTATTTGCAAACCTTGAGGCATCTAGAGTCATTTTAGAAGGTGTTATTTCAAAGCATGCGAAAGAACTCAATGAACGATTAAAAAATGCAGATAATAATATTTCGCATGAAATTGGCAGTAATGTTCATGACTATATCACTCACTATAAAAAGAATAATACATTAATCGCAGCAAAAGCACCTGCTGGATTAGATGCAAGAATTTGTAGAAGTCACTTATTTCAATTTATGGGTGCGATAGAAAGAAAAGAAAAAAAATTAGATGCAAGAATCTTTCGGTTATATGCAGAATCTGCGCGACTACTCTTCCATAGCGATGAAATTAATAAGGTATACAATGCGTTAGATGAATTGAACTTTAGCAAAAAAACAGATGATGATGTTAAAAGATGTATAGATATTATTAAAAATATTAATATACCACCTGATGCGATATATGCTTTTAATATTATCCTTCCTTTAAGTTTTTCTATCATGATTTATAAGTTAAAAATTTCAATGAACACAATTAAAAAACAGTCAGAAGAAGTCGGCATTCCCGCAGAGGAAGTGAGTCCCTGTTCATTTGAAGTCATGGATGCAATAGGTAGATTTGCAACAGTTATCACTATCACACTTAACATGGTTGATATTTTTTTAGCTATCTTAGATATAGTGGCAGTAATACAACAATGTAAGGAGCTGTGTGATAAAATAAATGGAGTCATTAGAGTTAATTATAAAGCATACTACAATGGTATTAAATTAGCATCTAATGAATATAAAAAAGCCATAAAAAACTATAGGGAATCAATAATAACTGATTAATTTACTTATTTTTTCTTCAACTCTGATATCAAACAAAATTTAATATCAGAGTTTTTTTAAATAACGCAGAAAGGTCAAAAATGTCATTTAATATGATAAGTTTTGATGGTGGAGGCATTAGAGGCTTAATCTCTGCTGTCATTATTAAAAAGCTAGATGAAAAATACCACATCCTCAATAAAACTAATGCATTTATTGGCACATCGACTGGAGGTATATTAGCTATTGCTCTTGCTAATGAGATCCCTATCTCCAAGATCATAGAGAGCTATACTGATAATGCATCCATTATATTTATGCCGAATAATAAATTCTCTGCTGAGGGTTTAATACCTGAAAATATTCTAAGTCTATTCCACAGTAAATATACTCATGTTGGAATGAAGAAAATTTTCAATCGCTTTTTTGGTGAAAAAAAACTCTCTGAATCAAAAAAAATCATTATCGTTAACACTGCGCAGTTACTAAATACGACTAAACAAGGCTGGGAACCGGTAATTTTATCTAATTGCGTTGATAATATTTATAAAAATATCAAAATGATTGATGCTGCATTAGCCACGGCAGCAGCACCAACTTATTTTCCACCCTATCGTATAGATGAAAATAATTTAGGTTATTGTGTGGATGGTGGCGTTTTCGCGAATAATCCAACCACGATCGCCATCAGTGAAATCATCTCACAACAGTTAGTCTCTAGCCTGAGTGAGCTTTGTGTACTATCAATAGGAACCGGATATAAAGCCACAGGAATACCATTAATAGAAATGAGTAATCCTCTCAACGTAGGGGCAAATTTTTGGTTGCTACCTCATATCCATAAAGGACAAAAAAATATAGCGCCATTTTCAATTTTACAATTGATCTTAGACACCTCTTCTGAAATTGTTACCAAACAAGGTTCCCAATTATTAAAAGATAACTTTAAAAGAGTTAACCCCACATTGAGTAAAGATATTCAATTAGATGATTGGCACAGTATAAACTTAATATTAACAGAAACTGATAACTACCTTTTAAGTCAAGAATGGGAAGAGGTCTGTAACTGGGTTCAAGACAGATGGAAATAATGATCATTTATTATGACTGAAAATTAATCATATGATTAACAGACGATAAATATAACCAATCTCCTATGTTACCCTACTGACTACATCAAGTTTACCCTATTCAAGTAATCCTTTGTCAATATCAATGACAGTAGTCATGTAGGGCATGCAAATAAATTCACCTCTAGATGATAAATGGCTGGTTATGAATCAGCTTTTCTGCAACTTTCAACCTGTTCTAACTTTCTTTTTATTTCTTCACTCGCATCATCAAATAGCGCCCTTCTGACTGCATTGCTGTATTTAGCTCGACAATATGGCATTAAAAGCGTTGAGATCATCCAGTTTCGCACTTCTTCATCAGGGTCCTTAGCAAGTGTCAAATAAATATCTTCACTACTTGTGATGGAAAATATACCGAATAATGTGCTTATTAATTTTTTCCTAATTTCCTTATCAGGATCTTGAACGAGTACTTGCTGAGCGTCTAATGACAATTGATTTACGTAGTTAGATTCTTCCATGAGTTTTATTTTGATACTAGCATTAGTCTCTGCCGCTAATTGTGCTTGAATATTCGAGTGCAGACGAGTGTAACCAGCAAGCGCAAGGCGCACATCAAAATGTGAATCATGAGCGAGTATTTGCTGTACTTCTTCACTTAATGGTGTTCCCATCCAGCTTTCATCACGTTTAGCCAACGCAACTCTTACGCTAAGTAAATCGTCTTTCGCTAATATTAGCTGTGCCGCCGGATCTAATTGATCATATGCCGCCAAAAGCTCTCGAATTTCAGGTTCTTTGTCTCTCGCTAGCATCTCTTGAGTCGTTCGTTTAAGGTAAAACATGATGTTGTTTTTGCCTTTGAGTAAGGTAGCGCGAACGTCTTTTTCTGGAGATTGGGCAAGTATTATCTGTGAGGATTTATCTAAATCATCGCAGCCAGCTAAAGCTTGACGAACTATAGGTGAAGGATCCCGAGCTAACTGTCGCTGTATTTCACTTTCTAGCCATAAATTATTAGTCAGCGCAGCTCTCACTGAGGCAACGGTATCACTCATTAATTTTAGCTTAACGTCATAACAAATATTGTTATTCGCAGCCAAAATTTCACGTACACTTGCACTTTTATGATTTACAAGCTCTTTCTGTACGATTTTAGATATAGCGGTATTTTTCGCCAGTACTTTGGCTAATTCAAGTAACTCATCACCTTGTTTTAGTAAAATGAGCTGTAATGCCTCAGGTAATTGCTTGTTACTGGCTAGAGCGAGTTTACTTTTAGAAATAGTATTGGAGGTTAAACCAAATATATTCATTCTCCCCATCAATGAAGAGTCTGAGTCTTTCCGCCAATCACATATTTGCTCCATCAGACTTTCACCTATTTTAGGGTTTGACGCTAATATTTCTCGCACATCTTCTGAGCCTTTTTTGAATAGTCGGAGATACTGCGATTCACTCAATTGTAAGTTATGTGCTAGGCTTTTTTGCACATCCTCAATATCTTCAATTAACTTATCGGCAACTGAAGGCGTCAATGAAAAATTATCTGCAAGGCGAGTTCGTACTTCTGTATTACTGTTTTCAGATAATAAAGCTTGTATCGTACTATCAAGGGATGGGTTACTGGCTAAACAAAGCAGAACCTCAGGATCGTCTATTTCTAAAAGTTGCTGCTGTATTATTAGGCTAATACACGGATTCCTAGCGAGTGTTTCATATATTTCAGGATCCTGTTCAAATAATATTTGCTGGATTTCATCCTGTAAATTTATTGCACCGGCGAGTGTTTTACGCACTCTAGGCTCAGCGTCATCAGCCACATGCTGTTGTATGACAAGCGGTATCTCACGATAGCGATAGCCATATTTCACTAATATTTCACGGACCTCTGCACTTTCATCCTTAACTAATATTTCAGCGACCTCTTGTGAGATACTGTTATTCATCGCTAAATCATTACGTACTGGTTCGCAAGGATCTTGTGCCAGTAATATTTGGGCTTCAATGTTAATTTTTCGATTGCGTGCTAACGCTCGACGAACATCTTCGAATTGACTTTGACTCAGTGTTGATTGGAATTCATCCGGTAAAGTATCTAGATGAGAATTACCCGCAAGTTCAATCTGCACTTCTTCTATATCTTGCAGTAATGCTTGTACCGCGGCATGTGACAATGAATTGTGGTTAGCTAATTTTTTACGCACTTTAACATCAGTATGCTGCGCTAAAATTAACTGTGTTTCAGCTGAAATACTTTCGTTATCAGCCAAAGCTAAAAGAACCTTTGGCTGATCTTTGATTAGGATTTTCTTCGTTTTATCAGATAATTTTGACCCACCATCACGACTTGCTAATTCGATACGAATGTCAATATCCCTATCTCGCGCTAAGATTAGCTGGGCCTCTTCAGTTAGGTCATCGTAATACTCAGTTAATGTTGCTCGAACATCATAAGATTCATCTCGAGCAAGAATTAATTGTACTTCATCTGTCAATTCAGCAAATTTAGCTAGAGCCTCGCGGACATCTGAACATGTATCTCGAGCAAGTTGCAATTGCGCCTTCAACGATAAATTATTGTTATGGACTAGGCTGGTACGTACTTCAACCTCTCTATCTTTAGTTAATAAAAGCTGTTGTTCAGAACTTAGATTTTCATTACGAGCAACTAATTGGCGAATAGTGATATCTTCATCCTGTAATAAGCAATCGAGCAATAAATTGTGAGTGCTTTTACTCGCTAGAAGCTTTTTATGCTCCATTGTGAGTTTTAAACGTTGATATTGTGAGGCCAATAAATCATGAGGAGCATGAGGGTGAATACACGCTAAATGCAATAAATCTAGGTCATAGTCTGCTTGCCCTTCTCCTATATTAATTCGCATGCTCAACAGCCGTTCAGGGCAATTCGGATTTTCGTATACGGCTGTCCTAATTTCTGGTTCAGAATCATTAGCTAACTTCTCTAATAAATCATCGGGGCAATCTTCATTAGTTGCGACACTTTTACGACGAATAGCATTAGGGTCATCCGCCAGTCTTAGCATCTGTGCAACACTGAGACCTTCAATTGTCGATGCCGGTTTAAGCTTAAGTTTTTCAAATAATTCTTCGTATTTAGCAACTTGCTCCCGCAGTGTTTCTCTTAAAGGTACAGTTTGCTCAATAGCAAATTCTAACTCTTTAAAGTTTAATTCTCGGCTATCGAGAAACACGGATTCTTTGGCTTCGTTCACCGCATTTTGAATATCAGCACCTGCAAAATCTCTACACTTAGTAACGAGTTTGCTACGCTCTTCAGCTTTAAGCGTTAATCCCGTTCCCTTAAGATGAATATCGAGAATTGCTCCCCGTTCAGCGGCATTTGGAAAACCGACATAAAAGACCTCATCAAAACGCCCTTTACGTAATAATTCAGGTGGCAACACCGTAATATTATTTGCTGTAGCAATGACAAACACGGAACCTGTTTTTTCTTGCATCCATGTCAGAAAATAACCAAAAAGCCGTGATGAAACCTCTGAGCCACTGCCATTGTTCATACCAACAAACGCTTTTTCCAACTCATCTATCCAGAGAATACAAGGACTCACAGATTCAGCCATGGTTAATGCACGGCGCATGTTGTTTTCACTCTCACCAACATATTTACCAAGTAATGAACCGATATCTAAACGTAATAATGGCAGTTGAAATAAGCTTGCAGCGGCCTTAGCCGTTAATGATTTACCACAACCTGGCATACCGGCTATCAAAACCCCCTTTGGCGTTTGTATTTTTGCAGTAACAGCCTCTCCCAAACGGCAGAAAATCTGTGAGCGACGATGAAGCCAACTTTTAAGATTTTCAAGACCACCAATATCTGAAGCATTTTCACTGACTTTAATCATCTCAAGCACACCACTTTTAGCGATGATTTGCTCTTTTTCATGTTGAATGAGAGCCAGCCCTGCTTCGTCAAGTTGCTCTTGTTTCTGGCGAACCATAGCAAGTGCTTGGCGAATTTCTTCCTGACTTAAACCACTACAAGCCGCACATAAACGCGGTTTTAGCACTTCAGGAGTGCGTAAACTCACTTGTTGGCACACTATATCGACTAGGTTCGATATCTCTTCACCATGAGGAAGTTTTAGCGGTAAGAGCGTAATTTGTGCTTCGATTTGAGCAGGTATATATAGACTTTCTGATACGAGGATCACCGCAGAATGACCACGGTGATGACGTTGAATGCGGTTTAATAATTGTTTCAGTCTAGCGACTGCCAGTGGATGGTTTTCTAGAGCATTTTTAGCATCTTTAATAATGAATAGCTTACCTGTTAAGTCATCATCAAGTAAGGTCATTAAACCATTGGCTAGTTCAATATTTTCATTTTGGCAATCGCGCGGCTGTTTATGATAAAAATCAACCCAACCATAACCAAGGTTCCATTCTTTGGGATATAACTCTAATTCTGAGGCAACCTCTTGTAATAAGGCATCAACCCTAGCTTCTTCACCTGACTGTATGTATAAGCCTGGATATCCAACAGATAAATAAGTTATTAACTTTTCTTTAATTTCAGATCGATTCATTGTATTTACCACAGCGAAAAAAGTGAAGATGCAAAGTTGCTGATACCACGCCCGATGGATTTGATTGCTTGCCCTGTACTTTCTACAACGCTACTCACCACTTCAATGGCTTTTTTTGCGACGACCTTACCGGCATCATAGATGATTTCACCCACTTTACTGCCCGCAATGCCTCCAGCCACACCACCGATAAAACCACCCGCAGCCATGCCGATAGGACCAAAAACTGTCCCCATCTTCACGCCGACCATCGCGCTTTTCGTCGCGCCCAAAATTGCCATGGAAGCTGTCACTGTCGTGCTACCAATTTCATCAAGCGCTTCACTTTGAGTTAATTCACCTTTACCTAATTTATAAAGAACTTTCGCATTTTGTAAGCCGATACAAGCGATATTGGTGATTAATCCTGCTGGCGTATTGCGTAATAGTGCCCCTAGGTAGCCATTTTTTACCGCAACGACAACAGCACCAGATACTGCAATCTGTGCAGCTGTCTCAGTGGTAGAGCGCAATGAACTTGAAAAAAATTCCTTTAGATCGTCGTTAACACTTGGATTTTGGCGGCCATTCAGTCGATTCCAAGCTCGACGGGCGAGAATTCTTACCCCCTGCATACCAACAGCAATACAAGCACCGAACAGAGCTTGCTTACCTATTTTTTTAGCAATATCAATGCGGTTGGTATCTTTCCACTCATATTGATACGTTTCTCTTTCTGCCTGAGCTTGTTTTTGAAGGGCCTTAGCTTTTTCTTTAGATAAAGGGGTCGAGGTGACACCACCAGCCTCGATCACTTCTGTACTATTAGGAACATCGTTCCCTTGGCCTTCTGGAACTAAACGCTGTTGACCGGAATAGTCACCACGCTCAAATTGGCTATGGGTTGATTTGGCATCTGAGCCATATTTCGATTGATACTGCCCCACCACATTACCGTTGACATCCACAATTTCAATATCAACTGAATTCAAGTCATGAGAATTGACCATTCGTGCACGATAAGGACTTCCTTTCACCGTGGCATCGATATTAAAGGTATCGACATGGTGTTGTTCAGCGATAAAGCCATCCAAATTATAGTTGCCATTGATTTCACCGCCTAAAGTGCTCACTATTTTACGAGCATTAGCCGTTGCATCTGCCAAAGCGCTATCAATATCAGTCGCATATCGACCTACATCAACTGAGCCACTAACCGCCGCATTTTTTTCAATTTCATTGGCCAACCAAGATGCGCGGCTGCGCCCTTGTTCTTGATGACGTTGTAATGAATGACGTGAAACATTAAAAGCATCTGTAGATTCAATCACATCTCGTGTCGTGTTTCGTATTTCCTCATCATTTTCCCAGATCTCCGGATATTTACGAAATTCATCATGCAGCCATTGATCTAATGGCTTTTCACCTCGTTGATTACAGGATGCAACAAACGATGCAATGAGAGTGGTTGTCTTGTCAGAATTTTGCGTATTTTCGAATAGAACTAATTCCGTGTTTTTAGCCATAATAAGTGAAGCGCTATCACATTCTATTTCCCAATCATTACTGCTAATGTTTTTATCACTCAGTTCGTTATCTTTATTGATGTTCATTATGCTAACCTTTTTAAATCACTATTATTCGATAATCACTTATGTAATATATTGTTCAATAGATCACCGTTAGCATAAAAAAATAAAAATGACGATTTGCTAATGAAAAGGCGCCTATAGCTCAAAAACCACATAAAAAACTTTTATTTTAAGTTTGCCGTATATGCAAGTTTAAACATTTTCCTTATAAATTAATGCAATACCTTGTTGGCATTAGCCAAAAAATGAGTATGACCATTAATGTGTTATCCGATATACACAGTTAAAAATAAGCCATAGCGCAAAGGCTTTATTCAAATAATAAGCAGTGTGATTTTTACATCATTGACTCTTAATGGTAAGAGATATTACGGAGATAAACTTTCAGGTCAATATTTAAATTAGATGTATAAAATAAATTATGGCAGGGTATTTTGAGGGATAAAAATAAATTAATGATACTTTAGCGACCATCAATTTTTAAATAAAAGTCTTATTGTAAACTTAATAAGTTTTACTCACTAAAAACACTAGCTTTGTTTCTATCCTCGTAGAGGATAAGCGGCGATAATCCGCCGCTACCAAAATTAAAATCTAAAGAAAAGGATAGTCGGTATACCCTTCTGCTCCTCCTCCATAAAAGGTTTCAGGACGTTGCGGATTTAACGCCGCCTTATGCTGGAAACGCGTCACTAAATCTGGATTAGCAATAAAATCACGTCCAAATGCAACTGCATCAATCAATCCCTTCTCGATCAGATCTTCAGCTTTCTCAACCGTATAGGCCCCCGCACCGATAATCACTCCCTCGAAACGCTCACGAACTTGTTTGCGAAAATCTAAGCTGTATGGTTGTCCTCCAGCCCAATCAGGTTCAGACATGTGAAGATAAGCAATGTGTCGTTTATTCAATTCGTTAATAAGATATAACGCATCTTCAACTTCATTTGGCCCATTATCGGTATTTTGAAAACGACCTAATGGAGAAACACGAATACCAATGCGTTCAGGACTCCATTCTGCACAAACAGCATCAATGACCTCTAGCAGAAAACGCGCACGGTTCTCCCTTGTTCCACCATATTGGTCGGTGCGATGATTGGCTGATGGTGATAAGAATTGATGTAATAAATAACCATGTGCCGCATGCAGTTCAACCATGTCAAAACCCGCTTCCCTTGCATTAGCAACAGCTTGACGAAAATCATTAACGATGCCGGGGATTTCAGCAAGTTCTAATGCTCGCGGTGTAGACGTATCAACTCGAATAGCTCGCCCATGTTCATCTCTTAATGATGTTCTGGTTCCCGCATTGATAGCAGAGGGTGCTACTGGTGCAGCGCCTTCAGGTTGAAGGCTTGTATGAGAAATTCTCCCTGTATGCCATAGCTGTACGGCAATACGCCCTCCTTCACGATGAACGGTAGCGGTAATTTTTTTCCATGCTTCAATTTGTTCGGCACTATGTAAGCCGGGAGCGCCCGCATAGCCTTTTGCCTGAGCAGAGATTTGAGTTGCTTCTGAGATAATTAAGCCAGCTGTCGCACGTTGACGATAATATTCAGCCATCAAAGCCGTTGGAATATCCCCCGGTTCAATGCTACGTAAGCGAGTTAATGGGGCCATAAAAATACGATTTGGAGCAGTTAACGACCCCACTTTAAGCGCTGTGAATAATTTTTTCTGTGACATAAAATCTCCAGATTAGACCGGTCGACTAGTAGTTAGGTAAATAAAAACGCCTATCAACAATCAGGCGTAGTGATGATTTTTTCCACATAAGCCAGAGCACTTTCCATTGGTGCGCGACTTCGAGAAATTTTGGCTTGTAAATTCGCACCTAGCCAGAGTGAATAAAGTACCTGTGCGACAGACAATGGCTCACCCGAGAAGCTCAACGACTTTTCATTTCGGCCATTAACCAGTGCTTGTGCCAGTATAGCCACTACTTGACTGACACCTTTATCCATAGCTGTGTTCATATCCTCTGATAAGTCACATACCTCAGCGGATAATTTGACCGTCAAACAACCTGTTATATGACTAAATGCACAAGTGTTATCCAGCACCTTTCCATAATAAGCCAACAAGCGATCTCGATAATTCCCTGTGCCATGCTCAAAGTGCCCCTCTAGCCGTTGGAGGTAAACCGCATAATAGCGTTCTAACATAGCCACGCCAAAGGCTTCCTTCGAGCGGAAATAATGGTAAAACGAGCCTTTTGGTACCTCTGCGGTTTTTAACAGCTCATTTAACCCCATGCCGACAAAGCCTCGCTGAAGACAAAGGTTTTCTCCCGTAACCAAAAGGTGTTCTCGTGTATCCTGTTCTGACTTTCTGTTCATATCTCTACTGTAATAGACCGCTCGGTCTAGAGCAAATTACTTTTTGTTATTATATGGCAAAATAAGCTATATAAAAAATATTACAGTACCTTAAAAAGACTCAAACAACGATAACTTGCGTGAATTTCACTGACTAAGGGGAGTTATTGCTGAAAAATAACGCTTAGCATTATAAAAACAAATATTCTCAACCAGTTGACCTATCATTTTTTCCTCTGCTGGCATTTCACCGTTCATCACTAAAGTCCCTAGCATATTACAAAGGATACGCCGGAAGTATTCATGCCGTGTATAAGATAAAAAACTCCGTGAGTCAGTCAACATTCCGATAAATAGGCTGAGCAAACCTAACTGAGATAACTGCTCCAATTGCCTCTGCATTCCTTCTTTTTGGTCATTAAACCACCAAGCGGAGCCAAATTGGATTTTGCCCGCAACCTCACCATCCTGAAAATTACCGATTAATGCCGCCAAAACGTCGTTATCGCGTGGATTAGCACAATAGAGAATGGTACGAGGGAGTTCGTTAGTTTTATCCATCTCATCAAGAAGACGGGAAAGTGGATAGGCAATCGGTAAATCACCAATAGCGTCAAATCCACTGTCAGAACCCAGTAACGTAAATTGTCGGCGATTGTTATTACGCATCGCGCCAATATGCAATTGCATCACCCAACCGTATTTAGCATACTGTTTTCCCAACCATCCTAATATCGCGGTAGAAAATTGTGCAATCGCGATTTCATCCAGGATTTTTCCTTGCAAGCGAGCTTGTAATATCCGATCAAGCACCGTTTCATCGGGTATCGGTGCATAACGCACAATATCAATACCATGATCGGATGCGATACACCCATGAAATGCAAAATATTCCAATCGTCGTTCTAGAGCGAAAAGTAAATCGCTAAAACGCGAAATAGCAATATTCGCACTCTCCCCTAATTGTTCAATGTAGTCAGCAAAACCAACCTGCTCGATTTTAAATACACGATCTGGCCGCCAGCTAGGGCGGACTTCTATATTAATTGTTTTATCTTGAGCTATTTGCTGATGGTATATCAAAGAATCAATGGGATCATCGGTGGTACCAACCATATGCACCTGCATTTGTTGCATAATCCCGAGTGTTGAAAACGCTGGCTGAGAAAGCCGTTCATTCGCTTCATGCCAAATGTCATCCGCGGTCGTTGGACTTAATAATTTTCCAGTAATACCAAATGGGCGACGCAATTCAAGATGGGTCCAATGATAAAGCGGGTTACCCAATGTCATTGGAACCGTTTTGGCCCAAGCTAAATACTTTTCATAGTCGCTACTTTCACGACCTGTAATGAATCGTTCTGGAATACCCGCCGAGCGCATAGCTCGCCATTTATAATGGTCAGCTTCTAACCATATTTGCCCAAGGTTATCAAATTGACGATTTTCAGCTATTTCTTGAGGATTTAAATGGCAGTGATAATCATAAATTGGCATTTTGGCAGCATAATCATGATATAAATTCTGCGCTACTTTATTGTTTAATAAAAAATTTTCGCAAAGGAAGGATTTCATAAGAAGCTCCAACGTTATAATGTCGCCACAGCTTGTCGTGCACCAACATCCAGTAACTTCTGATACGCCAATTTCACTGCTGTAATAAAAGAGGGATTATTTGCTAAATGTTTATCAAATATCGATTCAATGGCTAATAACTCTTCAACGACCCCGACGGAAAGACCGTGTTTTGCATATATAGCCGCAAATGTTTTTTTTAGTGGGTCTCGTATATCTATAGTATTACCTTGCTCATCAATACCACTGATATAACGCATCCATCCCGCTATGCCTAATACTAAGCAAGAGTGTTCCGTTCCATGCTCTAAATGCCATAAAACTGAGTCCAATAAGCGTTGAGGTAATTTTTGACTACCATCCATCGCGATTTGCCATGTTTGATGCCTTAACGCTCGATTTGTGAAGCGGGCCATGAAACTGTCCGTATAAGCGATAAAATCAATATCTTCCGATACCGTAACCGTCATTGCTTGCTCATTAAGCATCAGCTTTCGTACTGCATTGCGGTAATCAGGATTATCCATCGTATCCGCGATATAGGTATAGCCGCCTAAATAACCTAAATAAGCCAAAAAGGAGTGGCTGCCATTGAGCAGACGTAATTTCATTAATTCAAAAGGTTTCACGTTCCGCACAAATTTAGCGCCAGCAAGTTCCCATTCAGGACGTCCATGAACAAAATTGTCTTCAATTATCCACTGTTTAAAAGGCTCGCAAATCACAGCACACCGATCGTTTTTACCAAGTAACTGAGTCATTTCATTGGTACTTTCTTCCGTAACGGCAGGGACAATTCGATCTACCACCGTGCATGGAAACGTGACATGTTGTTCAATCCATTCGCTGAGTTTCCGATCTTGCAAAGATGCCAACCCAATAACGGCTCGACGAACCATATGACCATTATCACGAACATTGTCACAAGAGAGCACAGAAAATGGAGGGCGCTGACGTTCGAAACGTCGTTTCAGGGCCGCGGTTATAAACCCTATTGCTGAGCGAGGGGTATCTGGAGTTGTAATATCTTGTTTTATCAATTCATTATTAAGATCCAGTTGACCTGTTACTGGGTCAATACAATAACCTTTTTCTGTTATTGTTAACGAAATAATACTGATATCAGGCGAAGCCATCTTTTCAATGATAGCGTCGACGCCATCAATCAGCGGATGCATCGCTTCTTTCATCGAGCCTATGACTTTCAATGCTGTTGTTGAGGGTCCTTTTTCTACAATAGCATATTGCATCGATTGAGCTTTGAGGGCTTCAATGATGGCGATATTACGCACAGACATCAAATTGACCTCACAATAGCCCCAGTCACTCTGCGTTTTTTCTAAAACAAGATGCATATAAAGCGCTTGATGTGCTCGATGAAATGCCCCACACCCGAGATGAACCATACGAGTTGTCAAACGGTCAGTCGTCCAGTTAGGATAGACAATAGCAGGGTCAGTCATCGCCAGTTTATTTTTCATGACGGGTTCCTAGGGGGCTAGCAAGCACAAAATTAGGAAGTCTATTGGTTCAATTTGGAAAAGCATAGTGGCATACAAATCACTATTCGACTATTTCCCTTAATTTATTTGGTTAACCTGATCACAGTATTAGTACGTATAAGTTAACCAATAGAGTCGTTAAATGAATTAGCAAAATGATATAACACCTTACTAATTATTTATTACTCAATGCGTTCTATTAAAATAAGCCGAATCCATAGGGTATATATTGTCTAAGTTTATATGCTGTCATTTTTTATGAGTAGCTTCCATAATCACATTTGGTCAACCAATTTGTGCTAAACTACTTTAACTAAGACGGGAGATTGATATGGCCATTATCATGACATCATCGACTGAAACTAAACGTCCTTACCAAGAAGTGGGCCACTTACTGCGGCAAATGATCACGAATATGGGCTATGCCATCGGCGATAGGCTTCCCCCTGAAAGAGAAATAGCCGAGATGCTAAATGTTTCTAGGGCTGTTGTTCGCGAAGCGTTGATCATGCTAGAACTTGAAAACCTTATTGAAGTGCGAAAAGGCTCCGGTATTTATCTGATTGCTCTGCCTAATCAAAAAGAAAACACGACCTCTGCCTCTTGCGCGCTGAATGCAGCAGGCCCATTTGAATTGTTGCAGGCAAGGCAGCTACTCGAAAGCAATATTGCTGAGTTTGCTGCGACGCAAGTCACCCCTGTTGATATCGCCAATATTCGTCAAGCATTACAACGGCATCATGACAATCAGGATCCTGAAGAGTCAGAAAACAACGACCGCGAATTCCATCTCACCATTGCTGAAGCAACACATAATAGTTTACTCGTTGAACTGTTAAAACAATCATGGGCTTGGCGAGATAATAATCCTATGTGGTTAAAATTACATACACGAATTACTGATATCAATTACCGCCAAGAATGGATGAAAGATCATCAGGCCATTTTAGCTGCCATGGTTAAAAAAGACCCTATTGCGGCGAAACAAGCCATGTGGCAACATCTCGAAAATGTCAAACGGCGGCTATTAGAATTATCTGACGTTGAAGATCCTAATTTTGATGGCTATTTATTCAACTCTTATCCTGTCGATTTAGTGCGTAATTAATATTTCGCATAACAAGAGATAAAAAGAAACGTTTTTGATGAATTTTGAACATATAGACAGCAGTATACAGAAACAAGTGAAATCCGCCTGCTTACTTATTGAGAAACATCTTGGTGATTCACTCAATACTATTCACCTTTATGGCTCTACTTTGCATGGGGGACTAAAACCCCTTAGTGATATTGATTTGCTTGTTACCATTCATGCACCACTGACGGAGCAGCAACGTAAACGATTAATGAGAGAGCTTCTAACGGTATCGGCTTGGCCTGGAAGTGATCCTACGTTACGTGCATTAGAAATCACTATCTTACTCAGTGCAACCGTAAAACAGTGGCGCTACCCTCCTCATCGCGAACTACAATTTGGTGAATGGTTAAGAGAGGACATTAACTCAGGGATCTTTGAACCCCCACAAATAGATCCCGATGTCGCGATTCTCCTCACCAAAGTGAGGTTACACAATATCGCAATACTCGGTGAAGATGCTGCCCACACATTTGCCCCTATTCCATTAGAGGATTTATCACAGGCAATCAAAGCGACATTGGCTCAATGGAATAGCTCGGATGATTGGCAAGGCGATGAATGTAATATTATCCTTGCCCTCGCTCGTATATTTTATACGTTATCGACTCACGACATTGCATCTAAATCAGAAGCTGTAGATTGGTTATTGAATAGAACGAATCATATTTCGCATCAACGCATACTTGCGGCAGCACAGCATGCTTATTTAACAGGAAAACCCTTCGATATTTCTGATCCTAAAGCTATCGAAGATTGTATTCTTGCCATAAAAGCGCAATGCAACAACATGTAATTCATTGATATTCATTTTTTCTGTCAGCATTAAATGCTCTAACGGTGACTTATCAACCGTTACCTGTCGCTGACAGAGTTGAAAAATCTTACACATCATCATAAAAGGTAAGCAAACTGAATCATTGACAGAATCACGAAATAAGTGACAGCGTCACGATGGAAGTATCCTGTTATTATTCCGTTAGGATCATGACGTGCCTTCACGCCCACATAGGAGTATAGTAGGCGCTCCTATAATTTGGATTAATAACCGTTTTCACCATGGAATCAGCAGCATTACCGCAAAATATCCGCCAAATTTTAACTACTGGCACCCCTTTAATTGATGTCCGCGCCCCTGTTGAGTTTCAGCAAGGGTCAATGCCCAACGCGCACAATATCCCTTTAATGAATGATGCGGAACGTTCTGCTGTTGGGACATGCTATAAACAACAAGGCTCAGCAAAAGCAGTAGAATTAGGTCATCGATTAGTCAACGGTGAAATTCGAGCCAAGCGAATTACTGCTTGGCGTAAAGCATGCCAACAATATCCTCATGGCTATATCTGTTGCGCTCGAGGGGGCATGCGTTCACATATCGTTCAGCAATGGCTCCATGAGATAGGGATTGAGTACCCATTAATTATTGGTGGCTACAAAGCATTAAGACAAGCTGCCATTGAGGTAACAAAAGAGTTAGCTCAACGCCCTATCATTTTGATAGGCGGATATACTGGCAGCGGTAAAACGATGATGATACATGAATTACCTAATGGTATTGACCTTGAAGGGATCGCTCATCACCGAGGTTCCTCTTTCGGCAGAACATTGCAACAACAATACCCACAAGCCACATTCGAAAATCATCTAGCAGTGGAAATGCTCAAAAAATCTCAACAACATACACGCTGGATACTGGAAGATGAAGGTCGCACCATTGGCGCAAATAGTCTACCGGAGGCGCTACGCGCGCAAATGGCAAATGCAGCTATTGTGGTTGTTGAAGACCCTTTTGAATTACGTTTACAGCGACTAAAAGAAGAATATTTTGACCGGATGACGCATGCGTTTTTAACCGCTTATGGTGAAGAACAAGGGTGGATAGCCTACAGTGAATATCTGCACCATGGCCTATCAGCAATTCATCGCCGTTTAGGTTCGCAACGCACCATAGAATTAACAACATCACTGGATATTGCATTAGCCGAACAACAAAAAAGTGGTAAAACCGATGCCCACTTAATTTGGCTAGTACCATTACTTAATGAATACTACGACCCCATGTATCACTATCAGCTTAGTCAAAAACAAGACAGAATTGTGTACCGTGGCAATTATCAAGAGGTTTTACAGTGGCTGATAACCCATGGAAATTAAGGGTTATTTTTACAACAAACATACTGACAGAGCCAATTTAATAGCTCTGCCAGTTTCAAATGAATTAATTGTTATCTATATAGCTCATTGATTAACTATATTTTAACGGAGACCCCTACGGTGGTTATGAGTTGACCAACTGTATGTTTCCTCACTGGCAACTAATTTATCTTTCTTTTTCTGCGCTCTGGCCTTTTTAGCTGCCAATTCAACCTCTTTTGATATTTCAGAGACAATTTCGTTCTTTACCCTACTGTGCTCCGCATTGGTTAATTCACGCCCCAATTTTTTTCTTTCTTGACCTAGCCTTGTACTTACTCTCATGCGTTGAGCATCAGTCATCTCTTGTAGCGTTAACATCTTCATATGTACACCTCAGTCATCGCGTAGGAGTTCATAATATAGCATCCAACGCAATAAACTGAACCTCATTCATATCAATTTCACGCGATGATATCTTCTTTTCTGAACAAATAATATTCGATGGATGGTTCAACTAAGTAATATTAACTAACCCAATATTGGCGTCATTAAATAACGCTATATTTGCGTAAATTAAACTCGTCATAACTACAGATTCGTAAAGGATCTTGCCTTATATTTCTATCAATACTAGGGTTAACTAATTGATATATTTAGGACGATATGGGGTTTAGTCTAATGCGGTGTTTTACAGGTTTAATTTTGATTTCAATTACCGCGAATAGCTATGCTGATAATATCTACTTAAAAAATGGTGATTCACTCTCTGGTGATATCAGCCTTATTGATAATAATAAAGCGCTTATTAAGACCAGCTATGCTGGAGAATTAAGAATAAAACTTAACGATATTAAAACATTTAGTATCGATAACCCCGCTGTTGTAAAATCTAATGCTTCCTCTGAGTGGCAGCAAATTGATGCAATACAGGCAGCAGATACAAAACACGTCATATTAATTCATGGTGATCAACAGCAAAAAATGGCTATTAACGACCGCTTAGTTTTGAGTAAGAAAATCGAAGAAAAACACCCAAAACAAACTAAGATAACGGGCGGTGTAAATGCGGGAGCAGCATACAATAAAGGCGCTTCCCGTAGTGAAAAATATTCACTTGATGCAAATATGCAAGTTACCTCCAAAAAATGGCGTCATGGCGTCACAGCAGCCATGATAAGAAATAAAGATAATCATACGGTCAGCACCTATTATTACAATTTAGGTTATGAACTAGACCATTTTATTAATCCTGCTTTCTTTTGGCGTAATTCTGTTAACTATCAGCATGACTGGATTGAAGATATTAAATCGAAAGGTGGCCTAGGAACAGGTCCTGGTTGGCAAGTCTGGAATAATGAAAGAAGCGCCCTTTCCTTTACTGGCCTTATTAGTTACCAACGTATGACATATCGAGATAACAGTAAAGAAAATTACATGCAAGGAAATCTGGCTTGGGACTTTAATCAAAATCTATTTGCAAAAACTATCAATGTCTATACTAAAGGGCATATCGGCCGAGGATTTAATCACGACGTAAGCTTAGATTTTAATGCGCGTTTAGGAATGATGTACTACCTAACAGATGGATTAAACTTAAATGCGAATATCATTCGAGAAAAAATCAATGCCAATAAAGGTGACTCCAATAATACCAATTACACGATTGGTGTTGGCTATAAATGGTAATACCCCCCACTCCAGTTTAGGCTAAGTTCATCCGCCTTTTCAGTGTGACCTCTTCATCTATTTCAAGTTAGAGTATTCCCTTCAGACTTATCATAAACTCATGATGAATATTTTTTAGCTAACCTTAACAGAAGATTAAGGTTTAACTCCGGTTTATGGTAACAAATAATGTCTCTGATTATATTAAGCCCCATATTCACTATCGGCTTTCTTTATTTATGACACGTTTTTTTTATTTTTGTTTTTTTTCCATACTTATCATCATATCGATACCTTCTCGCGCTGAAAATATGCGCCTGAGTGTAACTCAACCACAAAAAATAGAGCACATAGAGGTTATTAGCTTACCCGGTAAATTTATCGCAAAAAATGAAGTTGCCATTGGCTCACCATTACAGCAACAAATGGTCATCGATGTTTTTGTCGAAGAAGGCCAATGGGTAGAGAAAGGACAGCTATTAGCGACGCTAGAATCGCCACTCCAAAATGCGTCAGTCGAGCAATTACAAGCAGAAACAGAAAAGGCGGCAGCTTATATTCAGCAACAGAAAGCATTATCAGAACAATCACAAAAAGAGTTATCTCGATTAAAACCTCTTGCACACAAGGGGGTTATTTCAGCCAATGATTTTGAAAAAGCGAAATCGGAAGCCGTGGCACAACAAGCTATGTTAAATGCCAGTCGTGCTGAACTGCGCCAGCTGCAAGCACAATTATTAAAAGAACAAAGCCAGCAAGAAAAATCAAAAATCATTGCGCCCATTTCTGGTGTTATCAGTGAGCGACATGCAATACGTGGCATGTTAACGGATAATCAGCTGCTTTTTAAAATCATTGAAAATAATGAAATTGAATTTGAAGCATTCGCGCATTCTTCTGAACTGAAACGGCTATCAACCATTGAATCGATAACATTAAAAGCAAATGATAACAACCAATTTATAGGCAAGTTACGCTATTTATCTCCTAAAATAGATGCAATCTCACAGCTAGGGAAAATACGCATATCAATGACAAATGAACGCCCTAATATTCAACTCGGTGAGTCGGGCACGGCGATAATAAATAAAGCGGCAAAACCCATTTTAACCCTACCTTATAGTGCAATTAGAACCATCGATAACGGTGAAAGGATCATTTTTACTGTCGAGAATAATACCGTTAAACAGCAAAAAATCGTCATAGGCCAAGTACAAGGAGGACGTGTCGAAATAGTAAGCCCACTGCCTACTGATATTAATGTCGTTAATAATGCTCAAGCTTTTCTGACCGAAAATGATAAGGTTATACCTGTAAAGGATATCAAATGAGATTGCAGTTATCCTCTTGGGCAATTACTCGCCCTATCCCTACCATTGTTATTTTTTTAGCATTAACAATAGCAGGTATATTTTCATTTATTCATTTACCTGTTACTGCAAATCCTGTTATTAGCTTCCCTATTGTAACGGTAACCGTTACTCAGGATGGTTCCTCGCCCACTGAATTAGAAAATGCAGTGACCAAACAAATTGAACAAGCTGTATCAGGGATACCCGGTATTCGTCATATCTATTCAACGATTACTGAGGGTATTTCGACGACAACCATTGAGTTTGATTTAAATATTGATGCCTATATAGCAACAAATGATATCCGTGAGCAAATAGCACAAATCAGAAGTGATTTGCCCCAAACTATCGATGAGCCATTAATTAATCGGGTTGATGTTGAGGGTGGCGCCATATTGCGTTACGCCATTTCATCGGATACGCAATCTATTGCAGACCTCTCTTGGTTTGTTGACGATACTATCAGCAAACAACTGATCATGATCCCCGGTGTTCAAAAGGTCAACCGTTTAGGGGGAGCCGACAGTATTATTAGAGTGGAACCTGATGCGAATAAATTAGCCGCATTACAACTTTCTATTATCAGCATTAACGAATTACTGCGAAATGTTCACCAAAACTCAGCAGGCGGATCATCAAAATATAATGACCTACAACACACTATTCGGGTTTTAGGTGAGAAAAAAAATATTGATGATATTAAAAATATCCAACTCCCGCTTAGTGACCAGCAATGGGTTAAGCTAGGTGACATCGCTACGATTTATTTAGGGCAAAAAACAACCAAAACAGTCTCACAGTTAGATGGGAAAGATGTTGTTGGTTTTGCCGTTTTTCGTGCTAAAGGATCCAGTGATACAATCGTTGCCGAAGAGGTCAATCGCGCTATTGCAGAACTCACACAAAAACATCCCGATGTTGCCATTGAATTGGTATCTTCAACCGTAAAATATACGGAATCAAGCTACCATTTAACCATCCAAACACTTTTGGAAGGCGCATTCTTAACCATCATTATCGTTTTCTTCTTTTTGAAAAGCTGGCGAGCCACACTTGTTGCAGCTATCGCCTTACCATTGTCGATTTTACCAACATTTTTTATATTAGCGCTTTTTGATTACAGCCTGAACAGTATTACATTATTAGCATTAACACTGGTCATTGGTATTCTAGTCGATGATGCGATAGTTGAGATTGAAAATATCCAAAAATATATTGAACGTGGTGAACGTCCTTACTTAGCGGCATTAAAAGCTTCCGATGCCATTGGATTCGCTATCGTCGCAATAACATTAACTATTGTCGCGGTCTTCTTGCCGGTCAGTTTTATCGGGGGATTTGTTGGTAAATATTTTGTGCCATTTGGAATTACAGTCTCTGCGGCCGTTTTATCTTCATTACTCGTTGCTCGATTAGTCACGCCACTCATGGCCGCTTATCTATTATTACCGACCTCAAAACCTGTTAAAAAAGACAACGTCCCTAAGTGGATCTTAAAATATACACGGTTCTTATTAGTGACATTACGGCATCGTAAACTTGCTTTGTCTTTAGCGTTATTATTTTTAATTGGCTCGGTTTCAACAATTGCCTATTTACCCGCTGGATTTATGCCTGAGGGGGATATTAGTGTTAGCCAAATTGATGTGGAATTACCACCAGGCACACCGGTTGAAGAAACAAATAAAGCGATCAGTCATCTGGCGAAATTACTCGGAGATAGAGAGGAAGTTAAGTCCATTTATACTATTGCGGGGATCAGTGATGATGCCGATGGTATTGCTCAACATAAAGGCCAGCTTATTCTTACTTTAATTGAACCACATGAACGCGCCATGTCTCAAAAGCAATTTGAAAACTCGATTGCTCATTTATTACAACAAAGTCCTGACGTACGTTATACCTTTAGTAATAGTGATGGGAATAAAGAATTTTCGCTGACATTCACAGGTACTGACCCTGAAGAATTAGAGGCGGCTATGCACACATTACGCGATAGCATTGCAACAGTGAAAGGGATCAATAATGTGCGCGTTGTCAAACCGCTATTACGTAAAGAATTAATCGTTACGCCCTCGACGAATGATTTAGGTCGTACGGCGGTAAGCGCAGATGAAATTGCAAATACCTTACGTGTTGCAAGTATGGGCGAATCTAATTCCAGAAGTGCTAAATTTAATTTACCGGAAAAACAATTAGCGTTGCAGGTGATACTTCCTGATTACCAAAAAGATGATCTTAATGTTTTAAACAATCTTTATGTTCGAAGTAATACTCAGCTGAGTGTTCCTATCAAATCCGTTACTAATATCGATTTTAGTGATGGCCCTACCCAAATTGATCGCGTGAACCGTTCTCGAAAAATGGTCATTGAAGGAAACTTAGAAGGGTTAACACTCGGTGAAGCATTGGAAAATGTGAAGGCTCTTCCCGAATATAACGCATTACCCTTAAGCGTTGAACCGCTTGAAGATGGCGATATCGAATACATGAATGATATGTTTAACCGTTTTAGTACCACTATGCTATTCAGTGTATTATTGGTATTCGCTATTTTAATCATCTTATTTAAAGATTTTATGCAGCCTATTACCATTTTAGCGGCTCTGCCGTTTTCCATCGGTGGTGCAATCATCGCTCTTGTCTTGTACGGTGCAATGATCGACTTACCTGTTATTATCGGTATTTTAATGTTAATGGGTATCGTCACTAAAAACTCAATCTTATTAGTTGAATTTATTTTAGAAAAAGAACGTCGCGGTTTAAGCCGTGAAAACGCGATCATTGAGGCTGGTCAAGAGCGAATTCGCCCTATTATTATGACAACATTCGCCATGATAGGGGGAATGATACCGTTAGTGCTGACTACAGGGGCCGATGCAGGGTTCAGAGCGCCAATAGCGGTCGCCGTGATTGGTGGTTTACTCAGTTCTACCGTTCTCAGTTTACTGTTCGTTCCTGTTATCTATAGCTTTATGGATGATTTGAAAAAGAAAATATTACCGCAATTAGCAAAACTGACGTCTGTCACCGAGGCTGATCGTAATGTCAAACATTGGTAAACGAACATCAAAGTATTAGAGTACGCGAAAAGGGGTAATGCCCTTTTCGCATACAGAAGAGGGTGATTAACGCAACGTTTTTTGATGCGGTAAATGGCTTATAATATTGCGATTTTGTTCATTTTCATCTGTGATTTCAACTACTTTCATCTCACCACTTCCTGCGGGTAATGCCCTATCAATCATTAACTCCGCATCTGATTGCGCAAGAATATCTTGCAGTTGTTGATGCTGGTTACACCAAATAGCATCCACATCGTGATCACGCTGATTATCACGTTGTGAAGAAAAAGCCACCGTGCGAGCCTGAAAGCGCGTCTGCTTCCCCCCCAATTCGAGGCCATAGCCCGGAGTTGCTGGGTGGGTAATCACCACTTGCCCATTTTCCAACCATGAAGTCACTGAGTTTTCACGCACTTCGTAGCCTAATTTGCTTAAACCTTCAAGTATGGTTTCCCGTTGCGCACGGATAATAATCGCATTTTCCGCTTGCTCTATGGCCGCTTCTATCTGTTCAATTAATCGCTCAATCTGTGAGATTGGGTTAATTCTTGAAGCTTGATCCGCTTGTTGAAGAAGTGAAGCAAACTCTACATTTTCAAAACTTGCGAGTTCATCTCTCACCTGCGCCAGCCTTTCGATTAATTCAAGGTGTTTTTGATTATCACGTAACTGTTCAGCCATCACCATAATTAAGGAGTCTGCACTCATCTGGCGCTGAGCATTCTCTGGCATTGATTGGAGTTCAGTTAATCTTTCTGTGTGTAATGTCGCCTCTTTTTGACAGCCAAGTATATTTAGTTTCTCAATCATCAAGGCAATTTGTTCACATTGGATTGCAAATGGGCTTTGTGGTCCACCACTTTGCCAAAACAATCTTTTACCTTCTGACTGCGCTTTTAGCTGAGTTAACAGTTCATTTTGCGTTTCTGCTGGTGATTTAGCGGCATTTTCCAGCACTGTCATCGCACGAAAAATAAGCGAGGCCATCTGCTCATCATCTAAAATAGCCTTATTTTGTAACTCTGCAATTAAGGCTATTTCATGAGGTGCTTGCTGCTGAAGCCGCTCGAGTAATTCAGCAAGATTACGTTGTCGATGGTATTGACTACGCGCAGCGATTGCTTGTTCTTCAATGAATTGCTCTCTTATTTGGCGCATTTCACTATTCAAAGTTACCGTAAAACTTGCCATTTCTTGATTAAATGCGTTCAATTCACGGCTGGAAAATTGTGCAATTTTATCGTGCTTTTCTCGTAATTTTTGATATGCCGTTGTGATATGAGTTGTCCTTTCGTTGCGAGTGAGCCGCTTTTCACTTAAAGCTTGCCATTGCTGAAACAACCTATTCATCACTGCCAGTTGTCGTCGACTGCGGATCTCATTCATTTCTCTTACAGAAATACGGTGAACAGATGAACTCATAATGAATTATCCTTTATTAATTTAATGAAGCACGATGAATTGCATCAAGTAATCGTTGTTGCGCCTCTTCTTTTGCATAATACCATTCTGTCAGTGAGACACGGTGCCTATGTGGCACAATACGCTCCAACACCCCTGCTCGCCATAGCTCACGTGCTCGAGCACGTTGCAGCAGTGAATGATGTGGCATATCACATTCAACGCCTAGCAAAAATTTTCCTGTTGCTTCATTTTCAATCAGGCAATCAAAATAGAAAACACCAACATGTTCTGGCGGGGCAATTTTCCATCCATGTGAACGAATGAAGCTGACAACAGACTCAACGAATGCATCTGATTGAATTGTGGTTTCTTCTTGTGCTGCCGCGGTATGACACATTCTACTGAGCAATTTATGGTTTTCTTGTTGCATCAATGGATCATTCAGGTTTTTGGCATAGGCTAAGTAGCCTTGTAAATAATCACGAGGAATTTCAGGTTTCCGGTAAGTCGTGAGTAAATCAGAGATCTCATCAATAGGCATTGATGACATGATCACCACTTGTTGACGAGCGCGTGTAATGGCGACATTTAATCGTCGCTCGCCACCTGTTTGCCCCAACCCCCCAAAATTACGACGAAAAGTTCCCTGAACGTTACGCCCAAAAGTCGTTGAAAATAAGATCACATCACGTTCATCTCCTTGAACGTTTTCCACATTTTTGACAAAAAACGACATGTCTTCATCGTTAGTTTGTCGTTGGTTTTCTTCGATATAGGCCTGATGGAACTGCTCATCAAGTTGGATTTTCGCTCGAATATGTTGATTAATCAGTTGAGCTTGTTTTTGATTGAAGGTTACGACCCCTATCGACGGTCTTTCATTAAATGGTCGCTTCCACAGTTCAGTTAAATGGTCAATAACCGCTTTCGCTTCATCTTCATTGCTTTGATTCACATAAGTACCATTAATCGGTAATAGCATTAATGGCTTGATATCATTAATAATTCTCTTGGAGTGCTGAGCAGGAATATTGAGCCTGTTTTCATAAAAGGCATAATTTGAGAAATTGATTAATTCGCGATACACCGAGCGATAATGAATATCAAGGGAATGAATAGGCAATACAGTGCGCGCAAGATGGAGCAGATCTGGACAATCACTAATTTGGCGATAATTCCATTGCTCATCAACCTGTTCTTGCTGCTCTTCATCTTCCTCATCACCATCTTCTTCGACGACTTTTCCACTGAAGAATTTTGATGGTGGCATCTGTTTTTCATCACCACTGACAATAGCTTGCCGACCTCTAAATAAGGTAGGTAAAGCAAATTCAATAGGCATTTGCGATGCCTCATCATAAATAACAGTATCAAACATCGCGGCTTTCAAAGGAAGTATTTGGCTCGCAACATCGGGTGTCATCAACCAAACTGGTCGTAATTGCATTAACCCAAGTTCACATCCTTCACTGACAAACTCTCGTAATCGCCTTGCTCGTGGCCCCGCGAGACGGGTAATCGCTTCCCATTCACGACGAGTGGCTAATAATAAAGAATTTATATTGAGTGTTAGCGCTTGTTTATTATATTGCTGCAACTGCTTCTGTAATTCAGAGAGCTTAGTAATATGCTCAGTAAGCTGAGAATGATTTAAACTCAAAATGGGTGATCGGGTTTCAATTTTGTTTTTAGCAAATACGAAAAAATAGTGTTTCAGCGTATTCGCTAGAGTATCAACCCAGTGTGGCATTTCCTCTTCGCTTATTTGAGGCTGTAATAATGCCAAACACTGCCAATGTGCATTCGTAAAGTGTACCGTTTCAGTTCTAAACAATTGAAACTGAATTAAGTCTGGCAGCGCACGTTGCAATTGTTCAATAATTTGTCTTAATGAACCATCTGCCTCAATCGTTTCTTTAAACTGCTGGAAATGTTCTGTTTTCAGTGTAGGTGCTAGTTGATTAAGTGTTTCAATACTCCTTTGTCGAGCTTCTGCCTTAACGATAGCGGATTCCACTTCACGGCATTGTTGCATAAAGCCATCATGCTGCTGAGTTCTTATGCTATCAAGGAAATGTTCAGGTTGTGGGTATTCAGCCAAAATAGTCGCATTGACTTCAACATGTTTGAGTAATTCAATTAGCCCACTCAGTTTATGTCGCCACTGTTGCCCATATTCTGTTGGCGCTATCGCTAATTGGCCATATATAGGCTGTAATTCTTGATACAATAAGCGCCATTGTTGTTCAACATCGATAGTTTTTAACAGACTCTGTAGTTTACCCTCATCTTTTCCTATGCCACTCGAAGTAATAAACTGGTTTAACTTACTTTTACGTACATAGTAAAAAGGATTGAAAAACTTGAGTAATGAGCCTTGGCGTTTTTCGCTAATAGCGCGAGATAATTCGCTTAAATTGTCGTGATCTAACTGAGTAAACAGTGGAAAATACAAAGGGTCACACGCGGTAGTATCAATCATACATAAACGATCATTCAGTTGCGTTAACTGCTGTATGATCATCGTGCCGACGGTTTGTTTACCATTTTCAGTTAAAAATAGGGTTAACCACTGTGAAAAATGGTGCCATTGTTCCGTCGTCAATGCAGAAAATTGTTTTTGGCATTGACTAAAGGCGGCTCTATGATTGGTTAGCTCGTGAATATTGATTTGGCTTTTACTTACAGCATTCACATTTTCACGCTGTTGTTCATCATCCACCCACTGTGGAAAATAGTGATTAAAACAGTGGTATTGCGAGTCATGTGATAAGAAAGTAGTTAAGCAATTCAACGGGTTATTCTGGTAATTGAGCGATAACCAACGTGGAGCATGGCTTTTCAGATCATGCACAAACTGAATCACGGTATGCCTATCTAATGATGCGAGATAAGGCTGTATTTGATCCTTGTCTAATGAAAAATAATCGGTTTGCTCAGTCAGCAGTAATTCAGATAGTACCTGCTTATAAGAAAGTTTTAGCTGTTCATCCTCGCTAAACATCGCCTGATAATAATCATCAAGTAGGCACTCATGCTGCTTCAGCGTGGCTTGTATTTGTCGACGTTGATGACGCCAATCATCATCATGTAACGCTATGGCTAACCTGCCCCATAACTGTTCAATTTGCTCTCTCACCGCTTGAATAATTTCTCGAGGCTTTTGGTTCTGATTGATCAAAAGTACCCGATCGGTTAATCCATTGGCAACTAAGCGTTTATACACAACGTCCAGCGCTGCCGGTTTTTGGCAAATAACCAGTACGGTTTGTTGGTGCCCTATCGCATCTGCGATTAAGTTCACAATTGTTTGGCTTTTGCCTGTTCCGGGAGGCCCTTCAATTAATAAACCCGTACCTTGTCGAGCCGCTTGTACCACAGACTCTTGAGAAGGGTCAGGTAATGATAAAAAATATTGCTCATCCGTTTTTATCGGGCTGCTCTGTTGAGGTTCTGAATGGTCAAGATTCAGCATAGTGGCAAGCGCCGTTTGTTGAATTGATTGCGATGCGATCAATCTAAGATCACTACTGATCGCCTGACCAATGAATGAGGTATGAAATAGTACGGCTGAACACACAATTTGCGCGCTATTTTCTGGAACTTCCTCCGTAATCGAAGGTAATGGTGTCAGTGCCAATTCTCTTGCTGGCAAGGTGTTGGCGAGTGT
The DNA here is from genome assembly GCF_027362595.1 of Providencia sp. 21OH12SH02B-Prov. Classification (NCBI taxonomy): domain Bacteria; kingdom Pseudomonadati; phylum Pseudomonadota; class Gammaproteobacteria; order Enterobacterales; family Morganellaceae; genus Providencia; species Providencia sp. 21OH12SH02B-Prov. The sequence goes on from NZ_CP114796.1 coordinate 2,269,781, forward strand.
TGTCATGACCTCTTCCACACTCAAAGCAGCCAAAGACAGAATTTTATCCAGCACTTTCTGCCATTCACTCATGGCAGGGATCCCAACAAAATTGGCCAACGCTGGATTTAAGCGTACGGCCGCTCTCTCATTATCAAAAGCTAATTGTATTGGACCTCGTTGTAATTCCGTCGATTGGATGGATACTGGCCATAAAAATAAAGGCGCAATCCTAGGTTTAATTTGATTAGGCTGTGTATTCAGCAATAAAAATGGAAAACCCAAGTACATTCCATTAATACCAGTATCTCTCTGGTACAACTGAGTATCTGACTGTAACGTCCATAAACGATTGTTCACACCTTTGCGCTGTAACAGGAGATCACCGTCTACAGTGATAGGACGACTTTTCCGATTGATCAGATGCTCAAGGAGTTTATCTGCACCCGAGGTAGAACTTGCGCATTCAACTAAATCAACGCGACCCGCGTTTGCAGTTAAGCGCATACGGACTAGATTACCCCGTTGAGTGACAGACACTAATCTTTTCGAAAAAAAGTTTAAAACTTCAAGAAGATATTTCTGCGATTCGGGCACTTGCCACTGCTCTTTTGGGATAGCGAGCATGACTAGAATTTGTGGTAATGGTAAGCGGCGCGTCAGTAAAAAAGTGTCTACCCACTGGTCTATCACAAGAATGCCAATACGCTTAAAACCCGCTAACCGATCGACTAATTGTTGAAATAATTCAGCGCGTGGTAATGTTAATTGTTGTTTAGCAATAGTCTCATCAAAATCACTTATATCCTGTTGTTGAGCTAATCGTGCCGCCTCATTGGTTATCGTTTCCAATGAGATAAATTGCCCAATATCGGCACTTAGCAACAGGATATAATCATCCTCTTGCAGCTTCTGCTTCCCAATCAATACTTTTAAGCTATCGTTATGAGTATCCGGAAACTGTTGGTGAAAAATATCCCAACGTGCAGCTAACTGACTGACGGACGTTATCAACAGATAAAGTTTTAAACTTTCCTCATTTAAAGGAATTTTTTGTTGCTCCGCACGCTGTCGAATACGGCATTGACGGTAATAAAGTTGAGCTAGCCAATGTTGTTCGTCAATACGTTGGATTTCATCAGTCAACGGTTCACTAATAAATTGATAACCTAATGCGGGATGCGTCAATAACCAAGCTGGAGTGATGATTTCTCCTTGATAAACAAAAGGAATATTAGGATTCAGGATCCGCAGTGCTAAAGTCAGTTTAAGGTTATCTTCCATCTCGGAATGACCCACTAAACGTTGTAACTGACTAAGCACGTTCCCCATATCAGCAAATTTTGCTAACCAAGAAGTTATTTTCCCTCGTGTTAACATCGCAACGGCATCATCCCAATGCGTCGCCTCAGCAGCCATCATGGCCAATTCATTAGGATGTTTAAATTGATGTCCCGCAAACTGTAAGCTATGCGATACGAAATCACGATGAGCAGGTGTTGTTTCAAGCGCTTGTACCGGACGACCTTGTAGCCAAGCAGAAACTTGCGGCCACTGCCAACGCAAAAAACGATCCCTATTTAATAAGCCTCGTAATAATAATTGAGTGTTAGGATCCAAATCATCGGGTAGCTCTACACCATTGGTCATAATTTGAATCAAAAAAGCGTTATCATGAATATGCTCAAAACACTGACCTCGCGTAAGCTGTTCAAGCAAAATCATGCCTAAGCTCCACCAGTCAGAAGCTGCACAAACTCCACCAGCAAGCGTTTCAGGCGCGGTATAGCGTGAGATATCTAACGGTGAAACAATATCAAGGTCAAACTCAGATAAGCTAGCCGAGCCATATTCGATCACTACGATATCTAATGGCTCACGACTACGGATCAGTAAGTTAGAAGGTTTCAATGCCCGATGACGCAAGCCATGTTCAGCGAATGTCGCTAGCGCTTGCCCCATCTCCTCGACCAATCGTGGAATTTCATCTGGTCGCCAAAACTCACCTCGCTGAATAAATTGACTGAGCGATCCCCCCGTTAATGTTTCTGTTACATGCCAAGCTCGATTTTCCCAACGCCCTGTTTCATAAAAAACTGGGATATGCTCGACAGGAATAACGTTTAATACCTGATAGATAGCAGGATCAGGCTCTTCGCCCTTTTGATAGAGTGTGAGCACACCTACTTGGCCGGTTATTTTATTTGTGACAGCGTAACGTTCTCGTTCACTATCGACATCATTAATTCGCTGCTGTAAACACCAATTACCTATCATTCGTTCAGCCAAAATCACGGGCTGATTAATATCGCTCTGTTGCTCTTCAGCTATATCCGCACCACATTGGAAGCAAATGAGCTCACCCTCTTCCATTGGATGGCCGTTGGTGCAAACACTATTTTTTATTGGCGGAGTGTCATGAGCTAAGTCAATACCTTGATTATCTTTAGCCGTGTCAATTGAAATAACCTTGTCTTGGATCGGAGCTTCCCAGTCCTCATCATGAATAGGTTCAAGAGTCAGATCCCAGCCACAAGTTTGATTGTTTATATCTCCTTCACAAAAAATCTCGGTTAATGGACGTTTTGTGTGGCAGTGTGGACAAAAGCGTATCATGGTCATCCGTTATTCCAATTTAGGTTATTTCTTTAGTTGTTTTAGGGGCTGCTCTTGTTGCTCAAGTAATGTTCGTAAACGCAACATATCATGGCGCTGTGGGATGCCTGTTAAAAAGATACGCCCTGTCTGATCAAGTGCTAAATCAAGTATTTTATCATTTTCGGTTAACGCTCTGTCGTATTGAGCAAATCGCGCATCGCCAAGGGGGGTGAGCCGGTGTAATTGCTGATTATCACTTCCTCTAAGAGCTTGCGTTTGTGGCGCATTCTCTAGGTAAGGGCCACTCATCAGCGCATCAATCAATCCATCCATTTCTAAAACCTGCTGCTTGATTTGCTCCCATTCATAACCGCTATAAACGAAAATATCTCCCTGGAAGTGCTGTCGTAACGCTTTCAGCAACTGCTGCAACGCTTTTGGTTGTTCGAAAGGTTCACCACCGGAAATGGTGATACCATCCGCAAAAGGAAACCATTGACTAAGTTGTGCAATCAGCTCACTGATCTCAATTGCATTATCACGTTGATGCCAAGTATCGGGCGATAAACATCCTTTACAGTGCAAAGAACAACCTTGTACCCACAAACCAATTCTCTGGCCAGGTCCTAAGGTTGTAACAGGAAAATGTAGGCGTGAAAGACTGATTTTCATGCTTTAACTGACCTGCGGCTGTAATGTGATATGTGTCAGCTCGCCAATTTCAATATCTGTTATTTGATAATTTACTCCAGCAGTCAATTCACTATCAAATATGGCCCGTGATAATGGATTAATTAAATAAGCCTCTAATTGATTGCGAATTCCCCTTCCACCATTTGACAAATCAGACAAACAACGTTTTTTTAGGCCTTCTTTCGCTTGTGGAGAAATGGAGATATTCAACGCTTGTTTATCTAGTCCGGAAAGAATATTACTGACCATTTGCTCAAATATCTGCTCGGCGACATCAGGACGAATAAAATCGAATACAATGATATTTTCACCAATTCGGTTGAGCAATTCAGGTCGATTAAGCACCAATTTAAAATGACGCTCAATTTCATTTTTGACATTACGCGTGACGGTTTCAAATGGCTCATGCGGCTGTACATTCGCGACTCTTTCACCATTATCATCTAAACGGTAAATACCAAGATTTGAGGTAAAAATAATGAGTGATTCAGAAAAATAAACGCGATCGCCACGTCCCGAAGTTAATACACCGTCATCAATAATTTGGAGGAATTTATCCATCAAACGTGGGTGTGCTTTTTCAATTTCATCGAATAACACAACGCTAAAAGGCTTTTCTCTAATGGCATTCGTTAACTCACCGCCAGAATCATAGCCAACATAGCCTGGAGGTGCTCCTATTAGGCGCTGATCTGCATGTTCAGCACTAAATTCCGACATATCAAAGCGGATGTACGCATTTTCATCACCAAATAGCAGCTGAGTGACAGTTTTTGCAAGCTCAGTTTTACCAACTCCCGTAGGTCCTGCAAGAAAGACAACACCACGTGGGCGACCACCTTTGTGATTAGCAACCCCCGTCATAGCCCGTTTAATGATATCCAATATGTGAGTGATCGCGTGTTGCTGCCCTTTCACTCGGCGTTGAATAACCTGTGGTGCATTATGTATTTTTTGCTTATCAATTTTTTTCCATGGATCTTCAGTTATCCCAACTTTATACCGTCGTACTGCATCGCTGATACGAGAGACCTCGACCAATTCAATACGGGCTAGTTGAATAATTGCTGTAAGGTCAAGCAACAATAACCCTTCTGTTTCATCAATAAAATCATTGATGACACGCTCTTTTTCTGAATCAACGAGTTGCCCAAAACCTTGCAGTGAAGCCAATAATGTTGGTGCCAATTGGCGTCTTACTAAACTATCCGGTTTGGCAACAGAAATCGCCCGTATCCGTGGATTATTAACGAGAAACCAATCCGGTAAATCAGTTTCCTTTTCCACAATCCAAAACAACGTATTGAAGAAGGGCTGATTTTTCTCTCCAGCAGGCCGAGCTTTCGCTTGATGGGAAACAACCAGTGCACGCGTAAATAGGCTATGTTCAGCGGGGGTTAAATTGGCATGATGCGAAATCAGGCATGACGCAAAATCAATACATAATGCGATCGGCTGTTCCTGATAATTTATCCATTTTTCTAACACTTGATTAAGAAGGTCAATACCTCCGGCCGCACGCCCTCCTGACGCTGTTAACCCTAATTGCTGCATTAACACGTCTCCTTCTTGTGCTTGGCGAGAAGGATGCGTTACCCACTGAAATCCCATAAGGGGGGTATAAGTAATAACATGCGCATAGCCTGCATCAAAAAGACCATTAAAAAGAGCCTGATTAAAAGGTAATGGCGTAACTATATTAGGGGCAATTTCACTGGCTTGCAGGTCACGCACATTACCAAATAGTACGAATTGACTTTTTAAGGGAATAAATCGTAGTAAATCACGCAACCAACGAGGTTTTTGAAAAACAGGCTCCATGTTATTCCTTACATTCTTGTTAGATATTTTTTTAAAGTTTACCGTAAATATCAATGAATAGCGTATTTATATTAATGAGATTTTCAATTATCTGAACATTCTCATACGGCAATAAAAACAGCCTAGGACCCTTTATACTTTATTGATAAATATTAGAACAAAATAGACTCAGAAATAACTCGATATTTTATAAAATTACTTATATTTTTTAACCTATAGAGTGTCCAAAATGGCAGTAGAAATAATGAAATTAACACAGTTATGGCGTAAACAACCATCAAGTGAACACTTAACGACACCTCGAGTGATGGCCCGTGTTTTTGTCGCACCAGGGGAACTAGAAGACAGCATCACTTTTTATGAACAATTGCAAAAAGTCACCATGGATGGCTTCTTTCCGTTCCCTGAACATCAATTACGTCTCGCGATGGTCGGTGCTTTTCTTATTATTGAAGGCCCCGATGAAAAATTAGTGCCCTTTACGAGCACGCATACCACTTTATTAGTGGATGATGTACAACCTTATTACGATAAGCTTATCCAATCAGGAGCAAAAATTATTTTTCCACTCCAAAACGTTCCCACAGGGAAAGCTTTTAATGCCATTCATCCTGACGGAACCGTGATTGAATATGTTCATCATAGGCCAAATCATAAAGGTCAGTAGAAATAAAAAATAATAAGAGATATCACTGATAGATGTGTTTTTAGAAGTCGTGGATAAGTATTTACTCATTTAACACATAGACTATGTCATCTTAAATCGATTTTGTTAAGATGACACACATTGGTAGGATAATGAATCTATTGAGTTGCTAGCTGCTTTCTGCGGTGTAGTAACCATTTATCTAACTCATTAGCAAACTGTTGACGGTCACGCTGATTTAAACTAGCAGGCCCTCCTGTTTGTACGCCACTCGCCCGCATTGTGTCCATAAAATCCCTGATAGTTAAACGCTCACGAATGGTTGCTTCACTATAACGCTCACCTCTAGGATTCAGTGCTATAGCGCCTTTTTCCATCACTTCAGCAGCCAAAGGAATATCCGAAGTCACGACTAAATCACCCTGCTGTGCACGGCGTACTATTTCATTATCTGCCACATCAAAACCAGCAGCGACTTGTAACGTACGTAAAAAAGCAGAAGGAGGAACGGTTAGTCGTTGATTAGCAACAAACGTTACCTGAACCTTTTCGCGATCAGCTGCACGGTATAATACTTCTTTGATCACCTTTGGACAGGCATCTGCATCTACCCAAATAAACATAACATTATCCTGTAATCACAATATCAAAGCCTATATTACCAACTTCTTTAGATAAGAGGCATTGCTATTTCAATCGCATACCTAATTTTCTAAATGTTCGAGAAAAAAGATCCTTTCCCAAAGGAAAATCAGTTCAATACCCCAACGAAAAATGGAATTGTGAATGTTTACTCGAGAGAAACTGACCTATTAATATACAAACAAGGGGCTTTAAAGACGCAATTCACCACCGCATTGAAGTGTCCCCGATAATATCAAACATTATCGGAGCCACTTCCCCTATACAATGTCATCCAGTCACTTTATTCTGCATCTTTAGCTTAAATAAGTGACTTAAATGTGGTAATGAACTTGTCGACATCTTGCTGTGTTGTTGACCAAGATGTACATAAACGTAAACAACTTTGGCCATGTTCAGGTTCACAAATTTTGCGCAATACATAATGAGTCATCAGCTTCTCAGCTAATTCATTGGGTAGAATCACAAAAATTTGATTAGACTCTGGTGGCGCTAGGAACCCAAACCCTTTTTCTTCAAAAAGTTTCACTAACTGAGCCGCTTTATTATTCACATAAGCACCTAGCTGGAAAAATAAATCATCGGTAAATAATGCATCAAATTGAGCAGCTAACAACCAACCTTTAGCCTGTAAAGCCCCTTTTTGTTTTAACGAATAACGAAAATCTGATTTTAGTGTGGGGTTTAAAATAACCAATACTTCTGCTGCAAATGCGCCTATTTTTGTCCCGCCAATGTAAAACATGTCCGTTAATTGGGCGATATCTTCAATCGTTAAATCACTGTTGCTGGACATCAATCCAGAGGCTAAACGTGCGCCATCCATAAACAGTAATAGTCCATGTTTATCACATTCAGTGCGAAGTGCTTGAAGCTCTTGCTTACGATAAACTGTTCCAATTTCAGTTGAATTACTGATATAAACTAATTTAGGTTGAACCGCATGCTCATCATTGTGTTCTGCCAACACTGCCTGAATATGCTTAGGCTCAAGCTTACCTGACTCTGAGCGAACAGTAATCACCTTATGGCCGGTTGCTTCAATAGCGCCAGTCTCATGAGTTGCAATATGTCCAGACTCTACGGCAATTGCGGCTTGATGTGGACGTAATGCATGCGAAATTGCGGTTAAGTTGGTAATGGTCCCACCATTAAAAAAATGTATATCCGCATCAGGACATCCGATTCTCAACTTAATCTTATCTGCTATTTGTTGAGTATATTGATCAGTACCATAGCCATCAAAACGCTTTCCAACTAAGTTATTCAGCGTATTCATGACTGACGGATGTGCTATTTCATTATAATCATTTTGAAAACTGTACATTATTATTCCCAGTGTTATTTTTGTTAGTATTTTTTGAATCACTATTTATATTCTGATAATGGGCTATCTTCAATAGTCTACGTTGCATACCTGTTTTAAATACTGTTTAACCTTTATTGGGTAGTTTTTTAAATTATGACAACATAAATTTATGCATAAAATGATGGCGTATAATTTACCTAATAATATTAAGGGTATTTTTCTGTTTATTTACCTCCAATGAACAACAGGCTGCTACAGTTGAAGGAATTAACCATCTGTATTGAAATATCACCAACCTATACATGATGGAAAAATAATCTATTAACTCATTTTTACTGGCAGCGGCGAAAAGTGATATTAATACGATATTCGCCTAAAACAGGGTGACTCCCCGCTTTGATACTACGTACACCATGGTAATTTAATCGCGACTTTCCTCCCCAAACGACAACGTCACCATGTTCCAATAATAATGCTTTTTTGGGCGCCTCTCGGGTTTTACCGCCAAAATCAAATATTGCAGGTAGTCCTAAGGAGAAAGAAACAATGGGCTGCGAAAAATCAGTTTCATCTTTATCTTGATGCAAAGATAACTTTGCCCCAATAGAATAACGATTGATTAAGCAAGCATCCGGTAAAAAATTAGGGAAACCGGCCATCTCAGCGGCTTCTTGAGCCAAAGTCATAAAAATAGCGGGCATAGTTGGCCAAGCTTCTTTTGTGACAGGGTCACTCATTTGATAACGGTAACCTTGTCCATCAGTGACCCATCCCCATGGACCACAATTTGTCATAGCAACTGACATACTATGCCCCCCAGGTGTCACCATAAAACGAAAAGGTGATTGTTCTACGACCTGATTTAATGCCAACAATAGCGCCTCACCATTTCCTAATAAAAAGCCTTTTAATAAAAAAGCATCCTCGGCAATGGGTAGTGTGTTTTCTTCATTAGAAAATAGCATATTGGCCCCAGGTTAAATTAGAATGAGTCGTAAATTCTTGAGCGAAATACGACAATATTCGAGGTGACTTTACTGGCTAAAAAATAACACTTGATTACTTTTTAGTCTCTCCAAATATTATCCCTACATATCTAATTGAAATCTAAATCACTCATCGCTTTTTCTTAAATAACTTTATGGCGCGAATCACTAGCTCTACTGCAACTTTAATTCATGTTCCGAATGTCAGTGAAAGATTGGCTTAGTTCCAAAACGCTTTTTCGAATACCATTACAGAATATTTACCTGAGTTTGATTTCATTTTATTACATCTAGATGATTTTTCTATCGAAACTGTTCAAACGGATAGCAAAATCAGCGCAGGCAAAAAGGACTCTCTTATATTGACATGTCAGCAATTTTACACAAGCGATAGCACATTTTTCAGCCTTAGGTGCCCCTCTTTATCGTGGTCCTATGGATATTGCTCAAAGTCTGAAGATGTGTCAAGTTGCCGACCCTTTGCTAATTTGATTGGATGATAAGAAAAATAGAAAACAAATCATAAAGGGATGGTCTGCTTTCTATTTTTCTACCGATGGAACAGCAATGAGTACGACTTTGATGGATCAATTATGCTACGGGCACACATTTGCCGCGATAATCCCGAATATTACGCCTAATATTAATAGAACACATTAACATTTTATGTAACAGTAATTATTCAACGAAAAATAGTTTTGTAGAAAAGTATATTTTGTTTAATACGATTAATTCGAACTTTAACCCATCATTAAATCTGTTTTTGTTTTTTTTATGTGCAGGTTAAGATTTTATTTACCACAGTACCAATATATTATAAACACGGGTTTCTTACTGCATGAAAAAATACCATTGTAAACTCGCCATAACGCTATTATTTATTAGTTCAATTTCTCATGGTTTAACACTCAAAAATAATGATTTTTCTATTACTATAGAACCTGAAACGCTAAAAATCGCCCATGAAAATGAAGTTATTAATAAGGGAATTCAACAGCGTACAACCCAAAAAATCAAAGCAACTGACGATAAAGCCAGTTGGTATTGGCCAGACAGGCAAATGAACGTTTCTGCTAGACTTGAAGGTCAGCAACTTCGTTTACGTTTTACAACTAGTCAAGTCCAAACATTTTTTTGGTATCAATCACCTAAGGACATCTCTGCGTTATATATGCCACTGGGTGAAGGTAGCCATATTCCAACTGACAATATTATATGGCAACAATATTTATTAAAGGAACAAAATGGTATTGATACCAATTATGACCTAAAACTTCCTTTATGGAGCCAACAACAAAATCGAGTATATAGCTGGCTATTAATAAATCCATTTAATAATAAAATTAATTTTTCAACACAATCTAAACAACTACACATGTCTTCTGGTCATATTTTCGACCAATTTAATCTTGAGCAACCTTTTGACGTTATTCTTTCGGTTGGTAACTCTCCTATTGATGGAGCGCTTGCGTATCGGCAATATTTAGAATCCATCGGTGAAATAAAAACACTACGAGAAAAATTTACCTATATACATGATGGTTATAAATTAATTGGTGCTACCCATATTTATGTTTGGGGTAAAGGATTACTTGATCAACAGGATATTAAAGATTGGCAAGGGCTAAGCCAATATTTGCAATCTTCGAGCGGCAAACGTATTTGGCAAGCTCTTGAAAAGGATGCACAAACCGCCTTCAAAAAAATCACACTTGCTCCCCCAGAAGAATGGCAGCGGCCTTATTTAACCAATGCTTTAAACAATGCTTTTAAACGCATTATTCCTAATTCTAAAGCTCCTTACGATGCGGAATTTTTACAACATCAGCAAGTGCAAGCTCAAAAAATTAAACGTTTCGCTGCTCTGCAATTAGGTCCATGGTTAACCGCTAGTCAAAATTGGGGACAAGGGTTATCCATTCCTCTAATTAACCAGCTAAATATTAGAGGATTAGATAGAATTTGGTTAGGTGTTGATAATTGGGCTGTCACCTTTTATCAGCCTCAAGCCGTCGATCAGACATTAGAACTAGGTTATTTAATCGGCAGTTATGACTCCTATGACACAGGGATCCCTGCTGGAGTGAATGACCAATGGCTTACCGCTCAGATTCCCTCCGAGTTACGTAAAAAATGTGCCATTGTGCAAAAAAATGGTCAAAAACTACCGGGGTTTGGAGGTCAAGGCTATTACCTTAATCCAGGCTGTATGCTGAATTACTCAAAAAATAGAATCAAAAATATCCTTGAATTATCACACACTAATAGCCTCTTCCTGGATGTTGATGGTACTGCGATGGTGACGAATGACTATCATCCAGAGAATAGAACGAGCGCACAACAAATGGCTCAGGCACGTAATACACGTCTAGAATGGATTGAAAAAAACCTTAGGATCCCTCTCGGGTCTGAAGATGGTAATGCCTTAACAGCCAAACATTTAATGTTTGCTCATGGAATGGAAACTTGGGGATTTGGTTGGGGAGATCAGAGCATCCATAAAGATAAAAATTCGCCTTACTATTTAGGTGCATGGTGGCCTGAAAGTGAGCCCGCAACATTCTTCAAAAAAGCAAAATTAAAACAACCTTATTTAACGGTTGAATTTGATCCTCGCTGGCGGCTCCCGCTATATCAAGCTGTATTTCATGATACTATCATTAGCACTCATCACTGGACTTTCGATAATTTGAAATTCCCAGAGGTACAAACAACTCGGGAACTACTCAGCCAATTATATAATACAGCACCACTATATAATTTAAGTCGTAATACAATCCAAAAACGGCTCCCTGACATACTCAAGTCAAATGAGGTTTATCGTCCATTGCACGAGGTTTTATGGGACAAAAAGATGGTGGGCTTCCAATGGCTCGATAATGAAGGATGGGTACAAAAGACAACTTTTAGTGATGGAACCGTCATTATGGCCAATTTTTCTAAACAAGCCTTTAACGATTTACCCCCTCAATCCTTGAAAGCCATTTTGGCAAGCGGAAGAGTTATTCAACAAAGCTACTGACATTCGCGCCACCAGCAGTAAACAAACTAAAGGGCAAAGCGTCCGGATACGACTTGCCCTTTTCTTATATTATAAATTTATAGTTATTTTTATTAATTAGTCGCTTAATTATACGGCTTGTTGTAATTTCCGTTGCGCTAATCGTTTTTCTGACTGTTGACTCCCCCAAACACTAACTAATATCACCACCATACCAACAAATTGTAATAAACTTAGGTGCTGTTCTAATACTATCCAGCCTAATACAACTGCACTCACTGGGCTCAAAAAACCTAAAGAAGCGACCGAACTCGGCCCCAATAATGCAAGTCCTCTAAACCATAATGCATAAGTTAATGCACCACCAATCAAAGTTAGATAGCTGATCCCAAGCATATTCATGACGGTGAGTGAAGGTAATGCAGGTTCTAACCATAAAGCAAACGGTAATAATACCACTCCACCTGCTGTTAATTGCCAAGCAGTAAAAGTTAATGGTGTCACCGGTGGCTGCCAACGTCGACTAAGTACGGTACCCGCTGCCATCGAAAAAGCGCCAGCAAATCCTGCAATGATACCTGTAAAGTCCAGCGCTGCACTTGGAGTTAATAGCAATATTGCAACCCCTGAAATACCTGTCAATGAAGCGACTATTGATAGTACTGAGAGTTGACTTTTCAACAACCAATAGCTTAAAAACAATACAATTAACGGTTGTACAGCCCCCACCGTTGCAGCAACACCACCAGGTAAACGGTACGCTGAAACAAACAACAACCACCAAAATAACGAAAAGTTTAAGATCCCCAATACAATAACCCGTAGCCACCATACGCCTTGTGGCAGCTTACGCAGCCAAATCAATAATAATAACCCCGCAGGTAACGCTCTTAATACCGCTAAAGTTAGCGGAAATCCAGCGGGTAGCATTTCCGTAGTAATTAAATAAGTACTTCCCCAAACAATAGGTGCTAATGCAGTTAGCAATAAAATGGAATAACGATTCATTATCAAACTCGGTTAATTTATCTTGATATCAAGATAGTTTTAACTTACCTTGACGTCAAGATAAATTATTGACATAATTCACCTATGGATCGCATAGATAAAATCACTCAACAATGGGCCAATCAACGTCCCGATTTAGATATTAGTTCGATGGGCTTGATAGGTCGTTTAAGCAATATCGTTTTCCATCTCACTCGTGAAATGGAAAAAGTATTTGCGCAATTTGGCCTTAATCGTTCAAGCTTTGATGTGCTAGCAACCTTACGCCGAGCAGGAAGTCCTTATACCCTATCCCCTGGTGATATGCTTGCTACTCTCATGGTTACGTCAGGGACAATGACAAATCGAATCGATCAGCTAGAAAAAATTGGGTTAGTCGCACGCCACCCTAATCCTGAAGATGGGCGTGGTTTTTTGGTTTCATTAACTGACAGTGGATTAGCTCTCATCGATCAAGCAATTGAAAAGCATGTTGCCAATCAAGCAAGGCTAGTGGAAGGTTTAAGCCCTGAAGAACAGGCGTCGTTAAATCAAATTTTACGCGTATTTCTTGCCTCTTTAGAAAGTCAATAAATCACCTTCTAGCTTCAAATTATTTGAGCGATATAACACTATCGCCCAATGTATCAACTTGTCACTAGTTAATGCGTTATACAGTGCATTAAAGCCGAGCCATTCGCGAAGAAATAGAAAGCTAAGATTTTAACGCAAAAATGTATAAGGCAATCTAAGCATACCCCGACTTTATAACCAACCTTGCTTTTTATGCTGTGCACAAATCGGACATAAACGCTCATTTGGTTGCCAAGCTAAAAAAGAGAGTCGACATTTTTCGCATTGACCATCGTAATAATGGTATATTCTTGCTTGATTATCTTTTGCCACAAAGGGTTTGACGTCAATGGATTGAGGAAAGCATACCACTTGGCAACTCATACAACCTGTGCATTTTTTCTCATCAAAAATAAATTGATTATTTTCTAATTTAATAGCCTGTTCATCACAAACTTTTGCGCAAGCACCACATAAAATACAACTCTCTGCATTTAACTCAATCTGGAACCAACTATCTTGCGGATAAAATTGCTTACGCGCATTAAGACCGGTTCTGACTTGACCTTTACTTAATGGGTTTTCGTCTAATTTTTGTCGAAAAAATAATGAACGTCGCCCACTATCAACTTCAGGCGCTTCAGTCACCACTAGCTGCCAGACAGGCTCTTGAAGATGTTTAAGTTTTACATTCAGTGCAGCAAGTACTGGTAACCACTTATCCACTAATGGTTCAGCAATTTCTATGCCATTAATCTGATATTGCTTATGCCACACTAATAACTCTTCAATACTAGCTAATGGCTCATCATGGCTAATGACTAAACGGTTATTATGATAGGAGCGTTCATGAGGATCGATATTATCGATTGCATCAACGGGGCATGAAAACAAACAATTACCACATTGATAACAAAGTTGATTATCAATAGCAGCACTCATAGAACCCAAAGTAATCGCCTCAACAGGGCAAACCTGTGCACAACTATCACAAACACTATTTTTGAGGCGTTTTCTTACGCATTTACCATTAATCATAGGCTCAGGAGGAAGCTCCATCCTAATAAAACGCCTCATACAACTAAACTCCATGACTTAGCAATAAGCGCCATTATACCCATTAATCAGAATTTATGGGAATGATAGTAAACCAATGATTGATCATGGACAGGTAATAACAACAGTCACCATGATAGAGAGTATGATGATAACTGTTTTTTATACTCGTAATGCCCTACTCGCTAATAGACTTATTTGCTGTAAAATTTCATCAAGTAATGATTGGTCAATGTTATCTTGATTCAACCTTTTCAATAACGGTCTTTTCGCCACGACGAAACCTAAGACCTGACCAATAATTGCATGTGCACGAATAATTGCAGTCTGTTCATCCAGTTGATTGATAAACTGAATCAAACCTGATAACCGAATATGAAATGGTTCAATAAAATCACGATAAATAATTTGGTAATTCTCTGTCGGTTCAAGCTGCTCCCTTAAGATCAATACCGAATAATAATTATGCGCTGGCTGTAACAACGCATTCCCAAGACCATTGATTAACATATGCAGTAAAGCATTGGCTTCTTCTGTTTGTCTGGATGACTGCTGTGTCAGTTTCGTGAAAGCCCGATCAAATTCATGAGGATGGCTCGCAGCCGCAAGATCGGACGCAATTTTTTGAATAACAGCGGAATAGACCCCTAACTTTCCTCCCATATGATAAGGAATGGCTGATTGGTTGACCCCTGCATTGTCAGCTAACTGACGAGTTCTTACCCCAGCAATTCCATGAAGAGCAAATAATTTGATGCCTTCATTTATCAATTTTTCTTTGGTTAGCTCAGAAGAAAGCGTATTTTTATTCGTTTCTGTCATATCCCGCTGTGACCTTATGGGTTAAATATCGGCTCGCATCAAATACGTGGAATTAGTATTTAATTCAATGCCTTTTTCTTTGCCAACGACGACGGTTCCGCCTAAATTACATAAATGATAACCAAAGGCGCAATTAGGTTCAAACGCAAACGTCATACCTGCTTTTAGTACTAATTCTCTGCCTGGATTAGGTAACCTTTCTAATTGGCGATACTTTTGTGCAATAGGCAGTGATTCAATGCCAGGCGCTGTGCCGAAACCAATTGGCCCATAAGGATTAATACTATGAATCAATGGATGCACGTGCCAACCCTTTGATTTTAATAAAGGTTGTTCCATTTTATCGACAACCTCACCAAAAGTAACCCCTTCTTTCAAATATTCAATACCAATTTCATAGCACTCACGTGCCACTTCGGCGGCTCTTTCGACGTTAGGATGAACTTTACCGACAGCAACAGCGGCTTGATGTTGAGTTTCATACATGCCATACAAAGCAAATATTTCTGTTAAAACAATATCACCCTCTTGGATTTCACGAGGTTTTTGTGAACGATATTGCCACGCGGGTTGTCCCCAACCAATATATTCAGGGCCCGAACCCATTAAGATTTCAGCCGTAAATCCTCCCATAGATAAACAAGTCGATGTCACAGCAGCTGCAATGTCGGCTTCAGTATTCCCCGGAATTGCAGTTGCACGCATGGCTTCACTCATCGCTTCACCAATCATCGCAGCATGCCGAATATGCGCTAACTCCTCTTCACTTTTAACAGAAGCTAACTGGAAAAATTGTTTATACACGGGAACAAAATGGATATTGGGTAACCTTTTTTAATTTCTGTTAAGGTATTAAATGGCATCGCCCCATCAAAATAGAAAGGAGGGTATGGCTCTAAGCCTATTACACCTATTTTGGCGTTAGATGAGATATCTAAATCAATTAATATTTGTGCAATATTACGCCCTGTTTTACCTACAACAATTTGTTCAGGTGAAATCCACTGTAGATCACCACGCATGGCTGCTTGCATATGGTCAGCAACCATCATGGGAGCAAAAGTAACCACGACTGGCGGCTTATCAAGGTGGAACAAAACAACCGATCCTAATCGGTCATTGGTAAAATAATGGTCGATACAAAATGGTGCTGGTGCCGCAGACTCCCTATCACCATATACCATCAAGACTTCAAGACCATTAGCTTGCATAATTTGACGTGCAAGGTTCCACCTTCTATCTCGTTCATTAATAGAAAATGTATTTGGGATCATCGTATTTTTCATAAAAACCTCATTTCATTCATTTGAATGAATTAAATGTAGATCATATCCTAACCGTTTGTCAAAAAAATTTGTGTTATGTGAGTAAATATATGATGTAAATGTCTCTAAGGTATTGTTTAAACATATCTAAATTCATATTTAAAAATGAGTAATTTTTGATTTTAAATTAACCATAGAGAGTCTACGTTTAGCGTATTCAAAGCTTGGACGTCTGACTGAGGGTAATTCATTTTTCCACAAAGGATTAATGTTAATGTGGTAACCCTCTTCTTTGGCTATTGTTATCAATTCCGCCAATTCCTCTTTATTGGCGATAATGCATAACTCATCAAAATGCCCTATCTTTTTAGGTAAAGCAAAAGTGGCGGGAAAATTTGCCTCTAATTCAGTCATTGGATTCGTCGCATCTGCACTATGATGGACCACTTTTTCGGCCTCTCCCACCAGCGCTTTATTGATCAACGAGATCATTTCCTTTGCCCGTGGTGAGGCATTACCTACCTCACGATCTTCATTCTGATAAAAATGAGTTTCATCCATGTAACCTTGTCTCAGGTTTGAGTCTTTAGGTAAATTTTGATATGTTTCAATACGTTGTTTATATATTGAATGTGCGACATCAGGGACGGGTACCCTATCTTGAGAACCAAAATATCGCATATGTGGGCCAATCAATAACAGATCATAATCAGCAGTAATAGGAACAAAGTTTTGAACAGAAGCCAACACTTCAAGTGTTTTTCCTTCAAAATAAATACGGTATTTCTGCTGTTGTGGCAGCCATTTAGCTGCAAATTGATAATTGCGTCGACTCGGTCCTTCAGCAGTAAAGTGCCTAATACCTTGTGAGTTTTCGAAACTAAGCTGATGAATCGCCCCCAACTGTAATAAGGTTTGTAACCGCTCCTCCGTTATTTCAAGCGGTACCGGTATAGAATGTCCTTTTTCAATACAATCACGTACAAAAACGTTATATTTATCAATTTGTTGTTCTGATTTATTCTCTAATTTGCTAAAACGTTGGTCGACACAAATTAACCCTGCCTGTGCCCCCCATGAAGCACTTTTACCTTTAATATGAAAGCCCTTTGTTGGATTACCGGCAGCAATCAGCTGTGTTGCAAAACGATCAACAGGGCGGATACCAATAATACAATCTTGTTCCTTTGCAACTTGATGTAATGGAGATAAATGGCTCGATACTATACCTGTATTCCGGCTAACCTCTTCTACGAGTCGTTCTATACTATGAATGCATTTCTGTTCTGTAGAAGGGGTTAAGTTTTCATGATATTCATTACTAATCTTGTGGTGATATTTATGTATTGGGATCATAAGCCTTCCTTAGCTGATCAGGTAAATTTCCTCACCTTGTATCAAAATCCCTCTCCGTTCGCTTGCACAAAGCGACTTCTTGATATTGATATAAAAAATAAATAGTTACATGTATTTATGACAAATAACACCTTGCGATAATACATAATCTAATTATGTCTGTATAATGTGTTAAGCTAGTTAATACATTAATAATTTTTAATGTTTTTGCCTTTTTCCCAGTTGTTCAAGGCAAAAAAATATCCCTGTTCCATGCTGAAATAAGGTCTATCTATGAAAAATTTCGAATTTTATAACCCAACACGTATTGTCTTTGGTGAAGGTAAAATCGCTGAATTGAATAGATTGGTGCCAAAAGAAGCCAAAGTTTTGATCCTTTTTGGCGGCGAAAGCGCTCGTAAAACAGGCACATTAGATGGGGTTGAAAAAGCATTAGGTAACCGTCAAATTGGCCTATTTGGTGGTATTGAAGCCAATCCGCGCTATGAAACCTTAATCAAAGCCGTCGATAAAATTCATCAAGAAGGCTATGACTATTTATTAGCTGTCGGTGGTGGCTCAGTCATTGATGGAACTAAATTTGTCGCTGCTGCTGCAAATTTTTCTGGCGATAGTTGGGACATTCTCACTAGCGGCGGTGAAAAAGTGAATACCGCGTTGCCTTTTGGTACTGTGTTAACACTGCCGGCAACAGGTTCAGAAATGAATAAAAACGCTGTAATTACCCGTGAAGCAACACATTCTAAACGTGCTTTTATGCATGATACTGTGTATCCACAGTTTTCTATTTTAGATCCCGTAAAGACATTTACTCTCCCCCCACGCCAAATCAGTAATGGTGTCATTGATGCTTTTGTTCACGTGATGGAACAGTATTTAACCTATCCAGCGAATGCGCCTGTACAAGATGTTTTCGCTGAAGGCTTATTAAAAACACTGATTGATATCGGCCCTAAAGCCTTAGCTAACCCACATGATTACGATACGCGTGCGAGTTTAATGTGGACTGCAACTTTAGCATTAAATGGTCTTATCGGTGTTGGCGTGCCACAAGATTGGTCAACACATATGTTAGGACATGAAATTACTGCATTATATGGGTTAGATCACGCGCAAACTCTTGCGATTGTATTACCGTCTATGTTGCTCGAAAAACGCCCGCAAAAACAGGCTAAACTTGTGCAATATGCACAACAAGTCTGGGGTATTCATGAAGGCTCTGAAGAACAACAGGCTATTCGTGCCATTGAACTCACTCGAGAGTTTTTTGAACGAATGAATGTGAAAACGCGCTTCAGCGATTACAATTTGAATCAAGATGTCATTGAACCTTTAGTAGAAAGTTTGATCAAAAATGGCATGACCGCGCTGGGTGAGCATCATGACATTACACCTGAAATCAGCCGCCGTATTTATATTGCGTCTTTATAAATAACTCGGTACTTACTCAATGTAGCAAGCTAACGAATTGGAGATAAAAATGAATAATTCAACCTATACCCCTCCTAAAGTTTGGAAATGGGAAAAAGGTAACGGTGGTAAATTTGCGAATATTAATCGCCCTGTATCAGGTGCAACACATGAAAAAGCCCTGCCTATTGGGAAGCACCCTCTACAACTTTACTCGTTAGGGACTCCTAACGGGCAAAAAGTGACTATTATGCTGGAAGAGTTACTGGAGCTAGGGATTAAAGAAGCAGAATATGATGCTTGGTTGATTAATATCAGTGAAGGCGATCAATTCAGCTCAGGATTTGTAGAAATCAATCCAAACTCGAAAATTCCAGCGCTCGTCGATCGAAGTGGTGAGCAACCGATACGAATATTTGAGTCTGGCTCAATATTGACTTATCTTGCTGAAAAATTTTCTGTATTTTTACCCACAACACAGCCTGAACGGGCGGAAACCTTATCTTGGCTATTTTGGCAAATGGGTTCGGCTCCTTTTCTGGGCGGCGGTTTCGGGCATTTTTATGCGTATGCGCCAGAAAAATTCGAATATCCGATCAATCGATTTGCAATGGAAGCTAAGCGCCAACTTGATGTACTCGACCAACGTTTAGCCAATAATCAATATATTGCAGGTAATCATTACTCCATCGCGGATATTGCGATTTGGCCATGGTACGGAGCATTAGTTAAAGGCTGGCAATACGATGCGGGTGAATTTTTGAGTGTTCATGAATATAAACACCTACTTCGCTGGGCTGATGAAATCTATGCCCGTCCAGCAGTACAACGTGGACGCCGTGTTAACTGTCTGCAAGGTGATCCTGCTCAACAAGTTCGTGAACGCCACGATGCCAGTGATCTACTGTAATTCCGTTAATTCATTATGATGCATTAAGCCTTATACTATTTGTATAAGGCTTTTTATTTTTTACGGATGCTTTGGAAGCTCTTTCATTGTCGCTTTGCCGATAATCTTTAATAATAAAACCGCCGCACAGACCGCCATTAAAAAGTTAAACACTAATCCCAAACTAACCGCATTTTTAAGTTGTTCAAAGGGTAATTGGTATGAGAAATGAGTTAAGCCATATTGCATGATCACTGATACTGCTGTTGCGCCTATTGCGGCGCCAACTTGCTGTAATGTCGCCGTAAAACCAGAAGCTTGCCCTACCATTTGGGATGTTACTTTCGCAAGAACTAGGTTCAACATTGGCGTCATAATCATTCCTTGAGTAAAGCCTATAGCCAGCAGAATAGGACTCAGCCATACCACTGAATGATTTGATGAAAACCAATAGAGACCGGTCAGTAATAATATATAGCTCGCCCCATAAAATACGGCTCCCCAAAATACAATTCGCTCACCATAACGATTTATCCAATGGGGCGTGAGTAATGAAGAAATAACAAAACCAACACTGGCTGGAACAAAAACTAAGCCTGATAAAAAAGGCGTTAATCCGATTCCGTTCTGAAGTAACAAAGACAACATTAAAGGAAATGCGGATGAAGTCGCATAAACACTCATGACCACCCATAAACCAATAACAAAAGAGCGATGACGCAAAATACGCATACTTAACAATGGAGCTTTTTCCTGTTTTTCCATCCTCAGTTCATGACGAACAAACAACGTTAACATCAATACGCCACATAAAAACAGTAGTGAACTCACTGTTGACCAGCCCCACACGGGTAACATGAGAAACGGTAATAACCCACAACAAATACCCATGCTTGACAAGAAAACGCCACGCCAATCTAAATCAACTCGACTTTTTTCTCCTTCCTGTAAGAATCGAGATAAGGCAATAGCAAGAATACCTATCGGCACATTAACAAGAAAAATAGTTCGCCAATTGAGTTCAAATAGATTTAATGTGATTAACCAACCACCAAACGCCTGCCCTGCAATGGCCGCTAATCCCAAACTCATTCCTAAATAACCGAAGGCTTTTTTAGCCTGAGATTCATTAAAATTTAATCGAATACTGGCATATACTTGAGGGAAAAGTAATGCGGCAGACAACCCCTGCAAGAAGCGAGCGATAACTAATAATGTCGCTGTCGGCGCAAGTGCACAAAATAAAGATGTGATCGTAAAAAATGCCATGCCAGTGCGGTATAAGGACTTTTTACCATAAATATCACCTAAGCGCCCGCCAGTAATTAGCAATAGACCAAAGGCCAATTCATAACCGACAATGATTAATGTTAGTTCGGTTAAATTAGCATTCAATGACTGTTGAATACTAACTATGGCAACATTCACCACAAATAAATCAAAAATTGTTACAAACCCTGCCAATAATAAGACAAAGAGTGCGATACGTTGCTGCTGATTCATAATCTTCTCATTCAGATGACTAAAGAATGAGGACTATAAATAGAAAATTATCATGGTACAATTTAACCATTTATACTATTACTAAAGACAATAGGCTATGAAAGAAAAACAACGTCACCGACCTGAACTTGCTGATTTTTTAAGGCAAAAACGTGAAAGTCTTTCTCCTGAATCGGTTGGCTTACCGAGAACCTCTCGGCGTCGAACACCAGGATTACGCCGTGAAGAAGTCGCGGCACTGGCAGGTGTTGGGCTTACATGGTATACATGGCTTGAACAAGGCCGTGATATTGGTGTATCCACACAATTTCTCGATAATTTATCAGCAGCTCTGCATTTAAATAGCGCAGAGCGCCAGCATCTTTATTTGTTAACCCATAATCGGGAACCTATCGCAACCGCCAAGACCGAGCACCATGTTCCCTCTGCTATTTCTCGACTGATCGCTGATTTCCCTGAAAATTATTTATGTTATGTACTCAATCTTCATTGGGATGTACTGGCTTATAACCCTCGCGCAGACGATTATTTCCATTTCTCTGAGGCGGAACCTTATTATTGTAATTTCCTATATTTATTATTTATGGATCAACGTTATCAGGAACTGTTCGCAAATTGGCCGTTAGTGGCACAGCAATTACTGGCAAGCTTCCGCCGTGATTATGCTCGCACTAAAAATGATCCTAATATCAAAAAGCTCATTAAAATATTAACAGAACAATCCACATTATTTAGCCAGCTTTGGAATAAACACGAAATATACCAGCCATGCACAGGAGTGCGGGAGCTGGTCTATCAAGGGAAAATAGCCGATTATGATTATTCTTCCCTAACTTTTGACATTGAAAAAAGTAACCGCCTATTAGTCTATATCCCTAAATAAGCTAATATGCTGAGGGGTGAAGATATTTTCACCCTTGTCATCTTTGTTTTAATAGCTTACCGATTAATACCATCCAGCCAATATAAAAGTAGTAGTGTATTACACTATAAATATGATGTTATTCCCCCTATACCCTATTTTAAAAATCCGAATACGAGATAGGTATAAGGGAATATTTTGTTTTTATCTTTTTTAGCGATTGTTGCTGCTCCCCCATTCCCTGTCATCACAAAATTCGGTAATTTATAACGTTAACAGTCAGTGCTACAACTCAATAACAATTATAACGCTAGGTCGTGAGTCATGTTGTCTAAATCAAATATTTCAAATAGCGCTTTACTCTGCTCTTCACTGCTATTAACCATTGGACGTGGTGCAACATTGCCCTTTATGGCAATTTACCTAACACGCGAATATCAAATGGCGATTGATATCGTTGGTGTTGCGATGTCTTTAGCGCTGACTGTCGGTGTCTTATTCAGCATGGGTTTTGGTATTTTGGCCGATAAAGTTGATAAAAAACGTTGTATGCTCCTTGCTGTTATCGCCTTTATTTGCGGTTTTATTGCTATCCCATTATCTAATCATGCTGTATTAGTGGTTATTTTCTTTTCGCTCATTAACTGCTCTTATTCTGTTTTTTCGACAGTATTAAAAGGTTATTTTTCAGATACACTCTCCCTTTCCGTTAAAGCGAAAGTATTTTCACTTAATTATACTTTTTTAAATATTGGTTGGACAATTGGGCCACCACTTGGAACATGGTTATTGATGTATAATATCAATTTACCTTTCTGGTTGGCTGCTATCTCTGCTTCTGTTCCTATTTTCTTTATCCAACGTTATGTACAGAGTGTAAAACCTGTTTCTCATCACGATGAAACAAAACACCTTTGGAACCCCGCAGCAATGCTGCATGACAGAGCGCTTGCGTGGTTTATTCTATCGACTTTTCTCGGTTCTCTCGTGTTTGGTTCTTTTACAACGTGGATGTCATAATATGTGATTACTGTTGCAAACAGTGAGTTTGCACAAGCCGTTATTGGCGTTGTACTCCCTGTGAATGCCGTCGTGGTTGTCACCTTACAATATATGGTAGGCAAACGCCTCACGCCTGATAACCTTAAACGTTACATGACGATAGGGACTATCTTCTTTGTCGCTGGTTTAGCCACATTTATGGAAGCGGGTGAAAACTTGTACTTATGGGCGTTAGGTTCATTTATTTTTACGTTGGGAGAACTTATTTATGCACCAGGTGAATACATGCTTATCGATAACATTGCTCCGGAAGGCATGAAATCAAGCTATTTTTCTGCTCAAGCACTGGGTTTACTCGGTGGTGCATTTAACCCCATGATCACAGGGATTGTCCTCACTGAATTACCGCCTAAAGCTATTTTTATCATCTTGATGATCTTCACTGTTCTTGCTTGGATGAGTATGCTCAGAGGCATGAGTGTGAGACAACATCGTCTATTACAAACACAGTAATAATCGTTGGTGAAGCGATAACCACTTCACCAATTACCTTACGCTTCAGGACGTTTAGCATCAAATCCACAAATCATTATTGAAATGACTAATACAAGAATACTCATCGCTCCCATGGTTAGTATTCCATAGTTCATCAATAACCATGACAATAAGGGTAACATTGAAAATAGCACTATATTATTCAAGCTTTCCGATACTGCTAGCACTTGCCCTTTATTTTCACCACTTCGAGTCGCGATTATTGTTGTACTGAGTGGTGCAGCCATTCCCAGAAAATTGCCCCAAATCACTAAGCATAGTGTATGAGCAATTAATGGAAAATAGGCAAAAATAAACGTAGCCACTGCAATCGCCATCATTGAAATCACGAGTAATAACCGTTGACTATCATTCAATAATAAATTGTTCAATTTACCGACAAGCAAATTACCTATAAATAAACCAGCACCAAACGCGCTGATAACAAGACCAATCAATGCACTATCTATTGCAAATTTATGTCGTAATATTTCCCCTGATAATAAAAAAATACTGACGGCCGTACCATTCCATAATGCTTTTGCACCAATAAAATGGGTAATTTTAGTATTACGTAGCCACTGAAAACTGCCCTGTGTTTTCAAAGTATGAATTTGTTTTGAAGAAGGAAGTATTTTACATGCACAAAACCAAACGATCAGACTTCCGAGCGTCGTCATGATAAATGGTGCATACCATGTTAAATATTCTGTTAACACACCGGCTAACGCTGGGCCCGTAACAATTCCCACTGTCATACCAATCATTGCCGTTCCCATCGCAGAGGACTGCTGGCGAGAAGGAAAGATATCCGCAATTAAGGAAAAAATAGTTGGCACAATCGCTGCTGATGCTAAGCCACCACAAATACGAAACAGCAGAGCTATCGTGAAGTTTGGAGAAGCAATAATGGCTAGACTATCTATTGCAAATAGAAACATAGCAACTAACAGTAATTTTCGTCGCTCAACTCTGTCAGAAAAATAACCTAATACTGGCGCACTAACCGCATAAGTCAGCGCATAAGCTGAAATTAGCCAAGATGCTTGTGCGCTAGTAACGGAAAACACCTCCGCTAGCGGCGTTAGCGTCGCCGATAACATAAATTCTGTTGTGCCGACTAAATAAACAGCGGCTGCAAAAACTAATAATAAATAACGGTTCGATTGCATAGGATTCTCTTGCGTAAATAAAAACACCCCGTTCTCTGCTGACGTTCAGTCACAGATATAAGCAAAAATGATTAAATGTAGAGTTAAAAAAAGACGTTAATAGTGATAATGAAAGACTTTGACGCGATATCAAAAAGCGAGGTGTTCAGAAATAAAGGGAAATGACGATATAGAATTTGGGAGAGGTTATGAGTCTATCGAAGACAACATTTAGCGTCAAATAAAATAATTGCACCCCATCACGACCAAGGCGCAATCTCATGGTTACACTATAAGCTGGCTAATTTTAATGTCTCACCTAATATCTTTAACCCATTACGGCGTCTCGGAATCAATGGTAATGCATAGTTAATTCGTAAATGATGAGTAAAACATCCTGCCGATGAAAAATGTTCTCCTGTAAGCACGATCACTTTATTTCGGTTTAAGACATCCATTAATTTACGGTTATCGACAGGTGGATGCTCAATCCATAAAGAAAATCCACCTTGTGGTCGAGAAATCCGCGTCATCGGTGGAAAATAGCTTTCCACTAACTCACGATACTGGCTTTGTAACGCCTCGTAATGTTGTCGCATAGAGCGTAAATGCGGAAAATAGTGCCCTTCACGCAAAAAATTAGCGACCACTTGTTGCATAAATATTTCCCCCGAGCAATGAGATAAATATTTTAAATGCATGACTTTTTCTTTGTATTTACCCGGTATAACCCACCCCGTACGGACCCCTGGGGCAATGGTTTTAGAAAACGAGCTACAAAGGATCACCCGACCTTCACTATCGAATGATTGTTTTCAGATACACTCTCCCTTTCCGTTAAAGCGAAAGTATTTTCACTTAATTATACTTTTTTAAATATTGGTTGGACAATTGGGCCACCACTTGGAACATGGTTATTGATGTATAATATCAATTTACCTTTCTGGTTGGCTGCTATCTCTGCTTCTGTTCCTATTTTCTTTATCCAACGTTATGTACAGAGTGTAAAACCTGTTTCTCATCACGATGAAACAAAACACCTTTGGAACCCCGCAGCAATGCTGCATGACAGAGCGCTTGCGTGGTTTATTCTATCGACTTTTCTCGGTTCTCTCGTGTTTGGTTCTTTTACAACGTGGATGTCATAATATGTGATTACTGTTGCAAACAGTGAGTTTGCACAAGCCGTTATTGGCGTTGTACTCCCTGTGAATGCCGTCGTGGTTGTCACCTTACAATATATGGTAGGCAAACGCCTCACGCCTGATAACCTTAAACGTTACATGACGATAGGGACTATCTTCTTTGTCGCTGGTTTAGCCACATTTATGGAAGCGGGTGAAAACTTGTACTTATGGGCGTTAGGTTCATTTATTTTTACGTTGGGAGAACTTATTTATGCACCAGGTGAATACATGCTTATCGATAACATTGCTCCGGAAGGCATGAAATCAAGCTATTTTTCTGCTCAAGCACTGGGTTTACTCGGTGGTGCATTTAACCCCATGATCACAGGGATTGTCCTCACTGAATTACCGCCTAAAGCTATTTTTATCATCTTGATGATCTTCACTGTTCTTGCTTGGATGAGTATGCTCAGAGGCATGAGTGTGAGACAACATCGTCTATTACAAACACAGTAATAATCGTTGGTGAAGCGATAACCACTTCACCAATTACCTTACGCTTCAGGACGTTTAGCATCAAATCCACAAATCATTATTGAAATGACTAATACAAGAATACTCATCGCTCCCATGGTTAGTATTCCATAGTTCATCAATAACCATGACAATAAGGGTAACATTGAAAATAGCACTATATTATTCAAGCTTTCCGATACTGCTAGCACTTGCCCTTTATTTTCACCACTTCGAGTCGCGATTATTGTTGTACTGAGTGGTGCAGCCATTCCCAGAAAATTGCCCCAAATCACTAAGCATAGTGTATGAGCAATTAATGGAAAATAGGCAAAAATAAACGTAGCCACTGCAATCGCCATCATTGAAATCACGAGTAATAACCGTTGACTATCATTCAATAATAAATTGTTCAATTTACCGACAAGCAAATTACCTATAAATAAACCAGCACCAAACGCGCTGATAACAAGACCAATCAATGCACTATCTATTGCAAATTTATGTCGTAATATTTCCCCTGATAATAAAAAAATACTGACGGCCGTACCATTCCATAATGCTTTTGCACCAATAAAATGGGTAATTTTAGTATTACGTAGCCACTGAAAACTGCCCTGTGTTTTCAAAGTATGAATTTGTTTTGAAGAAGGAAGTATTTTACATGCACAAAACCAAACGATCAGACTTCCGAGCGTCGTCATGATAAATGGTGCATACCATGTTAAATATTCTGTTAACACACCGGCTAACGCTGGGCCCGTAACAATTCCCACTGTCATACCAATCATTGCCGTTCCCATCGCAGAGGACTGCTGGCGAGAAGGAAAGATATCCGCAATTAAGGAAAAAATAGTTGGCACAATCGCTGCTGATGCTAAGCCACCACAAATACGAAACAGCAGAGCTATCGTGAAGTTTGGAGAAGCAATAATGGCTAGACTATCTATTGCAAATAGAAACATAGCAACTAACAGTAATTTTCGTCGCTCAACTCTGTCAGAAAAATAACCTAATACTGGCGCACTAACCGCATAAGTCAGCGCATAAGCTGAAATTAGCCAAGATGCTTGTGCGCTAGTAACGGAAAACACCTCCGCTAGCGGCGTTAGCGTCGCCGATAACATAAATTCTGTTGTGCCGACTAAATAAACAGCGGCTGCAAAAACTAATAATAAATAACGGTTCGATTGCATAGGATTCTCTTGCGTAAATAAAAACACCCCGTTCTCTGCTGACGTTCAGTCACAGATATAAGCAAAAATGATTAAATGTAGAGTTAAAAAAAGACGTTAATAGTGATAATGAAAGACTTTGACGCGATATCAAAAAGCGAGGTGTTCAGAAATAAAGGGAAATGACGATATAGAATTTGGGAGAGGTTATGAGTCTATCGAAGACAACATTTAGCGTCAAATAAAATAATTGCACCCCATCACGACCAAGGCGCAATCTCATGGTTACACTATAAGCTGGCTAATTTTAATGTCTCACCTAATATCTTTAACCCATTACGGCGTCTCGGAATCAATGGTAATGCATAGTTAATTCGTAAATGATGAGTAAAACATCCTGCCGATGAAAAATGTTCTCCTGTAAGCACGATCACTTTATTTCGGTTTAAGACATCCATTAATTTACGGTTATCGACAGGTGGATGCTCAATCCATAAAGAAAATCCACCTTGTGGTCGAGAAATCCGCGTCATCGGTGGAAAATAGCTTTCCACTAACTCACGATACTGGCTTTGTAACGCCTCGTAATGTTGTCGCATAGAGCGTAAATGCGGAAAATAGTGCCCTTCACGCAAAAAATTAGCGACCACTTGTTGCATAAATATTTCCCCCGAGCAATGAGATAAATATTTTAAATGCATGACTTTTTCTTTGTATTTACCCGGTATAACCCACCCCGTACGGACCCCTGGGGCAATGGTTTTAGAAAACGAGCTACAAAGGATCACCCGACCTTCACTATCGAATGATTGTATTGTCGCTGGGCGTGGATATTCGTAAGCTAATCCAGCAAGCACATCATTTTCAATGATTGTCACACCATACTGATTTGCCAACGCCAATAGTTGTTGCTTATGTGTGTCAGGCATAGAACAGCCCATAGGATTATTGCAGGTGGGTGTGACGACAATAGCTTTCACAGGCCAATGATGAAAAGCCTCTTGTACCCTTTTCAGTTTAATCCCTGTTTGCGGGTCTGTTGGGATCTCAATAATTTTCCTGCCCAACCCATACAGAGTTTGTAATAACCCTGGAAAGGCGGGTGACTCAATCGCAATAACGTCATTACCTTGTGTACAAGCTTGAATAGATAATGATATTGATTGATGACCGCTAGTCGTCGTCACGATGTCATCTGGAGTGAATGACGGTTTATGAGTAGAAATACTGTGAATTTGCTCGCGTAAAGCGGGCAATCCTTGTAAACAATCATACTCTAATACTAAGCTATTTTTACGACGGCTGATCATGTTGATTTCTTGCCACAACGGTTCCAACGTTTTGCTTTCAATATTAGGTACCGCGCAAGATAGCGAAGTAACGTTATCACGTTCTTCTACACGCAAAAAATCAATAGTTGGGTTCCATTGAGCAATCTGAACTGGCTTTTGTATATAATTGACAGCCTTAGGCAATAGAGCTTCGTTTTTATTTGGGATGACAAAGTAACCTGATTTAGGGACCGCGTAAATCAACTGCATCTTTTCAAGTTCACGGTACGCAAGCTGAGCCGTGGTTAAACTCACCGCATGTTCACGCCCAATTTCCCTTACTGAAGGCAGCTTTTCACCACTCAAAAAATCCCCCCGATAAATTTTTTCTTGTAGTGTCTGCGCGATTTGCTTGTACAGTAACATCTTCCAGCCCTTTCACCGTTTCTCTATTGCGGTAATGTAATACAGATTTGTTCTTTTTTGATCTGTATTATGCAAAAAATAATATCTGTCACTTTTTTGACATTATTCCCTATGCCAATTTAAAAATAGACATACAGCATAGGAACGCAATATGGAATACGAACATAATAGAAATGGCAAACATTATCCTTCATTTATCTTAGTCACTGCGATTATCTGGATAGCCAAAAAATTATTTTATTTAATAAAGAAAATTTATCATTATTTTAAGAATCGCAAAAAATATGAAAAATATAAAGGTCAGAAAATATAAACTAAATAGATAAATAGTATTAGCATATAAAAGATAAACCAACTTATTGATATAATTTATTTTTAAACTAATCTGCATGCATGCTTATAATATTGACCATACAAAAATAGAAATTTAATTTAGTCTATAGATTAACGGGAGCTTAATAAAATTATTGGGCCTTCTTGTTGTATCACCCCCTGCTCCTTGAGTTTAAATAAAACTTTATCTAAATGACGGCGTGATGTACCTAAAATTGCAGCTAACGTTTCTCTTGGTAAACGAATTTGATGACTGGATAGTTGGGTTAAAATATACAGGAGATTCTTTTCAATAGAGTCAACGGCTGTCATTAGCCGTTGTTCTCCATTAATTAATGACCGTTTTGCTAATTGACGGTTTAAAAGAATGGATAAACGATGATCTTGAGATAGCCAGACTAAAAAGCTGTCAGAGGGAATGCGGATAACTCGCGCATCTGTTAATGCAATAACATCATAGCGATAGCCTGTTTGTTGACAAAGAGCTTCCATCTCACCAAGAAACTCCCCCTTATAACAGAAGGTAAGTGCAAGCTCTTTACCATTATCAGCAAGTTTATTCACGACAAACTCACCTTCAATAATAATGTAAGTGTATTTATTATCGGTGCCTTGATGGATTAACTTGTAACCTTCTTGCAGATGAATTGTACAAAACGTATTTTTGACGGAAGGTGGCGCATGACGAAATAACCAATCAACATCGGGCAGGAGTTCTTGTTCACTAAACTTGAGCCACAATTCGCGAAAAGGCGTTTCATCCATCATATATGCCACCTACCATTATTAACCTAAAATTAATCCAGCAATTGCGCCATTCATCAGGTTAGCTAATATTGCCGCACCGAAGGCTTTAAATGCGATACTGGTTAATTCGCCCCGACGTTCTGGACACATAGCACCAATTCCTCCTATCGCAATACCGATAGTGCCTATATTCGTAAAACCACACAAAGCAAATGAAAGAATGACTTGTGTTTTCACGCTTAAGGCTTCTCCGGTAGCTGGGAGAATTGAACCATCTAAATAAGGCTGTAGATTAGCATATGCAATAAATTCATTGAATAGTACTTTTTGCCCTAGCAGCTGTCCTGCAAACTGTGCTTCAGTCCAATCGACACCTAATAACCAAGCCACTGGTGAAAATAACCAACCAATCAGCTGAGTCAGCGAAATCTCATGGCCTGTAAAGCTCGTCGCCCACATCATTATGCCATCAAACATCGCGATAATTGCCAGTAACGCTAATAGCATACCTGCAATATTTAACGCCATACTGACACCAACACTAGCACCTTGAGTCACCGCATCAATACTATTGCGGTATTCTGACTTTTCCTCTTTCATCGAGTTAGCGCTCGTATGCTTATCACTGTTTTCCTTAGTTTCAGGATAAAACAGCTTCGCAAACAATAAACCAGCAGGTGCAGACATGAAAGATGCCGCTAATAAATATTCAATTTTTACACCATATTGCGCGTAACCTAATAGTACAGTGCCAGCAATTGATGCTATTCCTCCGACCAAAATGGTAAAAAACTCTGAGGAAGATAAATATTTCAAATAAGGACGGATCACCAGTGGCGCTTCTGTAACACCAAGAAAAATGTTTGCAGCGGATGACATCGATTCTGCACGTGATGTGCCTAATAAACGATGCAAAGCACCACCAATCAAAATGATCAGTTTTTGCATAATGCCAACATGGAACAACAATGCAGATAACGCAGATAAGAATACCAATACAGGTAATACTTTAAACACAAAGATAAACCCATCAGCGCCAAGCAAATCAAACATCTTGTCTGTTGCCAAGCCACCTAATAAAAACTGAGTCCCTATTTGTGTGTAGTCTAACAATGCAGTGACTTTATCAGCCATCCACATCATGACCTGTTTTCCAATAGGAAGATATAACATGCAAAATGCAAACGTAAATTGCATTAATAGTGCGATAGAAACGAGCCGTAGGCTAATCCTACGGCGGTTATTAGAACAAAGGTATGCAACCAACAGTATGACAGCAATACCTAAAAGGCTATTCAGTATCGACATTAGCGTTCTCCGACTATTTTTATTTCAGTTCGAAGGCGTTCAAATACTGATATTGTCTGTCACTAAGAGCATCAAAAGTGACACCCATATCTTGTAATTTTAAGCGAGCCACTTCACTGTCGATTTCATCAGAAACAGCATACACTTTCTTATCAAGATCATGCTTAAGCAAATACTCTGCACCTAATGCTTGTAAAGCAAAACTCATGTCCATAATTTCAGCCGGATGACCATCTGCACAGGCGATATTGACTAATGCACCTCGACCTAACAGATAAACAGTACGACCATTTTTTAAGCAATACGCATCAATATTTTGACGAGCCTCATACGTCGAAACACTTAATGCTTGTAAGCCTTTCAAGTCTATTTCATCTTCAAAATGGCCTGTGTTACTGATAATCGCCCCTTCTTTCATTAAACTAAAATGCGCCTCAGTTAATACATCACAGCAACCCGTAGCGGTCACAAAAATATCGCCTAATGGAGATGCTGCTTCCATGGTCATCACTTCAAAACCATCCATCTTCGCTTCAAGTGCTTTGATCGGATCAATTTCAGTAATAATGACTTCCGCGCCTAATCCTTTTGCACGCATAGCACAGCCTTTGCCACACCAGCCATAGCCTGCAACAACAACTTTTTTACCCGCAATCACTAGGTTAGTTGTTCGCATAATGCCATCAAATGTGGATTGGCCAGTACCATAACGGTTATCAAATAAATGTTTGGATTGCGCACCATTAATAGAGATGACAGGGAAATTCAGTTCATGACTTTTCTCACGCGCTATCGCCCTTAATACACCCGTCGTTGTTTCTTCACATGCGCCAATGACATGATTCGCATATTCTGGATACACACTGTGTAACTCATGAACCAAATCACCGCCATCATCAATAACAATATGAGGTTCACAGGCTAAGGTTTCTTTTACAAATTGTTGATATTCTTCACCACTCGCCCCATGAATAGCGAATGTATTAATACCATTTTTGACAAGTGCAGCCACAAT
Organism: Providencia sp. 21OH12SH02B-Prov; assembly: GCF_027362595.1. NCBI lineage: Bacteria > Pseudomonadati > Pseudomonadota > Gammaproteobacteria > Enterobacterales > Morganellaceae > Providencia > Providencia sp. 21OH12SH02B-Prov. The sequence continues at coordinate 2,302,781 of NZ_CP114796.1, forward strand.
ATCGTCTTTCGTTGACATTGGATTGCTGCCAGTCACAGACACTTTGGCACCACCAGCCGCAAACACTTGCGCGAGATAAGCCGTTTTCGCCTCTAAATGAATCGACAAGGCAATGCGTTTGCCTGCAAAAGGTTTTTCTTCACTAAAACGCGCTTCTAAAGCGCGCAAAAGTGGCATATGCGCACGAACCCAAGCAATTTTTTGTTCGCCTGAAGGAGCCAGAGATAAATCTTTATAAATGCTTGTAACCATCTTAAATTCCTTTCACTATGTTGCTTCAAATGAAGAAAACATACAAAACGAACGATCGTTACAATAGGTCATTTGCCCATATCAGATTGAAAAAGTGTTAACAGGATATAATTATGGCAAACAATTTTTCTGAGTGATTATTTATTAAACTCATTACTTCTTTATTGCTTCCTTGTTTAGCAAGCTACGCTTACGTTCTATTCCCCAACGGTAGCCTGACAACGATCCATCTGTTCGTACAACACGATGGCAAGGTATCGCAACCGCAAGCATGTTTGCCGCACAAGCGCCAGCAACCGCTCGAATAGCTTTCGGATGACCAATTTGCTTTGCAATGTCACTGTAACTCACTGTTGAGCCAACGGGGATCGTACGCAATGCTTGCCATACCCGCTGCTGAAACGCAGTGCCGCGAATATCTAAAGGCAAGTTTAAGCCAAGTTCAGGCGCTTCAATAAACCCAATCACTTTCGCAACCAGTTGTTCAAATTGGCTATCACCACCTATTAATTCAGCTTGAGGAAATTTATCTTCTAAGTCTTGTAACAGCTTTTCAGGATCATCCCCCAGTAAAATAGCGCAAACCCCCACTGTGCTTTGAGCTACCAAAACATGGCCTAACGAGCACATCGCCAATGCAAAATAAATGATTGAGCCATCGCCTCCCGCTTTCCAGGCTTTCGGCGTCATGCCTAAGCGTTCCGTTGCCGTTTCGTAAAATCGACTATTAGAACTGAATCCCGCATCATAAATAGCATCCGTAATACGTGGTTGTTGTTGTAACTGTTGCTGCAATTTGCCATGACGATGCGCATCCGCATACGCCTTCGGGGTTAGCCCTGTTTGCGCTTTAAATAAACGATGAAAATGATAACGACTGATCCCTACAACTGCGGCAAGTTCATCTAACTTCACCGTCGTATGACTCTGCTCAATATATCGACAAGCTTGGGCTATTTTTTCCTGATAGAATTGTTCAAGTTGAGCAGCCTCTTTACGACTACGTTTCCCCGCATGATAACCTTTGTCTATCGCTTGCTGTTCGTTATCAAAAAATTCGATATTATCTCGTTTGGGTAAACGCCCCGCCGCCGAGGGATGACAGTAAATTCTTGAGGTACGAACACCATAAACAAAATGACCATCCGCCGCTTTGTCACGGGCGACAATTGCTTGCCAACGCGCTTCATCACTTAACCATTTGTTTGTTGCTGTCATTGTCATACTCCAATCTGCCCTGTGTTACCGCCATTATTAAACTGATCAGGCAGCAACAAACTCCATCTCTTGCTTTTTAGTCCGATTAATCACACAGACAAGAAGCTGGGTGACAAACTTCTTTTCGTGAGTTTTGGCGTATTTTAAGCCATAAGGCGACAATACCGAGTAATGCGACTAAAGCTCCCATATAGCTTACCGTTGAATAATCGTAGCCAAATGATAATACGCTAGCACCAATCGCCGCACCAATGGCATTACCAAGATTAAATGCCCCCACATTCACAGAAGACGCTAAAGCTTGCGCTCCTTGTGCTGCTTTCATCACTAAAATTTGTAAAGGAGGCACCACACCAAAGCTAAAAATACTCCAAAATACTAGCCCAAACCCTGCACCGATCGTCGTTGTGCCAATAATAGGAAAGATTGCCATGCTGAGCGCTAACATACCAAAGAAAACAAATAATGTTCCATACAACGATTTGTCTGCAAATAATCCACCGAGATAATTTCCTACCGTAAACCCTATCCCAACAATAATTAACATAAAGGTAATCATTTGGTCAGATGCGTTAATAAACTGCATTAGCATTGGCGTGATATAGGTGTACAAGGTAAACATAGCGCTTGCACCTAACACGGTACTCAGCATTCCTAGCATCACTTGAGGTTTGCGTAAAATACGTAATTCAGCGCGAACATGTATTGTTTGACCCGATAGATGGCGAGGTAACGCTAGGATCAAACTGATCAAGGTCATCAGCCCCAACCCTGATATGACAAAGAAAGCGGGCCGCCAACCAATCACTTGCGTCAGTTTGGCCATGAATGGTACTCCGCCTATATTTGCAATCGTCAATCCCATAAACATCGCCGCAATCGCACTGGCTTGTTTACTTGGAGGAACAACATTCGCCGCCACTAATGCCCCTAATCCAAAAAAGGCCCCATGATTTAAGCTAGTAACCAGCCGAGAAAGTGACAGCATCACCAAATCAGGCGACATCGCGGATAACAGATTACCGAGCGTAAAGATGGACATAAGAAAAACGAGTGCATATTTAGGGGGATATTTAGCTAATACTAATGTCATGATAGGGGCTCCAACCATCACCCCCAATGCATAAATCATCACGATTGCGCCTACGGAAGGAATCGTCACGTTCAGGTTATCGGCGATATAAGGTAGCATTCCCATTGGCGAAAACTCAGTCACACCGATAGCAAATGCGCCTATTGATAATGCTAATAGTGCTGTATTGATCTTCATAGATTGACCTTACGAATAACTGTCTCATTTTATTGAATACATTAAAGATGCGTGATTTTTTCATATTGATGTGTCTTGAAAAAGCCATTAAGGTAAGAAAAACTTTTGTTGGAATTGCAAAAATGAAGATGACATTTGAAGAGTTACAAGTCTTTATCAGTGTCGTTGATTGCGGCTCTATGACAGCAGCTGCCGAACAGCTGAATATGACCATATCAACGGTAAGTAGGTTGCTTCTTCGACTAGAGGAAAAAATACAAACCACCCTAATTTACCGTACAACACGTAAGATCAAGCTCAGTGATGAAGGTTGTGCATTTTTGCAAAAAGCGCGAGAGATAGTTCAACTTGCTCAAGAAACCGAGGAAATGTTATCCGTACGTCAAACTATCCCTTCTGGAAAATTACGCGTTGATGCTTCGACTCCTTTTTTAACTCGAGTTATCGCGCCTTTGATGCCACTATTTAGTGAGCAATATCCACAAATTACGTTAGAAATTACCAATTTTGAAGGTGTCACTAATCTGCTAGAGAAAAAAACGGATGTCGCCTTTCGTATTGGTCAATTAAAAGACTCATCACTTAATGCAACATTAATTGGTTATAGTCAGAAACGGCTGTTGGCCAGCCCTGCTTATCTTAGCAAATACGGCATGCCCAACACGATTGATGATTTACATCACCATCGTTTATTAGGTTTTACCACACCGGAAACATTGAATATCTGGCCAATAAACAAAGCGGATGGCACGCCACTTAAAATAACGCCAGATATGTCAGCATCCAGCGGTGAAGTGTTATTTCAATTAGCGCTTCAAGGCTGTGGGATACTGCTTTCTTCTGATTTCGTGAGCCATGAAGCTCTCTCAACAGGTCAACTGGTTCAAGTATTAACAGAACAAACAGATAGAGTAAGGCAGCCCATTCATGCTGTTTATTATCGCAACCAAGCCGTTTCACCTAGGTTACGATGCTTTATTGATTTTGTGAAAAAACATGCTACACAAATTGAAGCAAGCTAATGACATATCTCAGTCATAGCCATGATTTTTCCTAAAATGCGATTATGTCACGCCTGTGTGTCGCTTAAAATATCGGCATAAATAAGAGGTATCTTCAAAATTTAATAACACCGCCACTTCTTTGATTGATTTATTCCCAGCCCCTAATAGCGCTTTGATCTCCAGTATAACTTGTCTATCTATCAATGCTTTAGGAGTATCATTAAAAAAACTCTTGGTTATCTGTGATAAATAAAAGGGGGTTACTGCTAATTTTTGTGCATAAAACTGTACTTCTCTGTGCACTTTGCAATACTGAGTAATCATGTCCCAAAAACGCCAACACAGCTGCTCTTTACGGCTCTGCTGTGCTTTTTGCTTAAGCGGTGTTTGAGGCATTTTATTCGCAATCATTAAAAAGAAATTTTGCACATGATTACAGAGCATCAAGGTGGCATATTCCCCTTGCTGCTGAATAATAAAACTCAATAACCTTTGCCATTGTTGTAATGACTTCCAATCTTCTTGCTTGACATGAAGTACTGGCGATTCATTGAAAAACGCAAACAACGGATTAGGCAATTGAAATGCAACATCACTGGCAAAGGCTTTTTCAAGCAAAATATAGTCAAACAGTGCTGAGCGTGAACATTGCTGTAGCATGACGAACGTATCGTCATACAACACAACAATATCATGCGCTTTTACAACATATTTGTTGAAATTAATGTTAAAAATGGCGCTTCCTCGCTTGCAAATCAACACGGTTACATAAGCTGTAACAAGCGGCATTAACAGTTGTTTATCAAATGTCGTTTCGCCCAAGCTGGCAACTTGAGGGACATGATACGAATGGTTCACTAAGCTACGCATTAATCGTTACGTCCAGTATAAAAAGAGCAATGAGTTGTTAAAAGTACCTAAAATAGCGTTCACTTATTTAGATTTTAGGAGATAAAAAAATGATATTGCATACAGAAAGATTAATTTTACGTCCTTGGCAAGAAAACGACGCAGCGGACTTATATGAATATGCTAAAGATGAACGCGTTGGACCTATTGCCGGTTGGCCCCCACACCAGAGCGTTGAAGAAAGCTTAGATATCATCAAAAATATTTTTATGCGGGATGAGATTTATGCTGTTGCACTAAAAGAAGATAACCGTGCCATCGGTTTAATCGGTTTATCAATTGGCTCAGAAAGCAACTTCCCCATTGGTGAAAACGATGCCGAAGTGAGTTATTGGATTGGCGTTCCATTTTGGGGGAAAGGGTTGATTCCAGAAGCGATTCGCGAAGTTATGCGTCATGGTTTTAACGACTTAAAACTCGATAATTTATGGTGCGGCTATTTTCAAGGTAACGAACAGTCTAAAATCGCTCAAGAAAAATGTGGATTTGTTCATTATGGCACTCTTGAGCCTCAATATATTGAATTAATTGGTGAAATCAAAGTAGAAGAGCTCAGCCGTATCACATATGACGAGTGGAAAAACCTAAACTAGCTTTTGATAATTACTTAAGGTAAAAAAGCCATTTCTCAATGGTTTTTTTACCTACTTCCCGCCTGTTTTTCTCCTTATTTTAAAATTTATGCCTATTTTTCGTTGTAAAACGCAGAGTATGTGCAGTTATTTATTCAATAAACTTCCCTATTAGTGCTATGATTTTTCAACAATTATAATTTTAAAATAAAAATTCATTGCAAATAGGTAAATACATGCAAGACTATGGCATTTGGACAATCATTACTCCCATCGTAACTATTCTACTGGCGATATTCACTCGTCAAGTCATGCTGTCGCTGATGTTGGGGATCCTCGTTGGTTTTACCGTGATTAACGACCACAATATCTTGCTGGGTATCAGGGGAACAGTCGACGGCGTTATTGATACATTCGCCTCGCCAGGCAATACTCGTACTATCGTATTCATGGTAATGATCGGCGGCATTATGCGCCTAGTCGTTATTACAGGAGGCGTCCGAGCCTTAGTTCAGTTACTGTCCAATCGAACGCAATTAGTCAAAAATCGGGTTACGACGCAACTCTTGGCGATTGTGATTACTTCCTTGATTTTCATAGAAAGCTCAATTAATCAGTTGGTTGCTGGTGCTGCCACGAAGAATCTAGCGCATAAATATGCGGTTGCGCCTGAAAAAATGTCATACATCATCCAAACCGCCTGTGTCTCTGTTTGCTCTTCTGCCATTATCAATGGCTGGGGAGCTGTGATTATGGGATTGATTGGCGTCCAAATTTCACAAGGACTGATTAGTGGCGAACCTTTTGATATTTTAATTACATCAATAGGTTATAACTTAATGGCATGGTTATCGCTTATAACGATCTTATTCTATGTTTTTACCAATATCTCTTGGGGGCCAATGAAAAAAGCGGAAATGCGTTATCAAGCCAACCACGCAACAGGTATTCATTCGCAAAAAAATCAAATAGAAGACGAAAAAGAGATTATTGACCATCCTAATACACACTCCGTATTCAACTTTTTTATCCCAATTCTGTCGACCGTATTGATGGTTCCAGTGGCTTTATACATCACTGGTGATGGTGATTTTAGTAAAGGAAGTGGTTCCACATCTGTTTACTGGGGAGTTATGTTTGGTACTGTGGTCTCTTTCTGTTGGTTTATCGCTCGCCGACTACTGAATATTGAGAGTTTCTTTCGCGAGTTATTTATTGGTTATGCCAACATGCTAAAAATTAGTTCTATTATGATATTAGCGTTTTTAATGGGAAATGTTTCAGCAGAACTAAATACAGGTACATATATTGCCACCGTTACGCAAGGCGTGATGGCCCCTGGTTTTTCTGTCGGCTTCATCTTTATCATTAGCGCCATCATGTCATTAGCAACAGGCACCTCATGGGGTACTTTTGCCATCATGATCCCAATTGGTGTACAACTCGGTATATCCATTGATATGCCTATCGAATATATGATCGGTGCGGCTATCTCTGGTTCAATATTTGGTGATATGACGTCCCCCATTTCAGCAGATGCGATTGTCGCCTCAATGGCTACAGATTGCGACCATATCGAACATATTCGTACACAAATGCCTTATGCGTTAGTTACAGCAAGTATGGTACTCGCTATTTATCTATACTTAGGTTTTTCACATTAGTTTCCAAGGAAGTTAACATGTCACTACAACAAAAATTAGCCCAATTCACCAAGTTGAATTTGAATAAAACCTCGACGCCTCTTCAGCGTCTTGAAAATTTATCGCGTGTATATGGTCGTGAAATTTTCATTAAACGTGATGATATTTCTCCTCTTGCAATGGGAGGGAATAAACTTCGTAAACTGGAATTTCTTATTGCTGACGCACTGGAGAAAAAAGCGAAAGTCATTGTTACCGCAGGAGCAATTCAGTCTAACCATGTTCGCCAAACAGCAGCAATTGCCGCGATGTATGGATTAAGGTGCATTGCCTTACTTGAAAACCCGATTCAAAGTGATGAGCATAATTTCTTGCATAACGGCAATAAGTTGCTGACTAACCTATTTGGGGCTGAATCTGTGATGTGTGAGGCATTAACAGACCCTCAAGCTCAAATGGAAGAACTCATTCAAACTCTAGCTTTAGAAGATGCTTATATCGTGCCTGTAGGCGGTTCTAATGCGCTTGGTGCATTAGGTTATGTTCAATGCGCTATTGAAATCGCTCAACAGAAACCGTTGGAAATCGAATTTGAGAAAGTGATTGTCGCTTCAGGTAGTGCGGGAACCCATGCTGGACTGGCTATCGGTTTACAAGAGTTATTACCTCATTCTCAGGTCATCGGCGTGACAGTGTCACGATTTAAGCAGGAGCAAGCGCCTAAAGTGGAAAAAATTCAGCGTGAATTAGCTGAGTTATTTGCAATTTTAAAAGTGCCTGAAGTACAACTATGGGATGGTTTCTTTGAACCTATGTATGGTATGCCAAATCAAGCAGGACTGAATGCTATCACCCTATTAGCTCGTAGTGAGGGAATTTTATTAGATCCGGTTTATACAGGAAAAGCCATGGCAGGTTTGCTCAATTATCTAGAAAATTCAGATGAAAAAACGCCCGTTCTTTTTATCCATACTGGCGGTGCTCCTGCCCTATTTGCTTACCCAGAAATCAATAAAACGATTAACAATTAATGGAAAAACGGTGCATTTTATAGCACCGTTTCCTCCTATACTTTCCCCTCTGATAATCTCTGTATAATCTAGCTATATTTTAAATATGCTTTATTAGCTTGATATTATATTTAAATTAAACTGACTGACCTTACCTTTAAATCAGTCATTATTATTTTTATCTCATTTTATTGTATCTGTTATTTTCGCTAATAAATGAATAATCGGTTACTTACCAATATATAAAAATAAAAAAGCACCAATAAAATAGAATGCAACAACATTACTTCCCGCGATAAAACTTTACCCATAATAAAACTATTAGTAAGAAATACTATAGCCCTTTAAATACACTCAAATAACGATAGTGCTGTCTCATTTTTTAGCGCTAAAAATGCGCTATATCGCTCCTCCGGTAGGCAACATATAACCAATTGTATAAACTTGATACTCCATCAAGGAGAAAATAATGAATATTCATTTACGCCCAATAACAAAAGAAAATTACGAATCTATATCTTTACTCGATGTATTTGAAGAACAAGAAGACTTTGTTGCTTCAAATACATGGTCTTTGCTTGAGGCTGCCTATAATCCAGAGTATGTTACTAGGGCTATTTACCTCGATGATGATCCTGTTGGTTTTTTTATGTGGGTACCTGCCTCAGACACAAAAATAGCTATTTGGCGTTTTATGGTCGATCAAAAATATCAACACAAAGGAATAGGACGCCAAGCAATGAAACTCGCCTTGGCTGAAATCAAGCGAGCCTCATCATTGCAAGAAATCGAGATTTGCTATAATCCTAAAAATACGGTTGCCAAATCCTTTTATTCATCCTTTGGTTTTAAAGAAATAGGGTTAGATGAAGAAAGCAAAGAGATGCTTGCTATTCTTAGCATCTAGTATTTAATACACTAAATAATAAGATATTTTATGGAAGTTATACTAAGAAAAGCCACAGAACAAGATGCCACGCTGCTCTATAATATCGGTATGGAAAGCTACCTTTACCACTTTGCTAAGCTATGGTTACATGCCGATGAATTAGCCAGTTATCTTTATCATGAATACTCTCCGCACAAAATCATTGATGATATTAGCAGACCGGATACTGATTGGTTTATTATCGAGAATACTCAACCAATAGGCATAGTAAAACTAACGTATCATGCAGCGATCACTAATGAATCCATCATAGGCACTCAGTTAAATAAACTGTATTTTTTACCTACTGCAACTGGTAAAGGAAATGGAAAAAGCATATTTAACCAAATAGAATCACTCGCTAAACAGCATGGGGACCGTCTATTATGGTTAGATGTGCTGGCTGAAAATCATTCCGCAGTCAATTTTTATCAAGCAAACGGGATGAGTAAATTTAAAGAAACCGCATTCACTCACCACTCTCAGCAATCTATAGCATTTATCATGAGTAAAACATTATGATTTGGTTGGTAATAAATAATGAAAAATAGAATTCTTGTCACTGGTGCAACTGGCCAAGTTGGGCATTATTTAGTTCGTTCATTACAAGCTCAAGGGCATGAAGATGTTGTTCTCGCCGTTAGAAATCCCGCGAAACTCACTCATTCCCCCCTATCCTATTGTCGAAATGGATTACGATAAGCCAAAGACCATTGAAGCGGCACTTTCTGGTGTGAATTCTGTTTTTATGATGACGGGTTATACCATTGATATGCTACAACAAAGCAAAGTCTTTGTAGATATCGCCAAAAAAAGTGGGGTTAATTATATTGTGCACCTTGGCGCTTGTGGTGATGATGAGGCACAAGTCGCCCATTGGGCTTGGCATCAATTAGTGGAACGCTATATCGAATGGTCAGGTATCCAATATACTCACTTACGCCCTGAGTCCTATATGCAGAATTTATTAGGTTACCAAGGGGAAGATAATATCAATAAAGGTGTCCTACATTCTTACTTTGGTGATGCTATATTAAGTTGGGTAGATTGTGCTGATGTAGCCGAACTTGCAGCTTATTGTTTACTTTCCCCTGAACAGCATGCTGGGCAAGTATATCGCTTAGGTTATGAGAATAAAAATTACACACAAATTGCTGAATTATTGACAACGGAGCTAGGTATTCCTTTTCATTATCAAGCCGATGACCCAGATGAGTTTTGGCAATTTGCCCAAACCAACTCACTCGAACTTGCCTATATGAAAAGTATTTATGACCATTATGTTGCTTTCACATCTGGAAAATTGTCTCGCGAAGGAATGATATTTGACAATTTTCAGAAAATTACAGGGAAAGCCCCCACTACATTAAAACAATTTCTCATTAAACACCAAAACCATTTTAAACCATAACTAATTTGTTATAACAATAAAATAATTGGTGCGATTGATTTATACGTTCCTGCTGTAATATAAAAGAGCAAAGTTGTAATTTTTAGGCTTTGCTTTTTTATTTTCAATCAAGAGTTCTAACATCATCAAACAGCCCCCAGCAAATATCCGCAGACCCGTTTTTTCATCTAAACGTTCCGCTGCCTTTGCTATTGCTGATGAAAATGAAATGACACCAACAACTAAAGCCTTTATGAAACTAACAAAAGCAATAAGGTGAAATTGACAAAAGCAATAAGCTCAATCACTAAGTAAAATACATTTACTGAACGAGGCGATAGTGAATAACAAACAGTGATTGCTCTGTAGGGTAAATTTCACGAATTATGGTTTTTAAATTATCTAACGTCATTGCTTCTTGTTTCGCGTGATACGCTGAAATTTCATCATAACCAATAGGCTCAACAGAAAGAATTTCAATATCCGTATAATAAGTGCCTGTTTCGAGGGCAAATACTTTCACTACCGTTCCAGGAATATAATTACTTTCACTTTTATCACGAATTGTGATGACTTTTTCACCAGAAACAACCAGTGGTAATAATCGCTCAAAAAAGGTTATCGTGTCAGGCGCTTTACGCATAGCTATCCTTTGATGGAAATGGTTTAAATAAAGATTGGTGATGAAGCATTTCATCACCAAGCATAATTATGATTTCAGATGACGTGCATGAAATGCGATATGCTCGCCAATAAAGCTAGCAATAAAATAGTAACTGTGGTCATAGCCTTCACGCAAATGCAAAGTAAAATCATGGCGTTTACGCTGACAAACCTCATCAAACAATTCAGGTTGTAATTGTTCTTGATAAAAAGGGTCGTCAGTTCCCACATCAACCAGCATAGGGGGAGTCGTTTGCGCCTCATTCAGGAGATTGATCGTATCATAGCGCGACCAGAGGGACTTATCTTCCCCTAAATAAGCCGCAAATGCTTTTTGTCCCCAAGGAACTTGTGATGGTGCAACAATTGGCGCAAACGCTGACAAACTACAATAGCGTTCTGAATTACGTAAGCCAATCATCAATGCGCCATGTCCTCCCATTGAATGACCGAAAATAGCGCGTTTATCATTAACGGGAAAATTGGCTTCAATAAGATTAGGTAATTCTGACACAATATAGTCATACATTTTATAATGATGATGCCATGGTTCTCTTATCGCATTTAGGTAAAAACCCGCACCTTGCCCTAAATCATAAGCTTCATCATCTGCAACCTGTTCCCCTCTAGGACTCGTATCTGGCACAATTAAAACGACACCATGCTCAGCAGCAAATTGTTGTGCTCCCGCTTTCGTAATAAAATTTTGTTCATTACACGTTAATCCAGATAGCCAATAAATGACAGGGTACTGTTTATTTGCTGAAGTCGACGGCAGATAAACTGCAAATTTCATATCACAATTTAAGACGGTAGAGTAATGCTGATAAACATCTTGCCAGCCGCCAAAACAAGCGTGGCGTTCAATCCTTTCCATTGTGAGCTCCTTATCAATTTGAAAATACAAGCCCAATAAAAACAGGTTAAAATTGGGCTTGTTAACCGTTAATCGTAGTGGATCACAGTACGAATGGATTTACCTTCATGCATCAAATCAAAGGCGTCGTTGATACTTTCAAGAGGCAGCGTGTGGGTGACAAAAGGAGCTAACTCAATATCTCCTTTCATGGCATCTTCCACCATTCCAGGAAGTTGACTACGACCTTTCACGCCACCAAATGCAGTACCTCGCCATGAGCGCCCCGTTACAAGTTGGAATGGGCGAGTCGCTATTTCTTGTCCAGCTCCTGCAACACCAATAATAATAGATTGGCCCCAACCACGATGTGCACTTTCAAGTGCGGCTCTCATTACGTTAACATTACCAATGCATTCAAAAGTATGATCCACCCCCCACTCTGTCATTTCGATGAGTACTTGCTGAATAGGCTTATCAAAATCGTTAGGATTTAAACAGTCAGTAGCACCAAATTGACGGGCTAATTCAAATTTCGCAGGGTTCGTGTCAATCGCAAAAATACGCCCTGCCTTCGCTTGCCTTGCCCCTTGAATAACAGCAAGGCCAATACCGCCTAGACCAAATACTGCGACAGAATCCCCTTCTTGGACTTTGGCTGTGTTATGCACCGCACCAATCCCTGTGGTTACGCCACAACCTAATAAACACACCTCTTGGTGGTTTGCTTCAGGATTAATTTTGGCTAATGAAACCTCAGCGACTACGGTATATTCGCTGAACGTTGAGCATCCCATATAATGATAAAGTGGCTGACCATTGTAGGAAAAACGAGTCGTGCCATCAGGCATAACACCTTTACCTTGAGTTGCACGAACAGATACACACAAATTCGTTTTGCCTGATTGACAAAATAGACATTCACCACACTCTGCCGTATATAAAGGAATAACGTGGTCACCGGGTTTAACGCTGGTAACACCTTCACCGACTTCGACCACAACGCCTGCCCCTTCATGGCCTAACACCACGGGGAATAATCCTTCAGGGTCATCCCCAGATAAGGTAAATGCGTCAGTGTGGCAAACCCCTGTATGACTGATTTTAACTAGCACTTCACCTGCTTTCGGTGGCATCACATCAATTTCAACAATTTTCAGTGGTTCTCCAGGTCCAAACGCGACCGCGGCTCTTGATTTCATATTGATTCCTTATTATTAACGCAGGTATGTTCGAATGAGAGAAATCGCATCATCAACAGATTCTTTTTGGCTTTGCGTAGCCGCTGACGCTTGCAATCCTTCTCGTAAATGACTTTCCAAAACGCCAGCCATTAGCCCATTAACTGCTCCTCTAATTGCGGCTATTTGCTGTAACACTGCACTGCATTCCACTTCATCTTCTAAAGCGGTTTCCAATGCGAGTAGCTGTCCTTTTAATTTTCTGACTCGTGTCAAGACGGCTTTTTTCTCTTTCGGTGAATGTGGCATAGTCTGTCGCTCATTATATACATAGGGGGAGTATAGTATTTTTCAGGTAATCTGTACAGGAAGGGCAAATTGATCGCGCCAAAAATGCTCTCTTAGCCCGATGAACTGTTCAGTAACACAGACTTTTTGTACACTCAATCAAAAGGGAAACAAATGAAGTAATATTATGAAAAATAATGAAATATTATTCTACCAACAAGAACGTCATTTCTGGACTGGCATATGTAAAGACACTATTGCTATTAATGATGCAACCATTGCTTATTTCTCAGAATTACCGATACCGGCCTTCAGCTTTGTTTATTTACATTCAGGGGCATCTGTCGCTGACTTTACGACTGCTAACAACCTATTTGTTAAACAAAAAAAGCCTTATATCCTTGTCGTACACGAAGATATTCTTCCACACATGATGTCACTGATTGCAGAGAAACAGTATCAAAGTGATGGAGAAACCACCGCAATGGTTTTAACTCGAGCTGAGATGGTCAATCACACCGAGGAGGCACTCCCTGAAGGGTACAAAATTGCACTCTGTAATGATCAGTTAATTGAATGGGCACAGCCGCTAATGACTGCATTTGGTACTGAAGATAGTGATACAGATGAAGATCCTACTGTAATCAATGAATATATTCGCTATCACCAAAGAGCATTACAGCGTGATATTCAGTCTCAACACTATGTATTATTTAATGAAAACAATACGCCAGTGAGTGCTTTAACACTCACGATAAATGGGAATATGGCACGTCTTGACGATATCGGTACGGATACTCAATATCAACGCCAAGGATTAGCGACTTTACTCATTAAACATGCCTTAAAAACGTGTATAAGAAAAAATATTGAGTGTTGCTTTCTAGAAGCTTCTAGTGATGGGCTGTCTATTTATCAAAAATTAGGATTTACCCCTCTTTTCCACTATTACAGCTTTATTGTTGAGTAAGATCGCTGAGTAAAATTAATTCATTAATACGGCTTATTCACTGTCGTTCTTTTCGTGAATGTCTACGCTTTCATCCGCAAAAAGCACTGTATCTAGGAAAAAGGCGCTTATTCTTACTTGAATAAACATTAAGGTAACTTAAAAATGTGTATGTCGCCCCGCATTTATCAATTAGAAGAACAACCTTTGCAGATCAGTGAATTTGAATTAAAAACAGTCAAGTAAGCTAATTAACGCGTTAATTAGCTCACACAATAGGTTTATGGAAGGCATCAATTTTACGCCCAAACGAATATATTGAGGCTTAAATAAACGCGTAAAACTCCCTATTCATCATTAGCTATTAGCCTCCCATTATCGAAGGAGGCTAAAAATGCTATTTATCGATCGCGCGATACCATTTCTGAATATCGTTGACGATGACATTTGTCTGTGACTTCCCTTTATCATCAATAAAAAAGTGGTCAAGGTCTGGGTAAGTCTTGAACGATACATGATTGTTATTAACGTATCCCATCATCCTCATTACGCTATGCGGATCAACATGAGTATCGTTCATGGTTTGTATGACTAAATGGGGCGTTTTAACTGATTGCAGTAATTTTTGATTGTTAATCATTAACATTTCACGCCACCATTTTTTTCCATGTTCACTTGGATAATTATCTTGTTGTAATTTATTTTGGGTCATGTATTCAATCTGGTGATTAATCTGTAATATAGGGTAATTTATCGGAGAATATTCATGGCTAAAGTCGATGTAAGGTGCCCATTTTGTCAACAAACTCCCTCAGTGAAAAAACATGGCCTAGGGAGTACAGGTCATCAACGTTATCGTTGTCAAGACTGCTGCCGAAGCTTCCAACTCGACTATGAATATCGTGCCTGCCAGCCCGGTACCAAAGATAAAATTATCGACCTAACGATGAATAATGCCGGTATTCGTGATACCGCTAGAGCCCTTCATATCAGCATTAATGCGGTTGTTCGCACTTTAAAAAACTCTCGCCGAAGCAGGTAACCTCTTTACCCCTTGATAATCTGCACATTGAACTCCTTTGCGAAGTCGATGAACAGTGGTCTTTTGTGGGTAATAAGAAGCAACAACGCTGGCTTTGGTATGCGTGGGAGCCCCGCCTAAAACGGATAATTGCTCATACGTTTGGTCGTCGAAACAAAAGGACTCTTCACCAGTTACTGGCTTTACTGTCTAGGTTTAATGTGGCTTTTTGGTGCACGGATAAGTTCAGTGCTTATGAGATATTGCCCAAGCAGAAACATGTGGTAAGTAAGTTTTATACGCAACGAATAGAAAGAGAGAATTTGAACCTGAGAAACCGCTTGAAGCGCCTTAACCGTAAGACGTTAGGTTACTCGAAGTCACCTGAAATGCATGACAAAATCATCGGTACATTCATTGAACGCGAATACTACCTATTATGATGATCTCTATATTGAATACACGACCCAAATTTGTCACCACAGCCCCTTCGCTTCCACCAAGTAAAACAATGTGTTGGTAACTATTTTTAAAATGCGCTAACAGTGTTAAATAGTTATCTTTACGTTCTAATGGCGAATCATTCTCCATATAAGCAATAGGACAATCCTCCGCTGAGGCTTCTTTTCCGTCTTTGCCAACTTGACTATCTAACCCTGTTTTTTCAACCAATAAGATATCATTATCTGGAAACGCGATAGCAAAGTTTTCTACCATATTGGTATTATTAATCACACTTCGACAATCAGAACCTTGAATTAAGACCAGCAAGTTTTCAGCGGGTTGCTCGTTTTGTTTGAGAAGATAATAGTGAATCTCTTTGCCTTGTTTATTTTGAATTTTTTGTAATTCAGGTGAACTATTAGCTTGATTCGCTATAAAAAAACTCATACTACATAAAATAACAGGGAGTATTTTCATGTCATAACCATAATAACCAATATATTATATATTCCTAACAAGTATAGACATCTAACGCTATATAAATATACACCGAAAATGCTCTTTTATATAATATAGATATGATAGATTAAAAAACGTTTTTCATTATGCGATTGAATCAATAGCACCGTATACATTAATTAAGGAAAACAGACAAATATAGTAACATATACGCATTGGCATTTAATTTTGTTCACTACATTTCACCAACCATTGTGGGTTAAAAATAATATGATAATTCTATAACCCGCCATCGGTCAGTTTTCATAATATGTTGTCGCGTATTAAACCTCCACATCTCCTTTTCTAAATAGAAAAAGAAAATATGTTATAAACTATTTATTCCCACATTATTATTTGTACAAAAACGCATGCTGTTTTTCTACTATTGATAAATTAGCTACATCAATTTCCATAATAATTAACATTATTTATTTTCACGCAGCAAAAGGGTAATCTGAACCTAGTACAGATAAAAATGAATAATTACCTTAATTTCACACTTTCCTCTATGATCTTGTCTCTTTAATCCTTATTATAATCAGCGCTCACCACGAACGTTCATGTTCGATGAGAACAACATCAACATTGCATGATACGGGCAAATAATTGCCTTATTTGACATGAGTAGGTTGAAATAAGCTTCATCATAAACCATTTAATAACTAAACTAAATTATTGATACAATGACTTCATCTTCAGAATTATTAAACACAACACCGGCTATGCCTCCGGCAAAAAAAGAACAAATCGCCACACGAATTATTTTCTTCATTTCTGGCTTTGCAACAGCGTCATGGGCTGCAATCGTTCCTTTCGTTAAAATCAATACTGGTGCCAATGACGCCACATTGGGTCTATTGTTATTATGTTTCGGCGTTGGGGCGTTAGTTGCTATGCCTTTAACCGGCGCGCTGGCTGCTAAATTTGGTTGTCGTAAGCTCATGGTTGCAGCGACGATCCTCTTTTGCTTCATGCTCCCTTTATTACCGGCTATTTCACAGATCAGTATTTTGATCGTCTGCCTATTTGTTTTCGGCGTCGGTATCGGACTTACTGATTGCGCAATGAATATACAAGCGGTGATCGTTGATAAAGCGTCTGAAAAGCCGATTATTTCTGGCTTTCATGGTTACTTTAGCGTTGGTGGGATCGCGGGGGCTGGAGCAATGAGTGCTATTTTATTAGTCGGCATTCCGCCAATTATCGCTGCCACGATAATTTCGCTTGTCTGTTTATTATTACTTTCAATGAGCTTTAAAGGCTTTCTAGGTTATGCCAATGCACCGACTGGCCCGCTAATTGCGATACCTAAAGGTATCGTCTTAGTTTTTGGTATTATCTGTTTTGCTATTTTTCTCGCGGAAGGAACCGTCTTAGATTGGAGTGCAGTCTTTTTAATTGAGCACCATGGTTTAAAAGAGTCTCTCGGGGGGCTTGGCTTTACTGCATTTGCTACCACCATGACCATTGGCCGCTTAACCGGAGATCGAATTGTTATGCGTGTCGGTTCCGCTCGCGTAGTATTTTGGGGCGCTCTTTTAGCTTGTTTTGGCTTTATTATTGCAGTGTTATCTCCATATTTATCCATTGCTATTATGGGTTATGCCTTAGTTGGTGCAGGTTGCTCTAACATTGTTCCTGTCATGTTTGCGGCAATAGGTAAACAGAATACAATGCCAGAAGCCCTCGCCGTTCCAGCCGTTTCGACGTTAGGTTACCTAGGGATTTTGGCTGGTCCTGCTGCTATCGGCTTTGTCGCATTTCAATTCACTTTAGCGACTGCACTACTGATGATTGCTTCATTATTAATCATCATTGCTATTATCTCTAAATTTATAAGGGTTTAATGCATCCCCAATATTCTTAGAGGGACATTAATGCGTTGTGCTGAGTCACACTGATGCACCTTAATCATAGCATGGTAAGGTGCAATACCATCTGCTCAAAATAGAAACTTACTTATTGATTAATAAGATAAAACTATAAAATTCAGGTCAAGAGGGAAACATTTGAAACAAAATAATAAAATTATTATTGTAGGTGCTGGCATTGTTGGCACAACTCTAGCTTGGTATTTATCGCGTCATTTTAAGGGACAAATTACCCTGATTGATGCACATGAAGCAGCCAGTGGAGTCACTCAACATGCATTTGCTTGGCTCAATGTTTCTTATGGTCGCCCTAATGAATATAGTGCATTCAGAAAGCAAGCGCTTGATGAATGGCGTTCGCTGGATAAATTAACGCAAGGCCAACTCGGCATTAATTGGAGCGGAGCCATTAGCTGGCAACATGATAGAGAAGCGACACAACAATTTATTGATTCACATAAAAAAACAGGATTTAATATTACTGCCCTCAACAAGCAGCAGCTACAAGCACTGGAGCCTAATCTATTTACACTTCCTGAGCTGGCGGCTTTTTCTGTTGATGAAGGCTACGTCGACCCTGTTTATGTGACAAAAACGCTTCTTGAGCTTGCCATAAATCAAGGGGTAAACTATTTACCCAATACCGCGGTACGAACGCTGTTACAAGAAAATGATAAAATTATTGGCGTTACGACTTCAACAAGCCGTTTATATGCAGATCAGGTCATTATTACCGCAGGTCTAGGTGCTATCGAGCTATTACAACCGTTACACGTTACGCTACCTATAGCCCCTTCACCTTCAATTATTGCTCATTTTCAAGATGTTAATGCCACTCCCGCTATGCGGCATATCCTCTCGACTCCTGATATGGAAGTCCGCCCTACAACAAACGGAAATACCTTATGTGCGGAAGATTACATTGATGAGCAACCTCAGCACAGTGCGGGCAATATCGCACAAAATGCCTTATCCGTTATTCAAAATTCATTTATAGGTACAGATACATTAGTCTTACAGAAAGCGTTCGTAGGAATGCGACCTATGCCACAAGATGAATTGCCAATTGTTGGGAAAGTTGCTGATTTTAGTGGTTTATATATTATAAGTATGCATGCTGCTATCACACTTGCACCGCTGATTTGCCATTTGGCGCAAGATGAAATAATACATGGCATAGAAAAAACAACACTTAGCCCTTATCGATTAACACGCTTTGCGTCAGGTAACTGAAATATGAATATTCCGCTCTATTATTTAAGGCATTATCAGTCCATTGAAAAAACGTTTTGGACCTCCATTTGTGAGCACAGTATCCAAATTGAGCAACATACGATTTGTTACCTTACACCGCTAAATTCGCCTGTATTTAACTTTATCTATCTTCAGCCTGAGTCATCTGTTCAAGCATTCAAACAAGCCCATCATCTGTTTGTAGCGCAAAAGAAAAACCATACGTTGGTGCTTCCTGAAGAGATGCAACAAGAAATCGTCAATGAAGCGCTGGCGTTAGGTTACAAACGTGACAGCGTCACGACGGCCATGGCATTATCCCTAGATAAACAACTTACTGTAGAATTACCTAAAAATCAGGTGGATATTGTATTTGCCAACCATGATCTATCCTTATGGGCAAAACCTTTAGTCTCTGCTTTTTATATCTCAGATGAGCACGATAAAGTCGTTAATGAGTATGTTCGTTATCATGAAGATGCTTTACAACAAGGTGCCCCTCAATTCCATCTTGTTCTATTGGTTGATGGTGAGCCAGCCACCTCAATGACCGTCACTATTGAAGGGGTTCTGGCTCGTTTTGATGACATCGGTACCGAACCTACCCACCAAGGGAAAGGCTATGCAACACAATTAATTGCTTATGCACTTGCATTTTGCCGCCAACAAGGTGTCGAGCACTGTTTCCTTGATGCGTCAGAAGCAGGGTTTGATCTATACAAAAAATTCGGTTTTGAACCACTATTTCGTTATATAAACTATGTCTGGTGTAAGTCACTTATTAATTGACGGTTTTTAGCGAATAGGCCACAGATTAAACAACGGGTTTTATAATAGTACATTAACGAGTGGCCTCGCTTTATCACGCTCTAAACATTTAATATTGTATTGAAATAAGCAAGTGTAGGCAGCTATCGACAGCTGCTTATGTGTCACTTGTCTGCTGAAATCAAATAGTAAAGCATTCTTTGTTTGATCATTTAAAATAATCAACAAGTAAAATCCACCTTTCCTTCTCCTTTATACGACCTCAGCGGGAGATAATTTATTATTTACGCTGAGTTTGTATCAGGCAATTAATCTGCATGACACATTGACGATAAGATCACTCAAGTTATGAAAATCAATATTATAGGCTGTAGTGGTAGTGGAAAAAGCACTCTCGGTCATACCTTATCTTCACTTTATTCCATCCCGTATATTGAACTGGATGCACTTTATTGGCAAAAAAATTGGCAGCACTCTAGTGATGAGCAATTAAAAGAAAAGTTAACTCAGGCATTCCTAGCCGCACCAAATGGTTGGGTACTTGATGGGAACTATACCCGTACACAACCGATTAAATGGCAAGAGGTTGATCTGGTGATTTGGCTAGATTATTCATTTTCTAGAACCTTATATCAGTCAATACGCAGAGCGCTATATCGAATCATCAGCCAAAAAGAGCTGTGGCCTAATACTGGAAATAATGAAACATGGAAAAAAACTTTTTTTAGTCGTGATTCTATTCTGCTATGGGTGTTAAAAACCTATCACAAAGGAAAAGCACCAAGAATTGCAAGTATGATAAACAAGCAATATCAACACATTCGCTTTATCCGACTAACAACACCAAAAGAGACTGCATTTTTCTTAAAGCAAATACAAGAAGATATCAATAACCCGTGATAACACCCGACTTTTATAGGCAAATCACAATGAAAGAGAATTATCACGCTAACAGCTAGCGTGATAACCACATTCACTCGCTTTTATTGAATATAGGCGGTTTGGCAAACTTTCCACCCCTTGTTACCTTTAATGTGTATCACACGCTGTTTTTAAAGCGACAGTTTGTTGGTATTTTTCAATCCCCAAGTCGATCAAACGACTGATCAACTCTTGGTAAGTCATCCCACCCTGTTGCCATAATTTAGGATACATACTGATATTAGTGAACCCTGGAAGGGTATTGATTTCATTAATAATGACTTGATTATCTTCGGTCAAAAACACATCAACCCGAGACATGCCACAGCAGTTCAATGCTCGATAAGCCCTTAGTGCGATTTCTCTTATTTTATCACTTACCGCTGATTCTAAGTCTGCTGGAGCCACAACAGAGGCACCATTTTCATCAATATACTTTGTGTGGTAAGCATAGAAACTGTCGTGAAGAACAATTTCACCACACGGGCTGGCAACTGGCTGTTCATTACCTAAGACTGCGCACTCAATTTCACGCCCTTTCACCGCACTTTCGACCAGCACTTTTACGTCAAATAAGAATGCAAAATCCAATGCCGCATTAAATTCAGACTCATTGGTGACTTTACTGATCCCAACAGAAGAGCCTTGGTTGGCTGGCTTAATAAATAATGGCAATCCTAGCTGCTTAACGACTTCAGCATATTTTACTGTTGTGTGGTCAGATGCCATCAGTGTAATAAATGGGGCAATTTGCAAACCGGCATCACGCAATAGACGTTTTGTCACATCTTTATCCATGCAAGCTGAAGAGCCTAAAACACCCGGACCGACAAAAGGCAAGTTAGCCATGCGTAACAGCCCTTGCAAGGAGCCATCTTCACCTAAATTGCCATGAACGATAGGGAAAATAACATCTATTTGAGGAAGTGGTTGAGCATCTTCGAGTGAAATAAATTGTTGGGTTGATTTACCTGGGATAATCGCAATACTTCGCTTTGGTGTATTCAAGGCAATACGAGAAGGGTCATCACCATGAATTAAAAAATCAGCTTCATCATATTCATGCCAATGGCCCTGTTTATTGATACCAATCAGGCACACATCATACTTATTGCGATCAAGGCCATTGATAATATTCTTCGCTGACTGTAAGGATACTTCGTGCTCTGTTGATTTACCGCCAAAAATGACACCTACCCGTAATTTACTCATCACTCACTCCACCTTTATAAACCGACAAACCTAAGTCAGAAAATATAGCACGACATAAAATGGTTATGTGACAAAATCTTTATTTATCACATAGGGTTGCTGAAAGAATAAACAAACCACACCTAAAAAAGAGCGCTTTCTGACTGGATCCCCTTGGCACTGGCTTGTAGGTTCTCTTTTAACCATTCACTGAAGAGATATCGCGTACTGCCCATACTCGGCGCTTTAGGCGCAAGTAAATAATAAGCCGAACCATCTTCAATAAACCCTTGAGGAGCGATTAACTGCCCTGATTTGATTTCATCTTCCACCATAAGGCATGATGCTATGGCTATACCCTGCCCTGAAGCTGCCGCCTGAATGCACAGATAAAAATGCTCATATGAAACTTGCCTATTGCTCCGCTTAACCTCTCCCATTTGTTGTTGCCATTGCTGCCAAACAGATGGCCGAGAGGCCGGATAAAGTAACGTCATATCATTTGTTTGATTTTGTAAGTCAGCGCTCTGTACTAACCCCATTCTTTCACGACAGATCTCTTCAGCGTAAATACTATCATCCCATTTAAAATCATTACGCCTCAATGCAAGGTCAACACCTGCTTTAGTAAAATCTATAGGCCCCCCCGCTGCAATGAGATGTACCGTAATATGCGGATACGTTCGATAAAATAATGTCAATCGAGGAATAAGCCATTTCATTGCAATCGTTGGTTCACAAGAGATACTAACAACATGGCTATCCTGCTCTTGAGCCAATTCTTGCAGTGTCGTCTCTAATTGGGCGAATATTTCGCGGGTTGTGTGAAATAACTTTTTACCTGCCGACGTTAAAAATACCGCTCGATTACGTCGTTCAAACAGCTCGATACCAATATGTTCTTCCAGCAGACGGATTTGTCGGCTAATGGCACTGTGGGTGACATGGAGTTCATCGGCCGCTTTCACAAAGCTCCCTGTACGGGCAGCGACATCAAAAAAACGTAGTGAAGATAATGGTGGTAGTTTCATTTAAATTATACCGATAAATAGGTAACGAAAACTGACAGATTAGTGTCAGCATAAATCGCTTTTTAGTTAAACACAATCTATTGATAATTAAATTAATCAGTAATTTAAATTAATCAATAAAAAGCAATTTAACGTTATTTTTTATCATCTATTTAAAGGATTTAGAATGAATGAACTTCTTGCAGTAGCAACAATTACGATACTTGCGGTGATGAGCCCAGGTCCGGATTTTGCGATGGTGACCCGTAATAGTTATGTCTATGGAACAAAAATAGGCTTATTCTCTGCATTAGGTATCGCTTTTGGTGTACAAGTACATGTCTTCTACACCATTTTTGGTGTAACACTGGTTATTATGAATTCTCCCATGCTCTTTACTCTCGTGAAACTACTGGGTGTAGGGTATTTGGTTTATATTGGTTTTCAGTCGTTGACCAACAAACATCAAATAAATGTAGAAAGCACTGCTGTGATGAAGCCAACAACACTGTCCGCTTTTAGAATGGGCTTTCTCACTAATGCATTAAACCCGAAGACCATGCTATTTGTGGTTTCTGTCTATACCCAAGTCATTCAAAGTACAAATTCATTACTGCAAAATTTTAGCTATGGTTTATTTATCTCTTTTGCCCATTGGATCTGGTTTAGTGTAATTGCTTTATTTTTCTCAACACCAACAGTGCGCAGTAAAATTTTAAATTATCAATTGGTTATGGATAAAATCATTGGATTATTATTCATTTTTCTTGGCCTTTCTCTGCTATTTTTCAATACAAAATAATTTTATTTCAATAAATTAGACTCATTAACCATACTTGCCAATTGTAGAAGGTCATCGGGAATATCGAAATTGGCAAGTTCGCTAAACGGAATCCAATAAAATTCCGCATATGGCGTTTCATCTGGAGCAACGAGCTCACATAAATACACCATATCTATATGCCAATGGTCGCCATTAACTTTATCAGGAATAAACTCTTTTAAAATCGCCAAAGGCATGGGTAACGCACAAACATGTTCATTACTTACAACCTTCGTTGTTGTTGGATAAGCACAATCAATAACACGGCAAACTAACCCTGTTTCTTCAAGTACTTCACGTATAACCGCATCCTGTGGCTCTTCATTTTCTTCTATATGCCCCCCAGGTGGGAGCCAAATATTTAATTTACGATGTTTATGTAATAAAAACTCCCCTGAGTGATTACGTATCAATGCTGTCGCTGTGAAATGTTTGTATTCTTGAGCCATATTCGCTTTTATAAACCTCTATCTTGCCCAACTTTCCAATCATAAGGCATCAATTGTTCTAGCGTCACTTGTGTTTCATTATCTACGCCAATCAATGTTTGTTTATTTTTATAAGATAATTGACTAATGAGCTCCCGACACCGTCCACAAGGAGGCACTACATTGCCAGATGAATCAACTGCTACCATCGATTTGATCACAACCGACTTTCCTGCTTTCAGTAATTCCGCGACTGCACCATGTTCAGCACAAAACCCAAGTGAACAAGCAGTATCAATACTGATACCTGTATAAATATCACCCTCTTCAGTTTCAAGTGCAGCGGCGACATAAGCACACTCAATATAGCTATTAATGATCGTTGGCTTCGCATACTTGCGAGCTATTTCGACTAATTTTTTCATATTCAACAGTCCATTTCGTCAGCAAAAAACCTTTTTATTGTATTGTATTTTTTATCCCATTTAACAACGCAATCGTGCGCTATATTCTGTCAGCGCAAGCGAGGCTCTTACTATTATTTAAAAAAGAGAACAACGCTGAAAGAATACAGAATACAAAAAAGCCGACACTAAGTCGGCTTCATGAATAAGTATAAGAAACTAGGCTGCTAAGGCTAATTTAGCACCAAACATTAAGAATATAGCGCCAATACAGCTGTTGGATAATTTAGATAATTTTTTGTTATGTTTAACCATATTAGTCACAGCAACAGCACCAAAAATCAGCATTGATAGATAAATCATGCTACATGTTTCAAGAATGGCGCCCAAAATAAAAAAGGGGATACCCGCATTTGGATAGGCTGGATCAATAAACTGTATAAAGAATGACACATAAAAAATAATCATTTTAGGATTAAGCAAACTCAAAAATACCGCTTTTTGATATGTTCCTTTCGTTGCTAACACCATAGCATCGACATCTGCGACAGCCTCTTTCTTATGAAAGACGCTGTAAAGTGTCTTAATTCCTAAGTAAACTAAATAAGTTGCGCCGACATATTTAATAATACTAAAAAAGATTGGTGATGTTTTAACTAACGAAGCAACGCCTAAAAAGGATAAGAAAATCAGTATAGCGTCACCTGAGAATACGCCTAAAGCGGCCTTATAACCATTTTTAACACCATATTTTGCACTGCTAGTTAACACAAATAAAGAATTAGGCCCTGGTACCAATGTAATAAAAATCACACCAATTAAATAAGTCCATAAATTCGTGATACCGAGATTTTCAAGCATAGGAAACCCGCTAACTTAATAAAAGTTATAACAAAAATTAAACATCTCCTGTAGACAATGCCTATGATACACGGGGTTTGAAAACTATAAAAGATATCACTAATCTCAAAATAAAATACAGTCAAATAACCCACTATTTGATTACCAATCCATAATATAATTTCAAATATATCGACATAGGCAGACTTATCATTTGACAAAACAACTCGAGTTAGAATCGTATTGAAAAAGGTTTATCTTTTAGTTTTTTATATCAAGCCAAAGGCACTAACTGAATTTATTATCTGAAATAAAGAGTAAAAGAGTGGGAGTGAAACTTATTACGATTAGCGGTATAAAGTAAGACACGTTTAAGTCAATCTCACTGTGTGCCATACCTCTATTTAAGGTGTTTTAAAAGTAGGAATTTAGATGGAAAGCGCTAATTATTTTCATTTACAAGAGCTGGATGGGTTAGAAATGATACAGGCTCAATACCACCAGCAAAAGTTTTCTCGTCATAGCCACGAAGGTTTTTGTATTGGTGTGATTGAAGACGGTGCTCAACAATTTTTTCGTACTGGTGAGAATCACTATGCTCCTAAAGGCGATATTATCGTCGTCAATGCTGATGAAATTCACACGGGGTCTTCCGCTGTTGAAAGTGGCTGGTCATACAAAGCGATTTACCCTACCCCAGAAATGTTTCAGCGCTTAACCTTAGATTTAAAAAATGACAACTATGGTGTGACACCTTGGTTTCCTAATGCCGTAATTCAGGATGCAGGTTTAGCTGCCCAATTAAATTTATTATTTAACTTATTACTACAACCAGAAAACAGGTTATTCAAAGAAACCTTACTACTCTCTTCACTCAGCTGGCTTATTTTGAAATATAATAAAAACCCGTTTCGACTGAATGATATTACTCCTGCCAGACAACGTATGCAGGATATTTGCGACCTTATGATGAGTACGCCAGAACAAGCGCATTCATTAAGTGAGTTAGCAACAATTGCAGGCTTCAGCCAATGGCATTTTCTTCGACAGTTTAAATTACATACAGGAACAACACCGCATGCCTTTTTAGTACAAGCAAGATTATACAAAGCCAAAAAACTACTTGTACAAGGTGTGAAGCCAGCCGATGTTTCAAACTCTTGTGGATTTTCTGATCAAAGCCATTTTACACGACATTTTAAGCAAGCTATCGGTGTCACACCAAATCAGTACATTCGTCATCTTTAGCATCATCATAGTCTTGAGCGTCGATAAGTTTGATGTTCATAGCCTAATGCTATGCTTATGTATTTAATAATGATTATGACAACTCCACTATTCATCTTATTTCATCTAATCAGTGATAATTTGTGCTTTGTGAGAGCAATTTTATTCTATCTCGCGACTCACTACGCCAGTATCATAAAAATAACAAGTCGAAAAAAGGTATTAAATCAATGTATTCACAACAACGTAGCCACTGGCAACGTGCTTTTATCAATGGGGCAATGCATATGACCCCTCTAAATTTAGCGGTTATACCATGGGGAGTATTAGCGGGTTCAATGGCCGTTGAAGCAGGACTTTCGTTTTGGCAAAGTGTTGCTATGTCAGCGATGATCTTTGCTGGTGCAGCACAGCTTGTCACTTTAGGATTACTTAATTCAGGGGCTGGTTATCTTACGATCATTATTTCGGTTTTCTTTATTACATCACAGCATTTACTGTATGGTTTAACAATGCGGCCTCATGTAAAAAACTTCTCAACCACGAAGCGTCTTAGTATTGGTTTTTTACTCACTGATGAGCTCTTTGCAATTAGCGCGGCTAAACGCCACCCTCTCA
Organism: Providencia sp. 21OH12SH02B-Prov; assembly: GCF_027362595.1. Taxonomy (NCBI): domain Bacteria; kingdom Pseudomonadati; phylum Pseudomonadota; class Gammaproteobacteria; order Enterobacterales; family Morganellaceae; genus Providencia; species Providencia sp. 21OH12SH02B-Prov. Next base: position 2,330,214 of record NZ_CP114796.1, read on the forward strand.
GTTTTTCTTATTTATTTGGTGCTGGGTTTAGTTTTTATATTGTTTGGCTTATCACCAGCCTTTTAGGCATTTTGATGGCCAACTTTATTACTGACCTTAGTCGCCTGCATTTAGACTTCTCTGTTATAGCAACCTTATTAGCGATTGTTGTTCCTTTAACGAAGAAAATAAGCACAATTTGTGGTGTTATTTTTTCATTAGTGACCGCTGTAATACTTTCTCTTTATTCGATAAGTAGTGCTATCGTTATTGCAGGCGTTGGCGGAATGTGTGTCTCTGTTATGGTATCTCGTATGCTTAAGGAAGAAAAATGATCTGGCTCTTGATTATTATACTCACCGTCATTGTATTTTCTTTACGTTACGTTTTTCTAATTCCTCAGCTGCCGATTAGACTGCCGTTGTTTATTAAACAAGCATTGAGTTATTCAGCACCTTGCTTATTAACTGCGATCTGTGCTCCCGTTATTCTTTTAGAAAGCCATGAATTGCGGAACTTTCCTGATAATCCATATCTATGGGGGGCATTATTTTGTGTGATTGCCGCGTCATTACTCAAAAATATGCTATTAACGGTTGGATTAACCTTAGCCTTCTTCTATAGCCTTATATATTTTATTGGCTAACATTCCATGACACGGGATGCGTAAACGTAGACGAAATCATTGTCTTTACGCATCCTCTTATTGATAAAAATAGCATAACGCTCTAGTATGCCCCCTCAAATCCACTCGGTATTTTTGAATCTCAGCACTGTTGTGGTGATTGATTTAGAAAATCAACAATGACGGAAATCAATAACCATGCTTAATAATTATGTTTTACGTAGCATTCGCTACATGCTAGACCTCAGTAATAATCAAATGGTTGAAATCGTTAAATTGGCTAACTTAACGGTTAGCAAAACAGAAATGATCCATTGGTTAAAAAAAGAGGATGATCCTGAATATGTCGAATGTAATGACAAAGCACTCGCCCATTTTCTTAATGGATTAATTTATTTTCGTCGGGGCAAAAACGAAAACTTTCCAGCGCCCAAAATAGAAACACGCCTTACCAATAATCTTATCCTAAAAAAGCTGCGTATTGCTTTTGAATTAAAAGATACAGACATGATCGAGATCTATCAAAAAGCCGATTTTCGCGTCTCCAAACCGGAATTAAATGCGTTGTTCCGTAACCCTGACCACAAAAATTACCGTGAATGTGGAGACCAATTATTGCGCTATTTTTTAAAGGGTTTGACCGTGAAATTACGGGGTGCTTCTGTCTAAACCAATAGGCCTTTTACGCTTTAATCTATGCAGCTCTATGGGGTCATAGTATCCACTGATTGCATCAAATGCTGCATAAAAGCATCAATTTTTGGTGATAACGAACGGCGGCTTGCATAAATTGCTCGTAATTCAATTGGTGCGGGACTTTCATTAAAGTGAATGACCTCAAGCAACCCTTGCTCTATTTCAGCTTGGCACGCCGCCATCGCTAAAATGGCATAACCAATGCCTTTTAACGCAGCAGCCTTAGCTAAAATACCGCTATTAACACGATATTGACTGTTAATAGTGACTTTTTGGGTATGTTGTTGGTTATCAATAAATACCCAAGGCTGCCCTGATATCGCACTCAAACTTGAAATACAGGGCATATTTGCTAAGTCTGTTATCGCTTTCGGCCTTCCTGTGCGTTCTATAAGATGAGGAGCAGCAACAACAACACTTTGCCACCTTTTAATGACTCGTGAGTGATAACTACTATTTTTCAATTCCCCACGATGAAAAGTGAATAACAAATCAATACCGTCATCAATCACATCTAAAGGCATTAATTGAGTATCACAATGGATGGTTAATTGAGGATGTCGCAACGCAAATTCAGCGATGATTTCTGCTAATAATAGGCTTCCTGCCTCACTAGGAATAGTCAACCGAAGAGTTCCTGTTAGAGTCTCACGATGACTGATTTCACTCAATACATCATCCAATTCCGCATACAGATTTTGGCTATGTTTTAAGAGAATCTCACCTTGTTCTGTTAACCGCATACGTCGTGTTGTTCTTTCAATTAATCGGCAATTAAGCTGCGCTTCTAATTGTTTGATGCAACGACTGACATTGGAGGTTGGCATAGCTAATTGCTGCCCTGCTCGCGCAAAGCTGCCTTGTGAAGCCACAGAAATAAATACTTTTAGTAAATTTAAGTCGACTGACATTTAACGCCTATTACCGTTCTTTATCATATTCAACGAAGAGCAGATGTTAATTAACATCCAATGAAAACCGCGCAATAATATCATCGTCAAATTGAGCGATATTCCCGCTTAACTCTGCACTTAATTTCGCCATAAATTGAACTAAATAGTTCGCATTCTGTGTTGCCAGTAATTTACCCACTGGCGTTTGCATCGTTTCTGGGAGTTTTAATAACTTTGCTTGGAAATGATCTAATGCCCAACGACTATCATCCAATGCTCTATTTTGGGCAAAAGGATCATCCCCATCAAATAATGTGCGATTAAGCTGACCACTAACGGCAAATACTCTTACTAAACCAATGGCCCCAAGCGCTTCTAGCCGATCGGCATCCTGCACTATTTTTGCTTCTAGTGACATCGGTTCAACATTGGCACTAAAACTATGGGCAATAATACAGTGAGCAATAGGGTCATGATAGTGCTTAGGTAAACTCGGAAAATGTGTTGTTAAAATACGAAGAGTTTCCGTTGCACTCAAAGATGATGCTTGGCTTCTTTGTGGGTGATCTTTTGGCAAAGTCACAACATCATGGAAATAGCAAGCAACCAACACGACCAAAGGGTTAACTTGCTCTGACGCTCCCATCAATGTTTGTGCTGTACGCCAAACTCGCCTGAGATGGAAAATATCATGGGCATTATCATGGTTAACCCAATTCTTTAATAAGTAATTATCAAACTCACTCGCCCAGTGATCAATATCCACAGTATCCCCCGCTGTCTGCTGGTATCGATGGATATCACTATATCACGCAAGTATCGATTTTATCTTTCCTTTTACTTCTATCCACAAAAACACACTGGCAATTTAGTCAAATTCATCACGTTAACAATAACCAATAGCCATAATTTTTTGATAACGTTCCGCTAATAAAGTTTCCATGTCGAGTTTATTTAGTATTGCAAGGTCAGTCAGGAGTTGTTGTTTTAAATTTTCCCCTGCCTGTGCATAATCGCGATGCGCGCCACCAAGTGGCTCAGCAATAATAGCGTCAATAATATTAAGCTCTTTCAGTCGTTTCGCTGTCATACCCATGATTTCAGCCGCAATTTGTGCTTTTTGTGCATCTTTCCAAAGAATCGATGCACAGCCTTCTGGTGAGATGGCTGCATAAGTGCTGTATTCCAACATATTAATCCGATCACCGACACCAATAGCTAATGCACCACCAGAACAACCTTCTCCGGTGACCACACAAATAATGGGGGTTTTTAAATGCGACATTTCTTGGATATTTCTCGCTATCGCCTCCGCTTGCCCCCGCTCTTCAGCACCGATTCCTGGATAAGCTCCCGCTGAATCAATGAATATCACAACCGGCAGATGAAAACGCTCTGCCATTTTCATTAAGCGCAATGCCTTACGATACCCTTCAGGTGAAGGCATACCAAAATTTCTCATCACTTTTTCTTTCGTGGTACGCCCTTTTTGTTGGCCAATAACCATAACAGGCTGACCTTCAAGACGCGCTAAACCACCAACAAGCGCCTTATCATCTGCAAAAGCTCTATCTCCAGCTAACTCTTTAAACTCAGTAAAAATAAGCGAGATATAGTCAAGGGTATAAGGCCTCATGGGATGCCTAGCTACTTGCACAATTTCCCAAGCACCTAGCTGCGAAAAGATTTTTTTCGTTAACGTAAGACATTTTTTCTCAAGTAATTTAATCTCTTCATCAAAATTAATATCAGACTGTTGGCTATTATTTTTAAAAGCTACTAAAGCGTCGATTTTTTCATTAAGTTCGACAATAGGTTTTTCAAATGCGAGAAAGTGAGCAGACATATGACCCTTTAAATCAATACAGTGATGATCCAAGTGTAGTTAAGATCTAAAGGGCTTTCTATGCATGATAATGGGATAGATTGTTATCAAAAATGGGATAATCCCATCTAACAGTCAATAAAATATGACCTATTTATTGAGTTTTCTATTCGTTCGTAAACCTATCGACATAATTTTTTGAAATTTAGAGCATTCAAGATGGTTTTCTTCAGGGCACTGCGCGATATGCAATATGCCATTCTTCAAAACAGTCAGGTCTTCAATCATTTTTTGAATTTCCTCTGCTTTGGCTATTAAATGGCTGCGATCAATACTTGGACCCGTTTTTTGGTTCAACATAGCCCCTATCTCATCGAGCGAAAATTTAGCCTCACGCCCCAAAGAAATCAGTGATAAGCGAGTCATGACCTCTTTAGCATGATAAACTCGTTTTAAGCCTTTACGACCAATCGGAGTAATCAACCCTCTTTCTTCATAATAACGCAGCGTTGATGGCGGTAAGCCTGATAACTCACTGACTTTAGAAATATCTAGTTCATCAACCATATCGTTAATAACTCGCTTAATCACATCTCAACATGACTTAATGACTCGCGATTAGACCCTATCTAAAAGGAGGCTCATCAAATGTTCTTAACTTTCTTGAATGTAACTTATCACCTTCTTGTCTCAACAAGTCAATGGCTCGAATTCCAATCTGTAAATGTTCCGAGATAGCCCCCTCATAAAAACTATTGGCTTGTCCCGGTAACTTTATTTCGCCGTGTAATGGTTTATCTGAAACACACAACAATGTGCCATATGGCACCCTAAAACGATAACCTTGCGCAGCAATTGTTGCGCTTTCCATATCTACGGCAACCGCACGACTTAAGCTAAAACGTCGAGCTGTCGCAAAAAAACGCAATTCCCAGTTACGATCATCGGTTGTGACAACCGTTCCTGTCCGCAAGCGTTGTTTAACTAATTCGCCCGGCATATTGCTAACTTGTTTCGTTGCATCGTACAGCGCTCTTTGTACCTCAGCGATACTTGGAATGGGAATATCCGGTGGCAATACATCATCTAGAATATGATCATCACGCAAATAGGCATGCGCTAATACATAATCACCGATTTTTTGGCTTTCACGTAGCCCGCCACAATGGCCTATCATTAACCATGCATGAGGCCGTAATACCGCTAAATGGTCACAAATATTTTTAGCATTTGATGGCCCAACACCAATATTGACTAGCGTAATTCCTACACCATCTTTTGCTATCAAATGATATGCTGGCATTTGGAATTTCTTCCAAGTAAGGTCAGATGTTGCTGTTTGTGGATCGGCATTTTCTGCCGTTAAATAGTGATGACCAACACAGGATAATGCGCTATAACGGCTATTAGGATCCCGTACTTGTTCGCAAGCCCAACTGACAAACTCATCAACATAGCGATTATAGTTGGTAAATAAGATATAAGGCTGGACATGTTCCGGTGGAGTGCCTGTGTAATGTTTAAGTCTCGCTAGCGAAAAATCCACACGTAATGCATCGAAGTGTGAAAGCGGCATTTCATCCGTCGCTTGAACCAAACCATCTGTTATATCATCACTGATATCGGCCAGATCTGTAATAGGGAAATGAGTGGCAAGGCTACTACTCATACTTCTATCTAGCACTAAATCTGAACCATCGATAACAAATGGGTATGGCACTTCTGTTTGTGATGGGCGAACAGAAAAAGTGACATCATAATCCTGCTGTAAAATACCCAACTGCTCAGTTAAATACTGGCGAAATAAATCAGGTTGCGTAATCGTGATGCTATACTGCCCTGGTTTGACAAAACGTGCATATGCTCTCGTTTTTTCGCAGTGGTCGACTTGTCCTCGCCATTCTACACACAACTCTGGATACGCGAATAACCCCTTTTTTCGAGCCTCTGCACTAGGCAACTGCCCGCTATTAATGTAGGCCGCAATCGAATTTCTTAAGGAATCAATGGCGTTGGTATATAGCAATGACAGCTTGTCTAATACCTCATCAATAGACAAATTTTCATATTTTTGGCATTTTTCTAAAGACACGCATAACCCCTTATCGGATAACATTGTTTCTCTGTTACGCAGTGTATGTCTTTAGCATTTATCAAACAAGCCTCTCTACTTATAATCTACAGATGAACATTCTCTTTTACGAGACGAATATATATTCGCGGTTTATTGTCTGAAAATAAGCCACTTGTAGGCTTACTTATGTTAAATTCTACTGCTTGTTTTTTATCTGACAACACTCTTTCAGCCTACATTTCAACCATTATTTCCAGTAATAATCCGATATATAAATAAAGTACTCATCATAATGAATACTTTATTTAAGCCGGAAATAATAAAAACGAGTTAATGTATTATCTGAGTAAGCACTAAAGGTAATGTGATTACCGCAATTACCGTCTGTAATGTGATAATTCCAGCCATAAGCTGACTATCACCATTTAATTGACGCGTTAAAATATATGCGGTAGGTGCCGTAGGTATCGCAAAGAAAATGACAAATAGCACCGTTTCAAACTCAGGTAATGAAAAGAGTTTCGCAGTGAAAACAGCTAAAACAGGCATAGCTAACAAACGTAACAACGTTGAGGTCATTAAAGGTTTAAATTCTTTTCTCAGTGTTGATGTTTGCAATGCAGCTCCAATACAAATTAGCCCCAATGGTAAGCTTGCCGCTGCAAGTAATTTTAATAATTGGTCTGACCCAAAAGGCAACCCGATTGGCGATAGATTCAGTAAAATACCAATCAAACACGATAAGATCAGTGGGTTTTTAATAATAGGTAAAAACAGTTGCTTAAAAGAGACTTTTGAACCCGATGTTAGTGCTAATACAGCAATAACATTACAACTTGGCACTAATATAGCCATAATAACGGCAGCAATGGCGATCCCATCAGTTCCAAATAAATCAGCAATAATAGCAAGGCCTAAATAGGTATTAAACCGAGTGATACCTTGAATATGCGCACCAAATCGAGGTATTGACATGTTAAAAATGAATTTAAAAATTAAAACTAATACACTGCTTATTGCTAGAACAAAAAATATTGCTCCCGCTAGATATGGTAATTTAGGGCTATCAAGCGGTGCACTACCTAAACTATTAATCAGCAAAGCTGGAAACAAAATAAAATAATTCAATTTTTCAGCGCTGGGCCAAAAGTCCGTTGATATCATTGACGAACGATGCAGCACGAACCCCATTGCTATCAATGCAAACAGCGGCCATAAAACTAATAATACTTGTTCCATATTTTTATACTTTACTGTCGTTAATAACTGTTAACCAATAAGAAGCAACACTGTATCGTTAACAAAATGTGACAGTTAGGTAAAAGTGGCGCTATTTTCTTATTGATATACTGTCATTGAAGATATTTATGAAAAGTGTATGACACCTCACATTTTTGTTTTTATACAGTAGAAGACAAGCATAGTTTTTACACTGCTCTATCTGAGCATGGCATGGCAAATTACTGTACTCCCCTATAAATACAGCGATTTCCGATAGTATTTTAGTTTGTTCATCGATACTCTCAACAATAACGTATTATTAGAATAATTTATTATGAACATTGAAACTCTTCGTAAACAATATCGAGCAGGTAAAAAATTTAAATATATCTTTTTTTGGGGACATCAATCAAAGTCAACTCTCATTACTAAAAGTTGTTTCAGCCAATGGTATCCAGCTGCTTTTACAGTAGAAGGACATCGTTTTGCAAGTGCCGAACATTTTATGATGGCAGAAAAAGCAAAGCTGTTTAACGATCATGAAACACGAGAGAAAATTATTCATGCCCCTAACCCTGGTGCAGCAAAAGCATTTGGCCGCGAAGTTCGAGGATTTAACCAAGATATTTGGGATGCCCACAGGTTTAATATTGTCATTGCAGCCAATTTAGCCAAATTTTCACAAAATGAAGCCTTACAACAGTTTTTATTAAATACCAATGAGCGAGTCTTAGTAGAAGCAAGTCCAGTCGATAAGATATGGGGAATAGGTCTCGCTGAAGATCATGAAAATATCGATAACCCACTTACGTGGAAAGGACTAAATCTATTAGGTTTTGCTCTCATGGAGGTCAGGAATCAATTAATCTCACTTAAATAAGCTGTTGAATAGCTATTTTCTTCATCATATTGGCCCTTAATACAATAAGGGCATAAGAAATGCCTTTTAACTTTGCCTGAAATGACCGAAAAGGTGTGAATGGTAAAATAACCCCCGCCACTTGCAAAAATGGTGGGGGTAAGAAACGACCTGAATCGTTTACGGAATAAAATAGAACGTTTTTATTAAGTCATTCAATGAATGAGTGATTACGATATTACAATGGCATTCTATACTCAATAACCCCAGGTTTTTCAGCTACCCAATCATATAAACGTTGGCCTCGTAAATTCGTTTCTTGCGTATGCCAATATAAACGGCCACAAGCCTGCTTTTGCGCTTGTTCGTGAACAAATTCAATGAGATGTTTGCCAACCTGACGGCCCCTTACCTCCGGTGAAACAAATAAATCTTCTAAATAACAAAAATGATTTTCCGCCCACGTAGAACGATGATAAAGGTAATTAACAAAACCTACGACTTTGTCATTTTCAAGTGCTACAGCACAATACATCGGTTCATTTTCATCAAAAAAACGCGCCCATGTTTTTAGGGTCACTTCTTCACTTAAATCTACGTTGTAAAATTCTTGATATTGCAACCAATACACTAACCATTGTGAATAATGATCAGGTAAAACGAACTTAACAGTAATAGGTAACGCATTGTTATTCATAATGTATCCTTTATAACTCAATAGATAAACAATGGCGCTATGTTACCTATCAATCTGGTACTAAATAAGATACACTTTTGATATTTATTTAGGATCCACTTTGATGAGGCGTAAACCACAAGCTCACTTTCCTCACCTGCTTTTGCAATCTGGTGGCATCAAAGAAAGTGTTTACCATACGATTAGAAATGCCATTTTAGATGGTAGGCTCAGCGCGGGTATCAAATTACCTTCAAGCCGTGCTTTCGCGGAAATGATGTCTATTTCTCGCAACTCAGTCATTGCCGGCTATGAACGCTTAATAGACGAAGGCTATCTCATCACCAAAGCAGGATCAGGCACCTATGTCGCCACCACCCTACCTGATGAGTTAGTTAAGTTAACCTCTAAAACCAATTACCTTAACCACCCTCTATATTCTGCCCCTAATCTCAACCCAATGATCAGTCATTTAACGACATTGTGGAAAAATTCTCGGCCTAATACAAATCAACGACAAATGTTCAATATTGGTATTGGCTGCGTTGATCAGTTTCCCCATGATTTATGGGGCAGATTACTCGGAAGAGTTTGGCGGAAGTCAAAACAAGACATTCCCTATTACAACCACCCTGACGGCTATCCACCACTCAAAAAAATATTAGTCGATTATGTACACTCAACCCGAGGGGTTAACTGCCGAGCAGAACAAATTATTATTGTAAATGGTACCCAACAAGCAATTAACCTTACTGCGAATGTTTTACTACACAAAGGGAACTCAGTCTGGTTAGATGACCCTGGATATGATAGTGCACGAGCTATTTTAACTGCTTCAGGTGCGCATATATCACCCGTTCATTCAGATGATGAAGGCATGGATATTGAATTTGCCATGCAACATTACCCCAATGCTAACCTGATATACACTGCGCCATCCCATCAGTTCCCATTAGGTACAACGCTCAGCCTAGCAAGGCGTCTCGCGTTATTAGAGTGGGCTCAAAAGAATAATGCTTGGATCTTTGAAGATGACTACAATAGCGAATTTCGTTATTTATCCAAGCCAATTCAAGCACTACAAGGCTTAGATACCTACCAACGAGTTATTTATGCCGGTACCTTTTCCAAAATGATGTATCCCGGTTTTCGCTTAGGTTTTCTAATTGTACCAGAAGTTCTGATAGAACCTTTTACCATGATGAAGTATTACAGTGATAGCCATTCTGGTTATCTGGAACAAGCGGCTTTAGCACAATTTATTCAAGAAGGTCACTATGCTCGTCACGTGCGAAAAATTCGCAAAATATGTTATTCACGTCAAAACGCATTAATCGATGCTATTAATACCTACTTGCCTAATATATTTGAAGTACAGCGAACTGATTCAGGTATCCATGCCGTATGTTGGCTAAAAGCGGGGATCAATTTGCAACTTATCTTATCTGTCTGTTATCAATTAGGGTTTGGAGTTCAACCGTTATCTCGTTATTGTATTAAAAGCCGACATAATAACGGGATTTTATTTGGTTATGCCGCTCACACTGAAACCGATATTACCAATAATATCATCGAATTAAGTAATACCTTACGGCGACTAAATGTCATTTAATCAACAAACTCTCAACGTAAGTAAAATTTAGGGTTCAAATCACAATTTTAAGACAAGCTTTGATTTCCACCTTAAACATTAAACACTATCATGCAATCAATTAAACAAAATGTTGAGGTATCGAAATGACGAATAACAATCCTCCCAAAGACCTTGAAGTTGGTGATATTGTTTTTACAAGTATTGGTACTACTTTATTTCGCCAAATTGCCTCCGCCTCTCAGTGTTGGAGTAATCATGTCGGTTTAATTATTGGTCATAATGGACAGGATTATTTAGTTGCAGAGAGTCGAGTGCCTTTATCAACCGTCACGACTTTGACTCGCTTTATTCAGCGTTCCGCAGAAAAAAGGTATGGAATACGCCGGCTAACTAGCCACCTTACTGACGTACAAAAAGCGGCTTTAGTCGCCGAAGTCCCATCAAGGCTCAATAAATTTTATCATACCGGCTTTGACTACTATTCTTCTCGCCAATTTTGTTCAAAATTCGTATTTGATATATACCAATCTGCCCTTTCTATCAAAGTAGGTGAAATTCAAACCTTTAAAGATCTATTAGCTAAAAACCCAAATGCCAAACTGAATTTTTGGAAGTTATGGTTTATCGGTGATATACCATGGGAACGAGCAACCGTAACGCCAGCAAGTTTATGGTCACATCCGCAATTAGAGCTTATTTATCGTAGTCACACCGATATCCATTAATTTGATAAATAAGAAAAAGCAGCCAAAATTGGCTGCCCTTTGGCTATCAATCAACTAATATACGTTGATTCGTAGCCCCCCACAGAATTGACATTTCAGTAAATAATGCACCACTGATATCTTCAATTTGTTCTGCTGTGACTTCAGCATTGCCCTGTTTGCCAAAAAAGACGACTTCATCACCTGGTTTAACTTGCTTTAAATCAGTTACATCAACCATTACTGTATTCATTGATGTCTTGCCTAAGACTGGTACACGCTGACCACCGATCAAAGCATAACCTGCATTACTAAACACTCGACGATAACCATCTGCATAACCAACCGGTATGTTCGCTAATACAGAATCACGTTTTAGCGTATGAGTGCGGTCATAACCCACGGTATTCCCTTTAGGATAATGATTTACAGAAGCAATATTTGACTTAAACGTCATCACTCTCTTGTATTCGTCAGTAGCAATAGTGTCACCATAAAAAATACCACCTACACGCACCATATCTAGCCATGATTCAGGTACTGTAATGGTTGCAAATGTATTCGCAACGTGCAATGTTACATCTTTACGATCTAATCCTGTCATCTCCAATACCTTCTGAGATTGCTGATTAAAACGCGCTAAATCTTTTTTAATTTGCAGAGCATCTTCTTCTGGATAATGTGACATGATCCCAACAATTTTTAATTGAGGTAGTTGAGAAATCAGTTTTGCTTCATTTAATCCAGCCGCATTAGCCACTTCCAGACCATTACGCGACATTCCACCCGAATTTAGCGCTAAATGAATACGTACTGTCTTTCCTTGTTTTTGAGCAATCGCATTAAGACGTTGGGCCATATCAAGGTTACCAATTAACTCTTCAACATCATATTGCGTTGCTTGCTGCATCTCTTGTTCAGTGGCATTACGTACTCGCATTAATCGACCTTTAAAGCCGAGATCTCTGACCATTTTTAATTCTTGGTTATTTGTTACACCAATGCACTGAATATTATTTTCGATCATAATAGGTGTAACTAAAGAGAGATCGTGCCCATAGGCATCCCCTTTCAGGACCGCACATAACGAAGACTTATCGCCAAGCAAATTTTGCACTTTTTTAATATTAAACTCTAATGCACTACGTGATATTTCTATCCATGCATTATTCACCGCGATTGGCTGTACCTGCGCACTTTCTGATGCAACAGCTTTCATGTTAGCTGGCTGCTGACAACCCGCAACGACAAGTAGAGGTAATAACGCAAGATACCGAAGCTTGAAAGACATCAAATTTACCCTTAAGAAAGATTTCAATAACCCTTGAATCATTTGCATGATTAATCAAGACGATAACATGTGATAACTATTTGTTTGGTTAAATAATAATTAATACATTATTTATCACATAAAACATATATAGAGGTTATTACCATTCGTGACAAATCTTTCTTAGCGACTCAGAGGATTTACAGTAAATTGAAAGGGAATCAGTCCATGAACTGCATAAATTTGCAATAATTCAGCATAAAAAAAGGCACTCGCCCCCGAGTGCCTTTGGGTACAACCTACTGAATTGGTATGATTTACACCTCTTCAGCGGTTCTGGTACTTGTACGGATGAGGTAATCAAAGGCGCTAAGTGCGGCGTTCTAAAAGTGAGTTAAATAATTGATTTAAATGGATTTAGTCAATGGTTGATGTCCACATATTGACCACACTTATAAAGTCTCTTTTGATGAGAGGCTTTTTATTTTGCTTATTTTTCAATGGGTGGGAGGAGTTTTTTAGCTTGCTCAATCAAAGTTTCAATTACCTCAAGAGGAATGTTCGGCTCAAAACAAGTTAATGTAAATTGGAGGGTAACATCCGAGTAAAAGACTTCAGCGAGTTGTAATATTGGGTTAGTATTTGCAACAGTTAATTCAAGGAACATGCCATCCCTAACTATGTCGCTTCCTCTTGATAATTCGTATTCAGTATTATCATTGAACATAATTATTTTTCTTTATAAAATAGAACATCGAGCATCGCTACTCGGCCTTGCCATGCACTTCGTTCAATTCCTGAGGATGGCCATTCAGAGTTCCACCAAGGAGTATCCATGATTCTTTCAATAATCAAATCCCAATATTCCTCATAATTTAAGTTACGCTTAGATAAACAGAACTCTTCTGCAAGCCCTTTTTTATTCTGTTCATTATAACAAATAAACTGGTCAAGTCGTTTCATAGATAATAGCCGTGTGGCAATACCAACGCCATCCCGCCCTTCAGGAAACGCTCGCTTAAACAATTCAACATATTCCAAGTAAGAATCTCTCGTTATCGTTCCACTTAACGATATTTCATCTAGTGCATTAGATATATTTATGTTATTTGAATTAATGGCATTATAATATTTCCCAGCCCCGATCATGGAACCAAACCAAGCCCAATTTTTTTATTTCTTCACTTCTAAGCCTTGCTATACCACATCTGACACCTACATCCATATTTGAGAAATGTACATTCCCCTCAAAATAATAATTTATTTTTTTTAACAAATTTATTCGGTCTTTAAACCCATGATATGGATCATTTTGTATTTCTTTATATAGCTCATTCCAATCCATTGTTAATACTTTACTATGTAATATATTAGTATTTTTACTTTTATTATAGACTTCTGCAATTTTCATTAAGGATCGTGATCTAACATTCCAGATATTTCTATATCTCTTCGCCTCATTTACAGTAATACTTTGGGCATTTTTTTCATAATTACTTATTAGACCAACAAAATATTCAAGCTCATAATTCGAATCGTCTTGCTGGATTAATACACATAATTCTGTATTTTTTTCCATGGCGCCATATGTAAAATTCGCACTACCGATAACTACGCTCCAATCATATTCATCATTCCAAAAAAGATATATTTTAGGGTGGAAAACTCCATTAGGCTGTAAGATGAATTTAACCTTTTTAGACATACAAAAATCATCTAAAACATCCGGATGCGTTTGGTAAAAGTGAGTTCCAATGACACCTATTTTTATCTTATTTTTGTGGCTAAGAAGCAACTCATATAAATCCGTTTTTGACGTAGCCCATGCAACACCAAAAGAAATATACTTATAACATGAAATCATCCTTTTTAAATTAGATTTTAACTCCCTGTTTGTATTTAAAATTTTCAAAATTCAACATTCCTTATTATCTTAATCAAGTTATTAATATAATACTGTTTATCAAAACATCTCCATCTGTTTCTCTCCTCGATGTGATCTAGGTAGCTCATCTATCTGGATCTCAAAACCTTCTGGTAACTCTTGTGGAATTGTTTTTGTTAGATAGACCTCCACTGAGGTTATTGTCGTAAAAGAGCAGCCACACAGCATATTTTGACATTGGTGATAGCTTCTACGGGTTTCACTGCTCATGGATTTACTGGTTTTGGTATAGGTCACAGCGCCACACAGGGGACAATTGAACGCCATTTTTTAACCTTGGGTTTGGAGTATGCCTTAAGTTAGGTTAATCTATTCATCACAAAAATCAATTAAAAGGATTTTATTATATGTCTAAAGGTTCATATTCTTCTAAAATCACATTATTGATATCCGTATCTGTCCTTATATCACCCATAATATTATTTATTTATCTTAGTACACTGAATGCTCAAAATTTCTTTTCTTTTTTATTACAAGAGAGCTACTTATTCCCTTATCTGATATTTATTTCTATCGCTTGGTTTGTTTTTACGTTTATATTTTATAGTCTTCCATTTTTAACATTTAAATTTATTAATCTATCCATTGAAATAACCAATAATAATATAAAGCAAAACTTTAGATTATCTATTTGGAGTTATTTACTATCAATATGTATAAGTCCAATTGTAATATTTTCTATGATTTATTTAACGGTGGATCATCCCAAATATGTGACACCCATGGCATTCATGACATTTATAGTAATGGTACTACTAATATTACGATACAAGAACAATGTTAAAATCATAAAAATAAAATTAAATTTTTACAAAATTCTTTTATACAAAACTATTAGCATTTTATTTTTAACAATTGGTTTTATTATAGTTTATAGTTATTTTAGCGAGAAAAAATATCATTTAGCATCTGTGCCTTACTTTCTTTGCCTTTCATTTGTACTAACCGAAACTGTTTTTAATTTCAAAAAAGCCCAAAAAGCATTATTCAGTTTAGTGAAAAAGACCTTCCAAACAATAACAAAAATACCTTATTTCATGACACACCCTAATGAATTTAAAGATATTTTCAGAAGTAAAAAAGGCAACAACCGAATAACAAATCGTGATAGATTTATAATGCTATTATTGTTTTCACTGCTTATCATTCCTATGTCTATACTATCTATCTCTGCATTAGTAAATAACCTTAATGGTGAAATGCAATTAGAAGATGCTTTCATACCATTTGTTAGCTTGTGCCTTATCTTATATACAATTCCAAACGTGATACTTTTACTCCCAAACATTGGAATCATAAAAAAGACTGTTTGTCTATCACTGTATTTAATATTTTTATCTTTCACCACTAATATTCTTAACCTTCTGGCTTATAAAACCTTTGACTCCATACATTTCATTAATAAAAACAAAATCGAAATAACAGCAAAAAAATGGCATGATGCTGACACACCTATTCCTGCAACACTGAATAAAATTCAAATGACTGCTTTCAATGCATTTCAAACACCAACGCATTCTATCTTTTGTAACTATGATGATATTAAATCATTAACCACAAGAATTGAATTTGATTTCTTTAGACCTGAAAAAACTCCCCCTAAATGTATATTTGTCAACAATGACGATGTAAGTCTAGTTGAAAAGGATAAGTTTATAATATTAACAGAACCTCTAATGAGTTTACTCCTCATTCAATACCAACATCTTTGATCCTTATTTCTAACTCCAAACTTGTGATAAAGCCGTGACCATCGATTTGATGAACAACACGGCTAACCACCCACTGGTGACTATCAATAGTCGGTTTAAAGCCTGTCACAGTCACTGGCATTTCAGGGTAAAGGTCTGCGCGCCCCTCGGCCAAAGTGATATTAAATTCTGCTACGCCTCTTTGTAATTTTGACCACTTGGCCGCGGCGACACGTTTAGCGGATTGCTCGTTTTTAAAGGTTTGTCGCATCACAAAAACGTTACCCTCGGCACCCTCGATGTAATCACCCTCTTTTTTGCTCGATTTCTCTTTTTTAGGCTTTTGCTTGCGTTTAAGATTGGTTTTCTTTTGTTGCCCATGGTTCAAATCAAGCCAATAAGCTTGTACGCCGGTGTACGCTTGCCGGTCAGCTAATCAAAAATAATGCTTATCGCTATTTTAAAATATCTTTATTGATTACGATAGGTAATAATATACTAGACAATAAATACTATATTATTTTCAGTGAAGCTGATATTTATCAATAAGCACAGTTGTTATAACTGTACTTATTAGGCTCATTATGATAAAGAAAGCATAAAATCTATTTGTATTTTTTATATTTCTCTGCTAGTTTTAGCTTACAAGGCCTATCATCTTTATTTATAGGTAAGTTTATTTTTTTCCCTTGATAATTTTTATAATCATCAATCTGGGATAAATCATTACTTAATTCTACAGTATAATTTTCATTTATTTTTAATAATCCCAAATCGAATAAAGTATGAATATCTGCTCTTAGTAATATACCATTATTTATTGTATTTCCTTCCTGACCAACTTCGGAATAAGCTTGAATATGAGCAGCCTCAAGTATTTCTTGGAACTGGCAACCGGTTACTGCACATTTATTTTTATATGCCAATAATAGCTTTTCTCGGAACAGTCCCTGGCCTCGCCTTTGTAATATAGAACGCAAAACATACTCTTTAGATGGCATATCTAGGTTTTTATCGTTAGATGATTCCAGCCCTAGCTTAACTTTATCCGGAATATTATCAGGCAACGCTAATGCTGAAAATTCTAACGTGGTTGTTTTATTGTCTGGATTATAAACAATTTCTTTACTCTCTAATTTTTTTATAAAAAAACCAGCTATTTCCATTGAGTTTTTAATATGTTCTATTAAAAGTTTATCATCGTGATCTGTCGGTTTCTTCTTCACATAAAAAGATTCAGGATTGCAAAACACATTGTTGTATTGTGTATTTTTACCACCGCCATCAACATCTAAATCTAATTTGCTATTTTTGTTTTTTCTAATGACAATAGGTAAACCTTTAGGTGTAGTTTTAGACTCACCACACCCAATTACAGCACCTCTACCATATTTATCTATACAAATAGCAACGTAAATCCCATTGGACACCTTTTGAGCTTTTGGTAATAGACATACGTGCCAAACTACAGGGAAATTACCTACACCAGAAGATATTTTTATTGAAAACTGTGAACCATCTACAATACTTTCTAGTTCATTTTTTAATTTATTCAATAGAATCTTTGCTTTTTTAGCAAAATCAGAGCTGCTAACAATAGGATCAGGTATTGATGCTCTATATTGACAAATCTCATTCAAGATGCTGTATATCACTTATTCTTTCCCCATTAATTATTTCACTAATAGTAAATGAATAAATAATAATAACCTTTTTAATTAAATATTGTACTATTTAATTAATGTAAGTAGCATGAATCAACAGAATAAAACCCAGAAGATCCTTATTCTAATACTTATTAACAAGCACCATTGAAACCTTTATATGCAAATTACGCATAAAAAAAGGCACTCGCCCCCGAGTGCCTTTGGGTACAACCTACTGAATTGGTATGATTTAAACCTCTTCAGCGGTTCTGGTACTTGTGCGGATGAGGTAATCAAAGGCGCTAAGTGCGGCTTTCGCTCCCTCACCGGCTGAAATAATAATCTGCTTGTATGGCACAGTTGTACAGTCACCTGCTGCAAAAATACCTTTAATATTGGTTTCGCCACGCGCATTCACTTCAATTTCACCCATGCGGTTGCGTGCAACGGTATCCCCTAACCAATTGGTATTGGGTAATAAACCAATTTGAACAAATGCACCTGCAACTTCTAATAAATGAACGCTATCATTCGTCCGATCTTTATACTCAAGACCTGTCATTTTACTACCATCACCCTTAACTTCTAATGTCTGGGCATTAAGGATAATATCGACATTTTTCAGGCTACGTACTTTATCTTGTAATACTGAGTCTGCTTTCAGTTCAGGCGCAAATTCTAATACGGTCACATGTTCAACAAGACCGGCCAAATCAATAGCTGCTTCTATACCTGAGTTACCACCACCAATCACAGCAACACGTTTGCCTTTAAATAGTGGACCATCGCAATGTGGGCAGAAAGTCACGCCTTTCGTGCGATATTCTTGTTCACCCGGTACCCCCATATTGCGCCAGCGAGCGCCTGTCGCAATAATGATGCTGCGTGACTTCATCACGCCACCCGATGCCGTTTCAATTTGGTGTAAGCCACCTTCTTCCGCTGCTGGAATTAATTTGGTCACAGACTGACCATCAATAACATCGACACTATAGTCATCAACGTGGTTTTTCAGTGCTCCCGCGAATATCGCACCTTCTGTTTTAATCACAGAAATATAGTTTTCGATATCAACCGTATCCATCACTTGACCACCGAAGCGCTCACCTATCACACCAGTGCGAATACCTTTACGTGCGGTATAAATCGCAGCCGATGCACCAGCAGGACCACTACCAATAACCAATACATCAAATGGTTTGCGATCAGTTAATGCTTTAGCTGCACGCGCATCTGCATTACTGTCAACTTTATTCACTATCTCACTTAATGTCATACGGCCTTGACCAAATTCTTTCCCATTCAGGAAAACAGCCGGCACGCCCATCACATTGCGTTGTTCTATTTCATTTTGGAACAAAGCACCGTCAATGGCGGTATGAGTGACATTTGGGTTCAAAACTGCCATCAAGTTCAACGCTTGCACAACATCTGGGCAATTATGGCAAGATAATGAGTAATACGTCTCAAAGTGGAATTCCCCTTCAAGGGCTTTCACTTGATCTAATAATTCCTGTGCTTCTTTAGACGGGTGACCGCCAATTTGTAATAACGCAAGCACTAATGATGTAAATTCATGGCCCAATGGTGAACCAGCAAAACGCAACCCACTATCGACCCCTGGATTCGTAATTAAAAATGAGGGTATTCTTTGGCTAGCATCTTGGGTTTCACGAACAGTGATTTTGTCAGAAAGTGCAGCAATTTGATGTAACAGCTCTTTTATTTCGTTTGATTTATTGCCGCTATCTAAATTTGCAACTAACTCAACAGGTTTGGTTAATCTTTCTAAATAAGCCTTCAATTGCGCTTGCATATTGTTATCGAGCATATGATCCCCTTGGTCATAAAATCGGGTGCATAGCACCCGATAACATCAGTCTATTTTTGCTTTCGAGATAAAATTCGAATTAGATTTTACCAACTAGGTCTAAAGATGGAGACAGCGTTGCTTCACCTTCTTTCCATTTTGCAGGACATACTTCACCTGGGTGGCTTGCAACATACTGTGCTGCTTTAACTTTACGTAGCAAGTCAGACGCGTCACGACCAATACCTTCAGCTGTGATTTCGATAGCTTGAATGATACCTTGTGGGTCAACAACGAATGTACCACGGTCAGCTAGGCCTTCTGCTTCACGCATATTTTCAAAATTGCGAGTCAGCGCACCTGTTGGGTCACCAATCATGGTGTATTTAATTTTACGAATAGTATCTGAACTTTCGTGCCATGCTTTGTGAGTAAAATGGGTGTCTGTTGAAACAGAATAGATTTCAACGCCCATTTTTTGGAACTCTTCATAATGGTCAGCAATATCACCAAGCTCAGTTGGGCAAACGAAAGTAAAGTCAGCTGGATAGAAGAAGAAAACACTCCATTTTCCTGCTACGTCTTTTTCAGTGACTTCAATGAATTTACCGTCTTTAAATGCTTGGTTTTTAAATGGTTTGATTTGAGTATTAATTAAAGACATTTTCTATTCTCCTGTTTGGTTGCTTATTAAGTTACTGGTTTTCAGACTTTTTTTCCAATCAGTTAATACTATCGATTTGATAGGCAACACCTAATGATGGAATTAATATTAATAGATAATACATTACAACGCTTACTAAACAATTCAGCAAGCGTTTTTTGACAGTGTTGTAACAATAAAGCACTATGCCATCGTTGCTATCGTTTTACGAAAACGCAACAAGGCAAATGAAAAGAAGACAATACCTATAATTAACAACACGATAAACTGTGGCCACACAATCTGGAATCCTGCTCCACGATATAAAATCGCCTGGGCAAGGCTGACAAAGTGAGTTGTTGGCATTGTTAACATAATGTCTTGAACTAGCTGAGGCATACTTTCACGAGCCGTCATTCCTCCGGAAAGCATATTTAATGGTAATAACACAAGGATCATTAATAGCCCGAATTGAGGCATAGAACGTGCTAACGTTCCCATAAAAATACCGATTGATGTAGTCGCGAACAAACTAAGCGCCACACCGCCCATAAATAGCAAAATAGAGCCTTCTATCGGAACTTGTAATAATGTTTTCACCACCAGCAATAATGAAACACCAGAAGCGACAAGTACCACTAGCCCCATCGACCAAATTTTAGACAGCATAATTTCAAACGGTGTTAATGGCATAACCATTAAATGTTCAACGGTTCCATGCTCTCTCTCACGAATTAAAGCCGCGCCAGTAAGGACAATCGATAACATGGTGATGTTATTGATAATTGCCATTACTGAACCAAACCACGATTGAGTTAAGTTAGGGTTAAAACGCATACGAACTTCCAGATCAACTGGTAAGCTGGCATTACTACGATATTTAGCTAAGAATTCATTCACTTCACCTAATGTGATGTTTTGAATATAACTATTTCCCAAAAATGCTTGGCTCATACGCGTTGCATCGATATTAACTTGAATCTCCGGATGACGACCTGCGAGTACATCTCTTTGAAAATTTGGAGGAATATCTAAAGCAAAGGTATAGGTTCCTCTATCAAGCAGGCCATCAATCTGTTCCGGTGTTACATCCGCTGGAGGGTTAAAATAAGGTGCATAAAAACTATTGATAATGCGATTTGATAATTGTGATTTATCCTGATCAGCAATCGCTATTGGTGCATTATGCAATGACCCTGGTGTTACTGTTGCAGATGAGTAAATCGACACCGTAAAAGCAAAGACAATCAATGCTAACATCGCTTTATCTCGCCCTAAACTGCGAAGTTCTTTGACTCCCAAATGAAATATATTTAGTAACTTACGCATCATTGGTTAGGACTCCTGTTTTTTCAGGAAAATAACACTGAGGCCGATCACTATTGGAATAGTGATCAATAAAGGAATAAATGAAGCCTGTAAGTCAAACAAGTTCAGTCCTTTCGAGAAAGTCCCTCGTGTTATTGTCAAAAAATGAGATGTTGGATACACCATACCTACCCAGCGTCCAATACCTTCAAGCGATGATACAGGATCAATCATGCCTGAAAATTGTGTTGCGGGAATGAGCGTAATAATGGCAGTACCAAAGATAGCGGCAATTTGGCTCTTCATAAAACAGGAGATCAGCAACCCCATACCCGTTGCAATTGTTATATAAAGAAAAGCAGCCAGCGTTAAAGTGAGAAAACTGCCTTTAAAACTCACCCCAAAAACAAATACGCTCAATGCACATAACATCAGAAAGTTAAACATCCCCAATAAAATATAAGGGAGCTGTTTACCCAATAAAAATTCCAATTTGGTGATCGGGGTGACATAAAGATTAATCATCGACCCCAATTCTTTCTCACGTACGACACTCAACGCACTGAGCATAGCTGGGATCATCATCAGCAATAATGGAATCACTGCTGGGACAATCGCAGGTAAGCTTTTAACATCAGGGTTATAGCGATAACGGGTTTGAATATCGATAACTGGCATACCGACTACCCCAGCAGGTTGTTTGGCCGCCATCGTACTTAACCACGCTAAATGCATCGCCTGTACATACCCACGAACAGTCTCAGCACGGTTAGGCATAGCACCATCAACCCATACACCGATTTTCACTGAGTGCCCTTTTGCGATATCTCGTGCAAAATTGGGAGGAATTTCAATAGCCACAGAGACTTTGCCGCTACGTAACGCGGTTTCCAATTCATCGTAATCTTGAAGTGGAGGCTGTTCGATAAAGTAACGTGAGCCCGCAAGATTTAGCGTATAGCCTTGGCTTAATCCTGTTTGGTCACGGTCGAGTACTGAGAAACGTAAATTTTCCACGTCCATACTGATCCCATACCCCATAATAAACATCAGGATCACCGTACCAAGTAACGCCAGTGTCGAACGAACAGGGTCGCGTCTTAATTCCATGCCTTCGCGAATACTATAGCTAAACAATCGACGCAAACTAAAACGGCTTTTCAGTGCTTCATCAGCCTGTTTTTTAAGCTCAGGGTCAACATGAAATTCGGGTGCAGTATCCTTAGTTGCCCCCGCTTCCCCTACAGCATCTTGCAAGTAAGCAATAAAAGTTTCTTCCAGTGTTGTTAATTGACGTTTTTTAATAAGGTTAGCAGGCGTATCACAATCCAGAACTTTCCCTGCATGCATTAATGAAATACGGTCACAACGCTCCGCTTCATTCATAAAGTGAGTGGAAATAAAAATAGTGACACCGTCACGTCTAGACAGATCAACCATTAAATTCCAGAACATATCTCGAGCGACAGGGTCAACACCAGACGTCGGTTCATCAAGTATCAGCATTTCTGGACGATGAATAACAGCAACAGCGAGTGATAATCGCTGGCGAATACCCAGCGGTAAATCATCAGGCATTGTGTCTCGCACTTCATCTAAATCAAATCGCTGACACATTTCATCAATACGTTGCTGAATTTGCTCATCGGGAATATGGAATAATTTAGCGTGCAATACTAAGTTTTGTTCAACACTTAGTTCACTATAGAGAGAGAAAGCCTGTGACATATAGCCAACACGTTTACGTGTTTCAATGTCTTTCGGGTCAATCTCTTGCCCAAATAGCCACGCTTGCCCTTCACTTGCTTGTAGTAAGCCAGTCAACATTTTCATCGTCGTTGACTTACCACAACCGTTTGATCCTAAAAAGCCAAATATCTCACCTTTAGGGATTTTAAAGTTAACGTGGTCCACCGCAACAAATTGCCCAAAACGCATCGTTAAGTCTTGTGCTTCGATTGCGATGACATCGTCATCAGAGGTGTCACGAGGCGGAATCACAACCTTTTTATGGCCTTGACGCTTCTCTTCTGGCAATAACGCAATGAATGCGGCCTCAAGGTCATCGCATTGAGTTTGTGATTTCAGCTCAGTCGCGTGTCCTGTCGCCATGACTTTCCCATCATCCATTGCAACAAGCCAATCAAAACGCTCAGCTTCTTCCATATACGCTGTCGCGACTAACACACTCATATTCGTTTGTCGTTCACGAATACGTTCAATGAGATCCCAAAATTGCGCACGCGATAATGGGTCAACGCCAGTTGTCGGCTCATCAAGGATCAGTAAATCGGGGTCATGAATTAATGCACAGCACAGCCCTAACTTTTGTTTCATACCACCTGACAGTTTCCCTGCCGGTCGATCTTTAAAAGGAGCTAGCCCAGTACTTTCTAGTAGGTCATTAATACGGTATTGTCGCTCTTCTTTTGATTGACCAAATAGACGACCAAAAAAATCGACGTTTTCATAAACCGACAGAGTATGGTACAAGTTTTTCCCCAAACCTTGTGGCATATAAGCAATTTTGGGGCACACTTCTCGGCGATGCTCTTTGTCCGCCATGTCACCACCAAGTACCATCACTTTGCCTTGTTGGATCTCTCTTGCCCCAGCAATTAATGAAATTAAACTTGATTTTCCAACCCCATCAGGACCAATTAACCCAACCATTTTTCTAGCAGGAATTGATAAGGTAATGTCATCCAATGCACAATTATCACCGTAATGCTGGCTGACATGGCTTAAATCTACTATCACATCATCCATCAAATTATGGGTCATTGTGGTAATCTCACCTCTAGGTCAGTTGGCCATTGTGCATCCGCATCTAAACGTACATAAGCTTTACCAGGTAAGCCTGTTTTGACATATTCGAGATGTTTTTCCAGTAATTCTGGAGAAATTCGCGCACGAACACGGAACATTAATTTCAAACGTTCATTCTGTGTTTCAACGGTTTTTGGTGTGAATTGCGCGACACTTGCAACAAAAGTTGCTTTCGCGGGAATAACAATATTGGGAGCCGCGTCTAATACAATATGAACATCACTACCTAATGCAACTTTTCCGGCATCTTCAGTCGGTAAGAAGAAGGTCATATAGACATCACTGAGGTCAACCATATTCAATACTCTACCCCCAGCCCCTAATACTTCTCCCGGCTCAGCTACGCGATATTGAATACGTCCATTTCGTGGTGCTTTAAGTACACTATCATCTAAGTCAGCAATAATACGTCTTTCCGTTGCTGTCGCTGCATCAACACGCGTTTTAGCCTGTACAACACCCGCTTTTGCTGAATCAATAGCGGCTATTGAGGCGGCAACTTGTGCTTTAGCGGCTTGTAGTGCTGCTCTTGCCCCCTGAACCTGAGCGGTATCATCATCCACTTGTTGCTGAGAAACGGCTTTCGTTTTTACTAATGCACGAGAGCGATTAAGCCGTTTTTGGGCCGCATCAAGTTCTGCTTCTCGTTGACGAACAACAGCCTGCGCGGCTAATTTTTCACTTTCCCTCTGAACTAAGCCCGACTCAGCAGTTGATACATTACTAATTGCTTGGCGCAATTGCGCTTGCACTTCATGAAGCTGCTCTTGTAGCGCCCGAGTATCCATTTTGGCAAGAACTTGGCCTTCCTTGACAAAATCCCCTTCTCTCACAGTAATAGAATCTATACGCCCAGCCGTTTTCGTCGCGATATCAATTTCTGTTGCTTCAATACGACCGTTACTTTCCGCGAATCCAGCAGGTAGATTATTCGAATTCACGCTCCAATAATAAAAACCACCGGCAGCAATAATTAAAATAATAACAACATAAAATATGATCTTTTGTTTATTTATTTTCATACCATCCCTTCTTTTTTCTTTATGTGAAAGAAAATAGCTAATTTAAATTTCAGTATTACCCATGTTGTCTAATCACAGCAAAAAATAGTAAAACCAAGAAAATAAAAATGTTGATGGCTATTTTTATTTTAACATATTGACGCAACACTCCTTTTTGGACTTACTTATTTGTACATTCGCTATCCCTTTAATTTAATTCTATTTTATCCTTATTCGCCTTAAGTAAAATAGCACATATATCACAAAATACCATATTCAAAAATTAAAAAGACTTTCTTGGCACTTATTGCTTAAAATTTATTTAGCAACAAAAAAACAATGCTAACAATAAATCTTGCTAGCATTGTTTTGTTATAAAATTAACTTTTGATGTAATTAATTTATAAATTTAGCAATCGCTTTTTCATCCAGTCGATAGCGTACCCATTCATCTTGTGGTTCCGCTCCAATACTTTTATAAAAATCAATTGCAGGTTGATTCCAATCTAAAACACTCCATTCTAAACGCTGGCATTTTCTTTCACTGGCAATCATTGCGATATGTTTTAATAATTTTTTACCTGCACCTGCCCCGCGATAATCCGGAGAGACATATAAATCTTCTAAGTAGATACCATTATTCCCTAACCAAGTCGAATAACTGGAAAAAAAGACCGCATAACCCGCTGGTTTACCATCTACATAGCAAATTAAAGCCTCTGTATTTGAATTTTCACCAAATAATGAGTTTTCTATATCGGTAACTGAGGCTTTAACTTCATGACGTGCTTTTTCATATTCTGCTAGTTCGATGATCATTTCCAAAATCAAATTAGCATCTTTCATTGTGGCTGGTTTTATTTCTACATTCATTTTGGTGTTTCCTATATGTTTACGCTTTGATTTTACTCTAAAATTATTACTCACCACAGCCACTAACAGTTTTATTCATGACACTTTTAATGCCATTAGAATCATTTATAACAATACCTAAACATAATGCATCATTGTGATTGATTGATAATGGCTAGGCTTGTTATGATGACGACATTGTTCAACACTAGAAAAAAGGAGGCTTATTATGACGTTGTGTGATCTTATTGATTATTCACACTTCTTTGGTAATCGCCAAAGCTCAGGCTTTCACAGTGAAATACTGCGATAACCCTGCCTGAGCGAAGCTCCCAAAAGATATCTTCCTCAGCTTACTGGGTTGTCGTCCTGACTATACCCTGGCATTGTTATGCCTAAAATTTGAGTAAGCTATGAGCACATTATTATCTGTAAAATCATTAAACTATGATACTTCTACCACCTCTTTATTGAGTGACATTACCTTTACGCTACAACGCGGCGATCGCATTGGTCTTATTGGCCATAACGGCAGTGGCAAAAGTACATTATTGAAGCTTTTGACCGGCCAGTTATCGCCTAACAGTGGCAGCATTACTTATGCTAATCAGTGTATTACCGCTTATATTGAACAGCATCTGCCTGAAGAAGTCGCACAATTGTGTTTAATCGATGCAATCATGCAACAACTCCCAGTTGCAGAGCGTCTATCCGAACGTTGGCGAGCAGAAATTTTGCTGGCTGATTTAGGATTCACTGAGATGCAATGGACACAAAAAGCCAATCAAATTAGTGGCGGGCAGCATACTCGATTACTGTTAGGTAGAGCATTAATTCAGCAACCGGATCTCATGCTGTTGGATGAGCCAAGTAACCACCTTGATCTCCCCACACTGATTTGGTTAGGTAACTTTTTGCAACAGTGGAAAGGTAGCTTTGTTTTAGTCTCTCACGACCAGGATCTACTTGATAAAGTGACTAACTGCACATGGATATTGCGAGATAAAACGTTACATTTCTTCCGGCTTCCATGCTCATCTGCACGCCAGGCACTGAATCAAAAAGACCTTGCTGATGAAAAACGTCACCAAGCAGAACAAAAAGAGATCGATCGCATTGCAGTGAGTGCCAAACGTTTGGCTATATGGGGTCAAGTTTATGATAACGAAGACCTTTCTCGTAAAGCAAAGCAGATGGAAAAACATATTGATAGGCTTAAAGACGCCCAAACCGAGCTAACTGAGGGCTATCAATGGACATTGGCGCTAAATGGTAAATCAATCCCTGCGGATAGAGTGCTGGAATTAGATCATGCCAACATTAAGACTCCTGATGAGAAGTTGCTTTTCACTACAGGTTTTCATCAGGTCAAGAGTGGTGATCGTATTGCCATTATTGGTGCGAATGGTTGCGGTAAATCCACTTTATTACGTTTATTATGGCAACGTTTTAAAGCGGATGAGCGATACAGTGACCAATTAACGTTTCATCCATCTATCAATGCAGGTTATTACGACCAACAGCTTGAGCAACTCAATGATAATGACAGTTTATCTGATGCCTTACGACCTTTTGCTAGCTTAGTTGATGAACAACGCAAAATGGCATTAATTGGTGCAGGTTTTCCTTATGCACGCCACCAACAAAAAGTAGCCACACTGAGTGGGGGTGAACGAGCACGGTTGCTATTTATTGGCTTGAGTTTGGCTCAATATGAGCTGGTGATGCTAGATGAACCCACGAACCACCTTGATCTTGAAGGTAAGGAAGCACTGAGTGAGCAAATTGCACAATTTGCAGGCGCATTGCTCGTGGTTAGCCATGATAAATGGTTAATTGAAACAAGCTGCCAGCGTTTTTGGTATATCAATAATCATCGATTAGAAGAGTATCTTGACGTCGAGGAGGTTTACCAACAAATCGAACAACAATCACATTTGCAACATAACGACACGATGAACCAAAGAGCTGTTTCACCCGCGATAAATGAGACAGTCTCCCAATCGACCGCTTATGAAGATGAATTGTTGGAAAAGTTACTGTTACTTGAGGAAAAGCTGCAAGCTGACAAACAACGTAAGTTGGCCCATCAAAAGCCACAGCTCCAGCAACAATGGATGGATGAAATAGAAAAAATACAGGCACGACTCAACTTGTAATTAAAAATCCCCCAATAACGGGTTTATTGGGGGATTGAGAATACGAGGGAAACATCCCCTTATCACCGAATACCTTATAGTTTAAGGTAGGCTGTTTTTTATTTTCATGGCCTTTTCTGTTTAAAAAATCGGCGACATAACGCTGATTGTCGTCATTAAACGCAAAAAGTTATGCCATGAACAATAAATTGCTAAACTCCCCCTACCTAACTATTTTCTTATTTGGTACGTTGACGTTTAGCTCGTTTAAAATAGGATGTCGGCACTTTTGGGCACACAACCTCTTTAAATTTTTTATCTTGTACAACTTCCGTTTTTACTTCAGCGCCTTCGACACTTTCGCTCGATGGTGTCTTTACATTATCTTTCATATATGAAGACTCTTTTGCTTGAATAATATTATTCGTTTTAGCCATGTTCATTTTCCTCTGTTGTCAATACTGAGTTCACTTGCTCAATACGTTCAACAGCACTATTAATAATTTCAACAACACGAGTTGATTGTTCTTTAGTCAACTCCTGCAAAACAATTTTATGCCGCAACAAGGATTTAAACTTATCTACAGCGAGCTCAATTTCTTTGGCAAATTGATTGCCCGCTTTAAGCTCTTGCGCATAATTCAATTTCAGCTTTACCTCAGCTAAAATTTCGGTTTTCAGTAACAAGAAACATTTGCCTTCCGGTGTCAGTGAATAGCACTTCCGCCCTTTGCCCTGTTCTTTTTGTGCTGTGATAAACCCTAGCTCTTCCAATAACGTCAGTGTTGGATATATAACACCTGGACTAGGGCAATAAAACCCTGCGGTTTCATTTCCTATTTTCTTAATCAGCTCATAACCATAATTTGCCCCGTCAGCCAATAAATGGAGAATATAAATACGTAGCTGCTTTGGGTTAAACATACGGCTTAAACTTTTGCCATCACAAGCACACGACTCTGATTGCTGTTCACTGTTCATTCATATTCTCAGAGAGACTCTCTAAATTAAAAACCGATATATCTAATATCATAGTGTATTTTTCAAAGATTTCCAGTTTAGATATATCTGTTTTTTTGCATAAAATGCTAATGATAACCATTCTTATTTTGAATGATCGAAAAAGAGGGATTAATAAATGAATTTCTTGTTGATGCCTCAGTGGCGCTATTTTGAAAGGTTATATTCGTCACTCAGTGATAGGCGGGTTGACGTATGAAGCAAAGCCAATCACGAATAACTTGATTGGCTTTGTTTGTTTTAATGAAAATCGAAGTTAGCCCACATTTGGAATGATGTTAAATGCAATAGCGAATTGAACACCTATGACGACAATTCCACACAAGAAGACAATCACTAATGCTAATGCTCCACCTGTAACTTGATATTTGCGCTCATTTCTTAATCTTGATTTAAATGCTAAGGCACTTGGTAGTAACAAGGCTAGGATGGATAAAGCAATTGCCGCAAAGCCTAATGCCATAATAAACCCTTTTGGATAAAAGAGTGCAAAGACTAAAGGAGGCAAGAAAGTTAATAGCCCAGTTTGAATACGGCCCGACATATTATCTTGGCGTTTAAATAAATCGGCTAAGAAATCAAACAAGCCTAATGCAACACCGAGGAACGAAGTCGCAAGCGCTAGACTCATAAACATCTGAGCAATAAATTCTGTTCTCGCTGACATCACAACATTACGGATCGCATCTAATAGGCCATTTAGTCCTGAATTTTCTGCAAGTATTCCGACAAACGTCGTTGTGCTAATACTACCCAGAGTGGCAATTTGCCATAAAATATAGGCAATCAATGGGATGGCGCTACCGATAATAAAAATTATCCGAAGCTTTTTCACATCCCCACCCATGTATTTCACAATACTAGGTACACTGCCATGAAAGCCAAATGAAGTAAAAAATACAGGAATTGCAGAGAGAATTAATACTTGCTCTGTGGGTGCCGACAATAAGTTTTGCTGTTCAACATGCGGCAACATCAATGCGAGTATAATGACTAAAAAGACAATTTTAGCAGCAAACAAAATGCGGTTAATAAAATCAACAGAGGATGTACCAAAACACACTACACCTCCACCGATGATGGTAAAAATCACAATTCCCATCCAGTCCGCCATTTCAATGGATAAACTGCTTTTTAAGTTCGATGTGATGATTTCCCCTGCTCCACTCACATAGGCAGCTGTCAGCGCATACATGAGGAACATCATACTAAAGCCGGTAATAAACTTACCACCAGAACCTAAATAGCGTTGAGCTACGGAGCCTATACCTGTTTCCGACGACTCATGCTGATATACTTCAACTAACAATAACGCGGTGTAGCACATTAATGCCCAAAGAGCGAATAACATCACTAAGCTTACCATTGAGCCGTTGCCAGCTGCCGCTATCGGCATTGCCAGCATACCAGCACCAATCGTAGTACCTGCAACAATAAAAACACTACCAAGTGTGCGATTTTTCATATTGAGATCCTAGCTAAGAGTTTTATAGAGCTATTTTTTGTTTTGAATGTGTGAGTTTATTTTCTTCATCTATAAGCTGCTGTAACTTACCCTCAAAGATATTTCTTAGTTCTTCCCAAAAGGCAGTAAAATGCTGCTTGTCACGTAGGCAATGGGTCATAATCGCAGCTCTTAGTACATATAATGATTGCGTTTTATCCCATTCTTGGTCACTGAACCCCATTTCACGGCAAAAGTTTCGGGGATTATTACCATATTCTTCTGAAGTTAAAGATGTTGAGGAGGTTAAAAAGTTATTGGTATAAGAGCGACCCGCCGCATAAGAACATAACTCATATAACCGTTTATTGAGCTGATTTTGCCTTTCTAACGAGCTATTCCCAACTTCCTTAAACATAAAATTAACCATATGAAAATCAGGCGATGGCATAGCGACGATCTGAAATTCCCTATCTTCTATTTTGAATACGTCACAATGATTCATACTCTCAATCATCCAATTCGCCGTTGTTAGCCCCGCGGCGATGACCTTTCCGTAACCGAGAATATTGAGTGGTACTAAACGATGTGCAGCCCAAACCGCGGCTGCTGTTGCCCCCGCTTTTGAACCTTCCATAATTGAAGAGCCTAATAACACATTTTGTTGTTTGTCTGCTTTACGTCCTTTTTCAGCGACCTCTTCAAAAACATAGGCGGCATGGTAAGAAATAAGGTCAACAATACGTTTATCTTTCATGCAGATAGCACCTGCTGCATAAGGGATAAACCCGACCTTATGGGGATCAACAGTAATAGAATCGGCTTCTTGTAGTGCTTTGAAACTTTGATAGACATCTGGCTTAGGCCAAATGACATCTGAAGGAAAAATACCTTCGCTGTGATAGCGTTTAATCAGTGTGTCATATTCAATAAATTGATTATTTTCATCACGGAACATCGCGCATGCATATCCTGCATAGGCGGCATCAATATGGATATAAAACGAAACACCAAATCGAGCTTCACACTCACGACGTAACTCAATGAGTTCAGCGACATTATCGATAGCGCCGGTTTCAGTCGTTCCGACAACGGCAACAATCGCTAAAATAGGTTCGCCTCGCTCTATCAATGAAAACACTATCTGCCTCATCTGGTCGGTATCTGTGCGATAACTTCCATCCACAGGCAATTGCACAATATTTTGTTGCCCTAATCCTAAAATATCCATCGCTTTAAGCCATGAATAATGTTTAGATTGTGGTACTAATAACTTACCGAGTCTGCCTTGTTCTACGCCTTCACCACGGCACGTCATTTCCCTGACGTCTTCGAATAAACCACGTTTTTTTAATTCATCAATTAGGTCTAAAACAGCTGAAGTCTGCATATTTAATAACGCTTTCTCAGAGCTATCTTTAAGCAGCTGTTTGGCTTGAGGGTGCTTAGCTATTGCTAACGGTAACGTTTTAATATTTCTCGCTACCCATAAACCTTCATAGTTAGCGACAGTACCGCCAGAGGTAATATGCCCCCATGCACGATTAGGGTCATAACCGAACATTGCACACAGATCTGCCCCAGCTTCTAGCTCTAGCACGGTTGTGGTCGGCGACGACTCTTGTGCGCAGTTATTTGGGTTATACATCATCGCCATGACATACGCGAGATTAGAGATCATCAGCGTATCCGCATTCATATGGCCAAGATAACGAGGAGAAAACCAAGGAATTGATGTGGTTTTTAATTTAGAAGAGAGTTGATTTAAAATCCCTTCAGTCCGATATAGCGTATCTCTATATTCTGGTGCATATCGTTCGACGGTTGTGACATATTCAGGGTCTTCGGGATGGTATCCTGAGCGCCAGTGCATGTGTTCTGTTACTGCATATTCCATCATTTCTCTGAAAAAGACCGCGTTTTCAGATTTAGGCCCAAGAAATAAAGCATCCACATTCATTTTTGAGTTATTAAAATTTGTCATTATCACTACACCTTTAAATCATGCCCTCATTGAGAAGCATATTTAATTTAGGTAACTACTATCATTGGAAAGTGATATAACGGAATGCATGTCTCATGAAGACAACAATGTATTAATGACTTTGTTATCTTCATTATCATTTAGGAATTTTATTTGATAGACAAACCGTTAATGTGCCAACTTAGGTATAGATATAATCGATAATTATTAAAATATTAACAAACTCGTCTTTATTTCAATCGGATTTGTGCGCGGGAACAAAATTTCGAAATTTTATCAGCTGTAAAGAGATATTTACGCTAAAACAGCTTGAAAATGTAAAATATTTGTTATAGACGAGATCTGATGACAAGTCATGAGAAAGGCATAATCTCATGACTTGAATATGCCACGATAAATATAACTACTTATTAATTAAAACTATTTTCCCATAGAGATCACCAGACTCCATATAGCGATGAGCATCCGCTACGTGGTCTAACGAATACACTTTGTTAATAAAAGGTTTTAATTCACCTTTTTGCAACATCCCCCACACCTGCTGCTTTAAGTCAGTCGCTATGCTGATTTTTTCAGCGATTGTACGTGAGCGCATTGTCGAGCCAGTATGAATTAAACGTTTAACCATTAAAGGCATTAAGTTAAGGTTTTTTGGGTTACCTTGCATCATACCAATTTGTATAATGCGCCCGAATTTTGCGGCAACTTGATAATTTTTGCTGACATAGTCGCCACCAACTATATCAACGACCATATCAACCCCGCGAAGATTTGTATAATCAAGTGTTTGTTGTACAAAATCATCGTGTCGATAATTCACCACGCAATCGGCACCTAATCCTTTAGCAACCTCCACCTTTTCAGATGAACCTACGGTTGTAATGACTGTTGCGCCAAAAGCTTTTGCTAACATGATTGCGACGGAGCCAATTCCAGATGTTCCACCATGAATTAACACGGTTTCACCTTTCTTCAATTGACCGATTTGAAAAACATTAGCCCAAACAGTAAAAAAGTTTTCAGGGATAGCCGCCCCTTCAATAAAGGATAAGTTTCCTAGCGGCAATGCAATATCTTTATGAACCAAACAATACTCTGCGTAGCCGCCACCCGCGACTAGCGCGCAAATATTGTCACCCACCTGCCATTGTTCAACATTATTTGCTTTTGCAACAATCGTTCCGGCTATTTCAAGCCCCAAAATAGGGGATGCATCTGGCGGTGGAGGATAAGATCCCATACGTTGAAATATATCAGGCCGGTTAACTCCCGCCGCCTCAACCTTAACCAACAAATAGTCTTCAGATAAGGTTGGCAGCGGTTGGTCAATAAGCTGCAATTTTTCTGCGCCGCCATGTTCTGTAATATTTATCACTTTCATGGAAGTGGGAATATTTAATGGGCTATTTGCCATCTACAGCTCCTATGATATTTCAATGTTAAAACCGAATATTGCACTCTTGTTTAAATATTATAAATAATGTTAATTTTTAAAAGTCCCTAAATATAACTTTTAAATAGATATTAAATAGATAACCTATTTTATCTATAAAAAATATTTCACTTCATTTTTATTTAAGTTAAATAAATGATTTCATCACGTTATTGTTATTTATGCAAACCTAGCTGAACACCTTGTTTTTGTAAGAGTTTCTATTTACGATGACTCTGTTTTATATTTCTACTTACCAGTCGCGTTATCTTATGTTAAAATTGACTCATATCAATAATTTTAACTTGTATTGAGCATTTAATATGATCCCAGAAAAAAGAGTTGTTCGTCGCATCCAGTCTGGTGGTTGTGCTATTCATTGTCAGGATTGCAGTATTAGCCAACTGTGCATTCCCTTCACGCTGAATGAACATGAACTGGATCAACTTGATAATATCATTGAACGTAAAAAACCAATTCAAAAAGGCCAAGCACTTTTTAAAGCAGGTGATGAGTTACGTTCTTTATATGCTATTCGCTCAGGCACAATCAAAAGCTATACCATCACTGAAGAAGGTGATGAGCAAATTACCGGTTTCCATCTTGCCGGTGACCTTGTAGGTTTTGATGCTATCATTCATACACAGCACCCAAGTTTTGCACAAGCACTTGAAACATCAATGGTTTGTGAAATTCCGTTTGAAACACTTGATGACCTGTCAGGTAAAATGCCAAACCTGCGTCAACAAATCATGCGTTTAATGAGTGGAGAAATAAAAGGTGATCAGGAAATGATCCTTTTATTATCTAAGAAAAATGCAGAAGAGCGTTTAGCTGCATTTATTCTTAACTTATCGCATCGCTTTGCAGAGCGCGGTTTTTCACCTAGAGAATTCCGCCTCACAATGACACGCGGTGATATTGGTAACTATTTAGGCCTTACCGTCGAGACCATTAGCCGACTTTTAGGACGTTTCCAAAAAAGCGGTATGTTAAGTGTTAAAGGTAAATATATTACTATCGAAGATATGGAAAAACTGACTGATATAGCTGGTAAAATTTCCACTGTCTCCTGCTCATAATTCTAGCTGGGTCACAATATCTATTTTGTGACCCACCATGATTATTTTTCATCAAATCTTGCCTATTTCTCCTCAATACCTTAGTTTATCTTTAGTAAGGAATGTCCAGCCGTTATGAGGATTTTAATATGGCAAACTATAGAAATCTCCTAGTTGCAATTGACCCAAATCAGGATGATCAACCAGCATTACGACGTGCTGTCTACATAGTGCAACGTAATGGTGGACGGATTAAAGCATTCTTACCTATCTATGATCTTTCCTATGATATGACTACCTTGTTATCACCTGAAGAACGTGATGCGATGCGTAAAGGAGTCATCAATCAAAAAGCGGCTTGGATTAAACAGCAAGCCCATTTTTATCTCGAAGCGGGCATTGAGATAGAAATTAAAGTTATTTGGCATAACAAGCCTTACGAAGCAATTATTCAGGAAGTGATCAGCGGTGAACATGACCTGTTGCTAAAAATGGCTCACCAGACAGATAATTTTGAATCGATAATTTTTACCCCGCTCGATTGGCATTTATTAAGAAAATGCCCTTCCCCTGTTTGGATGGTCAAGGATAAAGTTTGGCCTGATCATGGCTCTGTTGTGGTTGCCGTCAATTTATCGAATGAAGAATCTTATCACGATGACCTTAATATCAAGCTTGTCGAGAAAACCAAAGATTTAGCCGCCCGTATTGTGAAAGAGCAGGAAATTCACCTAGTGAGTGCCTATCCTATCGCCCCCATGAATATTGCAATAGAGTTACCCGACTTTGACCCTAGCCTTTATAACAATGCATTGCGTGGACAGCACCTCATCGCAATGAAAGAGCTACGTCAAAAATTCGCGATTGATGAAAAATATACTCATGTTCGTGAGGGGTTACCTGAAAAAATTATTCCTGAGATATGTGAAGAATTACATGCTGGCGTCGTCGTTCTTGGAATATTAGGCAGAACAGGAATTTCCGCGGCTTTTCTTGGCAATACAGCGGAACATGTGATTGATAAGTTAAAATGCGATTTATTAGCCATTAAACCCGATGGCTTTGTTTGCCCAATCACCGTTGATGACGATTAATTCAATAACTTGTTTTGTGTTTTTTAGTGAATATAAAAAGCTCTGTCATATGACAGAGCTTTTTGTTTTTATAGATTATAGTGCTTTTAAAATAGCATCAACGCTGGCTTTTGCATCACCGAATAGCATTTGTGTATTGTCTTTGAAGAATAATGGGTTTTGCACACCGGCATAACCTGTATTCATCGAACGTTTAAAAACAATCACATTATTTGCCTTCCAAAC
Source organism: Providencia sp. 21OH12SH02B-Prov (assembly GCF_027362595.1). NCBI lineage: Bacteria > Pseudomonadati > Pseudomonadota > Gammaproteobacteria > Enterobacterales > Morganellaceae > Providencia > Providencia sp. 21OH12SH02B-Prov. The sequence continues at coordinate 2,366,753 of NZ_CP114796.1, forward strand.
TTCCAATACAGGCATACCTGCGATTGGACTATTTGGATCCTCTTGTGCTGCTGGGTTTACCGTATCATTAGCGCCAATAACCAATACAGTATCGGTATCAGAGAAATCATCATTGATTTCATCCATTTCCAACACGATATCATAAGGAACTTTAGCTTCAGCTAATAGAACGTTCATATGGCCCGGTAAGCGTCCAGCCACGGGGTGAATCCCAAAGCGTACATTAATACCACGCTCACGTAACTTAGCAGTAATATCGTGAACGGGATATTGTGCTTGAGCCACCGCTAAGCCATAGCCTGGGGTGATAATGACTGAGGTAGAATTCTTCAGTAACTCAGCCACTTCTTCCGCGGTTGTTTCACGGTATTCTCCCATTTCCTCTTCACTACCCGTTGAAGAGCCATCTGTGCCAAAGCCGCCGGCTATCACGCTAAAGAAAGAACGGTTCATTGCTTTACACATAATATAAGACAGAATTGCCCCTGATGAACCAACTAAAGCACCCGTCACAATCAGCAAGTCATTGCTTAGCATAAATCCAGCCGCTGCCGCTGCCCAACCTGAATAAGAGTTCAACATTGAGACAACCACCGGCATATCAGCGCCACCAATGGAAGCGACTAAATGCCAACCAAATGCTAATGCAATGACAGTCATAATTAGCATGGTAAATACTTGCAGGCCAACACTGCTTGTCTTAACAAAGATCACTAACAAAATAAATGAAACAACAAGAGCTGCTAAGTTCAATTTATGGCGATTTGGCAACATCATTGGTTTTGATGAGATCTTACCTGAAAGCTTACCATACGCGACGATGGAACCTGTGAATGTCACTGCACCGATAAAAATACCCAGGAAAACTTCTGTCAAATGAATGTTTTCCATAACGGCATCCATATGACCTTCGCTCGCAATGAAACTATTGAAACCAACTAACACCGCCGCTAAGCCCACAAAACTATGCAAGATAGCCACTAGCTCTGGCATTTCAGTCATTTCAACTTTTTTGGCTAAGCGGATGCCAATTACAGCACCGATCACCATTGCAACAATCATCCAACCGATATTGGCGCTATCTGGACCCAAAATGGTGGCAAGTAACGCGATTGCCATACCCGCAATACCATAGGTATTACCACGCTGAGAACTTTCGTGCCGCGATAAACCCGCAAGGCTAAATATAAATAGGATAGCAGCAACAATGTAAGCCGCTGTCACAATTCCACTTGACAACATAAGTTACCCCTTATCCTTTACGAAACATTTTTAACATGCGTTGGGTAACAGTAAACCCACCGAAAATGTTGATACTGGCAATCAATATTGCAATGAAGGATAAAAAGCCAACCCATCCCCCAGAGCCTATCTGTAGTACCGCGCCAACAACAATAATGCCCGAAATCGCATTAGTTACAGACATTAACGGAGTATGCAGCGCATGTGTAACATTCCAAACAACGTAATACCCCACCACACACGCGAGAGCAAAAACCGTAAAGTGTGATAAAAACTCTTTCGGTGCAGAATTAGCAAACCAACCAAACAAAATAATGGCTAATGCCATTAAGCCGTATTTCACTGCCGGCGACATTTTCTTCTTCTCTGGCGCCTTTTGTTTTTCTGGCGTCTTAGGTTTCGCCTGCGGCTGAGCAGATACTTGAATGGGAGGAGCCGGCCAAGTAATTTCACCCTGTTTAATCACCGTCACGCCACGGATCACGACATCATCAAAATCAATGTTGATTTCACCGTTCTTTTCTTTGCACAATAACTTCATTAAATTAACAAGGTTAGTACCGTACAATTGCGACGATTGAGTCGGTAGGCGGCTAGGTAAATCAGTATAACCAATGATTTTGACGCCATTATCCGTTACAACCAGCTGATCAGCTTGGGTTAGCTCACAGTTCCCACCGGTTTGCGCGGCTAAATCAACAATCACACTGCCCGGCTTCATGGATTCAACCATTTCTTTAGTGATCAATTTTGGAGCAGGACGTCCTGGGATTAAGGCTGTTGTAACAATAATGTCAACTTCTCGAGCTTGTGCAGCAAATAACGCCATTTCAGCTTTAATAAAAGCTTCCGACATCACTTTTGCATAGCCATCACCACTTCCGGCCTCTTCCTTGAAATCTAACTCAAGAAATTCAGCCCCCATACTTTGCACTTGCTCTTTTACTTCTGGTCGAGTATCGAATGCCCGTACGATCGCTCCCAAACTACCAGCAGCACCAATTGCGGCTAAACCAGCGACACCCGCACCGATAATCATGACTTTTGCTGGAGGGACCTTACCAGCGGCAGTAATTTGCCCTGTAAAAAAGCGCCCAAATTCATGCGCGGCTTCTACAATTGCACGATAACCGGCAATATTTGCCATTGAGCTCAACGCATCGAGTGACTGTGCGCGGGAAATACGCGGTACCGCATCCATTGCTAACACATTGATATTTTTTGCCTTTAAGGCATCCATCAACTCAGCATTTTGAGCTGGCCAAATAAAACTGACGAGCGTTGTACCTTCTTTAAATAAAGGAATCTCATCGTCTAATGGCGCATTTACTTTAAAAACAATGTCAGCAGAGAATGCGGTGTCACGATCAACAATCTCTGCACCAGCTTGTTCATAAGCCACATCATCAAAACTCGCTAAATGCCCTGCATCCTTTTCGATACAAACACTGAAACCTAACTTAAGTAGCTGAGTTACAGTCGAAGGTGTAGCAGCAACACGAGCTTCATTGGCAAGTCGTTCTCTTGGTATACCAATACGCATAATGTTCCCTTTTTAAAGCTAAAGTTATGTTGTATTTATTAAGCTTACTAAAAATTGTTCATTCTTTAATGGAATAGTCCGATTTTTAGCTAAAACGGTTTTGTCTTGTTCTAATAACCTACTGAAAATAACCTTCTTGATCCATAATTGATCGCTATTCTTAGACAGTAAATGGAATTCACAGTGAAAATCTTAGTTTTAGGTCAATAAAATACTGGATAGCACAAAAAATCTGGTAATTATGACTAGTCAATGAATATTTATTTCTTACAAAAAATAAAATAATGAGACAACTTGATTGGTTACGTGTAATAATCACGGTCATGTGATACAACTAAGATTCAGCACTTTTAAAATAAATTGCGCAAGTCGGAAGGATTTTGTATGAAGCTGAAAACTACGGCCATCGCAGCCGCGGTGTTATCATTAACTAGTATTACTGCTACACAGGCAGCTGTTGAGCTGACGCCTAAACAGGCTGAAGAGTTAAAACCTTATGAGCGCATAACAGTGACTGGGCGCTTTAATGCTATTTATGAAGCATCCGATGCCGTCTCACGTAGGGCTGATAAATTAGGCGCTTATGCTTTTTATATCCAAAGCCTTGATGATGTGGGTGATAGCGGTAATATGCGCGTTGTCGCAGACCTTTACCAAAAAGATGCCAAAGCAGTAGAAGAAAGTAAACGTCGTGTATTTGGTGGCATTGAAGAAATGTCTAAAACCGATGCTGCACAGTATGAGCCATTTGATGCCGTTACCGTCAGTGGTTTTTACCCTTCTCAACCTGACCTTTATGAAGCGATTGCTAAAAAAGCGTCAGAAAAAGGTGCCGCTTCGTTCTACGTAGTACGTAATATCGCCGTTAACGATGGTGGCAATACGCTCGCTACTGCTTATATTTACAAAAAAGATGCGCCTAAACGTCAAGTTCAACTGGAAGAAGCCGTTGTACCTGCTGACTCAGAAGCGGGTAAAGCTCTTTTAGCTGAAGGTGGAGAAGCGGCTAAAAAAGTACGCATTCCAGGCGTGGCTTCTTCAGAGGAGCCTACCGTAGCTGTAGGTCGATTCTTTGAAACGTCAAGCAGTGCACCAGGTAAAACAAGCGTTACATTACCTAGTGGTTACGTTATTGAAGAAGTTAACAAGGTTGCCGCTGCACAAATGGTGCCTTTTGATTCGATCACTTTCTCTGGCTATTACACCAACACACCAGAGGTTCGTTATCAAATAGCAAAACGTGCTGAAGCCAAAGGCGCAAAATACTTCCATATCACTCGTGAATGGCAGTCGAATGGCGGTAGCGTAACAATCAGTGCTGACCTATTTAAATAATTAACTAAGTTAAATTAGTTAACCGAAAGCCAGCTTTAGTTAAGCTGGCTTTTTTTATTTGAACCAGCCCATTTTCTGTTATGGCATCATTGAATAAAAATCTTACAAATCTGCATAGTTTTCCATTGCATAACGATCATTTCATTCGTAGAATCCCCCTCACTTTATCAAAGTAACAGATAAACAATCTGCAATTTAAAATTATGCCAGCTTAAATGAATATGCAAATTGTAGATTTAACGTTATTTTAACTTTTGATTGTAGAATAACTAGGACAAACATTGAAACATACACTCAGTCTTACGGCACTCACTGCCTTGGTGCTCAGCTCAATGGTGGGTGCTGGTGTCTTTAGCCTTCCCCAAAATATGGCTGAAGTTGCTAGCCCGTTAGCCCTGATCATTGGATGGTCTATCACGGGCATTGGTATTTTATTTTTAGCATTCTCATTGCTACTACTTTCTCGTATACGCCCTGATTTGGATGGTGGTATTTTTACCTATGCAAAAGAGGGATTCGGTGAGCTGATTGGTTTTTGTTCTGCATGGGGATATTGGCTTTGTGCTGTTGTTGCTAACGTATCCTACTTAGTTATTGTTTTTGCCGCTATTAGCTTTTTTACCGACACTCCTGATAACATCATTTTCGGTGATGGTAATACTTGGCAAGCCTTAATTGGAGAATCTATCCTACTATGGGTGGTTCACTACTTAGTATTGCGTGGAGTGCAAACAGCAGCGGGTATCAATAAACTTGCTACGATGGCTAAACTTATCCCATTGGGGCTATTTATTATTTTAGCCTTTATCGCATTTAAACTTGATATTTTTGATGCTGACTTTACGGGTATTTCGCTTGAATTACCTGTTTGGCAACAAGTTAAAGATACTATGCTCATCACATTATGGGTCTTTATTGGTATCGAAGGAGCTGTCGTCGTTTCTGCTCGCGCTAAAAATCGTCGCGATGTTGGTTTAGCAACCGTGTTTGCAGTTAGTTCCGCACTTATCATCTACATATTGGTTACCCTGCTCTCACTGGGCATTATGCCTAGAGCTGAGCTAGCCGAAATCAAAAACCCGTCCATGGCCAGTTTAATGGTGAGTTTAATCGGTTCGAGTGGTGAAATTATTATTGCTGCGGGGCTAATTATTTCTGTTTGTGGAGCATATCTCAGTTGGACAATTATGGCCGCCGAAGTCCCTTATATTGCGGCACAGTACCAATCGTTTCCAAAAATATTTAATAAGCTTAATAAGAATGATGCCCCTTCTTCTTCTTTGTGGCTAACGAATGGTGCTGTACAACTCTCATTGATACTCATTTGGCTAAGTGGTAGCAATTACAATACATTATTGACGATTGCTTCTGAGATGATCCTAGTTCCTTATTTTTTAGTGGGGGCTTTTTTAATAAAAGTCGCGATACAACGCCATAGCAAAGCCCTATTAATGGTTGGATTTATTGCCAGTGTTTACGGTCTTTGGTTATTGTATGCATCGGGCCTTATCAACCTTATGTTATCGGTTGTGTTATATGCTCCAGGTATATTTGTTTTTTGGTATGCTCGAGCACAACAATCAAAACAAGCCCCACTGAATAAGATCGAAAAACTCCTTGCCCTCGCCATCGTTGCAGCTGCGATTCCAGCAACGTATTACCTATTCTAGCGCTGTTTATCAATCACTACATTGGATGTGTAATTGACGCCAATGTAGTGGCATTTGCTATTGTCTTACGGGTTAACTTCTCGTTCTTATCAACATCTCACCCCTCAACGCCTTAATTTTTGATCAAACACCTTTAGACTATTTTATGAAACGGTTGTACATGCACTGTTGTCGCATTAGGTCAGTATTTTTCACACAGTATGTTGTAACTAAATCAATTTAAAAGATAACCAAGTTATTATTGATATACATAACATTCATACCCTTTTGTTGATTGCCATAAGCTAAACACTAGTAGATAAAACTACTAACTACGTTAGTTATATATTTTGATAGCAAAAAACAGCTGTTAAAAACCTCAAAACAGATAAAAAAATCCCATATTCGGCATCTATAAAATTACCTCTTTTTCACAAAAAAAATCTATTTATTATATTCCGCTCAATCACAGCGGTTAATATTGACAAAAGTTAAATAACACATCATTCACAAGGTTATATAATGAATAGCATCTTAAAATTTCTATTAATTATTTTATTTTTTAATCATTCAATTTCTTTTTCAGCTGATGGTGAAATCAAGTTTATTGGCAGCATAATACCCACAGCTTGTTCAGTTGATACTAATTCTATTAATAAAGTCGTGAATATGGGGAAAATCTCAGTTGCTTCCTTTAATCATAAAAATAGTGTTGCAGCAGCAACACCATTTAGAATAACACTGTCTAACTGCCCTACTGATTATAAAAAGATTCAATTTAAATTTGATGGGAAAAGTGATAACGCGAATCCAACCTTATTAGGGTTATCACCAAACACCACATCAACACCCGCCACCGGTATCGCAATAGCACTTTATGAAGAGAATAGCGTTCGTCGTATACCATTAAATGGCGGCAGCCAATTTAAAGAAGTGACATCGAGTAAGACTGTTGAAATGAATTTTGTTGCAAAATATATTGCCACGAGTGAACAAGTTACTCCTGGTTCAGCCGATGCACTCGCGCATTTTAGTATTATCTATCAATAGACAGAGGACAAGGGAGAGGCGGAATTTCCTCTCTCCCTAACTATTATGAAAAAAATAGTTCTATTATTATTGTTATTATCCTTTCATGCTTATGCAGGTGTCATTATTAATGGTACTCGTTTTATATATAAAGAAAACGAGAGAGAGTTATCTTTATCTATGGAAAATCCTGAAGAGAAAACAACTTATTTGATTCAATCATGGATTGAAAAAGAGAGTCAACGTTCTAATGATTTTATTATCACACCACCTTTATTTAAGCTTAAGCCATTATCTTTAAATAAACTGAGGATTATTAACGTTAAGCCATCAAACCATGAAGATAGAGAAACTCTATATTGGCTCCATATTAAATCTCTTCCCGCCCTACATGAAAATAGGGAAAATACTTTACAAATCATTGTTAAATCAAGTTTTAAACTGTTTTATCGACCGGAATCATTAACAGAAAACTCAGAAGCTGCATTTAAAAAAATAAATTTTCACTACCAAAATCAGCGCCTCATAGCGAAAAACCCTACAGGCTATTATATTACACTTCGAGAACTACGCTTGAATAATACGGAGATCCCTGAACCTGGAATGATAGCTCCTTTTAGTCAACTTTCTTGGAAAGTTCCATCATCGAAAACCAATACCGTATTTTGGAGTGCATTGAATGACTATGGTGGAAAAACACAATTAACTTCACAAGTGTTATCTATCAATGATGAATAAAAATAAAAATTTACTGGTTATTTTCATGTTGTTTTCATCTTATTCTCACTCCGATAGTTTCAATTTAGATGCACTTGATAATTATCATAACATTCACGACATTGAAAATATCATACTAAACTTAGATCATCAGCCAGCTGGCATATATTCGGTTGACCTGATTGTCAATAATGTAAGGTTATTGACATCTAACATTGCCTTTAAATATATTGAAGACCAATTAACGCCCATATTCAATAAGGAACAGTTAATAAAAATTGGGTTAAACAAGCAAACATTAAATCAAATGGAATTTAATGATAATGGCGAGCTAACCGATAAACTCTCTAAGATCATAATCGGTTACTCTTATTATTTTGATTTCAATCACTTGACACTAGAATTGAATATTCCAAAACATTTTCTAGACAAAGATGAAAAGGAATTGAACTCACAAGATTCATGGAGTGATGGGATAACCTCCGCCTTTATCGATTATCACTTATTAGGAAGCCATAACTCAAGCAAATACATTGAAGATAATTTCAACTTGTCACTTATGAATGGTTTTAATTATTTAGGGTGGCGACTAAGAAACCACTTTAATTATTCCTCACCACAAAGAGAATGGGAATATTATAATACAACATTATCTTACCCGATTAGAAATTTAAAAAGTCAATTAACGCTTGGTGAATATTACCTAACTTCTTCTTTTTTTATCCCCTTTTCATTCAAAGGATTTTCTCTCTCAAATGATGAGTTAATGTATCCTGAATATGATGCTTATTACTCTCCGGTTTTGCAGGGGATTAACCATAGCCCTGCCCAAGTGACCGTAAAACAAAATAATATCATTATTTTTAATGATTATTTACCTGCGGGGCCCTTTATGCTAAATAAACTCAAGCCACTTAGCCCTAAAGGCATTTTAGATGTGATTATTACTGAAAGTAATGGAACTATTCGGCAATATCAGTACCCGTTTTCCTCATCACTCGTCATGATTAAGCAAGGTCAGTTTCGGTATGCGATAAATAGTGGTTCAGTGAGCCATCAACAATCCACTTCATCACCTTATTTTCTCCATGGAGAAATGAAATATGGCCTTAATAATCATATTACTGTCTATGGCGGTTCTATTTTTTCACAACCGTTTAAATCTTTTCTACTCGGAAGTTCTTTTTCTATTGGTCGTTTCGGTAATATTAATATCAATTGGACACAAAACCAGAGTGTAAATATTAGTTCAAATAATTATCAGCTAGAATATACCAACTTAATATCCTCTACAGGAACTAACATTACATTCGGTATTCATTGGATAAATAATCCTAAGTTACGTCTAATGACAGATATATTTGAAAAAGAAACCGCCACCACGCCTTCCCATCCTCAACAAGGATTAAAAATACATTTATCTCAAAGCTTAGGTTTTTTGGGGAATTTATTATTATCGGCATCACAACAGCGAGTTATGCAAAATAATACCCAACAATGGAGCTATAACATCAACTATTCTGGGAATTTAAACGAGTATCATTTTAATCTGAATTGCCAATCGAATTACTCCATGACTGAACATAAACCAGAGTATGTATTTTCTGCATCAATGATTATTCCGATCAATGCTTGGCTGCCAAATACATATTTTAGTTATCAGGCACAACATTCACCAAACAACTATCAGAATCGACAAGCCACACTCACAGGCGCTATTCTTAATGATGATTTGATCTCCTATACACTTCAACATAACCAATTTACTGAACGATGCTGTTCATCTTCGGGAAATCAATCAGAAACTCGCTTTTACACTCAATATCATCATAATAAGTTTTTTTTAAATGCTGGGTACGGCTACAAACAAGATCATCAATTCCATTATGGTCTTCGTAGTTCAATTGTGGCTCATCCTTACGGTGTCACTTTCACACCGAGTCGTGGTGAAACCGCTGCTTTACTTATCGTGCCTGACACTAAAGATGTTCGTTTAGATACGCATCTCAATGTACGCACCGATAGCAAAGGACATGCGATTATCAATCAACTACAACCTTATCGACGTAATCACTTCGTTATTGATACCCTTACTTTGCCTTTAGATGCGGAAATTGAAACCAATTTTCAATCCACCTTACCCACTAAAGGTGCTTTGGTCGCCGTACACTTTCCTGTCAAACGTGGTAAACGCGTATTTTTTACTATTCAATTGGATGATGAAAAATTAGCGCCATTTGGTGCTATCGCGAGCCTAGTCACCAAAGTCGGCGATAGCAGCCACAATGATGTTAATGTAGGTATTATCAATGATGTGGGGCAAGTATATTTAAGTGGATTAGAAACAAGAGGCACAATTAAACTGAAATGGGGAGAACGCCAATCACAGCAATGTGAATTTCATTATCAATTATTAGCATCATATCAACAGCAAGGCTTTTATCATGTTCCCGTAGTTTGTCAACGCAAGGAAGCTTTATGATGACATTCATTTTTCGTTCGTTATGTTTCTACTACATTTTAATGGTTCATACTGCCCACGCATCTCAATGCCAATATGTTGCCAATTTTACACCACATCATACTATTTTATCTTTGGGTTCTATTATGGTGCCCCACCGGCTCGCTGTGGGTTCCATTATTCGAGAACTCACTGTAAATGAAATCGATAACTACCCTATTATGGTCGAATGCTCTTCACCTGCCTATGCTCAGTGGGGAAATAGCTTATTCACACTTTCATCCGAACACGATAATACTCTTTATCAAACGAATATTGATGGTATTGGTCTGCGTTTTATCCCGTTAGAACAGACTCTTGGCCGAGATAGGCTCCCTTTAGTTAATCAATCTCCCTATTCATGTCATACGAGTAACTATCGTTATCGTTACTGTGGTAGTGCGCTCAAAGGGATCCGTATTCAACTAATAAAAACAAAAAGTATCGTTGGCTCAGGAGAATTAAGCACAGACCAGCTCATTGAAGCCTCTATCGGTAATTTGCCCGTGCAAAGTTATCGCTTTGTTAATACAAAAATTATGACCCCAAGCTGTGAATTCGTTGAAAAACATAAACGAGTCAAAATGAATAAAGTTAAACAACGTCAATTTCAGGGCATTGGGAGTCACTCAACACCCGTACCTTTTTATTTAACTTTGAACTGTAGCGGTAAAACGTCTGTTGGTATTATTCTTAGAGGCCGTTCTAGTCACTATGCTGATAATTCAGTGATTGCTTTAGATAAAAGACCAGACAGTGCCCAAGGAATTGGCCTGCGCATTCGCTTTCAAGGAGAAGCGCTGCCCCTCAATCAAATTTTTCATTTAGGTACCAGCTTTAACCGAGAGGCTTATGCTGTGTATTTTGATGCTCAATATGTTCAAACTCAAGCATCTGTTCGTGCCGGAAAGGCCAATGCGACTGCAACATTACAGATTGTATACCCCTAAACTTTTTCACATTAAAAGCCCCCACCATAAAAATGACGGGGGCTATCTGTTTTTCGATTTAGTTACTCACTCAATTCACAATGATTGACTTAAATTCTCCATTGACTGAATGATCCGTTTATCTGAAATTGGATATGGCGTTCCCAATTGCTGAGCAAATAAACTAATGCGTAGTTCTTCTATCATCCAGCGGATCTCTTGTACTTCTGGTAGGTTTTGCTGTATTGGCGTTAATTTAGCCTTCCACTGTTGCCACATAGTCGTCACATGCTCAATTTTACTCATTTGGGCGCGATCTCTATTCGGATCAACCGCTAATTTTTCTAGTCGACGTTCAATACCATTTAAATAACGTAATACATCGGGAAGTCGCTTCCAACCATGCTCAGTAACAAAGCCTTTAAAGACTAAATGCGACATTTGTCCTTTAATATCTGAAAGTGCCATCGCCATGGCAAAATCGACCCGTCCCTTCAAACGCTTGTTAATCGCAAATACGGCGGTTAATATCTGTTCGACTTGTTTAGCTATTTGTACAACTGCATCATTGAGTTCTGCGCGCACAAAATCTTGCAGCTTGCTAAACTCATTTTCGGTCCAAACTGGGCCACCATATGTTGCAATCAGTTGGTCAACCCCACAAGCAATACAGTCATCGATTAACTCTAATACTTTCCCATATGGGTTAAAATACAAGCCAAGCTTCGACTTATTGGGAAGTTTTTCGTGTAAATATTTTATGGGGGATGGGATATTCAGTAGCAGTAACCGACGCACACCCGACCACATCGCTTGTTGTTGTTCAAACTCAGTTTCAAAAACACGGATCCCTACACTGCCCCTTTCATCCACTAAAGCAGGGTAAGCTTTTACGGAATAACCACCTCGTTTTTGCTCGTAGCGTTGCGGTAGCTCCCCAAAACTCCAGATATGCAGGCCACTTTGCTCGATTCCATCATCAACGACTTCAGAAAGTGTTTCTTGAACCTTCGCTTTTAAACTCTTTTTCAGTGCATCAAGATCTTGACCTTCAGCGATCGTTTTGTTTTTCTCGCCAACCACACGGAATGTCATTTTTAAATGAACAGGTAATTGTTCTAACTGCCAAGCATCACGTTCAACAGTAACCCCTGTCATTCGACGTAATTCGCGTTCTAACTTGTCGAGTAAACTCCCATCAGGCGTAGGAACGCGTTCTAAAAATGCCGCGGCATAATTAGGAGCAGGAACAAAGTTACGACGTATTGGTTTAGGTAATGATTTGATCAACGCAATAATTAATTCCTGACGTAAACCGGGAACTTGCCAATCAAAACCGATGTTCTGTACTTGGTTTAAAATCGCTAATGGAATATGCACTGTCACTCCATCTGCATCAGTACCTGGCTCGAACTGATAACTGAGGCGAAATTTAAGTTCGCCTTGATGCCAGTAATTCGGGTAATCCAGTAATGAAACATGTGTCGCATCTTGTTTGATCAACATGTTTTTCTCAAAATTCAGTAAATCTGGTTGCTGTTTAGAAGCAACTTTCCACCACTTATCAAAGTGACGAGCAGATATCACATCATTTGGGATGCGTTGGTCATAAAATGCAAATAAGGTTTCATCATCAACCAATATGTCACGGCGTCGAGATTTATGTTCTAAATCCTCGACTTCTGCCAATAACTTACGGTTTTCTCTAAAAAACGCATGGCGTGTCCCCCAATCGCCTTCAACCAACGCGTGTCGAATAAACAATTCTCGGCATAATAATGGGTCGATTTTGCCATAATTCACTTGGCGAGCAGCGACAATTGGTAAGCCATACAAAGTCACCTTTTCCGATGCCATAACGGCACCTTGTGACTTAGACCAATGAGGCTCACTGTAATGATATTTAACAAGGTGTTCAGCTAATGGTTCAATCCATTCAGGTTCAATCGCCGCAGCCACTCGACCCCATAATTTAGAGGTTTCAACCAATTCGGCGACCATCGTCCATTTAGGGGGTTTTTTAAATAATCCAGAGCCAGGAAAGAGGGTAAACCGTGCATTTCTTGCGCCCGTAAACTCGGTTTTTTCTACATCTTTTTGACCAATATGAGATAACAGTCCAGAAAGCAATGCCGTATGAATTCCGCGATAGTCTGCTGCAACGCTATTGATAGGAAAACCCTGTTCTTTGACGACTTGTCGCAGTTGAGTGTAAAGATCTTGCCATTCACGAATACGTAAATAATTCAAGAAATCTTGGCGGCACATTTTTCTAAATTGTGAATTTGATAAGGTTTTTTGCTGCTCTTTTAGATAATCCCATAAATTAAGGAAGGCTAAAAAATCAGATTGCTTATCATGGAAACGGCGATGTTTTTCATCAGAAGCTTGCTGCTTATCTAATGGGCGTTCGCGAGGATCTTGAATCGACAATGCTGAAACAATCACCATTGCTTCTCGAACAGCGCCTTGTTTACGAGCCTCAATCACCATTCTCGCTAAACGAGGATCAACGGGTAATTGCGCTAACTGCCGACCAATATCCGTCAGTGTATAGCCTCGTTCTGTTTGTTGATGCTCTTTAATAGCGCCAAGTTCTTCTAATAATTTAACGCCATCCTGAATATTACGTTTGTCAGGGGGCTCAACAAATGGAAATGCGCTAATATCCCCCAAACCAATTGAGGTCATTTGTAAAATAACCGAAGCTAAATTAGTCCGTAAAATTTCAGGGTCAGTAAATTCTGGTCGACTCAAAAAGTCTTCTTCAGAATATAAGCGAATACAAATACCATCCGATACACGACCACAACGACCTTTACGTTGATTCGCTGAAGCTTGAGAAATTGGCTCAACAGGTAAACGCTGTACTTTTGTTCTATAACTGTAACGACTTATCCGTGCATAACCGGTATCAATAACATATTTAATACCTGGAACTGTTAAAGATGTTTCGGCAACATTGGTCGCTAATATAATTCGCCGCCCACCATGTGGATGGAATATACGATTTTGCTCACTATTGGATAACCTTGCGAACAAAGGCAAAATCTCTGTATGGCGTAACTGTAGTTTTGACAACGCATCGGCCGTATCACGGATCTCACGTTCGCCACTCATAAAGATCAAGATATCCCCTGAACTTTCCTGCCCCAGTTCATTTACCGCATCTATAATTCCATCAAGTTGATCTCGGTCACTATCATTGTCATTCCCTATGATAGGTCGGTAACGGACTTCAACTGGATAGGTTCTACCTGAGACCTCAATAATAGGTGCCTGATTGAAGTGACGTGAAAAACGTTCAGGATCAATAGTTGCAGAAGTGATAATGACTTTGAGGTCGGGACGTTTTGGCAATAATTGGCGAAGGTAACCTAAAATAAAATCAATATTTAAGCTGCGTTCGTGAGCTTCATCGATAATGATCGTATCATATTGTAGTAATAGCTTATCGTTCTGTAATTCTGCGAGTAAAATACCATCAGTCATTAATTTAACTTGAGTATTATCACCGACTTGGTCACTAAAACGAACTTTATAACCTACCGTTGTGCCGATTTCACTCTCTAATTCTTGTGCTAAACGTGTTGCTACCGCTCGTGCTGCTAAACGTCTAGGCTGAGTATGACCGATAAACCCTAACACACCTCGCCCCAACTCTAGACAAATTTTGGGGATCTGCGTGGTTTTACCTGAGCCTGTTTCACCTGCGATAATAACCACTTGATGCTGTTTTATCGCATCATAAATCTGTTGTTTTTTCTGGCTAACCGGTAAATTTTCTGGATATACGATCTTTGGTGGATTGAGCTGCTTATTCGCAATTTTTTGTTTAGCAACGTCAATATCCGCTTTTATCGCCTCGAGTACCGCCATTCGTGACTTATCATCACGAATCTTGGCGATACCATGAAGACGCTTTTTTAGTAACCATTGGTCACGTAATGAAGTTTGTCCAATATCAGCTTCGAGAGCTGTCAGCATGGATGTCACTTTGTCAGTCCTTATAATTTTGTTTATGCATAACCTAAAATAGACACGCTCAAACGGCAACAAAACTGAGGCCATTTTTTGTTAATGTTTAGCGCTCAGTTATCAACAGTTTTTTTGACATACTTTATCTGATTTTCTTTCTTTTAAAGGTCATCTATATCTGTATGATAATTAATGAAGTAATTTCAATGCATTCTATGTTCTAAGGTTAAATAATGAATAAAGTATTATTGTTGAAATCAAGTATTCTGGCAGACTATTCACACAGCAACAAAATGGCAGACTACTTTATTGAACAGTGGCAAGGGAAAAATCCGGCTGATAGCATAACTGTCCGTGATCTTGTCAGCAACCCAATTCCAGCAATGGATGCCGAAATTTTAGCAGCTTTCTCACCCGGCGACAGCAAAACTGCACAACAAGAAGCACATTTGGCACTGTCTAACCAGCTTATTAATGAAATAAAACAACATGATGTTGTGGTTATCACTGCGCCTATGTACAACTTTACTGTTCCTTCTCACTTAAAAAATTACTTTGATTTTATTGCAAGATCAGGGGAAACCTTCAAGTACACTGAACAAGGCTCTGTGGGATTACTAGAAAATAAACGAGCTATCGTGCTAACCAGTCGTGGCGGAATTTATAAAGATACCCCTTCTGACATTATGGTTCCTTTTTTAACGCTATTCCTTAATTTTATCGGTATTCAAGATATCGAATTTATCTTTGCAGAAGGAACGGCATTAGGTGCCGAGTCGGCTGAAAAAGCGCAACAACATGCCCGCCAATGCATAGACAAGGTTATTGCGTAACCTTATCGCACTCGATGTGTATCAAAATAGTATGCGTACAACGTTTATTTTGCGCATACTACTTTTTCTTTAGCCATTGACCGTTAATACCACGAACATACTCTCCACTATCTGCACGCTCTACTAGCTTTTGCCCTGCAATTTTACCGACATCCCGTGTTTGTAAGTTATTTTTCTTAGCTATCTCACTGTATTTAATTTCTCGTTCATGGTTTATTTGAGCAACCAATTTATCTGCTGTCGCATTATTCGTATCAACGACCGCTAAATAGCCCGATAATGTCTCACCCACTAACCCTTGTTTTTTAGCTTGCTCAACAGTTAATGCCACAGCTGAAAAAACAAACACACAAGAGAGTATCAACGCTGGGAAAATGGCTTTCATTTCGCCTCCACCTTACCAAAAAGGTCACTATTTTCTTTGAGTAAGTCTTCAACTTGCCTATCTGCTTTGATTTGTATCTCGTGCTCTATTTTTACATTCATATTGATATTAATGGGTTTATCTGGTGTAGCAACTTCAACCCTCAAACACCCTGTTAGCATCATTAACATTAATGTGAATAGACTTGCGCTTATTATTTTCACAGTGAGTCCTTATTCCTTTAGAGATTTTTTTCTAACCACTCTTCTAAATTACTGCCGAAACGTAGGCTACGCCACAATTGAAAAATGTTCTCTTCATGTGTGTAGTTTAAGTGAACTTCTCTTTTTTTCGCCTCTTGAGAGTTAAAACCTTGAATAATGGTTTTCATCGTTAAGAGGCCTAAATTAGTAATATTGACATCTGTTCGGCTGCGAGAAATTTCTAAATACTGTAACCATCCTATCGCTGAACCCGCTGAAATATTATCGGCTTTTATCGATTCAACAAATTGTGTATCAAGACGCAATGCTAATGGGCCACTGTTTTCCAACCAACCATTTTTAACAATCCACTCAGGATTATTAAGATAAAAAGGTAATTCACCATTCACCTTACCTGAAGCGGCAAACTGAGTGACTTTCAGTATGGTGAATAATCGACTCAATTCAATTTGGTGTAGTCTGATTGTTGCTGGTTGCTTTTGTGGCCAACGCAATAAATCAAGATGCACCTCACCACCTAATAGATTAAATCCAACATTGCTGAGTTTTAAAGGTAAAGCGTCTGTAGGTGGATAAGTTCCTGATAAATCGGCTCGAATATCAGTCAGTTCGAATAGATTATTTAATTGTTTTATACGCAATTTGACTGCTGATTTCTCACCTAATGTCCAAGTGCTGTTTTCCAATTTCCAGGGTAAAACAAAGTTTAACCCACTAATCTCACCATCTTTGAGCCACAAGCCTGTGTTTTCTACGCGCCAGTGCCCACCAGCAACAAAGCCTGTTGTTAAGCCAATAGAAAATGCCGCTTGTGAAAAGAGTTTCCCTTCTCGCAATGTCATTCCAAGATCATTTGGGATTAACGTTTGAAATGCACTCACAGATTGTTCAGGCCAACGCGCTCGACCTCTAAAACGTTCACCATCCCAACGGCTAAAGATAACAATTGGCCCAACGTCTTTGGTACTCAGGTCCGCTTTTAATTGAAAATCAGCGGGTGATTTACCTGCAATGGCGGCATTTACCGTGATTTTAGGTAAATAACTCGCTGCACCAAATTGCATCCGATCACTTGTCAGCTGCAATTGCCCTTGCAAATTTTCTTTATTTGCATCACGCTGCCATAACAGCGGCTTGGTTAATATAAGACGTGTTGCAGTCATGGAAAGCAAGCCATATCTTATCTGATCAAAGCCCGTATTTAAGGTATTTAAGGTAATTAACGTATCCTGCCAACTGCCTTGGCCTTTAATATCCCAACGTGCTGCCAATGCTGGTAATTGTGCATTTCCCCAATAGTTCCAAAACCATTTGCCTTTATCGACCGTAAACTTATTCGCCTGACCATCAAGATGGATGGCAAAATTTCCCCAATATTGCTCTTTGACTTTTAAAATAGCTTGTAATCTGCCGGAAATCCCCTCAGCACTTAATGAAGTCCCTGCTAGCGGCAAACGAGCTTCTTGCAATAACAATGTAGGTGAAACTCGGCCATAAGCTCTTAACAACGAGCCTGGAAGAAATGACATTGATGGGGAGACTAATTGCCCTGAGATACGTGATGGTAAATGAATATCCAGCACCATATCGTTATATTTTAATTGGCCATTAAGATTAAAATGAATATCTGCATCTAATAGGTTAATTTTATTTTCAGGTAAACTGAGCACTAAGTTAGCTTTACCTTTTTGCGCCTCGGTCATCATATTCATTCGGCCACTGATCACCATCTCATTTAGGCCCAACTGCCAATTGGCGACTTGTAATGAAATAGCGCCATGAAATGGAATACCACTTTCTTCCCACTGCCAACGGCCTTCCGTTATATTAATAACCTGAGGAGCAACTCTCCAAGGCAAATGGGTAATTTCTTGCCCTGTCTGTTTATCAAACACAGAAAACGTTCCTTGTGCGCCTTCCCATTGAAGCCTGGCATACAGCTGTTTTTGTGGTTGAGATAAGGTAAATTCCGTTGCTAAGCTGCCTTTAGCAGGAAGGTCTTCAGTGGTTAACGGTAAATTTAACTCGCCATTTAAATCGATACGCTGTTCTTGGTCGGGTAATTGGATTGAGAATTGCTCAACGACTAATTGACTATCTGAGGTGATATAAGTAGATAACAATAACTTATCGCCTCGGAGGTTTAATGCTAACGGTTTTTCTCCGTTACGGTGTAACCAAATACTCGCTTGGTATTCTTCCCATGGCGATATTTTTGCCTTTTCGATGACTACCGAAAAATCGGGTAAACTCTCCAACAGCGCAACAATTTCGATGGGGGAGTCATCCTTTTTTGCCGTTGTTGTGGGTAGCTGGCTTAAACACTGATTATCTTCAGTCAATTCATTCATTGTTAAATGCAATGGAAAAATAGAAAAACGGCTCTCTTTAGCATCAAACCACAAACAGTCCCCTGCTTTCAATTGTAGAGTATTTATCAATAATTGATCGTCTTGAAATACGGGCTGACTTAATGAAAAAGTCACATTTTCAGGTAGATAGGCTTTTGCAACAATAGGAAGCCAGCGGGTGATAGTCACCCATAAAATAGATAAGAACAAAAAGCAGCCTATAACGCTTACTAGTAGTATTTTAAGAGCCCTTTTCATCAAACTGCTTCCTTGTTTTACCTATATCAATGACGAGTGTTGGTTCTGATCAAGGTCGTTTTATCTATAAACGACTATAATGGCATATTAAAAGTTAATCGAGGGTTGCTTTCGGTATTTTTTTGGTGATTTACAGCAACAATTATCTTATTCTGACCTAAGTTCTTGGTAGCCACTTTTTCGCTACCCTTTTATTTTGGTTCCTAACGAAATAGTACACGGAGTTCCTTAGATGAAAATCGTTTCTTACAGTACTAAACAGTATGATCGCAAACATATGGATCAAGTCAATCAAGGATCCGGGTTTGATTTTAATATCGAATACTTTGATTTTCCATTAACAGTACAGACCGCTAAAAATGCGATTGGTGCCGACGCGGTATGTATTTTTGTTAATGATGATGCTAGCCGAGAAGTGTTAGAAGAACTTGCAGCACTTAACATTCGTATTCTTGCGCTACGTTGCGCAGGGTTTAACAATGTCGACCTAGTCGCTGCCGAAGAGCTCGGCATTCAGGTAGTAAGGGTACCCGCTTATTCACCAGAAGCGGTTGCAGAACATTCCGTTGGCATGATGTTATGCCTAAATCGTAGGATCCATCGTGCTTATCAACGTACTCGAGATGCCAACTTTTCTTTAGAGGGCTTAACGGGTTTTAACATGCATAACCGGACTGCGGGCATAATAGGTACAGGCAAAATAGGTCAAGCTGCTCTACGCATTCTTAAAGGTTTCGGGATGCGTCTACTCGCCTATGACCCTTACCCAAATCAAGTTGTGCTTGATTTGGGTGCTGAATATGTCGATTTAGATACGCTATATAAAAATTCTGACATCATTTCCCTACACTGTCCGCTAACACCCGAAAACCACCATCTACTGGATGAAAATGCCTTCAGTAAGATGAAAAACGGTGTCATGATCATCAATACTAGTCGTGGTGCTCTGATTGACTCAGTTGCCGCAATTAACGCCTTAAAAGCACAAAAAATTGGTTCTCTTGGTATGGATGTTTATGAAAATGAGCGAGATCTATTTTTTGAAGATAAGTCTAACGATGTCATTCAGGATGATATTTTCCGCCGCCTCTCATCATGTCATAACGTTCTATTTACCGGCCATCAAGCCTTTTTAACTGAAGAAGCGCTGACAAGTATCAGCGAAACAACATTAGGAAATATCCGCCAACTTAATAATGGTGAAAATTGTCCTAACATTGTAAAAGCCTAATTGAGCCAAATGATAATGAAACGGATAATTCCTTTAACATTGCTTGGTTTATTATTGGCGGCTTGCCAGACGCAGAATGTCAGTGCTGATAATAATGATAATGTCACCGAGCAACAGTTAATACACCATAATTTCGTGCTGACAGAAATAGATGGGAAACCTATTATTGATAAAATCAGCGTTCCTAGCCTTTCTTTCGGCGAAAAAATGTTTGTATCAGCCACAATGTGTAATGATTTTCATGGAATGGGTCGAATCAACAAATCAACCCTCATGGTAAAACATTTATCTAAAACAGAACTGGAGTGCGTTGACGAAGACTTATCAAAATGGGATTCGCTAATTAACCGAATGTTAACGGATGGTGCAGACATTTCATTCAGTGATAAAAAGTTGACCCTAACGCAAGGTAGATACAAGCTTGTTTATACACTCAAAGACTATATGAATTAGTCTCTACCGTCTTGTTTATTGTATATACATATAAATCCCATTATTTTATTAATAATGGGATTTTTTATGCTTAATAAAGCCTGTTCGCGATTATTAGCGTTCTTATTTAGCTTGGTCAAATAACAAGCTGACACCCGTTATCTGTGAAATATTCTTCATATAGTTCAATATCACTGTACTAAAGGGTATGTCATTCACGATAGACAAACTGCGTAATACAGGGAATATGAAAATATCATCCATAACGTTTTCATTTTTACGATTTTCTAACCATACGTCTAAGGCATCCATATGTGGCTCAAGTTCAACAATTAACGTATGCGTTTCTTTCAATAGAATGCTTAAATCGCCAAAAGCTTTCTCTTCTCGTTCAATATATGCAGCCCTTGCTTCTGGCGTATTTAACTCAGGAAAATCAGCTTGCGTAAAACGTGGTACAACGAGTTTAAAGACCGTTTCTGATACTGTTTGATACCATTTCTCTATTTCAGGAGAAACCGTAACTTGAGTCATTTTAGGTTCGGATAATTGATCAACATAATGAACAATATCTAAACTTTCAGGTAGATAGTTACCGTCATCTTTTTCTAGAATAGGTAACATCTTACGACCGATCATTTTGGTCGGAGTGGCTTTGTCGTCCTCCATCAGGAAGATTTGCTCAACATTGATTTTTTTAAAACCGAAAATCATTCGGGCTCTAACACAAAATGGGCAATGATCGTAAAGATAGAGTTTCATAATGGGAACCTCTTTGGTTGATGGGTGTAATCCTATCGCTTATAACGACAGTATAGTGAATGAATTCTATGTGACAAAGTTATAAAACTTGTTATTAGCTATAGGATCAACCTTAAATATGTTTTAATTTTCATTGAGGTTCTTTTATTTACAAGCAGCCCGCTATAAGCACTCTTTTTCTTCATCCATAAAAGGTTGCTTTTTGTTACAATTAGCAGCAATTTATAGCGAATCGCTTCACCCCCCCCATTATCAACACTTCTCATGCGAACAATATCGATATAAATAACTGAAATTCGACTAAAGTTAGGTTTATTAGACTATAGAATGGGGAAATATCAGAGTAGAGTATCAACAAACTTGATTAGAAATGTATGTTTACATATTGCACCATTTTTAGCATATCAGTTCGGTTATACTAAAAGTCTAAATGCATATTCATTGATAGAGTTTTATAATTCATTATGACAAACTTGCTTTCACCTAGCATTTTTACATTTCTCGTTATCTTTTTAATCTCTTTAGGAGTTTATGATGAACTTCTTTATATCTTACATTTTTTTATCATTAAAATGTAAGTAATATTCCATACCTCTTTATAAGTAAAATGTAATTAGCAAATTGATTTTAAAATAAATATGAAACGCTGATACGTTAAAAATGTTTACCCGTACTGCTTACTCCCCTCACCCATTAATTTTTATAATCTTTTATCGATTAACATTACATTGTTACATCTCTTAATAATAAGTACATTTACTCAAAATAATATTTCCATCACTATAATTTAAAATGGAATTCAAAATTAATATCTATTTATTTAATATTGAATCATTATTTTTTATATTTAAACACTAAATAACTCATACTGAGATAAAAAAACAACTTAATTTGACACTCTAATTAAGAGTATCTATTTTTGAGAAAAATAATAACACTGTATTATTATATATATAACATTTAGTACCCATACAAAGATCATGTATTTATTCTATTAAAAATTCATTATATTAACCATAACAACATGTCTATACCCTCTTCATATGGATACTGCCATTAATTTATTGTCTGTTTAATCCTATAGTACCTAGCGTTAACAATATTAAAAATAATAAAATAAAAATATTAAATATGTGACAATTAATTGTTTGTTTACCATTTAATATATTGTATAATTTTACAATGCATTTAGCATTTATTCTACTATCCCTTTATCAATCGAGGGTGCCAACATGGACATTCATTATTTTATTGGAATTAAAATAAAAGCGCGGCGAAAAGAATTAGGTTTTTCCGGTTCTGATTTAGCCAAGAAATTAAATATAAGCCAACAGCAAATATCTCGCTATGAGAATGGAATCAATAAAATACCTCTAAATCATTTGGTTAGCATAGCAATTGTATTGAAGTGCCCTATAGACTGGTTCTTTCAAGGTTGTATAATTGATGAGGATGACTCAATTCAAGATAAGAATATAAACATAAAGAACCAAGAATTAAAATATGCCGCAGAAAGTGTTATTGTTCATAGCAAAAATGTTATCTGATACTCTGCTATTTTTATTATTACACTCATGATACCTCTACAGCTCAATAATAGTAACACTGTAAATTAACCTTTTAAAAAGGACAAAAAAAAATAACATAGCCCATTAACTGCTATGTTATTTTTTTATTTGATTTTATAAAATTAAATTGTTAGTTATACTGTATTTCGTACGTTGCATAGCTTGCCATTAATCCAGTGGTCACTTCACTCGCATTCTCAGCAGTATAACCAATATAATATTGGAAGATGGCGTCTTTATTGTCTGATATTTTCGGTGTCACTTTCAATTGTTCAGGATCCGCAGGAATAATTTTATTATCCGCATCTAAAATGGTGCTGTTATTGATGGATAATGCAAAGTTAATATTCTTTGCACCATCAACTAGCATATTTTTCAGTAATCCCGCTGTTTCAAAGTTTGTTTTCGGCACCAAATAACCATCAGCCCAAGTGACACTCAGCTTATTAAGATCAGCATCAACAACTTCACCATTATGTTCCACAGATTGACACTGCGATAACTTGATAGTGAACATTTTAGATTTTAAATACGCACCACCTGCACTATTGTTGATTTCCATCAGTGAGATGGGAGCAAGATAGATATTGGCATCACTTCCTTGATCATTCACTGAGACTTTACAGGAAACATCAACAACTCTCCCCGCAAAAGATACCTTTCCTTCGTCATAATTTGTTTCAAAAGTGGGTAATGCATTTGCATAACCTACCACTGAAAAAAGTATCGGCATTATCCAGTTTTTCATTGGGATCCCCTATTAATCATAGGTTATGTTGAATTGCATCTTAGCCTGCACTTCACCAGCAGAGATTTTATCTTCATGTTGGTAATAGCGGGCAATATAGTTCATATTAATCGCTTTATCGCGTGCGGTTGCTAACTCACCAACTTTATAAGTTTCACCCCAATGCAATTTTTCTCTTTTATCAGTAAGAACCTGCACGCCAATACCTTGTGCAGAAGATGATTTGGCGGTGTTCGCTAACACCCCATCTTTAGCGGTGGTATTCCGAGCTAATGTGCCATAGAAATTCATATTCACAGAAACGGAATCCGGGGAAATACTCACACCACCATTGCATAATAGATTAATTGGAAATTGTTTTTCCCCTGCTGTGGTTCCCCGTCCTCTAAACTCAGTGCGCCTAACGGTATCTAAATGAACGTCTTGGTTTGCACCTGTCGTAATTTTACAAGACGGAGATACGATGGTAATGGCATCAGCTGATAAATAGGTAATAATCGCAGGTTCAACTGAATTCGGTTTATAGCCATAACGTGTATACTCACCCTGAGTAATTCTCCCTGACCCCGTATTTTCTGCTGTCTTAATGATTTGTAACTTAAATGTTGAGCCAGCTAAATACACATTGATCTTCTTTTTACTTTCCCCTTTGACTTTATAAGTATCAGGGTAAGTCATTGCAACAGCGCCCATACGTTGGAAACGTAGTCCTATCCCTGGGATATTGGTGTTGTAGACTTTATTCGGCCCTTCCGTCACCCCTTTAGCGGTGACGATTGCATCTAAAACAGTTCCACCATAGCACACTGCCCAATAGCTTCCGGTTTCTTTCATCGGCCAGGTTTTTTCTTGTATCACACTACCGACAGGAAGATCAGGTGAGACAATAACTCGGCCAAATTGCATATCGATATTCTCTGCTGGAACCCGACTGTCTCGGGTACATGTCGCATATGCAGAGATACTCGATAGCACTGCCGTGAGTGCTATCCCATGACGTAGAATTGTATTTATCGACATACACTATCCTTACTGGTTCCTGCTTCCAGAGAAAATACACATTGGCCATTATCCCATTTTACAATGGCTTCTTTGGCTTCTTCGTTACTAATAAATACTGTTCCCCCCTGCCCAACGACACCAATAGATTCACCTTGAAGGTTAGTTACTTCAGCACCAAATGGCATAGGTTTTTTATCAAGACGTACAACGTTAAAAGTACGGTTACGTTCAACTTTGGTTCCAAATTTCACTTTAACAATACTGCCTTCATAAGGCACAACTTGACTCGATGTATTTTCAAACACGATATCTTCAGCGCTGCCTTTAGGGTCAATTTCAATATTGTTAATACGATAAGGACGTACATATGGCGCTAGCGCATACCCCCCCTTATTAACACGAACACCTGGTGCACTGATAACTGAAGCACCTTCTGCTCCCTCAGCTTCAATGAGTGCCATTGTCGTTGACGTATTTGGCGTCAGCACAACACCGTCAGAGTGGACGACAACAGAGCCATTCGCACCAACACCAAACTGTCGATACCCTTGCCCTTGGCTATAGTTGGCATTGGTGTTGACATAAGGTGTACGATAACCTGTATTCATCGCAATACTGTGTTCACCACCGCTAGCCGTTGATGTGTTTAGTCCATAAGTCCAGTTATTTTCATCATCCAATGTTCCATTAACGCCAAGCTGAGTTGAACCAAACTTCTCGTTATTAAATATGGTGTTTGACGTTAATGTGGTACTTCTGTTGTCACCAAAATAGAGTGGAATATTTAGGTTTAAACTAATACGGTCATCTTTCTTACCATAGGTACTGTTATTATCCGAATAGACTCGCATAAAGTTAATGGAATAAGAGAGACGTTGGTATTGGTTGTTATAGCTAAACTGATATTGTTTTTCAGTGCCAGAACGCTCCCAATAGCTGGATATACGACCAGTAAAATACAACCCGCCAAACCCATCAGGTAAGTTTTGGTTTACCGTGTAGCTAAAGCCATTTTTTTCACGCCAACGATTATTCGAAAGTCCACGTTTATCGTAGTCAATCGCATACAGAGCATCATTAACATTAAAATAGTCTTTCGTTGAATAACGGTATGCAGCCAACGAAATATTGGTATCAGTTTGTGATATCAATCGGTTAAAAGTGATGCGATAACTCTGACCATTATCAGTTCGATGCTTTAACGCGGTTCGAGATTGCGTCATATCTAGCGCAACCGCACCAATACCTGTATTGATACCTGTACCAATTAAATAAGCTTGATAGTCATCAAACGCCGTTACACCACCATAAAGAGAAAATGTGTTATTTAGGCCGTGTTGAATAGTCCCTTGCATAATATAAGGACGATTGTGCAAGCCATCTGTGTCCGATTTACCCGCGGCAACTTGATAGCGCGTAAAACCAGGACGCAAAAGTTGCGCTAATGATGAATATGGAACACTGAAACTACTTTCACTACCATCAGCTTCTTTTACCGTGACATTTAAGTCATTACCATAACCCGATGGATAAACATCATTAAGAATAAATGGACCAGGTGGTACTGACGTTTGATATATAATAGAACCATTTTGGCGAACAGTGACCAATGCGTTACTTTGCGCTACACCACGAATTTCAGGCGCATAAGATGTCATTCCGTCAGGATACATGCTGTCATCTGTTGCGATTTTTGCACCACGCAAGCCAATACTGTCAAACAGATCGCCATCAGTGTAAAACTGACCGGCTGTCATTTTGGACTTCATGCTTGCAATAGGTCGTTGCAAGTATGTCTGGTTGCTGTTCCAACTGGTGCTTCCGGAACGTTGCCAACTTAAATTACCAATATGCTTTAACAGCCATCCATCAAAAGATAACCCTGCATTTAATCCTAAATAGGCACTGGCATCATTTTGCCCTTGAGAACCACTCGTATGACTATCATAGTAGTTGGCCATATAGGCAACATTAAGTGCGGGTATACCTTTTTCCCAGAATTGTGGTGCAACATACCCACGTGATAAACGTTGCTCGTAAATTTGGGGAACTGAGATATCTAGACGTAAATTTGATGCGTGAAATTTATCGTTCACCTCGCTCAAACCATTCCACTCTTTTAACGGTAAACAAGTAGACTCTTGTGAATTGAGTTGTGGGTTTAGCTTTTCTGCGTCGATACCAAAATTGCTCAACATTATTGGCGTGTAACAAATCCCTAAATGACCTTCTTTTTGTCGAACAACATTTAAATCATAGCGCCCTTTCCAATTGCCATTGGTATACACATCAACGGAATATTTACCTTCACTGATTGGCGCGGTATTGAAGCGTTCTAAATCAATATTATCTTTGCTGCCTACTATGAATCCACTGTTAAACTCGTAGGTGGTACCTTCCGCACCCCATGCGTAAAATGTCGGCATCATACATACAGTGACAAAGCAGGTCACAGAGAGTGTATTACTATATTTATTTATTAACTCTCGCTGTTTCATTTTTCTGTCCTATTTAACAGTTGTTTTAACTGCTATATCCGCCCCATAATCATTGATATTGTTCAAAACAATGTTTTCGCCTACTTTAATTGCTTTTTTCAATACCACTGAACTTTGGCTTTTGGGTGCCAGCATAATCGCTTTATCAGTTAACCCATTTTTTCCATCTGTAGAAATTTTTGTAATAGTAATAAAAAATGGTGTTGGGTTATTTATGGTCAAATTGTTTCCATTAGCACTGACAATTAATTTTTCAGGTGCTAACTCACGACTACCTAAACCTACAGGACGATAAATAAATTTAAAACGTGAACGAATTGCCAGTTGTAAAAAGTTTTGATCTTCTTTTCCAGCCGTTCTAACGGTGGGGGGGATATCTAAAATATTCAGCCACCATAAACTTTCCTGATCTTGTGCTAATTGGTTTTTATCCATTAATTTTATACGGAGAGTTTGTCCCCCTTTCGCATCAATTCGAGATATTGGAGGCGTAATTTGAAATGGTGTTTTTATTGTATCTGGTGTTTCAGATGCATCACCGGTATCTAACCACGCTTGTGCGACGGCTGGTCTATCCGCGGTATTATTTAACTGCACTGTAATTTCTTTTTCATTTCCAGGATAAATAAATCGAGTGCCGTTAACAATAATATTATTCGCTAATGAAGATGCACTGAAAACGAAGCAGAAGAATAAAACAATTGCTTTCATTTGAACCTCTAAATAAAAGCGGCAGTGAGCCTACCGCTTAGATAAATATTACTTTTAAATTAATTTAATCTTATTCGTAAGTAATTTCGTAAGTTGCGTAGCTTTCTACAATACCGCTGCTAACAGTATCTGGTGTAGAAGTTGCGTAACCTACGTAATAAGTGAAGCGTGAACCATCAGCAATATCGATTGTTTTTGGCTTAGGCTGAGTAGCGCTGGTTGGGTTGATTTTGGTTTTTAAATCAGAATCAGCGTTAGTTGCTAAAACTAATTGAATATTTTTAGCACCCGTTGAATCTGTGTTAGCTAAATAACCTTCGTTAGCACCAGAAGCACCCGCCAATACGTTACCACCAGTCCAGTTAACGTTTAATACTGTGTCATCATTTGTGCCTTGGCAATTAGTTACATCAATCACAAATGATTTTGGTTTCAGATAAATGTTTGCACCTGCATCTTTAACTTCTTTAACAGAAACAGGAGACAAATAAACTTTAGCATCGCTACCTTGGCCATCAACAGAAATGGTACAAGAAACATCTGTCACTTTACCGTAAAAATTAACTTGGCCACCGCCAGCATTTTCAGTTCCAGCATAAGCAGAAGATGCGCCAATAATTGCAGTTGCAACTGCTGTCAGTAATACTTTTTTCATTATCATTTCCTAATATGAGGGGTTTTATTATTACACTAAACAGGACTTATTAAGTGCCTAGTTTTTTAATAAATAATTAACATAGTGTACTCACCATATATTTAATACGGACACATATTTATTTCTGTGTATTTAAGCTACTACTAATAATTAAATTAAAAATATAGTTTTATCTCAATTAGTCCATCTTAGAATTAATAATCATAACGTGGTCTATATGATTTCGAAGAGAGGATACATAAAAACTTAAATTACATTAAATCGTTTTTATTATTACATAGTGTAAGTTTTAATAGATGGCACCTATCAAATGAGTGCTATTGATCGAAAAATTTTATTAAGCCAATTCTCTGAATTACTCGTATTATGCAAGTTTATTACACTTGATAATTTATTTTTCAATTTTATGTTACAAATAAATTCTAAAAAATGATCTTATGATAGTTTTTTGTAAAAAATGAAAACAGCAAAATACATCTAAATATGACTATCATTATCGTAATAACTTATTCCAAATTAAAATCCACTGAAGAATGAGTCATCTAAATTTGATAGCTAATCTCTGCATAATATAAATTAATTTTATGTTATGTAGAGGTTGATATTCATTCTTATTTGAGCATATATTTATGAAATAATGATGACACATCATAATTGGACTATTTACTCACTATTGGAGTAATTCTGAGAAATTAAGCTAACAAAGAGATATTGTGGTGATAAAATACTGGGTATAACCAATATCGTTAGTGTTGATATTGATAATATTAGTCTAGCAAGTGAAATATCTAAGCTAAATTTACTTGGATTTTGATAATTTTTATTAATTTAATATTTTATTTCTTGCCAATAACTAAAAATGTTTTAATGAATAATGGAGCATCAACGTCTTCTGTTAGTAAATGTTATCAATTAATTTGATATATAGCCGTTTTTTCTACATAAAATTTTATCTGTTCAAATTATTTTAAAATTGTAACCAATTGATAATTAATATTAAAAAATAATTTGTTTTCTGGGTAACATAGGTCTATAAATCGGCATTCAGAAAACTCTCAAAACTCATCTACAGAGTAAAAATAGCTCACATTTCAACCAAACCTAACTAAAATCGATATTCGATTAAAGCCCCGATCTATTAGGAATCCTATAATCTAACTAAAAATGTAGATGCTAATTGCTAAAATAGCCACATTTTATACAACTTATTCGGGCCATAACATAAAACACACATCATATATTGAATATCTATTGTCGTTAAAAGTGAGAGTTAGATCTCTTTCAATCTATGAGCTGTACATTAATTAATCTTATTTGTTAATCTATCACTCTATCGCTTTCCGCCATTGGCAAAGTCATATGATGTCCATTGGTACGAACAGTAAAACACCCCATCCGCAAGAGAAAAGCGCCATAGAGTACAGGTAGCAGTTAACCTTTATGCGCTATTAAGCGAATGCAATTCACGCTATAGCTATAGCGCAGTAAAGATGCGTTAATTGCCTTCAAATTGGTGAGTGGCGTATCCCGATGTTTATGACCAAGTGCGCTCAATAACCGCGCTGTAATGGCACTATGAAGACTTGTGCTCAATATCATTATTCTCGGGATGATCTGGTGCGGCAAAGGCAAGTTCTTTCATCCATTCAGAAAGGATGGGCTTCGTTTTTTTTGCGTCAAGCTCCGCTCTCTCTTTTTTAGTTAACCTAATGACGACAACCTCTGTTTTCATTTGATGCATTTTAATTTCCCCCTTTAGAGGGTTAACCATGCCATAGTCAAGCCAAAGACAGGTCTTAATTACTTAATTTTACAAAAACAGAAGATAACGATACAAACAACTGAAATTAATCAATATATGTATTGATAAAAAGAGACTTGAGACTAGTTGCATGTCGAATTAATTGAAAACAACGCCATTTACCCTTTTGATAATCTAATAATGAATATAAAAATTATAATATTGTCAGTAAGTTACTCATTGATTACAGTATTCATACTAAACAAATTTGGCCTATATCATAAAATGAGAAGCGAGAACTTCTGATGTCAATTTCTTTGCACCAAATCCGTAGTGCACTTTTACTCTCTCTATGGGTTATTGCTCCTTGGATTTTCGGTATATTCTATGGACAAGCCATGTTTGGCACTCTTATGTCCTTTGGTGCTTATTTATTAGTGGTTTCATACCCTAAATTACCCAAAAAAAATCCGATTCCCGTATTACTACAAGGGGCTGGGATTTTATCTGTCTTTGCAATCATCGGGATTAATGTCACTTTAGGTAGCCTTTTGTTTTTTATTTATGCTGCTCTTGGTGCCCTTATTCAAGGCTATGCTGAATTACGAGCCACGTATTTGCGTTTACCTATCGCATTAGGCGTATTGGCTTATTTTCTTTCAATAGGACAAATACCTTCCCAAGGGAGTTTATTTTATAGTTGTGCATTTACACTCGGTACCTGTTGGGGCGTTATCATTTCTTATCTTCAGCTCCCTCGAAATGAAGCCCCCGCTTCTGCCACTCATATTGACTTACATTCTCCAGCGGTACAACGCTTCTCCATTGCAATGGTCTTAGTCGCACTAATAGGCAGTGTGCTCGCGACGCTATTGCCTAGCTCACATCCTTGTTGGTTACCGGCTGCGGGTTTAAGGGTGATGAAATCTGAGCGTATGGCGACGTGGGCGCGATTAAAACAACGGGGGATAGGCACCTTACTGGGCGCTGCTGTTGGCGGATTGTTACTTGGTTTTTATGAAAATCAACTATTACATGTCTCACTGGTGGGATTATTATTATTTGCCATGTTAATAATTGGGGCTAAACGCTACGGTTATTGGACATTCTGTTTAACTGCCATTGCACTGACTTTTAATATTACCGCTACCGCTGGGCCTATAATCCTCGCGTTCGACCGAGTATTGCTCACAATTTGCGCACTCATTATTGCAATAACCATGCTGTTAGTACTACCCAAATCGACAAAATAAGTTTCGACAAGGTTGATATATTGAATGTAATGCTAATATCAACAGGAGGCACTATGAGCCCGACATATGAATTACTCGATGGATTCCAAATTCCTCAAATTGGCTTTGGAACATATGCTTTAAAAGGCTTACAGGGCACGCGGATCATTGAAAGCGCTTTAAACAATGGCTACCGTTTACTCGATACTGCATTTAATTATGAAAATGAAGGCATCGTCGGTAGAGCAATAAAAAATAGTTCTATTCCAAGAGATCAAATCAGTGTGACTTCAAAGTTACCTGGGCGCCACCAGCAATATAATAACGCAATACAGACGATTCAAGAATCTATCACACGTCTAGGATTAGACTATATTGACCTGTATTTGATCCACTGGCCAAACCCGAAAAGAGGAACGTTCGTTGAAGCTTGGCAAGCTTTAATCGACTCACAACGTTCTGGCTTAATAAGAAGCATTGGTGTCTGTAATTTTCTTCCTGAGCACATCGAGATTTTAGAAAAAGAAACAGGCGTGCTCCCTGTCATTAACCAGATAGAATTACACCCTAACTTTAACCAAGCAACACAGCGTCAATATCATGCATCAAAAGGCATTATTACGCAGTCATGGAGTCCATTAGGACGAGCTGGATATTTATTCTCTCACCCAACGCTGGTCAATTTGTCTAAAAAATATAATCAGACTGTGTCACAGATTATCATGCGCTGGCATTTACAATTAGGTGCATTGCCGATACCAAAATCCGCGCACTCAACTCGTCAGATTGAAAATATTGATGTTTATGATTTTATCCTGTCGTCAGAAGATATGCAGGCAATAAATGCATTATCTTCAGTAGAGGGAAGACTAAGAAACCAAGACCCAGCAGTGTATGAAGAGTTTTAAATACGGTTTAGGAAGTGATACAAGCGGTTGCAGTAACAGCCCTATCGAATAGGGCTATTATATGATCCCGTGTCAATGAACACGTGATTATGTTCTGTCTACGGGACGGTTCATTATATGGTCTTCCCACTCAACCACATCTTTTTCCCTAACGGCTATGTGCCGCACAGAAATCCTTTCCGCATGCATCGCCGCTTTTGACCCCGTCTTTAACGGATGCCATGCAGGCAATGTTTTCCCTTCAAGCAACAGACGATAAGCACAAGTATGTGGTAGCCATTCAAACGTCTCTAAATTGTATCGATTAAGTTTGATACAATCTGCCTCATAGCTGAAACGGTCTTCATAATGTTTACACTGGCACGTTTTGATATTTAATTGATTACAAGCCACATTAGTAAAATAAATTTCATCTGTGTCTTCATCCATCAGTTTATGCAAGCAGCACTGCCCACAACCGTCACACAGTGATTCCCATTCATCGTCAGTCATTTCATCTAACGTTTTTACCTGCCAGAAAGGCTGAGACATAATACTTAATAATCCTATACTTATATCACTCTGGTCGTTAACGAGTGATCATTAATTGAGAGCTTTAACATATCACCCGATGTCAATGGTCCCACACCTTCTGGGGTTCCTGTCAAAATAATATCCCCCGCACGTAAGGTAAAAAAGCGAGACATATAACTAATCAATGGCAATATGGGCGTGATCATATCACGAGTCGAGCCTGACTGGCGAATTTCGCCATTAATCTCTAAGGACAGCTGGGCACTTTGTGGGTCACCAAAGCTATTGACAGGAATAAAACCCGAAATTGGGCAAGACCCATCGAATGCTTTACTTTTTTCCCATGGTTGTCCCGCTTTCTTAAATTTTGCTTGTAAATCTCGTAGCGTTAAATCTAACGCCACCGCAAAACCCGCAATGGAACGAGAAACCCGATCTTCATCGGCATTCTTTAATGGCATACCAATCAAGACAGCTAATTCAATCTCATGATGCACTGCTCCCAGATCTTTTGGGATCACTATCGGCTGGTTTGCATCACATAATGCAGTTTCAGGTTTAATAAAAATAACAGGTTCTTCTGGGTGTGCGGAGCCCATCTCTTTAATGTGTTTTGCGTAATTACTGCCAACACAAACGACTTTATTTGCAGGAAAATCCAATAAGGCACCTTGCCAGTCACGATGTTGGTACATAGTTGTAACTCCTATTATCGTTATTGTATTTTTTGAGCAACGCCGTCAGCCATCAAGCATACACTCAAAGCAAAGTAATATGAGCGATTCCAATGCATAATAGTGCGGAAATTTTCTGTCACTAAGTATGCGCGCCCCTGCGGATCATCAGGGATAACAACCCATGTTTTAACACTGGACGGTAATTGTGCGAATGCTGGTAATTTGACGCCAAGTTGTTGCCACTGAGCAACGGTTTTACCCTGCTCTGCTTTAACCCCTTCGAGCTGTTTATCAAAATCAGCAGGTAATGTAATTTGGTAACCCCACGGTAAAGCGGCTTGCCAGCCTTCTGTCGAAAGATAATTCGCGATGGAGGCAAAAACATCTGCCGTGTTATTCCAAATATCCATTTTTCCATCACCATCACCGTCCGCCGCATAAGACAAATACGATGTTGGCATAAATTGGCTTTGCCCCATGGCTCCAGCCCAAGATCCTTTTAATTGCTGATCTTCTGGGATATAGCCTTTGTCCATAATTTCCAATGCAGCTAGCAATTGTTTGCTAAATAAAGCTTCACGACGCCCTTCAAATGAAAGTGTTGCTAATGCTGAAATAACATCTTCTTTACCTTGGGAACGACCGAATCCACTCTCTAGTCCCCACAAAGAAACAATATATTGAGGCGGAACCCCATAACGTTTGCTAACCGCATTTAAGATTGCTTCGTTTTCCCAATATTTTTGAGCACCTGCGTTAATGCGCGAGGCGGGTAACACATTCTTTAAATAGCTTTCTAAAGTCACGGTGGCTCTTTTTTCAGGTTGCCCTTTATCGGCCTTAACCACACGCTCAATAAAATGGATATTAGCGAATCCCCGTTCAACCGTGCTCGGTTTAATTCCTTGCGCTACCGCGTGCTGTTTTAATAACTCAACATAAGCCGGAAATTGTGATGGCTCACGATTTTCAATTGGAAATGCTTTATCTAGCGCTTCAACTTCTTGCGCAATTGCGACATTTTGTTGAGTAGTCAATTGTTTCGGTGCAGCTGAAACCGGTGGCTTCGCTGAACAACTCACTAAAAATAAGCCGCTAATTAAAGTAAATAGTAAAGTTGGTTTCATTTCATCACTCCCACCGGTCAATTATCATTTCAGGATTATCCTAATTTTATTCGCTACAAGACTCACGATATTCAGCGAGTAAATTTTCAACTGGTGGTGGAAATTGAAGATAATATCCGACTTCAATTAAATCTGCTTTGACCTTTTCAATATCAGCATTTGCCAATTTATCGCGGTTTGTAAGGGATAATGTCATCGCAAACTGTGGAACGCCGAATTGTTTCATCAGTTCTTCGGGGACTCGAGAAAAATCATCTTTCTTCTCAATATAAAGATATGTTTGATCACGGTTAGGACTACGATATATTGCACAAATCATTATATTTAACTCTTTTTCTTGGTTCATTGGCTTGCTTGAGGAATGCAGTAACTATAACATGCTATTGTTTTACAGAATATCGTCTCCCGAAGTTTGTTTCGGATATTTTAATTTGCTGAGCCCGGATAGATGTCACAGTCGCCAATAGAACTCAAAGGCAGTAGCTTTACTCTTTCAGTGCTTCACTTGCGTAGTGAAGAAACTAAACTCATCAAAAAAGCGCTTCAAGATAAGGTAAGTCAAGCACCTGACTTCCTTAAAAACGCGCCTGTGGTTATTAATATTGCCGATTTAACAGCGAATGCGGATTTATACAGTATCCATAAGGCTGTTATATCAGTTGGTTTAAGGGTTGTCGGAATAAGTGGATGCACCGATCCTTTATTACGGAAGAAAGTCAGTGATGCAGGTTTAGCGGTACTGAGTGAAGGCAAAAGCCAAAAAGCCGTTGACATTCAGCCTGAATCAACGCCGTCTAACGTTGAAATTGCTTCGCCAGCGGACCCTGAGTTTAGTTATCGAAAAACTCGAATTATTAATAGCCCAGTTCGTTCAGGTCAACGAATTTATGCCCCAAATAGTGATCTTATTGTCACAAGTAATATCAGCGCAGGTGCAGAATTACTTGCAGATGGTAATATTCATATATATGGCATAATGAGAGGTCGAGCTCTTGCGGGCGCCTCAGGTGATACTGAAAGCCAAATTTTTTGTACACACCTGCAAGCCGAATTGGTGTCTATTGCGGGTGAATATTGGCTGAGTGATCAGATCCCTTCTGAATTTCTCGGCAAAGCAGCGAAACTTTGTCTCGTTGATAACAGATTAAATATTGAAAACTTAATTTAGACCTTATTTACAAGGAATTATTCATGGCACGCATAATTGTTGTTACATCTGGTAAAGGTGGCGTAGGTAAAACCACTTCAAGCGCGGCCATAGCTACAGGCCTAGCACAAAGAGGGAAAAAAACAGTTGTGATCGATTTTGATATCGGTCTGCGTAACCTCGACCTTATCATGGGATGTGAACGCCGAGTAGTGTATGACTTCGTTAACGTCATTCAAGGTGATGCCACGTTAAATCAGGCACTCATTAAAGATAAACGTACAGAGAATCTCTATATTCTACCTGCATCACAAACTCGTGATAAAGATGCCCTTACTCGAGAAGGCGTTGAAAAGATACTCGACGAATTAGGTAATGAATTAGCATTCGACTTTATTGTCTGTGATTCACCAGCAGGTATCGAAAGTGGTGCATTGATGGCACTTTACTTTGCAGATGAAGCGATTATCACTACCAACCCAGAAGTCTCTTCAGTACGCGATTCTGACCGCATCCTAGGTATTCTTGCCTCTAAATCACGCCGCGCCGAAAAAGGTTTAGACCCTATCAAAGAGCACTTATTATTAACCCGTTATAATCCAGGAAGAGTGACTCGTGGCGATATGTTGAGTATGGAAGATGTCTTAGAAATACTCTGCATTCCATTAATTGGTGTGATCCCTGAAGATCAATCCGTATTACGTTCATCAAACCAAGGTGAACCTGTGATTTTAGACACAGAATCTGATGCTGGTCAGGCATACAGCGACTGTGTTGATCGTATTTTAGGTGAAGAGCGCCCTATCCGATTCATTGAAGAAGAGAAAAAAGGTTTCTTGAAACGCCTATTTGGGGGGTAAATAATGGCTTTATTGGATTTCTTTCTGTCGCGGAAAAAACCGACAGCAAATATCGCAAAAGAGCGATTGCAAATCATCGTAGCAGAACGTCGCCGCGGTGATAGTGAACCTCCTTATCTTGCTGATATGAAAAGAGATATTTTACAGGTTATTTGTAAGTATGTTCAAGTTGACCCTGAGATGCTTTCTGTACAATTCGAACAAAAAGACGACGATATCTCAGTACTTGAATTGAACGTGACATTACCTGAAGGTGATGAGCTAAAAACAACTGAGAAATAATCATAGCAAATAGCCGTTGTTTTTAAGTGATAAATAGCGGCTCGCTTTATCAGTTTTTCAGTCAATTGAATTGGCTTAATCATTAGTAAGCTAAATAGCCATAATATTTTTTATGGCTTGGGTTTTCTATCGCTAAAATAATGTTTGCGATTCTTTTAGATAAGCTCTCTGCTTGCAATATAACCAAATGTTAAACACCGCATCTTGTAGATTACCCTATTAGCATAACGCACTATCTATTCACGCTAATTTTAATCCTCTTCACCAAAATAAAGACTCATCGGCAATAAAACTTGTATACAAGATCGACAAAATAATGGGTCAGTTATCTTTTCAGGAATAGAGGCGATTAACAATAACTTTAAAATGATAAACTTCATTCCACATCTTGCCTGCTATTTTGGCTAAATATTGTTCTTTGATTGTTTTTGAAAATACAGAAACAACCTTTCACAAAGAGTGAATAAAATGCTTTTAATATGCCTAAGGATTATATGGGCAGTTTTACCCAAGGTCTCATTAACGCTATGTTATTCTTTGTTGAGAGAGCCTTAAATCCAGCAAGCTCGATTTAAGGCTACAATTTGGTCGAATAACGCGGGGATACAAACTAGTGTGTTTGATTAAGCAGTTTTGTAATGGGTTCCGCTAGCAAGCGACCTCGCCAGCCATCTAATAATTCAGGCTGCTTAGACAAGGATTTAATCCCCCAATGTACCGATAACAACTGATTAATTTGTCGACGAGATGCCAGTAATTCAGCATTAAATTTTTCATGTTCAGCGATTTCTTTTACTACCGCCTTAATTTCTTTAAATAAACTTTTATACTGGGATTGTTCGTTCAAGTTTGCAACCATTGGCGGATAGTCGCTTTCATTCATTTGTTTGGCTTTTTCCACAATACTGAGCAATCGTCTTCCGTGACATCGGATTTCTTGCCCCGTGAGTCCCAAAGCATCAAGTTCACCTAACGAACTAGGCAAGTAACGAGCCACCTTCCATAAATGTTCTTCTTTAACAACAAAATTAATGGCCATATCACGTGCTTTAGCCTGATTTAAACGCCATTCAGCCAGCATTTGCAAACAAGCAAGCTGTTCATCTTTAAGCTGACACACATTCGTGATGTTTCGATAGGCTAGCGCCGGATCCGTGATTTTCTGTCTCCGCTCAACGGTTCTTTGACACTCTTCTAAGGCATCAGCAAGATAGCCCGCTTCTTCCACTTTTTGCATGAGAATTTTCGCTAATGGCAACAGATATAAAACATCTGCTGTCGCATATAGGCATTGTTTTTCACTGAGTGGACGCGCTAACCAATCGGTTCGAGATTCACTTTTATCCAGCGTTACCCCTAGATATTCTGCAACTAAAGAGGCAAAGCCACACGAAATTGGGTAACCTAAAAATGCGGCGATCACTTGGGTATCAACCATCGGCTCAGGGACACATTGAAAGTCATGCAAAAATACTTCAAGGTCTTCACTACCTGCATGCAAAAATTTAGTGACAGTCTGATTAGTCAGCAACGCTTTAAACGGTGAAAAGTCGCTGATTGATAAAGGGTCGATCAATGAAACTTGTTTTCCATCATAAAGCTGTAGCAAACCTAATTGTGGATAATAAGTTCGAGTACGGACAAATTCGGTATCCAATGCAAGCCAATCAGCTTCACTTGCCTGCTGACATACTTGTGCAAGCTCACTGTCCGTTGTTACTAAACGATAATTCAAAACAAATTTCTCTTTTTATATACTCATCACAGTAACGCCGGTAAAAACCGGCGTTACTCATAGGGATGCAAACCGATAAGCTAACATTATGCTGTTGAGCTTTCTTTTTGCTGTTTTTCTTCATCACGTAATTCTCTACGCAATATTTTTCCAACATTTGACTTTGGCAACTCTGTTCTAAATTCAAACAGCTTGGGGACTTTATACGCGGTGAGTGAACGGCGACAAAATGTTTTTAAGTCATCAGATGTTAATTTCGGATTACTGCTCACCACAAATACTTTAACGGCTTCCCCTGTGCTGGTACTTGGTACGCCAATTGCCGCACATTCAACCACATCAGGGTGAGATGAAATCACATCTTCAACTTCATTTGGATAAACATTAAAGCCAGAGACAATAATCATGTCTTTTTTAC
Organism: Providencia sp. 21OH12SH02B-Prov; assembly: GCF_027362595.1. Lineage (NCBI taxonomy): Bacteria > Pseudomonadati > Pseudomonadota > Gammaproteobacteria > Enterobacterales > Morganellaceae > Providencia > Providencia sp. 21OH12SH02B-Prov. The sequence continues at coordinate 2,405,952 of NZ_CP114796.1, forward strand.
GATCAACGATACGTATATAGCCTTCACTATCAATTTCAGCGATATCGCCCGTCGCTAACCAGCCATCACGCAAAATTTCAGCGGTTGAGTCAGGTCGGTTCCAATAGCCCTTCATGACCTGAGGGCCTTTGACCCACATTTCACCCGGCTCTCCCGCAGCAACCTCATTGCCGTCGTCATCAACCAGTTTAATTTCTGTTGATGGAACAGGTAACCCGATACTACCACTATAAGCGGTCAGATTATACGGATTTCCGGTCACAAGTGGTGAACATTCTGTTAAGCCATAACCTTCTAATAAGTGCTTACCGGTGAGTTTTTGCCATTTCTCGGCAACGGCTTTCTGGACAGGCATTCCGCCACCGACCGACAACCTTAACTTGGAAAAATCAAGTTTCTGGAATTCGGCATTATGCAACCACGCATTAAATAAGGTATTAACCCCGGTAATTGAAGTGATGGGATAACGAGCTAACTCTTTGACGGTACCAGGTACATCGCGAGGGTTGGTTATTAATAGGTTTACCCCACCAACATTGATAAAAAGGAGGCAGTTCACCATAAGAGCAAAAACATGATAAAGCGGCAGTGCTGTCACCACAAACTCTGAGCCAATTTTTAAGACTGGGCCATAAGCGGCTCTCGCTTGCTCAATATTCGCTAACATGTTGCGGTGTGTCAACATTGCACCTTTCGCAACCCCTGTTGTGCCTCCTGTGTATTGCAAAAATGCTAGGTCATCGCCCGTAATATTCGGTTTAATGTACTGCATACGATAGCCATAATGCATCGCACGCCTAAACGAAATGGCATCCGGTAGATGATATTTCGGAACGAGCTTTTTGACATACTTCACCACAAAATCAACTAACGTCGCTTTAGGGCGTGAGAGCTGATCCCCCATGCGGGTCAAAATCACATGCTTAACTTTGGTATTAAAAACAATTTTCTCAAGGGTATGCGCAAAGTTTGACACAATCACAATAGCGCTTGCACCACTGTCGTTTAACTGATGCTCTAACTCTCTTGGTGTATAAAGTGGGTTAACATTAATAACAACCATGCCCGCACGTAAGATACCAAATAGCGCTATTGGGTATTGCAATAGATTGGGCATCATTAATGCCACACGGTCGCCTTTTTTAAGCCCTAAGCCATTCTGTAGGTATGCCGCAAAAGCACGGCTTCTCTCTTCCAACTTGCGGTAAGTCATCACTGCGCCCATATTAATAAACGCAGGTTGATCCGCATATTGCGAAACCGAATTTTCAAGTAACTCCGCTAAAGAAGCAAAGCGATCAGGATCGATCTCTTCCGGAACATCGCTTGGGTAATTTTTCAGCCAGATTTTTTCCAAAGTATGACTCCTGAATTTTAGTATAGTAATATGACTCAACACCCTTTTAACAAATTATTAACTCAGCGTACCAGTTTGAAAAATACCCTGTGCCAAGGTTGAGAGCTCTATCACTAAATAAATTTCATTCCTTCGAAACAAAAATAGGCGGGACAGTCCGCCTATTTCATTTTAGTGTGTTTTACCAGAACGATATCCGGTATAGATATCGTAATAATACACTCTTCTGAACAATTTTTGGAGAAATTAACACATTACCCGTGCATACGCCTAAAAATAAGTCAGTCGAACTCACAAATCAAATAAAGAGGAGGCCAAATTGCCTCCTCTTACAAATTGTCCAATTTAATCTTATTCCGTTAAATACGTTTGTACTGGCGCGACCCCGCCAGGGTAGCCGTAACCATATCCATAACCCCAAGGGTGATTATAGTAATAAGGATTACCATAATAGCCATAACCCCATGGGCCAGCCGGAGGTAAAATAACACTTTGTGTTAAATTCCAACGTTGATATCCCGTTGCATCTAAAGTGACATATTTATACGGTATATCACCTATCTTGCCTGGCTGTTCTCCTGTAATTTTACCGACAACCGTTATATAACGACCATTGTAGTCAGCTGGATCAAGGAAGCCATTCACGAAAGCATAAATACGACCTACAGAAGGAACACCTAATTCAGGAGCTGCATCATATTTATTTAACGGAATAACAGCGATTTCTAAACGTGTTTTATTAGGTTGATTAAATACAGAGATGACTTTTCCGCCAAAACGGCCTTCTTGCCCAATATACATTTCAGGCGCATTTTGTACTGATGATAAGTTAACCGCTGGATTTGGTGACGAACCTTGAATTGAGGAAGGAATCGACACACAACCTGTTAGCGCTAATACGCCGACAAATAAGACAACGTTAAGTGTAGTGCGACAGTTAATTTTTATTCCCATATACCACCTCCATTTAAGTGAATTATAAATTCAGACGGCAAGGATTAATATGAATATCATCGTATATCACACGATATGTTCAATGGGCTGAGTGAGAAATGTACTATCAAGTCAATTATAGACGTATTGCAGAACCTTTAGTCAATTTCTATTTGTTTATTTTAATCATTTAATTAAAAAATCATTCCAATTTAGATTATTTAAATTGAAATGATTCATAATTTTAATACGCTAAATAACCCTAAAATAAATACAACAACTGAAAATTAACGCATTAACGACCAGGCAGTTTTTTCCACGTCACTTCATTGCGTAAGTAAGTGGGTTCCACGTTTTCCACTGACTCCACCTTACCTGCTCGCCATAAACGCTCAGCGATAGGCAACATATCTTGTGCTGTTGGCAATTCAACAGTGCTATCATTCAAGACAATATCGTTATCTTGTAATTGTGGATAGGCTTGCCAACCTGTCCCTGCGTGGCTCCATTCCCCAGTAAGTTGGCTAATTTTATCACGGAAAAGATCTGGACTCATGACCGCTTCACTGTCCTCGCCAAGCCATATTCCCTCTGCATTACGTTGATATTGAGCACAATACACTTCTGTCATTCGAGCATCGATTGCGACCAATACCCGAGCATGACCTCCAACGCGATATGCTCCTTCAGCCAATGTCATTAGCGATGAAATGCCGATCATTGGCAAATTAGCTCCTAACGCCAGCCCCTGAGCTATCCCCACACCAATTCGAACGCCCGTAAAACTACCCGGTCCCCGCCCGAATGCTAATGCATCCAGTTGACTTAACGAAAGCCCCGCTTGTGATAAAACGTCTTCCACCATGGGCAACACTTTCTGAGTGTGCTCTCGTGGTGAAACTGCAAAGCGAGAAATAATTTCTCCATCGCATAATAATGCGACTGAACATGCTTCTGTTGCTGTATCAACAGCAAGAATACGGCTCGACATGCCACAACTCCGGCAAATGAATTAGGTTTGATGCCACTGCCTGTCAACAGTGACCTGAAAATGCGATTTATAGTAGCATAAACTCAAGAGGAAAGAGTACAAAAAAGCCCTTATGGCCTTGGTTTACTTACTATTATTAATATCAGTTCTTTTTTTCTCAAGAAACTCAATCGCTTTAGTTAAACTACGAGTTCTTGGCGATGGCGGTAAACTGTTCAAGAAAACCTCACCATATGGGCGCGTTACTAAACGATTATCACAAATCACAATCACACCATAATCGCTAGTGTCACGGATCAAGCGCCCAACCCCTTGTTTCAACGTAATCACGGCATCAGGGATTTGTACATCAGCAAAAGGATCCCCTCCTCTTAGCTGACAATCCTCAATACGCGCTCGTAATAGGGGGTCATCTGGCGCAGTAAAAGGCAATTTATCGATAATAACGCAGGTTAAATCATCTCCACGAACATCGACGCCTTCCCAGAAGCTACTCGTCGCGACCAATACGGCATTACCTGCCTCAATAAACTGTGTCAGTAATTTATTTTTACTCGTTTCCCCCTGCATAAAAACAGGCAGAGTCAAGGTCACTTTAAACTCTTCGGCTAATTCACGCATCATCAAATGTGATGTACATAAGAAAAAACAACGCCCTTGGTTTTTGATGATCAGGGGTCTTAACATGGTAGCCAGTTTTTGTGCGATGCCTTTTTGATTCGTTTCTGGCAGAAAACGCGGTACACAAAGTAACGTTTGGCTTTGATAATCAAAAGGACTTGCTAATAATAATGTTTTGGCTGAATCAATTCCTAATCTATCTGTAAAATAGTTAAGTTGCTCATTGACTGATAATGTCGCGGAGGTAAATACCCAGCTTGCTGGGGCGCTAGATATCATTTCACTAAATTTATCTGCTACCGTCAGAGGGGTTAATGCTAATAAAAAGTGGCGACCATAACTTTCAAACCAGTAGCTGTAACCTGGAATAGTGACTTCTTTCAACCTATTGAGTCTATTGCGATACAGTGTTACTCGTTCAAAAATAGAATCTAATGTTTGTGAGCGCCCTAGTGACGTTTTAATGACTTCATAACAAAGCTCAAGGGAATCTTCGAGTAGTGTTAACGCTCGCTGTACCGTGGGCGTTTTTAATAATTCACGTAAATTCCCTCGAAAGCTGTTTTCCCCCAAATTTAAACGAAAATCTAAGGTACTTTGAGTTAGCCTGTCTGCACTCTTTTGTAGCTGAACCAGATCCTTAAGCTCTGTTCGGTAACTCATTACCATATCACGAGCAAGATCCAACAATTGGCGACTGCTTAATTGTTGACCAAAGTATTGGCTAGCGATATCTGGGATTTGATGCGCTTCATCAAAAATCATCACATCAGCTTGCGGCATCAGCTCACCAAACCCCGTATCTTTCACCACGCGGTCAGCCATAAATAAGTGATGGTTTACCACTATGATATCGGCATCTAATGCCTTACGACGCGCTTTTAAAACAAAGCACTCTTGATAACGAGGGCAATCACTGCCTAAACAGTTGTCATTAGTACTGGTGACTAGCGGCCAAACGGCATGATCTTCCGCAATATCATGGCACGTACTCACATCCCCTGATTCGGATTCAATTGACCAACTACGCAACCGTACAACAGCAGAGAGAATTTCAGGTTCAAGGCTGCCACCACCTAATGATTGCTGATCTAAACGCTCTAAGCACAGATAATTAGAACGACCTTTGAGCAATGCTGTACGACCGGTATATTGCATCGCATCAATAATCGTCGGTAGGTCACGATGATAAAGTTGATCTTGTAATGCCTTCGAGCCTGTTGAAACAATCACTTTTTTACCTGATCGTAATGCAGGAACTAAATACGCAAACGTTTTACCTGTACCTGTCCCCGCCTCAGCCACTAGCACTTGCTGTTTTGCAATGGCTTCAGAGACAGCATTAGACATAGTCACCTGCGCTGCACGTGGTTGAAACCCAGGGATTGTTTTCGCTAAAAAGCCATCAGAAGAGAAATCGTCGTACACCGCAAACCTATTAATCATTCAATTTGAAGAGGATTACTTTACCATGTCTTGCCCTCACCTGCTGAGCTAAATGGTGTATTCATGCCAGAAGGGATTTTCATTAATAGAACTAACTGTTATTCTTAAAAAAACTCATAGATAAAGCACTAAGGAACCCTAATGACGATTGAAAGGATAGATCCAGATAAGCGTTGGTCTGAAGCGGTTATTCACAATAATGTTGTTTACTACACCAGCGTTCCTGAAAATTTAGATGCTGATATTATTGCGCAAACCACAGATACACTCTCCGCTATTGATATTCTTCTACAACGTGTTGGTTCTGATAAGAGTAAGATCTTAGATGCCACTATTTTCTTAGCTGATAAAGCTGATTTCGCTGGCATGAACCAAGCATGGGATGCATGGGTTGTTGAAGGTAGCGCGCCTGTTCGTTGTACAGTTCAAGCGGCACTAATGAAACCCGAGTATAAAGTGGAAATTAAAATCGTTGCGGCGATTGATTAGCCAATAGGATGGATTAATACATATAAAATATTAAAAGCGCCGCATACACACGGTATCGGCGCTTGTTTTTTATGACATTTTAATGAGTACCATTCCTAGTAGCAGTACCGCAATGCCGCCCCAACCCTTGTAGTTGAGTCTTTGGTTGAAAAGTATCCATCCCGCGGCAATTGTCGCGATAATCCCAAACGCCCCCCACAGTGCATAAGCGATTGACAGCTCGATTCCTTTTACTGCTTGAGCAAGGGAACTAAATGCCCCTAATACCGCTAATAATGAGAGAATACCTAACCAGTAACGTTTAAATCCATTCGACATTTTTAACAAGATATTCGCTAAAATCTCAAGTACGACTGCTAATACCAAAAAGGCACCGTGCCACCATTCAAATTGCATATCCATAATTAGGCCTCCGTTTTCGTCATCGATTGTGTCAAGCTGCTTGATTTAACAGCGGTGTGTGCTTTTTGAGATGACTTAGTGGCGACAGCCTTTTTAGTACCAAATTTTATCAATCCAATACCGACGATTAGCAAGATTAACCCACCGATTTTCATTGGTGAGAGTGATTCACCAAACCACAGTACGCTAAAGGTGGTGATGAATAAAATACCGATGCCTTCCCATAAGGCATACGCGACCCCTAACGCCACTTTTTTAATCGCAATAGCCAATAAAATATAGGAAAGTGCGATCATGACATACATGACGACCATTCCGGTATAGCCACCACTGACACTGGCGTGTTTCATGGATAAAGTACCGGTCACTTCGGCGATAATAGATAATACTAAAAATATCCAATATATCATTATATAATCTCTCTACAGACAACCGCATGCCTGCTTTTTTTTCATACAGAAAAAACGCACTTTTCGTCAGCGAAAAATTTCATGCGAGTATAAAAAAATAATAAATATCAAGAAAATGCTGATTTTATTCAGCAAAGTGAATATTTTAGAGAGACGCTATAAAGCACCGCACCAGTGATGCTCACTGGAAAGGATAGCTGAAAGGAAAAGTCTGTGGGTTGTTCTTCTTTGTGACTTACTGATTTTAATGCTATTCACGCTAAGCATGATATCTCATTCATTTCATCGGATGGACATCCACCCAAGTTACTCCGAACCCTCATATAATTGTTAATACATGCTATTTTTAGCATGCCAAAAATATTAAGTCAATGAATATAAACAGCTTTTTATAATGAATTTTTATTGCATAATTATGCATCTATAACCGCAAGAACCTCAGTATTGTTCATAAGATAGCGAATAAACAACCAAAAAACCCTCACTAAATAACCTTATTTTTTATTGATAAAAATACATTTTTTACTGTTTTCTTTTATTAGACAACACATCAACTGTTTATCATTGACTTCAACAACAAACAGGCTTCTTATATGAGTCATATTCGTAAAATATGTATTTCGTCCGAAAGAGAGATAAATGGCTACCTTCAACCTCACCTCTAATAGTTTTCAAAACGACACAAATGCGACACCACTCCCCTATGATGTCATCTCTATCCAATCTCAGGTTGTTTATGGCTGTGTCGGTAATAGCATTGCCGTCCCTGCATTAATGAAACAAGGCTTGCGCGTTGCCGCTGTACCAACGGTTATTTTAAGCAATACTCCACATTACGCGACTTGCCATGGTGGTGAGTTACCTTCAGAGTGGTTTCGCGGTTACTTAAGTGGCTTAGTGGAACGTGGCTGTATGGCGGGTGTACGTGCCATTTTAACGGGTTACTTAGGCTCTAAAAACAAAGCACATGATTTAGCACAGTGGCTAACTGCTATACGTAAAACGCACCCTTCTATCCCCGTGATCGTCGATCCCGTTATGGGCGATGAAGACAGCGGCTTCTACATACCACCTGAAATCGCTGACGTTTATCGAAATGACGTTATTCCACTTGCGACAGGGATCATTCCAAATAAATTTGAGTTAGCAACGCTCAGTGGCCAAGAGATACAAACTTTAGATGATGCAACTAAAGCTGCCCGTAGTTTATTAAAGGGGCATACTCAATGGGTCATTATTACCAGCGCATTTCAACCCGATGAAGAGAATATCGACGTCGTTTGTGTCACGAAGCAAGATGTGTCAGTTATCCGCCATAAACGTTACCCAGTCACCCCCAAAGGCACAGGTGATTTATTTGGTGCGGAGCTAACAGCTCAATTATTAGCGGGGTTATCCGTGCCCGATGCCGCGAAAATGGCCTGTTTACGCATTGAGCAAGGAATTATTCATATGGCGGCAACCGGTCGCAGTGAATTGGTGCTTTAATGGCGACCTACAAGAATGTGATAAATCGCCGTTGATATCACGTCAATCAATAAGGCCAGTTGGCTTATCTCTGCAACAACTGGCCTTATAAAAACAATATTAGACGTTATTATTCAAATTCATTCCATGAACGCCCATCACGGGTGATCATAGCGACAGAAGCAATAGGCCCCCAAGTCCCCGCTTGATATGGTTTAGGTGCTTCGTTATCCATTGCCCATGCGTCCATAATGGAATCAACAAATTTCCATGCTTCTTCCACTTCATCGCGACGAACAAATAATGCCTGAATACCGCGCATTGCTTCGAGCAATAAACGCTCATAAGCATCCGCTAAGTGAGTTTGATTGAATGTTTCTGAGAAACTCAAATCCAACTTCGTTGTTTGCAAGCGATGTTTATGATCGAGCCCAGGTGCCTTATTCATGATCTCAATATCAATACCTTCATCAGGCTGTAGGCGGATAGTGAGTTTGTTTTGTGGAAGCTCCTGATAACTTTCTGAAAAAATATTCAGCGCAGGTTTTTTAAAGTAAACCACAACTTCTGAACATTTTGCAGGCAGACGCTTGCCTGTCCGTAAGTAGAAAGGCACGCCAGCCCAACGCCAATCATCAATATCGACACGCAATGCCACAAAGGTTTCGGTCATACTTTGCTTATTAGCGCCTTCTTCCTCAAGATAACCAGGCACCTTATTACCTTGAACAAAACCAGCGGTATATTGGCCGCGAACTGCTTTTTCTCTAACATTCGTATGGTCAATGCGACGTAGTGAACGTAAGACTTTAACCTTCTCATCACGAATGCGATCGGTCGTCAAATCTGCGGGAGGAGACATGGCAATCATTGTTAAAATTTGTAATAGGTGATTTTGCACCATATCACGCATTTGCCCTGCCTGATCAAAGTAGCCCCAACGACCTTCGATACCGACTTCTTCCGCAACCGTAATTTGTACATGATCGATGGTTCGGTTATCCCAGTTATTGATAAACAGCGAGTTAGCAAAACGAAGCGCCAACAAGTTAAGCACCGTTTCTTTTCCGAGATAGTGGTCAATACGATAGACTTGGCTTTCATCAAAATACTTAGCGACTTCATTATTAATTTCTTGTGAAGAAGCTAAATCCGTGCCTAAAGGTTTTTCCATAACAACACGGTTAGGTTGCTTATTTAATCCTGCATGTCCCAGCCCTTGGCAAACTGCACCAAACGTACTTGGCGGCATGGCAAAATAGTGGATCGCGGGATGACGATCCTGCTTAAGCATTTGTGCCAAACTATCGAAATTTTCAGTTTGATTAACATCTAGATTGCAGAAATCTAAACGTGCGCTAAGTTTTTCCCACAGTACCGGATCAAGGTCTTCTTTCAAAAATTCGCTGAATGCTTTTTCAACAAATTCAATATAATCGCTCTGGCTCCACTGCGCACGGCCAACACCGATAATACGCGTGTCTGGGTGAATGTAGCCTGCTTTCTCCAACTGATACAAAGATGGAAGCAATTTACGACGAGCGAGGTCTCCTTTGGTGCCGAAAATAATCAAGTCACAGGCTTGAGCAGCATTATTTACCGCCATATTGGTTCTCCTCAATTTGCGGAATTTATTGTAATTTTGTTACAAAATTAGCCAGATGTTCCGCTAATGTACCCTTTTGAAGGTACTCAGTAAATATTGATGATACTGATCACAGTTTTTATGCTGAAAAAAACAACAAACGTGGCTCGTGTCATCATAACTGAATGGTGACAGCATTTGTAATAAAATAACAAAACCGTCAGTGAACTGACTGAGATGAAAATTAGATACAGCTCATAGTTTCGTAAAAAATTACGCCACAAACTTGGAACATTCGGATAGGTTAACCATAACCCATAGTATATTCCTGTTATAAACACTGCCTTCAAAAACGATATTAATAAAATACAGAGTATCTTTATGGCAGAAAAATTTCTCCTTTTGATGAAATAGGCACTTTCGTTATATGAATATTTTAGAACAAATGAAGAGCAGCCTCGATTTTTTAAGTAAATCAGAAAAGAAAGTTGCCGAAGTTATTTTAGGTATGCCACAGCGAGCTATCCATCTTAGCATTGCAACCCTTGCTCAACTGGCTGATGTGAGTGAGCCCACCGTTAACCGCTTTTGCCGCAAGATGGATACCAAAGGATTTCCTGACTTCAAACTGCGCCTAGCTCAAAACCTTGCCAATGGCACCCCTTATGTCAATCGTAATGTTGAAGAAAACGACACAGTAAATACCTACACCCATAAGATTTTTGAGTCTGCGATGGCAGGGTTAGATAATGTCAAACATACCTTAGATATTACAGCGATTAACCGAGCTGTTGACCTTCTCACCCAAGCTCGCAAGATTAGCTTTTTTGGCTTTGGTGCTTCTGCTGCTGTCGCTCATGATGCGATGAATAAATTTTTCCGCTTTAATATTCCCGTCATCTATTTCGATGATATTGTTATGCAGCGGATGAGTTGTATAAATAGTAGTGAGGGAGACGTTATCGTTTTGATTTCACATACTGGCAGAACAAAAGCGTTAGTCGATATGGCACGTTTAGCCCGAGATAACGATGCGACTGTCATCGCAATTACTTCCGATAACTCCCCACTTTCTCACGTTGCCACCCTTTCAATCATCATCGACGTACCTGAAGATACTGATATGTACATGCCTATGGTATCTAGATTAGCGCAACTAACCGTTATTGATGTGCTAACAACAGGTTTTACCTTAAGAAGAGGTGAAAAATTTAGAGATAACTTGAAACGGGTCAAAGAAGCATTACGCGATTCGCGGTTTGATAGCGTGTAGCGATAACTGCTTTTTGATTATTGATGCTAAATAACTCAAGCTATAGCAAAGTGACAAATCAATACGCCATTAGGTACGGTAATAATACGAGAAGCCACACAGATGGAGGTGACCAAGGGGGTGGCAACGTGGAATATAACGAGTATCGCTTTAATAGTTTTGCAGACCTGATAGCATTAACTAATTAGCAGTATATAATAGCTGTGCTCGTGTCAGCACAATAACTTGTCGCAAAAAGGTCTCGAAAATACGCAAAATGGTTCAAGTTATGTGCAAGCAGAAACGAGAAGTGATCCTGAATGGATAGGTTTCTGTCATGGGCAAGATAGCATTTTTGATATAAAGCATACAATTGAAGTATGAAGTCATTTCATTCAATAAATTAACACCATTACAGGTCAACGGAGTAATACATGACTAGACGGCTTAGAAGAACGAAAATTGTTACTACCCTAGGTCCAGCTACCGATCGTGATAATAATCTCGAAAAGATTATTAACGCCGGCGCCAACGTTGTACGCCTTAACTTCTCTCACGGAACTCCAGAAGACCATATTCTCCGCGCCAATAAAGTGCGCGAAATCGCTGCTCGTTTAGGTCGACATGTTGCCATTCTTGGTGATTTACAAGGTCCTAAAATTCGTGTGTCTACATTTAAAGACGGCAAAGTATTCTTAAATGTTGGTGATAAATTCATCCTTGATGCCACGCTTGGTAAAGGTGAAGGCGACCAACAAAAAGTCGGGATTGACTACAAAGGCTTACCCGCTGACGTCGTTCCTGGTGATATTCTGTTACTGGATGATGGACGTGTCCAACTCAAGGTTCGTGAAGTTCAAGGTTTACAAGTTTTTACTGAAGTGACAGTTGGTGGTCAACTTTCTAATAATAAAGGCATCAATAAACTAGGTGGAGGGTTATCTGCTGAAGCCCTCACCGATAAAGACAAAGAAGATATCATCACTGCTGCAAAAATAGGTGTTGATTACCTTGCGGTTTCTTTCCCACGCTCAGGCGAAGATTTAAATTATGCGCGCCGCTTAGCCCGTGATGCCGGCTGTGAATGTCAAATAGTTGCCAAAGTAGAACGTGCTGAAGCTGTTGCCACTGACGAAGTCATGGATGAGGTTATCCTTGCGTCTGATGTTGTCATGGTGGCTCGTGGTGACTTAGGTGTTGAAATTGGTGATCCTGAGTTAGTGGCCGTACAGAAGAAACTGATTCGTCGTTCACGTCAACTTAACCGTGTAGTGATCACCGCGACACAAATGATGGAGTCAATGATCACTAACCCAATGCCAACACGTGCAGAAGTCATGGACGTTGCCAACGCTGTTCTTGATGGAACAGATGCCGTTATGCTATCAGCAGAAACGGCGGCAGGGCAATATCCAGCCGAAACTGTCGCCGCCATGGCACAAGTGTGTTTAGGGGCAGAAAAAATGCCTGGCCTCAATGTTTCTAAGCACCGTTTAGATGCGGAATTTAGTTCACCAGAAGAAGCGATTGCGATGTCAACGATGTATGCTGCCAACCACCTTAAAGGGGTAAAAGCAATCATCGCTATGACTGAATCGGGTCGTACTGCCCGTATGATGTCTCGCATTAGTTCCGGCTTGCCTATTTTTGCGATGTCTCGCCATGAAAAAACACTTAATCAGTCTTCACTATACCGTGGTGTCACGCCGGTTTTCTGTAGCACACACACCGATGGGATCGCCGCAGCAAATGAAGCCGTCACTCGTCTACGTGACAACGGTTATTTAATGTCTGGTGACCTGGTTTTAGTGACTCAAGGCGACTTGATGGGCACTATTGGTAGTACAAACACTTGCCGTATTTTAGAAGTGGAATAAATCCAAACGGTTATTTTCCTAAACAAAAAGGGAGCGTTAACGCTCCCTTTTTAGTGGGCAATGCAAATAGAGTAAAACATCCGTTCTAGTTGTGTTATTCAGTGAACAGGGATAAATCCATTTTGGATATCTATTTCCATACCCAGAGTGATTGAATTAGTCAGCTCGTTATCACTTAATTAGAATGAAGACTGACGATCTTTCCAATTATTAAAAGCCGCTGCAATCACAGTTGCTATTTTATCGTAATTTTCCCATGTATTCTCAACATGGTATACCGTTGGCAATCCTTTCGCTAAAATGCGTTCATAATCGTCGAAATAGCCGCCCTCTTCAGCCTGATAATAAAACTCGGTGAATGCTAAACCTTCTTCATTGACATCTTCATCAATAAATTTTTCATCGCACATTGAGATTAAAAATGTGCGACCATCCATTTTACGGGCGCAAACTGCCGCGATTTCATCAACGGATTCTTCTTGATGAAATTCACCCACTAATCCATTTTGAATAAGCCATGCCAGATAAAAACCAATATGTGTTCCCGCATTTTCATGCGACAAATTTTCGGGATAATCCCCACCATAGTGCCAATCCATTCTATCAAATGCCATTGCAGACCTCAGCTTCATCACAATAAAAATAACAAGAAGCCCAACCCCCTATCAATGTGGGCTTCTCATGAGTTATAGCGAATTATGGCGAATTAATCTGTCCGATTTTTCTGGGAGTTAATGATATTGCAAATTAAATTGGAGCGTACCATTTGCTTGACCTGCTTGCGTATTATTTGATGTCTGAATATAGGCAGCTTGCAATGGGATACTATAAAGGCCTGTTGCTGAATTTCGCTCTTCTATTGTCATCATTTGATTAATTTTAATTGGCTGGTCTTTGTACTTAACTTGTATACCATACCCTTTAGCTGTGTTGATATCACTAGGGTTATTTAACGCAATTGTTCCAGGTGTTAAACTATTATCAACAGCTGTACCTGTAAACGTGATCTTAATCGGTGATACTGGGTCGCAACTAAGATTTATTTTAAAATCTTTAACGCTATTTGGACTCACGCTCCCTACGCCTGAAAAACTTCCTTTATCCACGCTATTAAATGGTACAACAATATTATTGTTAATCACTTCACAGCCTGTTGATATGATATTAACGGGCCCTAAACTCACTTTCGGTTCCGTATTCCCATAACTGTCCCTAGTTTTAAATCCATTATTATAAATAATTAACATCGCAGCTTGGGTCGCGGGTAGCACTTGAGTCTTCACATTATTGCGCATCTTATAAAAAACTATTTTTAAAGATACGATATATTCACCAGAACTTGAGTTCACTTGGCATATCATTCTGTTATCCACATTACCGTCAATCGTATTTAAACCATCAACATAAGCATGCCCTGTACATGGACTGATGACATTACCATATAATGCATAACCAACACCGGAGTTATTGAGTTCTCTCACATAGGCACCATTATATTTTGGTGAATTCCCCGGTAAGGATGGAAAATAGAGACCTACCTGAACAGGGTCTGTCACACCACTCCAACTCCAAGCGGTATAGGTCCCCAATTCAATCGAAGCAAGTTCTGTACCTACAGGTGCTGTCCTTGAGACATAAATAGGCGTGTTAACTGTATAGGGTAAATTTTTAAATAATGCTCTAAACTCTGCCGCAGCTGATTGTGTAAATAGAAGCATCGATGTACAACCAAGTAATAATAATTTGTTCATGTCCGCTCCTATTGGCAGTCTCTTGCCAGAAACTGAATTTTATCGTTATTGAGATCAATCGTAAGTGGAAATTGGCATTGTTGCTCTATATGGCTTCCCCATTGAACGCGAATTAAGCTTTGTTCAGGAACACCGCTTAAATACACTTCACCATCATTTGCCACAATACCTGTCGTTATTTCATCTTTATCGACAAACACGGTAACCTGTGCACCAAAAGGTATAAGTTGCTGATGGTGAGTTAATTTGAGCATGACACGAGCCCCCCGTTTTCCTTTAAAATCAGCTAATACAATAGCACCTCGAGTTGGCACAACTGTCGTTGTACTTAACCCCACGTCGTTATTTCCAGTTAATGTAGAGGGATCAACGCTGATTTTATTTCTTTCATAACGGGTCGCACTGGGAACAACCGCATAACCCCATGAGTCGGTATAAAGTGCCTGCGCATTGTTTACTTGCAAATTATTAATATTTTTTGCTTTCACTAAAATCGCTGAATCATAAATATTGCGAGCCGCCGTCACCCCACCTGAATGCAACAGTAATGCACCTGATGCCCCAAGGTTCGCATTTTGATAACGGGGATCATAACTATAACCAGCACTATATTCCCCTGATGAAACAACATAATTACCACTGACCGAGCCACTATTTTCATGACGGCTATGGTTATAATTTTGTGTTACATCAAACTGTAAATTATTATCCGCTAAACGCGTACCGCTGACACTCACCGAGCTGATAGAGTCGCCGTTTCGACTCGTATTATAGCGATAATTAACCCAGTTATTTTTCTGTCCAATAGTAAACGGAATACTAAAGTTAACTGATAACATTTCATTGTTGTTATTCGTGTATTCTTGCTTAGTATATGAATAAGAGATACCGTAATTAATCTGTTTATAATTTGAGTTAAAACCTATTGTTAAGTTTTTATCAACTCCGCTTCGATCCCAATAATATTGCTGATAGCCATTGAGTGATAAATAGCCCATATCTTTCAGTGATTGGGATATTGATGCTTGGAACTGCTGTTTTTTTCTGCCACTCGCATAAAGATCATTATTTGATGATGAAAAATCATAATATTCTTTTGTCGAATAACGATATGATGCAAGAGAAAATGACGTTCCCGTACCAGGTAAATATTTTGAGTATTGCACTCGATATGATTGGCCTTGAGCCTCTTTTTTATCAATTAATTCTGTTTTTGACTGTGTTATATCCGCAGAAATAGCACCGATATTACCTAAGTTTATCCCCGTTCCTGCTGTATATGCCTGATAATCTTTCGATAAAATAAATCCACCATAAATCGACAAATTATAAGGTAAACCATATATCGCCGATGCCTGAGCAAAATTAGGCTTACGATAAGCATTATCAGCATTATATTTACCAATATCGACACTGTATTTTAATGCGCCCGCACGTTGCATCATAGGGACAGCAGAAAAAGGCTGAATAAATGAACGAATAGTTCCATTTGCCTCTTCAATTTGAACCTCTAAATCCCCGCTATACGATGTAGGATAGAGGTCATTTATTTCAAATTCCCCTGGTGGCACTGTCGTTTGATAAATCACACTGCCATTCTGGCGTATCGTCACGACAGCATTCGTTTGAGCAATACCTTGAACAACAGGCGCAAAGCCACGTTGACTCTGTGGTAACATACTTTCGTCTGAAGCTAATTTTATTCCACGATACGGATTACTCTCCATAACCCCATTATCAGAGGCGGTTTCTCCAATTGTTAAATGGCTTTTCAGTGAACGAATATCTCTTTCTATATATGTTTGTAAATTATTCCAGTGACTTTCATTAGAAGTACGGCTGTAATTACTGTGGTTACGTAACCGCCATGCCCCCACGTTTATTCCACTGCGTAAGCCAACAAAAGTGTTATTTGTATCATCACGGTCTTTATACCAATTTTGGTTATGGCGAATATTATAATTAACAAAAGCAGCATTAATCCCATCATCCCATTCATTAGGATCAACATAACCACGGCTATAGTTATCTAAGCCTATTTGAGGAATACTGATTTTAAGTCTACTATTTCCAAAGTCATACGAATAAGAGGCTCCTGGTATTGTCGCAGAAATATCCGTAACTTTATCTTCATCATTGATATTGTTAAATGCTTGACTTGCTGTTTTTTTAACCCCCCAACTTAATAACATTTTTTTGGATATGAGAGGGGATAGTTTTTTATTATGCTCATCAAAGATAAAACGTAAATGTTGTTCATCAACAAATTTATCATTAACATAAATGTCTACATGATAGTTTCCTGGTACTTGTCCTCCTGAGTAGGATAAGTAATCTAAACTATTTACGTCCGCAATTTGACTTTCTATGCCTGTATTTATTGCATTTATATCAAAAACATCTTTTGTATTAGCATTGTTAGAATATAAGATTATACTGACCGCAATAAATATTTTTGAGTGGTATAGATTCTTACTGTTATAACTTAAGGCAGACATTTTTCATACTCTTAATTAGATGTTTTTTCAATAATCGCGCCATAGTCATTAATAAATTTAACAACCACTTTCTGATTATTATTTATTGTTTTTTTGATCACATATTCTTTTGAATTAGGGTAGATAAGATCAGCACCTTGAATATTTTCGCCATCAACCAATATATCTCTTACTGACAAGTGGTATGGTGTCTGGTTATTGATGACAACGCCATCTGATTTCTTTTCTATAATAACTTTACTAAAGTCAAATGGCTCAATGTCTTGCGACCTTAAAAACAGCTTAAACTGTGAATTAATAACTATTTGCAATTGATTTTCAATTTTCGAATCTTTAGGTGGAATTGATTTTATATTTAATAAATATAATTTTTCCTGATTTGAGCCAATCGGCTCACCAACATAAGAAATACGTGCCGCCCCATTACTATCAGGCTCAAGACGAAATAATGGTGGTGTCGCAACAAAAGGTGTTTTACCTTCTCCTTCAAATGGGCTTACCCAGCTTTGAATAAGAAATGGTTTTTCTTTATCACTATTATAAATAGGGATATCAATTTCACGTTTATTTTCTTGGTAAACAAAACGCGTTCCACCGACACTGACCCCCGCAGCTGAAGCTAAGTGTGAAATAGAAAATAAAAGAAAAACTGCTGAAAAAATCATTTTCTTCATAATAAGGCCATTTTTTGTATTTAGAATGAGAGGGTAACTTTGTTACCCTCTATACCTATTATTCAAATTAGCATATGACTGACATGCTCATTCCCTCCAAACAACGTTATTATTTATGTTGCTTAGAATAGTTTTGGCTTATCGATTAAATGTAATTAGAATTTTAAAGTATATATTTGTTATTGGTATTGAATACTATAAATCGCTGTACCATTTGCTGAACCTGCTGTCGCAGTAACCGTTGCTTTATAACGAGCAACATAGTCTAGTTCTACAGAATCCCCTGCCGCATTGGTAAATTCAACCAGTTTTGAATCATCAAATAATTTAATTTGCGTTGTGGCATCTTTTTCAAATAAAGCAATACCTACCTGTGTTGCTTGGCCTGTAGTTTGTGCAATCTGCAAAATATCGCGATCGTTATTATCGCGTGTACCACCGAATCTTACCGTCACTTTTGCATTCGCAGGGCAATCAATCAACTTAATTGTGAAATCTTTTAAACCTGCTACTTGCCCTGCTGTGGCTAAACTTTTTGATGATACCTTACCAAGATCAACCGTTAAATTTTGTGAGCTGCTATCCACAGCACAGGCTAAATCTGTAATTTCCCCTGTAAACTCAATAGTTCCTGAAGCAAACACAGCCGGAGAAGTTGTTACAGCTAAAGCCACCCCTAAAGTTACTAAGGATTTTTTTAGAATACTCATATCGATTCCTATAATTAGATGTTCTGATATTAATGCCACCGTATTAATAATATATTTACTACATACAAGTGTGCGATGGAAATATAACACCAGACGTTTATTTAGTTAACATCCTATTACATTGAATTTTTTGTTATTATATCAAAACAATAAATGTATTATTTTGATTAATCCTTTAATGACTGGTAAAAATTTGAGCTATTATATTTAAACTGATTAATAAACTCTTCTAACACATATTGAGCTAACGAGTTTTTATTAACATACAAATAAAAACTATAATAAATATTATCCGTTGTTATTTTGAGCTGTTTTAATGCGTTTTTACTCAGTTGATTTTGTATTAAATTTTTCGGTAGCCAAGCATAACCTATACCACTTTCAACCAGTCCAATGACTGTTTCTAATGATGCCGCTTTGATTGTTTGAGCGCTTTTAACAGCATCTTCTATTGAAGACTCCAGAACAATTTTTACGTGTTTAGATAGGTTTTCCAATAATTGAGCATCCTCCACATGTTGTAACATATGTTCAGGTTCAGTAACTAATACAGCCTCTACTTTCTCTAAAAAAATAGGGTTTAAAATTTCAACATAATGATGGGTAATTAAAATATCATAATCCTTTAAGGAGAATATATCCGATTTTGCTATGGCTTGCTTAGCAATATCAATATCATAGTCTCTGTGTGTTTGAATAAATCCCCCCATTTTATTTAAAATATTATCTGTTTGGTAAAGAGTATCAATCACCAAATTTATTTTTGAATTATTGTTTTTATTCAGCGATTTAGCCTTATTTTCTAATGAGATCGCTTTATTTGTCAGTTCTCGAGATAATGCTAATAATATTTCCCCTTTTGGCGTTAAAACTGCCCGCCTTTTTTCTAATGAAAATATTTCAATATCTAATGTTTGTTCAAGTTTGCTGATTGTATAGCTAATCGCTGATTGGGTTCGATGTAATACTTCTGCTGCTTGTGCAAACCCGCCACAATCTACGACAGCTTGCAAGGTAATCCATTGGTCCAATGTAGTTCGAGTTTTTTCCATAGCATCTCCAAATCAATTTTTGGACTCAATTTTTATTATTTAATAAAAATATATCAACATATTTAACACTCGTTAATAGGTATAAGCACTTACAGTATATTTTACCATCATTAGTTAAATAATATTTAAGTCAAGAAACATCATGAAACTGAATGAGTTCTTTTATAAATTAACTATCTTGCTTATTTTAAGATGAAAAATAAGACATCTGATTTAGATAATGGCGTTGATGCTATAAAATAAAAATATAAAATAAGTTTATTAAATAGATTTCAATATAATATTAAAGTAAAGTCTCTTAATACGGTTTATAAAATAAATTAGTCATATTAGGATGATTACTATTGAATATTCATAAAAATTAAAAGCGAGTTTTCAACTCCAAGCTTTCAATTGCTACAAACAAAATGGATTAATATATAATTATTTATAAAAAACCAAAAACAAAATTCAACTTAAGGCACTACAATAAGCCAGATATATACATCTTGATAATTAAAAATATTTCATTATATCAAAGTGACAAATTATTTTTAATTATTATGTCCTCGACAGCCCACTCGCCCGATGTGAGATGAAATAGAAATAATATAAAGACTTTTATTCATTACTAAATGAGACATTCTCTATCATTCGCTTTACCGGATTCTGATATAAAAACTTCAGGTTATTTCGATGTCTTGTTTCTTATCTTTCCGTATTTCCCTAAAACTTATACCAATATTAACTTCAGTTAAAGATTATCATATTTAAACAACCCATTTACTGATATTTATAATAATCCCTCCTTTCCTTTTCAAGAGATTAATTTCTTAAATATCCCCTCACACGTGTAATTTATTCATCATATGGCTTACATTGGTCATTGATAAGGATTTTTGACCTTTTCGCTTGATAATTTACTTAACATTGTACTATTCACAGTGTATACCCACATAAAAAACAAGGCATTTCATGTTGACGGCATAATAATAATTTCATTTATTATCAATAACATCTAAATATATTTGACATAAATAAATCATATTAAAAGTTAAGAAAAAAACCATAATAGTAAAAAATAAATATTTTTTATTTTTTTATTACTCACAATACCTACGGCATTAATCGTAATTCGATTACTAAAAAAGGATAAGAAAAGTCTATACAATAAAATATATCGGCTAAAAAAGAAAAACACTTCAACCTTAATAACATGTTGAAGTGTTTTTTTCGTTAAGTACGTCAGAAATAAGCGAGTATTGAGCCGCGACTATCGATATAAATCATCACGCTGATAAGGTTCTATTTCATCACCTTTTCTGGTTTTTAATAACTTAAGTATCCACGTATATTGTTCAGGATTTGGACCAACAAGGAACTCCAGTTCTTCATTCATTCTTCTGGCAATGTATTGATCATCTTGTCCATCAATATCATCCATCGGCTGTCGAATATAAATATGCAGTTGATGTGTACGATGGTCATAGACTGGAAATAAAGGAACTATCTTGGCTTTGCAGACTTTCATTAAGCGCCCCACCGCTGGCAATGTCGCCTTATAGGTCGCAAAAAAATCCACGAATTCACTGTGCTCTTCACCATGATCCTGATCGGGTAGATAAAACCCCCAATAACCTTGGCGTACAGAGGCGATAAACGGCTTAATCCCCGCTTCCCGAGAATGTAAACGACCACCAAAATGATAGCGTGCTTTATTCCATAAATAATCTGCTACTGGATTTTTTTGATGGTGAAACATGGCTGCCATTTTATGGCCTTTTGCAGCGAGTAACATTGCGGGTGCATCTACAGCCCATCCATGAGGCACCATGAAAATAACATGACTTCCTTGCTGTTTTAAATTATCGATAATCTCTTGATTGTGCCAATGTGTTCTCGCTAGTGTTTTATTCGCACCACGAAGGCAAAGCTCTGCAAGCATCACAAATGATTGGGGGGCAGTTTCAAACATCTTATCAACTAGCTGCTCTCTTTCCTGCTCTGTCAAATCAGGAAAACAATATAATAAATTTATCTTTGCACGACGACGTGCACTTTTCGCCAATTTGCCTACCCATTTCCCCACTTTAGCCAACATGGGATCCCGAATTTTAACAGGTATATAGGCTAAAGCAGCAAACACGCCGGCACCTAGCCAAACACCCCAATATTTAGGCTGTAAATAGGATTTATGAAAGGTAGGCACATAGCCTAATTTACTATCGGTATCTTTGTCTTTATTCATGATGTACCTAAAAGAACTATTTGCGCTCTTTTATAGCTTAAAACGATAACAAGTGGAAGCTTTACAAAAAAAACTGGCAGATATCAATTATCTGCCAGTAGTGAGATGCTTAATTAAGCTTTAACTGTGGTTTCGTTTCTTTCACCATAGCTAAGTATTCTTTACGCTCTTTCCCTGTTAAACCACCTGAGCTAGGCAATTTCGCTGTCAGAGGGTTGACAGCTTGCTGGTTAACCCACATTTCGAAATGCAGATGTGGACCCGTTGAACGCCCTGTATTCCCTGATAACGCAATACGGTCACCACGTTTAACTTTTTGCCCTGGTTTCACAAGCAGCTGACGCAAATGCATATAACGCGTGGTATATTGGCGGCCATGACGAATAGCAACGAAGTTCCCCGCAGCACCGCTGTACTTAGCCACAATAACTTCACCATCACCAACAGCCAGAACGGGTGTTCCTACTGGCATGGCAAAATCGACCCCTTTATGGGGAGCCACACGACCTGTTACAGGGTTAACACGACGAGGATTAAATTGTGATGATACACGGAATTGTTTGGCGGTAGGGAAACGCAGGAAGCCACGCTCTAAACCATTCCCCTCACTGTCGTAATATTTACCGTCTTCAGCACGGAATGCATAATAATCTTTCCCACCACTACGCAAACGCACACCAACGAGCTGGCTCTGTTCGTTACGGCCATTCAGCATTTCACGGCTCATTAAAACGGTAAACTTATCGCCTTTTTTCAGTTTACGAAAATCAATTTGCCACTGGAGAGCCTTGATCACTTCACGGCCTTCACTACGTGTCAAACCCGCTTGGCTTGCACTTTGGGCAAAACTACCATTAACGACACCCGGTAAAACACTGTTTTGCCATTCGCCAGTACGGATCTCTTTCTTTTCTTCAAATTTATTGGTACTGCCAACACGGCTATAAACACGTGTTTCACGGCGAGAGACTTCCCATGTGAGTGTGGCAAGTTCGCCTTGTTCTGTTAAGTCCCAATTTAACGTTTGACCAATTTTTAAGTTGCGTAACGCCTTATGCTGGTTTGCTAACGTCGCAACATCGCCTGATTCTATGCCGAATTGGGTTAAAATACTTGAAAGGTTGTCACCACTGGCAACGACATATTCATGAGGGATTGGTGCGCCATCGGTTTCCCCTTCGCTACCATCACCATCCGCGACACCTTCATCAGGTAGTTGATCACTACTATCTTGAATAATGTCATCGGTTGCATCCGTTAAAGGTGCAAATGTAAGAGGAATAACGGTATCTACAGAATTTTCGGTATCAGAGTTAGTTGTTGGTAAATGCGCTGGCCGCCAAATCGCGACGGCCAATGTTGCTATTGTTAATGTCCCTAACATGATTTTGTGAGACTTGGACAGGCTACCGTAAACCTGTGCAAGTCCTTTAGCCATTTGCTGCACTAAACAATTCCTTCTTGTTTAATTCAGGCAGCTCGCGTATTGCTTCGACAGTTGCATTAAAAACTGCATATAGCTATCTGGGCCTATTTCCAGCCCGCTACCTAGCGGGTCGAGAGTTCCCATTTTGACTCCCGTATTCTTAGCAACACTCTCTATGACGGCTGGCCTGAATTGAGGTTCAGCAAAAACACATTGTGCTTTATGCTCAACCAATTGAGTTCGTATTTTATGTAATTTCTGTGCACCAGGCTGAATTTCCGGGTTTATCGTAAAATGCCCCAGTGGAGCTAACCGATAGTGTTTTTCAAAGTAGCCATAAGCATCGTGAAAAACAAAATAGCCCTTGTTTTTGGCTGGCTCTAAAATATTAACAATATTCTTATCATTTTGCGTCATTTTTTCATTGAATTTACGAAGGTTTACGTCCAGCTTCTCTTTTTGGTCAGGATAAAGCACTACCAAACGATCGTGAATATCTAATGCAGCCTGTTTTGCAATCTCTGGTGACAGCCAAATATGCATATTATACTCACCATGATGATGATGTTCGTGATCCTCATCATGATTAGCTTCATCGCCATGGTCATGCCCCTGTTCGTCTTCTTCATTATCCTTCATTAACAATGGGATGATATTTTCCTGTTCAGCCAGCGCTAGACGTTTATTCTGCGGTAATGTCTTGAGTGGCTTATCTAAAAACATTTCCATATCGGGACCTATCCAAACGAATAAGTCTGCCTGTTTAATTTTTTTTAAATCAGACGGTTTAAGTGCATAATCATGCGGTGAAGCACCATCGGGGAGTAATACTTGCGTCTCTGTCACGCCATCAGCGATGCCTGCTGCGATAAAAGCAAGTGGTCGGATGGAGGTCACAACATCCGCTTTTGCGACCGTTGCCATCGTTGTTGTCAGTAGTGAAGCCGTCGCCATTCCTATAATAAATTGTCGGGCATTGAATTGAGATTTATGTATCATAGACGTCTTTTTCCGTGATTTTAATTTTGAAATGTTATAATATAACACAACATAAATTCTGCAAGATGTTTTTCATATGCAACCATTACTGAATTTAAATAAAATTTCTGTTTCCTTTGGCGAAAAGCAAGTGCTGAAAGAGGTGAGTTTCTCACTTAATAAAGGCGATATTATTACCTTATTAGGCCCTAATGGTGCCGGTAAATCGACGATTGTTAGGGTTGTGCTCGGCCTTCTCGCACCAACTTCAGGAACCATTGAACGAGCAAAAGCACTGTCTATTGGTTATGTGCCACAAAAACTACATTTAGATGCCACATTACCATTAACGGTTAAACGCTTTTTGATGTTAAAGCCGAAAGTGCGTACAGAACAATTACTACCCGCTCTCGAACGCGTCAAAGCAACGCACTTACTGAGTCAACCTATGCAAAAGTTGTCAGGTGGTGAAACACAACGTGTATTACTTGCCCGCGCGTTACTCAATGAACCCGACCTTCTGGTACTCGATGAACCCGCTCAAGGCGTTGATGTGAATGGCCAGGTCGCTCTTTATGATTTAATCAATCAGTTGCGTACTGAGCTGGGTTGTGCAGTATTAATGGTGTCACATGACCTTCATTTGGTGATGGCAAAAACAGATAAAGTGTTATGCATCAATGGTCATATTTGCTGCTCAGGCACCCCTGACGTTGTGTCAAATCACCCGGAATTTGTCGCTATGTTTGGTTATCGTGGCGCTTCGCAACTCGGCGTTTACCGCCATCATCACAATCACCAACATGATTTAGAAGGTAATGTCGTAACAGCGCATACCCACAACAAGGAATGTCAACATGATTGAGTTGCTTCTACCCGGCTGGATTGCTGGCATGCTACTCGCCATTGCCGCGGGCCCACTCGGATCATTTGTCGTATGGCGTCGTATGTCCTATTTTGGTGACACACTTGCCCATGCGTCTCTATTAGGTGTTGCATTCGGTTTATTATTTAATATCAATCCATTCTATGCCGTCATTGCTGTCACCTTACTGTTATCGTTGATCTTGGTCTGGCTGGAGCGCCGACCTCAGCTCGCTGTTGATACTTTATTAGGTATCATGGCCCATAGCGCTCTGTCACTGGGATTGGTCGTGGTCAGTCTAATGGCTAATGTCCGTGTTGATTTAATGGCCTATTTGTTTGGCGACCTACTCTCGGTAACTTACGATGATATTATCACTATCTTGATTGGCGTGATTGTCGTGTGTGGATTACTATTTTGGCGATGGCGTTCGTTGTTATCTATGACGGTCAATCAAGAGCTTGCTTTTGTTGATGGAGTCGATATTCAACGTCTTCGTCTGTTATTGATGTTAGTCACCGCATTAACTATTGGTATTGCGATGAAGTTTGTTGGGGCATTAATCATTACATCTTTATTAATTATCCCAGCAGCAACGGCTCGACGTTTTGCTCGCACACCTGAACAGATGGCCGTTGTGGCAATTTTGATTGGAATGTTATCTGTAACAGGGGGCTTAGCTTTCTCTGCCTTTTACGATACCCCTGCGGGCCCTTCCGTGGTACTAACGGCCGCGATACTATTTGCTGTTAGTTTATTAGCAAAAGTCAAAAACTGATCTTTTCGCGCGTATGTTGAGGCGTGTTATTCTCTAACGTATTGCGTCATTTCATCAAAAATCCCTTGTTTTTAACAAGGGATTTTTTTAGCCGATAATGTCGTACAACTTACACGTCTTTCGGTGTTAAACCAAAGTGTAAGTATGCATGGGCCGTTGCCATGCGACCCCTTGGCGTTCGTTGGATAAAACCTTGTTGGATCAGAAATGGTTCTAGAACATCTTCGATTGTTTCACGCTCTTCACCTATCGCCGCTGCAAGGTTATCAACACCGACTGGCCCTCCCATAAACTTATCAATAATCGCGACAAGCAGTTTTCTATCCAAGTAGTCAAAGCCTGCTGCATCCACATTCAGCATATCGAGCGCTTGACTCGCAATGAGCTCATTGATTGAGCCATCACCTTTTACTTGTGCAAAGTCACGCACACGACGCAATAAACGATTAGTTATCCGCGGAGTACCACGTGAACGCATCGCAACTTGACGCGCTCCCTCTTCACTGATTTCTAACCCCATAAATTGAGCGCTACGCTTCACGATATGCTGTAGATCATCAACGTTATAGAATTCAAGACGTTGTACAATACCAAAGCGATCACGCAATGGTGATGTTAATGACCCAGCCCGTGTCGTTGCGCCAATTAAGGTAAAAGGAGGTAGGTCAATTTTAATTGAGCGTGCCGCTGGCCCTTCGCCAATCATAATGTCGAGTTGGTAATCTTCCATGGCGGGATAAAGAATTTCTTCAACGACTGGCGACAAACGATGGATTTCATCAATAAAGAGTACATCATGAGGCTCTAAATTGGTCAGCATTGCGGCTAGGTCACCCGCTTTTTCGAGCACGGGTCCTGACGTGGTACGTAAATTTACGCCCATCTCATTTGCCACAATACCGGCAAGTGTCGTTTTCCCCAAACCAGGCGGACCAAAAATTAATAGATGATCAAGCGCATCACCTCGTAACTTAGCCGCTTGAATAAAGATCTCCATTTGTTCTTTGACTTGCGGCTGACCGATATACTCATTGAGTAATTTTGGTCGAATAGCGCGGTCAATCGCTTCTTCTTCATCATGGATCACTTCAGCAGAAATTAGGCGGTCAGCTTCAATCATCGTTATATTCTCTCAATCAGAGTGCTGCACGTAATGCATCACGGATCAATGTCTCACAATCACTGTCTGGTTTGGCGACTTTACTGACCATACGGCTGGCTTCTTGCGGCTTATAACCTAATGCCACCAGCGCGGTTGTCGCTTCTGCTTCAATATCGGCACGATTAGGTAGATGACTGTTGACATCTGGTAGCTTAATATCCGTATGCTGGTTAAATAAATCACCATTAAGGCCTTTAAAACGGTCTTTCATTTCAACAACTAAGCGTTCCGCTGTTTTCTTACCAATGCCCGGTAGCTTAACCAACGATGAAATAGCTTCTTTCTCTATAGCAGAAACAAATTGCTGTGCTGACATACCCGATAAGATTGCTAAAGCAAGTTTTGGCCCTACGCCATTCACTTTAATCAACTCTTTAAAGAGTGCCCTTTCTTGCTTATCATTAAAACCATACAGCAATTGAGCATCTTCACGCACAACAAAATGAGTAAAAACAATGGCTTCTTGGCCTATTTCAGGTAGTTCATAAAAACAAGTCATTGGCATATGAACTTCATAACCAACACCTTGCAACTCTAACAGAACAATGGGAGGTTGTTTTTCTAATACGATGCCACGTAAACGACCAATCACAATGAAGCCCTCAGGTTATTTTATTAATAGCGCTGTTTATACCACAAAAAAGGCTGGATGCATATCCAGTCACTATCTTAATCGACCGCGCGTTAATATTAGGCGGGGATCTCCTACTCGAAGTAGGTTCTGGTTAAAGTGGCAATGGGTGATAGCAATGGCTAATGCATCGGCCGCATCCGCTTGTGGGTTTGCAGACAGTTTAAGTATCGATTTAACCATATGCTGTACTTGGCTTTTTTCAGCAGCTCCTGTCCCCACAACCGTTTGCTTTACCTGCCGTGCTGCATATTCAAATACAGGAATGTTTTGATTAACACTCGCGACAATCGCAACCCCTCGCGCTTGACCGAGTTTTAATGCCGAGTCTGCATTTTTGGCCATGAAAACTTGTTCGATCGCTAATACATCGGGTTGATATTGTGTGATAATTTCCGAGACTCCCGCATAAATTCGCTGCAAGCGACTGGGTAAGTCATCAACTTGAGTGCGGATGCAACCACTCCCCAAATACAGAAGTTGTCGGCCTTGTTGGCGGATAACACCGTAGCCCGTGACTCGAGAGCCGGGATCTATACCTAAAATAATCGCCATATCAAAGCCTATTAATATTCATTATTACTTTTAACATCATCTTATCGATATATTTTAGACGCTACAATAGCGACTTCCCAACCATAAGTTGAGTCGATTATTATACATAAATAAGCAAAGTAATTGATAAGAAATGGAAATTGAAAAGAGGCGCGAGAGAAAGTAGGAATATACTCTCAATAAATCTTGGTGCAGCTCAGCAACCAAAGCCTGTTGCTAGGAGCCTATATCACTCTGTGACTACCTAAAATGTCTGTAGCCAACAAGCGTGCACTTCAAGTGTGGCGAGTATAGCCTCTTTCTCTACGCGAGTAACATCTGATTACAACTGAGCGGCGACTTCGTCTGAGATGTCACCATTGTGATAAACTTCTTGTACGTCGTCAGAATCTTCCAGCATATCAATCAGACGCAGTAATTTAGGTGCCGTTTCGACATCTAATTCTGCTTTTGTTGATGGGATCATGGAAACTTCTGCACCTTCACTTGTGAAACCAGCGGCATCAAGCGCATCCTTCACTTCACCAAAGGTCTCTGGTGTTGTGTAAACATCGATCGCTCCGTCATCGTAGGTTTCAACATCTTCCGCGCCAGCTTCCAATGCCGCTTCCATCAGTGCATCTTCATCCACACCAGGCGCGTAAGTAATCACACCACGTTTAGTAAATAAGTAAGAAACTGAACCATCAGTGCCTAAGTTACCGCCAGTTTTAGTGAAAGCATGACGAACTTCGGAAACGGTACGATTACGATTATCGCTCAAGCATTCAACCATCACGGCTGTACCACCTGGGCCATAACCTTCATAAATGATAGTTTCCATATTATCATTTTCATCATTCCCTACACCACGCGCAATCGCACGGTTCAGGGTATCACGTGTCATGTTATTGGATAATGCTTTATCCACAGCGGCACGTAAACGTGGGTTAGTCGCAGGGTCACCGCCCCCTAAACGTGCAGCTGTCACCAGCTCACGGATAATTTTAGTGAAAATTTTACCGCGCTTAGCATCTTGTGCCGCTTTACGGTGCTTGGTGTTGGCCCATTTACTATGACCTGCCATGAAATCTCTCCAAAAACGTCAATAAAATAATTAAACAGCAAATTCTAAAATAGCTTGACGGTTACTCCATGATTTCGTTAATTCCGCCGCTTTTTCTGGCGGCAGCCAACAAAATTCAGTATGTTCCGTCAAAATTGGTACGCGTTCTTCACTGAGTACCATTTTAAACCAATGCTCTTTACAGTGAGTAACATTAGGAGCATAACGATGCCTGAAATGCGCAAAGATTTCAAAAGTGACTTCGCGCGCTAAATCGAAAAACTGCCCTTCCTGAGGAAGAAACCCAGTTTCTTCGACAACTTCTCGCATTGCCGTTTCAAGGCGATCTTCGTTATTTTCCAAACTGCCAGTCACTGACTGCCAGAAATCGGGATCATCCTGACGTCTTAGCATCAGAACATTACCGCTGTTTTCAGCGGTAATGATCACCAATACCGATTCTGGGCGTTTAAAACCCTTCATAACGAATGAATTAGTCTTCCGCGTCTTTTGCAACGACTGAAATCGCCAATTCTGTCAATGCGTCAGGGTTGGCGTGACTTGGTGCATTCGTCATTAAACATGCCGCTGCCGTTGTTTTAGGGAAAGCGATAACATCGCGGATATTATCGGTACCGGTTAACAACATGACGAGACGGTCAAGACCAAATGCTAAACCTGCATGTGGTGGTGTACCATATTTTAATGCATCTAGCAGGAAGCCAAATTTTTCTGCTTGCTCTTCTTCATTAATACCCAGAATATTAAACACGGTTTGTTGCATTTCACTGCGATGGATACGTACTGAACCGCCACCGACTTCGTAGCCATTGATGACCATATCATACGCGTTAGCAACCGCATCTTCTGGTTTCTTAGCCAGATCTTCTGGTGAATAATCACGTGGAGAAGTGAATGGATGGTGCATTGCCGTTAAACCACCTTCCCCATCATCTTCAAACATTGGGAAATCAATAACCCATAGCGGCTTCCAGCTATTTAAATCTGTAATGGCAAAATCGCGTCCAACCTTCAGACGTAAAGCGCCCATTGAATCCGTCACGATATTTTTCGCGCCAGCACCGAATAAGAGGATATCACCGTCCGCCGCATCCGTAATATCAAGCAATTGATTAATGATTTCTTCATTTAAGAATTTAGCGACTGGGCTTTGAATTCCTTCTGCCCCTTTAGCGCGCTCATTAACCTTCATCCAGGCAAGCCCTTTAGCACCATAGATACCGACAAATTGACCATACTCGTCAATTTGTTTACGTGTCATGGCTGCTCCGCCTGGTACTTTTAATGCGACCACGCGGCCTTTCGGATCATTCGCGGGCTGTGCAAAAACAGCGAATTCAACATTTTTAACGATATCGGCAACATCAACCAATTCCATTGGGTTACGCAGGTCTGGCTTGTCTGAACCATAACGACGCATTGCTTCTGCAAAAGTCATTATAGGGAAATCACCTAAATCAACATTCTTCACGTCTTGCCATAATTGGCGGATCATGCGTTCCATGATTTCACGCACTTGTTCCGCCGTCATAAATGACGTTTCAACATCGATCTGAGTAAATTCAGGCTGACGATCTGCGCGCAAGTCTTCGTCACGGAAGCACTTCACGATCTGGTAATAACGGTCAAAACCCGACATCATCAGCAATTGTTTAAACAATTGTGGTGACTGCGGTAATGCATAAAACTTGCCTTTATGAACACGGCTTGGTACCAAGTAGTCACGAGCCCCTTCTGGGGTTGCTTTTGTGAGCATTGGTGTTTCAACATCAACAAACCCTTCTTCATCCATAAAACGGCGGACAAAACTGGTGATTTTAGCTCGGGTGCGTAGACGCTCTGACATCTCAGGACGGCGAAGGTCAAGGTAACGATACTTTAAGCGACGCTCTTCTGTATTCGTTTGATTACTATCCAGAGGTAATGGCTCTGATTTATTAAAGACATTAAGCTCTTCAGCAAAGATTTCAATTTCCCCTGTCGCCATATCTTTATTTTTTTGGTTATCTGGGCGAGCACGGACAGTCCCTGTAATCTGTATACAGAATTCATTACGCAATTCCGAAGCTTTTTCAAAGAGGTCTTTGCGCTCTGGATCGAAAAAGACTTGAACGACCCCTTCACGGTCACGCATATCGATAAAAATCAAACCACCTAAATCACGACGGCGGTTTACCCATCCACAAAGAGTGACTTTTTGGCCTTCATGGGCAATATTTAACTGCCCACAATAGTTAGTACGCATACAATATCCTTTTTACTCAGCTTGTTGTGCATTTGCTTGCTGCGGAAATTTGGCATTTTGCTGAACATTCAGAATGTCAAAAAAGGCAGACATTATACAGGAAATTCTGTTGCACAAACAGTTACGTATTAGGAGGCAATACCTAATATTTTTGTTTTTAATCATATTTGCATCGATTAAAAGGTCGCCAACATAACGTAACGAGTACTGTACATTGATAGAGACAGAATTTATGACTGAGGGTAATTTTAAGTGACTCTGTCGGTGATGTACATATTCCAACTCGGGTTTATTTTCTCTTGATTGCTTAATAGACAGGCCATGCCCCCGCCAATATCTATCATTGACTAGCCAATAAAGGACAAAACCATCAATATTCGCAATCTAGGCCACTTAATAACCAAACGACGCATTGACTTGATGATGGCATATTGCATCAGTCATAAAGAAAATGTGATAAATAAAAATATTCCACGCACCAATAAACTACCTGTTTCATTTCACATTCATCGATTTCAGAATCATTACCGCTGTTATTTGTTATAATTACACTAATTTCAACTGTATGTATAAGGTTATTCGATGAAAAAATGTGTATTCGTTTCTTCACTCCTTTTTGTTCTTGTAGGCTGCCAAACAGTGAAAACTACTGATAACACTAAAACTTTTTATATCGATTCAACTCTCGCGGATTGTGTCGGCGTTGCTCCGATGAAATGTATGAAAATCAAACAGAACCAACAGGCTGATTGGGAACTGTTCTATGGCACTATCCAAGGATTTGACTACCAACCGGGTTATCAATATACCTTAAAAGTCAACCAATTTGATGTCGCCAACCCGCCAGCAGACGCGCCAAGCCTGCGTTATGAGTTGGTTGAAATCATCAACAAAACCAAAAAATAAGTTTATTGTATTTTAAATCCGACCATGAGGACTTTATCACTCAACCACCCCATGGTCATTCAAACACATTCCCCATTGTTTTCATTATATTTGGGTAATATTATTGGTTACCTTAAATGGCGTAAAACAACTGGCGCCTATACACAGCATAGTAAAAAACATTCAACAGAAGGTAATGGCTCACCGTGAACCATAAAATTATCGATAAATTAGGTTTAATTACACTTTCTAACCGAAAAGTTGCCATGGTTCGTTCCCATAATAAAGAATTGTTTTACATTCCAGGTGGAAAACGTGAGCCAGATGAAAGTGATGAGCAGGCCTTGTGCCGTGAAATTAACGAAGAGTTAACCTTAACGTTAGAGAAAGACTCAATACGTTTTTATGGGGAGTTTATTGGCCCTGCTGATGGTAAACAAGAGGGTACGCAAGTGCGTATTCGTTGTTATTTTGCCAATTATGATGGAGTCGCTCAGCCTGCCGCGGAAATTGCAGAACTTGCTTGGTTTAATAGCTCAAATTTAGGCCATTGTTCCGCCACAGCCGCAAGGGTTGTTTCGCAACTACAACAAGACAACCTAATTGATTAAATAACAACCTGAACGTGTTTGGGATTTGTGTAAACTTTGTTTGAATATTAATGATTAATAGTTTTACTATTAGTAAATTTTACTAGTTTCTATTAATATAATGCGTAGTTTTAATCAGTTAGTCAGTCAATTTGATTAAGCAATGGAGTGAATAAATGGTCAGCTCTCTGTATGCTGTACTGGGCGCTTTGTTACTACTTAAGCTATCGTTAAATGTTGTAAAGCTCAGAAATCAATACCGTGTATCTTATGGTGACGGGGGTTTTTATGAGTTACAGACTGCGATCCGCGTTCATGGTAACGCAATTGAATATATTCCTATCGCTTTAATTTTGCTACTGTTTATGGAAATGAACGGTGCACAAGTTTGGATGATCCACCTTTGTGGACTAATTCTGATTGCAGGACGAGTCCTACATTCTTATGGTTTGAAAAATCATGACGGCTCTTATCGTCGTTCAGGTATGGCGGCAACGTATATCGCAATGACGTTAATGGTTATCGCCAATATTTACTACCTACCTTGGATCCAAATTTTTTCTTTCAATCTTTAGTTATTATTATCAATGCGGCACTGTGAACGAGTGTCGTAAAACTTTTATTGCACTTTTGACCGATTGATTTTCAGGTTACGTCCCTTTTCTGCTACAATCCGCAACTACTTTTTGTTTTATATATACAGATCTTATGTCAAGTCAGGAATCCAATAACAAAGACAGCCTCTTTAGCGCCCCAATTGCTAATTTGGGTGATTGGCAATTTGATGAAAAAGTTGCCGAAGTCTTTCCCGATATGATCCAGCGTTCCGTACCGGGTTATTCAAACATCATTACGATGATTGGCATGTTAGCAGGCCGTTTTGTCACCGAAAATAGTCATGTTTATGACCTTGGTTGCTCATTAGGCGCTGCAACACTCTCTATACGTCGTAATATTACAGCTCAGCATTGTCAGATTATCGCTGTCGACAATTCACCCGCCATGATTGAACGTTGCCGTCGCCATCTTGATGCCTATAAGGCAGAAACGCCTGTGGAGGTTATTGAAGGTGACATTCGCGATGTCCATATTGAAAATGCCTCGATGGTGGTGCTCAATTTTACGTTGCAGTTTCTTAATCCGAATGACCGCCAACAGTTATTAAATAAAATCTATCAAGGTCTCAAACCTGGTGGCATTCTTGTGTTATCGGAAAAATTCAATTTTGAAGACCACGAAATTGGTGAATTATTATTCAATATGCATCATGATTTTAAACGTGCTAATGGCTATAGCGAGTTAGAGATTAGTCAAAAACGTAGCATGCTAGAAAATGTGATGCTAACAGATTCCGTTGACACACATAAATCACGTTTAAAACAAGCGGGTTTTACTCACTGTGAAGTGTGGTTCCAATGCTTTAATTTTGGCTCGTTATTAGCCCTTAAAGAGGCTCAGTTATGATCGATTTTGGCCGTTTTTATCAGCAAATCGCAACAGGTCCTTTAAGTCATTGGCTTGATACGCTACCAGCACAACTTAGCGAGTGGAAAAGCAACCAATTGCATGGCGGTTTTAAGTCTTGGGAAAAAATGCTAGATAATTTACCTATCATGGAACCAACCCATCTAGACTTAAAAAATAGCGTCACGGCACTACGCGAACCTGAGTTATCCGCGGGTGAAACACGCCGCCTAAACAATATTCTTGAGCAACTAAAACCTTGGCGTAAAGGCCCTTTTTCGCTCTATGGGATTAACATTGATACTGAATGGCGTTCTGATTGGAAATGGGATCGCGTTTTACCACACATTTCCCCTTTAAAGGATAAGATGATCCTTGATGTCGGTTGCGGCAGTGGTTACCACATGTGGCGAATGTTAGGTGAAGGCGCTTCATTTGTTGTCGGGATAGATCCAACGCAACTCTTTCTTTGCCAGTTTGAAGCCGTAAGAAAATTATTGGGGGATGATCAGCGCGCTCACCTCTTACCATTAGGAATTGAGCAACTGCCAACGCTTGCTGCTTTTGATACCGTATTTTCAATGGGAGTACTCTATCATCGCCGTTCACCACTCGACCATTTGTGGCAACTGAAAAACCAATTAGTCAATGAAGGCGAACTGGTACTAGAAAGTCTAGTTATCGAGGGGGATGAATTTCAGTGTTTAGTACCGGGCGACCGCTACGCACAAATGCGCAATGTTTACTTTATTCCCTCTGCAAAAATGCTGAAAGTGTGGTTAGAAAAATGCGGTTTTGTCGATGTTCGCATTGTTGACCAAGCGATTACAACGGTTGAAGAGCAACGTCGTACTGAATGGATGAAAACAGATTCACTGGCTGAATTTTTGGATCCTCATGATGCGACCAAAACTATTGAAGGCTATCCTGCGCCATTACGCGCCATCCTTGTTGCACGTAAACCATAAAATCATAGAATAAGGGTGGCTAATGCCACGCTTATTCTTTTCCCAGCGATTATTCATCATTTTAAATCTGTCGTTATTAATACTAATTTAAATACTTAGGTCATAATAAATTAACCAAACTGTATAAACATTTTATTTCCTCAAAGCTTATCGATATAATAATATTTATATCAATATGAAATAAAATTTAATTATTGTTAATTACAGACTTATTTGGATATTCTTATGAAGCCTTCCCTTATTTTTATCGTTCCTTTCTCTTTTCTTTTACTCGCTTGCTCTCCTCCAGAAAATAGAATTCATACCGCAATAAAAAAAGAGATTGCCACATATTACCCTGACCCTGATTCAATACAATATAAAGATATTGTTGTTCATCGAAATGCCAATGAAGCTATCGTTTGTGGTGAATTTAATGCAAAGAACAATCAAAATGAGTTGATGGGGTTTAAACCATTTGTCAGTGAAATTTATATTGGTGACAATATAGAGATCAACTCTATTCGTGTTGGTAATCGTATTCGCAAAGAGAGTTTTCCTGCCTTAGTTTGTCAGCATGGCAGCTATGATGAAGGTGTTAAAGCACAGAATCGGCAAAATAAAGCGTTTTTAGATAATATGAATGGGTTAGCTCAGATAGAAAGCTATATTGACGATTCATCCGTCGGCAATCGTGTAAGGTCTTACCTTATTAATAGAGCAAAAGAGATCTACGAGAATGAATTAAGCCCCGAAACACTCAAGGTCGTGGACTCCACTGAAGGTCGTTTGGTCACTGTTGTTGCCTATAAAAAAGGTGATGATGTCTACTTTGCTTCTATACTCAACCAAGAGATCTATGAGTTAGAACCAATAAAAAATTCCGTCGTAAAATATATTCATGGGGCTGAAAAAGATAAGAACCTCGTTGTGTTAGGAAATTATACGACGGAAGATAATGGTGAAAAAGTCTCTGAACTGCTCCTATTAGCCGTAGAGATCCTAGAAAATGGTGTATCATATGCAAATGCCGTTTTCCCAGCCAAGTCTTAATTAAACGTCATTTAATTGGGCACATTATTTTTTATAATTGCCCAATCAATTTAAGTGTATTTATCGCATAAAGAAGGTTATCTTATACGCCATTACGTCTATTTTATCGATACAACCAATCATATTATTGACGCCTTTAAAGAGTGAAATTATTGTCGTCGAGTTGATACCTTCTTATTATCGCCCTACTCTTTATTTCTAGAGCAATATTATCCCTAATGGGCTTGGTATATTATTTATCGTGAAAAGAATACATTCGATGATATATTGCTAATATAGATTAACTGACCAAAAAAAGAGAGATAAATATCCCTCTTTTTTATCGTTCTATTGTTGAATAACGTCGCCGCTATGCCGAAATTTTTTCAGTAATCGAAATAAAATCTTTCATTGCCTCAACTGTTGGCCCATCAACACAGTAATGTGTAAACTCATCATTTTCACTGTTTGATGCCATCGTCACACCAACTTTACGGTAGTTCATGCTTGAGGGAACTGATTTACCCGCTGAGCTGTGCACTTCCGTCAAACCGATTTCCATAAACTTACTTAAATTGGCTAATCGTACCCCAGCGCCAGCCATAATGATTGGGCCATTGATTTCTCGGCTTTTTTCGTTTAGCTCTTTCAGTAATGGTAAACCTAACTCTGCATTTTGTTGTTGTCCAGAGGTCAGGATCCGAGCCACACCTAAGTTTTTTAACTGTTCAAGGGCAAGCAATGGATTAATACACATATCAAAGGCACGGTGAAAAGTAATATGCATTCCTTGTGCTATTTCCATCAATATATGCATACGATCAATATCAATACGCCCTTCGGTATCAAGGATACCGATGACAGCACCAGGAAAGCCCATTTCTTTTACCATAATCAAATCATCTCTGATCACATCAAATTCATTTGTGTCATAGCAAAAATCACCGCCGCGAGGACGAATTATTGGGTGAACGGGAATATGCAGTTTTTCGTTTGCTAACTTTAAATACCCATAACTCGGTGTTAGGCCACCATCAGCTGCACCAGAACATAATTCAATGCGATCAGCGCCATATTCTTGGGCGACTTGAGCGCATTCAATACCAAAACAGCAAATCTCCAGCTTTGCCATGACCACCTCCAAAGATAGAATCAAACTCTGACGTTAAAACTTAATTCATCAACTTAATATGAGCCTGTTATTCGTTAACATTTAGCTAATAATGCCATTAATTTCTGAGCGTTATCGGATAGATATCACACCATGAACAGTTTTTTCCGAATTATTAGTCATAACGTTAATTGCATCACTTATTTTTCGCTTTCTATCACCTGTTTTAGCGTGTAAGGGTGATATTTTACCGTTATCTCCCCATTAGTGACTGCTAATGTTGGATTTGGCAAGCTTTCACTCTGCCCTTTAGGCTGGCTCATTTTCACGCTATAACCTTCTGGTAGCGGTTGAGGTAACAGATCAAGCGCCGCACTTTCTAACTGTTCAGGCGCGACGTTCATCACCAGCTCAATATGTTCCCATGATTCTTGGGCATACCTTTTATCTTTTGGAAAAGGGAGTTCAACGACAGAGACTTCCTGAGCTGCAATCACTAAAGGTCTATTAAGCTCAAATAAACAAATAGGACGTCCGTTGATTTCATTTTCAGATAAAAGCTGAGCGCATTTTAATAGGCCTTTTTGCCAACGTTGTGCTGTCTCGATATGATGGCAACGAACAGAAATGTGGTCAATCTGATAATCAGTGAGTGAAAGAGATAACTCTGCCGCCATCTTCGCTAATTTTTGCTCAAACTCAGGTAATGCATTCCACAAATCATGCAACTCAAGCACTTCAACAAATTCAGTCATTCAACATACTCTTTTTCATACATTAATATTTCGTGTGTTAAATCACTCGTCGTGAGTATCCTCATTCAAATTGAAGAATGATCAGCAGACAGTGAATAAAACGGCTTGACTGTAGCACGACTCCTCAAAAATATGGTATAAAACCTGCCGAATTTTCTCTTCTTTCTTTTAGTTCTGCGCGTGTAATGGCACAATGCGCTAACTATGTTCGTTATTTAAGGTAATCCGGTGAATATTCAGGCTATTCTTTCAGATAAAATCAGTGCTGCAATGCAGGCAGCGGGAGCCCCAGAAGGCAGTGATGCACTTGTGCGTCAATCAGCAAAAGCCCAATTTGGTGACTATCAAGCAAATGGTGTCATGGGCGCAGCGAAAAAAATGGGCATCAATCCCCGACAACTGGCCGAGCAAGTTGTCAGCCATTTAGATCTTGAAGGTATTGCAAGCAAAATAGACATTGCTGGGCCGGGTTTCATCAATATCTTTCTTGAGCCAAACTGGATCACGACCCAAGCTGAACACGCATTGAGCAGTGACCACCTTGGCTTATCACCCGTGAAATCTGAAACGATAGTTATCGACTACTCTGCCCCGAACGTCGCTAAACAAATGCACGTGGGCCATTTACGTTCAACGATTATCGGTGATGCTGCTGCCCGTACCTTAGAGTTTTTAGGTCATAAAGTGATCCGCGCTAACCACGTAGGTGACTGGGGTACCCAATTTGGTATGCTCATTGCTTATCTTGAAAAGATGCAAAATGAAAATGCCAGTGACATGGCACTGGCTGATCTCGAAGAGTTTTACCGCGAAGCGAAACAGCATTATGACTCAGATGAGGCTTTTGCCGAACGTGCGCGCGGTTATGTGGTGAAACTGCAATCAGGTGATGAGTATTGCCGCAAAATGTGGCGTAAATTGGTTGATATCACCATGCAACAAAATCAGCAAACCTATCATCGCCTCAATGTTACTTTGACTGAAGATGATGTGATGGGTGAAAGTCTCTATAACGATATGTTGCCAGGGATTGTTGCGGATCTTAAAGCCAAAGGCTTAGCGGTTGAAAGCGAAGGAGCCACCGTCGTTTACCTTGATGAATTTAAAAACAAGGAAGGCGAACCAATGGGTGTCATCATCCAGAAAAAAGACGGCGGTTTTTTATATACAACAACCGATATTGCTTGTGCTAAATATCGCCACGAGGTTCTGCATGCAGATCGTGCTCTTTACTATATTGACTCACGTCAGCATCAACACTTGATGCAAGCTTGGACCATTGTTCGTAAAGCTGGCTATATTCCTGAGTCTATGTCACTTGAACACCATATGTTCGGGATGATGTTAGGTAAAGATGGCAAACCTTTCAAAACACGTTCTGGTGGCACCGTTCGCCTTTCTGATTTATTAGATGAAGCGATCGAACGCGCGCAAATTCTAATCCGTGCTAAAAATCCTGATATGCCCGAAGATGAGCTTAATAATGTTGCTAATGTTGTTGGTATTGGTGCCGTTAAATATGCGGATCTATCAAAAAGCCGTACAACAGACTACATTTTTGATTGGGATAACATGCTCGCTTTCGAGGGAAATACCGCGCCATATATGCAATATGCCTACACCCGTGTCGCCTCAATCTTCAAAAAAGCCAACATCACACAAGCTGATCTGACTCAGCCAATGGCGTTACAAGATCCTCGTGAACTCGCACTTGCTACTCGTCTCATGCAGTTTGAAGAAACAATATTGATGGTAGCACGTGATGGTACGCCTCATGTCATGTGTGCTTATCTGTATGATTTAGCAGGTCTGTTCTCTAGTTTCTACGAGCACTGCCCTATTTTAACTGCTGAAAACGATGCACAACGTCAAAGCCGTTTAAAACTCGCACTATTAACTCAAAAAACCTTGAAAGCGGGCTTAGATACATTAGGCATCGAAACTGTCGAACGCATGTAATATACCGCTTGACCATCAACCCATATCCTAGGATATGGGTTTTTTATAGGTATCTTAATAATAAAAAACGCGCCCAAAACAGCGCGTTTTTTATATATGAATCAGCAAATAATGTTAAATGCTGTGCTTTTTAAAATCCCTTGGGCGGAAGCCTAAAGCAAACAGAGCCGCAAAATAACTCCCCGCACCGATAATCACGACAAACATTAAACGCAACATGCGCATGGCCATATTCCCGTCTTGCCATTCTGGCATAAACTGCAATACACCAAACAGAACCGCTGCCATGACAATAAGTGCGACGATGAGTTTAAAAATAAAGACTTTCCAACCTGCAAGTGGTTTGAAAATTTCTTGTTTGCGTAACTGCCAATACAGAACCCCAGCATTAAAACAGGCCGCCAAACCAATTGACAGCGCTAAACCTGCATGCTTCATTGGCCCAATAAAGGCTAAATTCATTAATTGCGTTAAGATTAACGTAACAATAGCGATTTTAACTGGCGTTCTAATATCCTGACGAGAATAAAAACCCGGTGCTAAAATTTTCACTAAAATCATGCCGGTAAGCCCTACACAATATGCCATCAATGCATATTGTGTCATCAACGAGTCATGCGCCGTAAACTTATCATATTGGAATAAAGACACGGTTAATGCTTCTGACAAAATAGCTAATCCAATGGCGCAAGGTAAGGCTAACAATAAGCAAAGGCGTAGCCCCCAGTCCATTAAATGACGGTATTCTTGATGATTGCCACTCGTAAAACTTTTTGATAGTGATGGCAATAAAATAGTCCCTAACGCAACCCCAAGAACACCGGAAGGTAATTCCATCAACCTATCGGCGTAATACATCCAAGATACGGAACCTGACTGCAAGAATGACGCGAAGATCGTATTGATAATCAAAGAAATTTGACTGACCGATACCCCAATAATAGCTGGCCCCATCATTTTCATCACTCGCCAAACCCCACTATCACGAAAAGAGATCCGCGGGAGGACAAGCATACCGATTTTTTTCAAATGAGGGAGCTGATAGACCAGCTGTAAAACCCCTCCCACAATAACCGCCCAAGCCAATGACATCACTGGCGGATCAAAATAAGGGGCAGCAAATGCAGCAAAGAAAATCATACTCACGTTCAGAAGGGTCGGGGCAAACGCGGGGACCGAGAAGCGGTTCCAAGTGTTCAATATTGCCCCTGCCAGTGATGCTAATGAGATCAAGAAAATATAGGGGAAAGTAACACGTAAGAGATCGGTGGTTAACGCAAATTTATCGGCATCTGTGGTAAAACCGGGTGCAGTGACATAGATTATCCATGGTGCGGCGATCATCCCAAGGACAGTCACAATGGCTAAAGCCAATGTCAGCATTCCAGAAATATAAGCAACAAAAGTACGGGTTGCTTCATCGCCTTGTTGATTCTTATATTCCGCTAATATTGGCACAAACGCTTGTGAAAATGCGCCCTCGGCAAAAATTCGGCGCAACAGATTGGGCAGTTTGAATGCAACAAAAAAAGCATCTGCCGCGGCTCCAGCCCCAAATACTCGAGCAATGATAGCATCACGGATAAACCCAAGCACTCGAGACATCATCGTCATGGAGCTTATCGCTGCTAATGATTTTAATAAATTCATGATAGGCAAACTAAAAGAAAACAATCGTGCTAGTTTATCAGTGCAGAGCATAACTGACTATGATTGAAAAGTTAAAATCGGATTTTACTCGTCTACTGAAAGCGACAACCCAGCGAGCATAGCCAGTGGCTGGTGTTTAGCAGCTCTTCAGCATATTGAGCAAG
The DNA here is from genome assembly GCF_027362595.1 of Providencia sp. 21OH12SH02B-Prov. Taxonomy (NCBI): domain Bacteria; kingdom Pseudomonadati; phylum Pseudomonadota; class Gammaproteobacteria; order Enterobacterales; family Morganellaceae; genus Providencia; species Providencia sp. 21OH12SH02B-Prov. Next base: position 2,447,957 of record NZ_CP114796.1, read on the forward strand.
ACACTTAATCAAGGTTTTATTTGTTTCCAATTTTCATTGGTAAGTGCTGTTAAAACATGATCACGCCATTGACCATCAATTTGCAAATATTGTTTTGCATAACCTTCTCGTTCAAAACCAAGACGTGCTAATAGATTGCCACTACGCAGGTTATGTGGCATATAGTTCGCCATAATCCGGTGCATGCCTTGATGTGTTTGCATATAACGGATAGTGTGAGCAAGAGCCTCATACATCAATCCCTTCCCTTGCCATTTTTCACCTAACGAGTAGCCTAAATAGCATGCATGAAAAGCGCCACGCAGCACATTACTAAAGTTAGCAACACCGATCACTTCATTTTCTTGATTATCTAATAATAAAAAATGATAGGCATTACCCTGACGATGCAATTCGGTCATTAGGTGTAAACGATTGTTCCAACTTGATGGATTGAAATGTGAGCTATCGCGAGTCGGCTCCCATGGTTTTAAAAACTCTTTATTTTCGCTGTAATAATCCGCTAACCGATAGCTATCACGCTCATACGCTAAACGTACAACCATTCTTTCTGTCACAAGACGTACTTTTGGCTCATTTGTTCGATAACCAAACATCGTTAACCCTTTTAAAATTGAATCACCAGAAACGGCGTAATGCTAAAAAATAAAACATTAATAACTCATCGTTCTAACGATAAAAAAATATCATCTTCCCTTGCCTATTCTACTGATATTATTGATGGGAGACATTAAGAATCCTTCCTTCTTTGTTATTTTTTACGATGGTGTGTCATGGCGCAGGTATCACAGGCGAGAAGTCTGGGTAAATATTTTTTACTCCTAGACAATATGTTGGTTGTTCTAGGTTTTTTTGTCGTGTTTCCATTAATTTCCATCCGTTTTGTTGACCAATTAGGTTGGGCGGCAGTCATTGTCGGCTTTGCACTCGGTCTTAGGCAATTTGTGCAACAGGGTTTAGGCATTTTTGGTGGCGCTATTGCAGACCGTTTTGGTGCCAAACCAATGATTGTCATAGGCATGTTACTGAGAGCTTGTGGTTTTGCATTAATGGCAATCGCTCATGACCCATGGGTGCTGTGGCTATCCTGCATACTATCCGCATTAGGTGGCACCTTATTTGACCCTCCCAGAACGGCATTGGTTATCAAATTAACCCGTCCCTATGAGCGTGGCCGTTTTTATTCGCTACTTTTGATGCAAGATAGTGCTGGTGCAGTGATCGGCGCACTGATTGGCAGCTGGCTACTCCAATATGACTTCCATTATGTCTGTTGGGCGGGTGCCTTCGTCTTCGTGATTGCCGCAATCTGCAATGCTTGGTTATTACCGGCTTATCGTATTTCAACGGTTCGAACACCAATCAAAGAAGGCATGGGGCGTGTTCTTAAAGATAAACGCTTTGTCACCTATGTTGTTACCCTTGCCGGTTATTTTATGTTATCCGTACAAGTGATGTTGATGTTTCCCATCGTTGTTAATGAGCTGGCAGGTACCCCAACCGCAGTAAAATGGATGTATGCGATTGAAGCGATGATTTCATTAACGTTGCTTTATCCTATCGCTCGTTGGAGTGAAAAGCATTTTCGACTCGAGCAACGTTTGATGGCAGGACTCTTTTTAATGAGTTTAAGCATGTTCCCGATTGGCATGACAAGCTCATTACAGGTTCTTTTTGGGTTAATTTGTTTATTCTATTTAGGCACGGTGACCGCAGATCCTGCAAGGGAAACGCTAAGTGCTTCACTGGCTGATCCCCGTGCCCGCGGCAGCTATATGGGGTTTAGTCGCTTGGGATTGGCCTTAGGTGGCGCAGTTGGTTACACTGGTGGCGGCTGGATGTACGATATCGGTCATCAATGGAATGTACCACAACTACCTTGGTTCTTATTAGGAACGATTGGATTTATTACCCTGTGGGCACTGCATAAACAGTTTAACCGCAAAAAAATTGAATCCACCATGCTAAGTGGCTAATTCAACGTATGTTTAAGTGACTCAAGCAATCATAAATTGTAACGCTCACCAATAAAAATCAGAACAGAAGACCAACTAACCCCAATTATAGGATAAGATAATGGGGTTACTGTAAAAGGAGTGTTTATGAAACAATTTATCTTGGCGGCAATAATTGGCTGTTTGACGATACTGACTGGCTGTAGTCAAATCACTGAATTTTCTATCAGTGAAAACACACTTAACCAATATCTTGCGACAAAAGTTAAATATAACCATAAAGTCGGTATTTCCGGTGTGGCTGATGCAGATATTCAATTAGCTAACTTGAAATCAGAAATTGGTCGTAGTGAGCCCGGAAAAGTAGCATTAACAGGTGATGCAACCGTCAACTTAGACACTTTATTAGGTAAAACAGAGGCTAAAATTGCATTAACATTGACAGCCCGTCCCTATTTTGATGTAAAAACAGGGTCAATTTACTTAAAAGAACTCAATATTAGCCAATATCAAGTGACCCCAGAAAATATGGATACCGCTATCGCCGCTGTCATCCCTTATTTAAATAGTTCACTGGAAACTTTTTTTGAAACACAACCCGTTTATGTGTTAAATCCTGACAATGGTGCAGCTGAAGCAACCGCGAAAAAACTCGCTAAAGGGTTAGAAATTAAACCTGGGAAGTTAATTATTCCTTTAGTCGAGTGACATCCATAAATTTTTTCGATTGAAAACAGCACAAAAGGCAACGAATAATACGTTGCCTTTTTGCTATTTCGTCTTATTAGAAAGAACTTCACCGCTAATGTTGCACATGAGCAACCTATAACAGGTTCAAAAACACAAAACTTATCGTCAGAATAGTCCCTCATAAAGAGAAACGGCTCACCTATAGGATGGAGCTCCCTCTGAATGAGTGAATCGCAAAAGTGACAGCGTCACTCTGATTCTAATTCGTCACGCAGTTCAATAACTGCATCACGAGCAATTTGAGCTAATGTACGATAAAACGCGGTTGTTGCATGTGCTTCCATTTTTCCCAAAAATGCCCCATACCAGCTCAAGATAAAGCTATCAAATAACTCAATTTGGGCTGCTATTTCATCTTCTGCCGCTTGATCTTCCAACCATGATGCCGCCAATAGCAACGCACCAAACGCATCGACTCGGCCAGCAGTGAGTGTCATTCCTCTTTCAACAAGAAATTCACGAATTTCGGCTTCTGCTATTTCTTCATCATAATCATGAGCGAATACTGAAACTGCCGGTGTTTCACCAGTAAATAAAGCTTGATAGTCAGCAACGATAGCTTTCATATCAACCGATTTGGCCATACGTGCCCACAACTCATCCTGCTCTAATGGCCATGATGCTTTCAGTTTATCTTGGGCGATCATATCCAGTAGTGGCTTAACCACGCTATCATCAGGAGCACGTTGAAAAAGCGTTCCTAGAATACGACAAACGATCGAAAATTCGTTCATTTAAGTTTCCTGTGTTGCATTACGCGATAACTTATCATAAGTATACTCTATATCACTCCAAACGTAGTGAGACAAAAAACGAATCAGCGGCTAGCCATACCAATCACTCTATGGCTAGCACACCTAAACGCAGGAAAATGTTCTCTCGCACTCGCCTACCGTTTGAAGTCTCTCAAGTATACCTTAATACCCCCGCTGCATATCAACAACACCAACAGGTTCTTGTCCATTTTCAATTCGTTGAATATTGCTACTGATCATATCCATCGCTTCTTTCGGTAAAGTAATAGCAGCAATATGAGGGGTTATCGCCACACGTGGGTGGGTCCAAAAAGGGTGCATCTGAGGTAATGGTTCACTGGCAAATACATCTAAAGAAGCACCCGCAACCTGACCTGAGTCAAGTGCTGCCAGCAGATCTTGCTCAACTAGGTGAGAGCCTCGAGCCAAGTTAATAATATAGGCATTTTTTTGTAACTGACTAAATAAGCTTTGATTTAAAATACCGACGGTTTGTGCTGTACTCGGCAGTAAATTGATTATTACCCGAGTGCCCTGCAAGAAGCGACTTAATTGATCCTGCCCATAATAACTTTTCACTTTATGAATTTGTTTTTCGCTTCGGCTCCAAGTTCTCACATGAAAACCAAACTCTACCAGTCTTTTGGCGACGGCTTGCCCTAAGGCCCCTGCTCCCATGACTCCCACCACAAACTCTTCGTGTCGATTGGCAGGAAGAGGTTTCCATTGGCGCTGTGATTGAAATTGACGGTATTCATCCATGCGGCGGAAGTAATACAGCACTTTCGCCATTGCGTATTCTTCCATCTGTTGTGCCATACCTGTGTCTTCTAAGCGCATTAATGGAACGCCAGCGGGTAAAGTGCCAGGGTTCTCATGCTCTTGTTTTAAAATAGCATCAACCCCCGCACCAAGGGCAAATATGCCTTTAAGATCTTTTCGGCCTGCTAGGCACTCATAAGGAGGTAGCCAAACCATAGCATAATCGGCACTTTGCTTATCGCCTCTAACCCACTGACGAATATTGGCTTGTGGAAGTCTTGCTTTCATGCCGTCTATCCACTCATTGGCATCAAAAAATGGATGATAAAATAGAATATTCATGACAACTCCTCTTGTGTTTACCACAGAGTGTGTCGAAAATGTTTTATTTTCAAGCGAATGCAACGAATGATAAGCGCTGTGATTGAGGTTTTGTTAAGCGGATAACGAATTTAATAATTAAGACTTGAAGTTTATAATTATTAAAGATCCTCGTCGAAAGATTAGATAGTAACCAAATTGTTTTTTATTTAACTAAACAGACCATCAAACTGTTAAAAAGCATCAATAGGGAGTTGACGCAAGGCCCACTTTTCCCTATAGTAGCGCCCCGTTGCAGTACGAGTTATTATCTAGCACTGCAACAAGGTATTTAAAATACGGTGAGGTGTCCGAGAGGCTGAAGGAGCACGCCTGGAAAGTGTGTATACGGCAACGTATCGAGGGTTCGAATCCCTCCCTCACCGCCATTTTATTTATAACTGCCTATCCTCTGAGTATTTATCCTGTTCTGTTGTAAGTCGTTTCTCTGTTTCTTCCTGCTTATTGTCTTGATGATGTGATTGATATTCGCGACTAATTTCTTCCCATACTTCCGCATTTTCGATACCGGCTACTTTGGGGTCAAATACAGGGTCGATACCTAATTTCTCTTGTCTCTCATAGTCACGTAACGCACGAAGAGCTGGCTTAGATAAAAACACAATCGCAATTAAGTTTAGATAGCTCATACTGCCAAAACCAATATCACCCAAGCTCCACATCATGCTAACGGATTGAATACTGCCGATAAATATAATGACCAAAAAGACAATTTTTAGCAGCAGCTTTAAAATAGGGTATTTGAGTTTGCGATCCAAATAAACAATCGTCGTTTCCGCAATATAGTAATAAGCCATCAACGTGGTAAAAGCGAATAAAAAGACCGCTACTGAAACAAACCCAGAGCCCGTTGACTCAAAGACTGTTGAAACCGCCATTTGTGTCCATGCCGTTCCCGCCGCGACGCCCGGTATATGTTCAATGAGTGCAGTCGAGCTCCCATCAGGAAAGACGTTATACATATTAGTGACCAAAATCATCAGCCCTGAGGCAGTGCACACTAACACCGTATCAATGTAGATGGAAAAAGCTTGAATCAATCCTTGCTTTGCAGGGTGACTCACTTCTGCGGCTGCGGAACTAAAAGTGGCTTCCCCTGCTCCAGCGACATTCGAAAATACAGCTCGACGAACCCCCCAAGAGACAGCAGTCCCAACGATCCCCCCGAATACCGCATCCATCCCTAACGCACTACGGAAAATCAAACTAAACATAGCGGGCACTTTGTCATAATGGCTAGATAAAATAATCACCATCATCACAATATAAGCGAGTGCCATTAATGGAACAATTTTGTCCGCTGCGCTAGCAATACGTTTAACACCACCAAAAATTAGCCATGCCATGAGTAATGTCACGATTAATCCCGTCACCACAGGCGGAATATTAAACGATGTTTGGAATGAATCAGCTATCGTATTGGCTTGAATACCCGGAACTAATACGCCGTAAGACAGACAGATTACTGCCGCAACAAAAATAGCAAACGGCGTTAGCTTTAACCCTTTTTCGATATAGTAAGGTGAACCGCCGCGATATTGCCCATCAGAGCGTTGCTTATAAATTTGTGCAAGAGTTGACTCAATAAACGCACTCGCACCCCCTAAGAGCCCCATGACAACCATCCAAAATATCGCCCCTGGGCCACCTGCGGCAATAGCCGTTGCAACACCAGCAATATTACCGACACCAACACGACCTGATAAGGCTAAACAAAATGCTTGGAATGACGAAATCCCCTCTTTTGATGCTTTATTTTCTTTGAGTAAACAGATCATTTTAATCAAATAGCGAAACTGCACACCGCGTGTAGCTAATGTAAAATAGAGACCAACGCCAAGTGATAAAATCACTAAAGCATTACCCCAAATGTATCCAACGAGCGTGTTAACGATGGCTTCCATATGAGTACTCCTTCGTTATTGTCATGATGTTTGCAAGGTAAAAAAAAACCTGAACTTAATAAGCTCAGGTCTATCAAGGAATTAATGGTGGATCATCCAAATCACTTTTGTTTGTGTGTATTGCTCGAAAGCTTCCAGTCCATTATCTTTCCCGCCAAAACCGGATTGTTTAAATCCACCAAACGGCGTGGTAATGTTGCCCTCGCTAAATCCGTTAATGGATACCGTGCCAGCATTAATTTGGCGGGCCACTTTCATGACTCGGTGCACATTCTGACTGTAAAATGAAGCCGCTAATCCATAGTGAGTCTTATTGGCGAGAGTGATAGCCTCTTCATCGCTAGAAAACGTGGAGACGGCAAGTAAGGGACCAAACACTTCATTTTGAAACAGTGACATCTCCGGAGTAACATTGTCGAATATCGTCGGTTCAATGTACCAACCACTCCCGAGTTCACTGTGAATTTTGCCCCCAGCCACCCTTTTTGCGCCCTGTTGTAACGACAATTCAATAAAGGATTTTACTTTTTCAAAATGGGCTTTTTCGATCATTGGCCCAATTGAAACAGATTCATCCATCGGATTGCCAACTTTCCAATCCGCAATTGCAGTAACAAGCTTATCTAACAGTTTACGATGAATGCTTTCATGAACAATTAAGCGCGAACCACAACTGCAATTTTCACTCATATTCCAGAAAGCGGAGGCCATAATATGTGTTACTGCGGCATCGAGATCCGCATCGGCAAAAACGATTTGTGGGCTTTTACCACCACATTCTAAGACTATCTCTTTTAAATTACTTTCAGCGGAGTATTTAAGGAATAATCGGCCCACGTCAGTCGACCCCGTAAAAGAAACAATATCAATATCGTTATGCCGACCAATCGCCTCTCCTACTTTTTCACCTAGCCCACACACTAAACTCAAAGCGCCCTTTGGTACACCGGCTTCATAAGCCAGTTCCACCATTCGATAAGCGCTAAGTGAGGTTAATTCTGCGGGCTTGACGATTACCGAATTACCGGCTGCCAACGCTGGCGCCACTTTCCAAGCAAACATTTGCGCTGGAAAATTCCACGGTAAAACAGCACCAACAACCCCGATAGGTTCTTGAACAATCAATCCCAACTCTTGCTGACCCGTTGGGGCTACTTTGCCGAACATTTTATCCAGCGCTTCTGCATACCAATAAAAGGTTTCCACTGTTGCTGGCATGTCCGTATTCAAACATTCAGTAATTGGTTTACCTGCATCGATACAATCGAGCGCCGCCAGTTCCTCACTATGATATTCAATCAATTCAGCCCAGCGCAGCATTACCTGTTTGCGCTCTTGGGGTGATAAATTTTGCCAACAACCCTCAACAAAAGTACGCCTTGCGGTCAATACCGCGGCTTCAACATCTTGAGCATTACCATCTGCAATAAAACCGATTAGGCTATCGTCGATAGGTGTGCGGTTTTCCAGTTTTGCGCCACTATCACGATAGTTATCGATTAAGTTCCCTGCCCATAATTGACCTGCACGTGCACGTTTAAACACCTCTTCTTTAGTGGTTTTCATGGGGTTCTCCTTATTTAATCAGAGCGAGAAAATCACGTTGTTGCTGTGGTGAGATATTTGATAGCGGCATTCTTACTGGGCCAACATCAACAGTGCCCTTGATACAACCGGCTTTGGCTTTCTGGTTATAATCTCCCGACTCCATTGAATAAATGGCAGGATAAATCTCGGACATGATGCGTTTTGCTGTTGACCAATCACCTTGCTGTGCCGCGTTATAAATAGCGACTTGCTCTGCTGGAAAGACATTTCCAGCACCTGCAATCCAGCTTTTCGCTCCCCAAAAGAAAAAATCAACGGGTTGGTCATCACACCCACAAATCACTTCAAAATTGTCAAACGGGGTTTGCAATAAGCGTAGCGCTCGACTGAAATCCCCACTACTTTCTTTAATGGCGACAATATTTTGAACTTTAGATAAATGCACTACGGTGTCATATTCAATTTCAATACCAATTCGAGCAGGGAAGTTATACATGATGATCGGCAATGGCGTTGCTAAAGCGACTTTTTCATAATGCGCGATCACACCCTGTTGATCAGGCAAGCTATAGGGAGGAGGTGACAGCATCAATCCTTCGTAACCTAAGGATTCCGCTTGATGCGCTCGTTTAATCGCTCCTTCGGTAGATAAGTCATTAATACCCGCAATTAGAGTGACTCGTCCTTTGGCGATTTTACTTACTGTCTTAAGAACTGTTTCACGTTCCTCTTCACTTAATGCGTAGTATTCTCCAGTCGTACCACAGACGACTAGGCCAGATACCCCCTTTTCGATTAACGTTTCGGTTAACTTAGCCAATCCACTGATATTTAAAGAATAATCATCATGAAAAGGTGTCACAATTGGAACGACGATGCCATGAAAATTCATATTAAATCTCCTTAAAATATTAAATAAAACGCTCAATTGAATAAGGGGAACAATCGATTGGTGTCGGTTGTTTTTTAAACAAGCAATGCACAATTTTGGCGGTGATTGCCGATTGAGTTAGCCCTAAATGTTGATGGCCAAAAGCAAAAATGTAAGGTCCTTTTTTATCAATAACTGGTAAAGAATCGGATAGCGTGGGGCGAAACCCCATCCACTCAGTACGTTGGTTTTCATTAAGTGGAGTTTTAAGCATGGGGTTAGCAAGAGGAATAAAATGGCGGGCACGTTGCATATTGGCAGGACGTTTTAATCCTGCGTACTCAACGGTGCCAGCAAGACGTAACCCCCCCTTCATTGGCGTCATGATAAAACGTCTATCTAAACTTGAGACAGGTATGCTCAAGCGATCCGTTTCATTCGGTAGCATTAAGTGATACCCACGTTCAGTTTCAAGTGGCACGCGAATACGACTGACCATGTTCACTAATGATTTAGAAAAGGCACCACCTGAAATAACGACCTGTTTAGCAACTAACTGCCCTTTGGTTGTCGTTAAAATGACGCGCTCACTTGAGGGAGAGTGAATGGCAGTCACTTCACATTGAGAGAGCACTTCACCACCTAATCTCACAAAATGCTCGGTTAATTTAGTGTGTAACGCTTTTAAGTCGACAACATGGCCAGTATCCGGATAGTAGAGCCCGCCCAATTGGTTGTTCGCAAGCCCTGGCTCACGTGCTAACAATTGCGCTTGGCTCAACCATTGGTTACTAACCCCTATTGAATTGAGATATTCACCTTGCTTTTGTAACTTTTCACCGGAGGCTTCTTTTTCAACGACTAATAAAGACCCCTGAATTTTGACTAACTCGGTTAATTGCCATTGGGCGCTGAATTCTTGCCATGCGGCAAGTGCTACACCATTAATCGTAGAAAGTGCATGATGAATATGCATGAAAGGCTTATGACGCATATTACCTAACAAACGCAATAACCACGGTGTTAAGGGCAATAGGTAGCGCCAATCCAAACGCAAAGGACCAAGAGGATCAAATAGCATTGCCGGAATCGCTTTTAAAATCGCTGGGTCAGCGACAGGAAATACTTGTTCAGTCGCGATATGCCCCGCATTACCAAATGAAGCACCAGCACCAATATGATCTTTTTCCACAAGCAAAACATCGATATCATCGGCCTGTAGCGTAAGCGCGATACTTAATCCAATAATGCCGCCACCAACCACAATAACGGAATATTTTTTGTCCATAGGCACCTCTCACGAAGCCGTGATCCCCCAGCGAAACGGGTCTTCTTCATCAATGAGCAAGGTATTACGACCGCTAATATATGCCGTCCCTCGAATCGTTGGGATGATGCCATTACCATCGGCCCAGAGATAACTGGCTTCAAATTGGCTCCCAATCACACTTGCCTGATGCCAAAGTGCCCCTTCATTGAGTTTTCCATCTGCGGCTAAACAAGCGAGTTTAGCGCTGGTACCAGTACCGCAAGGGGAACGGTCATACGCACCACCAGGGCACAATACAAAACTTTGGCTATCTGCTTGTGAATGAGGAGCGAAAAGTTCAATGTGATCAATCTCTTGACCATCTTTTCCATAGATATTTTGCTCGGCTAACGCTGATTTGATTTTCAGGCAAATTTCCGTCAATGCTTTGCTATTACGGTGATGAATTGCTAATGGCGATTGCTCAACAAGAAAAAACCAATTTCCTCCCCATGCAATATCCCCTGTCACAATGCCGACTTCCGGAACATTCACGCTGACAGCTTTGCGATAGCGATAGGAGTAAACGTTTTGAATACTCACACTTCCGTCAGCATGTAATGTTGCCTGCACATCACCAACCGGTGTTTCAATCCTGTGCTCACCCACTGTTATTTTTCCGAGGTAAGCTAAAGAAGCCACAAGGCCAATCGTGCCATGTCCACACATGCCTAAATAACCTTCGTTATTAAAAAATATAACGCCCGCAGCGGCTTGTGGGTTTTGCGGCTGACAAAGTAGTGCGCCAACTAAAATATCATTGCCACGCGGCTCAAGTATGGTGGCCGTACGCCATGGGTCATATTCGTTTTTTAATCGTTGTAAACGCGATGCCATACTGCCGTTACCAAGATCAGGAAAACCGTCAATGACTAATCGCGTTGGTTCACCTGCCGTATGGGAGTCAATTACCTCAATTTGTGTATAACGCTTGTGCATATCACATCCTCTGTTCACATTAATTGTTAACAGAATGCTTGATTATTGTTAAAGATTCTTGATATCTTTCGTGCACACTGATGCGCAATTCAGCACAATATAAAAATATTTCAGAGAACTAATCACATTTGTTGAACCTGCCGGAGGCCGCATGATTAATTTAAATAAATTGCTGTTAATTAGTCAGGAAAATATGCTGTTTCCCGTTGATAATATTGAAATATTATTAAATCACCTCGGTCTCGTCATGCCGTTAATTAATACATTACCGAATGTCACTTTTTTTGTTAAAGATGAAAATGCAAAATATCTTCTTGCGAATGAAAATCTCGCTAAGCGTTGTAAAATGAATACTGTTGATGACGTCATTGGAAAACGTGCCGAAGACATCTTTCATTCTGAATTAGGCCGCAGTTACAGTTCACAAGATTATCTTGTGATGCAGAAAAAAATTAGTGTTATTAATAAACTGGAGTTACATCTTTATAAAGCTGGAATGCTAGGTTGGTGTGTTACGACGAAAGTCCCTATTTTCAATACCCATAACCACGTTATTGGTGTAGCAGGGATTTCTGTTGATTTACAAGACGAAAAGTCAGTAAGCCAAAAATTAAATAAACAGTTAGATCAAGTTGAAAAATTTATTAGTCACCATTTTGATACCCCGATCAAAATAACAACGCTTGCCGACATATCAGGTTTATCATTATCACAGCTTAATCGTCAATTTAAAGCGGTGTTTAACATTACCCCTCAACAATATATTCAAAAAAAACGCCTAGAACATGCTATAGAATTACTTGAAGAAGACCATTCAATTACTGAAATATCCATCAAATGTGCATACGCAGACCACAGTGCTTTTTGTCGCAAATTTAAAGAAATGACGACCATGACACCGAGCCAATTTAAACGAATGAGATTAAATATTGCGAATAAATATGTGATTGATGAACCGCTAATTTAAACAATAAAGTCACGGTTAAAATTAACTTATTCTTCCATCTTTTCGAAAAAACATCTTCTATTAAGATGTTTTTTTATGTTTTACATTTTATTCATGCCAAATAGCAGAATGGCTACCTTACCTATCTATACTTCATCGGCACAATAATGAATATGATTAAACAGGCTGGAGGATTTTGATTTTATCGGTGTTCTTCAACTTATTATTCATTAAACACCTCCTTCACCTTATTATTTCATTATGTCTACCTGTCAAAATATCATCAATCTATTCTACACTCTGATAACATTTAAGATTGAATGATGATCTTGCTCACAAGTAGCGACATGATTATATTTGACAAATTTGAAAACAACTCTTTTGTTTAACGGATATAAAATATCATTTAATATCAAATTATTAATAACGCTCACACTGAAACTTAATCTTGTTGAGTCCCCCATCAAGGCGCTAACTTAGGATAGATCTTATTGCGGTAGAAAGATAATAGCGTATTGATATAGTGTATATTTGCAACATAATGGTTGTGATTAGCAAGGATGAATGGATGACAATTTACGATCTGAAACCCAAATTTCAGAACCTGCTACGCCCTATCGTTAAAAAACTTTATGACGCTGGTGTAACAGCAAATCAGGTAACGCTTGCTGCAATGCTGTTATCGATTTTAGTCGGCGCACTACTGTTTATTTTTCCAAATCCACACTTATTTATTCTATTACCCTTTGTATTATTCATTCGAATGGCCTTAAATGCCATTGATGGTATGCTTGCTCGTGAATATCATCAAAAAAGCCATCTTGGCGCAATGTTAAATGAAATCGGTGATGTTGTTTCCGATATCGCATTGTATTTTCCCTTTGTCCTACTATTTCCTCATAGTTTTGGGTGGATATTACTGCTCCTCTTTCTTTCTATCTTAACTGAATTTATTGGTGTCGTGGCTCAAGCTATAGGAGCTTCACGACGTTATGATGGCCCTATAGGTAAAAGTGACCGTGCTTTTATTTTTGGGACATTTGGACTCGTTATCGCGTTATTCCCACAACTGATGACCACAAACTGGTTTACCATGGTATTTGCTCTCCTTTCTTTATTGTTGCTTTATACCTGCTATAACCGTACCCGCAAAGCTCTGAATGAACTCAGCACAAAAGTGGCGCATAATAAGGAAACTCCATGAATATTCAGGAAGACTATGCGACTCAACGCCCTGTCGTTGAATCACAATTTATCACCAGTGACCGCACTTCTTTGTTTTATCGCTATTGGCCAACAGAACAATCAACAGATAAAGCGATTATTTTATTTCACCGAGGGCATGAACACTCTGGGCGAGTCGCTCATCTTGTCGATGAATTAAATTTACCCGACTATGCCATGTTTGCCTGGGATGCTCGGGGACACGGCCGTAATGATGGCCCTCGTGGTTACAGTCCCTCTTTAGGTACATCAATTCATGATGTTGATGAGTTTATTCGCTATATTTCCACTCAATATCAAATTCCATTAGAAAATATTATTGTTATCGGCCAAAGTGTTGGAGCTGTATTAGTGTCTACTTGGGTGCATGACTATGCGCCACCCATTCGGGGAATGATCCTTGCATCTCCCGCGTTCAAGGTTAAGCTATACGTTCCTTTTGCCCGTACTGGGCTTGCTTTAATGCAAAAAATGCGTGGTCTGTTTTATGTCAACTCCTATGTTAAAGCAAAATTTTTAACTCATGATCAAAAACGTATTGATTCTTTTAATCGAGATCCATTAATTACACGCCCTATTGCTGTCAACATTTTGCTCGAATTATATAAAACGGCTGATAGAGTCGTTGCCGATGCCGGTGCAATTACGCTACCGACACAATTGTTCATTTCCGGTAGCGATCACGTTGTACACCATAAACCCCAGCATCAATTCTATGAACGTTTAAACACCCCGATCAAAGAAAAACATGTATTAGCAAACTTTTACCACGACACGCTCGGGGAAAAAGAACGTCATATACCTATCGCTAAAATCCGTGAATTTATAGATAAACTCTTTTCATTACCTCATTACCGACATAATTATCAATATGAAGATACTTGGAGCGTGAGTGCTGACGCTTATCGCAAACTTACTCAACCACTCCCCCTCTGGAACCCTAAACATCTAGGTTATAAACTACTTAGCAATTCTATGAGTACGCTAGGTAAAGCTTCAGAAGGCATACGTATAGGTTATGATAAAGGTTTCGATTCAGGCTCTACCCTTGATTACATTTATCGCGATAAGGCTCAAGGTAACGGCTTATTTGGTCGCATCATCGATAGACAATATCTTGATAGCATCGGCTGGCAAGGGATCCGCCAACGCAAAATCAATATAGAGAACATGATCAGACAAGCTATCCGTGACCTCAATGATAACCACCAGCCCGTACGTATTTTAGATATTGCAGCAGGACAAGGGCGCTATATCTTCGATGCCATCAATGACTATAGCAAGGTAGAATCGGTCCTCCTACGTGATTACAGCCCTGTTAACGTTGAACAAGGACGACTACATATCAAAGAGCGCTATCTTGAAGATAAAGCGTCTTTTGAAGAAGGTAATGCTTTCGATGCCGATAACTTAGCCGCCATTACCCCTGCCCCAACACTAGGTATTGTCAGTGGTTTATATGAACTTTTCCCTGATAATCATTTAATTCGTGCCTCTTTAAATGGTTTATCCCGCGCCATTCCTTCCGGTGGATTGCTTATCTACACTTGCCAACCATGGCATCCACAAGTTGAAATGATTGCTCGTGTATTACCAAGCCATCAAGGTGGTCAAGCTTGGGTCATGCGTTGCCGTAGCCAAGGTGAAATGGATTCACTTGTTGCAGATGCCGGTTTCGAAAAACTTAATCAGCTAATTGATAACTGGGGAATATTTAGCGTTTCTATTGCACGACGCCGATAATCCCTATTTCAGCGATTCTCTTTGATAAATAAGGTGACTTCGTTCACCTTATGTCTTGATGAATTAAAGAGTCCTAGACTTCTGGCGCTATAATAACGCCTTATGTACCGCCACAACGCATAAATCCTGTATTTCCCATAAGAATACACAACAAAATGGACAAAAATGGACATAGATGGACAGACTAATGACAACCTCACATCAGCCTTTACCTCCTACTTCACGACGAAAAATTGGGTTATACGCTTTTATTTGGTTGCTCTTTTTAGCCCCTTTTTTCTTCCTTACCTATGGACAAGTTAATACTTATACTGCCACATTAACAAACGTCCCTTCTTACGTATATTCTTGGGAACAGCACATTCCTTTTTTATCTTGGACTATTATTCCTTATTGGAGCATTGACCTTTTTTATGGCCTATCTCTTTTTATGTGTACTTCATTAAGAGAACAAAAGATCCATGGAATCCGTTTAATAGTCGCATCATTAACTGCTTGTATTGGTTTTCTATTATTCCCCTTAAAATTTAGCTTTTCTCGACCGGACACGAGTGGAATAGCCGGTTGGATGTTTGAGAGCCTTGAATTATTTGATCTTCCCTATAACCAAGCGCCCTCATTACACATTATTTTATTATGGCTATTATGGTTACGCTTTCGTGCTCATACCCCAACAAAATGGCGGTGGTTACTGCATGGCTGGTCACTATTCATATTAGTTTCTGTCCTCACAACATGGCAGCACCATTTTATTGATGTCATCACTGGCTTTGCTGTTGGAATCCTGATCAGTTATTTTTTGCCAATCGACAGCAAGTGGCATTGGAACTACACAGGAAGCCGCCGCAGCTTAAAGATGACCATTAACTATGGCTTAGGTGCTATCACCTGCCTACTATTGGCTTTTATTATTCAAGGGGCTGCATGGCTATTTTTATGGCCTGCTATTGCCTTATTTATGGTTTCATTAGGTTATCTCGGGTGCGGTGCCTCCGTATTTCAAAAGACTCCCGAAGGCCAAATCTCCCCTTCCGCTTGGGTATTGCTTCTCCCTTACCGATTAATTGCTATTGCTACCTATCATTACTATGCAAAAGCATGTCGGCAACCCAGCCAAGTCAATGAACAACTTATTTTGGGAGGACGCCCACTGTATCATTTGTCAGCTCAGTCCGTTTTCGACATGACTTGCGAATGGCCTCGTAATTCTTATAGTCGCGGCTTAACTTACTGTAGCCAACCGCAAATAGATTTGTTACCACTGAGTGCCGCTGATATTGAACGAGCCATGTCGACAATGGATGCGCTAGCCCAAAATGGCGTGGTTTATGTCCATTGTAAACTCGGTTACTCACGTAGTGCGACAGTCGCCGTTGCATGGCTAGTCCATCGCCGTAGTGCTGTTAGCATTGAAGATGCCATTGAACAAGTTATGCGGGCTAGGCCACAAGTGATCCTCAATGCTGCAACTCTTGAGCAATTACATTATTGGTACCAACAATATTATTCAAAACGGGTGCAATTATGAGTCATTTATCCAATAAGCAATGTGGCGATGTAATGATTATTTTTACAGCAAGTTGGCGTTATTTATGTTGCGCATCATTACTCGCTTTTATTTGCCAACTAATCTTATTTATCGATTCATTTACACAGCATCTTTATTTCTTTTTAGGAACTGTCTTTTTTATTATTAGTCATTATTATATTTTTAGACTCAGTTTAGATAACCATCTCTTTAAAGTATTATACCAAACCCCCGATGCTCATCATTTTGACCTAGCTCTACAGTTTCTTTTCAAGAAAAATCAACATGCTTTGTCTATGGAACAGCGTTGGATTGGAACAAAAAAACTCTTCAACTACGCCCTGGTCTTTGTCATTAGTGCGTGGGGTTGGCTATTAATTTCAATATTGATGACTAATCAATAATTAAATTTAATTCATCAGCCGTGTTATTTAAAAACGGTTATCACAATAATATAAAATCTTAAGGATCCCTTTTTAGATAGTTCAATGCCGAATATTCGTAGGTTTTTTTACTTTTGTCACTGTAAACGTTATGATAATTGCGAATTCATTGACACATAACAGACTTTTTTGTGTGAGTTCGGCGTATCCTTTGGTCTCTATTTTCCGTTATTTAACCCTGTTATTTTGGTGGGGTACAATGAGTACAAAAAAAATTAATCGTTTGCGCCCTTTTAGCGCTCTTATAGATTCATGTTGGAAAGAAAAATACACTTTTGCTCGTTTTATTAAAGATTTAATTGCAGGGATTACGGTTGGAATCATTGCTATTCCCTTGGCAATGGCGCTTGCTATTGCCAGTGGTGTTCCACCACAGTATGGCCTATATACTGCGGCCATAGCAGGGATTATTATCGCCATTACTGGTGGCTCACGTTATAGCGTTTCTGGGCCTACCGCTGCTTTCGTGGTGATCTTATATCCTGTTTCCCAACAATTCGGTTTAAGTGGGCTACTGGTTGCCACTTTAATGTCAGGAATTATTTTGCTAGCAATGGGATTTGCCCGTTTCGGTAAATTTATCGAATATATTCCTGTTTCTGTAACATTAGGCTTTACCTCTGGTATCGCCATCACTATTGCGACTATGCAAGTTAAAGATTTTTTTGGCTTGCAGATGGCCCATGTACCAGAAAACTATGTTGATAAAGTAGTTGCACTGGTCAATGCCTTACCAACATTGCAATACAGTGATACCTTGATCGGCATAATCACACTACTGGTACTGATTTACTGGCCAAAGCTGGGTTTAAAGTTACCGGGTCACTTACCAGCTTTAGTGGCTGGAACACTGGTTATGTGGGGTTTATCGCTGTTTGATAAACAAGTCGCGACCATTGGTTCCCAATTTAGTTACTTATTACCTGATGGGACTGAAGGTAATGGTATTCCACCTATTTTGCCTCAATTTATTTTACCTTGGGAGCTTCCCGGAAGTGCCCCTATTAGCTGGTCAATGATTACCGCCTTGATGCCTGCCGCTTTTTCCATGGCTGTGCTAGGTGCGATTGAGTCACTACTTTGTGCCGTGGTTCTGGATAATATGACCGGTAAAAAACACCATTCAAACAGTGAACTTATTGGACAAGGTTTTGGTAATATTGCCGCCCCATTCTTTGGTGGGATCACAGCAACCGCCGCGATTGCGCGTTCAGCGGCCAACGTCCGCGCGGGTGCCACTTCGCCAATCTCTTCAGTCATTCATTCGCTATTAGTATTAATGACTTTATTAGTACTGGCACCAATGCTTTCTTACCTGCCTTTGGCTGCAATGTCATCCTTATTATTGATGGTCGCTTGGAATATGAGCTCGGCGCGAAAAGTCATTGACCTTATTCGTAGAGCACCTAAAGATGACATCATCGTTTTACTTCTGTGTATGTCTTTAACGGTTCTATTTGATATGGTTATTGCTATCACAGTAGGGATTGTTCTTGCCTCTTTATTGTTTATGCGCCGTATCGCGAATATGACCCGAATTAGTGAGCTACCGGAAACCAATGAAACAAAAAGTCGTTTAGTCGTACGCGTCAATGGCCCCTTATTTTTTGCTGCGGCAGAACGTATTTTTGATGAATTAAGAGTCAAAAGTGAAGGTTATGAAACGATCGTTATGCAATGGGATGCCGTTCCTGTACTTGATGCCGGTGGTTTAGAAGCATTCCAGAAGTTTATCGACCTAGTAAAAAAAGATACTCACATTGTTATTTGTGATATTCCATTCCAGCCATTAAAAACTTTGGCCCGTGCACGTGTAACGCCGATTGAAGGCGTACTGAGTTTCCATAACTCTATTGATAAAGCGCTAGAAGAGTTAAATAATCCACAACACTAGGCTTAATAACTCGCCATTGCAGGTCAATGGCGAGTATGTCATTTGCGCATGATTAAGACGACATGCAGTCACTTTCATTGTGACACTGCAATTTTAAACTGAATTTATATTAACTATACATTTTTGCTTATTTATTAATAAGCTACATATAATTTGAAACAAATTGCCATCCTTAATCGCCCATCACACGATGTATCATGGATAACACAATGATCAGTCTCAATAATTAACATACTTAATCTTAGACGATACCAAGATAACGCCTATAGCGCAGAACCTTGACCGCCATTCGTCAACAAGTATTGATATAGGTGATTCATTCCCAACCAGCGGTTTTCACACCATTGAGGAGCCAATAACGTGGGTCGTCGCGCACTCGCACAGATACGATGATAAATAATATCGACTGGCGTATGCCGGATCATTTCTCCCGCAATGTGTGTGTAATCATCTAATGCAATCGGCTCTATACGTCCTGCAAGCCAGCTTTTTGCCATAATACTACCATCGACAATATGCAACGGGTGTAATTTAATACCATCAGTACCGCAATCCAGTACCTTTTCTAAGGTTTGCATATTCATTTGCGCAGTTTCATTGGGTAAACCACAAATAAGGTGGGTACAGACTTTGAGCCCCAGCTTCCGTGCCTTCACCGCTGTTTGTTGATATTCAGAAAAACCATGCCCTCGGTTAATACGATGCAATGTTTTATCATGCGCGGTTTGTAATCCTAGTTCTAACCAAATTTCATAACCTTGCTCACGATAACTGTTGAGTAAAGCTAAAACCTCATCAGGCACACAGTCAGGGCGTGTACCTACGCACAAGCCAACGATGTCAACCTGCTTCAGCGCTTCTTCATATAACTGTTTTAAGATACAAACTTCAGCATAAGTACTGGTATAAGCTTGAAAATAGGCAAGGTAGCGATTGGCTCGGGTGATCTTGGAGACTTGATGGCGAATTTGTTCACAAATAGATTGAGTTGATTGGCTTTCATCAGAAAAAGAGGCAACATGACAAAAAGTACAGCCACCGCGTCCTAGCGTTCCATCGCGATTCGGGCAATTAAAACCACCATGAAGCGTTATTTTATGGATTTTTTCACCGTAACGGCGCTGAAGATCAGCGCCGAACATGGTCACAACTTGGTTAAGCTGCATAATAGATTAGGATTAACGGCTAGTATCTAGCTCTGGAAAACTTTTCACTAACGAATCGATCGCTTGAACTTGCTGTAAGAATGGCTCTAATTTAGCCAAAGGCAATGCTGATGGGCCATCACAACGTGCATTATCTGGATCTGGATGCGCTTCAAGGAATAACCCAGCAAGACCAACCGCCATACCCGCTCTAGCGAGTTCAGCAACTTGAGCACGGCGACCACCTGACGCGGCTCCAAACGGGTCTCTGCATTGTAAGGAGTGCGTAACATCAAAAATGACAGGGCAACCATTTGATGCTTGCATCATAACGTTAAAGCCAAGCATATCAACAACTAAATTATCGTACCCAAAGTTAGAACCTCGGTCACATAAAATAATTTTGTCATTACCACCTTCAATGAACTTTTCAACAATATTGCCCATCTGACCAGGGCTAATGAATTGTGGTTTTTTAATGTTGATCACCGCGTCAGTTTTTGCCATTGCCGCAACAAGGTCTGTTTGACGGGCTAAAAAAGCAGGCAGTTGAATCACATCAACAACTTCTGCAACTGGTTGCGCTTGTGATGGTTCATGCACGTCAGTAATGATTTTCACACCAAAGGTTTCTTTCAATTCTTGAAAGATTTTCATTCCCTCTTCAAGGCCTGGGCCACGATATGAATGAATTGATGAACGGTTAGCTTTATCGAACGATGCCTTAAAGACATAAGGAATGCCTAATTTTTGTGTCACCGTCACATAATGTTCGCACACTTGCATTGCCATATCGCGGGACTCGAGGACATTCATTCCACCAAAAAGAACAAACGGAAGATCGTTTGCGACTTTGATATCGCCAATGCTGACCATTTTTTGTTGCATGCTGTTACCTTTCATATCGAGACAGTTTGCTGTCTGTGCATAAATTAATGTAACACTACTGGAAGATTATCTAATGAATATATCTGAATTTTAATCATTTCAGAAATAGGATCTTCTGGGCAGTGCTCAATAAAATAGTTTAAATCATTCAGTGCTACATGATTACAATCTAGATGTGCGAGAATTAATCCACGGTCACGAATTTCATAAGGATCTTCAGGGTCTAACGTTAATAATGTTTCACACACTTTTAACGCTAATTCCATTTTCTTCTCTTCCATTAAAGAGGCTTTTAGCGTGTCAAATAATTTACGGATGATCACACTATTTTCAGCCACATCGAGCTGGTCATCTTCTAGTTCAGAATAGGGATCAACCGTTCCTTTCATCCATAAATTTAGTGTATGCCAAGTTAGCGTTTCACCATTAACTGGATTAATAAACCATTGTGAGCCATCATTTTTTTGAGCTGATAATAACAGCTGTGTTGGAAATACCGCTGGTTCAATATCGATTTCTAGTTTTTCAGCGATATAAAGGAAAATCGAGCCTAATGAAACTGGTGTGCCTCGTTTGGAAGATAAAACTTTATCTAACCACAGCATATCAGATAGTGCATAAATGCCATCTGCCCCACCGAATTGCCATTGACGATAAAAAAGCATCAATAATTGGTTAATTTTACTTTCATTATCCGCTTTCACATCAATAGCAGTCTTAGCGGCCTCCACGAGACTATCCAACTGAGCCTGTACTTGCATAAGAGGAAAATCGACACGAATGCTTTGGGAGACAATCATAATACCTTCGCTCAAAGGTATTTTGTTAAATTCAATATTTGCTATGGTTTTCATTACCTTTCCACTGCTTTATTCCACTGCCCAAGCGTAATTCTATCTCTACCGCCATAATCTTGGCAGGTTTCGATATTGCTATAACCATACTGTTTGAACAACTCACGAACTGCCACACCTTGCTGCCATCCATGTTCAACAAGCAACCAACCCTGCTGGCTTAGGTATTCTCTCGATTTAGATACAATATGATCTAAATCTGCCAGTCCTTGATTATCTGCCACTAATGCAGTTAAAGGTTCAAATCTTACATCACCTTGTTGTAAATGGAGATCATTTTCATCGATATAAGGTGGATTGCTCACAATCATATCAAAATGTTGTGAAGAAAGTGAGGAAAACCAATTGCTTTGTAAAAACTGCACATTATCAATGGCGAGACGTTGTTGGTTTCGTTGTGCTAAAGACACGGCCTCAGGGTTAAAATCAACACCAACAACTGAGCTATCTAAGCGTTCAGAAGCAAGCGCTAGCGCTATAGCCCCCGTTCCTGTACCGAGGTCAAGAATACGACAACTTTGAGGAGGTAGTCTTGATAAAGCCTGTTCAACAAGGCATTCAGTATCAGGACGCGGAATCAAAGTAGCTGGTGAGACAAATAAAGGCAAAGACCAGAATTCGCGCTCACCGATAATATAGGCAATGGGTTCACCTTGTTCACGGCGGCTCAATAATGCTTCGAGAGCTTGATACTCCGCGGGTGTTAAGGTCGTTTCTGCAAATGCAAAAATAAAACTACGACTCTGCCCTGTAATATGTTGGAGCAGAATTTCAGCATCTCGCTTCGCACTGTCACTGCTCGACAATCTCGCAACCGCTTGATTCACCCATTCGCCGTATTGCATTAGTCTTGCTCAGACAATGCAGAAAGTTGATCTGCTTGATATTCATTAATAATTGGCTGAATCAGCCCATCAAGTTTTCCTTCCATCACTTCATCTAAACGGTAAAGTGTCAGGTTGATACGATGATCCGTGACCCGACCTTGTGGGAAGTTATAAGTTCGAATACGGTCAGAACGATCACCCGAACCTAAAAGGTTACGGCGCTCTGAAGCTTCTGCTGCTTGACGTTTATCCATTTCAGCTTGTCGAATACGCGCACCTAATACAGACATCGCTTTGGCTTTGTTTTTATGTTGTGAACGCTCATCCTGACATTCAACCACAATGCCAGTTGGAATATGCGTAATACGGATTGCCGAATCGGTGGTGTTAACGTGCTGTCCACCCGCACCGGAAGAACGGAAGGTATCGATACGTAAATCAGCTGGATTGATCTCTGGCAATTCAGCCTCAGGCAATTCAGGAAGGATGGCCACTGTACAAGCTGAAGTATGGATACGTCCCTGAGATTCCGTTTCTGGCACACGCTGCACACGATGACCACCAGATTCGAATTTCAAGCGTCCATAAACACTCTCACCAGAAATCTTGGCGATAACCTCTTTATAGCCACCGTGTTCACCATCACTCGTGCTCATTAGCTCGACACGCCAACGGTTAGCTTCTGCATAACGGCTATACATACGGAATAAATCGCCGGCAAAAATAGCCGCTTCATCGCCGCCAGCTCCTGCGCGGATCTCTAAGAAGCAGTTATATTCGTCATCAGGATCTTTTGGCAGCAACAACAATTGTAATTGTTGTTCAAGCTCTTCATTGCGCTCTTTAGCTTCTTTCAGCTCTTCCTGAGCCATTTCTTTCATTTCAGGATCATCTAACATCATTTCTGCTGTTTCGATATCTTCCTGTACAGTTCGCCACGCTGAAAAACATTTAGCGACATCTGTCAGTTGAGCATACTCTTTTGAAAGGGCTCGGAAGCGCCCTTGATCAGCAATCACACCTGCATCGGCAAGGTGTGCTTGAATTTCTTCATAGCGTTCCTGTAATGCTTCCAGTTTTGCGACAATAGAAGGCTTCATTCGTTATATCAGACCCATAATTAAAATGTGGTTATTGATGGTTCAGCCCTAAGCTGTCCCTAAGTAGATTCAGACGTTCCATATCACCATCTCCAGCGGCTTGCTGTAAAGATTTAGTCGGTGCATGGATCAGGCGGTTGGTCAATTGTTGGGTAAGTTGTGTGATAACTTGTTCAGGGTCTGCACCCTGACTAATCGCCGCGAGTGCTTTTTCTGTCATACCCGCGCGGATTGCCTCAGCCTGCGCTCTGTAATCGCGAATTGTAGACACTGCGGCTTGCGAGCGCAACCAATCCATGAAATGGCTGCTTTCTTGTTCAACGATAAATTCCGCTTCAACCGCTGCTGCTTTACGCTGAGCTAAGTTTTGCTGAATAATCGACTCAAGGTCATCCACTGTATACAGATAAACATCCCTAAGCTTTTCAACATCGGGTTCAATATCGCGAGGAACCGCAATATCGATTAATAACATTGGTTTACTACGACGGATTTTCATTGCTCTTTCGACCATCCCTTTACCAATAATCGGTAATGGGCTTGCCGTTGAGCTGATAACAATATCCGCTTGCGCCAGCCGAGTATCAATGTCAGGTAGTGTGATCACTTCCGCATTAACCTCATTGGCTAATAGCTCAGCTCTTTCACGAGAACGGTTTGCTATCATCATTTTCTGTACACCATGTTCACGTAAGTGACGAGCCACTAATTCGATCGTTTCGCCCGCCCCTACTAACAATATATTCAGGTGTTTAAGTGACTCAAAGATTTGCCTTGCTAAAGTACAGGCAGCAAAAGCAACAGAAACCGCATTCGCACCGATCTCTGTTTCGGTACGAACACGTTTTGCGACAGAAAATGATTTTTGGAACAAACGCTCTAGTTCACTCGACAAAGAATGATTATCTTGTGAAAGTGCGAATGCTTTTTTGACCTGACCGAGAATTTGAGGTTCACCGAGAACTAAAGAATCTAAACCACTAGCTACTCGCATCAGATGGCTAACCGCGCGATCACCTTCGTGCCAATACAAGCTTGGTTTCAAATCATGATCGTTGATATCGTGAAACTCACATAACCACTGGATCAGTTGCTCTTGAGCACGCTCTTGTGATTCAAGACTCAAATACAGTTCGGTTCTATTACAGGTCGACAGCACGACGCCACCGCTAACTTGGGGCTGTTTTAGTAACTCCTCAAGTGCATGGTCAATTTTTTCTGGTCCGAAAGCCACTCGCTCACGCAAGGCCACCGGTGCCGTTTTATGATTGATGCCTAATGCTAATAGGGTCATTGTGCTTAACTACATTGCTCACATTGCTAATTATTTTTTCAGCAGTATAACCACACCACTGTTAATTGTTTACCCGCTATTGTAGATGATCTAGGCCACGCTTTCTATGGTCTACACGTAATGAAAACCATAAAGATGATCAACTCCTAACTTTTTCAGTACCAATGATGAAGAAGTTAGCCGATAACAATACTATTAGTCATGTTATTTTACACCGGATTATATTCGAGATGTACCATTTTTTTATTATATATATTAAGAAATTATCAATATTGATAATATATAGTGAGAATACGGTCACTTAACAGATCAAATCCATGATCACTCTCGTTTTCCTATTGTATAGATAGGCAAAACTTCTTCAATCCGATTGATAATTTGGTCGTTTTAACGCAATATTTCCGTTCCTTGTCGCGCTATTTTCTCTTTCCATGTTATCCATGACGATAATTTTCTCGATTGCGATAACAGAGATGCTTCGGCAAGAGTCACCATTATTGAAAGACGCGTTGTTATTTTTCACCCGATGATTTTTGAGAGTCGCTATGCAACTGTTTACTACTTGGTCTTTTCTGGGTCCTTCCTCCACTCGAGGCTTTTGGCGCTTATTACCACTTTCCTGTTTGTTGCTAACGGCCTGTGTCACCACAAAACAGACGACAACATCAGGTACTGGTTCCTCTGCGGATCCTGAATGGAAAGCTCACTTACAAGAAGTGAACGCGCTTCGGAATTACCAAACACGTGGCTCTTTTGTCTACGATGGTGGTCAAAGTAAAACCTATGCCAAATTCTTCTGGCAACAATATACACCTGAAAAATATCGCTTATTGTTAACAAACCCTCTGGGTAGCCGTGAGTTAGAACTCACCGTAGAACCCGATTTAGCACGTCTGACGACAAAAGATGGACAAACTCATATGAGTGACGTGCCTTCAGAGTTGATTTATCAACTTACAGGCATGGAGATCCCTCTTGACGACCTAACAGCTTGGCTAACGGGCTCTCCGGGACGTGCAACAGAATATGAACTCGATGATAACCATTTACTCAAATCCGTCACCTTACAACAAGGTAATGGTGAAAAATGGCAGCTTAACTATCTTTCCTACGATACCAGCACTAAACCAATGTTACCAAGCAACCTTGAACTGAGTCAGGGTTCGCGCCTAATTAAGCTAAAAATGGATAGTTGGACCTTACAAAAATGACGTTAACATGGCCTTCACCTGCAAAATTAAATCTTTTTCTCTATATCACCGGTCGTAGAGCAGATGGCTACCATGAGCTACAAACGCTGTTTCAATTCCTCAATTATGGCGATGAGATTACGATAACCACTCGAGCTGACGATCAAATCAATCTACTCACCACCATGGCAGGTGTTGAGCCAGAAAAAAATCTAATCGTCAAAGCGGCTAAATTACTCCAATGCTATTGTCGTAATGTCCTTAACCTCTCCAAACCGCTGGGTGCTGATATTCACATTAATAAAATTTTGCCAATGGGCGGTGGTATCGGCGGTGGCTCGTCCAATGCGGCGACCGTGTTAATTGCTTTAAATGAACATTGGGCAACTGCAATTTCAGATGAAACCTTAGCCGAATTAGGTAAAAAACTCGGTGCGGACGTTCCGGTGTTTGTTCGAGGACACGCTGCTTTTGCGGAAGGCATTGGTGAAATTCTGACTCCAGCCACGCCTAAAGAGAAATGGTATCTGGTTGCTCACCCAGGAATTGAAATCTCAACCCCGATGATCTTCACAGATCCACAATTAAATAGAAATTCTCCAAAACGCCCACTACCCGCATTATTACTGGCTCCGTACGCAAATGATTGCGAACCAATTGCAAGAAAACGTTTTCGTGAGGTTGAACAGCTCGTTTCTTGGCTGTTAGAATATGCTCCGTCTCGCCTGACAGGAACAGGGGCTTGTGTTTTTTCTGAATTTGAAACGCAAGCCGATGCCCTAAAGGTGTTAAATAAAGCCCCATCGTGGGTGCATGGTTTCGTCGCTCAAGGAGTGAACGAATCGCCACTGCACAAGTTCCGCGCTGGGATAACCCGTGTATTGCACCAATAATGACAAACTTAACTGTCTTATTGGTCAACAATATCTCTCTGGACGCAAGCCTGAGGTTTTTCTCGTGCCCGATATGAAGCTTTTTGCTGGTAACGCTACACCGGAACTAGCACAACGTGTTGCTAACCGCCTTTACACTAATCTTGGAGACGCGGCTGTTGGTCGTTTTAGCGACGGCGAAGTCAGTGTTCAAATTAATGAAAATGTTCGCGGTGGTGATATCTTTATCATCCAGTCAACCTGTGCACCTACCAATGATAACCTAATGGAATTGGTTGTTATGGTCGATGCGCTGCGCCGTGCATCTGCTGGTCGTATTACCGCTGTTATCCCTTACTTCGGTTATGCTAGACAGGATCGTCGCGTACGTTCTGCCCGTGTACCAATCACCGCTAAAGTTGTTGCCGATTTTCTGTCTAGTGTAGGTGTTGACCGTGTTCTCACCGTTGACCTACACGCTGAGCAGATCCAGGGCTTCTTTGATGTTCCTGTTGATAACGTGTTTGGTAGCCCTATCCTTCTGGAAGACATGCTCCAGAAAGATTTGGAAAACCCAATCGTTGTATCTCCAGACATCGGCGGCGTCGTACGCGCTAGAGCAATCGCGAAACTATTAAATGACACTGATATGGCTATTATCGATAAACGTCGCCCACGTGCGAACGTTTCTCAGGTTATGCACATCATTGGTGACGTTTCTGGTCGTGACTGCATTTTAGTCGACGATATGATAGATACTGGTGGCACGCTGTGTAAAGCGGCTGAAGCGCTGAAAGAACGTGGTGCAAAACGCGTATTTGCTTACGCGACTCACCCGATTTTCTCAGGTAACGCCGTCGACAACATCAAAAATTCAGTTATTGATGAAGTCATTGTTTGTGACACAATTCCTCTTTCACCTGAAATTAAAGCGTTGAACAAAGTTCGTACGCTGACGCTTTCAGGCATGCTAGCCGAAGCAATCCGCCGTATTAGCAATGAAGAGTCAATTTCTGCGATGTTTGAGCACTAAGCATTATTAACGAGGTATAACTACCTCGTTTTTTCTATTTGCTCAGCAGCAGAACGTCATGATTTAAGTAGCGCCCCTACGCTTGATATTCAACCG
This sequence comes from Providencia sp. 21OH12SH02B-Prov, assembly GCF_027362595.1. Classification (NCBI taxonomy): domain Bacteria; kingdom Pseudomonadati; phylum Pseudomonadota; class Gammaproteobacteria; order Enterobacterales; family Morganellaceae; genus Providencia; species Providencia sp. 21OH12SH02B-Prov. The sequence goes on from NZ_CP114796.1 coordinate 2,476,208, forward strand.
TAGGGGCTTTATGTATTGTCATACAACAACGTTATTCCCTTACCTAACTCTGTTATTTATTGTTATCTACATCTTTCACTCACCGTCAATCTGAACTCAAATGAAAAAATAAAAAGATATTGATGATAACCTTGAGGCCATTCTTTATTGATAGGCTGTATTATCGCCTGTTTATTTCAACTGTTATGTCGCTTTTAACTATCACATAAAAGAAATAAAAATAGAGGTAGGAATAACGTTGGTAATATACTGGGTTGCAATCAGAAGAAATGCGTAAAACAAATTCAGTGTGTTTCAGTCTATCTAAAGATAGTCATTAAATAATCAGCTACTCATACACCAATACACATAGTTGCCAATGCTCCAGTCATTATTACAGTAACATTCACTCAAAACATTGGTATTCAATCCACAAAATAATAGCGGGTCCCCAAATAATAAAGGTGCTGTAATCAGCACCCTTAGAAACGCTTAATTGACTTGAATACGTTATTTTACTTAATTCAATTTATTTAACACAATAATTCTACATTGTATTAAATCAGACAAAATGACTTATGGATAGCGGTGATTATCACGGTTTGAATGGTTATAGTGTTTTATCAACCAGTAACGGTCTGCAACTTTGTCTCTTCCACCTAATCTTGCACCCGCCAGCCAAATCATAGCGCCGACAAAAATGCCAAATAAAGACCCCATCGTAAGCATATCTGGTAAGTTAAGACTAAATACATGAGAAGATAAATTCAGCGCAATGCTTCCTATCATGACAATTAGACCCAACGCCATTAAAATATTACCAATTAAGAGAGCTGTTTTACGTTTCATATCTACCTCCCGTATCAGTAGATTGATAAGCAAAGCATGTTTGAAACTTCCGAAAAAATATATCTTTATGCTGTTATTATAGTGCATTAAGTAAAATTATTTGCGATGGCAATCACAGGGTTAGACTTTTTTCATTATTTCTGTACAAAAGATGCTTTTTATAAAAATATTTTACCCATAACTACATTTTATATTAAATCAGCCCGCATCAGCGCTATTTCAATTTTGTACATCTTCCCCTCTCAGGGTAAACTAGGCCTAATAATTGAATTAACTGACAGTGAACTATTAGCCGTGAGCAAAATAAAACTAATTGTTGGCCTTGCCAATCCTGGTGCTGAATACGCCCAAACTCGTCATAATGCTGGAGCATGGTATGTCGACCAGCTGGCAGAACGTCACCATCAATCCTTAAAAGAGGAAGCCAAGTTTTTTGGCTACACCGCCCGTATCAATTTAAATGGTCATGATGTACGACTCCTCGTTCCGACGACCTTCATGAATTTAAGTGGTAAAGCGGTTTTATCCATGGCTAATTTTTATCGCATCAATCCTGATGAGATTTTAGTCGCTCATGACGAATTAGATTTACTTCCAGGTGTTGCTAAGATGAAACTTGGCGGCAGTAACGGTGGTCATAACGGCTTGAAAGATATCCAAAACAAGTTCAGCAATAACCCTAATTTTTACCGCTTACGTATTGGTATCGGCCATCCAGGCGATAAAAATAAAGTGGTTGGTTTTGTTCTCGGCAAACCAACTGCTACGGAACAAAAGCTGATTGATGAAGCTATCGATGAATCATTACGCTGTACCGACATTTTACTCAGTGATGGAATGGATAAAGCAATAAACCGTCTGCATAGTTTTAAAGCGACAGCGTAAAATCAGCCTATACAAAGAGTTCATTTCATCAAAAACAACTTTTTGTGTATAATCAGCGCCAATTTTCTAACATTCAGGGCAGCACTCGCCTGCCCCTTGCTATTTTAAGGTGAGAAACATATGGGTTTTAAATGCGGTATCGTTGGTCTGCCTAACGTGGGTAAATCCACACTGTTTAATGCGTTGACCAAAGCCGGCATCGAAGCAGCCAACTTTCCTTTCTGTACGATTGAGCCGAACACAGGTGTTGTGCCAATGCCAGACCCACGTCTTGATCAATTGGCTGAGATTGTAAAACCACAACGCATTTTACCCACTACGATGGAATTCGTTGATATCGCTGGTTTGGTTAAAGGTGCATCAAAGGGTGAAGGTTTAGGTAACCAATTTCTAACTAACATCCGTGAAACGGAAGCCATCGGGCATGTTGTTCGTTGCTTTGAAAATGACAATATTATTCACGTTGCGGGTCAAGTAAACCCAGCGGAAGATATTGATGTTATTAATACTGAGTTGGCTCTCGCTGATCTTGATACCTGCGAACGAGCGATCCATCGTATTCAAAAACGCGCCAAAGGCGGTGATAAAGATGCGAAAGCGGAACTCGAAGTTCTGGAAAAATGTTTGCCGCACCTTGAAAAAGCCGGCATGTTAAGAACTTTAGACCTTAGCACTGAAGACAAAGCAGCCATCCGTTACTTAAGTTTTTTAACGCTCAAGCCAACGATGTATATTGCAAACGTGAATGAAGATGGCTTTGAAAATAACCCATATCTTGACACGGTATATAAGATCGCTGAAGCAGAAGGCTCTGTCGTTGTTCCTGTTTGTGCTGCAATCGAGTCAGATATCGCTGAACTTGAAGATGAAGAACGTGATGAATTTATGGCAGATTTGGGAATTGAAGAACCCGGACTGAATCGCGTGATCCGTGCAGGTTATGAATTATTGAATCTTCAAACCTACTTCACCGCGGGCGTAAAAGAAGTTCGAGCTTGGACCATTCCTGTTGGCGCAACTGCACCTCAAGCGGCAGGCAAAATTCACACAGATTTCGAGAAAGGCTTTATTCGCGCTCAAACCATCGCATTTGATGATTTTATTAAATATCGCGGTGAGCAAGGAGCAAAAGAAGCCGGTAGAATGCGTGCTGAAGGTAAAGATTACATTGTCCAAGACGGCGATGTATTAAACTTCTTGTTTAATGTATAAGCCTATACTCTAGTTTTAGATTGTCCCATTAAGCATCATTTAAAAACAGCATAAAATTCATAATATTACTATGGTTTTATGCTGTTTAATGTCTCACTGAATTTCATGAAAACTCACACCTAAATAAATATATTGCTTATTTATCTTCTCTTTTTTCAGTGAGTATAATTATATAAATCCACATAATTACTTGAATTTATTATATTTACTGACACAAAATACAGAACAGCAAAATCTAAAGAAAAACTTTCCGTATCAATGACTTCAACGGTTTGTACCTTGAAGTGAAACCCAATGGTAAAAAAGCTGGTAGTTTCATTTTCAAATAAATGGAAAATCGAGCATGCTAGCATTAGGCAACTACCCATTGGTAACACTAGCTGAAGCCAGCTCTAAATGTGATGATGCTAGAAAACTCGTATCAGCAGGGATTAATCCAACACAAGCTAAGCAACTAGATAAGATCAGAAAAGCAAACGAATCCGCAAATACATTTCAAATCATCGCAAAAGAATGGTTGCAAATGAAAGGTTGGGCTGATGTGACCAAATACCGTCGCCTTGATATGTTGGAGCGCATTTTATTTCCTTCTATCGGTGCATTACCAATAAGAGAAATTACATCTCACTATATTCTCAAAATATTGCAGCGTGAAGTTCAAAGAGGCGCTCCAACGGTTGCTGCTGAAGCTAAACGAACGATATCCGTGATTTTTGAATTTGCGGTTGCCACATTAAGAGCCGATAGTGAGCCAGTATGGGCAATAAGAAAAGCTCTCCCAGCAAACAAAACATAAAAAAGCCCTCACTACGGATCAAATAGGTCAACTACTCAGTAACTTTGATAATAGCCGTGGCACCTTTCAACTGAACTATTGTATGTGGTTAATGTGGTGGACGCTTTCTCGTCCATCTGAAGTCGCTGAGGCGGAATGGTCTGAATTCGATCTTGATAATGCGCTTTGGACTATTCCAGCTGAGCGTATGAAAGCACGAAGAGAACATATTGTTCCTCTGCCTACACAAGCTATTACGATTCTAAAATTTCTTTATGGTTTTACTGGTAACCGTAAACATTTATTTCCCGGTCGTGATTCTTGCCATAAACCAATGTCTACTAACTCACTAAGGCAATTTCTCAAAACGAGAGGTTGGAGTGGTATATATAGCCCTCATGCGACACGCACAACAGGCAGCACACGATTAAATGAGCTTGGATATAGACCTGATGCTATCGAAGCACAATTAGCCCATATGGACTCAAATAGCGTTAGACGTTCATATAACCATGCAACTTATCTTGAAGAGTGCAAAATCATGATATTACCACTGGATACGCAATCCCTAGAATACCGTTGCTTGATTCAGGCTATCGTCTGGCAACGAATCGTGGTTTGGGTCGAGGAAATCGAAGTTGAAGGCGGTACAACCAATATATTGAAATCTGTCTCACCATTTGAATACCTGATTGATACGCACAGCGATGACATTTATCGAGATACGCTCCGCAACAATGCCAGTTCTTACCGTTTTCTAGCCACCCTGCGCCCTGAAACCCCATTAGACGTATTAAGGCAACATGGACGCATTAGTTATCAACCCTGCCGGAAGCTACCTTGTATATCACAAGAAGAATGGCAAGGTTTATGGGTGCCGAATGAGGATGGATGGGAAAGCCTATATGAGAAAAATATTCATCAACCAAAAGGGATTGGTGAGTGGCATGATTTACCTCATAAAAGTATGAAGCCATTGGTGCATGGGCTGCAAGAGGATGGCGGAGATTATTTGCGATATTTGATTTATTGGAAAAGCCAGTGCCAATAATCAAAAAATATGGCACATCACGGAAAACACGCCTATTCCCCAAGGAGGTCTAACCGCTTCCTTTTTATATTCTTTGCTGAATCCGACTAACGCTTTATCTCACCCAGATAAATCCTATTCATCACCTATTATTCAATATTGTTTCACATTCAATTTGTCTTTATGCGCAGTAATCCGTTATCTTAACGTAAATTACTTAACATTAAAGTGGGTAACCTCACTCGCGGCTTATTGTATTTTCGGTTACCACGGTGGACACAAAGGAAATAAGATGAGCTTAATGGATAATGCACTACGACCTTTTTTATCCCATAATCGCTACCAGCTTGCTGTACAAGGTTGCCAGACCCACTTAGATGTTGAGCACTTCACGGGACGTGAAGCCATTAGCGAAACGTACCGTTATCAGATTACCTTTACTTCCACAGAGAAAAACCTGCAAGCGCCACAGTTTCTTCGCCGCAGTGCTGATTTTACCTTTTCGTCACCCACTCCACCGCTGGCTGCGCTGAACACACTGACTGAACCGCAAAAACGTGTTCATGGCGTGATCACCCACTTCAAGCGGCTGTCTGGCTCCGCTGATGAAGCACAATACCAAATTGTGATAGAGCCATTTGTCTCTCTATTACGTCATCAAATGCGCTCTCACCGTTTTTTCTTAAATAAATCCGTGCCGGACGTCATTGACCTCATTTTGCGTGAGCATGACATGAAAGGCTGGGAGTTTGAATTTCATTTGCAGCGCCAATACCCCAAGCGAGAGCAAATTAACCAAATCAATGAGAGTGATTGGCAGTTTATTGAACGCCTGTTAAGTGAAGTGGGGATTTTCTATTCGTTCAGCTTGCAGCCGGATACCAAAACCGAAGTCATTCATTTTGGGGATAGCCAACGTGCGTATGTGTATGATTTGCAGCTCCCGTTAAACAGTCCTTCTGGCATGAATGATAATGGCGTGGAGAGTGTGTGGGGATTATCGCTGCGTCATCAAGTGGTGGAGCGTAGTGTGACCACCAAAGATTACAATCACCGCCAAGCAATGCAAACCTTGCAATCCATTGAAACGGACATGACCCGAGGCAATGGCGACGACATCAATTATGGTGATGTGTACCATTATCAAGCTCGCCACCTTGAGCGCGGTGAGAAGTACCAACCTGAAACGGAAACCGCTCACTTTTGGTCACGCCTTGACCATGAGCGTTTTCTGGCTCGTCAGACTCAGTTGCACGGTAAAAGTAACTCACCGATGCTAACGCCATTATTGGTGCTCAAAATTACCGATAACCAACTGCCTTCAACATTACCGTCTGACTTTCAATCTGAAATCTTAATCACACGCTTGCGATTTTCAGGTAGCCGCAGCAATGCCTTAGTCGTGCAGTTTGATGCAACGTCGTACACCGAAACTTTGTGCTGGCGACCAGCTCTCAAACCTCGCCCCGTGATTGCAGGCACATTGATGGCGCGTATTACCAGTGCCAAATCCCACGATATTTACGCTCATCAAAACGAACACGGTTTTTATTGGGTGAAATTCGATGCCGACCGTGATGAAAAACCGACGGGGTATGAAAGTATGCCCGTACGACTGGCGAAACCGTACGCAGGCGATACCTACGGCATGCACTTCCCGTTAATCCAAGGAACAGAGGTTGCCATTGCCTTCCATGAGGGTGACCCAGACCGACCGTATATCGCCCATGCGTTACATGATTCACATCGTCCCGACCACATCACTGACAAAAATAATACCCGCAATGTCATTCGTACCCCTGCGAATAATAAGCTACGCATGGAAGACAAACGCGGGGAAGAACACATCAAATTCAGCACCGAATACGGTGGCAAATCCCAACTCAATTTAGGGCATCTGGTTAATCAAGGGCGTGAAAAGCGCGGTGATGGCTTTGAGCTGCGAACCGACAGCTGGGGGGCGATACGTGCGGGGAAAGGGCTGTTTATCAGCACCGATTTACGCACTAAAGCCTCTTCAGAACAACTGGATATGCGCGAAGCCAAGCAACAACTGGATGATGCGTTGAACCTAGTGAGCTCCCTACGGGAAGCAGCCGAAGTCGCAAAAGCAGAGCTGGCAGACATGAAAGCTCAGCAACGCTTATTAACTGAGTCCATCAACGAATTGCAGCAGGCAGCGTTATTGCTTAGTGCGCCAGCAGGTATTGCCTTAACCTCACCCAAAACCGTACAGGCTCACAGCGGTGAAAACATTACCCTGACGGCCAATAAACAGGCAGATATCTCAGTCGGTAAAAAAATCACCTTAGCCGCAGGCCAAGCCATCAGCTTATTTGCTCATACCCTAGGAATCAAAGCCTTTGCAGCAAAAGGCAAGGTAGAACTTCAAGCCCAAAGCGATGAAATGCACCTCACGTCACTCAAGGACATGACCGTCACCAGTACCGGCGGTAAAACCGTCGTTGCCGCTAAAGATGAACTGCTATTGACCTGTGGTGGCGCCTATATTCGATTAAAAGGCGGGCAGATAGAGTACGGTAGCCCCAATAACCAAACGGTGAAAGCCACTAATTGGGTGGTTGAAGGACCGGCGTCTATGGATGTCACTCACCCGCAATACCCGCAATCGATGCCAAAACAAACCTTGCGTTTTCAACTGAGCTCCTCACCACAAAGCCCGATGAAGGCGCGTGCATTTGAGCCGTATGAACTGTATGCCAATGGAGCACTGATTTTAAAAGGTATGAGTGATGCGCAAGGTAATGTCCAAATTGACCATGATATTCCCACAGATAGCTATCAACTGTACCTACTCAGTGGGGATCGTTATGACATTACAGTGCCACCACCTGCTGAAGATGATGACAGTAACGAGCCTACAGTCAATATTGGATTTAGACCAAGCGCACCTAGCCAAGAGCGTGAAAATGCACGCATTGGCGATGCATGGGGCCAAAACCTTTCAGAGTTTTTAACCGCATTCAAAAAGGATAAGTAATATGTCTGGAGGTAATTGGAGTCAATTCCCGCTAGGAGTTCAACTCCCAACATCAGCAACGCCACCGATGATTGATATACCAGTATCAAGTTGCATGGTGGCACATGTGACGCCAAGCTGGATACCTGAACGAACGAAATACCCCATGAGTTTATTTACCTATGCACCATTAATTAATGGACAACAAACCTTTGCTGCCGTTGCGGAAGCTATTCGTAAAGCGAAAAAAAGTATTGATATTATTACATGGGGCTTTCAACCCTCTATGTATTTTGAACGTAGTTCGGATGCCCGAGAAGGTCAATATCCGATGATTGGCGAGTTGTTAGAGCAAAAGGCCAATGAAGGTGTGCAAGTGCGTGTACTTGTGTGGTTTGATCATGTGGGAAAACATTTTGAGAAAAGCTTTCCCGGTTGGGGGAAACAAGTGATATCGCCATCCCAACTCAATGATTTTCTTGTCTTTGGTGCAAAGCTCGATTATCAAACCCAAAAACAATATCAGTTTGATATCGCTTGGAACCGTAAAGTTCATATGGGCCTTGTCAAAAACTTGTCAGTACGGACTCGTGATATTGCAATGAGTATACCTGATTCGCGATTAAAAGATGTTACGGCGCGAACCAATCATCAATTTTCGAGTCAAGAAACTGAGCTAAGTGCTCGCTGGGCTGCTTTAGCGGCTGGTTCAACGCATCATCAAAAAGCGGTTTTAATCGATTATGAAGAGCCTGAAAATGCGATTGGTTTTGTGATGGGGCACAATATGCACTCGGAATATTGGGATCAAGATGCACATGCCATCACTCGTTATAAGGAAGAGTCATGGCTTGGTCGCGATGGCGTAACTGCGTGGCAGGATACCTCAAACTGTGTGTATGGTGAGCTACTGTATGATTTAAATGATAACTTTGTGTCGGCGTGGAAAAAAACTGATGGTTTTTTCGCCAGCAAAGGTGACGATGTAGAGCAACTTGCACAGAGAGAAAGTCGCTCACGATGTGACTATATCCCGACACCTGAGCATATCAAAAAACTCAACGCCCATTACACATTTTTAGCCAATAATCCTTTAGTTCCCACGGGCGGAAAAATTTGCCGAACCCAGCCACAACACGATGAATACGATATATTAAAAGCCTATGATCATGGTGTTAAACATGCCCGTAACTACATCTATTTTGAAAACCAATATTTTCGTTTGTCATCTATAGCGACCAATTTACGGGATATGGTTGAAGAACGAAACCGACGTTTTTTACAAGCTGCTGAAACTGACAGCAAATTACAAAGCATTAAACCACCTCCGTTCTATCTTTTTGTTGTCACTAATTCAACGGAAAAACCCTCTGTCGGAAGTTCGAATGAAGTAGGCGGTTATCAAACTTATAAGATGTTAGAACAACTTGGTCGTCGAGATTTAATGAAAGAGCACGTTTACGATCAATCGTTCAAACCTAAGTCGGGTTATTGGGGGGTCTATATTCGAAGTGAAGATATCAAAAGCCCTGATGATATTCAGCCTGAAAAAATTGAGGGGCTAGAAACAATGATCTGTACACTTGTCTCTCCTGATTCGGATAGATGGCAGCAAGTGTATGTACACAGTAAATTAACTTTAGTCGATGATACCTTTTTAATTCAAGGCTCTGCCAATATTAATTTACGCAGCATGGCATTCGACAGTGAAATCGCCGTGATATTGCAAGATACCGATGATTTTCCAATTGTGAAGCCGTTAAGGGAAAAGTTATGGGGATTGCATAAGAGGACGGGGAGTGTTTCAAGTGATTTGACAGTCGAATTTAAAGAATGGAAAAAAATAGTTGCTATAAATGCGAGCAATAAAAAAAATAAAGAATCACCTAACGGATCATTAATCCTTTTTGAAGATAAAACTATTAGCCTAAAAAATGCGGATTAACTGATGAACATAGAAATAAAAATCGCATTATTATTGGGATTTATTCTGCTGACGAGCTGTAAGCCTATCGATAAAAAGGACGTCACTGTGACTCAAAAAACAGAACCTGATTTAACTTTCACTTGTGTGTATGAAAAAGACACGTTACCGCCCGTTGATCCGGAAGCGGATGTTTGGTTTAAACAAGCGCGTGAGCTTGAAAAAGTGAATAAACATCAACGAGATTATAAGCAAATTGGTGATCTCTACCGCAAAGCCGCAGAGCGTAATCACCCTAAAGCCATGCTTAACTTAAGTAACTTAATCAGTTATGGCAAAGTGCCCCCGATTGGCGGGAAAGGCCCAGCGCAAGAAGTGTGGGATATTATCCAAAAAATGGCTAAATTGAATATCAGCTATGGTTATTACCAAATGGGACATTATCTCGATACGGGTTATGGTGTACCTGCTGATAGAACGAAAGCGTTAGCTTATTTTAGGCAGGCTGCCGATTTAGGCAGCCCAGAAGGGCAATATGTTATTGGTGATATTTTTCTCGCTCAACGTTTATCAGATAAAGACAATCCTGCTTATCAACCTGAAATTGGAAAAAAAATGCTTGCTTGTGCTGCTCAACAAGGTAATAAAGAAGCTGCATTTACAGCAGCGATGTTTTATAAGAGTGTGGAAAAAAACTTTGACATAGCATTAGAATTTTTTCAATTAGCATCGGAAAATGGACATAGAATCTCAGCTTCAATACTCATTGATACATTTAAAATAGACACAACACCAAAAGACTATTATTACCTAGCGGTTAAACCAGACCCAGAACGCTCAGCCCGTTATGAAGCAATTGTCAAAGAAATGGATGCTTCTGACGAAACCGCCAAGTTCCCCGATATCGATAAAATCGTTCCCCTCCCCCCTGCTGAACTCCCTGAGTGGGATGGGTCCTTTGAATATAAAAAACAGGTTGAAGGACAATAATCATGACTTGTTCCTTTTTATCCTCTAACCATCTAGCCTGTCAATATGCTGTCGTCGTATTAGGCTTGCTATTGATGGGTTGTAAACCCATTGATAAAAAGGACACCATTGTAACTCAAAAAACAGAACCCGATTTAGCCTTCACCTGTGTGTATGAAAAAGACACGCTACCACCCGTTGATCCGGAAGCGGATATTTGGTTTAAACAAGCCCATGAGCTTGAGAAAATTAATAAATATCAACGTGATTATGCCAAAATTGGCGAGCTTTACCGCAAAGCCGCGGAGCGAAACCATCCTAAAGCGATGCTGAATCTCAGTAATTTAATCAGTTATGGCAAAGTGCCTCCGATTGAAGGTAAAGGTCCAGCGCAAGAAGTGTGGGATATTATCCGAAAAATGGCTAAATTGAATATCAGCTATGGTTATTACCAAATGGGACATTATCTAGACACGGGTTATGGTGTAGCTGCTGATAGAACGAAAGCGTTAGCTTATTTTCGTCAAGCTGCAGATTTAGGTAACCCTGAAGCTCAATATGTTATTGGTGATATTTTTATTTCTAAACGAGTATCCGATAAGAAAAATCCTGCATATCATCCTGAAATAGGTAAATCCATGTTAGATTGTGCATCTATGCAGGGGCATGGAGATGCGGCATATCGACTCGCTAGTTATATGCGCAATGTTGAAAAAAATAATATTAAAGCTAGTATTTATTTCCAGTTATCAACAAAAAATGGAAATCGTGATGCCGCATCAACCCTCTCTGATGTATTTGATTTAGCGACTACATCAAAAGACTATTATTATCTAGCGGTTAAGCCAGATCCGGTACGCTCAGCTCGCTATGCGGCTATAGTCAAAGAAATTGACGCATCTGACGAAACCGCCACATTCCCCGATATCGATAAAATCGTGCCCCTCCCCCCTGCTGAATTACCAGAATGGGATGGCACCTTTGAATATAAAAAACAACAGGATAACCAATAAAAGGATCTTAACATGCGCGCACTTGTTCGATTAGGTGACAAAACTACTCATGGCGGCGAAGTTATTTCCGCTTCTGGCTCGATGATGTACGGTAAGCCCATTGCCTTAGTGGGAGATAAAGTCAGTTGTCCGAAAAAAGGACATGGTGTCAATGCCATTTTACCCGGATCAACGCGCATTTTAATATCCGGTCGCCAAGCGGCATTGAATGGTTTTCAAACCGAATGTGGCTGTACCCTCATTGCGAGCCTTTCCTCGTCAGGTGAACAGTCATGATGAGTTGGAAAATCCCCTCTTTAGAGCATCCACCAGAGCCTCCATTACCGCGTGTGGGGCTTTGGTTGTTTTTGGTTGTTCTCATTGGTATTGCTGGATTTGGTATTGGCGTGTATTTATCTTCAATTACCGTATTGTCTAGCGAAATCAGTAACAATCAAATAATCGCTTTATTTGTTGTTCTTCCGGTGATCATTATCTTGTTCATCCGATTACTTGTTTATTCAATCACGGCTTATCGTCATCAACTTTTTACGAATATGTTAGATGACGCCCACAATGAATGGCGTTATTGGGCGGGTAAGCACCTTGGATTATTAACGCATTCACGATTAACTCAAATCGATGAAGAGAAACTAGAGGGCGTACCTTTATCTTCATTACCAATCAATAAAGATAATATATTGACACTAAACGCCTTGAAATCCCTTTCTTCATGGGAAAAACAAGAAACGGCGATACAAAAATTGCTTGCCCCAATCGCGGCATTTTATCATCAACACGCTCTCACACAGCCGATAACACTGTATTGGCAAGCAGAAGAAAGTGGGACTAATTGGACGGAACTTATTGAGCAGGAAGCCGAACGCTTATCATTGACGCTTGAGTCTGTTGAAATATTACCATACATGTCTCTCAGTGAATGGCTATTGACACTGTATGAAAACTCCTTTGAACCTAAGTTATACGCTATTTTAGCATTTCAATTAGACTCAACGGCGAGTGAAGAGGCCGCTAGTCTATTACTCGCCCCTCAAGGATTCTACGAGAGTTTAAGAGTACCTATCAAAGCGAAGATCCTGCGCCCAATATCTACGGATAAAGAATCTTTTTCTGATGCATTGAAAACACAATGTGAATTTCAATTAAGTGGAGAGCAATTAACCGCCATCTGGCATAGTAATATTAGTGATAATAATAAAGGGGAATGTATTCAGGGTTATATTCAGCAAAACATGGCTTGTCTTTCTGAATATTTTTATGATGCTGATGCCCTACTAGGGATAAGCGACTTAGTAAGGTATGGAGTGGTGTTGTCTTTAGCAAGTGAATCACCACAACCTGTACTCATTACTCATCAAAATGGGAACAATCTGTTCTTACAACAATTAGTTACCTAACACCACATACCAAGAAATGGGTATTAATGAATAGTCTAGAGTTACGCTTTTATTCAGGTGCTCCCTATTATGAATAGCCTTTATGCTGATATACTTTTACTTAGATAATGTTATCAGCACTAAGTTTAATACGATACTTTTCTCTAAATGAGTACACCGCTGAGTACAAAATATAAACCTTAAAATAAAATCATTATGATTCAATTAAATAACCTAAACCTAACGGTTTAATGTGTAAGCCTATACTCTAGTTTTAGATTGTCCCATTAAGCATCATTTAAAAACAGCATAAAATTCATAATATTACTATGGTTTTATGCTGTTTAATGTCTCACTGAATTTCATGAAAACTCACACCTAAATAAATATATTGCTTATTTATCTTCTCTTTTTTCAGTGAGTATAATCATATAAACCCACATAATTACTTGAATTTATTATATTTACTGACACAAAATACAGAACAGCAAAATCTAAAGAAAAACTTTCCGTATCAATGACTTCAACGGTTTGTACCTTGAAGTGAAACCCAATGGTAAAAAAGCTGGCAGTTTCATTTTCAAATAAATGGAAAATCGAGCATGCTGGCATTAGGCAACTACCCATTGGTAACACTAGTTGAAGCCAGATCTAAATGTGATGATGCTAGAAAGCTCGTATCAGAAGGGATTAATCCAACACAAGCTAAGCAACTAGATAAGATCAGAAAAGCAAACGAATCTGCAAATACACTTCAAATCATCGCAAAAGAATGGTTGCAAATGAAAGATTGCGCTGATGTGACCAAATACCGTCGCCTTTGATAGATCCTGTAAATAATTCTGTGTATCTGTAATTTCTTACGGCCATAAGCATAGTAAAATCGTTAATGTTAACTTCTCCATTACAATATAGAGAATCTAACTATAATCATCCTAAATTTTCATAAAGAGAGGCTAATAATATATTATTTAATTAAAGGCGATGTATATTTATTCACTGACAAAACAGTTTCAATAGTAATAGATTGTTATCTCTAACACTCGAAAGATAAGAAAAGATTAATTTCAAAGAGAACAGTATGATGTGATTGCTAGAACAACAATGCTATCAAGTAAATGATGAGCAATGCATAACTTCTTTTAGCGAGTCATCATGATAATAAGTGACCTTGGCCACTTATTATCTAAATACTCATTGTTGAATTAACCAAAAGTGTAATAACGCTCAACATCCTTTTCCGCATACTCTTGGTGTGTATATCGATGCTCTTCGTAGTAATAATAATTTTTATCACGCCCAATAGTAGGCTTAATCACTGTAAAGGTCTCAACATCAACACCTTCAAGTAAATGTGCCTGACACCAGATGTTTTGCCCAACACGGCAAAAATTGCTTTTTGGATAAAAATATAATTCACCATCATCAGGTAGTGTTAATGGTTGAAGTTGTTGATTGAAGTACCATATATGCTGCTTATCACGCCAATAAGCCCCATGATAAACATCAATGAGTTCTACTGTTGACGCATCAGCGTTCTCTATATTTTTCCAACAAATCCTAACATTGTTAGCATCTTTCACTAACCCTAAACGCCAATCAACAATTTCAAAACTGTGGGGATCGAAACCTTCTAATAATTTTGTTCCCTCCCAGACATGTTTTTTATCGAGATAATAATTTTCTTGTTGGCGAAATGTTGCTGCGTCAGCATGTTCTAACACACCGTTATAATAAAAGACTTGATTACCCGATATTGAAAATATGTTGTCAAATTTTGTCACAGTACGAGGGTCGACTCCTTCAATTTTAAAAACTCCCTGCTGGTGGTTTGAGCCGTAAAAAGTATTTTTATCGATATAATGGCTATCATTGATTTTTTGAAAAGTTGCCATATCCACGGTGATAGAGCCAAGCTTAAATTGACGATTTTCTATCACAGAAAACCATAATGTATTGTCGATTTGTAATATAAAGTCAGTGTCGTAATCCCCCTCAAGCAAACGAATCGTTTTTCCTAATAAATTCGTATCTATCAATATGGGCATATTTAACGATAGCTTAGGATGCAGCCATACCGAATTATTGTCAGAATAGATATTGTTTAAACTATCGGTAAATATGCGCTTAAACGTGAAAGGATTAGCATTAGGCAATACCTCATTTTCCCAGCTAACAACCTGAGTTCCATTAGAGAAGAAATCTGTGTTTTTAATATGAATACGGTTATCTGGGGTCGCATTACGCAAATATATATTGTACTGACGTTTAGTTTGATTCCATAATTTGCTATCAATCCATTTTTTGGTCATGTATTCAATCTGGTGATTAATCTGTAATATAGGGTAATTTATCGGAGAATATTCATGGCTAAAGTCGATGTAAGGTGCCCATTTTGTCAACAAACTCCCTCAGTGAAAAAACATGGCCTAGGGAGTACAGGTCATCAACGTTATCGTTGTCAAGACTGCTGCCGAAGCTTCCAACTCGACTATGAATATCGTGCCTGCCAGCCCGGTACCAAAGATAAAATTATCGACCTAACGATGAATAATGCCGGTATTCGTGATACCGCTAGAGCCCTTCATATCAGCATTAATGCGGTTGTTCGCACTTTAAAAAACTCTCGCCGAAGCAGGTAACCTCTTTACCCCTTGATAATCTGCACATTGAACTCCTTTGCGAAGTCGATGAACAGTGGTCTTTTGTGGGTAATAAGAAGCAACAACGCTGGCTTTGGTATGCGTGGGAGCCCCGCCTAAAACGGATAATTGCTCATACGTTTGGTCGTCGAAACAAAAGGACTCTTCACCAGTTACTGGCTTTACTGTCTAGGTTTAATGTGGCTTTTTGGTGCACGGATAAGTTCAGTGCTTATGAGATATTGCCCAAGCAGAAACATGTGGTAAGTAAGTTTTATACGCAACGAATAGAAAGAGAGAATTTGAACCTGAGAAACCGCTTGAAGCGCCTTAACCGTAAGACGTTAGGTTACTCGAAGTCACCTGAAATGCATGACAAAATCATCGGTACATTCATTGAACGCGAATACTACCTATTATGATGATCTCTATATTGAATACACGACCACATTTTGCCACTCACTCATATCATCACCTTCGCCAAATTCTCAGCAATTGCTTGATTGAGTTTTGCTTCTTCTTCTAATTGAGCTTCGAACTCCGCTTTCAACTGGGTAAAGCGCTCTTTAAAATCAAAATCATCTTCCTCATCGGCAAGTCCTACATAACGACCTGGAGTTAGCACATAATCCAGCTCAGCCACTTTCTCAACGGAAACCGATGCACAAAAACCCGCAACATCTTCATAAACACCGTCTTTATTACGCCAATTATGATAAGTATCCGAAATTAGCTTAATATCATCATCGGATAACACTTTAGTGCGGCGATTAATTAAATGACCAAGATTACGCGCATCAATAAACAGAATTTCACCACTCCGATCTTGATATTGAGTAGAGTTCTTACGGTCACGACGCATAAACCATAATGCCGCTGGAATTTGCGTATTAAGAAACAGCTTAGCAGGCAGATTAACAATACAATCGATTACATTGGCATCTTTAACTAATGCTGCACGAATATCGCCTTCGCCTGAAGTTTTCGACGTTAATGCGCCTTTCGCTAATACAACACCGGCTTGTCCTTTTGGTGACAAGTGATACAAGAAGTGCTGCATCCATGCAAAGTTAGCATTACCTACAGGCGGAGCTCCATGCTGCCAACGAGCATCTTTGCGCAACTGTTCACCAGACCAATCAGAAACGTTAAACGGTGGGTTAGCAATAATAAAGTCAGCACGTAGGTCTTTATGAGCATCATTAAGAAACGAGCCTTCACTATTCCATTTCACTTGTTCAGAGTTAATGCCTCTGATAGCCAAGTTCATCTTCGCCAAACGCCATGTGGTCTGGTTAGATTCTTGCCCATAAATCGAAATATTATCGATATTTCCTTGATGTGACTCGACAAATTTTTCAGACTGCACAAACATACCGCCGGAACCACAACATGGATCGAATATACGACCTTCATAAGGCTCAAGCATATTCACTAATAGAGAAACTATCGATTTAGGTGTATAGAACTGGCCGCCTTGCTTACCTTCCGCAAGAGCAAACTCACCTAAAAAATATTCAAAAACATGGCCTAAGACGTCAGCGGAACGTGATTTAGCATCCCCTAAAGCAATATCACCAATAAGGTCAATCAATTCCCCTAATACCGTCGCATCAAGGTTTTGACGTGCATAAACTTTCGGAAGCACCCCTTTTAGTTGCGGGTTATCCTCTTCAATCGCCTCCATTGCCTCATCGACTAATTTACCAATATTCGGTTGTTTAGCGTTACTGAGAAGGTTTGACCAACGGGCTTTCTCTGGAACAAAGAAAACGTTATAAGCCATGTATTCATCGCGATCTTCAGGATCTGCACCAGCAAACTCACCCTCACCTTTTTTGAGCTTTTCATAATGCGACTCAAAAGAGTCAGAAATATATTTTAAGAATATCAGTCCAAGAACAACATGTTTATATTCGGCAGCATCAATATTTTTACGCAGCTTATCTGCTGATTTCCACAGAATAACTTCTAATGGTTCAACTTTTGTCTCTTTTGGTTTTCTTGCCATGATTCCATTACTTACATCAATAAAGATAATGGAACTATTGTGACTTATTTATTGATGAAAATCTAACTATGGATGGCTTATTTTAAGGATCAGGCCGATTTTACTACCTCGATATCCATCAATAAAAAGGCCACCACTTTTTATGGGGATAAAAATCATAGAAATAGTCACAGTATGTTGATATCTATAATCTTTACAATAACTACAACATTTCTATCGCCAAATCATGCCATGCTTTCGCTCTACGGCTTTGCGGTATATTTTTCAGTGTTGCTAATGCTAATTCATACGAAAGTACCGGCTCAACGACAGGGATGATCGATAAACCATCAGCCCGCGTTTTATTCCACATACTATCAGGCAGCAAGGTGATGCCGACACCTGCTCTCACCATTGCAGTAACTAAATCTAAATGGCCACTACGCCCCACAACCGTAGGCTTTTTCCCATAAATCCCGCACGCACTAGTGACGAGTTCATTAATTCGAAAATCATCTGAGAAAAAGATAAATGGTTCATCGACAACCTCTGCAAATTTTACCGAGCTGTGCAGCGCTAATGGATGCTGTTCACTCACCAGTAACATTAGTCGGTCCGATGAAAAAACATGTAAATCAAATTGTTCATTTTCGAATGGGAGCATGACTGCGGCGGTTTCGACTTCGCCCTTCAGCATCGCCTCCATCATTTTACGAGAGCCAAGCTCAATAATTTTTAATTCTATCTGCGGATAACGTTGACTGAACACCATGATAATGTCAGCAAAATACGTCGATGCAATCACAGGGGGAAGTCCGACATTTAAAACGCCAGATAACGGCCCTGCTCTTTCTTTGAGTGCTTTATTCATACTATGGAATTGCATCAATATTTGTTTTGCATGACTGAATAAAATCTCGCCTTCATCTGTCAGTCTGACCCCATCAAATTCTCTGACTAATAATGTATAACCAAGCTCTTGCTCCAGTTTTTTTATACTACGACTAATGGCGGGCTGGGTGACAAATAAGTGTTCTGCCGCTCGGCTAAACCCATTCAGTTGTACGACCTCAACAAAATAGCGTAATGAACGTATATCCATTGCTCCCCCTATGACTTTTAGTTATAGATAGAATAATTATAAATAATTTCCGTTAAAGAAAAATCCACGCTAAAACTAATAAAAAGCAGAATTATCGACCATATTAAGTATTAGGAGATAATATAATGAATAAAACCGTCATCGAATATGTTTTAGCTCGTCTAAATGAGATCGGCATCAATGATATTTTTGGTGTTGCAGGTGATTATGCCTTTCCAATAGAGGATGCCGTCTGTGAAAGCACGAATATGCGCTGGATAGGTAACTGCAATGAACTGAATGCAGCATATGCAGCAGATGGCTATGCGCGTATTAAAGGCGTTGCCGCCCTTTCTACAACATTTGGCGTCGGTGAATTAAGTGCATTAAACGGTATTGCTGGATCTTATGCCGAACATCTTCCTATTTTTCATTTAGTTGGTATGCCTACCAGTGGTGTACAAAAAAACCATCGCTTAGTCCACCATACACTTGGTAATGGTGATTTCGACGTGTTCTATCAGATGAGCCAACATTTAAGTTGTGCTCATGCGATTTTGACACCTGAAAACTGCATTGCCGAAACAGAACGTTTGATAGCGACGGCTCTTCATGAGCGTCGACCTGTTTACATAGGATTACCATCAGACTATGCAGTAATGCCCGTTATAGCAGATAAAAACACTGAAGAAACCATTATTCATAAAAGTAATAGTGCGTCATTATCATCCGCCGTTACTGCTATTTTGGAAAAACTCAACTCAAGCCAAAAAGCCTGTATTATTCCTGGTATCTTAAGTGCTCGTTTAGGCTATACCGATGATGTTCAAGCAATTATTGATAAAACAGGATTACCTTATGCCACGATGTTTATGGATAAAAGTATTGTCAGCGAGTCCAATCCATCTTATATGGGCATTTACAATGGTAAATTGATGAACACACAAGTTGGCAACTTTGTTGAAAGTTGTGATTGTGTGATGGGAATTGGCGCTGTGTTGACAGATTTTAACTCCGGAAGCTTTACCGCGACCATCCGCCCAGAAAACCGCATTAATATTCTTGCGGATCATGTTAAGGTTGGCTCAGCCATTTATCCGCAAGTCTATATGCATGACGTGCTCGCTCAACTTAAGCAACTGGCTCCAGCATTAAATCACCCAGGCATCAAAGCTCAAGATCTTGGGGCGCCTATCCAAGGTGAAAATGGGCAAATTACGGCGGGTTATTTGTACCCTCGCCTCGAAAAAATGTTTAAAAAAGATGATATTATTATCGCGGAAACAGGAACTGCCTCAATGGGATTAGGGTTTGCCTTGCTTCCTGAAAATGCACAGTTCCACAATCAAACCTTATGGGGTTCGATCGGTTGGGCGACACCTGCTGCTTTTGGAGCTGCAATCGCCGAACCACACCGCCGAGTAATTTTAGTCACCGGTGAAGGCTCCCATCAACTTACAGCGCAAGAAGTCAGTCAATTCGCTCGCTTTGGCCTAAAACCCATTATTTTTGTACTTAATAATGATGGTTATCTTATTGAACGTTTACTCTGTAAAGATCCTGAAGCGTATTACAACGACCTGCCACAGTGGAATTATGCTCAATTACCTGCCGCGCTTGGCTGCAATGATTGGTATTGTCAAAAAGTCACCACCTGTGATGAATTAGATAAGGCAATTCAACATGCAGAATCTCAAGACAGTGCGGCTTATATCGAGATTGTGATGGATAGATATGCATCCTCAGAACTTGCCGAAAAACTGGGGCAATCCATTGCGTCTTTATATTCGTTCTAAATGATTTTGATTGATGTTATTGCTGGCAGCTTTGACGATGGATATCAAGGTTGCCAGCGATGCCCTGAGTCACTGATACAGTCAGGAAAAAGAAATATCCACATCATTTCTTGATTTATGGAGTATTTTTGAAACCGTCAGCGCTAATTCGAGCAGTTCATAACATAGCGTCAACTTTTGCGATGCGATTTGATCTCGAAAGAAAGCGAATTCAAATATCATATGATTAGTTGATGCTTCATGCGCAACTGAGGTCACCTGACCTTCAATACAAGCTTCCACAGATTGGCAAAGACTCGGTGCACCTTCGACCCGGATGTATCCTTTAGTCCCTTGAATAATAAAGTAACCTGGACTAGCAGAATCTTTTGCACCTGAGCACACGGCAATGGCTGAACCAAATTGTAGTGTTAATATCCCTGAGGTATCGATGCCGTTATAACCTTTATTACACACATAATGGCTATTATCAGGAGCGCCCATTAGTGCAGATAACACATAAATATTATAAAGGTTAATATCGTATAGAGCACCGCCGGCTTGCTGTGGATCAAATGCTGCATGCACGCTACCACGTAAATAGTCATCATATCGGCTTGAGTATTGTGAATAGTTGCCTTGTATAACCTTTATTTCCCCTATTTTATTGATATTTTGTTGGATGAAATGAAAGCCCGGGGTGTGTATTGCCGTAATCGCCTCAAATAAATACAGTCTCTTTTTTTTCGCTAACAGCACAAGCTCCTGTAACTGCTGCCATTCTGGCGTAAATGGCTTCTCGCATATGACATGCTTGTCTGCCATTAATGCCTGAAACGTATAGCTATAATGCAAATGATTTGGCAAACCAATATAAACAACGTCAATTTCTGTATCTTGTAATAGCGCCTCGTAATCTGTGTAAAGTTTATTGATAGCAAATTGCTGACAGATCGCTTCACCCTTTGCAATACTTGATGCTCGAACACATAAAGCCATCACCTCAATGCCCGAAACCTCTGTTAAAGCATCTAAAGCTGACATGATTATTTTTCCAGAACCAATAAGTGCTATCTTCATATGTTATCGACCCATCTAATAGGCTTATACAAAAACGGCGAGCATATTGCCCGCCGTTATAATTTATTTTAGCAATCTCACTTTCACTGATTTGCCTTTAATTTTACCTTGTTGCAATTGTTTCCATGCTTGATGAGCAATAGAGTGTTTTATCGCAACGTAAGCGTGTGTCGGATGAAGAGTGATTTTACCAATATCCGCGCCCTCAAAGCCCAGATCACCAGTCAAAGCACCTAAAATATCCCCCGGACGCATTTTCGCTTTTTTACCACCATCAATACACAAGGTTGCCATTGTCGCTTCAAGCGGTGTGATACTTAACCCTGTTGGCAGTTGTTTCCAGTTAAGCTTCATCTGCAACATCTCTTCTAGCACGTTTGCACGTTGAGCTTCTTCGGGAGCACACAGGCTGATCGCTAGCCCCGTTTCCCCAGCTCGCGCGGTACGACCGATACGATGAACATGCACTTCAGGATCCCATGACAGCTCATAGTTAATCACCATTTCGAGTGATTTTATATCAAGGCCACGTGCTGCTACATCCGTTGCCACTAATACACGGCTACTACCGTTAGCAAAGCGAACCAATGTTTGATCTCGTTCACGCTGTTCCATATCACCATGAAGAACTAATACACTTTGACGACTTTCATTCAAGGCATCATAGACTGCTTGGCAATCTTTTTTGGTATTACAAAAGACAACGCAAGAAGCGGGTTGTTGTTGACTCAGTAACTTCTGTAATAAATCCATTTTTTCATGGCGAGCAACTTCATAAAATTGCTGTTCAATCGCGGGTAATTCATCGACAGTATTTATTTCAATCGTTACTGGGTTACGCTGAATACGTTGACTCATCGCAGGAAGAGTTTCCGGCCATGTTGCTGAGAACAATAGTGTTTGGCGATCGACAGGGGCATAACTCATCACCTCATCAATATCATCAGCAAATCCCATATCTAACATACGGTCAGCTTCATCCAATACTAAAGTTTGCAGCGCATCCAGTTTGACTGTTTCTTTACTTAAGTGATCAAGGAGTCGACCTGGCGTCGCCACAATAATATGCGCGGCATGAATCAAAGAATCACGTTGCACACTAAATGGCACCCCACCACACAGGGTTAAAATTTTAATATTGGCCATATAACGTGCTAAACGACGTAGTTCACTCGCGACTTGATCTGCCAATTCACGGGTTGGACATAGAACGAGAGATTGCGTATTAAACTGTTTCGCATCAATATGTTGTAAAATACCTAATCCAAAAGCGGCTGTTTTACCGCTCCCTGTTTTTGCCTGTGCACGAACATCTTTGCCCGCCAGGATAGCGGGTAACGCCGCTTCCTGAATGGGCGTCATCGTTAAGTAACCTAGTTCAGTGAGGTTGGTAAGTTGTTCTTCAGGGAGCGTGTTAAGTTCAGCAAATGAGGTCACAATAAAAATTCCGAGTATAATAAAAAGCTAATGGATAGCCATGATACTATCCCTTTCCTAGCATGTCGTGAGGAATTTACATAAATGGCACCTCAGCAAGTCGCTTTATCGCTTTTTTCAATGTTCATACCCGTATTTACCTATATAGAGCCTATTAGCAATTTTTATTATTGCTATTAATGACTCAATTTCATGCTTTAAATACGGCAAACTCCACAACATATCGAATATATAAATTTCGTAAAATAAAAGGTTAGAGACTATTTTATCTCAACATCTCATCACTGATTATTGCGCTGCTTTTGCGATTTTCCTGTATCCCTATCCTTTATCTCTTAGTCTCACTGTAGAACCGCTATCCAGCAAATAAAAAATGTTCGGTTTAGTCACTCTTTCTTGATAGATTAACTTAAATAAAACTCAATCTTTTATGTTTTATTTATCTATTACGCCACTCTTGACCATCAGAAACTAATAAGATCGATTCGTTTTTTTTCAAAAAACGCGGATTATCACTAAAATTCAAATACACTTCGGAGGTATATTGAGAATTATTGTTGATATAAATTCTTTTCGTTTTATTAAGTAAAGATGCTGTTGGAATAAAAATGGATTCACTCCATTCACTATCGCTAAGATTGATGATAACGACTTCATGTTCTTGCAGGTATCCTTTAATATCATTCGCATAAATATCCTCATCATTTTTAATATCAAAATAAATGATGACCCTTTTGAGTTTTTCTATGGCATTTCTAATATTTGGCAACGCACCGATATGACCACGAACTTCATTCCCTTGAGCAAGCCCCGTTTCAATCAGCAAGTTTCGCATTTCCAACGGATATAAAACATGGTTTGTTGCTCTTTTATACCAAGATTGAATCGCTACAACCGCAGAAGTCACTATAGCGCCAGCAGATGAAGTACCCGCAAAAGTATGCGTATAATCATTATCACCGGCCGGCACACCATCGTATAGATCGCCAATCCCCGTTGTTACAACAGTCCAGTCACCCCATCCTTGTACATGAACCCTTGTTCCATAATTAGAAAAACTGCATTTATTACGGCCTATTTTGGTTCCCGCCCCCACCATAATCACGCCATTGTCTCCCCAACTTCGATACTCGGCAAACTGCTCGCTCTCTAAATCCCAATTACCATTACCTGCTGTCGCGACCACGATAATACCGGCATCGGTCGCCGCTTTAATCATATCCCAAATAGCTTTATTGTAATCTGCGGGCTCTCCATAATATTCCTGCATTTCGAATAAAAAAACATCGCCAGCCCTTAATTGTTCTAATCCAATCGCAATATTGGTCGGCCGGGTGCTGTAACCCTCTGTAAATTCAGTAACACCGTACACAACATCGGCATCATAGACCATGCCTGTAATTCCAGACTCATTGTTTTTTGCATATAATACGCCGACTACATTCGTGCCATGGTAATCAAACTCATGCTTTGATAATGGAATTAACTCAACAAAACGCGCGCTTTTTAAATCAATATGGTTAAAGTTAAAACCCCAATCGATAACAGCGATCCTAACACCTTGGCCCGCAATACCAAGAGACCACGCATACATCATATCGATACCATAATAATGCCCCCTATTCCCATATTTATAATCTTGGTAATGCGTAAAATTAGGAGAATCACAAAAAGTATTATTTATTGAAACTGCTGGAGGCAACGGGGACGTTTCCGGTATCTTTTGGATATAGTCAAAATAAGGTAACATTGACAACGCGTTTATTGTGGCATTGAGTTGCTCTTCATTCATTTCTTTTTTAATGCAAGCATAGTAAATACCGACTAAACTTTTTGTATTAACTTTATTATTTTTATTATTATTTCTAATAAAAGAATCTGGCATAGCAGGAATAAAATATAAATTCTTTAATGGATTATCTTCTCTAATACAATCCTTAATATTAATGCTCAATCCATCATTGATTAATAAATAGCGAGATTTCACCTTAACAATTAATCTTTGTAGCTTTTTCACAACTGACTTCCTTTTTTGCAAAATTGAAAATCATTAATGATTTTCAAACCTTCAATTAAAGACAAACACTTTTATTTTCGTATTTTGATGTTCCAGCGTAAGGCAGTCATAACTCCACTATATGGAGACCTATCCTATCAATAACTACATTTACACTTCATAACATAATGCAGTATAAAAATATCAGAATATCTCCTTAATTTAACACCCCGAATCATCTCATAAGATGAGCATTGAAAATAAAGTTTAATATATAACATTATCAAATATTGACATACTCATTAGTCAATAAATAAGTTAAAGAATACCAACTCAATACCCTCCGTGTTGGTAAGTATTGAGATAGGTATTCATCACAATTAAATGCTTAATAGTATTTATTAAAATAGAAAGCGATAATAAATTATCTTTTTTTACATGAATTATTATCTGACATTCCACTCTTCACCATCAGAAACCAACGAAATAGATTCATTCGTTTCTAAAACAACAGGAGTTGAACTAAAGTTAAAATAGACTTCTGCATCAAGTGTCGCATAATTATTAATATAGATTCGTTTACCCATATTAAATCCCGATGCCGCAGGAATATAAGTTGTATTACTCCAATTGCCATTGCCAAAATTAATAATAACTACTTGATAATTATTAAGATAAGAATTAATTTCATTTGCGTAAATATTTTCATTATTGATAACGTTAAAATAAGTAATAGATTTTTCTAGCTTTTCAATTGCATTCCTAATATTAGGCAAAGGCCCGATATGACCATGGACTTCATTACCTTGGGCAAGACCCGTTTCAATCAGTAAATTTCGCATTTCCTCTGGATATAAAACATTGTTTGTTTCTCTTTTATACCAAGATTGAATCGCTACAACTGCGGAAGTCACGATTGGCCCAGCGGCAGATGTACCAGAAAAAGTATTTGTATAATCATTATCGCCATCAGGGAGGCCATTATATAAGTTCCCGCCCCCTGTTGTGACAACAGACCAATCGCCCCATCCTTGTACATGAACCATTGTTCCATAATTAGAAAAATTGCATCTATTACGGCCTATTGCGGTTCCCGCACCGACCATAATCACGCCATTGTCACCCCAACTTCGATACTCGGCAAACTGCTCGCTATCTAAATCCCAATTACCATTACCTGCTGTCGCGACAATAATAATACCCGCATCGGTCGCCACTTTAATCATATCCCAAACGGCTTTATTATAATCCGCAGGTTCTCCATGATATTCCTGCATTTCGAATAAAAAAACATCCCCCGCCCTTAATTGTTCTAATCCAATCGCGATGCAGGTTGGGCGAGCGCCATCACCATTAATGTATTCAGTAACACCATATAGAACATCGGCATCATGGACCATACCTGTAACACCAAAACCATTATCTTTTGCATACAATACTCCCGCAACACCCGTTCCATGATAATCATGCTCATGTCTTGTCAGTGGGATTAATTGAATAAAACTCTCTCTTTTTAAATCAATATGATCAAAATTAAAACCCCACTCTATATCTGCAATTCTAATACCTTGACCTGCAATACCGAGAGACCATGCATATTCCATATCGATACCGCTATAATTACCCATAAATCCATTTTTGTAAGTTTGGCGATAGGTAAAATCAGGCGTATCATATGAAGAAGTTTGTAATGATACTGTTGGAGGCGGTACTTCTGATATTTTCTGAACATATTCAAAATAAGGAAGCAATGATAGCTTTTTGATTATTTTATTCAATTGTTCATCAGTAACCTCTTTTTTTAAGTCAACATAATAGATACCTAAAAGATTTTCTGTATTCAATTTGTTATTATTATTACTAAGCTTCATAACAAACGAATCTGGCATAGCTGGGATGAAATGATAATTCTTTAGCTGATAATCGTTTATCATATCCTCTTTAACTCTAAATCTTAAGACATTATCAATTAAAATATGTTTCAATTTTATTTTAACAATCAACCTAACTGTTTTTTTCATAACTTTATCCTTTTTTGGTTTTATCAATCAATTTAATATTAGAATGCTTTTTCTTATTTTCATTGCTTACCAACAAATAAAAATAAAAAATCGAATAGAAGTGCTATTTTCTTATATTAAATTACACCTTTTCATTTTCAGATATCATTTACAGTATGTAAAACCAAGAATAGCATCATCACACGAATATCTTTATAGTTACGTTATAATATATATAGTTTATAGTAATGCACATTAATATAAAAAATCTTCATATAATGAATCAAGAGATCACCTGAATAATAAAATAGCCTTAAAACATTAATTAAAGATATCCTTTATAAGATTGATTTATCGTTAATACAATTATTATGAATAATTTTTTATTTTAATTCGATTCATCCTTTTATAATGGTTTTATATTATTCTTATAAAACATCCTTAAATTGGCAGGATAACAACTATTTCTAGAATAATGGTAATCGAGCAATTCATCCTCGTTAAGACGTTTAAAAAAATGTTAGTCAGCCCTAAAAAGACAAATGAAACACAACTATCAACTTAGCATCATTAAAAAATAGTCAATTACTTGTCATGTTGTATAGTTTTTATTTAAAACTATGCAGTTTTATTAAACATTGCCTTATTCGCAAAACTTCGCATCCATATCGCCATATGGATAACTATAAGCATGATATGCTGTATCCATATCATTTCATTTTTATAAAAATCAAACAGCATGACATGGTTAATAACAACAAAAAAAGTTCAACACAAGATAACGAAATTTAAAAATCATCTTTATTTTCATTGATATACCAAAAACAAAACCAACTAATAACAAAATAACCGTCATTTTTTCAAATAAATATCCAACTTGTAAATACTTTGATCCAAATTATCAAAAAAAACAATTATTTAGTTTAATACACCAAAATCACTTTACATAACAATACAAAAATCCACTATTGATCACATTATCAACATAAAATATCAAATAATATGACCACCGTTAAATAGGAAGTGGTATGAGCATAAACCACTTATCCGTTTATTTAACACTCAAACATTAATTTATTTAAAAGTAAGGGGTATTAAAATGAGTACAACATTTATTGAAAATAGCAGCATTGCATTTGCAAGTAATAATAATGGCGAGTCTTGGCAAATCTCACAAAAGAAAGGTATGCTGACGGGGATTACTGGTGCGGTATCAGGTCTAGGTGCAACAGTTAAACTTAAAGGTGATATGACTTTTGATATTATAAGTCTAGAGTCTTCGTCAACCTACAATAAATTACTCAATGAGTATAAGTTTGGTGGCGGCGTTTCAGGCTTCTTTACATGGATTGGGCTTAGCGTTAATGCTGAAGTTCATAAGGAAGAAATTCATGAGGTGCTCGAACAATTACAGAACTCTCAGAAAGTGACTGGTCGAGTGACTATTGATATGAACGTGACAGGTTTATATCCTAATGTCGAAGTCACTGCTATGGCTTATGTTAATGTTCTCCAAATTGAAAACTCAACAGGTAATACATTTAGAATTGCGAGTGCAGGTAACCCTATTGATGATACGGGTGCGACAGATGAGAATGGTAATGACCTACCAACAAAAGACAATAACTCAGTAATTTATTTATAATGTACAGGTTAATTTTTATTTATGCTTTAATAAATAACTAATATGACCTCATACATATTTAATTATGAGTTTATTATATTAATCTATCTACTGTCATATTGCTCAATGAGCAATTACCCTTTGCTCATTGAGCTTTATATTTCATTAATTTTCGCGCCAACACAGATTTATTTTATAGATAAAATTCGTCATCAAAAATAGAAGAAGAAATAAAACGAACATATGATTAACTTTAAAAACCGAATGTACTTTATTCAATGGCAGCGAGCTAATTTAACCCAAAAGTCAAATAAAACACTACATAAGACTCGTGTGTTTCGACATTTAAGCGGCCTCTATTATTAAGACAATATCTTTTTAAACATTGTCAATCATTACTTTAATGAAAATTTAATTCTAAATCTAACTGTATTAATTTTTTCGCAATTTGGAGTAAGTTAAAAATGAAAAAAATGTCTCGAGGTGTACGAAATAATAACCCTGGTAATATCAATTACAATGAGGCTCATTATTGGAAAGGACAGCTACCACATGATAGTTCTATTGAAGATAAATTTTGTCGTTTTGAATCTCCGGAATATGGTGTTCGGGCATTATTCGCCTTACTTCGTACCTATCAACGTAGATACTCACTACAAACCGTATCGCAATTAATCACACGATGGGCACCACCCGATGAAAATAATACAGATGATTATATTCATTATGTTGCTCAAAGTTTAAATGTGTCCCCTGATACGTTTATTAACCTTGAAAACAAAACCATTTTAATCAATCTTTCGACGTCAATCATTAAGTATGAAAACAACTCACAACCTTATGATGAATTAATTTTTGAAAAGGCATGGGGTTTACTGTAATGAATGTCTTAAATCATCTAACGATGTGTATTTTAAACTGATGATTTAGTATTCCAAGTGGAGAGCTTTCAGCTGTTTTTGAGTTTAAGTGATTTTTAGAAAATTTATTTATGACATTTTAAACTATTGGCAGTTTTACTTATCTGAACCTGTTGATATATATCTCAGTTTACAGAATATAATGGAGAGAGTGGATAAATTAATTAATAGACAATCGATTGATTATCTGTAATTGTTTTTCCACTGCTCAACAAGTTAAAAAACGAATATCGCCATCAATCAGGGTTCGGAACATAATAACACAAACCGTATAGTGATTTTTGAGAAAACATGATTAACCTAAAATTATAACTACTTATTCATTTTTCAAAAAACCATTAATTTGTTTTTTATTTAAAACAATATTGCTATTTATATTGCTACTTGAATCAAGACCAATATAAGTAATGATATTTTACTATTTTAAAATAGTAAAAAACCATAGAGAGGCGCTGACCTCATCGTTCTTAATCACTTTTAAAATATTTTTTGATAAATATATAATATAAGGGCACTTCTGATGAAAAAGACATTTATCACTCTATCGGTGTTATCTATCTCAACAACCACATTAGCTTATGATACGACCTCCCGCCACGGTTATATTGATAATCCACCCAGCCGAGCATATCTCTGTTCATCAATGGGGAATAATCTCAATAAAATGTGTGGCGCCGTCCAGTATGAACCTCAGTCGGTTGAAGGAGCAAAAGGGTTTCCAGATAGTGGCCCTAGAGATGGGGAAATCGCCAGTGGTGGCAATGCGAATTTTTCTACATTAAATGAACAAACTGCTCAGCGTTGGCATAAAGTCGATATCCGTAGTGGAAGAAATATATTTTCTTGGTCATTAACCGCGCCACACAGAACCACATCATGGCAATTTTTTATCACTAAGCCAGATTGGCAACAAAATAAACCTTTAACGCGTGCTGATTTTGATCTAAAACCATTTTGTGAACAATATGATAATGGGAATATCCCAATAAATAGAGTGAAAATAGACTGTAATATTCCAGAACGCACGGGGTATCAGGTTATTCTCGGTGTTTGGACTATTGCTGATACCTCTAATGCATTCTATCAGGTTATCGATGCCAATATGTCAGCTAAATAATGCGTATTTATAGAGTATTATTTAAATAACGCGTTGTTTAAATAATCCGCTAAACAATGCGTTATTTGAAAACTAACTTAAGAGCATAAAAACGTTTTAATATGATGAGAAAACCATTATTGGAAAGTAGATATTTTCCCCTCTACTTATAGCTTATTAACCGAATATGCGGTGATATCAAGCCATATTAATTTGCTACCCGCCTCGCTGGGAGTCAGATGCCCTTCACCAATATCGGGCAACCACCACCCTCCTTGGTTTACTTTCATGCTATTACAATTCGCACCAAACACATCCCATTCACCCGCTAATACATATACCATGCCAGCCTGTCCTATTGGTAAACGATGTTCCTGAGTAATAATTTGACTCGTCACCGACCAGCGTTCAGGATTAAATAAAAGATTGAGTAAGCGAACAGATGAACCTTGTAATTCAAGCTTGGCAAGCTGCTGGGCAGGAGCATAAAAAGTATCGCCAATTTTGGCCATTGAATGCCTCTGTTGTTGACAATCAACAATCGACAAATTGCCGTTATCAAGAGAAACACAAAGACGTTTCCCTTTTGTGTATTGCTTTAAATAATTCGAATCGCTAACCTGCGAAAGACTTGCTCGTAGTGAGAAGTCAGATGCGACAGGCCAACAAAAAATTTCGGCATTAGTACCATAACTCTCTTGCCATTCTTCGATCGGTAACTCAGTCGCATCAAAACATTTAATTTTCATACATTCCCCCGAGCAATCGCTGTCCATTAACTTTCGTTTCTCGTATTAAGAGTGGCAAAGTTAACCGCCCAAGGCAATGTTCCTACATGTAAAGTGTGACTAGCCGCGTTTCTCAGCAATCAACGAATGGCATAAACGACCCAGAGTTTTCATTGCCTGTTCCAACTGCTCATTCCAAGTGAATGACGCATTTAATCTAAATGCATGATTGAACTGATCACTGGTTGAGAACATGCTGCCTGGAGCAATACTGATTCCCTCTTTAAGTGCGAGCTGATAAAGGTGTATCGCATTAAATGGAGGTTCAAATTCTAACCATAAGAAATAGCCACCTTTTGGTGTATTCACTTTGACTGAGGATGGCATATATTGCGCTATAGCGCCTAACATTTGATGTTGGCGTTGCTCCATCGTTTGCCGTAGCTTACGTAAATGATTGTCATATCCACCTTGAGTAAGGTATTCCGCAATGGCAAGCTGGGTTGGCACACTGGCAGATACTGTACTCATCATTTGTAAATGTTGAATCTTGCTCGCATGCTTACCGGCAGCCACCCAACCGACACGGTAGCCTGGTGCTAAACATTTTGAAAATGACGAACAATGAAAAAAATTGCCTTTCACATCGAGGGCTTTAGCGGGTATTGGTTGTTGATTACCAAAATAAAGCTCGCCATACACATCATCTTCAATGAGAACAATTTGATTCTTGTTGAGGATCTCCACCAGCCTTTTTTTATTGGCAGGTGGCATTGTGCCTCCTAACGGGTTCTGATAATGAGTCATGAGCCAACACGCTTTGATTGGATATTTTGCCGCAATATCTTCCAGCGCATCCAAATCAATACCAAACAAAGGATCTGTTTTAATTGCGATTGCTTTTAATTTGAGGCGCTCAATCGCTTGCAATGAACCATAAAAGGCCGGTGATTCAATAACAACCCAATCACCAGGTTGGGTCACTGACTGTAAACTCAGCACTAACGATTCCATCGCTCCTGCGGTGATCACTATCTCATCGGGAGCCACGTGGATCCCTTGGCTAGCGTATCGCTGAGCAATATTTCGTCGTAATTGTTCATTACCCGGCGGTAAATTGGCTGTTGTATTAAATCTTGCTAAACGACGAGCTACTGAGGCTAGTGTTTTTCCTAGTTTAGGCTCATCAAGTAGTGCGGGTTCAGGGAAAGCCGAACCAAATGGAACAATATCAGGATCCTTACAAGCTTGTAGGACACCAAAAATCGACGCATTGATTTCTACATTTTCATTAAGATGTAGTCCTTTACCGCCTTTTGCCGCAGCGAAATTGGTATTTCTGCGGGCAACATAATATCCCGATTGTGGCCGTGCGGCTATCCAACCTTGGCTTTCAAGTAATTGATAAGCTTGCACTACTGTCATCAAGCTCAATCCAGACTGTTTTACACTTTCCCTAAGTGACGGTAACCTATCACCAACTTGCCAGATATTATCTTCAATCTGTTGGCGTATTTGTGCAGCCAGTTGTTCGTATCGCGTCATACCCGCCTCAACTGTTATAGTTAATAACTAAAAAATTGTTACTATTATAGTTTATCGTCTCATGTTCTACTTATCCATACATTTACCTGACTTTTTTCACTATAAGCACAATGCATTTTTCGATAGGTTTGCGATTTGTCACAAACCAACAGTTTTAATCGGTAATTTTGCTATGGATAGCACCGTTATTGTTGGCTGAATATCAAACATGCAGCGTGCGCATTATCAATTCCAATCAGGGGTCAATATGTTTGGACTAACTGCGCTGGAACTGGCTCGTATTCAATTTGCGTTTACAGTCTCGTTCCATATTATTTTCCCAGCGATCACCATTGGGCTCGCGAGTTTCCTTGCGGTACTCGAAGGCTTATGGCTGAAAACTCGGGATAAGGACTATATAAAATTATTTCATTTCTGGTCGAAAGTTTTTGCGGTCAATTTCGGTATGGGAGTGGTGTCTGGTTTGGTAATGGCATACCAATTCGGCACTAACTGGAGCTTTTTTTCCGATTTTGCCGGTAGTGTGACTGGACCTTTATTAACATACGAAGTACTTACTGCCTTTTTTCTTGAGGCAGGATTTCTCGGTGTCATGTTATTCGGCATGAACCGTGTTGGGGAAAAATTACATTTCTTTGCGACCTGTATGGTTGCTCTCGGGACGATTATCTCAACTTTTTGGATCCTTGCATCCAACAGCTTTATGCAAACGCCACAAGGATTTGAAATTGTTGATAACCGTATCGTCCCCGTTGATTGGTTAGCCGTTATTTTCAATCCCTCTTTCCCTTATCGCTTATTGCATATGACAACGGCGGCCTTCCTCGCGGCGGCATTTTTCATAGGGGCGTCAGCGGCATGGCACCTGCTTAAAGGCAATCGCTCTTCCGCCATGAAGAAAATGTTTTCCATGTCACTATGGTTAATCTTAATTTTAGCACCTCTTCAAGCGCTTATTGGTGATGCTCATGGATTAAATACATTGAAACATCAACCCGTTAAAGTCGCCGCGATGGAAGGACATTGGGAGAATAAACCCGGTGAAGCTACCCCATTGATCCTGTTCGGTATTCCTAATATGGAAAAAGAGAAAACTGAATATGCGCTCGAAATTCCCTATCTTGCGAGCATCATTTTGACACACAGCTTGGATAAGCAAGTTCCCGCGTTAAAAGATTATCCACCCGAAGATAGACCGAATGTGTTTATGGTGTTCTGGTCATTTCGTGTCATGGTTGGGCTGGGTTTATTGATGATCGCCGCTGGCGTTTGGGGATTATGGTTGCGCTACCGTAAAAATCTTTATGAATCAAAAACCTTCTTACGTTTTATGTTTGTCATGGCACCCTCTGGTTTGATCGCTATTTTAGCCGGTTGGTTTACCACAGAGATAGGACGTCAGCCTTGGGTCGTCTATGGATTACAAAGGACATCCGATGCGGTCAGTGCTCATGGCGAAATGCATATGAGTATCAGTCTATTAGCATTCTTTATTGTTTACGGTAGTGTTTTTGGTATTGGCTATATGTACATGATGAAATTAATTCGCAAAGGGATCCAGGAGGATACAACTCATGGGCATTGATTTACCACTTATTTGGTTTGTCATCATTGTATTCAGTATTTTGATGTACATTGTTATGGATGGTTTCGATTTAGGGATTGGTATCTTATACCCAGCCCTGAAAGATAGCCAAGATCGCGACTTGATGATGAACAGTGTCGCGCCTGTGTGGGATGGCAATGAAACATGGCTAGTATTAGGTGGTGCGGGTTTATTTGGTGCCTTCCCCCTCGCCTATGCCATTGTACTGGATGCGCTATCGATTCCTCTCACCTTTATGCTATTGGCCTTGATTTTCCGAGGGGTTGCTTTTGAGTTTCGTTTCCGAGCCGATGAATCACACCGCAAGCATTGGGATCATGCCTTTATCTGGGGTTCTATCTTTGCCACTTTTGTACAAGGTGTTGTTGTTGGTGCCTTTATTCAAGGTTTCCATGTCGAAAACCGTGTTTACATGGGAGGCTATTTTGATTGGTTCTCACCATTCCCATTATTCTGTGGTTTCGGCTTAGTTATTGCTTATGCCCTACTCGCTTGTGGCTGGCTGATTATGAAAACCGAAGGACACTTACGACAAACAATGTACCGTTTATTACGCCCATTAACGTTATTAATGCTTGCCGTGATCGCGGTCATTAGTGCATGGACGCCTGTCCTTAATGAGGCTATTTATCAGCGCTGGTTTAGCCTTCCAAACCTATTCTTCTTCCTACCAGTACCGTTATTAGTCCTTGGTTGTGTCTATATCATGTTAATCAGTGCCAAACGCAAACGGTCAGACAGCGTGCCTTTTTTAGCGGCCTTAACATTGATTTTCCTTGGCTTTACTGGTTTAGGCATCAGTATCTGGCCAAACCTGATCCCACCTGCGATTAGCTTCCGTGATGCCGCAGGACCAATGGAAAGTTTAGGCTTCATGCTGGTTGGCGCACTGTTTATTATCCCTATTATTTTGGTTTACACCTATTGGAGTTACTATGTCTTCAGAGGAAAAATTACCCCAGACCAAGGCTACCACTAATCACACTGTTTCATCGCCATGGTGGAAAAAAATAGGTTGGATGGCAATAATTTGGTTTGGGAGTGTCCTAGCGTTATTTGCCTTCTCATCCCTATTTAGGCTATTAATGACCGCCGCGGGAATGAAAGTGAAATAAATTTCGTTGTTTGGAATGCCGTATTGTGTCAAATACGGCATTTTTTTACTCTAAAAATGTTTGGTTTTCGGTGATTTATATTCAAGAAAAGCATGATATGATAATGATAACAATTCCCAAATAATAATTTTATCATTATCATTAATAAAAGGAGACCGCCTGTGGCAAATGACAAACCAGTCGAAAAAAATATTTACCGCCCGGCGCCACCACAGCTGATTCAGGTCAAATCTGTTACCGATATTAGCCCTTCAATTCGTAGTATCACTTTCACTGGCGAACGGCTTGGTGACTATCCAACCCAATGTGAAGGTGGCCATATTAAAATTTTCCTTGCCCCCGATTTAAAAAGCCAGCCTGCATTACCTATCCTCAGTGAACATGGCCGTAGTTGGCCTACCGATAAGCCACGTCCGTTTGTTCGTACCTACACGGTGCGTGCGATCCGTCCGGAAGTGAAAGAAATAGATATTGAGTTCGCCATGCATGACGGTAATGAAGGTCCTGCTTACTTGTTCGCTCGTGATGCTGTAGAAGGTAACTGGATGGGAATAACCAACCCAGGTGGTCCAGACCCATTATTACCGCATAGCCAGCATTATTTTATGGCTGGAGACTCTAGCTCCTTGCCCGCCATTGCAGCCTTACTGGAAAAAATGCATGCAAAAGCAACCGGTAAAGTGGTTTTACGTTTAGACCACCCAGACGATATGCGTGAATTAATCAAACCAGCAGGGATTGAGGTGATATGGGTTTGTGGCGGCATCAACAAAACTGAAGAATTAATCAATACCTTCAAATCTTGGGATATTCCCTCTGAAGATGCTTCATTTTGGATCGCTGGCGAAGACCAAATAATTCGCGATTTGCGCCGTTTTGTACGTCGTGATAAAGGCTTTGGTCGTGAAAGCATTTATGCTATTCCTTATTGGCGTTATGGCTATGATGAGGAAGGTTATCATCAAGAAAGACATCACGTCATGGATAACCCTGACGATTAAGAAGTAACAATAGCGAATAACATGAAAGTGATGGTTATTACCATCACTTTTTCTATAACGCAATGCGTGTCAATATGTGCTTTATTCTGTCACTCACTTTTCAATTATTATCATGTGATCTATTGTATTTGCTTAACTTTAAGAAGGAGTTCTTATGCGTATAGGATTATTAACCGCTTTGATAGTCGTCCTTTCAGGATGCTCAACCCCCTCCCCTGATGATAAAAAAGAGGTTCAAGTAAAGAGCGACCCATATGAAGATAGCGTGCTAAATACGATCAAAAAAAATCAGGACATTTATAAAAAACAACAAGAAAGCAAACCTAGATAATCAATGACTCATTTATCAATTATCAAAGGAAAAGATTTATTGCACTCTTTTCCTTTGATTTCAAATAATTAGACATATTCCCATAAATTCTATTTATTCAAATTTAAAAATAAATTTTTGCACCTAACAAATGTTATGTTATAACATAATGAAATTCATTTATGACTATGGGAACATTTCAATGATTAACAACCCCTTTATTGCTATTGCTCTGAGTCTCAGCTCACTATTGATGAGTGTTAATGCTCTAGCCCACAGCCATGCACATCCTCAGTCAGAAAAAGCCAAACAAGCCAGCAAAGGCTTTTTTGATGATGCAGATGTCAAAGATAGAAAACTCAGTGATTGGGATGGGATATGGGAATCTATTAACCCGCTGTTATTGTCAGGGAAATTAGATCCTGTTTTAGAACATAAAGCAAAAACCAATAAAGATAAAACGATTGAAGAATATCGCGATTATTATAAAAAAGGTTATAAAACAGACGTCAATAATATTAGTATTGAAAACAATATCATTGAGTTTAGCCAAAATGGTCATGTCAGCCGCTGCGAATATCATTATTCAGGATTTAAGATCTTACAGTATGCATCAGGTAAGAAAGGCGTTCGCTATTTATTTGAATGCCAAGATGCGGCATCGAAAGCCCCTAAATATATTCAATTTAGTGACCATATTATAGAACCGCAACCTTCAGGTCATTTCCATCTTTATATGGGGAATGAATCCCATGAAAAATTATTACAACAAATGGATAACTGGCCGACTTATTACCCATATTCGCTAAATGATGAACAAATTGTTCATGAAATGCTACACCACTAATTGGCATTAATACTTTAAATAGCCCCAGCGAGCTAATTCGCCGCTGGGGCTTAACAAGCTATTAATGGCTATAAGCTAATAATGCACGATGACACAGTGTCGAACGAACACAATCATCAACTGAAAAATTCACCATCGAGACCATTTCATCGCTGCTAAAACGTTGCAATGCATCGGCCAACCCCGATATGACCCCTTCAGGTAAATCACACTGAGTCACATCACCATTCACAATTACGGTGACATTTTCCCCCAGCCGCGTCAAAAACATCTTCATTTGACTAACGGTGACATTTTGCGCTTCATCTAAAATCACAATGGCATTTTCAAACGTACGACCACGCATGTAAGCAAATGGCGCAATTTCAACTTTCGCAATTTCAGGCCGTAAACAGTATTGTAAAAAGGAGCTGCCAAGCCTTTTCACTAATACGTCATAGACAGGACGGAAATATGGCGCAAATTTGTCAGCCATATCTCCGGGCAGAAAGCCTAGGTCTTCCTCTGCTTGTAAAACAGGTCGTGTGACAATAATTTTATTGATATCTTTATTAATTAACGCGTCAGCCGCCAATGCGGTACTAATATAAGTTTTACCGCAGCCAGCTTCGCCATTAGCGAAAATTAACTGTTTATGTTTAATGGAATTAATATAGAGCTTTTGAGCATCATTACGTGGGGTAATTGTCGACATATCACGTCGTTCTTTTGCCATGCCGATTGGCTCAATCCCAGTAAAATCAGCAAAAGAGGATACACTTGCCATTTCGTAACGACCAGCGCGTTCTTTACGTAATGAACGTTTCATTTCACGGCGCGTCTTTGTTGCAGCTTTCTGTCTACTCATAGTATTAACCCTTCCAGGTATCGTTAAAGTCAATTCAAATGACGGACTATTCAGAACAGAGAGGAGCTCCCTTCAAGCTCATGTTGGTTGAACATGCAATAAAAAAACCGGTTACTTATCTCACCATGACAACAACATGATGGAGTAGTAACCGGTCTTGTGCGCATACAAACAAAGACTTAGTTCCCATTAGTTCCTCCCTGCTAGGTTATACCCGTAAACTAATGAATTTCTATGACACTATTATGACAAAATCGATAAAACTTAAATGCTTTGGCTATTATTGAGTTACGCTTATTCCTATTACCAGACTATAACTCTGCCTTCACGTTGTATGCAACAATAAATTAACATTTTTCTCACTGCGTATTTAATTTGTGTTTTAGTCTAGCTTAAGAAAATTCTGACTGATATCTGGCTTATTATGACTATAGTTTATTGATACTTATTGGAAAAAACATTATTTATTACTACTTAAGTAAAATTTCATACCTCTATCAATAGGGATATTATGCTAAAGCTAAATCTATTAAAACCAACATTATCCTTTTCATTCGCTTTGCTTATTTCGGGTTGTCAGCTACTCACACCAACCTCCTCTCAATCAGATTTGAATGCTCTCAATGAGCTTAAAGGCTACGAATTCCCTTCAACTCAAGTACCTAAAGGTACACCGAATGGCCCTTATGAGTTCCACTATGATAATGGTCAATTAGAGTCAAAAAGCTGGGTGAAGAATGGTTGTTTAGATCGTTATCTTGAATACTTCTATGAAAATGGCAAAACGAAAATGTATACGCCAATTCAAAATTGTCAGGTCAATGGACTGGTGAAAATATATCATGAAGATGGGCGTAAAGATCTCGAAATGACCGCAAGCAATGGGAAATTAACGGGTCCATTTAAAGTTTATCATGATACCAAAAGCAACAAACTTCAGGCTTCTGGTGTATTTAAAAATGGTGAACCTCAAGGCACTATTTCAGAATTTGATGAGAATGGCCAGTTAATCCAAAAATTTAATGTCATCAATGGCAAGATAGTGACTGCACAATAAACGTAAAAATCCCCCAACCAATATAATTGGGGGATCCTTTACTGAGAAGATAAAACTAAAATGCCCTTTACCTGATGACGTTAAGGTTTGCAGTTACCTGCTAATTCATATCCCGCAGCTTGTGCCGCAGATTCATCAGCAAACATTACCGCATTTTTATCTGCCGTGGTTTTAAAACCAGAACAATGTGACAAATGGTATTTATGCGAATTACGATTTCCTTTTACCTGCGTCGTGGCTTTAGGCGTTTCCGCTTTTAATGCCTTTGTCATTGGTTGTGATGACGCCTTTTCGGGTGTCTTTATCCCTTGCCCGCTATTTTTATGCCCTAATTCCCATTTCATTTCTCCTGTCACGAATGGATTATGGTGTCCCATCACTGCGGCAATACGTTGGTCACGTTGTTTTTCCCATTGGCTCGGTGGATATTGTTTATCCCAAGCCATCAATAATTGCTGCTGCTGACGAGACATGGAAAGATTATAGCGATCGTGCATATAAAAATAGACACGTGCAACTTGCCCTTTGACTTCATTACGAGGTTCAAAAACGCGCTGTTGAAAATCCACCCGACTACGACACTGTCCATAAACATACGCGGCATTTGCGGGTAGCTGAGCATAACTATAATTACTACGGTCACCATTAACTTCACCTATTGATGGTGCTAAGTTATGCATATCCGCTTCCATTTTGCGAAAAATAGCATCTGTTGACACACAATTTTTACGCCCACCATTTTGCCAACATTGTCTTTGATGACCAAAAACCCATGCTGGAACAATATGCTCCCATTCGATGCGTTGCGCTCGATTTTGTTGTTTGCGCACTTGATAACCACATGAGGCTAAATCGACTACCCCCCCACTTTTTCCTGCCCAGTTCCATTC
Organism: Providencia sp. 21OH12SH02B-Prov; assembly: GCF_027362595.1. Lineage (NCBI taxonomy): Bacteria > Pseudomonadati > Pseudomonadota > Gammaproteobacteria > Enterobacterales > Morganellaceae > Providencia > Providencia sp. 21OH12SH02B-Prov. The sequence goes on from NZ_CP114796.1 coordinate 2,516,787, forward strand.
ACATCCACAATATAGCGTTCCCTCTCCTTGATGGTTTTGATCCATATACACTTTGGTTTTACTTAAGACTTTTGCTTCATCAAATGTAGCTGGAGCTGCGATAAGTGGGAATGTAAATAACAATAATAAAAATGATAGCACCCATTTTGGGCACCAAAAAACATCTGTTCTACTCAAAATAACACCACTGATGGTTTAAGATTAAACGATTAACATAGATGCTTTACTGCATCCCGTAATATACTGCATATTTTCTGAACGCAGCTTCAGTTAGCTAAATATAAGCTTTTTTGTCGTGAATGAATATTAGAGGCACACTATTTTACAATTAAAGAATACTCCCAATAGGGCATCATATACTGATATTAAAGCAATTTGATAATCACAATTATCTTAATCGTCGGTAGTGTCTGTCTATTAATTAATCGAATATTTAATAATAAAAGCTAATTAAATAGCTTTAACATCTATTTTATCAATTGCAATATTTTTATAAAAACGAAGATAATAGAATCCTTCAGCAATATTATATTTGCCAAAGGTTTCTATTCAATGTTATACACTCGGGCGCTTACGATATAACCATAAACCAGGAAGGGATAATCCGATTGATAGAGCGCCAACAATAAATGAAGCTCTTAAAAAGTTAGTGACCAATGTTTCAAATAATTCGGGGGTGTAGCCTAAATGAGAAATCTTTACAACAGAGATCATGGCTGTATAAGCACTAATGCCAGGAAACATGGGAATAACTGCTGCCACAGTAAATACTTTAGGGTGTGCAAGCCACGTTCTTGACCATTGGATCCCAATCGCCCCAACAAGAATAGCAGCAATAAAACTTGCCCATTCAATATTGAGACCTAACGTCATCATGGTCATACGGGAACCATGGCCAATAGCCCCGAGCAAGGCACAATATTTTAATGCCTTAACCGGCACATTAAATACCATTGCAAAGCCAACCGCTGGAATTGCCGCAAGCAACATATCTTCTAAGAGTGCGAATAAAAAACTCATGCCCATTCCCTTAAATTCCACACAGCCATTGCAATAACAACACCTATACAGGTCGCAAGCGTCAATAAACTGGCCATCGTCCATCGAGCGAGTCCGGTATTAACATGTCCTTTAAACATATCTGCTACCGCATTAATTAATGGAAAACCAGGTACTAATAACAATACGCTTGCTGCCATAGAAATACTTGCCGTCGGTGCAAAATAAGGCATTTTAAGTAATAAGCCTGACACGGAAGTGGCGATAAAAGCAGTAATACAAAAATTAATTAATGGATTCATTTGTCGAGAAGTGAGTACCTGCCGAATATACATGGCGCAGCCACTCGCAATAAAGGTCACTAGTGAACCATCCCATCCCCCACCGTTTAATTTACTAAAACAGGCGCAAGATAGTGCCACCATTAAAACCATTATCCAACGTGGATAGCGTAGCGGTTTTATAGAAGATAACTTTTTCTGTAGATGTTTACGATCGAGTAAATGATGCTCAACTAATATCACGGCATGCTGTACTTCCGTGACGACATGCATATTAATTCCACGGTCAATAATACGTCGAGTAGAAGTTAAACAATGGTCGTTAATGATGGTTGTCAAAACCAATGAATTTGAAGAAATAGCACTATCAACTTGATCTGCGCCTAGAGCGATACCTAAACGAGTTGTTAACTGTTCGACCAACATGCTTTCGGCACCATGCTGAAGCAATAGCAGGCCACACTGCATACACAATCGTGTGATTTCTCTTTGCATCTCAGATACGGCATGCTCCCCCTGCCACTCATCACTTGCATATCCTTTCATTCCCCTTCCCCTCAAATACAGCGCCATTATTCAGATAATTATTTAAACATGATAATCTTTGACAATATCATAAAGAGAAATAATAGCCTGAATCATGATCTCTTTCAGGTTAAAGCATGATTAGTCAGCACTAGCTGCATCTTTCGTGTTAAGAATAGTTAAAATTAATCGTAAAAAATCATAATTCTAGGATAAACATTGCATGAATAGCCCATTTCCTGCCAAAACCCCTAAAGGACAGCGCCGTAATAAAGCATTAATCAGTGCAGCCTCTGATATTTTTATTCAATATGGGTTTGAAGGAACAACGCTTGATATGATAATTGAGCGTGCGGGAGGTTCTCGGTCGACTTTATATAAAAACTTCGGGGATAAAGAAGGATTATTTGCTGCCGTTATTGAGTCTATGATTGATGATATTTTCACCGATGATGATGACAGCACACCGACAAAACAGACTATTGAATCCATTTTATCTTTTTATGGCGCTCGCTTTTTATTAAATGTGATCAAGCCACAATCTATTGGTTTATATCGGTTAATCCTCGGAGAATATAATCGTTTCCCTGAAATTAGCCATGCTTTTTTCGAACAGGGCCCTGTTCGTAGCTATCGGCTATTAACTGAAAAGCTGCTCAGCCTACCTGAAGTCAAAGTCGATGAACAAACATTATTAAGCATCTCATCTCGATTTTTAGAAATGTTAAAAGCCGATGTTTTTATTAAAACTTTCTGTGTCTCTAACTTTAAACCTAGCGATGAATTTATCTCCAAGCAAATTACGCTTTCCGTAGATATCATCGCCAGTTATATTCGAAAAATTAGCCAATAACCTGTCATGATGCGACCAATGCCGTAGCACGTCGTTTTGCTGCGGCGGTGTCATTTTCAATCAATACTTCAGGTCCATATAAAGCAGAAAGTAACGGCGCCATTTGTTCCATATCTTCTTTATCACTTGCATCAGGTTGTAATGTCACAATCATGGCTCGGCAATGTTCTAACATGGGTTCTCTCGCATGCTTTAACCAACGGCGGACATATTTCATCGCGGCGATATGCTCATCTGAAGCTTTCCCTTTTTTCTGTTTAACGGGTGGATAAACTAACGCAAATTGCATTCTTTTTGCTAATAAGAGATCCATCTCCTCTAGCCATAAACGAGTCTCATCCACTGTTTCAGGGAATGATTTTATGACACAAACAGGCCATTCCGTCGTATCAATCACTATTTTATTCTGCATACCTTATTTCCTTCATGACTAAAAATGTACTTAACTGTACACTTTTAAAGTTCAGTGAGTCAATAATGATTCTCATTAATATTTATGCAATTTATGCTATCTTGATAATGCCAATATTACAGATTATTCCTAATATGCTTAAAAAACACCTTCTGCTGAAAATATTGATTGATGGAGGAGGTGTCTTTTTGAATATGGGATGCTATTCTCGGCTTATTGTTACATCAAAAAAGCGAATAAATTATGAAAAAATTACTTCCAGTTGTTTTCGGGATATTGACGGCATTAACTGCATTTAGCGCGAATGCAGGAAAAAATTGTGATACTTATTTTCAAGAAATGAATACGCTTGTTAAACAGGCGGAAGAGCAGTACAAAAGTGATCCTAATGTGAAAGAAAGAATTTCTGAAATGAAACAGCAATTAGAAGATGCCAAAAAAGCACTTGCTGATTACCCTGAAGAAGCTCAAGAACAAGCTTGTCAACAAGGTATTGAAGCAATCAAAAAAGCGAAAGAAGCCGTAGAAGGTAAATAATCGTTTTATTTTTATACCCATAGCACTTCACTTATATGGGGATAAATGCCCTTCGAGTTAACGTAACAATATATTATCTCTCAATATGCCATTACATTAACTTAACTTGGGTAAGACCAGTATCATACTGGTCTTACCCTTAATAATATTATCTCACGACTAACACAGAGATTGTCGCATAAGAAACAATACCTGAAGCATTTGAGCCTAATAAATGTGTTGAAATACTAGGGTTACGTGAGCCAATAACAATTAAGTCAGCGCCAATTTCTTCTGCTTCCGCGAGTACTTTATCGCGCGGCGATCCAAAAGCCACTTTATAAGAGATATCTTCATGCGGATAATCGATCTTAGCGATAATTTCTTTTAACTGCTCTTCTGAGCGTTCAACCGCTTTTTTGGCGAATGAAGATAAAAGATCATAATGATAGCTATAGCTCATCGAAAATCTTGATACATCGGGAACTGAGTGAAAAAGATGTATTTTTGCTCCTGACACTTTTGCCAAATAAATTGCATGTTTTAATGCCTTATCTGTCAGAATATCCTCAGAAATATCTACAGGAACCAAAATTTTACTATACATGCGATACCCCCATTAATTATTTATATTTTGTTATCAGTCACTTAAACCATTTATGACTAAGTTCTGATAACAAGGAGACACTGTTGGATGCTTATCATTTTTGTTCACTAAAAGTATAGTATTAATAAAATCAAACTGCCGTGAGCTACCAGACTATTTGTAAAATCGAGTTCACAATTTTATCAAGACACTAGTTATCTTCTAAATGCCATTTATGCAAAATACGGTGTAAAAAAGGCGTGACAATTAAACCAATACTGATAATGAACACACTCTGTAAAAATAAGCCATAAATAGCAATAAAAAATCGTCCACCTTGAGTTATTGGCGCTGGTTCTATTGATTGACCACTTAACATCGATAATGCGTTAAGCATCGACTCCATTAACGAATGCCCTTCAATAACATAAAAACCAAGAATACCCGGTAATAGCCCAAGGAAAAAAACCAGTAATGATATAAAATAGAATCGTAATACCCTTAATACGAAATGCTCAATTCTCAGCACTTCTTGAGAAAACTTTTCCATAAATACGTTTACCATCCCGATAGAATAACAATAATCAGGTTGAACTATAACATTCAATGCATTAGGTGAATAACAGTAAAATACGAATCTAATCGTAAATCATCATTTAACGATGAATAAAATAAAAAGAAAGCCTAGTGAACAATTCCATGAGCCTAAGCATTAGCATAGGCTCACGGTCAATATTAACGGACAACCAATACAGAAGTTTCTGCGTAACGAACAATTCCTGCGGCTGTTGAACCTAAGAGGTGAGTGGATATATTAGGACGGCGCGAACCGATGACAATAATATCTGCATTAATATCTTTCGCTGTATTAATGACTTCATCACGAGGTGAGCCAAACGTAATGGTATAGCTGACATCGGCAATAGGTAAATCAATGGAGTCCATTAACATTTTCATATCTTCTTCTGCTTTAACCGTTGCTCGGTCTTTTATTTCCATATAACCCAGCGCGTATGCATTAATAATCGCAGAAGAAATTGGCAATACATGAATCAAGTGAATTTTTGCACCTGATTGTTTGGCTAAATTAACCGCATGACGAACAGCTTTACTTGTTAGTTCATCTTCGGTGAGATCTATAGGAACCAGAATCGTTTTATACATATACCCCTCCTGATAGAAAATAAAATTTAAGTTAACGGTAAAATTATAATCGAATACTCAAGAATGTCTCTAAAACAACAAGATAAATGAGATCTACCGCCACAAATGATTAACGATTATTCTTTTAGCCATCGTGTAATTGTTAATCCAACGAATGTATTTTTAGGATCCAAGAACTGAGTAATAACGTCCTTCTCCAACATCATGCGCTGAAAAACCTAAACGGAATAATTTTTATAGCGCAATTATCATATAACTGTTTGCGGTTAATCCCTTCCGCTTATCTCAAACGCGACTCAGCCATAGACCACATTTTTTCAATCATTTGTTGCGCATATATGGCTTGCTCTCCACTAATATCCGGTGGCGTATTATGGCTTACTGCCTCAATAAAGTGACGGATCGCGCCATCAAAGCCACGCTGTACTAATATCGAGTCCCAATTAGAAGGCTGTTTTTGTATCACACCTTGTTGATTTTCGCTGACCCAATGATTCATATTTGTCACTTGATAAACACTACCATCACAGATGGCCGAGACTTGCTCTTGTTGACTTCCTGCACGACGATGCATTGATGTCGTTATCCAGCATTGATTAGCATTAAGATGATGCTCAGCGTAAAATAACTCTCGATTCGCTGTCGTACTAATACTACCACTTACTAACGATGCATGGCCTCCCGCCAGCCAAATAGCGGTATCCACTACATGCAAATAATCATCAAGCAAAGTGAAACACACATCGTTAGGGCCAACACTATCACTACGGTGCTTTTCCATCCGTATCGAAGAGACCTGATTAAGTTGTTGTTTTAGCTGCTGATAAAAAGGTGAAAAACGTCGATTGAAGCCAACCATCAGCGAGCGTTTTTGTTTATATGCTAAATGAATAAGCTGTTCTGATTGAGTCAGCGTTTCGGCGAGTGGTTTATCGACATAAACATGCACACCCGCCGATAGCAAACTGTGGATCACACTAAAATGACTTGAGGTACTACTATGAACAAAAACCGCATCGCAGTCTGCTGCTAGTGATTTTATGCCTGAATACAACGGAATACGATAACTGTCACAAACGATTTTCGCTTTCGCTTGGTTAGGCGAAAAAGCCCCCATAAGTTGCCAATTCTCAGTTTTACTGAGCACAGGTAAATAGGCTTTCTGTGCAATAGCCCCCAAACCAACAATGCCGACACGTAGTTTTCTCATTAAACCATAACCTGTATATGAGGTTTCACAAATGCATTCCGCTGAGTATAACGAATAATTTCTTTATAAACCCATTGTTTTCTTAGAATTTAATGCCTATCGCATAAAAACATCAAAAGGTAACAACTTGAAATCTCAGTTTTTTTTAAGACTGATTAATGCGTAAGAAAATAAAATCATGTTAACACAGAAAAAAGGGGTTGATTTATTAAATGAGAATGGTTATCTTTTACCTAACGAATACCTGAGTAATTTACTCAAGCTTTCGTAAACGACATTGCTCACATTGCTTCCAGTTTTAGCAGGCCAACTTCTCTGAGTTGGCCTTTTTTTTCAATAAATATCGCCAATACTCCGTTTGGCGTCCTGCATTATTTCCGACTAATTGCGCTGGAAAAGCTCCATGATTTTAAATGTCCAACGTAACTTAAGCGCTGAGTTGGCACAAAGGTTGGAACATCTCCTGTTCGCATATGCAGAATATCTGCTGGCGTTATCCATGCAGAATTACCTTCAAACAAAGGCAGCCCCGCATATTTATATGCGTCTAGGACAAACTGCGAACAAAAGAAACCATTCGCTTGATCAACATCATCACCTAGTTGTACTGTCGCAAGCGTTTTTAAACAAAAATTACGTATTGTTTGGCCAATAAAGGGAAGTTCACAAACACGTTTAGTGAGCATCCAAGGTGCGATCATCACAATACCTTTATAGTTATACTTGCTACCATCATTTTGCATTGAGAATTCGCGAAGTTTATCCGCATGAATAGAGGTTAAACCTGCTTGCCGTAAAACGACCATATTATTTGAATCCGCAATTGCTTGGTCGAGAGAGATAATCCTCACCCCACTCCCTACTGATTCAGCGACTTCACCAGCGCCTAAATAGATTGATGCATGGCTAACACCGCTAATACTGAATAGTCGGATCCCCCATGAATTCAGTCCTGTTGCTGAAGATAATAAAATATCACCAGGTAACATATCAGAGACGGCCAGCACTTCTACCGATTCTTTAATCGGTATGGTGTTCGGCTGCTGAATGCTAAACTTTAGCCGATTACTTTCTTCATCTTTTTTAAATCCGGTTGAACAGCCTGTCACAATAATAAGACAAAAATAGCAGAATAAATATTTGAAGTTTATCAATAGAGATACCTAGTTAATTTTTATATTTATGAGCTAATTTAATGTAACCAAGTTCTGCTATTTTTTCATCGGAAATATCTTAATATTCGATGTTATTCGTGATGTAGAAACGCTTACCACATCACATGTTGACTCGTTAAATCACGTTAAAACTGAATATTTATCTCACAATCAATATGTTGGGGGAAATAAGGCAGGTATGCTATTAGTAAATCAGCATATCAAAATGATTATTTTTTTGTTCTTTAACCCCCTAGCGATGCCAGAGGGTTAACATCCATTCAATTAACTAATAACATATTCTGGATAGAATACTGTCGTTGAATGATATGTTTTTTTCTCTGTCGCCTTATTACTTAATGCAGCAACTACTGATTTATTTTGTAACTCAGTAGGCAGTTGTTGAGTTGCATTTTCTTTTGCAATGATGGAAACACGCATATTTTTTTTAGAACGACTCAATTTATAAGGCATTCCTAATAAGCGACGTGCTGTATTATTACTTACCATTATCGACTCCTTAACTACAACATTTAAATTCAGCGATATGCTGAATATCAAAAACATAGTCAGTGTTGACCACATGGTGTTATTTTTTTCTTTCCATAGGGAAAGCTAAAATAACGATAGTATTATAGCAGCAATAAAACATAAGTGAATGAAATTAAACTAATTAGTTTCATGATGTGATTATGAGAGAGAGAAAAAATATATACTTAAAACCTCACTAAGTGCTAATCATAAAATAAAACATAACGACATTCACAAATTGAAAATAAACTAATTTATAAGGTTAACTTTATTTTATGATAAAAAAACACCTTTTTATTCATTTAAAAAGGTGTTTGTACTATCATCATTGGTTAATTATTTAACTCGCCCCTCGGCGATTTTTCGCATAAGTATCAAAAGCAACAGCTAAAATAATAATTAAACCTGTAATGATCTGCTGGTAATACGCTGAGACATTCATTAAAACTAGACCATTAATTAATATTCCCATGATGATTGAGCCAATTATTGTCCCGCCTATACGCCCATATCCTCCCATTAATGATGTCCCTCCAATCACGACCGAGGCGATCACACGCAGCTCAAACGTCATACCTGCCACAGCTTCAGCACTCCCTAAACGAGCACTTAATACAAACCCCGCCAGACCAGCTAAACAACCAATGACCACGTAAACACTCACGAGAACGCGTTTTACATTCACTCCAGCCAATCGTGCGGCTTCTTGGTTGCTACCCACGGCATAAACAAAACGTCCCCAACGACTTTTATGCAGAGCCAAATAACCGATTAATGCCACTAACGCAAAAATCCAAATAGGCACCGATATCCCTAATAATTCTCCTCTTCCCCACCAGCGATAGCCGGCATCAAAACCTGATATTGGTGCGCCATCATTAATCACTAACGTTAAACCGCGCCAAATTGTCATTCCGCCTAATGTCACGATAAAAGGAGGGATATTTAATCGAGTGATACCGAGACCGTGTAAAAAACCAATGCCCGTTCCTACCGCTAGGCAGATAGCTAATCCCACTAACCAACTCATTCCCCCCCATGCATTCGGATCTAAACCAACTAAATTGTCACCTTTAATCACGAATGCCGCTGTCATTGCACAAACAGCCAATATCGATCCCACCGATAAATCAATACCTGCTGTCAGAATGACGAGTGTCATACCAACAGCCATAATTCCATAGATAGAGACTTCAGTGAGTATGTTAGTAATATTACGTTCAGTGAGAAAATTACTGTTTTGTGTTTGAAAAAAGAGCACCAGCAGTACCATGAAAATCAATACGCCAAAACGTTCGAAAAATGCAATAAAATCTATTTTTTTACGGCTAACTGCCGTAGAAGATTGTTGTTGCAACATATTAACCTCTCTTATACGGCAGCTTCTGCTGATAAATTTTGATGACAAATCGCCATCATCGTCATTAATTTTTCTTCTGTCGCATCATCACCCGTCATTTCTCCAGTTAATCGCCCTTCACTTAATGTGATGATCCTATCTGAAATAGCCATAACTTCAGGTAAATCAGACGAAATAACGATAACTGCAACCCCCTTTTTAGCCATTTCAAAAATGACCTGATGCACTTCTGATTTGGTACCAACATCGATTCCCCGGGTTGGCTCATCCACAATTAATACTTTTGGATCCATTGCCATACAACGTGCAAGAATCACTTTTTGTTGATTTCCGCCCGATAATTTACGCACTTCTTGCTCTTTACTGGCCATTTTTATTTGTAGTGCTTGCTGATAACTGTCTATCAAGGCGTTTTCTTTATTGGTATCCACTATCCATCCCATTTTTAATAGATGGGATAAGGCGGAAAGCGAAAGGTTATAGCGAATCGACAGCCCCAATGCCGCACCTTCTTTTTTGCGGTCTTCAGGAACCAGGGCAATTCCCTTGTCTAACGCATTCATTGGCGTTGTTGGTTGATATGGTTCTCCATCGAGAAAAAACGTCCCAGTGGTGTATTTATCCGCCCCAAACAAACAACGTGCAATCTCAGTTCTGCCAGCCCCCATTAATCCTGCAATGCCAAGAATCTCACCTTCATGCACATCAAAACTAATATCATGAAGCGCAATACCGTGCGGGTCGAGTGGAGGCTTAGCTTTAGATAAGTGCCTTATCGATAGACGAATAGGCTTATCACGATGATAGGTTTCACTCGCTGGTCGACGTTCAAAAATAACGTTACGGCCCACCATCATACGGATAATTTCTTGGACGGTTGTTTCTGCCACATTACCTGAACCCGTATAGCGACCATCTTGAAACACGGTAAATTTATCGCAGATTTGAAACACCTCATGTAGGCGGTGTGTAACATAGATGACACTTACGCCTCGATTCTTCAATTCTCTGACAACACGATGTAAACTTTCGACTTCTGTATCACTTAGTGCAGCAGACGGCTCATCCATCACGATAAGCTTAGCGTTAAGGGTTAACGCTCGAGCAATTTCAATCATCTGCTGTTGAGCCACACTTAACCGTGCGACTTGAGTCGTTGGCGAAATCGCTAATTGAAGGTAATCAAGAATCGCTTTAGCTTCTTGATTCAACACCTTTTCATTCACCATCCAATGCATTTTAAGCGCTTCACGTCCGAGAAACATGTTTTCAGCTACTGTCATATTGGGAAGGAGATTAAACTCCTGATAAATCGTGATAATGCCCTTTTGTTGACGATCTATTGGAGAGTCTACGGCTGACAACATTTCACCATTAAACCAAATATCGCCACTGGTTTGCGGTTGAGCCCCTGCTAATGCTTTGAGGAAGGTCGATTTACCTGCGCCATTTTCACCCAATAAAGCATGTACCTCTCCTGGCATCACAGTCATCTGTGCTTGGCTTAATGCCCAGATCCCTGAAAAGCTTTTGGCAAGATTAGTAATTTTAAGTAATGGCTCTGACATAAAAACTCCTTTTCAGGAAAACAGGGCTCGTAGAGCCCCGAATAATGCTAAGTAACTATTTCAATTCACCAATACGTTCAGCTTGTTCAAGGTTATCTTTGCTAATAATGGTCGGTTGGTAATCCGCCCCCGTGATTTCTTGCTTATCGCGAATATTATTCACCAATTGTTCCATCGCCATTTTCACTGCATACCCTGCCCGCTGATCGGCCGTTACTGCCATCCAACCCTCTTTGATACGGCTAAGCGCTTCTGGACTTGCATCAAAACCTGTCACTAGCACTTCACCCGGTTTAAATCCTTGTGCACTTAATGCTTCAATCGCGCCGAGTGCCATATCATCATTAGCAGAGAGAATGACATCCGGTTTTTTGGGTAAGGATGGTAATAAGCTCTCTGTGATCCTCATACCTTCTGCTCTCATCCAATTACCATTTTGATCTGCAACTAAATGGTATTTACTCCCCCCTGCCTTTAAGCTGTCGCGGATACCTTTTGTCCGTTCAATGTTAGAAGAGGAGCCTGGTTGGCCTGTAATTAAGATTAAATCAGCACCATTAGGAAACTGCTGCTTAACATACTCTGCGATGGCATAACCGCCTTTATAATTATTGGCACCAAAATGCGGTACAGGTTTTTCAGCATTAATATTTCGGTCCAGAGTCACAACGGGTAGGCCTGCATTTTGAATTTCAACGACGGCATCAGCGATAGCATTAACATCATTGGGTGAAACAATGAAACCTTGTGCGCCACGCGTGATGGCGTTTTCGATGTCCGCAACTTGTTTAGGTGAGCTACCTTGTCCATCCAAGACTTGAATATTCACATCCAGTTCCTTGGCCACTTTCACCGCCGATTTTTGCATATGCACTTCAAATGGGCTTGCCAGTGTTGGTGGACTAAATACGATTTGTTCATTTTTTGCCATCGCATGCGATGACAAGCCAAGTACAGCAACCAGCGCGGTTAATTTCATGATATTTTTCATTTTGCCCTTCCACTGATTATGAATAGAGATGTGTTTAAATTTCACCAATTATTAACATGGCGATAACATAGGTATACATCAATGAAATATACATTCCAATTTTTATTATATGAAAATTTTATTTTTGTAGCGTTGATAACGAAATTAAGCCAAAAGTCATAAAATAGTGTTAAGAGGATCACAGATTATTCCCGCTATGGCAGCAATAGTTGACAGTATATCGCTGAATTTTTCATGACATTTCACCTATATTTCCTTACAATAAAAATGAAATGTTTGTTTCATTTAGTGTGTTTGTTGATTATTTTTAATCTAATCAATAGGTAAGCAGTCACTGATAATCCCTATTTTATTGCTACTTATTTAATGAATAATTAAGTAGCAGTTTAAGATTAACTATAAAATTATTCTCTTATCATTTTTATTTTTTTATATATGATTAACGTTAGTTAATAGGATGGACTCATTAGTAAAGTATTAATCACTTAAAAGGAACTTATATGTTAATTTGCACGATATGTGTATGTCAGAACCAGCAAAACAATATTATTCCGGTCACAAATTCATTTAATGAAAATATAAATAATTCAACTATCACTGGAGCGTCTGATCCATTACACAGTAACACCCTATCACTCTATGATATATGGCAATTCCTGAATGAAAACACCTCAATTTCTCATCACTTAGAGGTGGCCTTACATAATAGAAAATTAGCCCTTGAAAATAAAAATGAAGATAGCCGCTATAATGCATTACTATCTGATTATAGAGAAAAATTAGGTAAGGTTTTTTATTTTAATCAAAATAATTATCCGAGTGATACCGCCGGCGACCTTAAAGGGAACGTATTTTATGCTCAAAATAGTATTATTCCCGCTGTTAACCGGATAGACGGTGATATACACCCTCACCTTGTTCCTGATCGTAAAACGCTTATTATTTTCAAACCTCATGAAACCATTAAGCAGAATGAAAATATTGAAGTGAAAGTCTACAATGATAAAAAAGAAGAAATATATTCAACTCATTTATTATCACCGTCTCAACTCCCCAATATTGCAGGGAAAAAATACAACTTTACCCATTTAACACCTAGTGATTTTAACATACCCGAGGCAAGTGATTTATACATTAATTCATCCGACATGCTTGAAAAAGTCATGACAGATAAAAGTTACTTTAATCAAATTATAAGTGAAAACAATATCATACAACTAGATATTGGCAATTCAACATCAAACATTAATTTGAATGCATTAAAAAATCATGTTAATAAAAAAATTATATTTAAATTAGATGATAATGCTAAACTTAATATAAAATACAAAAATAAATCAATTTCACGAGAACACCAACAATCCTTTGTTATGGTAAGTGATGCTTCTGGGAATTGGTATAGCCGCGATGACGCTAGACTCAATCAACATTTAAAACAAGCGTTACATCAACATAAAAATCAAATCCCAGACTCTTTTGACACTGAGTTTAGTACTAATGCCGATATTAACAAAATATCCAATGATACAAAGCTATTTCATCAAATTATCAGTGAAAATGATGCTATCAAAATAACGACCAAAAATTGTCATTGGGCAAAAGACTTTATTATTCCTAATGGTCGTCAATATGCCAATAAAAAAATACTGTTCACGTCTAAGGCACATTATAATAGTGATGTTGTTTACGGGGATAATAAAGTCAGCATCGTCACTAATGATAGTCTCCTTTTTGTCAGTGATCAAAATGGTATTTGGTCCATCGCAGAGACTCAATCCAATACCCAAGAAAACAGCTATTATGATATTCCCAATTCATTTGCTTTAAAGATTAACACCAATAAAGAATTACTAACCCTATCCAGAGATATTGATTATTTTAATAAAATTATCGAAAATAATGATACAATTCATATCGCAACACGCAATGCAAATTGGGCAAGACATTTTACATTAGAAAACAACGTTAAATTTAAAAATAAAAAAATCTATTTCTCTTCTGAGGCGGATTATAGTAGTCATGTTTTTTATGGCGATAAAAAATTAACCATAAAAACGAATGAAAATCAGTTGTTTGTTTGTGATGAAAACGGCTTTTGGCGCACTTCTAAAGATGAGCCACTGATCAATGAGTTAACTGAAGAGATAAAATATATCGAAAATGGTTGGTCTATTTCTCTCCCTAAACACATTATTAAACCCGGCATTGAGCTTGAGTTTAATTACAAAAACCAGAAAGGTACTTTATCGGATATTAAAGTTGGAGCTGCTAGTGAGCTCTTATTGCATACAATTGATATTGGAATGTTAACGCCAAACAAAAATCAATTCGCGTTTCAAACAGACCCTGAGCTTCAGCGTCAATACTATCAACAAATTCCTGTCAATCGTATGATTGTATCTAGTTATGCCCCTGTCTATTTAAAAGAAATTGTTTTTCCTAATGGGCAATATTTAATTGAACGTTCAACGGATGAAGGTGGAGGCCATAAAGGTGATATGAGGGAAATAATCGGTAAAGGCCTGATTTCCGATGGCATTAACTTGGCAAATTATGGGGTTAACTCTTCCTCACTAGAAGAAAACCGTTTTTTACCTACCTCACAAATCACTCTCCATCATTCACGTGGTAGGTATAAAAATGGCCTACAAGTACACGGCTGGTCTGGCGGTGCAGGAAAAGCCACATTGTCGAAATCAGTAGATAATGAATTTAGCCATGAACTTGGTCATAACTACCACATAAGCCACTATTTTAAAGGATTCCATGGTGGCGTTCATGCGACAGCCGATAAACCTAATTCAACTTGGGGCTGGGATGCAGACAATAACTTCTTTATTCCAAATTTTGAAAAGGCACAACGAAACCAAACAACCTATTTAAAAGAGAAGAAAGAAGGTGAAATGGCGGCAGAACCCTTTATGCAACACTCTATGGCGAAAGATGCGATGTCTGGCGGAGAAATCTATGATGTAGATTATAACGCCTATACATTACACACGCCTGCAAGTTCAGAAGCTATTCAACAGTATTTCGAAAATAATGCGGTCTTTAGTAAAGAATCATCAACAGGTTATAAAAAATGGAATTCAGATACACAAAAAATGGAAGATTTTTTACTTCCTCATAGCCTAAAGAATATATTCATTGAGGCAAAAATCCAAAACGGTCATGATGTAACCGAAACTCAGCTAATAGACTTACTTAACGTCAATGACCACATAAAAATCAATAGCTATAACGCGCATTACCCACCAAATGTTTATATACCAAAAGCAGATGTAACAAATATCAATAAAGTCATTGAAATCGATTGTACTTCTCAGCTCAGTATAGCGCTACACGTTAATGATCAGGTTGAAACAATCAAAGAAAATACAAAAATTTACTATATTTCAAATGGAAACACATGGGAGACTCATTCTGAATATACTTACAGTAAGACACCTTATAAACAAGGTGTTCCCGTTGTCACCTTGGTAGGTTTTTATGATACCAACAATCAATTAAAGAGTTATATTTACCCTGCTTTAGAAGGATCTTATGGCATGGTGTATGACACTCATACGATTAATAAAACCAAACCTTATATTGCAGTGACATTAGCAGATGGAACTAAAAAGAAATATCAGCTTGATGAAAAACAAACGAATAAAGATTTAATGAATAAATTCCACATCAATATTGAGCGTGATTTAAACCCAATAAAAGCGGAGTTATTTATTGATGATCAGCTTATTTCATCAAGAGATATAGCACTTAGCAATCTCTCTCTTAATACGATGGTAAACGGTATTATTCAATAAATTGATGCCTTCTAGCCCTTTTTATTATTGATAAAGGGCTAGAACATTTCTTGCATTAGCAATAATGGCTATTTTTCCCTCGATAACGACTTTCAAATTGCAGTTTTTACGAGGCTATGCTATTTCCAGTATCTCTATTGATGCTTTTTGAGGCCACTATGCTAAAAATTTTAGGTCGTACTACATCCATCAATGTTAGAAAAGTGCTTTGGGCTGTAAGTGAAACTCAGCTACCTTTTATTCATGAACCTGAGTGGGGAAAAGAATTAAGTTTAAAATCAGCTGATTATCTTAAACTCAATCCTAATGGGCTGGTTCCCGTACTTATTCATGACAGTGGCGTGTTATGGGAAAGTAATACGATTTGTCGCTATCTTGCCACAAAGGCACAACGTGTCGATCTTTTACCTGAAAATCCTGAAGCAAGAGCAGATGTTGAAAAGTGGATGGATTGGCAAGCAACAGAACTCAATAGTGCATGGAGAGCCGCTTTTTTAACTCTCGTTCGCAACAGTGACAGTTTTAGTCAATACCCTGAATTAATTGCTAAGAGTACCCATGATTGGAATAGTAAAATGTTACTTCTTGAAAAGGCGCTGGAAAAAAACGGTGACTTTATTAGTGGTCAGCAATTTACTGTCGCAGATATTACAATTGCGTTATCGATTCATCGCTGGTTACTCACGCCTATTACTCGGCCAGAAGCTCCTGCGATCGCTCATTATTATCAAAAAATGTTAGCTCGCCCTACTGCAAAATTATATTTAGACCCGAATATTGCTTAAACCCGTTATAGCAGCAGAAATAACCTATATAAAGTGGTAGCAGAGATAACTGCCCCACTTTATTTTATAGAATCAATAATAAATATTTAAATTTATTAATAAAAAATAGACAACTCGTTGAGAGTAATTGCCTACTTCACTAATTTACAGATACGGCCTTTGTCATCAGAAACGCGTTTATTGACGACATCATCTTCAGAAATTGAGGCTAGATTAAACTCATTTTTTCCTTGAGCCCATAACTGCATATTTTCCCCAACATAACGAGCACCACTTGCCGATGGAGCACTTTTTAATACGATAAGTTCATCGCTATAAAGCATCACAGCCGTATCTTCGTCTGGGAATGAAACTCTAATTTTTTGATCTTCGCACTTATAGGTATCTGTCTTTGCTGCAAAAGCAGAAGATGCTGTTAATGCAGATAAAAGCGCTATTGCCGAAACTGTAATAACTTTACGCATAAATTCTCCTTGAAACACTTAGAACCATTATGACTCTACGCCTATATCATTACAAAAATCGTTATTTGATACATAAGATTCATCCGTAATTACTCTTTTTTTGACCTGTAAATTTCGCCCATTAAATTAAAATAAGAATTTATACTTATTAAATTAGTATCATGTATAAACTACATGCTAATGCTGTTCATTTAATGACATTATTGTTATAACGAGAATATGTTTTTAAACGGAATAGGCGAAAAAATAAAAATGAAAACCATTGGTTTAATCGGGGGAATGAGCTGGGAATCAACTTTACTTTATTATCAGCAACTCAATGAGGGTGTCAAACGGCAACTGGGTGGCCTTCATTCAGCAAAAATTGTTTTATACAGTGTCGACTTTGCTGAAATAGAACATATGCAAGCGACAGGTCAATGGGCGCTGGCTGGTCAACATTTGGCGCAAGCGGGAAAAAGTATTGAAAGCGCTGGAGCCGATTTTATTGTGTTATGTACTAACACGATGCATAAAGTCGCCGAATATATTGAAGAGAGCACTAATATCCCACTACTTCATATTGCAGATGCAACTGGAGAAAATATTATCGAATCTGGAATAAAGACCATCGGTTTATTAGGAACCGCTTTTACAATGGAGCAACCTTTCTATAAACAGCGACTTCAAGATAAATATGGCCTTACCGTGCTCACGCCAATGCCTGAAGAACGAAAAATTATCCATGACATTATTTATCAAGAACTTTGTATGGGTGAAGTGAAAGATGCATCAAAGAAACAGTATCAACAAATCATGGCTTCATTAGTAGAAAGAGGTGCTAAGGGGAT
The DNA here is from genome assembly GCF_027362595.1 of Providencia sp. 21OH12SH02B-Prov. Classification (NCBI taxonomy): domain Bacteria; kingdom Pseudomonadati; phylum Pseudomonadota; class Gammaproteobacteria; order Enterobacterales; family Morganellaceae; genus Providencia; species Providencia sp. 21OH12SH02B-Prov. Next base: position 2,534,822 of record NZ_CP114796.1, read on the forward strand.
CATTTTAGGCTGTACTGAAATAACCCTTTTAGTCAATCAAAACGATACTTCCGTGCCTATTTTTGATACAACCGCCCTACACGCACAAAAAGCCATTGAATTGGCCTTAAGCTAAATATTGCGTTAAGTCATATTTGGACTCACTATGATTACATGTCTGCTATTTATTAAAATGGCAGACACTTTTTTCATCAGACTAAGTAACTAATTGATATTAAATTTCATTTTTAATCTTAGTTTATATTTACAATGAAAAATAAATGAATAAGCATATTTTATATGGTTAATCTAGCCATAGTATCTCCATAATCGTAAATTAGTTTTATTTTCTTCAAATTCACCAATTAGCTATTTTTTTACTTAATTTATGGGTAAATCCAATATTTAATAAAGCGACATTTTATCGCTTTTATTTTTATTTAACATAGGAATTAGACTATTGAATTATCCATTTTATTTCTGATAATAGTATTACTCTTTTATGCTAGGGATAATAGAATCATGAGGCACTCAAATTCTAGAGGGATCGCTTTAGGTAAATATATTAGAGAATTACGTATATCCCGTCGTATTTCAACATTAACAATGGCAACGGCACTGGAGATATCAGAGAGTCACTATATTCAATATGAAACAGGAACTTCTTCTATTTATGTTGAGCATCTTGTGATTATCTCAAGTATTCTTGATATTGATATTAAGCATCTACTTAATGCTTTCGAAGGCGCAGAAAAAAACATATGGATATAAAAAGTCCATCATTCGTTGAATATTATAGAGTGAGCAGTGAGGCCCCCCCCTTACTGTTCAAGCATCATCATATTTATTATCTTTTATAAATCCTCTCCGTACTATTATTAGTCGACATTTTAAAAATTGATGATTCATATATCTTTATATTATCGCTTCACAGAGAATAATAATCATATTTTGAGTAATCGATATAACCCTATGCTATTTTAAAAATAATAATTTTATAAAGCTGTTTTTACTTTAATGACGGCAGATTTTGATAAATACTTGTATTTTATAATAGTATTAACGCTATACTTATTCCGTTATTACACTTCAGAATGGAATACTCAAAAATTTTTTTAAATTAATATAAATCAGTTAGATACAAAATGATCACCCCCACAATAATCATAATACTGGTCTGATAATATTCATTTTTTCATTTGGCTTCTGCTTGTATTGCACCCCGATAGAGGCGCAGTGACCCACTACAGCCCCAAAAAAATTGTTCTGTCTAGACTTATCCATACCAAAACCCCCCCTGTATCTGTTATTATGGCCTCCTTTTTGATAATTTAATGGATCGTTTGTCACATGTAACAGCCTATTCTTTCTGTTTGTGAGAGAAAATATTCATAGGTTGTGCAAATTGTTATATCAACTTAGCATCCAAAAAGAACACATAAGCCATTAATTATCATTAAGTTAACGTATAATCAGCAACGGTACAGAACAGCAAAACATGAACGCACAGAAAGAACAATATAACTTCAATAAGCTACAAAAAAAATTACGCCGTGACGTAGGACAAGCTATTGCCGATTTCAATATGATTGAAGAGGGTGATCGCATTATGGTATGCCTATCTGGTGGTAAAGATAGTTATACTTTGCTATCTATTTTGCAAAGCTTACAAAAAAGTGCGCCAATCTCTTTCACGCTGATTGCCGTTAACTTAGATCAAAAACAACCCGGCTTCCCCGAGCATATTTTGCCTGAATATCTCGATAATTTAGGGGTTGAATATAAAATTGTTGAAGAAAATACTTACGGCATCGTCAAGGAAAAAATCCCTGAAGGAAAAACGACCTGTTCATTATGTTCACGCTTACGTAGAGGTATTCTATATCGTACAGCGACAGAATTAGGCGCAACTAAAATTGCGCTAGGACACCACCGAGATGACATATTACAAACACTTTTTCTGAATATGTTTTACGGTGGTAAATTGAAAGGGATGCCCCCTAAACTAATGAGTGATGATGGAAAACATATTGTTATCCGCCCTCTTGCTTACTGTCGTGAAAAAGATATTGAACGTTATTCGCAGGCAAAAGAATTTCCAATTATTCCGTGTAACCTGTGTGGTTCACAACCTAACTTACAACGTCAAGTGATCAAAGATCTGCTTCGTGATTGGGATAAACGTTACCCAGGGCGTATTGAAACGATGTTTAGAGCAACACAAAATGTTGTTCCATCTCACTTGTGTGATACTGAGCTATTTGATTTTAAAAATATTTCTCATGGTGATGAAGTCGTTAATGGCGGTGATCTTGCCTTTGATCGAGAAGAGATGCCTGCTCAAACTCAGCTCGACGACGATGAGCGACCGGCATTCACGGCACAACGTCTGGATGTGATTGAAGTTAAATAACCAGCCCACCACCCTTGATAGAGGGTGGTTGTTTTGCCCATTTGAGCATTTATTTCCTTACTCACAGAATCTATTCACTCCCGATAAGCTATCTGTAAAGTGAACGTTTGCAGCGCTAATGCTTCAAACACCGCTAATGGCTGTGGATTGCGTAAATTTAGAATAAAAAAAAGCCGATGTAACATACATCGGCATTACAGTGGTCAATTATTCTGTATAAGAACTCAATATGAGAAAAACTACAATTATGGAGCACAACGTTCATCGCTCAACGTTGCATTCACCTGCGGGATTAATAGTGCCCCAAAACCATAGGTCTTTTATTGATTTACCTCAAACTAGGGTCGGTTTATGCCAATAACTTGCAGACTACAGCCAGCGACTTTTTCTCAACCACCAGAAAACGGTTCCGATTAATGCAGCAAGTAAAAGACAAAATACACTAAAAGCGAATCTGGATTCACTACCAGGAATACCGGTTAAATTGACGCCAAATAGCCCCGTTAAAAAGGTAGTTGGCAAAAAAATCATCGCTAACATAGACATCGTATAAATACGACGATTCATCATCTCGGTGATCATGTTCGTTATTTCATCGGACATAATCGCGGTACGTGCTACAAATCCGTCTAAATCTTCAATACAACGACCTAAACGATCTGAAATTTCTTGTAATCGTCTTCTATCTGTATCGTCAATCCACAATAGTTTTTCCGTCGCTAAACGTGCCAGCATATCACGCTGTGGCGCCATATAACGGCGTATGACAATAATCTGTTTACGCAATAATGCGAGCTCACCACGTTCAGGGATATCACCATTGAGAATGGTATCTTCCATTTCTATCAAACGTTCATGTAGGGTATCTGTAAAATCGCTGATTTCATCGGTAATGGCATCAGCAACCTCCACCAGCCAATCTCCGGTACTTTGTGCACCCACGCCTTCTTTCAGGTCTGTTATCACAGAATCTAATGAATTGACTTTTCGATGGCGACTGGAAATGATGAGGCGGCTGTTAATAAATACTCGAAAGGCAACGAGTTGTTCGGGACGTTGGCCAGCATTCGTATTTAATGTTTGTAACGTTAATAAAACACCATCCCCTACTCGTAAGATCCGCCAACGGCCAGCATGACCGCAAAGTGCCGCTTTGACTTGTTCGCCAAGTAGTTCTGACCGTTGGATCCATTTCTCACTCTCACGATTTTTATAGTCATAATGCAACCAAAAAGGAGATTGCTGAGTTGCACTCGCATTAACATCAATGGGAAGAAACCCACCGTCTCCATTTAATTGAAATGCATGTACGGGGTTTGAGCTCTGAAATAATGAACCATAAATCAGCGCCATGCGGCATTCTCCTTCCATTTAAGCGATTTATTAGTTATAGCATAGAGGGAATACAGCAGGAATATCAAGCAAAGGTTATAAAACAAGCGCATATTGAGAATAACACTGAGACCTAATGTTAAAAAACCTGCAATTAAGGAGAGGTCATGAAATAACGACAAACACCAAACCGCCATAATTGCTAAATAACAACGGCTTTTTGCCACAAAAGAACAATAAATTAACATCGGACTACACTAGTATTCTCTGTGTAGTGTTTATTCCTTTTTTGGTCCTCCTTCTGACTCTCCAGCAGAAGGAGTTTTTTCTTTTTTAGCCGTACAAAGAGACAGCCCATATCACCTATATAGGCTGAATGTACGATTAATGTGCAATAATATAAAAACTATGACTGTAAGCCACATCTTCTGGGTTTTCTATCGGGTATCCTTTTAGCCAAGGTTTAATCAATCGCCCATTAGTATATTGATAAATTGGCGCTATTGGTGCTTCTTGTGCAATTATCGCTTCCGCCTGATTATAATAACGATTACGTAAATCTTCGTTAGTTTCTATACTTGCTGAAGCCATCACCGCATCGTAATTTTTATTATTAAATTTTGGAATATTGCCATTATGCTGTGAGGTTAATAGCGACAAAAAGGTTGATGGCTCATTAAAATCACCTATCCAAGATGCCCTAATCACATCAAAGTTACCTGTATTGCGGCTATCAATATAAGTTTTCCATTCTTGGTTAACTAATTTAACCTCAACGCCCAATTTTTTCTTCCACATTGAGGCAACGGCAATCGCAATTTTTTGGTGATTTTCCGAGCTATTGTATAAAAGCACTAATTCAAGTGGTTTTTTGGGCCCATAACCAGCCGCTTGCAATAAGACTTTGGCTTGCTCATCCAATTCTTTTTGAGTGTAATTTTCATAAATACTTTTTTGTGGTTTAAAACCAGCGGTTACATCCGGTGTAAAACGGTTTGCAGGCTTCTCTCCAGTACCTAATACCTTTTTGGCTATCACTTGCCTATCTATCGTCATCGCTAACGCTTTGCGTACACGAATATCGTTAGTCGGTGCTCGCTGCGTGTTGAAGGCATAATAATAGGTGCCAAGTTGATCAGGGGTAAACACCTCATTCGGTATTTCGGCAAGTAATTTTTGATAACGTTGTTTAGGGAATGATTCAGTAATATCTAAATCTCCCGCTAAATAACGATTAGTCGCACTGGACTCTTGGTTTATTGGCACAAACGTCACTTTGGTGATCACCGTATTCGCATTGTCCCAATAGAATGGATTTTGGGTTAAAACGATTTTTTCATTAACCACTCTATCGGTAAGTTTAAATGCGCCATTTCCAACTAAGTGGTTCACTTTTATCCAGTCTGCGCCATATTTTTTAACCGTATTCGCATGAACCGGAAATAAACTAAAGTTAGCCGTTAATGAAGGGAAATAAGGAACTGGTTTATCTAAAACGACTTTAAGCGTCTGTTTATCAACGGCCTCAACGCCTAATTGCTCAGCAGGTAGTTTTCCATCAATAATTTGTTGTGCATTATTGATCCCAGCTAATGCCGCAAACCATGCAAATGGAGAGGTATTTTCTGGCGTCACTAAACGTTGCCAACTATAGACAAAATCTTCCGCTGTTACAGGTTCGCCATTCGACCAGCGCGCTTCTGGACGTAATTTAAAAAGCCATGTTTTATTATCCGTCGTACTCCAACTTTGAGCCACGCCAGGAATCGGTTTGCCATGCTTATCTTGATTCACTAATCCTTCGAATAAGTCACGCATAACTTGTGCTTCGGTCAACCCAACCGATTTTATTGGATCTAATGATGCCGGTTCATCTTTAAGATGACGGGTTACCTCTTGCTTTGTTGCCAGTACTGTTCCGGCAGGAACCTCTGCCGAAATAACAGGAGCTGCTGTAAACATCGCGGTGAAAACAATCGCTAAAGATGAAAGTGTGCGTTTATGCATGTTGGGAATTCTGTCGTATTAGCAAAAGTGAACTAGCAACTCTCTCTTATGGATATAAGTCAATGGACAAACAGAAAGAATTAACTAAGCAAATAAGAAGGTACTTTAAATACCATTAATCAATAAAATACCTCGGTTAAAGGTTGCTGACGTTATAAAACGGCCAAAAAAACCTTTCCAGCATCATATTCTTTCAGCGATTAAAAATCTATACACGATGACTTAATCTGTAAGCATTTCATACTTTTAAAATTTATCCTAATCTCTTCAAGGTATTATGAACAATTTTTTATCAATTCATATGATTGTTCATCGACTTAGCTGACTTTTTTTCGCGCAATAATGCGTAAACGCAGTTATCCGCAACGGCATCCCCCCCGAAGCCAAAATCACTGTGCTATGTTGATATTGAATGCATCTAGTGCTAGCTTGGTCGTTAACAAATTGATCAATAATAATATCCACGCTTTCACGCACTGACTCATTAATGGGAGAAATCGATATGTCACAGTCAGTTAAATTAAAAGGTAATGATGTCACTGTTAGCGGTGAGTTTTTACAAGCTGGCCAACAAGCAAAAGCATTCACTCTAGTGGCTAAAGACCTGTCTGAAGTCACTTTAGAAAACTACAAAGGTAAACGTAAGGTACTGAATATTTTCCCAAGCGTCGATACCGGCGTCTGTGCGGCATCTGTGCGCAAATTTAATCAATTAGCAAATGACCTTAACAACACTGTTGTACTGTGCATTTCAGCTGATTTACCGTTTGCACAAGCACGTTTCTGTGGTGCAGAAGGTTTAGATAACGTCGTTACCCTCTCTGCTTTCCGCAATCCTGAGTTTGCTCAAAACTACGGCGTTGCAATGACCAGTGGCCCACTGAAAGGCTTAACTGCGCGTTCCGTTGTTGTCTTAGATGAAAATGATAAAGTGATTTATAGCCAATTGGTTCCAGAAATTACAGAAGAGCCTGATTACGATAAAGCACTTGATGCATTAAAATAAGTCTATTATGCAGCCAGTTTCAAACTGGCTGCTCATCCCTAATCAATTACTCTACGTAAAGCCAATTGAGGGTTTTATGCTGTTTTGCGTTAACCACATTCGCAAATAACTTATTTTCACTCATCATATTCACGAGTGAGTGAGAACAACAGCTGAGAATTTTCAGTGCCTGCTCTTTATTGGCAGGGCATGACGAGGTGAGAATATCAATAATCAGATCACGGGGTTTGTTACCATTTTTGACCAACGCTTCCCAAGTGAAACGATTTCTTTTTTCTAGGTAACGCACTGCCGCTCTATTCATTAAATATAACTCTGCTGCTGAAGCGGCGGACTCAAACATATCATTTTGATAATGACGTTGATTGAGATATTCTCGCAGTTTGGTATTCACAATAAAGTTAAGAGCAAATTGATCCATAGCAACTCCTTGCAGGCACACGGGCGGCCTTGCTGTTTTCGTTATCATCAATCAAAATATCGCTTTAACACTTCAAATGAATATTCAGTTAATTTAAGTATAGTTTGCTTTCTGTGCTAAAAGATATCACTGTGGTCGAAAAAATCGCCAACGATCACATATTTTCAAAAAATGATGAGTTACTTGCATAGGGTGCAGCCTGATTAATCAGGAAACATCCTTATTTCGAGCTTAGTTCCCTTTGCCTCTTCAGTATATTTGTAAGTTGTTTCTCCACCTTCAAATAGTAAACTGATATCTAGCTGTTTATCATTCGGCCAATAATACTCTGCTTCAACACAACCACCTTGACTGCATGTCACCTTCATATTTTTATTTCTAACCAGTTTGTTAATAAAGTTAGCGTTGTTTTCAATATCCAGCTGTTTATAGCGTTCAAATGCCGAAGGAATATCTGCCCCATCAAAATGACATTCGATTAAATAACCATTCTCATAAATCTCTTCAGGTGTTTGTTGTTGATTGCGGCACAGATCCTCTAATACTTGTGAATGTGTTGACTCCTGCCCATAGCTCGGCCCAATGAAGCAGACGAATAAAAAGCCTAATATGAGGGACTTATTCATTATCCGGCTCTTTTTTCTGGTTTAGCCCATATTCACGTAATTTATTGGCAATCGCGGTATGAGACACTTCAAGACGTTTTGCGAGTTTACGCGTGCTTGGGTAATCGCGATATAAACGTGATAACACTGAGGCTTCATAGCGTTTGGTTATTTCATCTAATGAGCCATTTAATGAATCAACAGCTACTGCGGGCAAATTATCTGTTTCTGGTAAATCAATATCATGCGAATTTAGCACTTCCCCTTCTAGCTGTATCAATCCTTGATAAATCGCATTTCGTAGTTGTCTGACATTACCAGGCCAATAATAACGGCTTAAATAATCAATTAGAGACGGTGCTAGTCGTGGTTTTGTAATATTCAGTTCTTTAGAAAAGTTAGCTACAAAAGCTTCTGTGAGGGGTAATATATCTTCTTGTCTTTCACGTAGTGGCGGAATAGTTAACGTCAAAACATTTAAGCGATAATAAAGGTCTTCTCGGAATTTCTTCTGAACGACGAGTTCTGGCAGGTTTTTTTGTGTTGCACAAATAACCCGCACATCCACTTTCACTTCTCGCTCCTCACCCACCCGTCTAAATGTGCCATCATTTAAAAAACGCAGTAACTTGATTTGCATTTGTGGCGACATTTCGGCGATTTCATCTAATAAGACGGTTCCACCATTGGCTTGTTCAAAGAAACCTTTTTTACCATCTACTGCATTTGGATATGCACCAGCCGCATAGCCAAATAATTCACTTTCAACCACATCATCAGGCATTGATGCGCAATTTAAACCTAAGAAAGGCGCATTACCACGCGGACTGTGCAAATGGCATGCTTTCGCTAAAATATCTTTTCCTGTGCCAGTTTCCCCAACCAATAATAATGGTTCATCTAACATGGCAATGCGTTTTGCACGTTCAACCACATGTGACATTGCGGGACTATTGGCGATAATTAAATCGAATCCTTCCGTATCCACACCAACGATTTGTTTTCGTTGCTTTTCGAGTAACGCGACAGATTTTAATAATAAAACAGCACCGGTACAGTGCAACTTACCATTCTCATCCGCCAAAACAATCGGCGTAACTTGCATCAGATAGTCATTGCCTTTAACGGTGACTCTTTCTGTGTAAGGTTCGGGATCTTCGCGTTCAAACCAACGTTGTAAACCGTGATTGCCAACGAGCTGTGAAAAGGTTTTTTGTTTTATCTTGTTTTCATCAACCCCAAAAATCTGTAATGACATCGGGTTAACTAATTCAATATTCAACTTATTATCAATGGATAGGACAGGCTCTGGGAATGAGTTTAACAGTGCCCATACCGCCTTATGCTCTCGCTCTGACGGCATGAAATAGATGCGACGTACATCAATCACACCATTAATACGACGTATCTCCGCCATTAGTGTGCTGAATACCTGAAAATCAACAGGTGTGAAATTAAGGTAAATCCGTCTCTGTGCTGATATCTCAATACCCTTAAGAACAATATTCTGTAAGACTAATAAGTCAAGCAATTCACGCGTTAGACCGATCCGATCTTGGCAAGTTACTTCGAGACGCATGGATAAAAACCTTTAGCAGAAATGATATAGGCTTATTATTTTAGCTTGATTTACGGTAAGAATACAGCACATGTGTCACATATTGTTGACACCCGTGATTTACAATAAGGAAAAACAGAGAAAATCACTATTAGAACAAGGAATAATAAACGCATTTAATCGGACAAATAACAATTAGGCGTTTTTTTGCTGGAAAGTGTACTTTACTATTCAGTCCACCTACCAGCAATATCGTGATTTATTGGGGCGCTTTTTTACTGGGCATTGCCCTTTTGATTTGGCTCAGTAATTGTCCACGAAAATCGGCTAACCTTGGCTTATCCTCAATCCATGGCAATGGTCGACACAATTCCATCGCCTTGATGCCTAACCGAGCGGTTAATAGTCCTGCACCAATACCTTGTGCCGCACGTGTAGATAAACGAGCCGTAATATCTTGAGATAGCCAATCCATGCCTACTTCACGAATTAATTCCGAAGCTCCCGCAAAAGCGATATTAATCAGTACCATTCTGAATAATCGAATGCGACTGTAATAGCCCAACTCAATACCATAAATGGCTGCAATTCTATTTATTAAGCGAATATTGCGCCAAGCAATAAATGCCATATCAACAATTGCAAGTGGGCTGACTGCAATCATCAAAGCAGACTCTGCCGATGAACGACTAATTTCTTTACGTGCTTGTTCGTCAAGAACGGGTTGAACTAACTGGCTATATAACTCAACAACTTCACGGTCGTTATGCGAGTCATGAAGCGTGGCCTGCCAATGCTGTACTGCTGGGTGTTGAGCAGAAAGGGCGGATTGTTTGGCCAGTTTTTCACAGAATGCTTTCCCTTGCCCCATGCCATGGCTATGGAGTAACTCACGCGCAATATCACGTTCCTGAGCGCGCTCTTTTAAACGATACAAACGACGCCACTCTGTGACCACAGAACCAACACCAGCAACAACAATTAATCCGCCAGCTGCCGCAGTACCTAGTGCTGTCCAATCTTGAGTTACCCATGAGGTATGGATCCAGATCCCCAATTGCGCGATCACACTCACCCCAAAGATACCTATCGCTGTCCCGACTAGCTTACGCCAAAAACTACGTTTTGGTCTTAGCGCCTCATTGATGAGACTTTCCACTTCCCCTTCCTGAATATCTTGTTCCGCTTCAGCTTCTACGGGGATAAATTTATGTTGCTCTTGTGAATCAAAATGATGGGCTTTTTTTAGTGTTTCAGTCTGTTCAACACGACTATTTTGATTAAAATCGACGCGTTGTTTGATAGGTTCATTCATTTCAATTTATCTCCCAACAAGAACTCAAGCGCACTATCCATTCGAATATGAGGCAACGGCTGGTCAAACGGTGTTTGTCGAGGACGAAAATTTTCAAACTCAAACCGCTGATTTTGCCAAAATGTTTCACTCGGTAATCTTTTCGGCACCTCGCCAGGATAGAATGTCATTGAGTGACCATCACTCAAACGCTCACCTTTTAATGCGGGTAGCTTTTCCCCTTGATAATCAATAATGCCGCTTTCGGTAGCTTGAATTGAGGCTAGCCCCATACAGTCCATGCTGATCCCTTCAAATGCTGCATTTTGCCATGCTTCTTGTACCAGCTGTTGCAATAGCGATACTAAATTAGCATGTTGATCAGGCGTGACATGGTCTGCTTTGCTTGCCGCAAACAAGAGTTTATCAATACAGGGAGAAAATAGGCGTCTTAGTAAAGTACGCTTACCATAATGGAAGCTACGCATCAATTGCGTCAGCGCCATACGCATATCATTAAAAGCATCAGGCCCACTATTTAATGGCTGTAAGCAATCAACTAACACAATTTGGCGATCAAAACGCTGGAAGTGATCTTTATAAAAACCTTTTACCACGTTTTCGCAATAATACTGGTAGCGACGCTGTAACATGCCAAAGTTGGTATGTTTATCGGCTTGAGAAAGTTGTTTTTCACTATATTTTTCAATGTTAGGCCATGGAAAAAATTGTAATGCCGGTGCACCTGCTAATTCACCAGGCAGAACAAAACGTCCAGGCTGAATAAAATGCTGTCCTTGTGCTTTACACTGCTCTAAATAAGCGGTGTAGGCTGTCGAAATCGCTGCCAATAAATTCTCATCAGCGGGTGCCAATGGGTCACAGGACTCACACAAAGTTAACCATTCTTGCGCTAATTTACCGCGTTCCCCATTTTGCAGTTTTTGCATTTGAAGTGACCAATCTACGTAGTTTTGGTCAAGCATCGGGAGGTCAAGTAACCACTCGCCGGGGTAATCGACGACCTCAAGGTATAACGATGAGTTATCCACAAACCGCCGGAAAAAAGAGTCATTTGAACGATAATGTAATTTTAAACGTATTTCGCTCACGCCGCGCGTCGGTGTTGGCCATTGAGGTGGATTGCCATATAGTTGCGCAATGCCTTCATCATAGGTAAAGCGTTGAATTGAAAAATCACGTTGAGGAATGCGCTTTACCCCAAGTAAACGTTTATCCCGCGCAGCAGAAAATAGCGGTAATCGAGCACCACTATTCACATTCAATAGTTGATTCACAAGAGAAGTAATAAATGCCGTTTTTCCACTACGGCTAAGTCCGGTTACTGCGAGTCTGACATGGCGATCGACACTACGATTTACCATATCGGTCAATTCATTTTGCAGCCGTTTCATAGTTCTCCCACTCGCTCAATATTATTAATGCCTAATTTAGCATAAATTCAGCATCTCTAATTTGTTGAGTGCAAATTGTTTTTATATCGTTCAATAAATAAACACAACGTTTAATATGATTATTTCACCATCCTTTGTGTGAAATAGCCTATCACCCATTTACTGCCTACTATTTTTAATATTTTACCAATAATCCCACCGGGCCCATAAGTGATTGCAAGAGTGACAATGATTTTTAACCCTTTACTAATCGCTTGCTTTTTGGCTTGCCGTTTTAATTTACGTTTAATATCCATTTGCATGGTGCTACCACATGAATTTAATGAATCAAGAAAGCCATTTTAGGGAATACAACCCGAGTTCTATTCCCCGAAAATGTGAGGGCATTCATGTATTATAAATGACGGAACTTACTATTCACGGTATAGGTATCAGACGTGACATAACGTTCTATTTGACGTAGACGTTGTTCTCCCGATTTTAACTGCGCATCAACCTCATTAAATAAATTCGTTACTTCCACACTGATATCTTGTTCGCTTTGATAACCACTCGGTGCTTTTGGCACCACAAAACACATCACAATATAGAGGATCAGTGTTATCCCAAAGCTCATAAACAGTGCTAATACAGCTAATGCTCTGACTAATGCAACCGGTAGGTCTAAAAACTGTGCAATACCAGAGCATACCCCACCAAAAACACGGCGGTCAGTTAAACGATATAATTTACGGTTGCGAAAATCAGTCATTATTTTTGCCTCCAATTAGGATGTTCCGCATCCAGAATATCTTCTAGCGTCTTGATACGTTGTTGCATACGCTGTGATTGTTCTGCAAGCTGCACTAAACGCTGAATTTCATTTTCTGTTAGCTGGCTCCCCTGCCTATTATTTTGCTTGTTGTAATGCAACCACAACCAAAATGGCAGAATAAAAATAAGAAAAACAATTAAGACGAGAGACAGAAAAACATAGCCCATCACATTTCCTTATATCAAATGGTTATATCCGTTTCTCCCTAGTGCAATCGTGAACCGCACTAGGGATTAGGATGATAAATTACTGTTCTTTATTAGTGTTAATTTTAGCCTTAAGAGCAGCTAACTGTGCACTGATTTCATCATCCGCTTTTAATTCAGCGAATTGTTGATCCAACGATTTTTGCTTACCGATACCGTAGCTTTGCGCTTCGCCTTCCATATGGTCAATACGACGCTCAAACTGTTCGAAACGCGCCATCGCTTCATCAAGTTTACCGCTATCAAGTTGGCGACGTACATTGCGGCTTGATTGCGCGGCTTCTAAACGAACCACCATTGATTGCTGTTTCGCGCGAGTTTCTTGCAGTTTGTTTTCGAGCTCAGTAATTTCACCTTTTAAGCGAGCCAGCGTTTCTTCAACAATAATAAGCTCATGTTTCAAGGTATCAACCATTGAATTAACTTTCTGTTTTTCAATCAGTGCGGCACGCGCTAAGTCTTCTTTGTCTTTAACTAAGGCTAACTCAGCTTTTTCCTGCCAATCCGCAATCTGTTTTTCGCCCATTTCGATTCGGCGCTCTAAACCTTTTTTCTCTGCCAAAGTTCGAGCCGATGTAGAACGAATTTCAACCAACATATCTTCCATTTCCTGAATCATCAGGCGGATCATTTTTTGTGGATCTTCTGCTTTATCGAGTAAAGATGCGATATTTGCATTAATGATGTCGGCAAAACGTGAAAAAATACCCATTATTTATATCCTCTTGATGGATTTATCATTCAGTAGAGCCTCAACCCACTTTGGCTTCCAACCAATACGTGACGCTCCATAGTAAAACTGACTTAGCCAAATGATGGCAGTGATATCTTGCTTATTACAATCAGTATATTGCAACCACTGTGCCAACTTATAAAAATAAAATACAACACATTGATTTATAATGAATTAATTATTTTAGTATCAATCATTCTCGTTCTAGACTATAGTCTTAAACTGGTCAATAAAACCAACTATTGGTGAAAATAACCATGAAAAATACGAACGATATCATTATTGGTAATTCTTCCAACTTTTTAGATGTACTTGAGCGAACTTCAGAACTGGCCAAACTTAATAAACCTATATTAGTTATTGGTGAACGAGGAACCGGAAAAGAGCTCATTGCAGATCGTCTGCATTATCTTTCACCTCGCTGGCAAGAGCCTTTTATCTCTCTCAATTGCAGCGGACTCAATGAGAATTTACTGGATTCTGAATTATTTGGCCACGAAGCGGGATCTTTTACAGGCGCTCAAAAACGACATCAAGGCCGCTTTGAGCGCGCCGATAAAGGCACACTCTTTCTCGATGAGCTGGCTACTGCGCCCATGTCAGTACAAGAAAAGCTCCTGCGCGTTATCGAATATGGTGAATTAGAACGAGTAGGCGGTAGCCAATCATTAAAAGTTGACGTTCGTCTGGTGTGTGCAACTAACGCAAACTTACCGATATTGGCGAAGGAAGGCCGCTTCAGGGCAGATCTACTCGATAGGTTAGCGTTTGAAGTCATCCGCATTCCACCATTACGTGAACGAATATCTGACATTATGTTGCTCGCGGAGCACTTTGCTATCGCCATGAGTGGTGAACTAAAACGCCCTTATTTCACAGGTTTTACCTCTGCGGCCCAACAGGCCTTAGAGCAATATTCATGGCCCGGCAATATCCGTGAATTAAAAAACGTTGTAGAGCGTTCCGTTTATCGTCATGGAAACAAAGAAGCGCCTGTTGATACTATTATTTTTGACCCATTCGGCGAAAAACTCGCTGAACTTTCAGATACAAATACGCCAATAGTGCATAAGTCTATATCCCTTCCTTCTTTACCGTGTAATTTACGCCTTTGGCAGCAACAAAGTGAAAAACAATTAGTCGAGCGAGCTTTACAGCAGAGTCAATTTAATCAACGAAAAGCGGCTCAACGATTATCTCTGAGCTACGATCAAATCAGAGGTTTAATTAAAAAGCATCAGATTGAACTTAATTTAAATTTTGATAACGATGAGTTTTCTAATTGAAATCATATTTAATTTATTCATTATTTTTGTAAAATAACACATGAGTTGAGTAAGTCTAAACAATCGGCTTACTCATCATCAATGCATTATTTTTCTTGTAATGTTTTCGTTCTCATTTCTGTTTGCTCTATTTGACAAGCGAGATAAATATCGCCTGCGCCACTCCCCCCTAAAAGGGTATCTGATTGACGTTGGCATTCGCTATTACGATATACGATAAAATCTTTTTGCGATGTCGCCAATGATTCAAGTGCTGGTTTAGTGGCGCTAGAATCAACGGCAGCTAAGCTTTCTCTGGCTTTTAACAGAGATTCATTCATATTTTTTTCTGCAACAACTAATTTGACTTTTAAGCAATCCGCTATTTGTGTCCGTGGATTATCACCTATTTCTTGGTAACATTGCGCTAATGAATTCGCTATATTTCCGTTTGCAGCGAATAACATACTTGAATAAGATAATAATAACGTAGTTAAAATAATAGGCATTGTTTTTTTCATATTGTTAATATTCATATATCACTCTACTATTATCTAATATATTGAGATTTAACCACCTCAACACCAAATGAGTAAAATTACGTACAATCAAATAAATATAAAATAATTCATAACGAAAATATATGACATTTACTTTAATTTAATTTATATCGATAACAATTGAATTTCTAACTTACTCATTATTTGCACTTATAACTGCTTATGACTACTATTTGAGGGTAATAAATGAAAATCATTAAACAAGTGACCTTGTTTTTTTTATTTATGGGTCTTACCTACTCTGTCAATGCCAATAGTATTATCGAATCCCTCTCGTTCTGCGATCATCGGTTTTTTGATAAAGTCAAACACGATTCGCAACTTGATACCCTTCCTCAAAATATCACGCTTTCACAATTATTTAGTGATTCCGGCCTCACCATTCCACTGCAATACACGACCGAAGAAGGCATTGAGTTGACTCGTTTTGTGGCTATCGCGATTGACCTCGAGCGTGACAACAAAATTTCGAATAATAAAATTGATGAAACCTTTTATTATTGGGGGTTTGAAACATCGCTACCTGAACAGGAGGTCATTCAACGTTTATCCACCCAGATCCCACTCACTGAGGGAGGTGAGTTTTATGTCGCTAATTCAATGATAAGAGATGCTATTTCAGCGCCTTGGCAAAAAAATTTAACGCCGATTAGTCGTATCTCCCCAACAAATGACTGGGCAGAAAAACTCTTTTTTATTGAAGCAAACAAGGAAAGTGGGATCGTCAGGATAATGTGTACTTTACAGGGTAATGTGAATGAGAATGATTTGAAAACAGTGGGTTTAATCAATTAACTCTCACACAGACTAGCTAAAAACCACTTTAACCCCATAGTTTTTAGATAAAAAAAAGCCAGCACCCATGCTGGCTATAAAAAAACACTGGAAGCAATGTGAGCAATGTCATGCCAGACCGTAAGCTTTTCACTTAGGTGGCAAAGCGAATGATAATAGTTATCAGTACTATTTGTAAAGCTTTTTAATGAGATTTTTTCTCATTAAAAGGTAATAATATGATTTTAAAAATAATTATATTTTCTTTTTAGATAATTTTTCATCATAATCATTGGTATTAGAACGAAAAATAAGCACGATTTTGCTTATACCCTGTTGAACCATTTTTACGATACAATACGTTTTTTAAGGTTAACGATATCAGTGCTATGCGCCTAATAATTCTTTGGCTTCTATATACTCTTTCACTAACAGCTCAGGCTCTTAGTGGCAATATGTCATACAAAGATACCATGGCAAACGATGTTCCAGAGAACATCCGCCAAAATGGCTTTATCTATTGTGTTAATGGCATTGTCACCACATTTAATCCACAGTTAGCGAGCAGTGGCCTGATCGTCGATCCTTTAGCAGCACAAATCTATGACCGTTTACTGGATGTTGACCCTTTTACCTATCGGCTAATTCCGGAGGTCGCCTCTAAATGGGAGGTTCTTGATAATGGTGCCACTTACCGATTAACACTGCGTAAAGACGTAAAGTTTCAAGAGACGCCGTGGTTTACACCAACACGTAATATGAATGCGGATGATGTCGTTTTTAGTTTTTCCCGCATGTTTGAAGTCAATCACCCCTATCACTATATCAGTGGAGGTCATTACCCCTACTTTGATAGCTTGCAGTTTGCTAATAGTGTGCAGAGTGTCCGTAAATTGAATAACTACACTGTCGAATTTCGTCTTAATGCGCCCGATGCTTCTTTCTTATGGCATTTAGCCACACACTATGCCCCCATTTTGTCAGCCGAGTATGCAGACCATCTTTCTCGTATTAATCGACAAGAAATGATTGATTGGCGTCCAGTAGGAACCGGCCCATTCCGTTTTGATGATTACCAAGCAGGACAATTTGTTCGCTTACTGCGTAACAATCACTATTGGAAAGGTCAGCCTCGTATGGAGGAAATTGTTATCGATATGGGAGCGGGTGGCACAGGGCGCATATCAAAATTACTAACGGGTGAGTGCGATGTACTGGCTTATCCCGCAGCTAGCCAACTTTCTGTCTTACGTGATGACCCTCGTTTACGTATTTCGATGCGTTCAGGTATGAACATTGCTTATTTAGCGTTTAACACTAGCAAACCACCGCTTAACCAATTGAAAGTACGTCAAGCGATTGCTTATG
Organism: Providencia sp. 21OH12SH02B-Prov; assembly: GCF_027362595.1. Lineage (NCBI taxonomy): Bacteria > Pseudomonadati > Pseudomonadota > Gammaproteobacteria > Enterobacterales > Morganellaceae > Providencia > Providencia sp. 21OH12SH02B-Prov. The sequence goes on from NZ_CP114796.1 coordinate 2,552,572, forward strand.
CAATTAATAATGAACGTTTAATGCAATCAATCTACTATGGTACCGCGGAAACAGCAGCTTCTATTCTTCCTCGCGCGTCTTGGGCTTATGATAATCAAGCCAAAGTAACAGATTATAATCCTGAGCTATCAAAAAAGATGCTACAAGAACTAGGTCTCGAAAACCTGACCCTTGATTTGTGGGTGCCTATCTCCTCACAATCCTATAATCCCAGCCCACTTAAAATGGCAGAGCTTATCCAAGCCGATCTAGCACAAGTTGGGATTACCATGAACATTCGTTCTGTTGAAGGGCGTTTTCAGGAAAACCAATTAATGGATCGCTCCCATGATATGACCCTCGCTGGCTGGGCAACTGACAGTAACGATCCCGATAGTTTCTTCCGTCCGCTGTTAAGTTGTGCCGCGATAGCCTCTCAAACCAATTTAAGTCATTGGTGTAGCCCCTCCTTTGATGAGATATTGCATAAAGCTTTATTGACAGAACAACTTGCCGCTAGAATTGATTATTATCATCAAGCACAGCAGATATTAAGTGATGATTTGCCTGTTTTACCCCTAGCCTATTCTTTACGTTTGCAGGCATACCGTTTTGATATGAAAGGATTAGTGATCAGTGCATTTGGCAATACCTCGTTTGCTGGCGTATACCGAGATATGAGTGAATATGCTCAAAAAATCAAACCTAAACAGGAGCAGCAACCATGATCATCTATTCGCTGCGCCGTATACTGTTGCTATTAGTTACCGTCTTTTTCCTTTCATTGGTAAGTTTTAGCCTCAGCTACTTTACGCCTAATGCGCCTTTAAGTGGTGCCTCATTAGTTGATGCTTATTTATTCTATTTCGATGGTTTACTCCATTTCGATTTTGGCGTTTCCAGCATTAATGGCGAACCTATTACCGAGCAATTAAAGGATACCTTCCCCGCCACCATGGAGCTGTGTATTTTAGCCTTCATGTTTGCTCTCATCGTCGGTATTCCTCTTGGTATGATCGCCGCATTTTGGCGCAATAAACCTGCTGATGTCGCAATCAGTACGTTTGCATTATTAGGCTTTTCGGTGCCTGTATTTGTACTCGCATTAGTACTCACACTGTTCTTTTCATTGCGGCTCGGTTGGCTGCCCGTTTCTGGACGTATTGACCTTCTCTATAATTTAAAGCCGATTACTGGCTTTGCATTAATCGATGCTTGGCTTTCTGACTCACCTTATCGCCAACAGATGATTATCAATGTGCTAGAACATATGGTGCTTCCTGTTTTAACTCTCGCGTTAGCACCAACAACCGAAGTCATTCGCTTAGTGCGAAACAGTACCGAGGAAATTGCCAGCGCAAACTATATAAAAGCCGCTGCAACGCGTGGGCTATCAAGGCTGACGATTATTCGCCGCCATATTTTTCATAACGCAATTCCCCCCATTATTCCTAAATTAGGCTTACAGTTTTCTACCATGCTAACATTAACCATGGTGACTGAAGTCGTATTTAACTGGCCCGGACTAGGCCGTTGGTTGGTGACAGCGATACGCCAACAAGACTATTCCGCTATTTCAGCAGGTGTCATGCTAATCGGAGCCTTAGTGATTGCCGTTAACGTGTTATCAGACATTTTAGGTGCGATGATGGATCCGTTAAAACATAAGGATTGGTATGTCCTCAGATAATTTTTATCGTGAACAAAAAATGCCTTCCCCAACGCGGGTAGTTTGGAATATTTTTTCATCTGATATTATTTCGATGATTGGCTTCTATGGCGTATTGTTTTTATTAGCCCTTTCTTTTATAGGCAGTTACCTCGCACCTTATACTATCGACCAGCAATTTCTAGGTTATCAATTACTGCCGCCCTCTTGGTCTCATTACGGTAATGTGGCATTTTTTCTGGGTACAGATGACCTTGGAAGGGATATCCTTAGCCGGCTTATTCTGGGTACTAAATCCACTTTCGGTGCGGCTCTATTGGTAACATTTATCGCCACCATGATAGGGCTGGTGCTTGGTTGTCTTGCCGGTATGACACGCGGTTTAAAATCCGCCATTTTTAATCATATACTCGATACCCTTCTCTCAATTCCCTCTCTGCTACTTGCAATTATTGTCGTGGCATTTATGGGGGCGAGCTTACAAAATGCGATGCTGGCTATCTGCTTAGCCTTGATCCCTCGCATGGTCAGAACCATCTATGTCGCCGTTCACGATGAGCTGGATAAAGAGTATATTGTTGCGGCACGTCTTGATGGCGCTTCAAATATTTTTATTTTGTGGTATACCGTGTTACCTAACATCACCCCGATATTAGTCACCGAATTAACCCGAGCGCTCTCTATTGCCATTTTAGATATTGCGGCTTTAGGATTTCTTGACCTTGGTGCACAATTACCCTCTTCAGAATGGGGCGCTATGCTCGGTGATAGCTTGGAACTGATCTATGTTGCACCTTGGTCTGTGATTTTACCTGGCGCTGCCATTATGATGAGTGTCTTATTCGTCAACTTATTAGGCGATGGTTTACATCGAGCCATTAATGCGGGGGTTGAATAATGCCTTTACTAGACATCCGCAATTTAACCATTGAGTTTATGACCGCCAATGGCCCCGTCAAGGCGGTTGACCGTATTTCTATGACGCTGACCGAAGGTGAAGTTCGAGGCTTAGTCGGTGAGTCAGGCTCAGGTAAAAGCTTAATCGCAAAAGCCATTTGTGGGGTAACTAAAGACAATATTCGCGTCACGGCAGACCGCTTTCGTTTTCAAGATATCGATTTATTAAAATTGAGTCCGCGTAAACGCCGAAAACTAATTGGTCACAATATCTCGATGATTTTCCAAGAGCCACAATCTTGCCTTGATCCTGCTGAGGATATTGGCAAACAATTAATACAAGCCATCCCAAGATGGACGTATAAAGGCCGTTGGTGGCAGCGATTTAATTGGCGAAAACGTCGTGCTATTGAACTGTTACATCGTGTTGGTATTAAAGATCATAAAGATATTATGCGTAGCTACCCTTATGAACTGACCGATGGTGAATGCCAAAAAGTGATGATCGCTATCGCTATTGCTAATCAGCCTCGTTTATTAATTGCTGATGAACCCACTAACGCGATGGAATCCACGACGCAGGCACAAATTTTTCGTTTACTCGATAAGCTAAATCAAAACAATAACATGACTATTTTATTGATCAGTCATGATATGGAAATGATGTCAAAACTCGTCGATAGAATTAATGTACTTTACTGTGGGCAAACCGTTGAAAGTGCCACACCTGAAGATATTCTACAGCGACCTCATCACCCTTATACGCAAGCACTTATTCGTTCAATACCTGATTTCGAAAGCCCTATTCCGCATAAAGGACGGTTAAATACGTTACCCGGTGCGATCCCATCACTGGAGCATTTACCCATTGGCTGTCGCTTAGGCCCTCGATGTCCTTATGCTCAACGAACCTGTATCGTGGCGCCCCCTTTACGTAATATTAAAAACCATCTATTTGCTTGCCACTACCCGTTAAATACGGAGGAACCAAACTGATGGATACCTTACTTGAGGTACGTAACCTCACAAAAACATTTCGTTTTCGTGAAGGGTTATTCCGCCGATATGAATTAGAAGCCGTTAAACCGTTAAGTTTTAATCTGCAAGCAGGGCAAACTTTAGCGATTATTGGCGCGAATGGTTCAGGAAAATCAACACTGGCGCGCATGCTATCAGGTGTCACTGAACCAACCGCGGGTGAAATTATGATCCGCGGTCATCGACTTAGCTATGGCGATTATAGCTATCGTAGCCAGCGGGTGCGTATGATATTCCAAGATCCTAGTACCTCATTAAACCCACGACAACGTATTGGGCAAACACTTGAATTACCGTTAAAGCTCAATACTGATTTGACCGGAATTGAACGAGAACGCCGTATTATTCAAACACTACGGCAAGTAGGCTTATTAGCCGATCATGCAGAATATTATCCGCATATGCTAGCATCTGGTCAAAAACAGCGTGTTGCGCTCGCAAGGGCACTGATTTTACAACCCGAAATTATTATTGCGGATGAAGCATTGGCGTCACTCGATATGTCAATGCGTTCACAAATCATTAACCTCATGTTGGAACTACAGGCCAAACAAGATATTGCCTATATTTACGTAACCCAGCATTTAGGGATGATGAAACATATTAGCGATAAAATGCTCGTCATGGATAAAGGCGTTGTTGTCGAACGGGGCAATACCGCTGAGGTACTCGCATCACCACTTCATGATGTGACACGCCGATTAATTGAGAGCCATTTCGGTGAACCACTATCCATTGATGCATGGCGCCAGGATATTTGACTGCTCCGAGGAGAACAGCAAAATACCCTTCTTAATGTAATACATGGTAAGATATCGATAATTCGTCAATAAGGAACGCGAAAACTACCCAAGACACGGTGTCTTCTGGTATATTCGCGCTTTCAATAGAAAATAAACAAGGATAATGCTATGGGTTTTTTAACCGGCAAGCGCATTCTAATCACTGGTGTTGCCAGTAAATTATCAATTGCATACGGTATTGCTAAAGCAATGCATGATCAAGGCGCTGAACTGGCGTTCACTTATCAAAACGAAAAATTAAAACCGCGTGTTGAAGAGTTTGCAGCATCTTTAGGCTCTAACCTCGTTATTGAATGTGACGTTGCTGTTGATGCAAGTATTGACGCTCTGTTTGCTGAATTAGGAAAATCCTGGCCTAAATTTGATGGCTTTGTCCATTCAATCGGCTTTGCTCCAGCAGACCAACTCGATGGTGACTATGTTGATGCGGTCACTCGTGACGGCTTCCGTATCGCTCACGACATCAGTGCTTATAGCTTTGTTGCAATGGCAAAAGCATGTCGTGAAATGCTGAACCCAGATGCCTCTCTGTTAACGCTGACCTACTTAGGTGCTGAGCGTGCGATCCCTAACTATAACGTCATGGGCCTGGCAAAAGCCTCTTTGGAAGCTAATGTGCGTTATATGGCCAATGCTATGGGTCCTCAAGGTATCCGTGTGAACGCGGTTTCTGCCGGTCCAATCCGGACACTAGCGGCATCTGGTATTAAAGATTTCCGTAAAATGCTTGCGCATTGTGAAGCTGTAACGCCAATCCGCCGTACTGTCACGATCGAAGATGTTGGTAATACAGCCGCCTTCCTGTGCTCTAACCTTGCTGCCGGTATTACTGGTGAAGTCGTTCACGTTGACGGTGGTTTCAGCATCGCTGCGATGAATGAGTTAGAACTAAAATAAGTGTCAGTTTATCTTGAAACGCCATCTTATGATGGCGTTTTTCCTCTTAACGTCCAATAGCAACCTTTCTTTTATATCGCTAAGGTGAACGATAATCATAAAAGTCACGCTCACCAATCATGGCTAAGCCTTCCACTCCCCTGTATACATCATTAATCACACGTCCATTTAAGCTGGATATCTTCAAAATCAAAGCAAGGAACAATCGTAATTATTTATTGATATCGCGCGACTTATCGGTTTGCACTAAGCCAATTAACTATTTTGCGATTAAACTGACACCTTAAAGCAAATTCTTTCCCGCCAGTCATGATATACTCTATAAAATATGTGTCTTCTGATTGCCAACATAACTATTTAGGAGTTTTATGATGAAATTGTATTATGCTCCCGGTGCTTGTTCTCTTTCTCCTCACATTATCTTGCGCGAAACAGGGCTGGACTTCAGCATTATACGCGTCAATTTAAAAGATAAAACAACGGAAGATGGCCAAGATTTCTTAGCTATCAACCCTAAAGGGCAAGTTCCTACCTTGATTTTAGATGATGGTGAACAGTTGACGGAAGGTGCAGTGATTGTGCAATATCTCGCTGACCAAAAACAAGATAGACATTTAATCGCCCCTGCAGGCACGATGAAACGTTATCATCAACTTGAAGCACTGAATTTTATTTCCACTGAGCTACATAAGAATTTTGCGCCTTTATTCACACCAGGAACCCCTGAAGAATACAAGCAAATAGCCAGAGCAACTCTCTCAAGAAAATTCCAATATGTTGATGATGTATTAGCTAAACAAGCTTTCTTTGCAGATGATAGCTTTACTGTTGCAGATGCTTATTTATTCACCGTGAGCAATTGGGCAAAATTAGTGGGTGTTGATATTACTCACTTGAAACATTTGACTGAATATTGCGGCAAAATTGCTAAACGTCCTAAAGTTCAAGAAGCATTATCGGCTGAAGGGCTGATCTAATTTATCATAGCGCTTCATCACTGGAGCGCTATGTAAACGATAAAAATATTAATCGAGTTCTGTGGCGCAAAATTTATGGTTTGGCGTCACTAATTTATCTTGAGCCGCCACTAACTGAAGCTCATACTCGCCCATTTCTTTGGTGGTTAGCATCACTTCATACACTGCTGCGGTAACATGTTCCAGAGCTTTTGGTAAACTTGCGCCTTTTAATAAATTCACCAACATTAAACCGCTGGTTAAATCACCTACGCCCACGGGCTGTTTTTCGCCAAAATCAACCAGTGGACGACTTACATGCCAACTGTGTTCAGCCGTCACTAAGATCATTTCAAAACGATCAGCACGATAGCCAGCTCGGCTCAAATGTTTGACTAAAACAATTTTAGGTCCTTTACGACACAATTGCCGTGCCGCATGTACCGCCTGCTCTACCGTTACAATCGTTTCACCTGATAACGTTTCTAACTCTAGTAAATTAGGCGCAATCACATCACTCATTTGTAGGGCTTGCTGACAAAGAAATTCAGCCACTCCCGGTGCAACAATACAACCTTTTTCAGGATGCCCCATTACTGGGTCACAAAAATAAATTGCTTGTGGATTAGCCGCTTTGACTTGCTTAACAATCGATAGAATATCCTTACCTTGTTCCGCTGAGCCAATATAGCCACTTAGGACAGCATCACATATTTCCAGTTTATGAATTTTGGCTAAACCACTGGCAATATCTGTCAAATGCTGAGCTGGAAAAACCGTTCCCGTCCACTGTGGATACTGCGTATGATTCGAAAACTGTACAGTGTTAAGTGGCCAAACATCGACCCCCATACGGCACATAGGAAATACCGTAGCACTGTTTCCAGCATGACCGAAAACTACGTGGGATTGAATTGAAAGAATACTTTTCATGGAAAATCCAAGGATTTATTATGACGAATGAAGAGAAATTAGTGATTAGCCATTGTCGATATACGCTAATAATTCAGAGACATAGCATTGGTGACAAACACTGCTTGCTATTGTTATCTTGCCAACTGTCGATGCAAAGCAATCCGTAAAGCACGTTAAGACATCACACCTGCCAAGTAGCTTGAACTATCACAAGTACAAATAGCCCGAGATTTTCTCGGGCTATTATCACAACGGTTAGTCAGAGTTATTTCCAGTTGATTAAACAGTCGTTTTTCTTACCACGACGAATCAATGTGAAACGACCGAATAAGCGGTCAGAATCATTAAATACATACATAGGGTCAGTTTGTTTCTGACCATTAATGGCTACGGCATTTGAGCTAATCGCTGTTCTTGCTTGGCCACGTGATGGTGTTAGCTCTGAATCAACTAATGCTTGTTGTAAGTCCGCACCATTTTCAAGCGTAATACATGGCATACCATCTTGAGCAAGCTGTTCAAAATCCGCCTCAGTCAAATCAGAAACAGCGCCTGAGAAGAGACTTTCAGTAATACGACGAGCAGCCGCTAAGCCTTCTTCACCATGTACCAGTCGCGTGACATTTTCAGCCAAAACATATTGTGCACGTGGAGCTTTACCACTGTTTTTATCTTCTTCTTCTAAGGCGTCAATTTCACTTAACTCCATGAAAGTGAAGAACTTCAAGAAGCGATAAACATCGGCGTCTGCGGTATTGATCCAGAATTGGTAGAATTTATATGGGCTTGTTTTCTTCGGATCAAGCCACACTGCCCCACCTTCTGTTTTACCAAATTTTGTCCCGTCAGCTTTTGTGATGAGTGGCACCGTCATACCAAAGACTTGGTTTTGATGTAAACGACGGGTTAAGTCGATCCCAGAGGTAATGTTACCCCATTGGTCTGAACCACCAATTTGTAATTCTACGCCGTGCTCTTTGTTCAGATTTGCAAAGTCGTAACCTTGGAGTAAGTTATAAGCAAACTCAGTAAAAGAGATACCGACATCATCACGATTTAGACGCTGTTTAACGGCTTCTTTATTGATCATCTGGTTAACAGAGAAGTGTTTGCCGATATCACGTAAGAAAGTCAGCACATCCATTTTGCCAAACCAGTCATAGTTATTGGCTAATTTAGCGCTGTTATCGCCACAATCAAAACTCAGGAAAGGCGAAACTTGATTACGGATTTTTTCCACCCACTCTTGGACGGTCTCTGCGGTATTTAATTTACGCTCAGAGGCTTTAAAACTCGGATCACCAATCAGACCCGTCGCGCCACCGACCAACGCCACAGGCTTGTGCCCGGCTAGTTGGAATCGTTTTAAACACAGCAAGGGAACCAGATGTCCCAAATGCAAGCTGTCGGCGGTAGGGTCGAAGCCGCAATAGAGAGAGATAGGGCCTTGCGCCAGTCTCTCTGCTAACGCATCCTCATCCGTTACCTGGGCAACGAGGCCCCGCTCTTGCAATTGTTTAATCAGGTTATTGCTAGACATCAATGACTCCATCAGTTGAATTTTGTCTATCTATTTTTAATAAAATGCCCCTGAGATGAGAAGACTCTCCCGATCTCATGGGGATCGCTTGTCAGTTTTCGTAAACGAAGCTATAGCATAAAGCGCCTAGCTTTTAAGTGCCAGCTAAAAAACAATTTATTACGGCGCTAACCTATCAATTTTCCATCCGTCCCCATCACGCTGGTAAATAAAACGGTCATGTAAACGATTAGCTCCCCCTTGCCAAAACTCAACACTATTAAAGACCACGCGAAACCCGCCCCAAAAACTAGGAAGAGGTACTTCGCCATTTTGGAATTTTTGTTTTAGCTCTAAAAACTTACCTTCTAAAATACTTCGAGCCGAAATTCTCGATGACTGTTGAGATGCCCAAGCTGCAATTTGGCTATCTTTTGGCCGACTATGAAAATACTTCACCACTTCAATCGGATTCAAACGTTCTGCCACACCTAAAAAACTCACTTGTCGCTCAAGTGGATACCATGGAAAATGTAAGCTCACCTTATTATTTTTTTCTAGATGCTGAGCTTTACGGCTCCCCATATTCGTGTAAAAAACTAACCCTTTTTCATCGAAGTGCTTCAATAACACAATACGTTGATAAGGTTGACCTGTTTCATCAACCGTCGCGACGCACATAGCCGTTGGATCACTGAGATTTGCCTCACAGGCCTGTTTTAACCATCGTTCAAATAATGCCAGAGGTTCTGGCGTTAAATCGGTTCGTCTTAAGCCGCCTTGAGTGTATTCACGGCGTAGTGCTGCAAGCTTTAAGTTTTGTGCGTCGTTCATCGTTGTCTCATTTCCTTAACGCAATTATTTTTCATCGGTATTGGCAGGGTAAATCGCGCCAAGAACAGTGGCACGCTCAGCACCTGTCACTGACGCAAGGTTACCCGGTAGATTCGCGATCGTTCGTGCAGCGAGCCAAGCAAAAGCCAGCGCTTCCATATCATCACCACTTAATCCATATTTATCGCTTGGGCCAACTTCTGTTCCCGGCAGTAACGCAGCAAGGCGCTGCATTAAAAAGGTATTTTTTGCTCCGCCACCGCACACGATTAAACGCTCACAGCCACCACAAAGCAATATTTGTTCAGCAATGGACACTGCGGTTAATTCACATAAGGTGGCTTGCACATCTTGAGGTAACAGTGCGGGGAAATTCGCTAAATGTTTATCTAACCATTGCATATTAAAATATTCTCGCCCCGTGCTTTTAGGCGCCGAACGTCTAAAATAGGGATCGCGTAACATCGCTTTAAGTAGTGGTTGATGCACAATTCCCGAGCTTGCCCAATTACCGTTTTCGTCATAGCCACATTGTTTATGACGCCATACCCATATATCCATCAACATATTCCCAGGCCCGGTATCATAACCTTTAACATAAGCGCCTGGCAGTAAAGCTGTAATATTCGATATGCCACCAATATTTAATATAATTCTTTTTTCTATCGCATGACCCAATACCGCTAAATGAAAGGCAGGCACAAGTGGTGCCCCCTGCCCGCCATACGCCATATCTCGCCGTCTAAAGTCACCGACTGTCGTAATACCCGTTAATGCGGCGACCCGATTATTATCACCAAGTTGCATTGTGAAAGGTGCTTCACCATCAGGCTCATGCCAAACTGTTTGCCCATGACAACCTATTGCAATGATATCGGTAGCCGCGACTCCCGTTTTAGCTAGCAACTGGTTCACAGCATCTGCATAAAGAGAACCTAACTCACGATCAATTTTTCCAACTTCAGATAATGTGGTTTCCTGACCTTGGCATATATTGAGAATTCTTTTTTTCAACTCAACAGGAAACGCAATACTAATACTGGATTGCTCAGCAACAAATTTATCGCTGATCGCTGCAAGAACAACATCGACCCCATCTAAGCTGGTTCCTGACATGATCCCTATATAACGACCTTGCTTTATCATTATCGTTCCTTTAGTTAGCGTTACGGCTTGTGAGTTTAAACCTAAAAAGATTGTGCTTTGATGGAAGTTTTTGTCAACCAGACATTGTGATTTCTCGGGCTGACTCGCAGAAAAAAAGAGAGTTAACGAAATAATCCCCTTCTATGTTTAAAATATACACAAATCTCATTATTTGAACGCACTGATATCTATATCTCACTAATTATAATTTAGTGTATAATTACTAAACTGAATTTAATAAAGACAAAGATAATTGATCGTAAGAACATATTTTTTGTATGATTAATACTCAATTATGATTGTTCATGAATTTGTATCATGCAAGAATTTAACAAAGTGTGCCTTAGTTTATGAAATATTTCCTACTTTGAGATATTTTACCTAGTGTTTACACTCTGTTTAAATCAGAATCAGTAGTCTTATACCCGTTTTAACTTGACCCAAATGTAACATTCATATTGCGAATATGGTTAAAACAACTATCCAATGCTATGTTAGTGCCACAGACAGCAAGTCTCATAGGAGTAATTATGCTTAAGAAAGTTTTCGTCGGTGTTGTAGCAGTCGTTGTATTATCTGGCTGTGTCAATACCAGTACACTTTCTGGTGATACTATTTCAGCTAAAGACGCTAAACAAGTACAGACTGTAACTTACGGTACTGTATTGAATGCACGCCCTATTACCATCCAAGCTGGTGAAGATGAAAATGTTATCGGTGCGATTGGTGGTGCAGTACTAGGCGGCCTATTGGGTAATACCATTGGTGGCGGTTCTGGTAAAACGCTTGCTACCGCAGCGGGAGCAATTGCGGGTGGCTTAGCCGGCCAACAAGCTCAAGGTGCGCTGAATAAGAGCCAAGGTGTACAATTAGAAATTCGTCTTGATAGCGGTAAAAATATCGTCGTTGTTCAAAAACAAGATCCAAGTGTTTTCCGCTCTGGCCAACGTGTCATGATTGCAAATAGTGGCGGCACAGTCACTGTATCACCACGTTAATAATAATGAGTATATGTTCACCGGTACCCTACCGGTGAACATACTTTTTATCTTAGGGAATTTATAAACTATTTCCGTATAGCCTCTTCATACCTCTAGTTGTCTATATACTCACCTAATTTGTATTTACATCATCTTGGATTCTAATAACCGATTGATAATGTATAAGTGATTTACCACCATCAATTGCCAATCCTATTTGATTTATTGTTTGTTTGCTCTGTGTGACTTATTCCTTAAAAACCAGTTAATCTTACAAACGTTTATGAATACTAAAGCTTGTCATGAATACCGCTTTGAATAACTTTTCATCTTTAATTGGTCAATTTAGTTAAAAACGAGTTATTACTAAACAATAAGCTTAATCAATAATTAAATATCAAAAAACATCTATTTAGCAAAAACTCAGAACAATAATGGCCCCAGCAAAATAGAAAATTAATTCTGCTGTAATAATTGAAACACTAATAATACACTTAATTTATTATTAAACTCTAACTACAAATCTCCTTGTAATCTTAAGATATTTTTTTCTAGCTTTAACAACAGAACGGATAATTGACCAAGCTCATCTTGAGATATATTGCCTAAAATTTCTTTCCGTGTGTTATCAATAACTTCATCTACTTTCTTAATAAAAGGTTCAGACTCCTCCGTTAACTTTATTCTTTTCGCACGTCTATCATTGACACAAGTGTGTCGAGATATCAGTTTTTTTTCTTCTAACTGATCAAGTGTTCTCACTAATGATGGCTGCTCAATACCGATAGCTTTTGCGAGTTGAATTTGAGACTGTTCAGGTGGTAATTGACTAATATTGTGCAATGTAATCCAATGCGTTTGCGTTAACTTAAGCGGTTTCAAACGATGATCAATGAGTGATCTCCACATGCGTACCACACGTGATAAATCAGTTCCTATTTGTGACTCCAATGTTCCCTCCTTATATAACACTATTCTGCCTAACAAATATACAACCAATAAATTATTTTTTAAATTATATATTCACTCCCTCTCGCTATGACAACTAATTATTAAAAATAACCATGATAAATACCCATTTATGGTCATAGTCAATCATTTGATTTGTGATTTCCATCATAAATCAAATTCAATTTTCTTATATATTAAATATCATTTTATTCACTAATATGAACTCTCAATTATCTTGTTAATAAGAATAGCCTTACTCTTCTTTCAAATCTATCTATTTTAACCCTTATAGTAATTACAATTAACAATAAAAAAGACAATTCCAAATTACTTCTTAAAAAACAATTAAATATAGTTATTCTTAAAATCATGCTATTTTTAATCACCGACACTTTATTTAATAATTATTTTGAATAACTAAAATTTAATTGAAGAATATGTGTGGTTATTAACTTTTTTGAATTAATTAGAATTGAAATTAATTATATTCGAATAAAATTTACTTTTTAAAATAGTTACTCTCTATTTCAGTTTAGATATCGACTAAAACAGCTCTTGTTGCGTTGAAGGTGGCTCATCTTTTTGTGTTTTAACCGAGATTGAACGAAGGTAGCGCTGGCGACATAAACGTAGAATATTGCGTTTTTGGCTATCTGTAAATTTTAACCACTGAAAGCGTTCTTCCCTCGAACGAAAACAGCCTCGACAATAACCTTGTTCATTGGTTTGACAAATTCCACGACAAGGGCTTTGAATTTCAAAAAACTCGAGTTGCTCCGCCATATTGATATCACCTAACTAAAAACACCCATTAATGATATACTCCATGAATTAGATTATATCTACTATTTGGTTAATAAATAAACCTATTTCATTGTGTTCGATCCTATAGGTGCGTTATATTGATCGTTAAACGATTCAGTTTCACTTAGTTACTTTTAAGGGAGTTCTTTATGCGCTTACTACATACTATGTTACGTGTGACAGATATGCAGCGTTCAATAGATTTTTATACTAAGGTTTTGGGTATGCGTCTACTGCGTACCAGTGAAAACCCTGAGTATAAATATTCGTTGGCATTCGTCGGTTACAGTGACGAAAGTGAAGGTGCAGTCATTGAGCTAACCTATAACTGGGGTGTTGATAGCTACGAGATGGGAACCGCTTTTGGCCATATTGCGCTTGGTGTCGATAATGTTGCTCAAACCTGCGAAGATATTCGTCACGCGGGTGGTAACGTCACTCGAGAAGCAGGCCCTGTAAAAGGGGGCAGCACGATTATTGCTTTTGTTGAAGATCCCGATGGCTACAAAATCGAGTTGATTGAAAATAAAAGTGCCAGTAAAGGCCTAGGTAATTAATTTACCTTGATGAGTGAATCACTAGGCAGTGTGCTTCCTGCCTAGTTTTAGTTTATCTGCAAAATTTTTTTGGCTTTGGCATAATAGCCACTAACCAGAAACCTAATATAAAAACCTAATGTCTGATAAAAATAATCCCAATGCACTCGTTAACCGCTTCAGAGGATACTATCCTGTCGTCATTGATGTGGAAACGGGTGGGTTTAACGCCAAAACGGATGGCCTACTTGAAATTGCCGCCATTACTTTAAAAATGGATAAAGACGGCTGGTTATCCCCTGATGAGACCTTACATTTTCATGTAGAACCCTTTGAGGGAGCAAATTTAGAACCAACAGCTTTAGCCTTCACCGGTATTGATCCCACTAACCCATTACGTGGTGCAGTTAGTGAATACGACGCTTTGCACGCTATTTTTAAAATGGTACGCAAAGGGATGAAAGCTACCGATTGTAATCGAGCCATTATTGTTGCTCATAATGCGACATTCGATCATAGTTTTGTCATGAATGCAGCTGAACGTGCAGGCTTAAAACGTAATCCATTCCACCCATTTGCCACATTCGATACTGCGGCATTAAGTGGTCTGGTTTTCGGACAAACGATTTTAGCGAAAGCTTGTGTGACAGCGGGTATTCCATTTGATGGCAAGCAAGCTCACGGGGCCTTATATGATACGAATCGTACCGCACTGTTATTCTGTGAATTAGTAAATAAATGGAAAAAGCTAGGTGGTTGGCCACTCGCAGAGCAAGAGTAACCCCGCCCCCCTTAAGCCCCTTAAGATACAAAAAAACCGCATTAGCTCAACCTATGGGGCTAATACGGTTTTTTAGATTTACTCGGCGTTCTTAACTAAGCAGATACTTACTCCGCACGAGTCTCATCCGCAGAGCGATACTTATCAGCAGTTTCTTTAATCAGTGACTGGAGTTCACCACGCTGATACATCTCCATGATGATATCGCAACCGCCTACTAGCTCACCATCAACCCATAATTGTGGGAAAGTTGGCCAATTAGCGTATTTTGGTAGTTCTGCACGAATATCTGGATTTTGCAGAATATCGACATAAGCGAAACGTTCACCACAAGCAGATAAAGCTTGAACTGCCTGAGCAGAAAAACCACAGCTAGGGAGCTTAGGAGAGCCTTTCATGTACAGAAGGATTGGGTTTTCTTTAATTTGGCGCTCGATTCTTTCAATTGTCGTCATTTTTACTTCCTTAGAACATGGGTGCTGATTTGCAGTCAGTCGCCATCGTCAGCCATTTTCTCAACGATGGCGACTAAGCTAGAATATTTGACCGGAATGTTAAAACGTGATTGTTTCATACAATATGCCAGTTTTACAGGGGTATTACTATAGCACTCCAAGCTGGAAAAAGGGATTTTTTCTAGAATCCCGTTTTAAGTTACACGAACTTCCTTCAGCAAGGCAGAAAAGCGCGATCTTAAACTCTATTGATTAAGATAATTATCTCTATGATTTTAAGGTGTTTTTGTTGAAAAAATTTGTTAATATATGACGCAGAATATCCATGCCTATAACTCGGCAAGCATCTCATGCTATTATTAATCTATTAAAGAATAAGCAAGACCGCATGAACGTTCGGTTCGTGTATAACTCATAGCAAGATATACGTATTAAATTATTTGCTCACTTTTATGAGCACCACACCCATATGTGTTGTTTTAAACGCAAACAAGGAGTACGCAATGTCATTTGAACTTCCCGCTCTACCTTATGCTAAAAATGCGCTAGAACCTTATATCTCGGAAGAAACCTTAGAGTATCACTATGGTAAACACCATAATACCTATGTTGTTAATCTCAACAATTTAGTCAAAGGTACGGCTTTCGAAGGTAAATCACTGGAAGAGATCATCAAGACTTCAGATGCGGGTATTTTTAATAACGCCGCACAGGTTTGGAACCATACTTTTTACTGGCACTGCTTAGCACCAAATGCGGGTGGAGAACCAACCGGTAAAGTTGCTGAAGCCATTACTAAAGCTTTTGGTTCTTTCGCTGAATTCAAACAACAGTTCACAGATGCTGCGATTAAAAATTTCGGTGCCGGTTGGACTTGGCTGGTTCAAAAAACCGATGGCAGCTTAGCTATTGTGAATACATCAAATGCGGCAACCCCTATCTCTGGTGATGATAAACCTATCCTCACTGTCGATATTTGGGAACACGCTTATTACATTGATTACCGTAATGCGCGCCCTAAATACCTAGAGAACTTCTGGGCCTTAGTCAACTGGAAATTCGTTGAAGAAAACCTCGCTTAATCATTTTCTTTAGAGAATAGCTAAAGGGCGAGTCAATACTCGCCCTTCTTAATTTCACCTTTAATTAAACAGTAAAATTAAAAAATATGTACTGCAAAAGCAATGATCACAGCCAAAGAACCTAACGCTGCTAATAGTCCAAATTTAAAATCTGTATCCATGAGTCCCTCTCATCATAACGAACAGTTAACCAGCAAAATAACCATAACTTATACATGGTTAAATAAGTATGACATGACGATTTATAAAAACCAGTGTCTATATCACAGGTTATAACATCAATTATTTCTTTTGTTTTTGCGCTAGATCAGACAAAATCGATAACTAATCGCTAAATTATTGCCAGTTAAGGCACTATGCCTCAATATGTAGGTAATATTAGGTAATTTTTTAATAAGAATTCATAACAAGACCGATTATTGGTCAGGAGTTTTTTTTTCCCATGGCAACGATTAAAGATGTGGCGAAGCGCGCTGGCGTCTCCACCACAACCGTATCCCATGTAATAAACAAAACGCGCTTCGTAGCTGATGATACTAAAGCGGCTGTTTGGGCTGCGATAAAAGAACTCAACTATTCACCGAGTGCTGTTGCTCGTAGTTTGAAAGTTAATCATACAAAATCGATTGGCCTACTCGCGACATCAAGTGAGGCGCCTTATTTTGCTGAAGTGATTGAGTCAGTCGAGAATAGTTGCTATGAGAAAGGTTATACCCTTATTTTATGTAACTCTCATAATAACTTAGGTAAGCAACAAGCTTACTTACAAATGCTTGCGCAAAAGCGTGTTGATGGGCTACTCGTCATGTGTTCTGAATATCCCGATAAACTAATCCATATGCTGGAAGATTATCGCAATATTCCTATGGTCGTCATGGACTGGGGCACTTCCCGTGGTGATTTTACCGACAGTATCATTGATAACTCTTTTCATGGCGGTTACCTCGCAGGTCGTTATTTAATTGATCGGGGTCACCGTGACATCGGCGTGATCCCTGGCTCTTTAGAACGCAACACCGGTATTGGTCGACTGACGGGTTTTAAAAAAGCCATGGAAGAAGCGAAAGTGACTTTACGTGATGAATGGATCGTGCAAGGCGACTTTGAACCAGAATCTGGTTATAAAGCAATGATGCAGATCTTAAGTAATAAGCAAAAACCTACTGCCGTGTTCTGTGGCGGTGACATTATGGCGATGGGCGCAATTTGCGCTGCGGATGAGATGGGATTGCGTGTTCCTCAAGACATTTCTATCATTGGCTATGATAATGTGCGCAATGCGCGTTATTTTACTCCCGCGTTGACGACTATCCACCAGCCTAAAGAGCGTCTAGGCCAGATGGCATTCGCTATGCTGCTTGATCGTATTGTGAACAAGCGCGAAGATGCACAAACGATTGAAGTCCATCCTCGCCTAGTTGAGCGTCGTTCTGTCGCTGACGGACCATTTATTGACTACCGTCGTTAATTAAGGCGCTAACCATTCGGCGTTGAGTGTTTCACTATCCCCAAGATATTCAAGTAACCAACTCAACGCCGGTGATGTATTCTTTTCCACCCACGTTAAACAGCAAGGACTCGGAGGGAATGGCTGAGATAGCTGCAATTGGGCTAATTTCCCCTCATCACAAAAGGGCTTTGCTCGGTGCTCAGGTACCATGCCAACACATAAGCCATTAACAAGACATGTCATACCATTTTCCCAAAATGGCACCACTAAACGCCGCTGATTATCTAATGCCCATGTATCTCTTTTCGGCAAGTTACGTGAGGTATCTTCAAGGCATAAACTTGGGTATTCGCGCATTTGATCGTCTGTCAATTTTCCTTTTAGCTGTGCCAGAGGATGGTTTGGACTGGCCACACAACGCCATGACATAAACCCCATATCACGAAAACTATAACGCTCTCCGATGGGTGAAGCACGCGTCGCACCAATCGCAACATCAACACGCCCATCGGCGAGTGCATCCCATACGCCGTTAAACACTTCAGGATGAATATATAATTCGATATCAGGAAAATGACGATAGAAATCTAAGATCAGTTGCTCTGTTCGCTGAGGTTTGACAATACAATCTACCGCGATACTAAACTGCCCTCGCCAACCATTTGCTGCCTGTTGACATTGGTGACGCGTTTGTATCATTTTTTTGATAACGGAGCGACTTTGCTTGATGAAAATCTCCCCTGCCTCAGTTAAGGCAACATCGCGGTGACGACGTTCAAAGATAGGTACAGCAAGCCATTCCTCTACTTGCTTAACCGTATAGCTAATTGCTGAAGGAACACGATGCAGTTCTTCCGCAGCGCCACTAAAACTTCCCGTTCTTGCAACGGCATCAATAACTTCTAGAGCATGAGCTGACCACATAATGATACCTTTCAAAAATTTTGATAGCAGATTCCAAATATTACCGTTTCACAATGTAAAAATACAACCTATAAAATAGAGTCTCTGTTAACAATTATGTAAATTCTGGATAAGTAAGCTTCCATGACAAATTCTGCGACAAAAAACTCCCCAGGCTTTATGCTTTACCTTGCTGGTTTGAGTATGCTTGGTTTTTTAGCCATCGATATGTACCTGCCTGCATTTGGTTCAATGCAAACGGCATTAAACACTTCTGAAGGTGCGATTAGTGCTTCTTTGAGCATTTTCTTAGCTGGTTTTGCCTTTGCACAACTTTTGTGGGGGCCATTATCTGACAAACTGGGACGCAAACCGATATTGATCGCAGGTTTATCGTTATTCATTGTGAGCTGTTTAGGCATTTTATGGGTAACGGATGCGACTCAACTCCTTATTTTGCGTTTTTTACAGGCGGTTGGCGTCTGTAGTGCGGCTGTGCTCTGGCAAGCTCTGGTCATTGACCGCTATGATGCTGCGAGCACTCAAAAAGTCTTTGCTTCGATTATGCCTTTAGTGGCTCTTTCTCCGGCTTTAGCACCGTTATTAGGTGCATGGGTTCTTGAACATTATAATTGGGAAATTATTTTTATTGTCTTAATGGCTGTTGGTATTTTATTGTTAATTCCAACCCTGTTATTGAAAAAGAATCCTTCAAAAGACATGACGGTGGATTCCCATGACCAAGAATCTATTTCGTTTTTAAAACTACTGGGTTCACGTATCTATAGTGGTAACGTGTTAGTCTACGCTTCATGTAGTGCGGGTTTTTTTGCTTGGTTAACAGGTTCACCATTTATTTTAAGAAATATGGGTTTTAACCCTGCTGATATTGGTTTGAGCTACATCCCACAAACGCTAGCATTTATTATTGGTGGCTATGGCTGCCGTTTTCTATTAATCAAAATTCGTGCTGAAGTATTATTTCCATTACTGTTGGTCGGTTATGCGGTGAGCATGTCGATACTCTTTTTGATGGCGATATACACAACACCGAGCCTCACCATGATCTTAATTCCATTCTGTTTTATGGCAGCAATGAATGGGGCGTCTTATCCAATCGCGGTGTCAAAAGCACTCAATACCTATCCACAGGCTAGCGGTAAAGCCGCTGCATTACAAAATGCTTTGCAACTTGGTTTATGTTTTTTAGCCAGTTTATTGGTTTCAGCGTTACCTTTCGATCCTTTATTATCGACAACCGGTGTCATGGCGGTGACCATCATACCGATGGTTATTGGTTATTTTATGCAATATACAAAAGATTGCACCAAACAGACTAATGAAAGAACAAGTTATCAGAATTAACAACCTGTTAACTCATCAGCCACTGCTTTGTCGTGGCTGATTTCCTCAAAAAACCCTCTTCCGACCATCTTTCTATGATTATCCACACCTTATCTGATACTCTAATTCAGTGTTATCGTTTAAAATTCTCCTTTTTTACCAAAAGTGACATTTTTCGCCATTGTTAAATAAAATTATCACTTCTATACTCGGATAATACTTAGTCCGAAGTGATTTTTGAGTTAATACGATATTCATGGTTTAAACTCAGGGCGCGACGGTATAAATGCGTTCCTGTCTTTGTGAAGCAATTCTTCGCAATCCTACACCTTCAGCAAGCTGAAATTCTATCTCAAAAACCTTCATCTCAAGTTGGAGAGCATATGAGCACTTGTGTAGATGAAACCAAAACTAAAGTTTCTAATTGGCAAAGAATCGCAGAATCTTTATTAAATCAAGCTGGAATTGAAATAAACGGCTCTAGACCGTTCGACATCCAAATACATAATACTGATTTTTATAAAAGGGTTCTGCAAAAAGGTTCTCTCGGTCTAGGCGAGAGTTACATGGACGGTTGGTGGGACTGTGAACGCTTGGATATCTTTTTTTATAAAGTTTTAAAAGCCAAGCTTGATACAAAGCTGCCAAATAACCTCACAGATATCATGAAAATCGCCATGGCGCGCCTACGAAATTTGCAAACAGAAAAACGCTCTTGGATTGTTGGGGAAGAACATTATGATTTGGGAAATGATCTTTTTACCCTAATGCTAGATCCTTATATGCAATATTCTTGTGGCTATTGGAATCATGCAACGACACTTGAGCAAGCACAAGAAAATAAATTAGATTTAATCTGTCGCAAATTGCAAATTGAGCCGGGTATGCGTCTGTTAGATATTGGATGCGGATGGGGTGGCCTAAGTGCTTATGCTGCACGCCATTATGGCGCATCTGTTACCGGTGTTACCATTTCTAAAGAACAACAAAAATTGGCTCAAGAACGTTGCGCTGGCCTAGATGTTAATATTATTTTGCAAGACTATCGCGAACTAAATGATAAATTCGATCGTATCGTTTCTGTCGGTATGTTCGAACATGTTGGACCTAAAAATTATGCAACCTATTTTGATGTAGCACGCCGCAATATTAAAGACGATGGCTTATTTTTGTTACATACCATTGGCTCTAATAAAAATAAGGTAAATGTCGACTCATGGATCGGTAAATATATATTCCCCAATGGCGTACTTCCTTCCATTCAAAATATAGGTCAATCCAGTGAAGGAAAATTTGTCATGGAAGATTGGCATAATTTTGGTGCTGATTATGACAAAACGCTCATGGCTTGGTATGAGCGCTTTTTAAATAGCTGGCCTGAATTAAGCGAGAATTATACGCCTCGCTTTAAACGTATGTTTAGCTATTATTTAAATTCCTGTGCTGGTGCTTTTCGAGCCAGAGATATTCAGCTATGGCAAATTCTCTGGAGCCCCAATGGGGTCAGCGGCGGAATGAGAGTACCACGTTAATTAACCAAGCGAGTATTCTTTAAAACCGTCGTTAAGGCTCTATTATTGAGAAAAAATCTCTTGATAGAGCCTTAATTTCGTCGTGAGTATTAATTTATTAGTCTTTCGACTAAAAAACGTTATTATATGTTATCTTAATAACTCTTTACGTATAGACTATGCTCAAACAGTATTATCCACCAGCTGAATTGAATGGTTTTATTAGCTCCATCTTAATTTTTAAAAAATTTACTAAACCCATTAAAATTTTTCCTGGTACTGGCGCTGAGATTTGGATTTCCACCAAAGAGTTACATTTATCAACAGCACACCAACAACAAGTTAGCCAATATCAACTTGTCATTCCCCGAGTCGAGACATTTACAGCAAAACCGAATCAAGGAAAATTAATTATATTACGTGTGCGTCATGATGCGGTGCGTTTTTTACTGCCTGAACGTACTTTAGCTTATACGGATAATCCCACCTCGCTTGAGAGCATATGGTCAGAACCTTGGTATCAAAACTTAATCAATGCTTCTTTTAAAGAGCTATTAGAATGTTTTACTGTGACTAAGGCCTCAAAACAGCATCAATTAGTCGATGATATATTGGCTATTCTCTATCGCCATCCAAACAAAAAGATTAACGATATTGCCGATGAAATGGGATATAGTGCACGTTTTATCCAAAAAGAATTTGTCAAAGAATATGGGATCACGCCTAAAAGATATCAGATAAATTGCCGTTTAGAACAATTACTTAAAAGCATGCTTCACGAGCAAGATACCTATCGTTGGCTGGAAACAGGCTATTATGATCAGTCTCACTTTTACCGTGATTTTAAGCGTTATTTTACCATGACCCCGTCCGCCTTCTTAAAGTCCAGCTATTCGTTTTTTTACAATACAAAAGCCAAGTACCCTTTAAGATAGTTCTCAATACACATTAAGGAGAACGGAATGAGTATTGTTGTATATGCACAAATCACAACGGAAAATAAGGATGGGTATTTAACCAAGGATATTATCAAAAATTTAGCTAAATTAAGTCGACGTGAACAAGGGTGTATCAAATACGACCTCTTCACTAAAGATGATGGCTACATTGTTTTTGAAGAATGGGAAAGTGCTGATGCTCTTGAGATGCATAAAAAATCAGCGCATTTTAAACTGTTGGTTGAAGCTATTGAACGTGATAATGCAAGCATCTCGATTAATTTTAGTGAAAATTATCAATGCAAAGATTAATTAAGTAAGTTAATGGCAAGGGCTGCAAAGCGCCCCCTCACCGTTAACTTTTCAAACAAATAGGTTTTCACGCTAATGCATAACACCTTTAATTTGTTTGAATTTTTTAATGCTATAACCGCCGTTGATCTTACGGTGTTATAGCATTTTAAGTAAGCCTCACTGCCTACCCCGCTCGGGTATTTAACTATCGCTCTCTTGTGTAAGCGCTTCTTGGGCTTTCTTTTCTTGTTCTTTCTGCGCTAAAACCCTTTCCACTGTATCTACAATGGCTTGCGTTTGTGGGTCTATTTCTATATTCACTTTGTCCCCTAAGCGTTTTTTACCTAATGTCGTTCTTGCTAGGGTTTCAGGAATTAAATGAACACAAAAACGATTATTGATAACATCGCCTACCGTTAGGCTTATACCATCAATCGCAACAAACCCTTTGTGCAAAATATATTTCATCAGCGATTTGTCATAAATAGACAGCCAAATTTGATGGTTATCTTCTGAGGTGAAAATTTTGCTAATTTCCGCGGTCGTCACAATGTGTCCTGATACCACATGACCACCTATTTCATCACCATATTTCGCGGCTCTTTCGATATTAACGACATCGCCAACTTTCAATTCGCCAAGATTGGTCAGCCTTAATGTTTCCTTGATGAGATCAAAACTAACATACTCGCCATCTATTTTTGTCACGGTCAAGCAACAACCATTATGCGCAACTGAAGCGCCGGTTTCTAACCCGACAAGTAGTTCTGGTGTAAATTTCATCACATGGGTACGAAAATTCGCTCTTTCCGTGACCTCAATAATTGGGGCTGTGCCTTGAACAATACCTGTAAACATAATGATTCTCAGTGCTGTGAATTGATAGACTCAGTTTACCTGACATTTCTTAGAGATCTACCTAATTTGAGTGGTTTTATCTAACCTCGTAATGAATTCTTCTAGGCCATCACACTTGTCTATTGATGACTTTATTTGATATTCAGACTTGCGAGCCATTGGATTAAATTATTAAAAGAGTTAAAATATAACGTTGCTATTAACTATTTGATATATCAAAAATCATTAGCATTTCTTTCTCTAAATTCTATTAATCAGTGTTTATTACTCTAAAGGTGTATGCGTGCAGAAATATTTTACAGAAGCGCGTAGCTTGCTAGCTCTCGGCATTCCGATCATTCTTGCCCAATTTTCACAAACTGCAATGGGTTTTGTGGATACCGTCATGGCAGGTAGCGTCAGTGAAACTGAGATGTCAGCAGTTGCAGTCGGATTTTCTATCTGGCTGCCAGCTATTCTTTTTGGTCAAGGGCTATTAATGGCATTGACACCTATCGTCGCTCAGATGAATGGTTCCGGTCGCCGTAATTTAATTGGTAATCAAATTCAGCAGGGATTATGGCTCGCCTTCTTTCTTTCACTTGGCGTGATTTTTTTACTTTATAATAGCAAGTTAATCATCGGCAACATGCCACATATTGATGAAGAACTGGCAGATAAATCGGTTCGTTTCTTGCATGCCATTATGTGGGGGGCGCCTGGTTATTTATTTTATCAAGTGTTCCGCAGCCAGTGTGAAGGCCTGTCAAAAACCAAACCGGGGATGGTGATTGGTTTTCTGGGTCTAATGGTTAACATTCCGATTAACTACATCTTTATTTATGGCCATTTTGGTGCGCCTGCGTTAGGTGGCGTGGGTTGTGGTGTTGCAACGGCGTCGGTTTATTGGGTTATGTGTTTAATGATGCGTTGGTATGTTCGAAGAGCGCCGACACAACGTGATATTAGAGCGACCCAACGATTTGCGTCCCCTAACCCACAAATTATGAAACGTATTTTTGTATTAGGTGTACCTATTGGTTTAGCGTTGTTCTTTGAAGTGACATTATTTGCCATCGTTGCCTTGATGGTCGCGCCATTAGGTGTTGTCGCTGTAGCGGGTCACCAAGTTGCATTAAACTTCAGCTCAGTGATGTTTATGTTCCCATTGTCATTAGGCATTGCAGCGACGATTCGTGTTGGCTATAACCTTGGGCAGCAATCCACTGAAGCCGCCAAAGTCTCCTCTTATACCAGTTTGGTTGTTGGGTTATTAGTCGCTTGCATGACGGCGATCCTCACTGCAACCTTACGTGAACCTATCGCCTTAATGTATAACAAGAGTCCTGAAGTCGTCGTACTGGCTTCAAGCTTAATGCTATTTGCAGCCATTTATCAGTTATCGGATTCAGTACAAGTTATCGGTGCAGGTATCCTACGTGGCTATAAAGATACTCGTTCTATTTTCTTTATTACTTTTACCGCCTATTGGATTTTAGGGTTACCTATTGGGTATGTGCTCGCTTTAACAGATATCCTATTGCCAGCGATGGGGCCTCAAGGTTTTTGGATTGGCTTTATTGTTGGTCTGAGCGCTGCCGCTATCGGTATGGCAACGCGTATTTGGTGGATCCATAAACAACCTGATAGCGTTGTGCTATTACGATCAACACGCTAGTTGAGCGAATAATCAGCAAATTATCGTATTGGGGAATGTATTTTCGACTTAGTCGCTGTAAATACGAGCAAACTATCACGAAAATACATTTTCCCCTTGCCAGAACGGCGACAGAAAGTTAATATTCGTTCCCGTTGTCACCCAGACAATTTTGAAATGCGTCCGTAGCTCAGTTGGTTAGAGCACCACCTTGACATGGTGGGGGTCGGTAGTTCGAGTCTACTCGGACGCACCATTCAAAAACGTCAATGAAATCATAATGCGTCCGTAGCTCAGTTGGTTAGAGCACCACCTTGACATGGTGGGGGTCGGTAGTTCGAGTCTACTCGGACGCACCATTTCAAAGACGTCAACGAAATTGTAATGCGTCCGTAGCTCAGTTGGTTAGAGCACCACCTTGACATGGTGGGGGTCGGTAGTTCGAGTCTACTCGGACGCACCATCTTATCATTCTCTAGTATCATCAATATCCGCTTATATTCATGCATTAGTGCACATAACTTGATTTTGTTGCGCAACTTCCCATCTTAAAACCATCATTTTTTGATCTGAAATATCCCTTCGCTCAATTTTGTAAAATTTGATTTGTCTCACAGTTTTTTGTTGTCTATAATAAGCTCACTAGCTGAAAGGTTTCATCAAAAATAAATCAGTAAGTTAGCTTTAGTGATTTAGGTTACAATAACAATAATTTACATAAAAAATGAGATCTAATTCACAACATAATTGGATTAAACACCAGACCGTCGCCTATTCTTAATACAATGTGTTGCGCAACTTTTAATATTCTGCGCACCGTAAATAAGCCGGCGACGATACCGATTTCCTTTATAACCTTTAGATAGACTGCCATGAAAAAAACCAAAATTGTTTGTACCATCGGCCCAAAAACCGAATCAGAAGAAAAATTGAGTCAACTTCTTGATGCAGGCATGAATGTCATGCGTCTTAACTTCTCCCACGGCGACTATGAAGAACATGGTCAACGTATCAAAAACCTACGCGCAGTCTGTGCGAGAACAGGCAAACAAGCCGCTATCCTGCTTGATACTAAAGGACCAGAAATCCGCACAATGAAACTCGAAGGCGGTAATGACGTTTCTTTAGTCGCTGGTCAAACTTTCACATTCACGACAGACACCTCAGTCATCGGTAATAAAGATAAAGTTGCCGTAACCTATGCGGGTTTAACGTCTGATCTGAATGCTGGTGATACCGTTTTAGTTGATGATGGTTTGATTGGTATGAAAGTGAAAGATGTCACCGCAACAGAAGTTATCTGTGAAGTCTTAAATAATGGTGACTTAGGCGAGAAAAAAGGCGTTAACCTACCAGGCGTATCTATCGGCCTACCTGCTCTCGCAGAAAAAGATAAAGAAGACTTGGTGTTTGGTTGTGAACAAGGCGTTGATTTTGTCGCTGCCTCTTTTATCCGTAAACGTTCTGACGTTGAAGAAATTCGTGCGCATCTGAAAAAACATGGCGGCGAGAATATTCAAATTATCTCAAAAATTGAGAACCAAGAAGGTTTAAATAATTTTGATGAGATCCTTGAAGCTTCTGACGGTATCATGGTTGCTCGTGGAGATTTGGGTGTTGAGATCCCAGTAGAAGAAGTCATTTTCGCGCAAAAAATGATGATTGAAAAATGTATTGCTGCACGCAAAGTGGTTATCACAGCAACACAAATGTTAGATTCAATGATCAAAAACCCTCGCCCTACTCGTGCCGAAGCGGGTGACGTAGCGAACGCTATCCTCGATGGTACCGATGCCGTGATGCTTTCTGGTGAAAGTGCGAAAGGTAAATACCCTATTGAAGCAGTCACTATCATGGCAACGATTTGTGAGCGTACTGACCGTGTTATGCCTTCACGTATCGATAACCAAAAACCTGGTCAGCGTTTACGCGTCACCGAAGCCGTTTGCCGTGGTGCAGTAGAAATGTCACAAAAATTGGAAGTACCACTGATCGTTGTGGCAACTTTCGGTGGTAAATCTGCAAAATCGGTCCGTAAATATTTCCCTACCGCACCAATTTTAGCATTGACCACCAATGAAGAGACGGCGCGTCAGCTGTTATTGGTAAAAGGGGTTATTCCAATGATGGTCGGTGGATTCACGTCAACAGATGACTTCTATCGTGAAGGTAAACGTGCAGCGCTAAATAGTGGTCTCGCTAAAGAAGGTGATGCCATTGTCATGGTTTCTGGCGCACTCGTACCAAGTGGAACAACAAATACTTCATCAGTACACGTTTTATAATCGTAATATTACCTATAGCATGACTTTACTATAGGCACTCCGATTATCTTTGAAACGGGAAAAACTCACTTTTTCCCGTTTTTTTATTTATCTCCGACATTTCAATAACACAATTCACAGGACTTTGTCCTAGCGCAATAAACAGGTCGTCGTTATCCGCTAATTTCAGACTAATACTATTCGTCTAATATAGAAGGCTATTTTGGTTTAACATAAAATGCTTTCATTAGATAACTTTTTAATTTATGACATTATTGCAATCTATTATTCATTTGCTATATTAGACTAATATCTGAGAGCTAACTGAGTTCTACCGAATAATAGCCTTGAGAGTTAAAAATTAATTTTCTTATTTTTCCTACTATCTGGCGTAAAGTATTTCTAGCAAAACTGGAAATTAAGTACTAGCATAAGACTAAGTGGGTACCATTCCACAACACATTAAGTGTTAAAGTGGATAAGTAGATGTGGAGCAATCTAATATCTATTTTGTTGGTAGCTTACTTTGATATTTTCAAGATAAATCTATCTAGAGGGTAAAATAATGATTCGTACTAAAATTGTACTGGGCTCTATCGTATTAGCTTCAGCATTACTGGCGGGTTGTTCTAACAGCACTGAAGTGCAAAAACTCTCTTCAGACGTGCAAACTCTGAATGGTAAAGTTGATCAACTGAGCAACGATGTTCAGACTATCCGTGCTGAAGTACAAGCTGCACAACAAGAAGCAGCTCGTGCTAACCAACGTCTTGATAACCAAGTTCGTTCTTACAAAAAGTAAGTTTAAATTAGCTGCGATATAGCAAGTATGTTTTGATATCGTACAATAAATAATAATAAGAGGGCCTAATTTTTAGGCCCTTATTTTTTGTACTTTAAAACCCCAATCAGTGGCTTTCAGACTCCTGATACACAGGCTGAGGCTGTGTAATGGTAAACTGATCGATCGGTTTTAATTCAGGATAATGTCCCTGATCAGAAGCTTCCTCACTCTTTTCTGGTTCGTTGACTGCGTATTCAGGTTCATATTGTCTCTCTACGCCCTGCTCTGCATTCACCTTCACAGGCAACCCTGAACGTCTTGCCAGCTCTTTTTCCACTAAGGATTTATCAATGCCTTCATTCTCAAGGAAACGTTTGAAATCATCAGATAGCGGGATAGGCATCGTTTGGGGATCATCTGTCGCTTTCTTCGAAAGGGGTTGGTGTACTTCAATATAGTAGCTACCATCTGGCTCTTTGGAATACTTAACAGGCTGGTTAATAACCTGAACGCGCGTTCCTTTAGGTACCGTTTTAAACAAGGCTTCAATATCATCAGGGCGTAAACGAATACATCCCGAGCTCACACGCATACCAATCCCAAAATCGGCATTAGTCCCATGAATTAAGTATTCACCTCTGCCGTAGGCTAAGCGTAGTGCATAGAGTCCCATTGGGTTATCTGGCCCAGCAGGTACTACCGCTGGTAATGTAATACCTTCTTTTGCATAATTTTTACGAATATTGGCTGTAGGTGTCCACGTCGGATCTTTAATTGATTGACTAACCGACGTCACCATTTCCGGTGTGTCACGACCTAATTGACCAATACCGATCGGGTAGACGACCACTTCTTGGCTACCAGCAGGATAGTAATAGAGCCTTAATTCAGCAAGGTTGATAACAATGCCCGTTCTAGGCGTGGCGGGGAGTAACATTTGAGTTGGGATAATCAACTCTTTTCCCGCTTCCGGTAAATAAGGATCAGTACCTGGGTTCGCTTCTAACATCGCAAGTAAACCGATTTGATATTCACTGGCGATCATTTCTAGCGAACGCCCATCATCAGGTACGACATAACGCGCATTTTCCCCGATAAGACGCGTATTGCTATCTGGTAATGGATAATCCATTGCTTGCACTGGCGACAGCAATGCACTCGCTATAAACAAACTTGCTACAGTTAACGCTTTCTTCATACCGACTCCAGGGAATAATACCATATGCATACTCTAATTATTCAAGGTGCAACTTAAAGCCTCATGAGTATACCGTTTAGTGAGAGATGTACATAATAGCAACTATATTACATATCTTTAATAGCTATTAAATATTTTAGGCTGTAACCGCTGCCGTGGGCTGACGAAACGACATACAATCATTAATGAATAGGTTAACAATTCACTTAAGTACCGTTGATAGGAATAACACGAAAAAAGAGCAGGGAAATGCATTCCCCTGCTTACCGCTTATTGTAACTCGGTTGCTCGAGACAAAATGGTACGGATCATTGCATTTAACCCTTGAGTGCGTGACGGGGTTAAATGCTGCTCTAAAGCAAGTTGCGAAAAAAATGCTTTTACATCTAACGACAGAATATCTGCTGCTGTTTTATCCTGAAAAAGAATAATGACTATTGCCACTAACCCTTTCACAATAGCTGCATCACTGTCACCAGCAAAATGAATGCGGCCATCCGCTTGCTTTTGCATGTCTATCCATACTTGGCTCTGACAACCTGCAATCAGGTTCTTGTCACTACGCTGTTGCTCTGTTAATGCCGTTAAACGTCCACCAAGCTCTATCATATACAGATAACGCTCTTCCCAGTTTTGGCAACGTGCAAAATTCCGTAGCAATTTATGTTCATCGGGTAAAGCAGGCATACTTCTTTCCTTAAAAAGTCACAAATGTATCTAAGCTTAGTTGGCCTGATTAACGCTTTGTTTATTATCGATTCATGATGGAGATAAGGCTAACTCAGTACAAAACTCGTTATGCTAATAATTAAAAAAGCCAATCGTGATTGGCTTTTTCAGTCAATAATAACAAAAAATCATCAGGCGTTAATGCTTAGCCTAATAATTTTTTAATGCGCAGTAATGCATCACATAAAGAGTCTATCTCTTCTTTCGTCGTATAGATACCCACGGATGCCCGACACATTGCAGGAACATTATAGCGCTCCATTAATGGCAGTGCACAATGATGCCCAGTTCGAATGGCGATACCGTATTGATCTAAAAAAGAACCGACGTCATAAGCATGATGAACTCCCAGATTGAAAGCGATCACCCCTTCACGCTGGTCGTTACCATATAACGTTAACGATGGAATCTGTTTCAACTTTTCGGTGGCATACTCCATCACTGCTTTTTCATAAGCAAATGCGTCAGCTCTTCCTAAAGCATTCAGATAATCAAACGCTGCACCTAGGCCAATAATTGCGCTGACATTCGGGGTTCCTGCTTCAAAACGCCATGGCGCATCGGCATAGGTAATACCTTTCTTAAGGCTAACATGGCGGATCATTGCTCCACCACCTTCCCATGGCGGCATCTTATCAAGAAGGGATTTTTTGCCATAAAGGATACCTATCCCTGTTGGCCCATACAATTTATGTCCAGAAAAAGTATAAAAATCACAATCTAAATCCTGCACATCAACAACACTGTGCATTGCGCCTTGAGCACCATCAACCAGTACATAAAGCTCTGCACCACGCTCGGCGGCAATCGCTCTTGCATCTTGAATAATGGTTTTCACAGGATTGACAGTACCGAGCACATTAGAGATATGAGTAAAGCTCAACAAGCGCGTATTCGCATCAATCAATGCGTCAAGTTTTGCTAACTCTAACTCACCATGATCAGAAACAGGAATGAGGCGAATTTCACAGCCGATCTGCTCTGCCAATAAATACCAAGGAACGATATTGGCATGATGTTCCATCTCGGTAATGACAATATTGTCGCCTTTACCGATAAATTTGCGGCCAAAGGTGTTCGCTACCAAGTTAATTGCTTCTGTTGTTCCTTTAACAAAAACAATTTCCTCTGCTGAGGCGGCATGAATAAAATCCGCGGCTTTTTGGCGAACGTTTTCCATCATCGTTGTGGCTTGAGCACTAAGCGTATGTATGCCCCGATGTACCGCAGCATATTGATGCAACGTAAACTCGCTCTCTTTTTCAATCACCTGAAGAGGCTTTTGTGCACTAGCCGCGCTATCAAGATAAACCAAAGGATGATTATGGATACTTTGGGATAAGGCAGGAAAATCCTGCCTAACTGCTGCTACGTTGAATGTCATACGCGTATTAGACCTCTGCTAAGCGCTGACGAATATTCGCCATAACCGCTTGTTTGAGTTCTTCAGATTCGATCGATTCTGTCAATTCAGCTGCAAAAGCAATAATAATCATATGCTTTGCGGCTTTACCATCGATCCCTCTCGAACGCAGGTAAAACAATTGTTCATCATCGATACGACCAACCGTTGCACCATGTCCGCATTTCACATCATCAGCATAGATTTCTAATTGAGGCTTAGTATCAACTTCGGCCTTATCACCCAATAATAAGGTGTGATTACTCATTTGACCATCTGTTTTCAACGCATCCGGAGCAACTTTGATCATGCCGTTGAAGACGGCTTTACTGCTATCCATCGCAATGACTTTATGTAACTGACGGCTTTCGCAGTGACCGACATTATGTTCGAGATAGGTACGAGTATCGACAATTTCATTATCTTTAGGCAATAACATGCTATTCAATGAAAAGTCAGCATTTTCACCCGATAACTGTGCGCTAGTATGGTGGCGAGTCAAAGTACCGCCAAGCAGAAAACTGCTGCTCAACACTTGGCTATCACGACCAACGACGATGTCATTATGCGCAAAATGTTGTGCTTGGTTATTCTCGTTATTCAATTTGAAGTGCTGATATTGTGCGTTATCGCCCACCTCAACCGTTAAACGACCACCCGTAAAGTGCGGTTTATCATTAACACTGACATAGTGCTCAATCACTTGTGCCTTGCTATTGGTATCCAATGTCATGTGATAACGATAATGACTGTGATTCACGGTTTCCTCATCATCACCACTCGAAATATTCAGCAGATAAAGTGGTTTTGGTGCGATTTGGTTTGCACCGAGGTGAATAACAATCGGTTGTTGCGCAAGACTTTCTGTTAAATGCAAGAAAACCTCTCCATTAACAGCATCTGGTAACATATCTTGGCTGTCTAATAACGCAACTTTGAACGGCCCCATATCAATTGAACTGAGTGTCGAATTATAACGACCGTTAACAAGTACAATTCGGTAAGCATCGATAGGTAATGCCAATAACTCACATGCTTTTTCATCAACAACGTTTTCAGCAAAGCGATATTGAGTATTTAAGACCGTTTGCAATGGCGTATAATGCCAATCTTCATGACGAAAGGCAGGTAAGCCAACGTGGTTCGCTTTTTCCCAATGTGCTGCTGCATGCTGGGATTTATCCCCAGAACGTTGTTCGAAAAGTGTTGCAAAACGCGCCATTGCTTGCTCATTTAGTGCAGCGACCTGAGCACGTTTGTTTGCTCTTTCACTGTTGGTCAATAAGCCAGCCATAACCTTGCTCCTCCAGTTTTTTCGCCAAGCTGAAATCACCTGATTTGATGATTTTCCCCTGATACAGTACATGCACGAAATCAGGTTTGACGTAATCCAGAATGCGCTGGTAATGCGTCACGATAATAAAAGAACGTTCTGGAGAGCGCAGTGAGTTAACACCATTTGCAACAATCTTCAATGCATCAATATCCAAACCTGAATCGGTTTCGTCTAAGATACACAGCTGTGGCTCAAGAGCTGCCATCTGTAAAATATCATTACGTTTCTTTTCCCCCCCCGAAAAGCCAACATTCACTGAGCGAGTCAGTAGATCTTGTGGCATTTCAAGTAAGTCGATTTTATCTTCAATAAAATCTTGGAAATCAAAACGATCTAAGGGTTCTTGCTGACGATATTCACGTACCGCATTCACGGCTGTTTGCAAGAAAAACTGGTTACTCACACCCGGAATTTCAACCGGATATTGGAACGCTAAAAAGATACCTTCCCCTGCACGTTCTTCAGGGTCTAACTCGAGTAGATCTTTCCCTTTAAAGATCACCTCGCCGCCGTCAATCTCATATTCTTCACGGCCAGCTAACGTCGCAGATAACGTACTTTTACCGGAACCATTTGGGCCCATAATGGCGTGAACCTCACCCGGTTTAACTTCCAGTGATAAGCCCTTTAAAATTTCATTACCTTCTACACTTACATGTAAATTTTTAACACTTAACATATCAACATGCCTTTGGCGCTTTTGCGCATATAAACCTGATTGTGATCAGCCGACGCTATGTTCTAAGCTGATTGCCAGCAATTTCTGTGCCTCTACCGCAAACTCTAATGGAAGTTCCGAGAAAACATCTTTACAGAAACCATTTACGATCATTGAAATCGCATCATCTTCACTAATTCCACGCTGTAAGCAGTAAAATAGCTGATCTTCCCCAATACGGGAGGTGGTTGCTTCGTGCTCGAGTTGCGCAGTGTTGTTTTTGACTTCAACATAAGGGAAGGTATGTGCTCCACACTGAGTTCCAATTAACATTGAGTCACACTGAGTGAAATTGCGTGCATTATGAGCGCTTGGTAATATTTTGACTAAGCCGCGATAGCTGTTTTGACTTTTACCGGCGGATATACCTTTAGAAATGATCGTAGAACGGGTATTTTTCCCGATATGGATCATTTTTGTTCCCGTGTCCGCTTGCTGATTACCGTTCGTGAGTGCGACAGAGAAAAATTCACCAACAGAGTTATCCCCTTTTAAGATAACGCTTGGGTATTTCCATGTGATAGCCGAGCCTGTTTCAGACTGCGTCCATGACATTTTCGAATTTTCACCTTCACATAACGCGCGCTTGGTCACAAAGTTAAGGATGCCCCCTTCCTCACTGTCTCCACCTGAAAACCAGTTTTGTACAGTTGAGTATTTGACTTCGGCATCTTTATGAATAATAACTTCCACGACCGCGGCATGCAGCTGATAGCTATCACGCACAGGTGCAGAGCATCCTTCGATGTAGCTAACATAGCTACCTTCGTCGGCAATCAAAATAGTCCGTTCGAATTGCCCTGTTTTTGCGGCATTAATACGGAAATAAGTCGAAAGTTCCATAGGGCAGCGTACCCCTTTCGGGATATAGACAAAGGTGCCATCTGATGCAACTGCTGCATTTAAAGCGGCAAAGAAGTTATCGTGACTGGATACGACAGTACCTAAGTACTTTTGTACCAGCTCAGGATACTCTTGAATTGCTTCGCTGAATGAACAGAAAATAATACCGTGTTTCGCAAGATCATCACGATATGTAGTAGAAACAGACACTGAGTCAAAAATCGCATCCACAGCAACGGCTTTCCCCTCACGTACAGGAACCCCTAACTGATTAAATGCTTCTTCAACTTCAGCTGTCAGGTAATTATTCGTTTCTGTCACGCCAGTTGCTTGTGTCGCACCGGTTTGCGAGCCACAACTATCGTCACACGAACCACAAGACGGTGCTGAGTAATAACTGTAGTCTTGATAATCTAAATTTGGGTAATGGGCTTTTAACCAATGTGGCTCTTCCATACCTTTCCAATGATGATAAGCATCAAGGCGGAATTTTAGCATCCACTCGGGTTCATTACGTTTCGCGGAAATAGCCCGGACAACATCTTCGTTGATCCCTTTGGCCATTTCATCTGTCGCGACATTTGTAAAAAAGCCTTCTTTATAACGCTGGTCATTAAGCCAGCTTTGAACTTCATCGCCAATTTCTACATTGCTCTGAGACATAATCTGACTTCACATATTAAATACCAAAGCTTTCACCACACCCACAGGCATGTTGCGCTTTCGGATTATTGAATTTAAATATACGATTAAGACCTTCTTGGACATAATCGATCACTGTGCCATCGATAAATGGCATTGCTTCTTTAGGTACAAATAGACATGCACCATCGTGCTCAAAGAGTAAATGGTTCTCTGTTGGGTTTTCTATCATTTCGAAAACATAGCCAAAACCGGCGCAGCCTGACTGTTTAACTCCCAGCGAAAGCCCTTTAGTTTCAGGATGTTGTTCCATCAATTTTTTGATTTGTTTCGCTGCGCTGTCAGTCAGGTTAACACCCTGCCAATTCGTTTCATCTATAGAAAAAGTTTCTACATTGTCATTCATTTTTGCAGTCATATTGACCCCACAATTTTCATGGCTTTTCAGCCAGTTATCAGGAGAATTCACTCCGTTTGTACTATGGTAGCGATAACCCTTGTCACTTCAACCATTTGTTTTGAAAGGTTATACCTATTTCAGTCTATTTTTTAGGCATTATGAGCCTATTTATTAGGCAAACAGAGCAAGAAGCTATTCTAACTTATTAAATATTAACGATTAAAAAAAGTTACATTTTTTTTAATATTATGTACTCATCAATACATTTAAATGGCACAAATTAATAAACATACATTTATTATACAACTTAATTTACTCAACAAGAATTGAAATTATAATGAAATAGTTGAAGTAACCTCAACTCGATATGAATTGAGGTTAACGAGGATTAATCAGAGAGTACTGCTGTTGTTAATCGAGAAGTACAACACAGTTGCCCTTTCTCATTGAAAATATCAATGTTCCAGACCTGCTGACGACGTCCAAGGTGAATCGGTTTACAAATACCTTTAACCGTACCTTGTGTCGCTGAACGAATATGATTGGCATTAATTTCAAGGCCAACAACACGCTGTTCACCTTCACTGCACAGATAACCTGCTATTGACCCCAATGACTCCGCCAAAACCACTGAGGCGCCACCATGTAATAATCCAAATGGTTGCTTGGTACGCTGATCAACAGGCATCGTTCCTTCAATATAATCATCACCATAACCTGTGATTTCAATGCCGAGATGGCCTAACATACAGTTTTTTGCCATTTCCGACATATGGTCAAGCGTAAATTTACGTTTCCAAATCATTCAACTATCTCCAATAGCGCCTGTATAGGGTGCTTAATTTGCGTATTTTCCATCCGCTTCACTTGGCTACGGCATGAATACCCAGTACTCAGACAACGTTCTTTAGGTAACTTCTCTATTGCTGGCTTCCACGACAAATTATAGATGCCTTTTGAGTTTTTGATATTCGCAACTTCATGACCATATGTTCCCGCCATGCCACAACAACCCACGCTGATATTCTTCAACTCTTGCCCATAACGTTTAAATAAGTTTGCCCATTGGGAACCACTGTTTGGCAGTGCTGTGGTTTCAGTGCAATGAGCAAAGAAGTACCACGGCTCCGACGGTGCTGTTTGGCGTTGTGGCGGCTCTGGCAATGTAGCAAGCCATTCATGCGCAAGTTGCACAGTAAACTGACACTGCTGTTTTCCTAAGATTTCATGATATTCATCGCGATAACACAGTACCAACGCAGGATCCACACCCACCATAGGCAGTTCTAACTTAGCCACTCTATTGAGAAACGTTGCTGTTTTTTGTGCTGTTTTAGCAAAACGAGATAAGAAGCCTTTGATATGTTGGGCTTTACCATTTGGAGAGAATGGTAACAATACTGGTTTAAAGCCCAATTTTTCGACTAATTTAACAAAATCCGCGACAACTTTGGCGTCGTAATAACTCGTAAAGGGATCTTGTACAACCAAAACATAATGTTCACGTTGTGATGCAGACATCGCTTCTAACTGCTCGAGCGTCACAGTTATCGCAGCATGGCCGGAGAGTTGCTGTTTCAATGTTGGCTGTGAGAATAAAGGCAAATCGACCATGCCAATGGTTTGTTCACTTAACTTTTGTACCCAAGGTTGACGCAAGAAGAAATTAAATACGCTAGGGGCCTTAGACAATAAAGGGGCGCTATTTTCAACTCCCGCAACGATATGATCACGAATCGGCCTCAAATAACGCCCATGATATAACGCCAAAAATTTTGCTCTAAATGAAGGTACATCAATTTTAATCGGGCATTGCGTTGAACAGGCTTTACAGGCTAAACATCCCGACATAGCCGCTTTAACTTCATGAGAGAAATCATAATCCCCTTTTTGTGCCCGCCATGTGTTACGAGTTTTATCTATTAATCCACGTAGTGATGGGCGATCTTCTTTGATACCTTTTTCAAGGCTTTCAGGGGTTACTCCCTGCTCGGAAAGTAATCGTAACCATTCACGCACTAAGGTCGCACGACCTTTCGGGGAGTGAATTCGCTGCCCACTGATTTTCATCGATGGACACATAGGGCTTTTTACATCGAAATTAAAACACAAGCCATTACCGTTGCAATCCATAGCGCCACGAAACTCTTGACGTACTGATATGGGTATTTGGCGATCATAAGTGCCTCGTTTCGCCGCATCAACTTGTTTCATCGGCGCATCGAGACCAGCGGGAGGACAAATTTTTCCGGGGTTAAGGCGATTGTCTGGGTCAAAAGCGGCTTTAATATTTCGCAGCTCACCGTACAGCACTTCACCAAAGAATTCAGGACTGTATTCTGCCCTAAAGCCTTTACCATGTTCTCCCCATAGCAAGCCGCCATATTTTGCGGTGAGCGCAACAATTTCATCCGAAATTTGTTTCATCAATACTTCTTGCTGTGGATCACACATATCTAGGGCTGGGCGAACATGTAACACCCCAGCATCCACATGACCAAACATACCATAGTTTAAATTATGGCTATCCAAAAGCGCCCTAAACTCAACAATATAATCGGCTAAATGCTCTGGGGGCACGCAGGTGTCTTCAACAAATGGAATTGGTTTCGCCGCGCCTTTACTGTTCCCTAATAAGCCAACGGCTTTTTTACGCATATTATAAATACGGTTGATATCATCTAGGTCATCACAAATTTGGTAACCAATCACACCCGCTTTATGCTGCTCCATTAACTCATCTAGACGCTGGCACAAGCTCATTGTCAAATGATTAATTTCGTCTTCATCATCACCACTAAACTCGACAATATTCAGGCCAAGCATCTCTTTATTAGGCACATCGGTAATCAATGCTTTTACTGAATGCCAAACGATATCTTCCCGCGCTAGGTTTAATACTTTTGAGTCGACCGTTTCAACAGATAGTGCTTTCGCTTGCACCATAAAAGGGGCATTACGCAAGGCGGATTCAAATGAATCATACTTTACGTTAACCAAACGGCGCACTTTTGGTAAAGGCGTAATATCTAACGTCGCTTCCGTAATAAAAGCTAACGAGCCTTCTGAACCCGTTAAAATACGCGTTAAATCAAATTCGCTAAGATCGTCATTAAAGACATGACGTAAGTCGTACCCAGTTAGAAAACGATTGAGTTTGGGAAATTTTTCTTCAATCAAAGGGCGTTGCTCCAAACAACGCTCAAGTACAGTTTTATAAATACGTCCCGTCACAGAATCTTCTGACGCAATCGTTTGGGCAAGCGCAACAGGCATAGCGCGAGTATCGATGCATTCGCCCCCCAATAAAATTGCTTTAACGCCGAGAACGTGGTCAGAGGTTTTGCCATACACCAAAGAGCCCTGTCCAGACGCATCGGTATTGATCATGCCACCTAACGTCGCGCGGTTACTGGTCGATAATTCAGGTGAGAAAAAATAGCCATAAGGCTTGAGGAATTGGTTTAGCTGATCTTTGATCACCCCCGCTTCCACCTTTACCCAACCTTGCTCAGGATTAATCTCTAATATGCGGTTCATGTAACGGGACATGTCCACCACAATCCCTTCCGTTAGCGATTGACCATTGGTGCCCGTTCCCCCACCTCTTGGAGTGAAAGTCAGCTCACGGAATTTCTCTAGCCCAGCGACCCGAGCAACAATTTGCACATCGGCACTGGAGCGTGGAAAGACGACCGCCTGAGGTAATAATTGGTAAATACTATTATCCGTTGCCATTGATAGACGTTCTGCATAACTAGTACCATTATCACCGGTAAAACCGTGCTCTTGCAGTTGATGTAGAAATTCAATGACAAGCTTACTTAAATTAGGTGCTTCTATTATACGCGGGATCATTATTAACGATGACTCTTGTTGTTTAGTGTTCGCATTACTCGTTATGTACTATCTTTACTTTAAGTAGCACAATAGTGCCTGATTGGTTTGCAGAGTTTCTCCTGCAAAACCTGTTGTTGATAGAGAGAGTACAACCGCTGATGACATTGTCAGTGATGAACCATATCACAATATTGTTTTTTTTTGATCGTGAAAAAAAATTACATTATTTTCACCTAAAAAAACGGCTCACTTGCAGTGTTTTTATTTGTTAAGGATTAGGCATTAATGGAAAAATCGCAAAAACGACTCGACTTACCCAAACTTATCTTTGGATTGGCATCTATCATTTTAATGATAGCCGCCTGCTTTTGGGTACTAAATCCCTTTATTCTTGGCTTTGTATGGGCTGGTATGATGGTGATTGCTACATGGCCTTTGCTGTTACGTATCGAATCTCGATTATGGAATAAGCGCTGGCTTGCAGCCTTGATCATGGTCTCATTAATACTCCTTCTATTTGTAATACCTCTCGGTATTCTCATTGGTAGTATCATTCAAAATAGCACCCCGCTTGTTGAATTGGCGAAATCGCCAAACAGTTTACGCTTACCGGATTTAGAATGGCTTAATACAGTCCCCTTTATTGGTGAAAAAATTTATTATGCTTGGCATAGCTTAGTGGCTAGCGGAGGCAACGCATTATTAGCGAAAGTTCAACCTTATTTTGGCCAAGCGGCTGGCTGGTTTCTCGCTCAAGCCATCAATGCAGGACGCTTTATGTTCCATCTTGCATTAATGCTGCTCTTTAGTGGATTACTGTACCTAAAAGGGGAATCCGTGATGCTTGGTATCCGCCATTTTGCGGTTAGATTAGCAGGGATCCGGGGTGATGCAGCGGTGGTATTAGCCGCACAATCTATTCGAGCAGTAGCATTAGGTGTCGTTGTAACGGCATTAATTCAAGCCATTGTCGGCGGTATCGGCTTAGCACTATCAGGTATCGGCTACGCGGCTATCCTCACCGTATTATTGTTTATCTGTTGCGTCGCACAACTCGGCCCCCTTTTGATTATGGTTCCTTCTGTGATTTGGTTATTTTGGACGGGGGATACAACATGGGCGATTATCCTTGCTATATGGGCTGCCGTTGTCGCAACCATGGATGGTGTGTTACGCCCGTGGCTAATAAAAATGGGTGCTGACTTACCTATGGTACTCATTCTTGTCGGCGTGATCGGCGGCATCCTCTCTTTTGGTATGATTGGATTATTTATCGGTCCTGTCGTACTTGCCGTTTCATATAGCCTATTAAAAGCGTGGATGAATGAAGTCGCAATGCCAAATGAAAACCTTGAAGAAACCGAAAAGTTTCTTGAGGAAGAGTTTATGAGTAAAAAATAAATTAAAGTAAAATTCACCAACAGTATGCTTGCTATTAAGCATACTGTTGGATTAATGTTTATTCTCATTAATATTTAGAAACAATATTTAACAGACTTATATTAGTATTCAAACTTATTTGTGATATTATCCTTTGCGTTGAAACGAATTCTATTTATCTTACAGTCACTAAAGTTTACATTAAGAGTCTTCTTAATGAATATAAATTTTAAATAAATTATTATTAGTAAGCTAATGATTTACGTTTTGATTAATACAGATCTCAAAATCATGCCTCTTTTTTAAGCGTGATTGTCTCAATAGAATTGCTGTGTGTAGTCTTTGCCTGTCAGCCCATGATAGGCTTTTTTTTTATCTCCCCATTCAACATGAAGTTTATTCATATTCCCTAAGCGAACACGTTTCCATAGCAATAATTTCCCCCATGACATTACTCTAATTTAGAGTAAAGCATTATCGCATTGGGTTTATATGTTTATTTACTTATTCAATTCGAATTTTACTTAAAATGATTAACACTAATGGATCGGTTTATTAACCTTCTTAGGATTCTAATATGAGTAGTTCTAATTAAATTTTTTATGACTTATCAAATAGCTTCTTTTATTTTAAAACCAATAACGGCAATGAAACCTATCGATAGATTTTATTAATTTCTTTAATTGGTATATTCAATTTGATTTATAAAAAAGCCGACAATAAATTTGTCGGCTTGAGACTCTCGTCTTAAATAACGTATTAAGTTATTAAGAATCCGCTAATGTTAACCAAGTTTGGACAACAGTATCTGGATTTAAAGAGAGGCTATCAATCCCCTCTTCAACCAACCATTGTGCAAAATCTTGATGATCTGAAGGACCTTGCCCGCAAATACCGACGTATTTATTTTGACGTTTAGCGGCTTGAATTGCCATCGATAGCATTGCTTTCACGGCATCATTACGCTCATCGAACAATTCAGATACCACACCTGAGTCACGGTCTAAGCCTAACGTTAGCTGTGTCATATCGTTAGAGCCAATTGAGAAGCCATCAAAATGCTCAAGGAATTGATCAGCCAATAACGCATTAGATGGGATCTCACACATCATAATCACTTTCAGGCCGTTCTCGCCACGTTTAAGGTCGTGCTTCGCTAATTCGTCTACAACCGCTTCAGCTTGAGCAACGGTACGTACAAATGGGATCATAACCTCAACGTTCGTTAAGCCCATATCATTACGTACTCGTTTAACTGCTGCACATTCAAGTGCAAAACAGTCACGGAAGCTGTCAGACACATAGCGACCTGCCCCACGGAAGCCCAACATTGGGTTCTCTTCTTCAGGCTCGTAAATATCCCCTCCCACAAGGTTGGCATATTCATTAGATTTGAAGTCAGACAGACGCACGATCACACGTTTTGGCCAGAACGCAGCGGCTAGCGTTGAGATCCCTTCGGTCAATTTACCCACATAGAATTCAATAGGCTCATCATAACCTGCCATCATGGTCCGTATTTCATTTTGTAGCGCTGGTGTTTGAGCGTCAAACTCCAGTAATGCTCTTGGATGAACACCAATCATGCGGTTAATGATAAACTCCAGCCTTGCTAAACCAACACCTTCATTAGGTAAGCAAGCAAAGTCAAATGCACGATCAGGATTCCCCACATTCATCATGATCTTGACATCAAGGGCAGGCATTTCATCTACAGCGGAACTATGAATTTCAAAGCCAAGTTCACCTTCATAGACAAACCCCGTATCGCCTTCTGCGCAAGAGACAGTGACTGGGCTATTTTCAGCTAGGCGTTCTGTTGCATCACCACAACCCACAACAGCAGGGATACCTAATTCACGCGCAATAATTGCAGCGTGGCAAGTACGTCCCCCACGGTTAGTGACGATCGCGGCGGCTTTTTTCATGATAGGTTCCCAATCTGGGTCAGTCATATCCGTCACTAATACATCACCAGGTTGGATGCGATCCATTTCATTTAAGTTATGAATCACTTTAACTCGCCCTGCACCTATGCGATGACCAATTGCACGCCCTTCAACCAAAACATTACCTTGCTGCTTTAATTGATAGCGTTCCATCACTTGCTGATTTGAACGAACCGTTTCCGGACGAGCCTGAACAATGTACAGACGACCATTATGACCATCTTTTGCCCATTCAATATCCATCGGACGGCCATAGTGTTTTTCAATCTGCAACGCTTGGCGAGCTAACTCTTCCACTTCCTGATCAGTTAAAGAGAAACGATTGCGCAATGCTTCTGGTACATCTTCAATCTGTACCTGTTTGCCATGTTCTTGGCTATCTGCATAAACCATTTGCAGTTTTTTAGAGCCAAGGGTACGACGGACGATCGCTGGACGCTGATTGATTAACGTCGGTTTATGAACATAAAACTCATCAGGGTTAACCGCGCCTTGTACAACCATTTCACCTAGACCATAGGCGGAAGTAATAAACACGACTTGATCAAATCCTGACTCAGTATCAATGGTAAACATCACGCCAGAAGACGCTAAGTCTGAACGAACCATCCGTTGAACACCCGCAGAAAGCGCAACGCCACGGTGGTCATAACCTTGGTGAACACGGTAGGAAATCGCACGATCATTAAACAAGGAAGCAAAAACATGTTTAATCGCGACCAATACCGCATCAATACCTTGGACGTTCAAGAAAGTCTCTTGCTGCCCAGCGAATGATGCATCCGGCATATCTTCTGCCGTTGCAGATGAACGCACAGCAAATGAAGCATCCTTTTCGCCTTCCGACAACGTTTGATACGCGGCGCGAATATCACTTTCTAACTGTGGTGTGAGAGGTGTATCAATTACCCATTGACGGATCTTTTCACCCGCGGCAGCGAGTTGATTAACATCATCAATATCCGTTTCATCTAGCAGCTGATAAATGCGTTGATTGACGCCGCTCTGCTCAAGAAAATCATTAAACGCCTGTGCGGTTGTCGCAAATCCGTTAGGTACGGATACACCAAGATCGGACAGGTTGGTAATCATTTCACCGAGCGAGGCATTTTTGCCGCCAACACGGTCAACATCATTCATCCCTAATTGGTTATACCAAAGTACATTACACGGAGTGAGGCCATTTGTGGACATTGAAAGCGATCCTTTATCTTTATCTAGCAATTTAGTGACAAGGTACAAATCGTAAAAAAATCTCATTGGCGATAATTCGCCTCACGAAATAGACTAGCACAGACAATATATGAAGATAGATAGGTGAATCGTTCCAACTAACAAGAAAAAATTTTTGTTCTAAAAATTGTTCAAATATTGGCTATACTTTCCCCTATAAACTATTTTTTAAACTTTAATCAAATATAATATCTCTCTAAAACCAACGAAAAATACAATAAAAGATAAAATATATGAGTGAAATAACCGCAACTAATCGTAAAACAAACCTCGCAGAACGAACGGTTTTCTTTATTTCTGATGGAACAGCCATTACCGCAGAAACATTAGGGCATGCTGTTTTGTCGCAATTCCCTTTAGTTTTCAACTCTTATACGCTGCCCTTCGTCACGACAGAAGCACGTGCTCAAGAGATAAAACAGAAAATAGATACCATTTATCAAGAAACACAAAATCGCCCCCTCGTGTTCTATTCCATTATTTCACCTTCTGTTAAAAAAATTATTACTGAAAGCGCCGGTTTTTGTCAGGACATCGTACAAACCTTGGTTGCCCCTATCCAACAAGAAGTGGGCCTTGAACCAGAACCTAAACTGAATCGCACTCACGGTTTATCCCTACAAAATATCAACCAATATGATGCCCGTATTGCCGCTATCGAATATACCTTAGCGCATGATGATGGCATTTCATTACGTAATTTGGATCAAGCCCAAATCATCTTGCTGGGTGTCTCCCGTTGTGGCAAAACGCCCACCAGC
The DNA here is from genome assembly GCF_027362595.1 of Providencia sp. 21OH12SH02B-Prov. NCBI lineage: Bacteria > Pseudomonadati > Pseudomonadota > Gammaproteobacteria > Enterobacterales > Morganellaceae > Providencia > Providencia sp. 21OH12SH02B-Prov. Next base: position 2,597,227 of record NZ_CP114796.1, read on the forward strand.
CTATATTTAGCCATGCAATTCGGTATTCAAGCAGCAAACTACCCTTTTACTGCCGATGATATGGATAATTTACAACTGCCAGCCGCATTACGTCCGTATACTCACAAATTATTTGGTTTAACCATTAGCCCAGAACGATTAGCTGCCATTCGTGAAGAACGTCGGGAAAATAGTCGTTACGCCTCATTGAGGCAGTGTCGTATTGAAATTGCAGAAGTAGAAGCATTGTTTCGACAAAACAAAATTAACTACCTCAATACAACCAACTATTCTGTAGAAGAAATTTCAGCCAAAGTCATTGATACAATGGGCTTACAACGACGAATTTTTTAATTCGTCAGCATTTTTAAAAAAATCTTTCATTCAATCTCATGTTGTTGGTTGAATTTGAGCCATTTTCGTTTATTGTGATCTCAATCACTGATATGGCTCAGCCTATTACCGCTTTTGAGAAAAAAGAATGCAAAAAACTGATGAACTACGTACTCAGCGTGTTGATAGCTTGATTACACCACAAGCACTCGCTGATGAATTTCCTATTTCTGAAAAAGTCGCACAAAACGTGACAGCGTCACGTCAACGCATAGAAAAAATATTATCGGGTGAAGATCCTCGTTTATTGGTAATCGTGGGTCCTTGCTCTATTCACGACATTGATGCCGCTCTAGAATATGCAAATAGGCTTAATGTATTACGTGAACGTTACCAAGATCGCCTCGAAATTGTCATGCGGACCTATTTTGAAAAACCACGCACTGTTGTTGGCTGGAAAGGATTAATCTCTGACCCCAATTTAGATAATTCTTGCCAAGTTAATACCGGGATCCGTCTCGCGCGAAAACTGCTTATTGATGTTAACCAACTTGGGCTACCGACTGCGACAGAATTTCTCGATATGGTCACTGGACAATATATCGCCGACTTAATCAGCTGGGGGGCAATTGGCGCGAGAACAACCGAAAGCCAAATCCATCGCGAAATGGCATCGGCCCTTTCCTGTCCGGTTGGTTTCAAAAATGGCACTGACGGCAATATTCGAATTGCTATTGACGCTATTCGTGCGGCAAAAGCACAACATATGTTTTTGTCCCCAGATAAACATGGCCAAATGACCATCTACCAAACCAGCGGTAATCCTCATGGTCACATCATCATGCGTGGTGGTAAACAACCAAATTACTCTGCTGGTGATATTGCCGCCGCTTGCGATACATTGCGTGAGTTTGAATTAGCTGAGCATTTGGTCATTGATTTTAGCCATGGCAACTGTCAAAAAATTCATCGTCGCCAACTGGAAGTGGCTCGAGATATCGCGGAACAAATCAAAGGAGGCTCTACAGCCATTAGTGGGGTTATGGCTGAAAGCTTTTTAATCGAAGGTACTCAGAAAATTATACCTAACCATCCTCTCACTTACGGTCAATCCATTACTGATCCTTGCTTAAGTTGGGATGATACTGAACAACTAATCGACGTTTTAGTGAAAGCGGTAGAAAGCCGATTCAAATAATATCGACGAATGATTTAACCACATCGGCTTTTTTCATCCTATCCTGAGTAAAAAAGCCGATTTCTCTCAAATTTTCTGAACAAATCCCCCAGCTATTCAACTAGGTAAACGATTAACATACCGATTGTCGCCATTTTGTCACCTAAATGTAAAAACCTCTTGATGTTACCAAACAACTTAAAGATAATGATTCTCACTATGAGTTTTATTATCACTTGGGTTGATTATGACTGATAACATGACAAAACCAGCCGTTAAAAATATCGCCAAACCCGTGGTTCAACCAGTCAAAGTTGATGTTGTCGATAGCCTGCAACTATTAGGTTCTGAAGGTAAACTGACCATTCAACATCATGGAGAGATTTACCAATTAAGGCAAACTCGCGCTGGAAAACTTATTCTCACTAAATAGTTTTTTATTCAAAATTTGTTCATAGCAAGCCACCCAGATCTCGTATCAAGGCAGCCAGCTTAATTCACCACATAAGGAAAGGATTTCCTATGGAGTTTAAACTGATGTCTGCTACACCTACCCTATCGTTAAATGGATCAAAACTCACCGCTTCCGCCATTGCGACAACACTTGCTATTTCAGGATTTAGCGCGGTGGCAACAGCAAAAAAAACGATAGGTGATACTGTTCATGTCACCGCCCCCCCTTATCATCACGAAAACATTGCCGTCGCCGAGCAAGTTGATGTCATTGATGCGCAACCCCCTGAATATCAATCAGCAACTTCTGCACTCGATTTGCTCAAAGGCCAAGCAGGTATCTTTGTTTCAGGTACTGGGGGAACTTATGGCCAAGAAATTCATATGCGTGGCTACGATTCTCGCGCAGTAAAAATCACGGTGGATAACGTCACTCAAGATTTTAATTCTGGGTTATATAACGCGACATTTATTGACCCGTCACTGGTAAAAAACGTCTTTATCCATAAAGGTGCATCCTCTGTTGCACACGGTAGCGGCGCATTAGCAGGTGTTGTGGCCATGAAAACCGTTGATGCTGCCGACTTATTAAAAGAAGGTCAGCGTGTAGGTGGTCGTTTATTCAGTGGGATCAACCGCAATGACCATAGCTACCTTGCTGGGGCATCTGTATACGGATATACAGGCCCTCTGGATATGCTATTGAGTTATAGCCAACGTAAAAAATACTCTCTCACCTCTGCGGATTTTCCGACCCAAGATAATCACGAGAAAGTGCATAACTGGTTATTAAAAACCACTTGGTATGCACAGCCTAATTATCATTTAGCCCTACAACTACGTGAATATCGCAATGATGGATTGGGTCTCAAACAACCGACAGTAAACAATTTCGCAGGTACGCGTTTTAAAAACACGCCCCACGAGCGCAATAGTCACCAGCGTGATGTTTCAATTAGTCAGTATATTACGTCAAACCGTTTTCCTAACTGGCAAACAAATTGGGAGCTGTACTATACCGACCTCGCTTTGAGTCAGTTAGATAGAGAAAAAGCAAAAGCCGATCATCAATATCAACGCGAAAAGCGGACGCAATATACCTATGGTACAAAATTGACGAATCACGTTATCGTCCCTATTGAGGGTTGGGTGAACAACCAAATAGAAAGTGGTCTCGAGTATTATCAACAACAACAAAAACCCAATCAACACGCAATCAGCTATCCCCCGACTCGACTCGCTAATATTTCGGGCTGGATTAACAACGATATGACGTTGCACCACCTGCCTATTACGCTTTCAACGGGAACCCGTTTCACAAGCTATGAAGCTTCACGCCAAGGGTTTGCAAAAAATAGAGACACGAATTGGTCGTCACGTTTTGCGGTCAGTATCACGCCGGCACATTGGTTAAACCTATACTCCTCTTACTCCGAAGGTTATCGGACGCCTCGTATGGCAGAGCTGTATAACAATTCTAATCACTTTTCGGTGATGGGCGGCTGGCTAACTTCCGATTTTAGACCTACGCCTGACTTACAACCTGAGACAAATAAAACAGTAGAAGTTGGTTTAAAAGCAAGTTTTGATGATCTGTTATCAAATGGCGATGAGCTGCAATTCGGATCCACGTATTTTGATACCAAAGCGAAAAATCATATTGCCGTTGAAGGTCGTTACACCAAAAAATACCATTTCATGAAAGGGCAATATCAATGGTTCCCTAATGAAATTTATTTTAGCAACATTCCTTCCGCCACCATTCGAGGTATTGATAGCTTTATTCGCTATAAAACCCACTGGTTTGATTTAAATATCAGTCATAACAAAACAACAGGTAAAGAGGACGGCACAGGCTATTCCCTCTCTTCCATTCGCCCTGAAACGTTACTTGTTCGCTTCAATGCCCCTATTGCAACCACTGGCCTTAGTCTTGGCTGGGTAGGTGAATTTGCGGCTAAAACACAGTTCCAAGGCAATGCTAAGTACCAATTAAAACAACACAAATCTCAGCATGGACTCGATCGTTACCATAAAGAAGTCATCCAGTATGCAGGCTATAGCCTTCATGACTTTTATATGCACTATCAAGCTGACCAATTTATAAAAGGGTTGAATACGACATTAACGATGAAAAACGCCTTTGATCGTCAATATGTCTCTTCGATGGGGGTTCCCCAAGAAGGCCGTAATTTCTATTTCAATGTGAGTTATCAATGGTAACCATTTAATAATTATAAAATAAATAATACTCGCCGGTTTGTTTCCCTGCATACGGCTTTAGGCAAAATCGAAACTTAGGGAGCAAACCGGTAACACTTTATGGAGTATAACTATATGTCTCATGTTTTACGTTTATCCGTTCTGACAAGCGCAATACTTTCCGTTATGGCAAGCGCTCATGCAGAAACAACAACATCAAATCGCAATGATGTGATGACCGTCTATGCTACAGGTACTGAAAGAGATAGCTTCGATGCCCCGATGATGGTGACTGTTATCAAAAATAATTCACCTGAAACACAAACGGCAAGTACTGTAAATGACATCTTACGTAAAGTTCCGGGTATTGGTGTCACAGGCACCAGCCGTGTAAATGGGCAAGATATCTATATGCGTGGTTTCGACCGTCGCGGTATTTTGACATTAGTCGATAATGTGCGCCAAGGTACTGATACTGGCCATGTAAATGGTACTTTTATTGATCCGGCATTGATAAAACAAGTTGAAATTGTTCGCGGTCCTTCAGCTCTACTGTATGGTAGCGGCGCAATGGGCGGTGTGATCGCTTGGGAAACCGTAGACGCTAAAGATCTATTACGCGAAGGCCAAAACAGCGGTTTCCGTGTTTTTAGCCAAGCGGCGACAGGGGATCATAGTTTTGGTTTCGGCGGTACATCTTTTGGGCGAACTGAACAATTTGATGGTTTATTCAGTTTTGTCACCAAACAAGTGGGTGATATTCGCTTGAGTAATGGCGATGATATGGAAAACAAAGAAACCATAGCCAACATGCTTGCCAAAGGCACATGGCAGGTGAATGATGACCAAAAATTGTCAGGGCAACTGCGCTATTACAATAACAATGCTTATGAACCCAAAGACCCACAACAAATCGATATTACTAAGGATAATCTAAAGGTTAACCGCACTACACGTCAACGTGATGCCCAAGCAACTTACCAATTAAATCCAGAATCAAACGATTGGTTAAATCTTAAAGCGACCACTTACTATTCTGACGTCAATATTACCGCTAAAGGTAAAAATACTCACTATGAAGGCCGTACCCAAAAAACTTATGGTCTGAAAGTTGATAATAAAACACACTTGTATGATTTACCTATCGCAGCCCATAACTTTACTTATGGCGGCGAAACATACAAACAAAATCAAACACCTTACGCGTCAACAACGCAATTCCCTGATGCTGATATCACCTTTGCATCCGGTTTCTTGCAAGATGAAATCGCCTTAAAAGATTTACCTGTATCGTTTATTGTTGGCACTCGCTATGACCATTATAAAGCAACCGCTAAAGATAATGAGGACGTGAAAGAAGGCAAATGGTCTTCTAAAGGCGCCGTTAGCATTACCCCAACAGACTGGTCAATGTTATTTGCCTCTTATTCAGAAGCTTTCCGAGCACCTTCTATGATGGAAATGTATAACGATGAAATTCATTTCCAAATGGGCCCAATAGTCAATAGATGGCGACCAAATCCCAACCTCAAACCAGAGTCTACACGTACTGCTGAATATGGGTTTGGGCTAAGGTTTGATGACCTCCTAACTGAGCGTGACAATCTACAATTTAAAGCTAGTTATTTTGATACTAAAGCAAAAGACTATATCAATACCTATGTGAATGTTGACTTTAGAAATCCTCAGAATAACTACACAACCTCCATCAATACAAAACGAGCTAAAATTTGGGGTTGGGATGCTTCAATGGACTATAAAAACGACTATTTTGGTTGGAATTTGGCTTACAACCATACCGAAGGTAAAGACGAATCAAATGGTAAATCAATTACCTCCATTAAACCTGACTCGCTAACCAGCAACCTTAACGTCCCCATTTCAGACAGTGGTTTTTCTGTGGGTTGGTTAGGTGAATTTACTCGTCATACCGATTTCAACGATGCATCCAAAGCACCACGCCAAGCAGGCTATGCTGTTCATGATTTTTACGTTAGCTATCAAGGTGAAGGCCAATTAAAAGGCCTAGGAACCAGTGTCGTTTTAGGTAATGCTTTCGATAAAGAATACTACTCATCACAAGGCGTCCCGCAGGATGGACGTAATGCGAAGCTATTTGTCAGTTTCCAATGGTAATTTATTGTTAATTAAGGAGATACACTGTGAGTTCAACACTGTTTGAGCGTTATCAACAAGCAAAAGTAGAAAACAAAGCCAAATATGCTCGTGATCTAGCTGCTTATCTCAATGTTTCGGAAGGCGAACTTTTACATAGCCGTGTTGGCCATGACAAAGCGCAAAGACTGAATGTTGATGCCCCTACACTACTCAAAGCGTTAGCGGCGGTTGGCAATGTTAAAGCCATCACTCGCAATGAATATGTTGTTCATGAACAAATTGGTCGTTATGACAATGCTAAATTCAGTGCGCATGCCGGATTGATTTTAAATCCACGCGCACTCGATTTACGCATGTTTTTCAGCCATTGGGATTCGGTTTTCACCTTGACTGAAGACGCTAAAAACGGTGAACGTCATAGCATTCAGTTTTTTGACAAACAAGGTGATGCGCTACATAAGGTCTATACTACAGATGAGACCGACATGGCTGCTTGGCATGCATTGATTGAACAATATGCAACCTCTGATAATCCTCCATTGGTTATTGAAGCCGCAGAGCCTTTCTCTGAACAGCCTATCAGCGATGAATTGAAACAACAGCTTGAGCAAGAATGGCGCAACATGACCGATGTTCACCAATTCTTTATCTTACTGAAGAAAAACAATTTAAGTCGCCAACAAGTATTCCGCGCTGTCAGTGATGATCTCGCGTGGCGAGTGCCTGCTGATTCATTTAACCAATTGGTTAATACTGCGTTTAACGATCAAAATGAAATTATGATTTTTGTCGGTAACCGCGGTTGCGTACAAATTTTTACAGGCCAACTCAAACGTTTGATGCCATATCAAGCTGAAGGTTCTGATATTAAATGGCTGAATATTTTCAATCCAGATTTTACCTTACATATGATTGAAAATGGTGTTTCAGAGTGTTGGGTAACGCGCAAACCAACTCAAGATGGTTTCGTAACAAGCCTTGAAGTCTTCGATAAAGACGGTCATCAAATTGTACAGATGTATGGGCAACGTACAGAAGGTACGCCTGAGCAAGAACAATGGCGTAATCAGGTTATGGCGCTACCGCACATTTAATCGTAGGTAAATAAAATGAAACAATGGCTTCTAATTGCAGTCACTTTAATCATGAGCTTCACTGCTCACTCGGCAGAACGTATCATCACACTTGGTGGTGATGTCACTGAAATTGTTTTTGAGCTTGATGCAGGTTCACAAGTTGTTGCTCGGGATAGCACCAGCCTTCATCCCGCTCAAGCTGTTAAGCTACCCGATGTCGGTTATATGCGAATGCTCAACGCTGAAGGCGTACTTTCTATGCGCCCAACGCTTGTGCTAGCCAGTGAACTAGCAAAACCCTCAATCGCACTTTCCCAAATAGAAAAAAGTGGCGTAAAGATTATCAAAGTCACTGGTAAACCTGCATTAGAAGCCATTCCAGAAAAAATTACGACTGTTGCCAACGCAGTTGGCAAAACAGAACAAGGTCAACAGTTGGTGGAACAATTTAATCAACAAGTTGCCGCCGTAAATACGTCACCAATAGATAAAAAAGTATTATTTATCATGAGTCATGGTGGTGTACTCCCTCTTGCCGCTGGACAACAAACTGCCGCAGATAGCCTTATCAAAGCAACAGGGGCTAAAAATGCAATGACAGGCTTTAATAGCTATCGACCTTTATCACAAGAAGGGGTTATCGCGAGCCAACCTGACCTCATTATCGTGACTCATGAAGGCATTAAATCGTTAGGTGGAGAAGATAACGTTTGGAAACTCCCCGGATTAGCCATGACTCCGGCAGCAAAAAATAAAGCACTGATCGTTGTTGATGATATGGGAATGCTTGGTTTTAGTCTCGGTACGCCAAAAGTCATGCAGCAAATACGAGAGGCATTAGAGAAGTTTCAATGAATCGAATTAAACACCCAAGGTTAGCTATTGTTGTCCTTTTACTGGTTTTGAGCGTCATTGCCTTACTCGCTTCCAATACGGGTGCAATGAATGTTTCCTTTAAGACTCTGTGGCAAACACCAGCCACAGACCCCGTTTGGCAAATTTGGCTTAATATTCGCCTACCGCGTATCTTATTGGCTATTTTAGTCGGCTTAGCGCTTGCCGTTTCTGGCGCTATTATGCAAGGACTCTTCCGTAATCCTCTCGCCGACCCAAGCTTATTAGGGATCAGTAGCGGTGCGGCTTTATGCGTTGCCGCTTTTATCGTTTTTTCATTTTCATTGCCAAGTGTCTTACTTAACTATGGGCATATCGGTGCGGCTTTCATTGGCAGCCTTATTGTTTCAGTGATTATTTTTAGCTTGAATCGTTACTCTCATGGCAACCTGTCACGCTTATTACTTGCTGGTATTGCTATCAATGCATTATGTATGTCATTCATTGGGGTGTTAAGTTATATCAGTGATGACCAACAATTACGTACCTTTAGTTTATGGATGATGGGAACACTGGCGAATGTCGATTGGTCCTCACTGTCCATTGCCGCTAGTGTGATTTTACCTACCTGCTTTGTCTGCCTTTGGCAAGGTAATAAACTTAACCTACTTCAACTGGGTGATGAAGATGCGCACTATCTCGGATTAAACGTTGAACGCTCAAAATTTATTTTGCTTTTCCTCAGCGCTCTACTTGTCGGGTGCGCTGTCGCAATGAGTGGTGTGATTGGGTTTGTGGGATTAGTCGTGCCTCATCTCATTCGCATGACTCTGGGTCCAGATCATCGTTGGCTGATCCCTGGTTCCGCAATTGTTGGCGCAACGTTACTCCTAGTCGCAGATACTCTTGCAAGGATCGCGGTTTCCCCCGCTGAAATCCCAGTTGGGTTACTTACCGGTTTAATTGGTGGCCCTTACTTCTTATGGCTAATTTTACGTCAACCAACAGGGAGGGTTTAAAAACCATGACGACATCATCTCTCCTAGAGGCACGCAATCTCAGTTACCAAATCGGTGATAAGCGACTAATACAGGACATTAGTCTATCCATACAACCGCATGAAATGGTTGTCATTATTGGGCCTAACGGTGCAGGTAAATCCAGTCTACTAAAGCTATTAACTGGATTTACGCCCCCAACCACCGGCGAATGCTTATTAGAAGGCATAGCGCTGGGCCAATGGCAACACAAGGCATTAGCAAAAAAACGTGCGGTGATGAAGCAGCAAAATAGCCTATCATTTGCTTTTACCGTTGAAGACGTCGTTGCCATGGGGCGAAGCCCTTACGGTTCAGAGCATAAGCAACAAGCCATCGAAGAAGCTTTAACACAAACAGATTGTCTTGAACTACGCCAGCGTGATTTTCGCCAACTTTCAGGCGGTGAACAGCAACGGGTTCAACTTGCGCGAGTACTGGCGCAAGTATGGCAACCAAATACGACGCCAGCCTGTTTATTTCTGGACGAGCCAACATCTGCTCTTGACCTTTATCATCAACAACATAGCTTACGTTTATTGCATCAGCTAACTCGTGAGCGCCCATTTGGCGTATGTTGTGTTTTGCATGATCTCAACCTCACTGCACTTTATGCTGATCGGGTTTATTTAATTCATCAAGGGCAACTCGTTGCAGCAGGTACACCTGAACAGGTACTCACTACCGCAAATTTAACTCAATGGTATAAAGCCGATCTCGGTGTGATCTCACACCCAGAAATTGCAACACCTCACGTATACCTACGACGCTAACAATCTCTTAGGTTTCTTGGCGCATTTTATTCAAGAAACCCTCTTTCCTTTTTATCAATTTATCACGCCATACAGTCGCGACAAATATGCGTCATGACCGCTTCCCCCCTCTCCCATCACTGACCTTTTATTATCATCGATAAATGACTTTTCAGGTTGTTACCAATAAGTTAATACGAATTACTTGTCAAATTAACTTCCTAAAATTAAAAATACAGTTAATAACATTGAAGAATAAAAATTATAAAGCATTTACATTCATTACTATTAGCTCGGTATTTCCTAACGATTGATGGTTAAAATCGCGTCTCACTACAGATTTAAGCAAAATTAATTTTTCAATATTTTACTTGGTTAATAATTTCGAATGCTTCCGACAAAAAATTTGAATAAGGGGTCAGATAAGGATACAGATTGATTAAAATAAAACACACAACTCATATCATATTGATTTGAAATAATAAATAACATACACTAATGTATGTATAAAATTGACCGATTGGTAAAAACTATCGAAGTTATTATTATTCTCATTAAAAAAAAGCACGTTATGCCTATCGATATATCGGAAAAATAGGAAGAATAGATACTAATTTCTTTAGTTATTATTAGTTATTAATGAACAATAACCCATAGCAGTGGGAGGTAAATATGTCTGAGAGTGTAGTCAACGATATTGTTAAATGGCTGGAAAGTCAGTTACAACGCAATGAAGGCATCAAAATCGACACTATTGCCGATAAAAGTGGTTATTCTAAATGGCATTTACAGCGTGTTTTCAAAGAAATGAAAGGCTGCACGCTTGGCGAATACGTCCGTAAACGTCGTTTACTCGAAGCAGCAAAATCATTACGTGATGGTAATCTACCTATTTTAGATATTGCTCTACAGTATGGCTTTAGCTCACAAGCGACATTCACACGTATATTTAAAAAACATTTTGATATCACTCCAGCAAAATTTCGCCAAAGTGGTCAAATGCCTGAGTGTAAAACCTTTATGTCTTGCAATTGTAATAGCTAAGTAAATTTCAGTTGTATAGTTGAGTATTATTAATCCCCTTAACAATTTTTTCATTCCCTAAACATTGAAGTCTATGTCCGAGCCGGTAAATACCGGCTCTTTTTTATACCGCGTCAGCCCCACACTAACGTTGAATCTTTCTTTAAAAAGAGAAAAATTTCCGCCTGCTACTATTACGTTCGTTCCAATAATCGCTTAAGTTCGCTTTCTTTTTAAATAAAACGCTCGCTATGATCTTTTGACATTCTACAAAAAAAGCAATAACCTTCTTTCAATTATTCTACAGCGTTATAATTAAGTCACTCTTAAGTATATTTTAAAGGCTATTTGTGAAACACCCCAGATTATCTGAATGGTATAAAAATAAGTTACAAGATAAGATTGTAAAAATAAAAAACTTACTTATCTACATTATCCCTCTTATCATACTTATTATTTCATCTAAATTAATGTTGAAGGGATCAGGCTACGCCCATCCAACCCCTAGAGATATTACTCTCGTTTGTGCTCTTTATATTATTCTCTATGCATCCAAGAAAGCCTATGTATGGATAGGAATACCAATTGCTATTCTGTATGCAATTTATACGCCCATTGGCTTAACATTTGATAAACCGACATATCAATATTTTGCATCGGTTATTGCAACCGATGCGATCGAAGGGATTGAATTTTTTACACAGATTTCAATAGTAAATTATTTTTATGCCATATTAATTATTATTGGTATTTTAGCCTTTAAAAAATTATGCTCTAAGCTAAATATTAATTACTATCGCAACAAAACATTAATGATTGTTTTAGTCATAATCGCCTTGATTAATCAATCTCCATTTGAATATTTCTATAACGTTTATGAATCTGCCACCAAGGTGAAAGAAGAAATTATCACGCTACGTGATTTTACTAAATCTAGTGAGTGGGGAAAATCGACATTAGATAATAACCAACATTATGATGATTATGTGTTAATCATTGGTGAAAGTGTGCGCCGTGATTATATGGGAATTTACGGATACCCGATAAACAATACGCCATTTTTGAATCGCGTGAATAGTACCATTATTGATGGTTTAAACAGCGCAGATAACAACACCATTGGTTCATTGCGGTTAATGCTAACGTTATCGGATAAAGAAACAGTTAAACCAAATTACGGACTTAATATTGTTGGATTAGCTAAATCAGCGGGTTTTAAAACGTACTGGATATCTAATCAAGGTTATATTGGTCAACATGATACACCGATTACGTTTATCGCAAAACATGCCGATGTCAAAAGATTTAATAAACTTGGCGCATTTAATTCTAATGATGAGAGTGATTTTTCACTGATCCCTCTCTTTAAAAAAGAATTGACTAGCCCGACTCAAAAAAAACAAAAAAGGCTTTTTATTATACATCTCTATGGCTCTCACCCGAACCCATGTGGCAGAATTGAGGACTATGATAATCCGTTTACCACTAAAGATATTAAATATCACAATATCTCGTGTTATGTCGCTAGCATCAATAAAACAGATGAAGTGATTGAGGCAATTTACTCATTACTAGAAAAGCAATACAAACAAAAAGATCGTACATTCTCAGTGATTTATTTTGCTGACCATGGTCTTTCTCATCAAGACACAGAAGAACAAATAAAAATTATGCATGGAAAAACGAAATATGCGTATCGCGTACCTTTAATTCAGCTTTCTTCAGATCAGGTATCGACACAATATATTATCGCTAAAAAGTCAGGCATGATGTTTATTAATGGATTAGCAAGTTGGCTTGGTATTTCTAACCCACATTTAAAGGAAAGCTATCATTTATTTACTCCAGAGAGCGATGAAGAAGATTTTGGCTTAAGTGAAAAACTCGAAGCTAGAATGGATGATGCGATTAATATTCAAGGAAAATAAATAACGTTAACTGTTACTTGGCCTCCATTTATTTAGGTTCAATGGCTAAGTAACCGTTAACGAAAAGTGAATTTTATTTAGCTTAATTCGTGTATTAACCAACCTTCTAGGTCTGAAATTTGTTCAGCCAGTTCAGGCCACATCTGACGCATTTGTACAATCAGTTTACGGATAGTGTCAGTTTGATAAACTTGTTCGCTCAACTGCTGACTAAGCCATTCTAACGGTGATGGTTCAAGACTATCTGTGAAAAATTGGCAACGTTTAATGACCCCTTTCTCGATATCAAAATGAAACTCAATACCTCCCCAAGGGAAACGAGTATCACTGTAGTGAGTAAAAGCAGGTGCTTGCCCAAAATTCCACTCCCAACGACTTTGTTTCGCAAAAGTGTCACTAAAATTGGGTAAATCTGGCAGTTTTTCAGGGGAAATAAATTCAGCGTCAACAGTTTCGCCGTAATAATCGAAGAAACTTTGTATAATGCCTTCACACACCTTTTCATGGCTAATATCCGCGACCAATTCGCACAAATTAGCCACTCGTGAGCGAACCGAGGTGATCCCTTTCGCCTGTAATTTTTTGGGATCGGGATTGAGGTAATCAGCTAAACGGTTTAAATCTGAATTAATTAATAAAGTGCCATGATGAAAGCCTCTATCTTTTGTTTCACGGTACGCTGAGCCGGAGATTTTACGCGGCCCATCAATCGTATTTAAGATTAAATCATTGCGTCCAGAAACTTCAGCGTCGATCCCCACACGCATCAAACCATCAACAATAATTTTTGTCGATATACTTTTATCATATTCAGGTTTGCCCGCCATAAAGGTGAAACAGGTATTGCCTAAATCCTGAAAAACAGCCCCTCCTCCACTACTACGGCGAGCTAAGCGGACATTATCTTCTTCCATACGACGCGTGTTACATTCTTTCCATGGGTTCTGCGCGCGTCCAATGACGACGGTATCCGCATTGCGCCATAAAAACATGACCCGCTGGTCTGCTGGCATTTGGCGAAAAATAGTCTCTTCTACAGCAAGGTTAAACCAAGGATCGAACGATTCAGATATCAATAAACGTAAGCTAGACATAGTGCTACCTTAAAAGCAAAATTTGCTCTTAAGATAGCATAAATGAAGATAAAAATGAGGCAATGACAGTGAAATCAGATGCGACGAGCTTGCCAAAACACTTTTCGCCAATAGACGTTATCCATTGAAGAACGGATGACACCTTTACTGGTTGAAGCGTGAATAAAGGTATTATCTGTATCATAAATCCCAACATGTAAGCCATTTTCACCTGAACCGGTTTTGAAAAAAACCAAATCACCTGGCATTAAATCTGATTTATCAATACGGGTACCTAATCGGGTTTGATCTATCGTGGTACGAGGTAATTGAATGGCAAAACGATCATTAAAGGTTCGATAAACAAAACCAGAGCAATCAATACCGCTTTGACTCATCCCACCATAGTTATAAGGCGTGCCATACCACTGTTGTAATTGCTCCTTAAGTTGAGCAATTGTCATAATGGGATCCGATAATTGTGTTTTTAATGGCGGGGGCGGCGTCTTTTTTACCGATGTAGACGAACAGCCGATTAACACCAATGAAAACAATAATGGTAGATACTGCCATTTTATTATCATGCTGCACCCTGTGAATAAATCAGTGACATGTTTAATTTATTATCATAGCCGCTGAAAGATGAAAAATAAATAATCAGAAGTTTAAACTACCTCATTCTATTATTGAGACTTTGCTTTCACAGGTCGACTAATCAACCAGACGCCCAGAATAATAAAAGCAATTCCCCCTGCTTTTAGCCATGTCGCAGGCTCATTATACCAAGGCAAAATAACGGCTAATAGATAAACAAAAACATAGCTTAAGCTAATCAATGGATAGGCTTTATTAAGTGGAATTGATTTTAATGCCAATAGCCAACACAGCATCGATAAGGCATAACAAACTAAACCAACGCATACAATACTCAGATTAACCACATTGGTGATTAACCATTCGAGTTGCAACCAATGCCAGCCTAAAGTAAATGAAGGCAATCCCACAACGCCAGCTTTTAAGCTTAATTGTGCAATCGTGACTAATAGTGCGCTACCTATTACCCAAAAATAGCCTTTATTCATCCACTTATACTCATCAAGAAAATACCAAACATAATTGCCGCCACCCCTAACCAATGATTAAGACCTGTAGGTTCATGGTAAACAAATTGGCCAATTAAGGTAACTAACACAAAATTAATACTGAGCATAGGGTAAGCAATACTGAGTGGCATGCTTTCCAGTAGTTTTAACCAAAACAACATACCTAACCCAAGCATCAATACTGCTAGCAGCAGCCAACGAATGGCCGCTGCTGTTTTATTATGTTTATCACCTTGCCAACAGACAACGGCTTGTTTTTGTGCAATTTGCCCAAGACACGTTAGTACGCTGACGAAAAGCAATAGGAATAATTGTGCAATCATTGTTTGTGATATACCACTATCGCAATACGCGAATTACTAATGACTTCATCAGGTTTAGGAATGTCAGGTAATCCCTCTTTACGGCCGAGCAAGAAGACGACCGTTACTTGACCTTCTTGACGCGCTTTTGCTAGCCAAGCTGCAAATTGATCCGGTTTCACCAAACGATGTTGACTGTCTGGGTACTCTAGGCCGTAAGTCAATTCACCACTGCTATTATACAAGTAAATATTTGAGTTTTTAGTTTCCCAAGCCAGTCCAGCCGCAATACCAACGTTACTTGCCATTAAATATTTGCTATCCATCAATAAATCATGATGCTTATGAATAAAACTTTGTGGCAATTTTGAATTAATGGTGTTGTTTGGCAGAGCACTACCGATACATAAGCTTACTGCGAGTGAACAAGATGCAGCCCATAACCAATACTTCGCATTTAACACGGTACATAGGTAACCAATGATGCCCCAAATGGAGAAAGCAACGATACCAAGCACCATTTTCGACCACTCATCCGCTTCATACAAAGGACGCTTAATCACCGTTCCCGCCACAATAATTGCGATCACTGCTAGAACACCAATTGCAACATTGATGATCCCATTGGCTTTTAAAGCTTTCATTTTACCGCTACGCACACAATCCACACCATATTTGGCCATAAGTAATGCGAGCGGAGCCATAAATGGCAACATATACGTAGGAAGCTTACCGCGCGAGATACTGAAGAAAATAACTGGCACAATAAACCAACAAAACAAGAAAAACATATCTGGATTGGATTTACGCTCTTTCCAACCTTTAATTAGCGAGCCTGGTAGCAGACCAGCCCAAGGGATACTTCCTAACAGGATAATAGGAATGTAATACCAAAATGGGGCGATATGCTGAGCATCATCAGCGGTAAAACGCTTAATATGTTCTATCCAAAAGAAGTAATTCCAATAATCAGGCTCTTGCTTGGCGATAGATAGTGCCCAAGGTAAGCTAATGATTACTGCGGAAATAATCGCCAATGGCCCATACTTCACCATCTCTAAGAAGCGTTTTTGATAAAGGGTAATCGGTAACATCACAATCACAGGAATCGCTAATGCTAAGAAGCCTTTTGTCATAAAGGCCATCCCACACGCTAAACCAAGGCATATCCAAGCGCCTAGTTTTTCTTTTATCCCTCTCGCCTTCATCGCCCATAGGCAACAGTACATACTTGCCGCAATCCACAATGATAACATCGGGTCGAGTACACTGTATGTTCCTACGGCAAATACGAGAAACATAGACACATAGATGAAGCTGGCAACATAAGCTACATGATTGTTACGCCACATCATTTTTGCCATGCGATAAATCAGTAGCGCACTGAGCAAGATACAGAATACTGAACCAAAACGAACCGCAAAGTTAGTATCACCAAAGATCATTTGGCTGATATTGTTAATCCAATAGCCCGCAACAGGCTTTTCAAAATAGCGTATATCCAGCATATACGGCACGATCCAATCACCGCGTTGCAGCATTTCACGGCTAATTTCTGCGTATCGTGTTTCGTCTGGTTGCCAAAGTAAACGGCTATTTAACGGTAGCAAATAAGTTAAGATAAAAAAAAGAGCCAGCAGAGAGGCTCCTACTTTGCTCGCTCGGTTATTCAACATGCTTATACTATCCCTCTTCTTGGCAGCCAAGCCAGCCCTCACGCCCTGGGAATGGTGCACGAACCACTTTTCCTTTAGGCAGTGTGTTTATGTCTTCTGGCAGTAAATCACTCAATGTACAGAATTGGATTTCTTCTTGGGCAATTCGTTCCAATAATTGTGAAAATTGTTGTGATTTCGACATCCCTTCAACTTCGGTATGAATGGTGTAAACAGGCACACCTAGATCATCTTTAATGGCCTGTAGGATAAAATCATTAAAATCCTCATCACTCACAACAGTCCCAACAACTTCATCATAAGTGGGTAATGTGACAGGAATTTGTACTGTACCTATTGAACCATCTCGTAAAACAGGTCGAAATGGGTATTTACCACGACAGTCACTGTTGTAGTGAAACCCAAATTTTTGTTTAACTTCCAAGACACGCTCATCACCTCGCCACCCTGCAACAGCCGAACAGGTCACTGGTTGCCCAATCGCTTGCTGCAATGCATCGACCCCCAATTTAACTTGCTCAGTCAATTGAGCATCGCTCCATTTGGCGACTTTAGCTTGCCAACCTTGATGATCCCAAGCATGTAATCCAACCTCATGGCCTTCATCTAAGGTTTGTTTCATTAAATAGCCTAAATCTTTAGCTATTTTTTTGCCGGGCCACGCCGTACCCGCAAGTAAAATATCGAGTCCATATAAAGAAGCTGCATTCGACCTTAGCATTTTCCACAGGAATTTAGGACGCAAAAGGCGCCATAAATGGCGCCCCATATTATCGGGTCCTACACTGAAGAAAAAGCTGGCCTGAATATTATGCTGTTTAAGCACTTTGAGTAGCTGTGGTACACCTTCTAATGTGCCTCGATAGGTATCCACATCAATTCTCAAGCCAACTTTTTTCATTAGTTCTTACCTAATTCTTCCACTGCACCTTGCAAGAAGAAATCCAGCGTTTCTTCAATGGTATCTTTCATGTCAATGGTTGGCACCCACTCTAGCAGGCGACGCGCATTTTCAATACTTGGTTTACGATGCTCAACGTCTTGATAACCTTTACCATAGTAGCTGCTACTTTCAATTTCACGGAAGCCCGCAAACGGAGGGAAGTGGCCACGTAATGGGTGATTTTCAAAGCTTTCAAGCAACATTTCCGCTAACTGACGAATGCTCGCTTCGTTCGTTGGGTTACCGATATTGATAATCTGACCGTCACATTTACCATCTTTGTTTTCAATGATACGGAACAGTGCTTCA
Source organism: Providencia sp. 21OH12SH02B-Prov (assembly GCF_027362595.1). NCBI lineage: Bacteria > Pseudomonadati > Pseudomonadota > Gammaproteobacteria > Enterobacterales > Morganellaceae > Providencia > Providencia sp. 21OH12SH02B-Prov. The sequence continues at coordinate 2,615,545 of NZ_CP114796.1, forward strand.
ATACCATCTTTAATATCAGTAAAGCAGCGTTTTTGTTCACCACCATCCACCAACTTGATTGGCGAACCTTCAACTAAGTTCAAAATAAGTTGCGTGATAGCGCGTGAACTACCGATACGAGCCGAATTCAAGCTATCTAAACGTGGTCCCATCCAGTTAAATGGACGGAATAGTGTAAACTTCAAGCCTTCTTTCGCACCGTATGCCCAAATCACTCGGTCTAACAATTGTTTAGACACGGAATAGATCCAACGTTGTTTGTTGATTGGGCCAACAATCAAGCGTGATTCGTCTTCATCAAACTCTTTATCATCACACATACCATAAACTTCAGAGGTCGATGGGAAGATAATACGCTTGTTATATTTCACACAGTAACGCACAACTTTCAGGTTTTCTTCAAAGTCTAACTCAAAGACACGCAGTGGGTTACGCGTATATTCAATTGGCGTTGCAATGGCCACCAGCGGCAAAATGACATCACATTTTTTGATGTGATATTCGATCCATTCAGTATGAATGCTGACATCGCCTTCAATAAAGTGGAAACGTGGGTTACCAATGAAACGATCAATCGCCGATGAACTGATATCCATACCGTAAATATCATAATTATCATCTTGCAATAGACGCTCAGTTAAATGGTTACCGATAAACCCGTTAACACCAAGAATCAGAACACGCTTACGACGCTTGATTTGAGCGGTTGGCTTTGGTCCTACACGAACATCGGTGACGATGCCCATTTCGTTCGCCAGACGGTTTCCTTGCATATATAAGCCGGAATCGCCTTGTCCGCTAACGACTTCAATCGCACCTTCACCACAAGCGATACGCAGAGGATCGCTTGAGAGTACCGTTCCCGCACGTTTACCTTGATTGTCATCTAATACACGGGCACGCCAAATAACCATTTTACGCTCACCTAAATAGGTGAATGCTCCTGGATATGGTTCAGTCACTGCACGAACTAAGCAATCAATCTCTTTTGCAGAACGATTCCAATCGATCAAACCATCTTGCGCAGTACGACGACCAAAATAGGTTGCTTGGCTCTCATCTTGAGCGATCGCTTTATAGCTGCCCGCTTCAATTAATGGTAATGTTTTGTCTAACAAAACTTCAGCAGCTTCACGAACTTTTGCATGTAAAGTCAATGCGGTATCTGTGTCAGTAATCGCGACTTTTTCTTGCGCAATAATGTCACCAGCATCCGCTTTCGCAACCATTTTGTGTAATGTGACGCCAGTTTCTTTCTCACCGTTCAATAGCGCCCAGTTAATAGGTGCACGGCCACGGTATTTAGGTAATAAAGAACCATGTAGGTTAAATGCACCCTTAGGAGCGAGAGCCAACAGTTCTTCACTCAACATATCACGATAATAGAATGAGAAAATCACATCTGGTTTTAATTCACGAATACGTTCAATCCACAGTGGATGGTTCACGTTTTCTGGCGCGTAAACAGGAAGTTCCATGTCTGCGCTGACACGCGCTACTGAAGAGAAAAAGTGGTTTTCGTTAGGATCATCAGTGTGAGTAAAGACTGCCTGAATGTCGAAACCTGCTTTTTTAAGCGCTTTCAGCCCTACACAGCCAATATCATGATAGGCAAAAACAATAGCTTTCATTAGTTTTCTTCCTGATTTTTGTCAGTCTTATCACTAGCACCGACGACTTTTTGAATAAAATAACGGGGTCTCGCGCGCACATCATTATAAATTCTGCCGATATACTCACCTAGTAAGCCCATCGCGACAAATTGTGCACCGATAAACATAAACAGTATGGCGAACAGTGTGAATACGCCGTCGGCAGCCCAAGTTGCACCGAAGAGTAGACGTAATACAATTAACAACACTGCTAGCAAGAAACCACCGACTGCAATAATACTACCAACGACACTTAACAAACGTAGAGGCGCCGTTGTTAAACAAGTCAGTAGGTCATACATTAAATTAATCAGCTTCATAAAGCTGTATTTTGAATCACCAAACTCACGTTCAGCATGAGCGACATCAATTTCAATGGTTCTACGCGCAAACGTATTTGCTAAAATTGGAATAAATGTGCTTCTTTCATGGCATTGCAACATCGCATCAATAATGTGACGACGATAAGCGCGTAACATACAACCGTAATCGCCCATTGAGCGGCCAGTTGCTTTCGTGATCATCGCATTAATCATTTTAGATGCGGTTTTACGGAACCAAGAATCCTGACGATTTGCTCGGCGCGTACCAACTACATCATAACCTTGAGCCGCAGTTTGGACTAAACGTGGGATCTCTTCTGGAGGGTTTTGCAAATCTGCATCCAGAGTGATAACTAAATCACCATCTGCCTGATTAAAACCAGCCATAATTGCAGAGTGCTGCCCATAATTACGATTCAAAATAATCGCGATAACGTGGTTATCAGGATTTTCTGCCGCCTCAGTTAACATTTTAGCTGAACGGTCGCTACTGCCATCATCAACTAAAATTAACTCATAATCTTGCGTAAGTTGTTTACATGATTTAATTGTACGCTCAAGTAACTGAGGAAGACTTTGCTCTTCATTATAAACAGGGATTACAACAGAGACCTTTTTGATCTCTTCAAATTCATCTACAAATGACACTATTTTGACTCCAAAAGGATTTCATTTATCGCTTTAACAACCCGGTCAACATCTGCATCAGACATATCAGGGAAGAGAGGCAGAGAACAAAGCGTCGCGGTGTTCCATTCTGACTCTACAAGTGAGAGTTGCGGATATTTCTCACGGTAATATTTCTGTGTATGTGCTGCACGGAAATGCAAACCTGTACCGATATCATACGCTTTCAATTTTTCCATAAAGCTATCTCTATCAATACCACAGACATTTTTATCAACACGCACCATAAATAAGTGATTGGCGTGTAAATGCGGGTATTCAGGAACTGAAAGCATTTGCAATGGCGAATTTTTCAGCGCTTCACGGTAACGTGCCACCAATTGTGCGCGTCGTTGATTCATCTCTTCAACACGGGACAACTGAACAACAGCTATCGCAGCATGAATATCAGATAAATTATATTTTAGACCGGGTTCAACCACTTCGGCTTGTGGTTTTCGTCCTTGCATTTGTCTATCAAAAGCGTCAACACCAAGTCCATGGAATTTCAATGTACGAACACGTTGCGCCAGCTCGTCGTCATCAGTAACAACAAGACCACCTTCTGCACAGGTGACATTTTTAATGGCATGGAAAGAAAAAATGGCCGTGCCGTGTTGACCAACCCATTCCTCTTTATAACGGGTACCGACCGCATGGGCAGCATCTTCAATTAATGGAACCCCCGCCTTTTGCGCAATAGCGCGTAAAGCGTCGAGATCACAAGGAGCACCTGCATAATGCACAGGAATTATCGCTTTCGTTTTCGCAGTGAGCGCTTTTTCTACCGCGTCAGGTTGCACCATTAGTGTATCACGGTCGACATCGATCATAACCGGTGTCGCACCTAGTAACTCAATCATATTGAGGGTGGATACCCACGTTTGTGAAGGAGTGATAACTTCATCGCCGGGACCAATCCCCAATGCCATTAACACAACGTGCATACCCGCAGTGGCTGAAGCTAATGCTATGGCATGCTTGCAACCATAACGCTCACAAAAATCTTGCTCTAACTGGTGGTTCTGAGGACCCGTAGTGATCCACCCCGAACGCAGAACTTTCTCTACTGCCTTAACCTCTTCGTCACCGATTGCCGGTTTTGAAAACGGAAGGAAATTGCTCATATAGTTTGCAGCCTAATTTTTTTATTAAGAAGAGAGTATTCTAGTCAAAGTTACTTTAACCGAACATCAACACCTGAAAACATTTATTATTACATAAAGCATAACCAAACAGACGATTAAAACAATTTTTCTACTCATCGTCAAAACTAATTACTCGCCAACTTTTGGCATCATTATTTGTGATTAAACTTATTTTACTTGCAAATATCTCAGATAAATTAACCTCAGTCATAACTTGCTCAGGTTTACCTGAAAAAATAATTTTACCTTCTTTTAACATCCAAATTCGGTTGGCATGTTGATAAGAGTGGCTAAGGTTATGACCACTCATTATAACCGTTCCTTGGCAATCACAAAAATATTTCGCCCATTTATCGAATCTGGATTGTTGAATAATATCCAAATTGTTCGTTGGCTCATCAAATAGGATAAATTTTCCACTTAAATCTTGACGATCCCAAACTTGCAAAAAAGTTGCAATAATACGTACTCGCTGCCACTCACCACCTGAAAGTTGTGCAATAGGTTTCATGAGCAACGATGTTAACTGAAAATCTCGGCATAGTTCCTCAAACAGTGCAATTTGATAATCCGTTGACGAATGGAAAAGGGTTAAATATTGAAACACCTTTAAAATAGGCTGTGTCGCAACTTGCTGAGGAAAATAGGCTCGCTGTTGACGTAGATCTTGAGTTCGATACTCTTTAAGTGCCCTACCATTGATATTTAACTGACCTGTAAAATTCAAAAAACCGCTCATCCCATTCAACAACGTACTTTTACCAGCCCCATTTGCGCCGAGTATATGGATTTGCTCACCCGGAAATACGGATTCATTAATATTGATAAGTCGATGGTCTATTGAAAATTGAATTAGCTCAATGGTGGGTTGTTCATTCATGCTCATATTTATCGCCATTGGTTATTACGCGCTAAAAGCCAAATAAAAATAGGGGCTCCTAAGGTTGCCGTTATCACGCCAATTGGCACTTCGGCATTAGCAATTAATATTCGGGACAAAATATCGGCTAATAATAACCCGCCTGCCCCCGCAATGGCACATCCTGGTAATAATGTGCGATTATCCGTCAAGCCAATTAAACGTAAAACATGTGGGATCACCAAACCGACAAAACTGATAGCCCCTGCAATAGCAACACTCAATCCAATTAAAACCCCTGTTGCTATAATTAATACAAGGCGCCAACGATGATGAGAAAAACCAAGTTGATAAGCTTGTAACGAACCGAGGGACAAATAATTAAGTGTATTACCTTGGCAAATAGCCCATAACAAAAAAGGAGCACATGCCACAATTAATCCAAATTGACGCCAATCGATACCGCTAAAACTGCCCATCATCCAATAAAGTAGCTGACGCAAATCCAAGTTACTACTCATGTAAACCATCCATGTCATGATGGCACCGCATATTACGCCAAGGGCAACCCCTACAAGCAACAAGCTACTATTATTAAAATGTTTTACACGTGCGAAAAAAGATAATAGTAAGGTTAATAATAATGCACCAATAATGGCACCAACACTGATTAACCCATACTGAGTGATGCCATGGGATAATAAGACGGTCAATACGACTGCTACCCCCGCCCCATTACTGATACCCAATAGCCCTGGTTCCGCCAATGGGTTTTCAAATAGGGCTTGCATAATAGCCCCCGTCACCGCCAAAGATGCACCAATCGTAATAACAGCCAATAAGCGAGGAAAACGAATTTGCCAAACAAATAATTGCGCTGCCTCTTCACGCCATTGATGAGGCCATAACCACACTTCCCCCGCACAAAGAGAAAATAGTGCGATCACTATCAGCAATAGCCCTAGTACAGCAATACGTCGGCAGTCTGTTTTACGCTGTTTGGTCTGTAAGTATTCAACCGATTGATTCATTTAAAAATTATCTGATTTTTCCAATGGATTAAAGGATTATAGCTTTTTATGAAAGCAAAACCAAAGCAACGATTTTATGCTCCAGCTTAGTTCTAAGATCATTATTAAATAAGGTATTATATGGCTATAAAAACTTCAAACACTCCAATAAATAACCCCGTATCGTTGATTGAACCCGTCTTTCATCATGAGCAAAAAGGCTTTCTGGCTTCTATTCGCAAGATCATTAATTGTTGTAAAAGTTACTTTGGCATTCCTGCTCAATATCAGCATGAGTTAATAGAACAAAAAAATAAATCTATTGAGCCAATAAGTATCAAAAGATTAGATATACAGGAGCAAGAATCTTTGTTGCCACCTTCGCATTATAAAACATTTGATGAATTACAAGAGATGGAATCAAGAATAACACAACAACAAACAGCAAAACGGATTGAAAAACATAATGTATGCGCTATCAATGAATATATTGGTATCGCTTATGAAGATCGCCTTAAATACCAACAAATTAATGAGATTGGTACGGCTATTTTATCTCATCCAAATTACTTACATGAAACAGGACCCTTTCGAATCTCAGGCAACAAACAGAGAGTTGAAATAATATTGCAGCATCTCGCTAGTAATAAATCTATTGATTCCTTTTTTATTCAACAAAATAATATTGAAGTATCTGATCTAACATCAGCATATAAAAAATTAGTTGGCAACGTGTTAGATGGCTCATCAAGTGAACGAAAAACATTATCGACTCTCTTCACAAAATATCATGATGCCGTCGTAAACAAAGCCACCGTTAAACGTTTTATTGAAACAAAACCAACATTAGCAACAAGCGAAAATCATATTTTAGCCGTTTCTGATACAAAAATTGCAGACTCACTGCCACCACTAAAAAAACAGCCATTGATATTACAAATAGCAGTACCTCTGCTGATCGAAATTGGCCGTCATGCAGAAAAACACCAGATGACCCCAGAAAATTTATCGATTGCCTTTGCCCCGACTCTCGATAGAACCGATTATTCTAAAACAACGGGAAATCCGCTTGATCAACTCAAACAAATAGAACTTGCACAATTACCGATTCATTATTTTAGCGCATTGTTGCATAGATAGACGTCTGAATATAAATTTTTGCACCTTTAAATCTATAGCTACCGATACCATTGGTAGCTATTTAAAATATCGATAAATACATTCGTGTTATCCATTCTTAATAACCTCTAACGATTTTTTAACTGACCGTCTGAAAGTCCTCTTCTGCCTCAATATAGATAGATAAAATTTATTGAGATAATGCTTTGCTATTAAAAAAACAAAAGACCGCCTAGGCGGTCTTTTATTAGCACTGCAAGTTTGCAATTACTCTTTCGGTGTTGCTTTTTCCACACGGCTTTTCAATTTTTGGCCAGGGCGGAAAGTAACAACACGGCGTGCAGTAATTGGAATATCTTCCCCAGTTTTTGGGTTACGTCCGGGACGTTGATTTTTATCACGTAAATCAAAGTTACCGAATCCAGATAATTTTACTTGCTCACCATTTTCTAAGGAAAGGCGGACCTCTTCAAAGAAAGTTTCCACAAGGTCTTTAGCATCACGTTTGCTAACACCCAGTTTTTCGAACAAATTTTCTGACATTTCAGCTTTAGTAAGCGCCATAGGTTTAGTCCCTCAAGGAGGCTTGGAATCGCTGTTTTAACGCAGCAACACACATATCAACGGTCGCGGTTATCTCTTCTTCTTCCATGGTACGAGCGGTATCTTGGAAGATGAGACTGATAGCCAGACTCTTGTAACCATCTGCTATCCCTTCACCACAATACACATCAAACAAGTTTATGCCAACTATATGATTTATGCCAACTTTTTTACACTCTGCCAGAACATCTGCGGCGGCAACGTCTTCTGGCACAACAACAGCGATATCACGGCGGTTCGATGGATAGCGTGAAATCGCCTTTGCATCAGGGATTACACGTTCTGTTATCGCATCACAGCGAACCTCAAAAATCACTGTACGACCATTTAAATCAAGTTTACGTTCTAACTCAGGATGAACAACACCAATGATACCAATATGTTCATTTTCCAGATAAATCCCAGCACTTTGTCCAGGATGCAACGCTGGATGTGCCTCAGGTTTAAATGTAATTTGATTCAGTTTGCCAGTCAATTCTAAAACAGCTTCGAGATCACCTTTTAAATCAAAGAAGTCCACAACTTGCTTATCTAATGACCAATGTTCTTCGAATCGATTTCCCGCGATCACGCCCGCCAGCATGGTTTCTTGGCGTATTTGATATTCTGCTTGATTATCAGGGATAAAGCGTAGGCCTGTTTCAAATAATCGAATTCTATTTTGCTGACGATTTTGATTATAGACGACGGTTGTCAAAAGTCCGGTTAACAGCGACAAACGCATCGCTGACATATCCGCTGAAATTGGGTTTGGTAACACTAACGCTTCTTGTTCAGGGTGAAGCAAGGCTTGTACTTTAGGGTCGACAAAACTATAAGTAATCGCCTCTTGGAAGCCACGGTCAACCAACAGCGCTTTGATACGCTTAAGTGGCAATTTAGCCTCTTTGTGTTCAGTCATGACAAGATCGGCACGTAACGGTACATCAGGAATATTGTTATATCCATATACCCGTGCAACTTCTTCGACCAAATCTTCTTCAATCTGCATATCGAAACGCCAGCTAGGTGCAACAACATCCCAACGGCCTTCAGACACCGCAACTTGGCAACCTAATCGCGTCAAAATATCGGTAACGATATCATCGGCAATAACATAACCAATCAATCGATCGAGTTTATTGCGTGTTAACGTAATATTTGCCGCTTTTGGTAAATATTCTGCATGGGTCGCATCGATAATATCACCGACTTCCCCACCACAGATATCTAAAATTAACTGTGTCGCACGCTCAATTGCTTTGAATTGCAATTCAGGATCAACACCACGCTCAAAACGATGAGACGCATCCGTGTGCAAACCATAATTACGCGCACGACCCGTAATAGATAGTGGATTGAAAAATGCACATTCTAAAAGAATATTTTTCGTTTCACTGTTAACACCAGAATGTTCACCACCAAAAATACCCGCGATACCAAGTGCTTTTTGCTCATCGGCAATGACTAATGTATCCGTTTTCAGTGTCGCTTCACTACCATCTAGCAAGACTAGCTTCTCATCCTGCTTCGCCATACGAACGACGATAGCGCCGTTTAAGCGGTCAAGATCATAAGCATGCTGAGGTTGGCCTAATTCGAGTAGTACATAATTGGTAATATCAACAACCGCATCAATTGAACGGACACCACCACGACGTAATTTTTCTTTCATCCACATCGGAGTTGGTGCGGACACATCAATATTTTTGATGACACGACCAAGAAAACGAGGACAAGCTTCTGGTGCTTCAACACGGATTGGGAATGTCTCTGAAGTGGTTGCTTTCACTGCGTTAATTTGCGGTTCGATCAGCTCATGCTTATTAATCACCGCAACATCACGAGCAACACCGAGAATACTTAAACAATCCGCTCGGTTCGGTGTAATGCTAATTTCAATAACACGGTCATCAAATTTCAAATAATCACGCAAATCAGTACCAATTGGCGCATCAAGTGGCAATTCTATGATACCACTATGATCATCAGAAATACCGAGCTCAGAGAATGAGCAAAGCATCCCTTCTGAAGGCTCACCACGCAATTTTGCTGCTTTGATTTTGAAATCACCAGGCAACACGGCACCTACCGTTGCAACTGCGACCTTCAAACCTTGACGGCAGTTTGGGGCACCACACACGATATCGAGTAGACGCTCACCACCCACATTGATTTTTGTGACACGTAATTTGTCCGCATTTGGGTGTTGGCCACACTCAACCACTTCACCAACAACCACACCTGTGAATTGCCCTGCCACCGGTTCAACACCATCAACTTCCAAACCGGCCATTGTGATTTGTTCAGATAATGCTTCACTGCTAATGGCTGGGTTTACCCATTCACGTAACCAAAGTTCACTGAATTTCATGAGAAAGTCCCGCCTTATTTAAACTGTTTGAGGAAACGAAGGTCATTTTCGAAGAATGCGCGTAGATCAGAAACACCATAACGCAGCATTGTAAGGCGCTCCATTCCCATTCCGAATGCAAAGCCAGAGTAGACTTCAGGGTCAATCCCCACATTACGCAGAACGTTTGGATGAACCATACCACAGCCCAACACCTCTAACCATTTGCCATTTTTCCCCATAACATCCACTTCAGCAGAAGGCTCTGTGAATGGGAAATAGGACGGACGGAAACGAACCTGGACTTCTTCTTCAAAGAAGTTATTCAAGAAATCGTGCAATGTGCCTTTAAGGTTAGTAAAGCTGATATCTTTATCCACAATCAGCCCCTCTGTTTGGTGGAACATTGGGGTATGCGTTTGGTCATAGTCGTTTCGATAGACACGGCCTGGGGCAATGATACGAATTGGCGGTTGCTGACCGTTCATAGTACGAATTTGTACACCCGAAGTCTGGGTACGCAATAAGCGTTTAGCATCAAACCAGAAAGTATCATGGTCTGCTCGTGCTGGGTGATGAGCAGGAATATTCAAGGCATCGAAATTGTGGTAATCATCTTCAATTTCTGGTCCCGTTTCCACACTAAAGCCTAACTCACCAAAAAATTCTTCAATTCGCTGAATGGTACGGGTAACTGGATGTAATCCACCATTTTCCATACGACGGCCAGGCAATGAGACATCGATCTTCTCCGATGCCAAGCGTGCATTCAATATATCAGCCTGCATGGCTTCTTTACGCGCATTTAATGCATCTTGTACCTGTACTTTGGCTTCATTAATCACAGCCCCTGCTGCTGGACGTTCATCAGCTGGCAGATCACGCAACGTTTTCATCTGTAGTGTGAAGTGGCCACTTTTGCCTAAATATTCAACACGAACTGACTCTAACGTAGCAACATCTTGGGCCTGTTCAATGGCTGCTTTTGCCTGTGCAACCAACTCAGCGAGATGTGGCATTGTTTCCCCTTTATGACCTTCTGGTCGTTTTGCTAGTTATTCACCGATTTATTAAGTTATCACTTGCCATTCGTTAAATGGATAAGCACTTAACTGATTTTACTGCATTTTTCTTCAATCAAAAACAAAAAAGCCTCCTAGCGGAGGCTTTAGCGTAACTTTTAGTTTCTTTTCTTACGCGCGAAAGCCCCCGACATTCAGGTGCTAAAGTAAAAGAAGAAACGAAAAGCGACGATTAGCATATAATTAACTCGGTAAATAATGTGTACTATTAATGTAGTAACATAAAACAACATAAATGAAAAGAGGAAGTTACCTTCCTCTTTTCAAGCAAACATTAAGCTAAAGCGCCTTTCGCTTTTTCAACTAAAGCAGTAAATGCTGCTTTATCGAATACGGCGATGTCTGCTAGGATCTTACGGTCGATTTCAATAGACGCTTTTTTCAAGCCATTGATGAAACGACTGTAAGACAGACCGTTCTGACGAGCCGCAGCGTTAATACGCGCGATCCACAGTTGACGGAACTGACGTTTACGTTGACGGCGGTCACGGTAAGCGTATTGACCAGCTTTGATTACCGCTTGAAATGCTACGCGGTAAACACGAGAACGTGCACCATAGTAACCTTTCGCCTGCTTCAGAATTTTTTTGTGACGTGCACGGGCGATTACACCACGTTTTGCGCGAGCCATAGCTATCTCCTATCGTCTTTAATCTTATTAACCAATGTTTACTTATGCGTAAGGCAGGCAGGCAACTACCAGACCCAGATCGCCCTTAGATACCATTCCTTTCGGACGTAAATGGCGTTTACGCTTAGTAGACTTTTTAGTCAGAATGTGACGAAGGTTTGCATGCTTGCGCTTAAAGCCACCGCCTGCAGTTTTTTTAAAGCGCTTTGCTGCGCCACGTACAGTTTTAATCTTTGGCATTTCTTTAATTTCCAACTTCGCATTGTGATAAACTACGAATTAATTAGGCGAATAATCGTGCATTGCTGCACAGTTACTACTTGATGGCCTAATTATTTCTTCTTCGGTGCCAGCACCATGATCATCTGACGTCCTTCAATTTTTGAAGGGAATGACTCCACTGACGCCAGCTCATCTAAATCAGCCTTAATACGGTTAAGTACTTCCATGCCGATTTGTTGGTGAGCCATTTCACGACCACGAAAACGTAGTGTAACTTTGGCTTTGTCACCATCTTCGAGAAAGCGAATCAGGTTGCGTAGTTTGACCTGATAATCACCTTCATCTGTACCAGGGCGGAATTTAATTTCCTTCACCTGAACAACTTTTTGCTTCTTCTTCTGTTCTTTTTGAGATTTGCTCTTCTCATAAAGGAATTTGCCGTAATCCATGATACGACAAACTGGCGGTTCGGCATTTGGGCTGATTTCAACAAGGTCTACCCCTGCTTCTTCTGCTTTTTCTAGCGCATCGCGCAAGCTCATAATGCCAAGCTGTTCGCCGTCTAAACCGGTTAAACGGACTTCAGTCACACGAATTTCGTCGTTAATACGATTTGGACGTGCTGTTGGGATTCTTTTTCCGCCTTTAATACTTTATTCCTCCAACTGGATAAAGAGAATTGCTAATCTTCTCTAAAGCATACATTTCAATAATCATTAAAGGTAACATATTCAACATGTTGATTACTAAAATGTCATATTCATTTGCCTATATGGGTTCCAATCTCTACGGACCGATATGGCGATTCGACCGCGGATTTTAATGCTTATTGCCCGATTACTCAAGTAGATAATCAATTTTTTCGCATTAATCGTTGCCTTTTGTTATTACCAATAGGGCCTAACAGAACGAAATATAAACAAATAAACACGTTTTAGGTTATTTGGTCTGCCGTGGTATCGCGTCATTCAATATACCACTAGCGTATAGGCAAAAAGGCTGTTAACGCCGGTATACTCAATAACCTTGCCAATGACAATAAGGCAGTATAGCACCCACTTTTACTGTGGGTGCTGGTCATTATGACTTAATTATTTTTTCTTTGGTGCTAATACCATGATCATCTGGCGACCTTCAATTCTTGAAGGGAATGATTCCACTGACGCCAGTTCATCCAGATCAGCTTTAATGCGGTTAAGCACTTCCATACCAATCTGTTGGTGAGCCATTTCACGACCGCGGAAACGCAATGTCACTTTGGCTTTGTCACCATCTTCCAAAAAGCGAATGAGGCTACGCAATTTAACTTGGTAATCACCTTCATCTGTTCCTGGACGGAATTTAATTTCCTTCACTTGAACAACTTTTTGTTTTTTCTTCTGCTCTTTTTGAGATTTACTCTTCTCATAAAGATACTTACCGTAATCCATGATTCGGCAAACAGGTGGCTCAGCATTAGGGCTAATTTCAACTAGGTCAACACCAGCCTCTTCCGCTTTAGCGAGTGCTTCACGAACACTCATTACACCGAGTTGCTCACCGTCTAAACCGGTGACACGGATTTCAGTTGCACGGATTTCTTCGTTAATACGATTTGGACGTGCTGTTGGGAGTTTTTTTCCGCCTTTAATACCTTATTCCTCCATCTGATTGAGCTGACGACTGCGAATTTCTTCCAGCAGTTTGCTTGTAAATTCATTAACATCTAGGCTGCCTAAATCTTTACCACGACGGGTACGAACAGAGACTTTACCTGATTCAACTTCTTTATCACCACAAACTAGCATGTAAGGAACACGACGCAAGGTGTGTTCGCGAATTTTAAAGCCGATTTTCTCATTACGTAAATCCGCTTTCGCACGAATGCCAACACTTTGTAGCTTGCTAACTAATTCTTGAACATAATTTGATTGAGCATCCGTAATATTCATCACAACGACTTGTTGCGGCGCTAACCAAGTTGGGAAGAAACCTGCATATTCTTCTGTCAAAATACCGATAAAACGCTCAAGAGAACCTAATACCGCACGGTGAATCATCACAGGAACGATACGTTCGTTGTTTTCACCGACATAAGATGCATTGAGACGCCCTGGTAAGAAGAAGTCCAACTGGACAGTTCCGCATTGCCAAGCACGGTCTAAGCAGTCATACAGCGTGAATTCAATCTTAGGACCGTAGAATGCCCCTTCCCCTGGTTGGTATTCAAATTCAATACCTTGATCTTTTAATGCCTGAGCCAGATCCGCTTCTGCGGTATCCCACATATCGTCAGTACCGATACGTTTCTCTGGGCGTGTAGACAATTTAACAACTATTTTTTCGAAACCAAAAGTTGCATAAACGTCATAAATCATTTTAATGCAGTTAGTGACTTCACCTAAAATTTGCTCTTCGGTACAGAAAATATGCGCATCGTCTTGTGTGAAACCACGTACGCGCATTAATCCATGTAGTGCACCTGATGGTTCGTTACGATGGCAGCTACCGAATTCCGCCATTCTTAACGGCAAATCACGATAAGATTTCAAACCTTGGTTGAAAATTTGCACATGTCCTGGGCAGTTCATTGGTTTAACACAATATTCACGGTTCTCTGAAGAGGTTGTAAACATCGCGTCTTTATAGTTTTCCCAGTGACCTGTTCTTTCCCAAAGTACACGATCCATCATGAACGGACCTTTCACTTCTTGATAGTTATAAGCTTTTAATTTAGTACGTACAAAGGTTTCCAATTCACGGAAGATAGTCCAACCGTCATTGTGCCAGAATGCCATACCAGGCGCTTCTTCCTGCATATGGTATAAATCTAATTGCTTACCAATTTTACGGTGGTCACGCTTAGCGGCTTCTTCAAGACGAAGCAAATAGGCATTCAATTGTTTTTTATCTGCCCATGCGGTGCCGTAAATGCGTTGCAACATTTTATTATCGCTATTACCACGCCAATATGCGCCTGCCACTTTTTGTAATTTAAAGTGGTGACAAAAACGCATGTTTGGCACGTGTGGACCGCGACACATATCAATATATTCTTGGTGGTGATATAACCCAGGACGATCATCTTGACTAATATTTTGATCAAGAATTTCCACTTTATAATCTTCACCACGCGCAACAAATGTTTCACGAGCTTCAGCCCAAGAAACACGTTTTTTAATTACGTCATAATCTGTTTTGGCAAGCTCCAGCATGCGCTTTTCAAGCTTCTCCAAATCTTCCTGCGTCAGCGCATAGTCCAGATCAATATCATAGTAAAAACCGTTATCAATCACTGGACCGATAGCCATTTTGGTATTTGGCCAAAGTTGCTTAATGGCATGACCTAACAAGTGAGCACAAGAGTGACGAATAATTTCAAGGCCATCGTCATCTTTACTTGTGATGATGGATAGATTGGCATCATTTTCGATGATTTCACAAGCATCAACTAGCTCACCGTTTACACGACCCGCGATACACGCTTTTGCTAGACCTGCGCCAATATCGCACGCAACATCCATGACAGAAACGGCATGGTCGAACTGACGCTGACTTCCATCAGGAAGAGTAATAACAGGCATTAATAAATCCTTATCAGCAGTGGTGACCCACACGAAAGATCACTTGCTTGATTATTCCAAAGTTTATAAATCAATACGTTACCTTTAATTTCTCGCTGCACAATGCGAGGTATGCACACCAGTCTGTACACAAATGACAAAAATACTATGCACATTAAATGCAACTCAAAGACAATAATAACACAGACATATTTTAAGGCGATAGAGAGATAAGATTATTAATCCATTATATAAAGCCGCTAAAAAAGATATGCCTGTATAAAAAGGATCGAAAATTTAATCAATACTGCACAAAATTATTCAGCAACTCACCCCATTGAAAAGCGTAAATATAAAGTTGCTGATATTCATCATCGCTAGCCTAGCCGTATACTCAGCGACAAGTCAGCAAACAGTAATTATCTAACTGACATTGACTCCAAATAAATTAGGTTGTGCTTAGACAACACATAATCAGATCTGATAATCGTTAATAGTGAATTAACTCAGATAGCGTCGTTGCCAATCTTATTATCTGCACAACTTGACTTATAAGGAGCATAAGTGAGGTGTAATATGAAAAGCTTATGTAACGCTATACTATCGTTCTGTGCTATTGGTGTTATGTTACTCCTGTCGTCATCCCAAGTGAGTGCTCATGGTTACGTGTTAAGCCCTGAAAGCCGTGCTTACCAATGCTATAATGGCTATGGAAATGGCAAAGAACCAACCAACTTTGATTGTGGTATTAGAGGCACATCTGACCCACAAAGTATTGAAGGTTATAAAGGTTTTCCAGAAGCTGGCCCTCCAGATGGTCATATTGCGAGCGGAAATATTTCAACCTATTCTGAGTTGGATGTACAAACCCCAGATCGTTGGACAAAAGTTGATATGAAAACCGGCGAGAATACTTTCGTTTGGTATCTAACAATGAGCCATACATCGGCTTCATGGCGTTTTTTCATCACTAAAGCAGATTGGAATCAATCAGAAGCTTTAACTCGAGCAGCATTTGATTTAGAAAACTCTATTTGTGATCCTGAGCCAATCAGTGTGAGTGGCATTAATCCACCCACAAAAGAAAATATAGAGTTTAAATGTTATATTCCGACGGACCGAGAAGGCTACCATGTTATTCTCGCAATATGGGATGTTGCTGATACGAATAATGCTTTCTACCAAGTTATTGATGTTAATTTAAGCAATTAACGCAATAATGGCTCTCTTTATCCCTTTATTAAGAAGAGAGGCTCTTTAATTTAAGAGCCTCTCTACACTCAAATCATGATGGATTAACCAACAGATTATCTCAGTATCGACTTAGCGCTATTGATATCCTTAAAAACTATCAATAATCAGCAATATACTTTGTCACCGTTAATTTCTTGCCGCCGCGAGATAGGTCTCTATCATCGGTTTTTTTATGGGGTGTTTTTATGAAAAAAATTATACTGTTACTGTCTTTGTTTTTTGTATCAGCAGTCTCTTTAGCTGATTGCCATTTAAAAAAAGCCGCTAGGAATAAAATGTTGGATCAAAAAATTGGAATCTCCGGTCGTTGTGACACACAAAAAGCGATTAAAGATCAAGCAACCAAGCAAATCGATGAACGTTTGGGTATTCATTCTCAAGACATCAAGCAAAATATCAGCGATAAAAAGAACATATCGAGATTAAAGCCACTCGCGTTAATATCAATAAAGCTACCGACAAAACAACATAGTTTAAATATGAGTACTATTTAAACATCCCATCATGGACAATAGTACTCGTATGATTTGATTATTGAAAAAGAACAGATATTGCACTGGCTGCTAATAATAACCCCATCACTAGGTTAAATTTTTTCAATACCTGTGGATTTTTCAATCGCTCTCTTAATTCACTACCAAACATTGCCCAAATCGTCACACACGGAAAATTAATCAAACTAAAAATAATGGCGACTATCAACATGGAGCTATAAGGATTCATAGATTCTGTATACAAAGCCATCCCTGACACGGCCATCATCCAGGCTTTAGGGTTAACCCATTGAAAGAGTGCGGCTTCTAATAGGGTTAATGGCTTTTCATTACCGTCTTTCGGTGAGCCAACTGAACGGCTAATCGTCGTTTTCCATGCCAGCCACAATAAATAAATAATGCCTATATATTTCAGAATATTGTAAACCACTTCTGAAGATTGAATTAAGGCCCCTACGCCTAGGCCAACAGCAACCAACATCACAAAAAAGCCAAGGGATACCCCTAAAGCATGCGGCATAGTCCGTTTCAATCCAAAGTTCATTCCTGACGCAAGCAACATAATATTATTGGGTCCAGGCGTGATGGAGGTTACGAAAGAAAACATCGATAAAGATAAGAAAGTTTCAATATTCATAGTGTGTGCATCTATTGAGCAAATTATTAATAAAAAATAACCACAGAACCTTTACTCAATGCAGCAACTTTTACCCCGCTGAATACTGAGTAACTCGCAGTGTAAAGCGGTTTGATTTCAACTTTTTTATCTCTACGTGCGCATGCTTAGCTTAACCCCATTAATTCACAAACAGATATAACTGGTCATTGCTTTTTCTACCTATCTATAAATCAAACTATGTGGTCAATCGCGATATATTTCTCTAGCTGTCATAAAGAGAGATAATATTTAGTCGCTATTTTAGTCGCGATTCTATTGTGTATGGTTACAACCAGCGCCGAGTCTGTTGGCGATAACGTTGCCACTCTGCTTTAAAGTGTTCCGCTAAACATTTTTCTTCTTGCGGGATGGTATACAAATCGGTGATTAACCAAAACACTAGGCCAGACACCAAAAAATAGGGGGATTGAGTGAATAGCGCTAAGCTAACGCACATTGAAGTAAAAGCGAGATAGAGAGGGTTGCGAGAAAATCTAAATGGGCCTTCGGTAATTAAAGCTGTCGCAGGGCTGATAGGATTAGGAGACGTTTTGAAACGATAAAAATAATATAAACTGGCGGCTATCCATCCAAAACTTTCTAAAGCAACTAAGATACCTAGAACCCCCGTCCAACCAGAAAAACTCCACGCCAATATGTTTTTTGCGTAGAGCGCATAGAAGGCAATTGTGTTTAAAATTAACCAATTTAAGAAGGGTAATCTAAATATGCTCATGACAATCTTCCTGAATCAACCTAGCATACGTAGACTAACATAAATCAATTAGCTTGTTTTAAGTCGCCAATCATATTTTTTGATCTTGGGGGGATAAAGCGGCTGTGCGTTTGTACCATCAACGCTGATTATGTCCTAAAAAGAAAACACTTTTTAATCCTTCAAGACGAGCATATTCTTGCTGACAGACTAATTTACGCACTTGCATTGGCATACTATCAATACGCGAGCGAATTCCATTGAGTTGATCATCTAGCCCATTCATCCCTTTGATACTGACGATATCTTCATTGGTCTTTAAATAGTCTGCGAACGTTTGTAGGTTACTTTCTAAACTATCGCATACATTATTATTGACATCCCGACTTGGTATTAATGAGCTAATGGATTCCGGCAAAAGGTTTGCAACACTAGGATAAATATTTTGTTTCCATTGTTGTGGGAAAACAATAAATAGTGCAGCCATTGAGATACCAATCAGCATCACTAAGGCTGTTAGAGCCGTCATTACATTTTTCATTTACAACCCCAAACTGTCCTGTTTCACTGTCTCTAGGATACTGCATAAGGCGTAAAGCAATTTTTATAATAAAAAATTGTTTGTAAAGAAAACTTTAGCAAGCGTATTTTACTAATAAAAGCAGACAAATTAAGATGATACGTTATTGTCCAATAATTTATAGAAGAGCGTTGTACTTTCAAATTCATGCTGTGCATTTGTCACAAAATGAGGGATTTCTCCCGCTTTAATATAGCCTTGTTTACAATACAAATGAGACGCGGTATCCCCCGTTCGGGTATCCAGTACCAATAATGTCCGTTTATGATTAAGCGCTAACTGCTCAATATTCATCAACAACTGTTTCGCCATACCATGCCCCCGAAAAGCAGTATGTACCATGAGTTTTTCAACTTCTGCTCGATGACGTCCATTTGCTTTTAAACATAAAGAGAGTTGAATGGCGCCAGCTAACTGTTGATCAATATATTTCACCACTAATAGGCGCTCACCTTTACGTAAATCATTATCGACCTTTTGCCAATACTGTCGGGCGTCCTTCGGCATTAATGGTGCAATAAATCCGATTGATGCTCCACTATTAACACTATCGATTAATAGAGACTCTAACTGCTGTTCTATGCCTTCTATAGATGTCATTTCTTTGATAGACATTGTATTTTTCCTTAATACCTTATTTTGTTATTAGCATCAAAAATAGTTATTTTGTAAAGGCCAGTTAACAAGGACACTAATCGTAAAACACCATATTCTCATAAGGTGCTTTTTGGCAATGTGCTAAACGCTCTATTAATGAACCAACATGAATTTCTAGCTTATGGCCATCCGGATCCAAAAAGTAAAACGAATCCCCTTCGCTACGATTATCTTTCCAAACGGTAACATCTGCACGTTGTAGCTTTTCAACTACCGTAGAAAAGTCTTTTGATGATACGGTGAAAGCATAATGCGTATAGTCTGTCTTCTCTGGTCGTTGGGCCTTTCGGGTGGGATCGACTGAAAGACATACCCATAACTCCCCGCAAGTGAGGTAAGCACCATTTTTCCATCTTGCATGAAGCTTCATTCCTAATATTGAATGATAGAAGAACAGACTGTTCTTAATATCTGTGACCGCCAGAGTCAAATGATTAATCCCCGTAAGCATATAA
Organism: Providencia sp. 21OH12SH02B-Prov; assembly: GCF_027362595.1. NCBI lineage: Bacteria > Pseudomonadati > Pseudomonadota > Gammaproteobacteria > Enterobacterales > Morganellaceae > Providencia > Providencia sp. 21OH12SH02B-Prov. The sequence goes on from NZ_CP114796.1 coordinate 2,635,547, forward strand.
CCTCTATATTAAATTGCCAAAAAAATATGTTTTTTATATATATTCAATTAGTTAAATAATATACGGATGGGTATTTCGATAATAATAAACAATAAATGTTTATTCTTTTAATGAATTTACATAACCAATAGTTAACTAACATAATTAAGCGTATAACTTAAAGCATATCGAAATTTTGACAACCTACTAATAGATGCCCTTTCCCTTTTTATGTCCCCCATAAAAAGGGTTTTTTTACCCTAAAAATTGAACACTTTTAAAACACAAGCCTATCTAACTGTTATATAAGAAATAAGATAAGTTATTCACAATGGAATGCTAATGTTATCCACAGTTAATGTGAACAACTGCTCTTATTTCATATTATTTGAATACACCTCTTTGTAATTTAGAAATGTCATTATGAGACTCGTCATGGCAATATTTTATCGTTAACTTCACTAGCAAACAGCAGTCGGAGTGCTTTTACGGGGCATACAATAATAATTTTTGTTATAGTGCTCATTCATACTCAAAATTGTTAACATCTATAAGAGCTTAATTTGCCTATTATGAATGATATTTTGGAACTGTTTCAGGCCATCGGTATTGGATTGGTTTTATTACTACCACTTGCCAACCCTCTGACAACAATCGCTGTAATGCTCAGTTTGTCTGGCAATATGACCAAAGAACAACGAAACCATCAATCACTTTTGGCTGCCATCTATGTTTTTGCAATCATGACAATTGCCTTTTATGCTGGGCAGTTAGTCATGAATACATTCGGTATATCCATCCCCGGTTTAAGAATTGCAGGTGGGCTCATTGTGGCCTTTATCGGATTTGGAATGCTATTCCCTAGCAGTGAAAATAATGATGACACTAGTGCATTAGCGCCTGATGATTCGACTATTTCTAAAAAACGTCAACGATCTCCAAATATTGCCTTTGTTCCCCTCGCCATGCCAAGTACTGCTGGACCAGGAACTATCGCTATCATCATTAGTTCTACGGCATCTTTGCAAGGTGATGTCGGATTTGCACCTTGGATCTTAAAAGTTGCTCCTGTTTTGACATTTTTTATTGTCAGCCTAATCGTGTGGTTAGCGCTAAGGGGCGCAACTTCAATTATGAAATGGTTAGGTAACGGTGGGATTGATGCTATTTCTCGTATTATGGGATTCTTATTAATTTGTATGGGAGTCCAGTTCGTTATCAACGGTATCGTTGAAATAGTCGCACAACTCCCACATTTAATCGCAACACATCAATAGTTTATGGCTAATGCATTATAGGCATTTTTCACTTTCCACAAATAGCGCGGAGCTTGAGGCGCTGGATGCTTAGATTGAACGTGCTGGTAGAACTCTTCAGGCGTCAAACTATTAATCATCGCAATAGCTCTGCCCTTATCATTATCAAATGTTCGCAATAACGCCCCTGCACCATTAACGTAAGCAACAACAGTCGCATAGTACATGGTTTGTGGATGATTAATCCCCGCTAGGTGCTGCTCTTTAAGTATACGAATATAGGTGGTACCGATATCAATATTGGTTTTTGGGTCTTTTAATTCATGACTTGACGGTTCCCCCGACTTACCCTGATAACGATAAGCATCCCGACCCGCTGTCGATGCTTTTATTTGCATTAGGCCAATAGCATTGGATTTACTCACCACTTCAGGTCTAAAGTTGGATTCGACCTCAATTATCGCTCTAATCAACGTTTCATCGACATTATACCGATTTGCTGATTCTCGAATAAATTCATCAAATGGCGTGCGAGGGAATGAAATATTTTGCTGTACGGTTGATAAATTGCTACTTTTATTTAACATCCGTTGTGTTGATACTTGTTTTTCTGGTTCACTGGAGCATCCCGCCAGTAACAGAAATACCAATGCGCCACCGATATTTTTTTTCACCGAGATATCCTCTGCTAACAAAACTGACGGAAGAATAACTAATCGTAAGAAAAATAAAACAATTTTTACTTAACTTTTACTTTAAGACATGTTCTATTCATACCAATATATAATCACAATAATTGATGAATCACACACTTTTTGTCTTGACTTTATCCAATTGATATTGATAGTCATTATCAATTGAGTTTTAATCCTGTTATGCTTTTTTGTTAATAACAGTACAATTAAAAAATCCACTAAGCCAATGATGTCAGGGTCTGAACTATGAACAAAAAATTTTCGCTCTTTTCTAAACCACTGCTTTCTGCTCTCTTTGCTTTATCCGCTATTCTACTAGTCAGTCAACCTGCTTTGGCTAAAAAGTTTAAGGTCGTCACAACTTTTACTATTATTCAAGATATCGCACAAAACGTGGCGGGTGATGCCGCAATCGTAGAGTCCATTACTAAACCTGGAGCAGAAATCCATGGTTATCAACCTACCCCAAAAGATATTATGAAAGCTTATGATGCTGACTTAATCTTATGGAATGGTCTAAACCTTGAAGTGTGGTTTCAACGTTTCTTTGAGAATTTCCAAAACGTTCCTGCCGTCGTAGTCACTGAAGGTATAGAACCTATGCCAATTCGAGAAGGTGAATATAAAGGAAACCCAAACCCTCATGCTTGGATGTCTCCTGCCAATGCCAAAATTTACATCGAAAATATTCGCAAAGCCTTGGTAAAGTATGATCCAGAAAATGCAGAAATCTATAACGCAAACGCTAAAAAGTATGCTGAAAAAATCGCACAACTTGATACACCGCTTCGCGAACGTCTTAACCGTATCCCTGAAGATAAGCGTTGGTTAGTATCCAGTGAAGGTGCATTTAGTTATTTAACAAAAGACTACGGTTTAAAAGAAGTGTATCTATGGCCTATCAATGCTGAAGAGCAAGGCTCCCCACAGCAAGTTAAAAAAGTTATCGATACCGTACGCGAATATAATATCCCTGTTGTTTTTAGCGAAAGTACTATTTCAGATAAACCCGCACGCCAAGTTAGCAAAGAAACTGGGGCAAAATATGGTGGGGTACTGTATGTGGACTCATTATCAACTGCTGATGGCCCTGTACCCACCTATATTGATTTGCTAAATACAACAGTAGACACCATAGCGAAAGGATTTGATCAGTAATGATGAGTAGCTCAAACCGCTTTGAACACCCTAAATTGATTGTTGATGATGCCACTGTAACGTATAACAACGGTCATACCGCTATTTATGATGCAAGTTTTAATATTACTGGTGGCTCAATTTGCGCACTCGTTGGCGTCAACGGTAGTGGCAAATCAACCTTGTTTAAAACGATCATGGGGTTAGTCACCCCATCATCTGGTAGCGTCACTTTAAATGGCGAGCCAATTAAAGCTGCGCTAAAAGAAAATATTATCGCCTATGTTCCACAAACAGAGGAAGTTGATTGGAACTTCCCTGTGCTCGTTTCTGATGTAGTGATGATGGGACGTTACGGTAAAATGGGCTTTTTCCGTATCCCCAAAAATGAAGATAAAGAAGCAGTCAAAAAAGCGCTAGAGCGCGTGGACTTAGCAGGGCTTGAGCATCGCCAGATAGGTGAGCTGTCTGGAGGCCAAAAAAAACGGGTCTTTCTCGCTCGTGCTCTTGCTCAACAAGGTAAAGTTCTGTTGCTCGACGAGCCTTTTACTGGGGTTGATGTTAAAACTGAAAATGCCATCATTGATTTACTACGCAGTTTACGCGATGAAGGCCACCTGATTTTAGTATCAACCCATAACTTAGGTAGCGTACCCGAATTTTGTGACCAAGTGATTTTGATTAATCGTACAGTACTGGCCAGTGGCCCAACTGAAACCACCTTTACCCAAAAGAATTTACAAGTTGCTTTTGGTGGCGTACTGCGTCATATCAATCTCTCCGGACAAGAGCTTCATGATGATGATGACCCCCGCTCTATCACGGTCATTACCGATGATGAAAGGGCTGCTGTCTTCTATGGTCACGACCACGATGCACCCGTTAGAACGAACCAACCTAAGGATTCAGAATGATCGAGTTGTTACTTCAGCCTTTCGAGTACAACTATATGGTTAAAGCCATCTGGGTAAGTGCCATTGTAGGTGCCGTCTGTGCATTTCTGTCCGCTTATTTGATGCTCAAAGGCTGGTCATTAATGGGGGATGCCCTTTCCCATTCTGTTGTTCCTGGGGTAGCAGGCGCTTATGCGTTAGGGTTGCCTTACGCCGCTGGTGCTTTTTTTACTGGGATCTTGGCAGCTCTTGCGATGACGTTTATCAAGCATATCACCCGTTTGCGTGAAGATGCCGTAATTGGCTTTATCTTTTCCACCTTCTTTGCTGCGGGCTTATTGATCGTATCGTTAAACCCCACTTCAGTGAATGTGCAGACTATTATATTTGGTAATATTTTAGGTATTGCGGATGCCGATGTGCTGCAAGTTGAAATCATTATTGCCGTCTCTTTCATTGTATTACTCGCGCTTTGGAAAGATCTACTCGCAGTATTTTTTGATGAAAGCCACGCGCGTTCAATTGGGTTAAATCCACTACGTTTAAAAATAATCTTCTTTACCTTGCTGAGCGCCTGTACTGTTGCTGCGTTACAAACAGTTGGGGCAATTTTGGTTATTGCAATGGTCGTGACACCTGGGGCAACCGCCTACTTACTGACTGACCAATTTAAACGTTTATTGATCATTGCGGTGGCTATTGGTACAGCAACCAGTGCAATAGGTGCTTATGCGAGTTATTTCCTCAATGGTGCAACTGGTGGATTAATTGTTACTTTACAAACAATTATTTTCTTGTTGGCTTTCTTCTTTGCACCCAAACACGGTATTTTTGCATCACGACGCAAAGCAAAACAAGAAGTGGAGAATTTGCATAAAATAAAGCAACAAGGAGCCTCTAATGAGTGATTTTATTGACTTACTAACGGCACCGTTTCTCTTCCCTTTTATGCAAAAAGCGATCATCACCGCCATCGTGACAGGTGCTGTATGCGCCATTTTATCTTGCTTTTTAGTCCTAAAAGGCTGGTCATTGATGGGGGATGCTATCTCTCATGCCGTATTACCAGGTATCGTCATCGCTTCTGTGGCAGGTATTCCTCTTGCTATAGGCGCCTTTATTTCAGGGCTATTTTGCGCATTCGCGACGGGCTATTTAAAAGAGAACAGTCGAATAAAAGAAGATACCGTGATGGGAATTGTGTTTTCCGGCATGTTTGCCGTCGGTTTAGTGATGTTTGCTAAAATCGATACAGAACAACACCTTACCCATATTTTATTCGGTGATATTTTGGGAATTACTGATGCCGAGTTTAAACAGAACTTATGGTTTGCAGGTATCACGATCGCCATAATCTTACTAAAACGTAAAGATTTTATGTTGTACTGTTTTGACCCTAATCAGGCAAGGGTCATTGGACTCCCCGTTAAACTCATCCATTATGGTTTACTGTCCTTACTTGCTTTAACTATTGTCGCCTCGCTACAAGCCGTCGGGATCATTTTGGTTATTGCCATGTTGATTTCACCGGGGATCATCGCATTCGTGCTATGTCGAAGTTTTGGATGGATGTTGGTGGTTGCCGTCATCGCCTCCGTCACTTCCAGCGTGATTGGTACTATTATTAGCTTCCACATTGATGGGGCAACCGGCCCTTGTATCGTGATTACCCAAGCGGTTTATTTCATTATTGCTCTGCTCTACAGCAAAATGGTATTAACACGCAAAAGAGCTAAAATGCCGCAAGAAAAGTTACAATCAGCCTAAAAATTCTTTTGTTATTAAAAAATAAAGGCCGCTTCCTATAAGAAGCGGCCTTTGACTATGCAGATTAATCATGAGTACTTAAGAAGCTACATCAACTTTTTCCAATACGATTGGAATATTTTTATAAGCAGGAATACCGCTTTGTGGATCAAAATTATCCAATGCGATTAGGTTATTCGCTTCAGGAAAATAGGTCGCAACACAACGGTCTGCCATATCATAAATCACGACTTTCAAGTTATCTAAACGGCGATGAGTGCGTTTTTGATCACTATCAAGTGCGATAATGTTGACCCTATCACCAGCTGCCAAGTTTTGTTTTTTCGCTTGCGCTTCACTGATAAACATCACGTCACGTTGACCAAACACGCCTCGATAACGGTCATTTAATCCATAAATCGTGGTGTTATATTGATCATGGCTGCGAACTGTCGCTAAGATTAACTCGCTGTTCACGGCTGATTTAGGATCTTCAATCACCCCTTCTGTGGTCATGAAATTTGCTTTACCAGACTTCGTTAGCCAGCGTCGTTCTGACGCCGCGTTAGTGAGGTGAAAACCGCCAGGCACACGAATACGTGCGTTATAATCGTCAAAACCAGGTAAAACAGCTTCCATTGCGTCGCGGATTTTATCGTAATCATCAATAAAATCATCCCATTCCACTTTAGTATTTGGCAATGTGGCTTTTGCCATACCAGCAACAATGGCACATTCTGATTTTAAATGTGGGCTAGCTGGTTTTAACTTACCGTGAGAAGCATGTACCATCGACATGGAATCTTCCACTGTAATACTTTGTGGCCCTGTTTTTTGCATGTCACGTTCAGTACGCCCTAATACAGGGAACAAAAAGGTATTTTTTGCCGTTAATAGATGTGAGCGATTCAGTTTTGTGGCTGCATGTACCGCCAAATCTAATTTTTTCATGCCATTAAAACAAGCATCTTGATCAGGCATTGCTACTGCTAGATTTCCTCCCATGCAGATCAGTGCGCGAGCTGTTCCCTCCGCGATTGCCTGCATGCTTGCAACTGCGGCATGACCAAACTGAGCTGGTGGTTTAAATCCAAAGCGCTGCTCAAGTTTATCCAAGAAAGATTGGCTTGGTTTTTCGGTGATCCCGACAGTACGGTCACCCTGAACATTGGAGTGCCCACGTAAAGGACAGATACCCGCCCCTTCACGACCAATATTGCCTTTTAGCAAGAGTAAATTGACCAATTGTTGAATATTTTGCGTACCATGTTGATGCTGAGTGATCCCCATGCCATAGCAAATGATCGTTCTGTCCGCCTCAATATATAACTGTGCTATTTGTTCAATGTCTTCTTTTGAGAGACCACTAACACGTAAAATATCTTCCCAGCCTGTTGTCATGACATCATGCTTAACGGCCTCAAAACCAACGGTATGAGTTTGAATAAATTCGTTATCCAAAATAGGTGCTTTTCCTTGTGCAATCGCAGCTTCATGCTGCTCAATCACACAACGCATCACGCCTTTTATCAAAGCGGTATCACCACCAATGCGTACTTTATAATAGTGCTCAGCTAACCGCGTTGATTCAAACGTTAACATTTCAATCGGGTCTTGAGGGTACTCAAAACGCTCCAATCCACGCTCTTTCAACGGATTAATGGCAATGATTTTAGCGCCTCGTTTTGACACCTCACGCAATGAACTTAACATTCTTGGGTGATTCGTTCCCGGATTATGACCAATACAAATGACTAAGTCGGCCTTATCAAAATCCTCCAGCAAAACCGTACCTTTACCAACACCTATCGATGCAGCAAGCCCAACACTCGTTGGTTCGTGGCACATATTGGAGCAATCGGGAAAATTATTAGTACCGTATTCTCTCGCAAACAATTGATAGAGAAACGCGGCTTCATTTGACGTACGACCTGAAGTATAAAACTCTACACTGTTTGGATCAGGATAACTTGATAAAAGCTGACCTATTTGTGCAAATGCGTCTTCCCATTCAATCGGCTCATAATGGTCAGTTTGTGCATTATATTTCATTGGATGCGTTAATCGACCTTCGTTTTCTAAATCGTAATCATCCCATTTTAATAATTCGGAAACAGAATATTTAGCGAAAAATTCAGGTGTGGTTCTTTTTGATGTTGCTTCCCATGACATGGCTTTTGCGCCATTTTCACAGATATCAAATGAGGCATAATGTTTTGGATCAGGCCATGCACAACCTGGACAATCAAATCCTTGAGGTTTATTCATTTCAAACATTGCTATCACATCATGACCAATATCCATTTGGCCTCTAATGGCTTCCGCGACGGCTTTTACCGCGCCCCAGCCCGCAGCCGGGCCAGTGTAATTTTCAATTTTTTCTTTCATTTTCATTACTCTTTTAAATTTAAAATATTACAAATAATGAACATCAAATAATTACAATCTAATTTTGATTAAATTTTATTTAATTATATACATAGAAAAATATAGCAAATAATATTAATAACAATAAGCCATTATTTTTATTAATAGGCAAATAGAATTAAAAATATGTCATTATTACGACTCAAATTTAATTCACTCTATTTATTGTCATATTTCAATATTTAATTACGATGATTTATCAACGTCATAATGATTATTTAATTACAACAAATTTTCAAAAAAACCATATTCCATCAAATGTTATCACTGGGTAATTTCGTGATAGGCTCTTCTTTTTAAATAATTATTGCTGTTAATTCCTAAACTGTCGCTATAGAATTGTGTTAATGAAGACCAAAGCAAAGCGAGGTGTGTCATGTGGCAAGCAATGTATCGTTTATTAAGCGAACACTTGGGTGAAGCAGAACTTCATAACAAAGAGATCCTGTCTGGAGGAGACATTCATCACACGATGAAAATCGATTATGGTGAACATACCATTTTCGTCAAACAGAACCTGCGTGAATTTTTGCCTTTGTTTAAACAAGAAGCTGAGCAGCTTGAGATGCTTGCCAAAAGCAATACTATCACCGTGCCAAAAGTCTACGGCGTCGGGAGTAATAAACACCATAGCTTCCTGCTACTCGAATATTTTCCGTTGAAAAAATTTGATGCAACCAATGCATGGCGCTTTGGTCAACAATTAGCACAACTTCACCAATGGGAAGAGCAGCCTAGTTATGGTTTTGACTTTGACACCATGTTAGGGACCATCACTCAGCCAAACGGATGGGAAAAGCGTTGGAACTCGTTTTTTGCTGAAAAACGCATTGGCCTACAATTACAACTTGCAGCAGAAAAAGGTATGGTATTTGGTGATATTCAACAAATCGTTGATATTGTCAAAAAACGCCTTGCAGGACATCAGCCTCAACCCTCATTGTTACACGGTGATTTATGGCCCGCCAATTGTGCTATTACCTTGGAGCAAAACGGTATTTTATATGATCCCGCTTGTTATTGGGGGGATAGAGAATGTGATATCGCAATGTTACCGCTGTATCAAGAATTACCAATCCAGATTATAGATGGCTATCAAAGTGTTTGGCCATTACCAAGCGGTTTTCTCGATAGGCAGCCCCTTTATCAACTGTACTATTTACTTTGTCAGTCAAACATATTTGGGCTTGAAAAGAGCTACTTGCATGCTCGAACGATTACCGATGAGTTACTTGGTGAAAAGTAACGACGTGTTTTGGCCCAGTTTTGTTTGACTGGGCCTGATTGATTACCAATTCAAAAATTTTAACGCGAAATAAATTGCGACACCTAACACGATCGGCCAAAAATACAGAATAAAGAACTGAGTAAAAATGGTATGACGAGGGATCGTAACCTTGGCTTCCAATTCCTCTTTCGAAACATCGTTACCTTTCGCCTTTTCTAAAATCACATGGTCTTCAATACTTTCACGAATAAACTTAATTTGTCGATACATTCGTAGGCCCGACGCACTTAGCGCTATACCAACAAAGATAAAAATAAAAATGATTATAAAACCGATATTCGCCCCGACAAACCCTTCAGAGACTCGGGGAATGGGAGAGTTATGCCAAAACAGATTGAGAAACGGTGTACTTTGACGGGTCATTTCAGCCATTAATTTAATAAAATCATTGGCGACCGCGTTAATTCCCTCACCTTCCAGCCCTTTTATTGCTGCAAGTTTGATGAGTGAAGCTAAAGTAGAAAGCAATGCTACAAGAAAAACAATCCAACCGAGAATACGTTTGCCGATTGCGACATAACTTGCAGTCTGGTAATTCATTATTAACCCTCAAAAAATTTTTTTTATAACTAATCATAACTGAATTTTCATAAACCCACCAAATTTACAACACTGAATAATAGTGTTCCGACTATTTTCAGATTTTTTAACTTGTTATTTATTAAGGCTATTAACAAAGATCCCCGTTCTGATATATATAATCAAGTAATGACTTGCTACAATATCTCGTCACACGAAAGGGCTAAGCATTTCAAGTTGTATGCCACTCATTAACCAAGTGACCAGTGAAATCAATCCATCATTTCACTGCATACAACGGATTGAAGCATGGCAAGGTCACACATACATGAATGGAGTTTTGACATGTACCATAATTTAACCATCCAATCTGTTATTTTTGATATGGATGGCTTGCTGATTGATTCTGAGCCTTTTTGGGCACAGGGAGAGCGAGAGGTGTTTTCTCAGTTAGGCATCGACTTGTCTATTGCCGATAAATTACCTGATACTCTCGGTTTACGTATCGACCATGTTGTAGAGCTTTGGTACCACGCTTCTCCATGGCAAGGCCATAGCCTCAAAGAAGTTGAGCAAATGATTATTGACCGTGTCATTGGATTAGTTGAGGAACAACGTCCTCTCCTACCTGGTGTGCATCATGCCCTTGAACTGTGCCGTTCAATGGATCTCAATATCGCGCTCGCTTCAGCATCCCCACTCTATATGCTGGAAAAAGTCTTAAACTTATTTGATATTCGCGATTATTTTTCTGCGGTCGTCTCTGCTGCTGATTTACCTCACAGCAAACCACACCCAGAAGTTTATCTGAATGCCGCAGCGTTGTTAGACACCAAGCCTATTCATTGTGTGTCATTAGAAGATTCCTTTAATGGCATGATTGCCGCTAAAGCAGCACGGATGCGCTCGATCGTCGTACCCGATAAACAACATTTTAATGACCCGCGTTGGGGCCTCGCTGATGTTAAGCTATCTTCACTCAATGAATTAACTGAAAAACATTTGCGTTAATTTTTATTCATTTCTTTTTTTATCTAATCCCTATCATTTTTTGATAGGGATATTACGAAAAAGTATAAAGCTCTGATGTTATTCGCTAATAAATAAGCGTTTTTTTCGCTACTCACCTATCATATTCCTTGTAAACACTTTATACTTCCCGCCTAACTGTATAGATAAACAGATGGTAATTTATCCACCATGACTGCTGAAGGGCACCTGCTATTTTCTGTCGCCTCATTAATAATGGCACATAAGCTAGAAATCACGACTGAGCTTGCTCAAGGTGACTGGCTACATATGGTGCCAGGCGTTCTGCTGGGTGCCTTATTGCCAGATATCGATCACCCTTCTTCTATTCCTGGGCGGCTATTAAGGATCTTATCAATACCGATTTCTAAATTATGCGGACACCGTGGATTCACGCATAGCTTGATTGCTTGGCTACTATTAATGATCGCCTGCTACCAGTGGTTACCATCACAATGGGCTATCCCGAATGATTTACTGCAAGCATTCTTACTCGGTTATATCAGCCACTTAATTGCAGATATACTAACGCCTTCTGGAGTGCCATTCCTATGGCCACTGCCGTTGCGTTTTTGCCTGCCACTACTGCGTAGTAAGTCCAATAAACGGGCTGAGCGCTTTGTTGCTATTGCATTGACGGTTTGTGCTTGCCTTCTACCTGCTGGCTACAACTTTGATCTGCACTCACAATTTGATAGCGTTATAAAATATATTCATAATCAAATAGATACATACTTACCTACCTAATCAATCGTTTTGTAATATACTGTAAGTATCAATCTTTATATGTTATTACTTTTCATTATAAGAATTGTATTTTATCTACTGTTAACATATAACCAGTTGTTAGGATAAGCTAATCCCTTATAACCTTTAAGGTTTACAGTGCTAATAACATAATTCAAAAACTGCGATTGGAGTTCGGAATGAATATTCCTTTAATAATTAATGTGCTCATCTTTGTAGCACTGCTTATACTGCTAGCAAAATTAGGGGCAAAGGGCTGGAGTCTATCTAAAAAAGTTTTATTAGGCTTGGTTTTCGGTGTTGCTTATGGTGTAGCGCTACACTATGTGTATGGTACTGGTCACCAAACGCTGAAGGATTCCATTCTCTGGTTTAATATCGTCGGTAATGGTTATGTGCAATTATTACAAATGGTTATTATGCCATTAGTATTTGCCTCAATACTCAGCGCTGTTGCACGCCTACACAAGGCTTCCTCTTTAGGAAAAATTAGTTTTTTAACGATTGGTACACTACTATTAACGACAGCCATTGCCGCACTGATTGGTATTTTGATGGCTAATCTGTTTGGCTTAACGGCCGAAGGTTTGGTTCAAGGCCAGCAAGAAACCGCACGTCTTGATGCGATTCAAAATAACTATGTCGGTAAAGTATCCGATCTAGCTGTTCCACAGTTAATTTTATCCTTTATTCCAAAAAATCCATTTGCTGATCTGACTGGGGCTAGCCCAACGTCAATTATTAGCGTCGTGATTTTTGCAGCCTTCTTAGGTGTCGCTGCCTTACAATTATTCAAAGATGACCAAGAGCGTGGTGAGAAAGCATTAGCGGCTATCGATGTGTTACAAGCTTGGGCGATGAAACTGGTTCGTTTAGTGATGCGTTTAACACCGTATGGTGTAATGGCACTAATGATAAAAGTTGTCGCAAGCTCTAACTTATCCGATATCATCAACTTAGGTACTTTTGTTATTGCCTCTTATGTCGCAATCGGATTAATGTTTATTATCCACGGTATTTTCATTGCGGTAACTGGCCTAAGCCCGATTAAATTTTTCAAAAAAGCAGGTCCAGTATTAACGTTCGCTTTCACAAGCCGTTCTAGTGCAGCGAGTATTCCATTAAATATTGAGACGCAAACTCGCCGTTTTGGTGTGCCAGAGTCTATCGCTAGCTTTTCCGCTTCCTTTGGTGCCACTATCGGCCAAAACGGTTGTGCAGGTATTTATCCTGCGATGTTGGCGGTAATGGTTGCGCCAACAATGGGAATTAACCCATTTGATCCTCTATGGATTGCCACCTTGGTTGGTATCGTCACAATCAGTTCCGCTGGGGTTGCGGGTGTTGGTGGTGGTGCAACATTTGCGGCATTAATTGTATTGCCAGCGATGGGTCTCCCCGTCACGCTTGTAGCATTATTGATTTCCGTTGAACCATTGATTGATATGGGCCGTACCGCATTAAACGTGAGCGGTTCAATGACTGCGGGTACCGTAACCAGTCAGTTAATGGGTGAAACCAACAAAACAATTTATAACCAAGAAGAGGATGGCGAACTAAAACACGTCTAATCTTCGCTCATGATTAACTGCTCACCGTCCTATCGGGCTCGGTTAGTAAAATAACAATCACACCCTGTGAGTCTTAGGCTGACAGGGTGTTTTTTTATCTCACGCCTTTAATTAAATTTATTTATCGTATGGATAACGATAAATTTCAGTGTTTAATTCTAAAATACCTTGCCAATAGTCAATAGTACGTAAGATAATAGCGGCTGAGTAACGATTCTAGGCTATCTGCCTATGTTACGTCAGCCCGTGTTCTGCGGGTCACCATCATCAATATTTTTTAGTGATTTTATATATGACCAATATTCATATACTAAAAACTGATCCTGAAAATAACCCATGTGTAAGTTGCGGTGCATGTTGCGCTTATTTTCGCGTCTCTTTCTATTGGGCTGAGAGTGAAAGTGGTGGTGGGTTAGTCCCTCAAGAGTTAACTGAGCAAATCACCCCCTTTATGAGTGCAATGAAAGGGACAAACCAAAAACACAATACGCGCTGCACCGCATTGACAGGTACCATTGGCGAATGTGTCTCTTGCTCAATTTACACACAACGACCAACGCCTTGCCGCGAGTTTGAACAATCATGGTTATCAGGAGTTCACAATGAAGCTTGTGACCGAGCTCGAGCAGCCCATGGCCTTCCGCCTTTAGAACCTCACTTGCCACAGATCGCGTGTTAACCGTCTATGACCCAGGTCACTCTGGGTTATCTCTTTGAATCCATTGATGATACATCTTACTTCAATGAAGAAATTGAGCTTATTCATCTCAATAGATTAATTGAATAGCAATGAAAAATGGTCATCTCCTTTAGCCACACCCCCTCTTCTTTAATGCCTCTGAATGATATTCAGATCGACTGTTTATCTAACGTCAATCAACATAACCCGAATGGGTTATGTTGAGGATTTAAATGGCTTTCAAGGACTATTTCTTTGTTTTGCGGATGTTAAAGCGTTATCTACGCAAAAAAACGCTAATATGTTTATTCTTCCCTTAACTCTGTCATGGCTTCCATTGCTAATTCAAATGAATATAAGCGAGCCTGATGGTCAAAAATTTGCCCATTAACCATGATTTCATCGGCCTGGGTTTGCCGCAATATAGACGCTATCCCATGACGAACTTTCGCCTTATCTCCTACCAATGACATCCCTAGGGCTTGCTGCACACCCAATTGCTCGGCTGGAGACCAAATTTTATCCATATCTTGAACAGGTGGTGGCAATTGAGCAGGCTGTCCTCTACGCAACATAACAAAAGCTTGCTGCATTGATGTAAATAAAAATTCAGCATCACGCACCGTATCAGCTGCAATTATATTGATACAAACCATTGCATAAGGCTTTTCAAGCCTTGCTGAAGGTTGAAAGTTTTCACGGTATACATGCAGTGCCTGTAGTAACAAATCAGGTGCAAAATGTGATGCAAAGGCGAAAGGTAAGCCCATCTGAGCAGCAAGCTGTGCGCTGTATAAACTTGAACCTAATAACCAAACTGGAATTTTTTCGCCATAACCGGGAACAGGCCTAACAGGTGGGTTAGGATCTATTGCATCAAACCAATTGACTAATTCAGCCACATCTCGCGGAAAATTATCAATATCCTGACTCATGTGCCGACGTAGTGCCCTCATGGTCTGTTGATCGCTTCCCGGAGCACGCCCTAGTCCTAAATCTATTCGATTTGGATATAAGGTATTCAATGTTCCAAATTGCTCAGCGATCACCAGAGGTGAATGGTTAGGTAGCATAACGCCTCCCGAACCTACACGTAACCTTGTGGTATTCGCAGCAAGATAGCCAATCAGCACTGATGTGGCAGCACTTGCTATCCCAGTCATATTATGATGTTCCGCTAACCAATATCGATGATAGCCGAGTTTTTCAGCTAATTGAGCTAAATCGAGAGAATGAGAAAAGGCTTCCTTAGCGGTAGCACCTTGAGGGATAGGCGCAAGATCTAACACGGAAAAAGGCATATTGATATCAGACATAATGACTCACTTTGTTATCATTTTGTTCGTTATACAACATGCTAATCGATTACTCTCTCACCTGCCAGTCACTCTGTTTCCTACAGCACAAGTGATGCTATCTCGCTATACTAATACCCCATAATAAAGCCTTAATTGACTCTGCTATTTGTGTTAGGAAGCTAAATAAGTAGAAAATATGGAAAAAGTGCAGCAATTGTGAAGCTTCAGTCAAAGCAGGTAAAACCGATTGCGGTAAAAAACCAATTCATTGATTATTCAAATCAGTGCAAATAAGAGGATATATCAATGACAAAATTAAATTCTGGTTTACTTGCTATCATGTTGATGTCAATTGGATTTTCGGCTGCTGCTAATGGCCCTAATAATAAAGTGCCACGCAGCCATATGGGGAATCACCCTAATATGCTATTCAGTGTGACTCAACAGACAACAACCCCAAATGAAACATTGAAAAAACTTGCTAATGATGCACCCAAAGTGGCAGAAGGTAAACGTTACATGGTTAAAATGAGCATTGTAGAAATGCCTGAGTATGCCCCCATGAGACGAGGTGCAGCACCGCAACCGGACAATGCAGCTACAACGACTCCAGCACAATAGTTTTTTAAGATAAAATACCTCATAGGTATTACCTTTTAGACTAATACGCAGAATCAAATAGCATCTCTTGCAAATGTTCGTTATCTTAAGCGAATAACAAGTAGATCTATTAATCCTACGAATTGCCTCTATTTATAGAGGCTTTTTTTTATCCTAATTAAATTTAGTCTAAAACTAGTAAATTTCCTTATTTATTTCTAATCTTAATAAGCAACAAACAGTATTGTGTAGACTTGAGTATCTATTTTTATACAACCGTTGGAGCAAATCATGGGTTATTTCGAACTGAAAAAATCGACAAAAGATACGGCTCAGCCATACTATTTTGTTCTTAAAGCTGCAAATCATGAAATCATCGCAAGTAGCGAGATGTATTCGACGAAGCAAGCTGCATTAAAAGGAATTGCATCTGTTCAAAAAAATGCCGTAACAGAGGAAATCAAAGATCTCACCGCTTCATAGCGTCAAAAAAGGTTTTTCGACTTAACGGCTGAAACGCCTTGTGAACCTACGAGGCGTTTTATGCGCAACTCGCCTAATAAAGCACACTCATTCAGTCACAACAAAGACTCATCGTACAGGGGTAATAAAAGGATTCTGATATCACCAACCGAAATTGCCATGACTTTGTTATGTCAGAAAAGTGTTCACCTTCAAAAGCCATTGATGTCATTGCTTCTGGAAATAACGTCATAATAGCCATAGCTGAAATCGCGCTTTCCTATTATCAGATCCCTCCAATGCATCTATCCAGTCAGTTTCCAGCAGCGATAATAAAATACCACTTCACTGACAGAGATAATCTCCATGTAACGTTATAAATAGTCACACACGATCACTTGCCACAGCGATAAGAATTAAAGCCCTAATGATGATAAGGGCTTTGTGATAAACTTCACTGAACCTACACTTTATAATGCAAGAAACGTTTACGACTGCCAAAAATAATCGTTTTTTTCTTGCCAGCCTTTACGTTTCATACAACGAACATATTCTTGACGACGACTCTCTTTATTAACATCTAAAACATAGCTCTCTGTCTTCGGTACTTTCTCTTCATAAGTTTTTTCTTTACCGCATTCATCGTCTTTCTTGCACTTTTTTGAAATGGTTTCATACACAGTGTGCTGGGCGACTTCGTTACGAACGGGAAATCGTTTAAAGGCATCAAATTCACATTGTGAATCCGCCTCCTGATATGTCCATTCAGATAAACCTACGGGTTCCCATTTTGACGTGCAGGCAAATAACAACAAACACATCAACATAACGGTTAATTTCAATATCTTATTCCTATGCTTGTCTTAATATAAAAATACGCTAATCACTACTTATAATAAATAAGGAGACCGACATTCCATATGTTATAATCTTTTCATCACAACGATTGGAGGATGCTATGCAACACTATAAAAATATCGTTAAACACGTCGATTCGCTATTAGAAGAGAATTCGATCCCTAATATGAATGCGTTACTTATGCAACTTTCCCACGATGAATTGTTAACACAAGAGCAACGCTTCGAACAACAGCAACGCTTAAGAAACGCAATTTTTAAACATCATGAATCGTAAAGCCAATGTGATGAGTATAAAATAAAAAATTTATTACCCATCACATGCTTAATCGAATTTTGTCTAATTAAATTGGTCATGTCAATATATAGCATCAATTACGCTAAATATATAATCGATTGTTTAAATTAAATCAGTTTATTAATATCAGTGTATATTAAAAACAATAATAATTATTTTATTTATTCGTCATTTCAGCGCGGCTTTGTCTCTATAAATAATCATAAATAACTGTTCCCTTAAACTCTCACTCTTTATTTTACTTGCTTATCAACCTCTAACTTGATTAGCTTACCTATTTAAATTCAACAAGTTATAGTGATGATAGGTTTTATTTTAAACAACCCTGAATACCCCCAATAATAACACCCTATATAGTAAGGCAATTCTCTAAAAATTAAACACATAAAAACCATTAGCACCTTTAAATTCAAAAAAAACATCTAGCATTACCTATTTTTGAAATTTAATTATCAACAATTAAATAATCAATAGATTGTATATGAGAATTTTTATGTTCATTTTTAAAAGTAACCGTACTATTTTTATTCATTTACGCCTAACTCACCTCAATAGCATTTTACTTGATGACAAGAATCCTTCTTTTCATATGCAGGATAAAGTGTGATGATTATCATAGCGCGATCATAAGTTTGAAAATAGGCAGTGGAGAGACGTTTTTGAGAAGGGAATCGGCTTATATTGTCAAAAATATAAACCTTGTCGCTATCGTCACGACAAGGTTAACGCGGTTAATTAAAATTCATCTTGTTGCAAATAAGACCAAGCGTATTGAGCATAAAGTTCAGCACCTGTCACCATTGCATCTTCATCAATATTAAAACGCCCATGATGATGTGCCCATTGTGTATCTTTATCTGGATTACCTGATCCCAATAAAGCGAAACAGCCAGGAATGTTTTCAATATAAAAACTGAAATCTTCACCACCCGTTGTTGGTTTCTCAAACATCAACGTGTCTTCACCAAATGCTTGCGTAATAACAGATTGCGCCAACAATGCACTACGTTCCTCATTAATCACAGGAAGTGTGCCATAAGTATAAATAACTTCCGCTGTCGCGCCATACATTGCGGCGGTATGTTCTGCATAACGTCTGATTGCCGCTTCAATACGACTGCGAGTTTCAAGATTAAAACAGCGAACAGTTCCGTCTAATACCGCATTTTCAGCAATCACATTAAAGCGAGTACCAACCTCCATCTTCCCAATACTGACCACTGCTGATTCCAATGGCGATG
This sequence comes from Providencia sp. 21OH12SH02B-Prov, assembly GCF_027362595.1. Classification (NCBI taxonomy): domain Bacteria; kingdom Pseudomonadati; phylum Pseudomonadota; class Gammaproteobacteria; order Enterobacterales; family Morganellaceae; genus Providencia; species Providencia sp. 21OH12SH02B-Prov. Next base: position 2,654,270 of record NZ_CP114796.1, read on the forward strand.
TCTCACGAGAAATAACTGATTGTAGATTCATCACAAAAGAAGATGCCACGACAGCGGCATCAATTGTGGCTTCAGGCATTGAACCGTGACCACCACGCCCTTTAAACTTCACGACTAACAAATCAGCGGAGGCAAATGTCCCCCCTACGTTACAAGAGACTTTTCCGGAAGGCGTCGTTGACCAGATATGCATGCCAAATACATTATCCACATTTTCCACGGCACCTTGTTTCACCATTTCTTTAGCGCCTTGGGCTATCTCTTCAGCCGGCTGAAAAATCAACCTCACATTGCCTTTCAAATCCGCGCGGACATCGTATAGCGCTTTTGCGGCTGTCAATAACATCGAGGTATGTGCATCATGTCCGCATGCATGCATTTTTCCTTGATTCTGTGATTTATATTCCAAAGAATCATTCAATTCCAGCACGGGTAACGCATCAATATCTGCACGTAACGCCACCGTTTTGCCTGGTTTTCCGCCCTTAATTTCAGCAATAATCCCTGTTGGCTCTGTTAGTCGATATTCGATACCAATCTTAGTTAACTCTTCTGCAATCCGTTTTGTTGTCCGTATTTCTTCCCACGGTAATTCAGGATGCGCATGCAGGTCTCGACGAAAGGCAATCATCGCTGTTGTGTATTTTTTGATTGCTTCAGTAATTGTTGTATTTACCATTGTTCTACCTTTACCTCAGAGCAGAGATCTCTTCATCTGCTTAATCACGATAAGACTGATTATGAGTTCAACATTCGGTTAATGACCGCACAGACTCAAACATAACGTCAACACCACGAGCGATTTGCTCATAATCCGTCCATTCATCTGGATGATGACTTAATCCATTACGACTCGGTACAAAAATTAGCCCAGTGGCTGTGATACCGGCAAAAATCATCGTGTCATGCCCTGCACCACTTACCATCGTTCGATAACGTAATCCCTGTTTTTGTGCATGATTTACCATCAATTGATGAATTTCAGGGGCTAATTTTGTGGGTGAAACATAAAGAGGCTGAATAACATCACTTTGAATATTCCTCTTAGTACTTTCCTGCTCAACCAGCGCGATGATTTGTGCAATGGCTTGACGTAACGCTGTTTCATTTCTCGAACGAATATCAACACTGAATGTGACTTCACTCGGGATCACATTTGCCCCATTAGGTAACACATTCAATCTTCCGACTGTTGCAACCGTACTTTCACCTACTGTTATCGCTATGTTCGCAATTTGGCTGATAATGTGACTCGCGCACACCAATGCATCAGCACGCATATGCATTGGTGTCGTTCCTGCATGCCCCGCTTTACCCGTTAATTTGACTTCAAGCTGAGCAATGCCAACAATGATATCAACAATGCCAACGTCTTCATTTGCTTGCTCTAAGACGGGGCCTTGCTCAATATGCAGTTCTAAGAAAGCTTTCACTGTCGACGGTACAAGTACGGCTTCTGCTGCTTTATCGGCATTAAATCCCGCATCAGCCATACGTTGTGCCGCAGAAATACCTTGTCTGTCAGTTAATTGGTGCAACTCTTTGCGACCAATCAGACCTGTTATCACACTCGAAGCCATCAAACCCCGCCCAAAGCTGGTTCCTTCTTCTTCAACCAATGCAATGACTTCAAGGGGATAACGTGGTTGAAGTTGTTGCTCACGAATACGCGCCACAACATCCAACCCTGCCACAATCCCTGCTGGCCCATCGAAAGCGCCACCATTGGGTACAGAATCAAAATGTGAACCAATCATAACGGCAGGCAACCCACTTTCCGTGCCTTCTAATCGTCCATAGAGATTACCGATGGCATCCTCACGTACCTGTAAGCCAAGCAGATGCATTTGCTCTTTTAAATATGCTCTAGCTTGCTTATCTTGCTCACTATAGCTCATACGAGTCGTTCCTTGACCCGGTGTCGATGTAAATTCGGCCAACTGCTCTAAATGCCGTTGAATTCTGAATGTGCTTGTTTCCATCATCATTTACCCTGCAAGTGGTGTAATAAAACCAACCATAATTCCAGCAAGTACCACAGAGACCATGGTCACTGAAATAAATCCACCGACTAACATGGGTCCTAACATATGGCCGGTCAGAATTTGCCTTTCTTTCTCATCTTTCGTCAGCGCATTAATCGCTTCATTCGTAATGATATAATCGGCTGGAAAACCATAGAGTGCGGTTAACGATACGGCGAATGCCATTTCTTTAGAGACACCCAGTATCTTTCCGACTATCCAAGAAGCGAGATACATCCCAATTACTGCGGCAGCAATTAAAACAATCATTGGATAAACCAGTCGTAATAACATATCTGGAGTCGCATGGTTTAAGGTATCGAAAATAAACAGCATCAACGCCATAATGGCAAAGCCAAACCCATTGGCTTTTTGTAAAGGTTGCCTTTCTAAAAAGCCGAGTGAAGAAGCAATAACCCCAAATAACAGACATAATACAAATGGGCTAATGCTCACAATAGGGGCAGCCCATGTTGAAACTAAATAGGCAAGATACCCAACCGCTGCTAAGCGTAAAAACTTAAAATAACTGGTATTGTAATGTGAAGGTATTTTCTTGAATAAACGCGGCATCTCTTCTTCAGAAACCACCGTTTTTACTGCAACATCTTTTGCCCCTTCAACAGATAATGACGCGTTCCATTGACCATTACGGTATTGTTCAAGAACTCTGCGCCCTTCTCTTTTTAACATGACCGCTGTTAATGGGTATCCGGCAAAACCTTGCATAACATAAATTAAAATAGCAAACACGGATAAATCAATCAGGCCAGCATCCGCTGCCCCTTTAGACATAATAAGTGAAGAAACAATTCCCCCCACTAAGGGTGGAATAGCAACCAAGATTGTATTGAGATCAAATAACACCATTCCCACAGCGAATATAAATATAATAATGCCTAAAATTCCAGATAAGGAAATTAAAATGGTTTTCCACTGCCGTAAAAGTTCCTTTAGCGATAACAGTGTTCCCATATTGGTTATTAACAGATACATCAACATCACTGCAACCACTTGCGGTATTCCAGCAATACTTACAATATCCTTTGGAAAGAATGTCCAATAACCGAATAGGAATAAAACGGCACACACGAATACAGAAGGGATCCAAGCTTTGGTTCTCACCGCAATTGCATCGCCGATATACAATATCAAAACTATGATAAACAGAGCTAACATCTGTGACATAACTTTTCCCCGTCAATATCTTTTTCTAATTCAATTTTTTTAAGGCTATACGTTTTATTATTTTTTATAACGCGCGATATAACTTCATAATTAGTTTGATATATAGCCAAATATGAGATTATTTCGCTATCGATAATGGAAAATAGCAACAAAAATCATAATATCATCGAAAATCAATATGTATAGATAACGCTCTGGAAGACTAGGCAAATTGCCAAATAGAAAACTCATTATTAAAATAGTGATAAATAATAAAAAATCTATTGCAACATCAGGAATACGCTGACAATGGCGTGATTTTTTAGCGATATATTTCACAAAATACAGAGTTAATAATAAATAATTTCTTGGTTTATTTTTTGTTCAACGAGATTATATTCTGTTGTCGACCGCCATAATTCCAAAAAATACACTTATGATTTAGGAAAAAAGGTTGTTTTTCTCATAATAGAATCAAATTACTCCAAACAATCTACTTTATTAGCATTTTGTTAAAATTAGTGTATAAAAAGTGTTTTTTTGCTAAAAGCCATTCTGAAATAATGCGTTCTTCATTTTAAAGATACGATGTGAGGATAATTGATCATATTTTTAACTAGACAAAATTTCACTCATTGAGAAACGTAAATACAATATAAAGAGATTCAATATCGTCTCCTTTAAAATAACTGATCGTAATTAGGGATTAATAAGGAATATTCATTTATAAAAATTATCTTAATATTTATAAATACCCACCTTACCCGTTGTCATTAACAAATAAGCGCCTAGTTTTTGCAACCAGAGTAAGGCGGTGATATCAATACTTTTCTTCTAAGCAGCCCTTGTGAGCTTACTCCTATTTTTCGCCTATTATGCATCCAGCCGAAAATATTCAATTTATCGTTAATCATCATCCACAATGGAAGAGCCGTTTTCAGGCATTACTGTTGCAATAGCCAATGATGACAAAGCATGCCTAAGAAGGTAAAAAATAACGCTCCTACAACATGAATTGCGATAGTACTCAGCGCAATCATCAATTTTCCTTCTTGAATCCGCATCAAAACTTCCCATGAAAACGTTGAGAACGTCGTAAAGGCACCACAAAAACCAGTCACAATAAACAATTTATAAGCTGGATTTAAATTTGAGCTAGCAAAATAAGCAATAGCAAAACCAATAACAAAGCCCCCGACTAAATTCACAAACACTGTGCCCATTGGAATGTTTGGATAAAGATGATTAAGCCTTAAACTGACAAACCATCTTAGCCAACCGCCCAAGACGGAACCTAACGCAATAGAAAAAAGTGATGCATACATAGACAATCCCTTATAGCTGTAAACAGGGGATAAATGAGAAGGAAACGTTGAAAGCATTTATGCCCCAAAATATTCAGGGCGCATAATCGCTACGCCCCCTATCAATTGAAAAGGTTAACGTAGGCATCATTAGCCCTTTTTCTTTGGGCGGTTTTTGATAGGAGGAATGCCATCTCCTATCAATAGGATATCCATAATGAATATTAAGGTAAAGCGCCGAGTCTTGCAGTCATATTAACTCAACAATAAAACGTAAATTTTATTAATATCTTTTTCCGATTGGCATTCTATTTCGTCTTAATATGTAAATTTTAACGTAAATGGCGCATAATGTTTTGCACTGCAAAGCATATAACGGCTTATATCGTTTCATGTCACTATTGAGATCGATAATCAATGATAAAATTTCCACATGAAGTCAGATTAATTTTCATAGGATAAATCTAAAATGGATAAAAAACGCACACTATTGACCGCGGAGAATATTGGATACGTCATTGATAATAAAGTCATACTAGACAAAGTAGATTTTCGTTTATATGAAGGTGAATTCAAATTAATAACAGGGCCTTCTGGTTGCGGAAAAAGCACACTACTAAAAATAATCGCTTCGTTACTCTCGCCAACTTCTGGACGTCTGCTTTTTAATGGTCATGATTATACGACTCTCTCACCGGAAGAATATCGCCAACAAGTTTCTTACTGTACACAAACTCCCTCTTTATTTGGTTCTACTGTTTACGACAACCTATTTTTTCCTTATCAAATACGTAAGCAAACTTTTAATAAAAACAAAGTGCTTCAAGATCTAAGCTATTTTTCTTTACCCGAATCTATCTTAGAAAAAAGCATCAATGAGCTATCTGGAGGAGAAAAACAACGTATCTCATTGATTCGTAACCTTCAATTTTTACCTAAAGTTTTATTATTAGATGAAATAACCAGCGCTTTGGATGAGGCGAATAAAGTGAAAGTCAATGAATTAATCCATCAATTAGCAACACAACAAAATATTGCCATCTTATGGGTTACACATGACCAAGATGAAATTTCACATGCAGATAACATGATTACCCTTCCCGCTCATCATACCGAAAAATAGGAATAAGCCATGCACCAACCTAATATTACCAATGAATCCTTGGCTTTCTCTATCATGCTTGTTCTGGTTGCCATTTTTATTAGTCACAAAGAAAAACTCACTCTAGAAAAAGACATCATTTGGAGTACATGCCGTGCGATCGTCCAACTATTAATTGTTGGTTATATTCTAAAGTATATTTTTCATGTTGATCATGAAATTCTCACTATCGCTATGGTTATGTTTATCTGCTTTAATGCCGCCTGGAATGCGAGAAAGAGAAGTAAATATATAGAAAAAGTTTTCGTAACCGCTTTTATCGCCATTACCTCCAGCACACTTTTAACCTTATTGATCTTGATTATCACCAAAGCCATTGTCTTTACACCTATGCAGGTGATTCCAATTACAGGCATGATTGCCGGCAATGCGATGATTGCTGTCGGTTTATGTTTTAATAATTTAGGGCAGCGTTTTAGTAATCAACAACAGCAGATACAAGAGATGCTAAGCCTAGGTGCAACCCCAAAAACGGCCTCTATTTCTATCATTCGTGATAGTATCCGAGCATCACTCATCCCAACAATTGACTCAGCAAAAACAGTCGGTATCGTCAGTTTACCCGGAATGATGTCTGGATTAATTTTTGCTGGTGTTGATCCATTGGAAGCAGTTAAATATCAGATCATGGTAACATTTATGTTATTAGCTACGGCCAGTTTATCGACCATTTTAACGGGATATATGACCTACCTTAAATTTTATAATAATCGTCATCAGCTACTTATAAACACGCTAAATAAGTAATCACAGAGGAAACACTGGGTAACAGCGCAATTATCCAGTGTTTTCTTATAAAGCGAATTTTCGCAATTTCCGATTTGGCTATTAGACCATAAAAATAAGTTATTTGAGTGGTTATATACTATTCTCTATTACAGCTAAATTCACTAAGCATTAATTTAGCTGCAATATCGCTTCCATAACGATTCCATCACTGACAACGGTAACAGATCATAATCCCCTTCAACTAATGGAATTGACAATACTGTTCTGCCGTCTTGATTTTTGTAAACCTTTACCGTGAACCGTTTATATCCTTCTATTTTTGCATTTTTTACCCTTAATACTTCCCCACAAACATAACCGACTTCCCCTTTGTCAGTTGTTGCACGAATAAAATTATATTTTATATTTCTAAATGCCGCTGACTCAGGATAAGACAAATAATCCACTACGCTATATTTAACCGATTTGATCAAATCCGGTTGAGGCTTATAATTAAAAATAACCCCTAATAGAAATGCACCACCGACAATCAGCACGATCGTGAGCAATTTGACTATATTCATACTTTACGCTCTTAAAAAGCCAACACATTGATAATTAAACAAAAAAATATTTAACAAGCGTGTTAATTAAAGCATCTCTAAATAGTATAAGGTAGAGTACAGCTTTAGGTAACGATACGTCTCACATTAATAACTTAAATTTTTCTTACTATTATCTATTAAAAATAATTATGATAAGGCGAGAAACAGCGATGAAAATATAACAGTTAAAAATAACTCAGTTTAATAAAATTAAATTATTTTAACTCGTCTCACACAATCAAAGAGTAATCCTATCAGTAATAACGATTGAAAATAAGAGTTATTGCCCCACCAAACTGTTACAGTTTGTTTCTTTTAGCGAAAAAGAATATTTTCAGCATAATCACCATAAAACATTTAACTTAATAACAAATAATATGGCATTTTAAAACATGAATAAATAAAAATATTTCCTTCAATAAGCAAATATTTGTATCTAAATATTTACACTCCCGCAAAAGGAGTAAATGAAGGATAAAAAATAGAAATCATAACGATAATTCATAATACAATCTAAATTTGTTATCTGTCGTTCGGCTATATCACCAGTACCGGCGGTCTTTAATTTATACAGATGAATCAATAAACCACTTTTTTCTATTTTGTGCTATTTTACCTTTCTCGTCGACTAGACTAATCGCGCTTCACTCATCTGGGAAAATATGACTCTAATCTCACATCACCATAGCGCGTCAAAACACGACATAGTGAGAAACTCAGTACATCAATAGAATAAGAGGTTAGCATTCAACACGCTTTTAAGGTGCAATTTGCGCCAGATATCCCCTTAAAAATATACTTAAAAGCCCAATAGAAATAGTGAATACACCATGCCTTATTGATTGCGGTTACAAATTTGCAGGCGTATCAATACAGAATATTCCTATAAATCTATCTTGAATGAGAAAACTAAAATTTTACGGCCAATTTTGACAATGGATTTCATTTTAGTCAGGTAGCATTTATACGTCTCTGTGATAGGGTGTATTATGACAAATACTCAATTGCTCTTACTTGCAATCAACAATATAAATGCAAATATCGATCTTTCAGATACACAAGCATCATATGTATATCAGTTTTACCATACACAAATTGCTCATAAGAATCTAAGTATTGATGATTTTTTAAAACAATTTATCGAACAAGTGGAACCCACTTTGGCGAGCAATAGCAATTTATGCCATAAATCTGAGCAGATCTATCAACTCATTCTGAGTTATTTGCAACAAGCGGAAGCGCGTTTTATTTATAATAAAACGTTGATTAATAAAAAATAAGAAATCAAACGCCTCTTTAACTTGCCCTAAAGAGGCGTTCACCGGAGATATAGCGAATTTCATTCAAAGGACAGCAACTCAGAAATCATCAATCCTTACGACCATATCGATAACTGTCACACTCACTTATCACTTAAGCGGTGAGTTATTTACCTTCCCCTTGAACCTCATAGAATTGTGTTTCAATCACTAAAGACTGCTTTTGAGTTTGCATTTTTCCATCAACATCATAGGTCGTTAAAACTTGGCAAGTTGTTGGTGCTCCCGACGGATCATATTGACATTTTCTGTCAACGCTATACCCCAAATCACCAAGCATTTTCTGTTCTATCCGAATATCCGCATAACGCTCACTATCGGCTATTGGCGTGTAGATCGTCTGCATATACAATTGATTGTTATCATAGTAATTCATTTCCTGAAGCTCACCTAAATGACTATAAACTAATGTATCAATGGTATCGCTACGGCTATTGGTAATACTCTTGATATAACCCCGTTCATTGTATTCAAAATACGCAGTACCATAATGATCTTTTTGAGAGATAAAACGACATTGGTCGTCTAAATTAATAATAATCTCCCCTTGAGCGCTACGACCTTTTAATTGGTTATCTTCTCTTGCTAATTGTATATGCTGGTTAGCGGCAGAAGAAATGGACTCAAAACTCTCAATACAACTGTTTTCGTCCAATTTTAAATTAATCTCATGAGCGACTATATTATTTTCAGTATAAAACGTCGCATTTATTTCTTTTACAGGCCCCTTTATTAATACACCACTGTACAATGCGTATATATTTTGTATTGCTGGCAGATATCCCTTTTCTGCTGATGCCGTCGACATTAATAAACTCGCTAATGTGAAAGCGAAAGTTATAAACTTCATCATTATGCACTTTGCCTTGCTTCAAATTTATAAGGAAAGATGATCTCTTCGTGTTGATTCGAGTAATCACTATCAGGATCTGCTAACCATTTTTGTAGTTTCTTCGCCGTCTCTTTTGCCATTTTGCTATAATCAATACGCACAGAGGTTAATGACGGATGAATATAATCACAATTAGATGATCCTTCAACGCAAGCAACCGCTAACATAGACGGTACTTTTACGAGTCTTCTTTGACATTCAAATAGCACACCTAACGCAATCATTTCATGGCTACATATGACGGCATCAAGCTCAGGCTGCCGTGTTAGCATTTCGCTAATCGCTTGGCGCCCAAAATCCATCGTCGCAACATAGGGCGTCGTAATACTTTGTTCAGCGCTATGATAGTGACTGAGCATGGCTTTTGTCCAACCACTCAATTGCTGACTTTGTACTTTGCTATCCATCTGTGCGCCTATATAACCAATTCTTTTATACCCTTTTTGCAGCATATAGTGGGTTAAAAAAAACACGGCTTCACCAATATTACTTCTGATGTTTAATGACAGCGGATAATTCGATTCACCTGCAACACCGATGACGGGAATATCAATATTTTTAAGGTAATTAAAAACGCTCTCGGAATTAATTGCCCCAAAAATCACTACAGCAGCAGGATTACTTTGTAATAACGTAAATAGAACCTCTGCTTCTTTTTTTTGCTGATAATCATGACTACCAATGACAACCTGATAACTATTTTTATTCAGCACGTCTTGTAATGGTTGCAGGAATGCCGAACTCGCGTAGTCCCTTAATGACGGTACTAACACTGCTATGGTTCTGCTTTGGCCTGATGCTAATATTCCAGCCGCAGAGTTTGGTATGTATCCCAACTCGGCAACGGCTTCATTAATTTTTTCTCGCAGTTTATCTGATACCAAATCAGGAGTACGCAACGCTCTCGATACAGTCATTGATCCCACACCTGCATATTTGGCCACATCCTGAAGCGTTACCCGTCCTGTATTTTTTCTTTTGCGTATTTTTTCCATAAAAGGTTTTTTTGCTCTATTTCATTCTCTATCTGGCTATAAGTTACCACAGGTTAGTTTTGTTAATGAGCGGACTTTTATGCTCTTTGCTTTTTATTCGCTTTATTTTTGCGAAATGATAGCGCTATCACGAAAATGAATAATTCAACTAGATAGCGCTACCATTGATCACTACTATGCTCTTAGTTAGAAGAAAAGCTAAAAAAAGAGTTTTACATTACCAGGAGCAAATTTAATGCTAACGACATTACTGACCCCCAATGTTATTCAGGTTGTCGAAAACGCCACTGATTGGCGAGAGGCGATTAATATCGCTTGCGAACCCTTGATTAAAAACAATTCCATTCAACCTTCTTATATTGATGCCATCATTCATTCACATGAAAAAATTGGTCCTTATTATGTCCTAGGTCCAGGCATTGCAATGCCCCATGCTCGCCCGGAAGACGGTGTTAACCAATTATCACTGGGTTTAACCGTTATCAAGAATGGTGTGGAGTTTGGATCTGAAGGCAACGACCCAATCAAGCTGTTAATTGTTCTTGCTGCAACTGACAGTGATAGCCATATTGGCGCCATCGCTAAACTTGCAGAACTTTTTGATAATCAAGAAGATATTGACAGCATTATGCAATCAGAAAACATCGATGACATTCTCAATATCATCGCTCGTTACTAATTATTAAAAGGAAATCACATGAAAATCACAGTCGTATGCGGAAATGGTTTAGGTACTAGCCTAATGATGGAAATGAGCATCAAAACAATTTTGAAAGACTTGCAAGTCAATGCAGATGTTGATCATGTTGATCTTGGTTCAGCAAAAGGGACTGCAAGTGATATTTATGTCGGAACTAAAGATATCGCGGAGCAATTAGTCGCACAACACGTTAATGGTGAAATTGTTGCGCTAGAAAATATGATCGACAAAGTTGCAATGAAAGAACATTTGAGTGTCGCTCTGCGTAATCTCGGCGCGCTATAAACGGAGGCGGTATGTCATTTTTTCGTTTTCTGATGGAAGATGTGCTATCAGAACCCGCTATATTAGTGGGTCTGATCGCACTTATCGGTCTGATTGCTCAAAAAAAACCGGTGACCGAATGCATTAAAGGCACCATCAAAACCATCATGGGTTTTGTCATTTTAGGTGCAGGTGCTGGTTTAGTCGTTAGTTCACTCGGTGATTTTTCAGCGATTTTCCAACATGCCTTTGGCATTAACGGTGTCGTTCCAAACAATGAAGCGATCGTCTCTATCGCTCAGAAGAGCTTTGGCCGTGAAATGGCGATGATTATGTTCTTTGCCATGTTAATCAACATACTCATTGTACGCCTGACACCATGGAAATTTATTTTCCTCACCGGCCATCACACATTATTCATGTCAATGATGGTTGCCGTTATTCTAGCAACTGCTGGAATGCAAGGAACAATGTTAGTCGTCGTTGGTTCACTGATTGTCGGCTTTTGTATGGTGTTTTTCCCAGCCATCGCGCACCCATACATGAAAAAAGTCACGGGTTCTGATGATGTCGCCATTGGTCACTTTTCCACTATTTCATATGTCCTCGCCGGTTTTATTGGCAGTAAATTTGGTAATAAAGAACATTCAACTGAAGATATGAATGTGCCAAAGAGCTTGCTTTTCTTACGTGATACCCCAGTGGCTATTTCATTCACTATGTTCATTATTTTCATTATTACCTGCCTATTCGCGGGTGGTGATTATGTACGTGAAGTGAGTGGCGGTAAAAATTGGTTCATGTTCTCATTAATGCAATCTATTACATTTGCTGCGGGTGTTTATATTATCCTGCAAGGTGTTCGTATGGTGATTGCTGAGATCGTACCTGCTTTTAAAGGTATTTCGGATAAATTAGTACCAAATGCAAAACCAGCTCTAGACTGCCCTGTCGTCTTCCCTTATGCGCCAAATGCTGTATTAGTCGGTTTCTTAAGTAGCTTTGCTGCCGGCATAATCGGTATGTTTATTCTCTATGCGCTCAATATGACCGTCATTATTCCAGGCGTTGTGCCACACTTCTTCGTTGGTGCAGCAGCTGGCGTATTCGGTAATGCAACAGGCGGACGTCGAGGTGCCATTTTAGGTGCCTTTGCGCAAGGTTTATTGATTACCTTCTTACCTGTATTCCTATTACCTGTTCTTGGTGATATCGGTATCGCAAATACAACATTTAGTGATGCTGACTTTGGAGCTATCGGTATTCTATTAGGTATTATTGTACGCTAGAAATAAAATCCCCATAGCCACCTTGGCTACGGGGATTTTTCACTTCATTAAGCAATCAATTTCCAAATGCTATTAGCCCAACTTACCCACTAACGCCCCTTCTTTAAATAAGAACTCCTGCAAAGAAATCAAATCATCCGGAGTCACATGAATAACCCCTTCTCCCGGAATATCAATCTCTGCAATCATAAATAACGCTAATGTTGTTAAGGAAGGCAATATTAAAATTAACCAGTTCTTTCCTTTCGTGCCTCGGATGTTGTATCCAATCAAGATATTAGAACAAATCGCAAAGAAAATGAGCAAAAACCAAGCTGCGTTTGGTATTTGATGACGCCAACTTGCCATGGTTTTTTGCTGTGAAAGATAGAGGTCACTAAACGCAGTGAGTACAGAAGCAATGACAGGGTTGGGAGATTGGTTCGCTTCCTTAACGGCGATATCCCAGAGTGCGGCTTGCTTTTCTAAAGATACCCTTCGCCATTGATTATTTTCATCACTGATACCCGATTTAAAAAATTCAATCCTTGCTTCTAAATACTGCTGTAATAGATGGATTGCATCATTTTTATCGCTATTGTTGAGTATTTGTATCCGTTGATAAGCATTGCCAATCGCAATCGCTTCATTTTCCTCAGTTTGTTGACGGTTATTATAGCCATTGATTGAAATTGACAACACAAAACCAATCAATAACCCCAGTAAGGATAAAATTGCGCCTAATATTATTTTCGCTTCGTCATCCGCAATGTCTTCATGTGCATTCCTACGCTTAAATATAAATTTACCGATGTAAGCTGAAATCACTAACAAAATAAACGTAATAACAAATAAGAGAATAGAGTCAATAGGTGTGTCATTAATTAATTCAGAAAGGCTAAACATAGAGAAGTTCCAGATAAGAAATTTCTCGATGATATAACATATCCAGAATAACACTTTCTAGCTTTTTAACGACCAAAAACAAGTTCAGATTTTAACGCTAAAATGCCATCTAAAAATGATTATTTGCTTGCCATTATTCATGTTCACACCTAAAAAAACAGCTAGTTAACCTACTGTTTTTTAATTGGTTTTTGATGTTCAAATTCAAGCTTTGGCATACACTCCTCGAGCTTCCCCAATTAAATCCCAGTGTGTCATCGTGAATTAACCCAAGTCCCTTTTAATACAAAATTTCATCAACCTAGTTTTAGTGTTTGCATATAGTCAGAATATCTACCGCCACGTGTATGAAATGAGGTAACATCGTTCCCTTGGCAAAGTCGATTAGCTCAGCAGATCAAATGCCCTACGCTTTTCTCTACAATAAGATAATTTTGACCGGATCTCTGACGCGTTGTTCACACACATGACCGCACGTCTGGAAAACGCATAAATTGAATTATAAATCTTAACAAGAATAACCCAATGAAAGGAATGAATTAATGGATTAATGGATTAATGGATTAATGGATTAATGGATTAATGGATATAAGTTATCTCTGTTGATGAGACGGGCCAATTAAGTTTTATATTAGCGATTACTCTTTTTATGAATAACAATATACTTCGATAAGCCTCATTAGGGCTTATCGTACTACTCAGTTTTCATTCTTCATTACTCGGAAACTAAAATGACACGTTACTCTTTATCTCCATAGCGCTTTTTTATTGAAATTAAAAAAGAATCAATAATCCAACTTAATTTTTTTGTCCCAAGAAAACCTATCATCGCTCCACAAAACTCCGCAAGGGATGACCAAGCCTCAGAATAATTCATATATACAAGTAACCATTGTAGAGTACGAATAGCACTAACGGTAATAGCACCACATATGACTGCTTCGGCTAATGATTGCCATGCGCTGTTACCATCTCGCCATTCTCTAATAAATGCAATTAGCGTTGCCAACATAACACCACTTAATAAAGGAAAATTGAGTTGAATCCAGCGAAAAACCTGCTCCCAAAAATCAATATTTTTCTCATGCATAATGAAACCTCCTAAATGGAGTGAAAATTATTATCAATAAATGAAGCCCCCTTATCATTGATATCAAGTCGTAATTAATCTCAATTACCCTTGATATTTTTTATCGCTACTGACACAGAAAAATCTCCCAAATGACATTATTGCAAAAACCTCCTTTTAACTTTGAGAAATAAAACTAAAAGCATTAATTGAAAACATATTTAACTTTATATTATTTTTATATATAGCAGCTGATAGATTTGTATCCTCACACACACAAAAGCCAAATTAAAGACGTTAATTTTTTAGTCATTAATAATAATTACGCTTACCAAGAAAATGTAAAAAACGCTATTATTTATATACCATGCAGCTCTCTAATAATTAAAGGTATTTCCTTGTAATTATGACTTTCAATTATCATTTTTAATGTGAATCGAGTACTCAAAAACGCCGATAACTCGCTATATTAGTAAAACCTAATAAATTTATTTATTGAAACAGAATGGCCAGCACGAATTTATTCACTGAGTCATCGCCAAAACATAGCTATTATTGTATAAAATCAAATTGTTATAAAATTATACATCTGATTAACTCAATAACATGATGTCGGATTTAAATGTGCAACTTAGCATTGTAAAAGTGACTAAAAACATCAGTGTTATCACGACAACGACAGAATGGTATATGACCAAGCCAATGGCGAGTCAATCGATTCATACAGTCAAAAGTCTGTTAGACGTGATGTTATTCTACTGTCAATGCAGCATATTAACTTGAGTGAAATCAGTAAAATCAAACTGAGCTTTTAACAGCAACGCATTCCCTTAGTAAATAAAGGAATAAATAGACAAAAAGCCGCATAAGCGGCTTTTTACACTCATTTTCGCTCTATTAGAGGTGATGTTTAGCGACATAAGCCTTTTCTTCATCGCGCAGGGTTAGCACTTCATAACCTGTTGCTGTCACTAAAATCGTATGCTCAGATTGTGCTGACAACTTCTTGTCTCGAGTCACCACAGTCCAACCATCTTTTTTAGTTTTAATTTTCATGCCACCTTGGTTAATCATTGGTTCGATTGTAAATGTCATCCCTTCTTTCAACACCGCACCTTGACCCCGTACGCCATAGTGGAGGACCTGAGGATCTTCGTGCATTTCGCGGCCTATACCATGACCACAGTATTCACGCACAACACTGTACCCGTTGGCTTGTGCATGGTATTGAATTGCGGCACCAATATCTCCCAAAGTTGCACCAGGTTTGACCTGCTTAATCCCTTCCCACATCGCTTCATAAGTATCTTTAACTAGTTTACGCGCAAGTGGAGAAGCCTCTGGCATGACATACATTTTGCTTGAGTCAGCAATAAAACCATTTTTTTCTAATGTAATATCTACGTTGATAATATCTTTGGCTTTTAAATATTCATCAACTTTCGGTACGCCATGGCAAACGACCTCATTCAACGAGGTATTTAACACATATTGGTAATCATACTGCCCCTTACTGGCCGGCCTAGCTTGTAGATCGTTTACAATATAGTCTTCAACCTTATTATTGATTTCCATGGTGGTAATACCTGGCACGATAAACGTATCCAGCATGGCAAATACTTTAGCTAGCAAGCGGCCTGACTCACGCATCAATTCAATTTCTTCCGCTGTTTTGATTGTGATATTACTCATGCTACTTCCCTTTATGATTAACAGATTCTTTTTCTAACATTTCACTAATCAGTGTCGTGAAGGTTTTGTCTGGATTTAATTCTGCTTGAATACCTATTTTTATCCAAAATTCCGCCTGAGAATTAATAGAACGTGACATAACATGGCTAGCACGACGCAAATAGTCATGTAATTCATCTGAAATTTTGACAATTCCCAAAATAGTCCCTCAAAGCATATAAAACGTTATGGTTTATATATAAACCATATAATATCTACCATGATAAAGATAGGTGTTAAATAACTATCTAGAAATAAATCGCACGAATGAACCTGTTTAAAACAGCCAATTTTAATTTTCTGACTTGAATCCTCCGTCAAAGTATCAAACGTTATCATGTTGTACTCTAATTGTTAGTTAGCGCTATATTTATACTTGTATTAAGAGAGAGTTTTTTACCGTGCAAAAGCTAGGGTGAATGTTGTTTCCAGCGATTGTTTTAATCAGATAAGTTTTGAGCATACTATTCATGATTGTTCGGAGAACAATATGTACAAAAAAATCTTAGTCCCCATTGATATCACAGAAAAAAATTTAGCGAACCTTGTCCTTCCTCACATTCAATACCTTTCTGAGGAAGAAAATGCTCACGTTCATTTTTTAGCCGTCATTCCAACCATTCCTTTTTATACTTCTATGGGATTTGGTTTTGCTGAAAAAGCGGATAGTGAACAAGATAAAGTGACCAATCAATTGATTGATATAATTAAAGATTTCAAATTATCAAAAGAAAAATATACGGCTCAAGTTGTCATGGGCACACCGAGAGATGAAATTTTACGTATTGCAGATCAGATACAAGCCGATTTGATTGTTATCGGCTCAAAACGGCCCGGTATGTCCACCTACTTCTTAGGTTCTACCGCCTCAATGATTATCCAAAACTCTAACATTTCTGTTTTAACTATACGTTAATATTTGCACCCACTTTATCGGTGGGTGTTAATACCTATCAGTTAACGAATAATACAATACATGGTGTTATCAACCCGTCTTTGCTGACAAGTTTCACCTCCCTACCCATGGGATATACGCCAAAATAATATTCAGAATCGTTCTACCGTCTCATCGTTTAAACTTTTCTTAACCACCTCTTTTTACAGTCATTATTCCTTACTGTAGGCACGCTAGCCTAAACTGAATACTCGACAATTCAATGTATAAGCGACCCTTATGCTGTATTTCCCGATACGGTTTCTTATATGAAACCAGAAATAACGATAAGCTCGACACAACGCACATTTTAAAACAAATATTTTACATATCCGCAACATTAGATTGACTGTTTATCGCTCAGCCCATTAGTCTGGTTTTAAATAATAAACAATGTTTTATATATGAAACAAACTGTCTTGCTGTGGAGGAAGTAATATGAGTTGGGTCGCCGTATGTAATGTCTCACAAGTACAAGAAGAATTTCCTTATTCCGCCAGAGTCAATGATGCAGAGATTGGTATTTTCTTAGTGGAAAACCAGTACTACGCCATGGAGGACGTTTGCCCCCATGCTTACGCTTTACTGAGCCAAGGTTTTGTTGAAGATGGCAAAGTTGAATGCCCACTGCATGAAGCGGTATTTGATATCAAAACAGGAAAATGTCTGCGCGAGCCTGGGGGACGTGACTTAAAAACTTATCAAACTCGCGTTAATAACAACCAAATCGAAATTAGCTTCATTGAGGAGTAGAAATGGAACCGATACAGAATTTCAACCCTTATTTACCTGCTAATCATCAGATTATACCTGCACGTGAAGGCGGTAAAGGGCAAATCCAGTCGCCTGGTACAGCACCCAATATTATTTGGCAAACTCGTTCACGGCTCCCCGATGAATACGAAGTCGCACTCATTGCCGCATTAGAGACCCTATTTGATTCCGGTATTGAGACTCTCGAACAAATCATCAGTGCACTCAATCAAAAGCACGTGTTTGATAGGCAAGGCCAACCATGGAATGAGGCAAGTTTCCGCGAATTTCTCCAAGTAAATGGGTATTAATTCACTGCCGCTAGCGCAGAAATAATAATAAAGAATGATACCGCTGATAACAGGAAGCAAATTATGACAACTAATACACAACCTCAGAACTATCAAGATTATTTAGACATTGGCCTTAGAGGCCAGTGGTACCCTGTTTTATCCAGCTGGGAAGTCACCAGTAATCCGATCGGAATTACTCGCTTAGAAGAGCAAATTGTTTTATGGCGAGACCAACAAGGTCAAATTCACGCATTGGAAGACCGTTGCCCACATCGCGGCGCTCGTTTATCGATGGGATGGAACCTTGGTGAACGTATCGCTTGCTGGTATCACGGTGTTGAGGTGGGAGGTGATGGCGTTGTTAAAGATGTGCCGGCTGTTAATCAATGCCCATTAGAAGGCCAAAAATGCCTAAAAACTTATCCAGTTCAAGAGTGTCATGGCGCGATTTTTCTTTATTTCGCCATCGCCGATGAAACACCACCGCAGCTCGCATTCCCTGAAGAGCTTGCTGATAGTGAAAACCATAGCCACTTTTTATGTACTGCAACTTGGCATTGTAATTATCAATATGCACTGGAAAACGTCATGGATCCAATGCATGGCACTTATTTACACTCCTCTTCACATTCCATGGCTGACGGTGACAAACAGTCTGAAATGATCTTAGAACCGACCCAAAATGGTTTTATCTTTCGCAAAAATGACCAAATGGGTGTCAATTTTGACTGGGTAGAGTTCGCGAGCACCGGCGCTAATTGGCTTCGACTCTCTATCCCTTACCAAAAGCGTTTCGGGCCCGGTGGCCATTTTTGGATTATCGGTATGGTCGTGCCTGAAGATAGAGACAATACCCGAGTCTTCTTCTGGCGTATCCGTAAAGTTAAAGATTGGCAACGAGATCTTTGGCGTTTTATGTACCGCAACCGCCTAGAGGGCTTGCACTGGGATGTTTTAGAACAAGACAGAGTTATTCTTGAAAATATGGCGCCTAATGCACGTCAGCGTGAATTCCTCTACCAACATGATGTCGGGTTATCGCGTCTTCGTCGAATTATGCAACGTGAAGCCAAAAAACAATTTGACCAAATCTACAAAGAGGAAACGTCAAATGCATGATTTGTTGGCAGGCAAACGTATTGTGATCACCGGCGCAGCGAGAGGGCTAGGGTTTGATTTTGCCAAAGCGATTGCTCAACAAGGAGCGCAAGTGGTGCTTTGCGATATCCTCAGTGATCGCTTGCAACAAAGCGTTGCTCAGCTACGTCAAGAAGGTTTGGCTGCCGATGGATTGACTCTGGATATTGCCGATCCCAAAGCGATAGAGGATGTATTCCAGACTATTGGTCAGCAAGGCAAGATAGACGGCTTGATTAATAACGCAGCCCTCGCAACAGGCGTAGGGGGTAAGACATTAGAAGAGTACGACCTAGAGTTATGGGATCGTGTTATGACGGTCAATGTGAAAGGAACTTGGCTCGTGACCAAAGCCGCGCTGCCTTTTTTGCGCCAGAGTAACAATGCCAAGATCGTGAATATCGCCTCCGATACGGCATTATGGGGTGCCCCTAAACTCATGGCTTATGTTGCGAGCAAAGGAGCCATTATCAGCATGACACGTTCTATGGCAAGAGAGCTGGGTGAACAACGAATTTGTGTCAATGCTATCGCCCCTGGGTTAACCAAAGTTGAAGCCACCGAATATGTTCCTGTGGAGCGCCACCAGCTATACGAAAATGGGCGAGCTCTTCAAGGTGAACAAAAACCTGAAGACGTCACTGGTACGGTTTTATATTTGCTGTCACCGCTGGCCAATTTCGTCACTGGGCAACTCATCCCTGTGAATGGTGGTTTTGTATTTAACTAAAGGCGCCGCTTTAATGCGGGGAGGTTAAGGATTTGAGTTCAACATGCAAGTATTTGATCCCGGGTCTGGAAAAAGGATTGCAGCTTTTGTTACTCCTCGCACAACAGCACCGCGAGCTAACCTTCGCTGAGATTTTACGCCTAGTTGATATGCCAAAGGCCACTGCTTATCGCGCGATACAGACGTTAGTACATTTAGATTTTATTGAGCAACACCCACGCACTGGGGCTTTTTCACTTGGTCGCAAAGTACTTAGCTTAGGGTTGGGCTATATCGCGTCACTGGATCTTACACAATTAGGTCAGCCCATTATTGAACAATTGCGTGACCGTAGCCAATGTAACAGCCATTTAGTCATACGTGATGGGCGTGACATTATTTACATTGCTCGGGTCAGTGGCGCAGAGTCAAAAATTAACCATGTCAGCGTGGGAACACGTTTATTAGCTCATCGAACATCGCTTGGACGTATGTTACTCAGTGGATTGAGCCGAGAGGAATTTGATGCTCTCTACCCCGATGATGAATTACCGGATGATGCAGGCAGTAAACAAGCGTTTTGGGCAATGATCCAAGCGGATAGATTACGTGGCTACGTGATTGGAGAATCATTTTATCGCCGAGGCATCTCCTCGATTGTTTATCCTGTTTTCAATCGTGATAACGGTGTGGAAGCTGTGATCAGTATTATGGTTCCTATGGATACCATCCCTGTACAGGAACGACAACGGCTACAGAATGAAGTGAGCAGCGCCGCGCAAAAACTTACTGAGTTTATAGGTGGTATGACATCCGCTAAAGCGATATAGCGTTACCCATAAAAAAATCAAACATTAGGTTTATTGCCATAAGCCTCGGGTTTCTGCTTGCCCAAAATCAAGGTGGGCAATAACAAATGCATACATAGAGGGTCAAATTATGTCAGTCATTGGTATTGAAAAATTAGAATTTGGTGTGGATAACATTGCCGATTGTCAGCAATTTTTACAGGATTTCGGTCTGCAAGCATCACCCAATACCCCTTCTTATTTTACAACACTGTCCGGTGCTAGCGTGACATTATCAGCCATTGATGATCCCCGCTTACCCACCCCATTTGAATCCGGTTCGACCTTACGCCGAATCACTTGGGGCGTGAATACTCGTGCAGAACTTGAACACATTATTCAACAAATCGAAAACAGCCCAAATTTCCAATTGACGCCTGATGGCGCACAATGCCTTGATCCTAATGGAATGACTGTCGCTTTTTGTATCACGCAACAACAACAAGTCTCCGTTGATATTTCGCCCATCAACCAATGGGGGGATATTCGTCGTATTGATGCACCAAGCCCTGTTTACGACAAAGCCACCCCTATTAATATTGGTCATGTCGTCTTTTTTGTTGATGACCTAGCAGCAACAGAAGCGTTTTATTGCGATAAGCTCGGTTTTCAAGTCTCTGATCGCTATATCGATCGTGCCGTTTTTTTACGCACGCAAGTTAATGGCTGCCATCACAATTTATTTTTACTCAAACTCCCTCATCGTGGGCGTGGCTTGAATCACGTAGCCTTCACCGTTCGCGATATCCACGAGGTTATTGGCGGCGGTCTCGCAATGAATCGGCAACAATGGAGCACCTTTATCGGTCCCGGTCGTCACCCTATTTCGTCAGCCTATTTCTGGTATGTCAATAGCCCAACTGGCGGGGCTTTTGAGTACTACACCAATGACGATTATTTAACCGAAAAATGGCAACCACGTGAACTTGAACACTCCCTCGTTTCCTTTACCGAATGGGCTGTGGAAGGCGGTATCGACCATGAAACTCGTCGACAAGTGAAAAAAGGTCAGGGGTGAAGCGATGAAACCATTAATTGAAGGCGGTATCGTGATTATCGGTGGTGGACAAGCCGGAGGCTGGGCAGCCAAAACATTACGGGACCAAGGTTATCAAGGGCGTTTATCCGTTATTAGTGATGAACCACATGATTTCTATGAACGACCGCCGTTATCAAAAGCAGCCCTTGTTCAAGAAAACACCACATTATCACGTCTATTCAGTGAAGAAGAAACCAAGGCGTTAAATTTAACGTGGTATCGCCCTATTCGGGCCACTGGCATTGATAGCGAGAAAAAACAGGTTCAACTCAGTGATGGACGCGGCTTAACATTTGATAAGCTATTGATTGCTACAGGCGGGCGGCCTCGCTACCTTTCCTCTGCTTGGCAGTCCCACCCACGAGTATTTGCCCTTCGCTCTTGGGATGACGGGCAAAAATTACGCCGCGCGCTATTATCAGCCAAAAAAATTGCCATTATTGGTGGTGGATGGATAGGCTTAGAAGTCGCTGCCTCCGCACGCCTAATGGGGATCGATGTCACTATTTTTGAACGCCAAGAGCGTTTATGTCAGCGAAGTGTGCCCAGCAGCGTATCAAACGCATTAGCCCTACGCCACCAACAAGCTGGCGTGAATGTTATTACCGATTGCGGTGAAATTTTACTTGATGAAAATACAGACGAACTCTGTATTCGCTGTGCAAAACGGCCTAACCAATCATTTGACCTTGCCGTCATGGGAATTGGTGTTGAATTAAATCTTGAATTAGCGGCTCAGGCAGGCCTTGAATTAACCCATGGCATCGTTGTCAACGGACAGGGGCAAACCTCACACCCTGATATTTATGCCGCTGGCGATGTCGCTTGTCACCCCACATTATCCCTTTGTTTGCAATCTTGGGCTTATGCACAGAACCAAGCCATTAGCACCGCAAAGGCCATGCTTAACCACCATAGTGAAGGGTTTAATGAGCTCGCGTGGCTATGGTCAGACCAATACCAAGATAATATCCAGATTTTAGGAGTCCCTACTTCACAGGCAACCCAACATATTCAACGAATAACGCCAACGTCCGAAGTGCATTTTTCACTGAATAATGACAATGAATTAGTTCAAATGGTCGCATTTAACGATGCTCGCACCATTAAATTAGGCAAAAGGTGGATGCAAAACAGCCGTCAATTATCCCCTTTAGAGCTAGCTGATCCTCAATTTTCACTCATGTCACTGAAGTAAATGTACAGACAGGAGACATACTATGGCAAATCAATCAATATCTGTGCCCTCAGTGACACAAACCGGTGAAACAGCTACCCAACACACAGAAAAAGTGAATTGGCTCATCCCAATCGCTCTATTTTCCTGTGTATTGCTAGCCTTTTTCGACAAAATCAGCATCGCCGCTTTATTTTCTGATGAACAATTCCAAAAAGCATTAGGGATTGATTTTGATCCAACTCGTCTTGGATTGTTGATGAGTGCTTTTCTGTTTTCTTATGGTATTTCATCCATGCTACTCAGTGGTATTGGCGATAAATTTCATCCAACAAAAATGCTACTGTTTAT
Organism: Providencia sp. 21OH12SH02B-Prov; assembly: GCF_027362595.1. NCBI lineage: Bacteria > Pseudomonadati > Pseudomonadota > Gammaproteobacteria > Enterobacterales > Morganellaceae > Providencia > Providencia sp. 21OH12SH02B-Prov. Next base: position 2,677,625 of record NZ_CP114796.1, read on the forward strand.
GATTAGCAGTTGGTGTATTTTGATGATTTTTATGGGCTTTACCCATCACTACACAACGATGGTTGTCTTACGTGTCTTACTGGGCATTGCTGAAGGCCCCTTACTGGCGATTTCTTATGCCATTGTTCGTCGCACCTTTCCACAAAAAATGCAAGCAAGAGCGACAATGCTTTGGTTATTAGGTACACCGATTGGTGCCGCACTCGGTTTTCCTATTTCTATCTATTTACTGCACAGTTTTGGCTGGCAAAGCACCTTTTTTGTTATGGCGGCTTTCACGGTGCCTGTGTGGTGGCTTGTCGTTATTGGTATTCGCCACCCTAATTTAGTCAATCAACACGCTAAAAAAGTTGATGGAAAAGTATCCATTACCGAACTTGCTGAAGCCAAAACACAACGCAACATCCTCTTACGCAATAGCCATTTTTGGATTATCTGCTTATTTAATATTGCGTTCCTCGTTTATCTATGGGGAATGAATGGCTGGTTACCCAGTTATTTAATCAAGGGTAAATCCATCAATTTAGAGCATGCAGGGATCCTTTCTTCTCTCCCCTTTATCGCCATGTTGTTTGGTGAAGCGATAGGCGCATGGCTTTCAGATCGTTATGACCGTCGCGCTCTGGTTTGCTTTATCTCATTGCTAGGCGCCGTCGCTGGATTGGCAGGCGTGTTATTCCTAAGTACGACCTACAGCATCATTTTAATGATGGCTTTTAGCATGTTCATGTGGGGGGCGGGAGCACCCAATATTTTTGCACTACTCGCCAAAGCCACACAGAAACAAGTCAGCGCACTCGCTGGTGGCATATTTAATGGACTCGGCAATCTTGCTGGCGCGGCAGCACCGTTATTGATGGGGGTATTAATCACACTGACCCACGATATGGATAGCGGCCTACTATTTATCGTCATTATCGGTTTAATCGGTAGCGTCTTGTTGCTACCTATCATCAAAAAATACTGATTTTACTACTCAATATCCGGAGATATCACTATGTCACAACAAGCCCAAATAAAACCACAAGACACCTCGATGGCAGATTGGGTTGAATCACGCATCGCCCGCTTCGAAGGTCGTAAATATGATTGGAACGCGTTGAAATTTCAGGCTGATTTTGATCCCAAATATCGCCGTGCACAAATGCGCTACATCGGTACAGGCGCGACAGGTGTTGCTAACGATGTAAATACCGTTCCCGCTGAAAATTTTACCTTTTCAACAATGGTTCTTCCCTCAAAATGTGAGGGCCCTCTTCACTTACACCCTGATGTTGAAGAGGTTTTCTTCATGCTAAAAGGAACAATTACCCTATTCATTAAGGATGGTGATGAAGAATATGAAACGATACTTAAAGAGCGCGACCTGATTTCAGTTCCAGCAGGTATTTATCGCGGCCTATTCAACCATGGTGAAGAAGAAGCATTAATGTGCGTCATGATTGGTACACCAAAACCTGCGATTCCAACCTATCCAGACGATCATCCATTATCAAAAGTGAAACGTGGTTAACAGGAGAATTGAGTGATGAAACTGCCTATTGAACAATTGCCAACTATTCGGTCCGCTGATTTTGGTCAATATCATGTTAACTGGCGTGAAGCAGGTGAAGGAGAAACTATCATTTTACTTCACGGTATCAGCTCTGGATCTGCATCGTGGATTTATCAACTGGCGGATTCATCACTGACTCAACAATACCGACTACTCGCATGGGAGGCGCCGGGTTACCTCAATAGTCTAGCCCTGACGACCGACACACCAACAGCTAACGATTATGCAGAGGCATTAGTGGCTTTGATTGACGGTTTAGCTATTTCGCAAGTGGTGCTCGTTGGTCATTCCCTTGGTGCCATTATAGCCAGTGCATTTGCGGCAAAATACCCACAGCGTATTAAAGGATTACTATTAGCTAACCCAGCGCAAGGTTATGGAACTAAAGACAAAACGGAACAAAAACAAGTTTATGAACAAAGACAGACTATCGTCTTCAATTCCGGTATTGAAAATTATGCGCAACAACGTGCAGCCGCCTTGTTAAGCCCAACAGCCAGTGAGCAACAAATAGATTGGGTTAGGCAGACGATGCGTAAACTGAATCCTAAAGGATTCTTAGCGGCGGCTTGGATGCTGGCATACGATGATATTAATCGTTATCTCAGCCATTATTCTGGTCCGCTCCAGATGCTAGTAGGCCTTGATGATACCATTACGCCGCCTCAAAAAGTCCAAGCGATCGCTCAACAACAAGGTTGTTCACTCGTCTATATCGAACAGGCTGGACATGCAAGCTATCTCGATGCATCTCAGCCATTTAATCATTACCTGAAACAATTTTTGGCGACTCTGCCGTTGTAGAAGTTTAATTAAGGAAAGCGCTATGAATTTACAGCTAAAAAATCGTGTTGCCGTCGTCACCGGTGGCAGTTCAGGGATTGGATTATCAACCGTTCAATTATTGCTCGAAGAGGGATGTAAAGTGGCTTTCTGTGGGCGTAATCAAGACAAATTGATGCAAACACTCACGATGTTACAAGCTGATTATCCACAAGCGGAGCTTCTTGCTGTCTGCTGTGATGTTATGGATAAAACACAAACAGAAGCCTTTGCACAACAAGTACAGTCGCACTTTGGCCAAGCTGATTTACTGATCAATAATGCGGGACAAGGGTATGTCGCTCACTATGCCGACACGCCCGAAGAGGCATGGTTACACGAGGCCCAACTAAAATTATTTGGTGTCATTAACCCCGTTAATGCATTTATGACATTATTGGAGCAATCTGAGATTGCCTCCATTACTTGTGTCAATTCACTGTTAGCCTTACAACCAGAACCTCACATGGTAGCAACCTCTGCTGCACGTGCAGCATTACTCAACCTCACTCTAAACCTATCAAAAACCCTCTTACCAAAAGGCATCCGTGTGAATTCTATTTTGCTCGGCATGGTTGAATCAGAGCAGTGGCGGCGCCGTTTTGAACAGCGCAGTGATAAAAGTCTTAATTGGGAAAGTTGGATTGGCGAGATTGCCCAAAAACGCGGTATTCCAATGCAACGCCTTGGTAAACCTGAAGAGCCAGCTAGAGCTCTCGTCTTTTTAGCTTCACCAATGACTTCTTTTACCTCAGGTGCGGCATTGGATGTTTCAGGTGGTTTCTGCCATCACATTTAAAGGAATTATGATGAAAACATTAATGCTGATCGGATATGGTGCAATGGCCAATGAAGTAATTAGTCGCTTACCCAAAGGCATTGAATTGCGTTGGATAGTGGCAAGAGAACATCATCATCCTGATATCCAACAACGCTTTCAAAACCGTGTGACGCCACTCAGCTCGCCGACTCAGGCCATACAACAACCTGATTTGGTTCTAGAGTGTGCAAGTCAACAAGCTGTAAAACAATATGCTGCCAAAATATTAGAAAAGGGGTGGACACTCGCGATTATTTCAACCGGTGCTCTTGCTGATGCGCAATTCGCTGACACTCTCCGTCATCAAGCTCACCAGCATCAAGGCACATTGATACCCTTATCAGGTGCGGTTGCTGGATTGGATGGCCTACGCTGCGCAAAAGAAGCCACGATCAATCAAGTGACCTACCAATCAAGAAAGAGCCCTGCCAGTTGGCGTAATGGCCCTGCTGAAAATTATATCGACCTTGATGCGGTTTCCGAACCGACGGTGTTTTTTAGTGGAACTGCACGAGAAGCGGCGTTGAAATTTCCTGCCAATGCCAATGTCGCAGCAACTGTCGCTCTTTATGGTATTGGCATGGATGAGACTAAAGTTGAGTTAATGGTTGATCCAATCACCACCCAAAATAGTCATCGCATCGATGTCTCGGGGGATTTCGGCCATTTTTGTATCGAACTAAACGGTAATCCGCTGCCTTTAAATGCCAAAACATCTTTGTTATCAGCATTAAGCGCCGTCGAAATTTGTCGTCGCATTGCAGAACAAAAAGCCATTATCTGACTGGAGTAGGACCATGAAAAAAATCGATATCTTTGTCGGGGGAAAATGGCAACTAGGCCGTGGTCACGAAATGCATTCACGTTTCCCTGGTGATCAACATATTGTTGCAACACTTAACAGCGCCAGTTTAGACGATGTTGAAGAGGCTGTTCTCGCCGCAGATAACGCATGGCGTGACCCCGCTTGGCGCTATATGCCCGCCCACCAGCGAGCCGCAATTCTGCTGAAAGTCAGTGCACTCATTGAAGAACGCGCTGAGGAATTAGTACGTTTACAAACTCTCGATAACGGTAAACCATGGGCAGAAGCCCGTGGCTTAGTAATGAGTGCAGCGGCAACAGCGCGCTATTTTGCCGCCGTTTGTGAGGTCAGTGGTGGCGAATTACCCCCTCGCCGCCAACCTGATATGATGACATTAAGTACCTACCAACCTCTTGGCGTCATCGCTGCGATAACCCCATGGAACTCCCCTATTGCCAGTGATATGCAAAAAATTGCTCCAGCAATAGCGGCGGGAAATGCGGTGATATTAAAACCAGCGGAAGCAACCCCATTAATTTCGTTAAAACTAGCCGAATTATTTGAAGAAGCCGGATTGCCCTCAGGGCTACTCAGCGTGTTGCCCGGTAAAGGCTCTGTTGTGGGTGATGCCCTTGTTCGTCATCCATTAGTCAGAAAGATATCCTTTACTGGTGGTACCAATACCGGCAGACAACTCGCTCATATCGCTGCTGACAAATTGATCACCACCTCATTAGAGCTTGGAGGCAAATCACCTACCATCGTCTTAGAAGATGCGGATCTCGATCTTGCTGCACGTGGTGTTTGCTACGGCATCTTTAGCTCGATGGGTCAAGCATGTATCGCAGGCTCTCGACTCTTTGTTTCACGTGCAATTTATCAACCGTTTTTAGAAAAGTTAACTGCACTCACACAACAATTAATTATTGGCGACCCCCGTCAAGAGCGTGTGCATGTTGGCCCATTAATATCACCAGCGCATCGAGAAAGTGTAATGCGCTATGTCGCTCAAGCAATAACAGAAGGCGGTAGTATCCGCTTGGGCGGAACAATACCTCAAGACCCTCACTTACAAGAAGGTAATTATTTCTTACCGACCATTATTGAAGGACTAAATAATCAAGCTTCTGTATGCCAAGAAGAAATATTTGGTCCTGTATTAGTCGTGATCCCTTTTGATAATGAAGCGGAGTTGATAGAAGAAGCCAACGACTCACTTTATGGCCTCGCAGCAGGTATTTGGACTAAAGACTATACACGTGCATTTAAACTCGCGGATGCATTAGATGTTGGCACCGTTTGGATCAACACCTACAAAGTTTTCTCCATTTCAACACCTTTTGGTGGGTTCAAAGAGAGCGGACTCGGTAGAGAAAAAGGCTTAGAAAGCCTAAAAGCTTATATGCAACAAAAAAGTATTTTTCTGGCACTAAACCCACAACCAAACCGTTGGTGTGAATAAATGACCATTGATATGCAGCCCTACACACGTCGCTGTTAATTGGTTATCAAATTCTTAAGGAGAACACTATGCATGAGACAATCACGGTTGGCGAGGCGATCGCCAGAACATTAGAACAATATCAAGTTAGCACTGTTTATGGCGTTATCTCAATCCACAATCTCCCCATTGCCGATGCCATTGGTCGACGAGGCCTTATTGATTTCACACCTAGTCGTGGGGAAGCGGGAGCCGTTACCATGGCTGATGCACATAGCCGCTTTACAGGATTAGGCGTTGCCTTAACCAGCACAGGTGCGGGTGCGGGGAATGCTGTAGGCTCGATGATTGAAGCAATGAACGCGTGCTCACCACTCATTCACATAACTGGGCAAGTTGAAAAAGCCTATCTCGACATGGATGCTGGCTTTATTCATGAAACACGTGATCAACTCGGTTTTTTAAGAGCCAGTTCTAAACAGGCTTTTCGTGTTCACAGCGCTGCCCAAGCAGTCGCAATTTTGCATAAAGCGATTCAAGTGGCTCAAACCATCCCTTGCGGACCTGTTTCTATCGAAATTCCTATTGATATTCAAAATACCCCCGTTCCCTTATCAATACTCAGTACTCCCCTGACCACTCAACCGCTACCCACCGCAACCACAGATCAAGTTGATGCGATTTGGCAAAGATTACAACATGCACAACGCCCTTTATTATGGATTGGAGGCGGCGCTCTCCATGCTTCAGCAGCGGTTAAAAAACTAGCCGATTTAGGCGTCGCCGTGATAAGTAGTACCCATGGTCGAGGCATTTTATCTGATGACCATCCATTCAGTTTACGGGCTTTCCATAATGCGGATTCAATTGATAAATTAATGCGCACTTGTGATATCACACTCGTTGCAGGTTCACGATTACGCAGCAATGAAACCAAAACCTGGTCATTGCCATTACCGCAACCTTTAATTCAAATTGATATTGATCCTCAAGCGACCAATCGCAACTATAGTGCAGACCTTGTCGTTACCGCGGATTGCCACAGCATTCTAAGTGCATTGGCTGAAAGACTTGAAAAAGCGAATAGTGTGATTTCACCGCAATGGCGACAACAAGTACAAGAGGCGACTCATTTAGCAGAACAACAACTTAGAGAACAGTGTGGCCCCTACAGCCAACTCAGTGATGCCGTCGAACACGCCTTACCGACTCAAGGTATCTTTGTTCGAGATATTACAGTTTCGGGTAGTTTATGGGGGAGCCGATTATTAAAGGCCACTCAACCACGGCATAATATACATTCGTTAGCTGGAGCTATAGGCCTTGGTTTAGCCATGGCGATTGGCAGTGCCAAAGCCAACCCACAAATTCCAGTTATTGGTTTAGTCGGTGATGGTGGTTTGATGTTAGGTGTCGGTGAACTCGCCACCATGGCCCAAGAACAATTACCCATTGTCTTAATTATCATGAACGATCATGGATACGGTGTTATGCGCGGGATCCAAGAAAAATATTTTGCTGACCGCCAATATTATAATGACCTACTGACACCTTCATTCACTCGATTAGCCGAATCAATGGGAATTAAAGCATTAACTATTGATAAAGCAGACGATTTTAAGTCAACTTTACAGCTTGCCGTCGACTTAAAACAACCTGTTGTTATCGAGGTTTTAATGGAAAATATTGGTAAAATGAATTTCTCTGGGCCTCCTCAGAAAAAGTTATTTTAATCATTTATTATTAACGTTATTCATCTACAACGATTTCTGATGATCACACCATAGAGTGAGTCTTATAGTCTCACTCTATTTTACTTAATTGATGGATTTTTAGCTTTTCTGTATGTTACACAGCCTAATGTGGTTCGTTTAAAATAGCTGGTATATGTTAAAACTTAAATTAATCAAGATATTATAAGAGTAAAAATGGGTTGTTTAGATTCACTTTAAACGTTCTCAATACTGAAAGATGAAAAATCGTTTAAAATAATCATCATTTATACTGCCCCAAAGTAACACCACATAAATAACCTTTATTTTAAAGTTATTTTTGTTTGTCAGATTACAATATTCTAAATAAAGATCTAAAAGGAATATAACCGCTAAAACATGTCACATCGTTTGATGGATAACATAACGCATCAACCACAGCGCTTTGAAGGTACAGAAAATACGGTCAATGTCGCCCTACATGCTGAAAAATTAACATGAAATTTTTACACTTTATGCAACCCCGTAGCGGTTCTCAATAAAGTTGAGCGACAGATATTACCTAGTTGAGTATCTTCTTTTATCGTAAAAAGTTATCTCTTTTCTAGCCGTTTCTCGACCATAAAAAGCCTTCGGTTTACTCGCATAATTAAGATATAAGGTTACAAATATTTACCTATTTTATTTCACTGTCATTAAAGGTAGATGTTATATTATGAGTAATAGGAAAACAAACACCTCTGCTATAGTAATAATTTTTAAGGGAATATAATGAAAAAATATTTACTACCCATTAGCCTCTTCATCAATCTCGTTTTACTTATCGCTATTATCGTGATGGCAACACTATTTTTTAACTTAAAAGGCAAAATTGATACAACGGTTGCACAAATAAAAAATGGTCAATATGCTGAATTAATTAAAGATAATACAGCCAAATTAATTCCTGAGGGGCTAAAGCGCATCGATACAATTCAACCTGGCCAAAGTCAGTGTGCCTATTTCTACCAAAATATAGACTCAATAACTGAATATTTAACAGCAAACCCAACAATTGCTGGTGCTGAGACCTATATTAAACAATTAAATAATTTAAAAAAATCAGCAGAAAAAGCCCCTTCTGCACTCAAAGAAACAGCGTGTGAAAAAGGTGTTTCAACGATTAATTATATCAGTGAAAAAATATCTACAGTGACAGATTGATGACTCTAGCCCTTTACTATTAGTATCAGCGATCTAAATTCAACCTCAAATAGCGCCAGACGATTAAAGCCAACAGGGGGAGCACCCGCTGATTGGCTTTTTTGTACCGCAATAAGCCCAGCATTATCAATGCCATTGTATCGCTCTTCTCAGCAAAACCCACATTAAACAATCCGCTATCTTCACCACCCTATATCGAATTAAAAATTCACAATCAATTCATATGTAAAATAAGTTAAATTTGCTATAGGGCCAATTGACCTTAACCTTAGGGGAAGCTTTATGGTTACTTCCGTTTAATCTATCATTTCATAAGGACATTACCATGAAAAAAATACTTCCTATCGCCACACTTATTGCCGCTAGCGTTTCATTGAGTGCTTTCGCTAACTCAGGTCATTCAATGCATATGTCTTCTTCAACAACAAATGAAATGCAGAAGGAGTTAAACCAATCTATGGATAAAATGCATTCAGATATGGCCAAAAGCATGAATGAACAAAATGCAGATGTCGCCTTTGCTCAAGGCATGATCGCTCACCATTTAGGGGCAATAGAGATGGCTAAAATTGAACTAAAATATGGTACAGATCCTGAAATGAAAAAACTCGCAGAACAAATCATTAATGCCCAAGGCCCAGAAATAGAGCAAATGCAAAAGTGGTTAGAAAAAAATAAAGATGAAAAGTAATAGACATTATCTTTATCACTAAGAGTCCAATAAGCGAGTATTAATCGTAGTATCCATTTAAGAGTGTTTATCTAAAAAACCAATAGTGGCTATTTATCTCTCGCTTTAATTAGATTTCTGCGTGTTTAATCACTGAGTCACCAAGACGTATGCCTAAGGCATATTGAAAACAATAAAGCCCCCATTTAATTTATCTAAATTAAACGGGGGCCATAAAATAATTATTGAATCGCTAACCCACTATTTAAAGTTAATTAATCAAAAACATCATTAATAATTGTAGTCACGATTGCTGTACTCAACGCTATTAATACTAAGTCATTACCTACAATATTCCATTCATATCCTGGATAATGTGGCAATTGAAGTAGCATGGATTGAGGAACGGCTTTCTTAGCAATTCCCGGAGGCAATGGTTTACCTCTTGCGAAATTTTTGGCGATACCCGGCGGTAAGGCATTATAACCTGTAATACCACTATCTAAAGCCAATGCTCTCGCTTCATTGTATGTCAACGCCACTGATAAGGTATTATTTTTATCTGAAGAAGCATCATGCCTTTTATCTTTACCGTTCCCCTGATTACTCTTATTTCCTTTATTTTTAGGGTGCTCTTTATTTTGTCCATGACCTTGGCCACCATTTGGCTCCGCGTAAGAGACGTACGGCGCTAATGATAAGCTTGTCGCTAAAATCAATAGGCCTGACAATTTAGTCATTTTATTCATGATGATACCCTCATTGACGCTGTAGCATCCAAAATACACCTCAATAGACCTTGCCTCTATAGGTAATATTCCTAGAATAAAGCCCTAATTAAAGAATATTATCATCCATAACCCTGACATAGTACATTAATGCAGTCATTTACTCTAAAATCGGCAGCTAACCAAGTCTGATTTATAAAGTGAATATATCAATAAGACTAACAATATCATTTTGTGCTGATTACGTTAGCCTATTACCCTACAATTGACACACCCAAATTTAGTCACATAAAATCAGACTAACCTTGTTTAAATATCTTTAACAAAGACTAACGCGCTTTAAATATCATTTTTAGAAATCGTAATGAAAGCCATACTTAATTTATTATTTAATGTCCCTAAGCAACGTGCATAAATTGGAATAAGTGTTGGATTTTCTAATTGTAGTATAATGTTTGAATAAGTCTCACCTCGCTGAATAGGCTCTTGCACTCGTACGGTGCCACTGCTTATGACATCCTGACAAGCAAATTCGATAACTGTTCCATCCATAATAGCGTCATTACTTGCCGCTTCTTCTTTACTGAAGATATAGGCGTGGCTATAGATTTGATTCATTAATATCGCTTTTTCTGGTAGAACTCTCTCCACCGTATTTTTCTGGGATAGAAATTTTTCAAACGAATCATCTAACCAATCATGATAAACTGCGGTTACTTGCATATCATATAAGTTTAATAATTCGTTCACTTCCTCAATAACTAATGACATAAGTTGCTGAAAATCTTTGTCATCCAGCATTTCTTTTGGTAGATGTTTACCGTGAAAGTAGATTTGGACAGAGTTATGACCTGATTGCCTTGCAACTAAAATTGATTCTCTAAGTTTTTGAGTAGGTCCATCAGCCATATTAACAACTAGGATGATACTTTCTTGGCTAAATGCCTGTTTAACATCTTGAATTAGCGAATTACTAACTTTAGGTGCCACAAATTTTTTGTTCGGGAACGCATTAACTAAATTGTAGCGGTAATCATCCCCAAGAAGCATAACAGAATTGACAGATGAAAATGCTAAGGATGAAAATAACAATCCTCCTAAGAATACAACGAACACCTTCATGGAAACCAACACCTATGACGAGATAATCTCTACAGTTTCTTTGATATCATGCTCTGCTACAGAAACTGCCCCCACCACTATATACTAACAATATAAACGAAAGAGTAAATCGTGATAACCGTTTATTTCATCAAGGATTTCGTCTCCTCTGATCATATATTGCTCTTAATATACCAAACACTTTAAAAGTGTAAATTAAATTATCTTTTTTATTTATATTACCTTATCAATAACATTGTCTTTCATTCACTAAAATAGTTCAAAACAGTACATTCCATTCAGTATTTGGTAACATATTCTTGTTATGCAATTAATTAAAACTACTGTACTATACTTATCACATTCTCCCCCTACGAGAGAATGCATTGATTACTGGATTTTCCCTGTAATGCTGATTTTAAGCTTCGCCCCAATATATCTTGGGGCTATTTTTTACTATTTATATCAATAGCAATGTTATTTAGCGAATATTTACAAATACGCTAAACATTATCTAAATCATAACAACTAAAACGTAAATTTGACTATTATTAAATAATATCATTCTATTTATTAGGTTACGTATTTGATGTGCAGTATTATTTACTGCTCTATTGATAGATTCTTTTGATATATTATCTTCAGCTTTAACTATTAATGGGATGATATCTCACAAACAACACTAGCGACTATAAATTCCCATTTTTATGATTATGGTATATTTCACTTATTTAAAACACCAACAAGCTACCTATACGGCAGTGGATCGTTTTGGTTACCATTGGCTCATAAAAAGCCATTTCTAAGCTGCCTACACGGCAGTGAACACCTAAGTTGTGCCTCTGTGCCGCCCTAGCGCTTTCTAAGCTGTTTATACGGCAGTGAACACATTCTTAGCGGTTTTGCGTAAAAATTCATTTTTCTAAGCTGCCTATACGGCAGTGAACTATTGACATCGCCGGCGGCGAGCACATATTGCTTTCTAAGCTGCCTATACGGCAGTGAACTGATAGCATCGCTGCAATTGCAGAAGCCTTAGTTTCTAAGCTGCCTATACGGCAGTGAACCATTGGCGATGGGTGGTGCTGCGATGGCTCTTTTTCTAAGCTGCCTATACGGCAGTGAACTTTTCTTAGGATCCGCGCATCAGCAGAACTCTTTTCTAAGCTGCCTATACGGCAGTGAACTTTAATATACTCGCCTATATATCTTTTTGCTCTTTCTAAGCTGCCTATACGGCAGTGAACGTAATGCTTATGGTTCAAGAGAGAGTTATACATTTCTAAGCTGCCTATACGGCAGTGAACTAACAAGGAAACCAGAAATACCAATAAAGATATTTCTAAGCTGCCTATACGGCAGTGAACGTCACTATCTGTAAACGGTACTGTTTCAGAGTTTTCTAAGCTGCCTATACGGCAGTGAACTTATCAATGATTTCTTTTAATTTTTTTCCGATTTTCTAAGCTGCCTATACGGCAGTGAACTTACTGGCATTGAGCGAGTACAGAATGAAGAATTTCTAAGCTGCCTATACGGCAGTGAACGCGAGCTTATCAAATAAAAAATAAGTTACAACAAACAGTTAGTGATATTTTAGAGAAAATACCTTCTTTTTACCGTTAATTGTAACTCATTGTTTTATAATTTTATTTTTAAAGAGCAAAATAATAAGGTTAAAAATGAGGAACTGTCGCTAACTCAACATCTCTTCCGACTTGCTGACTTAATCCATAACAGTTAAACCCACCTAATTGTGCTTTTCCCGCAGAAATACAGCGAATAAATAACGGAAACGGGCGATGAATTGCTCCTTCATATTTAGATTTACTCTGTTGACTCTCCATCCAGATAAAAGGCAATCGACTAAATTCATTAACCTGATTTTTCCTCAACACATGTAAGCAAACTTCCGCAGGCTGCCCCGATTTTATTGAGAGAAATTGCGCTTTCTTTTGTATATCCAGTTCAGTCCGTTTTTTACCTTTCACATGTTGTCGTACATAACTGACTGGTATGGCATTTTCTGGTACTGTCAGAATCGACTTAACATGCACATAATCAGATAACCGTGCTAGCCAATGATTGACATTGAGCTGGGCAAGCATAGCTTCTGTATTTGCCATCAATCGTATCTTTTTACCTAAACGAAACCCGACACTTCCATATTCAGGAAAAGCAACAGCAACCTCACTATGACCCGTTTCAGACTTATTTTCTACCAATGCGATATGTATTTGTTGGTAAACCCTTTGCCATAGAAAGTCCAACGGTATCGTCGAATCAGGTAGTAGTGTAATCTCCTGATAATAGTTCATAGTTCACCTTATTTGTCACTTTCGCCAAAGACACCACCACGCACTAATACCGCCATAACATAGTGTTCATCTTCAATGCGTGCCAACTTTTCACCACGAGCCCATTTATCAAAATGAGTATAAAAATCTTGTTTTGCTCCTGGTGTTCGATAAGCCCGACCAAGATTAGTCACCGCTCCATAAGGTTCAATAGCGATAGCACCACCACTATTCACGTCATCATGATAATCGGGATACCAAGTATCAATGGAACGTAATGCATTACCTATCTTTTGTGAGTGCATTGCGGCATGCCCATTCACATGGTAAAGAATTTTACTTTTACTCCCTTTACCTTTATCTAATACCAACTCTTCACTGGGATAAACTTCTTGAGATTGGCCTAACAGAGTATAAGTTGTTATTTCAAGAAGTAATGCTCCCTCACTGTTTGCTAAGGCAGCAGCAATTTTAGCGCCGAGTTCATTCACCTTTTCATCTTGCTGGTCAAAGCTACGAATGCTGTATTGCGTTGCATCAAAAGTCCATTGTTGCTCGAGACCTTCACTCAAGATTTTTACCTCAACCTCTATTTTTTCAGCGCCGACTCGGTTGCGCCATAAAAAACGTGCATTCGCAATATTATGGGCATAACGGCGGCCAAGTTCACGGAAGCCTTCTTTTTCAATATATTCTTTTGCCGCTTTTGTGTAGCTTTCTTTAAACAGTGCGTTATTACAAGCGGATGGCGTTTCTACCCCACCTAAGATTTTCAAGGTGAATTGATGTTTTAAGGTATCTTGCTGTGTACCTAATGCACAAGCATCGACCGTTTGTAAGTTCGCCTTTTCAACTTCAGCATTTAATTTTAGCGGATCGTTTTTGACAGGGCCTTTGAGACGATTTGAGATTGTTCCTCGGACCGATTTTTCTTGCAAAGCAAGCGGTATACACTCCGTTCTATTTTCCCAATTCGTACCATAAAAATACCCGTCCGATGGAACCAATTTTTTTTCAAATGCCAATACGGATGCTACATCATTATTCTTTGCCATTTTTACTCTCCGCGCGTAAAATATTGAGATTCAACTTGTTGACATAAATAGAGATTATTTTCTAAATCAGTGTGATATTCCCACAGCATTTCATTTAGATGGCCAATTTTGTTTACCATGACAAATTGTCCTAGCGTTACAACGCTTTCTGCAAACCGATGGGGAACATTGGGGTCACGCTGATTTTTAGCGATGCCTAAAGAGGAAATACCTTGATAACCCGTCGCGATGGGAACAATCCAACCATTCGTTTTACGTTGTGTTTTCCATTCAAACGACTTATCTTTTGATTCGTTTTTACTTTCTATTTCAATACATTGGTTATTAACTGTCACATAATCCAATAGTGCATCCATTGCATCTTGCCCCTCCTCCATTGAAGCCACCATTAAATCCCTACGTTCAACCAAGGCATAACCAGGCATTAAGCTATTGAGTAATTTACGCTTATAACTACCGTCCCTATCATTGGCAGGTAAATAATATATTTCAGGCTTTTTAGCCGATAAAATATCTCCACCCGCTAACTTCATAGTAGAAAGAATTTCAGTAACACGATGTACATTGGCGGTATCTAATAACACGTCACCTTGCTCGTTATCAGCATCAGAAAAGTGAATCACCAATGAAACATCTAAATGGCAGCGCGCTTCTTCAATAAATGCAGAGCGGTTACCCTCTTTATCCAGAGGATTACCCGTTCCTATAATTGAATTCACAAAGTCATCACGACCACGATATGTCTGTAAATTACACTCGTGACTAATCACAGCGATTGATTCAAACTCTAACGCCGAAAAACCAATTTTTCTTAATTTAAGTTCCAATGCATGCATAAACCCTAGCCACGCAGTCATTGCAGGAAATCCGATTGTAAATGGGCTTGATAATGCGTTGGCATTGTGCACTTTCAAATGTGGGAGCTTCAGTAAATTCATTGGCTTGTTCATCTCAGCAGCTCCTTATTTTTCGCAACAAGATCCTTAATGAAATTAAACTCATCATTACCTAAGAATAATGCTTTCTTGCCATTAACAACCTTATAGCCTGCTATAAATTGACGAGCGATTTCAGGAATTAATATTTCAAGCCAATCCTCCATATTATTTCGTTGCTCTTCAGTATCAGGGAATAGCCAGATTTGTTGGTACTTCGCAATATTCACAGGAAGAACGACTTTTTCTTGTTCTAATATACGGCGAATTTTCCACATCATGACGATGATATAATCCACATATTCTTGAATTCGGTTATCACGATATTCAGCAAAGTCGCTATTTCTTTTTTCTTTAGGAAGTGTGATTAATCCGTGAAATGCTTGAAATGTTTCCTTGCTATGCCATGGGTTTATCACATCAGTAAAGAAATTAGTTTTAGGCAAGCGCGTTTCGCGAATATTTAATACCGGAGGCAAAGAAGGCAATAGATGCGCTTTCCCTGCATTTTGGTTATTTAAAACGGAAATATTTTGTGGCTTAGTACCGCCAAAGCCGATCGTGGTGATCCCATAGATTTCTTTGAAGCCAATCTCACTATATTCCCTTTTACGTTTTAATTCCCGCAGCTCCTTGGTTTGCTCTGAAAAACGAATATCATCAATACGACGACGCATTTCAAATAATAATCCAGAAGGCGTCAAAGGTGAGAGTAGATGGTAATCATCTTCATCCGTCCAAACAGGAAAATAAACCTGTTTAATTTTTGAACTTGTCACAACTGAATCATCTGCTGCACTCATTGCTAAAAAACCTTCTCTTAATTGTTCGTAAGGCATCCCCTCGAAAGTAAGCAACGATTTAGCAAGTGAAGTTTCTGCTTCAATATGTGCCAACAGTGTTTTTCCATCATACATTTGTAAGGTCAAGAACTTATAAACATCTAATGCAGCAGCATTGCCTAATGCATCGGGTTCGACTTCCACATTACCTGAACGTAAAAAACCGTCATTAGCGGCCTTTGCATTAGCAATGATTGCACTCACAGAGCCATTTTTGTTTTTACGGGCGCTTGGATGGCTGAAAGTACAAGGATGAGTCGAAAGTGATATCTGTCCAGCACGTTTTGCAGCATTTGGTAACCACTGTGATAGCGCAAATACCTCCTCACACTTCTGCTTTATTTGACTAACCTCATCCTCACTCATTGATGCCTTTAAAGTCTTTTTAAGCCAACCTTCTTTACGTTCTTCAAAAAAGGCCTCTATTGCTGGATCTAACATATCTAGGGTCCTTGTGACTAAACTTATACATTAATCTAGCTGAACAAAACATTGACTCTTCATACCACAAATAACATAACCACCATGGTTTTCATCTATCTACATCGACTAATTTCATTCAGTTAAATGTAATTATTTATCATCTATATAACGCTTTTAGATTTACATCACCGTCCAACCTCGAATGATCAAAAGGTATCTTTTATCTTCATTATCTTATTACCGGATAGATCCCCATTTGGTCATCATAATGATAGATAACATCTCTATTCTGCTGTTTTAAAAATGTTAACTCACCATAAAACCGTGACAGTGAAGTCGCTTGTTTCCCATCTATTCCCTGCGATTGAATGGATTGTTCATAGTCCCGAACCAACCATAATCGTTTTTTTATCGACTCAGGAAATTTGTTGTAATAGATGCCATTTTGAGGCCCTACCGATATCCACCCACTTTCTCGAGTATATTCACTAAATTGTATTGTGCCTTTTGGTGATATTTCCAAAACAAGCCGAAAAGATGGCATTTGACTTCGAAAAGAGGCGAGTTGCTGGGACACTGCGGTCATCCACCAGCAACCATGGGTGTATCCCCAAATATGCGATGCCGCATTACGGGGTAACGTATGATAATTTTTACTTTGCGACCGTCTTTTTGTAGCCACCGGTTTTTCTACCTGTTTAGGAGGGAAAATATATTCAGTTTTAAGTGTATACTTGATTGCCGCATGCTCTAGACAAGCTAGATCCCTGTGCTTTTTATTTTCATAATTAGTTTGCTGTTGTATCCGTGGTGTCGCATCAACTGATTTGAGTAACTGTTGCTCATCAACAAGATCACAAAGGTTATGAGTAGATAAGCCAAGTCCAATATGATTATTTTCATAGCCAGGGCGAGAAAAAGGATTATCTATCCCACCTTCAAACCCTTTCTTGTTGTATTGTAGTAATGCGATGTTAGGCTGCTGAACTTCGCCTTCTCGATGTCGGCGAACACGCCCTGCCATTTGAATAACAGAACGATAAGATGATGGCTCTACAACTGCCCAATCAAAGTCATGGTCACGCCCTACTTCTTCCACCGGAGTTGCAACTAAAATAAATAGCAAATGCTGAGCTTTCCCTTCTATGCTCACATTTTCTAGATGCTGGCGAATAATTGGATTATTGAGAGCATTCGCCTCTTCTCCGACCTGCTCTTTACGTTTTAAAACGCTATCTAAATGTTGCTCCTGCTCATGACGTAGTAAAAGAACTTGCTGGCTGTGATAAGCCATGGTGCGAATTTCAACACCTTCAGGACATGCACATTCAAGTAAGAAACGTGTTAAATCAACGCAAGGTAAAATATTCGCAACACGTATCACACCAAATGAAACTTGAATACCCGTACGTTTATCGAGAAAGGCATGCTGGTCATGTTGAGCTAATGCTGCATTGAGGATGTGATTAAAATAACATTGTTGACTATCTTGAGTATTATCCTTCGGTGTAGGTACTATTAATGCTTTACGACGTGCAGGCTGTTGCGCTAACACATTGACTCTTCTCTTAATAAACTTGTCATGGTACTGCTGGTATAAATAAGGCGTATTGTCATCATTAGCGACTAATGTCGCCGCCAAGGTTGAAGATTGACATTTATCTTTTATTGAGTCGTATTCACCTTCATCCACCCATAGACAACCAACCTCTAAGGGCTGTTGACGGCTTTTAGCATAGGCATACCACCCAGACTGATACGCATGAAAGTAAGCTAACGCAGTATCTGGGGTTATCGTAGCAGAGGAGATCATGACTTTACGCCCTAATAGTCCAGCCATATAGATAAGACGCGCTACGGCTATCGAGTCACTATCAGTAAAGTCATCCACTTCATCAATGACAAGGTCTGAAGACATTAACCGCAAACAAGGTAAAATGTAGCGACCTCCACGAACTGTTTCAGTGGCTCCCATGATATGGTCAATAGTACAAGCTAAAACAGGTGCATAGAGTAGAGCCCGATCTTTTGCTCTAGTAAGCACCGTTGATAACAGTTCCTCAGGGAGAACTCCCTGCCATTTATCTTCTGCCCATCTCAGCTCTTCTTCATTTTCATCGAACAACATTTCTTGTGATTCAGAACCGGTTTGATAAGGCAATAAGTTATTCGAGTTGGTATTAAGCTGCGGCGATGAATCTTGATCATCGGCTTTTAAGTTATCGTCATTCTCTTTTGCTTGTTGGTGTAACTGAGCGACCGCTTTAGAGCCAATTAAAACCGCAATATCCCCCTCATTTAACCCAATACTATTTTTATCTTTATATTCATCCCCTGTTTGTAATGCTAACGTACGTAGCCCCAGCGCCAAAATAAACCGAAAACTTTGCTTATCTTCTGATAACGCTTGCATAATTTTGACATTCGCGCGTGTTTTACCACAGCCAGTACTCGCCATATTGACAATAAAATAACCTTTTATCTCATCATCGCGCTTTTTACGATATTGATAGATTGAATTAACTGCATCTTCTTGCCAGCTAAATTTCCCTTTACTGTTTTTATCATAAGCTAACTGAGGAATATCACTGACAGGAGATGGCTCGCTTTCAAAATAAGGTAACGTTTCTGCAATATCACCGGCTATTTCTGCTACTTTCACCAGATGTTCATCAAGTTTTTGTTTAAATTGGGGGATATGATTAATTTTATGGGTATTAGCATATAGCGCTATCTCACTGCGCCATTGAGGATCATTCCCTTTGGATGAGTAATTATGATCCCCCAACATTAAGCAAAGGCGCGCATGATGGGCAATCACTCTCCAACTTCCATCGGTCATTGCTTGTCGAAATAACGGTAATTGATTTTTTAGCTCATTTGCGACTTTCTGAACGGTGCGAATCCAAACAGTCGAGTGACTTAATAAGCCATTAGGGAACTCAAAACACATCTTAATACGTCGTTGAAATTGAGATATATCATCATTATTTTCATAACCCCAATTTTGCCTTATTTCAGTTAGTAACTGATTATGTGTATTAAGCGCTATGTCTTGCCAATTTTTAAGTTCTTGTTCATCAAGAAAAGGCAACCGATGATGAGATAATATCAACCATGCTAGCAAAGCTGCGGCATCAGGCAAATTAGCCAACGGTGATTGTAATAAATAATTTTCAGTTGCCCCTTGCTGTAATTGCAGTTCATCCCATTCATTCTTAATGAGGGTTTCAAGCCATTGCTCATCGCTCTCACCCCCTTGGTTTTTAACTAATAAACTAAACAATATTGTGGATACCCATTCATGACGAACAGGGTCACCTTTAAATGTCGTTTTAATTGCAGGATTGAGCTTATCTTGAAATAAGCGTGATGCTTTACCCCAGTCATGAAATAAAGCGGCTAATTTTGCAAAAGTACTAATTAAAGAAAGGTATTTCCAATCATTTTCATCTTCTCGCCCCAAAAATGATTTTTCAGTGCGATTTACTGGCACATATCCTTGTGAATTAAATTTATTTCGATTTCCAACAATCCAGAGAAGTTGCGAACGTGAGCGAGAGCGTATCCAGTGACAACTGACAGCAGTACTGCGACTCGCGCTTTGCTTCAACATTTTTTTTTACGGTAAGTAACCCTTCCTCCGTAATAAGCGTTTGCCATGTATTATCGCCAATACGATTGGCAAATGCGTCTAATACACGCCGAGTTCTTTTTAAAGCATGTTTTTCACATTGTGAAACAAAAGTCACCATCATAATTCTGACCTTTGTATGTGTTGCTGTGACCCCGCTTGTAATGCAATAGCTTTAACGGTATCAAACAGAAAATCTAAAGCGTGATTATCAATAAAAGACTGTAAAATTTGCTGACGAAATTCTTGTTCTGTAGCCCCTTCTTTAGCGCAAATAAATGCCCATGGCAGTACAATGGCATCTTTAATTAAATCTGCAATATCAAATATTAACGCACCACGGCGCGTTTTTCCATGCATCACTGCAAAGCCATGAGGGATCCCCAGAACCCATAAACAGCTTGCAGCTAAACCGTACGCTAAATAATTACCATGGTTTAAAAAAGTATTCGCTTTATCTATTGCTTGATGCTGACGGGTAAAATTGTTTTGCCCAGTATTATTTGCCGCATATTTATATAGCACTTTAGTCAACTGTGCTTCGATTAATAATAATATTTGTGTGTCATTGGCTTCATCAGTTCGCGTTTGAAAGGTTTTTAATGCGTTTTGAATAACTGTGTCGTCATAAATAAACCCTTCGCTTTTCAGTTCCCGAGAGTTTTGCCATATTTTCTGTAAATAGTTAATACGTGAACACTGTAACGTTTTCGCAGCGGATAAGCGTTTCTGTTCATCAAACCAAAAGCTCATCCAACCTTGTAAATATTCCGTTGGCCGATATTCGCTTTGTGGTGTAAACCACTCAACTTCGGTAGCCATATATAAAGGCGTTCCACCACCGCCGCAGAACCCCACCAGTACCCCTGCTTGTGATAACATTCTCATCGCCGCTTGAGTAATAGAGGTGCCGGTTCCTAATAGTAAAACCGTTGTGTTCGCTATCGGAATATTAAAGTAAAGATTTTCATTTTTTGCTTCAGTAAAATAGAGAACTCGCCCCTCTTTTTGCATCACTCGGCAATGCTCCAAGTAATACATATTGGCACGTTTAGAATGAAGGATTGTTTTTAAATCTGATGGAGAGAGATCATCCATGATAAGCCAACCTTCCGTTTGTTTTGATAAGCCATCTTGCTATATTAATACAATTTAACTTAGGCTGCGTCTACCGTTACGCCTTTAATTTCATAGTGTATAAGGTAATTTTGGGAAGCAGATCCCAATCCATATCATAAAAATAACTTATATGTTGTATTAAGACTAACAGATAATAATTTTTACAGTATTGCAGGCATATAGTGATAAGTGGATTTTGAGCCACTGATATAATCGCACACTAGTGACCTACGGCCTTCTAAACCGTAGGTCACATTTCTAAGCTGCCTATACGGCAGTGCACCAGCTGCGGCGAATGCGGGGCAGAACTGGTTTTTTCTAAGCTGCCTATACGGCAGTGCACCTTGTCGTAGTCAGGCTCAATGCCAAACGTTATTTCTAAGCTGCCTATACGGCAGTGCACTCGGGTATGTCACCGATCACATACGCTAAAAGTTTCTAAGCTGCCTATACGGCAGTGCACCGATTATTACTTTAGCGATGGGGTTTATGTATTTTCTAAGCTGCCTATACGGCAGTGCACACTATACTGGCACAAAATACTTCAATGAGCGATTTCTAAGCTGCCTATACGGCAGTGCACGAATAGTAAAATCCCAACTTGCATGAACTAGTTTTCTAAGCTGCCTATACGGCAGTGCACTATTATTTTGACTGAGCGTTTGACGAATAAACTTTCTAAGCTGCCTATACGGCAGTGCACTATAAATTATCAGCAAAAAATCTAAGTTCAACAATATATTACATCTGATTTTGTGGAAAATACCTTTTATTTTTTAATGACATATAACCAGTTGATTTTTAATAGAAACATTTCAGCAAGAAAAATAAAGGGGTAAAAAACACTGAACCTTATATAAACTTATATCATCCCCTCAAAAAAGATAGAAATACGTTAAGAATTTTCAATTTTGAATAACACACGCCCTTCTGCCAATTTTTCGATTTTCATCGGTTGCATAAGTCGGCTCGCTAAGTTAGCTATCAAAAGAATAGTCACCTACCGTAATTCTTTTGTCTCTTGTATTTAAACTCTACTAGATAAATACTTTTGTTTATGTGTAAAAGCAATCCATATCATCTTGTGAATAACCTCTTCATTAACAAATAGAAGCAATTTATCATCAGAAATAAAATATAATCACTGGAATACGAAGAGTATGCTTTTGAATATTAACAGTATTACGCTTCACAAAATATAAAAATAGGACATAAATGGTATATTCGCCTCTCTCCATCCCCCTATCCCCTCAAACACTCACGCTGACTCTATCATTTCTTCTTTAGCAACCATTAATTTCAGGCAGTGAGTTAGTATTGTTAGTATTGTTAGTATTGTTAGTATTGTTAGTATTGTTAGTATTGTTAGTAAAAATATATTACCTAGCAGAACATAAACCACCTTTATTTGTTAATAATGACTTTTGAAAAACATTTATTATAAAAGTAAAGTTGTTATTTTATAACTATCTAAATAATCGACCTTATATTCGCTATCGCCGATAGCTTACTCTAATATTAGATGACGACTCAAACGCTAGAATATAGCGTATTATTGCTAGTTTGAATTTAATTTATTATTGGTAGGAAAATTTTTCAGCACAGCCTCATAGAAAATTCGCACTATATCTTTACGTTCTACCAATATTGAATATTGGGAACGAGTGGAATTAATCTTACCTACAATAATGAGGTTACTATGAGCTCAAATGACATTACCAATACATCCCTTGTCGATGATGCAGCCACTATGCCTGATATATCCAATAAAAAAATCATGATGGGTTTTTGGCATAACTGGGCCGCAGGGACTAGTGATGGTTATCAACAAGGCCAATTCACCAACATGGATCTAACTGATATTCCCGTAGAATATAACGTTGTCGCCGTCGCCTTCATGAAGGGAGAAGGCATTCCAACCTTCAAGCCTTATAATCTGACTGACACCGAATTTCGTCGTCAAGTCGGCGTACTAAATAGCCAAGGTCGTGCGGTGTTGATCTCTCTCGGTGGCGCAGATGCACATATCGCGTTGACATCTGGCGATGAAGACAAGCTGACTAATGAAATTATCCGTTTGGTAGAAGTCTACGGTTTCGATGGTCTGGATATCGATTTAGAACAGGCTGCCATTGGTGCTGCCAATAATAAAACTGTTTTACCTGCCGCGTTGAAAAAAGTAAAAGCACATTATGCGGCAGAAGGTAAAAACTTTATTATTAGTATGGCGCCTGAATTTCCTTATTTACGTATTAATGGTACTTATCTTGACTATATTACCGCGCTCGAAGGCTATTATGATTTCATCGCACCGCAATATTATAACCAAGGTGGTGACGGTATCTGGGTCGATCAAACAACAGCTGGTACAGGTGCTTGGCTCGCTCAAAATAACGACGCCATGAAGGAAGATTTTCTGTATTACCTCACCGAAAGTTTAGTAACGGGTACTCGCGGCTACACTAAGATCCCAGCGTCAAAATTTGTTATTGGCTTACCAAGTAATAATGATGCCGCTGGTAGCGGTTATGTCGTCGATAAGCAAGCAGTTTATAACGCTTTTTCACGTCTTGATGCTCAAAACCTATCCATCAAAGGCTTAATGACTTGGTCAGTGAACTGGGACAATGGAAAAAGTAAGGCTGGCGTAGCGTATAACTGGGAATTTAAAACTCGTTACGCTGCACTACTCTGAATAAATAGCTCTCGAAACTAGCAAGCTAGCTGCCAAATAATGTATTTGATACTTATCAATATAACATTCCCTCGCCTCCGGCCATTCGGAGGCGAGTCATTTTTGCTTTCGCTTAACTAGCATCATAGACCAGACCACATCAGCAAATACAACCAACCTGATAGGGTTTATCTCTCTTCTTTGAGAGCTAATTTTTTAGTCATTCTCTTGCTACCCGTTAATTTTTCATGATGAAAGAGATTAAGCTAAATGAATAACTCAACTCTTTCATCCTAATGTCATCAGTGCACAGAACAGAAATGCTCGATAGATAACTCATCGACTCTGGCGCCATCTAAGTTTGCCCAGAATGCGATTGTTGAGAGAACATCTTTTTCACTTGTTGCAATAAAAAGAGTTATGAAAGATTTTTCGTTCCATAAACCGCTAGCTTTATAAACCGACTTTTTCATTTTCACTCCAACTCACTACATTCAATAACCTTATGACAAAACGGCTGTCTATCCGCTATAAAATATGTAGTTATATGATGGGAGCGATTTTACTTTTTCCAAGTGTATCGTCAGTCATATTCTCATAACCTATTGCTGATAACTCACCAACCTCTAGAACATGTCCCATGCCGCATTAGCGATTTTTCAATTTTTTCTCTGTAAACGCATCAAACTTTTAAGATATCGAACAAACTGGCTAGCTAATAATCAAATTATTTCTAGTTATAATGTATGTTTGATTTATTTGAATGGCATGCAGGGCTATGAACTGTAATTTGTCTCATACCGCTATGGCGAAGTGAGCCGCCTTGATGCCTATCTCAACCGATAAACTCAATGTACCTCCATAGTAGATTTAATCCCACTAACCAAAAACCAAAGAGGAAGCTGGAAACAGCTCATCTAATTAGATTTTTAACGTTTCATGTTTTGAAGGTGAAACGAATATTAGGCCTATCAGGCATTATTGATGAGAAACAATGTCTTTCTAACCACAAACGTCATCAAAAACAACTTAGTTTGCTCGAAGAGCACTGCTCCTGAAGCGGTTGGAGAGAAAACCATTCATGAATGGTTAAGTGAGTAGCGAAAGAGGATTTCAATGACAAAAAAGCCACCTAAAAGGTCGCTCTTTCTTTCCTAACCCTTTATTATTAAAAGCTATTTTATTTGACACACAAGACAGGAGAAGTCCCTTCACGACTTTGCATCAAGAGATTTTAAATTCACTTTTAACTGTATATTTCAAATAATGATATAACGCTTTCACTACAATCATTTAACTTAATAAATAATTAAATCAATAGGATAGTAAAACACTATAACAACAACTCTGAAAGGTTATTACGCCCATACACAAGTGGCTGCTTATTTCTCGTAAAAGTTTTATTTGCCGTCATTGGTTATGCTTTTTGATTATGCTTTTTAATTATGTCGCAATTTTCATCATCTAACTTGTATATTGAGCCATAGCCTTGATCACAGAGGTCTTGTAGAAATATCAACGCTTTTTTAGCATACTCATAACTTTTAGGATCAAGCTCAATTAATAGTTTTTTGATCATTTCTCTTTTTTCTCGTTCTGACTGATCAAAATTTAATATCCTGAGTTCTTTTTCTGGAACCGTTTCTATTTCATATATACCAATCGCTTGCGCCATGATAACCTTTTTTAAAAGAGGCGTGTTCAAGTCTTGATTCTCGCGAAAAAAATCATCAAATTTAAGATTTTCAGCGCTAGCCAGTCCTGACGTTAATAATAAGATATACATGAACTTCTTAAACATACTAAGGTACCTTTATTTATTTTCTGAATATCTATTTTCCTTTTTATTCTCTAATAACACAAACATTTTCATTAACCACCGATGGCTACCACTTTTTGCATTTTATTTCAGTAAATTATCATCATCAGTAATATTCCTATTTTACCCATTTTATATTCCGTCACCCAAACACTTAAGGTGAAAAATATTTTTAGAAAAGCCAAATAGTCAGGCTAAATAACTAGACGGCTATGACTATAAATGAGCGATGATAGATAAAGACCTTTTCAAGCAAAAATCACTACCAGAAGCTGCAACTGATAAAAAAGGTGATAAGCACTTTAGAAAACGCAATGATTGGCATTAGAACCGTGTAGGAATATGAGTATCTAATTCAAAGAATCACTAAAACAGTTAGCCCCATATATCGTTTCGTTAACTAAGCGTATAATTGACACATTATTCAATAATTAAATGGATGTTTTTTGAAAAAATTAAGTCACTGGCTGACTAATAAGACAAATACAACATAGGAAAAATGAGAACTATAGCTAATCAGGATGGTACATAGTGTTAAAATTAACTTACGGCTGCCCTAGAAAGGTTGATAAGGTTACTGTTACTGCAAAAAAACACATTTTACTGATATATTTTGAAAATCTTTTCATCATATGACCTCCCATTGAATTCAGTTCGTTAGCACTATTATTTTCAGATATCATTTCAAAGATTACAGCTACGACTAAAGCAATGCCGAAGATTATACAAAATAAGATAGAGTCAGTTATTATCACTTTTACTAGAACTCCGGCCGCAGCCGTAAATTAACTTAGCAATGCTTATTATACATTACTAAGCCGCTTTTATAAACAATGCATGACACGCTGTCATTTCGCCTCTCCTCTTTTCAATTCAACTACTATTTAAATAAAAATCGAGAAAATTTAAGTTAAACTCATTTCTTTAGTAAAAGAGCTTTCTTTATCCCCGATGTTTTATTGATAAAAATGACATTACCTGCTCCTCGTTTTCATAAAGATGTTTTAAAAATGGAAACAGTTAATAAAGAACTTCTTTAGTCTTTTATACATTAACAGATAGCTAAAGATTGATTGAAACAACTGGAAAAGCATTTTTATGGTAACCCTGAAACATAGGAATTAGGCCATAAAAAACACTTTATGTGATTTGAAAATGCGCCAACTACTCCCGTTGGCGCTTTATACTGAAGCTTATATCAGTTTACAATCAACCGACCATATAATGGCTGAACGGGCCG
The DNA here is from genome assembly GCF_027362595.1 of Providencia sp. 21OH12SH02B-Prov. Lineage (NCBI taxonomy): Bacteria > Pseudomonadati > Pseudomonadota > Gammaproteobacteria > Enterobacterales > Morganellaceae > Providencia > Providencia sp. 21OH12SH02B-Prov. The sequence continues at coordinate 2,704,520 of NZ_CP114796.1, forward strand.
ATTGTTTGAATGCCCCAAGGCTTGTTGAAATTTCTTTATTTATTCTTTTGATGCTTTTATCGGCTGTTTCATCACTAACCATACCACGCCTTCAGTACACGGTGGTGTCGTTAAAGAACCGCTAAAACGATAATAGCTTTTGTCTTCTGGATAAAGAGCAGCTAAGTTAATATTTGTACCTAACTCTTTTTCCTGATTTTTTTCTTCCGGTATATTACTCAACACTTGCTCGATGGCAGGATTCTCATCACCTTCCTCTAACATAATTGCGAGTACAGCAACTCCACCATCATTTTTGGAATGAACAAAATGCAACTCCAATGGATATTGCTTACCTTTTATTTCATTTTCGCTTGGGCTATGAAAGTGAAATTGTTTTAATTGGTAAGTTGCTCCATCAATAGAAAAGTCATCATCATCATTAACATTGATTTGTATTGAGTGCCCATTATTGATGATTTTTTGTGCGTGGGTATGTATGTTTATAGATAATGGCTTTAATTTGCCATCAATGACCTTATCAATATTAATCGGGGATTGGTTAAATCCATTTTCACAAACTTTGAATTCGTCGCTCAGCTTCCCCCAATTTTCAGGTGCTCCACTACCTTCGTAAGTCCATAATGAATTAGCTTGTGATGAAAAAGCGAGAGTAGCTAAGATATATAACATAGCCTTATTGTAACTCATGTGATAGTAACTCAAGTTGTCAATGTGAGTTCTAAAGCTACACCTTGGCTTACACAAATATCATTAGGATTTATCTTATAATAACAATTAATAGCACATCTTATCTAAAATAAAACATACTATATTCCATTATATCTACCCTCAGTTGCAGATTGTTGTGCACCTTTAATGGCAGTAATAATGTCATCTGTTGGGAACCGAACACGATCAGATGCTCCACCGGCTTGGCGTGTATCAGACTCAAAAATCTGAACAGAATAGATCCATTAATGATGTCACGCCTCCTTTAGAGATAAAAAAACCGCCAATTAGGTGGTCTAAATTATGATGGAGATATCATTACTGCTGGTATTTTGACTCACAACCACCTCTCCTAAATAGAAAAAGGCTACACAATGTGTAGCCTTTGCGTAATTTTTTGAATAAAAAGGAAAAGCTACTGATAGAAGATAATCAACGTACAACCCCCCACAAACAAAGCAACGGTACCATGTAAAAATGTGGCTATCATTGCCTTTTCAGTATTAACATGACTCTTTTTCCTGTTATCTAACCACTCATTTATAGCAATTATGAAACAAAAAAAGCAATAAACGCCAGCACCAAAAATAATAAATACCATCGACAACCCTCTGGAAAGGGTTGACCATCCTCCATAGTGACTATGTGGGTTAACATGATTGATGATCAATGCAATGATGAATACGATAAGCCCGAACCAGAATGCATTTAAAATTCCTTTTCCAACTACTTTATATTCTACTTTTTCCGTACTCATATATTTTCACTTTCATTGAAATTTAGGTTAAGTACACTATAGTTCTAAATTTTAAAAAGGAAAATAGTTAATAGCAAAATATAGCGGTTGTGTCTTTTATTCATGCATGATAGAACACAGTCACTTAAATGGGATTTACTATGCTTGATGGTATTGTTCAATTATTAGTCGCCGCCCCTATAATTGGGTTTGCGATCTCATTCATAATTATTATTTCGTCCAGCCAAAGCAAAGGAACTTTCGGTATATCTGTTGGTGTAATACTCGCATTTCTTTCATTTATGTTGCTCATGTGGACCTCTAAATTCTACTGATATTTAGCCAATTAGCTTTGGCATTCTCCACAACGAAAAGGTAGTTCCCAGTTTTTCGAATGGATTTCAAGAGCAGCAGGCCTACTACTTAAAGTTACCTTATCGTTATAGAAAATAGCTACACTTTCGCAGTAACCTTCCTCATGACATTGAGTTCACCATACCAGTTCATCTCAGCTCCCCTTTGGATCTAACCAATGCATACTTGGCTATCATGCTTCCTCACAGGTGCCCGTAGCCACCCACGCGCTTTATTTGCTAACATGGCTTTTTTCACAGCATCATCATATTCGACCGCATCACGCCACTGGTAATTGAAGCCAAAGCCCCAACAGCGACGACAGCATAAGCGACGGTATTCAGTTAGCTCATTAACGTCTGCGGTCGCAATATCCCACCACATTTTTAATACGGCATCTTGGGTTATTTCTGTTCTGCGTTCTCGTTCTGCTAGCGCGTCTCTTATTGCTCGATTGACCTCAATATTTCTATATATCTGACTTGCGCTAGCGTAGGCATTATGGCCATCACATTTACCACCAGCTCTTTTATATGCAGCCGTTCGATTTAAGTCGATAAGATACTCATTGACGAAACGAAATTGTAGGTCTGTAAGCTTGTAGTTGCGCAGGTTAAACGTGTTTTCATCATCGTGCGCATTATCTTGTTCACTACTCTGCGCAGTTGGTATATCACTATCGTGTATCGGCTCTTTTGCGCATTCTTTTTCGTGCGCAGTGCGCAATTTCTTTTGCGCAGTTTTTTGCGCAGATTGCGCAGCTGGCTTTTTAATATATCGCCTTGCTGTTGCGTAATTGAGTCCCTGGTCTTCACACCACTCTTTAGGGGATATTCCTGATATAGCATGTTCGGTGAGGAACTGTTGCTGTAGCGTCCCCCAATCCGGTTTAGCCATTGTGTTTATCTCCTTAGCCTATTAAAAAGCCCACTAGTTCTTTTAAGGTAAGCTTTATGATAGTTTTGATAATTTCCTCTAAAACTATATATTGTTATTAGATTTAGAACTTTCCCTACTCGTAAGTTAATACCATAAGGACACTAATGAATGTCTAAATTTCAATGTAGTTGTGGTCACATAATTAGGGATAATACTGATTACCTCAGTTACAAGGCTCATTACATAGCTGACCAAGACTTGTACGACTTTATTGACGAGCTAGAAGAAGGCTCCAAAGATAACTTTGCTTCTATATTATTCAAATATATTAGAGATATATATCAATGTACCCATTGCAATAATATATTCCTTTTTAAAGGTAATTTTTTTTATGAATTTAAGCCAATAAAAGAAAATAGTCATAGCTTATTAATGTCTAAAAAAAATGAGAAGTGGTCAGGTATTTTAAGAGGGCATTTCATCCAAGGTAAAGGAGAAATCTACTGGGAAACAAACCAACAACAAGATTTCCTCACTGGTCTTTCTCGCGAACAAGTAGAGCTTACTTACTATCAGAAATTTAATGAATTACTGTCCCTTGGAATATTAAGAGACGCATTCCTAAATGTTGATGGTGTTATGATCCATAAATATGAAAATTAACTAATTCACCAGATACACTCTGTTCTTATAGAGCTCTGCAATCCTTTAATCATTTGCTCTGATTCTGCAATTCGCTCTCTGAGTAACCAATAATTTCGAATAGCGGTGTTAGTAGATCTGGGGGTGATTGCATCATCCAAGCCGTTGGCGGTGGTGCTTTCAGCTTTTTACAACTGGCTTGAATGTACACCCGTTCAGGATGACGCTCAGAAGCAATACTGTAGATGTTTATTGTCATACTCGTTGTTGTTCAATTTCACGTATTGCTTTCTTACATAAAAAAACACCAATAACTAGTTGATAGCTATTAGTATTTAACTTATGTACAATTAGTTGCAATTAACCAAGTAAAGAGCGCTAATTATGAATGAATATCACATGACAGGGATTGTAATTGAATTTATGTTAATCATGTGCACATACTATTGCTTCAAAGATATAAAAGAAGCATCCCCATCGGGAGCAGCATTTAGAACGCTAATTGGTGTCGTTTTTTTTCTTGCTTCAGCATATGGTGCAATGCTGCTTTTCATCACTCTTATTATTTAACCTCAGTAACACATATTGCTTTCTTATCTAAAATATCCACTTGCAGAGATAAATCAGGCCTTCGATTATTACCCATCCAAGCACAGCACATACAATGCCTAGGACAAGGAAAGCTGATGCGTATGAATCATTACCAAATATTAACAGCCCTCTAATAACACTCCGTTCTAATGTAATCTTGCAAGCCAAGTATCATTTGCTCTGATTCTGCAATTCGCTCTCTGAGTAACCAATAATTTCGAATAGCGGTGTTAGTAGATCTGGGGATGATTGCATCATCCAAGCCGTTGGCGGTGGTGCTTTCGGCTTTTTACAACTGGCTTGAATGTACACCCGTTCAGGATTACGCTCAGAAGCAATACGCAACTGGTCAATTTCAGTTTTTACATTTGTTAGCTCTTGGGGATGTTTAGTGTCGAGTTTGTGAAGGGAGTTAATGCGCTTTTCGTAGTTTTTAATGCTATCAAAGAGTTCTGAATTTTCTTTTTTCAGTAGCTTGTTGCTATCGAGAACAGTAACAACCACCCCAACCCTACCACCATGATAAATAGCCAAAATGACTTATCGAATTTCATTACAAACCCTCAATAAACATTAAGCCGGATATGATTTATGTGTTAATTGGGAATGAGGACCATCTTTAAAGCTTTTCCAGTTTCTGCCCCACTCAACATCGATACCAAGCTCTTTACCAGCTTGAAGTACTGCATCCGCAACTAACCTGAACTTAGATCAGTCTTTCCATGGGAATATCACGATTAACTAACGGCGCACAATTTGCAGCATGCTCCGTTAAGTGCCGACTATTCATCGTCTGACTCTCACCAATTGCGACTAAATCACGCTGACGAGTTTCGTTACGCTTGCCTTCGATGACCATAAAATCAATATCGGTTAACTCGAGCACTCGCCGTATTACTTTCACTAAATCAGGATGAATGCCGCGCAAGTTCTCTTCGCTGCGTTTACTGAATACATATTTCGACATTACCTATTTACTCCAAACTTATTTTTAATAAACATGAATACGGCATCGATAATCCGACTTAACTTTTTGGTACCAAGAAAACCCACCATGGCGCCACAGAACTCAGCTAATGATGACCACGAGTCAGAGAAGCCCATGTAAATAAGGCCCCATTCAAGGGTTCGAATAGCACCGACGGTTAGCACACCACAAAGCACAGCTTCTGCAAATGATTGGCGTGTAGTGTTTCCTTCGCGGCGCTCACGAACAAATGCAATGAAGGTCGCTAGCGTTACACCACTTAAAAAAGCAAATTGATTTGTACCCAACACAAGATTTGCGCCCAGATATCGAGATTTTTATCAGGCATACGCATACGCACCCCCATTGGTGTGTCCGATATTTAGTTAATAGATAGCCGCGCACAGCTCTTGCGTTAATTAAGTGTATGTGATTAGAATTCTGTGGCGGCGTATACGAAAAAAGACCGCCTAAGCGATCTTCTGAATGATTCTTTTTCAACTTATATGTATGATTATCTTGCAAACATACATAAAAAAATACAAATGGAATTATATGGAACTTTCAACGCTACTTCTTTTTATCCCAGCCTGCTTTGCTTTAAATCTCGCACCGGGACCAAACAACCTGCTTTCAATTAGCAATGCAGCATACTATGGATTCACTCGTTCATGCGTCGGAGGTCTCGGCAGGTTGCTCGCGTTTGTGGTTATGATTGTCCTAGCTTCGTTTGGACTAGCTGTTGTATTACAAACATCAGAAGTCATTTTCAGTACAATCAAATTTGCTGGAGTGGCTTACCTTCTGTGGCTAGCATACCAATTATGGAAATCCCCAACCTCAGAATTCAGTATCACCGAATCCAAGACAGATACATCCATATTTAAATTAGCAAAACAGGAGTTTTTTGTTGCGGGAGGAAACCCAAAGGCAATCCTAATATTCACAGCCTTTCTTCCTCAGTTTATTGACCCACAAATTGAGGCTGGCCAACAATTTTTAGTGCTTGGTTCACTATTTTTACTTCTTGAATTCATCGCGATCATGTTGTACGCCTTGTTGGGTTTACACATGAAAAAATTACTCAATAAACCAAAGGCTAAGACTATCTTTAATCGAACTTGTTCCGGCCTTTTAGCAGGTGCTGGAGTAATGCTTTTACTTTCCCCAAAAAGCAATTCCTTAACAACGAATATGTGACCTGTAAGGATTACTTACAGGTTGAATATAAATAAGAGTTTCATCTTTACCGAAAACTTAAAAATTGAGGTAAGAGTTAAAAACCTCGAATTCGGGGTAATTAAAATAGAAGGGACACCAGTTATCCGTCGGCCAAAACATCATCTGGTGTCCCTAATTACACAGCTCTCCACAATGAGAGCCCTACTCGCTTTAATGCCGCTATATGAAAGATAGAAGCTGGCAAATAGAGTTTTCATTGTCTAGAAAGTAAAAAACCACAATTAGCGAGGCCTTAAATTCATTTCCTGCTTTGCGTTTAAAGCTTCACTCAGCAAATATAAAAACCATAACCATTTCGGCATAATAGTGAGCTTTTATTCATCGTAGTGATATTTTCTATCGAATTCATCGTACATTGGGCGATACAACATAAACTCAGCAACACTGAGCGATGCTTTAACTCTATCTTGATAAGTGCGTAAGCAGTAACAACTTTCTTTTTCACACAATTCTAATGCGATTTAATGAGCAAACTGAAGAGCATCATCATTATCTGTGTAGTAGGCTAGGAATTTAATGTAGCTGCGAACGAGTTCTTTTTCTTCAGGCGAAATAGTGCCGCCTGTAGGTTCCCTGCATTCATACCCTAGATTGAGGAGTGCAAAGTACTTGCGATGGAATCGTGGGTTACGAGCTTTCTTGAAATCAGACGAAAGTACATCATCACACTTGATTTTGGGATGCAAAAAATCCGTTGCCGCCGGATTAGCCGGTACAAGAGTGTCGTTAAACATTTTGATAACGCTATGCTGTGCCATACTTTTTTCTCTCAGTAGACACAGCAAATGTTAGGATTGGGTGTTCAGGCCAATAAGTAAATTATATAACCAGTTAATGTCATCAAACCTTATTTTTTAAGTTGCCTATACGGCAGTAAACAAGTCGGCAAAACGGAACTGAGTACCGTCGATTTTCTAAGCTGCCTATGCGGCAGTAAACTTATACAGCAGAACGGAGAACCGTCAGATAATTTTCTAAGCTGCCTATGCGGCAGTAAACTTCCTGAGCATCGTTGTTATGTAGAGCCGTTCTTTCTAAGCTGCCTATGCGGCAGTAAACCAACATTACAAGCATCTATTCTTCAGTATTGTTTTCTAAGCTGCCTATGCGGCAGTAAACTATAACTTATCATGAAAAAAACCATATTCAACAATAAATTACACCTGATTTATGAGAAATACCTTTTATACTTCAACACTATTTAACTTTTTGATTTTTAACCAATATATTCTAAGTGAGAAAATAAAGGGTAAAAAAGAGGAAAACAGCACATCTTGTATCCCCACCTAAAATTAATAGCGATATTTTAAATTTGAACTATTTGTAATGCTTTGTTACATCAACGTTAACTAAGCCATGCTACTTGTGCCTGTCCCGCTGCTCAGCTTTACCATCCTGACGTAATCATTTCATTAGTATTGCCTTTTAATCGTCTTTTGGCGCTACGCACAGATCAACAATGTCTGCAATACAATGCGATATAGCCTCCTCTCGTTCATCTTCATTCACAGAATTCCAATCAGACTCAGTAGTGCCAAGATTGGTACTTCAGTAAATACTGGAGCAATCTAAGTGGCTGTATAGACCATTTCGTTGTCGCTCACTGTTAGTTCTCCTATTTCAATATTTGCGTTAAATGTTCACTTATAGTATTTTCCGTACCTCAAATTTATTAAGGGAAATAAATAATGGAGTTGCTAAACGGAATTATTAGAGGCAAATATTCAATTCATTTCTTAGCCATTTCTTGGTATTTGATCACCACTTTTATTAGCTTTGTTTTTGAAAAATTTCCCAGTACAAATCCATCATACAGAATAGAGACTGTGCTTTATCTCACTGCAACATCTAGAACCCTACAGACTTTAGTTTCAGCTTTAATTTTAATAGGACTATTTCGACGACTAACAAATGATTTAACCAAGCTTGGCATTCTTTACTTCCTTACTATAACGGTGATGTTTTCTATTAATATTGCGACTCTTTATGACCTTGTTGGATATATCAATTCCGGTGACTGTGAAGTCTCATATTGGTGCATGAGAACTTACTTCAGTAAGTAACAAATGCGACTCTTTCTCTGGCATCACCTTACGTCAATAATTCAGCCTCTCTCTAATACTGCCAGTGCCATCTCAATATACGCTAGCATGCGTTCACTGTTTATTTTTTGATTTTTCAGTTGCCGAATTGGCTGACTCACCAATAAATTACGCTGCTCCAGCTCTTGATACTTTTCTGGCCACAAAGCACGATTGTGCGGTAACCCATCAAGCAAATATTTACCTGACATAGCTACCTCGTCGTTTTTTGTGGTTTTAACTTGGGTTGATAAGGTGTTTTCATTCTCGCCCTTGCTGCTACATGAAGGCAGTCGATATGACATTGTGAATAGTCACAACCATCATCAGGAAAAGTAGGCCTGTTATCATTCACGCGTAATTCGTGTGTGATAAGATCTTTGATTATCATGGTCTGCCTCTAATTTATTGATCAATGGCTTGGTCGAGCCTTGTTAACTGCTTAAAATGCGTTTGTGTTTTGTGTTCCTTTTTGAGAGTAAATTCGGTTATTTTTTCGCCCTTTAAAGGCTAATAGTTCTGCATCTCGTTGGTTTATATTTTTGATATACGAGTTAACCAATTGAGCATAAGCGGTACCGGTTTTACCATCACGGCTTAATCGTAAAATTATCTCCATCAATTTCACCTAAAATTACCACTATTAATGTAAACATTAATAACGGTTATACTATAGCTGCCAGATAAGCCTGACTTCATTTTTCAAATACTAAAATAAATGTACTAACTCACTTTTATTTCTAAAAATAATTAACCTCAATAAATAATCAACTAAATAGGCAATGAGTGTTACAAGAAAAACGAATTGAATTATATAAGAGGTTATAAAAGTATCCGAAAAAATAACGCTAAGCTTCATAGAACTATTTATTACATTATCACTAGAAAGCCAAACAACAATGTTAATCCAATATGGAATTAAAAAATAAACAGTTAATCGATATCTTTTACTGATCATTAATGACTTTTTTGATAAAAACACAATAAAAAAACAAAGCAGCACCAAGTATATAAATAAAGAGTAAGAGATTAATTTTATAGAGGGCATTATTAAACTTGAGTTAACCGAAACAGGATAGAATCGAAAAAAATACTCATGAACTAATTCAAGATAAAAAAACAAAACACTAAAGAACAGTGAAGCATAAGATATAGCTAATTTTAATTTAGCGTCATTCATAACTTTTAAATATTCCTGTAATTTATAAAACACTATTTTACAGTGTAGGTCATAAAACCTCTTGTACTTGGAAAATACAATTCAAGTAATTTATGCCTTAACGTCCATGGGTCTTCACGCATCAGCGAATTCGCTTCAAGTGAGCTAAAGATACCACCACTTTGCTTCAAAATAGTAAACACAGTATCTGAACACATAGCCCATCCAGCCATACCATGATCATAAAGAAGCGCTTCTTCGCCTTCCCCTACAACTAAACCTGTGTGGCCTATTCCCCAGTTATAATTTATCATCACAAATATTTTTACTGGATCTTCAATTAAAGAATCTGCGTAGACATTAGGTGAGATAATGAACCTACCCGCATTCGTAGCTCACGCTATATCACCAACGAAACCAAAGAAAATTATAATTAGTGCCAAAATATCAATTGTAGCACCACTTTTGTAAGTCATGAGTCCGTGGCGTGATGCATTATTAAACCACTATTGGTTAATACACTAATATTAAAGAGTAAATTATAGTAAAATCAATAAGGTTAGTGAGTTAAATATAATTCACTAACCTATAAATATCCTCATAATATATCCAAACACTATCCTAATCGTTGTTTTAAACGATCCTGTACACTTTTTGACACAGCCAACCATTCCATAGCTTCCGCTTCAGTGATTTCAGCATCTAAAACATGAACAATTTCATTTCTAAGTTTAAACATTTTTAGTATTAATTTAGCTAGGTTAGGGTCAATAATATGTGACTGTTCTAAATCTTTAATAATCATTGATACGGATCTCTTACTTTGCCCAGCACAGCCACTCCTAAGAATATCCTCTATAGCTTTCCATGACTGCAAAAACGCCCACGCTGGAGCAACTTTAATCATCTGTAGATCATTGTTATTATAAGTGGAACGTGGATAAAAAACGGTTATTCCCAATTCGATAGCATTATTTGTGACGTCCTTAATAGCCTCAGATAAATCAACTTCAAAATCACGGAATTTTGCTTTTCTAATTTTATTAAGTAATTTAAAAATATCTTTCCTAAGATAGATTATCGAGCCAACAACAACAGCAGGCCATGCTAAGTGGTCTATAAGCTCCACAAATAACTTTAAATACTCAACCATTTTATCCTCTAAAAGCTAGTTATAAAACTATATAACCGAATACTGGTACTAGATACCCAGTTACCCGTGTCGCCACCCTGCCGCCATTCCGCTGCCACTTTTGATTTTCAGCGACAAATTCCAGATGCAAAAAAGCCACCTATTAGGTGGCTTTTTCTTTCCCTAACCCGTTGTTATTCAACGCGGTTTTTATTTGGTGCCCAGGGCGGGACTTGAACCCGCACAGCCTAAAGGCCGAGGGATTTTAAATCCCTTGTGTCTACCGATTTCACCACCTGGGCTAAATTTTGGAGGCGCGTCCCGGAGTCGAACCGAGCTACACGGATTTGCAATCCGGTGCATAACCGCTTTGCTAACGCGCCTTCTTCTTAATCTCTTACTGAGATTGGAGCGGGAAACGAGACTCGAACTCGCGACCCCGACCTTGGCAAGGTCGTGCTCTACCAACTGAGCTATTCCCGCCTAAAGCTTTCGCTTTTCAAACTGGCTGATTTACTTATTTTTTTTCGTAAACCGTGTTGCCGTTCGATGCGTTGCATTCTACTGATTTCACATTTTGAGTCAACACAATTATTTAAAAAAATCACTTAAAACCGTTCGTTCGCTGTTTTTTCAATCATTTCGATCAAGCTTCGCTCAAATCTGCCCATGCAGCCTTCAAATATTGATACATTGACCAGAACGTTAAAATAGCGGCAACATACAATAATGCGATAGCCAGATTCTCAATAAGTAAATTTGGACGCCATAACAACCCAACTAAAGACATCATTTGAGCAGTTGTTTTAAATTTACCTATCCAAGACACAGCGACACTACTTCTTTTACCAATTTCAGCCATCCATTCTCTTAATGATGAAATAATGATTTCACGTGCAATCATTGTGGCGGCAGGTAAGGTAACATACCAAACATCAAAACTTTCAGTGACAAGAACTAATGCCGTCGCCACCATCACCTTATCAGCAACAGGGTCTAGGAAGGCACCAAACTTAGTTGTTTGCTTCCATAACCTCGCTAAATAACCATCAAACCAATCTGTTACTGCGGCAATAACAAAAATTAATGCACAAACAAATGGGCCCCAGCTTACAGGTAAATAAAAAGCTAGCACAAAAAACGGTATCAAGATGACACGAAACAGGGTCAACCACGTAGGAATATTTAATTTCATCATGCTCAGTAACTTTTTGACCAAATTGGATTTAATAAGTATGGTGCCCTAAGACACCTACTGTTTCAATGCATTATAAATCTTTTCTGCCAACGCGTATGAGATCGAGGGCACTTTTGCTATCTCTTCTATGCTCGCATTTTTCAGTGGCTGTAAGCCTCCCATATATTTTAGTAGCATTTGACGACGTTTTGGTCCAACACCTTCAATTGACTCTAACGCGCTGGTATTCTTTACCTTTGCTCTACGCTGGCGATGTCCTGTTATCGCATGATTATGTGACTCATCACGAATATGTTGAATCACATGTAATGCAGGTGAATCAGGCGGTAAAGCTACGCCCTCGCCCTCAGGCTTAAAAAATAGCGTTTCAAGGCCCGCTTTGCGATCGCTCCCTTTTGCAACGCCAATAAGTTGAGGTCTATTTTTATCCCAATCAACATCCAGTGAATCAAAGACATCTTTCGCTTGCCCTAATTGCCCTTTTCCACCATCGATAAAAATAATATCGGGTATTTTACTTTCATCCAGATGCTTACCATAGCGACGGGTTAAAACTTGATGCATGGCTGCATAGTCATCACCGGGAGTAATTCCTGTGATGTTATAGCGTCGATATTCTGATTTAATGGGGCCATTCTTATCAAACACAACACACGATGCGACCGTTTGCTCTCCCATCGTATGGGAAATATCAAAACATTCCATACGTGCTATGGCATCCATACCCACAATTTTTGCTAAAGATGCCATTCTTTGATGAATGGTTGATTGCTGAGCACGCTTAGTTTGTAGTGCAGTAAGCGCATTCGTTCGAGCTAATTTTAAATAGCGCGCCCTCGCCCCTCGAGGTTGGGTTTGGATCTGCACTTTTCGACCTGCAATATGTGATAAAGAGTCCGCTAGCAATTCTTTTTCTGGTAATGAAAAATCTAAGAGGATTTCACCGGGTAATGTTCTATTTTCACTGCCTTGCAAATAAAACTGCCCTAAGAAAGTTTGTACTACTTCTTCAAGTAAAGTGTCTGCTGGAACTTTTGGATAATAGCTACGGCTTCCCAATACTTTACCTTGTCGAATAAATAACACATGAATACAGGCAAGCCCTGATTCGAATGCAACACCGATAACATCAAGGTCTTCACCATCACCAGAAACAAATTGTTGTTCCGTGACTGCGCGTACGGCCTGAATTTGATCGCGAAAACGTGCAGCATCTTCAAAACGCAGCTCCTGACTTGCCTTTTCCATCCGTTCTATCAATCCTGTTAAGACCTGTTGGTCTTTGCCTGTTAGGAATAAACGTACGTAATTGACTTGCTGATCATATTCTTCATCGCTGACTAACCCTTTAACACAAGGCCCTAAGCAGCGACCTATCTGATACTGTAAACAAGGCCTTGAACGGTTTTTGTAAACACTATCTTCGCATTGACGAATTGGAAACAATTTTTGCATCAGCGCTAATGTTTCGCGAACCGCGTAGGAATTAGGGAACGGACCAAAGTATTCCCCCTTCGCGTGTTTTGCTCCACGGTGCATAGAGAGTCGCGGATGTGTTTCTTTACTTAAAAAGATATAAGGATAAGATTTGTCATCCCGCAACAAAACATTGTAGCGTGGCTGATAAAGCTTGATATAGTTATGTTCAAGTAACAAGGCCTCGGTTTCTGTGTGTGTGATCGTCACATCAATAGAGGCAATGTTTTTTACTAGCTGCTCAGTTTTTCGGCTACTGACTGTCGTTCGGAAGTAACTGGAAAGCCGTTTTTTTAAATCTTTAGCTTTTCCAACATAAATGACTGTTCCCCCAGCATCATACATTCGATATACGCCAGGTTGATTGGTGACTGTTTTTAAGAAAGCTTTTGGTTCGAACTGTTCTGACACCCTAATAAACCCTGTTTGGCTACGATTAACCCATAGCTGATAGCAATATGAGTTAATTCTACATCACTACGGATATTAAGTTTACCAAACATTCGATATCGATAGGTATTTACCGTTTTAGGGCTCAAATTAAGAAGCTGTGCAATCTGTTTGGTCGAAATCCCCTGAGTGATGAAGAGCATGATTTCAAGTTCACGAGTGGATAATAACTCATAGATATCCGTCTGATCGTTTTGATGAATGCGTTTCAATGCGATGGCTTGTGCAATATCGGGGGAAATAATTTTACTGCGCGCATTGACTATCTGTATGGCTTCTAAAAATTCATTAATTTCAATTTTTGCACTCAACACACCTTGGATCCCAAGCTCAAGAGCCTTTAATAAAAAAGCATAGTGATTGTGTATATTATAAATGATAATTCCGACATCAGGTTGAGTCCGTCTTAAGGTTTGCAAGTTTTTTAATGATTCAAATTGGCAATTATCGCTATTAATTAAGATAATATTGGCTTTTTGTTTTCTATTCCACGAAATGGCTTGCTCGATAAAGGGAAATGACGCGACAACATGACAGCGTTTATGACGATTAAAAATAGCTTCCAGCCCGCGAATTAAAATATTATTATCGTCAATAATTATAATATTAATCATTTATTTCTCTATATGTTATTGCACGTTAATATCCATCTCCATAAATAGCAATTTTATAAGATAAAATACAGTTTTTTTATTTCATCATTAGCCGATGGATTTAATATTCCGCAGTTTAATAAAAATTAAAAATGGATTTTTAAAAACCATACTGAATACAAATAAAATAACCATGCATAAACATGGTTATTTGATAATGAGAGAAACGACTTGTCATAAACTATTTTTGGCCGACTAAGCGGCAAATGCTCTCTGAAACCAAATAGCTTTTCTCGAAAGAACTTAATGGTAAGAACTCAAAACGAGAATGGAAATTCAACGCACCCGTGAAGTAGTTAGGCGTTAAAATCCCTCTTGCTGACAGAGCTGAACCATCAGTGCCTCCACGCATAGGAATAACATTTGGCTCGACGCCTTGAATTTTTAGCGCGTCAAAAATTAAATCAATAGCAGTACGGTCACTACCTAGTGAATCACTAATGTTGCTGTACACATCTTCTATTTTGAATTCAATTTTTGCTTTTGGATGACGTACTCTTATCAACTCAACCACTTCACCGATATAACGCTTACGAGCTTCATAGCTATTACGGTCAAAATCGCGGATAGCCATTTTAATTTTTGCATTATCCGGATTGGCTACTAAGTCAGTCACATAAAAATAGCCTTCGCGCTGTTCTGTATGCTCAGGCGTATCAAAACGGTCAAAACAACCAATAAAGTCATGCGCCACACGAATTGGATTTAACAACACATTTTTTGCAGACATTGGATGTGCGGTTATTCCTTTAATCGAAACATCAATAGAAGCCGCATTAAAGGTTTCATAAACCACCTCGCCCAATGCACAGCAATCAATAGTGTAAGCGAAATCGACTTTAAAGCGTGACAAGTCCATGATTTTTGAGCCGCGCAACCCAATCTCTTCGTCAGGAACGAAAGCAACGTAGATATCGCCACATGCAAAATCAGCATATTGCAGTTTATCCATTAACTCCATAACAACAGTGACCGCCGCTTTATTATCTGCACCGAGTACACTCGTGCCATCACTGAAAATAATCTCTTCCCCTACATAAGGTGCCGCTTCTGGGTGCTCTGCTGTTTTAAACCAAATATCTTCTTGTGCATTCAAACACAGATCTTTACCTTCATATTTTAAGGTTTGAGGCTTAATGACGGGTGATAATCCAACATCTACGGTATCTAAATGGGTCACAAAACCAATTTTCGGTGCTGAAGGATTATTACCAGGGCGAACCGCGTACAAAATAGCATGATCATCGATATAAATATCTTTTAAACCATAGCTTTCTAGCTCTTTTGCCAGCAATTTTGCTAAGTCACGTTGCCCTTCCGTGCTTGGAACAACCGTTGCTGCTGCATCACTTTGGCTTTCTATTGCTAGATAGCGAAAGAAACGTTGTTCAAGCTGTTTACCTAATTCATTCATTTTTTTGTTCCTTTTACTCAATCCGCCAACTTATTTATGGCGTTGGTTGCCATGTGTAACCACTATCAAAACCAATTGGAATATCAAATGCCCAGAACAGATACAACGTCGCGGTTAATGTTACCAACAAGCCGACCGTGAACGGTATCATCATCGAGCAAAGTGTTCCAATACCAGCATTTTTGTAATATTTTTGGCAATACATCAAAATCAACGGATAGAATGGGAACATCGGTGTACTGACGTTCATCGCTGAATCACTCACGCGGAAAGCCGCTTGTGTTAGTTCCGGAGAGATCCCAACCGCCATCAACATGGGTACCAAAACAGGCGCCATAATCGCCCATTTGGAAGTTGCTGATGTGATCATAATATTCAATATTGCAGTCAATAAAATGACACCGAATACCGTCAATTCTGAAGGCATATCTAAGGTACGCAATAATTCAGCACCCGATAGCGCCAATAATGTGCCGAGGTTTGAATGCTGAAATGAATATAGAAACTGCGCCGCGAAGAAAGCAAATACAATAAATGGAATTAATGACTTAGTAATATTTTCCATCGCTTTCACAACATCTTTAGTCGATGTGAAAGATTGAGTCATATAACCATATACAATGCCCGGCAATGCAAAGAAAATAAACAGCAATGGCACAACAATTTGCATTATTGGGGCTTTCGGGCTAGTCAAACTACCGTCAGGACCTCGTAATAATGAATTCTCTGGCCATAATAAAGCAAATAAACCAGCAGCCAGTGCAAGCACAACAAGGCCTGATACACGAAATGCTTTATTTTCTAACGGCGTAATTTTGCCTAAATTTTGCTCTGCGTCAGTATCAACTTGGCTTGTTGTAATTGGGCAGTTTTTATTTAGCCAAGGTTCGACAATTTTTTCAGTAATGAACCAACACGTAAAAATAACACCAAACGTACCACCAAGGCTGAAGAAATAGTTACATAAGACATTAACGCTATAGCCTGGAGCCATCATTTGCGCTGCATCTTGTGTAAAGCTCTGCATAATTGGATCAATGATTGAAGGTGTATAACTTGCTGTAAACCCACCCGCTAAGCCTGCAAAGGCGGCAGCTATACCTGCTAATGGATGACGACCACTTGCGTAGAACATCATCGCTGCGACCGGCATTAAAATAACATAAGCGGAGTCAGACGCGATGTGAGAAACGATACCCACAAAAACCACTGTTGGTGTCAGCATTTTTGGCGTAATAAACGAGAGCATTTTTTTCAAGGCTGTATTGATAAAGCCACTACTCTCAGCGATCCCTATCCCCAAAGTTGCAACGATTGTTATTCCAAGAGGTGGGAAGTTAATGAAGTTTTTCACTGCCGACGTAACGAATAATATGATTTCCTCATAGTTAAACATATTTACGACAGATATTTTTTCTTTTGACACTGGATGGTAGTAATTAAAATCTACAAATGAGAGTAAATAAGATAAAAACCAACAGATTATCAAGGCATAAATAAATAGCATTGTAACGTCAGGCATAACGTTACCAATACGCTCAACGCGATTTAAGAAGCCCTTTTTTTTAGGGAGTGTATTTGTTGTCATATTCGCAAGTACTTAAGTTATTAGAGTAATAAACTTTTACACACTAAATAACCCTTTATAAAAAGTAAAATACTTTCTTTCGAATATTTAACAGGATAAACCAGTTGCCCACACTTGCATTAAGATAATTTATCATTGCAAATTACTTAATGTTTTCCACTAAAATAGAACAGGCTTTTGGTAAGGGGAAATGTTTTAGTTAAGATATTAATGGCTATATTTTAACTAAAGAAATATAAGAAAAAGGAATGTGTAACATTCCTTTTTATAAACAAAAATTATTTTAAATATTCTACTCTCGTTTGAGTTTTTCGGTATTGGCGATATAAAGAGCAATCACTAAAACTAAAATCGCGCCAGCATGAAGTAACGTCGTCATGGGGTCACTGTGATCGACAATAATCAAGCGTATCACGGCAGTAATACCGATATAGATAAAATACCTTAATGGGAAGTGGTAACCAGATAAAAAATATTTAGTTATCAAAGCAATAAACTCAAAATAAAGGAAATAGATGACAATTCCTTCTAATAATTCATAAGCTGTTGCTTCCTTCTGCCCACTAAACATTAAAGATGCCATGGTGTATGTTTCTTTAGCCAAAAAGAAAACAAGTACGATCGCTAATGCTATCAATCCAATATTCAGCACCCATTGCAATACCCATGCGATATTGCTGGCATGTCGCATATTTCTCATACTATTCATTAGTTAAATTTCCTAAACTAGGCGTCATATTACTATAGGGCATTCATCTATCTTTTTTATATCAAATAAACAGCGTTAAATGAATATCTATAACAAGTGATAAGTCTTTTTATTTATTGTAATCGATATTTATGACATTAACAGGATAGAAGGAAAACAAAACCGATAATATTTTGAATAGCTCGCAGCAACGCTCTCTACATAGTCTATTTATTCATCAACTTTATCATATTTTGCTCTGTCAGCATTGGTATTATTTCAATAAAGTGATAGTAGTTAGGTTTGCTATCAACAAATATCTGCATAGCAAGATTAGCGTGGCGACTTTCTGCAAATAAAGCGGCGGAAACATAATAAGAAGAAGGTGAATGAAAGTGATAAAATAAATGTGTACCACATCGCTGACAAAATGCACGTTCCCCCACAGCGATGAGGCAAAACGCGTTACGCTATTTTCCCCCTTCAATAATCACATCCTCTTTGCAATCAAGAGTAAAACTAGGGCCGCCATTCCAACGTTGACAGCTATTGCAATGGCAGACACTGATTTTATCGATAGGTTGAGACGCGACTATTTTTACCGCCCCACAAAGGCATTGCCCCTGATACAGGGTCGTTCCTTTTTATTATTAACGTTGTTGTATCACTATAGAATCGGCTAATGAAAAAAGCGATTTTTTTTATGATGAATACGGAATTGTCGATCACTAAGACGACGGTCTGTATTCATTTCCTCTAGCTCTGCGCGATTGACTTCTACTCGTTCACGTAGTGATTCAATATCACCTGAATCTTGCATTTTATCCTGTTTCAATGAATATACTATTTTCACTTTTTCGTAATCATGCAAATTCACAGTATCCGTTGCTTGTGCAACGATAGAAGCACTAGTTAATAATGCAATAGCGATAAATAGCTTTGAAAAAAAACCTCTTTTCATTGGTCACCCTCCTGTTTCCAAGTATTTGTTTTAGCGCATTACCGCATCAAAATATACTGTCTGAAGGTAATCATTTGGAAAAAATTGTAAATTTTTTGGTGTGGTAGATTTTTTTATTTAAGAATAGGCTGGCCAAATAATAATAAAGTGGATGAAGCCGTTTAACTCACCCACTTTATTGATTCAGGAACACAATTAATGCATTGTGCTATTTTTTAGTCGATTTAGTGTTAATTTCTCTTAAGAGATACCAACAGAAATACAGTAAGGCAATAATCCCAATCCCTAACAGTAACCAGATAACAAGGATCATCCAATCAAAATTATTACCCTCTGAGCCATTGATGGTTAACTGCTCTTCACCACCTAACTCAATAACTTCTTTTGCGAGTGATAATTCAGGATAATTATGCATGAGCTGCTCAACCGTTAATGATTGCCCAATAAGCTCTTGGTAATTTAGCCCATCCATACTAGCGAGGTGACTCCCCCAAACTAATAAATAAGGCGACGCACCTTGTACATTAAAAACTAAATTAACCGCATCTCGTTTTCCTTCTATATAAGGGGGCTTATCATCCCAGCTCCCTTTCAATGCCGTAATCCTCAGTTTTTTAATCATTAAGTCATTTAACGCTATCTCTGGGTTACGAGTTTGTTCTCCATTATTCACTTGATGGTAAGCAACCATATTTGTCAACGGTAGCCAATTTTCGCCTGAATTAGAGGCATATTCAATTTGTAATGGAATTACGCGATTTGTTTGTTGTAACTGAATGACAATTGAGCTCAATGGCTGAGGTGAAGGTAAACGGTAGATTAATTGATTTAAAGAGACACCTTCATTCTGAGTAATAAAACGACAAATTTCTTGCTGTCTTGTTGCATGGAATGTTTTACCAATTCCCTGTACTGTCTTGAGTTCAGGTAGGGTTGTATCTTTAGTCGTAACAATAATCACCATTAGATAAGGCGCACTTAGCGCTGAATCATTCCCCTTTAATAATTCAATTGTATTATTTTGAATAACACCGACATCCGAGCTGAGATTCATCACTGGCTGATAAGCTGAAATATTTACCCAATGTTGTTTGTCATCACTAGCATAAATAAATGCTTTGCCTTGCCAATCTTGATCACTCTTTCCCCACTCTAAATTTAATGTTTGAGCAGGGAAAAGAGCTTGTTGATCCTGTTGGCGAGTTAAAAGATAAGCTTGATACCGTGTATCTTTCGACTGTTGTATAGAGGGTAATTCTAGGCGAGTCAGTTTATTCGGTATGGTTTCCACCAAAAGATACTGTTTATCGTCCTCTGTTTCTTCTTTTAAGTTTAATTGTTCTTCACGCGTCATTAAAGGCTGTAAAGAGAAACGAATTAGTGATGTTTGACTGCTTTCTTCTGAATGGTAAAAGAGCGCAGAAGGCACTTCCTGACCCGTACCGTTAAATACCCTGACATCTTGTAACGTTTTAGGGTAAGCAGAATTAACATAGGCTTCAACGGGAAGTTCAACCCAAGCAAATGGAATGTTATGACTGGACTCTTTTAACTCAACCCCCTGATAAAAATCATAAGGTGTTAATATTTTTTTATTTTCGGCATAAATTGTCCCCGAGAATAAGAGAAAAAAAGCTAGCATCACAAATACCAGCCAACTCCTTGGATTTTTATTTAGTTTCATCATCAGCCTCATTAAGTCCTTTCTCTTGAGCCATTTTTGGTGGTAGTGGAGAAAAATAACCAACAACTAAAATAAGTATTGCGACAACAATAAAGCTTATAGCGCGGAATAAACCGTCCTGCCCATAGATATCAACCAAGAATAATTTCACGACTACACAGGCAAAAATTCCCGCGCCAAACAGCCAACTGAGACGGTTTTGTTTGAGGCTGGCAAAAATCATAAAAGCTAAAGCAGCTAATGACCAACTAATAGAAAGAATAGTTTGCACCAAGCGAGAATCAAAGAGTGCTTGAGCATTCCAGTTAATCTCGGCAAAATCAGATATTGCTCGAAGCATAATGCCATTAAACCATAATATGCTCAGAACAATAGCAGCAAGACTTAATCCCCTAATAACCCAGAGATCGAACACCCTTATTTTTTTCAATTTTTGTACTAAACCACGACGCATCAATAGTAATGATGCGATGCTAAATAACCCAGCTTCATCTAATGGATTAATCAGAGGAACATAATTCCAGAATGTCAGTTTGCCATCCTCTAAATTAGCGACAAATGACAACACAATAAGCACAAGAATAACTGGCAAGAAGCTATACCAATAAATAATACCATTTCGCTTCATTGGTGGCATTTTTTGGCTTTGTAGCCAATACAACACTAGCGTCGTTAAGGTTATCGTCATGACATAAATAAAATAACCTAACTCATTCATCCCCCAAGGGAGGATCGCAACAAACCAATTCACTTGTGCCGCAATAAACGCGATGATTAGCCAAAATGTTGCGCCATGGAGAATACGTTGCATCCAAATATAATGCGCTTTTTGGGCATGCATGGCGAATAACACCGAACTACCCAACATGACGGGCCAAATAAGAGACCCCTCTCCTCTACCCATAGGGTTTTCATCTTGAATAAAATCTACGGCAAGATAGTAATACCCCACCAGCCAAATAAAGGACTGACACAATAATAGTGCAATCCAATCAGCTTTAATGGCTAATATTCGCCAGAGCCAGGCAGAAATAATCACTAATGCCATAATGATGAAGCTTTCAGATTCCCCACTCCAAGACAAAATATCCGTTATGGCTGGGAGCCAAAAATACCAAACGGCTAATCCTAGAAGTAATAACCCATGGCTCACAATATTGAAGTTGGTTGAGGTTTCACGTCGAACATGGAACATAGCCCCTGCACTAAAACAGGCTGCTAACAAAACAGGAACCATATAAACACTGGAACGGCTCCAAGTATATAGTGAGAAACCACCTAATAGCGTTATCGCACTCACTAAAATAAGCAATACTCCAACTGTAGCCAATTTTTTATTTTGTACCGAAAACCCATAATACAGCAGCAATAGCCCTTCAATAGACCAAATAATAGATGTCCATTCGAATGAAAGCGCCAAGGGTATCGCTAACGTGACAAAACTTGCCCCAATAATCATATTTCCCAATGCAAGTTCTTTTCCGGTGGCTGCATATTTTTTATGGATCCGGAAACCGGCCAATAAATAAAATGCGCCTAGCAACAATGCAACAAATGCAGGAACAACATTGATTTGCCAAGAAATAGCATACTGTATCGCAAGGCTGATAAAAGGAGGTACAAATAATAACGTATTATCAACAACTAATTGCTTATCATGTGGGTAACGTAAAGCAAATAGTTGCGTTAACACATTAAAGACAATCAAATTTGCAATAAGAAAAATTTGGCTAGAGACATAATAGTCAGTTTGACAGTATTCCCAACCCCATAGAACCGCGACAAAATAAGTCATAAACATACCGACTAGATTAAGCGGGCGCCAAGCTTGCCAGACACTAATAATTAAGATAGCGACAGATAGCATCAAATAATAGGAGAAGAGAAATATATGATTACCACCACCAGTAGACAGCAGGATAGGTGCTAAATATCCGCCGAGCGAGGCTAAAATCGCTAAGCTGATCGCTCGTTGCGATAAGGCAAGCACAATACTGGCGGCACAAATTATCAGCATTGCCACAAATGCCATGCCGTATGGCAGTAGCGAATACATTTTAAATGCTGCAATAACGGTTATATAAAAACACCCTACGGCACCACCTTGTAATATTAATGCAAATAACGTCTTTTTATGCCGTAAATACCAACCGATACCAAGCAGTAACAAACAACCAATCGAACTGACTATTAAACGTAATTGTGGAGATAATACGTTATTTTGTACGCCAAATTTCAATAAATATGCGATACCAAAAAATAATAATAAAATACCGATTTTAGCAAGCGGATTACCTTTCCAAACCCAGCTAAAAAAGTGACTAAATAAAGACCAATTACTGTCATTTTGTAATTGCGTTTTATTATTTGCACGACGCTCAAAGCGATTAACATCCACGGAGGTTTGCGATTCCTGTGCTGACATTATTACGCCAGTTTGCGAATGCGGCTCCAATGATGCATTTGTGGTTGAATGACCAGTTAAACTGTGTGGATAATGAGGGGGTTCTTGAAATAAAATTGGCGGCGTTTGTTTTTTTTCTGACGAGGCCATTTCCGCTGTATGGACTAGCTCCGATTGGCTATTTTCCAAGCTCCCAGCATCAGGCTTTAACGCTTGTTCTAATGAAATAACGCGTTGATTTAACTCTGATAGCTGAGATCTCATTCGACTTACGCGATGCATCGCAATAATGGCAAGTATAGGTGAAACTACCATTAAAAGAATAACTACGAACCCTACTAGTATCAAAATATCCACAAATAGGCTTCCCTCATCATTAAATTAGCCAAAAAAAGAGCATCTAAATATTGGACTAGTGTAGATAGCATTCTACCTATTGCCAACTAGCTGTAATAAATTATTACAAATTAAAGCCAAGGCTGAACAATACCTCAAAATACTAGTCAAAAAAAGAGTTATTATGAACAGTAGGTCACTATCCGTAGTCGAGTCAAGACTGTTCTAAAATAGCGTTATTTTATTGTAAAAATGACCCTCATTTTATGTTTACTTATTATTAAGAACCTCTTTTTTTGTCATTAACGACCTTATTTAATAGATAATGATTATTTTTCCATATTTTCTAATTTATTTGTGATATTTATATATTTGCGTTATTAAAAATTAGCGCTAATTAATAATACAGTGAACACTACCACTAAAAGAGGTACTGCCCGTACACTTGAAATCAGCACAAATAAGATTATCTAAATAAGATAATTTTTTAAGTGGTGAATTTTCGTGCGTCATAATTTGTCTATTCGGGTAATATTTTATTTCATCTCATGAGGACATTATGTTATTACAAGTAATAATGGCCGCACTTGGACCAATCATTCTCGGTTTAGCGGTCGGTTGGCTATCAGGAAAATACGGCTTTATAAAACGTGAATATTCCCAAGCATTTGCTGACTTTGTTGTTAAAATTGCACTACCTTTTGCCCTATTCCTTGCCGCAGCACAAGCCCCACCTTCTGTGCTGCTCAATATTGACTATCTATTAGCATTAGCTGTTGGCTTGATCGTTTCTTATATAATCGGTTTCTTAGTCGGTAAAGTTTTTTTCCGACATAATAAAAAAGACTCAGCGATGCAAGCGCTATCCGTTTCTTTCCCTGATATGGCCTATTGTGGGCCACCGGTGCTTTTAGCAACAGTAGGCTCATCTGGTCTTATTGCGATGGTGCTAGGAAATTTAATTTATACCATTATTATCATTCCTTTTACCCTGTTGCTGATTAGTGGCAAGCAACAAAACAACGGTATTTTAAAATCAATTGGTAAAGCCGTCGCACAACCGTTAGTGTTCCTACCTATTCTAGGTGCCTTATTCGCTATTTTTGGCGTTAAGTTACCTGAAATACTGCAAAACTCAGTAAACGAATTAGGTAAAACAGCGGGAGGGGTCGCATTATTCTTCCTAGGCTTACTACTGTCTGGAATTAAGCTAAAAATTAGCGTCGAGATCGTTTTCAACGTCTTTGTGAAGAACTTTGTGCAAGCTGCCTTAATACTGGGAACCGGTATTGCTCTTGGCTTACAAGGCGATATGTTAAAATCTGCCTTTATTATTGGGGTATTGCCGACAGCGACAGCCGTTCCAGCATTAGCCATCAGTAATAAGGCTTATACTGAGACTGCGGCAGGAACCGTATTACTCAGTACGCTCGCCGCTTTAATTTCGATTATTGGCGGTATTGCGATCGTTGAAGCGCTATAACACACGGGCAGGCTACTAATTAGCCTGCTTTTCTTTTATTTCTCCAGCCGCTTTCCTCACCAACGATTTGCCAGATAGATCACAAAAAAAGTATTATATGTCTAGATATGATGTTTTACTATTCAGGGAATAAATAATGCAAATTAGCGATGAACTAGCTTATGCAATCGCTTCCGTTACAGAAGTTGCAGCTTTAGCAGCTCACGATTGGGTGGGTAAACAAGATAAACATGCGGCAGATAAAGCCGCCGTCGAAGCAATGCGTAATCGCCTTAACGCCATTGATTTTCACGGGCAAGTGGTGATTGGTGAAGG
This sequence comes from Providencia sp. 21OH12SH02B-Prov, assembly GCF_027362595.1. NCBI lineage: Bacteria > Pseudomonadati > Pseudomonadota > Gammaproteobacteria > Enterobacterales > Morganellaceae > Providencia > Providencia sp. 21OH12SH02B-Prov. The sequence goes on from NZ_CP114796.1 coordinate 2,729,664, forward strand.
TGAAATTGATGAAGCGCCTATGCTGTATATTGGGGAACAGGTTGGAAACCCTTCTGCAAAACAGAAGTTAGATATCGCTGTTGACCCTATCGATGGTACGCGCATGGTTGCCTGTAATGAACATAATGCGATTGCGGTACTAGCCGCAGCCCCAACAGGCGCTCTTTTACAAGCACCAGATATGTACATGGAAAAATTGGTTGTCGGCAAAGAGGCTAAAGGTGCGGTCCATCTTGCCAATCCATTAGAAAAAAACCTTGAGAATTTGTCATCTGCACTCAATAAACCCATTGCTGATCTATCAATTGCTATTTTAGATAAGCCTCGCCACCAGCATATTATGCAAACACTACGTCATTTTGGCGTGAATGTTGTTACCATCCCCGATGGCGATGTTTTAGCTTCACTATTAGCTATATTGCCAGAGCAACCTATCGATATGATGTATGGCACGGGTGGTGCCCCCGAAGGGATTATTAGTGCTGCTATTGCACGTGCGCTAGGTGGAGACATGCAAGCCCGCTTAGTTACCCGAACTTTAGCGAAAGGCGATAGCCCAGAAAATAGATTATTAGCCGAACAAGAAGCGTTACGTTGCCAGCAAATGGGTGTCGCTATCGGCGAGATACTGACGTTAGAGACGATGGTCAGTACCGATGATGTTATGTTTGCCGCCACCGCCATTACTCCTACCGTATTAATGTCAGGGATCGCTTATAACGCGAATGGCCGTACTTCAAGTACACTATTAATTAATGGTAATAATCGTTCATTAAAAATAATTAACAACCGTCACTTCAACTGACGGCCTCCCCTAAAACTGGTATTTTGGTTAAGTACCAGTTTCTTCACACGCATTTATTGCGTAAAGATAACTATACGATAGACATAATTGGCAATAATTTACGCCTTCACATTTCATCATTAATCTTCTAGTTTTATATAAGGACTCTCTTTAATCAATCTATAATGTCATCTAATAATGGAGTATTTATGAAATTGAAACCTTTTATTGCCGCTATCATTGCGCTGTCTAGTGTTGCGGCGTTCACAGTCCAAGCTAATACAAATTCAACAGCCTCTGTTGGTTTATCAGCTTCTGTCGAAAAGAAACTCAATGCGTATGAAGATATCATGGTAGATAAAGTGTGGGTGACAACAGAAGCACTTGATCAAGACAAAAAACGTGTTGACCCTGCCAATGAGCAAGTGGCTAACTTCTTCGGACTTGCGGAATACTACCCAGATGGTACTTTTAAGATGACCACTTTAGAGGGTAAGCCGAAAATGCAAGGTGACTGGTCATTCAGTGAAGATGGAAAAAGCCGTTCCCTTACCGCCAAAAATGATAAGGGTGAAGTATTATTTACTCGCGTTGTCGAAAACGTGACGGTGACCCCAGAGGAATACACTTACCGCATCTATCCATCACAAGACGATACCTCAAAATATGTTGATATCGTCCATAAAGTGAAAAAATAATTTTTCATAAATAACAAAAGGGCCTGTTTCGGCCCTTTTGTTTAATCATCGAGCAATAAAATTCGTTTAATCACGCTCTAATGTCATACGATTTAACATTGGTGCGGTGACGACCATCAAAATCGCAATCACACCTGTAACAACACCTATTTTCAAGAACACATCACTGTACACCGCCAGAGAATCAACAGAACTCGTGAGTTCCCCTTTTGGCACTGCTGCCATAGAAGCAACATAACCAGCAATAAATGCCGCTGCGGAGTTTGTTAAGAACCATGACCCCATGATAAAGCCCATTAAACGTTGTGGAACTAATTGTGCCACCATCGCCAGACCTAAACCAGAAATCATCAATTCACCGATACTTTGGAAGCCGTAGCAGATGATCAACCAATTGACTGACACAATACCCGCTTCGTTAGCGAATTTTGCACCCAATGGCAACACAAGGAACGCCGCAGAGCAAAGCAGCATACCAATAGCAAATTTATGCGGCATCGGTAGATGGTCGCCCATCTTATTATAAATAGCCGCAAGGATCGGACTACCAATCATAATCCACAGTGGGTTTAAAGCTTGATACTGTGCAGGCTCAACGCTGAAACCTAAAACTTCATGTTCAACGTTATGTAACGCAAAGAAGTTAAGAGATGTTGGCATCTGACTATACAAAACAAAGAACACAATCGCTTCTAACATCAGGATCAGCGCAACGATCATACGGCGACGTGCTATTCCCTCTAACGCGACCGTTTCTTTAATAAAGATAACAATGATACCTAATGAAATAATCCCTAGCGCTGCACGAGCAATATCCATGTTGTGCAGTAGCCAAGTTGAAATCGCAATCAGTGCAACAATACCAACGAGCGTGGCTAAGAGCTTTGAAATGACCATGGGTACAAAGTCAGGCTTAGAGCCATGAGCCGCGACCCATTTTTTGCACATAAAGAAGTTAATCAAGGTGATAACAAGACCAACAACACTGAGTGAGAATGCAATATCCCAACCATAATGTTTGGCTAACCACGGTGTTGCTAACATAGAGAAGAAGGAACCAATGTTAACAGACATATAGTACATCGTGAATGCACCATCCAAACGTGGATCGTCTTTAGCATAACAGGTTGATAATAATGATGATGGGTTAGCTTTAAACAAGCCGTTACCTACGGCGATGGTTGCCAAACCGACATATACCATGGAGACATCATGGTCAGAATAGGCCACTAAAGCATAACCGGCGATTAAAACCAGCGTACCAAGCACAATAACACGTTTAGTACCTAGGATTTTATCACCTAACCAGCCTCCTATCGCCACAAAGCCATATACTAAAGCAGCAAAAGCAGAAAACAGCGTAATTGACTCTGTTTCTGACATTCCCAGCACTTGGCTAAGATAAATAGGAAGGATCCCCTGAAGACCGTAATAACCGAAACGCTCCCAGAGTTCGATGGAGAATATAAGATAGAACGAGCGAGGTTGCTTAAACGCGTTAAGACTGATTTCCTCTTTGTTGTTAGTTGTGGACACTAGTTACCTCTATGACAACCTGTACGTAAGCAAAAAGCAAAATGGGGTACTGTCTGTACCCTCAGCATTGTTATTGTCTCAAGAATTAAAGTTGAAAAATCCAAACTTTGCGGGCTAATGACGTCAAAATCCCTGACCTTAGGCTCCATAGATTTAACCTTCAAAATTAACATCTCTGTGTGTAAAACGATGTTTATGAATCACAAACATAAAATTCAATGAGTTAAAGCAGATTTGATTATTTATTCAACATTTATAGGGATAAACACCGCTAGGAATGCGAAAATCAATTAAGCAATATACGCTATTTATGCACCAAAAATAAAGATTTAGCTAGCACTAATTACCCTATCAATAGTTTTATATCGTGATTAAGCTCACTTATACAGCCAGTTTCCCCCACCCACAACGAACATTAATTAATCAATTGTATATCATATGTTAAGCATATTGTTCTGATTTAAAGCGCATAGCGACAAAATTTATATCTCCTTGGTGCTAATGTGTAAATCAACTACACATTCTTATTTTTAATTCCATAAAACAGCCGTTGAATAGCGCTATTCGTCAAAACGTGTCGTTATCTCACACACAATAATTTGATTAAAAATAAATCAACATAGAATATGAATAACAATGCAGACAACTAAGATGAAAAGGATAACGGGGGTTGTTGAGAGGAAATTTAGATAAAAAAAAGCCCAGCAAATCGGCTGGGCATAATGCATTCTACTTAAGGATCTTCGTTGCTACGAGTGAAACTCTCACTACTTAGATGCATTATTGCATTACTTCATGTAAAGAAATGAATATTGAGGGTAAATATATGAATGTTTACGCAAGCAAACAGATATACTTACTAATAAGACCTCTTACCCTTAATAAAGGTTCATAATTTTTTCTTATTTCCTTGAAAAAATTCTCTGTTGACATCGCCAAGCACGCTGTTCACGAAAAACGTCCTAGTTATATTCATTATTGCTTAAGTGAAAACAGCAAGTTAACCTACTCGTAGAAAAAACGATAAAAGGGTCTCCCGTGAAAAATTTTTTGCTATCGCTGTTTATTATTTTCAATGCCTTCGCGCTGCACAGTTACGCTGAGCCAGCGCCTCAAGATAAACAAAAACTGTACGAAAATGCACAAAATGGGCAGGCCGAGGCACAATTCAACCTTGCTATGCTATATCAATCCGAAAACCAACTTGCCGATGCGGCTAAATGGTATCGTTTATCCGCAGAGCAAGGATTTACAAAGGCACAAATTAATCTCGCCCTTATGTATCAACAAGGTAAAGGGGTAGATAAGAATGAAGAGCAAATGCTGTTATGGATGAAAAAAGCCGCCACCGCCGGTGATCCTCTCGGTCAGTTAAATATGGCCGAATATTCTTTAACGGGGATACATAATTTACTGCCACAAAACAAACAGCACGCTGAAGAGTGGTTAGTTAAAGCCGCAGCACAACATTTCCAACCGGCTGAATTGATGCTGGCTTATTGGTATGAAAAAGGTATTGCAGTCACTGAAGATCCGCAAAAGGCCCAGCAAATCTATCTATCGTTGGCGAAACAAGATCAACCTCAAGCACTTTATCTATTAGGTTATCAGGCCGCGACTGGCATGTATGATAAAGTTAACTATCAACAAGCTTATCACTATTTTTCACGTTCAGCGCAGCTTGGTTTCTCTCCTGCACAAAATAGTTTAGGTATGCTGTATCTGCATGGACAAGGCGTCAAACAGGACATTAAATCTGCTATAAAATGGTTAACTTTGGCTTCTGAACAAGGTGAAATTTCGGCGCAATTTAACCTCGCTTTGATCTATGCTCGAGGCGATGGTGTAACTGCTGATCAAGCAAAAGCTTGCCACTGGTTTATTCGTGCGGCACAACATGGCAGTGCTGACGCGCAGTATGCCACTGGTGCCTGTTACCAATATGGCATGGGCGTCAATCAGGATGATAAAAAAGCACTGTATTGGTACAAACTCGCCGCCGCACACGGCAATGAAAGAGCAGAGAAAAAAGTGTTGATACTTGAAAATAATTTAAAAAAATAGTGTTAGTTGTCTGCATAAAAATCACGTTATGCAGACGCTAATGATAAGCTTATTTTTGAACCGCGCGATAGATACGCTGAGGACGCCCTACCTTACCATACTCAATTTCTGCCTCTATTTTGTGTTGTGCCAAGCAGTACTCTAGATAACGACGCGCTGTAGTACGGCTGAGCTTGATAGTTTCCGCAATTGTTTCCGCAGTATGCTCCGCTTCTGGTTGCGTAAATAGTGACAAGACTTTTTCTAACGTTAACCCATCGATACCCGTTGGTAGTTCCTCTTTCGCTTCACCGCGTGCATATGTGTTAAACATATCATCAATTTGGCTCTGATTCGTTTTACGGCTCGCCTGCAAGACCGATTTACGTTGAATATAGCGATCCAGTGTCTGACCTAATCGCTCATAAGCAATAGGTTTCACCAAATAATCAAAAACCCCTAAACGAATCGCTTCAGAGACAGTTTCCATATCACTCGCCGCCGTTGTAAAAACAATATCTGCGCTATTTCTTTCTTGGATTAATTCATGAACCAAATCTATCCCCTTTCCATCAGGTAGATAGTTATCCAGTAAGATCAGGTCAGGCTTCATATATTCGATCATTTTTTTGGCCTGTGCCAAGTCCCCTGCCACCCAAACTTTATCGCAAGCAGGATAGGATTTAATGTATTCGCCATGCATCTCAGCGAGCAGCAGTTCATCTTCCACAATGAGGATTTTTATCTTCATCATTTTATATCTTCACTTTTGGAATAAAAATTGAGAATAGAGTACCATTTGGTTGATTATCTTCAATAATAATCACACCATTACATCTTTTGACATACGAAGCCACCAGATACAAGCCGATCCCATGCCCATCGACAGACTCCGTTTTTGTCGTTATGCCCCTTTCATACCATTTATCTTTTATTTCTGAAGGGAAACCACAGCCTTCATCAGCCACTTCAATAACAAACTCATTACCTTCATCTGAGAGATATAATTCAATCTGCTTGTTTCCTTCCTGACTTTTTAGGCTTGCTTCAAATGCATTATCTAAAAGATTACCTAAAATTGCACAGAATTCAGTACTGCTTAATAACGGTGGGAGTGAACTCAATTGGCAACCTGGCGTGAACACCAACTGCAACCCGAGTTCTCTGGCTCGGTGATATTTTCCAAACAGTAGACCTGCGACCTGTTTATCCGCAAATTGTTGACGTAGCGCATCAATGAGATGCTGTTGTGACTCTGATTCCCCCTTTATCATTGCCAATGCTTGGTCATACTCCTTCATTTGCAATAAACCACTTAGTGTCGACATCCAATTAAGGTGCTCATGACGTAATGAGCGAAGATTCTCAACGTATTGACGCACTTGTGTCAATTGTGAGTTGAGGGATTCAATATCATTTTGGCTACGAAAGCTAATCACCGCACCAATGAGATGATTTTCATCTAATAAAGCAATGCGGTTAGCGATAACATTCAAACCATTAAATGAACAAATAACATCATGCTGCGTTGTTGCGATATCATTAATAAAGAAAGTCTCTGGGGTAATCAACTCACTCACTGAACGCCCAACTAAATGGTTCAAGGGTTCACTTAACGAAAGCATTTTACGTGCATTATGATTGATATTAATGATCTTTCCTGCGCAATCAACAGCAATCACCCCTTCAAAAACCGCTTCAAATATTCCTTTTTGTACGACAACCATTTGTGTAATTTGCTCAGGTTCCATCCCCAACATTTGCCGCTGAATCAAGCGAGTAAAGGCCCATGATAGGAATAACAATATCACTAACACCCCAAAAAACATGGCTCCCGTCTGAACCAATAATTCACTTCTGGACGTCTCTATTTTATTAGTGAGATAACCAATAGAGACAACACCAATCACTTGATTGTTTTCATCAAATATCGGGGTTTTCGCGCGAACGGCATTGCCTATAGAACCTTCCCCACCGATAAAATAGCTTTCCCCCCGCTCTAATGCACCGGGTTTGTTCCACTGCATCTTGAAGCCAACTTTTTCTTCATTGGGGTGATATAAGCGTAGCGAATTTTCATCCCCGATGACCACATAATCATAGTCAGAATCTTGATTAAGTTTATCCGCAATTATCTTTAATTTTGGGATATCGCGTGTCTTAACAGACTGAATAATACTTTCCATGGAGGCGATCAACTTCGCTTGGCTCATTGCAAGTGAGCGAATATTCGCCATTAAACGATTTTCAGCGGTTTCGGTAAAGTACTTACCCAAACTAAACGTCAACACAACGGAAACGAGTAATAAAAGAAAGAAAACTCGCACAGAAAAGGATATCGAGTGGCTTTTTCTAAATGGAGACCGCGGGTACTCTTTTTTCATGGATATCCTATTACCTACTGAAAAGTAAAAATATTGTTACACGAAAAAACACCGATTAGCGCATTATGAAGCTAACTGAGCTCACGAATAAGAGACATATTAATAATTAAATACATTAAAACCAAGCAATAAACAACATATCCCATAATTAAACACATTAAAACCATAAAACAAATACAAACTCCTTTTAGAAACATGAAATAGGTCAAATATAATAATGAGATAATCTTTAATATTAATATCGAACAGGGTAATTAAATAAAAAGCTAATGAGTTATTTATTAAATTAATATCTGAATTTTTATTTAATTAACTTTAACATTAGTAACAACTTAAAAACATCTCTATATGAGATGCAGGATACTAATATGTTCGAAAACATAACGTTTAACCAAGTAAAACGTCATGAGAACAGGAAACTAGCTGAAATAGCTCAGTTTTTAAAAGAAAACGATTTAGATATAGATTCCAGTATTGACGTTTTTATTACGATTACGCGTAATGATAAATTAATTGCGTGTGGTGGCCTCGCTAAAAATGTTATTAAATGTGTTGCAATTAGTGATCATGTTCGTGGTGAAGGTTTAGCGTTAAAGCTAGCAACCGAATTGGTTAACCTTGCCTATGAAAATAATACGACTCACTTATTTATTTATACTAAAACACAAAATGAAAGTTTATTTCAACAGTGTGGATTCCATACCCTAGCCACCGTGCCGAATATTATGGTGTTAATGGAGAACAGCTGTTGTTATCTAAAACGCTATATTAAAAGTTTAAAAGCCCAGTATAAAGAAGGCAAAAAAATTGGCGCGATTGTGATGAATGCCAATCCATTTACTTTAGGGCACCGCTATTTAATTGAAAAAGCAGCCAAATCCTGTGATTGGCTTCATCTTTTTGTTGTCAAAGAAGATACCTCTCGCTTCCCTTACAGCGTCAGATTACAGTTAATTGAAGCTGGCACTCAAGGAATAGAGAACCTTACCATTCATAGAGGCTCTGAATACATTATTTCTCGAGCAACTTTCCCGTGTTATTTCATTAAAGATAAAGCGGTTGTTGATAATTGTTATACCGAAATCGATATTAAAATTTTTCGACAATATATTGCCCCCGCGCTTGGTATTACTCACCGTTTTGTTGGAACAGAGCCTTTTTGCAAAGTCACTCATCAATATAACGAAGACATGCGCTTTTGGCTCGAAACTCGCACGCTCAACTCCCCACCTATTGAGCTGGTTGAATCTCCGCGAATGGTCTACGACGGCACGGCAGTTTCCGCCTCACAAGTACGTAGGCTACTTGCTAAAAAAGATCTGGCGGCGATCAAGCCGATTGTGCCTGAAGCAACCTATCACTATTTAGAGAATATGTTAGCTTCCCGCTCACCATCTGCCTCTCACCGCATCGAAAATTCTGAATTAGTCACAGGTGAACTATGAAAATACTCCACGCAGCCGTTGCTGGCACGCTTGAATCAAGTGATGTCATGGTACGAATAGAACCCTTAGAAGACACCCAAGAAGTCTCGATACAAATCAGCAGTAGTGTTGAAAAACAGTTTGGCGATGCAATTGAACACGTGGTGCTTGAGCTAGTTAAACAACACGACATCCAAGGGGCTCAAATTATTGTTGACGATAAAGGCGCTCTGGAATGTGTTCTTAGAGCACGCTTAGAAGCTTTATTTGCCAGAGCTGCTGACATAACTGCCTTACCTTGGGAGGAGCAATAATGACTCCACAACAAAAAAATCGCACCCGTAGAAGTATGCTATTTGTGCCTGGCTCCAATGCGGCCATGCTAAGTAATGCCTTTATTTACAAAGCGGATGCTTTGATGTTCGACCTTGAAGACTCTGTCACACTCCGTGAAAAAGATACGGCTCGTCGCTTGGTTTATCATACGCTACAGCACCCGCTATATCAGGACGTTGAAACGGTTGTACGTGTGAATGCCCTTGATTCTGCCTTCGGTGTCGCTGACTTAGAAGCCGTTGTTCGTGGTGGTGCCGATATCGTACGTCTGCCAAAAACAGATACGGCGCAAGACGTTATTGATATCGAAAATGAAATCTTACGTATTGAAAAAAGCTGTGGTCGTGAACAGGGTAGCACCGGTTTACTCGCAGCAATTGAATCACCCATGGGGATTACACAAGCAGTCAATATTGCTCACGCATCACCCCGACTTATTGGCATCGCATTAGGTGCTGAAGACTATGTTCGCAATTTGCGTACCGAGCGGTCTCCAGAAGGCATTGAACTCCTCTATGCTCGGTGCGCTATTTTACAGGCAGCGCGTTCAGCAGGTATTCAAGCATTCGATACCGTGTACTCTGACGCGAATAATGAACAAGGCTTCTTAAAAGAAGCTGCTCACATTAAACAGCTTGGTTTTGATGGCAAATCCTTAATTAACCCTCGTCAAATCGAGCTACTGCATAACCTTTATGCCCCAACCCAAAAAGAAGTGGATCATGCTCAACGTGTTGTTGATGCAGCTAATGCTGCTGAGCAAGAAGGTCGTGGTGTCGTTTCATTAAACGGGAAAATGGTTGATGGCCCAGTGATTGATCGAGCACGTTTAGTCCTTTCACGAGCGGCATTATCAGGAATTCGGGAAGAGTGAGGCATAAAAAATGACAAATATGACACAGCGTCAGGCTCGCGTATCAGCCTATTTTGACCTTATGACAGACGAATCACATCGTCAGTTTAATGATATTGGCAAGGTTCAGCAGCAGGTGCAAAAACCACGTAATCGTAAACTGTGTGAAGACTTGCAACTCGCTATTCGCCGTGCGGGTTTAAAAGATGGCATGACTATTTCATTTCATCATGCATTTCGTGGTGGCGATTTAACGATTAACCTTGTTATGCAAGTCATCGCAGAAATGGGTTTTCGTCATCTCACACTGGCTTCAAGCTCGTTAAGTGCCTGTCATTCACCATTAGTGGAGCATATTCGCCATGGTGTCGTACGTAAAATTTATACTTCAGGTCTTCGAGGCCCATTAGCTGAAGCCATTTCTCGTGGTGAGCTAACTGAACCCGTACAAATCCACTCTCATGGTGGTCGAGCTAATCTTATTCACATCGGTGAGCTCAGTATCGATGTCGCTTTTATCGGGGTCCCCTCTTGTGATGAATATGGCAATGCTAATGGTTACACTGGTGAGGCCTGTTGTGGCTCACTCGGTTATGCCAAAATTGATGCTGAAACTGCCAATAAAGTCATCATGTTAACGGAAGAACTACTGCCATACCCACACAATCCCGCAAGTATTAAACAGGATGAAGTGGACTATATTGTCAAAGTGCCACGGGTTGGTGATGCCGATAAAATTGGTGCCGATGCGACCCGCATGACCTCGAATCCTAGAGAACTCTTGATCGCTCGAACTGCCGCCGACGTTATCGAAAAGTCAGGCTATTTCAAAGAAGGCTTTTCATTACAAACAGGTACGGGGGGGGCGTCACTTGCTGTTACCCGTTTCTTAGAAGATAAAATGCGCCGTCACAATATCTGTGCCGGTTTTGCCCTCGGTGGTATCACATCCACAATAGTCGATTTACATGAAAAAGGCTTTATTCGTAAATTAATTGATGTGCAAAGCTTTGACCGTGCCGCTGCAATGTCATTAGCTCGCAACCCAAATCATATCGAAATCAGTGCCAATCAATACGCCTGCTTTGATTCCAAAGGTGCCTCGGTGGATATGCTCGATGTGGTGGTGTTAAGTGCACTCGAAATCGATACAAAATTCAATGTTAACGTACTGACAGGATCCGATGGCGTGATACGTGGCGCATCAGGGGGTCACAGTGACACTGCTGTTGCATCAAAACTGTCCATCATTGTTGCACCGTTAGTACGTGGCCGTATACCAACGCTTGTTGATGAAGTGATCACCTGTGTTACGCCTGGGTCTAGTGTCGACATTTTAGTCACAGACCATGGTATCGCTGTTAATCCAGCTCGCCCCGAATTGAAACAACAATTGGAAAACCAAGGAATCAATACCGTTTCCATTGATTGGCTACGTGAACGGGCTGAGTTATTAACAGGTAAACCTAATCCTATTGAATTCACTGATAAAATCGTCGCCGTTGTTCGCTACCGAGATGGCTCTGTGATTGATATCGTGCATCAAGTTAAGGAGTAACACCATGTTTTACCCACTGCCTGATACCATAGAGCAACCTGAAATTTCTTTACCTGAGCTGCTACAAAGTCGTGATAACCGTCAGGCTAGACAGCAGCAGTGGATTGGTCTCCATCAGGTAACCCTGATTTCATTTACTGTCGTTTTTCCTGGTCCTGTCAAAGATAATCATCTTGTCAGACTGATCTTTAACCAGGGATTAAATGCGCTTAAACAGGTCGCTCAACGCAGGCAGTGGGTACTTTTAGCGCAACAATCTTTTGCCTTATCGACGGGGCCTGAATGTTTCGTCGCAGTAGATGCCAATGCCATTGAGGTAAAACATGCCTTAATTGAAGCAGAAGCGTTATCTCACGTAGGTCGTTTATGGGATTTTGATGTCTTTGACGCTGAGGGGCGGCAATATTCACGCGCCAAGCTAGGCCTTCCCGCTAGACGCTGCTTGCTGTGCGAAAAAGAGGCCAAAATTTGTGCTCGGGAGCGTATCCATCCGCTGAATGAGATTCTTACTCAAATCGAGGTGCTAGCTAATGCGTCCGCTAACGATTGAGCAAACAGAACGGCTCACACATGAGGCCGTACATTATTATAGCCAACTGGGTTGGCAAGCCATGATGGCTGAGGTGAATCTAACCCCAAAACCCGGCCTTGTTGATGCATGGAATACAGGGGCTCACAAGGATATGGCGTTGACTGATTTTCATCTCAGTGCCCGTGCTATCGCTCAGCATTTTCCTGATTTTCTCTTCGCTGGCGCAAAGTATAAACAACTCCCTGTTCAGCATGTTTTGAAAAAAATTCGCCCAATTGGTATTGCATGTGAACAATCGATGTTTCGTGCGACAAAAGGCGTTAATACGCATAAAGGTTCAATCTTCTCTCTAGGATTAGTATTAACCATCATCGGCCGTCAATTAGCGTTACAGAAACCGGTTTCGGCTGCCTCTATCAGTCAAGACGTATCACTGATGTGCCAAGGTATTACGACTGAATTAATGCAAATAACGGATACGCCTACCGCAGGCCAGCGTTTATACCAATCATTTGGTTTAACAGGTGCTCGTGGTGAAGCGGAAAGTGGTTACCGACTCGTGGTTGATTTATCTCTGCCTTATTATTTAAAACAACTTATTGAAGGTAAACCTCAACAACTCGCATTACTTGAAACACTCATCTTATTAATGGCAAACAATGATGATACCAATGTGGCCAATCGTGGCGGACTAGCCGGTTTATCATGGCTGAAAACCCAAGCACAAGCGGTACTTGACCAAGGTGGATTAGTTGATTCGACAGATTTAGAAAAAATTAAACGCTTCGATAGGCAATGCATTATAAAAAACTTAAGTCCAGGTGGAAGTGCAGACTTATTAATTCTCACTTGGTTTTTAGCTCGCTTACCTTATTCAAAATAAAATTAACACCAATTCAATATTAACCGACACAGGAAAAATAAAATTTAATTAACAAAAATAAAAAACTTAATTATTGATTACTGTTTTAACGAATTTATCCCGTATTTGGCATTGAAGGATTTCCAATATCCATTCAAAGCATAGCTGTATTCCAAATACACCAGACAAAAATTCATAATATTAAATAATAAATTTTAATATTAACCAAATTTAGTATTCATTAAGGAAATTGGCCTATGCAAAAAGATAAAATATGGAAGCTATTTCTTCTCATAGCGATTCCCATAATCATATCGTTAATCCCAACACCGGAAGGGTTACCCCACATTGCGTGGTTATTATTTGGTCTTTACTTAGCCGCTATCGTGGGGCTGGTATTAAAGCCCTATTCTGAACCTGTTATTTTGTTAGCCACTATCGCTGCCAGCGCAGTGGTTATTGGTGTGACAGGCACTAAAGATGTCAAAGTCAGTGAAGTGCTTAATGGCTATGCCTCCGGTACAACCTGGCTCGTCTTTGCTGCCTTTACGCTCAGTGCGGCATTCGTGATTACAGGCTTAGGTAAACGGCTCTCTTATATTTTAATTGGCAAGCTCGGTGGAACAACATTAGGTCTTGGTTATGTCACCGCAATTCTTGACTTAATTATTGCACCAGCAACGCCATCAAATACGGCACGTGCAGGGGGAATTGTCTTTCCAATTATTAACAGCGTAGCGGTGGCATTAGGTTCAGATCCTGAAAAAAGCCCTCGTAAAGCCGGCCATTACCTGTTAGTGAACGTTTATATGGTGACAAAAACCACCAGCTATATGTTCCTAACCGCGATGGCACCAAATGCATTAGCATTAGCCATGATGACTGACATTATGGGGATCCATTTAAGTTGGGGTGGATGGGCGCTTGCGGCTGCTATTCCTGGGCTAATTATGTTGATCCTGACTCCCCTTATCATCTACAAGTTGTATCCTCCTGAGTTGAAAAAAGTCAACAATAAAGAGATTGCTGCGAAAGGATTAGCTGACCTCGGCCCAATGACGGTAAGAGAAAAACTGCTCAGTATTATCTTTATCTTAGCTTTGGCGGGATGGATATTTGCAGGTCAAATTGGCGTTAGCGCCTCCACCGTTGCGATTTGTGTTATGGCCTTAACATTAATTCTAGGCGTGGTGACTTGGGATGATGTGTTAAAAAATAAAGGTGGCTGGAATACCTTAATTTGGTATGGCGGTATCATCGGAATGTCTGGCGTGCTAACGAAAGCTGGCTTTTTCAAATGGTTAGCTGATGTGATGGGGCAACACCTTTCATTTGGCGATCAAACAATGCTGGCCTTCTTTGTGATCATGTTTATCAGTGTTGCGATACGTTATTTATTCGCCTCTGGTGGTGCTTATGTCGCTGCGATGGTTCCTGTATTTGCAACCGTGGGTATGGTGGCTGGGGCACCGCCAATGTTACTAGCACTAGGTTTACTGTTCTCTAATGCATATGGCGGTAGCTTAACTCACTATGGCGGCGCGGCAGCTCCAATTGTTTTCGGTGCTGGTTATAACGACATTCGTTCTTGGTGGATTATTGGGGGTATCGTCGCATTCTTAAGTTTACTGGTACATATGACCATTGGTTTAGGCTGGTGGGAAATCTTAATCAGTGCTGGTTTAATTTAAATAATAACGTTTAGCCTAAACGTAAAAATAACCCATGGGATCCAAGTATTATTTGGGTCCCATATAAATATAAAACCTCCCTCTTCTATTATTTTGCTGTGTTATGGGCAGCGGTTATCTTATTTCATGCCATCAACAGCATAAATAATAATAAGCGATACTCTACAGAGGAAAATACATGAAAAAAATACCTTGTATGTTGATGCGCGGAGGCACATCTAAAGGCGTATTTTTATTAGCGGATGACTTACCCCAAAATATCCAAGAACGTGATGAACTCATATTAGCCATTATGGGGTCAGGTCATGCCTTGCAAATTGATGGTATTGGAGGAGGCAGCCCACAAACCAGTAAAGTTGCGATTATCAGTCGTTCATCTCACCCTGATGCAGATATTGATTATTTATTTGCACAAGTATCGATTACCGATCGTCTTGTTGATACGGCACCGAACTGCGGCAATATACTCTGTGCGGTAGGTTCATATGCGATAGAAAAAGGTTTAATACCGGTTACAGGCGATGAAACGATCATTCGTATTCGCAACATCAATACTCATACCTTCGTCAATGCCACAGTGCAAACGCCAAATGGACAAGTGTTGTACGAGGGAAGTACGACTATCGCCAGTGTTCCGGGCCAGGCAGCACCGATTTCCCTCACCTTTTTAAATGCATGTGGCACCAAAACAGGAAAATTGCTCCCCACTGGGCACGAAATCGATATTTTTGATGGGGTGGAAGTGAGTTGCATCGATATGGCGATGCCCGTTGTTTTAATCGATGCTCCACAACTGAATAAAACAGGTTATGAAACGGCGGAGCAGCTTGAAGCAGACGAGACGTTTATGCAACGCTTAGAAAGCATTCGCCAGCAAGCAGGCCTTGCAATGGGGTTAGGTGATGTGAGCCAAAAAGTTATCCCTAAACCCATATTAGTCTCCCCAGCTATTCATGGCGGAACCGTCAATGTACGCTACTTTATGCCACATAAATGCCATGGTGCACTGGCTGTCACTGGTGCTATTGCCATTGCAACCGGCACTATTTTAGAAAACAGTGTGATAAAACGATATTTATCTCAAAAAGTCGATATGCAGCACATCTCTATCGAACATTTAAGTGGGCATTTTGATGTGTCTCTCAATCAACGAGGACATTTCCCTGAAGGATTACAAGCCTCAATTATCAGAACAGCAAGAAAACTATTTGCTGGGGATGTCTATGTCCCTTAACCCGTCACAATGTAAGTTGAAAAATGGCGCCTACTCATCATAGACGCCACTTCCTTGCAGTATCTCGCTATTGAAACTCACCATTAATAAAATAAGAGACTTGGTGTGCTTCATCGGGTGTCGGTATTTCCAGTTTATCGGCCATACGCGACATCACTTTTTCAGGCACCGCATACTGACGTTGGCGATTTTGTTGCTGCCACTGTTTATAAGGTACTTCTAAATAAATCAGATGAACTTTAGCCTGATAACGCGCAAATAAATCGATCATACTGGCGCGCAATGACGCACTGAGTGACGTAGCATTCCAAATAAAATCCTGCTTTTCACGCAATAACCCTTTAGCTTGCTCTTTTGCCTGCTGTGCCACCCAACCTTGGGCATTTCTATCCGCTGGATTAATTTTATGTTTGCGACGAATTTCATCGAGGCACACAACCTCTTTTTGAGGAAAGTACTGAGAAATAAAGTGATCCTTCCCCATTCCAGGTAATCCACACAGCATGATAACTTCACTTCCGGCTTCCTCAAACGGTGCATAATCAGGTGTACCCCGTTGATAATGGAAATAATGAAATTTCCCAGCCATAGAAGCAAAGGCTTTTGGTTGTTGCCAGCAACCTTGTTCACGACAAAATAGCTCAAATAATTCAATGCGAGATAAGAGTTCCGCTTGGTCTTCACAGATACGCCCCAATACATCCGCTTTTGCTAACAAACACAGCAGCGACATATCGACACGTAAAGAGGCGGCAAAGAGCGCTCTTTCAGGATCCTTTTTTTCCATCACCCATAATGGTAAGCCATGATAGCGAACTAATGCGGCAATTTGCTCTCGAATAATGAAAGGCGTTTCAACCTGCCGAAAAAGAATTTGCCGCGTTGATAACTCACCTTTTTTAGCATGACCCGGCGAAATAATGCGCCCGTTTTCATCCTCGCGCGTCGTACTTCGCTTTTCAACATCATGCATGAGTGCCGCCGTCCATACGATATTTTTCTGCAAGTCAGAAAGTTGCTGGTATTCAGGCAATGTTTCTAACGCTGCAAGCACCATTTGGGTATGTATCGCAACATCGCCTTCGGCATGATGTAATCCATCTTGAGGAACCCCTCGCATATCACGAACAAACTCAAATTGAGACTCTAACTGTGACCACTCCGTTGTGTCCGTTAATTGCCAATTCATCTCGCCTCCTTTTTGCGCTCGAACGCTAACTTTGCTCGCTGCCAGTTTCTTTTCCAATGAATATCAGTCTTAACATGATTTTTGCGTACATACTTAAACACATGCGACATGAAATCATCGACTAAAAAGCGCTGGCTATCGCGAGTGACAATCCCTTCCATGCTGCAAGGGAGTTGAGTATGCGTATCGCAAGCACCGAAATGGCTATCCTGTGAAGCCGCCTCGATGAGTTGTTGTGCGTACACTTGCGGCCCTTGCTGTTGGCTAATACTCAGGGAAAGCTCAGGCACTGTCGGAAAATCAAACAATGCTGCATAAAACTTGACTTCATCCCAACTTAACCAGTAGCGGCCTTGTCGTACGGCAAAAATATAGAAATAATCTTCAATATGTTGATATTCAATAGAGTGTACGGCGTAGAGATTTTCTCCGAATAGCTCGATATCCCCTAAATCATGCTTGATTAACTGCCAGCGCTGACGTATCTGTTGGCTCCATGCGGACTGCGTTGGCGTCGCATGAGAACGAGCAAACACCCCATATTGGCTTAAGCAATTATTTTCACCATCGAGTTTTTCAGTATGTACCAGCTGCTTAATATTCTGGATGTGTGACCACCAATCGCTATTGATACGATCATCGCTAGTGGTGCCAGGTGAGAACGGATAGTGATACGTTCTACCATACTTTCTTGATTGCATAGTCATTATGCTCTCTCTACAGAAATAGAAAAAACAACAAATCTTTTCGCAAGATTTGCCTCTGCGTTATATGAGAAATCAAGAGTTGGTATTACATATTAATTCCGCGAAACGGCCTCATAATGGAGTGGTATAGATTTAAAACCTATGTATTAAAGCGGGGGCATTCTAGACTAACAGTGAAGCAAAAAGCGAGGAAATTAATCCGAATTTATACTATTCAACAAATTACCGTAGCCAATTAGGCTACGGTTTGTGAAATATTGGTCAAACGGCTAGCATCTAATAAAGCCCGAGCACAGCACCAATGGCTAAAGTAAAGAAACTGAACAACCAAATCCATCCGAATGAATAACGTAAATGACGTCCCATATCAATTCCTGCTAGCCCCATCGCAAGCCAAGCTGCTGGCGAGAATGGGCTCACAAATGTCCCCGCATTATTCCCAATCGCCATCGCATACACGACAGATGAAGGATCGACTCCAGCTGTTTCAGCAATTTGTTGAATGATCGGTAATAGCGCGAAATAATACGCGTCCGTACTGGTGAAAATATCCATCGGCACACCTAAAATTCCAACAAAAATATGAATTTTAGATACCCACTCTGTTGGCAATATTGCCGTTAAGTCTTCCGCGATAGATTTCAGCATGCCTCCCTCGGATAGAATTCCAAGAAACGCGCCAGCAGCTAAGATAATAGCGACCATGCCTAATGCCTGTGGAGCATGTTGTGATAACACCTTCATCTGATCTTTTGGATTAGGGAAGTTAACTAGCAAAGCTATCGATAAGGCGATCATAAAGACATACGGCGCCGAAAGTAGCCCAAAAGCAAGGCAAATCACGGAGGCTAGGATTAACCCGCCATTAATCCACGGTTTTTTCGGTTTATGAGTTTGTTCACTAATATCTGCCATCTGTTCATTTGCTGGCAACAAGGAATCCATCATGTATGGCGTAGTGCCTTTAGCGGCAGCGGCAGCAATACGACGTTTTTCACGTACTCCCATTAGTGCAGCGAAAACGGCAGCACCAGCCATGCCAATGATTTGTACTGGAATTAAACTCTGCCATAACGTTGCCGCATCAATACCTGTTACCGCCGAAGCACGTCCCAATGGGCCTCCCCACGGCACCATATTCATAATCCCCATGCTGGCACACATCAATAGCAGCATTAAGTAAGGGCTCATGCCAAGCTGCCGATATAGTGGCAGTAACGCAGGGATAATAATTAAGAAAGTCGCAGCCCCTGAGCCATCTAAGTGTACGAGGCCCGCAATTAATGTGGTCATAACACAGACAATAATGACATTGCCTCGCGTCATTTTAACCATCAAACGAATCAGCGGATCAAAAATATGCAGATCCTTCATCAAACTAAAGAATAAAATGGCGAACAAGAACATCGCAGCCACTTTGGAAACTTTATTAATGCCGCTTTCAAAAAAAGTCGATATTTCTGCTATTGAATATCCCGCAATTAATGCGCCGATAAAGGGGATACATGACATAGCAATGATAGGGCTAACTTTGCCCATCATCAGTAGGGTGACGATAGAAAGAATGATCAAGATACCAATAATTGTTAACACATTGAGTTCCTTATTAGAATTATATTTTCAGGTGAATATTAAAAATTAAATATACTTAAAATGTGTATTGATTTATTTCATTGTTTAATTTCAATCGTGAGACATTTATTTTTAATATGCTCAAGTAAACACATCTACCTATCAGCTCTTATATAAATCAAAATTCAATTTCGCAAGTGTCATTTGTCTTTTTTGCGGAATAAATGACGATAAATCAACAAGTAAAATTAGCATTTAAAATAAAAAAACAGATAAAAAATCTATTAACTCCATTAAAACCATTAATGAAAATTAACGCCAATTAGATTTGTTTTTTTTTATTTAATTGCTAAGCTAGCGAATATCAGACAGTAATTATTTTAAATTATTAAATCAGTTTATATTTTCTATTTTTTTTTAACTTTTTTGTTTTCAAATCACCGGTGAGAAGCAGGAAATTATACTTTTTTCACTTAACACTCAAATTTATACTTATTCACTTGCATTATTCCGTTATTACTAGCGCGAGATCATGGATAGGATAAAACCACATGAACAGCACAGAATAAGACTAAACTTATGAGTACTATAGACAAATGACTCACGACCACTAAGGAACAAGACAAATGAGCTTCCTATTTTCTCCCGCCTCTCTTGGGCAGGTCTCCTTAAATAACAGGATCATTGTTCCACCAATGTGCCAATATTCTGCTACCGATGGCATGCCAACAGCTTGGCATAATGCCCACTATATGAACCTTGCCTTGTCAGGGGCTGCTTTGGTCATTATTGAAGCCAGTGCAGTGACGCCTGTAGGACGCATTACCTATAAAGACTTAGGTCTGTGGAATGATGAACAAGCCGATGCATTAAAAAAAATGTTAGAAGATATCAGACAGTTTGCTGATGCACGCTTAGGAATTCAACTCGCTCATGCAGGTAGAAAAGCCTCTTCCGACCTTCCTTGGCTTGGCGGTCAAAGTTTAGCCAAAGAACAACCGCATGGTTGGCAGACAGTGTCTGCATCCAATTTACCTTTTGGTCATGCACATCCACCGCGTGAACTCAGTCAACAAGAGATCACTGAAACAGTACAACATTTTGTCGATGCCGCTAAACGCGCGGAATATGCTGGGTTTGACGTTATTGAAATTCATGCGGCACACGGTTATTTATTGCATCAATTCTTATCCCCATTATCAAATACACGACAAGATGAATACGGCGGTAGTTTTACTCATCGTAGCCGTTTATTAATTGATGTTTTTCGGGAAGTCAGAGAGGCCATTAGCCCTAATATTGCTGTTGGTGTAAGGATCTCAGCAACGGACTGGGTTGATGGTGGCTGGAATGTGCCTGAATCCATTGAACTTAGCGAATTATTGGAAGAATTAGGTTGCGACTATATCCATGTTTCTTCCGGTGGGTTATCTGAACAACAACAGATCCCAATCAGCCCAAATTACCAAGTCCCACTTGCTCAAGCGATCAATGAGCATACCTTTATGCCTGTTATCGCGGTTGGTTTAATTACGGAGCCTGCTCAGGCAGAAGCCATTATTGCAACAGGGCAAGCTGATTTTGTTTCGATCGGCCGAGGAATGTTGTTTGACCCACGTTGGCCATGGCATGCAGCGACACAATTAGCAGAACACATCAAAGTCGCCCCACAATATTTGCGAAGTGCGCCACATCAATTTAAGCAATTATTTAGCTAAAAAAGAAGCAATCACAGCGGTAGATGATTTAACCGCCGCTGTGATTGACGCTAATTAACGCTCAGCCTGCGTGCACTGATTAACAAATTCAATCATTGATTTTTGGAAATCAGATTCAGCGGTTGCTGATTTCGCTAATTCACCTTCAATACGTTTGAACTCTTTCAAACCATATTTTTCGATAGTCTTATCATAGGCACAACCACAGATAGCACTAATAGCATCTGCGGTTTCACCGGCTGGGCTACCGGATGCTTTTACACAATCATTCACAAAACTTGCTTTATATTCAGCAATTTCCGCTTTATCATCCGAACATGCTGCCAATAAAGTCATAACGCCTGCCATACCCAAAACTAATGCGATCTTTTTCATCTTTAGCCTATTATAAATTTAGTTTGCATTACGATTAATCTAAAAAACCAAATGAGAAAATCATATTTAGATTAATTCCCCATACCTTTTACATGTGAATAATAATAGCTGCTTTAGATTAAAAAATCTCTAGTATAAAGGCTATTTTTCATTGCCGTCTTATTTCGATAATAAGCGAAAAGAGCGCCATCGATAATAAAACAATGCGCTTAAAATAAGAATACAGCCTAAAATTTGGATGGCAGGCATTCTCTCATGATACCAAATAGCGGCAACAAATACCGTCATAACAGGCTCGAGTATCATAATGATCGCAGCATTTGCAGCAGTCGTATTTTTTTGTCCAATTAACTGCAAAATAAATCGTAAACTCGTTGCGATCACCACACTTGCGATAAACCACATTAAGGTCGATGTGGCTATCGTTGTAGGCCACTCTTCTAAAAAGAAAGACAACATTAGCCCAACGATACCTGTACAAGCTAATTGAATGGTCGTTAGCGGTAAAATAGGCACACTGCGGGCATAAACACTGGTATAACAAAAGTAAATTGCTTGTACGATTGCTGCGGCTAAAAACCAAAGTTGACTACTTTTAAATTGGATTTGCCCTTTAAATAGGGTCAAACAGGCAAGACCTAAGACTGCCACAGGTAGTGCTTGCCAAAAGTAACGTGTAGGACGAATTTTTAACAAAACCCATCCGACTAATGGCACAAACAGCATCGCTAAACTCATAATAAATGCCCCCTCACCTAATGAATCGGTTGTCGCTACCGCATAAATCCATAAGACGAGGTTAAGAGCCATCCATCCTCCGGTCATTAAAATGCTCGGAATTTGCTGTAATTGAATTCGATTTCGTTTACCTAGGCAAAAAGGTAAGAGAATAACCGCTGCAAGTAAAAAACGGCTTCCGAGAAAAGCAAAGATTGGCATACCTTGCACGGACTCACGGGAAAATACCCATCCCCATGCAGCAATAAAGGTAGTCAGCACTAAGAACACTTCCGCTTTTCTTTGTGGCTGCATAATTTATTTTACCTATTGATTATGTTTATTAGTGATAATCATACTGCCTATATGTTTTATGCCAATCGATATTTTATATTCACAATCAAATAAGACCTTTATAGCAACAAAATTTCCTCTTTATAAATGACTCGTCTCACCGAAGTTTGCTTTTTTCGTTGCCATCTCCTCTATTTCCTGTTTTTCATTTCGTAAATGAGGAAATCAGCTCTTTAATCCGTCAATTTTTCTCCTTTTTAAGCATGACATAATATCTTCAGTTTTATGCCAAGACGTGATCAAAACTATATTTGAAAAGGCGGGTCAATATGAGGAATATTCCTAAAAACGCGGATACCGATCCTGCGGCCGTTCAGAATATTAAGCGTGCTATTCAGGCTCGTAAATATGCGTATCCTGCGGAAATCAGTTTATTATGGAAAAACACAAGGGATTCATCATTCAACATCAGTTGGTCAAGCATTATGTTGACAGCTTGTTTAGTCAGTGCCCTGTTAATATTACTGATTAATTATTTGCTGTAATTGTATTATAAAAAAGCCCCCAGTAATTAGTGGTTCAACTACTGGGGGTCTCTTCAAAATGACCAAACTAATTCATTTAATTAATCACCAATAACCTAAGAATTTCCACCAAACGCTACCTAAGCCGATCCAAATAATTAGGTTAACAACACTCATCACAAAACCGGCTTTCCACCATTCACCTAATGTTACATAACCTGAACCAAAAATAATCGGCGCCGTCCCTGTACCATAATGCGTTAATGACATCATTAACGAAGATGAGAATGCCAATGTTAATCCAAGTAACATTGGAGGTGCGCCAAGTGCTAATCCAGCAGCAAAGAAAGCACCAAACATCGCGGTAATATGCGCTGTTGTACTTGCAAAGAAATAGTGCGAATAAACATAAATTAGAACAAGTATTAAGGCTCCCGACGCCCAGCTCAGTCCCATATTATCAATCGAAGTTCCCACTGAGACAGACATCCATTTAATCAGCCCTAATTTACCAAGGAAGCTCGCCATCATCACTAAAGCAGCAAACCAGACGACGGTATCCCAAGCGCCTTTATTTTTTAATACATCATCCCAATTTATTACGCCAGTTGAGAGTAAAATACCTAACCCAATAAATGCCGCTGTTGTCGCATTAACACTGTAGCTTGGGCCAAATAACATTGCCGGTACCCCAGCCCACATTAACAGTAATAATACGAATACCCCGAGTGTAATAACTTCAGGTAATGAAATAGGGCCTAATTGCTGTAAACGCTCTTTGGCAAAGTTAGGCGCATCGGGTGTTGAAGTGATTTCAGGTTTATACATGAAATAGATGACTAAAGGCATCAAAATTAATGAAACTAAAGCGGGCGCAAATGCAGCAATAGCCCACATTGACCATGTTAATTCATTCGCTCCCCCTGCTTCACTGACGATCAAACTGACAATGAGTGGGTTTGGTGCTGTCGCGGTAATAAACATTGCAGAAGTAATAGGGTTAATATTGTAGTTCACTAACGAGAGGTAACGACCTATTTTCCCAGAAGTACCATCATCCGCTTTAGAGCCAAAGCTATCAGCAATTGAGCGCATAATCGGGTGAATGATTCCCCCTCCTCGAGCAGTATTACTTGGCGTTACAGGAGCAAGTACTGTCTCAGCAATGGCAAGTGAATAAGCTATCCCCAACGTTTTTTTACCAAACAATGAAATAACATAATAACCAATTCTAGCGCCTAATCCGGTTTTATTTAGGCTCATAGAGACCATGATTGAAATACCAATTAGCCAAATCAGGTCATTAGAAAAACCACTTAATGCATCTGCAATCGCAGCCTTTGTTGAATTCGGATTAGTCACTCCCGTCACGGCGACTAACGCGATAGCAATAATAGACACACCACCAATTGGTAGTGCTTTACCAATAATAGCGGCAATCGTACCAACAAATAGCGCTAATAAATGCCAAGCATTCGGATTAACGCCTTCCGGTACGGGGATAAGGAACCAAATAATGAGTGTGATTGCAACTGCAATCAATGTAGGTATCGGTTTTAGAGGGGTCAGTTTATTCATATCAGGATATCCATACGAGTTTTAAAAATGGAAATAAAATTTTTTCTAGTCATATATTTTCTATCTTTGTAAACATGTTAGCGAAATATCTCTGCCAGACTTTGATCGTTATCATTGAGTTACTTAGTTTTACATATAAGAAACGATTTTAATTTAGTAACAGAATGTAATTCATGATTACAAAAAATATTGTTAACAATTAACAAGTAATTATCATAGAATTAACATATTCCTAATTGAGAAAATGAGATGATTGAAGATAGCCATTTATAAGATCCTCCCTAATCTTTAAATTCATTTTCCCTCATAAAGAATATCGGCTTAATTATTAAAGCAATATGAAAGTGAAACACCACAATATACAAAAAACCAGACTAATTTATATTAAAATTAACAAAAATGAAGGCTGAATCGAATTATTAATATAAACAGCTTTTATTATGCAATAATCACATTAAATAAAAGACTTCAATCTTCATTTACTATAGTGTTCAAATAATAATCTCTTTGTACCTATTTTCTCTTTCATAATTTTGTTTCTCTTACCATCATGATAATTAAGGTATGAAACTATTACTCTCTGCACTACAATTATCTGTTGATTGAATTTCATACCCTGTATGGCTATTTAATCTAACCTTAATCATGAATATACTCCAAATAAACTCACGACTCTGAGGAAATATAAATGACAAAAAATGATGTTAGTTATGATAAAGAACAACAGCCTTGTATTATTTTATGCACGACGAATAGCCAAAACAATGCCATCAAAATTGCTCAGCAATTATTAGATAAACGGTTAGCGGCATGTGTCTCTTTGCTACCCGAGATAACATCGATATATCAATGGAAAAACACGATCGAACAAGATAAAGAAATAATGTTATTCATTAAATCTACGCATAAAAATCAGCCTGAATTATTCGCTGCCATCAAGGAAATTCACCCATACGAAACCCCAGAGTTGATTAGCCTAGATTTAGATAAAATCGATAGCCGTTATCTAGAGTGGTTAATAAAAGCGGTAAAATGAACCAATAATCATCCTAAATAGTGAGTAAGCTCTCAATATTTCAATCACATCTCTCATTATCTAAGGGTAAACAACTGGTCAGCTCTGGTAAGTAAAAAATTAATGTTATACAGAAGTTCTCGTTTTCGATTTATTTGCCCTCTTTTAGGAGGGCTTTTTTATCCTATTAAAACATATCAATAAAAGTATAAAAAAGACCCTCATTTAAAGAGGGGTCACTTGAAAATTAACGGAGTTAAATAAGTAACTTCACCTACTGTGATATACGCTTATTTTTACTGTTCAATAAAACAAGAAACCCCCAATAAATCGGGGGCGAAAATAAAATGAATGATGATTAAATTTGGCGTACAGGCGTATCACCTGCAACATAGTAGTCTGCTTGGCTCGCAGGTAACGGCTCACGACCACGGATTTTATCCGCCATCTTTTCAGCTATCATGATGGTTGTTGCATTCAAATTACCCGTGATAATCAGCGGCATAATTGATGCATCAATTACCCTGAGATTTTCGAGTCCATGAACCCGACCTGCACCGTCAACAACGGCCATTTCATCATATCCCATCTTGCATGAACCGCAGGGATGAAATGCTGTTTCAGCACGTTCACGCACAAATGCATCCAGCTCTTCATCCGTTTGGATATGCTTACCAGGGCTAATTTCTTTACCTCGATAAGGATCCAGTGCTGGCTGTGCCATAATTTCACGTGTAATACGAATGGCTGCGCGGAACTCTTCCCAATCCTGTTCACTGGACATGTAGTTGAACAAAATACTAGGGTGCTGATAAGGATCCGTGGATTTTAATCTTACACGACCACGGCTAGGTGAACGCATCGACCCAACGTGTGCTTGGAAGCCATGCACATTTACAGCATTACTGCCGTTATAGTTAATGGCTACAGGTAAGAAGTGAAATTGAATATTTGGCCACGCAAATTTATCGCTGGTACGAATAAATCCGCCAGCTTCAAATTGGTTACTGGCACCAATCCCCGTACCTTTAAATAACCATTCAGCACCAATTGCGGGTTGGTTATACCACTTTAATGCTGGATAGAGAGATACAGGCTGCTTACATTCATACTGCAAATACATTTCCAGATGATCTTGTAAATTTTGCCCTACTCCCGGTAAGACATGTACAGCAGGAATATTAAACTCTTGCAGAACATCTTCAGGCCCAACCCCCGAACGTTGCAAAATTTGAGGTGAAGCTATCGCCCCAGCACATAATAGGACCTCCTTACGTGCTTTTGCCTGAACGACCGTTTTATTATTCCCTTGATAAAACTTCACACCGACTGCTTTTTTGTCTTCAAATTCAATAATATCTGTCGTAGCATGCGTGATAATAGTTAAATTAGGACGTTTTCTGGCTTGATCCAGATAACCACGAGCCGTACTCGCACGACGCCCTTTTGGCGTTACTGTTCTATCCATAGGGCCAAAGCCCTCTTGTTGATAGCCATTCAGGTCATCAGTTCGCGGATAACCCGCTTGAACACCGGCCTCAACCATGGCATGAAACAACACGTTATTGCCATTTTTCGGTGTCGTCACACTCACGGGGCCATCGCCACCATGATAATCATTAGCCCCTATATCACGCGTTTCTGCTTTGCGGAAATAGGGCAAACAATTGAGATAACGCCAATCTTCTAAGCCTGGTGCTTGAGCCCACCCATCAAAATCTAATGCATTACCACGGATATAGCACATGCCATTGATCAGTGATGAGCCTCCTAATCCTTTTCCTCGTCCGCACTCCATACGGCGATTATTCATATGCGGTTCAGGATCAGTTTCATAGGCCCAATTATAACGTCGACCTTGTAATGGATAGGCTAAAGCCGCTGGCATTTGTGTACGAAAATCGAACCTGTAGTCCGGTCCTCCAGCTTCAAGGAGCAGCACAGTAACATCAGAATCTTCTGTCAGGCGGGTAGCAAGAACGTTACCGGCTGAACCAGCACCGATAATAATGTAGTCATAGACCATTGTTATCTCCTCTGTTTCAGTCAAATTTAAAATAAGCGATTAAAATACCGAGGCAAACTCCCCAAGTTCGACTTGTATTGATTTTATTTGAGTATAATTTTGGAGTGTTACTAGGCCATTTTCACGACCCACCCCTGAGTGCTTATAGCCCCCAACAGGCATTTGTGCTGGTGATTCCCCCCAAGTATTTATCCAACAGATACCCGCTTCTAATTGATGGATGACTCGATGCGCTCGTGAGATATCACGAGTGACAAGCCCTGCGGCTAAGCCATA
This sequence comes from Providencia sp. 21OH12SH02B-Prov, assembly GCF_027362595.1. NCBI lineage: Bacteria > Pseudomonadati > Pseudomonadota > Gammaproteobacteria > Enterobacterales > Morganellaceae > Providencia > Providencia sp. 21OH12SH02B-Prov. The sequence goes on from NZ_CP114796.1 coordinate 2,757,590, forward strand.
TAACGTATGGTTTGCACGTTCGATAACTTCATCTTCCGACTGATAACTCAAAATACTCATCACAGGACCAAAAATCTCTTCTTGGGTGATTTGCATATCATCAGAACAATCAGTAAAGACGGTTGGCAGCACATAAGCGCCTTGAGCAAATGCTCCTTCAGTCAAACGCTCACCACCACAAAGTAATTTAGCGCCCTGCTGTTTGCCTATTTCGATATAGCGCAATACATTTTCCATATGTGGAAAACTCACCAATGGACCAAAGTTAGTTGTCTCATCGAGCGGTGAACCTATTTTGATGCGCGCCACACGTTGTTGAATTTTCTCTTCAAATTGTGCTTTTAAGCTTTCTGGCACAAAAACTCGAGTGCCGTTAGTACAAACTTGGCCTGAACTATAGAAATTGGCCATCATGGCAATATCTGCTGCGTTATCCAGATCAGCATCATCAAAAATAATAAGCGGTGACTTGCCACCAAGTTCCATCGTGACATCTTTTAATGTCGAACCCGAAGCATTTGCCATCACTTTTTTGCCTGTCGCAACGCCACCGGTGAAGGATATTTTTGCAATCCCTGGGTGTTCTGTTAGCCATTGACCCACATCCGCACCAGCGCCCGTCACAACGTTAAAAACGCCTGCTGGCAGTCCGGCTTCCGTATAAATTTCAGCCAGTTTTAGTGCGGTCAGCGATGTGACTTCACTTGGCTTAAATACCATGGCATTACCTGCCGCCAAAGCGGGTGCAGATTTCCAAAGTGCGATTTGAATTGGATAGTTCCACGCACCAATCCCAGCAACAACTCCAAGTGGCTCGCGGCGTGTATAGACGAATGCGCTCTCACGTAAAGGAATTTGCTCTCCTTCTAACGCGGGGATCAAGCCTGCATAGTACTCTAAAACATCAGCACCCGTGACAATATCCACATAGCGTGTTTCAGATAATGGTTTACCGGTATCCAACGTTTCCAAGTGTGCCAATTCGTCATTGCGCTCACGTAAAATATCAACAGCACGGCGCAAAATACGAGAACGCTCCATTGCCGTCATCGCTGCCCATACTTTTTGCCCTTGTTTGGCACTTTCCACAGCCCAATCAATGTCTTCACGCGTTGCAGATTGTAAACATGCGATCACTTCACCATTCGCTGGATTCATTGCATCAAACTGCCCACATTCAGGTTGTGAGCTATCCACATAACCACCATGAATATAAAGTTTATGTAATTGTGGTTGGTGCATAATATCTCCTTTCTGTTAAAACGGTTGGCTTAGCTATCCTTATGCCGAGTAAATTGCATATCGATATATTCATTCGTAATGGTTAAAGCATCTTGCAGGGGAAAAGCCTCATTGCTCAAGGCACTACGCAACCATAACCCATCGATCAATGCCGCTAATCCTTTAGCAGCCATGCGTGCAGATTGTTTATCAAGTACACGCGAAAATTCATAACTGAGATTGGAATACAGCCGTCTATCATTCACTTGCTGTAACCGATTTAAACTCGGTTGATGCATGCTACTTGCCCAAAATGCCAGCCATGTTTTCATCGCCGCTTCACTTATTTGTGAAGAATCAAAATTACCTTCAACGATGGCTTGAATACGCTGCTTTGGCTGAGCATGACTCAACAGTCTTAAACGCATCGCAACAGCAACGCCTAGTTGGTACTGTATATGGCGCATTGTCGCCTCTAGCAGACCGTTTTTATCACGAAAGTAATGACTAATAATGCCGGTTGATACCCCCGCCTTTCGGGCAATTAAAGCGATACTCGCCTCTTGCATACCGACTTCATTAATTACATCAAGTGTGGCTTGAATTAACTGCTGCTTACGTATCGATTGCATTCCTATTTTCGGCATGATTTCTTAACCCAAAAAATACAGTGAACCTATTTATTAAACTTTTTTTTAATTGAACATTCAATCAATATTAACTATATTTTATCACAATTACTTTACAAACATAAGGAGAGGATAGGCGTAAAAATTCAACTCTTTGCTTTTAATTCAACAAATTAGCAAAGAATGTAACTTTTAACTTTCGAATAAATAAAATTGTGGAAACTGCCGATGACAATTCAAAATAGTCCAAAAAATCAGCAGAAAGACAAATTAAACTCTGTGGTTTTTTTCACTTCTGCTGGTTTAATACTAGCATTTTCATTTTTCACCATACTCATGACAGAAACGGCCAATCAGTGGATCGTTGCCACCCTTGGATGGGTATCAAAAACGTTTGGTTGGTATTATCTATTAGCCGCAACGCTGTATATTGTCTTTGTGATATTCGTAGCGACTTCTCGTTTTGGTAATATCAAATTAGGTCCAGAGCAATCGAAACCTGAATTTAGTGTACTCAGTTGGTCTGCCATGCTGTTTGCTGCCGGAATCGGTATCGACCTGATGTTTTTCTCCGTCGCCGAACCCGTGACACAGTATATGCTGCCACCTACAGGCGAAGGGGAAACATTAGAAGCAGCTCGTCAGTCGATGGTGTGGACTCTCTTCCACTATGGCCTGACGGGCTGGTCTATGTATGCATTAATGGGAATTGCGCTTGGTTACTTTAGCTACCGCTACAATTTACCGTTAACCATCCGTTCTGCACTTTATCCGATTTTTGGTAAACGTATTTATGGGCCTATCGGTCATACCGTCGATGTCGCCGCGGTTATTGGTACTATTTTTGGCATTGCAACCACACTCGGTATTGGTGTTGTTCAGCTCAATTATGGTTTAAAAGTCCTGTTTGACCTCCCGCAAGGGCTTGGTGTTCAGGGGGGATTAATCTTGCTCTCCGTCATCATGGCCGTGATTTCAGCCACTTCTGGGGTCAATAAGGGGATCCGTATTTTATCGGAACTTAATGTATTGCTCGCATTAGGTTTGATCTTATTCATTTTGTTTGTTGGTGATACTGAGTTCTTACTCAATGCGCTAGTCCTTAATGTCGGTGATTACATTAATCGCTTTATGGGGATGACGCTCAATAGCTTTGCCTTTGACCGCCCAACGGATTGGATGAATAGCTGGACCTTATTCTTCTGGGCTTGGTGGGTCGCATGGTCGCCATTTGTTGGTTTGTTTCTTGCGCGTATTTCACGAGGAAGAACCATTCGCCAATTTGTCATTGGCACACTGATTATCCCTTTTGTGTTTACCCTTCTCTGGTTATCTATTTTCGGTAACAGTGCGTTATACGAAATCATTCATGGCAATAAAGCACTTGCTGAAACCGTTCTAGCGGCGCCTGAAAAAGGATTCTATTCACTGCTTGAACTTTACCCAGGTTTTGGTTTAACCGCTTCCGTTGCGACAATCACAGGCTTACTCTTTTATGTGACCTCCGCGGACTCAGGCTCATTAGTCCTTGGTAATTTCACGTCAAACTTAAGCGATATCAACAATGACGCGCCGAACTGGTTACGTATCTTTTGGTCTGTCGCAATTGGTTTATTAACCTTAGGGATGTTAATGACCGATGGCGTGGCGGCGTTACAAAACACAACCGTCATTATGGGTTTACCTTTCAGTTTTGTTATTTTCTTTATTATGGCTGGGCTGTATAAGTCACTTAAAGTGGAAGATTTCAGACGAGTAAGTTCACTGACGACCAATGCACCAGCCCCGTTATACGGTAACGGAAAATTAAACTGGAAACAGCGATTAGGTCGTGTGATGAACTTCCCAGGTACCACCTATACACAGCGTATGTTGGATTTAGTCTGTACACCCGCAATGCAAGAAGTAGCAAAAGAGTTATCGCTACGTGGTGCTAACGTTGAATTTAATAGCCTTCCCCCCGTTGGCGATGAACGTTTAAATCACTTAGAACTTGTCGTTGATCTGGCCGAAGAGCAGAACTTTATTTATCAAATTTGGCCTCAGCGTTACTCTGTGCCGGGCTTTACTTACCGAGCTCGTTCTGGAAAATCTCATTACTATCGCTTAGAGACCTTCCTTTGGGAGGGAACACAAGGCAATGACTTAATGGATTACACCAAAGAACAGGTGATCAGTGACATTTTAGATCAATACGAAAAACATCTGAATTTCATTCACTTAAGTAGAGAAGCTCCAGGGGCAACATTGACCTTCCCTGAAACTAATTAAGCGTTTTACTGCAAGGGGGCAATGAGTCCCCTTCAGACTGCTGACAAACCTATTATGTTTGGCGGCAAGTCGAATAGGTTTTGAAAACAAACGAGGAAAATCAATTTATTGATTTTCGGCTGATAACACAACGCGGGAAAAACCAGGCTTTTATCCCGCTTTGCCAACCACCTCAAGGGGCCAATTAGGCCCCTTTTTAAATAACAATAACATGCCTGTTTTTGAAATAAATTTCATGACAAGTCATTAATCTGTTCATCATTTAACCAATAAAGATCGCGTATTTTGATCATTAATGGCGCGATGCCAGATGGTTAAAATTCCCCCGACTAAAAGAGAAATGATGATGAATAAGACACTATTTGCACCTTATTTCGATGTTACCGTTGATGCTATTTGGAACGACCCACTTGCTCCTAACGGCAAACCAAACCCTAAATATAGCCAAGCCGCGATAAGTCACAGCGTTGATGGTGTGTACTTGGCTTTTTTAACTGCGGATCCTAATAATAATGCCGCATGGGGAGCATACTCCAGTATGCCTATCTCTTGGGCTAAACCATTTTGTGATGCGTTAATTGAAGCCAATATCAAAGTGATTGTGTCGTTCGGAGGTGCGGCTAACTATGATGTCTCTGCAAGGCAAACTGTTAACCAACTGATTGCAACCTACCAAGAAGTCATTGATATTCTTGGCGCCTCGCAGCTAGATTTTGATTTTGAAAATGATTTATACGATGCCGATAAAACCTTCACCGCGCTATCAACCACAGTAAAAAATAACCCTGATATCACCTTGAGCCTAACGTTACCGGTGATGCCTTATGGCCTTGTCGAAAAAGGGTTAGCGCTAGTACAAAAATCTGTTAATGCAGGTTTAAAAATGAAAGTGAATGGTATGGCGATGGATTATGGTCAAGGAACTGATAAAAATATGGGGCAGGCCGCCGCAGATGTGGCAACCAGCCTAAAAGGTCAATTAAAAACCTACTACCCAACACTAACAGATGCAGAGCTGTATGATTTAGTACAAGTCACTCCAATGATTGGTCTTAATGATGATAGATCCATGTTTAATTTTAATGATATCAATACATTAAGTAATTTTGCGAAAACCAATGGCGTGAACTTAATTTCAATGTGGAGCTTAACCCGCGATAGGGTCGGCGTCGGCGAATTCGCATCAGCCTCTAATTCAGGCAACCCTGAGCAAACCAAAGATTTTGAATACACGGAACGCTTTACTAACGCACTGAAATAACGGGCCAAGGTGAGGCGATACATTGCCTCGCCTTATTTCTTCGCTTGTTCAATCATGTGCTTCAGTTGTTGCGGGTCATGCAACCAGGCTGGCTCCCCCGGGCATCCCATCGTGGCGAAAGCATGATGACAGACACCATTATTCCAACTATCCCACTCGTCACTTTGTTGTTTTTGAGCCAGTAAGTCTTCATAGCGGCGATCCTCTTCAGCCACTTTCTTTTTCGGATCAAAAATGAAACCTTGTTGCTGCTTGATAATATCAATACCTTGATAATCTTCATTATATACACGGTCAGCAGGCGCTTTTTCTGTGAAGGTATAATCCATTGCTATGGCTTGGATAGGGATAATAAATAGGCTAAATATCAATAAATTTTTAAGCATAATCATATTTTAATCACAAAATAATGCCAAAATTATAGATATGACGAATGAAATGGCGAGTTTTATCAGCCAAAACTTGTGTGACTGCCCTTTTTATCTGCAAAAAAGTGATCATTTAACCAAATTTCAAACGATTGATTTGGTTAAATTTAAATGTTAAATATTCACTCATATACAGCTTAGTGAAGAATTACAGGTTTAACCCCCTACTATAACGGATAATCGTGATAGCCCATTTTTTCTGAAATATGACGTCCAGCAACCTTTAGCAAACGAATATAATATTCCAATTGCTGTTCATCAAAGCGAATGGTAGGAAAAGATATTGATAGCCCAGCAATCACATGGCCTAAACGGTCATAAACAGGCACTGCGATGCAACGTAGCCCCAGCTCTTGCTCTTCTCTGTCCTGTGCATAATGCAGCTTACGCACTTCAGCAAGCTCTCGCATAAATTGTTCGCTACTGAGGATCGTCGTCTCCGTTTTTTTCACAAACTCCACATTCTCTAAAATGCTGTTTACCGTGGCTTCATCTTGCCAAGCTAAAAGTACTTTGCCGATAGCGGTACAATACAATGGGTTACGCCGCCCGACCCGCGAATACATACGCAAGTTATAGCTAGAATCAATTTTATGAATATAAATAATGGCGTTATCATCGAAAGCACCAAGATGCACAGCTTCATGTGTTAATTGACCAATATGCTGCATTTCTTTATCAGCAATTTCAATTAAATCAACATACTCTAAAGATTTAGCACCTAATTCGAATAGTTTAAGCGTCAATGAATATTTATCCGCCTCCCCTTCCTGCGCCACATAGCCTAATTGTTTCATGGTTTGCAAGAAACGATAGGTGGTGGCTTTTGACATCAGCAGTCGTTGTGAAAGCTCAGACACGCCTATCTCTTTTTGTTCTCCTAATGCATTGAGAATACTGAATACTTTTACTACTGACGAAACGGCATCCGTTTGCGTGACCTTATCCACCATTCACCTTCCTATTTATTCAAACCAATATGATAACCATATCAGATGGTTTGATGTGCCGATTTTATGTTTACTCAACAGCATAAAGATCACTTTCATGAAAAACAAGAACGCTGATTCGATATTTTTAAAACGGCGTTTCATTTTTATTTGAACTTGTCTAAAAAATAGGTTTTAATGCTGTTAGCTAATGAGGTTTTACTCAATTGAGTGATAAAAAATAAAAACGATAGGTGGTAAAAATGGCTACAGCTTTGCAAGTTGCCGTGATTGGCGAATGTATGGTTGAGTTACAAAAATCAGGGGAATTATTTAAGCAAACTTTTGGTGGGGACACGCTAAATAGCGCTCTCTATCTTGCACGTTTAACCCATAAACAAGGTGTTATCACTCGCTATTTAACGGGACTGGGTCAAGATCCCTTTAGCCAACAAATGTTAGAAAGCTGGCAAGCTGAAGGGATCAATACAGACCATGTGCTGATCGCCGAAAAACACCTCCCCGGTATGTATTTAATTGAAACTTCAGAAGAGGGTGAGCGCCGTTTTTTTTATTGGCGTGATAACTCAGCAGCGAAATTTTGGTTAAATGCGCAAACCGCCGAGCGCACCCAACAATTACTGAATCAACAACAATATCTCTATTTAAGTGGCATCAGCTTAGCTATTTTACCTGAAGCCGCTCGCCAATTGCTGTTTACACTGTTAGCAACAGCTCGCCAGTCAGGCGCTAAGGTCATTTTTGACAATAATTACCGTCCGGCATTATGGCCTTCTGTCGAGGCGGCACAGCAAGCCTACCAACAGATGTTATCGCTGACTGATATCGCATTTTTAACTTTTGATGATGAGCAACTGCTGTATGGTGATCAGCAAGAAAGCCAATCAATTGCACGTGCACAGCAGCATGGCGTTGAAGAGATCATTATTAAACGCGGAGCAAAACCCTGCTATATCATTATTCACGACCAACAATTCGAAGTCGCCGCGAATAAAGTGGCGCAAGTCATTGATACCACCGCTGCTGGTGATTCTTTCAGCGCTGGTTATCTTGCCTGTCGAATTCTGGGTGGCTCACCTGAAGAAGCGGCTCGCACAGGCCATTTACTTGCAGGAACCGTGATCCAACACCGAGGTGCCATTATTCCGCGTGAAGCGATGCCCATCATAGAGCTAAACAATATCAAAGGGATCTAAACATGAATCAACTCATCGAGAAATTAAAAAAAATTAATGTCGTGCCTGTTATTACTATCAATAATGCAGAACATGGTGCTCCCCTCGCTAAAGCGTTAATGGAAAATGGGCTGCCGTGTGCAGAAGTGACTTTTCGAACTCCTGCTGCCGTACAAGCCATCAAAAATATGCGAGCGGCATACCCTGAAATTCTGATTGGGGCGGGCACAGTACTGACAACTCAACAGGTTGATCAAGCCATTGATGCAGGCGTGGACTTTATCGTAAGCCCAGGTTTTAACCCTAAAATCGTCGCTTATTGCCAGCAAAAAAATGTCATTATTATCCCTGGGCTCAATAATCCAAGCTTAGTTGAACAGGCGTTAGAATTTAATTTAACCACAGTGAAGTTTTTCCCAGCAGAAGCTTCTGGTGGCGTAGCGATGTTAAAAGCGTTAAGTGCCGTCTACCCTGTGAATTTTATGCCTACGGGGGGAATTGGTCCAAAAAATATCCACGAATATAAGGCGCTACCTTCTGTCCTTATTTGTGGTGGTTCATGGATGGTACCTAATGACCTGATTGATAATGAAAATTGGCATGAGTTAGGTAAGCTGATCGCTGAGGCTGCCAGCCTTTAATGCTCAAGTAAGTGCTCCTGACGCCATGATGTAGGGAGCGCTTATTCAACAAAGAAATGTCATTCTCCACAGCAAAATAGTTAACTAAGCGGACTTTTTAGTCCTATCACCCCATCATCAGTATGCTAACGCGGCTTCTGTGACTATCGCGAATGCGGCGAACGCCGCAATATTACTCGGAAATAGACTTTAAACGACCACGTAAGCGCTTGATAGCTTGGCTATGCAGCTGACTAACACGTGACTCCCCAACCTCTAACACCGCTCCAATTTCCTTTAAATTCAATTCTTCTTGATAATATAGCGTCAGCACAAGCTTTTCTCGCTCAGGGAGTTGCTCGATGGCATCAATCACCTGTGAACGCAAATTCGACTCCATCAAAAAATTCAATGGGTTGCCACCATCACTTTCATCAATGACGGGTTCACAGCTCTCGCCATGAATTTCATGCCACTCATCATAGGAATAGAGTTGGCTGTTATTCGTATCCAGTAAGGCTTGTCGATATTCAGTAATATCTATTTTTAGTGATTGCGCTATTTCACTTTCAGTGGCTGTACGACCCAATGTTTGTTCAAGCTCACCAATCGCTTTTGCCATTTCTCGTGCTTGGCGGCGTACACTACGAGGCGCCCAATCGCGACTGCGTAATTCATCCAACATGGAACCACGAATACGCTGTACCGCATAGGTGGCGAATGACGCCCCCTGAGAAGCATCGAAACGTTCCAATGCATGTAATAGCCCAATACCTCCCGCTTGTATGAGGTCATCAACATCTACACTGGCTGGCAGTCTCACTTGTAACTTTAGGGCCTCATGTCGTATTAAGGGATAATAACGCTCCCATAGGCTATTTTTATTAATTACACCTTCGGCAGTATACAAATCACTCACAACCGGAATCACCCTTTAAGACTGATATAAAGGTATTCATTATGCTAGTGACTTAATAATTCAATCCGTTGAGTAATGAGGTAAATTAGCGCTATTTTCCCTAACACAAATGTTTACTGGCGAAATGGTATCGCGCCGAAATGAAATTCATGCCGTCATCATAATACAAAAAAGGCCAGAATATTCTGGCCTTATAAACGAGAGAGTGAAACGAATTAACGTAACAGGCTCAGAACACCTTGTGGAACTTGGTTTGCTTGTGCCAGAACTGAAGTACCTGCTTGTTGCAGGATTTGACCACGGCTCATGTTAGACACTTCTGTTGCAAAGTCAGCGTCTTGGATACGGCTACGTGCTGCACTCAAGTTGTTGACTGAGTTGTTCAGGTTATTGATAGTAGATTGCATACGGTTTTGGAATGCACCCAGTTTAGAACGGTATGAATCCACATTTTTCAGTGCAGTATCTAAAGTATCTAATGCGTCAGATTTTGCAGCAGTACCACCACCTAGAGCAGTGATCTCAGCACCTTTCACATACTCAGCCTTACCAGTGGTAGTGGTTGTGTCTTTAGTCGCTTCGTACCATTTATTATCTGTTGTATCCTTGATATAAAATTTAGCAGGATCTGTTTTATCTGCATAAATTTCAGCTGTACCAATTTTTGTACCGCCAGCGGTTTCAACCGCATAGTTATCAGCATCTACGGTGATTGCAGTGCCTTTACCCGCTGGCTCTTTTGGACCAGCCGCAGCCGCGGAAACTTTTTCAACTTTATCTTTAAAATCTTTGATACCTAATGTATCAAGATCCATTTTTTGCATTTCCATGCTGATAGTTTGACCATCTTTCGCACCCACTTGGTAAGAAACAGTCTCACCGTTTAGAATTTGTGTTCCGTTAAATTCAGTGTGTTGATAGATACGGTCGATTTCATCCAGACGTTGTTGTACTTCATCACGAATTGAAGTGATATCGCTGTCAGAGTTACTGCCGTTAGCTGCTTGAACAGTCAGTTCACGAATACGTTGCAAGTTTTCGTTGATTTCGTTAACTGCGCCTTCAGCCACTTGCGCCATTGAAATACCGTCGCTCGCATTACGAGAAGCTTGGGTCAAACCTTTGATGTTAGCAGTGAAACGGTTAGCAATCGCTTGACCCGCAGCATCATCTTTTGCGCTATTGATACGTGAACCTGAAGATAGACGCTCAATTGCAGTACCCAGTACGCTTTGTGAACGGTTTAAATTGTTCTGAGTTGTCAGAGACAGGATGTTAGTGTTGATAACCTGTGCCATAATATATGTCCTTGTTATTCCGTAATAATAAAGTTAGCCAATCTGTTAGGCTTTACAGTTTGTTGCCAGCAATACCATTATCGGCGGCATAAAAAAGGGCTTTAGGGCTTTCAACAAAAATTTTTTATCTGAAAGCCAAAAAACCAGCAACCACAGCACTTCGAGCGATAAATTATTTTGTCAAAATAATTTTATAAACCGCAAATTTTAACTTATTGATTATCAATAGAGACAAATACCCTGTTTTGTAGGGCCAACTCCTGCCATCATTATTTATCGACTTAGTCTAAGATTTCCGTTCTTCTCGCCGATAACCCTGTAAATGAGAATAATTTTTTAGGAGAGAACAATGGCTGGTATATCGACACTCGGTATCGGGGCAAACTTAGACTTAAATAACCAAATGGACCAACTTGAAGCGATGGAAAAACGCCGCCTTGAGCCATTAGCCACTCAAAAAGCCAGCTATGATGCGCAAATCAGTGCCTTTGGTAAAATGCAATCGTCACTCGAAAAATTAAAAAAAGCGGCTGAAGATCTTAAAAAATATGGTGATATCAGTACCACCAAAGTCAATGGCGAATATAAGAGTTTTGATGTAAAAACAGACGGCAAAGCGGTAGCAGGTGTACATGATGTATTAGTCACCCAGTTAGCCAAAGCTCAAACTATCGCCACTAAAGGCCATGATGATAATAAAAAATTATTAGGGAATGGCAGTGCAGAACGCACCATCACCATTACTCAACCCGCTGAAAAAGAACCTATCATTATTAAATTAGATAATGAACATACTTCTTTAATTGAAATAGCAGATGCGATTAATAAGACCGATAAAACGGTTACCGCAGCAGTGATTAAAGATAAAACGAATAATTATCACCTTGTTGTTACCTCCAAAAAAGAAGGTACAGACCACCGTATTAGTATTAATGTTGAAGGTGATGACGAACTCGCAAAAATACTGAATGTTGAATCTGAATTAAACAGTGATGGTAATGTCGTTTTAAAAGATGAAAAAAACATCGGCATAGAGCAAAAAGTTCCCCCGCAAAATGCCTTGTTAAATATTGATGGTTTTGAACTTGAATCACAAAGCAATGAAGCAAAAGATCTCTTTCCTGGTTTAACTCTGACACTAAAAAAAGAGAGTGAAGATAAAAAACCCGATCATCTGATCGTTTCTGAGGATATTGAACCTGCTAAAGCAAAAATTAAAGCCTGGGTAGATGCCTATAATGAATTCCAAAATCTCGCTAAGGAATTGACTAAATATACGCCAACAACGAAAGGAACTGCGCCAGATAAAACCAACGGCCCATTGATTGGTGATTCTACACTACGAACAATACAAAGCCAGTTACGTACGCAAATACGTTCAGCACAAGATAGTGGTGAGATTAATTTATTGAATAAAATGGGGATCACACAAAAAGTTGATGGCACATTAGAGATAGAAGATAAAAAATTCGAAAAAGCGCTAAAAGATAACCCTGGAAGTGTCAAAAGTTTCTTTATGGGAGATGGTAAAGAAACAGGCTTTGCCACAGAAAACTTTAATTTCTTAAAAGAGACACTTGACGCTCGTGAAGGCACACTGCATAACGCAACTGATGGCGTGCAAAAGAAAAAGAAAAGCCTTGATAAACGCATTGAACAAACAAATAAACAAATTGAAAACACTATGGATTTATACCGCCGTCAATTCCAGAATTTAGATAAAATGATGAGCTCACTCAATAGCACCAGTAACTCATTAGGCAGACTGTTAGGTTAATAATTATGTATCAACAAAAAGCAAAACAAGCCTACCAACAAGTCGATTTGGAAAGTGAAATTACCAACGCGACACCGTATCAATTGATCACTATTCTATATAAAGGGGCGTTAAGCGCCCTAAAACGTGCTGAAATTTTTATGCAACAGAATAATATCGCGGCAAAAGGCCAAGAAATTACAAAAGCCATCGATATTATTGATACGGGTTTGAAACAAGCGCTTAATCATGACGCGGGTGGCGAAATCGCGGAGAACCTTGATCGTCTATATGATTACATGATTATGCGCTTATTAAATGCTAACCTTGAAAATAATGTGGCTTATATCCAAGAAGTTTACCAATTACTCTCCGATATCGCGTCAGCTTGGCAACAGATCGGGGCAAATGTGGATGAAAGATAAACAGGTGAATAATAAAGAACCTATTGATTTATATGAAATCTATCGTGATGTTTTAGTATTAAGCGAAAATTTAGTCGCGCTAGCACAAGCAAAACAGTGGGAACAACTCGTTGCCCAAGAAACAGAATATGTGTATGCCGTCGAAAATTTAACGCAATTAACACATGAATTCGAAGCGCAGAACCCCATCACAGATGAACTGGTGGGGTTATTGCATCAAATCATCGAAAATGAAAAGATCACTAAAACCTATTTGCAACAACACTTAGATTTTTTAAGTAAAGAAATGAAACAGTTGGATCAAACACGGGTCATCAATAACAGTTATGGCCAATTTAATGAGCCAGATACACCAATGACAATTAAACCCATTGAATAGCCATGTGTGTCAGGCGCCCCTACCTGACACTTATGGATAACTTATTGCCTTAAGCGTTGCTGTTTCTTTAATTTTTTCAACAGCATATTCCGCTTTAGTGGCGATAAATGATCAAGAAACACTTTTCCATGTAAATGGTCGATTTCATGTTGCATCACAATTGCCAAAAACTCGTCAGAATCAAGAGTAAATTCTTTTCCATCTCTATCTAACGCTTTGACTTTCACACGTTTAAACCGCGCAACATCTGCATAAATTTCAGGTACAGATAAGCATCCTTCTTGGTAGCTCGTCTCACCTTCACTTTCAATAATTTCAGGGTTAACAAATACCATCGGTTGATCGCGATTTTCAGAAATATCAATTACCATTACCGATTGTGTTGCTGCAATTTGCGTTGCTGCTAAACCAATACCATTCTCGGTGCTATACATGGTATCTAATAAATCATCAATTAATGTTTGTACCGCCGCAATGTCAGTCACTGGACTGCATTTGATTCGCAAGCGCTCATCAGGTATCTCAATAATCGTTTTTACTGCCATATCTCAAAAATCCTATCTGTCGTGCTCTTTATTCAAACTATTATCATTATCGTATTTTTAAATTTACGATAAGATGCAAAAAATGGCATTATGACTCAATGAAAAAATCACATAACAATCAATTAGGTTACCGCTACGTCGCCTAAAGTAAAAGAATACATAATGGAATTTCACAGAAAAATAACATGTAATTTGGGAAAAAACACCAAAAATAGACCTAAAACAGCAAAACAATTCAAATTAATGATAAATAACCCAATTTATAATAAGGATTAATCATCTCATTCGCTATGCTGCAATAATAGCCTTACTTATCGAGGGGATTTATCATAATAATATACATCTAAAATCATTTTTAGCCCACAATCAATCTGCTCTATTTTTAGCCTAGATTATTTCCCTCATCAATAGAATGAAATTGGCGGAGTAAGCGATAAAAACATTATCTATGTATAAATTAATAGAATTGCCAGTAAGACATTACCTGATTATCGCTTTTTGTTATTTTTTGTGTCATTTGATTGAGCTTCAGGAACCTATCAATTCCTATATCAACAGGATTATATTTAAACCCATTTATCATAAAGTTAACACTGAATATGCTGCTTCACTCCGGTTGTTTCATTCACCAAAATTATCAAAGAAATAAATAGCCTTCAATTTAATTCAAATAAAATCACTTTTCACGAGCTAATTAAAAACAAATTCAGAATATTAATAAAAACCAATTAACTTTATTATAAAAAACAGAACGCACTATATTAATTGAGTTAATTAAAGTAGATGGATTTATTTCATTAATAAAGGAATCAAGATGAAAAAACACTTTCCCCTAAAGGCGATGACTTTCCTATCAATCGTTTCTCTTTCAAGTGCCACGCTCGCCGCCCCTATTCATTTTTCAACATTATTAATGGATTCAGCCATGACACTCTATGAACTGCAAGAGTTCGGAAAAGAAATCAAACAACATCTCGCTGAAAAAGAGCAAAAATCAAAATTTAAAACCTTTGATGAGCTTCTTTTGGAACAATTAAAAAAAGTAGACAAAAGTTTTACACCCACCATGTCTGAAGTAGATGAAAACATAAAACAATCAATAGAAAATAATAATCATTATATTAATGCTCAGCTAAGCATGTATTCCCATAATAGCGAAAAAAAATGGTTATTACTTAAGAGGAAGCATCATAAAGCTCAGACAGATAATTTGAATCAGTTTGCTAACCTACACCAAAGCATAGATAAAACTCAGAATATCAATAACACACGTTTTACTAAGCTGGATAAAAAAATTGATAAAACAGCCAAGCAAGCTAATTCAGGCATCGCTTCTGTTGCGGCGATGTCGAATATTCCCTATACCATGAATACCCGTTTTAGTGCAGGTGTTGGCCTAGGTCATTATCATGATGGTCATGCTATCGCGGCTGGCGCACAATACCAAGTAAAAGAGAATATTAACCTTCGTAGCTCTATCTCTTGGAATAATTCAGACCGCGCCGTGGTCGGTGCTGGTATTGCCATTGGTTGGTAGTTGGCTACGCCACACTCTTTTTTGATATCTTTAAACGTTCACTTCCCATACCACAGGAAGTGAACGCTTCCATTGCATCATTAATGCCAAAATCCTAACAACGATAAAATTCATATCATCATAATTTAAAAATCATTGTTTAAACGGGGATCGCCATAATTTCTTGATATGCCGCGACCAGTTTATTTCGCACTTGGATACCCATTTGTAAACTTAAACTGGCTTTTTGCATATCCACCATAACATCATTCAGCGAAATATCACTTTTGCCCAATGTAAAATCTTCAATCTGTTTTGCCGATTGATTCCTAACAGAATTAATTTGATTTACGGCAGAAACAAGATGATCAGCAAAACCAACAGGTTCAATCACGGGCTTACTGTGATTTGCAGCTTGTGATGCGGTCATTTGTAGCTGCGATAATACGCCTTCAATAGCTTGGATTGTCATTTTCTTCCCTTCAATTTCTGTGCGAGCCATCGTCGCTGTCTTATTTGGCATGCATACCCTAGCACAGCCTTTTTAACTTGAAGCCGATAAATAACACCAAAATTATGGGCTGATTCCGTCATTAGATTTATCAGAGTCATCAATAATAGCAACGTAAAAAAGTGATGTACGAAGAGGGAATAACATTGTTTCGCCAAAAGTGTTTTCATCTGTTGATTCTGCAAGGCAGGGAATATTTATGAGTGCCGCATCTAAAGAGACCGGAGAAGCTACCAAAGGGTTTGCATCTATTGCATCACGCTTTAAGACTTCCCCAAAAATCCCATTAATGATTGCTGGCGCCGCCGCGATTGCGGTCGTTGTCGCCCTACTTCTTTGGCTACGCAGCCCTGACTACCGCGTACTTCTGAGTAACCTCAGCGCAAAAGACGGTGGTGATATCGTCAGTCAATTAACGCAAATGAACGTGCCGTATCAAATTGCCGATAATGGCAGTGCAATTTTGGTACCGGCCGATAAAGTTCATGAATTGCGCCTAAAATTAGCCCAGTCAGGTTTACCAAAGGGCGGAAATACAGGCTTTGAGCTGTTAGATAAAGAACAGTTTGGTATTAGCCAATTTAGTGAGCAAGTTAACTATCAACGTGCATTAGAAGGTGAGTTATCGCGCACGATTGAATCACTCAGTCCAGTGCAAAATGCTCGCGTTCATTTGGCTATTCCTAAACCGACCTTATTTGTCCGTGAACAAAAATTACCGACTGCATCTGTTACCGTGGGGTTACTCCCTGGTCGTATGCTCGATGAGGGCCAAATCAATGCCATTATCCACATGGTATCGAGCAGTGTAACAGGTTTAACAGCCTCAAATGTGACGATTGTTGACCAAACAGGTCGGTTGCTGACTAACAATGACAATAGCCAGCAATCGGCTAACAATGCGCAAATAAAAATGACGAAAGAGATGGAGTCTCATCTCAAACAACGTATTGAAGACATTATTTCGCCTTTAGTTGGGCGTGCTAACGTTCATGCTCAAGTTACCGCACAGATGGATTTCTCAAAAGTTGAGCAAACCTCTGAAGAATATAAGCCAAACCAAACTCCCAATAGTGCGGCGATACGTTCTCGTCAAAATAGCCATAGCATGCAGAACAATGCTAGTGGTACCGGTGGCGTACCTGGGGCGCTGTCGAATCAACCTCCCAGCGCTCCGAGTGCACCGATAACGACGGATAAAAAAGAACAAACATCACAGCAAAGCAGTGCTTCTCATAATGGTTCAAGTCATTCTCAAAGTGATGAAACCACCAATTATGAAGTCGACCGTAAAATTAGCCATACTCAGCGCCAAATAGGTGTCGTTGAACGGTTGTCCGTTGCAGTGATCATCAACTATTTACCGCAAGAAGGTGAAAATGGTCCACAAATGCAGCCGTTATCACCGGAAATGATGGAACAAATTGAATCACTTACCCGTGAGGCAATGGGCTATTCGACTGATCGTGGTGACTCATTGAGTATTACAAATTCACTGTTCACCAACGATAGCGTCGTAGAAGAACAACCTTCAATGCTTGAGAATCCACAACTTCTCGCACAAGTATTGGATTACGGCAAAATTATCTTAATCGCTATTATTGCTTGGTTTATGTGGCGTTTTGGTATCAAGCCTCAATGGCTCAAATACCGTCAAACACAGCAAGCCCAAGCAGCAGAGGTGTTTGTTGCGGCTCAGCCTAAAACCCCTCTCGTCGTTGAAGAAGAAATTAATGAAGATATGGATGAACAAACACGTCGCCGTCTCACTCGCCAACGTGTCAGCGCAGAAATCCAAAGTCAGCGTATTCGTGAAATGGCAGAAAAAGATCCACAAGTCGTGGCTATGGTCATTCGCCAGTGGTTAGGAAAAGCACAATGATATTAAGTGGAACCGAAAAAAGTGCCGTGATGCTGATGACACTCGGCGAAGATCAGGCAGCTGAAGTTTTCAAGCATTTGAATCCTAAAGAAGTGCAGCAATTGAGTATGGCCGTCTCGAATATGCGCCAAATCTCTAACAATGAGTTGGCGGAGGTTTTAACAGAATTTGAGGAATCCGCCATTCAATTTGCCGCACTCAATATCAATACGAATGATTATTTACGTTCCGTGCTTGTGAAAGCACTGGGTGAAGAGCGTGCCGCTAGCTTACTTGAAGATATCTTTGATAAGCAGGAAAGCACTTCAGGTATTGAAAGCCTCAATTATATGGAACCGCAAACCGTTGCCGATATTATTCGTGACGAACATCCACAGATTATTGCTACGATTTTAGTCCATCTGAAGCGTAACCTGGCTGCGGATGTTTTGGAGCTATTCGAAGAGCGTCAACGCAACGATATTATGCTACGTATCGCAACCTTTGGTGGCGTTCAACCAGCAGCGTTAGCTGAATTGACCGAAGTGCTAAATAACCTGCTTGATGGACAAAACCTCAAACGCAGCAAAATGGGTGGCGTAAGAACTGCTGCTGAAATTATTAACTTGATGAAAAATCAGCAAGAAGAAAGCGTTATTAATGCGATGCGTGATTACGATGGTGAACTGGCACAACGCATTATTGATGAAATGTTCCTATTCGAAAATCTTATCGAAGTCGACAATCGCAGCATTCAGCGCATTCTACAAGAAGTTTCCAACGACTCGTTGGTTATCGCGCTCAAAGGCAGCAATCAAGCTCTACGAGACCATTTCCTCAACAATATGGCTGTTCGTGCTGCTGAAATTGTTCGTGACGATTTGGAGTCCCGTTCACCAGTACGCATGTCTCAAGTCGAAAACGAGCAGAAAGCGATTCTTATGATCGTTCGCCGCCTAGCAGAGAAAGGCGAAATCACCATTGGTGGTGGAGATGATGTCTATGTCTAATTCATCGATTCCTCCGCATGCATGGCAGCCTTGGCAATTACGCGAGTTGAACCAGTGGGACCTTAACTCTTCAGGGTTACCTTCCGCTGATGAACAGCCTGAACCTGATAAACCTAAAGTGCCCTGCCTTGAACCACAAGAGGTACTAGAGCAGATTAATATTCTCGATAACCTAAAAGAAGAAGCGCATCGTGCTGGCTATCAACAAGGTTATGATTTGGGGAAAAAGGAAGGTTATCAAGCAGGCTTTGAGCAAGGGCTTCGCGCGGGTGAAGAGCAAGGCCGCCAACAAGCATTAGCGCAAGAGCAACCCATTATTGAAACATGGCAAAAACTACTCTCTGAGTTTAATTATTCATTAGATAGTTTCGATACCGTGATCACAACAAAGCTGTTGCAAATCGCTTTAACCGCTGCAAAACAGGTATTGGGGCAATCAACCATCTGTGACGGTACCGCTCTACTTGAAGAAATCAGCCATCTGCTACAGCAAAAACCTATTTTTACTGGGCAGCCTGAGTTACACGTTAACCCAGCGCATACCGAACTGATCGAACAGCATTTAGGCTCACTGCTGAGCTTAAACGGCTGGCGCTTAGTGGGTGACCCCAAGTTACACCTTGGGGGTTGTCGCGTTGTCGCTGAAGAGGGTGAAATCGATATGACCGTTGCAACACGCTGGCAGGAATTGTGCCGCCTTTATGCGCCGGAGACCCTATCATGACAGTACGAATGAGCCGTTGGATTGCCGCACTGGAAGGGTTTGAATCACGTATGAAAGGGATCCCAATGACACGCCATTATGGGCGTTTGACTAAAATTACCGGTTTAGTCATGGAAGCTGAAGGCATCAAAATGCCATTGGGAGCCACTTGTATTATTGAGCGTACTATCAATGGCCGCCATGACGAGGTGGTTTGTGAAGTCGTTGGATTTAATGGTTCGCGCATGTTACTGATGCCGCTTGCGGATCTCGAAGGCATTGCGCCGGGAGCGCGTGTCTATGCACAAACAACGGGAGATGATGGGCAAACTAGCCGTTTATTACCTCTCGGGGATGAGCTATTAGGGCGTATTTTAGATGCGCAAGGCACCCCTCTTGACGGCAAGGGGCCGCTTGATGTTAAGCAACGTGCTCCCTTGATCACTCCACCAATCAACCCACTAGAGCGTACACCTATCCACAGTGTTTTGGATGTGGGGGTTCGAGCGATCAATGCCCTACTCACTGTGGGTCGAGGGCAGCGCATGGGCCTGTTTGCCGGTTCTGGCGTGGGGAAAAGTGTCCTGCTTGGGATGATGGCGCGTTTCACACAAGCTGACATCATTGTCGTTGGCCTTATCGGAGAGCGTGGGCGCGAAGTTAAAGATTTTATTGAAAATATTTTAGGTGCCGAAGGTTTAAAACGAGCAGTGGTTGTTGCGGCGCCTGCCGATGTTTCACCATTACTACGCATGCAAGGTGCCTCCTATGCTACCCGTATCGCCGAGTATTTTCGTGACCTTGGTAAGAATGTTTTACTGATTATGGACTCCCTGACGCGTTATAGCATGGCACAACGGGAAATCGCTTTAGCCATTGGAGAACCGCCTGCGACCAAAGGCTATCCGCCATCTGTTTTTGCCAAATTACCCGCATTGGTTGAGCGCGCAGGTAATGGCAAAAATGGTGGTTCAATTACCGCCTTTTATACGGTGCTAACGGAAGGGGATGATCAGCAAGACCCTATCGCGGATTCTGCTCGCGCTATTCTTGACGGTCATATCGTATTATCACGCTCGCTGGCTGAATCAGGTCACTACCCCGCTATTGATATTGAGGCCTCAATCAGCCGAGCCATGACGGAATTAATTGATAAGCAACATTATCGCCAAATTCAACGCTTTAAGCAGCTGACTTCCAGTTATCAACGAAATCGTGACCTCATTAATGTGGGTGCCTATGCAGCAGGCAGCGATCCGCTGCTAGATATGGCCATTCAATATTACCCTCGTATGTCTAAATTTTTGCAACAAGATATCGATGAGCGCTGCGACTATCAAAGCGCTTGTGAACAATTGGCGCATGCGGTTCCTAATGAGTCATGAGGGTTAGATGAGTAAAAACAATGCGTTAACTACATTATTGAGTTTGGCTATTGAGGCTTCTGAGGAAGCCGCAAAGGTTTTAACCCAAGTTAGACAAACGCAAGTACAGATGACTCAACAACTCAATATGCTAGAAAACTATCAGACTGAGTACCGACAAAAGCTCAATCAGACACTGCATAGCGGGATAGATGCCGATAAATGGCAAAACTATCAACAGTTTTTAGTGACATTAGAGCTGACAATTGAGCAACAGCAGCAACAGTTATCCCTATGGGAACAACGTGTCAATGAAGCAAACCGTCACTGGCAGGAAAAACAACAGCGGGTCAATGCTTTCGATACTTTAATTCAACGTGCTGAGCAGACTAAAAATCAGCGCTTAAGCCGATTAGAGCAAAAGCAAATGGATGAATATGCTCAACGTGCAACGTTACGGAGAAACCAATAAATGGACGTCAATACGCATAACGCCGCCAAGGCAGCCATCACAAACAGTAAAAATATCGGTAACGCACAACAAAACGAGCCGCGTTTTGAGGATAACCAAGCGCCTGCGGTGCCTTTTCAAGCCGTGTTGGATAACCAGCAGCCAGCGCCACAAAAAACATCGACTAATCATTCTACGTTAGAAAATACGCCTAACAGCACCTCGGTGTCGACAAATACGCCGACAGCAGCGGCTGAGCGTGATACCTCACCGATTAAGGATAAAACTGAACACGCGATTGACCAGCTCAATTATAGCCGCCACATACGCAACGAAGCGAACCAACCGGCGTTACAGGCACAGTTACTGAACCAAGCAGATGCTGTCGAACAAGTGTGGTTAACCAACCTAAAAAGTGATTTAAATCAGCAAGCGCTTGCGTCGGTATCCACGAAGTTTGCCGATGGTCATCGTTCAGCTTTAGTGCCTTTTGCGCAAAAAACATCACCACTCAATAGCCAATTGGTCGCTAACCCCGACGCTGATGAGAGCATTGATTTTCGTGCACAAATGCAGCTAGCTGAAGATGAGGAGTCGACATCAATCGCGGCATTTATTAAAAACGAGAAACAAGAACGTAAAGACCAGCCGCTATTTTCCCTTAACGATAAACGCGAAATACCGGCTAAAGAGTTAACCCACGACTTTATGCCATTAAATAAAAAACTGGCCGATAAAGACCCACTTTCTGTAACACAAAACGTCTCCGTTGTGGATAACAGTCAAAATATCAAAGGAGCATTTACATCAACTGTGGAGAATGGTTCCTTTCAGGTGACACCAACACAAACCGTGGTAGGCACAACTGTCAATTTGGCAGCACCACTCGTTAACTCACATGCAGCTTCCGCCAATATGCCTGTTGTGCCAATGCCATCCGGAGTGCCTTTAGGGAGTGACGCATGGCAACAGCAATTAAACCAACACATGCTGTTTTTCTCACGCCAAGGTATTTCACATGCGCAAATACGTTTACATCCAGAAGAGCTAGGCTCCTTGAATGTTCATCTGCGTATTGAAGATAACCAAGCGGTAATGCATTTTGTTTCGCCACATAGCCACGTACGGGCCGCCATGGAAACGATGATGCCGATGCTACGTAATGCGTTGCAGGAAAGTGGCATTCATCTTGCTCAAGGTTCGGTTGGGCAAGATAACTTTAGTGATCAAAATGGCTCAGATGCACATTCGCAAAACAGCCATGAACACCAACTTCATACCCGCCATTCTGTGGGAGGCGTTGTGAGTAGTGATTCGGTAACCGCCACGCATATTACCTCGATTGCCCACTCTCGAGGAGGAATCGACACATTCGCTTAATTTTTAAACAAGAGGTGGTGATTTCCTATTTAAAGCGCCGAGTTACCCCCTTTTTGTTTCGTTTTTCCCCCCTTTAGTCTGGCTCAAGCAAGCCATAATGCTAAAGATACAAAATAAAAAGCCCATGTTGGGTTTAGTCTTCATAAATAGGAATTTTGCTAACATGTCGTCTTCAAGCAATGCATCTAAAAGTTCAAATAAAGGGCTGCTCGTACTGCTTACCCTTCTTGCCATTGCCGGTGTAGGTTTTGGTGGTTATACATGGTGGACAACACAGCAGATAGCAAAATCAGCAAATGAAGAAGACACCCCATCTAACATTAGCCAACCTATTTTTATGGATTTAGAACCTTTTACGGTCAATCTTCCCGGCCTCAATGAAGCCCCTGACCGTGTGTTGTATATCAATATTACATTACGTTTAGGCAATGAAAAATCACGTAAGCAACTGCATGACTACTTACCCGAAGTACGTAGCCGACTGCTATTACTGCTATCGGAACAAAAATCAAAAGTCCTCAGTAGTCATGAAGGTAAATTGCAATTAATGCAATCTATTAAAGACACTTTGTCGCCGACGATGATCCCTGGTGAAAAAGATCAGCAAATCACAGACGTACTATTTACGACATTTATTTTACGGTAATTCAGATGAGCGATAATATTTTATCTCAGGCTGAAATCGATGCGTTGCTCAATGATGACGCACCGGCGTCGAATGAATCAGCGACACAATCGAAAGACAAAGAACACATTCGTCCCTACGACCCAAATACGCAACGTCGCGTTATTCGTGAACGCATGCAATCTCTCGAAATTATTAATGAGCGCTTTGCTCGTCAATTTCGGATGGGGTTGTTTAATATGTTACGCCGTAGCCCGGATATTACTGTTGGGGGAATAAAGATCGAGCCTTATCATGAATTTGCTCGTAACTTGCCAGTTCCTACTAACTTGAACCTGATTCATATGCCGCCTTTGCGCGGTACGGCTTTATTCACTTTTGAGCCGGCCTTAGTGTATATCGCTGTCGATAACTTGTTTGGTGGTGATGGCCGGTTTCCCGTTCGTTCAGAAGGTAAGGAGTTCACCAATACTGAACAGCGCATCATCAACCGAATGCTAAAGCTAGCGCTTAGCGCTTATCGCGATGCTTGGAAACCTATCGCAGATATTGATGTGGAATATGTGCGCTCGGAAATGCAGGTAAAATTCACCAATATCACAACGTCACCGAATGACATTGTGGTGACAACCCCCTTTTTGGTTGAAATCGGCAATACCATCGGTGAATTTAGTATTTGTATTCCTATCGCCATGATAGAACCTTTACGTGAACGGTTAATTAACCCGCCAGTAGAGCAAGGCCACCAAGAAAATGAGGCTTGGGTGAGTAATTTAGTCACACAAGTCAAACGTTCTGAGTTAGAACTCGTCGCGAATTTTGTCGATATTCCATTACGAATATCTCGCTTACTGCAATTGCAAAAAGGGGATGTTATTCCTATCGAGAAGCCAGATCGCCTCATCGTGAGCGTTGATGGTGTGCCAGTATTAACCAGCCAATACGGCGCGCAAAATGGCCAATATGCATTGCGTGTAGAACATTTGATTAACCCTGTTTTAAACACTCTAGATGAGGAAAGTACCAATGAGTGAGGCGAAAAATTCTCCTGATGCATCAACCAATCACGACAGTGAAGATTTATGGGCTGAGGCATTAGAGCAACAAAAGAAAGCGGAATCCGCCTCTGCCGGTGCACAGGCGTTTGCAAATCTCGATGGCCAAAATGCACTCAATCAGCTGTCTGATATTAACCTGATTATGGATATCCCCGTTCGTCTTTCAGTCGAATTAGGGCGTACCAAAATGACGATCAAGAAGCTATTAAGTTTATCGCAAGGGTCTGTCGTTGCGCTTGATGGATTAGCGGGTGAACCTTTGGATATCCTCATTAATGGCTATTTAATCGCCCAAGGTGAAGTGGTCGTGGTGTCAGATAACTATGGTATTCGCATCACCGACATTATTACGCCATCGGAACGTATGCGCCGTTTAAGTCGTTAATATGGCAATGGGGAGTGACATGAAAACAACACCATTTATTAGCCACACAGAACAGCCTAGCAGCCAAACGCCCCCGGCAATTAGCAACAGTGACAGCTTAGCGCAAATTTCAGGCGCTTTAGGCGGCATCATCTTATTGATACTCGCTGGCGCTTGGTTGGTAAAAAAAATCGGCTTTGCCCCAAAAAGTTTCGGTAAAAACCCATTAGTAAACGTGAAAAGTCACTGTTCACTCGGTAATAAAGAGCGTGTTGTGGTCGTTGAGATAAATAATGAATGGTTAGTGTTAGGTGTTACTGCACAATCCGTGAATTTGTTGCATCAATGCCCTGCTAAGCAAGCAACAACGTTAACATCGGTGACTGAACCACTGACATTTCAGTCTCTTCTGAAGAAAAAACAAGAAGCCGCTCAGCAAGCGGCCTCCAACATCTCCTCTTGTCAATAATTGGAAGCACACATGTTCCCTTTGAAATCTACCACTGTGATCGCTTCATTATTATTCATACTACCAACACACGCTCTGGCGGCTTTGCCTCCCATCATAAGTCAAACGCTACCTGATGGGGGTCAAAGCTGGTCATTGCCCGTTCAAACACTACTTTTTTTAACTTTGCTTGGTTTTATTCCTGCACTTTTGTTAATGATGACCAGCTTTACACGCATTATCATTGTGTTAGGTCTATTACGTAACGCTCTTGGTACCCCTTCAGCACCACCAAACCAAGTGTTATTAGGACTTGCGCTCTTTCTGACATTTTTTGTGATGTCACCTGTTGCAGACCAAGCTTATCGCGAAGCTTATCAACCGTTTAGTGAAGATAAGATCAGTTTAGAAACGGCTTTAGAACGGGGAACCGCCCCATTTCGTACCTTTATGCTAGGACAAACCCGTGAAACTGATTTAGCTCTGTTTGCTCGAATAGCAAAAGTCGGTGATATCCAAGAAGCTAAAGATGTTCCTATGCGAATTTTGGTACCAGCTTTTATTACCAGCGAACTCAAAACCGCTTTTCAAATCGGATTTACCATTTTTATTCCATTTTTAATCATAGACTTAGTGGTTGCTAGTGTTTTGATGGCGCTCGGTATGATGATGGTTCCACCTGCGACAGTTTCGTTGCCATTTAAATTGATGTTATTTGTTTTAGTGGATGGCTGGCAGTTATTACTCGGTTCTTTATCACAAAGCTTTTTTAATTAGCAATAAACATCATTTATTCATTGAGTTATTTAAATAAGGAATAACGATGACACCTGAATCAGTTATGGCGATGGGTACCGAAGCGATGAAGATTGCTTTAATGTTAGCCGCCCCATTATTGCTCGCTGCACTATTCGCGGGGTTGATCATTAGCTTGCTGCAAGCGACTACACAGGTGAATGAAATGACCCTATCATTTATTCCTAAAATTCTCTCTGTTATCGCTGTCATTATTATTGCGGGTCCATGGATGCTCAATTTATTGCTGGACTATATGCGCACCCTATTCAGTAATTTACCATTCATCATTGGCTAATCATGTTAACGATGACTAGTGAAACACTCACTCTCTGGCTCAGCCAAGGCTTTTATCCTTTCATACGCCTTTTAGCGCTGTTCGGTACAGCGCCCTTGTTTAATGAAAAACAATCGATTACTAAAGTCAGAGTGATATTAGCTTTTTTTGTGATTTTGATCGTATCACCTCAACTTCCTGTCGTGAATATTCCATTATTTTCAGCAATGGGCTTATGGGTGATAGTGCAACAGCTGGTTATTGGCGTTGCTATAGGCTTAACCATGCAGATGGCATTTGCTGCTGTACGCCATGCAGGTGAAGTGATTGGTTTACAGATGGGGTTATCTTTTGCCACCTTTTTCGACCCTACAGGTGGCCCTAACATGCCCATTTTAGGTCGAATTCTAAATCTGATTATGTTGTTGTTATTTCTCTCATTTGATGGACATTTATGGTTGATTTATATTCTTGTTCATTCATTTGAGCTGATCCCAATTCAGGTTTCGCCTCTAAATCGCGATGGATTTTGGTCATTGGTGCAATTTGCCAATAGCATTTTTATCAATGGGTTAATGTTGGCATTACCATTTATTACGCTATTTTTAATTCTTAACTTAGCACTGGGTATTCTGAATCGCATGACACCACAACTTTCTGTATTTGTGGTCGGTTTCCCACTGACACTCACGATTGGTATTAGCATGCTCGGGTTGATTATTTCAATTTTACCGCGTTATAGTGAACGCCTTATCCACCAAGCTTTTGAACAGCTTTCATTAATGTTTGGGTTATTTTCTGGATAAATAATACAGATGAATAATTTTAAAATAAGTAGTACCGCATATAACTACTTATTTGCACACCTATATTTCATTTAAACATTAATAAGAGTAAGTTAAACAGCAGCCTTAACTTAAGGTGCTTTGTTATAATAACTATTTCAATAAACATAATTAGTCCTTAATATACCTTAGTAAATAAAAAATCCATATTAACAGTAAAATTATCGAGGTTAAAATTATAAAAAACAACAGTCATTAAACATATAACCATATACCTATAATTGATATCAGTTGATAAATCATCATTTGTTCATCTCGCTAAAGGCTAACAAGCCTATAATAGCTATCACCTTGATATGGTTTATGTATTAATCTACCTGTACGGCAGTGAACGTTAACAGTAAAATCATCGATTTCTAAGCTGATAAGATATCAGTAAAATTAACATATATAATAAATAGTTAACGAGAAACATTTAAAAAGCGACTTAAATGTATTATTTTGAATATCAATAAAACCACATAAATTAATTTCAACATATCACGTTAAGTATTGATAAAAGTAACACACTCGCCTTAACATGCCAAATCAAATATTGATAGAGATAAAGTATCTAATAATTGAAATGATCACTCTTATTAATATATATTAACCTCTATATCTCCGACTAAAACCTATTCATTATAAAAGTATTCTAATTATTCATTAATATATAGCGTCGATTTCGTGATTTCTAAGCTGCCTATACGGCAGTGAACACGGGATGAAAGTCCAGATAGTCCCCGTTGTATTTCTAAACTGCCTATACGGCAGTGAACTAGCTGTGTGTACTGTTCGCGCAAAGCTTCAATTTCTAAGCTGCCTATACGGCAGTGAACTCGTGAATCCCTGTTCTTTTCGCCACTTCTCTTTTCTAAGCTGCCTATACGGCAGTGAACTTGATATTTTGCGTAAAAATATTGGTTTCTTATTTCTAAGCTGCCTATACGGCAGTGAACTGTCGTTCAGTAATTTTAGGCTGAGTATTTGGTTTCTAAGCTGCCTATACGGCAGTGAACTTATTTCTTTTTTGAATGGAAAGGGTGGTGTTTTTCTAAGCTGCCTATACGGCAGTGAACACTTTATGCAATATTCGAAGTGGTCAACTAAGTTTCTAAGCTGCCTATACGGCAGTGAACATATGCGTCTCGGGAATTTTTCCTTTGCTTTGTTTCTAAGCTGCCTATACGGCAGTGAACGCTATAAAGGTGCTCCCGTTGCCGATGAGCTATTTCTAAGCTGCCTATACGGCAGTGAACTTTAAAGCCGTGGATAACTCTACTCTGCGCTTTTTCTAAGCTGCCTATACGGCAGTGAACCGATGATTGTTATAGGGGCACTAATTAGTATTTTTCTAAGCTGCCTATACGGCAGTGAACGATAGCCTAGCAAATAAAATGCATTAGACAACAATAAATTAAGCTAATTATTGGCTAAATACCTTCTTTTTTTACTACCTTAGTAACATCTTGTTTTATCAGAAATTTTTAAAGAGCAAAAATAAAAAGGTAAATAAAGGGTAAAACATACGAAGAAAAATACAATGGTTTGATAGGAAAAATATGAACAAGAGGGAAAAAGAAGTGGGTAAACCAATTAGCCAGCCTCAACCCAATTGAAGCTGGCTAATAAATTAGCGACCGCCAAACAGTGACATGCTATTTAAATCTTTAAAAATATCCTGAGACGCTTGGAACATTGCCATCTCTTTATAATAGTCTGATGTTGCCCCTGTCCAATTTGTATCTAACAAATTACTCATACGCTGACTATTTTGAATACTGCGCGTATCTGCAAGGAAATCTAACTTATCAATTTCTTGCAATTGCAACCCTTGCTTAGCCTCAATGTTTGAAATCTTATCTAACGCCGATTTAATTGCTGAGTTCGCCTCACCCAATGCTTTTTGAGCAGCCTCTCGCTCAGCTTGAGTCGCATTTTCTTGTGGTGTTTTCAATGCAGCAATACCTGCATTTAATCTTTTAAACACCTCAACCGTATTCGTGCTATCTGTTGTAAATACTTGAGCACCAGTGAAATAGGTTGTCATTTCGCGATCGCTCGATACATTCTGCATAATCGCTTTATCGCCGCCTTTATAGATCACTTCACCACTTGCATCGACCTCAAATGGGGGCTTATCCGATTTAAAACCAGCAAAAATATAACGGCCATTACCATCGGTTGTATTACCCAAAGCAACCAACTGGTCCTTTAAGCCACTTAATTGTTCTGCAAGAGATAATCTATCGCTATCGCTTAAACTGGCTTGGTTGGAAGCTTGAATAATAGTTGTATCGATCTGAGTTGTTATATCCGTCATTTGAGTCAAAATACTCATTTGCAACAACATACCGGTTTTTGCAAACCCTCGGCTTGCGACATATTGCTGATTACGGTTTTCTGACTGATTAATTCGTACCGCCTGTGAGGATGCTTGAGGGTCATCCGATGGCTTACTCACTCGTTTTCCCGACGCTAATTGACTGCCTGCATCCATCCAACGTGCTTGTGCATTGTTCATGTCTTGCAAACGTTGGTGATAAATCATATTAGTACTTAAACGCATAATAGAATCCTTTTTAATTCACTGAAACTTAGAACGCTCTCATCAAGGCATTGAACAGGTCATCAACGGTTTTTAGTACCTGTGCATTGGCATTAAAAAACTGTTGGATTTTTTGCATCTGAATACTTTCTTCGTTCATATTGACGCCAGAAATAGCCTGCTGCTGCTCATAGAAGCTTTCTGTCATTTTATTTTGTGTTTCGGAATCAATTTGCGCTTGCTTTGTTTGGTTACCAACATCATTGACGATAGTGGCGTAATAATCTGAGAATGTCGATGTTCCCCCCACTAATTTTTGATCTTGGAGTTTTACTAGCTCTTTTAAATTTTCATTATCACCAGGGCCACTACCTTTACTGCCCGCAGCAGCAAAATTTGCCGCCTCACTCACCAACGTCTGCATACCGTTGATGACACCATTGACTGGTTTTACTAAGAATGTGTCACCACTTTGTGCATTATTATTGCTAATCTTCAACGCAATACCATCAAACTTCAGTGTATCCGCGGTTGACGTATCCACAGTGACTTTAGTCCCTTCTGGTAACCTTGTGACATCCCAATTTTTACCATCGAAGCGCATCTCATAATTATTACCCGTCACTTGAGAGACATCACTGTAGTGAAAATCGAAATCCGCTTGGCCCCGATTAAAGGTATTGCTGACGACATTCCCTTTTCCAATTTCGAAAAAGTCCTTACCTGTATTGCCGTTAGCGTCAAAGCCCTTTTGATGGATCTCATTAAATTTACTCGCAAAGACCAATGCTAATTTATTGATTTTTTGATAAGCAGGGTCAATAACTTCTTTGCGTGAACGTAAAACACCACTGAGCTCGCCACCACGAAATGCATCATCCGGAATTTCTCGCGCTTGCCCATTCGCTCCCACAAACCCAATACTGAAACGGCTATCATCTTGTGAGGACGGAACCGCTTCTAAACGGTTAGCGTGTTCCCCTGTGACTAATGGCAAGCCATTTGCGAAGGTAACGTTATAATTCCCATTTTGTTCGATGACTTTTACACCAACTAATGAGTTAATTTCACTGACTAAGCGATCACGTACATCAAGCAGGTCATTCGGTTCGGAACCACTCACAGAGCGTACTCGAGCAATCTGCTGGTTCAGACCTGCGATTTTTTCCGCATAGGTATTAATGTCTCTCACCTTAGTTTCAATTTGGCGATTAACATCACGCTCCATGTCTTGCAGTCGTCGATTTGCTTCTTTAAATTGACCAACTAATGCATTTGACTTACCCAAAAAAACATCAATCAGTGTCTTATCACTCGCATCACTACTCGCAGCATCAAGAGCAGTAAAGAAGCTACCGATATTACTGGAAATATCTTCGATATCATTAGTGAGCAAATCATCAACTTGGCTACTGTTTTTCGCGTAAGCCTCATATTCACCACTACGAGCCCGTGATTGACCGTATTGCTGGTTGATAAACTCATCAAATTCGCGGCGAACATGGCTGAAATAGGTGCCGTTACCAAAATAGCCGTTAGGTGTCATTGTGCCGGGATTCTCCCCGAAAACAGCACTTTGGCGGTGATAATAACCGACACCAGCGTTAGCTAAGTTATTAGAAATAACACTTAACCCACCTTGTGCCGCATTCACACCACTAAGCGCATTATTCATTACATTATTCAGCATAAGCTTTTCCTTTATCTGGTGCTTATCGCCATGGCTTATCGATGAAACCGTCGCAATATCAACCCAAATTTTTTCATTGCTTTAGTTATCGGAAAAATGCCGTAAACATTTAGTGCTTACGGCACCTTTCTAATAAAAAATTAAAAAATATCACTGAGATCGACGGTATACGCTTGAACCGCTTTTGAGGCTGTTTTATCGACCCCATGATGACTACGAATTTGGTTAATCAAAGCAATTAACTTATCCGAGTAGTTAGGGTCTGTTGCATAACCGGCTTGATGTAAACGGCGTGCCGCAACTTCCGGTGATTGCGCATGCTTAACGCTGTGATAACGAGGGTTTTCGGTGAGTAAATTAATATAGTCCGCAATCGCTTCTTCATAAGAAGCATAAACGCGAAAATTATCACGCATTTTCATGCTTTTACCGTTAATCACCTCGGTCGTCATAATGTTAGTCACAGGTCCTTGCCAGCTTTTCCCTGCTTTAATACCGAATAGGTTATGACTGGCTTTCCCTTCTGCCGTTAAAATTTCTCTGCGACCCCAACCACTTTCCAGCGCGGCTTGAGCAAGCACTAACAGAGGCGATATACCACTTTTTTGACTCGCGGCTTTGGCTGGCTCAATAAGCTGACTGATAAAGTTTTGGCTATTTAGCGAGAGGGATTTGACTTTTCGCATTGGTGATGACAATGCATCACCTAATGGCGCAAAACGGCGTACAATTTGAGCCATTGCTGGATTAGGCAGCGAATCCAGTAACTTACTCTCCATACTGAATGGCTTTATTGGTTCTTCGGGGGAGGAAGTCTCACCTTGAGTTTGTTTTAACTGCTGATACATCATTTCGCCGAACCCTAATCCTTTATTCGACAAATCTTGAGCAATTTGTTGATCATACATACTGGTCAGCATGCGTGTTTGATCGCTGGAAAATAAGCCATCTTGAGGTAGCGCATCACGCATACTTTTCAACATCATTTGCACAAATGTCGCTTCCAGTTGTTGGGTGACTTGACGTAACCCTTTATCTGGGGAATCAGCAATTTCACGTTTTAGGCTACTGAGCGACTGCAAATCAAATGCCGCACCTTGCATGAGTTGCATATCATTCATTAGATGATCTCCAACTTAGCACGTAAACAACCCGCGCTCTCCATCGCTTGTAAAATAGACATTAAATCTGTTGGCGTTGCGCCTAAAGTATTCAGCGCCTGTATGACTTGGTTCAGCTGTACACTTGCGTTCACTTTTTGTAGCGCGCCACCTTGCTCACGAAGGCCGATATTTGTATTACGCGTCACTACGGTTTGTCCGCCAGCAAACGGCGTGTCCGGTTGGCTCACTTGCGTTTGCCTATCAACCATCACAGATAAACTGCCATGTGCCACGGCACAGCTTTCTAATGTCACACTGCGATTGATCACGACTGAACCTGTACGCGAGTTAAGGATAACTTTCGCTTCAGCAATCGGCGTGCGAACGTTCAACTCTTGGACTTGTGCAAGAAAACGTACTTGCTCACTATTCGTCATCGGCACACGTAACTGTACTGTGCGAGAATCTAATGGTGTTGCTGTACCTGCCCCACGTAACCGATTGATCGCATCACTAATATCTTGAGCTAATGTGAAACTATCGTCATTAAGTTGTAGATTGATTACACCATTTTGGCCGAAACTCGTTGGGAGTTCACGTTCTATCGTGGCTCCTCCAGTGATCCGCCCACCAGCCAATTGGTTAACTTTGATACTACTCCCCCCCGCACTGGCGCCTGCTCCCCCGACTAAAATGTTGCCTTGTGCCATCGCATAAATTTGTCCATCAACCCCTTTCAAAGGCGTCATTAGCAATGTTCCTCCGCGTAGGCTTTTCGCATTCCCCATTGAAGAAACAACAACATCGAGTGACTGACCAGAACGGGCAAAAGGCGGTAATTTAGCGGTGACCATAACGGCCGCCACATTTTTCAATTGCATATTGGTGCCAGGAGGAACCGTGATCCCCATCTGAGATAACATGTTACTCAAGCTTTGGGTGGTAAATGGCGTTTGCATGGTTTGGTCACCCGTGCCATCCAGCCCGACCACCAATCCATAACCAATTAACGCGTTATCACGCACACCCTGCACCGTAGTTAAATCCTTGATGCGCTCACCATTAACGGGGGCAACAAACACACAGAGTAGTGTCAGCAGAAGGGTCACTAATTTATTCATTCGATTATCTCTACGAGTTTACAGCTCAATTTTCACCTTAATAAGGCGAAACATTTAAGAAAAAGCGTTGCAACCAGCCCATGGTTTGTGATTCGTTAATATAACCATCACCGACATATTCAATACGTGCATCCGCCACTTGTGTGGAACTGACATTATTATCCGCACCAATTGTTCGAGGGTTCACAACACCCGAAAAGCGAATCGATTCTGTACCTTGATTGATAGCAATGCGTTTTTCACCAACAACATGTAAGTTGCCATTCGCTAAGAGTTGATCGACCGTGACGGTGATTGTGCCTTTAAATGTATTATTAGCATTCGCTCCTCCCTTCCCCGTAAAATCGCTACTTCCTTTCACATCCAATTCGGTATTGCTACCCCCTAACCAGCCCTGCATAAAACCGGGTAAAATGGCGGCTAAAAAACCTGTTTTGCCACTACGATTCGCATTGGCCGATGAGTTCTTACTGGCGCTAACATTCTCTTGCAAGTTAATCGTTAAAATATCCCCCACATTACGAGGCCGCCTATCTTCAAACAGTGGCTGATAGCCATAATATGCAGGCTGTGCACTTTGAAAAATGGCGCCATTAGGTGCAGGTGCGGTCGGTGCTGTCGGTAACGCACTTGTCTGCGTATCCACCAGAGGACGAGGTTTGACATAAGCGCAGCCACTGATAGCGAATACCAATGTCAGCACGAGAACCTTACTGGGTGAAAATAATGAATTTTCCTTATTTTGAGGGACAATACCGCTTTTCATCATCATGGTGCTCTTTAGCTGCTGTATCTGTTTTATCATCACGTTGAATTCCCTCTCATTCGCCAAATGACAACCTGCAATCATCCGCAAATTGCCATTTAGCTTGTACTGGATTGCTATTCCATCAAATTAAAGTTGTGTTAAACGTTGCAGCATCTGGTCAGAAGCAGAAACCGCTTTACTGTTAATTTCATAGGCACGTTGAGTTTGGATCATATTGACTAACTCCTCTGCAACGTTAACGTTCGAGGTTTCCAGCATATGTTGATACAGCAAGCCAGCACCGTTAGTGCCCGGCGCACTTTCATTTGGAGCGCCTGAGCTGGCAGTTTCCATATAGAGGTTTTCCCCCATACTTTCTAAGCCTGCATCATTAATAAAGGTTGTCAGTGTGATTTGCCCAATTTGTTGTGGTTGGTTATCACCATAAACTGTGATTGAAACGGTACCGTCCGAGGCAATAGAAAGGCTATTTGCATTATCTGGGATGGTAATTGCCGGCACGATCTGGTAACCACTGGAGGTGACTAATTGGCCATCCTGATTAGGCTGTAGAGCGCCATCACGGGTATAAGCGTCGCTACCATCAGGCATCTGCACGTGTAAAAAACCTTGCCCTTTAATCGCAATATCCGTGGTATTCCCTGTTTTATTCAACGCACCTTGGCTATGTATACGCATTGTTGCGACAGGACGGGAACCCGTACCCAATTGTAACCCCGATGGCAAAGACGTTTGCTCTGAGCTCATTGCCCCCGGTTGACGAACATTTTGATATAACAAGTCTTCAAATACAGCACGCTGACGTTTAAAACCATTAGTACTGACGTTTGCCAAGTTGTTGGAAATAACATCAAGGTTGGTTTGTTGGGTATCAAGCCCAGTTTTCGCAATCCATAGAGAACGGATCATGGTGATTCCTTACTAAAAATTAGCTAACGGCAAGCAGTTGGTTGGCTTTTTGTGCATTTTCATCCGCACTACGTACCACTTTCATCTGCATTTCAAAATATCTCGCATTGGCGATCATCGACACCATAGCTTCAGCCGCATTAACATTGCTGCCTTCAATCACTCCCGATGTGAGTGATGCTCGTTCACTTTGTGCCAGCACATCACCATTCGCGGCTATTGCCTGTGGTGAGAGATGAAATAATCCATCTTCACCGCGTAGCAAATCCTGAGGTTGAGCTTCCACAATTTTCAAACGACCAATTTGACCTAACATGGTTGGCGGATCGGTGGCGAGTAGCGCGGTGACCGTACCATCCTCACCAATGGTTAATTCAGCATTTGGGGGAACGTTAATTGGCCCGCCATCACCTTGTAAACGGTGTTCACCAATCACCAGCTCACCCTCAGATGAAATTTGGATGTTCCCGTTACGTGTATAAGCCTCACTGCCATCAGCAAGTTCAACCGCTAAGAAATGCTTATCGTTCAATGAAACATCCATCGGCCGGCCGGTATAATTAAGCGGCCCTTGGCTCATATCAGCGCCTGGCGTTGAAGCAACGACTAACGTACGTGTTTGCTCGCTATCACCATTAATCGGAACAGCGCGCATCGCCGCTAACTGTGCTTTAAAACCAGAGGTAGAAACATTCGCAATGTTGTTAGAAACAATCGCTTGGTTTTCAAGCGCATGTCGAGCTCCACCCATTGCGGTATAAATGACGTGATCCATGGCCACCCTCTACTATTAACGTAAATTAACCATCGTTTGCAGCATCTGATCTTGGGTTTTGATTGTCTGCGCGTTCGATTGATAGTTACGTTGCATCACAATCATATTGATCAGCTCTTGGCTCATATCAACGTTAGAAGACTCTAACGCTCCACTCGTCAATTTCCCGAATTGACCAACCCCCGGTACGCCATCCATTGGGTTACCTGACGCATTTGATGATGCCCACACGTTACCGCCTTGTGAAACTAAACCACTTGGATTAGCAAAAGCAGACAGGGCCACTTGACCAACCACTCGCTTTTGTTGGTTTGAGTAGTTAGCGACAATCAGACCGTTGTCTTCTATTTTAAAATTGGTGTACTCACCGGCAGGATAGCCATTAACATCAATAGCACTGACAGAAGATTCACTGACTTTTTGCTGACGAGTTTTATTTAAGTCAACCTGCAATGTGCCATCATTAGCGCCATTCAATCCGTTGTAATCAAATGCAAAAACGGCATTCGTTGGGCTGGCTAAGCGACCATTACCATCGAATTCTAGGTCACCTAATTTTTTCGCCACCTTATCGCCTGAGTCTCTTCCATAAGCCGTCCATTTATTGTCATCCGTTTTAACAAAATAAACTGAAATTTCATGGGTGTTACCTTGGCTATCAAAGGCACTCATTGTGGTACTAAAGTTATAACTTCCTGTGTCATCAGGGTTATTAACATCAAATGGTTTTGATTTAACTTTATCTTCGGAGTTTAGATTAATGGTGAGCTTTGCCGTATCAGATGCTCTTGCATCCATCATATCCGTTGGGATATTTAATCCTTGAGGTACGCCACCGCTTTGAACAACGATATTGCCATTTTCATCTAAACCCGCTGGGTAACCCGTAATAATCATTCCTTGGTTATTCACCAGATTACCGCTTTTATCGCGCGTAAATTGTCCATCACGGCTATAAAAGATATCGCCGTTTTGATTTTGAACTCGGAAAAAGCCATTACCAGAAATTGCCACATCTGTCGGTCTATCCGTCCGAGTAATTGGACCATCTTTAAAATTTTGAGTGACTGCCGCAACGTTAACACCCAGACCTACGCCTGAACCGGCAAACATATCGGCAAAAGAGGTGGTCGCCCCTTTGAAACCATTGGTTGCGGAGTTGGCTATGTTATTACCAATCGTATCAAGCCCCGCTGAGGCGGCATTTAAGCCACTAACTGCTTGTGAAAAAGACATGTGTTCTCCATGACGGTTTGGGGAATAAAATTAAGATGATGGGTAGACCTTAAAAATGCTGCTAAGTGGCACACTCTGCCCTATCCCAACATCCAATAAAGGCGCATCAGTGCCCGGTGTGACACCATTCACTCGGGTATAACCCAGTTTAGTGACTTCTATCTCAGCACCGTTTTTAATGGCCTTTACATCAAAGAAATATTTACTTTTAGTATCTGCAACTAATTGACCGTTGTTATCACGACCATCCCACGACATATCGTAAATATCGGGTTTTACTTCTGTTTCGTAAGAAATCGTACGAACCACTGCCCTATTTTTGTCACGAATGGTGATCTCAACGCTGTCTGCGTGTTTAGGTAGGAAGAAACCAAATGGTGAAGAAATGTAATCGTCTTGAGATACCTCACTCTCATCACCACTATCATTTAACACCGACAAACTACGGTTGAGTTCATCATCAGGTAGAGGATTTGTTGGCTTAGAAATATCGCTATTTTCACCACTTTCTTGTTTTTTAAGCGGCGCAAGCACAATTTCATTACGCGGTATCAAAACCCCTTTTCCTACTAATTGGGTTGCTTGCAACGATTGACCTGAACCGATTTGACTTGAGATCCCGCTGACTTTATCGCTCAACTTATTCATGCTTTCGAGAGTCGCAATTTGGGCAAGTTGACTCGTCAAGTCCGTGTTTTCCATCGGCTTGGTGGGATCCTGATTTTGCATCTGCGTCACGATCATTTTTAAAAATGTGTCACGCATATCATCTGTTTGACTTTTTGTTGGAATATTACTTTTCAATGGCTCAGGGCCAGTCGTTGTATTATCCAAAGAATCATACATTGTGGCTGCAATGCCCATTTTGCTTCCTCGTTACTGGCCTATGGTTAAGGTTTTTTGAAGCAACGTTTTCGCGGTGTTCATTACTTCTAAATTCGCTTGATAGCTACGGGAAGCAGAAATCGTGTTGATCATTTCACCAACCATATCGACATTAGGCATACGTACATAACCTTTCTCATCGGCTAATGGATGACCGGGCTTATATTCCATACGTGGCGGTGTAGGATCTTCAATCAGTTGGCTGACTCGCACACCACCGACTTCATTGCGACCTTGAGGCGACATTTGAAAGACCACTTGTTTCGCACGGAAAGGTTCACTGTCAGGGCCAACGACACTTTCTGCGTTAGCCATATTGCTGGCACTCACATTGAGGCGCTGTGATTGAGCCGTCAATGCAGATGCTGAAATATCGAAAATACTTAATAAAGCCATAATCATTACCCTTGTTGTAGCACGGCCAACATGCTTTTAACGCGACTATTAATGAATGTCAGATCTGCCTGATATTTCAAGGTATTATCTGCAAATTGGCTGCGTTCTATATCCATATCAACCGTATTACCATCCATTGACGTTTGGTATGGCACACGATATTTAAGATCAAGAGCGGGGGCTTTCATGCCTCGGCCTTCTATATGGCCCTTTGCTGTCACTGCAAGCGCAACACCTTTACCGTTGATCCCAGCGCGATCGACCGCCTGTTGTAACTGACGACTAAAATCAATATCTCGCGCCTGATATCCGGGTGTATCCGCATTCGCAATATTTGCGGCCAATACAGTTTGTCTTGCCTCGCGTATTGATAATGCCTGCTGCTGAAAAGCAAATGTGGCATTTAATTTATCAATCATGTTCGCCCTCGATAAATATGTGCTTACCTAGCGTTTCAATCTTATCGCTCTAAATAAGCTGGAATATGTCACGTCATTCGCCAACGCGATTCTTCAAAGAATAGCAATGCAGAAAACGCTGAAATTTAAAATTCGACGCGCTTATATTAGCGGTATGACAAAAAATCTAATGGCAGGATAAAGGCAAAATTATTGACCTATTTGCCCCATTCAATATTGATGGCATGCGTAGAATGCGAGCAACTAAAAAGTGTATGTTGATAAGGTGCCAGTTCGATGAATGGTTTTCAAACAACAATATTCAGTACATTAATTTTACTGACAGCCACCGCTGAAGCCTCTTTACCTCAAGACATTAACGACTATTTTCGCCAAATACACACAAAACCTAATCAAGTTTCTATTGAGATAAAAACCCCAATAGAACGTTGGCCCAATTGTGAAAAACCACAAATTTTCCCACCCGTCGGTAGGCGAAATATGGGAAATATTTCATTACCTGTACAGTGCGGTAAAAAGAAGCAATTTATCCAATTAACCGTTAATGTCACAGGGCAGTACCATGTTGCAACACGCAATATCACGCGTGGTGAAAAAATTGAATTTGTTGATATCGGGACCAAAAAGGGGTTATTACACAAATTACCCTCTGGCACGATAAATGATAAAGTCGCAATACGCGGTAGTATCGCACTACGTGATATCAATGCAGGACAGACGCTGACGCAATCCATGATGCGTAAACCATGGGCTATTAAAGCAGGACAAAACGTCTATGTTTTTGCCAATGGAAATCATTTTTCTGTGAAATATGAAGGACGAGCCATCAATAATGCTGCCATAGGTGAAAATATACGCGTGCGTCTCATTAACGGCCAAGTTGTGAATGGCTCGGCCCTCGAAAATGGCAGTGTTCAGATAGCGCTCAAGTAGCAAATTTTAATTGAGATTCAATAACATAATATATAGTATGTACCCGCTAATAATGAATAGTAGCGGCATCATTTCAAATATTAGAATTGTCTTAAAGATAAGCATAACATTAAAGAACTCGTAATTAATGCCGATATTCCATTCATAAAAATATCGGAACAGGAAAAACACTATGGCTATTGAGCAAACATCTGCAATTTCAGCGTTAACGCAAGTCACAAACCGTGACCCTCAAGATCCTGCGGCACAACTTCGCGAGAAAAAAGTCTCAGAAGCCGAATCAGTCAAAGAAAGTACTTTTTCACCAAGTGAACTCAAAAAGAAATTACTCCAGCCTCAGGCGAGCGATATTAATAGTGAAAAGGTTGAAAGAATTAAGCAAGCCATTAAAGAGGGAACATTGCAAATGGATGCAGGAAAAATTGCTGACGGTATTTTACGCGATGCCCATGAATGTATGCTGGCGATGAAATAAGATAGTTAATATGAACGACGAATTATTAATATTATTGGAACAACAGCTAACACATTTGCAGTCATTACAAATTGTGATGAAGAATGAAGAGCTGTTGTTAGGCTACCACCGTGTTCCACCTTCACCTTTTCAGGAAGCGACTGAGCAAAAACGCTATTTAGTCACCACGATAGGCCATGGTGAAACAAATCGGTTACGTCTTGAGCAAGAACTTGGTATTGCCGCACCTTATGATGAACATCCTGCTCTTTATCATCTATGGGCTGAAATTAAAGCGCTAACAACGACGTTAAAAGAGCTTAATTACCGTAACCACCAAATGTTGCAGTTGCACATTGAACTGAATAATCAGCGACTTGCTTTTGTCAAAAAGCATAATAATCAATCAACTTATGGTGCGGATGGTTTAGAAGAGAAACGCCCTGTTTTAGGGAAGAAAATCTCTATTTAATCTCAGTGATATACTGGTCAATTATGACTCGCTAGCTAAAGTCGGTATATCATTGAAGAATCATTTATTTTTATTATCGTCGCATCCCATCATCATCGCGTTTACGAGCCAATAAAAGAGAAGCTATCATTTAAGGTATATCATTGGTTAAACCAACCTCGCCCTTTCGCTGGGCAACTAGATCTATCCAATAGTAATAGATGACTCATCCAAGCATCTTATTCTATAACTTCACAACAACCAGCAGCCACAAAACATAATAATGATCCAATTGGCATCATACCTATTGGTGATATAACTGTTGGTATGTTTCAAGCCATTAGAATTCAACGTGACATCATCGACGTCACAGAAGCGTTTCTATCAAACATCAACATTGCGTTTTTTATGTCTTCTGCCAGTGATAGCTGTGTGATATCGATAGGCAATGATTATGGGGAGGTTATTCTTTTATCCAAAGATAAAAATGCCATGGCGGACAGTGTGTGATGCCTGACTGGATTACCCAATAAGGCATCGTACTCTTTTATTAAATACTCATCGCTTTCATAAACGGATTTAGCTGCCACTGATCATGGATGTCATACGAATTTTACGACGATCATTTAGTTCAAGATTTGACATCACGACCAGCTGTGGCAAGCTTCGACGTAAAAAACGAGAAAGAATCAAACGTAAGCCATGGTTAACTAACAATACCGTCGGGGCTCCCATGGCTTCTTGATGCCTTATCGCCTCTTCTGCCTGATTTTGAATAAATTGTGCTAAATTAGGCTCTAACCCGCCGCCATTTTTTGCCGCCTGTAATAAAATTTGTTCGAGACCGGCATCTAATCCAATCACTTGAATTTCTTCTGCATGACCAAACCACTGTTGGGTTATTGCTCGTCCTAGCGCGATACGCACCTGCGATGTTAAATAGTCAGTATCTTTTTGCTCACCATTTTCACCTGCCATTTCAGCGAGTGTTTCAAGGATCGTCCGCATATCTCTGATCATCACCTCCTCCGCCAATAAATTCTGCAATACACGATGCAGTATTGTCAGAGAAATGGTGTCAGGGATCAGGTCATCAGCCAACTTCGGCATCTCTTTTTTCACTCGGTCATACAACAATTGAGCTTCTTGACGACCAAACAATGTGCTGGAGTTCTGTAGCAGAATTTGATTAAAGTGCGTCGCCACAGCCGTACTCGCGGAGACAACGGTATATCCTTGAATTTGAGCCTGTTCACGTAAATCATCATCAATCCACACAGCTGGCAGACCAAAGGCGGGTTCTTTAGTCGCATCACCAGGTAAGGTGCCTGCTGCATTACCGGGGTCAATGGCTAAACTACGCCCTGGTTGAGCTTCACCGCGCCCAACCTCCGCACCTTTGATAAGGATGCGATATTCACAAGGGGAAAGCTCTAAGTTGTCGCAAATATGAACAACTGGAGGCAAATACCCCACCTCTTGAGCAAATTTTTTGCGTAGCCC
The DNA here is from genome assembly GCF_027362595.1 of Providencia sp. 21OH12SH02B-Prov. Classification (NCBI taxonomy): domain Bacteria; kingdom Pseudomonadati; phylum Pseudomonadota; class Gammaproteobacteria; order Enterobacterales; family Morganellaceae; genus Providencia; species Providencia sp. 21OH12SH02B-Prov. Next base: position 2,799,846 of record NZ_CP114796.1, read on the forward strand.
ACGAATACGTCCAAGCAATTCGCCTTGTTGGTCGTTATCCACTAAAGGGATCAACCGATAGCCAACTTCCATTGCCAACAAATCTTCTAATTGAACATCGTCCCACGTCGCTTCAACGACTTTATTTGCCTCTTGAAACTGTTTGAGTTGACCATCCTCAGTTTGGTTTTCAGGCTGTTTTGATTTACGTACTAAATACCAACCCAATCCAGCTAACGCCACCGTAAACAGTAAAAAAACAAAGTTTGGCATGCCTGGGATTAAGCCAATTAACCCTAATACCCCTGCACTGAGCCACATAACTCGTGGGTTATTAAATAATTGGGTGACCATCTGCTCACCCACATCCTCATCGGTCGCCACACGAGTCACAATCACCCCCGCGGCAGTGGAGATAATCAGAGCAGGGATCTGAGCCACTAAGCCATCACCGATAGTCAGCAACGTATAAGCACTGGTTGCATCACCTAGCGTCATATTATGTTGCCCAACACCTATTATCAGTCCACCAACGACGTTGATCACCATGATCATGATCCCCGCGATTGCATCTCCACGCACAAATTTACTCGCACCATCCATCGAACCATAAAAATCAGCTTCTTGAGTGACTTCTGCTCGACGTTTTTTGGCTTCATCATCATTAATAATTCCCGCATTCAAATCCGCATCAATGGCCATTTGTTTGCCAGGCATACCATCGAGTACAAAACGTGCGCCGACTTCAGCGATTCGTCCAGCCCCCTTAGTAATCACCATGAAGTTAATCAACACTAAAATGATAAAAACGACAATCCCGATCGCAAAGTTGCCGCCGACCAAGAAGTGACCGAAGGCTTCAACAACACGCCCTGCCGCATCAGGACCGGTGTGACCATCCAGCAAAATGATACGTGTTGAGGCGATATTCAGTGATAAACGTAATAATGTCGCGAACAGTAAGATGGTTGGGAAAGCAGCAAAATCAAGTGTACGCTTGGTGAACATTGCCACTAATAGCACCATAATGGATAGCGCGATATTAAAGGTAAATAGCAAATCCAAAATAAAGGCCGGTAGCGGCAGTACCATCATTGATAAGATAAGTAAGATAAGCACTGGGCCAGCAAGAATTTGCCACTGTGTACCCTGTAAATTTTTAGGCAATTTTAATAATGCAGCCAAATTAGCCATCGCGATTGTTTTCTCCAGCAAAATCCAGCGCCGGTGGCACTGGTAAATTTTTCGGTTTTCTTGGTTTTAATCCACCCTCACGCCGCCAGCGACGCAGTTGGTAAACCCATGCTAAGACTTCTGCCACCGCAGCATACAGTGCGACAGGAATGCTTTGCCCTATTTCAGCATGGCGATAGAGAGCCCGTGCTAATGGGGGAGCCTCTAGCTGTAAAATTCGATGCTCTTGGCCGATTTCTTTGATGCGTTGCGCTAACACGCCAGCGCCTTTTGCCAATACTTTCGGCGCCCCCATATGTTTGTCATCGTATTTTAATGCGACTGCATAGTGAGTCGGGTTGGTGACAATCACATCGGCTTGAGGCACATCCGCCATCATGCGATTACGCGCTATTGCTCGCTGCTGCTGACGAATTTTTGCTTTAATTTGAGGGTCACCCTCTTGCTGTTTAAACTCGTCTTTGATTTCTTGACGGCTCATTCGTAATTTTTTCAAATGAGAGCGAAACTGATAAAACACATCAAATGCCACCATCGGGATCAGCAAAAATACAATTAAATAGCCGGCAAAAATCACCTTGTACATCGCGTTTTCTAACGCACTTACTGGTGATTCGGTTACCAGATGCAACAATGATGGCCAGTTTTGCCATAAAAAAATGGCCGCCCCTAATCCAACAAACATCGACTTTAGGACTGCTTTAAACAGTTCAGAGAGTGCGTTCATCGAAAAAATTCGTTTTAATCCACTGATTGGATTAAGCTTTTTCAAATCAAATTTAATTAATTTACTATTAAATAATAAGCCACCAACAAGTGAAGATGCCGAAATACCAACTAACGCCAACCCGCCAATGACAGGTAAGAGTGCAAATAATGCTTCCCCTACCATTTGTCCAAAGTAACTCACCATCAACAAGGTGTTTTGTATATAGTGCCCATCAAAAATAAAGCCTTGACGAAAAATTTGCCGCAACTCGTCGGCAAGGTGCCCACCACTTAGCCATAATAGGCTGATACCCGCCAACATCATCATTAGCGAACTTAGCTCTTTTGAACGAACTATCTGCCCATCATCTTTTGCTTTCTGTTTTTTATGGGGCGTGGGTTCTTCTGTTTTTTCTACATCACTGTCGTCGGACACGCCATTTCCTTGCTGGTCAGCAGATTGGAAGTTTGGGCTATAGCATGACAGAGTGTAAAAAAATCAATGCAAGAAAATAGACGACGTTCACTAGGGTTATTTACCCATTGAGTAATATTTCAGCTATTTTGCGAAACGTTACGCAAAAAATAACGGCATCGTGCATTAAAAAGATGTCGAAATTACATGACAAAAATAAAGACGAAAATCCTGAGTATGCTGATTAAGCGTAGGCATGATCAGTACTGCAAAATAAATACACCGAATCCTATTTTGTTCGGTCATGTCAGAAGGTAAGCTAATCAGCTACTTTCTTGTTTAAAGGTCACCACGATATGGATAGTTGCCATCTTGTCGCCCCAGAGGTTTTAGCTGAAGATGCCAAAAAAGAAGCGGAACGCATGCTAAATTGGTTAAAACAACAAGGTATTATTGACCCTGATTATCAGCAGCTAGAAGATGATGAAGTGTTGTATCGCCCGACGCCAGCGTATAAACAACCCATCTTATATGTGATTGATGATAAAATCGTACCGACACAACTTCCCGAAAACATACTGAAAAACTATTTAACCATTACCACTGAGCGTACGGTTTTCCATGCCGGAGGAAATGGTCTGGGTATCTACTGCCCAACGTGTAAAAATGAGCAAAGCGAGCAAAGTGAACGTTGGAGCGATGCGGTGACGGCTTGGTACGAAGGTCATCCTCATGATTTAGAATGTGTCAATTGTGATTATCACGCCCCTATTTCAAACTGGCATTATGACCCACCATGGGCATTTGGTGATTTAGGGTTCAGTTTTCATAGTTGGGATATGAGTGATGATTTCATTCAGCAATTTACTGAAGCATTTGGTGGCAAAATTGTTGAAGTCTATCAACATGACTAAGTAATAGGTCGATAGTGTGCTCTGTTTCATGACTTGAGCGACATATTCTCTACATGATGAAATCCCCCTGCATCATAGTTGAAGGGGGATCTACCGCCAGTTAGAAACCTAACTCATCTAACAAATCATCGACTTGCGATTGTGATGCCATCACATTCGCACCGTCTTTATTAATCTGTGGGCCATTTAATAAGCTGTCATTCTGCTGTTTAACTCGCATTTCTGGTGGCGTATTTTCCATTAACAATGCGAGTAGCTGTTTCTCTGCTTCTTCGACCACTTCCATCATTTTTTTAATGACTTGCCCTGTCAGATCTTGAAAGTCTTGTGCCATCATGATTTCAAGTAATTCTGCTTTAGTCGTATTACTATCAGTAATCACTCGGCCGAGAAAATCATTCGTAGATTGCTGTAATTCAGCACTAATTTGGTTATTAGTCACACCATTCCATTGCTGCTGCAATGCTAGCGCTTGGTCATGCATCTGGGCTTGCAGTGGTTTGATTACATCAATACCATTTAATGTTTTTTCAGCTGCTTGAGCCGTCATTTGCGCAATATAGCGCAGACGGTCTTTGCCATCAGGAATGCTAGCAACAGCCTGCTGAACACTTTTTTCTAAGCCAAGTTCCCGCATGCTTTCGCGCAAAGTTCTCATCAAGGTACCAATCCGAGTAATGACCTGTTTTAAATCATCATTACCAGTGGGACTGCTCGCCGTTACTATTTGTTCTGTCATCACACTCTCCTTCAGCAGGTGCGTTTATTGCAATCCCATCTTTTCAAATACTTTGTTCAATTTTTCTTCTAATATCGCCGCGGTAAATGGCTTCACAACATAGCCACTCGCACCCGCTTGGGCTGCTGCGATGATATTTTCTTTCTTCGCTTCAGCAGTCACCATCAAAACAGGAATATGTTTCAACGCTTCATCGCCACGAATAGTTTTCAATAACTCTAAGCCATCCATGTTAGGCATATTCCAATCCGCAACCACAAAATCAATATGTCCGGCACGGATTTTTTCTAAGGCATCAATGCCATCTTCCGCTTCTTCAATTTTATTAAAGCCAAGTTCTTTTAATAAGTTACGAACAATACGTCGCATCGTGGAAAAATCATCTACTACCAAAAAACTCAGATCTTTAGCGGCCATAACCACTCCTTCAAAAATACAATTGTAAATTCTGCAACCGTTATGCGGACACAGATGAAAGTCGAGCCAAAACACTCGGCGCAATTTTGGCAATATCTTGAATTTCGTCGACAGCATTGAGTTCGATAGCTGCTCGCGGCATGCCAAATACCACGCAACTGCTTTCGTTTTGTGCGTAGGTGACCGCGCCTTGTTGACGCAAGTTCAGCATGCCTTTTGCCCCATCCATGCCCATTCCGGTTAATAAAATACCCACACACTTACGACCAACACATTTCGCCACGGAGTCAAATAACACATCCACAGAAGGGCGATGACGGTTTACAGGTTCAGTTTGCTGTAAACGGATGTGATAACCACGGCCGTTATCGACTACCAACATATGTGAATCACCGGGGGCAATATAAGCATGGCCTTTCTGTAGTGGTTCATTGTGTTCGGCCTCTTTCACGGTCAACGAACACAATTTATTTAACCTTTCAGCAAATGAACGCGTAAAACCGGCAGGCATATGCTGTGTAATCACCACCGGAGGACATTCACGAGGGAGCATTTCTAAAAATTGGCGAATAGCTTCTGTCCCGCCAGTTGATGCCCCTACAGCAATCACTCTGCTATGACAAACATAGGGTGACAGTGGCTTAACCATTTTTGTTGGCTCAGCAACCCCCTTTTCTGGACGCGCAAAACGATTTCGCTGAGTAATTTTTGACATGGCCGCGGCACGGATTTTTTCGCCGATCACATCACGGTAGCTCATCATGGTTTCACGGATACCAATTTGTGGCTTAGTGACAAAATCAACCGCACCAAGCTCTAATGCTTTCAGTGTGACTTCAGAGCCTTTGGATGTGAGCGTAGAAACCATAACAACAGGTAATGGGTGTAACCTCATCAATTTCTCTAAAAAATCAATGCCGTCCATCCGCGGCATCTCAACATCAAGCGTTAAGACATCAGGTTGATGTTGTTTGATTAAATCACGCGCCACATAGGGATCCGGTGCCGTATCAACAACCATCATGTCGGAGTGACTATTAATGATTTCACGCATGATTTGACGCATTAATGCTGAGTCATCAACACAAAGCACTTTAATTTTGTTCATCACCCCCTCCTCGCCGATTGTAAGCTGTAGACTGTTTGTCCTTTAATTACAAATCGTTGTGATAATTGTGATAAATTTTCTGAATGGCCGATAAATAACAAACCGTCTGGTTTGAGTAATGGCGCAAACCGCTCTAATAGTTTGATTTGCATCTCTTTATCGAAGTAGATCATGACGTTACGACAAAAAATTGCATCAAAGCGATGTTGCAGCTGCCAATCGTTATCGCTAAGATTTAAATACCGAAATTCAATCATCTGCCTTAATGTCTGTTTAACACGTGCGTAGCCTTCAAAATCTCCCACCCCTTTCATGAAATAGCGTTGCCGCTGTAATGCACTGAGTGATTTGAGTTCTTCAATGCGATACACACCTTGTTTCGCCTTATCTAATACCTCTGTATCAATATCACTTGCGATGATTTTGGCATTAGAGGCTTGAGCACCCAGCACATCGCTTAGTGTCATCGCAATAGAATAAGGTTCTTCCCCTGTTGAAGAAGCCGCACACCAAATATTGATGTTGCTATTTTTACGAGAACGAACAAAATCGGCCAAAGTGACAAAATGATGAGGTTCACGGAAAAAAGCGGTTAAGTTTGTCGTCAATGCATTCACAAATGCTTGCCATTCAGGATGTAACGGCTCTCGCTCTAACATATGGAGATATTCAGCGAAATTACTGACATTACAGTCTCGTAACCTTTTTAATAACCGGTTATACACCATGTTTTTTTTATTCATGGTAAGAACGATGCCTGATTTTTTATGAATAAATCGGCAAACCCGACCGAACTCTTCATCGGTCAATGGTTCTATCTGTGGCGCAAAAAGCATCGTACTTTGTCCTATTTAATAAAAACCCAGAAGCAGCCGATAAACGGCTGCTTAATACCTAGCAATGAATTAACGAATGTGTGCGACTTTATTTTCCGATACTTCAAAGAATGCAACGGTATCAACTAAGTTATTGGCTTGGTCTTCCAAGGCCGCTGTTGCACTGGTCGATTGCTCAACCAATGCGGCGTTTTGTTGTGTCACTAAATCCATTTGGCTCACTGCTGTTGCAACCTGTTCAATACCTCGGCTCTGTTCATTAGAAGCAGACGCGATATTCCCCATCAATTCAGTGACCTGATTCACTGCCGCCACCAACTCATTCATGGTTTGTCCCGCTTCGTTAACTAATTGAGATCCTTGGTTGACTCGTCCGACGGATTCATCAATCAATGTTTTAATCTCTTTCGCCGCTTCAGCACTACGCTGAGCCAATGCACGAACTTCACCTGCAACAACCGAAAACCCACGTCCCTGTTCGCCAGCTCTAGCGGCTTCTACTGCGGCATTTAAAGCGAGAATATTGGTTTGGAAGGCAATGCCATCAATCACACTAATAATGGCACTGATTTTTTGTGAGCTGTGTGAAATTTCTGTCATTGTTTCAATAACATCGACAGTAATATCACCGCCTTTAGTTGCCGTTTTTGATGCTGAGATCGCGAGTTCACTTGCTTGACGTGCGTTGTCCGCATTTTGTTTTACTGTCGCAGTTAATTCTTCCATGCTCGCTGCTGTCTCTTCTAATGATGCAGCTTGTTGCTCCGTGCGAGAGGATAAATTGTTATTGCCCAACGCAATCTCACGAATACCGGTATACATTTGGTCAGTGTTGATGCGTAAATTAATAACTGAAGTCGCAAGTGACTCTTGCATCAGTTTAAGTTGTTCAAATACTTCACCAATTTCATCTCGGGTTGTGACGCGAATATCTTGATTCAGTTTGCCTTGCGCGAGTTTCATAAAGTGTTCACTCATGCTCATGAGTGGATAAATGACTTTACGTTTCATCCAAAAATGCGCTAAACCAGAAACGGCTAAAATAATGAAGGTCACAGCAAAGAACATAAACCAGGCCACTTGATTATAGAAATTCGCAGAATCTAGTGAGTTTTTGCTGTCGTTGTTCAGTAACTCAAGGTATTGGTTGATAATTTCAGCCATCTGATCTTGATGCTGCTGTGCAGGCAATGCGACATAGCCAGGAATGTCATTACTCTCAATCAACGCTCTTAATTCTTTTAAAATTGCCACAAAAGCTTGGTAACTCTCTTCGATTGCCGCGAGATTTTCATGCTCATTCAATAGCGGCTGAGCTTTAAATTTTTCATAGTCGTCAGCCGCTTTTTGTAGAAATTGATCAAAAACACCTTTCGCCTGCTCAATGCTCTTCGTGTCAGAATCCACTTTCATGTGCACCACGATTTGGGTCAGAGTACTACGGGCTTGCATAAGATCTTCATAGGTGGTTTCGAGTAAATCACGTTTTTTCGAACCGAGATCGATACGTTCTAAAGAAGAGAGTTCGCTAGACACTATTCCCAATGAAAGGGCGCTAGATACTATCTGCATCCCACAAAACATAATAAGCAGTAGATATAAACTGACTGAAATCCTTATACTCTTACCAAACATATTTTATCCCCACATACGCCAGCTAAGATTTCTATGTAACAATCACTATTTCAGTGATGTACAGAAACGCTGCCAAGCGTAAAACTTGGCAGCGCTAAGCTGAGCTGAGTCTTTAGAAAGTTTCCCAATTGTCATCATCTTGATGATTCTTCGATGCTATTTTTTTCAAATCTGGCGTCTTCACGACATTTGAAATTGTTCTTGCCGCAGGCTCTGTCACTTGGCGCTCTGTTTGCTTCATGGCAGGCAAACGGAAAATCGATATCAGTTGAGCAAGCTTAGCGACTTGTTCTTCCAAAACATTTGCCGCAACCGCAGATTGTTCAACGAGTGAAGCATTTTGCTGAGTCACCTTATCCATTTCAGCAACGGCAATACTGACCTGTGAAATTCCCTTGCTCTGCTCATCTGATGCCAATGCAATATGGGACATAATGTCAGTGACACGAGTAACGGACTCAACAATTTTTGTCATTGTTTCACCCGCATCACCAGCTTGACGCGCGCCTGTATCGGTTCTTGATACAGAGTCTTCAATCAATGCTTTGATCTCTTTTGCGGCATTTGCACTGCGCTGCGCGAGGTTACGAACCTCATCGGCCACCACCGCAAATCCACGCCCATGTTCACCAGCACGTGCCGCTTCAACCGCCGCATTCAATGCTAATATATTGGTTTGGAAGGCAATGCTATCGATAACAGCAGTGATATCTGAGATCTTTTGAGAACTTTCAGCGATATTCAGCATGGTATTTACCACATTGGACACCACTTTCCCGCCTTCTTTAGCAATCGCTGAAGCTTGACTTGCATACTCGCTAGCTTGATGCGCGTACTCCGTATTTTGTTTTACTGTCGCGGTCAGCTCACTCATACTCGCGGCAGTTTCTTCTAAACACGCAACTTGTTGCTGAGTACGAGAAGAAAGATCATTGTTACCCGCGGCTATCTCACTGGTTCCTTGATAAATAGTCTCACTACCATCACGAACCCCACGAACCGTATTAATCAGTTCTTGTTGCATATGTTCGACACCCCGAGCCAATTCACCAATTTCATTGGTCGCCTTGGTATCAACGGTTGGTGTTAAATCACCCGCAGCAAAAATTTTGATTCGTTGAATTAAATGCCCTAAAGGTTCAATAATTCCCTTACGTACATAGCGGTAACTCAAGAAGCCAATAAGTGCTAATACAACCGATAAAAAGATAATTAAATATAAGGATTCGCGATAATTAGCATCGGCACGTTTAACTTCACTTTGGAAATCGGCTGAAATGTCAGCAAAATAAGCATTAAATTGTTCTTCAAATTTAATTTGATGTTCTGACGTACGATGTGCATAGAATTGCTCTAATTGACCTTTTTGAGCGTATTCCCCTAATTTAATTAACGCATTACGGTAAGTTTCATAAGTTGAAAAGAGCTTTTCAAATTTAGCCTTATCATAATTTGTTTCTGACATCAGCTTGTTATAACGCTGATAGGCAGCATCCGCGGCTTTAAAATTACGATTTGCTGCCTTAATCAAGTCGTCAGCGGAAGCATCATCCTGATAGGCGCGCCCTTCCAATAAATAAGCATTGACTGAGCGATTAAGATTAGCGCGAGCTTGTAAAAGATTAACCCAACTTTCGGTTAATACTTGTCTTTGGCGTTGGAGCGAATTCAAATAATTAATACTGTCACTGTTATCGCCCAGTTTATTAAACATCAAACTGCTGGATATTAACTGCAACAGAATAAAGACAACAATGACGGACAAAAGTCCTGATACGATTTTAATTCGGCTGTACATGACGTTTTACTAACATAATGTTGTTGTATTTTTGGTATCGGTCGTAAGGCTAAAAACTTTAGCCGTTGAAACGAGAATATTTATGGCTGAGGGTTACTCAGCCATGCTGTCAATCAGCGCCATTTCGTCACTGGTTAACAGTTTTTCAATATCCACAAGAATCAACATACGCTCTCCCACAGTACCAAGCCCTGTCAGATATTTCGTTGATAATGTGACGGCAAAATCTGGCGGAGCAGCAATTTGCTCTTCATTCAGCACTAATACGTCGGATACGCCATCAACAACAATGCCAACAACCCTGTCTTTTAAATTCACAACAATCACCACCGTGTTGTCGTTATAGGTGACGTTTTGATGGGAAAATTTAATGCGTAAATCAATAATAGGGATAATCACTCCCCTTAAATTGGTAACCCCTTTAATGAAATCAGGTGTATTAGCAATACGAGTAACTTGCTCATATCCTCTAATTTCTTGTACTTTTAATATTTCGATGCCGTATTCTTCTTCGCCTAACGTAAAAATGAGATAACCTTCCCCATTTTTTTCTTCATCAAGCTTATTTAAATCATCATCCAACATTGACATAGTGTTTAGCCTCTATCTCTATTTAGTGCAGAACGGGTTGTGCAATTTGCTGCTTCTTTTTCAGCAAAATGCTGTTATTCATCTGTTGTAGCTCAGCCACATCTAAAATCAGTGCGACAGAGCCATCCCCCATAATGGTAGCGGCAGAAATTCCCGGAATTTTGCGGTAATTACTTTCAATATTTTTTACAACGACTTGCTGCTGCCCCACCAACTTATCAACCAATAATGCAAAACGATGCCCGGCATGTTGAATGATCAGCACGATACTATTGGCCAAGTCGCGCTCAGCGCCAGTGATACTAAACACTTGATGTAATTCAACTAAGGGAAGGTATTCGCCGCGGACCAATAACATTTTTTCTTCGCCCGCAAGGCGATAAATATCTTCTTGGCGTGGTTGTAACGTACTGATAATGGCACTTAGTGGAACGATAAATACATCCTCTGCAACTTTCACTGACATACCATCTAAGATGGCTAAGGTAAGCGGCAGTAAGATACGAATGATGGTGCCTTTTCCTTCGGTGAAACCAATCTGAATGCGTCCACCCATGTCTTGAATATTGCGTTTTACAACATCCATACCGACACCACGCCCAGAAACATCGGTGACAACTTCTGCGGTTGAAAAGCCCGGTGCCATAATCAGCATGGCAATCTCTTCATTGCTCATGCCATCATGAACACTCATGCCTTGAGAGCGAGCCTTTGCAAGAATACGTTCACGATTGAGACCTGCGCCATCATCCCGAACTTCAATACAAATATTGCCACTTTGATGTGATGCCGAGAGTGTTAATGTACCGGTTTCAGGCTTGCCATTAGCAACCCGAACATCAGGCTTTTCAATACCATGGTCAAGGCTGTTACGAACGAGGTGATTAAGGGGATCAACGATACGTTCAATTAAACTTTTATCGAGCTCTGTCGCACTACCTTCGACTTTTAACTCAATTTTTTTATTGAGCTTAGTGGCAATATCACGCACCATTCGAGGAAAACGGCTAAAAACGTAATCCATCGGCATCATACGAATCGACATAACGGACTCTTGCAATGCACGAGAGTTACGTTCCAATTGCACTATCGAACTCAGTAAATCACCATATTCATTGTGGTCGAGCTGCTGACTGTGTTGAGTCAGCATGGACTGAATAATCACTAACTCACCCACTAAATTAATAAGCTGATCAACCTTTTCCACGGCGACACGAATACTACTAGAATCGGCTTTTGTTTTTGAAGAGACAGCTTTGCGAGAGTCTGCATTTGCTTTAGGCTTGACTGCCGCGGTTGAAGGCGCTTCCTTGTTAAGGTCCTGTTCAACCTCTTTTGCAGAATCAACCGCTTCTGAAGCAACATTTGCTGAATCAGCCGCTTCTAATTCATTATTACTGTCTGCGAGTAGGTAAGCTAAACAGGTTTGTGCATTGGTTAATTGATGACTGATCTGTGACTCATCAACAACAAAACATAACACGCCGCAAATATCTTCAATTGCTGTATTGGTTCCAACCCAAACCGTTAAACTATCTGCTGTTTTTTGTGTGTTATACAGGGTGCCAAATAGCGCTAACTCCTCCGCTAATAGCTCTACCTCATTCTTTTTCAATTGATTAAGCGTGATGATAAAATAATGCTCGTATTCACTTTTTATCGTGTCTTCAGCAACTTGAACAGAGGTTGATTGGTTCAAGGGTAATGCGATGCTGGTTTCTTCAACAACCACTTCTTCGGCTTTCTGCTCTACACGTCCAAGTACTTCACAAATATGCTTAAATGATTCTTCATCCGGTAATGAATCATTTTTATAAGCTTCAAGTTGTGCGGCCATCACATCCTTTGCATCAAGAAAAATATCAATGATATCAGGTGTTAATGTCAGTTCATCATGACGTGCCTTATCGAGCAGGTTTTCTAATGTATGCGTGGTGTTTTGCAACTGTGTGAAACCAAAGGTCGCAGCTCCACCTTTTATTGAATGAGCACTACGGAAGATTGCATTTAACTGTTCGCTATCTGGGTCGACAGGATCGAGCTCAAGCAAATGTTGTTCCATATCCCTAAGTAACTCATCAGCTTCATCGAAAAACGTTTGATAAAACTCAGTAATATCCATGGTTCTTATCCAATTTAGCTTAGGTTTCACTTCATGTTGTAGGCCGATAAATGGCGATACAACTCAATCAGTTTGAAGGTGTTGGTGTTGATATTGATGATGAATGAGCGTCCTCATTGGTTGCATTTTCTGCATTTCCAATTGAGGAAGGCTCAGGCCTTGATGAAGATTTATGTAACACTTCACTCAAGGTTGTTGCGCCATCGTATTCATGTAAGATTTGCTCCGTTTCACTTTCATTTAATACAATGATGCTAATACGGCGATTGATCGGCGCTAATCCGTTGCTTTTATCGAGATGAATACTGGAAGCCATACCAACAACCCGTAAAATCTTATCTTGGGTGAGTCCGCCAGCGATCAGTTCACGGCGTGAGGCATTTGCCCTATCCGCGGAAAGTTCCCAATTGTTATAGTTTGCGCCATTGGCATACGGCAGATCATCCGTATGGCCTGAGATGCTGATCTTATTAGGAACGTCATTAAGTAACGGAGCAAGCGCGCGCAAAATATCACGCATATAAGACTCGACATGTGCCGAACCGACCATAAACATAGGGCGATTTGCGCTATCAACAATTTGAATACGCAACCCTTCATCAATCATATCGATCAACAAGTGAGGCTTGAGTTCATTTAATCGAGGGTCTTTGAGGATGGCTTGCTCAAGCGAACGCTTTAGTTTTTCAAACTGAAAATTAGCATGACCTTGAATCTCATTATTCGGTTCAGGCAAAACATCTCCATCACGAAATATGATGTCCTTGCCCCCTCCTGGTATTGGATTTGTCGCATCACCACTTTTCGCACCCGGATTAATCGCTGTTTTTAATGGGGTACGAAAATATTCCGCTATCTGAGTTAGCTCTTGTGGACTTGATATAGAAATCAGCCACATAACTAAAAAAAATGCCATCATCGCCGTCATAAAATCCGCATAGGCGATTTTCCAAGAGCCACCATGTCCACCTTGATGGCTTGAAACACGCTTTTTAACACGAATAATATGGGCGTTATTTGCTCTCATCGGCTGCTCACTCCTCGTTCTGAACTTGTGAACGATTACCCACTTTCACTTCACGAACCCTCTCTTCTAACTCAATAAAAGAAGGACGATCCGTGCTGTATAAAACCTTACGTCCAAATTCGACAGCGATTTGTGGTGCATACCCTTGCAATGCAGATAGGAATGTCACTTTGATGCATTCCATCATTTTGAGTTGCTCACTCGTACGTAAACGAATAAGTGCGGCAAGCGGTAAAATAAATCCATAAGCCACTAAAATACCTAAAAAAGTACCAACCATGGCATGCGCAATTAATGCCCCCAGTTCGCCAGCGGGTCGATCCGCTGAACCTAATGCATTCACCACACCTAATACTGCCGCAACGATACCGAATGCTGGCATCGAATCACCGACCATATTCAGTCCAGAAGCGGGGACTTCACTTTCTTGGCGAAAAGTTTCTAACTCTTCATCCATCAGAGCTTCTATTTCATGACTTTGAAGATTACTCGTCACCATTAGACGCAAATAATCCACCACGAACATCAGCGTAGTTTGATCTTTTAAAACGCGGGGATACTGAGAGAAAATTTCGCTTTCTTGAGGATTTTCAATATCTTTTTCAAGTGCGAGCAAGCCTTCTTGACGTGACTTATTTAATAACTGAAACAACAATGCCATCAAATCCATCGACATTGCTTTGTTGTAGGAAGAACGGCGAAATAAGCGTGGTAACACTTTGCATAAGGCGATAATCGATTTACCACTGTTACCAACAACGAATGCACCGAAGCCAGCACCTAAAATAATAACGAATTCCGCAGGTTGATAAAGCGCCCCTAAATGCCCACCGAGCATCAAATAGCCGCCGATAACTGTACCTGTAACAATGATATATCCGATGAGTATTAACACAATATTCCCTTCAACTCAGTTATGTAACAGATGGCAGTTAAAGGGAATATAAGGAAAGTCAGGTAATCTTAAGACCTGTTGACCAAATCAATCCAATCACATTACCGCTTTAGTAATGCCATCCTGTCGATATACCGTTATATCGGCGAGATGTTCGGAAAGTTTACGTTTTTTTATTGCCCTTGATGGCGGTTGGCATAAACTGCAAGTAAAACTATTTTCGGGTATATGTGCATAAGTAATAAAAGAGCCATGGCAACAGCTACATACAGAGCTTTGCAACATGCCGCTTTCAACAAAACGAACAAGTGTCCACGCGCGTGTTAAAGCTAATAATGGTTCTTCTGATTGTGGTGCGCATTGTTCCAAGTACAAACGATAAGCCTTTACAATGGCATCCACACCTTTGCAACGCCCTGTATTGATTAAAAACTGATAGGCGTTATAAAACATGGATGAATGGATATTCTGTTCCCATGTCATAAACCAATCTGTTGAGAACGGTAACATTCCCTTTGGTGGTGGGCACCCTCTTAACTCTTTATATAAACGAATTAACCTCCCGCGGCTAATTTGAGTCTCACTTTCTAGCATTTGGAGACGAGCACCTAAAGAAATCAGTTCCATCGCAAGGCGAATATCGCTAGCTTCTTTAACAATACTTTTTTCAGTAATGCTACTCATCATTTTCTCGCTGTTTCATTGTCATTTGCCTTGTGCGTTTGCAACAAGTGAGTTGAAAGTAATATACCTGTATGAATTTGTTGTAATTCATCTACCCTTGAGTCACGAGTTAATTTCTCTATTGTGCCACTGTTTTCAAATCTAAATTGACAGATAAGCTGGTTTGTCTCTGCTAATTTGACCAATTGAGGGAGAGAAAGATCTGCTAATGTATTCGCCATTGATTCAGAAATACCAAGCCGGAACATAGCAGAGGCCTTTTCCTGGGAGATAAGTTTTTGAGCAAGCAGTAGATATGAAAGATTAATATCGTATATATGCTTCAGAAAATCAGTTGTTGAGGTCATTTTTTTTCCTTTTAAATATTACCTACATCTACGTTCAAATAGGACAAACATGAAGTTTAAATGTGTTTCTATAACCTAATTTTTAATAATTAGAAAAATATACTAGGTGACAGTCTCCATTGCCTTTTCATGTGATTCATTAAGCGAATACCTAGTAAGGGGTATAAAATACTCAAAAATTAAAACTTAAATTAAATCTATTTCCTGAATACCTACAGACAATAATGGCAAAGCTAAAATTTGAATAAATGTCGGAATTTACCGATATCAATTTCAGTCGGTATTTATTATGCACCACTGGATTAACTATTCAAGATGCTTATGTTTCTTTTTATTCCTTTAGGGTAACAATCCATCGATTCATAAAGATTTCTTCATTATATCTTTATCTTACTCTTCCATATCTCAAATAACCGCGACACATAAGATCAACTTAAACCAAATGATAGGATTTTAGTTGATTTTTTCACTCCTATTTATTGAATAAACAACGCAAATAACCAATCACAACATACAAAACAGGATATTGATCCATATCAAACAAAGTTATTAAGAAAGTCCAGACCAACTTCGTGGTAGGTCAAAATAACAGCTACAACAAATTTCACTTTATCTATTAAATTTCAATTAGTTCGATAAACCCAATATTATTCATTCAAAATTTCTCAACATAGAGTGGCTATTTTAAATACAGAATATTAAATGATGCATTATTAATTCCACTTAATATTTGATAAGTAAAATTTATGGATGAGATGCTATTGATTATTATTCACCCTTACTTTTTAGGGTGATTTTTACTCATAAAAGAGTAGGTCATTTTTCATATAAAACTGAATTTCTATATATGTAAATTCAGCTGACTAATATTTATTTTGGTTAAGTTAATTATTTAAAGTATTACACTTTTATTCATTACATAATAAATTCCCTTTTTACGAGTAAATTATTCTAGGCTGTTTTTTTTAATGAAATGATCAACCTACATTTCCAAAGCTACTGTCATTAAAGCTAAAAAGACAAATTATTCGCATGTTAAAAATACATTTTTTATTAATTTTTTGTTTCAATTGTTATTTCACTGTTTGTGAAAAACCATAAGTTTTCAAGGATTATCCGATTAACGCTTTTTTTTAATAGAGATAAAATTTGCTTTCATAGTGGACACCAAATAGTAACTAAAAGAGATTATCAATACATGTTACTATATATTTTTATTTTAACAATCCACTCATTTCCTCAAAGGCAACATAAGTAAAATTTCTTAGTCACCATTCGACCTAACCATCAACTCTCTCTTTTCATTTCAAATTTTCATTTGAAGCGTAAATTTTGATTTTAAGACTAAATTGCTAGCTTTTTAGACATAAAAAGTGATGATGAAAATGTGAATGACATCACAATCCATTTTGGAGTTTCTGAAAATTTTCTAATTAATTCGCTCATTTTGATGAAAACTCGTGACGCAAATTCACCTTGTCATGCCCCAAAGCATTAACAAAATATTCTGCTGCTGAGTTACGCTAACTGCCATGGAAAGCTATCTACTTTACGAAACGCTTGCTATTTAATCGATTAAAAATACAAAAAAACCAAATAAAAACATAGACAAACATAAACAAGAAAAGCCCCTAATAATCAGCTTTATTTGCAAACCAAAACTCAAACAACTGATTTAGTTTTCATTTTTTACTGCTTAAAATCACGACGCCGCTCAAGCAGTGTTCGTTTTTTAAACAATAAAAATGTAAACATTATTAATACGTTATCTAGAGCCTCAGGATGATCAAAGATTAAAATACAAAAAATAATGGATAATAATATTGCCTTTACTCCAATTATGATTAAACAATTAACACATCTGAGTTGTTAAAACAGAAAAGCCCATGATTAATATATATCTATGCCAGAGACGGCTATGCGAGGTTTTCTATGCTATTGACAGTGAAGAAAACACAATTTCTTATTGGGTTAGCTTTTGTATCATCGCCATTTTATGGTGCTAACTTAGCAACAACGTCCTTTCAAGTACTCATGACAGTCACCAGTACTTGTCAGATCAGTGTTGGCTCAAATATCAACTTAGGATCAGTCACTTCAAATACCACCAATTTATCTTCAAGTAATATACTCAGTGTCACTTGCTCAAAAAACACACCATTTAATATTGGACTCGCTCCCTCTCTTGCAAATAAAGGTACTGACGAAGGTAGTGGCTATTTAGCACCACTCACCAATCCAACAGGCAATACAGATAGGATCCCCTATCAATTAAAGCAAACCTCTGCAACTGGCACTAATTGGGGAAATACAACAACATTATTTGATGAAGGGAATGGGGTGTCTGGAACAGGTAATGGAGAAACGCAAACTTTCACCGTTTATGCCGTGGTGACGAATGCCAATTTTACACCGGATACCTATTCTGATGTAGTTACGGTCAACGTTAATTACTAAACGTGACTGTTTCAGTATAAGGAAGAGCAAATTGATTAAATGCCCCCTTATTCTACTGTTCATCAACCTACTCGCTACTATCAGTTTTTCCAACCAGATAAGTGCGAGTGGGTTGCAAGTCACACCCGTGACATTGACATTCACCGCGCAACAAAAAGCAGCCGGAATTTGGTTAAGTAATAATGGAAAAGACCTTATACAAGTTCAGGTGAGAACATTTATCTGGCAACAAAAGAATTTAGGTAACCAATTAACACCAACTCGAGATATCATTATTAGTCCACCAATGATAAAGCTTCTCCCCAATGAACAACAGCTCATCAGGGTTATTCGTAACAACAACCTACTAGGGAGCCAAGAACAAGCATATCGACTCTCAATTAATGAAATTCCATTACCTCAGAAAAACAGCAGTCATTTACGGCTTGTTTTACATTATTCATTGCCTATTTTTATTCAACCTTTAAACATGCCTCCTCCCAGCACGTTATTAGAATGGCAAATAAAAAAATTCCAATCCCAAAGCTATCTAGTTATACATAACAGAGGCAATACGCATGCCCAGCTGTCAGATATTCGTTTGATAAATTGCAGAGGTAAAACGACGGTAATTAATTCAGGTTTATTAGGATACGTCTTACCGCAATCCACTATGCAATGGAATATTAAACTGACTGACCTATGCTCTGCCCCCAACAACCAAATAAAAGTTATGATCAATGGTGAGCGACAATCCTACCCCCTCTAATCGCTTTCATCATCATTACTTAGCAGATATCTCACTGCTATACGTGATGTTTTATCCCCTATTTGTTATCGCTCAATCCGATATCACCTCTACGACAGTGGAATATGTGTTCAATGACACAACGCCATTATCAGGTACCGAACTGTATCTTGAAGTCACAATTAACCAAACTCATTTTGGTATTGCTCGTTTTGGCTACGATAATGATCGGCTGTGTACCACGACAGAAACACTGAAACAACTGCGTTTCAAAGCAATAAAAACGCATGCTAAGACTATTTGCTTGGATGAATTAACCGGCCTTAGCTACCACTATGCTCCCAACCAACAAGCCGTTGCAATTCATTCTCCTCTTTCATTATTAGAACTCGGCTCGACAACAATCGAACTTATCCCATCGGAACAAGTGCAGGCAAAATCCTCCTCTGGTGCTTTACTCAACTATGATTTACGTGTTGTAAAAAATAAAACCACTGCATTAAGTAGCTTTTCAGAATTGAGATTATTTAATCAACAAGGCTTATTTAGTACGACACAACAAACCCAAAACACGTTTGGGCACAGCGAGTTCAGCCAACCTTTTATTCGTTTAGACACAACTTGGCGTTCTTCTTTTGAAGATAAAAAACTATTTTTAAATATCGGCGATACCATAACTCGTTCACTAACTTGGTCACGAGCAACTCGGATAGCAGGGCTACAAATAGCGACTGACTTTTCTTTGCAGCCTTATATTCCAACCGCCCCGTTAATCGCTTTTTATGGCTCCGCCACACTTCCTTCAAATGTTGAGTTATATATTGATGGTATCAAACGCTATAGCGGTGAAGTTCCTATAGGTCATTTTACCTTGAACAGTTTGCCGAGCGTTAATGGAGAGGGAAATGCACAAATCATCCTGACTGATTCTCTAGGTAGAGCAAACGTGCAAAACATTTCATTCTATAATGACCAAACATTACTACGTGAAGGCATTTTTGATTGGTCCACTGAATTTGGTGTCGTACGCGAAAATTATGCCCTCCGATCTTTTGACTATGCCAATTCACCGATTGCAAGTACCACATTGCGTTATGGTATGAATAATCACTTCACTGCAAGTGCCCATTCTGAATTAACAACTGATTTAATCAATTTAGGTATTGAAGGTGATTGGATCCCAAAAATGGGAGGCGGCACAATCTCAACGGCTGTTGCCGTAAGCTCTGATTTAAATAGCCAAGGCTGGCTTTATTATGCAAGTTACTATTGGTCAAATAATCACTTTAATTTCGGGGCATCCGCCACCGCTACCACCTCTAAATATCAAGATATTGCCGCAACCTATTCATCCCCACCCTATGCATTTAACGGTAATACCACTATAGGTTATCACTTTGAAACCCTTGGCAATATTAATCTATCCTATTTAGGTTTTCGTCCTCAGCATGATCATGCCATTCGTTATTTAGGAGTGAGTTGGTATAAATCCCTCGGTGATCATCTATATCTTAGCGCCAGCATGAATAAAAAACTCAATGATGATAAAGAAAGCCTTTTTTATCTTGCCGCGACTCTGCTATTTGAAAATAACAAGAGTATCCGCATGACTAGCCAACACAATAAAGATGGATTCCTGCATCAAATTAATGCCAATAAATCGATCACTAACGAAGGTGGATTAGGTTGGGATATAACCGCAAGTAAACAAGGTGATGAAAGCCATCATCAAATAGATATTCGTTATCTTACCGATAAAATAGATGTCAGCGCGGGTATGAATAAAATAAACCAAATGAATTCACAATATCTTGGCGCGAGTGGCGCTATAGCAACTATCGGTAATGGTTTATTTATTTCAAAATCCATCATGAACAGTTTCGCTATCGTTTCAACTAACGGTATCAGCCATATTCCAATTAAATTAGAAAACTCTATTGTCGGTATTACTGATGATGACGGGTTACTGTTAATACCGTCACTCAATAGTTATCAAAAAAATATTCTAGCTTTAGATTCCACAGACCTTCCAGCCAATATACAGGTCAAGCAATCGAGTATACAAGTCATACCTAAATACCATTCCGGTGTTTTAGCAACATTTGAACTATTAAAAACACATTCCGCACTCGTTATTCTTTCAGATGCTGAAGGAAGACTGTTGCCCGCAGGTAGCCTAGTTCAATTAAATGATCAAAAAGAAAATCTAATCACAATTGGATACGATGGAATGGCTTATTTCGATACATTACAAGAAAGCAATACGCTTTTCATTAATTACGGTAAAGAGCAATGTAGCCTCACTTTCCACTATCCCAAAACGGAGGAACTTATTCCTCAAATTGGGCCATTACGCTGCCATTCAGAGTAAGTATCCTAATACTTACTCACTATATTCAATCACAAATTGAATAGGAGATAAAAAATGTTAACTCTTCATAGAAAATATAAAATATCTTGCATTGTTTTTTTCTTATCTCTGTCTTTAAATTTACCTCGTCACGCTTATAGCCTAGCTTGCTCCATTTCAAATATTAGCACATTGAATTTTGGTCACATAATGCCTTTAACGAATAACGTGGCAACCACCTCTTTGACCTTTAATTATAGCTGCACTAAAGAAACTCTCGAAACACTTGTTGGTGCCACACTTTGTTTAAATATTGGTATCTCCAGCGTTTCTGGACAAATTACCTCTCGCCAAATGTTACCAGTTGGATTAAATAGTCCCATTAATTATCAGCTCTATCAAAATGCAAATCATAGTCTAATCTGGGGGAGTCAACATATTTCTGGCTCCAGTCCAATTATGATTAAATTAAGCTTAAACCAAGGACTAACACCTGCGACTGGTTCAGTGACTATTTACGCTCAACTATCAGTTAATCAATCAAGTGTTATTCCTGCAACTTATATTGACACTTATACCTCACTAACAGCCACCTCAACCTTAAATCTTGGTATCCTTAGTACGCCTAATAGCTGTGGTTCAATTGTTGGCCCTAGTTTTCCTTTTGTCGTAACCGCAACAATTACTGATCAATGCCTAGTATCAAGTAATGGAGACATTAATATTGGCAGTGTACAGAGCTCAACAAATAATGCAGCGGCTAGTGGCCATATTTCGGTCACTTGTACAAATACAACACCGTTTAGTATCGGACTCTTACCCTCAAATAATAATTTACAAGGTTCAGGGGTTTTACAAAGTATTTCGACTACTGAAAAAATCCCTTATCAATTAAGCTCAACACCGGGGTTAAATGGCGCAACGTGGGGAAATAATCCTTTAAATTTAATTACCGATATTGGCTCGGGGATCACTAAAGACTACCCGGTTTATGTCACGGTACCATCAACAAATTATCCTCCAGGCAGTTATAGCGATACCGTCACTATTAATGTAACCTATTAAAATACCAGAGAATCATTAGCGTATTTTGCGTCACCCAGATAAGAAAAAAACAGCTCCCAAAGGTTATTCTCAAGTAATTTGTTACTTAATACACATAGATTTTTTCTAATATTTTCGCTCTTGGTTGGAAAAAATTAATATTATGAGAATTGAATAATAATTGAATGATAATTAGCCTTGTTGGTATCATATTGCGATTTGTGGGATGCGCCAGCAAGCCGGAATTTGATAATACATAATCTAATTATCCGGCAATTGGCTTATTTATTATCAAAACGGTCATTACAAGGGGAGCTTCTTAGCAATCATTGCATTGTTGCGAAAGAAGAGCAGCGTTTGGCGGGCGCTCACTTTTTTATGCGTACATTGAATGGATAATTAACCGCTATTTTTCGTAGTCGGTATGAGTATTTTTTATATCCCATTTAACTTTTATAACCGTGTCGTTTTGCTGCATCAAGCAGCAAAGATTTTTTCAAGGTTAACAAAGGTATTACTCTTCAGAGTTATCAGTCATATGAAGATGACTGATTCAATAGCCCTAGTTTAGAAACATTAGTCACTCTCCCATTAGAACATTTTATGGGAATACAATATCAAGTAATCATAAACAATCGATTGCTTAGTGTATTAACTCCTGATAAACGCTGAGGCTAATATTCCTGAATCTGTAGGCGATCAGTGTGATTGAAAACTAAGTAATATAACGCTTGAAATTAAGTTAAAATATCCATCAAGAATAGAACTATTCATTTCAAAAAATGCTTTCGCGATTCGATTATCGACCTCAATACTGTTTGGCTGTGGCTCAAAACCAATCGCTCTACCTACTGAGCTGACAATCCGATAAATTTGTTTAATCTCTCTCATTTAGCAGAATCCACATTATTCTGCTATTTTATTTATATAATTAAATTTTGGTTATTGATGTTAATTTGGTGTTATCTTTGGATTAAGATATCACCACTCTACTTACAATCAGTTAAGTTTTCCTTACACTGACTGAGATTTGTGTCACAATATTTATGCAAACACTATCACACAACTAAAAATATACTGTGACCGCACTAACCAACCTCTTTGGATAAATACCGATGGAAGAAAATCAATCCACAACATCAACACGCTCGTCTGCTGATCGGCAACAGCTAAAACGTAGCCTGAGTAACCGCCATATCCAACTTATCGCTATCGGTGGCGCGATCGGAACTGGGCTATTCATGGGTTCTGGGAAAACCATTTCACTCGCGGGCCCTTCAATCATATTTGTCTATATGATTATTGGCTTCATGCTCTTCTTTGTCATGCGAGCCATGGGCGAATTATTACTTTCCAACCTCAATTACAAATCCTTTAGTGATTTTTCATCCGACCTCATTGGTCCTTGGGCTGGCTTTTTTGTCGGCTGGACTTATTGGTTTTGTTGGGTCATTACAGGTATTGCCGATATTGTCGCCATTACATCCTATGTCAGTTTTTGGGTCCCCGATTTCCCTGAATGGGTGACCTCTTTTATTTGCGTTGTCGTTCTATTAACGCTGAATTTAGTGTCTGTCAGGCTATTTGGTGAACTCGAATTCTGGTTTGCCATGATCAAGATTGTTGCCATTGTCACGCTCATCGCCGTTGGTGGCACCTTAATCGCCATGAACTTTCAATCACCGGCAGGTCATACTGCATCATTAAGTAATATTTGGAATGATGGCGGCATGTTTCCGATGGGAATGAGTGGCTTTTTCGCGGGCTTCCAAATCGCCATTTTTGCCTTTGTAGGAATAGAATTAGTCGGCACTGCCGCAGCAGAAACCCGTGATCCTGAGAAATCTCTGCCAAAAGCAATTAATGCTATTCCTTTTAGGATCATTACCTTTTATGTGTTATCGCTGATTGTGATTATGGCGGTAACGCCATGGCGCACAATTTTAGCGGATAAAAGCCCATTTGTTGAAATGTTTGTATTGATTAGCTTACCGGCAGCTGCGAGTATTGTTAACTTTGTTGTACTGACATCGGCAGCCTCTTCGGCTAATAGTGGCGTCTTTTCAACCAGCCGCATGCTATTTGGCCTATCAAAAGAAGGCGATGCACCAAAACAGTTTAGTCGTTTATCAAAAAAAGCTGTTCCAGCCACGGGACTGATCTTTACCTGTATTTGTCTCAGCTTTGGTATCGTACTGATCTATTTCATTCCTGATATCATGCATGCTTTTACATTAGTCACGACTGTATCAGCGATCCTATTTATGTTTATCTGGAGTATGATCTTATACAGTTACCTCAAATTTAGAAAACATCGCCCACAGCTCCATAAAGCTTCACTTTATAAAATGCCGGCGGGTATTGTGATGTCTTGGATTTGTTTGGCTTTCTTCGCATTTATGGTCGTGCTACTGGCATTTCAACATGATACAAGACAAGCACTGATCGCGACTCCTGTCTGGTTTATCATTCTATTAATTGGTTACCAAGTCGTTAAACGCCGTAAGAAAACGCATTAAAGACCAGATAGTAAAGCGCTACTATAAAATTGAATATGTTATTCAAATAGCTTAAAAGGCCTGAATTCAAGACACTCCTGAACTCAGGCCTTTTAACTTTTATCGACTTCTTAATACCTTATGCATTCATACCTATAGCCTATCGATATGGCATATTTCTGAACCAAATATCATCAGCTCAAACTTCTTCATCTGTGCTAGTACATTTTCAATGCACTTTTTCCTAACCGTACAAGCACCTTTTATTAATGCCGCCGTTTACTTAAGTTAGTGTAGAGAATAAATATCGACAGATTATTAAGCAGTTGAGCTGTTATTTATTAATTTATTTTGGTATTACATTGAAAGAGATAAGTCATAAACATGATCGTAAAGTTCACTTTATGTCTAATGAGCAACGTTAAATTAAAGGTAAAAAATGACAAATTTATCCGCATTGACTATTTTTCATGATCCTACCTCAGAGCCAAGTAGAGCAGTTCACTGGCTTTGTATTGAGGCTAATATTCCCATCGATATCAAATACACGTGGTTGACGCGAGGAGAACATCTTTCTAAGGCGTTTTTAGCCGTCAATCCGTTGCATCAGATACCCGCAATGCAGCACAACGACTTTTGCCTTTCCGAAGCAACGGCAATCATGAACTACCTTACCGATATTCACGGTTGTAGTGATAAATGGTTTGGAGCGAACCATAGATCTAAGGCTGTCATCAATAAACATTTATCTTGGTATCATACGAATCTTCGTAAAATTTCAACATTGGAATATTTTCTTCCCGTACTATTAATGCCTGCATATCTTGGGATAGCAAAACCCTCAGCAATTGAGATTGAAGCTAAATTAAATGCACTTCATGCTATGTTTAAAAATTTAGATTTTCTGCTTGAAGGCAAAGATTTCTTATCTGGAAATGATATTTCCGCCGCAGATTTACTCTATGCTTGCGATATTTTTGCTTTAAGGATTGACCCCAATTTTAAGCAAATAATAGAAAAATACCCTAATATCTGTGGCTGGTTAACAAAGCTCGAGTCAAGGCCAAGTTATAGGCTTTCACATAAAGCATGGGATTACATTGTTCCACAAATACTGGCACTAAACGGGGGTTCTAAAGGGTCTCCAGCGTGGATAGCTGATACTTGTGAACAAGTCATCGGGTAACAAAAACGGATAAGCGATTTAGACAAGTCTAAAGGAAACAAACTGAGCGCCTTACTCAAAGAAAGGCTTATTTGGCTTATTTGTTTTGATTATTTTTACCATCACTTGCGGTGAATAAACATCCCCACAAGCTCAGATTTGAATGCTCAAAAAATAAGGCTATACAAAATAAAATCAATGAACAATATTCAATAGTCATTTTCTATTTGCTCATAAAAAACCCCCAGCAGTTGATTACCCAACTACTGGGGGTGACTTTATTTTATAAATTACTTCGTTTTATATTCCGCCTCAGCTTGTTCGAAACGCGCCTGAGCAGCAGCACTTGGTGCCTTTGTTAATAGGCTAACAAGGACAATTGCAATAGTCGCAAGAATAAAGCCAGGAATAATTTCATACAGTGCAAACCACTTGTACTTCATCCAAACTAATACTGTGACAGCTCCAACTATCATCCCTGCAAGAGCCCCTGTTCGTGTCATGCGCTTCCACAATACTGACATTAAGACAACGGGACCAAAAGCAGCACCAAAACCAGCCCATGCATTACTAACCAGTGCCAGAACTTTGCTATCAGGGTCTCTTGCGATGTAGATCGCAATCGCTGCCACTAACAGAACCATTAAACGACCAACCCAAACGAGTTCTTTCTGGCTTGCTTTTTTACGAATGAATGGCTTATACAAATCTTCAGTTAAAGCACTTGCGCATACTAATAATTGGCAACTTAATGTACTCATAACCGCGGCTAAAATAGCGGATAATAAGATACCGGCAATCCAAGGATTAAAGAGTATCCCCGCTAGCTCCATGAAAATACGCTCATTATTCCCCATAACCGAAGAGGCTAATGCAGGATTCATTTCAAAATAAGCAATACCAAAGAAACCAACAGCCGTCGTTCCACCAAGACACAAAATCATCCAAGTCATACTGATACGACGAGCAGAACGGATAGTACGATGAGAATCCGCAGCCATAAAGCGAGCTAAAATATGTGGTTGCCCGAAATAGCCTAGCCCCCACCCTAATAGCGAGATAATGGCAACAAAATTCAACCCTTTAAACATATCTAAATATTCAGGGTTTTTAGCTTTAATCACCTCAATTGCGGTATCGGCACCGCCTAATGAGAAGATGATCACGATAGGCGTTAAAATCAATGCGAATATCATTAACGAGGCTTGGACGGTATCTGTCCAACTTACCGCTAAGAATCCCCCTAGGAATGTATATGCGATTGTTGCTAATGCCCCAAGCCACATTGCTTTTTCGTAGCTAATATTAAAAGTACTTTCAAACAATAGGCCACCAGCGACAACACCAGAAGCACAGTAGATGGTAAAGAACACTAAAATGACAACAGCGGAGATAATACGCAAAATTTTACTATTATCTTCAAAGCGACTAGTAAAATAATCAGGCAAGGTTAACGCATTATTATTTTTCTCAGTTTGAACGCGTAAACGCCCAGCGACAAATAGCCAATTGAGGTAAGCGCCTAAACTCAATCCTATCGCAATCCAAGCTTCCGAAATACCCGCGAGGAAAATAGCGCCAGGTAACCCCATTAGCAACCACCCACTCATGTCGGAGGCACCGGCCGATAAGGCTGTTACCACGCTACCCAAACTTCGCCCGCCTAAAATATAATCATCAAAATTTTTCGTTGAGCGATAAGCTAAATAGCCAATAAGTAACATGCCAGTAATATATACGATGAACATAATGATCATCGGAGTGCTTACAGTCATCCGTCTTCTCCATAGAATAGTTATTCTTTTTTGGTTTGTTGCACTAAATTGCACGTCAACAAATTAAATTATAAATTTATGTGTCTTGTGTTTGTGTTGTGTTGCACTTAATAAAAAATATCACCTTAGCATGCTAGACAAACTCATTTACATTTAACAAGAAATTAACGCCATTTTATTCCATAAACGATACCCATATCACAAATGTTAAATTAGTGGTACTAAAGTTAATAGATTGATTAACATTCCACTCATTAAGGGGTTAAATTCAACCGATTGATTTTCAATAAAAAATTAATTTATTATTATTGACCATCTCATTTAACAAATAAAAATACGATATATTTCACAATTCCTTTAGAATAGGCTTTAACAACGTTGCACAAAGTTGCAACATCATGCTATTGATGTGTAACTTTTTTGTTTCTAGTAGCTAATTATTTAGAGGAAATGGGATGAGTAGTACGACAACTATGGGTGTGAGACTTGATGAAGCGACTCGTGAACGCATTAAAACTGCTGCTCAACGTCTTGACCGCACGCCGCATTGGCTAATTAAGCAAGCCATATTCAATTATCTTGAACAGCTTGATAATCAGCAGTTCATCCCTGAGATCTCCGCAGGACAAGATAACAAAGACGGCCAAATATCAGAAGAAGAATCACTAACAGAATCGAATTATCAGCCTTTTTTGGATTTTGCTGAACATATTTTACCCCAATCGGTTAAACGCTCAGCGATTACATCCGCTTATCGCATTCCTGAAACGCAAGCGCTTCCCATGTTATTGCAACAAGCGCAATTGCCCGCTGAACAAGCCGATGCAGCACACCAGTTGGCTTACTCCATAGCGGAAAAACTACGTAACCAAAAAAATAGCATTGGTCGTTCTGGATTAGTTCAAGGCTTATTACAAGAGTTTTCACTTTCTTCACAAGAAGGTGTTGCGCTCATGTGCTTAGCTGAAGCGCTATTACGTATCCCAGACAAAGCAACACGTGACGCACTGATCCGAGATAAAATCAGTACGGGTAATTGGCAATCCCATTTAGGGCAAAGTAGCTCAATGTTTGTCAATGCAGCAACTTGGGGCTTATTGTTCACTGGTAAATTAGTTTCTACACATAATGAAGCAAAACTCTCTAGCTCTTTAAACCGTATTATTAGTAAGAGTGGTGAACCATTAATCCGCAAAGGCGTTGATATGGCGATGCGCTTGATGGGTGAGCAGTTTGTTACTGGTGAAACTATCGCACAAGCATTAGCAAATGCTCGGAAACTGGAAGAAAAAGGGTTTCGCTACTCTTATGACATGTTAGGTGAAGCAGCACTAACAGAAAAAGATGCCCAAGATTATATGGTGTCATACCAACAAGCTATTCATGCAATCGGTAAAGCATCTAATGGCCGAGGCATCTATGAAGGCCCAGGCATTTCTATTAAATTATCTGCCTTGCATCCCCGCTACAGTCGCGCACAATATTCGCGCGTCATGGAAGAGTTGTATTCTCGTTTATTATCATTAGTGCTACAAGCACATCAATATGATGTGGGGATCAATATCGATGCGGAAGAAGCAGATCGCTTAGAAATCTCACTCGATTTACTCGAAAAACTCTGTTTCGAGCCTAAACTTGCCGGTTGGAATGGGATTGGCTTCGTCATCCAAGCCTACCAAAAGCGCTGCCCATTTGTAATCGACTCTATTATTGATCTTGCAGAACGCAGTAAACGTCGATTAATGATCCGCCTAGTTAAAGGGGCTTATTGGGATAGCGAGATCAAACGTGCACAAGTTGATGGCTTAGAAGGTTATCCTGTTTATACACGTAAGGTCTATACTGACGTTTCATATCTAGCTTGTGCTCGTAAATTATTGTCTGTTCCAAACCTTATCTATCCACAGTTTGCAACACATAACGCTCATACCCTCGCTGCTATCTATCAAATTGCAGGGAAAAATTACTATCCAGGCCAATACGAGTTCCAATGCTTACATGGCATGGGGGAGCCGCTATACGAACAAGTGGTTGGAAAAGTTGCTGACGGCAAGCTTAATCGTCCTTGCCGTATTTACGCGCCAGTTGGTACTCATGAAACGTTGTTAGCCTATTTGGTTCGTCGTCTACTCGAAAATGGAGCTAACACTTCATTTGTTAACCGTATTGCGGATGCAACGATTCCTCTTGATGAGTTAGTTGCTGACCCAGTGAAAGAAGTACTTGAGCTTTCTAAAGTCGAAGGGCAAATTGGTTTACCACATCCTAAAATTGCATTACCTCGTGATCTTTATGGCCAGCGTCGCGTCAATTCAATGGGGCTGGATCTGTCAAATGAGCACCGTTTAGCTTCACTTTCTAGCGCTCTTTTAACGGCTGCAATGCAGGAAAAATTAGCTCAGCCACTGTTAGGAGGGGATTATCAATCTACGGAAGCAGCCGAAAACAGAGTGCCTGTCATTAATCCTGCCTGCCATTCCGATATTGTTGGTCACGTGCGTGAAGCAACGTTAGAGGAAGCTGAATATGCATTAAATATCGCCAGTGATGCCGGTGCGATTTGGTTTGCTACTCCACCTTCAGAGCGTGCGGCGATATTACTACGTGCCGCTGATATCATGGAGCAACAGCTACAGCCATTGTTAGATGTGCTTGTTCGTGAGGCGGGTAAAACCTACGCGAATGCGATTTCAGAAGTTCGAGAAGCCGTCGATTTCCTCAATTATTATGCAACTCAAGTCAGAGATGATTTTGATAACAATACGCATCGACCACTAGGTCCTGTCGTCTGTATTAGCCCATGGAACTTCCCATTAGCTATTTTTACAGGGCAAATAGCGGCAGCATTAGCGGCAGGTAATACCGTATTAGCAAAACCGGCGGAGCAAACTCCTCTTATAGGCTCAATTGCAATATCGATACTCCATCAGGCGGGTATTCCACGTGAAGTATTGCAATTTTTACCGGGTAAAGGGGAAACTATCGGTGCGAAACTGGTTGGTGATACAAGAGTTCGTGGCGTTATGTTTACTGGTTCTACTGAGGTGGCAGGTTTATTGCAACGTAACATTGCAGGCAGGCTGGATGCTCAAGGCCGCCCAACACCACTCATTGCCGAGACGGGCGGGTTGAATGCGATGATCGTGGATTCATCAGCCTTAACGGAGCAAGTTGTCACCGATGTGGTCGCTTCCGCGTTCGATAGTGCGGGTCAACGCTGTTCGGCTTTACGTATTTTGTGTGTTCAGGAAGATGTCGCGGATCGCACAATTCGTATGCTTAAAGGTGCGATGGAAGAGTGCCGTATGGGGAATCCTGAGCATTTGTATACTGACATTGGGCCTGTCATTGATAGCGAAGCTAAAGAGAATATTGAGCAACATATTCAACAAATGCGTAGCAAAGGCAAAGAGGTGTTCCAAGCCGTATTCAATCATAATGAGGATCTCCATGAGCAATCTGAAGGTACTTATGTGAAACCAACATTGATTGAATTGGATAACGTCAGTGAACTGAAAAAAGAAATCTTTGGTCCTGTGCTACATGTTGTTCGTTACAAACGAGAACAACTCGTTGATATTATTGAGCAGATCAATGCTGCGGGTTATGGATTAACGTTAGGCGTTCATACTCGAATTGATGAAACCATCAACCAAGTCGTTGCAAGAGCCAAAGTTGGCAACCTGTATGTTAACCGGAATATGGTTGGTGCGGTTGTCGGTGTTCAACCATTTGGTGGTGAAGGTCTGTCGGGTACTGGACCGAAAGCGGGTGGACCACTCTATCTGTATCGATTATTAAGTGAGCGTCCAGATAATGCTGTCTCTCGTACGCTCGAAAGACAAGATAGCGAGCTTGCACTAGATGCCACTGCACGCCCTATTCTACTTGAGTCTTTCAATGCCCTTTCTACATGGTTAGAGAAACAAGAACACCATATAGAATCTGAAGTCTTAGAGCAATTTGCACGCCATGCACAAGCAGGTACATCACGTTTACTACCGGGACCTACGGGTGAAAAGAACACGTATACCTTAACACCACGTGGCACGATTTTATGTCTTAGTGATAATGAAAAAGACTGTTTAGTGCAATTGGCTGGGGTTCTTGCCAGCGGCTGCCAAGCATTATGGCCTGAAAGTGAGATCCACCAAAAGCTCTACAAATCACTGCCTGAAAAAGTGCGTCATGCAGTTGCAATGACAAAAAATTGGCAAGAATATCATGGCCATATTGAAGCCGTTATTTATCATGGTGACAGTGACCAACTCAAAGTTGTCTGTGAGAGTATCGCTCAACGTAAAGGCCCAATCATTTCAGTACAAGGTTTCGAGCGTGGTGAAACCAACTTATTACTTGAAAGATTAGTCCATGAACGTTCATTGAGCATCAATACCGCAGCAGCAGGTGGTAATGCAAGCCTAATGACCATTGGCTAATTAAAAACGCCTGAGCCTAGTTAATATTAGGTTCAGGCGTCGTTTTATTTATTTGCTTCCTACCTTCCCGTCATGCCCTTTATTATTTCAACCCAATCTGTATTGTTCTTTTAATAACCAGATATTCAATATTGGTAATTAATAATATTGAGCTCAGATTGAATCTAAATAATTATCCATTGTGGTTAGTACTTACTCTTAATATGACCATCACAATAGACAGTTCTAATTAACCTCGATTAATGACGAAGAAAATCACTATATTCATTAGAAACAAAAAGGTGCCCATAATGGACACCTGACGTACTATAACCGTATTGCACTGAACAAGTTGTTAACTAGGTTCTTTGCTATGGATTAATTTTTCTCTGATTCCCAATACAAGTATTGCTCATATTTACGTAGCGCAATATTGTAGTTGCTAAAAGCAGATTCAGTCATTTTATCGCTTAATTGCTCTTGAATTTTGCTCGCTGTAAACTCTTTCATTGAAAAATTAGACGATGAGAGAAGTTCATCAAGACGGCGCAAACGAACAACATATTCGCGAACTGTGCTGTGGCTCATTTCAGTCTGTAAGAATAAATACTGTTTAAATGACATGATGTCAAAGAAATCAGTATTACTATTGCAATAAATTTCACTGCAAAAACGACAAAGTGCGGTAAATTTATCTTGTAATTCAACCCATGTATTTTCATCAACTAGCTCGGTCATCTCCGCAATAGCTTCTTTATTCAAGATGCTATCATTAAAGACTAGAGAGATACGATCCAGTGTTTTATGACAATGTGCACAATGAGTTTGGCTGTGTTTAAAGTCTTTGATATAACGACTCAGCGGCCGTTTCTTAACAATAGAAGCAGACATGATGATAAAGCCCTGTGTGTAAGTCTAAAATTAAAATTGTAACGTGGTATCCACGCTACATACTTAGCATGCCCATAGCATTATTATTTATCCGCTATGTTGCATAATAATACAGATTTATCTGTATCAAGCTCTTTTGCTTTCTCTTAAGAGACTAGTTCATACTAAAAATACACGGTATGAGCTATTTTCCCTCTGTGAAATGCATTCTATCGCGTCTATCACTCTTTGGCGAATTTCTGCGAAGACTAGAGTTTGGTACGAATTTGATTTAGCGTCAACCTATTAAACCAGTCATTTATTGCCTTTGCACAGAATAAAATCACAATAAAGCATTATAAGTCGCTAACTATACCAACAGTTAAAGTGATGACTTTACCCGATAATCAACCGAGCATTCAATAAAAATTTAATTTATAAATCAGTTTGATAGTTAAATTGGCGTTAAAATAGTAAAAATGTGAAGTAACTCACCTAACATAACCAAAATTTAACTATTCTCTGCGTAGATATTAATTTTTTAAATAGCTCATAAGCTGATATAAAAGAAAAGTTGTAAATTTAATTTTACATTTATGTGCTTATTAAGCATATGAATTTATTTTTTTAACATATGCAAAAAAGTTATAGCTCATAACCAAAAGATATATCTAATTTATAGATTATAATTTCACCCCAAACAGCCATCTGAGATATTAATTTATTTTTTTTAAGTAAATTTACCCATTCACTTATTAAGATCGTTACACTGATATCACTCATACCACATCGCTAATATACGACACCTATAAATTGATACCATCCACATTTTCTGTGGGTAAATTCACGCTCAGTCTGTGGATAACTTTCTTGATTCATGGTGATACCACGCTTTAAGCAAATTGAATAAAAAACAGTCGACTTATATTAAAATATTCCCATTACTGCAAATGCCCCGCTTGTGATAACAACAGACAACATTATCTTGTCAATGGCCTATGTTATTACGGCATCTTGTAATATATTTTCAATACATCACACTCACCTTTTAGATTAAAATGCCAAATATCTTGGCTCATAGATTTTAGATATCAGTTTTAAGCTAACTTATAAGGTATTTTTCGAGTTATTTTTTAGGATTTGTTACGTTTGATATCGAGAAAAACTTTTATATACTCCCTCTGCTACTTCAAAAATAAATAATTTAAGGTTGATTATGAAAAAGTTAATTCTAGCTTGCGGTATGGGTTTAATGGCATTAACGATCACAGCTTGTTCTGATGAAGAGAAAAAATCAGAAGTTGCGGGTGCAACAGAAACTTGTAATACCTACTTTGCTGAGATTGATTCTCTGATTGCAAAAGCGTCTGAAAATCCAGAAGCAAAAGCTCAATTAGATGCTATGAAAGGCCAATTAGAAGAAGGTAAAAAACAAGTTGCAGCACTACCTAAAGATCAGCAAGATAAAGCTTGCCAACAAGGTATTGATGCAATGAAACAAATGAAATCTGCTTTAGGCCTACAGTAATAAGATTTCTCTATACCATGGGGCTATAGATATATGGCTCCATATTTTTATAATGAGAGTACAATCGCAAGCCTTCAAATATTGTCTCGTCCTGTCTCCCTTCATACTCAATTATAACAATAAAAATGGCTTATTATAATTTCCTGAAAATCGGCCATTCGATAATGATAAAAAATAGCGTCATCATGCTGAACTGTTAAGTACCCAGAAAATAGTTTCTCAAAGCCTACTCTACCCCCTATCGAAGAGATGTTTCTCATATTATTTTTAATAATCATCCTGTATTCAGTAAAAATGTTCCAGTATAAAAATATGTCACAAATACACTGTTATTATTAAAGCTGTTCAAGGCAGTAAATTGAATGAAGACTACCCTGTTGTTATTATCTTTCAAAACAAGCAAATGACGCTTTAATCTCTGTATTTAGCTGAGTAGTAAGGCGATTAAAATAGCCTTACTACCGCGTTTTAATTATCTACAACCAAGTACCAAAACGTTTTATGTAAAACTGTTTCATTAGCTGTGCAACAACACAATAACTGACTAACGTTAACACCAGCCAAGGGAAATATTCTATTGGCAATGGTTGTAATCCGATCCATTCACCGAATGGGGAGAACGGAATATAAAGACCAAGCGCCATTATCAACCCTGTGGTTAATAAGACGGGTAACGCCGCAGTGCTTTGAATAAACGGTATTTTTTGCGTACGTAACATATGAACAACTAAGGTTTGTGATAATAGCCCTTCAACAAACCAACCTGATTGGAATAATGCTTCATGAGCAACACTATTAGCTTGAAAAACGTACCACATCAAAGCAAAGGTAGTAATATCAAAAATGGATGATGTAGGACCTATCCATACCATGAAACGGCCTATGTTTTTTGCATCCCATTTGCGTGGACGTTTTAAAAACTCTTTATCCATTTTATCCCAAGGCAAAGCCAGTTGAGAAATATCATATAACAAGTTTTGTACTAATAGATGAATCGCTAACATCGGTAAGAATGGAATAAAGGCGCTAGCGATCAAAACAGAAAATACGTTACCAAAGTTAGAACTTGCCGTCATATTTAGGTATTTAATGATATTGCCAAAGGTTTCTCGTCCTTTAATCACACCTTGTTCCAATACCATTAAATCTTTTTCTAACAAAATAATATCAGCAGATTCTTTTGCAATATCAGTTCCTGTATCAACGGAAATCCCCACATCTGCATCACGTAATGCCGGTGCATCATTGATTCCATCACCTAAGAAACCCACGGTATGACCATTGGCTTGCAATATTTTTAAAATTCTGGACTTTTGTAATGGTGTTAGCTTACAAAATACCGAGACTTGCTCAACTTTCTGTTTTAATTCTGTATCTGACATAGCCTCAACTTCAAGGCCAGTCATAATCTCACTCACATTTAAACCTACATCGTGACAGATCTTTTCCGTAATAATGGCGTTGTCACCCGTTAATACTTTTACGGTCACACCATTTTCACGTAAAGCTGCAATCGCTGAAATTGCGCTTTCTTTCGCCGGATCAAGAAACGTTAAAATACCACGCAATTCTAACTGTTGTTCCGCAACGGCAGAAAGTGGCAAACTGGCTTCATCACTATTTAGTGAGCGAGTGGCCAATAGCAACACGCGAAAACCTTGTCGATTATAATCACTGACTAATTCGGTAATCTGTTGTTTCGCTTGGGAGTCAAGTTGCTGAGATTGACCATTGTGTTGATAACTCGTACATACAGCAAGCATCTCTTCTGCTGCACCCTTACATATTAATAGTGCCTCTCCTGCTGGGGTCCTCACCGATACAGAGAGCTTACGACGAATAAAATCAAAGGGAAGTTCATCAATTTTTTGATAAGCACGCAATTGCTCTATTGCATTTTTTCCTCTGCCGCGCCGAATGATCGCTTGGTCCATCATATTCTTAGCACCGCTTTGGTTAAAACTATTCAACCATGCCAGTTGCAAAACTTGATTATCTTTTTCGCCGTTACTTCCTAAATAATGCTCTAAAATAATCCTATCCTGCGTTAATGTGCCTGTTTTATCAGTACAAAGTACATCCATTGCCCCAAAATTTTGAATCGCATTGAGCCTTTTTACAATCACCTTATGTTTAGACATGGCAATTGCGCCCTTGGCTAGATTTGAACTGACAATCATAGGTAGCATTTCAGGCGTTAAGCCAACCGCAACAGCCAGAGAGAATAACGTTGCCTCAAACCAATCACCTTTTGTAAAACCATTAATAAGTAAAACAATAGGCACCATAACCAACATAAAGCGAATGAGTAACCAACTAACGCTGTTGACTCCACGATCAAACGCCGTTTGCGCACGACTACCAACAATCGATTTGGCCAGTGAGCCAAGATAGGTTTTTGCGCCCGTTGCTACAACGATCCCTCTCGCTGTTCCACTGGTCACATTGGTTCCCATCAAACAAATATTAGAGATTTCCAACAATTCATTTTCGGTTGGTGAGATGGGATCTATACTTTTCGCACTGACATCCCCCAGCGTGTCATATTTTTCTACTGGTATCGACTCCCCAGTTAATATCGCCTGACTAATAAATAGATCGCGAGACTCAACCAGTTTTAGATCTGCTGGAACCATATCCCCAGCAGATAACAAGACAATATCTCCTGGAACCAAACACTTGATGGGAACTTCCTTGCGTACTGAACGCCCTGTTTTATTGTCTCGACGGAACACCGTTGCGGTGGTACGAACAAGGGATTTCAACGCTTCAGCAGCCTTATTGGTTCGATATTCCTGCCAAAACCTTAATAATCCGCTTAATAACACCATGGTGACAATAATAATAACGCCTGTTAAATCAGTTTCTTCACCTTGGCGTTCAGGGATGAAATAGTCAGTGAAAAAACTCACTATTGCCAATGTCATTAAGACAAAAATGAAAGGATTTTTAAATGAGGAGAGGAGCTGCTTCCACGCTGGAGGGGCTTTCTCATGGGCAACTTCATTTTCGCCCTGTTCTACTAATCGATCGAGTGCCTCATTATCTGTCAAACCTAATAAATTAGTTTGATATTCATTAAGCACTTGTTCCATTGTTTTATTGGCTTGTTCGCCAACAATATATTTTTGGCGCGCAGTGGTCTTGGCACTTTTGCGCGGATGCCTGATTTCAGTCATAACGTTTATCTCTAATACGGTATTTACCGTGCTAATTGAACGCTATCTAACTGAAAATAAATTATTTATTCATAGTTAGATAGCTCCCATTTTTTACTCCATGACGGAGGGTGATCGTCCATTTCGGCTCCTTTAGTTAATAATTATTCAGCATTAGGCTGGTAGCTCTGATGCCACTTTCCAGTTAATTGCACTGACACTCTGTTCAATACTGATCCGGCAAACCAATGCTTCAATTTCTTTTTGCTCCGCCGGTGTTGCTAAAAATTCAGCAATAACTTCTAACTGTTCCGGTCTAAGCGTATCGGCACTGCTTAATGATTGCAGCCGGATATGTAATCCATTTATTGCTTGTAA
Organism: Providencia sp. 21OH12SH02B-Prov; assembly: GCF_027362595.1. Taxonomy (NCBI): domain Bacteria; kingdom Pseudomonadati; phylum Pseudomonadota; class Gammaproteobacteria; order Enterobacterales; family Morganellaceae; genus Providencia; species Providencia sp. 21OH12SH02B-Prov. The sequence goes on from NZ_CP114796.1 coordinate 2,837,623, forward strand.
AATTAATGTTCTAACTAAGATTTCATCGTCTTGATGACACATCACACGAATTTTATAACGTTGTTCAACATCAAGCGCTTGGGTTTGTGGTTGTTTATTAATTCTTTGTGCCGCTTCACGCAGTAGAATATTGGCACAAAGGATAAGCATCGTAGCCATCGTCGCTAAAGAGTACTGCCCGAGGCCACATAACACCCCAATACCAGCAGAGCACCAAAGTGTGGCCGCCGTATTCAAACCACGAATATTCATTCCTTCACGCATGATAACCCCGGCTCCCAGAAAACCTATTCCAGATACAACTTGTGCTGCGATTCTTCCTGGACTATCAGGTGAGGTGGTGACCGAACTCAAAATAAATACGGCAGCCCCTGTTGCGACTAACGCATTTGTGCGTAAACCCGCCATGCGCTGACGCCATTGACGTTCCGCACCAATTAAAGCGCCTAAGCACATTGCGAAAACTAAATTTAAAATATCGGGAGTAAATAACATGATGATCCCTCCAAAAATAAATTGGATAATAAAAATAGGTAAAATATATTTCACCTAGCCTTAAGCATGAATAATAAAATAATTATTCAACGTTATAGGCTATTACCTGGAGGAAATAATGAATAGAAATAGAGATTCATGACCTTTACTCACAAAAAATACAACCTATTGATAAACAATAGTTATTTAATTAAGGAGTATCGAGAGAGTCAACGCTTGATACTGCCCACCATCGCGGCAAGCAGTTAATAGAAGGAATAATTAATTACTTGCCAATAAAATTAAATTTTTATTACAACTCTGACTGTCCAAGTAATTATCTCCTAACGAAATTTGCAAGAAGTATAGATTGCGTTATTTATGAAGTAAAGCTTTAAAATAATATTTCATAATAATTAGCTTTCTATGGGACTGACAAATATCCCATCTCCCCCTTCTTTTTCATTAAAAAACCAGATACCACCTGGGTATTCAGGTAGAGAAACTAAATACATTATGCCTTCATTAAAAGTTTCAATGAGTAATATTTTGCCTTCACGTCGTTCTTGGCCGTCAGTTTTGACATAAACACGATCATTAATTTTCATCAGATGGCGGTCTCCAGTAAAAGTGTACTGAAACCTAGTGTAGCGGGAATGAAAAAGCCCGTCATTAAAAATGACGGGCTTTAGAAAATCAGTTAAGCAATTAAGCTTAGATTGCAGTTACGTTAGCAGCTGCTGGGCCTTTCGCACCATTTTCAATGGTGAATTCAACTTGCTGGCCTTCTGCCAGAGTTTTGAAACCAGCGCCCTGAATGGCAGAGAAGTGAACGAAAACGTCTTTGCTACCATCAGCAGGAGTGATGAAACCGAAGCCTTTAGACTCGTTGAACCACTTAACTTGACCTTTCATTTTGTCGGACATTTGACTTTTCCTATATAACATCAAAAAAACTTGCCTTTTCGGCATATATGGGCCAGAGTCAGCTATTTAATCAGGAAAAAACCAAGATGAAGCGTCACGGTCAAAGGCTATCTGGGATAACTTTCTTCTTTAGAACACACTAACTCAGTAATCATACATCAAATAGGACTGCTAAACAGGCCGATGACCATTAACTCATGAGTTAAGGATAATAGCAACTATTTTATAGAGATTCCCCTGAAAAAAACGCTGTTTTTTAGGCTACGTCACTTTTCACGCTATTAAATTAACAATTTTTTCGCATTTTGTTGATAGATTGAAAGAATTATTGAGTCAATCCAAACGCTATCAATAAGATAATTCTTATGCCGTGACAATTACACTCAATTTTTTTCGTAACTGATATATAACAATTCGACTTACGCATGATACTCTTCATTGCATAGATGTCTTACAGAGAGCTATCACACCATGGATATCATTAAAAAAATACTTATCGAAGATTTGGACACTATCAATAAAAGCGAAAAGCGTGATGGTAAGCCGTACTTCAACAGTCAATTTATCGCTAACCATCCCTATTTATGTATCGGTATGGTTGCCGCTTATATTCCATTAGCGATTTTAGTCCTCTATGCCCCTTATTTTGGGTTGTACTGGATGCTTGGTTTTACCGCATTATTTATCATTTTAGCGGCTGTTCTGCTATTTGATATTAAACCTGTATATCGTTTTGAAGATATCGGTGTCCTTGATTTACGCGTTTGCTATAACGGTGAATGGTTTGTAACCGAGAAAGTTTCTGATACCTCGATTCAAAAAATCCTTGATTCGAATGATGTTAGTAGTGCAATCAAACAAGAAATTACACGTTTGGTCGAACTTAAAGGGATGGTTTCATTTTATGATATTTATCATATTGCCTATCCGGAAGTTCCTACACGAGTAGAAACACCATTAATGACTCAGAATAAAGCGCAATATCAATAAGCTAGAGTAAAAATCAACCATAATGCACAGTCCGTAACCAAACGAATTATTTTTGTGTTTTTATCGTTGACAGCCTGAGGCGATATCGTTAATATTCGCCTCGTTCTCAGGAACACTGCAATTCCTCCATAGTTCAGTCGGTAGAACGGCGGACTGTTAATCCGTATGTCGCTGGTTCAAGTCCAGCTGGAGGAGCCAAATTTGAAAAGCCCGCTTTATAGCGGGCTTTTTGCTATTAATGTTCGTTTTATTTCAACATAGCATTACGCCAACGCTGCACACCTTGCGCATTTCGCTGGTATTGCCTTATCGGCTCTAACACCAAGCTAAAAAAAGCAAAATATCCCTCACATAATTGATTGCGACCTAATAGGTTTACATGCGCGGGACAACCACCTTGACACACCATTTTCACCGCACATTGCTGGCATTCTTTACGGCGGCTTTTATTTTGTCCAAAAGGGAGCGAAATAGCAGAAGTGACAAATTCACTGAATCCCTGCTGTCCATTAAATTTGCCAAGATAATGACTTTTATTTGCCTGATGGTCACAAGCATAAATTTCACCTTTTGTTTCCATCATCATATTCGTGCCGCAGCGCTCCGAATGAACACAGCTTGTGCTTACATGGGTAAAATATTGGCTGTATACTTGTTCGATATTCATTACAAAGACTTTGCCAATATGCGCCGACGCCTGCCACTGTCGATACACTGAACTTAAAAACTGCCCCCAGTTGTTTGCACTTAAGGTAAACCCTTGGTTAATCGCATCCCCTTCTAACATCAAGGGCTGAAATTGAATATAATGAGCGCCAAGCTCAACCAGATGGAGATAAATTTCTTTGCCTAAATGAGCAACCCCATCATGAACAACGGTTAATATATTAAATTCAATAGCAAACTGTTGCAGTAATTTAATGCCTTGTAGCACAGCCAGATAGCTACCGTTATTACCTCGTCTGTCATGGCGATAGCGGTTATGAATATGTTCTGGACCATCAAGACTAACGCCAATGATAAAATCATGCTGTTTAAAGAAACGGCACCATGCCGGCGTTAATAACGTTGCATTTGTTTGCAATGTATTAATAATGCGGACACCTTGAGGCACATATTTTTGTTGTAAGGACATCGCTCGTTTATAAAAATCTAATCCTGCGAGTAGAGGTTCCCCACCTTGCCAGACAAAATTAATTTCTTTGGTATAGATGGGCTGGGATGCAATGTAATTTTTAATAAAAGGCTCCAGCATATCCTTTATCATCGGTGCCGCTTTTTGCTCATTATTTTGTGGATAATAGCAATAGTCACATTTTAAATTACAGCCCGAACCAACGGGCTTTAATAAAATATGAAAAGGAATCGCCGATCTGACCGATTTTTTATCAACGACAGGTGGATCATAAAACGCAATTTTCATTTTATCCTCCTATTACTGCCCTTTTTTCGACTCGATACGTTGGTTCGTTTTAGGATCGATACCAATATAATGCCCCGTTGATTCATCGACGCCGATATAATCTATCGCTTCGCCTTTAGCCTCGATAATCATGCCCGTCTCAGCAAATTGTTGATATTGCCCCTCTAATTTTTTTACAACTTCAGGGTATTTCGACGCTAAATCATGTGTTTCTAGTGGATCCTCTTTTAAATTAAAGAGCTGCCAAGGCGCCATTTCCGCTTTTGACGAACCTTTCACTAAACGTCTTAATTTCCAATCCCCGTCAATTAATGCAGCTTGATTATGTAATTCCACACCAAATAAATGTCGAGGATTAACCGTGCTTTCACCTAGGAAATGGGATTTAAAGCTTGTGCCTAACATCGGTAATGGATGGATATTTTTAATTTGTTTATTTGCATCAATACCTGCAAATTCATATAACGTTGGAGCGATGTCATAAACAGCCATCGGGGTATGGTCAATACTGCCTTTTTTGCCAATACCAGGGCCAGTAATAATCAGGTCAGTATTAATTCCACCTTGCGCGCTGGTTGTTTTATGGAAATTTGCATAAGGGGCATTGCTCACATTTGCCCAGTGAGGCCCAACAGATACAAATGAATTCTTACGACCAAGGTTTTCATAACTATTATCAAATTGTTCCCAATATTGCGGATCCGATTCATAATAAAAACCAGAAGCTGGATTAGCACCATTATCCGTAGCAAAAATAATAATGGTATTTTTCTCTCTACCAGTGGCCTTTAATGTATTTATGACACCGCCAATTTGATCATCCATATAGGCAATCATTGCAGCATATACTTGCATTGTTTTCGCAGCATAACGCTTTTCTTCAGGCGTTAACTGCTGCCATTCTTTATCTAAATCCAAATTGGGCATGGGGGTTTTATCATTGATAATACCCAATTCTTTGAGTCTATTTATACGTTGGCGATAAACTTTGCCAAACCCTTCATCGTATTTTCCATCAAATTTACTGATCCAATCGTCAGGCGCTTGAATGGGGTCATGCGGGGCAGTAAAAGCGAGGTAAGCAAATATAGGTTGGTCTTGCGGCGTTTCTTTTATCCATTGTTCAAGTTGTTGCGCATAATTTTTACTTGAATAAAAATCACTCGGCAATGATGTCTTTTCGCCATTTAACGTATAGTAAGTATGAAAACGTTCAACTGTTCCAAGTGGCATCGCATCATCAAAATGACTGGTTCCGCCTCCCATAAATGCAAATGCTTGATTAAAACCTCTGTCCGTTGGCCTTGCTCCTTTGGTATAACCTAAATGCCATTTACCTGACATCATGGTGTTATAGCCGGCATCTTGGAAACGCTCCGCCATAGTGACCACACGGTCGGTTAAACGCAGCTCATAGCCGGGTTGCCCTACCGTATTTTCATACCACCACATTCCCCCCATTCCTGCTTGTTGGTTGGTTGCCCCCGTCAACAGCATCGAGCGCGCAGGCGCAGACATTGGAGAGGTATAATATTGACTCATCCTAACACCTTGATTAGCCATTTCTTGTAAATTTGGCGTAGGGATTTCCCCTCCAAATGGGCTAATGTCAGAATATCCCATGTCATCGACAATGATGATCAGAACATTAGGCTTATCAATAGGTGCAGCAAATGTTGTACTAGAAATCACAGAGGTTAAAGCGACAGCTAACAGTGTTTTTTTCATTCAAGCTCACTCTCATTGTTAATTTTTTGTAGCTTTAACGTTAAATATAGTTTTCATCAATGACTATCGTTCTTAGGTACGATACCTATTGGTCCTATTTTTGCTGACATAACCGCCATATTGTTTATTTAGCAATCACTTGGCAATTTTTTTCATATTTATGCTTTACAAGCATCAATAGGATGGGTAATATTCGCCTCGTTCTCAGGAACATCGCAATTCCTCCATAGTTCAGTCGGTAGAACGGCGGACTGTTAATCCGTATGTCGCTGGTTCAAGTCCAGCTGGAGGAGCCAAATTTAAAAAGCCCGCTTTATAGCGGGCTTTTGCTATTTGAAGATAACCTCGCTTTTCCTATCACTATTTTTCACTACTATTTTTCACTACTATTTTTCACTACTATCGTCGTTTATTCATCACGTCTTTCCCCCTCGAAAGCACGTTACCATGCCCTATTCGATGAAACTTACAGCAATTCGATCACAGAACAAGCAATCAAACTTTTCTTACCGTTTCTTCTTTGACATTTCGATCCAGTAACGCTACTATTCCTCTCGCTTTAAGGAGTTCCTCCATAGTTCAGTCGGTAGAACGGCGGACTGTTAATCCGTATGTCGCTGGTTCGAGTCCAGCTGGAGGAGCCAACTTAATTCACCTACCTTTAGTACACTCCCTGTTTTTTCCTTTATGATAAATCCAAATTGAAAACGCTTATATTTCAAGATAATTGTCAATTAGCGTAGCTATTTTATCGTTTTCGTTTTATTATTCTGCTCCGGCTTGAGCATCTTGCTCATTACTCTATTTCCCCCTTTATGGAGCCGGTTTCATGACAACTGCAACAACTTTAACGATCCGCCGCCCAGATGATTGGCATGTTCATTTTCGCGATGGTGATATGCTGAAAACTGTTGTGCCCTATACTAGTCAGTTTTTCGGTCGTGCCATTGTCATGCCAAACCTTGTCCCCCCAGTTACGACCATTGAAATGGCTAAAGCCTATCGTGAACGCATTATGCAAGCGGTTCCTGTGGGTCATCAATTTACGCCATTAATGACTTGTTATTTAACCGATACGACGAATGCCGATGAACTCATTCGTGGTTTCCAAGAAGGGGTATTTACAGCGTGTAAGTTATACCCTGCTAATGCGACAACCAATTCAAGTCATGGTGTTTCTGATATCAAAAATATCTATTCCGCACTTGCTGCAATGGAGCAAGTTGGCATGCCACTATTGATCCATGGTGAAGTCACTTCAAGTGATATCGATATTTTTGACCGCGAGGCGCGTTTTATCGAGCAAGTCATGGAACCACTCAGAAAAAGGTTTCCTAAATTAAAAATTGTGTTTGAGCACATCACGACAAAAGAAGCTGCTCAATATGTACAAGAGGCAGACAATTATTTAGCTGCAACATTAACACCGCAACATTTAATGTTTAACCGTAATCACATGTTAGTGGGTGGTGTACGCCCTCACCTATATTGCTTACCTATTTTAAAGCGTAATGTGCATCAAGAAGCACTACGTGCAGCCGTTGCATCTGGTAATGAGCGCTTTTTCTTAGGGACCGATACGGCGCCTCACGTACAACATCGTAAAGAGTCATCTTGTGGTTGCGCGGGCGTATTTAATGCACCGACCGCACTCGCAGCTTATGCAACGGTATTTGAAGAACTCGGTGCACTGGCACATTTTGAAGCCTTTTGCTCATTAAATGGGCCTAAGTTCTATAATCTTCCTGTTAATGAGGGCTTTATCCAATTAACAAAAGAAAAAAATATCACTGCCTCATCGATTGATTGCGGTCATGATAAATTGATCCCATTTCTCGCTGATGAAGATGTATCTTGGTCTGTACGCGTTGTTAGCTAATCATTTTGACGGGAAGCTAATCACTTCCCGTTAGTCTATTAATCCCTTTTCTGTGACTTTTTTGCATAATCTGTCATTTAGATGCAAAAAAAACGACTTTCCTCTTTTCAAATGACAAAATCCTTTTATACTAAGTGATACTCGTTATGAGTATCTCGCCCTTAGTCAGTTATCGATATGTATTTATCACGTAGTATGATTAGGAGGTGTCTATGAATAGAAAAAATGATGTGATTCAAACCCACCCTGTTGTTGGTTGGGACATCAGTACCGTTGATGCCTATGATGCAATGATGCTGCGTTTGCATTATTTGCCAGAAAAAAGTGAAAATAGTGAAAGTGCTGTTGTTGACAAGACAATGTGGTTAACAACCGATGTAGCAAGGCAGCTGATTAATATTCTACAAGCCGGTATCGATAAAATAGAATCTGGTGATTATGTAGAACCAGATTTTAAAACGCACTAGAGAAAGTAATGGATATTCGGGTTTATCCCCAATATCCATTAGCACATTCAATGCCTTCTTATTCTTAATTTAAATAGATTCAATCTTTATATTTAATATAGTTAATATTAATAGCATAAAATTGATAATTGTTATTTTCGATTTATTATCAAAAACAAACAAAATTAATTATTTTTTATCATTAGTTTATTGACTTTAATATCCCTTACAATTTATTGTAATATTCTTTTCGAACAAGGATGTTCCTTATGAGAATACTAGTGATTGATGAGTGTTATTATACTCGAATTGGCATTACTGAATATTTATCATCTAATAAAAAATTAGAATTTATCAGTGTGGGGTGTATTGATGAAGCGATTAGTTGTATTAATGACACCAAGCCGACAATAGTCCTTGTGAATTTAACTTACTATTGCCATCACTCTAATTATTGCTTATCACTAAAAAAACTTTTAACATCATCGAATGAAACAAGGTTTTATATTTATATCAATGCCACCTACCCAATATCAGACAAGCCATTATTATTAAAGGACAACTATTTTATTATGTCTAAAAAAATCATTATTCCTACTTTAGATAAAGTGATTAATGATTCAGAACATATCAAGGAAACAATAAAACTAACAAATAAATCAAACTCATCAATATTTACATTAAAAGAACAGTGCATTATTAATAGTTGGATGAATGAAACACCTAATCACCTTATTTCTAAGAAATTGGGGATCAGTAATAGTACGGTTTATTCACAAAAGAGGCATATCGTCACAAAAGTGTATGTTAAAAATCGTATAGAGCTTTTCTTTATTTATAATATTTTTAAATATCTCTATTAAAAAAAAGCCCTACATAGGGCTTTTTTAAAAATTAATTATCACTATTTAATAAGCCATCCTCTAAACGATGACGTGATTTATTAAATATTTTATTGCTGACTTCACGGCCTGCTCGGCGGGCACGTTGCTGCTCTTCAGGTAATTTCATTTCTTCAGTACATGCAGCGCTACAGCAGCCTTCATATTTCTCAGCACAAGATGGGCATTGGATAAATAATAAATGGCATCCATCATTCCGACAGTTAGTATGTGAGTCACAAGGTTCACCACATTGGTGACAATGCGCTAATACTTCATCAGTGATACGCTCTCCCATGCGGTTATCGAACACAAAGTTTTTCCCTTTGAAACGCAAAGGTAAACCCTGTTCTCTCGCTTTACGCGCATACTCAATAATACCACCTTCAACATGGTAGACGTTTTTAAAGCCATTATGCAGCATGTATGCGCTAGCTTTTTCACAACGGATCCCACCAGTACAGTACATGACAATGTTTTTATCTTTTTGTTGTTGCAACATGTCAACAGCCATTGGTAGTTGCTCTCTGAAAGTATCAGATGGCACTTCCAGTGCATTTTCGAAATGGCCTACTTCATATTCATAATGGTTGCGCATATCCACAAAAACAGTGTTTGGATCATCAATCATCTCATTCACTTGTTCCGCTTTGAGATACTGTCCCGTCTTTGAAGCGTCAAACGAATCATCTGTAATACCATCAGCAACCACACGATCACGAACTTTCATGCGAAGTACCCAGAAAGATTTTCCGTCATCGTCGATAGCAATGTTAAGGCGTAAGCCATCTAATTCAGGGCTAGTCTGATAAATAAGTTCGCGTAGTGCGTCAACCTTTGATGAAGGTATGCTGATTTGCGCATTGATACCTTCTTTAGCAATATACACTCGCCCAAACACATTAAGTGCTTTGAATTTCACATACCAATCATTTCTAAACTCGACCGGATCTTGGATATTGAAATATTTATAAAAAGAAATCGTTGTTCGCGGCTCAGTCTCAGCCAACATACGTTCTTTAAGAATTTTATTCGAAACTTGATTGTGTAACACTGGCATGGTGTTCTCTTTTCCTTTGTAACTAACTCATCGTTAAAGCTTAAAATCAGATGGTGTCCACGAAGTGTCCACACGAGCTCATTCGCCAATATTATCGCTGTTATTTTGTTAATAAAAAACCCCTAATGTTAAGGGGTTTTGTTTTTCAGTAATACAAAAGGGAAACTTACCGTAATAGATGAGTTTATTTCAACGTGAAATTAAGTTATATTATAACATTAAAATTTGACATTATTTACTCAATCCGACTCATTAACATAGATCGCCTATGAAATTCAAAGCGTTGCTTCTTGTTCTCTGTTTAATATTCACAGCAAAAAGTATTTCTCATCCTCATAGCTTTATCGATATGCAAGTAGTGCCAGATATCAAGCAACAGCAATTTATTGGCCTAACGTTTACTTGGAAAATGGATCCCATGACGTCCGCTGATATTGCTTATGAACTGAAAAATAGTAAGGAAGATGACCCTAAATGGAAAGCTCAGGCAGCAACGCTTATGGCAAATATTCTAGCTCAAGACTATTTCACCGATTTTTATTCGCAAGGCAAAAAAGTGGCCTTCCACACAATACCGAGCCATTACCAATTACGCCGTGAAGGGCTGCAACTAATTTTCTCTTTTAGCATGGTTTTGAAACAGCCTATCGCGATAAAAGGTTCAAATATCGAGTTCATGACCTATGACCCTACCTTTTTTGTCAGCATGACTTACCCCAATCAGCAATCGGTGATTGCCCCACAAGCGCTTAATGCCGCATCATGCCACCTCACCTTGCAAGAGCCTAACGTGTCTGACGAATTACGTTTCTATGCTTATTCACTTGATATTAATCAGACACCTGAAGAGGACACAACCTTAGGGCTGCAATTTGCTCAGAAGGTAAAAATACAATGCCAATAAGTCGATTAGCTCAAGTTTTACGCCCCAAAATTGTTCTCAGTCTCTTATTATTCGTAACTCTTAGCGCTGTTGCTTATCAAATTTACCAGTACTGGCCCCTTTGGTTACAAACCAGTGTTGCTTGGCAACGTCAGTTAAATCTTTCTCTGACTGAGTTATTGCAATCAACTCAACGAGCCCCTTTACAAGCAGGAAGCTTACTTGTCGCGGTCAGCTTTCTCTATGGCTTTTTACATGCGGTTGGCCCTGGCCATGGTAAATTGATTATTAGTACTTATATTGCAACACAACCAACTCGCCTAAAACAGAGTGTCCTACTCAGTTTACTGGCCTCCCTGTTACAAGGTGGTGTGGCGATTGTCCTCGTCTCCGTTATCTTAGTCGTTTTCCAATTATCCACCCGCCACCTCAATATAGTCAGCTTATACAGTGAAAAACTCAGCTATGCATTCGTCATCTTGCTCGGTTTTTTGTTCTGTTTAAAGGCGATTCACCAGTGGTATAAAACCGCTCAAAGACGCCCGGCATCTGTATGGAAAATACACACAATCTCACCATCGAAACTAAGCCATGGCGCCGTTCTTAAACCGACACTTTCCACGGGTGCTGTTTGCGGTTGTGGTCATCAACACGTTGTTTCAAGTAGTCAATTACAAACGAGTATACGTACACAAATCCTTGTCGTGCTCTCTATGGGGCTACGCCCTTGTTCAGGGGCGATACTTGTTTTGCTATTTTCGTCAGTAATAGGCGTTTATCTGTGGGGAGTACTTGCCGCCCTAGCGATGGCAATGGGGACAGCCTTAACGATTTGTTTAATCGCTTGTTTTGTCTATTTTATGCGTGATAGCGCAATGCGGATAACGAAAACGCGCAGTCCCCTTTTTTCGCCGTATTGGGGAATAGCGATTAGCTTATGTGCTGGGATTGTGTTTATCTTGTTAGGTGTCTTGATGTACCAAAACTTAACACTCAATGAAGTGAGTTCACCTTTACTTACGCCTCGAATACACTGAGTAATATGCGAAAAAAAGGAGGGCTCCCCCTCCTTGGCATCTGCCGAAGTTACGATGAGGTAGCTACATCGTAAGCGCAATGTCAACTGTCTAAACTGAATGTGACCAGAACCCTCCTCTCTGGCCACCTGTTATTTCTAACCAATAAGTTCAATACGAGCAGGCAATCCTTGTCTTACCGATGCTCCTGAAACCCAATCTAACCACGTGTTTGCCACTTCACGCGTTGGGTCGGCAAAACCTAGGTCATTTAGGTTGATACCTGAACCATTCGCTGCATTCATCGGCATCGGTTCACCATCAAGAAAGTGCTGTTTCGCCCCCATTTCTTTGTGACCATAGCCATGTTCAATCGCAAGTACCCCTGGCATCACACCATCTAATACACTGATTTGAGCTTCTACATGGCCTCCTGGCGTCGTGATTTTGACCCAATCGCCATGCTTAACACCCATTTTTTGTGCATCATTAGGGTGAATAGCCACAAGGTTGGTCGGCTTCACATGGCGTAAGCGTTCAATCATCGTGGTAGAACTGCTCATAACATGTGATTTAAATGACATGAGTTTTAATGGCCATTCGTTTGGTGGGAAGATATTGTTGACATCCTCACCATTGGCTAAACGCGGTGGATAATAGGTTGGACATCCACTGTAACGCTCGCCTGTAATGGCATGGCGATTAACCGCAACCGTTGGGTTCCAAATCTGTAAACCTTTTTTCCATTGTGGTCCTGTCGCATCACCATCCCATGCTTTTTCATAAGGAGCAAAACGACCACCACGTGTATAGATATAGGCTACGCGTCTGATCTCTTCAGGTTTTAGTGTTTTCTCCATGGCTGGCATAATGCGTTCCACACCACTGAGCTGAATGTCTTCGCTTGCCGCTTCTGGTACAGGCTTCTCACCCAACCAAGCCATATTCGCTGCCACACGTAGATAATAATCTTCTGCACTGTTCAATGAATGTTTATTGCCATCCATATCTTCAATAACGTTATCACCAAATCCTGGAAGGTTTAGTTCTTTAGCGACCGCAATACAGAATGCTTCCATCGAAATAGGCTGACCATCCGCCGTTTTCGCGGTACGCGGCTCAACAATCGGCCAGCGAGCTGTACTTGCTTTGACCTGGACGCCAGACCAAGGAGCACTGAATCCCCAACTTTCAAAATTATGAGTATCAGGAATAATATAGTCAGCCAATGCGGTGGTTTCATTCATAAAGGCATCAATACCAATGATAAGAGGAAGATGTTTTGGATCTTTCAGTTTCTCTTCCATCACTTGACGGATCCCTGCAATACCGTAAACAGGGTTCGTCATATTGGTGATCCACGCCTTCAATTGATAGGGATATCCCATCAGTGCCGATGCTAATTGCTCTGTTAATTGGCCTTTAGCAAACGGATACCAAGGTGCTTTCGCAGGATAAGGTGATTCACCCGCAGCGACACGAGCTTTGAATTCATCAGATTTTTCATAGACTTCGTTACTACGTGATAATACGACACCCTTTGGTTTCACTTTACCTGCATAGCTCGCTATCTTATAACGAGGACCATCGGTTTCGCCGTTAAATTTGCCGCCACCAACAGAGACTCCCCCTTTGAGGTTTAAGTTACCAATCAGTGCATTCAACATAATGACCGACCAAGCGGTATAAAAACCATTGCCTCCCATCATCCCACCATGGGAAATTACAGCGGCTTGACGATCATAAGAGGTCAAGGCGCGACCCAATGATTCGATCGTCTTCACAGGAACTTGGCAACGTTCGCTATACTCTTCTAGAGTCATGCGCTCAGCCGCTTCTTTTAAGCATTGGAAACTTGATTTCACAGTAACTTCACTACCATCATGTAACGTTACTTTACGCGTCACAAACAGTTGTGCATTCGTGACATCATCAGCAAGTTTTAGCTCACCCGATGCATCCTGTACCAAGTATGCTTTTTTACTTTGTTCATCATCCGCGACTTGTCCATTCAAGTGTGAAGCAAGTAATAATTGTCCTGCTAATGGATGTGCGTCATCAGTGATCACCAAGTGCGTCGAGTTAGTCCAACTCTTCTCCCCCGCTGCTTGCATCGATTTTTCGCTCGGCACACTCAAATAGGCCGCATTATAACGCTCATTTTCGATGATCCAGCGGATCATTCCCATGACGAGCGCGGCATCAGTACCCGGTTGAACAGGTACCCAATGACCATGATCGTTAGCAAGTGTTGTCGTTAACGGTAATGCAGGCGCAACTACGACATAGTTAAAATTATCTCGTAAACGAGCAGACGCTAATTGGCGACCTTGACGTTTAAATGGGTTCCCTGACTGTGCTGGTGAGGTTCCAATAAATAAGGCAAAACGAACGTTATCCCAATCGGGTTTGACGTGTGCGTTTTTATCCAAATCATCCATTAATGCACCAGAACCCGCACGATAGGCTAAACCACAATAGGAGCCGTGGGCACCAAAGTTCTTGCTACCAAACGCATTTTGCGCAAAGCGTCGAATGAAACCATCTCGGCCATCATCCCCAGCATTAGTGACTAATAATTGGTTTGCTTTTGGACCTAATTTGGGTTGTGCAGGATCCAGAGGGGTTTCGAGGTCACGAATAGCACGTAGTCCATCAACATGTCCCTCTCCAAATAAATCACCGCCCTCAACCACTTCTTTAATCAGTTGCTCAAAACTAATACGTTCCCATTTACCTTCACCACGCTGACCAACACGCTTCATTGGCTCTAGGATACGTAACGGACTCGTTAGTCCTTCCATCAACGTCGCACCACGTGCACATGCCGTTGAACGATGCTCTAAACCACTTTCTCCCCCCATTTTGTTGAAGGCCGTTTTCAAAGGCATACCGTAAGGAAAATGCTTTTCATGAGAAAGTGGATGGTATGGGTTACCTGCAATACGTAATACTTCATTCTTTGCCGTATCAACACGTGCGCGAATACCACACTGTGTCCAACAACCGAAGCATTGTGTCATGGCAACGACTTGTTCTGGATTTTCCTTCCAGCCACCATTCGCTTGGCCTTCAGGACGTAATGAGTTGCCATTGATACGATCTAATGTCACTTTACCGGAGGTGCCATTGGCGAGGCCATCGACTGCACGCTTAGCAACGTCACGGTAACCTGCACCAAACAGTGCTAATCCACCGACAACTAAACCACCTTTAAGCCATTGACGTCTTGAGAATTTAGCCATGTTGCACTCTCCTTGCAAACCAACGAACACCTTCACGAACGATAATAATTAGTGCAATCCACAATCCGAATGTACCGAGTAATGCGAGTAGCCCAGCAGTGCCCATCGGGAAATGATATGGATTAACGATAACGTTGTATTTTGGTACCGCTTGAACTTCCATCAAGAATACCCAACGTAAACTCCAAGTTAGCCCCATCGCGACTAATGCAGCAACGGTGATATAACCTATCGAACGAGTCGCCTTCAGATTGAATACTGACATCAATAACGCGGCAACCCATAGTGCACAAATCCCCATTAACATCCACCAGCCAGGGCTTGCTACATCGAGTTGATGACGTACTGCAATACCTGAAATGGTGTCACCTGATAACCATAATGCGAAGCACACGGCTAATAAAAGTAAGGTGATGACCTGAAAACGTGCTAGACGTTGTTGATATTGTGGCTCACGTCGTGCACCTAAACCGATTAAAGCGGGCACTGCTTGCATTGCACTGAAGAATAGCAATACTGGGATCCACCAGCTAAACCAAATTGGTCGTGCGATTAATACTGACGCTTCACGTCCGGTATACAGCAATAACCCTATGGCGGATAGAGCAGACAATAGCGCAACCCAACGCGTTGCTTTAAACTCTTTTTTCCAAATAAACTTAACCAAGAGTGCGATGAAATACAGGCCAGTAAAGGTCGTAAATAAAGGCAACAGCACAGATCCCCACCACATCCATGACCAAATGGTTGGATGGGCATAGAAATGCCATACACGAGCCGTTTGGTGCAGATCCGCTGTCAATGCTAATGGTGCTGTAATACCCATCGTTATCGTGATAAATACCGCTATCATTTCTAAACGGCTATTTTCACTCTTAGCTTGCCAGTGTAAGTAACAAGCGTACAAGGTTGCACATGCTGCAATACCGATAAAAAAGAAATACTGAACCGCCCAAGGCAACCAAAAAAACTCTTGCGGTTGAGCCATAATTTCTGAGATATAAGCCACTTGTTCACTCATCAGAACACCTCCTGCCACAGTGCTGGTTGCCCTTTGCCGGCTAACGGCTGAACAAAAGCATCATCCAGACCTAAATAAAACACTTGCGGTAATGTGCCACTTTCAGGTTTAAGAACTTTAATTTCTGCTTCATGTTCTGTGAGCATTTTCCGAATAGTACTATTCGGATCTTTTAAATCACCGATAATGCGTGCCCCACCAACACAGGATTCAACACAAGCAGGTAATAATCCCACCTCAAGGCGATGAGCACAGAAAGTACATTTATCTGCGGTTTGTGTTGTGTGGTTGATAAAACGCGCATCGTATGGGCAGGCTTGAACACAATAGGCGCAGCCAACACAGCGTTCATTATCAATCACCACGATGCCATCTTCACGTTGGAACGTTGCTTGCACAGGACAAACAGGCACACAAGGCGGGTTATCGCAATGGTTACATAAACGGGGCAACAGGACGTTTGTCAGCCCTTCTTCACCTTGCAAAGAGACTTGATATTGGTTAACCGTCGTCCGGAATTGGCCTTGTGGCGTCTGATTCTCAACAGCACAGCTAACAGTACATGATTGACAACCGACACAGCGGCGTAAATCGATCAGCATTCCATAACGCTTTTCAGGATTACCTTCACGACGAGTTGGAGCGAAATTAAGTCCTGCTTCAGCAATCGGTATCAACGATGCCCCGGCAGTCACAGCTCCTAATTGTTGTAGAAATTTTCGTTTACTCAGATCCATAATTGGCTCCAGTAGGACATTGCTAATGCTAAAATAGAGGATAAAAATTGCTATTCTTTTGGTTTTACAGGTTTTATTTACCTGTTACATCAAGCTATTTTTGATAACCCCAGTAATTCTTATTTCTCTTTAAAAACGGTGTGTTATCTTTAATTGGTCTTATTGTAAGAGGGGCAGCGTAACGACCCTATTGTGGTTTACCACATACCCGTAGCTAAATTGATCTAACGCAACTAATAAGCCAAATATGTTAAAGAAATACTCTATGTCTTTGTATCGATTACTGATAATCATTCTTATTGCCGGGTCATTTCCGGCCATGGCAGCAGAATGGAAAATTGGGGTGCTTGCCTTACGCGGTGCTAACTCAACCCAAACCCATTGGCAAACATTAATTGATACATTGAATAATGCGCTGCCTGATGAGCATTTCACTTTGCAGCCGCTTAATTTAGATGAGATGCGTAATGCGATTTCAGAACGTAAAATTGACTTTTTACTCACTAATCCCGCACAATTTATTCAATTAGATAGCCGTTATCATCTACGTTGGTTGCTCTCTTTACGCTCTTCCGTCGAACCTGATAGTACAACACGCAATGTGATTGGTAGCCTTATTTTAGTGCGCGCTGATAGCGAGGTTAACGAAATAAAAGACCTCATCGGTAAGAAGGTGGGGGCAATTTCTCCGGATGCATTTGGAGGCTATCTGTTAGGTTATAAAGTATTGCGAGATATGGGCTATGATGCCGAAAAAGATTTTCGCATGCAGTTCCTCGGCTTTCCTGCCGATGCATTATTGTATGCGTTACGGGACGACTCACTTTCTGCGGCCATTATCCCTGTCTGTTTATTGGAGAATATGGATAAAGAAGGGTTAATTGATAAAAACCATTTCCGTCCTTTAATCGAACATGAGAGCAATTTACCCTGTAAAACCAGTACAGAACTCTACCCGAATTGGTCGTTTGCCGCGCTGAATGATGTTCCTGATAATTTAGTTGATAAAGTGACTAAAACACTGCTTTCATCGGATAAGTCAGGTATGCGCTGGGGAGCCCCCGCCTCGGTCAATCAAGTTGAGACGCTATTGCGTGATGTGAATCAACACCCACAACAACGCCAAATTTGGCAAGATATTGTGAGTTGGCTGATCCAGCATCAAATCACTATCAGCATCGCGGTACTGTTTTTTATTCTACTTGGCATCAACCATGTTTGGATCGCATTTTTAGTTCGTCGCAAAAGTCGACAACTCGAAGACGCGCACAATCGCTTACGACAACAAGAAGCCAACTTAGCAAAGGCGCAACGGCTGAATATATTAGGCGAAATGGCTTCTGGGTTTGCTCATGAGTTAAACCAACCTCTTTCGGCAATCCGCCACTATGCCCAAGGCTGTATTTTACGTCTTCAAAAAGAGTCAGATGAACATCCACTGATTAACGCCCTCACTAAAATTGATAATCAAGCGCAGCGCGGTGGTGATATTATTCGCAATCTTCGGTTATGGGCAGGAAAACCAAACCAAGAAGTTGCGTTACCTTTAAGTGAGCAATATGTCATACCGACCATACAACATATCTGGCAGCTACTACGAGTTCCACAGCATTATCCACTCGTCAAACTGATTTTACCTAATAGCCATGATGTCTGCTTGAAGCTCCCAGAAACACTACTTGACCAATTACTCTCCAATCTAATCAGTAATAGCTTACAGGCTGGTGCAAAGACTTTATGTTTTAGTTTTCACTTTGCACCAGAACGATTTTTATTGGTTTTACAAGATGATGCCGGTGGTATGGCGCCTGAACAGCTCACTCAAGGGATTACGCCCTTTGCGACGACGAAAAAAGAGGGACTCGGACTTGGCTTAGTGATTTGTCAGCGGCTGATTCAAAGCCAAGGAGGGGATATTCGTATTGAAAATAATCTGAGTGAGGAGGGGTTAAATGGCCTAAGAGTGACCTTAATCTTTCCTTATGAGGAAAAAGTATAAACACCAACCGCCTTCATACATCGACGGATAACATGAAGGCGAGGGTCATCTATTTTCAAGGTGATGTTCAATGAGAATGGAGTCATATCCCCTCACGCTAAATTTTAATGAATGTCGATTTACTTTCGCATACTATTGATAACATTAATCATGTGAATATGAGACAATCACGCTTCACCCGTTTAGATATTGATACCCCAGTTTGATGAAATGAGGTACTTATTCATGCCTGTTATACATCTGGTGGACGATGATCCTGCTGTCACGGATGCCTGCCAATTTCTTCTTGAAACACTCGGTTATACCGTTGTGGTTTGGAATGACAGTGAACAATTTATCCAACAAGCAAATCTTCATCAAGAAGGTGTGGTACTGCTCGATATGCGCATGCCAAAACTTGATGGCCGCCAAGTCCATCAATTACTCAAAGAACAGCAAAGTACATTAGCAGTCATTTTTCTTTCTGGTCACGGTGACATCCCTATGGCTGTCGAGCAAATCAAACTGGGTGCGGTCGATTTTCTCCAAAAACCCATTGATAGCCAATTGCTCGCTAAAACACTCGAACAAGCTCAAACAAAAACAACGCAAGCGACGGCCAGTTACCTCATCCAGCAACGCTACCAAACACTGACACCGAGAGAGAAAGAGATTTGCAAGTATGTCTTACAGGGCTTAATCAACCGAGAAATTGCAGACGTCGCCTGTGTATCAGTGCGAACTGTTGAAGTACACCGCTCCCGAATGATGGAAAAAATGGCTGTGCGTAATATTGCTGAATTAATGAGTACGCTACAGACGGCTAATTTATTAAATGAATAATTTGTTATAATAAGAACATTATTGATAAATAGGCTAATGTTTAAACTAAATCAGTCATTTCATGATGCTTTAGTCGTCAAAACCATAGATTAATCGTTGTTATAATAACAATGTCAATAACGAACAACGGTATAAAATCACTAACCTAATTTTTGGAAACCAATGATACAAGCTCCAAAGTTTCATAAAAGTTTATTACACCCACGTTACTGGCTCACTTGGTTTGGCATCGGCTTGCTGTACCTGCTAGTTCTGTTGCCCTACCCCATGATCTATTGGATGGGCACACGTTTAGGCATGCTATCGAAGCGATTACTGAAAAAGCGTGCACAGATTGCCGATCGTAATTTAGCACTCTGCTTCCCTGAAATGAGTTTAGAAAAACGCCAACAGTACATTAACAAAAATTTTGCATCCGTTGGCATGGGCGTTTTTGAAACAGGAATGGCTTGGTTTTGGCCTGAATGGCGTATCCGTCGCTGGTTTAAAATTGAAGGACGTGAACATATGCTCGCGGCGCAATCAACAGGTCGTGGCATTATCGTTTTAGGGATCCACTTTTTAACCTTAGAGCTAGGAGCAAGAGCATTCGGTATACTTAATCCAGGCATTGGCGTTTATCGTCCAAATGACAATAAGCTGATGGATTGGTTACAGACTCGCGGGCGTCTGCGTTCTAATAAATATATGTTAGACCGGAAAGATGTTAAAGGGATGGTACGTAGCTTAAAACAGGGGGAAATTCTCTGGTATGCCCCTGACCATGATTATGGTCCTCGAAACAGCTCTTTTGCACCGCTGTTCGCGGTAAAAAATGCCGCTACCACAAATGGTTCAGCGATTTTATTACGCCTTGCCGACCCGTTAATTGTGCCTTTTATTCCTCGTCGATTACCTAACGGCAAAGGATATGAATTAATCATTCAGCCTGCTATCGACAACTTCCCCGTTGATAATGAAGTGGCGGTGGCAACAAAAATGAACCAGCTCATTGAACAAGCGATATTATTAGCCCCAGAACAGTACATGTGGCTACATCGACGGTTTAAAACACGTCCCGAAGGAGAACCTTCATTGTACGGTGATTTAGACAAAATCCATCATTGATAAAACACAGCGGCTGTCGGTTTTCTGACAGCCGCTGTGTTTTAAGCATTACAGTTGAGTAAGGAGTCTATGTTAAACAGAAACAGTTATTGGAAACGTAACCTTTATGTGGTCTGGTTTGGTTGTTTTTTAACGGGGGCTGCATTTAGTCTGATCATGCCTTTTCTTCCGTTATATATCGAAGAACTCGGCGTGACCGATCATAGCTCTTTAAACCTTTGGACAGGTGCGGTTTTCAGTATTACGTTTTTGTTTTCTGCGATTGCAGCGCCGTTTTGGGGGCGATTATCTGACCGAAAAGGCAGAAAGTTAATGCTGTTGCGTTCGGCATTAGGTATGGCCATCGTAATGGTATTAATTGGATTTGCTCAAAATATTTGGCAGTTACTCGCCCTTAGGGCGCTATTAGGCTTACTCGGCGGATTTGTTCCCAATGCTAACGCATTAATTGCGACGCAAGTACCGGTTAAGAAAAGCGGTTGGGCGATGGGCGTGCTCGCAACCGGTGCGGTAAGTGGCGCATTAATTGGTCCGCTTATTGGGGGATTACTGGCCGACCAATATGGCCTACGCCCTGTATTCTTTATTACGGCTAGCGTACTCTTTATTTGCTTTATTGTTACGCTATTTTATGTCCGAGAACGTTTTACCCCAGTTTCACGTCAAGATGCCCTTAATAACAAGCAAGTCTTTGCATCGCTAAAAAATAAAAATCTGGTGATCAGCTTATTTTTTACGACCATGATTATCCAAGCAGCAATGGGTTCAATCAACCCAGTTATTACACTGTATGTTCGTGATCTCGCTGGTACAACAGAGAACTTAGCTTTTATTAGTGGTGTCATCGCGTCCATTCCCGGTATCGCCGCCCTGCTTAGCGCCCCTCGGTTAGGTAAATTGAGTGACCGCATTGGTCCTGAAAAAGTTTTACTGGCGGTATTAGCCGCTTCTATTTTTGTGTTATTCCCGATGGGACTTGTCAGTAATTATTGGGAACTTGGCGCACTACGCTTTTTACTCGGGGCATTAAACGCGGCCTTATTACCCGCCGTACAAACATTAATTATTTACAATATCTCTCACCAAGTGACAGGCCGAATTTTTAGCTATAACCAAGCATTACGTGATGTGGGAAACGTCACGGGTCCACTAATGGGGTCATTTGTTGCGGCAAGTTATGGCTTTAGAGCTGTGTTTTTCTTTACCGCAGCCTTGGTGTTATTCAATTTAATCTATTCATGGTACATCATTAAGCGACAATCCCAAGGTTGTCAGTCTCCCTCTGTTTGAATGTGATAGAAAGCAAAAAATTTTTTTTCGCTAAAAAAATTCGTTCCATACCGCCCGCTGATAAATGCAGTTATTTATTCATTTCCCTGATTTATTGTAGGTATAACAGCATTTTATGCAAAAAACAGAGAAAACATAACTTAAGCTTATGTTTTTGAAGGCTATGATTGTTTTATAATCATCTCTTTTCTTGTCAACCAAATTCCTGTATTGTCGCCTACCTTATCGTGAAAAGTGCGATTGATATCGACTTTTCACCTTAAAAATACACTTTTAACAAGAAATATATTCTGTTTATAAGTGTTTTTATAATAATGTATGTTAAAAATATGTTTACAAAATTAAGTTAACATATCTATAAATTTTAACACCTACAGATTCGCTAGGTGTATTTCCAAGCACAACCAATCAAAAAATAATTTATCGGAGTTCACAGATGAGTCATTCTGCGACTAAAACAAAAACCTTTTTTGGGCACCCGTACCCACTAAGTTCACTCTTCCTCACTGAAATGTGGGAACGGTTTTCTTTCTATGGTGTACGCCCTCTCCTCATATTATTTATGAGTGCAGCACTATTACAAGGGGGAATGGGGTTACCCATTGAACAAGCATCCGCAATTGTCGGTATCTTTGCTGGTGGTGTTTATATCACCTCACTTCCTGGAGGCTGGCTTGCCGATAACTGGTTAGGGCAACGTCGAGCAGTTTGGTATGGCTCATTGATCATCGCGTTCGGTCACCTATCCATCGCGATGTCCGCCTTCTGGAGTAATACCTTTTTCTTCGTCGGTTTGTTACTGATTGTATTAGGTACGGGTTTATTTAAAACTTGTATCACCGTCATGGTAGGGACACTGTACAAGAAAGAAGATACTCGTCGTGATGGTGGCTTTTCACTATTTTATATGGGCATTAACATGGGGTCATTTATTGCTCCTTTGATTATTGGCCCTCTACATGAAAAATATGGTTGGCACCTCGGCTTTGGCCTAGGCGGCATCGGTATGTTGATCGCGTTGTTAATTTTCCGTTTCTATGCCATTCCGCAAATGCGCCGATATGATAAAGAAGTTGGATTAGATTCCACTTGGAACCGTCCAACTGTAGAACGTAAAAATGTTGGTAAATGGGTTACTGTTGCAATGGCATTGCTAGCAGTCTTAGTTATCTTAATCGATAATGGCACGATCCCATTCAATGCATCGACAATTGCAAAAAGCTCCGCTTATATCATTGCAACTTGTGTTGGTATCTATTTCTTCTTTATGTTCTTCTTTGCAGGCCTAAATAGCAGCGAACGTTCACGTCTACTGGCTTGTTTAATACTGCTCATTGCTGCCGCATTTTTCTGGTCAGCGTTTGAACAAAAACCAACGTCGTTCAATATCTTCGCGCGTGACTATACCGATCGCCAAATGGGTTCCTTTGAAATCCCAACGATTTGGTTCCAATCTATCAACGCATTATTCATCATTCTGTTAGCGCCGGTATTCAGCTGGTTCTGGCCTTCCCTCGCCAAACGCAATATGAACCCAAGCAGCATGACTAAATTTGTTATTGGTATCCTATTTGCTGCGGCAGGTTTTGCGGTCATGATGATGGCTGCTAATCAAGTTCTAGCGACACAAACGGGGGTCTCTCCCTTCTGGTTAGTATCAAGTATCTTGTTGCTGACATTGGGTGAACTGTGCTTAAGCCCTATTGGGTTAGCCACAATGACATTATTAGCACCACAAAAAATGCGTGGTCAAGTGATGGGCCTGTGGTTCTGTGCTAGCGCACTCGGTAACCTTGCGGCTGGTATTATGGGCGGTAATATCAATAAAGAACAATTGAATTCAATGCCTGAGCTGTTCTCACACGTTTCAATAGCATTAGTTATCTGTGCCATTGTTCTGGCTGCCTTAATTATCCCAGTCAGAAAAATGTTAAAAAACGCAGATGAGAATGAAGCGAAAGCAGAATAATCCTCATTAACGTCTCTATGCCCGATAGGTTTTTACAGCCTATCGGGCATTTTTATTTCAAGCATTAACCTATTATGTTGATGCTTAATTAGCGCTATACTCCTTTCCCTCTTACTCATTTAGCACCCTATTAAACTTGCCTTTGGAAAACCATTATGAGTACTACAACCTTTCCTGTTTATTATGTTGATGCCTTTACTCAACAACAATTTCACGGTAATCCTGCTGCTATTGTGTTACTCGAAACATGGCTTCCAGATGATCAATTAATGGCTATTGCTGCTGAAATTAATCTTTCAGAAACTGCATTCTTAGTTGGAGAGCATATTCGCTGGTTCACACCTAACGTAGAAGTTAAATTATGTGGTCACGCGACACTTGCGGCGGCATTTATACTGCATCAGTTTAAGCAACACCCGATTTCACCTTTCGTATTTCAATCTCTTTCTGGAGAACTCATCGTATACAAAAATGAAAAAGGGTTTACACTCGATTTCCCTGTGCTAGAAACAAAACAGGTTGCTGTTACCGATCACCCTCAATTAACCGACATTTTAGGGGTCGATATAGAATCATTATGGCTCGCTAAAGACCGCTATGTCTGCTTTTTAAGTGATGCCAACCAAGTTGCCAACTGTACGCCTAATCTGAGCGCGATGGCAGCGCTCCCTCTACCAGGCCTAACCATTACTGCCCTCAGTGATAACCCAAATGCTGATTTTGTATCCCGTTACTTTGCTCCCGCCAAAGGGGTCGACGAAGATCCGGTAACAGGTACCTCGCATTGCGCTATCGCACCATTATGGGCTGCACGTTTAAATAAAAATCAGCTAATCGGTCATCAAATATCTGCTCGTGGTGGTGTCGTGTTATGTTCAGTCGACAATGAGAGAGTCAAACTGACTGGAGAAGCAACGCTATTTTTAACCGGTAACATCCATATTTAAGCTCACGAATATGTGTTTGACTACGTCCCTATATTGACCCAAAAAATAATTATCAATGAAACATCGCCGGTGTAACTCATTTTGGATAGCGTATAACAATAAATTTATATACCCTAAATAAGGGGAATGTGGCAGCAATGAGGTAATCATTCGCCAGCCACATTCAATATGGATGGCTTGGACATATAAACCGAGTCATCACCACGGTGTGAAATATGGCTAATTTAGTCCCATAGCAAATAATTGTAAGGCAACATTATGCGTTCTGACGTTGATGAGATAATCACGCAAAAAATCGAAGATTCTATTACCAGTGTTTCCAAGGTTATTTTTCCTACAACCACAAACCATCATGATACCTTATTTGGTGGAACCGCCCTTGCGTGGATGGATGAAGTCTCTTTTATTACTGCAACGCGTTTTTCTCGTAAACGTTTGGTCACCGTTTCAACCGAAAAAATCAACTTCACTCACCCGATCCCCTCCGGCACCATTGTTGAATTAGTGGGTAAAGTGAGCCGTGTTGGTAGAACAAGTTTGACAGTAAATGTTTCTATCTTTTTAGAAGATATGTATCGTGAAGGCCGCGAAGAAGTGATCCATGGTCAATTTAACTTTGTCGCTGTCGATGATCATGGTAAACCAACACCACTTTTCGATTTTCAATAGGTCAGCATTCAATCTGGGTAGCAAGTCTAAAGTCTTACCTCATGAATGTATTGAGGTATTATTCTAAACGCTACCCTATCACACAGAGTAATCAGTCATTAATCCTGCCTTATTGGAAATAAAAAATAATAACCATCTACTTAAAAGATAACTTTAAAAAGCAGCAATGTGACGATATTGCCAGTTTTTCCTTCCATATTTAAAGATGATTCATAGTAAATAACATACCTACACAGCCTGATTAACCTCATTTCACACTACAAAAACCGCAATGACTCACCAATAAAAATACCAAATAAACTATAGGGGTCATTTTTCAAAAAAGTATTTTCTATTTAAATCAATACATTATACTCCCCAGTAACTGATTACAAAAAAACGTGATAATTATCACATATAGTCGCGAATTAACTCCCCTGATACCTCCATTTAGTTACATTTACTTGGTCATTAAACGAGTAAAAATAATATAGAGAGGAAATCTATGAGACATGGTGATATTTCGAGTAGTCCTACATCCGTGGGTGTTGCTGTCGTTAATTACAAAATACCTCGCTTGCATAACCGAGATGATGTTATTGAAAATGCAAATAAAATTTCAGATGTCATTGCGGGTATAAAAACAGGCTTTCCAGGTCTTGACCTTATTATTTTTCCTGAATATAGCACCCAAGGGATCATGTATGATCATGAAGAAATGATGGCTACCGCAGCAACGGTTCCCGGTGATGAAACAAGAATATTTTCAGCGGCTTGTAAAGCGAATAAGGTTTGGGGGGTATTTTCTATCACGGGTGAACAACATGAAGAACATCCTTTAAAAGCACCCTATAACACGCTTATTTTGATCGATGATAACGGTAATATAGTCCAAAAATACCGTAAAATTATTCCATGGTGCCCTATCGAAGGCTGGTACCCCGGCGATAAAACTTATGTTTCTGATGGACCTAAAGGATTAAAAATAAGCCTGATCATTTGTGACGATGGAAATTACCCTGAAATATGGCGTGATTGCGCAATGAAAGGCGCAGAACTCATTGTTCGTTGTCAAGGTTATATGTATCCCGCTAAAGAACAACAGATAATGATGGCAAAAACCATGGCATGGGCAAATAACTGTTATGTTGCTGTCGCAAATGGCACTGGGTTTGATGGGGTTTATACCTACTTTGGGCATTCTGCGATTATTGGTTTTGATGGACATACATTAGGTGAATGTGGTGAAGAGGAAATGGGTGTGCAGTATGCTCAACTCTCAGTAACTGAAATCCGCGATGCTCGCCGATATGATCAATCACAAAACCATCTATTTAAGATTTTACATCGTGGCTATACCGGTATTTATAATTCGGGTGACGGTAATAAAGGGCTTGCTGAGTGTCCTTTTGAATTTTATCGCAGCTGGGTACTTGATGCAGAAAAAACGCAAGAACAGGTTGAAAGCATCACTCGAGATACTATCGGTATTTCAGAATGCCAAGTTTACGATTTACCCACGGATGAAAATAAAATAAAAAATGTTGGTTAACTAAAATTTGAAGTAGTAATTCATTATTGAATAAACGTTAAATATATTAATACTTGCTATTAATTTTCCACATCAAGGATAAATGGAGAGTATTTGGCATCTCTATTAGCCAAATATTATATAAATAGCAACTTGCATAATTAATAGAAATACACTGCTGTTCTTGAATTACTACTTTATCCATTATCATTAATTAGGAACAAACATGCCTTTTATCAATGATATGTTAGCATCGAACCTTCAAGAAAAAAACACTTCATCTCTAAAAATAGAGAAAAGACATTTTCGTTTTATCTTTGACCCAGAAAATGTTATCGAGAATATTGAAAAAACTATCATTGGGCAAGATGAAGTATTAACTCAGCTAAAAGATATTCTTTATTGCATTAAAACCAATATATTTGATCCCAATAGACCATTAACTACATTGTTATTCTTAGGACCAACTGGGGTAGGAAAAACAGAAACAGTCATTGCTTTAGCGAAGGCAATCAATAATGGTAAAGCGCATTATTGCCGAATAAACATGAATACTTTATCTCAAGATCACTATGCAGCCTCTTTATCAGGTGCACCACCAGGTTATTCAGGAAGTAAAGAGTCCTACTCGTTATTTGATACTGATAAAATAGAGGGCAGCTATAATACTCCTGGCATTGTATTATTTGATGAAATCGAAAAAGCCAGCAAAAGCGTCATCAGAACATTACTGAATATTCTTGATACTGGAGAATTAGAACTTGCCAATGGCCAAAAAACGATTAACTTCAAAAATACAATAATTATTATGACGTCTAATTTAGGGTCTAAAGATATTTTAAATGAAAAACAGGGTATAACTAAGTTATGCTCAAAAAAGAGTTATGATAATAAAATCATCTCATTACTTGAAAAACAGTTTGACCCCGAATTTATTAATCGAATAGATAGAAAAATAAGCTTTAAGAAAATAACCTCTGAACAAGCGATTAAAATAATTGATATGCAATTATCCAATCTTAATCAAAGAATAGTACAGTATTCAATTAATATCACACTCGATGTTTTAGCAAAAGTGAAAATAAATTCAATGTGTGACCCACGTTATGGAGTAAGAGATATAAAGCGTATTTTTAAGATACATATAGAACCTTTAGTCGCAAGAGCGATATTCAATAATGAGCACTCAAAGCATATAGTGCTCACTGTCGATAATAATCAATTTATCATTAAGAGGTGAACGATGGAGGGGATATTACTTATTTTTATTGGTAGTGTTTTGAGTATAAATGGAATTGCAATTATAAAAGGATATGATGATAAAGAAACGGGAATATTTAATGGTATTATTGGTTGTTTTTGTTTAATTGGTAATATCATTTTAATGATCAATGCTAAAGAGAGTATAGCCTACACTGCAATAGCACAATCTATGCTATTTACCTTCACTTATCTATTTTTAAGTTTTGTGAAAATATATTCTTTATCGGGTAAATTATTTGGATGGTATTGTCTTTTTGTCTTTTTTAATGCCTTATTTTATGCCTATTATGCCAGTTCAGATATTCGCATGGTTGTGCTCTGGTTAGTATGGGCAATATTATGGTTACTGTTTTTTTGTACATTCTCACTGAATATTAAAATTAATCATCTAGGTACGTTAACACTACTCGTTGGTATTGTTACCTGCGCCATACCCGGGCTAATGATGGTGACTAATCACTGGTAATCAACAGCAATAAATAAATCGCTAGTACCCTCTAGATATTGTAGGGGGATTAGCATTATCAGGATTTCACGTTAATTAACCCCTTATAATAGGAAGAACCTCACTTTATACGCCTATCACCGTGTGATAGTTCTATTCTTAACGAGTATGAGATACCGATCGCACTTTCTTAAAATAGAACAACGAAATTGCCTCTTTAAAAAAGCAGGATTTTCCTATAAATAAAAATACATCCGTTCACTACAATACTAACCCTGCATAACACACACCTAAAACTAGTAAATTACGATAATGAACGAGATAAAAACAACTTTACGCACATTCTTATTTTAAAAAGCGTTAGCAAAGTGAGATAAAAAACTAAAACACATTGATATTCTATGCCTAGAGACGTAAAGTATTTAAAGTAAAATTTTGTTGCTAACGCTAATCCTGAGTGTTAATGATGTTGTTATTTGTTTGGACTATCATCTTAACATAGCGCGTACAACCACCTTTACCTTGCTCACTGACACAATATAAGATATTCACAACATTATGTATAAAATCTATTCATTCATTTTACTTTTCATTATTTCGATGCATTCAAGCTTTGCCGCTGTCTCTAACGAAACGATCAAATTGGTTGAAAAAGAGGCTCAAAAAGGTGACATCAAAGCTCAAGTCATGCTGGGTATCGGCTACTACTTGGGAAATGAAGTTAAGAAGGACTACCCGAAAGCTAAAAAATGGTTAACCATGGCCTCTAATAAAGGCAGTGCAGATGCACAGCTTTTTTTAGGCGATATGTACTTAAATGGTAACGGTGTTGAGCCGAATATTGAAACTGCGATTCAATGGTTTGAAAAATCTGCCAACCAAGGTAATCCCGAAGCTCAAAATTATATGGGGCAAATTTATTACCAAGGGATCGGTGTTAAACAAAATTATATCGTGGCTTTTGACTGGTTTAAAAAATCTGCCGATAAAAAATATCCACCAGCACAATTTCAAGTCGGAAAAATGTATGAAAATGGTGAAGGTATCGAAATAGATGATAAAGCAGCCAAACAATACTTGAGTCAAGTCTGCAAAGGCGGTTTAAAAGAAGCTTGTAAAAAATAATTGATACCAAATCGTGCCACAACTCTAGCGAAATTCGTTATGAGTTGTGGATTAGATATATTATATTTTCCTGATAATACTCCTCTCTATTTTTCATCCTACTCCCCCACTATCTGCTCCATTTAAGTCTAAATAGTTCATTGTCTTTAAAATAGTAATGATTAATTTCAATATGCATGGAAATGTTCTAAACTTATAAAATAAAAGACAAAAAGGAGGATTTATGTACAAAACGATTCTAGTTCCGATTGATGTTAGTGAAGACGCACTTACCGACCTTGTCATCCCTCATGTTACTGCCATCCAGAAATTAAATAATGCCGAAGTGCATTTTCTCGCTGTTAGTGCTCCCATTTCTAACTATTTACGCTACGGTGGAACCATTCTTCCTGGCGATTTTCCCGATGATGAAAAACAAGCGGAAATCATCCTCAATGAATTAAAAGAGAAAGTAAAACGCTTTGCTATCCCTGCTGATAAGGTACATGTTACATCCTCTGTAGGTTCAGTTAAGGATGAAATTTTGGCTATCGCCGAAGAGATCAATGCAGATATCATTTTAATTGGTTCTCGCCACCCAAGCATGTCTACCTATTTACTCGGCTCTAATGCTGCATCAGTCGTACGTTACGCAAAAACATCTGTTTTGGTGATCCGCTGAAATATAGGGTAGTAAAAAATAACATTTTTAGTGAAATGTTTGGATTTTAATCTTATTGAGATCATCTCTTTAAGACCAATTCAAGAGATAATAAATACACACAATTTATAAGACTATTACACAAGATTATAGGTTAGATTGAAGCCTCATAAACATTTTCGTGGCTTTCACGCCCTGCTTTCTAGCAGGGTTTTTTCTTAGATAGTTCGGCTAATTTCAATCTAAATCGTTTGAAAATGACCCCATCAAAACTCACTTCACCTTCTTCCACAAAACCATAACGGTAAATAGCCCCCAGTTTTTTACGACTGAGTGGAAGATGAATGGTTATTGAGGGTAATGACATATGAGTCACCGCTTGTTCAAGCATTTTATTCACGATTTTTTTACCGCACCCCCAATAATCTGGATGCAATACTAATGCTAAATCAGCATCTCCATTTTCATCTTGAAACCCTCCCCATCCAATAAACCTACCATCAACAACCAATGCCCATACACCAAATCCATGTGTATGCCAGTGTTGCTCTTTTTGCTTAACCCATTGGTGGCAAAATGGCTCATCAAACTGGTCATCTCCAAGAGGCATGTGTGCTAATACGAGAGGATGCGTATTGAGTGCGATAATGTCATTACAGTCTATTTGATTTAAGTGCAGTAGTTGAATGTCCATGCTATATAATTTATCCGTGAATTCCGCTAATAAACAGCCATAATAACAACGAGAGTTGCCATTCTTCAAGTCGCCAGTACTCGCTAATAACTCGCTAAATTGAGTATCGTTAAGCCGCATTGACTATCGACTTAACGCAACACGATAATGATTCAATAAAGTAAAAAGCCCGCTTTTATCACGGGCTAGTGCGTATCAATAAAACCATTATTGCGCTAATGCAGATTGCATCACTTTTTGAAAATCTTCCCAAGAACAATAACCGTTCTTATCGATAGGGCAATTTTTCATAGATAACGTGACGTGTTTAGGTGGGGTTTCTAAAGAAAGGTAGCTATTATCTCTAAGTTGATCTGCTGTTTGATAAATATATTCCACCTTCACATAATCTTTATTATCACTCTTATCATGCCAACGTTGGAAAACTAATTTTCCACCAATTGGGGTATATTCATATTGCTCTGGCAATTGGTACGGATTGAAATCCATGGCTGACATTAAGGAAGCAATATTTGAATCATGACCAACCAGCATAATAAATTTTGCCGTTTCTCCTTTATCGACAGAAACGAAGCCTTTATTGATGTAATTTAATAAAGGATGAGCAACATTTTTAGCAATTAATTTAGGAGAGAATAAAGTTTCCTGATAGCCATTTTTTAACGTGTTTAGCTTACGCCATTTATCTGCTGTATTTACCATTCCCCATGCAACTTGTTTTTCTGAGAACCCTTCATAATATTGCAAATCGATCGCATCGACTGCTGAGTTCGCAATTTTAAGCGCCCCAGCGACACCTGGCTCTTTATTAGCCTCAATAATAAAACGATTATCTTGTGATGAAAGTTCACACAGCTTATCCGTTTTACATTTTGGCGAGTTTTTAATATCAAGAACAGTATCTAGCTCATCATATCCTAGTTTCAGGTTGAGCTGTTTTAAATGCTCTTCCATCGCTAATAAGGCTTTTTGCTTAAACTCAGAGCTATCGTTAGTAATAATAGGATTAAAGACGGGATCCATGGTGCCAATTTCAGGTTGATGATGAATTTTCACAGTACAACCGGGAAATGCACCCGCGGTGAAAAATTGTGCTGTCGCAATTGTTCTTTGCAAGCTATTTGTATAAACAAATAATTCTTCATTACTCGTTGGGCATAATTCATCGGCGAGTAACTTCTTTTCATCCGCCCATTCCCGAAAATAATGCCCCATATAAACTTCAAGTGCGCCGCCTTTTGTCGTTAAATACCCACTCTTCGCATCCCATGCAGGCCACTTTTTATCGGTAACTTCCGTTAAGATCCCCGTATTAACAATAGGTGTTCGTAAATTATGGCGACTTAATAATAATACTTGGTCGAGTTGCATATTTTCAGCATTATCGGTATTTGCAAATGCAGGCGCGATTGGCGCCAATAGTGCAGCAGATAAACAGAGTGTTAAAACCTTATATTTCATCGAAATACCCCTACCATTTTGTTGTTGTATTTTGTCGCATGACATTAATTTATTGTAAAATAAATAACTTATTCCTATTTCTAGTTGAATTTACTGCTATCTTATAATGAAGTAACTGACTTTTTTTTCTGCGATTAATATCTCAAAAACAGACTTCACTACGAAATAAGAACTAAGCGAGGTCATTAATGGCTATTTATTGTTATAATCGCTTCAACCAAGAATATTAGCGAAACCCTATAAAGGCATGGTTGATATTAACCGCAACGACTGACAATATTCTATTCACCAAATTAGGAGTTTACTCCGATGAGAATTCAAGCCGCTACCCCATCACAATACAATGAAATTATTGATGTTTGGGAGTCATCCGTCAGAGCAACACACGATTTTTTACCTGAAGCAACGTTACAGAAATTAAAAGTCGCCATCTATAAAGAGTATTTACCGCAACTCTCAGTCTATGTTGCGGTTACTGAAGATAATAAAATAACTGGGTTTATCGGTGTTGACCAAAATAAACTAGAGATGCTATTTATTTCACAATCTCATCGAGGTTCAGGGATCGGCAAACAATTACTTCGTTTTGCTATTGAGCAACTCGCAATTACTGACGTTGATGTGAATGAGCAAAATCCACAGGCCATTGGTTTTTACCAGCATATGGGATTTAGGCAATTTGCACGCTCAGAAAAAGATGGTGAAGGTAATCCCTTCCCCATTCTTCATCTGAGGCTACACACAAAATAATATAAGGCTTTTATATGTCAATTATTACACTTGAAACTCCCCGCTTACTTCTACGTGGCTGGACTGAACAAGACAAAGCGCTGTTTTTTGAAATGAATAGTTCCCCTGAAGTCATGCGTTATTTTCCTTTCGTATTAAATAAATCACAAAGCGATCACTTTATGGATACGATTATGGCGCGATTTGCCAGCCAAGGAGGATGGGGATTGTGGGCTGTTGAATTAAAGTCGACACATGAATTAATTGGTTTTGTTGGTCTAAATATTCCCGAATATCAATTTCCTTTCTCGCCGTGTACCGAAATTGGATGGCGATTACGTCCTCAATATTGGCGACAAGGTTATACCATTGAAGCGGCTCAAGCTGCAATTCAGTTTGCTTTTAATCAACTGAAATTAAATGAGATCGTTGCTTTCACCGCGGTCGCTAACACACCTTCTGAGGGCGTGATGAAAAAATTGGGCATGACGAAAGACCCTGAAAACTTTGCTCATCCCGCCCTCCCTGAAGGCCATTGGCTACAAGAGCATGTATTATATCGTCTACAAAACCCTTATTTATCAAATTAATCCATCATTATTGGCAAATATCGATCCAAGAACCTTGAGTAAGTTCTAACATGCGCTGAGGTGAAATACGTAATGCACTGTTAACCGACCCTGCGGCAGGTAGTACCTCAGTATATTGTTGTAGCGATATATCACAATATACCGTTAACGCTGAAGGTAAACCAAAAGGACAAACACCCCCAACAGGGTGGCTGGTTAACTCCACCACCTCATCCGCTCTGAGCATTCTTGCTTTCGAACCGAGAGCCTGTTTGACCTTTTGATTATCCAAACGAGCCTCTCCTGCACACACGACAAGGATAACCTCATTTTTTACTTTTAGTGATAGGGTCTTCGCTATCTGATTAGGCTCGACATTATGAACAAGTGCGGCTTGCTGAACAGTGGCTGTCACCCCGTCAGTCTCAATAATCTCGATATCAGGAGCATGTTGGGCGATAAACTTTCTAACAGATTCTATACTCATCGTTGTACTCTTTTGTTATGGTTTGCAAGTGATTATTATTTTTTCGTTTATTGCTTTAGAAATTAAAAAACACCATTAGGTGCCGCAAATTAATGAAAACCACCACCCTAAAATAGGATGTCTTTAATGAAAACTTTTCAGAAAATGTGCGTTTTTTAGCTCTCGGTGCTCACATCACAATGATTTGCTGAATAACGGAGAGCATGCTGAATATGATGATATAATTGGTGAGTTAGCTTATCATACTCAGGTTCTAAGCCTTTTTCATAAGCTAAAAAAGGCGCTGAATCATTCCATGAGCCCATCCCACCAAAAACCCAAGCACCACAAGCCACATCAAATAAGCATTCACAAAGCATTTCATTATTTTTAACTGGTTTTAGTAGTTTTTCTGCTTGTGATCTAAAAATAGCGGCAAAACCTGTTTCCCCAATTTGCATTGCTAGCCGTTCAATTTCTTGTAGCGTCTTTAAAAATGCCTGTTGATTATGTCCTTCATTTTGCAATGACGATATGGATTGTTCCGCCACAGTCTCAATTAAAACTGCATTTTCTCCCGTCCATTCCAAAGTAAATAATTTTACACATACATCACCATCCGCGATGACTATCTGTTGTTGTTGATCGAAATAAACCTGTTTGCTTATCATTCCATCCAGATAATCGCGTAATTTATCAAGGAAATATGTAATTTCTACCGTTCTGATAACCTCAACACCCGCTTGGTTACATAATACCCAATGTTTCACATAAGACATTTTTTGCAATAATAAAATATCTTTTTCCCGCTTCATTGCCCTCACAAAACAGTACGCAATATATTGATCAGCCCGCATTATTTTTCCTATGACAACATTCGTGATAAAGAACATTAGCAAAAAAACATACAAAAAAGCCACCGCATAAAATGACGGTGGCTCAAATAACGGCAGTTTATAAGCTTACGGTTTGTTTTTTTCCGCTTCCGCCTCTTTCGCTTCAACTTCACGATACCAACGAGGGTGATGTTTTTTCGCCCAACGTCGGCTGACTTTACCTTCTACCATGCCTTTAATCGACCCTTTAACCCAAAAAGCCATGTACATATGGATCAAAATGGCATGAATTAAGATGATGGCTGCTGCTGCATGAATAAATAAGCTCCAGCGAACCATCCACATTGGGAAGATATGCGCAAAATAAGGACGCCATATTATGATGCCAGTCGCTAAGAGTACAAAAATCATACTCATAATGCTCCAAAACATCATTTTTTGCCCAGCGTTATATTTTCCTACATCCGCTACATGGTGTTCATTACCTTTTAAAACTTCAACGATGTTCTTAATCCAAGGTAAATCCTGTTTATCCGGAATGTTATGTTTCACAAAACGGAAAAACATAAACATCAACACCACAAAAATTAATACACCAAAGAAAGGATGCAGAATCCGTCCCATTTGCGGCGTTCCGAAGGTTTCTGTCAGCCATTGCAATGTTGGGAAAAATAGGGCAATCCCTGACAAAGCAACTAAAAAGAAGCAGATAACCACGGTCCAGTGGCATGCTCGGTCAATAAATTTTGTCCGAACAATCATTTTGCTCTTTTTACTCATGACCATCTTCCTCCTCTTCATCATCCACTTCTTTATTAGGACCAATTCCAACATAGTGGAAAATTAGCCCTGCAAAAGTGGCAATAAAGCCCACCACTGAAAGTGGTTTTAACACCGCCTTCCACAGGTTAATTGGGGTATCAATTTGCGGATTTTTCGGTAAACCATGATATAACTCTGGGTTATCCGCATGTTGTAGCACATACATTACATGAGTACCGCCAACACCTTCTGGATCATAGATCCCCGCATTTTTAAAACCACGTTTTTGTAGCTTATCGACACGTTCGGAAGCGTACTCCAGCATTTCTCTTTTGGTACCGAAATGGATCGCGCCTGTTGGACAAGTTTTCACACAAGCAGGCTCTTGCCCTACCGCAACCCTATCCACACACAGTGTACATTTATAAACACGGTTATCTTTTGGATTTAAACGCGGGATATTGAACGGGCAACCCGCGATACAATACCCACAACCAATACAGTGCTCAGATTGAAAGTCCACGATACCATTTGCGTATTGAATGATTGCTCCCGCCGACGGACAGGCTTTTAAACACCCAGGGTCCGTACAATGCATGCAACCATCTTTACGAATTAACCACTCTAGCTTGCCATTTTCAGTGGTTTCGCTAAATCGCATCACGGTCCATGATTTCGCGCTCAAATCCATTGGGTTATCGTAAACACCAACGCAATGACCGACTTCATCACGAATATCGTTCCATTCTGAACACGCAACCTGACAGGCTTTACAACCAATACAGGATGTCACATCTATCAGTTTCGCAACTTCAAACTTATCATCACGCGCCTGTGGGGGAGGCGTAATGCTATTGGTCGCGGAACGTTTAATAATGTCTTGAGATTGCATTCGTTCCCTCCCTTACGCCTTCTCGATATTAACTAAAAACGCTTTATACTCAGGAGTTTGAGAGTTCGCGTCACCAACAGATGGAGTTAATGTATTCGTAATAAACCCTTTTTGGGTTGCACCTTCAAAGCCCCAATGGATAGGTAGCCCGACCGTTTCGATCGGTTTGCCATCCACCATTAATGTCTGCAATCGTTGAGTGACCACAGCCACCGCTTTAATGAAGCCACGTTTACTGCTGACTTTAACCTTATCGCCATTCACGATGCCTTTCGCTTTTGCCAGAGTTTCGCTAATCTCCACAAATTGCTCAGGCTGTACAATCGCATTCAAACGAGCATGCTTAGTCCATGTATGGAAATGTTCAGTTAAACGATAAGTGGTACCGACATAAGGGAATTGCTCGTGATTTCCGAGGCGTTTTTTATCTTCCTCAAAAATACGTGCTGCTGGGTTTGAAACCACATTCGGGTGCAACGGGTTAGTTCCTAATGGCGTTTCAAATGGTTCGTAATGCTCAGGGAATGGACCTTCCGCCATTTTATCAATCGCAAACAAACGACCTAAACCTTCCGGTTGCATAATAAATGGTCCAGTTCCTACTTCAGGCGCAGAAGCATTGAAGTCAGGAATATCATTACCGACCCATTTTTTGCCATTCCATTCAATCAAGATGCGTTTTTTATCCCATGGCTTACCTTGTGTATCACAAGAAGCACGGTTATAAATGACGCGACGATTGAGTGGCCATGCCCAAGCCCAGCCTAATGTGTTACCAATGCCAGATGGGTCGCTATTATCACGATTTGCCATCTGATTGCCTTTTTCTGTCCAGCTACCTGTATAGATCCAGCAAGATGATGCCGTAGAACCATCATCGCGTAATAACGCAAAAGAACTGAGTAGCTCGCCTTTTTTCGCTTGCAAATTACCATCCGCATCATAGAGGTCAGCCAATGCAATACCGTTATTTTCCTTGGCTACTTCTTCTGATTCAGGATGGAATTGACGCTTGTAATCCCAACGCATCTGCATAAGCGGATCACGACCCTGACCACCTTCTTGCTCATAAAGCTCACGGATTTTATACAAAATGCCGGTTAGGATTTGACCATCATTACGTGCTTCACCAGGTGCATCTGCGGCTTTCCAGTGCCACTGTAGCCAACGGCCTGAATTAGCGATCGAACCATCTTCCTCAGCAAAACATGTTGATGGCAAACGGAATACCTCAGTTTGAATGGATGCCGTATCAACATCATTCATTTCACCATGGTTTTGCCAGAAGTTAGCCGTTTCAGTGACGAGTGGGTCAACAACAATTAAATACTTCAGTTTACTTAAGCAGCTAACCACTTTGTTTTTATCTGGGAATGACGCAACAGGGTTAAAGCCTTGGCAAATATAGCCATTGACTTGTTCTTTGCTCATCATGTCAAAATACTTCATCACATCATAAGCTTGATCCCATTTTGGTAACCAGTCATAACCCCATTGGTTATCTTTTTGTGCCGCATCACCATAGAAAGACTTCATCAAGCTAACAAAGAATTTTGGATAATTACTCCAATAGTTAACCTGATTAGGTAAAGTGGCTTTTGGCGTATTCGCGGCCAAATAACTCTCCACCGTCAGCATTTTTTCAGATGGCAAAGTGAGATAGCCAGGTAAGCTAGTCGATAACAAGCCCAAATCGGTAAGACCTTGGATGTTTGAGTGTCCACGTAGCGCATTGACTCCGCCACCTGCCATTCCCATGTTACCCAATAGCAATTGGATCATCGCCATTGTGCGAATATTTTGCGCGCCAACCGTATGTTGGGTCCAACCTAATGCATACAAGAAAGTCGTTGTCCTATCCGCCACACTTGTTGAAGCTAAGATTTCACAAACTTTCAAGAAGTCATCTTTCGGTGTACCACAAATTTGTTCTACAATTTCAGGTGTATAACGAGAAACATGCTGCTTCAGTAAGTTCCATACACAACGTGGGTTTTGTAGCGTGTCATCACGTAGTGCGTGACCATTTTCATCAAATTGGTAGTTCCATGTCGTTTTGTCATAAGCACGTTTTTCCGCGTTATAACCACTAAATAAACCATCCTCAAAGCTGAAATCATCTCTGACCAACAACGCTGCGTTGGTATAGTGTTGAACATACTCCGCATTAATTTTATTATTTTCAATCAGATATAGCAGAACCCCTGATAAGAAAGTAATATCAGTACCTGAGCGAATTGGTATGTAGTGATCGGCCACAGATGCCGTACGAGTGAAACGCGGATCGATCACAATCAGTGTCGCATCATTGTTATTCTTTGCTTCTATCGCCCAACGGAACCCAACAGGGTGAGCTTCCGCAGCATTTCCGCCCATCACAACAACAACATTCGCATTTTTAATATCAACCCAGTGGTTGGTCATCGCACCGCGACCAAATGTTGGAGCAAGACTTGCTACCGTTGGTCCGTGTCAGACACGTGCTTGGTTATCGACGGCTAACATGCCGAGGGAACGTGCAAATTTCTGAGTTAACATACCCGTTTCGTTGCTTGCCGCTGATGCACAAAGCATCCCCGTCGATAACCAACGATTTACTGTTGTACCTTGTTCATTTTTTTCGATGAAATTGGCATCACGATCATCTTTCATTAACCGTGCAATGCGGGTAAAGGCATCATCCCAACTGATGCGTTGCCATTTATCAGAACCTGGCGCGCGATATTCAGGATAACGTAAGCGGTTTTCACTATGGATATAATCCAGTAGCCCAGCCCCTTTAGGGCATAAAGCTCCTCGATTGACAGGATGATCAGGGTCCCCTTCAACATGGAAAATAGCAGATTTAGCATTCATGGCACCATCGCCCATGCTATAAATTAATAATCCACAACCTACAGAACAGTAAGTACAAGTATTACGAGTCTCTTTAGACCTGAGTAATTTATATTCACGTACATTAGCCATTGCCATTGAAGGCATAAAACCTAACGCAGCTACTGTCGTACCTGCCATCCCGCCGGCACAGATTTTAAAAAACTTTCTGCGACTGACGTTCATTGCTTCCCTCTTTATATTTATTGTATAAATCGGAGGGAGAATATCAACGTATGATAATTATATATTGCCTAAAATCAATGAATGTGAAAATAAAAGGTAAATTAATATTAACTGAGTAGTTAATCCTCAATTAAATATACTACTAATAGAGTAATATTTTAAAATAATGATACAGATCAAATAACAAGAAAACACATTAAATATAAAAACAAAGTCAGGATCAATTTTTAGCGTATAACACTTGCCTCAATAATAAACGCTTACTTAATTTAAATTAAGTTTTCCTTATCAATATTCACTAAATCATCTCTACTCTGACACGCCTTCTATATTAAAAAAATTTATTAATAATAAAAAAGCACTCAATTCCCATAACTAAAATTTACATTTTTATGTCAAATTAATTTAACTTTATTTCCAACCGCTAATAATAATTCCAGCACCAATAAATACCACCAGCGCACCAATCCAATCGGTTGTCGTCAGAGAGACCCCATCCACCACACGTAACCATAATAATGCTGTAGCAATATAAATTCCGCCATAAGTTGCATAAATTCTGCCGCTAGACTCAGGGTGGAGCGTCAGTAACCACACAAACACCATAAGGCACAGCGCCGCAGGTAATAATACCCATGCACCAGCTTGTTTTTTCATCCACAAATAAGGGAAATAACAACCTGCAATTTCAGCTAACGCAGTTAAGAAAAACAAACCAATAATTTTTAATGACATAATAATATTCTCTAACGTAGGGTCTAGGGCTCAAACACGAGGAACTTTGATGACTTGATTATTTGACTTTAATAATTCGATACATTCCTGTGCACCGCGTTTTAATACCTGCCCTTTTAAACAAACTATATGAATCGGTAACTCTAACCCATTTGGCGTATTTTTAAACTCTAATCGCTTAAGCGTACCGTGTTTTAACTTATCTTTAATTAATGAAATTGGTAAGTTACCCCACCCCATTCCGGCTTCAACTAAACCTAATGCCATTGCAAAGTTATCCGTTCGCCAATAATTACTTGCCACAACGGCACGAATATCACTCAACTCATGTTCAAAACTGGTTATGACAATCTGCCGAGTTTGAACAAGATCTTCCATATATAAAGAAGATGCCTGTTTAATCGATGGATGAGCCGCTGAAATGGTTGCAACCAACAATTCATAACCAATACATTGGAATTGTTCTTGAGCGTTAACAGAAATACCACCAAAGGCAATCGCAAGGTGTAGGCGGTTCTGGTGTAATAACGACAGAATGTCATCTTGGGGGGCCGTCATTAACTCGACGTGCATTAAAGGATAACGCTGACTCAATGTTTTCAATGAATCAAATAATAAATTGGGGTTAATGCCTTCTGCAATCCCGATAGTTAAGATGCTTTCCACCCCTTGTGTTAACTCTCGCGAAAAAACATTTAACTGCCGCAGATTATCGACAATAGTACGTGCATAAGGCTCTAGAGAAAGGGCCTTTTCAGTAGGCTTAGGTTCTCTAGTATGCCTTTCAAACAGCAAAAAACCCAACTCAGCTTCCAAATTAGCGATCGCCATACTCACCGCAGAGGGAACTCGATGCAACGCTCTTGCAGCAGCCGAAAATGAGCCTTTCTCCAGTACAGTCAAAAAGATAGTGAGATTTTCGCTATTAAATGGCATATCCAACCTTTCAATTATATTGATATTAGCTGACTTTTATTATCATCAATGTTGATTTAATTTACCAGACTAAAACACACAGTATGTAGGATAAAAAAATGCAAGGTATCAAACGAAAAGTCGTTTTTATTACCGCCTATGAAGTGATTGGCTGGTTAATTTCATCACTGGCACTTGCCTTTCTTTCTGGTAATTCGGCAGAAACCACAGGGCCATTAGCGCTTGTTATCACGACGATTGCCGTGAGCTGGAATTTTATTTTCAATACCGCATTCGAATATTGGGAGTCAAAACAAACATCGAGGATCAGGACATTCCGTCGACGGTTTGCCCATGCAATTTTATTTCAGCTAACCTTAGTGGTCTTTTTAATTCCACTTATTGCATGGTGGTTATCGGTTAGTTTGCTGCAAGCCTTAATACTCGATTTTGCGTTAATTATATTTATTCCTATTTATACTTTCTTCTTTAATTGGGCTTTTGACAAAATATTTGGCTTACCTAAATCGGCCTTACCACAAGAAGAGAATATAATTCAGTAATATGACGTTAATGATATGCCATCTTACATAAAGATGGCAAAGTCATTAGCTTTTAACAAAAAATAAAGACACTTTTTTCGCTAGCGGTAAAACAATTAATACTGTCGGAAAAGCTATCATCCATGATAACAACCAAGAACTTAACCAAGGTGCGAATATTTCACTATTCAAGCCCAAGGCTTTTACAATACTAATAAAAGAAACAATACCGCTCATCACTAATGATAAGAAAAAAGGAATAAGAAAAATCAAAGCTCTGGTAGGAAGTTTGGGGATCCCCAAAATTGTATTTTTATTTTCTAATGACATTCTATAGACTCCAAATTACACGCATACAACAGCATATAACTGTTGCATAACAAAGTTATATGCGTTGATTAACGTAAACGCTTACGAGTCTTTTAGACCAATAGAAAGTCATATTTTAAGTATATCTTTCTGCTTGTCAAATAGTATATCTCAACAGTAATTCCGATCTTAATTATTCATGACATGTGGTTGGCTCTTACCTAATGAGCAATTATTCTACAAATCCAACTCTGCTGATTAATTACCATTGATCACCGCCGCGAAAATCACAATACAGTGAAGCACTCAAATCAATTTCACCATCAGCTTTCCAGCCCATAACCCCACCTTCTTCTTCAATAGAGCGGATATAGTGGCCTTGATTTAATTCGAATAGTTTGCCTTTCCATACTCTCCAGCCAACCGAATGATACAATTTCTCTCCTTCTTCCGAAGCCGATAACAAACCTAACGGATAACATGAACCAATGATTTTAT
The DNA here is from genome assembly GCF_027362595.1 of Providencia sp. 21OH12SH02B-Prov. Classification (NCBI taxonomy): domain Bacteria; kingdom Pseudomonadati; phylum Pseudomonadota; class Gammaproteobacteria; order Enterobacterales; family Morganellaceae; genus Providencia; species Providencia sp. 21OH12SH02B-Prov. Next base: position 2,880,587 of record NZ_CP114796.1, read on the forward strand.
TCGTTTGTAACATCAATTGTCGCCCAATCCCTTGACGTCGATAGTCATGTAAAACCACCATAGCTTCAACATAACCAACAGAAATAGGCGCTTCATTGATTGCCATATGACGCTGAATTATCGCAACATGGCCAACCATTTTTTGTTGGTCAAAGGCAACCACATGCATTCCACCGAGAGTATGTGCAAAATCATCATGCGTAAAATCCCCTTCAAAGCCTTCCACAAGCAAGTGATAAAGCCTCTCTTTTTCATCTTGTGATAATTGGGATGTATGCAGATTGCGATATTCGATAGCCATAAAAATCCTATATAAGCATTGATAAAAATCGTAGTCAGTATATTCAAAACATTTATCAAATAACGGAAAAAATGTGCTGTGCTGTTGAACTCAACGCCTCACGGCTGAGTGATGTGATGCTTTATTTGTGTACTCATAAACTGATAGAGTTGATTAAACTCTTCTATTGATGAAACAGCACGAATAGGAAAAATAATAAAATCGTTGTCACTGGTTTGTACAAATATCAGTTCGTTATCTCGTTTGACTTTTTTTACTCGCGGCCAAAACACTTTATAACTACTGTTATCTTGGATGAACTCAATAAAATATCGATTTATTTTGATATGACGTAGATAGGTTTCATCATTCTGTTCTTTATTTTCATATTTTTTCATAAAATAATTTTCTAACTTTTGAGATAGAAAAAATGCGAATAATGCAACAACAACCAAAGCCAAGCCTAACCAGCTCATTCTCTGTAACCGTGCTATTTCAGGGTCGATATCTGTTGATAACATTAGCAGAGATAACACGATAAAAATAATGAATAGGCCACCAATACTCAGGCTGTATAAACCGATCTTTGCTAAATAGAGTACCCACTGATAAGGCTTAGCGATTTCAATTCTTTGATATTCTTTTATCTGTTTTTGGATCTTTCTTATTTCAGAAATAGAAAGTGAAAATTTGACTTCGTAGCGATCTTTCATCTTACAGATACTTAATAGTGATAGTGGCTCTGATACGCTCAAAGTATCATAACATTGCTAACTCTAATAGCCACGATGAAACAGAGATGCCATACCTGTCGCAGTGGGTAAGTCATCGAATAACAATGCATAATACCCACTCGTCGCGAATAGATAGCGTTTAAAATGTATTCGTAAGCTTCCCTCTAACAATAACCTTTGCAGGTTTTGCCGTTTCATCCGATGCTCTTCTCACCGCCATATTAATCACTTGCCACGATATTTCTTGCAAATCGTGTGAAATACAAGGGAAGTTAAAACCATAGATTGATGAATAAGAAACTTCATCAATGCTGAACAATGAAACATCATCTCGCAATGATATTTGATTTTTAATACAAGCCTTAATAATTCCTAACGAAATTTGGTTATTACAACCAACAAAAAAATCGGGAGATTTATTTTTTTGAAGATAACTATCTGTAATCTTATAGGCTTCATCCATCAGAAAATCCGCATATAAAATCTCAACATGATTAACACTACCTTGTAAAGCGGCTTTCAGCCCTGTCACCCTATCGCGGGCAACATTTGAATCTTCAGGCCCTGATACGATAACAACACTTTTTGCATCCTGCGATTGGATAAAACGCCCTGCTTGCAGCCCACAATCTAAATTATCGATGTAGACACCACTACATTGTTTAATATCCACTTCCCGATCAACAAGGATAACGGGAATATTAAGCAGTTCAAGTTGCTTAAAGTAAGCGGGCTGATAAAAACGGTCAGAAGAAACAACCGAAAGAATAATCGCATCCACATTGTAACCAATCAGTTTTTCAATGATTCGCGCTTCATTTTCTTTCGATTCGTAAGAGTCAAAAACTAATGTGTCATAACCGACTTGATAGGCTTCTTGTGTCATCAATTTCGCTAACCCCCCGAAAAAGGGGTTTCCCATATCAGGGGTAACGATGCCTATCGTTTTTGATGATTTCGCACGTAGATTACGAGCAACCGCATTAACAACATAACCGATTTTATCCGCCGCTTCTAAAATCCTTTTCAACGTCTCGGGATGAACTTTATCTGGCTGAGAAAAAGCACGAGATGCTGTAATTTTACTTACATTAGCAAGTGCCGCTACGTTTTCTAACGTCACTTTCTGTGACTTATGCTCTGCCAATTTCATCTCCTTATTAAATTAATTATCATTTCGTACCATTATAGTATCATTTAATCGTTTCAGTCATGTAAAACCCACAATATTATTCAATACCTTCTAAACGACGTACTCTAGGATCCGTAAAAATATCGAACTCATCACGGCTTTCGCTGGAAAACTCTGACACTACCGCCCCCATGCTACCCGCTTTAAACCAGTGTAGTGTATTCGGTTTGATGGTGTACTGCTCCCCCGGCTTCAATAGAATAAAACGGTTACATTGATACCATTGCTCATCCCCTTCCGGTTTATGACAAATGGGGTCACCTGATTCATTTTCATTCAATGTTAATGAGTCATCATCAACAAACAAGTACACCTCCCCCCAACGACAACGAAAGGTTTCTTGCTTACCGATTGAAGAGCCGAACGGTGGGTGCCGATGTTCTGGGCACACTTGATCAGGAAAAAGAACCAATTCTTTAGCACAATAACGTTCGTTATTACAATAAGTTAATAGTTGTAAGCCTGAACGAGGATAATCAGGTAATCCAAAACTCGCAATCTCAATACGTGCTTTTTCTTCTTCAGTGATACGCAGTTGTGCTTTCTCTAGGAAATTAACGACTTGCTGTTGATATTGTGCTTTATTCATCAGATGAATCTCCTTAATGATACCGATAACATTATAGCGGCATCATGGTTACAAAAAATGTGATCCACTAGCCTATTTCCCCCCTTGTATTTACAAAAATGCTACTCATTTAATGAAACTACAACCTACATCACATAAAAATAATAAAATTCGATCTAATATCCGCATCATTAAAATGATATCGATACCATAGAAATGAGCCAGAGGTAATCATGAAAGCATTAGTACTCGAAAAAGCAGGAAAAATTTCTATTCAGGATTGGCAAAGCCCTGAAGTCCTCGGTGAGGATGACGTCGAAATTAAAATTCATACTGTGGGTATTTGCGGTAGTGATGTTCACTACTACCAACATGGGCGTATTGGTCCATTTGTCGTTGAAAAACCGATGATTCTAGGGCATGAAGCATCAGGTGTGATCACCGCTGTCGGTAAAAATGTCACTCATTTAAAAGTCGGTGATCGTGTTTGTATGGAGCCTGGCATTCCTAATTTACAATCAACGCAATCACGTGCGGGCCTCTATAACCTAGATCCTGCGGTTCGATTCTGGGCAACTCCGCCGATTGACGGTTGTCTGCGTGAAAGCGTTATTCATCCAGCCGCCTTTACCTTCAAGCTTCCTGAGAATGTTTCTTTTGCTGAAGGCGCAATGGTTGAACCTCTTGCTATCGGTATGCAAGCTGCGACAAAAGCAGAAATTAAGCCCGGTGATATCGCTCTCGTTATTGGTGCAGGTACCATCGGCATCATCACCGCGTTGTCTGCGCTCGCTGGCGGCTGTTCAGACGTTATTATCTGTGATTTATTTGATAAAAAATTGGAAGTTGCTAAGCAATATCCGGGGCTACACCCAATTAACAGTAAAGATACCCAAGCCATCGCGGATAAAGTTAACGAATTGACGGAAGGTAATGGCGTGAATGTTCTGTTTGAGTGCAGTGGTGCCAAAGCCGTTATTGCCAACATCACTGAACACATGGCGCCGGGTGGAACCGCTGTGCTCGTTGGTATGCCAATCGATCCTGCACCTTTAGATATCGTGTCTGCACAAGCGAAAGAAATTACCTTTAAAACCATCTTCCGTTACGCAAACATGTACCCACGTACTATCCGTTTACTCAGTGCCGGCAAACTTAATGTAAAACCATTATTATCAGCAACCTATAAGTTTAAGGACAGTGTTGAAGCTTATGAGCGCGCTGCCGAAGGTCGCCCAACCGATATTAAGATTGTATTAGAAATGGAGTAATACATGACACTGTATGCTGGGATCGATTGCGGTACGCAAAGTACTAAAGTCGTTATCGTTGATAGCGAAAGCGCACAAATATTGGGTGAAGGTTCCGCGCCTCACCCTCTCATAAGCGAAGCATCTGGGCGCCGTGAACAGCATGCTTCTTGGTGGACAGATGCACTGGAAATAGCATTTCACCAAGCAATTAATAACGCTGGAATTGAGGGTAAAGAAATTGCTGCTGTTGCCGTTTCGGGTCAACAACATGGTTTTGTGCCACTCGATAGTCAAGGTCATGTTATCGCCCCCGTTAAACTATGGTGCGATACTGAAACGGCCGCAGAAAATCAAAACATTGTTGATGCATTAGGTGGCACCGAAGGTGCTTTATCCCAACTAGGGTTAATGCCTCAAACGGGTTATACCATTTCTAAAATTTTGTGGCTAAAAACACATCATCCAGAACTTTGGGAGCAGTTAGACACGGTGTTGCTGCCACATGATTACCTTAATTTTTGGCTAACGGGTGTTCGTATTGCTGAATTTGGCGATGCATCAGGAACTGGGCTACTGAATATTCGCACGCGTGAATGGGATACTCATACCATCAATCTGATTGATGATTCAGGCCGTTTACAGCGAGCGCTTCCTCCGTTGGTTACCGCTGAAACCTGTATTGGTACTGTATTGCCGGAAATTGCTTGTCGATTAGGCATATCGAGCCAAACAAAAGTGGCGACTGGTGGCGGTGATAATATGATGGCAGCCATTGGCACTGGCAATATTGTACCCGGTATCATCACAATGAGCTTGGGGACTTCAGGCACACTCTTTACCTACTCGAAAACGCCTGTTGTCGCAAATTCAGAGATGATTGCTGGTTTTTGTTCATCAACAAATGGCTGGTTACCATTAATTTGTACAATGAATGTGACCTCAGCAACCACGGCAGTACAAAAATTCCTCAATCTTGATTTAAAGAGCTTTAATCAAGCCTTAGAACAGACCGAACCTGGCGCTAATGGTTTGAAAATGTTGCCATTCTTTAATGGCGAGCGGGTTCCACAATTACCGCAAGCTAAAGCCAGTATTCATAATATTGATAGCGGCAATCTCAATGCTCAAAACCTAAGCCTCGCCGTTGTTGAAAGTGCAACTTATGGCCTACGTTTTGGTATTGATTTATTCCGTAAACAAGGAATACATGCTCATGAAATTCGTCTCACTGGCGGTGGCGCGAAAAGTGCCAAATGGCGTCAAATTGTTGCAAATATTATGAATGTTCCTGTTATTTGCGTCACTAACAGTGAAGCGGCGGCGTTGGGCGCGGCAATTCAAGCTATCTGGTGCGATACCTTAACTGAACATGATGATAAAACAGCATTATTAGAAAAAATTTGTCGGCAATTTGTGCATCTTGATGAGAGCACACTCGTCATACCCGACAACCAAAACGTATCTTGCTATGAAGGTTTATATCAAGATTACCTTTCGTTACTCCAAACTGAATATCCAGAGGTGGCAATATGACAAACTCGGTGGACATTCAAGCGGATGAACTTTTACATATCACTGGGGTTAAAAAATCATTTGGGCCTGTAGTAGCATTAAAAAATGCACAATTTAGCCTGAAAAAAGGATCTATTCATGCTTTATGCGGCGGAAATGGCGCTGGCAAATCGACCTTTTTAAGTATCCTAATGGGGTTCATCCAGCCTGATTCGGGTGACATCATAGTGAAAGGCAAACATTGCCATTTTCATCAACCAAAAGATGCACTTAATGCAGGCATTGCAATTGTTCAACAAGAGCTTAGCTCAATTCCTGATCTCACCATTGCTGAGAATATCTGGTTAGGTCGCGAACCTAAAAAGCTCGGCTTTGTCGATTTCAAAAAAATGAATCAGCTAACGGCTGATTTAATGGCAGACTTGCATTTTGATCTCTCACCCACAGAAAAAGTGCGTAATCTCAGTGTTGCTGAACAACAGCTGGTCGAGATAGCCAAAGCACTGTCTCACTCTGACGCTGATATCATCATTATGGATGAGCCGACATCCGCAATTGGTGAAGAAGATGCACAAAAGATTTTTGACGTTATTACTCGTTTAGCGCAAATGGGGAAAGGGATTATTTATGTTTCCCACCGTCTCTCTGAAATATTTCAAATTGCTGACACTTTTTCTATTTTCCGCGATGGCACATTTATTACGGAAGGTGCAATTGCGGATATCACACGTGAGCAGCTCATTGAACATATTATTGGTGGTGAATTTAAAGATGAATTTGCCAAATTTAATCAGCCTACCAATGAAACGATCTTAACTGTCGAACAGTTAAGTTGGCTCGATAAAATCAAAAATATCAGTTTAACCCTTAAAAAAGGGGAGATTCTGGGAATATATGGACTTGTCGGCTCAGGGCGAAGTGAATTTCTCGATCTTATTTTCGGTATTGAGCACGCCTCTGCGGGAACCATTAAAGTTAACAATACTGAATTAGGCAAGCACTCTCCTCAAGATGCGATCAAAGCTGGTATTGCTTATGTAACTGAGGATAGAAAAGAAACGGGTTTAATGTTAGGCCGTTCAATTAATGAAAATATTAACATCGCCTCTTTTTCAGAGATTAGTCGTGCCAGTTTCATTAATGAGAAGAAAGAACAAGCTCGCGCCGATGACATGATCAAATTATTCAACATTAAAACCCCCGATGCCGATCAACTGGCAGGAAATCTCAGTGGCGGTAATCAACAAAAAGTCGTTCTAGGCCGTTGGGCACTGCTTGACCCTGAAGTGATGTTACTTGATGAACCTACTCGGGGTATTGATGTTGGCGCCAAAAAAGAGATCTATCGTTATATGTCGGAATTTGCTCTGAAAGGTAAAGGGATCATCATGGTCTCCTCCGAATTATCGGAAATTATCGGGATGAGCGATCGCATTATTGTCTTCCGTAACGGTGAGCTTGCTGGCGAACTTTCTGCTGCTGAAGCAACTCAGACAGAATTAATGAAACTTGCTGTTTAATTCAGTGACATTGATTTTTATTTTAAATAATAAAGAGAAAAACAATGAATAGTACTTACTCTACACCAACACCGGGGATGTCCTTTCTCGCTCGCAATAAGAAGAATATGCATAAGTACGGCATTATTATGGCTTTCTTTGTTCTTTGCCTGATTGTCGCTGTTATTGGTGAAGTGCAAGTGGCGCGCGGCGAATGGACAAATAACTATTTCCTTAGCCAAGACAATATGCTGATTGTCTTACGTCAAATATCCATTAACGGTATTTTAGCGATAGGGATGACCTTCGTTATTATTACTGCTGGTGTTGACTTATCAGTCGGCTCTGTTCTTGCTCTTAGTGGTATTGTTGCTGCTCGTTTTGCCACAACAAATGCTGGCTTATCGATTGGCGATACTGCAAATGCCGTGATGGTGCCCATGATCATTGCCTTAGGCATCGGTATTATCTGTGGCCTGATTAACGGTACTATTTTAGCTAAATTCAATCTCCAGCCCTTTATCGTAACGATGGGAATGCTCTCAGCAGCCCGTGGTTTAACATTATTAACCACTGACGGTAACCCTGTTTCTCAACTTAATAGTGACTTTAGGTGGCTAGGTAACGGCTACATCTTTGATATTCCTGTACCTGTCGTGTTATTGATCGTCATATTCGCACTTGCTTGGGTGCTGCTAAATAAAACAACATTCGGCCGCTATGTTTATGCCGTAGGTGGAAACCCTAAAAGTGCAAGAACATCAGGTATCAGTGTCATCAAAGTAAAAGTCCTAGTTTACACCCTGTGTGGTGCGTTAGCTGGTATTGCCGGATTGATCTTAACGGCAAGAACGGGTTCTGCACAAACCAGTGCTGGTGGTGCTTATGAATTAGATGCCATCGCCGCCGTTGTTATCGGTGGAACCAGTATGTCTGGTGGTGTAGGCACCTTGGTTGGTACTTTCTTTGGCGTATTGATCATCGGTGTCATGAACAATGGATTAGATTTATTGGGCGTTCCTTCTTATTACCAACAAATTATTAAAGGCGCCTTGATCGTCATTGCCGTACTGCTCGACCCTTCACGTAAACAAAGACGTGATTAATTAAAACAACACTGAACCCTAACTGTGAAAGGTATTATAATGAAAAAAATGACTAAAATTGCAGCTCTTACCTCTGCATTATTTATCAGTAATATGGCGATCGCCGCCAAAGAAGATCCCGTCAAAATTGCTATTTTGATGTATGGAATGAAAGCGGAATTCGTGCAATTAATGGAAAAAGCGGCCAAAGAACACCCTGCGGTTAAAGACGGTGAAGCAGTAATTACCGTCTATGATGGCCGTTATGACCCGATGGTACAGAATAACCAAGCAGAAACGGCTATTCAGACCAAGACCGATGCGATTATCATCAATCCAATGGATTATGAAGCAAACATTGATGTCGTCACTATGGCAAATGATGCCAAAATCCCGGTTATTGTGACTAACGCACGCCTTAATACCGATAAAATGACCGCGGAAGTCGTTTCAGATGACGTTTTAGGTGGCTATATGGAAGCCAAAAATGTCCTCGAGAAAATGAACTGTGAAGGTAATGTCGTTATCATTGAAGGCCCTAAAGGGGGTAGCGGTGAAATCCAGCGTGGTGAAGGTAACGATAAAGCTATTGCAGAATGTGGCCCAGGTAAAATCAAAGTATTAGAGCGCAAGACTGCAAACTGGTCACGTGCAGAAGCGATGCCATTAATGGAAAACTGGTTACAAAAACATCGCGGCAAAATCAATGGTGTTATCGCGCAAAATGATGAAATGGCGCTGGGAGCAATCGAAGCAATCAAAGGTGCGGGCCTTGAGGTAAATAGTTTTGCGATTGCCGGGGTTGATGGGGTTTCCGATGCCATCATTGCTGTTCAAAATGGCGAAATGGTATCTATCCTGCAAGATGCAAACGCACAAATGCAAGGCTCTATCGATATTGCCATGAAATCCGTTAAAGGTGATAGCTATCAACCGAAGTCTGCTATCTGGAAACAGTATGCAGATCAATTACAGTGGAACGATGGTAAAGACAAACGTTATCAAATTCCTTGGACTGTTGTCACAAAAGACAACGCACAACAACTCTTAGACGCTCGTCAATAAGCACATCTCATCGTCACTCATCACTTGGGTGACGATGAATTACCCAACATTATGCACTCTTGGTAATTTTGTTATTTCTAATTCCGTTTCCTTTATTTTATTACACTCTACTTTGTGACCATTTTTATAAACAAAATAGTAATGCTTATTATCGCCTGTTGTTTTAACTAACGAATCTCCATTTAAAAAATTATAGATTTTATATTTGATATTATTATCGCTATAACGAACCGTTGGATGAGAAATAATAAAACTAGAGCCCCACTTCAATGTCGTAATCAAATAATTGGTATGGAGTATTGTCATCACATCTCTTTCAGGACACTGTAACTGATATTCTTTCATGGCTTGCGCTGGCATATAAGCCGCACACAACATAGCTATCGCAAAAACCCTTTTTATCATTGTGACTCCATATTAAAAATAATCTGAACCATCTTCATCCAAGATCTGAGAATGGCTTCTATAAAAACATTTCATTCCCTCAATTGCAAAAAATTTTGATGATGAATTGAGCACCTAATGTATTCTTCAATCACACATGTATAAAGCCCCTCATACTGACGGGGCTTTAATATTAAACGAGTTATTTTTCATAGAGCTTATTAGCCATATCAATGCTATCAGCATTGACATCTTTAATATGGTCTCGAGTTAACCGATAAACCACAGGGCTTAGCATGATCAATGCAATCAAGTTTGGAATTGCCATCATGGCATTCAAGGTATCAGCTAATAACCATACAAAATCAAGTGATTGTGTCGCGCCTATAGGTAAAGCAATTAACCATAATATTCTAAATACCTTAATTGCCCTCAAACCAAATAGATATTGCACACATTTTTCACCATAGAAGCTCCACCCAAGAATCGTCGTAAACGCAAATATGGCTAAAGCAACTGCAACAATATAGTTCCCACCAGGAATTGCTGATTGGAAAGAAGATGCGGTGAGTGTTGCACCTGTTTCACTTGTCAGCCATCCCCCCGTAATAATGATCGTTAAACCTGTTACCGAACAAACAATAATCGTGTCGATAAATGTGCCTAACATGGCAATCAAACCTTGGCGAATAGGATTTTGCGTTTTCGCTGCGGCATGTGCGATAGGTGCGCTACCTAAACCCGCTTCGTTGGAAAATACCCCTCGAGCGACACCAAAACGAATAGCGGCCCAAACTGCCGCACCAGCGAATCCTCCTTGAGCTGCAACTGGTGTAAATGCAGAAGTCACAACTAAAGAGAATGCAGCGGGAATTTCGCTGAAATTAATCCCTAACACCAACAAGCCAGCACCAAAATAAGCGACTGTCATAAAGGGCACTAATTTCCCTGCCACATCAGAAATGCGACGTAAGCCACCAATTAAAACAGCACCAACCAGTATGACAAGCGCCCCAGCAGTCAACCATTTATGTATACCAAAATTACTTTCTAATACATCTGCTACCGAGTTTGCTTGCACTGTATTACCAATACCGAAACTTGCACATGCACCAAAAAGCGCAAAGAGCGTTCCTAACCAAATCCATTTCGGCCCTAAACCGTTTTTGATGTAATACATTGGGCCGCCCACATATTGCCCATATTTATCAACTTCACGGAAACGGACCGCAAGTACAGCTTCAGAATATTTCGTTGCCATACCGACTAATGCCGTCATCCACATCCAAAATAGTGCTCCAGGCCCTCCCATAACAACAGCAGTCGCAACACCAGCAATATTCCCCGTACCAATGGTCGCTGATAATGCAGTCATTAAGGCATTAAATGGTGAGATTTGCCCTTCCCCTCGGGATTCATTCTTTTGAAATAATAATTTAAACCCTGTCCCGAGTTTACGAATAGGCAAAAATGCTAGCCGTAGCTGCATATAGATCCCAACGCCGAGGATACCTATCAACATCGGTACCCCCCATACAATACTGTTTAACTCACCTAGCCAAGTTGTTATCAGCTCCATCCTACCCTTCCCCCATTTTTTTATTGCTCTTTATTTGTCCATTACAAACTCATAACATTTTCTTATAATTTTTAATAAAGACGATAAACAGATTTAGTGCGAGAAAAAATTTCACAAAATGACATTATTAGTGAAAGAATGTGAGTGACGTCACTAGTTACTATTTGAATTTAAATCATACGAGTTATTTTTTGGACGCAGATCATCCTGAATAAATCCATCAGACTCATTCAAGATTATTATTGTGATTCGTTTAATCTACATGACGACAAGAAATGGAAGAATATATTGGATATTTTATTTATTTAAACGAAAATTATTTAAATCGCTCACCGAACTGACTAAGTTTCAATCATAAATTTTAAGCCATAATCTTCGAGGTTAATTTAATAACCTCGAAATGACGTTTAAAATAATACTCTACACTTTTATTCAATATCATCTAATAGCGACGGTGAAGGAACAAAAAACAAAGTACCTGTTACTGCTGTACTGTATTTGAGTAACTCATCTGTTGCACCATTTTCTGTTCCTAGAAACATACTTTCTAACATGCGTCGCGTTGTTGTAAAGTATCTTGCATAACCAATAAAATAAGTGCCATATTCATTTTTAGAAGGACTAGAAAATGGCATATTGGCTCGAACAATTTTCAGATCTTCACCCTTTTCATCTTTAATATTCGTGACGACATTATGAGAGCTAGGTATTTTTTGCTCATCCGTTAATTCGATATCATTAAACTTATGACGACCAATCACCTTTTCTTGCTCTTCAACACTCAAGTTTTGCCATGCTGTCATATCATGGATATATTTTTGAACAAATGCATAACTGCCACCAGCGAATTGTGCATCTTCATCGCCAATCACCGCATATTCAGCACGTTCATCTTCCATTTCTGGGTTTTCTGTTCCATCAACGAAACCAATAATTGATCGCCCGTCCATATAGCGAAAACCATGAACTTCATCGATGTGAGTCACGATTCCATTTAATTGTTGGCTGATCATTGAGGCTAGCTCATAACAGGCTGAAACATTCAATGCACGGATATGAAAAAAAAGATCGCCCGGTGTTGATACCGCGGTGTAATGCTCCCCTTTAATTTCTTTAAAAGGACTCAATTGCTTAGGTTTAGGCAATTGGGGAAATAATTGTTCCCAAGCTTCTGCGCCAAATCCCATGACACAACTCGTTTCCAGTGCTGGAAAACGTGTTCTCATACTACGTATTAGACCTGATAAGTTATTACAAAAAGACACCAGTTCATCTCGGTTTTTTTCTTTATCTAAGAGATTAAAAACAAGAAAGTAAGAGTTTTCACCTGGGGTTTTAGTCACATCTTGATATTTCATATAATTTATACCCTTTCTATTTTCATTCATTTTAGGATTGTTATTTGATTTAAAAACATCATAATTTATCTCTTTTATTTAAATTAACCTTTATTAAAAACACCTTTAACGCACTTTTAATAAAAAGATAAAAATATTAATCCCCCATAAACAAGCAAAGAAAATCAAATTTCAATCCAAAAAAGATAATCACATTCTAAAAAATCATCTAATCTTAAAAAACATCTTTAAATTATTTTTATTATTGTCAACTAATAAAAATAACTCTATATAAAATGTTATATCATCATCTAAATTAATTAGAAAGGAAGGGCTTCACACTATTCACTATCCTATAAAGCCTTTATAAAACTTTCGCTGTCATGGTTAAAATAGAGACAAAAAAGCCCTGTTAGGGACTACAGACCGCTGACAAACCTATTATGTTTGGCGGCAAGTCGAATAAGTTTTGAAAATAGACTACGAAAATCAATTTATTGATTTTCGGCTGATAACACAAAGTGGGAAAAACCACGCTTTTATCCCACTTTGTCAACAACCACAAGCCCCGTTAGGGGTTATAGGCTTTCTTTAAGGTATTCACCAACGCCTGTGCCGCAGTAGAAAACTGATTATGTGCTGAATATAGCAAGCCTACACGACGCTCAATAACGGGATTATCCAACTCAAGGCACACCGCCCCCAATTCTTTCATCTGAGTACGACACAGAGCAGGAACAGCACTTCCCCCCAAACCATTTGCCACTAATTGACCAACCGTTACCAGTTGATGGCTCTCAAATGCCACTTTCAACGAACGCCCATTTTTTTTCAGTTCTTCTTCTAACATAAAACGTACCGATGACGGACGCTGTAAAGTAATAAAATCAAGGCTGAGCAATTCTCGCCATGAGATACGTTCACGATTTGCTAGATGACAATCAGGGGGCACTATTGCAATAAAACGTTCGAGACCTAAAGGTGTAAAATTAACCTGTTCAGAGCAATTAGGCTCAAAAACGATACCTATCTCAACCCGTCCTTCATGAACCATCTCGATCACTTGTTCATTAATCACATCATGAACCGTAATATTGATCCCAGGATAACGCATACGAAATGTTTTAAGTATTGGTGGTAACACATTCGTCGCAAATGATGGCATAGCCGCGATAGAAACCTTACCACACTGAAGATTAAAGTGTTGGCGCATCGCTTCTTCTGTACTGTCCCAATCAGAGAGTAGCTGACGAGACATCTTCAGCAAAGTTTCACCTTCTGGCGTTAACATCACTTTGCGGGTTGTCCTCAATAATAACGGTCCCCCTAACGTTTCTTCTAACCCCTTAATCGTCAAACTAAGTGCTGGCTGAGACATATTTAATCGTTCACTGGCATGGGCAAAACTTAAAGTGTGAGCTACCGCTGAAAATGCGCGTAGCTGTTTGATACTCATCCTCATGACCAACCTCGTTAACCTTATGAATACATTTAATTAACATTATATTAATAAGAAAAACAAATGAATCCGTCACAAATTTAAAATTAACAAATCATTTTTGGTCATGAATCATGTCTGTAAAGACAACTGAAGGAGTATTTCTATGGCTGGACTCGATAAACGTGTTACCTCCTATCAAGACGCGCTTGAAGGGTTAACTGATAATATGGTCGTGCTTGCTGGCGGCTTTGGGCTATGTGGTATCCCTGAAAATCTCATCTCAGAAGTTCGTCGCCGTAGAGTGAAAGAACTGACTGTTGTATCTAATAACTGTGGTGTTGATGGATTTGGTCTAGGCGTACTCCTTGAGACACAACAAATACGCAAAATCATTGCCTCTTATGTCGGCGAAAATGCCTTATTTGAAAAACAGGTTCTCAATGGGGAGCTTGAAGCATTACTCACCCCACAGGGCACATTAGCTGAGCAATTACGCGCAGGTGGTGCCGGTATTCCCGCTTTTTTCACTGCAACGGGTTATGGAACCCCCGTTGCAGAAGGTAAAGAAGTTCGTGAATTTGATGGGCGTCACTACATTATGGAAAAAGCGATCACCGGTGACTTTGCACTCATTAAAGGATGGAAAGCCGACTGGTATGGCAATGTCATTTACCGTAATACCGCACAAAATTTTAATCCACTTATGGCTGCCGCTGGGCGCATTACCGTTGTCGAAGTCGAAGAAATCGTTCCGCCAGGTGAGCTTGACCCTGCCATGATCCACACCCCCGGCATTTTTGTCGACCGCCTAATACAAGGTCACTTTGAAAAACGCATCGAACAACAAACTCTGCGTAGTTGAGGGCTATAAACATGTTAACACGCGAACAAATGGCAATGCGTATTGCCCGTGAATTACAAGACGGTTATTACGTGAATCTCGGCATCGGTATCCCGACACTGGTTGCTAACTACATTCCTGATGACATCGATGTCATGTTGCAATCAGAAAATGGTTTATTGGGTATTGGGGCTTTTCCAACGCGAGAACAGCTTGATCCAGACATGATTAATGCAGGAAAACAAACTATTACTGCTCGCAAGGGGGCGGCTATTTTTGATTCCGCATTATCCTTTGCCATGATCCGAGGCGGCCATGTTGACTTAACGGTATTAGGTGCATTTGAAGTTGATGTCAATGGCAATATTGCCTCATGGATGGTTCCTGGAAAAATAGTTAAAGGTATGGGCGGAGCAATGGATTTAGTGGCAGGTGCTGACAATATCATTGTTGTGATGACGCATACTGCCAAAGACGGAAAATCTAAATTACTACCTGCCTGTACTCTACCCTTGACGGGGGCTGCCTGTATCAAACGGGTTCTAACGGATTTAGCGTTACTTGATATTGCTGATGGAGCATTTATTTTACGCGAACGCGCTCCAGGAATAAGCATTGATGAAATCGCGATGAAAACGGCTGGAAAATTAATTATTCCAGAACATGTTCCTGAAATGAATGTTGCCTAATTAAGGAGTAAATGATGCAAAACGTCGTTATAGTTGCAGCCACACGTACGCCTATTGGGGCTTTTCAGGGAGCATTATCCTCTCTTTCAGCCGTTGAACTTGGCGCGACCGTGATCCGTTCACTCCTCGAAAAAACGGCTATCTCGGCAGATGAAGTCGATGAAGTCATACTCGGGCAAGTATTAACAACAGGCTGTGGGCAGAACCCTGCCAGACAGGCTGCCTTAACTGCGGGGCTCTCCGAAACAACCCCAGCGATTACAATTAACTTAGTTTGTGGCTCAGGTCTTGCAGCAGTGAAACAGGCAGCTCAAGCGATTCGTTGTGGTGATGCCAACATTGTGATTGCAGGTGGGCAAGAAAATATGAGCAAAGCCCCTTATTATCTTGATGGCGCCCGTTCAGGAATGCGTCTGGGTCATCACACAATAAAAGATAGCCTAGTGCATGATGGACTATGGGATGCTTTCAATGATTACCATATGGGGATCACCGCAGAAAATTTAGCCGAACAATTTAACATAAGCCGTGAACAACAAGACCTATTTGCCTTGAATTCTCAGAAAAAAGCGGCAATGGCAATAGAAACCGGTCGCTTTGCCAGTGAGATCACTCCTGTCAATATCCGACAAAAGAATAAAACTACGATAACCGTCGATACCGATGAACAACCGAGACCGCATATTCAAGCTGAAAAGTTAGCCCAGCTTCCTCCCGCATTCCGCGCTAACCATGGTTCAGTGACTGCTGGAAATTCATCTTCAATTAATGATGGTGCTGCCGCCGTCATGCTAATGAGTGAACAAAAAGCTCAAGCACTCGGTCTGCCAATTTTGGCTCGAATTGTGAGTTATGCGGTCTCAGGGGTTGACCCCGCCATCATGGGAATTGGTCCAGTCGATGCATCACGTCGCTGTTTAGCCAAAGCGGGATGGCGCATTGACGATTTAGACCTAATTGAAGCGAATGAAGCGTTCGCGGCCCAAGCGCTCGCGGTGAGCAATACGTTAGGTTGGCATAGCGAAAAAGTTAATGTTAATGGGGGAGCAATTGCACTGGGCCACCCTATTGGCGCATCGGGATGCCGTATTCTTGTCACTCTACTTCATGAAATGGCTCGTCGAGATGTCTACAAAGGGTTAGCCACCCTCTGTGTTGGCGGAGGCCAAGGCATTGCATTAGCCGTTGAACGACCAAAAGGAGCGTCTTATGCAGAATAATCATTTTAGCGTTATCGGTGCAGGCTTAATGGGCGTTGGGATTGCCACGCATTTTGCAAGACATGGACATACAATTTGGTTGTATGACACTGATGATACAAGAATTGCTGAAATCGGCACTGTTGCTAATCACATTCTTGATGAGTTGATTGCCGCTGAACAATGCTCTCCAGATGATAAAGAACAGATTATCCTGCGTTTAAAAGGAACAACTTCATTAAATGACATCGCGCCATCGAATTTAATTATCGAAGCTATACCTGAAAAATTGGACTTAAAGCATGCACTGTATGCCCAACTTGAACAACTTATTTCGCCAAATGCTATTATTGCTAGCAATACCAGCGGTTTTCTTCCCGATGTGCTAGCAGCAAACCTTACCTACCCAGAGCGTTTATTAATCGCTCATTTTTGGCATCCTCCTCATTTTATTCCGCTTGTAGAAATTGTTCCTAGTTCAGCCACACAACCTGAATATCTCAATATGCTGCAAAAGATACTCGTTGGCATGCAATTGGAGGCTGTGGTACTAAACCGTGCTGCACCAGGCTTTGTTGGTAACCGTTTACAATTTGCCTTACTCCGAGAAGCGCTACACATCGTGAACAGTGGCATTGCTAGCGTTGAAACCGTCGATCAAGTCATGAGAGCGTCATTAGGACGACGCTATGCAATGATAGGTCCATTTGAAGCTGCGGATATGACCGGGCTTGCTACTGTGCAAGATATTTATCGTCATTTACTACCTGAATTGGCAAACGGAAGTGACATGGTCGCCTTAATCGATGAAAAAGTTAAGGCTGGGCATATAGGGATACGTAGTGGGCAAGGGTTTTATCGCTGGGATGATTCACGCAAGGAATACATTCAAAAACGCAGAGAACACCAATTACGTTTTGGCTTAAAACCATAACGTCTCTTTGATTTTCCACAAGCACAAGCAAAAAATTGAGGTGCCATAATGAGTGTATTAATTGCCCTAGCCGCACTGTGCCTTCTAATGTTGGCAGCCTATCGTGGATATAGCGTTATTCTATTTGCGCCAATCGCAGCTCTCGGTGCTGTACTACTCACCGACCCTAGTGCTGTAGCGCCAGCCTTCACAGGGCTATTTATGGAGAAAATGGTCGGTTTCGTAAAATTATACTTTCCCGTCTTTCTTCTAGGTGCCGTATTTGGAAAACTAATTGAATTATCTGGTTTTTCTCATTCAATCGTTGCCGCTGCCATCAAAATATTAGGGCAACGCCACACTATTCCAGTCATCGTATTAGCCTGTGCATTATTAACCTATGGCGGAGTTTCCTTATTTGTGGTGGTCTTTGCTATTTACCCATTTGCCGCCGAACTCTTTAGGCAAAGTAATATCCCCAAACGCTTGATCCCAGCAACAATCGCTCTTGGTGCTTTTTCTTTCACCATGGATGCGTTGCCGGGTACCCCACAAATACAGAATATCATCCCAACCAGTTTTTTTGGGACAACTGCTTGGGCAGCTCCTTGGCTGGGTTTAATTGGTTCATTATTTATCATTTTACTTGGCCTTATCTATTTAGAACGTCAAAGACGTAAGGCCAAAATAAAAAATGAAGGTTATGGAACCGAATTACTCAATGAACCAGAAACGCCCAAAAATATTGATCTGCCTAATCCTATTGTCGCTATTTCACCTTTAATTTTAGTGGGTGTCTTAAACTTAGTATTCACTTATCTCATTCCTAAATGGTATGGGCCAGAACACGAATTAATATTACCGGGGCTTTCTGCGCCCATCATGACTAACTTAAGTAAAATTACTGCGATTTGGGCTGTTGAAGCCGCCCTGCTATCCGGTATTTTATTAGTTATCATTTTGGGGTTCCGTAATATCCGTGGGCGTTTAGCTGAAGGAAGCCGAAGTGCTGTTAGTGGTGCGATTCTTGCCGCTATGAATACAGCATCTGAATACGGTTTTGGTGCCGTTATTGCCGCATTACCGGGATTCTTAGTTCTCTCTAACGCACTTTCAACCATTCCTAACCCATTACTTAACGAAGCTATTAGTATCACGACATTAGCAGGTATCACTGGCTCAGCATCCGGAGGAATGAGTATTGCATTAGCGGCAATGGCCGATAATTTTATTGCGGCGGCTCACGCTGCACATATCCCTCTTGAAGTCTTTCACCGTATAGCATCAATGGCTAGTGGTGGCATGGATACCCTTCCTCACAATGGTGCGGTGATCACATTACTCGCTATTACAGGTTTGAGCCATAGGCAAGCTTATGGTGGGATCTTTGCTATTACCATCATTAAAAGTCTCGCCGTCTTTTTCGTCATCGGTGTCTTTTATATGACAGGTATAGTGTAAGCCTCCTGTTCAAAATGAGCCGCATTATGCATGAGTTAGTGCACAGTAAATTGATCGTTAACAATACGGTAGCTCAAAAATACCTTATTGATTTGTTTTATACAGTTCGCTTTATTTGAGGAGAATAATCATGAATTTACATGGAAAAACAGTACTTATTACAGGTTCCACTAGCGGTATAGGATTAGGAATTGCACAAGTATTCGCCCAAACTGGCGCCAAAATTATTCTCAATGGATTTGGCGATATCGAGATGGCAAAAGCCGCGGTGGCACAAAAACAAAATGGCAATATACCGGGTTACCACAATGCCGATCTAAGCGATGAAAAACAAATCATCGATATGATGCACTATGCAGATAAGGAATTTGGCGGTGTGGACATTCTGATTAACAATGCAGGGATCCAACATGTCTCCCCAACAGAATCCTTTCCTGTCGATAAATGGAACGCTATCATCGCCATCAATCTTTCGTCTGTATTTCATACCACGCGGCTAGCCCTACCAAATATGCTTAAACATAATTGGGGAAGGATTATCAATATTGCTTCTGTACATGGTCTAGTCGCGTCAAAAAATAAATCCGCTTATGTGGCGGCTAAACATGGTGTCATAGGCTTAACCAAGAGCGTCGCTCTTGAAACCGCTCGCACTAATGTTACCTGCAATGCCATTTGTCCGGGATGGGTATTAACCCCACTGGTACAGCAACAGATCGATAAGCGTATCGCTGATGGAGCAAAGCCCGAAGCAGCACTCAAAGACTTACTCGAAGAAAAACAGCCGTCAGGCCAATTTGTTACACCTCAACAATTAGGCGAATTAGCCCTCTTTTTATGTTCTGATAGAGCCACACAAGTCAGAGGCGTTGCTTGGAATATGGATGGTGGATGGGTAGCCCAATAAACACACATTGAAGTTAGGCAGTCGTTGTGGTTAATTATTCTACTATTAAATAATACTAACCATCCATACCACTGCCTTATTTATTATTTTTGATAACATATATTCCGCTGATAAATTATTTGAAACTTAAAATAAATCATCAATGAATCCGTTTATTTTTAGTGAATATCACTCTTTAAAATAAAAACATTGATCACACCAAAGCATGCTATAGTTTTAATCCTTAAAACTATCTCCATCCTCATAAGGATAGTCGTCGTGACAATAGAAGCAAAAA
Source organism: Providencia sp. 21OH12SH02B-Prov (assembly GCF_027362595.1). NCBI lineage: Bacteria > Pseudomonadati > Pseudomonadota > Gammaproteobacteria > Enterobacterales > Morganellaceae > Providencia > Providencia sp. 21OH12SH02B-Prov. The sequence goes on from NZ_CP114796.1 coordinate 2,900,803, forward strand.
AAGTCTACCTTATTTATCAACCTAGTCCAACACTTGGTAGAGCAGCCTTTACATGGCTAGATGGTTCTAATTTCATCGCCCGTATATTGTCAGGAAATACCGTTGAGCACTATGTCTCTCTATTACAATCCACTATCCAAAAAAAGAATTTAAATTGGATTGTTTATAAAGATAATACAGAGTCAGATATTGAAATGTTGATACAACAAAATGCCTCCCTGCTTATTTGTATTCCAGGATTAAAATACCAATTTTACAAAAAGGATTTTGACACAAAAAATATTATCTACCTGAGTACAATGGAATATGCCAACAGCGATACAACCTCTGTGATAAAAAGAATAGAAGAAATTGAAAGGCAATCATAGCTTGTTACCTAACTCTCTATTGCTCAACAACGCCCTTGTGATAACAAGAGCACACTATTTCCGAGTCAATACTGGCCATCATGACGATTTTTATTTTGCTACACCGTCATAACACTAGCACTCTCAACAATATCATATCTATTACGACCTTTTGATGCTTGCTTGATATGGTGTAAGCGAGCGCTCATTATTTTCTCAACAGGCATAGACAGTTATCATTATCAGAAGTTTTAGAATATTTTTATAAGACTCACATCCAATATCACGAACACATTGTTTGGCTCTTCCGATATCTCTCGTTATAGCTACACTGCTCTGATATTAAGAAACTCACCATGAAAACTCACATGCTAACATCGTGTTATTTGATCAGTTTGAAGCCTTAGATGCCATGGCACCCGTTGAAATTGTTGACCCTTTGCCAAACTATCACATCAAGTTTATCTCCCCCGCTGACCGCCATAAAACCAGCTCCAAAGGTATTGTTATTGCAACCATAGCAATATCCAATCCTGAGTTTAAACAGAACTGCTCCTTCAAGGACAAGACACCAGAAAAAACTAACGAAACGTTTTTATAGAGAGCAAGTGCCCTCTAAGCAATTTTTTATTGATTAAAAATCACTTTATCAAATAAAATCAAATAATTACATAAATCACATTTCCAATTAAACAATCAATTTCACTTTAGCATCATTTAAATACAAATAATTTATTTTTAGTTAAAATAATAACCTGATCGTCAAAAAATAATATTGGAGTTAATAATGCGAGTATTCGGATTAAAAGTTGTTCTATTATCTTTATCAATGGTGGCAGCATACGCTCAAGCTCAGGTTATCAATAAAAATAATCCGCCAGAATATCAATCATTTAAATATAATTATTCTGAAATGATTGAATTAGCTAATGAAAATCGCTTACCTCATAGAATTTTCTATAAAACACCCAGCACAGGCGAAAACGCTGAATGGTTTGATGCAGTAAAACAAGGTGACTTAGTCAAAGTCAAAAAAATGGTCGCTAATGGGCAAAATATCGAAGCAAAAGATACTGGTAGTTTAGACCAAACAGCGCTTGGCTGGGCTGCATTTATCGGTGATGAAGAAATGGTTGATTACCTTATCTCTCAGAATGCGAATCTATGGGCAACTGATAAAGGAGATGTGTATAACGTATTAAAATCCGCAGTGCTTGGGAATAATGTTAATGTCGTTGAAAAAATCCATAACTTAATGAAAAAAGATGTTGATTTAAATGACCAAACGCTTGAAAGCGACGGTGAAACACTTGTTATGGTCGCCGCCAGCAATAACCGCCTTGATATCGTAAAATATCTTTTATCGCAAGGTGCTGATATTAATCGCTCCACGACAACCGATGATAAAACCTACCCTTCCTACGATCAAAGCGCGCTAACCTATGCATGTAAGAATAATCTGCCAGATATGCAAAAGTTATTAATTGCTAATGGCGCATTAAATCACCGTACGGGTAAACCATCTTGCGACGAATAACGCTGAAAATACCGTCTACCATAGACGGTATTTTTATCAAAACACCCTTGCTAACATCGTTTTTGCTTTAATATAATAATGTCATCAAAAAAACTAGTTTTTTGATGACATTTCAATTAGTTAATTAATAATTATCATAACTTTTAATCACGCATCATTATCGCGAAAGAGTATCACAATCGAGTGTCTTTTTAGGTTCTGATAAAGATTCAAACAAAGGTTTCGCCGATGTGATAATGTCTATCACATCATCATTTGTCACAACTAAATAATGTTCAACACACGCATCATGGATATTCGCACTTTGCTCATGGAACCACTGTAAATAGGATGAATTTGCGACTTTATATAACCCTGTCGTCATCTGACCGTCAAAATAGTCAAGCATTTTTAAGAGGTTTCCTTCATCCGTTACCCTAAATGAATAAACCCATTCAAATGTTAATTTGAATATTTCCTCTGCACTACTCAAAATTAAAGAAATAGCGTGTAAGTCATAATGAAAATTATCTAACTGAATTCTAGACAATGATCTGTCACTAAGGCTAATTAACCGCTCTTGCATGGTTTAATTTCTCTAATTTAAATAAGCTTCAACCTACAGATATGATATTCCTATTGTACATGACATAAACATGTCACATGGCTCAATTTATCAACAACAAGACTCAAGCATTCATCATTATCCCATTGATGACATGATACTGTTATATCGCCACTTTACCGTTATTACCAGCTTGCTATTATCACCAACCCTTCACGTATAATCGTAAGGATATAACCATAAAATCTTCTATTCCTATAACACCCAAAATAATGTCCTCAATGTCTGTTAACGCTCAAAAAGTCACATCAAGTATATCGCGAGTCACTACAGAGCAGAGGTAAGCCCCGCATACATCAACCCGATGATCAAATAGGCGTTAGCTAATGGTCAATAAAGCGCCATAGTCTCCACTGTAATAGAATGAGGACTCTATAATTCGTCTTTTTCCTTTACCCTGTCTGATATCACTAATGAGCCGATTTTAAACAAACTGGGCATTGATGTTCTACCCACTTTCTACCTAAAAAGAGAGAAAAAATCATTTTTGTTATACAAAACCACTTGATGATGGTAATGAGTCATAAGTTCCGCTAGTCCTGTATAGAGAAATAGTCAAAAATATGAAATCCCGACCATCTGGCTGTAAAAAATTATTCAAGCTTGACCTTTTTAGACCATTTATTGACCGACTTCATCGCGATTCGATTAAGCAACCATGTTTCGGCTGAAATGGTAAACGTTCATAGTAATTATTTATCTCTATCAACGATAAGAAAGCTTTATACTCAGAAAAATCAAGCAAACTGAGTCAAAAAATATTGGAGAATAGATGCAAAACGAGATACTAGATTCGGTTGGACTCGACGTTCAGGTACACCTCATAAATTCATTTACACGAAATAATTCTGGCGGTAATCCCGCTGGGGTCGTGCTCTATCCCCCTGAGCTAAGCGATGCACAAAAAATAGCCATCGCACGGAAAGTTGGCTTTTCCGAGACAGCGTTTGTCTATCGTGGCGAAAAAACCGATTTCAAGGTGGATTTTTTCACTCCAGAAGCAGAAGTAGACTTTTGTGGGCACGCTACACTAGCCGCATTTTTTACCCTTTTTTCACTTCATCAGCTGACTTCTGGGCATTATACACAGAAAACAAAAGCTGGAATTCTGAGTGTCGATGTCAGTTCTGATGGGATCATCATGGAGCAAGCTTTACCAATCATACGCAAAGGACCTGATGTTGCAGATGTTGCAAGCGCTCTTGGCATACCACAAGAAACTATCGAGGCAACGGGTCTCCCCATAGAGGTGATCTCAACAGGATTACCAGACATTATTATCCCCGTACAGCCCGGTCAATTAGATGACCTACGTCCAAACTATGCGCAAATCACCAACCTAAGTCGCCAATTTAATACGATAGGTTTCCATGTATTTGAACTGAGCAGCGATGCATCTATCACCGCCCACTGCCGTAACTTTGCACCTCTTTATGGCATAAATGAAGAATCTGCAACGGGGAGCTCCAGCGGCGCTTTAGGATGCTATTTAGTCAAGCATGTCTTGCCTAATGACACGCATTTTCTGTTAGAGCAAGGGCGTGCTATGGCATATTCTTCCCTCCTTCAGGTGATAATTAATAAACAAGGACAAACGATAAATCGTGTCAGAGTTGGTGGGCAAGCTGCGATGGTTGGTACAAAAATAGTTAGAATTTAAAAAGACAAATGAATATTACGTGGGTTTAACTCAGATAATGTCAGTGTAAAAAGCTACGATTATCGCCAAAAGCAATATCAATGCTTTACTCGCATCTTTGCTACATCCGGCCCCGTAATATTATTGTGTTGATAGATTATGCATGTCACGCCTTGTTGATATTGCAACAACCGTACCTGAAAGAAGACTCACCCGAAAATTTGTGATGGCGAAGACTAAAAACACTCATGAGTGGAAAATATTGAGTATACTGATGTGACATAAAATATATTTGCTTAAGTTGGTCTTTATGTCGACAAATTTTCACGTTTACCTCGCGACTAAATCGCTACCATCGCCTTCTAAATGGCAAGCGGAAATAACAAAAATGAATAGCTCGCTGATTATGGATACTGACATTAACTTAGTCACTTTCTCTGGCTTTCTGCCTTTTCAATTTAATCAAGAAATAACGGGCTTTGAATACTGTTCATGGTTTATAGACCATGAAGAAAAACAAGAGGTTAATATACCTAGTGCTGATTTCTGTATGTGTTTTTCAATCGGTAACAATCCCTTAGAACTAACCATAACGGTGATATCCATATACTGCCTCATAAAATTAACTGATGGCGTACTTTTTGACCCTCAAAAGGGTATATATATCGAGCCTTCTAATATTTTCACTTGGAAAAAAGAAATGTTGACTTAGCTAACCTTAACGCCTCAAAGTTTGGCATTATAGACTTTCATCAATAAACATAAGCAAAGACTCTTTAAAAGTTACTTAGCGAGTATTACCAGATTGTATCTTAGGGATTAATGAATAAACTCAACAGCTATTGAGGTGTTTACACTTCTCCACCTCCCCTAAAGTGAGACAGCTATAATCAGATTTTCTGCCAAAGCTACAACCTGAATTGAACTGAACTAAACTCATAAAAGTTTAATTCCCCCCAACGGAGAGACATCGAAAACAACGAGAAAACTCTAAATTACTATGTCTTACTTAATAAGAGTCAACCGTCACTTATGGCTATACCATAGCCCGTTTGATTAAGGAGTGGAGACTCCTTACTGACATGAAAAACAGTCAATCTATATTTCGTTCATCGTACTGAGCCCGATCATGAACCGATAAAGAAACTCATTATTGCCGCAAAAGGTCAAACTCACTAGCGTACTTGCCGAACAATCCAAGGCTTAAAAACGTTGCGAAAAATGAATAAAGGTCAATTATTGACTTAATATTTTCTGTACCCAATCGCACCAACATTTACAGTCTAAGCTCGATTCAATAGCTTCGGGATGTAATTCATACCACCATTTTTTGACTCCCTCATATTCTTGCTTTGTGAGAATAAAAGGCTTCCATTCCCCCATTCTATAATCTTGGTCACAAGGGTCGCTTCCATGAAATAAAAATTCATTCAAAAAATCACAAGGAGGAAAATAACCTGAGCTATCAATCATCCCAAAGATTCCGTAAAGAACTTTAGAGTTTTCATCAATGATATTTATTGCTTTAACAATATTAACTTTGTGTTCCATTTTATCCATTGTCATTAAATTGTTATTGCTCTTATTAGCTGATAGCCATTAAACCAATCATCACGACTTGTAGCGGTTACTTTGTTTACTTTCTGGCAAGTCATTAACTCCAGCGCGCAAATATCGAGTATCATTGGATGAGCTACGTTTGTCGCTCTTAATCTGAATGGTCATTATAGCGATAACTTTATCTGTCGCTATTTTAGTTCATGACAAATTATTTATTTTTGTCCCTGAGATAGTTAACTTAAATGATTTCAAACTTCCATTATTTGGTTTATTCATCTTAAAACAATCACAGAAAGCATACTAATTAAAATAAAATTCCAGCCACCCTATGACACCTTAGATAATAAATTCAACAATTAAGATAATTCCAAAAAATAAGTAATCTAGCTTAATACCAAACTGAATACGCACGTACTGCACACCTCAATTAAAAATTAAAAATCACATTTAATAACAGATAGTTAAACATTGTGTTGTATATGATTCAATCAATGACACCACTGTAATTTATTTTCAGTATTATTTTGTTACGTTATTAACGTGAGTGTTTTTAATTTCAAAGTGGCTACACCGTATTTTTCGGTATAGGTTCGCTGTATTTTTTACTGCAACCCTAATGACATTCAATATACCGCATGCCTTCCAAAGACCTCAGGAACAATCATTTTTGATAGACAGTCATATATTCCTTTTTCATAGCAAGACTATTTTAATCAAAAAACGACAATCTACTAACAAAACGAGTAAAAAATCTTATATATGACACCCACATACTTTCACATATCAAATATTGCGTATAAATCTATTTGATACATCTTAATAAGTAGACATACAAAAAACAATATTACCAATTGATATTATTTACTTTTTAATTTAAGGCAAAATAAAACAGGCCATATACTAAATTTACCGTCACATTTACTGATTACTGATAAGAAAAGTTGATTTATTCCATCAATAAAGATATAAATTGAATAACAACATAAGTGAAATAAACGCAATGTTATTGCAACCATTTATCAATATGCATTTCAATATGCGTGACAAATTCAAGGAATACTTCGCATGTCAGATAGCTTTCAAAATGAAGTCCCCAAAGCTCGGGTTAATATTAAATTGGATCTGCACACCGGTGGCGCTCAGAAAAAAGTCGAATTACCTCTAAAATTATTAGCCGTTGGTGATTACAGCCACGGGCAGGATGATAGAGCGTTATCTGAACGCGAAAAAATCAATATTAACAAGAATAACTTTGATAGCGTGTTAGCCGAATTCTCCCCGTCAGTGAACTTAACAGTCAAAAACACCCTTGCAGCGGATGGCAGTGAAGAAAGCATCGCATTGACGTTTAAAAATATGAAAGATTTTGAACCTGAGCAAGTCGCTCGCCAGATTCCTCAGCTTCGTGCCATGTTAGCCATGCGTAACTTATTACGTGATCTGAAATCTAATCTGCTCGATAACGCCACGTTCCGTCGAGAACTTGAAAATATCCTTAAAGACCCATCACTTAGTGATGAGTTGCGTGAAGAGCTTGCTCAATTAGCACCAAAAAAAGATTAATTTGGATTACGAAAGGATTATGCTGATGTCTGTAAAAAATGAACCAACACAAGGCGCAACCACGGTACTTGATGACACCTCAAATCACGGTGTTTATGCCTCTTTGTTTGAAAAAATTAATTTAACCCCTGTAGCAAGTATCAGTGATATTAATGCATTCCAAGATAATGCTGCATTAGCCGATGCAACCGCAGATGAACGTGTTACCGTCGCAGTTCAAGTCTTTCTTGACCGTTTGAAATCTTCAGGTCAAAAAGTGGAGCGTTTAGACCGCAATCTACTCGACCACCATATTGCTGAGCTTGATAAACAAATCAGTCAACAACTAGATGAAGTCATGCATCATTCCGAATTTCAACAAGTCGAATCAACATGGCGTGGGTTGAAATTTCTCGTTGATCGCACCGATTTTCGCCAAAATGTTAAAATTGAACTGCTCGATATTTCAAAAGACGACCTACGTCAAGATTTTGAAGATAGTCCAGAAGTCATTCAAAGTGGTCTATACCATCACACCTATATTGCCGAATACGACACACCAGGTGGTGAGCCAATTGCCGCAATGATCTCCAACTATGAATTTGACCGTAGTGCCCAAGACATTGCGCTATTACGTAATATTTCAAAAGTTTCCGCATCAGCGCATATGCCATTTATTGGTTCTGTAGGCCCTAAATTCTTCGGCAAAGATACAATGGAAGAAGTGGCTGCAATTAAAGACATTGGTAACTACTTTGACCGCGCTGAATATATCAAATAGAAAGCATTCCGTGATTCCGATGATGCCCGTTACATTGGTTTAACTATGCCTCGTGTGTTGGGTCGTCTACCTTATGGCCCCGATACAGTCCCTGTTCGTAGCTTCAATTATGTTGAAGAAGTTAAAGGGCCAGATCATGAGAAATATTTGTGGACAAATGCAACTTTCGCGTTTGCAGCGAATATGGTGAAAAGTTTTATTAATAATGGCTGGTGTGTCCAAATCCGAGGGCCTCAAGCTGGTGGTGCAGTTAAAGATTTGCCAATCCATTTATTTGACTTAGGCACTGGCAGTCAGGTGAAAATTCCTTCCGAAGTAATGATCCCTGAAACACGTGAATTTGAATTTGCAAATCTTGGATTTATTCCGCTGTCATACTACAAAAACCGTGATTATTCCTGCTTTTTCTCTGCTAACTCAGCGCAAAAGCCAGCCCTGTATGACACGGCAGATGCAACCGCTAACAGTCGCATCAACTCCCGTTTACCATACATTTTCTTGCTATCACGTATCGCCCATTATCTGAAACTTATTCAGCGTGAAAATATCGGTACGACCAAAGATAGACGCCTACTTGAGCTAGAACTCAACAATTGGGTACGTGGCTTAGTGACTGAAATGACTGATCCAGGTGATGACTTACAGGCCTCCCACCCTCTGCGCGATGCGAAAGTCGTGGTTGAGGACATTGAAGACAACCCTGGCTTCTTCCGAGTGAAACTGTATGCAGTTCCACACTTCCAAGTTGAAGGTATGGATGTCGATTTATCTTTAGTTTCACAGATGCCTAAAGCAAAATCCTAACGGTTATTAAAGGTCATTTCAGGATGAAAATCTATCGTCCCCTATGGACTGACGGGGCCTTTTTGGCCCCCCAACAATTCCAGCAACAATCCCGTTGGGATAGCTATGTTGCCGAAGTCGTTGCCAAGATGGGCATAGCCTCAACATGGGGTGTGATTAACGTTGAATTTGATGAGAGCGCCTTAACGCTCTCTCGAGTCAGCGCTCAAAAAATGGTTGTGCGATTCCAAGATGGTACACTCATTGATACTGCTCTTGCTGATTCATTACCTCCAGTATTATCCCTCAATGACTATGCTGATCGCCAGTCATTAGATATCGTTTTAGCACTGCCTTTAATGTTGGCTAATGGCGGTAACTTAGTCCCTGAAACCGGAACAGACCGTCCACGTCGATTTAACCAAGAATGGGTTAAAGTCCAAGATTTACTGGGGCATGAACAAACGGATATTGCTGTATTACGCCATGAAGCAACACTGCGTTTTGCCCACGATGAAAACAAAGCTTACATGACTTGCCCTGTTGCTAGACTCATACGTAATACGCAAGGCATGTGGGAGTTCGACAGCCATTTTATTCCACCATTACTTGCCTGTCAGGGAAGTCTCGAGTTACGAAAGCTGCTCTCTGAGTTTATGCATCGTTTAGTGGCCAAACGCCGTCGTTTAATGACATTACGCCGTGAAAGTAATGAAAAAATGGCTGACTTCGTGGTGGCTGATGTATCACTATTTTGGCTATTAAATTCTCTAAATAGTGCAGAACCCGTATTAAATGAATTTTGTACGGCATTACATCGTCATCCTGAATTACTCTATCGGGAACTTGCTCGTTTAGCTGGAAGCTTATTAACTTTCTCATTAGAAAGTAAGCTGGAAGATATTCCGCTGTATAAGCATGATCAACCTGAACAGGTTTTCCCACCACTTTTTACACTATTAAACACCTTACTTGAAGCCAGTTTACCTTCTCGCGTCATCAATATTGAACTGATAAAAGAAGGTCCATTCTGGAAAGGGCAACTCCATGATGGTCGATTACGTGAGGAAGCCGATTTTTATTTATCTGTTCGCTCCTCCTTACCTGCGCATTTATTAATCGCCCAGTTCCCTCTCCTGTGCAAAGCTGGTAGCTATGACGATGTCGCGGATGTAGTGAATATTGCTTTAAATGGTATACCGCTAAAACCTCTTAGCCATGTGCCAACGGCAGTTCCTCTTCGCTTAGAAAATCAATATTTCGCGTTAGATATTGAAACACCAGAGGGTCAAGCCATGTTGTCCTCTAGCCAGTGTGCTTTTTATGTCCCCAGTACATTAGGTGATGTTCAATTAGAGCTATTTGCGGTACTTCGTTCATGAATAAAACTACATCACACCATACTATTGATATGATCTTTGCGCCAACTTGGTTGATGGTCTGTCAACTTCATCAAGGAATATCTATCGCCCACGGTGATAGTTTTTATCGTCGAGTCTGCCAATTAATCGATGAAACTCGACAAAAATTACTTGAGCTCGGATATTCGGAAGCCGCTATTGAGCACATGCAATATGCCCAATGTGCACTGATTGACGAAAGTGTGATGAACCGTCAGCAAAAAGATGAAGGCTATAACACTTGGCTCCAATCCCCATTACAAGCTCGTTATTTCAATACACTAGAGGCGGGCGATAAACTATGGGATCGCCTACGTGAGATCTTAAATGAAACCACGCCAAACCAAGATGTATTACTGTGTTTTCATCGCGTGCTTACACTTGGATTTGTGGGAAAGTTTCGCCGGATAGATGCACCTGAACGTGAGCGTATTGTTGTTCAGCTCAATACCCAACTACCCGATTACTTAATTTCGTCAGAGCTTCCGCTTGTGGTGAAGCCAAAGCTACGTTTCAGTCGTCGCCGACTTTACTGGTTTGGCTGGGTCGCCGGTATTCTTGTGCTCGCTGCCATGTGGTGGGGATTCAGTACATCCTTAGAACAATTATTGCAACAATGGATGATACAAGGGTAGGCATGCAAAATCTAATTAAGCAATGCCTAACGCTTTTTGCGATGGGACTTTTTCTGTGGTTACTCTGGGGATTTTGGTCCCTTGGGCAAACTGTCACCCTTTTTGTTTCCATCTTAGTCCTCGTACTCACTAGCGGGGTACTATTTTGGCAATACAAACAACGGGCGCAAACGCTTTCCACTCAGCATAACTATCATGATGTACTTCCTGCCAATAATTACCAAGGTCCCGTCATTCTGGTATGCGGGCAATCACAAGCACTATTTCCTGATGAGCAATTGCATCGTGAAACCGAGCAAGGCTGGTACCTTCGTGTTCCTAATCCACCAGAGCTCGTTAACTTACTAGTAGCATTGATGGAATATGCTCCCTCATTATCAGGGCAAATGTCATTACTTTATGCTGTATTACCGCAGCAATTGACCCAACAAGAAACACTCACTCAAGACGCCCTCAATTGGCGTAGAGCCATCGGTGAAGGTCGCCAAAAAACAGGGGTAAAACTCCCGTTTTGGGTTACTATTTACCTGACATTTCCACAACAATCTGAAGATATCTTCTCTCTTAGTGATGGGCAGATACCGTGGATGACCTTACTCAGTCATCAAACAGAGTTTCAAGTAGAACAAGAAGGGGCTATTTCCCTTGCATACTCTGCATGGTTACCTACACATATTGGTCATTCTGAGCAACGCCTTCAACTTTCTTTATGGCTTGATAACTTACAGCATTGGTTAAATCAGATTTTAGTTCCTCAGTTTACTTTAGCTCAAACAGGCGCTCCTAAACTGACGCCCTCTGCATGGGCAATCCAATGGATTGATGTAACGAGTGAGCCTAATAATTTATGGCAACAATTCATTCAAGCGAAAACCTCGCTACCACTCGTTGTCTCTACTCAAAAAGTCGACGTACTACCTTTACCCGATGTCATGTTACGCCGTTTACATCATGATATTAGTTTAAGTCGTACAGAGAAAACTGTCGGTATGACTGGACTTATTTTTGGCATTTTCTTAATAGGCGCTTTAATTGGTAGTTACTACCACAATCAGCAATTAATTCGTCATACAGGGGAAGACATAACGCGTTTTTTACAGTTATCCGATACCCCATTGCCCCCTAAAATGACTGCTTACCAGCAACTGCAAGATGATGCGGCTCAATTAGCAAGTTGGGCGCGTGAGGGAATCCCAACGTCTTATTCTCTCGCCTTATACCAAGGTGATCGTATGTTGCCTTACTTGCACTCACTATTAAGTAGTTGGGCACCACCACAACCATCACCACCTACCATTATTCAAAATGCTCCAGAAGTGGTTACGCTTGACAGCTTAGCGTTATTCGATGTGGGCCAATACACACTCAAAGCAGGCGCCACTAAAGTCTTGGTAGATGCATTACTCAATATTAAAGCGAAGCCCGGTTGGTTAATTGTCGTCTCCGGCTATACCGACAACACTGGAAACGCTGAACTTAACCAAACACTGTCTTTAAAACGTGCGGAATCCGTCAGGGATTGGATGATTTCTACCAGTGATATCAGCCCAGCATGTTTTGCCGTTCGAGGAGACGGTCAAAATAACCCCGTTGCCGATAATCAGACTGCTGAAGGTCGAGCAAAGAATCGGCGCGTTGAAATTCGTTTGATCCCCCAAGCTGATGCTTGTCAAGGAACAAATACTCAAATCGTGTCATCGATGGACGATGACACACATTCGACCCAAAAGGAGAAATAACAATGGCTATTCCTGTTTATTTATGGCTAAAAGATGACGGTGGCGCGGATATCAAGGGCTCTGTTAATGTACAAGATCGTGAAGGTAGCATTGAAGTGGTTGCACAAGACCATAACCTATACATACCAACCGATAATAATACTGGTAAGTTAACTGGAACCCGTATCCATACACCATTCATTTTTGTGAAAGAAATTGATGCATCCAGCCCGTATCTGTACAAAGCGGTCACCACTGGTCAAACCTTGAAAGAGGCTGAATTCAAATGGTACCGCATTGATGATGCAGGGCAAGAAGTTGAGTATTTCAACACTAAACTAGAAAACGTCAAAGTCGTGAAAGTCGCGCCTAAAATGCACGATATCAAAGACCCAAACAAAGAGAAGCACAATCACTTAGAAGAGATTGAGCTGCGCTACGAAAAAATCACTTGGACTTATAAAGACGGCAACATCATTCATTCCGACTCATGGAATGAGCGTGCAACCGCTTAATGATCTATGCAGGCGCTTGCCGCCTGCTTTTTTGTGCTTATTTGCACCCCAATGATACACACAACACACAATTTATCTTGATACCTAATGAACCTCGGTTAACGGTTAGGGGCGGTAGCATGCCTTGCTGCCCCTAAAAAAACTTTTCCCCCCAATACGAGAGAGAGAATATGGACAATTCATCCGTGATGCTATTACGTCGCCTAAATCCTTACTGTGCCAGCGCATTAGAAGCCGCGGCTTCGCTCTGCCAGACACGAGCGCATGCGGAAATCACCATTGAACATTGGTTGCTCAAATTATTGGAAATGGGTGAAAGTGATATCACCGTATTAGCTCGTCGCTACGAATGGGATGTTTCCGCCCTTTGGCAAGACTTACTGACTGAAATCGATAGCTTACCGCGTTCTATTCATACCCGCCCTGCCTTATCGAAATCCCTACTTAAACTCATTCAACAAGCATGGGTAATAGCGTCATTAGATGAAGATATCGAACATATTCGCAGCGTACATTTATTGTCTGCTATGACTCAGCAACCGTCACTGGTGCCTAACGATAACTTATGGCCACTAATGACATTAAGTGCAACTCAACTTCAACGCTTAAGGCCCATGCTTGATGCTCAATCTGATGAGCGTCCCAACGTACAACAACTGGCCGCACATAATCAATTATTATCCCGAGAAACCCCACTTGAGCCATCATCAACAGAAGCCCACACAACCCCGAATGCCATAGGCGATACACTGAATGAGGCTTTACTTGCAGTACTGAATAAATTTACTGTCGATGTCACGGAAAAAGCCCGTGAAGGTGCGATTGACCCTGTGTTTGGGCGTGATGATGAAATTCGCCAAATGGTGGACATTCTTTCTCGTCGCCGCAAAAACAACCCAATTTTAGTGGGTGAACCTGGAGTGGGAAAAACCGCATTAGTTGAAGGCTTAGCCCTACGTATCGCTGAGGGAAATGTGCCTGTCAGCTTACAAACTACTGCGCTACGCACCTTAGACTTAGGTCTACTGCAAGCAGGTGCGGGTGTCAAAGGTGAGTTTGAGCAACGCCTAAAGAATATCATTGAAGCAGTACAACAATCCCCTACACCAATTTTGCTGTTTATTGATGAAGCACACACTATCATTGGGGCCGGTAACCAAGCAGGAGGTGCCGATGCAGCAAACTTACTCAAACCAGCTCTCGCTCGTGGTGAGTTGCGCACTATTGCTGCAACAACATGGTCAGAATACAAGCAATACTTTGAGCGTGATGCTGCTCTTGAACGCCGTTTCCAAGTAGTAAAAGTCGATGAGCCAGATGATGAAAAAGCTTGCTTAATGTTACGTGGCTTAAAATCACGCTATGCTAAATACCATGGTGTTCATATCACAGATGATGCAGTAAAAGCTGCTGTTACTTTATCTCGCCGCTATTTAACCGGTCGTCAACTACCTGATAAGGCAGTTGATTTACTTGATACTGCCAGTGCGCGTATTCGTATGAGCCTCGACACGCTGCCTGAAGAGCTGACGCGTTTAAAAGCCAAGCGCAATGCATTAGAACTGGAGCAACAGGCGATCCTTGATGATCTCGCCATAGGCAATACCGCTAACCAAACCCTTCTGAGTGAATTAGTCACTCAAGATGCACAAATAGCGATACAACTAACGGAGCTGGAACAGCGCTTCGAGAAAGAAAAAAATCTTATCAGTGAACTACTCGAGCAGCGCCGCCAATCACAAGATGTGAGTGACATCCAATCTCAATTAGAACAAGTGCAGCAAGGCGAACCACTGATCACCCCTGATGTCGATGTGCGAACGGTGGCCACTGTGATTGCCGACTGGACTGGCGTGCCATTATCCAGCTTATTAAAAGACGAGCAAACCGAACTACTTGAACTGGAAGATTCTTTGGGCAAACGCGTAGTTGGTCAAGAAAGCCCATTATTGGGGCTTGGACAACGACTGCGTGCCGCTCGTACGGGACTCGCATCAGAAAATGGCCCGCAAGGGGTATTTTTACTGGTCGGCCCAAGTGGTGTAGGGAAAACGGAAACTGCCTTAGCCTTGGCAGATGTGTTATTCGGCGGTGAAAAATCCCTTATCACTATCAACATGTCTGAATACCAAGAAGCTCATACAGTTAGCCAATTGAAAGGCTCCCCTCCGGGATATGTGGGCTACGGTCAAGGGGGTATTTTGACTGAAGCGGTACGCAAACGTCCTTACAGTGTGGTCTTACTCGATGAAGTGGAAAAAGCGCATCGCGATGTCCTTAATCTATTTTATCAAGTCTTCGACCGAGGCTTTATGCGTGATGGTGAAGGTCGTGAAATTGATTTTCGCAATACCGTGATTTTAATGACCGCCAATTTAGGCAGTGATTTATTAATGCAACAACTGGAAGAATTCCCTGAATCGACAGACGGGGAACTACAAGAACTACTGCGCCCAACCTTGCGCGACCACTTCCAGCCCGCTTTACTTGCCCGTTTCCAAACACTAATTTACCGCCCATTAGGAACAGAGGCGCTACACAAAATTGTCGAAATGAAACTGGGCAGCGTCATCAAACGTCTCTATACCCACTACAAACTTGAATGCATTGTGGAAGAAACCCTATATGACACCCTCGTGAGTGCCTGTTTATTACCCGATACCGGTGCACGCAATATTGACAGCCTACTCAACCAGCAAATTTTACCAGTACTTAGCCAACAATTACTCATGCGACAAGCTAACCACCAGCAAGCTCAAAGCCTCACCTTAGGTTATGATGCAGAAGAAGGAATAATCCTAACGTTTGAAGACATCCACAATGTTCACTAAATATTCTTAGTTTCGGAGGGTTCCAATGAAAAAAACCGTCATAATCGGTGTGTTTTGCATTGCCCTATTCAGCTTAATAGGCTGCTTTCCGGAGAAAAAAACAAACATGCTACCGGCCAATATTTGGGGGTTTAACCATGTGAAAGACACGGCAGTTAACTGGTATAAAGTCAATGGTGCCCGTGGTCGTGGTGCAACTGCATCCTGCTGCATTATGGTGCCTGAAAAATGGACACCTGACCAAACTGTATTAGTTGAATGGGAAGTGGACCCTGATGCATACGTTAGCTCCCCCCCTATGGGAACAAAAGAATTTAGTGATTTTGTTAAAAAACACGAAGCCAATTACCGCCATTACAGCAAAGTGGTACCTGTCCCACAGTATGATGAAGCCTGTGATGTCAAAGTGCATTTTCTACCCTGCCAAGAAGTGAAAATCACCTTGTCGTGTTTAGCTCCTTGGCACCCTGACTACCCAATTCAAGAGCCTTTAGACCAAGAGGAACCCGCTGAATGTCCGTCACCAACCTCAATCTAATTGCTTTAATAAGCGGCGCTAAAAGTATTATTGCTAGAAAGCAGGTTACTCACGGAGACCCTTGCTGGGCCCCTCCTCCATTTCCTGAACAAGGTCGTTTACCGCTCTCTAGAAAAACACTGAAAGCCAATATTGAAAAAATTGAAGATAAAGAGCGTGCATACCGCCAAGGCTTCCCTAAAAAAAACCGTAGCCTATGCTGCAAAACAGTGCATGTTAGCCTATTTTTTGATGGTACCAATAATAATGAAAACAATGATACAGCAGCCAAACACCCTTCCAATGTCGCTAAGCTGTACCATGCCAGTGCACCTAATGATTTTAGGGCGATGAAATCCGGTTTCTTTGCTTATTATTTACCTGGCGTCGGTACACCTTTCCCTGAAATTAACACTAATGAGTATTACAGTTCTGGGCTAACCTTTGCCACTGGGGGAGAAGATCGAGTAAGTTGGGCATTGATGAATGTTTGCAATGCGTTACATTATGAAGTAACTAAAACGGAAATTTCTATCGCAGAGCGGCGCCGCGTGTTAGACAATATCCGCACTCGCACAACTGAAGGAACCTATACTAACGGTACCTATGATACGAGCCTACCATCATTTAACCATTACAACCCTATATATGGAATTTTTGAGCTACTCAAACCGATTAAAGATAAATTGTCAACTCATGTCCCTAAATTAGTGGCATTAAAATTGTATATTTATGGTTTTTCCCGAGGGGCAGCTGAGGCTCGAACCTTTGTCTATTGGTTAGATAGACTACTCGGTAGCGCTCATCATTCTGCCCAACAAAAAGACCCTCAACATGTTAGGGGACATTTATATGGCATTCCCGTTTCAGTGGATTTTTTGGGGCTATACGACACTGTAGCAGCGGTGGGAATAGCCAACGTAGTACCGATGATGACAGGGCATAATGGTTGGGCTGGAGGCACTCAGCAATTACCAAAATCTGATTTAGTTAAATGTTGTTATCACTTGGCTGCCGCCCACGAACAACGACAATCCTTTTGTTTAGACTCTGTTCGTACTCCTGAAGGAACTTATCCTCCCAATACGTATGAAGTGATTTATCCTGGTATGCACTCAGATGTAGGAGGTGCATACCCAGTGGGCGATCAAGGAAAATCGAGAGATAGCGCTAGTGACATACTTTCTCAAATAGCCCTTCATGATATGTATGCTGCGGCCATTGATGCCGGTGCCCCATTGGCTATTTCACCTGAGACCTTTGGATTATTATCTCCGCAGTGGCAAGAGTTTTATCTTTTTAGGAAAATGACGAATGCTTCATATATCGAATTTGAATTTTCCGCCAATCTCGTTGACAGGTTCAATTCTTGGTTATCTTATACTCTGCCAGAAACAATCGATACCCCACCTCGTCAATCTGAACAATGTTTTTTGCCGCCGCGTTTTGCTACTGCTAGCCTTGAAAGCGTCATTGAAGATCAGTTAATTCTCATCACAGCTTGGCGCATTGGCCGCTACGCATCACAGCCTCATTCTTCTATCAATTTAACGCAGCAGGCTTTTTTCCAACAGGCGCCTCAGCATTCTAAAATTACCGCACAACCATTTGAGGCTGATTTCGGTCACCAAGCCGTTGATGCACTGTCGGAGGAGTACCACGATACTCAGCAAAAAATTCAAGAAATAGCGGAAAAAAGAAAAAAGGAAAAAGAGATGCAATCCGATTTAAAAAATTGGGTTGCCACTAATGTGGGATCTCCAACCTTTGACGCTACAAATGCCAGAGGACAGTTATGGGAGGCCGCACTAGAATTTGCAGCCGATTATAACGAAACCCCGCGCCCCCCCCCTTTAATTGATATTTCGTCTCGCCAAACACAAGCAGATTGCATTCGTGATATACAACCCTACATCGGAACGGCTGCAAATTGCGAATTATTACCTAAGCATAGTTTTCCTATTACTGTTTCAACGCAATCGTATTTATTGCAATTCCTTGATGGCAAGATTGAAGAGTTTGCCTTTATCCTCACCAATCAATTTGAACACGAAGAATATAAGCAGTTAAAAATCGCTAGCCAAAAGCTGTTTACTGATATCATTTCCCCCCAACTTTATGGGGTGATCACAAATCCTGAACTTGCCAAAATTATTTCACTGTTTGATGACTATATTCATGACTCCCGCGCTTGGTTTATGCATTCTGAAAGTGGAGTGAGAGAGCCTTTTTCTAGCTACTTTTTATCACGCATGATTTACTTTGGTGATCATTGGAATAAATCTTTGAAACTTATCACTCCACAGCAAACAATGGGTATTCCGGTAACACTCACTTCTGCACTCGCGTTCTATTATATTCCGACATATGGGGTACGGTTATACAACCAACAAACCAAACAAGAAGTACCTTTTGATGACAGCCATTTTCCACCCGCTAGCAATAAAGTCATCGTACTTATCCGCGAAATTATTAAAAAGCGCCAAGAACAAGCCTACCGAAATACCGCCGAACAAATGCGGATCATCGCAGAAGCCAAATAATCGATATATTTTCATTATTGGTTTATTGCATTGATAAATAACTTAGGGAGCCACACCATGAGCTTAATGGATACCACTAAAGCCCTACTCCAAGGTCAAAATCGCTATCGTCTTGAAGTGCAAGGCTGTAATGAATTATTAGATGTTGAACATTTTACAGGGCGTGAAGCCGCCAGCGATACCTATCGCTATCAAATTACATTTACATGTTCAGCCCAAGATCTTTCCGCACAACAATTCTTACGCCGCAATGCCAACCTGACTTTTTCAGCGCCAATGAGTAACTTAATGGGACTCGCCACTCAACCTAGTGTTGCCAAACGCGTCCATGGCGTGGTCACCGATTTTCGTCGCCTTTCAGGCTCTGCTGATGAAGCGCGCTATCAACTGGTGATTGAGCCTTTTTTCGCCTTATTACGTCACCAAATTCGTAGCCACCGTTTCTTTATCAATCAATCTATCCCAGATGTGGTTGAACAGATTCTGCGTGAACATAACTTTAAAGGTTGGGAATTCGAATTTAATTTAGAAAAAACGTACCCTAAACGTGAACAAATTAACCAAATCAATGAAAGTGACCGTCAGTTTATCGAACGTTTATTGAGTGAAGTGGGGATTTTTTATCGTTTTGGTTTACAAGATGAAACCCAAACCGAGGTACTTCATTTTACCGATAGTCAACGCGGCTATGTGTATGACAAAACGCTGCCATTAAATAGCCCATCTGGGCTGAGCGATAACCATGTTGACAGTGTTTGGGGATTATCTTTACGTCATCAAGTGGTTGAAAGCACTGTTTTTGCCAAAGATTATAATCATCGGCTTGCGGAAGATACCTTAATTTCCGCTGTCGCTGACATGACGCACGGTGATGGAGAGAAAACCAACTACGGCGATGTTTACCACTATAAAGGTCGTCACTTAACCCGTGGGGATAAAATTCACCCTGAAACTGAAACCGCTAACTTCTGGGCAAGACTCGACCACGAACGTTTTTTAGCAAGGCAAACATTGCTTCGTGGAGAAAGTAGTGCAGCAGACCTAACACCATTATTAGTATTAAATATTCAAGACAACTCACTTACCTCAACACTGCCTACCGTCTTCAAATCGCCAATTCTAATTACGCGATTACGCTTTACAGCTAGCCGAGATAAGGCCTTAACCGTACGTTTTGATGCCGTACCTTACACAGAGTCGCTGTGTTGGCGCCCTGCCCTTAAACCGCGTCCAGTCATTGCGGGAACGTTAATGGCACGCGTGACCAGCGCGAAAGACCACGATATTTATGCCCACCAAAATGAGTACGGATTTTATTGGGTAAAATTTGACGCTGATCGTGATGATAAAACCAAAGGCTATGAAAGTATGCCTGTGCGTTTAGCAAAACCATACGCTGGCGATACGTATGGGATGCATTTCCCGCTGATCCAAGGTACTGAAGTCGCCATTGCATTCCATGAGGGTGATCCTGACCGCCCTTATATCGCTCATGCACTCCATGACTCCCGCCATCCTGACCATGTGACGGATAAAAATAACACCCGCAATGTGATCCGTACCCCTGCCAATAATAAACTGCGTATGGAGGATAAACGCGGGCAAGAGCATATCAAGCTCAGTACCGAATATGCTGGAAAAACCCAGCTCAATTTGGGGCATTTGGTGAATGCCGAGCGTGAACAGCGTGGTGATGGTTTTGAGCTACGCACCGACAGCTGGGGCGCAATTCGCGCGGGTAAAGGGTTGTTTATTACCACCGATAAACAAGACAAAGCCGGTGGTGAAGTGCTGGCGATGGCACCCGCTATCTCATTATTAAAAGGCGCTAATCATCAGTTAGCCAACTGGGGGGAAATAACCAAACAGCATAAAAATACACCGCCAGAGCAAGATAGCTTAAAAGCGTTCCAAGAAAATGCCGAAAACTTAGCTTCACCTGCTGTTTTGATGCATGCGACTGACGGAATTGGCTTAGTCACTGAGCAGTCTATTTTGCTACAAAGTGGACAAGCTCATTATTCACAAAGTATGGGTGAAATGCACATTGCTAGTGGCGAACACATTAGTGTAAATGCGAGCCAAAAAATCTCATTACTTTCGCAAAAAGAAGGGATTCGCTTAGTCTCAGGTAATGGCCCTTTTGAAATAGAATCACACGCCGATAAGCTTGATGCGATTGCTCTTAAAGATATCACGGTACAATCTACCCAAGGTCATATTCAAGTCACCGCTAAAAATGGCATCACGCTTGGTTGTGGAGGCGGATACATTCATATTGCCCCTGACGGTCAAATTGAAATACATAGTCCAAGCCGTATAAGTCTGAAAGGCCAACATGTATGGGATGGCCCTCAAGGTAAAGATTTCCCACTACCCGATTTGCCACAGTCTGTTTGTAAAGAATGCTTACAAAAGGCATATGAAAGTGCTATGGGGGTTGTTGTTCGTGAATAATCAGAATACAGCCAAGTCAATTGACTCATACTTAAATCAATTACAAAAAATTAATTCATATCTTTCTTTTAACCATATCGATATCATCATTGATCAATCGGGGTTAGAGGAATCTTTAGTCCCCTTATTATCAAAACTTGATGATAACTTAGTTTGGGCTTCTTTATTTGAATCTTTCCCCGAAGAGGGACTATTGGAACAAGCTCCCTTACTAGTGAGAATACAGTGGAGTGAGCAGATCCACCGATTATTACTCAATGAAATATTAGAATATTTATATGGTAAACCTAGAACGCTATTTATTTATTCTGAACTTCATTTTGACGAGCTATTCAATAGACTGCAATCTCAATTAGAAATAACGTGGGGAAAACAAAATTGCTTATTGCGATTTTATGATCCTCGCATTTTTCCAGAGTTAATGTCACACATATTAACGCTAGAGCAACGTCAAACCTTCTATAAAATTGCTTATATGTGGGGGTGGCTAAATAGAGATCAAAAAATAAGTTGGTTACCTGGGCTATTTAAACCTAATGCGACTATTAGTCAGTCGTCTATGATTGAGTTAGATGATAAGCAATTTAATATGCTAGATGGTATTAGCGACGTAACACGACTTATGTCAATGAAAAAGTTTCATCGACCAGAACTAACACAAGAACAGAATTTTTCAGTTCTTTATCAACTTACCCTCCAGTTTATTGACAGTGATTATCTAGGTGACTTAAACAGTTACATTCTTCAGCAGCAATCAACAACATCTTTTATTGAGTAACATTAGGTATGTTATATACCAATAGCCAAAAACATAGACGTTTAGTCCGATAAAATTGATTGCAAATGTGGGTATAAATAAGATGAAAAATAAGCATAAAATATATCTTAATATAAATAATGGAGAATATCGAAAAGCTTTAATGAAACCCTTCGTATTATTTCTGCTCCTCACTGCCACACAACTTCTTATCGGCTGCGAAAAAAAAGATGAATATCTTGCAGGCAATTTACACGGATTTAACCATGTCAAAGGCACCTCCGTTAACTGGTTTAAAGTCAACGGCGCGTATGGTCGAGGCGGGGGCGGTACTTGTTGCATCATGGTGCCTGCTAAATGGGCACCTGGACAAAAAGTATTGGTTGAATGGGAAGTTGACCCTGATGCCTATGCCACTGATGTACCAGAGTTCAATGACCCGACTTATCAGGATTATATAAAACAGCATAAAGACAATTATCGTCACTACAGCAAAATGGTAGAGGTTCCCAAATATGATGAACCTTGCAGTATGAAAGTTCATTTTTTACCCTGTCAGGAAGTAAAGGTGACGTTATCTTGCAAATCATGGGGCCATCCTGATTATCCCATCAATGAACCCTCTAAAATGGAGGAACCTACTGTATGCCCAACAAAATAAATTCAACACTTATTGAGATAATTGAAGAAGAATCAGCAAAGTATCTTGCTATCCGTCCAGCTCACTCTCAAGGTGATCCTTGTTGGGCCCCTCCTCCGTTCCCTAATCAGGGTCGTTTAGCGCTAACCAAAGAGCAGCTTATTACTAATTATGAAAAAATAATTGATAAGGAAATCGTTTATCAAAAAAGGGCAAAAGAAACGAACAGTGCCCCATGCTGTAAAACCGTGCATATTAGTTTATTTTTTGATGGTACCAATAATAATGATAAAAATGACACCGAAGATACGGTTAAAGAAGGTTTTCTTCCTCACCCATCAAATGTTGCTAAACTTTATCATGCATGTTCACCTGATAATGTCGAAGCGAGAGATAAAGGATTTTATAGTTATTATATTCCAGGGGTTGGAACACCCTTTCCAGATATTGGCACCTATGAATATTACAGTGAAGGGTTAACTTTTGCTGCAGGTGGTGAAGCAAGGATCAGTTGGGGGTTACTACAGGTTTGTAATACGCTCTATCATGCCACTACGGGTAATGAATTAACATTATCCCAAATGCGTTCTGCCCTAAAAAAAATGAGTTCAAATACAAACTATCACTCAACAACTATCTTCTCTGAATCTCCATACCAACCAATGAAAGAGCTTGCTAGACTATTAGCAGGATTAAAACGAAATATTAATAGAAAGCCTAAAATTATTGCCTTAAAAATTTATATTTATGGTTTCTCTCGCGGAGCCGCAGAAGCACGAACATTTGTGTATTGGTTGGATAAATTTATTAAATACCACCATGATAGCCTCAATAATTTTTATACCAAAAAGCAAAAATCTGGTTTGTCGTATGTTCCTTTGGGCACTCTCTATGGTATTCCTGTTTCTGTGGAATTCTTAGGGCTATTTGATACTGTCGCTGCCGTTGGTCTTGCCAACATGGCCCCGGGAGTCACTGGGCATAATGGTTGGGCATACGGCACTCAACAGCTACCCAAATCATCACTCGTAAAAAATTGTTGTCATCTTGTTGCTGCTCATGAACAACGATTATGCTTCACTGTTGATTCGATTAGAACCCCTGAGGGTCATTATCCCCCCAATACTGTGGAAATCATTTATCCCGGCATGCATTCTGATATTGGGGGGGGATATCCACCTAACGATCAAGGTAAAGCTCGAAATGGAAGTGAGGAGTTGCTCTCACAAATAGCATTACATGATATGTATGCTGCTGCAATCGATGCAGGAGCCCCTTTGGCAATTAGATCAGACTGTTTTGCCCAATTACCTGATTTAGCAAAGCAACATTCATTTAGAGTCATGGATGCAAATATAAGGGATGAATTTGAAATCTCCGCTCAATTAACTGAGCGTTTTAATTCATGGCTAGAGTATACACTTCCAGAACAATCACCAGCCCAACAAAATTCCACTACTCGTACTTTTCATCCCCAACGTTTTGCTCGTGGAGATTTAGAGTATGTCATGGAAATCCAACTTATTTTGATCACCGCATGGCGAATTGGTCGCTATGCCTCACCACGCGAAGATAGTGCTAATTTGATTCATCAGGATTTCTTCCAGCATGCTCCTCAACATGAAAATATTTCGGCACAACCTTATGAGTCAGCATTTCCTACTCAAGCTATCGATGCTTTTGCAGAACAATTCACAAAGAATGAAATAAAAATAACGGAACAAGCAAAAAACAGAGATGAGCAAAAAAAAGTCATATCTGATTTAGATAACTGGAAACCAGATGATAATAGTATTGGTTCTCCTCTTTTTGATGCTACCAATGCCAGAGGGCAATTTTGGGAAGCTTCTTTAGAGTTTAAAGCGGATTTTGAAGAACGGGAACGAGAAAAGCCACTACTTAATTTGTCTTGGCGAGCCACCCAGGAATATTGCAAGCAATATGAAGGCATCACAAAAGCTTACCTTGGAAATAAACATCGAGAATGCACAACCTATCCAATGTATACCTTACCGGGTTCAGGTATGTACCCAGAATTAACCCATCTCGTTCAAAATCAAAAAGGGAATGTAAATAAATTAGTCTTTCATTTTACAAACCAGAATGAGCACCAAGAGTTTATTAGCTTAAAGGCTATTAGCATGAGCGTTTTTCAACGATTAATATCCCCACAAATGTACACCATGCAAAAGGATACCCACCTTACAAATATTATTAAAATGTTTGATGACCAAGTACATGATTCGAGAGCATGGTTTATGCATTCTGAACTTGGTATACGAGAACCTTTTGCTAGCTATTTTTTATCTAGAATGATTTATTTTGGAGAAAAATCAAGTAAATCTATGCAGCTAATCGTTAGTCAAAACAACATCTATGGTTATTATGGATATTTAGCTTCTGATTCGATTGGCATCGGTTACAAACCGCTTCATGGTGCTATATTAATTGACTTATCTACAGGAAAAGAGATTAATGTTGATACAAATCAGCGTCCCTCACCAACTTATCTTATTCAACAGCAAGTTCAGTCTATGATAGAACAACAAAAAGAAGCCGAATATAACGAGACTCGACAAGCATTACAGGCTATTGCTGAAAAATAACCTTTATATTACTCATTCATAATTTCGGTTCTTCTTAAAGGCTATTACTTAAATTCCCAACGTATGGGTGAAATGCACATTGCCAGTGGCGACATATTAGTATGAATGCGAGCCATATAAATCTGAAAGACCAACATGTATGGGATGGTCCCCAAGTCCAAGATTTCCTATTACCCGATTTACCACAGTCTATTTGTAAAGAATGTTTGCAAAAGGCACATCAAAATACGGTAGGAGTGATGACCCGTGAATGATATGAAAAATAATGAGTCTCAAGAGTTAGCCAACTCTTGGTTAGAAAAATTACACTCCATGAGTGTCCAAGCCCAAAATAGCTATATTGATATTATCATTGACCAAGCAGGCATGCAGTCCCCACTAATTCCAGCATTGAGAACATTAGATACTGACATAAATTGGTTTTCCCTATTCACAGGTCTGCCAGAAGAAGCATTTATTGATGACTCTCCCCTACTTATTCGTTTTAAATGGGATAACGATTTACATGTAATTCTCTTAACAGAAATTTTGGCTCACCACTACCATTCATCACGAATTCTGGTGGTTATTTCTTTATTACCTTTCGATACCCTTGCGAGGTTTTTACAGGCATTGATTGAATTTAATTGGGAAAATCGAACCGGAATTTTACGCTTTTATGATCCCCGTATTTTTCCTGAACTGATTAAGCGCGTTTTAAATGTTCAAGAAGGTCGTTATTTCAGCCAACTCGCCTATATGTGGAGCTGGATAGACAAAGATGGAGAAATGAGCTGGTTACAAGGTGATTTCTCTACTGACATTGAAAAGCTAACGCCTCCTACACTCACAATTGATAGTAAACAGCTCACTAAAATTGGCTGCATCAGTGATGCTATCAAGTTAATGTCTTTAACAAACTTTGAAAATCCCCATTTAACTCGTGAGGAAAACTTTGAGTTACTTTATTCCCTTTCACTGCAAGCTTATGAAAGTGATTTTATTGGTAATACCAATGATTATATTCTCCAGAATCTTCCTGCATCACATACACTGCAGTCGTAACAAAAGGATTGTATCGTCTTGAGATTTCATAAATTTATTTTGCTCTGCAACCAAGCCAAAGTGACCACCTCTTGTTATAGCAACCTTGACCCTGAATATTCGATTAAAGAACCGATTAATATGAAGGAGCCTGCCGTATGCCCGAAATAACCCTCTCACGACTAATGATTATACAAGGAACTATCGCAACGACCCTCTGCACTCTGGTTTTGATGCTCTCCGGTTGTTCTTTCGCCGCCAGTACAAACCACCCCATGGCAGCTGGACTTAGTGGCTATAACCATACACAAGGCAGCATTACCTCATTTTCAGTCAATGGCTCGAGTGCTAGTGTCGGTGGGGTACAATGTTGTGTGCTACTCCCTGCCAAATGGGCTCCCGGCCTTCAGGCCAGAATAAAATGGGAAAGCTTGGATACAAGCAAATTGTCGCCAATGCCTAAATTTAGTCAAGTAGAAGCTTATAAGCGATGGGAGGCTGAACTCGAACGCTACAGTACCCAACATGAAGTCAGTGTACCGATCCCAGAGTATGACAGTAAAACGGCCTGTGGCTTAGATGTACATTTTTTACCCTGCAATCAAGTCAAAGTAACCACATCTTGTAAAAGTTATGGTTCTGATGGTTACCCCATTAACGAACCGATGGACATGAAGGAGCCTGCCGTATGTCCGAAATAACCAACGCACAACCTGCTTGGGGTCCTCCCGAGTTTCCTTTGGATGGTAGATTAGAACTTTCACGCAAACAACTAGAGGCTAACTATCTACTGCGCCAAAAAGAACAAATGGCCTTTGACATCGAAAATAACCAACGCCATAATGCCAACTTAGGCACAAGCTGCAGCAAAACCTTGCATATCAGTTTCTTTTTTGATGGCACTAACAATAACAAAAAAAATGACCTTGAAATTGCCAACCCGCCTCATCCCACCAATATTGCTCGGCTTTTTGAGGCCACTTACAGTGATGATAATAAGCCTAAAATCAAAATGCGCGAATATTTTAAATATTATATGACCGGCGTGGGCACCGCATTTCCCGAAATTGGCGAATACAATTTTTCCAGCAACGGCTTAACTTTTGCCACTGGGGGCGAAAACCGCATTAATTGGGCCTTATTGATGTTAGTAAATAGCCTTTACCTTTCCGCAGGCAAAGAAAAACTCACTAACGATACCTTAAGAGCATCCTTAGATAAAATGGCGACCGTCTGGCCTTTAGATGGAGAAACTAGCCGTAAACAAGTGATTGCAAACCTGTTACAGGCTGAAAAAATTGGGGAGCTATTAAGTCAAAAGCCGAAAGCCTTAGCCATTAAACTGTATGTTTACGGCTTTTCACGGGGTGCAGCTGAAGCTCGGGCATTTATCCATTGGGTGGCGCAGTTATTTGACTTAGACACCCCCAAAGGAGCTGTGTTACCCCAACAAACCCTCGCTAACCTACCGTTATCCATCGAATTTTTAGGCATTTTAGATACTGTGCCTTCCGTCGGTATTGTGCATTTAGTTCCCGCATTTACAGGACATTTTGATTGGGCGAATGGCACCCAACAATTACCCGATGAAAAACGCTACCCTGACTTTGTACGTTGTTGTCGTCATTTTGTTGCAGCTCATGAGCAGAGACTATGTTTTCCACTTGATACTGTGCGTCGACCACAAATTAAAGAGGGTTTTAGCAAAGGGCACCGAGCCTATCCACCCAATACCATTGAGGTAGTTTACCCAGGAATGCATTCTGACGTAGGCGGAGGTTACCCCCTTAATGACCAAGGGAAAGCCCGTGAAGGAGATGACTATCTGCTGTCACAGATTGTTCTACACGATATGTATGCAGAGGCTTTTAAAGCAGGAGCCCCCCTGTGCGCTGCAACCACCGAGGTCCTTCCTCTCAAGATTGATAACACTCCGCTAGTTCCTCCAATGGCGCCTAAAACAGCACAACTATTTAAAATTAACCCTGTTCTAGTCATCCGATTTAACGCATGGCGCACTATGACATTAAAACTAGGTAATACAGGTAATCCCCCTATTGAATATACCGCTGAAAAGCTGGGAGCCCATTTAGAACAAATCATTGAAAACCAAATGGCTTGGATGACTGCATGGCGCATTGATCGCTATGCAAAAGGACGCTACCTCAGTCTGCCTTTTTACCAAAGCTCAGAGGAGTGGCCAATAGAAAGCGATATCTCAGTAAAAAATATCAAAGATGAGAAAGCCAAAAGCGCAGCTGAACAAAAACACAAAATTGATTTACAAAAAAAAGCTAAAGACATGGGTAAAGAAGGATTTTCTTTCCCAGTGACTGATGATAGAGGTAATATCATTACACATGAAGTGATAGATGCAGAGACAAACGAAAAGCGTATAGAACCTGTTGATTTTGGATTTGATAATTTAGCGGGCCCTCCCCTTTTCGAAAGCAAACGCGATAAAACCCAAATATCAGAAGCAGCCACCGAATTTAAGCACGATTATGACGGAAAAATTCGTCAACATACCAGTACATTCGACTTCCCTATTGATACATTATTTAAATACACCATGTATTTACTCAATTCCGATGATGAACGCCTTGAATATGATCGAATGAAAAAGTCAGGGGATAATATTTATGATAATGGACGCGGTTTTCCTGTTAAAACATCACCAGATTTGATCCTTGTTAGTGCTTTATTTGACGACCAAATTCACGATTCTCGTGCATGGTTTATGCATTTTGAGCTAGGCACTCGTGAACCGTGGGCTGGGTATTTTCGCTATAGAATGATCTATTCAGGTAATGAAACCAATAAATCACTATCACCAATTGCGCTTGCAGGACAATTAATTGGGGTTGCAACTCTTGTTGGTGGTGCCATTTATACGGTTAAACAAAAAGACATTAAAGGCGTACTCGGAGGCATTAGCGGCACCGTTGGACTGCTTTCATTAGAATATGAAGTGATTGATATCGCTACTGGTCTGAGCATTCCTTTCATTGATAATGCCGCTGAATTGTTTCAACCCACCCGAGATACCAGCAAGGTGTTGAAAATAACACAAGCCCAAACCGCGTATAACTATTCACAAGGAATCATTGATACGCTTAGCCAATCTGTTGATCCTAATAAACTCTTAAAGGTAGGGTAATTGCAATGAAAAACATTATTCGCGTCGGCGATACATTAAAACCTTACGGCGGAAACGTTTTGACGGGGAAATACCTTGCTTTTGGTAAACCCATTGCCTGTGTTGGCGATAGTGCGAAGTGCAACCGCCATGGGCACACCACCATCGTGGAAGGGACATCGGGATCATCGATGAACGGCAGTCCTGTTGCGTTAGATGGGCATCGCTGTGCGTGTGGCTGCACACTGGTCAGCTCCCTTGCAATGATGGATATCAAACCATGAGAATGCCTCCTTACTACCCTGAACCACCCAATGTCCCCCCGATTAATTGGAAACGCTGGGGACAAGGTATCCTTGTTATCGTCTCTGTTTCATTGCTTATCACTAATATTTTTTGGCCCAAAGACATCCCCAATAAAACAACACTATTTTGGATTATCAGCTTTATTTTACCCATTCTTGTATATCTATTGATATTTTCTATTTATTACTTTATTTACCAAATACGCACCTACAATAAAAATATTTATCTTGTGTCAATTGAAAAAGATGAAAGTATGTGGTGGGATTATCAATCAAAATACTTACCTATTATAGATACTATCGTTATTGGTTGTTTGGGTAGTAATCAGATGGATTGGGCAATGTTAATTCTAAATAAAACAGTACCACCACTGCCTAAAATTAATGATAACACAGAAGTTTTATATACCCCTCTTTTGATTGGTGATAAAGAAAATAAAGACAAAATGCTGGCTAAATTATTATTCAGTGAATTGGAAAAAAAATATTCAGTCTCTAATTTAGACATTAAATACATTTACTGGTTGGGTTCAAAATCGACTCTGAATATCTTTTCGAATTTATTTGATGAACAATATAGGGCTTCGCCTATTTCTAAAAAGCTGATTCACTCAATCGAAGATATAGACGACATTATCGATTACCATTATGAAAATCACCATAATGATGAAAAGTTAATTATCGCGGGTAGCAACCTCAATGATGACTCCGAACGTGTAGTCCAATCTGAAAGTGGTTTTCTTTGGTTAATCGGCAATACGGGGAATTATGCTATCCACCGTTGTGAATCTATTGATTGTGATAATGAAAGCGTTTCTGGCCTCACATCTCAATTAAAACGCTATGCGGGGTTAGCATCAGCACCAACTCTCACTATTTCAATGGATCATAAAAGCGCAGAGGCATTTACATCTAGCGACTGGAACAGTGTTGATAATAACCTGTCACGTTACTACGGTGACATCTCCCTCGCATCGCCTTTTTTAGCCATCTCACAGGGCGTTATGCACTGTATACAAAACTCCGTCGATTCTTGTGGATGGACCTCAAATATCATTGATAGTAAACACTTTGCTGGAGTTATTTCTCGTCATGAGCAAAAATAAAATAAACAATCCTGTCCCAATAAGTACATTAATTATTAGTTATTTACTGGTAATTACTGTAATAGTGATATTGGCTGGTAGCTTTTATTCCTTAATCGGTAACGACTACTTTGTAACGCAATATTCTAATAAATCAATTTTCTTGTATTCAGTTATTTCTTGGTTAGTCTTACTCTTAATTTCCCCGATCTATTTATTCTTTGTACGACGAATATCTCTGTCGTCAATAACACCATTTCTGCATAAATATAAATGGTTAAAAAAATCTAATGATAATAATACACCCAATGAGATGTTGCAGACGTTAAAACAAGTATACGGTCGATCTAGCCTGCATAAACTTTCTATTATTTACCTTATCGGCTCCCACTCCGCCGTCGAAAAACTTGCCCCTAGCCTGACGCAAGAAATCTGGCAAGAGTGTGATGGTACCTTGCTTATCTACGGTGGGGATATTGGTAGTTCGGTAGACACTGAGCGATTGAATACCCTCAAACAGCTGCGTCGACGTCGCCCGCTCAATGGCGTTATTTGGGTGACAGAAAACAGCATTTCATCTCAACTTTTAGACAACAAAATTAACTTCACCAACCTGAATACTGCTACAGCTCATAACGCGGGGCGGACTATCCAAAACCTCTTTCAAACGTTAGGTTGGCGCGCCCCTGTCTGGGTTTGGAGTGTCAGCGATCAACAACAATCCCTTAGTGCAGCAGAAACCCCTTCCATCCTCTGTATGACTGAGCCTAATATGTCTGCTGAATCACTTTCACCCAGCCTGCTAAGCCTCATTCCTGCATTAATCGTTAACGGAACTCAAGCGTTACTACGTGAACAAAAACACACATACCTGCTTGCTTTAGCACAATTTTTACAAGCTGGAGGAAGCCAACAACTCGCCACTGCATTAGCGCCGCTCAATACACAATTACGTACACTGCCTTTTTCGGGGATCGCATTTAGCCCTTCGATCAGCCGCGCCAATCAGCAACGTTTACCTAATAGCTGGCATCCTGATATCCGTTGGAGAAGCTGGTTAAATGTGCAATCTGAACTGGCAGCAGCTTTACAACCCGCTTCTTTAGGTGTTGATAAGAAACGTCTCGTTCAATACGGTGCCGCCACTGCCATGACCTTGTGGGGCGCGGGCATGATCGTCTCTTACTTCGCCAATCGCCAGCTTATCGAAGAGAGCTACCAAAGCGCGAGCATCGCCGCTAACGGCCAATTACCGGAAACTGAACGCCTCAAAGCCCAGTATGATTTTCAGCAAACCCTAGGTTTACTCAATCATCGCGAACA
Organism: Providencia sp. 21OH12SH02B-Prov; assembly: GCF_027362595.1. Taxonomy (NCBI): domain Bacteria; kingdom Pseudomonadati; phylum Pseudomonadota; class Gammaproteobacteria; order Enterobacterales; family Morganellaceae; genus Providencia; species Providencia sp. 21OH12SH02B-Prov. The sequence continues at coordinate 2,933,090 of NZ_CP114796.1, forward strand.
AACTTCTGTGCCTTTCTGGCTCCATTTTGGGCTAAACAGTAATCAGCCACTATTAGCCCATTTATGGCCACTGTATCAGCAAACAGTACTCCCTCCTCTGCGAGATAATATCCGCCAGCAACTTGAGCAACGATTACAAGCCTATGCCCAATTATCACCTAATAGTGATGAACGTCGCCAAGCCACTCAAAGTGCGTATCAAGATTTAAAAACTTATCTAATGATGAGTACACCAGAGCGTATGGATCCGACTTTTTTCACCAACAGCGTTCTGACTAACCTTCCCGCACCTAAAGGAATGAATGAAGGAGAATGGCACACACTCGGAAAAGAGTTGTTAATGTTCTATGCCCAGCAGCTACTCCAACATCCTGAGTGGCAATTAAAATCTAATAATAACCTTATCAATCAAAGTCGTACGTTGCTCATTCGACAAATCGGCCAACGTAGCGAAAGTGCCTCGTTATATCAAAAGGTGCTTTTGCAAGCACAACATCAATTCCCTGATATGACATTAAATGATATGACTGGCGATACCGATGTTAGCTTCTTATTAACTACTGAAGAGTTTGTACCAGGAATTTTCACCCGCAAAGCGTGGGAAGAGTCCATTGAGCCAGCAATCATAAAAACTGTCGAATCGCGCCGCAATGAAATTGATTGGGTACTGAGTGATAGCCAGCACGAACTGAGCCAAGAGGTTTCCCCAGAAGTTCTCAAACAGCAGCTAACTGAGCGTTATTTTGCCGATTTTTCAAGCAGCTGGTTAAACTTTTTGAACAGTCTGCAATGGCGACATACCGAAAGCCTATCCGATACCATTGACCAACTCTCATTAATGAGCGATGTTCGCCAGTCCCCCGTAATTGCACTGATGAATACCCTTGCTTACCAAGGTAAAACTGGGCGTCAAACAGAAAAACTGGCTGACTCTTTTGTCAACTCAGCTAAAGAACTTCTCAACAAAGAACAAAAACCGGTAATCAGCCAAAAAGCCGAGTTTACGGGACCATTGGAAAACACCTTCGCTCCCATTCTGAACTTTGTCGAGCCGCAAGCCAACTCTCAAGCTGGCGATAACCTCAGTTTGCAAGCCTATTTAACCCGTATCACTCGCGTACGATTAAAACTACAGCAAGTGGTCAATGCCCCCGATCCACAAGCGATGTCCCAATCCTTTGCTCAAAGCATTTTAGAAGGAAAAAGCGTTGATTTTTCCGAAACACGAGATATGGGTAGCTTGATAGCCGCCAGTTTTGGACAAGAGTGGCAAAGTTTTGGTGATGCACTGTTAGTGGAACCTATGACCCAAGCTTGGCAACAATTACTGACACCAACCGCTCAAGGCATCAATAGCGAATGGAAAAATGCCATTGTCAATGAATGGAATAACGCCTTTGGTGGGCGCTACCCACTCAAAGAGACCCAAAGTAATATTTCTTTGCCTTTGATGGCACAATACCTGCGCCCTGACAGTGGCCGTATTCAGCGCTTCTTAGAAACTCGTTTGCAAGGCGTTTTACGTAAAGAAGGGAATCACTGGGTGCCAAATAGTACTAATGCGCAAGGGCTACACTTTAATCCCGCATTTTTGAAAGCGTTAAACACGCTCACTGAATTAGGCGATGTAGCCTTCGCCAATGGAGAAGCACGCCTCTATTTTGAGCTACGTCCGGGAACTAGTAAACAGGTGATGCAAACCATATTGGTGATTGATAAGCAAAAACTTACCTACGATAACCAATTCCCGCAATGGCAACGCTTTGTGTGGCCTGCCGATACAGTTGCGTCCGGTGCATCACTTTCTTGGATGGCGACTTCGACGGGAACACGACTCTATGGCGATTACCCTGGAGTATGGGGTTTTATTCGTTTACTTGAAACTGCCCATGTTGCCCCCTATGCGGGAAGCACCAGTAGCTATACTGTGACATGGAAAACACCTGATGGTAGCACGCTCAATTATCAACTTCGCACTGAAATGGGCCAAGGCCCACTGGCATTATTAAAACTTCGCAACTTTGTACTGCCAGAAAAAATCTTCTTGGATTAGTCCTAATAGGAAATTGTTACATGCCTTTAATGACTGCATTACGCACAGCCTGCTTTACAGGTAACCCACTTGCTGCGGATCAATTAGTAGAACAACAAGTTGTGTTGTGGGAACGCTGGTTACTGCCTATTACTCCCGAAAAGCCAATTGGAGAAGATCCTGGCTATGATGATGACTTCGAACGCATGAAAGAAGAAGTCAATAAACTGTCAGGATCAGATACCGAATTGATTTGTTCCCTTGCCGAAAATCTTCTGACTAACAGGTGTAAGGATGTACGTGTTGTTACTTACTACGTTTGGGCGCGATTACATCGAGAAGGCGAAAAAGGTTTAGCCGACGGATTAGGTTTACTCGCGGGGTTACTTCGCCGTTACCATGATACCTTATTACCAAGCCGCCCAAATAGTCGGAAATTAGCCATTGAATGGCTTGCAGGTCAACGTGTTATTGATAGCTTGTCTCTCTACCCTGAAGTGGATAGCAACGAGTTTTCTCGCATCGTCGCACTACTTGGAGCTATTACTGAAGAATTTACGGCATGGGATGAAGCGAGTCGCCCTAACCTCAGTCCACTACTACGAGCATTGGAAAACCGACTCGCCCAATCGGGGGGAGCGAATACTGTTGTTCCGCAGAATATCAAAGCTGCTGAAAATATATCCTCCAAACAAACGGCTTCAGGCATCAGCACAATTGCCCCTATCCAATCGGGTCGAGAGTTACTGGACCAAGCTAAAGTATTAGCGAATTATCTACGTAACCAACCCAATGGTTGGCTATCCGGTCATCGACTGATGAAATCAGTACGTTGGGATACCCTACACCAGTCTCCTCCTCAAAATCAGCAAGGTTGTACTCGACTTGCCCCTCCACGCTCAGATGCCAGAGCGCAATTAAAACGTTTATATTTACAACAAAATTGGCTAGAGCTAACTGAGCAAGCTGACCGATTATTTGCCGAGGGTGTTAACCATTTTTGGTTAGATGTGCAGTGGTATTTACATCAAGCATTGAGTAAATCACCTGCACCTTGGGATGGTTGGGCGGACGTGATTGCGTCTGATTTAAAACAATTTTTACTTCGTTTGCCTGGATTAGAAAATCTCGCTTGGGAAGATGGCACTCCTTTTGCCGATGAAGTCACATTAGCTTGGATCAAACAACATATCCTTGAAGAGAATATGCAATCCCTACACCATATACCCACTCAAGATACCGATGAAGGGGATAACGGTTCCATATTTGCGTTAGAACAAGAAGCCTTAACCCAAGCCGACATGGAAGGCGTGGAGGCCGCTTTAGCGTGGTTAATGTCTCGTCCGCATATACAAACCTCCCGCCAAAAATGGTTATTGCAGCTGGTGATGGCAAGAGTCGCAGAGCAATTTGCTCGCCATGATTTAGCCTTGAATTTACTGCGAGAATTAGACCATCGCGCTGAACAAATGCACCTTTCTGATTGGGAACCTCATTTTATTTTCGAAATCAAAGCGCGCCAGTTACATTTACTACGAGGAAAATGCCAACGTAACACCCCAGATAAAGCCGACTTACATCATCAAATGACAGATTTACTCGCTCAATTAACACGGTTAGACCCCGTGAGAGCACTCGTACTTTATCCTTAAAATTAACACTATTAAACTTGATGAACGGAGAGTCACGCTAATGGATGATTTAACCCTTCGCTACTATGATGCCGAAATGCGATATTTGCGTGAAGCAGCGAAAGAGTTCGCTCAAGCTCACCCTGATCGCGCAGCGTTATTAGATTTAGATAAAGCCGGAACTCCCGATCCTTTTGTAGAACGACTCTTTGAAGGTTTTGCCTTTTCAATGGGGCAACTTCGTCAAAAAATTGATGATGATTTGCCAGAGTTAACGGAAGGACTAGTAAGTCTGTTATGGCCACATTACTTGCAAACAATTCCATCTCTGTCAATTGTTGAGCTATCGCCGGATATTCAGGAAATGAAGCTTTCATCAGTGATCCCTGCTGGCTTTGAAGTGCTTTCACGTCCTATAGGCCCCAAAAAAACCGTATGCCGCTACCGTACAACACGCGATTTAACACTCAACCCAATTGCCTTATCGGAGGTCAATTTATCCACTGAGCCCGACGGTCGCTCAGTTTTGCGTTTGCGTTTCGACTGTGCAAAGCTAGCAGACTGGAAACAAATTTCCCTTAATACAATTTCTTTTTATTTGGCTGGCGATGTGCCAACCACATATGCACTCCACTTAGCGCTAACAAAGCAAGTTGCAGCAACCTATATTCGTTTGCCTTCTTCACCTGATCGTATTCGTTTACCATACTGGTTTTCACCAGGTGGATTTGCCGAAGAAGACCGTCTTTGGCCAAAAGCCGATAGTACCTTTAGCGGTTATCAATTACTGCTTGAGTATTTTTCTTTTCGTGAAAAGTTTTTTTTCGTCAACTTGAAAGGACTGGGGGAAATCCAGATCCCCACAGAGCTTAGCCATTTTGAGTTGGATATTGTGCTTAACACACAATGGGATAGTGACATCCCGTTAAGTATAGATAATTTAAAACTACATAGCGTTCCAGTAATTAATTTATTCAATGTTGAGGCCGACCCACTCACTGTAAACGGATTAGAAAGTGAATATTTACTGCGTCCTCGCCGCTTGCAAGATGGGCATACAGAAATTTATGCTGTCGATAAGGTTCATGGCACACGACGAGGAGAGCATATTCATTATGTGCCTTTTAGTAGTTTTCGCCATCGTGGAGGTATGCTACGTCACAATGCTCCTGAGCATTACTACCATACGCGAATTAAGCGTGGCGTAAACGGTTTGCATGACACTTGGTTAATTTTAGGTGGAGAGCGTGAACCCCCAATCGCATCCCTTGAAAGCGAAACACTATCTCTACAATTAACAGGTACGAACGGGCAGCTTCCTCGCAAATCACTACAGAGTACAATACTCGATAGAACTGAAGAAACCTTACAAACCCACTTAAGGGTGCATAACTTATGCAAACCGACCTTACCATGCTATCCCCCCGCTGAAGATAGGTTTCACTGGCGTGTATTAAGCCATCTCGGTGCTAGCTTTCTTAATATGATGGACAATGTGGATGTGTTACGTGGCACTTTGGCGCTTTATGATTGGCGAGAAGATGATCTCAACAGCCGTAAACTCGACGCCATGCTCCATGTTGAACAGCATCTTATCGAACGTTTTGAGAAAGGTTTTCTGCAACGTGGTATTGCTATTGACATCACTCTCGACAGTAGTGGTTTTAATGGTGATGGGGATATCCATCTTTTTGGTGAAATGCTTAATCGCTTTTTTGCTCTCTATACTGATGTACACCTATTTAATCAACTGACTTTACATATTGTACCGACAGGAAATAGCCTAACATGGACAGAGAATCACCCTCAGTAAATCAAATTATTGATGCTCTTGGGGCACGCCTTCCGTTAGTTAATTTCTATCGGTTTTGTCAACTTCTAGAGCAGTATAATCAGCAACACCTACCTTTAGGTAGCACTCAAGATCCAAAAACAGACGCCATTCGCTTTCGCCCTCATCGCGGAATGGGATTTCCAGTCACTGAAATTAAAGGGCTGGATATTGAAGATAGATATCGAAACAGCTCCGTTCCCAGTATTCGAACCACTTTTTTAGGCTTATATGGTATAACGTCTCCACTACCAACTGCCTATATTGATGACATAGCGCAGAGGCGAGAAGGCACTGAATCACTCACCGATTTTCTAGATATTTTTAACCATCGGCTCATCACCCAGTTTTATCGCATATGGCGTAAATATTCCTATCCAGCCACTTTTTTAGCGGGTGGTAAAGATGAAACTTCCCAGTATTTATATGGATTAATCGGCTTAGGTATCCCAGGAACAGCGCAGCATATTCAAGCACCACTATCGCGCTTTTTAGCTTTACTCGGCACATTACGTTTTCCGACGCGCACTGCTGAAGGAGTCATTTCACTAGTGAAATTACTCGCTCCTGATACTCAGGTACAAGTAAAACCTCATGACCCGAGACGTATTGAGCAAGAAAGTCTATCAAAGCTATCTTGTCAAAAACCAATGACATTAATCAACAAACCCGTTTTAGGCCAGTATGCAACGGATGTAAATAGTCAAATCTTAATTATGTTACAAACAGATAACCTTAATGAGGCACGCAACTGGCTACCTGATGGGCAGTTGTATCAGGATTTACTCGCGTTACTTCATGTCTATCTTGGTTCGCGCGTCAATGCTCGACTCAGCCTAAAATTACCGAGATCATTATTACCTAATGCAGCGTTAAGCACACAATCTCATCAAGGAGTGCAACTAGGCCGCACTGCGGCCATGGGCGCATTAAACCCTCAAGCTAACCTTAATGACCCTTTGATTGTGTTAAATCTGGGGCGCTATCAGCGATTGACTCCTTCACCACAACCTATACCCACCACAAATTATGCTAATTATCGATTTTAATTTTGGAATATATTCATGAAACAGAGACTTTTATTGTCATTTTTCGGTAAAGCTTTATTGTTAATCGCCACGATAAACCTCACGGCTTGTGGGCTCACCCAAATGGTCAGTGATGGTACTCGTAGTGCTGCAAACGCGATTTTCTACAAACAAGTCAAAGTTGTACACTTAGATTTCGTTGCACGAGAAGCCTTAAATACCGATGATACTGGCACCTCGCTATCAACCATTATCCGTGTTTATCAACTAAAAAATTTCGAAAGCTTTGCAGAAAGCGACTATGCCACACTTTTCGCTAAAGATAGCCAAGTACTCAAATCCTCATTAGTTACACAAAAAGACCTGCGAATTCGTCCTGGTGAATCGATTTCTCTCGATATGCCCCTCGAAAAAGAGGCTGAATTTGTCGCGGTTGCTGCTATGTTCCATCATCCCGACCTTGTGACAGACAACTGGCGAGTAATTATTCCTAAAAAACGTTTACTACCTGATGAGCCTCGCCTACTTACTCTTCTCGATAACACTATGACTTTAAAGCCACTCGGAGAAAAATGATCATGTCCCAACCTTCGCTGTATGAAATGTTGACGGGCTACTTTGCTGGGGGGCTAATGATTGATGACATTCCTGAACACGATCAGGTGATCCTTTCTGTCATGGATAATATCCGTCGTATCCTTAACGCACGCGCAGGTAGCATTGAGCACCTGCCTGATTATGGTTTGCCTGATATGAGCAAACTTATCCAAGGGCTTCCCGGAACAGCTCATAATATGATGAATCTTTTATCAAAAACGCTACTAAAGTATGAACCGAGGATCAAGTCACTCTCATTAGTGTTATTGCCACAAAATAGTTTTGGGACACTACGTTATGCCCTTGAGGTGGAACTATATGAAAAAGGGTTGATCCGCTATGGTACTGAGTTTGTACCTGATGGACGTATTCTACTCCATCATTTAAAAAAACAATTTGACACAATTTAATTTCTACCAAGTGTGCTTTTTTCTTCGATTTAGACCAACAATTGCATGAGACGATGATGACCCCTGATTTGAACACATTACGCCTAGGCGGCGACCCACGCACATTAGCTGATTTTTCTGCTCTAAAAAATGAACTAAATAAACGCTTTCACCCTGCTCGTCCCGATATTGACTGGACGCGTGCACATGAGCTGTGCTTATCCTTATTCAATCAAAACGGGGCTGACTTACAAACTTGTGCTTGGTTTACCTTAATTCGCCAACACCAAAACGGTATTGTTGGCCTCAATGAAGGCCTCATTCTACTTCAACATTTATTGAATCAGCACTGGCAAGGGCTCTGGCCGCAACAAATTCACGCTCGTGTTGAAATTCTGGCGACACTGAGTCAACAATTAATCACTGGATTACGAAGTCATCCCCCTGTCTATACCGACCTTTCTGCACTTTACCAAGCCGAATCTCACCTCAAACAGATTGGACAGTTGCTACAAACTCTAGAATTAAAACACCTTACCCAACTAGAACGGCTGCACAACTTACTGACAACTCAAGCAAAACAATTAGAAAGCACCGATGCGCCAGACAGTGGTTTTATCCCACCAACACCGTTACAGATACCAAAAGTCCCCCCTACTACGTTTCATGCCAATATCGCGACAACACCTGTATCGATTAAGGCTAATGCAACCATTAGTACTGCGCCTCCCACTAAGCCATCTTATCGTAAGGGACTTTGTATTGGGATCGCTTTGGGCACCGTTCTTACAGGGACACTTTGTGCTGGGGCATTATATATTCTCCATCCACCAGTCAATAACCATATCTTAGCGCAAGTACTACCCCAATTACCTGAATTTACACCTAATATTGCATCGATAATTGAGCAACAATTACAACCTAATCCAAACCAGACAACTTCTTTTTCTAATGAGAAACTGAGTGCTATTGACCGCTATCTAACCGAACTGGGCGCGGTATCACCGATTTGGGCACAGCAATATAGCTGGAATATGGTCAATTACCTGACAACTCAATTTGGCACTCAACCTGAAGTGCGCGTATTGAATGATAAATGGCTACAAGCCATGCAGATCAATGCCGTTTCAGCAACGCAAATGAGGCAGTGGTCTCAGGGAATGGAGCAGCTTAATCATTTGAGTGAACGATTGGACAAATTAGACGGTAAACCGCGCAGCTACATCACGGGCTCTGAACTAAAAACGATTATTTTTACTGCTCGCCAGCATTTTAATCAAGGTTTACCCCTTGAGGAAGAACTTCGCCGCTTGGAAGAGCGGCAAGCACAAGGTGTGGTACCTGAATCGGAATACCAACGTATCGATACCCATTTTAAACAATTACTGAATCGATATGCGTTGTTACGCGATACGCAGGAAAAATCATGAATATCCTATCACTTACATTTAAGCCAACTGCTTTCATTCATGGGGTAAAAAAATGACACAATATTTATTGCCCGTATTCCTTTCTCTGAGCTACCCCATTGTTGTCGTAGCACAACCATCTGATTCACTTTTTAACTGTGAAAAATACAACCAAAACAATGATAAATATGAGCAATGTCAACAACGCGAAATAGCCTGCCAAACACTGATTGATAGTACACCATTAAGGGCTTCACTGCCTACCACGAGTACTTTTATCATAACAGGTAATGAAAGGGCCTATTTTCATGCCTTTCCATCAGAAATGTGCCGTTATGAAAATAAATTTGTGATCCCTGGGGACCGTTTAGGTTTCGTCGGGTATACGACTCAACCCCCCATTGTTAATGATGAGCATACATATATACTTCTTAGTTATAATGGGGTATTTGGCTGGATAGATACACGTCAAGTGGAAGCCTCTGAGGAAAAAAACTGTGATGAAATTAATAAATTAGCGCAGGAAGAAGCAAGCACCCAAAAAGGAAGAATGGGTCAGACCTATTTGATTAATTATCCAAGAACCCCCATATATTCCGCGCCAGATCTTGATTGCCAAGATAATAAACGTTACTTAATTCAAAATGACCGCGTTAAAGCAGTATACCCGGACCCCATTAATGGTTTTTATTTTGTAAGCTTTACTCATTCCTCTACAGGGACACATACGTTTGGCTGGCTACAAACACAACCGCTTGTTTCAGTGCCTAATGTAATGGACCCTAACGAACTGCCAGCTATACCGCCAGATATCGTTGTTTTAGACTTTTATGATAATGACCTACTCCCCTCTGACTACTCATTTCACCACAACTATGAGTCTGATTTCATTACACCTGAACTTTTGGATAAAATTTCAAACTCCATCACATGTGATTATGGTGATGAAGATGAATTTTCAGCAGAGCAAAAAGCCATTTGTGATATAGAAAGGGAATGCGATCAACGAGGATGTAATTGGGATGGGACGTGGATACCAGGAGGCGCTAACTATTATACTAAGTCACAAGATGTCCTTAATTCATGGGTAGAGAATCGCAAAGCCAAAGTACTGTCAATTAACAAACAAAATGCCATTGTCGATTTAATTTTAGGTGAGGGAAAACCTTATCCGCTTCATTTAATTGTTCGGTTAATCAACACGGATGGAAAATGGATGATTAATCAAATTGATGAGGTTAAGGTTAAATAGTTATTTTAATGAATTGGTTAGCGCTATTTTATGCAAATCCCTGTTTATTATAATGGTAAAACAGACTGATTTTTTAATTTCAATAAGGATTCTAATAAGTGAACTTCACTGACATAACAACTCGAATAAAAGAAAAAAATGGATTGAAAATTTTTTTAGCTATTTCTTTGGCAGTAATATGGTTTAACCTTGATTATAATTTATTGCAAATTTTTTTTGGCATATATTGTGGAACCATTGCATCTAGAAGCATTTTTTATTCTAATATACCGATTAACATCAATTGCACTATTTGTATTACTATTCTTATTTTTTCGATGGTATAGCAAAAACATTGGTGAAATAGCGCTGGGAAGGGTGTTCTCAATAAAATCAGTTATCCCATTTCTTCTAACCATTCTTCTATCTGTGCTTGTTATTGCTTATTTTAAATTAGGCGGTGATATGGTTACAAGAGAACTCCTCATATTTGATGAGGGAGTTATCAATAACATATTGTTATTCATTCTAACATTTATCATAAGCCCCATTGTTTATGAAGTCATCTTTAGAGGCATTGTGTTTAGCGCAATCCAAAAAGAAAACAAAACAATCATTTGGTTATTTTCTGTTATACCATTTGTTATATTCCACATTTATACAATGACTAATGTAATTTCTCCTTCGATTTGGGTGAGGATCATGATTTACCAGTATGATGTGAGCATCATGCTAATTCTTCTTTCATGTGTTTTGACGTTTGCTCGAATGAGATCGGGCGGTGTGCTATTACCTATAATATTGAACTCATTATTTTTTATGTCATATATTAAAATGATGTGATTTTTTAAATTGGGTTGTGTATATCAGTATATATCTAAGCAGAATTAATATTGTGCACGCCCAATGACATTAATGGTACTTTAGTGATTTAATAAGTGTAATAATCTATTAAGTGGTTCACATCCCCCTAAAAAATTTCAAGTTAACTAAAAGTTGAATGTTATTTTAAATTTGAACTTTAAGTTTTTTGGCTACACAGTCTCAGCCATTTAAAATATATCATTAAACCTACTGTTAGCCTTTATTCTGCTGAGCTAAAAATACCTGCATAAATTTTTCAAGATGTTTTATTTTCTCTTCAAGTTCATTTACAGTTATCATAAATACACCTTCATCGACTGGAGCCGCGGATATAGACAAATAATCACTCTCCCAATTCATCCCCATCTCTTCTTCATCACATCCCCAATCTTCAGCATCAGGATTAATTTGCATCTCAATTTCTGGGTGCAGTGAATCTGCTAGAGTTAGAATAAAACCTTCATAATAAAAATGAGTTTCATGATCGTTAATTTCAACCATCTTAACACCTAAGGGAAGCCACCTTTTCCTCAGGAAGAAAACTAAATCATTAAACTTAGTAAAGTTCATAGTATTTCCAATAAAGTATATTTTTTAAATTTTATTTCAGTCTAAAGCTAAATAAAGCATTCGAAGCTAAACCAAAATAATATTAAAAATTCATCTCAAATCGAACATCAATAATTTTTTCAATGGGAGTTTTATTTATCAACGTTAACTCTCCATTTTCCAATAAATAATAATATCGAAAGGTTTCATGCGTATCTTCATCAGTGCCAGCAGCTATAATTAATCGACTATATTTATCTATATACTCAATTTTTTCACCAATAACCTCACCTTGCATTGAGTAATATACCGTAAACGATTTATTTAATGCTTTCCCTGTTTGTTTGTTAATAAACGCAGTTGAATGACAGCCACTTGAACCACAACCCCAAACGGTACTTGCATACAAACCTGCAAAAGTAATTTTTCCACTTAATGCCGCTTTGAAGCGAGTGCGAAACATTCTTGTAAATTCATCGGTTAGATCGACTTGTTTTGCAACTGCTCCTTGATAAAGCTGTTTAACTGGATAATCAGTTCCAATCGGAAAAATGTTTTTTGAATATGACGGCTCAGAAAAAAAATAAAACCATAGAGAGTACAATATATTTATTCATATTTATGAATTCCATCTGATTAATTTTGTTCGTGAATTCAGGTATTATTATACGGCTTATTTCATACTCTAGTTTTTGCTATCGGCAATGCTATTCCGGTAGTAATAAAAAGCAAAAAGACTATCGTCATATTAAAATAATCTGAGATACTATTTTTTAATACAGGCCGCGATACTAACACCTCATGTTCACCGTCATCCGTGATTGCAAACTCACCTTGATGTAATTTTTCTAAAATGTCTAATGCCATTGTTAATTCATCTTTATTCACTAATAACTTAACACCGCCCACAGCTTGAGAATACATCTGGTTATTCCAAACCATATTCTCATCTAACAACATAGGTGTGACACCTTCAGTTCTCAGTAAACCAGCCTGAATTCTTGCTTCTAGAGGAGAAAGGTATTGTGTTAGTAATACATAATCACTCATAGTTTGATGGATATCCCACATCATAGCACCCTAATTATTTTGTTAATATTAATGTTTTAAATTTTGAAAACTTCATTTATTGAATCATTAATATATAAATGTTTTTTTGACACGTTTTGATTTATGAAAATAAAAACCCCAGATCAAACCATAAAAAATAGCATATATCACATCTACAATTATAGAAATTGAAAATCCCCAGTTAAAATATGATGGCCAAATACTAATACCGATAATGATGGGTGCTAGTATTTTCCAAGAAATGAAGCCATAAAAAACATAAGAGATCTTATGGGAGCGCTTAAGAAAATAATGTAGAGTGATTACAGATATAATGATATTAATACAGTTAATTATCGCCATTATGTTTAATGTTACTGTCGATGAACCGTAGTAGCCTAGCGCTATCATATAATCAAAAAAATAATATAGCGATGATACAATCGTTAACAGTAAGCTAATCAAAGGAAACCATAACCAGCCATCTATTTGGGTATAGAATTTTTTATTACATTCCTCACAATAATCTCCATGCGGTTCTATTTCTACATTATAACATTCAATACAAGTCCATCTTGTTTCAATTGTATCGGATTCCACTTTTCATCCTTATTATTCGACTCTATTTTCATTCATTAAGAATTGAAACTGTTCTACACAATAAAATTAAGGTTATTTCAGGCGTAATTATCACCGTTAACGAGAACGGGATAATGCGTCATGAAAGCCAAAGGCAATATAGGGTCGACCAAAGATAAGTATTCCCTGATTTACTGTGATCACGGCCAACATCTAATTTAACAGGGAATTAGAACCGCTTACCCAACTGCCCCCAAAATTGCTCAATGCTTTTATTCGGATCATAAGCGGTGGGTTCTTTGACTTGCTTTGGCTGCCCAATTTTTTCCTGTTTAATTCTAATCTTCTCATCCCCGGGCAGCTCCAACTTACGAATGGCAAAAAAGTTATCTGTAATACTTTCGCTTTTATCTTTTGCCTGAATATCATGCACAAAATAAGCAAACAAAACGTTATCGACAGGTGGAGCCCAAGAGGGACGTCGAGGGAAAGGCAAACCTTTATTTGCACTTACTTGGCACTCCATGAACCATTCAGCTCTACAGTATGCGGGATACCATATATTCTTCAGTAACCCTTCATGATGAAAACGCATATCCCCTCGACGGTAATAATTACCCCGTTGATGATAATCTCGATAAAGTTTAACAGCTTCATCATTCACGTCATCCAACCATCCCCAGTGTTTTTTCAATGTTGCCACTTCTTTTGATGTATCTTGGAAAGTGTCTCTATCAGCTCGAATCGCACCATAAGTCATACCAACATAACCTGACTCTTCTCTTTTACGGGCTTCTAGCTTCTGTAATTCCAACCGATATTCATAAAATTTTTCACCGAGCCAAATAAAATAGCTGTTCAGATGCTGATTCATCCACGGTACATTGAAATATTTTTTTAGCAAAATTTTTTGGTATTCAGCCACCCAGTGTCTAACTGATTTACCCGCTTCATTAGGCGATTGGCTAGGACTTTTCACACGGTCTCGGATGATAAAATATTCCGTAACATCCTTATCAAAATTCATCAATGAAACGTTCAACCGCATTGGCTAGCGCTTCACACTTTTCCGGTCGCCAGCATTCATCAATATAAAAGAGCGCAGTTAATCCTACTTGAACGATATTCCGCTCCATGTCTTTGTCACTGCCATAAGTGAACTCCCAACTAGCTTCTTCGAATTTTTCAAAAAATGTCATTTCTTTTTGTGTATCTTTTCCCATATTAGTCATCCCAATAAATATATTCTTGGTGTTGTCTTAGCGTATAAGATGACATATGCAGTAATTAACGGATTAAAATGCACCTTTCTCGTTTTCAGAAGGACAGGGGCGGTACGGGTTGTTTCCCCCTAATCCTCCACATCAATAAAAACACTGCCCTTATCATCTCGTTCTAATAATGACCAATTAGCGTGGTGCTTTTTACCTTTTTTATCTTCAAAAAAAGGTAATTTTTTCCCGGCTTCAAGATGAACAAACTGACTTGTACCATTCACAATACAGCCCCAACGACCAGTATACGGTGCAATTTCATCCGTATATCGAGTGACGCGTTCTTTAGCTTTTTCAACAGGTGCGGATGGAAGGGACTCCGGTGGGGTATACGGTTCTTTATCAAAACGGGCAAGCCATTCCTGTGTTGAACGTTTATCAAAGCGAATTTCTCCCGCAATCGAACCATAACCTAAACTACCAGAATATGGCGTTCGAATTGGTTTTAAAGCTTCATTTACCGCCAGATACAGTGAAGGATAAGGATTATCCTTTATCCAACCTAATTCGGGGTATTCTCCTGCCTGTATAATTACGCCCCCCAAATATTCCGTTATCGCGATACCCTGCATCTGTAAAACTGATTTTAAATGGGTTATTCCACCTAATTTATCTAACCATTGAGTGTTAAAAAATGTCTGCCAGTTGATGGAACGCAAACCATTTCTCATTCCTTTGTTAGTATTGCTATTTGTGATATCAATACCTAAAAATTCTTGTCCAATTTCGTATTCTAAGTGTTGGTAACGATGTCTTTCAAAAGATTGTTGAACACCTAGCCCCATAAGGCCGTGCATGGGCTGCAAAATAATGCAAAATTGTTTTAATAATGCAGCTAAGTGCGAGGTATCTTTCAACTCACTTACAGGTAAATAAAAGCCAAAATAACTTACCCTGCTATGGGCTAATTCGTACCATCCAGCAGGTGAGCCTGCGCCTACCCAATAATCCCCTGTATGATCAAAACCATCAGTTGAGCACCAAAAAAAATCACAATTATCCCCGTAACTGTTGGTGATACGCTCTGCAAAGTTGTGTGTATTTTTTGGGGTATAATCCAGCACTTTATTCGGGTCATCAAAATAGCCTGTCTTTAATTTATCGCCATATTCTTGTTGGTATAGCTGAAATGCTTGCGCCATTCTGGCTCGGTTTTCTTGGGTATAGGCTTTATCCAAATAAAACCATGCCACTAAACCGACTTGTAATACATTACGATTTTCAGGATCATCTTCTTCACCATAAGTAAATTCGTATTTTGCTTGCTCAAATTTTTCAAAAAAATTCATTTTGTTATTCTTGTCTATCCAATTTCTCACCTTCCGAGTCAAATCGCTCTTGCCATTCTTTCGTTAAACGTTCATCAAGCCGAATTTCGCCAGAAATTGAGCCCAAATGAAATGATTTAAACGACGGTGTTCTAATTGGTTTTAAGACATGGTTGACTTTGACGTACAATTTCGGATAAAGATCGCGTTCAACCCAGCCTAATTCAGGCCACTCACCCGCTTTTATCACAATCCCACCTTGGTAAGGTAATAAATGAATATCATCATTCATAAATTGTTGCTTCAGGTACGCTTCACCGCCGATTTTATTAACCCACTCATCAGATAAAATCGTGTACCAGTTAATCGAACGGATACCATCACGTAGTCCTCTATCAGTAACAGAAGTAGTAACATCGATTCCATTAAAATGACGGGCAATATCACATTCGATAAATTGATACATATTACCGTTATAAAGTTGTTGTGTTCCTAAGCCAGCTACACCATGCATCGGTTTCAAAATATTACAAAAATCTAAAATTAACTGTTCGAATTTATTAGCATTTTCATCTGCCAATTCGGTTATTGGCAAAAAAAAGCGAATATATGAAACACGACGATGAACATGTTCATACCAGCCTGCTGGTGAAAAAGCATTTACCTGATAGTTACTTACAAAATCTCTATAATATTCTGAACACCACTGTAACTCTGCCGCATCATCCTCCAGATCTGCCAACCGTTTTATGCGAGTTAATTTATCCTTTATAACAAACTTTTCTGGTTTATTAACATCATCAATAAACCCCCATTTTAATTTATCACCAAATTCATCAATGAAACGTTCAACCGCATTGGCTAGCGCTTCACGCTTTTCCGGTCGCCAGCATTCATCAATATAAAAGAGCGCAGTTAATCCTACTTGAACGATATTCCGCTCCATGTCTTTGTCACTGCCATAAGTGAACTCCCAGCTAGCTTCTTTAAATTTTTCAAAAAATGTCACTTCTTTTTGTGTATCATTTTCCATATTAGTCATCCCAATAAATATATTCTTGGCACTGTTTCATCATTTTAGTTACGATCCTTTCATCGATAGCCAAGGGTATCTCACTATTTAACAATCAAATAAGTTATTTATTGGAAATATAAAATTCTTTTTCCGAAAGGAAAATCAATGCAATAAAATAAATGAGTGAAATAACACCGATAACAATCGAAATCCAATTTAAACCTGCTAGTGTATAAAAATAATTAGATACTCTATTCAGTAAGAACATAATGAAACAGATAGCAATCGGATGTCGGTAACCAATACTACGCAATCGCTGAATTTCCAGTAATGAAAAAGTACAATAAGCGAGACCATAAATGATAAGAATAACCAAACCATAAGCAAATGAAATGGAAAACCCCAAATCCAAGTCAATACTTTTTGATAGAGCCTCATGAGTGTATCGATAATTAGCACTTACAAATAAAGAATTAATCACCTTAATTGATAGTGTCAATAAAATAGCAGTTAAAATATAATAACAAAAAAATGAAAGTGACTTTCTTTTGGTATATAAAAATGCGGTGCCTATTTTTCCTTCTGACATATGCTCCCTTTTTGATGTCGTTATTAGGATCAGTTCAAGTAATAAAGTCTACTATATTTAAAACTTAGGAAATCCGGTAAATATAAAATCATTTCCAACACCTTGAGGGGCTTGTGGTGGAATATACACCTCAGGCTCATCCGGTGCAAACTGCCCAGAGAGTGGCTCCATTAAACGAATATAAAAATAGTGATAATCTATTCCTTCTGCGCGCTGTATATCGTGGATAAACCAACTATAGAGCTCATTTGAAACAGGAACATATGATATCGGAAATGGCATATTATCATATCCCGCCGTACCACAGTCGATATAGTATTGTGCCCGACGTTTAGCGGGCCAGTATATTTTATCAAAAATATCAGGAGGGACTGGATTAAGCCTTCGTGTTTTGACCTGCCATGCCATTCTTGCTACATCTGATAACCAACCCCAATTTTTCTTCAATAACGCCATTTTTTCAGAAGCACCGAACGCAGCTTGTCTAGACTTAGCTGAAATATTAAAACCACCTTGATGTGAACCTGCGGATAATAATTCAGCTTTTTCTTGCTCCTCTAACTTTCGTAACTCATTTTTATATTCATAATGTTTCTGACCTAACCACGCAAAATAGCTATCAAGATGGGCATTTAAAGCTGTATAACTTAATTTTTTAAGCGGAAGACCTGATTGGTAAAATTCAACCCACTCCGTCGCCTTTTTACCTTTCACTTCTTGTTCATCTTGAAAATAGAGCCATGTTTCGAAATCCGTCTCGCGAAGTTCATCGAGTTCAGGAAACGGGACCCCTGCATGAAACGCAGCTAAATGCATTTTGTTTAAGGCGACCTTAGCGAGTTCTTCATTGGGCTTCTGTTCATTATTTCTTAATCCCCCGCCAATATCCTCACTGCAACCAGGTAATAGTTCCTCTTGATGATGCTCCCCACTTCTGCCCGTTAAATAGAGACAACGCCATTTGCGTTTTTCATGGGCAGCTATCAAATGTAAAGACTTTTTAACTTGCTTAGGTAACGGAGTCATATGGTCAATGTACTTACGCCCTGCAACGGTAGTAATTAATGAATCAACCGCAACCTCTGTCACTTTATTGCTTTTTGCCATTATCGTTAGTGCTTTCAGCCCATAGTCCAGCCCATTGTCATCACTTTGAGGCGTGTCACGAGAGCAATCAAATAAACCAACAAAAGGAATATCCACCCAAGCACCACCGTGAATCCCCCCGTAAAAATAGAGGCCCGTATCATAATCTTTTTGGCAAAGTTGGTTAATTAATACGCCGATAAAGTATCGGGCTAGTGTCGCGCCCATATCAAAGCCAAAGACTGAAACTGATATGCGATGAAGTGGAATGTCACCTGTATCTTTCGCTTCTTGATAAGCCTGTTTTATGACTTCTTTTAAATCATTAATCCGTGTTTCAACCCCAGTCAAAAAATTATAGGCAATAAACTCGTTATCTCTTAAAAAAGGTGCTGCCTCAATGCCTTTTTTGGTTATTTTGGCCGTATAATCGATAAGAGTCTCCCCCATCAATTTCATTTGCCCTTTAGGAGATAATAATTCTTCAATCTCTTTAACTCCACCGCCACCAAATAAAGTATCAATACCAATATCTTTAAACGCATCAATCTCAGCATTGACAATTTCATCCTTAGTCTCATCTTTAAAATCACTATAGACTTCCGATGCGACCTGACCTGCCTTTTTATCCGTAAGAGCTTGATAAGGAGTTCCTAGGCCTGAAATATAATATTTCCAATAAATATCATTTTCTGTATTCTTATCAGATCTCTTAAACACATCATATAATTTAGCAATATTACTTGCTTTTCCAATAGGTTTATCTTTTTCTATATTACGGCCTACACCATCAAAAAATAAGCCAATGTGCAATGTTTTCGAACAATTTCCTAATTTCCCCTCGCGTGCATGTTTTGCTCGATTACTCGCGCCTATAATAGCGTCAGTGCTTGCCCTTTTTTCATTACTCATGGCTTTCCTCCGTTAAACGTTGCGTTTCATCGAAGGGATTGTAAGAAGAGCTTATTTTTGAGCTCCACTCTAATTTAATTTTTTTCATGGGTAGAAAATGAACATGAAGATTTTTCTCTCCTGCCTTACGTTCAGGCAAAAGCACCTTCATTTGATAATTTTCAGGGCGCATACCAGCATCATACTGTGAACCTTTAACGCTTAGCGTCCATTTGACTATTACCTCCTTTCCTTTAATGATGCCGCAACATGTTGTTGGCCCCATACCATTGCTATATGGATTGTAAGTATAAGCCGATACCCCTCCCCCCCAAATACTATTTACGCTAGAATTAAAAATAGGTCTATCTTGCCAATTATGAATAATTAATCGAACTTCTTCATCTTCGATAGATGTCTCCGCACTAGCTGTTGGTAGAAACAAGCTCCATATCCCAATCGCTATCACAAAGGGTAACAATAAAAACCATAATGATTTTTCATTACATCGTTTAATCCACTGCATTAAATAACCGCCTTATTTTTGCGTTCAAATTCTTTTATTGCATGGGCAAGGGAGTATTTCCCTTGCTGAATATTTTCTATATAGGGAGCATCTAACAACTGCGTTAGCAGAGATTGATAACCTTCCAAATACAGTAAAGCATAGGTTGTTCTATCATCACTTTCGGTTAAACCTGCTTTCTCTGCTTTTTTGAGAGTTTGGATAACCTTCTGCCGCTGAATGCACGGCGGAAAATGCTGGCTCATTGGCATCTGTTGCCATTGGGCTAAAACACTTTTGACTTCTGGATCATCATCAATTTGCTGCCAAGTCGTCTCATCCAAATACACCGTTCTGTCGTGGGTTTTGGGCTGCGCTTTAGTAGCGATATCGGTCGGTTGCCAGCCCGACAATGTCTGGTGCCACCACGTGGTTGTGCCCGAAAACAGGTAGTAGTGCCAATCTTCTTTCTGGCAACGGGCTAACACTGGCATCACCGCATGAATATAAAACCGGCTCACTATCGTTTCGAGATCGGGTTTTACTAAGGTGCATCCCCACGCCAATTGCATCGCCAAGGGTTTGAGCGCTAATGATGAAAAAATGACGGTGGCAACTTGCTGAAACTGCGCCATTTCAGCGGCTAAATCTGCGTTGTTTTTCACCTGATACAGCCAGGGTCCCACCCATTTGGCTTCAATTAGCTGAGGGTGCTGATAAAGGGAATACAGAGAACGCGTATGTTTTTGCTGAAAAGGCTCAATGGTCTGTTCGGCAAACGCCCCGCCCTCGATTAACAGGTAAATATTTTTCTGTGATTGATTTGCCGCTTGAACTAAATTTTCCATGGCTAAAATTTCCTAAGGTCAACACGGGGATCATTGCCTGCTATGGCATTAAGTAAACACGGAATACAAATGGGTAAAGGCAATGCCGGAAATTGTGCCATCTTCATCGGTAAAGTATTCGGCCCTGCGGTGGCCATCTTCGGTATCTTGCGCAAATAATCCCCTGAGGTGCCGTACTCTATTTTTCCGTTCTCCAATTTGAGATAACTGCCGCCGCCGTTTAGGATAATCCGTTTTTTGCCGGTAAAATTGATATCAGCCCCCGAGGTGATAGTCTGCTTTTGTTCACTGAAGATATCTAAACGATTATTCTGCGCTTGAACGGTCAGTGAGCCTTCCCCTGCAATCACCCCCAATTTCCCAGTACGCGCAAACAGTCCTAACTTATCCCCTGTGGACATGGTCATATTGCCGATAACGCCCACACTGATATCACCGTCAGCATTGATGGACAGGTTTTCACTGGCGGACAGTTGTATATGTTCACCACTGGTAAACGCCATTCCTTGAGGGGCTGAAAATAACAGGCTCTGGTTCAGTGGCTCTAAACGTTGCTGTAACAGTTGTTTTTGGCTTTCAATATCCGCTTGCAGGGCTTTGGCTTGTTTCGCTGCAATGTTGAGTTGCTCGCGCTGCTGTAGAAGATGAGCGATTTCTTTAAGTGCGGCATCCATATCCAATACCTCACCTTGCGCTTTTGGCTGTTCATCGGCACTGATAAACAGCCCTTTACCGGCTCGAATAGCGCCCCATTCATCGGTACGCAGTTCAGCCCCTGCGCCGCGCATTTTCCCTTGCGCATCGACGAGATGCCCCTGATTCAGTTGCGTTTTACCGTATTCCGTCGCTAACTTGATATGCGTTTTTTCCCGCTTATCTTCCATGCGTAATTTATTGTTGGCGGGGGTGCGAAGTACATTGCGGGTGTGGTTATCACGGTTAACATGGTCAGGGTGTTCTGAGTCATGAAACGCAAACGCAATATACGGTCGGTCAATATCCCCATCATCAAAGGCAATGGCGATTTCAGTGTTGGCAATCAACGGCGCATGCAATCCGTAGGTCTCCCCCGCATACGGTTTGGCTAAACGCAACCAAAGATACGCATAGCCGGATTCGCTCTGACTGCGGTCAAAATCCAACTTAACGCGATAGCGCCCGTGCTCA
The DNA here is from genome assembly GCF_027362595.1 of Providencia sp. 21OH12SH02B-Prov. Taxonomy (NCBI): domain Bacteria; kingdom Pseudomonadati; phylum Pseudomonadota; class Gammaproteobacteria; order Enterobacterales; family Morganellaceae; genus Providencia; species Providencia sp. 21OH12SH02B-Prov. The sequence goes on from NZ_CP114796.1 coordinate 2,954,923, forward strand.
TCCAGCCATGCGTAAATATCGTTGCTATTACGGCTTTCAATACGGGCTGGCAAGGTTCCGGCGATTTTCGGGCGCGGTATTTCAGCAGGGCGATAGGCGTATTGCTCACTGTACGGCATGCCCTTGAGGGTCATCTGTAACGACACATCACGGGCCGCATGGTAAGTGATTTGCGTGATAAATACGCCGTCTTTCAGTTCATTAATAGGGACATTTGCAATCTCCAACACACTGCCGGTCATCAGGTAAAAGGCGTTGGTTTGTAGTGCAAATTCAGCGGAGGGATTGAGGAAACGCTCTTGCCGCAAGCGGCTGTAAAATGCGCCACTTTCGGCGTCGAGGGTTTCTGCGTGTTCATCCCCGGCACTCAAATAAGGCGGCGCATAGTGATACTCATCACCCAGTGTTGTGTTACTGAGTGGATGCAGCGTGCTCGTTTCCATCGGCGAAAGTGCGGTGCGATAATTGTAGTCTTTTACCGTGACGTTGCCTGTCACCACTTGATGAGCCAGTTGCACATCCCATACCGAAAGTTGCCCGTTATCGTGTTGACCGGATGGCAGCTGGTACGGTAATTTTTCACCAAATTGGTAATTGAGTTGGCTGTCGAAAAATAGCACTTTGTCGTTATCGGTCTTTGCCGAGTATTCAAGGCGATAACCAACCCCGACTTCAGCGAGTAAACGTTGGATAAAGGCTAAATCGGTTTCACGCCACTGAGTTATCAGTTCTCGCTCGGGGTATTGCTGTTCTAACTTAAACTCATAATCTGCCCCTTCAAAACCGTGGAATTGCAGCACATTTTCAATGACTTCAATGACCGAGACATTTTGGTAAATGGTGCTGCGCTCGGTATGACCGAGTAACGCTAAACGAGGTTCGAGCAACACGGCATAATGGGACTCATCGGCGCTGGTGGATAACCATTGTAAACGGGTGATTAACCCCGACACGCGCTTATTTGGCCCCATGCTGAACGTGGCTGGCTTTAATAGCGCCTGCTCAGGTAGGATTGAATCGAACGTTGACGTAAATTCAATCCGCCATGATGAGGTCGCATTCAATTTTTCTACACCTTCAAATTTTAGGATATCGATATCAAATCCAGCATCTTGGATCTCAAGTTGATAAGCTTGATGGGCAAGAAAAGCGTTTACTGTTTCTATCATGCTATTAATCCTTTAGCGGTAACAATCTCAGCCAACCGTCACCCAATTCAATCACACGTGGTTTATCGGCATCTAAGTCTTCACGGTTAATCACCAAACGCCAGGTGTTTTCTGATAAGTCGGGATTGCGAAACATGCCGAGCACCGCAACAAATTTGGTCTCTTTTTCGAGGGGCTCATCCAGAGAAACTTGCCCTTGGGGCATCACCATGACCGAAGTGGCATTGAGGGTGTCCTTTTTTAATATTTCATCCGACTGCGTTAACAGTGCTTGATACATCGCCCCTTCGACGGCTTTTTTGTCTTTCAGTTGATACACCCACACCATGGTGGCGAGCGGTGTTTGGTCTTCATCGGCATTTAGCCCTGAACGCGGGGTGAAATCTAAGCGCAATGTGGTAATTTTTTTATAAAGGATCGCGTCTTTCATGCTGACTGTCCCTTCTTTTACTGCCTGTGCTAATCCGCAACCTGCCAGTAATCCGCACAGACCAAGCACCACTATTTTTTGGCTAATGTTTTTCACGGATGCAATTTTCCTTTCATTAATGTATCCCTCATTTGTTCGCGCTTATTCAAAACGATAATCCCCTCGCTCGGCTTCAGGTCGCCCTGCATGCTCAATACCGTGATAACGCCCTAAATTCACGGTCAGAAATTGCCGGTTATCACTGAGCTTGCCCCCTTTTAGCCCTAATAACCCTGTTCGTCCCAATTGAATACGCGACGTTTTTTGTAAACGCGGCTCGGGAAGCACTCTCACGGGAACTGTTAGTTTTAAGCGCGCATCGCTGCGGTACCCCAAATACACGCGTAATAGCACTAAAAGGTCGGCATGCAAATGTCCGCCCGGCAACCAGCCTTGTGCCTCTTGGGGGTGGTGTGTGGTGAGGGAGATTAGAATTCGGCTTGTGGTGTCGCAGGCGGTTTTACCCAGTGTCGCCCGCGTTGCCAATGAAACACGTTGATGGCGGGCTAACCCCGTTCGTTCGTCGACGGGGACTTTAACGACATCGTATTCATTAATGACCGCCTGAGTATTCGGTGCCAGCAAAGAGACCAGCGCTTTGACCCCTTCGCTGTTGCGTGTGGGTAATCGCATGGTGCTCAGCAAGGCTAAAAAGCGTGATATTGGCGTGGCGATCCTCTCCGCACTGCCGGGGATCCCCAAGCCAATCAATCCCAATAGACATTGAGAAGTGGCATCCGTGCCTCCGGCTTCAAAGGTCGCGGGATACGCATATTTGCGCCAGATACGGTAATACTGAGTGGTGATACGGTGATTAAAAATATCCAGAAATTCCGTTAAGGCTTCCGTCCCCTCCACACCTTGTGCGATATCATCGAGATAACTGGTCGGTAACGGTGAATCGACGCCGTACAACCCTAAAAAGTTGGTGCGAACCGTTAATGGGAGTTCGAGGTTGTTCGGGTTTTGTTCCACCGTGCGAAGTTCACCCGCCGGAAATCCCATACCCGGCCAAGGACGAAACCGTAGTGGATCATCTTTAATGTCGTTAGTGGTGCCGAGTAGTGGCGATTGCGGTGCGGCTTTTTCCAGTAATTGGCAAAAACGGTAGAAATTCGCACGCCAAATCGTCGGCTCAATGTGTTTTATCAGCCGGGTACGTGTTGACTGTGATTCTCTTTCCATCTCAGGCGCTTTCCTGTGGGTTGAATAACAAGGGTTAATTGGTTAAACAGGTGGATATCCGCATACAGCGAAAAAAAGCGCTGAAGCATTTCGCCAAATAAATTGATATCCCCCTCACCTGCGAAGTTATTGCCGTTTAGCGTGATTTCAATATCGACCCCGCGCATCATGTAGCCTTGTTCGAAACGGCGTATCAACGTGTGTTTCACCCCGACAATGGCTTCCAGTCGGCGACGATTCATTTCATCATCGGTCCAATCATATAGGGCCAAAGTGCCGCGAAGCACTTCCGGGTTATCCATCATACTTAAAAAGTTAGATCCCAGATGGCTCATCACTCGCCAGTGAAAACGGTCGTTCGCTGGCGGATATAACGGAATGGTCGGTGCGGTAAGATTGCGGACTGTCACTGGCACTTTACCCGCTTTTAATACGCTATCTAGCACTGTGCTTTCAAGGGCTTTACGGGGGAGTTGCCCATTGGTGCCAGTTAAACGAATGGATAATAGCTCAGGCTTTTCGGCAAGCTGAGCCAGTTCAAATTCTTTACCGCCTAAAATCAGCCACGTATCGTAAAGACCGGAGGGCCCACGTTTAATGCGGGTATGAAAATAGCGTTCAGGGGCATCATGGCGCATCATGCCCCCACGATGACGAAAACTGCTAAATGGCACGTATTTCGGTTTACCATTTTTAATTGAACCGTGAATGCTGTCTACGCTGTAAATTTCGGTATGGCCGTCTTGTAATCGCAGGGGACGAAGCAGGTATTCATTCTCCAGTGGATTGACGGTTAACGGATCACCTTCCAACGGAAAAAGATTGATGACCGGCGCACAATGCAACCGGAAGTTCTCCGTTTCAAAAGGTAAATCTGCGGACCAGGTTTCATTGAGCACGATATCAATTTCAAACCAGGTCGTCGTTTCCGTAAACTTGGCTTTCTCTAATCCCTGTAACGCCAAAAACATAAATTTATGGCGAAAACTAAAGTATTCCAGCAACAGCTGATACCCACTAAAGGCCGTATCCCCTTTCGGCCATAAATGGTCGTCATCGGTAAACCCCATCGGTTTAAACCAACCGTCAAAGGGAATACGTTCTTCGCCTGTTTCTGCATGGCGAAGGTACATGCCATGCACTTGGCGCGTCATCGCAAGGTGTAATGCGGAACTGATCGGCGCATCTGCACTGAGAAAAATCGGTAGGTTATCAAGGTAAGTTTTCGACCAATCCACTTTTTCAGGGCAGGCAAAGCGTAAGCGAATGGTGGAACGCCCATTTGGTTCGGTCTGTAATTGGGCGTTGGCAATGGAAAGTGGGCGTAATAACACATCTTGCGTGGTGCGGTACTGGCAACGCGTGCGCTGGGCGCTGATGGGTCTTGAAATCACGCCAAACCCCTCAGGTAGGCATTCAGCTTGGCGTAAATGTTGCCACTCTGGCGCAAATTCAACAATAGACAGTGATGGGATGGTGCGCAAATAATGGGGCCACAGTAAGCTCACCAGTCCTTCTGTCAGCTCAGGCAGGTCATCATCCAGTTTTTCCCGTAAGCGCCCCATCAAAAAGGCAAACCCCTCAAATAAACGTTCGACATACGGGTCGTTCGCACCGGGTTTATCTAAGTTGAGCATCGCCGCTCTATCAGGGTGTGCATTGGCAAATTCTTTACCCGCTTCTTTCAGGTAACGTAATTCAGCTTCGTAATAGCGTAGCGTCAAATCATCCATTTTAGGACTTCCTAAAACCTATTAAAAAATGAAAATAGCGGAGGCTCTTGACCGAGCCTCTCATCAATTAAGTCAACGTGGGTCAACAAGGTCACCCACAACATCGGAGGTATTCAGAAAGATATTATTAGGCAAGCGGAACTGCTGGAGTTTTAACAAGGCCAGTGGACCACTGTCGAGTTCACTGCGTAAAATAAATCGTAATGTTTCGCCCCCTTTCGTGCGCCACACCAACTGATAACGGCTACTGTCGAGTTGTGTAACTTCGGCTTGCTCTAATAAGCGTATCAATCCCCAATTACCTTGATAGTTTGCGTAGATTTGCATTCCCGAACGCACACTTTGCCAATTGAGCGTCACGCCCGGATAATAGCTTTCCCCCGGCCAGATAAAACTTTTCCAACTTTCCATTTGGTTGAAGTAATCCAGTTTTTGACCATCAAGAACCAGCTGAACTTGAGCGACACCTTTGGACGGTCTCGCCATCAATTCAAATCGAATATTGGCATCACCTTGTGCAAACACAATGTCAGCGATATCCGCCAACTGATTAATGGCTTTGAGGAATTCCGGGTTGATGGTTAAGCCTTGGCTCATCGACGGGTCTACCACCCAGCGATTGCCTTCTTTATGGACAATGCCCCCCAGATTGCTTTTGATGAATTGATCTATACGCCCTGAATCACTACGTAAGAATTGGGCAAGTAACGGCAATGACGCATCACTCCCTGTCGCTTTGAACGGATAACGTCCAGCAAAGGCTTTGTTCCATTGCGCCACGATGGTAGTTTGCCAACGGGTATTAAGGTTATCAGACGCAGGAGCCAATATTTGTCGCCACGCTTGTTCTAACGGCTGCACAAACAGAGACTGCCCAAAGCTGTTCCATTCTTGCCCTAAACTGGCTGCCACTAAGTTGCTGTAATCCAAGGTGTCAGTTAAATCGATAGTTTTACCTTGAAAAACCGTTTGCGCTAACATTTTTGCCATCGCTTGCGGATCTGACGCATTACTCACTTGCTGTAATTTCAGACGGACTTGGGTGACACGAGCCAGCCACGATTGGAAACTGAGATTGCCATTTTTCCCGGTACCATCCTTACCGTCCATCATCTCCAGGATCGGACCAAATACGTCATCCAGCGGGCCTTTAGGCGCTTGGTTTTGTTCAATAAATTGCTTAACGTGCTTTTTCTTGTCTAGCAATTTCACCGCAGAATCCACAATATTATCGGCAAGCGCCTCGGTTTTTTGCCCCGTCTTACCTTGCCACGCTAAGGTGTTCATTAACGCCACCAGTGGGGATTGGCGTACATCAGCTAACACATTCAGCTGCGCAATCACTTCCGATAACGAATCCGCTTGGTGCCATTGAATGCTGTTGATCATATTGAGCCAACTGTTACCGAAGTCCACGAAATAGCGCTCTGTGAGTCGGGCTTTTAAAGCTTCGGGTGAGACCTCGTTATCCACCGCTTGGGTCTTATCGGTTAATACCCAGTCGATTTCATTACGGCGTTTATTGACGACCTCATCAATGGCGGCTTTGACTTGCTCTTCCCACGCCTGCCGGGTAAACACGCCAGGGACTATTTCATCGGTGCTAAATAACAGTTGTGCATCGGTATCACCCACCATGTCCATTAAGGTTAAATCGGGCCAATTGCTGGCAACTTGTTTTAAGACTTCTTGATACAGACCCGCTTCCGCATTTTGTTGACCGATTTGTTTTAACAAAATCTTACGCGTGGTGTTTACCAAGGTCATGTCGGGTTTGAGAGACAGTTCAGAATGCTTAGGAAGATTGTCTGCCCAGAACTGAAATAGCGATGGGGCGAGATGTTGCCATTCCCCTTTCGAAACGCCACTACGTTCAGGCCAAATCGTCAAGAGATTTTGTGTGAGCCAAGTGGTATCAACGTGGTCGGTTGAAGCTAACATCAGATAGAGTTTCAAGGCGTTGTAGGCTAGCTGTGTATTTTGTTCCCGTGCACTGCTCGCTGGCGGTAATGCGACATACGCCGCTAATTGCATTTTTAGCTCATCCATCGTCGCGGCTTTCATTAACGCTTGATGATTTTGTGTATATAGCGGCCAGAGCCTTGCTAAAGTTTGGCTGTCTTGATTTAACCCAAAACGGGTGTACCACGGTGCCCCATGCGTTTTACGGTATTGCAGACGGGCAATGTCTTCTTGAAGCACATACTGATTTTTCAAACGCTCCCCGAGTGGAACTTGTTTATCTGCGGCAATGCGAGCGGTTTCTTCTGCATGCCGAATAGCGGTTTGGTTCACGATGAATGACGTGATTGCGCCTGCACACCACAACAATAATAAGGTGAGGATGGTAACCTGAGCGGCTTGCCTTGCATTCCAACCTAATTTTTTGGCTTTGAGGCCGGATGCGGTATTGAAGAAGGTTTGCCAGACGGATGAACTCCCAAGCGCATTACTCTGGCGGTGAGGAAAGCGTTGCTCCGCGCTGAGGATCACCCCTTGAACCTGTAATGAAGCATGCCCTGCCATGATGTGTTGGAGTAATGCTCCCAATTGAGATTGGAGTTGTTTTTGTAACTGCTCACTGATACGCAATAGCCAACTCTGCTGAGGTGATTGCAATAGCACTTCCATGCCCGCGTCCCGCAAAGATGTGACTAAGTCAGTTAAATCTGCGACGGCCTGTTCAGGTGTTGCCCTTGACTGAAAAACAGCACCAATGGGCGATGATGTGCCACTTTCTTCCTTCCATAGCGACTTTTCAATTAACCATAACCAAACGGGCACACGCCAACCCAGCGATGAAGACAGCTGTTGATGGCGGCGTAAAACATTATCTCGCTCAACCTGCGTAGGCAGAGATGGTAAGTCAAACACAAGAACACAACCATCTAATGGACGCGTTGGGCTCACGGCTTGGATTGATGAAAGATACTCATCACTTAAACTTTGTTCTGGTGCTCCACCGTAAAATAACACCACGCCATCCTGTTCTTGCCAACCCTCTTGCTTTAATCCAGGGGTCGCGAATTCAATCTCCGCATCTTGCCCTTGAACCAACAATAATTTGACCTTGCGTCGCCAAAAGCGCCCATAGCGTAATCGAAGGTGATCTTGTATCGCATTGGCATCAATGACCGCCTCACCCTGCTCGTCATCGAATCCAATCACGGAGGCATTTTTTGATAATTGCTGTTGCTTATTTTTACCCCATTGAACATACAGCCCGGATTTTCCAGAGAGCATAAACAGCTTTTCGGTGATCCAGCCCAATAGCAGAACGAATACAGCGACCAAACAACTCACGGTTAAAATGCGATCGCCCTCATAAGGGCCTAATCCGAGGGATGACGCCATCGATTCAGGAAAAGCGTAAAATAAGAAAGCCACAATGATAATTAAAAAAATCAACACGACGGCGGTGGCACCCATCAATGTTTTTACTTTCACCTTAGACATGTCTTGTGCTTTCCTTATTATTGTCTGTTTGGCGTGAAATCACCGTTATCCAAATTTCGTCATCTTCGTGCTTAGGTTGAATTGCTATCAGCTGGGCAGCAGAAGCATTGTCTTGGTTCAAACTGGCCTCGGCTAAGGCCGTGGCTATCCAAGGCGCCGTTTTTCCTGTATTCCCTAGAACCGGGTCAATCATTTTATTGGCCTTGCTCATGCTAAATTGCAACTGGTTGTGTTCGCAGGCTTTGCTCCAGTCCCCCTCTTCGTCTACTGACTGCCCTGCAACCCATGCCGCAGAGATCGTTTCAGGGGGGACATTTCCCCATAACATGGCTTGAGATAAACCTTGAGACAGATTGTCATGGCCACTTTTTTCTGGGCGATGAAAGCGAGTGGTGCAAGGGATATCGTGGATTGGTCGATTGCTCAAGAGAATACAGCCGATGGCCTCACCGTCATCATCCACAGGCTTCGAGTTATATCCAATAGATACAATCAGTAATAGGGAAGGAATATCCCAACGGGTATCTAACCATGCATCGATGGCCTCTAGTCCTTGCCCCGATATAAGACGAAAAACGTGTGAGCTTTGTTTTTTTAAGGTTTCCAACAAGATTGACTCAGTTAGTGGCTGTAACGCACTATCGATTTCCAATACGCAGTAACAAGGGATATCATCGGGGATTTTTTGTAATATCGGTTGAATTTTTACTGCGATGTTATTGATGCAGTCGGTGAGCATCAACATCGAGTCTGGCTGGTCAAACGCAGCTAAAGGCGCATAACGAAGAGGCTGAGAGCCTGAACGAGAAGGTTGTAACGCCACAAAGGGAACCGATTTGTTGATCGCTTCAAGGCTACGATTTGCACCTTGCCCCGCAGGCGTTTCAATATAAGCATCCAATAAATAGGCGAATCGCTGACCGCGTTTGATTTCAGATTGGATCAGTGTTTCGCGTTCGTCATTCCACGTGCTTGCAGCCACCTGTTGCATTTTATACGCCATCCGCCGCGCACCGAAGGCTAAACCCCAACCACAAATAGGTAATCCCACGGCAGTAAACCAAAAAATTAATCCCGTTCTGTCTTTTGTCCAAAACCATAAGGTCAGCGCAAAACCCATAAATACGATAATCAATAACGCCACTAACCAGCGGCGTGTATTAGGACGAGGCACTTTCGTGGCAGCAGGCGGAATGGTGTTAAGCCAAACAGGCATGTCAGCCTACCTTGGCAGGGGAAAAGGAGCTGATTAAGGTGCAGCCGCAACCGCATTTATGCCCCTGAAAAGCGACAGGTATCCCGTTATCGAGGTAGTTAGGATTGCCTTCAATGATGGTCGTGGGACCATGACCTTTTTTCGGGCAAGAAACCTGATCGCCTTTGCGTGCCACCCCAATGCCCCCGAATTTCATGGTATCAGAGCCCGTTAGCACGGTGCCACCGTGGGTGGTTTTATCCCCTTTACGAATAATTTGTTGCATGGTTTAGTCCTTAAAGATCTGACTGAATTATTTAATAACGAAGTGTGTATTCACTATATTTATTTCATATGATTTTAAACAATGCTTTACTGAGCCTTATTAATATCGATGCCATTATGGATAATACTGATTTTTCTTTGCATTAATATTTAGGCAGTTTTTCCAAGGGATGCCAAACATCGTTGTAGAATAATGGGCTTTTGACAAAATATTTACCATTAGCTCTTTTAATGGTAAATTGTGGTGGGTTTTCGTCACACTCATCCTCATTATTTTTATTGTAAATCAATTCAATTTCATTTTTATTGTGCTGAATGTCATAATTTCCATCACACCGAAAAAGTTCATGCCAAGATGATATGGATAATTTTGCCGTTCTATTGTCAATAAAATTGAACGTCCAATTAATAAAAGATGTGTTACCATCATTTAATTTTTCACCTGTATATTCATATGAGTACGCACCGTGGATGTTTTGCACCGAATAAGATGAAAAAGAGACGGCCATTAATAATGCCGCTGTATAAATTCTATTTAGCAACCTGCTATTCCTTTTTAATTACGTTATTTATTATATATTACACGCTTGACTTTAGATTGACGCTTATACCTAACCTTGCTGTATCGTACACTAATTTAATTGACAAAATCACCTCAACCATTTAATCATCAATGTGATGATTTTCCTTATCTTGAAATTTTCGCAAAAAGACTTCGATATTAAGCTGTAATATACATGTCTTCAAGAAAGATGATTATTGAACTGAATATAAATATTCAGGGCAACTGCTTTCAACATCGTAACCGAGATAGTAGTATAATTTAAGGTTGTTAGGCTTATTTTTATCATAAAAGTAAAGCCCTTCCGTGCTTAAGCAAGTCGCAAGCTTTAAAGTGTGATTATTATAATTTACAGTGAAACTTGATGGATCTTGGGCAGTGAAATGGATTTTCACCTTGTGACCCTTATCATAAATATAGGCAAAAAATATACCATCACTATCGTCATGTAGTTTCTTTTTGTAATTATATTTAACTAACGGTAAATTATTTATCAAATTATATCCATCATTTCCTTTTTCGGTTTTTTGAAAGTCATTCCCATTCATATTGTAACACTTAAATTCACTGTTGTTATATTGATTATTTACACAAGCTGTAACCATTTTATTGTTTAAGTCATTTTCAGTTGAGTACAGTATTTTTTCATTTGGTGAATAGGAAAAAAAACCAATGCTTAATGAATTATCATTCATCGCATAAGTCATGCCGCTAAATAATAATATAATTAATAGTTTATAGTTCATATGATTAAACTCCCATTTTAATAAAAGATTTATGCACCATCATCCGACCAATGCGGTTCATCAACAACTAATTTAATGACCCCAAAAGATGCCCCTGCATCAAAAAGATTTTTCAAATTTTTAATTGGAACGTTTGCACCACTGCCGTTAATCAAGCTTTTTCCAATTATATTCGTAATCGTCATATCAATAGCTCTTCTCTGGGTGTGCCTAGAGGTCAATGATGGTTTATATTTAATGACATATGCCCTATCCATTTGCTGCGCAGCTTTTTTTGCTGATGCTAAATCACCATTGTGCGTCCAATCAATATTGACTCCTTCTTTTTCTGGAACTTTACTCGGGTCAAAATTTTCCCGCGAGATGGCATATGCATAGTGCATAAGGTAAGCGCGTTCTGGTGGTCTGAATGTGGCAGAAATTCTTACATTTCCCCCTGCATCTCTTATAGCTTGTATAAAGCGGGTGACAGAGGAAGAAAAATCAGGTGTCAAGTCATTAACATCGACGCTTGTCGGAAATCGACTAACCCAGTGTACGCCACTAGGTTCTTTTATTTTTATTGTATTATCCTGTTCAGCGAAGCATGTACAATTATTTATTAATTGTTGGCCTTCCGATATAAGTCTATTTAATCTAACAAGCAACTCATTTCTTGTTATTTTACCATCACTATTACCGTCTTTTGTGTCTATACTTTTATTCGCTTCATAAAAGTTTTTTCCACTTAATTTGTCTTTTTCTACACTGTACATAATGTAGTCGTTATCTTTACCCACAGCTTCAGGACAAAAAATATACAAATAAATATCTTCAGGAGATTTAACTCTGTTCAATATTAATTTATTGCAGAGAAAATATAGTTTCACAACATCTAGTTGCTCCAATTCATCCATTAATGCAAGATCTTGTTTTGTATATCTTTTGTTATTAATGTTATTTATCTGAGTTATTGCTTCACCTGTAAATTGAATTAGACCTACGGCATTATTTTTAGCAATCGAAGGATCCGAGATTATATTTTCTCTAGGTACTCCTTGATATCTTTTTTTTGTTTTTCCACTTGAATCAGTATATGGAAGTAATTTTATCACTGAAGATGAAAACGTTCTTGATGTTTCCGCTGCAATACACGCCATTAAAACATTGGCATAATCATACTTTTTCTCCTCCCCCCATAGTTCAGAACAGATTCGTAAAATTTTTCGTCTAAATTCGCATCCTTTGGTGTTTCCAAGTTTTTCTGAAACAGTTTTACCCCATATTAATTTGACGCATTCATAATCTGTTTTAATTGCCGATAAAAAAACTAACGGATGCATATGCCACACTTCAGGACCGATTTTTTCATTAGTCACATCCTGCATCCAAACCATACTATCAAGAAACTCTTCGCTGTAAGAACGCCATAAGGGCGCTTCTTCACTGAGTATATTTAAAAATTTTTGCCAAACACTATCGCTTTTCTTGTAATACCAATCACTAGGGTGTTTGACTATGGTTTTATTGACGATATGGGAAAACATCGGGTTATGAAAAGCGCGGCGGTATTCCTCGGGTGAGTAAGTTTCTTGTTTATCCGATTTAATCTTATTAATTAGTCGCTGATAATTATGGGCGATAATTCCTTTTTGCGGCACAGAGGAACCCGTGATTTCGGCTTTAATATTTTCATAAACTGAGCTGATAAATTCGACTTGGGGTTGCACATGACCATTTAAGTGGTCAAATGCATCTGCATTTGCAACTAAGGCTTTAAATCCTAACTCTGCAAGGTCGCATTGGGAAAGAAATTTTGAGTATTGGGCGATATTTTCTTTAATAAGTTGGTCTTGATGCCCCATAGCCCCGAGCTCATTTGTTTTTTTGCCTAATGCTCCGAAAGCTGACTCTTGTAATTTTTTCTTGTCAGTTTCGTTGAGCTCATTTAACGTTATTTTCGGTATTGCCCCTAAATATTCTGGTAGCAAGTAAAACTCTTTATTATCTTTGCCTTTTTCTGTTTTTAACTCACTCAGTTTAAATATTTTTTCCCACTCAACCACGCGTTCTGTTTTTATAAAATCATCACCTTGCTTGTCCCACAGCATTAAATCGGGCAAACATTTTAAATACAGGGGCTTATCATGCCCAATCTTTTCTGGATTTTGCAAAAATTGAGGCAAATTGTCATCGGCACTAAAACACTCTATATGGACTTGATAGCGTGAATCAATCCCTTGTTCTTTAGGCGCTTGATAGAAGCCCATATGGCCAATACTATCGCCTGCCTTAATGGTTGTTGGTGTCGTTAAACTGACCACCTTATCAAATTGCATCATTTCTTTGGCAGGGCTGACTAACTGTTGCCACCAACTCGGCTCTATCTCAGGCAAAATGTTATTGTTATCCACCAACGTCCAACATTGGTCTCCCACGTTTAATTTTGATGTGCCTGCTATTTTTTCAATTGTCACCAAGCCATAAAGTCGCCCATTCACTGCTTTAAGCTGGCGTTGACTATCATGTTTATCCCAAGAAACAATGGAGCCTTTTGGTAGCGCGTCTAATTTGTTCTGGTCTTTATAAGTATTCGTGCCAGCAACCGCTTTCCATTCTGGTGAATAAGTCGGCAGCTTATCTTGTGTAATCCATGAGGGATTGGCTTGATAGGCGGAATATGGAGCAAGGTGCATATAGAGGGTATAAAAGTGCAGTCCGCTCTTTTGTGTTTCACCTGGTTGGATATAGTGGCGCACCAATACAAATGAACCAGATAAATTTAAATTACCGTTTTTCCAACCTAGAGGTAGATAATCTTTATTCATTCTATAGGCAACGATTTCTCCATCCGCCATACAGCGAATAGCTTGCTGCCCTTTATAAGGAATAGGGAAACTCGCCTTTTCGGTGATGGCATTACCACTTAAGGCACACCAAGGCGTAGTCGCATTGGTAATATGGATACCGCTGTGCCACATTCCATTACGACCCAACAAGTAGTTCCCTGTCGATTCCCCGCTCACATGCGCCATGATTTCATCTAGGTTTGAAAATTCTTGACCACGTTCATTTTTAGGGATAGGAAAAACAATCTTTATATTTTTGTTACCCAAAATTTTATTATTCTCAGTATTCTTTTTTTCTGGATTCGACACGGTACCGTTAGTTGTATTACTGTTTTTATCTGCCATTACAATTCCTTAAATACTCGTTGATTTTTAACCATCCCCTTAATCATGCAATGGGTGCTTTGTCACTAACTTCTGTATTTCAATGTCCGTCACATCAAACTGCAATGTTTCACATGCGATATCGCTTCCAGATCCTGGAACAAGGTAATTCGCGGCTTTGATGATGTAATCGCCTGATGAACCATGTTCAACACCTTGTCCGCTCAATTTTAGGTATGAGCCGCCGCCGTTAAGGGTCAGGGTTTGCGGTGTCGATATCACAATTTCATCTTCGCTGCTGGTGATGGTGATTTGCTGCTGGGCAAACAACTCCATCGTATTGTGTTGGGCACTAATTTCCACAGCGCCTTGGTTTGCAATGATTTTCACTTCTTCTTTGTGTGCAAATAACCCTAATGCTTTTTCAACAGCGACGGATAAGTTTTGCATCGCGCCCATATCAAGATGCTGCCCTGCGTTAACCATCGTGTTACCTAAACTATTTAATTGAAGGTGTTCACCAGACGTTAATGCAATTCCTTGCGGCGCACTGGCAAGTAACACGGCGGATTGTAACTGCTGTAAACGAGAATCTAAGAGGTCGATTTGCGATTGAACATCTGCGGCGAGTGCACTCGCTTTTTCCGCTGTTTGAGACAATGTTTGCATCTGTTGGTTAGCTTGCTGGATTTGCTGCACCGCTTGGGTCATGTCCAGTACATCCCCTTGAGCTTTTGATTGCTCATCTGCACTGATAAACACCCCTTTTCCTGCGCGGATTGCACCGTGTTCGTCAGTACGTAATTCAAACCCTGCTCCGCGCTGTTCTCGCTGCGCATTAACCAAGTGACCTAGATTGAGTTGGGTCTTGCCATACTCCGTCGCCAGTTTGATATGTTCTTCCTGACGCTTATCTTCCATGCGCAGTTTGTTATTGGCTGGGGTTCTCAGCACATTGCGGGTATGATTATCGCGTGTTACGTGATCGGGATGTTCAGAGTCATGCTGCGCATAAGCAATATACGGTCGGTCAAGGTCACCACCGTCAAATTGCACCGACACTTCAGTCCCATCCAATAAAGGTGCATGCCATCCATAGGTATCACCTGCATAAGGCTTGGCTAAACGTAGCCATAAATAAGCAAATCCCGCCTCAGACGACTCTCTATCAAAATCCAATTTCACTCGATAGCGCCCGAATTCATCGAGCCACGCATAGGTATCGCCTTTTTCGCTACTTTCTACTCGCGCGGGCAATGTTCCGGCAATGATAGGCCGAGGGAGTAAAGGAGGTCGGAAGCATAAGGTTTCACGGTAGAGTTGCCCGGTAAACTGCACCTGAAGGCTAGCATCTCGAGCGCCATGATGGCGAACATGGGTGATTAACACACCGTCTTTCGCCAGCTGAGGAAAGACACCAGTCATTTCTAAGACTTGACCAGGCGCCAGCATTGGGCTGGTCGACTGCCCCGACACCCACGATTGGGCATTAAGAATGCGTTCATGGCGTAGTTGAGAAAAAAAGGCACCACTTTCTGGGGTATCAATATCACCGACATTCAAGAAAGGTTCCGCATAGTGGTACACTTCCCCTGTAGTGACTCCCTCAAACCCTGAAATTGCTTCAGTGCTATCTTGAGGCGTTAATGCCTGACGGTAGTTATAATCACGGGTTGCGACCCCCTCACTAACCACCTGATGCGAAATTTGCAATCCCCAGACACTGTCTTGCCCATTGTCACTCATACCTGATTCATGGCGATAAGGCAGTGAGACGCCAAACTGGTAGTGTTCTTGGGCGTCATGGAAAATCACTTTATCCAATTCTAATTGAGTGTCCATTTCCATACGCCAATAAATGCCGACTTCAGCAAGAAGTCGTTGAATAAAGGCTAAATCCGTTTCCCGCCACTGGGTAATCAGTTCTCTGACCGGATATTCACGAGAAAGCTGAAACTCAAAGTCTGCCCCCTCCAAACCATGACGGCGCAGTACTTTTTCAACCACTTCCGTGACCGATTGATTTAAATACACTTCACTGCGTTTGGTGTACTGAAGTAAGGCAATACGTGGCATTAATATCAAGCTGTACCGCGTTTCATCCGTAGACGTTTTCAGGTGTTTGAATTCACTGATAATCCCATACACCGTTCGTACCGATTGATTAGGAAAACTGGGCAATAATGACGTTTGATAGGTAAAGGCCCCCGACTTCAGTAACATCTGCTCGGGAGTGATATGTGCATTGCTGCACGTTACTGTCACTTCATACCGCCAAGGTTGACTGAGGGCCTCTTCAGATTCAAAGCTCAGTACATCTAAGAAATCAGAACAGTCCTGAACCGTTAAATGATAACGGGCGTGAGAAACTGCGTTCTTCACCGTTTGTGTTAATGCATTGATGACTGAATTAGGCATATTCTATTCCCTCAGAAATGGACACGAAGTGAAAGTAAAGACGAGGCGATTACACTACTGACAACAATTGATTGAGCCATGTTTGACCGCCCCAAGTGATGGCGGTAATACCAATAAGCAACAATGCACTCCAAAACCCGAAAGAGCGCATCAATTTTAGACTGGATTTTTGATGATACTGGATAACTAACGGCAAAGTAGACTCCGGCGGTGATATCTGTGCAGTCAGTTTATCCATTAATAATTTTCGCTCGGGACTTAGCGCTTCAGTTGTAGCCTCGTGGGCGCTAAAACCGAGCATTAAGACGCGATGGAAGCAGGTTAATACGGCATCGTTCGGTTGAGCCTGCCCCAACACTGAGCGAATACGATCCCATAATGCTTCCCCTGCATCCAACGATGAAAAATAGCGCGCTTGTAAGGGGGCAACTCGCCAAGCATAGAATGCGTCACCTTCTTCATCACCCCGAGCCAATAGTTCCATCGCGGTTTTATCCAATAATGCACACTGTGCATAGATAATGTGCTCAATATTCTCGGGAGCTAGTTTTGTTTGGCCCAATGCACTTTTTACGACATCAATTTGTTGACAACACGTATCGTAAAGGGACTCTGAATCGTGGTCATACCGACCGTATTTTAGCTGGGTCACCATCAACCAGGTTTTTGCCATGAGTTTATCGATATCGATGTATTGGTTCATGAGCGTAATACCGCAAACAGTTCTAGCTCTAAGAAACCAAATAAAGATGGCACATACAGCATACAGACACCTTCTTCCAACATTTCACGCATCTCCGGAGCCTCCATATCCAGCGCAAAGTATTGGTTTTCCATGCGCACAGGGAGTGCCGCAGGCACTCGGTCAACCGGTGTGAGTGGAATACCATTTAATGCTTTACTGTAAAGTGTATTAACCGTATCAGGCGCACCAATTTTGCACAGCGTTGGGAATTTTTCGGCAATTTCCCACGCGGTTTTATCAGAACGAACAGACAGATAAAAATCCGCTTCCTCTCTAAGCCTGAGGTCATGCAATGAAGCTCGCCAAGTTTGTGGGTCTGGGTGCGTCATTTCAAGCGCAATCACGCGTGAAGGCAAGCTGGTTTCTAACAAGGTACTGAGCAAGTCAAACAAAGGTGGGAACGTATTTTCTAGGTCGTCATGGACATAGGCAGGAATGGTTGCAAGATCATGCTCTAACGAAAAGGTTAATAAACTCCCCGCCAGACGCGTCAATTCAGCCCAAATGATTTCAGGGTGGCGCTGTGGGTAACGTTCATAATTCATCAGAACATTAGCATGGGAGTTTAAGGCGTTTAACAACCAAAATAAGGAAACATCAGCGACGGCAAAATCGGCTAAACGTTCATTGCTTTCTCGACGCATTGCCATCAGTCGTTGGCAACGAGAGCGTATTTGCCGATTCAGCAAGGCTAACCGTTCTTGTAGCTCTCGACTCGCAGAAAATTGAGTCATCGGAGGAATAAACTTTCTATCTATAATCCACCCTCCCTGACCATCACGAGTTAGACGCGCAATGGGACACGTTTGCCAAGCTTCATTATTTTCATGTTGAAAACGAATAGCGATATTAAAGCGAGCAACGGCCATGGATTCATCATCTTGACCAAATAAGTCCGACACATTCACCCACTCTTCACGATAGCGTAACGCGCGTTCTGAAAAAGCCCCTTTTTTTTGAACATTCACGATCCCTTGCTGGAGAAGTGGCAATGCTAACACAATAACAAGACTGTCTGTTTGAGATAACGCGGCTGAATTTAATTCTCGGGGCTCAGGAGTGATATCACTGACTTGCGTATCGACTAATGCCCCATCAGGTAACCATGCCCTTAATTGGTGAACTTGTAAACGACCAGACGACAAGAGCGATTCGTCAAGTTCCACTGTTTCTATCCTCCAAGTAAAGGGAGAGGATAAACCTGAAACACCTTGGTTTGTAAAGTCTTCCCACTGAGCTTGTTGTTGAAATTGTTGCGGAGAGAGCAATGCCCCTTCATTCCATAATGGGCGGTAAATTTTCATTTTATGATCCTTTTAAGCAAAGATAATCGGCATGTTAACTCGTTTTTCTAATGCGACACGAAGGTGAGATAGGCGTTCAACAACTCTCGAAAATGAAATATTTCTAATATTTTGATACGCTACCGCCCTTAGCTGTCACCCAAAGCCCATAAGGTTAAAATAATCTATTGTTGTCCAAATAAATCAATCCAGATTAATAAAAATGCCATTTTAAAACGTCCGCCCCCCATCAAATGATGAATTCGATTGATAGACAGACTGAGATTAAACGACCATATCCTAAATACACTATTCAAATCATAGGGATTAACGGATAAGCCAGCAATTATTTTTATTAATTTACCTTATGTAATGATAAATACGCATAATAAGCGTTATAGACTAGCTGAACTAGAAATAAAATGTATTGTAAGGTAACAGAATGAAATACTCTGGAGTGAAGACGAACTTAAGAAGGTATGTTAGCGCATTCAATGCTGTGTTGTATGTTATCAATTAGAAAAATAACGTAAGAAAATTTAATATATTATACCTATACTATGAGTGAAGAATGTTTCTTTCCAGTTTCTCAATACGATGCTTACTTTCATGATTCGCCTCAGTATTGCGTGATAAGCATCAGAGATAGATGGGATAACGAAGCCAGTATGTAGAAAATGATGATCGACTTTATCTGTGATTTTTTCTAACTCTCCCGCTATAAGCCCAGTAGAATTCACTCATGTAATAGGTTCAAACGCATATAGAAATAACTGTTTTTCAATGCGTTTTCTTGGTTTCATAACAATCTAACAATCCCCTCTTTAATTTAGAGATTTAGCAGAGCAATTAATACAGGCTTGACCGACAGAGGCTAGTAGCGGAGGTAGCTAGGCAACTGAACAACACTTACCGGACGCAATCCGTGGAAAATTCAGCACGTAACGATTTTGGGCAATATATCAGTGATATTGTTGGTACTTTAATCGACATCATTCCCTTGTCACCACTGATAAAAAATACGATTAGTACAGTCAAAAATAGCATCGTATCTGTTGCTAAATCCCTGTAGAGCCTGTTCTTTTAACTTCTTACGTTAACTCACCGTTTAACCTTGCCGTAAATCCCTGCCGTGATTTTGTTGTTATTTTGTTGTGATTTTGTTTCAGCCTTACTACTCACCATAGATAACCCATTGATTTATTGGGTAATACATATTTGCATCACGGTAACTTATACTAAATAGTAACTATCTGCGCCCCTGTTAGCTGATAACCATTAAACCATTCATAGCGACCTGTAACCGTGGCTTTGTTTTCTTTCTGGCAGGTCATTAGCTCCAGCGCGTTAATATTGAATGCCACTAGATTTAATGGGTACGGGCTACGCTTGTCACTCTCCGCCTGAATAGTCATTGTGGCCATAACTTTACCTGTGCGGTTCTAACTCTCTCAGAGGCTTTTATTACCGTTCCTGACGTGTTGATCCTGATTGATTTCGCTTTTCTCATTTTTGGTTTATTCATCTTGATACCATCACAATATAAGCCACCGGTTAAAATATAATTCAGGTAGGATTCTGTGTGTATAGATAATCAATCTAATTATCAGAGGTGATCGAAACGTTAATTTAACCATGATGATACGGGATTATCCTGTATGTGGCTATAACCTGTTGATTATACTTAATTCCGTTAAAACGACGGAATCAAAATACAACTAATTGATAACGTTTAATTCAGTCACAAAACCAGATTAACGCTCATTGGTCATCGTTTCAGTGACCAATGGTAAGAGGTGGCAACACATTGTTTTTATTGCGAGAGGTCACAGTGACCACTAACCTTGTCACAACTCATTGATGTAACTACTAACGGTCAAATTGATCGCCAGAAACCTCACCGTAATCTCACCGTTATCGGCTTAATCCTCCCCGTAACATCCCCGTTTAATCTTGCCGTAGTTCGTTATTGTTGCTATCTATCTTTCCCTCATTAGTGAGGGCAACATCAATTTTATAATATTACGTTATGTCCACTCCCCTTTAATTGAGACACACCAATTTAGCGTTTTCTAACTGTTGACGATAGGCCTCCGGTGGGAGGTGATTTAAACTTTCATGGGTTCGATTTTGGTTATAATCTTGCAGCCAAAACCACGCTAATTCTCGCACTTGGCTTAATGGTTCAAATAAATACGCATTTAAAAACTCACGACGGAACGAACCATTAAAACGTTCGATAAACCCATTTTGCTACGGTTTTCCCAGTTGAATATGGCACAGAAAAATTTGGTTATCTTCACAATAATTCAATAAGTTAACTGAAATGAGTTCAGGACCATTATCGACTCGGGTCTGTTTCGGCAACCCTCTTTCGGCTTTCACGCGTTCCTTCATCAATAATATTGAGGGTTCTGAAGCGTTTGCCGCAATATAAACTGTCGTGCATAAAATCCAATGCCCATTGAATATTCGGGACTTTCTCTATGACTAATGGTCTTTTTTCACGCTTCGGAAGCACTTTTTTAACCCGTCGTTTCAGATTTAATCCTAATTCACAATAAACGCGATAAACTCGTTTATGATTAAAAGGATAACCTTGAAATCTCAGTCGAAAATAGCATTTCCAGAATCCCGACTGTGGAGATTTAGCTAAAACGGATTGTATGGCATCGATGACGATTTTATCTTTCTCTAATTATAGCTGTCTTATTTTAGGGGAAGTGGACAATGCCAGTAGAAAGCGTGATGATGTAAAGAGATTGTGGGTGGAATGTTCTAAAAATAGCAGGAGCATTTAAGCACCACATCCACAATAATATATGGTGCTTGTGAGTTAGTCGTGTAAGTCAATTAGTATTCATTTTTTTAATTGTTCTTGATAATGCTGAATCTTAAGTTTTAAGTTACTTAAGTGTTCATTCAAAGATAAAATTTGCTTTTCAAGGTTAGCGTAGTGTTCAGTCAGCAAATTCATTCTCTCAAGTGAGGTAGATGAGCCTATATTTCTTAGTATCGAGTATTCTTTAATCTTTTTTAAAGGCATACCCGTTTCTTTTAAGCGAGTAATAAACTTAACCCACTCAATATCATCTTCAGAATAGTACCTATGATTATTGGTTTGCCTAGATGATTTCAATATTCCTTCTTTTTCATAGTATCTAAGGGTGTATATGGTGAATCCGGTTAGTTGTGCAAACTGACTGATTGAATAATTCATGTATTACCTAGAAATTCCTTGACCTAGAGTTAACTCTATCTTTTACCATTTTGAGACTTTTGTCAAAGAGGGTGTGTTATGAAAAATAAACATTATGCGGTCGTTACAGGTGCGAGTTCAGGTATTGGACGTGAAATTTCAATAAAATTAGCTGAACGCGGGTTTAATATTATTGCAGTAGCGAGGCGAGACTCCTTGTTGAATGAATTGAAAGTCGAATTAGGCAAGATTAATGAAGGCATTGAGGTTGTCACAAAATCATGTGATTTATCTATTATCGATGATGCTATTTCACTTTATGAAGAGCTGAAAGTTTTTGATATTCGAGTATGGGTAAATAACGCTGGTGTTGGGTATTATGGGAAAGCATTTTCTCAGCCAATAAAAGATACAAAAGCTTTATTAAATTTGAATATTAATACACTCGCGATTTTATCGTTAATGTTCGTGCGCGATAACCAGAATATTGATGGTTCACAGCTGATCAATGTAAGTTCAGCAGGAGGATACACTATAGTACCTACAGCCGTTACCTATTGTGGTTCGAAATTCTTTGTCAGCTCTTTTACTGAGGGGGTGGCACATGAATTATTAAACTTAAACGCTAAAATTAAAGTTAAACTACTGGCTCCGGCAGCTACTAAAACAGATTTTGGTCGAGTTGCTAACGGGGTAGAATATTATGATTATGATAAGGTGTTTGGTACATATCATTCTAGCGAGGAATTAGCTGATTTCTTCATTCAGCTATATGATTCAAATAATGTTGTTGGATACGTCGATAGAGAAAGTTTTAGCTTTAAATTACTAGATAATAAAATGCCTTACGCGAACAACAACAAATTTAATCAAAAAATATAAGTACGATGAAACCGCCAAGGCATAAGCCGAGGCGGTTATATATAATTGGCCTTATCAACGAAAGGGAGCACCAAATATCACATGAAAAAATCATGATAAGTGACTTTAAACGTTGATGATTTAGTGACACGTTAGGACAATAGTTTTTTGGACATCGTATAGGGGCTAATGTGGATAGAATTATTTGATTTTAGAGTAATAAATAAAATGAAAATATAAATTTCTATCCTTAGGGGTGACGCTAATTATGAAAAGAGAGCTAAAAATAACAAAACAAAATTCACATGCGTTATTAAATTAATAGTGTACGAAACCGCCGGATTGGTACATATAGTTATAACCATGTACGAAAACTAGTATAGTTAATTTCATACTCGAAATATAATTGATACATTCATTTCGTATAGGCAATTTAATTATGTCTCGTGTTTTTGTTTATTGCCGAGTTTCAACCCTTGAACAAAACACCGAAAACCAAAAGCGTGAAATTGAAGCTGCTGGTTTTTCCATCATGCCTCAACGTTTAGTTGAGGAACATATCAGCGGTTCTGTTGCTGCAAGTGAAAGACTGGGATTCAGTCGATTAATAGACCGTATGAAAACTAGCGATGTATTAATCGTTGTTAAACTCGACCACCTTAGGCGTAATGCTATGGATATTAGAAAAGCGGTAGAGCAGTTTGCTGAATCTGGTATCAGGGATCATTGCCTAGCATTAGGTGGCATTGATTTAATAAACCTTGCCGGAAAAATGACTATGCAAGTAATTTCTGCTGTTGCTGAATTTGAGCGTGATTTACTTCTTGAGCGTACTCATTCAGTTATTGAGCGAGCCAAAAATGCAGGTAAGTATTTTGGGTGTCCCCTCGCGTTGAGCGATGACCAAAAAAGGAAGTTATTAAGAGGATTGGCTACGGTCAGAGTATCAGCTCAATAGCTAAAGAATTTGGAACAACTAGACAAACAATTACGCGGGTTAGGGCAGCTAATCAGGTTCCTATTACCTGACATAGTTTTGCTTCCTGAACTGATCATTATTTGGTGCACACATGGGGATCGATTTTGATTTTCTTTGATCAGGAAGTAGAAAAGGAAATTACTTGTCGGTGTTTACATGAATTTATCTAGTATATAAACTCTGATTACATAACTAGTCATTTTACTGAAACTGTTTGTAATAAGCTAGATAAGTTCATAGAAAGTATGATTTTATAGGGGTTGTAGATAATTCATTTTAACCTTCGTCTGTGCTAGCCTTTAGTTTTTCATTTTTTAATATGGAGTCATTATGAAATTCAAAAAAATCGCCATTCCTCTCTTTTTCGGTTTATCTTCATTTGCTTTTTCAGAAAGTGCGATTGAATTAAGTAGTAATGAAAATGAAATATTAAACTCTCTGATTAACGATGATATTGAAACTAGCTTAACTGGTGGTGAGAGTTTATTTTCAAATAATATGATCTACAGCTCAGCACATGATATGAGGGAAGTTTATTCTAAAAATGAAGCTAGAGGAGATAAAAAATTCAAAGGAAAAGACATAATAATTAACGGAATAGTTGATAATATCCATTCTGGACTTGGTGATATCCCTCAAGTTCATTTAAAAACAAAAGATAAGTTTCATGGAGTAGTGCTAAGTTTCTCAAAAAACTATCAAGATATACCCATAGATTTAGATAAAAATCAAGAGGTTGTATTTTATTGCAAAGGGGGCAGTGTTGTTGTTGGCTCTCCAACATTAAAAAACTGTGCGCCAATAGAAGTTGCAAAAGAAAAAATTAAAAATGATATTGATAATTCCTTTCAGTATGCATTAAAAAACCCATCGAAAGCAGATAAAAAACAAGCTCAAATAATATCTACGATTAAATACTTATCAGATAAATCTAATGATATGAACGAATGTAAAACTAAAGACACAAATTGCTTTGCTGAATTACACAAAAAATATTTTAAACAAAAAAATGCAAAAGAAGAGTTGATAGAAAAGGCAAAATTATTAGGTTTTTCTACAGAAAATAATGATAACAAAAAGGTATAAAATATATTTAGCCCCTAGATATAGGGGCTTTGCCGCGAAGCATTAGCAACATTACCGAGTTTTCTAAGGTGTTTAAAGCACTTCCGAAATCCCAAATATGATATCTTTCGACGAGCATCGACTTAATTCAGTTTTGCATACCTACGGGTCACCTCGGCTTTATTCGATAACTGTGATTAATGGCTTACCCGACATTACTCATTATCGTCATATAAATGGTTCTGATGTGGTGCCTCGTGTATCACCTGAAGCTAATCTTGAAAGCTATCTTCTGTCTTATAAAACCGCTTTCACTGCGTTATTAAGTGTATTCTTTTTGCATGGATATGCAAAAATGACACCTTTACGTCGCCAACAAATGGCAAAGACATTCATTTCACTGCGATTCTTCCTGAAGAGATAGAAGCATTACCGCCTTACACGGTATACCGTTCTGAAATTTGTCGTAAAGAGAGTCGAACGGCGAATATGAAATCCTATATGGCTCCGGGGTATCATCGAGAGTGGTACCCGTTAACGGTGCTTGCATTAAATAAAGTGGAAGTGGTCACTATCAGAGGGCATAGATAACGGGCGCTTATTACTGAACGAATTAATGAGGCTGGTTATCAAACGAAAGGCGGTAAAGTGTGGGATAAGGATATTTATTCAGCGTGGAAGCGTCACAAGGATATTATAGAAAAACTCATTTAATTATAAAGCATGTAGGGGGCGGTTTTAGCTAACTAACTCGCCCGTCTAACAAAAAAAGATTAGGAAAAACTATATGAACTCTGTTTAATAAAGGCAGTTAGAAGATGACCAGTCTTTAATTAATCCATTTTTATCGGTAATAAAGTTATCTACACATAAGCGAGGGTTATTAAGGTACGGGTCATTAGAACTATTTTGGGTTTTCTTAAAGGTATATTGAGAGCCCCCATTCTGTCTCTTATGAACTCCAAAAGGACTGCCCCTTTGCATTATTAGGTCATCTATAGATTTACCAATCCAACTTTAGCGGCGATTTTTGAATTCATACTCTTCTTTTTCTCTTTCTAACTGTGCTTTTGATTTCATTGTGGTGTTATTATTCCCATTGTTTTTGTGCTTTGCACCAGGGACACCCGTTAATGCATAAGTTATGTCTGATATGGTATCTCTATGTTTCTGGGTACAACCACTTAATAAGATCAGTGAAACCAAAATAAGACTTAAATTAGATTTTTTATTCATCGAAGATAGCTCAAAATTAATAAATTATAATAATTTCATATATATGCGAAATTTAAGTGTATCTTATACTAACTATAGTAATTATTAGACATATAAGAATCGTTCGATATTGATGTAGAAATAACCTAATACCCAATATTACACCAATCAAAACGGTACAAAAGATATTGTCCACTTCCCTTAAAATGAAATAGCGATAATTAAGTTCAACCTGAAGTTTTATGAAGTAGCAAACTGCGAACAACCTTGATATTTCTCAACAACTCACCATAACAATTGATAACAGGCCATCATTGAACAAAGCCAGCCGGAAAGGGGCTTTAACGCTACATTTCTATTTCATGGCCAACTGCGAAATTCGCACTTTTGTTCGCAATTTTCAAACTGCGAATTCGCAATTTCGTTCGCAGTTTTAGTACGCAATTTTGGCATCAATGCGCAATTTTATTTGATACTAAATACTATTTACTTATCAGTATATTACTTAAAAATAGCTCAAATTAACTGTTTAGTGTGAGGGTTTCGTTTTGCACAATAACCTCTAGTTTTCTAGCAAGGCTAGTTTTGGCATGTGGAACAAAGGTACTGGCTAAATCTGGTGCAGGGTTATACTCTGCCCTACCAGTAATAATGGCGTACTTCCATACTTCGCCGCAACGTTGGCGCACTTTCTTTAGTTTCCCGGTTGCTCCGCGCTTTTCCATAATAGAAAGCACTTCAAGTAATTCCATGGGTTTGATTTCGGCAATCGGGCAATGACCTATATAAGGAAATACATCTTTTTTCGAATGCGTCCATCATGTCATCACGATACCCAACAGACCAGCGATCCTTTCTGCCCTCATACCATTCAAGGGCAAGATTTTTAAAGGTGTTTTCAGTTTGGTTAATGGTGGTCGCTTTTTCTGCTTTTCTGGATTCATTTGGATTAATAGCATTGGCAACCTGTTTTCGTGATTTGTCTCTTTTCGCTCTTGCTTCAATGAGAGTGACAACAGGATAGATACCTAACGATATCATTTTAGTTTTGTCAGCAAATTAATAGCGATAACGCCAGCCTTTGGAGCCGTTAATTTCAACTAATAAAGATAGCCCGTTGGCATCCGCCAGCGTGTAGAATTTTACTTTTGACTTGCACGCTTGATTGCCATGTCTGTTAGCTTTATAAATCACCAATATTGTAGAAGGGAATTCGATACAACAAATTGCAGAGATTTAGAAAGTCGATAGTCGATTTTATTAGCGTGAGATTTTGTTAGGAGATTGGATTATTACTGAATAATAGGAGATTTCAGAAAACGCTAGGAGATGTTGAAATGGCGGAGGAGGAGAGATTCGAACTCTCGGATGGTTTCCCATCGGCGGTTTTCAAGACCGCTGCCTTCAGCCGCTCGGCCACCCCTCCGCAATGACGTGCACTATAAACATCTGGGCTTTCGATGTAAACCCTTATTTTTATCAATTGCTATAAAAATAGACGCTTAGCGTATCGTTGGGCTAAATTATCGGCATATTTAACAGGTTACTTGGGTTATTGACTATTTTTTGCTAAATTTGCACTCTATTTTTGTTTAGGTAGAAATTTGTATGTTGCGTTTTAACGGTCAAGAAATTGAGACTGATTCACAAGGCTACCTTATTGATAGCCAACAATGGAGCGAGGCGCTTATCCCTCTTCTCGCTGAGCAAGAAAATATTACGCTGACAGAAGAGCACCTTGAAATTGTTCGCTTTGTTCGTGCCTTTTACGAAGAGTTTAACACCTCACCCGCTATTCGTATGCTGGTAAAAGCGGTTTCACAGCAATTTGGAGAGGAGAAAGGAAATAGCCGCTACTTGTATCGACTATTCCCTAAAGGTCCCGCAAAGCAAGCCACGAAACTTGCTGGGTTACCAAAACCTGTCAAATGCATTTAACTCATTACCCTAAAATTAATAGCGGACTGAAAAATCCGCTATTTTTTCAGTTGCCCAGTTTTCGCTAAAATAATGGTCGATTTTTGCTCCAGGGGGGCCACCTGCATTAAGCCATTCCTCTACAAAGCAGATATCTTGCTCTGAGCCGTAAATGCCTAGCGCAACGCTGCCATCTTCGCGATTACAAACATATCCTTTTATTCCATTCTGATTAGCCCAATGATATGTTTGATAGCGAAAACCAACCCCTTGTACACGGCCATAAATATAAAACAAACGTCCGGCTGCTTTTGTCATTTTTAGCCCCCTTTATCAGTAGATTATTTATAAATAACCTATTTATTACAGTTGTGTTTTATGCGTTGAACAGATAATCTGAGATCGAGGCACTGCTTTTCATGTTACATATAAGACAGTGTATTGCGTTATGAATAATTGTCCATACATTGGCTTGAAAACGCGGAACACTGCCCAGATATAAAGTTATAGCATAAGCAAGGCTTTTAGGAGGTGGCTATGATGATCACCAGTAAATATGGGATCGGGCAACAAGTTAGACATAAATTACTCGGCTACCTAGGCGTTGTAGTAGATGTTGATGCTGAATACTCGCTCGAACAACCGCATGACGATGATGATATTGCTGCAAACAGCACATTACGTGATTTGCCTTGGTATCACGTTGTTATGGAAGACGATAATGGCGAAGCTATTCATACTTATTTGGCAGAAGCTCAAATTACTTATGAAACCGCTGATGACCATCCAGAACAACCCTCTATGGACGAATTAGCTGAATCTATTCGTTCACAATTACAAGCACCACGCCTACGTAACTAATCCTTTATCGTTCATCCACAGTAAAGCAGCGCGTTAGCTGCTTTACTACGTTATGGCGCTTATTTTTCTAAGCCTAACGCCGGAATTTCTTGTTTTGGACACTTATCCATGACAAATTTCATACCAGCAGACAAAGCGATTTGTTGAGCTTCTTCACTGATAACGCCTTTTTGCAGCCATAACACTTTTGCTTTAACGTCTACGGCTTCCCGTGCGACGCCAACGGCAGCATCGGCATTACGGAACACATCTACCATATCTATAGGTTGGGGAATATCGCTCAGCTTTTCATATACTTTTTGCCCTAATAATGTTTGACCCGATAGTTTAGGACTAACCGGAATCACGGTGTACCCCTGCTCTAATAGATATGCCATCACTTCATAACTTGGGCGATTTTGTTTATCACTTGCTCCGACCAATGCGATCGTGTTAACACGCCGTAATATTTCAGCAATTTCTTGACTATCCATCAAAATATCTCCCAAAATCAGTAAACTATTAACTCACAATATGATATACCTTGTCCTGCGTGATCACTCAATTTCTCTATTATAGGCCATCACGCTAAGGTTGCTGGCAATACGGGAAAACGTATTTATTCCACTTTAACCATTTGTTATAAAATAATAAATTGATTTCCCTAATTATTTCCATAACAACCAGCCACAACAGGTAAATAAGTATTATTAATGCTCTTAGCGTGATATCACGCGACTTTTAAGGGAACATCATGGAATCAACAACTCGTAGAATAAAAACCCCGAAAAATATAGCACTGGTTGCCCATGACCACTGCAAATCCTCGCTATTAGCATGGGCGACAAAAAATAGTGAGCAGCTAAAGCCTCATAAACTGTTTGGGACAGGAACGACAGCCAGTCTAATTAGTCACCATACTGGTCTTAATGTCACCGGTATGCTGAGTGGCCCGATGGGAGGTGACCAACAAATTGGCGCAATGATCGCTGAACAAAAGATCGATGTGATGATATTTTTCTGGGATCCACTCAATGCGGTTCCTCATGATCCCGATGTTAAAGCCCTATTACGCTTAGCAACAGTCTGGAATATCCCCGTTGCGACCAACCCCGCAACAGCAGACTTTATCATTACCTCACCATACTTTGATGGTGAAATTGATGTCGTTATTCCTGATTATCAACGATACTTGCAAGAGCGCACCAAATAACGAATCAGTGCCGGATAGTTCGTGTCCGGCACCTATCATCCATTATGGTTTTTTCTGTTTAGGAACACCTAACTGCTTTAAGATATCCACAAACTCTGAAGGCTCATCAGGATGGTAAAGTAGCCATACCTGCTGTTTAGCACGCGTCATTGCAACATATAATAATCGTCGCTCTTCCGCATACTCGAACTCTTCGTGTTTCGGTAGCAAAACCTGTTCCATAATAGATTCTCTCGCCACCGCTGGAAAACTATCTTTCCCACTATTAAGCCCACAAATAATGACATGGTCCGCTTGTTTGCCTTTTGAAGCATGAATAGTCATAAACTCGATATTCAACTTCGGCCAGCGTGTTTTAGCTTTATTTAAAATTTCGGGTCTTAAGTAATGGTAACGCGCTAAACACAAAATAGTTTCATTATCTGTAACGTAGCCACTCATTTTGTCTAATAAACGCTCTAGCGCATTTTCATCGAGCAAAATGACCGATTTCTTACTGCCTTTCACTAAGCTATTGAGCGGTTTATCGAGTTGAGTCGGATTTTGTAATATGAAGCGATTAGCTATTTCGCCAATACGTTCATTAAATCGATAAGTTGTATCTAAAGCGCATAGCGCTCCTTGCCCAAAATTTTGTTCAAAAGATGTTGTGAGATCTAATTCTGCACCACTAAAACGATAAATCGCTTGCCAATCATCACCAACTGCAAAGAGTGAGGTCTGCTTATTTTGCTGACGTAATGCTTGTAACAACTTTGCTCTTAATGGTGAGATATCTTGGAACTCATCAACTAAAATATGCTTCCAAGGACTGATAAAACGCCCTTTCTCCAATAAATTAATTGCTTGGTGAATGAGTCCCGAAAAATCAATAGCCCCTTCTTCTTTTAACGCACTCTTCCATGCTTTTAAAAGAGGCGACATAAGACGAATACGTTTTTGAAATAGGCTTTGTTGCTGTTCATCTGCGGCCTCGATCATCTCTTTTTGGCTGCCACCATGCATACGCATTAAGCTTAACCAACGATCTAACCGAGTAACGACCCGTTTACTGATTTTTTCATCTTGCCAAAACTCACCTTCAGGAACATCCCACTGTAATTCATCGGTTAACCACTCACGCCACCCCTTGGCTTGTGCTTTTTTACTACTACACTGTTCGCGCCATTCATTAAGTAATAATTCACTGCGTTTTTGTGAATTTATTTCTAATTCACTGATAACTGGTGATTTGTTACTACCTTCACGAATAATCTGTAGCGCTAATGCATGAAAGGTTTTTGCCTCAATATCCTCTTGTTGCAAGCGCTCATGAATGCGCTCATTCATTTCTTGAGCCGCTTTACGACCAAAAGCCAATAATAAGATTTGCTCAGGCTTAGCGAGTCCTCTTAAAAGCAACCAACCTGCTCTGGCAACAAGTACCGATGTTTTTCCGCTCCCCGCACCAGCCAGCACCAAAATATTTTCTTCGCCATTAATCACTGCCAGAGATTGGCTGGGGTTCAGTGGTGATGTTTCAACATGTTGAAAAAAGTCACCATAGCGTGACAATATTGATTCACTCCATTGTTGATTAATATGCTGTCGACAGCGTTCGCCATCTTCTAGCCACTGTAAGCAATAACGATAAGCGGCAGCACAGTTTTCAAATTGGCTAACACGAGCCAATGGCAAAGGGAGAGACGAAAATTTTTCGCTAATTTTTTTCCGAAAGGACGCTAACTCACGTAAGTTGAGCCAACTATCTTGTTGAGTTTGTTGCTGAATAGATTTTGCGAGTGAAGTCAGGACTTCAGCACTGATTTCACTCATTTCTAGGCTCCATTGCTGCCACTTATCATTTAAATAATGATAAAAGCGTTGAGTTTGCTTCCATTCAGTACCATGTAAACGTACGACTTGCTCATCAGAGAGTTCAAACTCTAGCTCTCCCCAGACAATGCCTCTTTTACAATGGATATCAATTAACTGATTAAAAGGTATAAGGTATTGATGTTTTTCCCCACTCACCTCAATGCCAGCATTCAATAAGCGAACCCGATTATAGGGATGCTGAGCCAGGCGCTGCCCAATCTGTGTTGATTTCAGTTCCATACATCCTGCACCTGAGTTGTTCAATTATGAAAATAACGGTAGCTTGATTCCAAACAGTTTTTTATTACTCATAAACACGCTATCCTATATAGACTCTACATAATTCGAGTTGCATCTAGAAAATGTTCAACAATGTGTTGAAAAGAAAACTAGATTATATAGGCACTTAAATTTGCAGGTTGAAAACACATCAACAACTAAGCAACTTGAAATATGACGAGTATAGACTAGGGAATGTTTGCCTTTGAGGTACTTTGTGTTAACGCTGCTTACCAGTTATCGTCGTGTTTTATATAACAGCCATATTTTATATTATATCCGAATCTTAATCGCCCTGACAGGGACGACTCTCATTCCTTGGTTATTAAACCAAGAGCCCAAAGTCACAATTCCCTTAACCTTAGGCATGGTTGCGGCGGCTCTGACGGATCTCGATGATAGATTAACTGGCCGCTTAAAAAACTTAGTTATCACACTATGTTGCTTTTTTATCGCATCCGTCTCTATTGAATTGTTATTCCCACATCCAATACTTTTCTTCTTTGGTCTGGCAATTTCAACCTGTGGATTCATTCTATTGGGCGCATTAGGTCAACGCTATGCTACGATTGCTTTTGGTGCGTTATTAATTGCCATCTATACCATGCTGGGTGTGCCTATTTTTGATACATGGTATCAACAACCTGCTTTGCTACTCATTGGTGCTATTTGGTATAACGTCTTGACCTTAATCGGCCATATTCTATTTCCAGTTAGGCCGTTGCAAGATGCCATTACGCAATGTTATCAGCAATTAGCGGCTTATCTTGATGCTAAAGCTAACCTATTCGACCCCGATTTGGAAGATGACTACCCGCAGTCAGTCTACGAGCTAGCACTCGTTAATAGCACATTAGTCAGTACGATGAATCAAGCAAAAATAGCGCTTCTTAGCCGACTAAAAGGTGATCGCGGACAAAAAGGCACCCGTACGACGTTACAATATTATTTTGTGGCGCAAGATATCCATGAACGTGCCAGCTCATCACACATTCAATACCAACAGCTGAGTCGCACCCTGCGCCACAGCGATATATTATTCCGTTTTCAACGTTTACTGAGTATGCAAGCAAGAGCTTGCCAGCAAGTCGCTCAATCAGTCCTATGGCGTAAACAATATCAACATAATCCACGCTTTGAAGGTACTTTCACTTACCTTGAAAACTCACTGCAAATACTTAAGCAACGCTCCCCAGCGATTCATGAAATAAAAGCGTTGTATAACTTACTCAAAAACTTGAAAGGTATTGACGTGCAATTGCGTGGGCTTAGCCTTGAACAGAATTCACGGCAACACCACAATAAACAAATTGAACAATTATCAGATGAGTCCCCTTCAGGTCTCAGTGATATTATTGCCCGCTTTAAACATCATTTAACGCCTAAGTCTGCACTTTTCCGCCATGCCGTTAGAATGTCACTCTTACTCTGTACAGGCTATCTCATTATCCAGTTATTTGATTTAGAAAGAGGATATTGGATTTTATTAACCAGTTTATTTGTTTGCCAACCTAACTATAGTGCAACCAAACGACGACTCGCACTACGGATAATCGGTACCCTCATCGGGATACTCGTTGGGTTACCTTTATTAAATTTTGTGCCTTCAATGGAAGGACAGCTGACCTTAATCGTTATTTCTGGTTTGCTATTTTTTGTTTTCCGTAGCAGCCAATATGCTCAAGCAACCCTATTTATTACCTTGCTTGTTCTCTTTTGTTTTAACCTATTAGGAGAAGGATTTGAGGTTGCTCTTCCTCGGGTCATTGATACTTTAATCGGTTGTTTTATTGCCTTTCTTGCAGTGAGCTTTATATGGCCTGATTGGAAATTTCGCCAATTACCTCAAGTGGTACAAAAAACCATGGACAGCAATTGCCGTTATTTAGATGCGATTTTGCAACAGTACTATCAAGGTAAAGATAATAGCCTTGAATACCGAGTAGCACGGCGAGATGCCCATAATAATGATGCAGAATTTGCTTCTATTGTTTCGAATATGGCATCAGACCCGAAGTCCTATCAAGTCACCCAAGAACAGGCATTTAGGCTTCTATGCCTTAACCATACATTGCTGAGCTATATTTCCGCCCTTGGTGCACATCGAGAGCAGATGCAAAATAAGGATAACCTCACGATTTTAAGTGATGCTATTTGCTATGTAGAAACCTCATTGCAAATCCTGACGTTGGACGCTCAAGCCGAAGAGAAATCAGAACAGTTACGAGAAAGTATTACGCGTCGCATTGATAGCATATCCGTCAGTGATGATGAAAAAACAGTACTGATTATGGAACAAGCAAGATTATTACTGGAGCTTATTCCTGAAATCAAGGCTATGATCATACAAATTAATACGTCAGCAAATCATTATGTACGCGAGCAAAATTAAGTCAGTTAGCCGATAAATAAAACAGATGAGCGGGTGTCAAAATGTGGCGAAACAGTGACATCCCCTCTCATCGTTTATCTCACCTTAATTAGCCCTACCCCACACTGTTATACCAATTGATCAATTCTTGTTTCATTTGTAATGGTAAAACAGCACTATGATAGCCTTCTATTGCCCCCGCTAATCCAATCAGTAATTTAATACTAGGAGAAAATCGCCCCAACTGTTTTAGCTTCAAAAAGCAAGCTTTCGCACCTATTGCTCGTAAATCATCAACTTTATGAATGCCGATTTTGCCTAATGCTCTCTCTACTGACATATTCATATTCGGTAAATCTTTGATGCGTAATACCGCTGATTGTTTTTGTTTTCGTTCTTCAATCGCAGAACGATAAGCTAACTCAATACAATGGAGCAATAACTCTTCATTTTCCCATATCTGCTCAGGGATCTGATAATAACGCAGTTCTAGCGGTATGCCTTTTTTGCTAAACACTAGCCGCCTAAGTTTAATAGATTCAAAGTAGCTTCTTGCAAAAAGACATCCACGTAAATATAAAAGGCCATCTAATGTTAACCCGATGATGGCACTATCGATGATTAGACAATATCCACCAAAGTGGTTTTTCTTTTTAAACTCACCAAAACGTTTTAATAGCTGATCTAATCGAGGATCATTCTTTTCCAGTAAAGACATACACCCAAGCTCCTTATGAGTATTCATCTACTTCCATCCTTGTATGTGAAACTATAAATATCCTAATTTTACAAACAATTAGCAGAAACCTATTCTGAGATGAACAGCCTAAAACTCCAAGAATATTGCAGATAAAAACACCAAAGTTGCGAAGCGCTTTGAAAAAATAGGCTTGATATTGTATGAATATACAGTTACTGTATATTCATACAGCTTGATTGGTGAGGTGAATTATGGCTATCTATTCTTGGAACAAAGCAACTGAACATTCTGTTAACCACAGTACGCAAGTCATGCCTTCAACTCCACATATCCATGATGCCATGCAGCATGGTATGGTGAGTGAACTGGTTTATGATGAAAAACATCCTATTATGGATTACATCCTACTGCCAATGTTGCGCCAATTTGGTGTGCAATCTCGCTGGTTGCTTTGGTTGAGTCCAAATAAAAAGTTGAGTCGCCATTGGCTAGAGCAGTCTGGTTTACCTATAAATAAAATCATGCAATTAAGTAATATGCCGTCAATAACGACAATAGATGCAATGGAAAAGGCATTAAAGAGTGGTAATTACAGTGTCGTACTCGGCTGGCTTCCTGAATTAAATGAACAGGACTTTGCTCGATTACAAAGCGCGGCTCAAGAAGGTCATTCTATTGGCTTTATTATGCGCCCTCAAAAAACACATAATATTGCAAGTATCCATTCTGGACAGCTAAATAACCTAAAAATTCACTCTAACTATTATCACTAGCCAAGATTAAGAATATTCTTAGTAAATTTGACATTTGGATATAACAAGCTCAAAAAATGTAGAAAAAATAATTGAGATCAATGGGATAGATAATAATCAATCTAAAATTAGGTTATGTTTATCTCTCTGATTTATCCACTAAAATATGTTTTTTTATAACGATTTTTGCTTGCTCTACTTGTATCTTTTTAAGTTCGTTGTAGACTTTAGCTTGTTAAGGTTATGGCATTATTTTTTACTTTTTATAAATTTTTGTAGATAATGTCAGCGAAACCTAGCAAGTATTTTAAACCAATGGCGAATAATAAGGCTCATTGAAGCCATGCCTATATTGGATGATAACGAGGCGTAAAAAATGAAAAAGACAGCTATCGCAGTAGCAGTGGCAGTAGCAGCTTTCGCAACTGTTGCGCAGGCAGCTCCAAAAGACAACACTTGGTATACCGGTGCTAAACTGGGTTGGTCTCACTATGAAGACACAAGCTTTACTCCAGTTGATCGTAATGCAACTGTAGGTAACAGTACTGACCGTGATACTTTCGGTGCTGGTGCATACGCAGGTTACCAATACAACCAGTACATGGGCTTCGAGCTTGGTTATGACTGGTTTGGTAAAATGAAATACAAAGGTGCTGGTAACAACGGCGACCTGAAATCAATGGGTGTTTCTCTGACGACCAAACTAAGCTATCCAGTAATGGATGACTTAGACGTTTACACTCGTTTAGGTGGTATGGTATGGCGTACTGATGTTAAAGCACATCAAGAAGGTCAACCAAATTACAAAGAAAACGACACTGGCGTTTCTCCTGTATACGCACTGGGTGTTGAATATGCAATCACTCCAAACTGGGCGACTCGTTTAGACTACCAGTGGGTGAGCAACATCGGTGATAACGATAACTTGGGCGTACGTCCAGACAACGGCATGCTGAGCGTTGGTCTAGCATATCGTTTCAACCAAGAAGCAGCGCCAGTTGTTGAGCCAGCGCCAGTTGTTGAGCCAGCTCCAGTTGTTGAGAACAAACGTTTCACTCTGCGTTCAGACGTTCTGTTCAACTTCAACAAAGCAACTCTGAAGCCAGAAGGTCAGCAAGCACTGAACGAACTGTATAACGAACTGAGCAGCATCGACCCAACTCAAGGTCGCGTACTGGTAGTTGGTTTCACAGACCGTATCGGTTCACAAAACTACAACCTGCCACTGTCACAAAAACGTGCTCAGTCAGTTGTTGACTACCTGGTAGCTAAAGGCGTTCCAGCTAGCGCAATCGCTGCTGAAGGTCGTGGTAAAGAAGATCCAGTAACTGGTAACAAATGTGACAACGTTAAAGGCCGTGCTGCTCTGATCGAGTGTCTGGCACCAGACCGTCGCGTTGAAATCGAAATCCAAGGTACAACTGAAGTTGTAACTCAACCAGGCGCTTAATAACAAGTTCCTCGGTCGAATTTCGATCTGAACACAAAAAACCCCATTTCGATGGGGTTTTTTTTATCTCTAAAGTCACTTAAAGCAGGCGATAGCCTAAGTCTTATCCCGTCACAACTAGGCTTTGCTTATATCCCAGTCAGTGAAGCGTCAATGATTACATCTTTTACTCATAGAGCATCGCGATCTTAGTTGATCATTCAATAACAACAAACGATCAATATTACGGCTTGTTAGTATTTGAATTACCTAAAATCGCTTGCAGATCTTCTTTTAATAAGCTCATTTGGCTTTCATACTTATCCTTATGCTCTGCATCCTCGATCAACTGAATGATCGTTTCCGATAATGTTTTATTGCGCTTAACGGCAAGATTAGATAATCGCTGCCAAACAGAAAAATCAAGGTCAATAGACTTTTTTCTCGTATGCGGATGCTCTGCATTGAAATGGCGTTTACGCCTAGCGCGAATACTCTGTTTCATACGATTATCTAATTGTGGATTCATATGTAAATTAATCCACTTCATAACATCTGTCGGCCGATTCTCCATTTTTAACAGCAAGGCAATCGCTTCATCTTCTGCACTTCTTTCAATATATCGAGTGATTGCCTCACCACTTCTGGACTTCTTCACCAGATAATCCCATTTCCAGCCACATTCTAGATTTTCAAGCTGTTGATATTTCATAATTTTTCCCGACGAAGATCGAATCTAGTTTTATATTAGCAATTTTAACTGAAGAAGCACAATTCAGCGGTAACAACAAACAACCCTTCACAAAGAAGATAACAACTTAACACAAAATAGTGTACAATCTGCCCTCATCTGTTAACAAATTAATGAATTAGCATGTCCACATTTGAATGCATACTCCTCGTTTATGGAATAGGTGGCGTATGCTCTGCTCTAATAACACTACGCCTAACAAAAGACCCTAACATAGTTATGAGATTACTCAGTGCACTACTTATAGGCGTTACATGGCCAATGTCTTTACCTGTTGTACTGTTATTTGCTTTATTCTAGTCGATTATACGTCAATTATTGCTGCAAGATTGACGCTCAGACGCTAATATAGCAACCTTGCCCAATGGGTAATAAATGGACCTGAAAACAATGTAAAATATTCAAACAGGATTCAGGCATACGCGCCCTGCTCACCAACAGGCATTTTACTTATAATCATTTTAATAGCAGAAAAATTATAGTGATCAGTCAAGAACTAACATGGCAAGGCCTAACACCTGAACTAACACCTTATCAGGCAACTTTTGTCTCTTCAGATACCCTGACCCCTGCTACTTTGTCAGAAATTCAACCTAGGCTATTTAATAGCATTGAACGTTTTATCAAAGAAAACTCACGCACTCGTTTCATGTTTATCAAGTCTGAGCAAAGTGAGCATTATTTACAGGTATTTTCTGAAGCGATCAGCCCTTTACTGACCCAATTTTCGCCGATTAAGGGTGATTATCAGCTCACTGACAATAAACTCGCTTTTAAATGGCATCCTGAAATTGACGGACGCTTTTCTAGCCAGACTAAGATTGCATACCGCGACTGGATAGAACCAGAACAATTGTTTGGCTATATCACAGCTTCACTGCATTTAGTTCCTGGATTATTACATCAAATCAACGGTGGTGTCCTAATATTATCGGCATCATCACTGATTGCCCAACCATTGATGTGGCAAAGATTACAGAATATGGTGGCTCGTCGCCAACTTGAATGGTTGCCATTTTCTGATAACCAGCCTCTACCTATAGAAATTGATGCTCAACCGCTTGATATAAAATTGATTATCGTTGGTGATAGGCTGGAGTTAGAAGAATTTGAATATATCGACTCAGAATTATTTGAGAATGCTATCTATGGTGAATATGAACCCATCATGTTCTTTGATGATAAAGAACAATTAGTTCTGTGGATGCGCTATATCAAATCACTTATTGACGCTAATCATTTGCCTGAAATTGCCTCCGATGGCTGGATGACGTTTATTACACAAGCTACGCGGTTTTGTGAAGACAAGTTTAATTTACCTCTTGATAGCCAATGGCTCATCCGTAAATTAACCGATGCGTCTCATTACCAAATCGATAACATGATGGGTGATGAAGCATTCAAACAGGCACTTGAAAATCGCCTATGGCGTCATAGCTTTCTTTCTGAGCGCTCACAAGACGACATCTTACAGGAACAGGTTTTTATCCGAACAGAGGGAGAAGTTATCGGCCAAATTAATGGTTTGTCCGTTTTACAGTACCCCGGTCACCCTGAAGCGTTAGGTGAGCCTTCACGCATTACCTGTGTGGCACATTTAGGTGATGGTGAATTTGTGGATGTTGAAAGAAAAGCAGAGCTTGGTGGTAATATCCATGCTAAAGGCATGATGATCATGCAAGCTTATTTAAATTATGAACTAAAATTAGAGCAGCCACAGCCATTCTCAGCCTCAATTGTCTTTGAGCAGTCCTATGGTGAAGTCGATGGTGATAGCGCTTCTTTGGCTGAACTATGCGCCCTCATTAGTGCATTAGCACTACAGCCTATCGATCAACAAATAGCGGTAACCGGGGCGGTAGATCAATTTGGTTATGTGCAACCTATTGGCGGCGTGAATGAAAAAATTGAAGGCTTCTTCGATATATGTGCTCAACGTCACTTAACAGGCCAGCAAGGTGTCATCATCCCAATGGCAAATGTCCGCCATCTGTGCCTCAATCAAACCGTTGTTGACGCAGTCAAAGAAGGTCAATTTCATATATGGCCAGTAGAACATGTCGCTCAAGCGATCACCTTACTGACCAAACAAGCTTACTTTGAGCAACAAGCTGAAGGTGACAACGTACACTTGTTAGCTTTAATTCAAGAACGGATAAATCAAGCTAACTCGCCAGAAAAACCAAAGCTTCCTTGGTTTCTGAAATGGCTTGGTTGAGTAAAAAAATATCAGATCGGAGTTGTTCAGCGTACAAGTGTAAGCTATCCTGTATCCTTAAACTTAATTAAGGCTATAAGAAGAACATGGTTGATAAACGCAGTTCCTACACAAAAAGTGATTTAGAAGCTTCTGGAAGAGGCGAATTATTTGGCGAAAATGGGCCTCCATTACCTTCTGGCAATATGTTGATGATGGATCGCATCATCACCATGACTGAAGATGGCGGTTCTTTCAATAAAGGCTATGTCGAAGCTGAACTGGATATCAATCCAGACTTGTGGTTCTTTGGCTGCCATTTTGTGAATGATCCTGTTATGCCTGGCTGTTTAGGTCTGGATGCGATGTGGCAGTTGGTCGGCTTCTACCTTGGTTGGCTGGGTGGCGAAGGCAAAGGTCGCGCATTGGGCGTTGGTGAAGTTAAATTCACCGGACAGGTTCTACCAACAGCGAAAAAAGTGACTTACCGTATCAATTTTAAACGTGTTATTAATCGTAAATTGATTATGGGACTTGCTGATGGCGAAGTATTAGTTGATGGTAAAGTCATTTACGTTGCTAATGACCTGAAAGTTGGTCTATTTAAAGACACAAGTGCTTTCTAAACCGACTGACGCTATATGATCTAAAACCTCCGCAATCGCGGAGGTTTAAAATTGTGGTTTAAAGGGAATTAAAAAACCGTTTATCTAGGTTCTCTAATCAGTAAGTTATGCTGTGCTATGCTCTGCCTATGCAGAGAGTGTCGTCCGGTCCTCCATGGCCTTTCGCCAGCCTCCCAACCAATGCGAACGCGCGTCCACCGACTGATAAGGGCATAATTCTTTTGAACGCCCTGCAATACCTGCTTGATAACCTCTTGATAAAGCTCTTTCTAAACGGTCTCGCTTCTGTCTTTTCATGCCTTACTTCCCTCATTGTTTAAATGGAAAAGAAAACAGCACCTAAAACCCTTAATAGCTTTAAGTTAAGTCATTAGTCAGATTGTACTTAACGACGTTCTCTGTGTGCACCTAGAAAACCTAGGTGATAGCTTAGTTTGTTAGCGACAGGAACCTAAAACTACATAGGGCTCTTAATTTAGGTACAGTATAGAAATACCGCTGGCAGTTCAGAAAATCAAGTAAAGAATTTCATATGAATGTCATAAATGTTATAAATGTGATATATACATTCAAAAAGTGACAACTAATTGATATTAAATATATTAATATCATATTCCTTATATAAGTTCATAGTACGATAATTTATATTTGAATGATTTATAAGCAGTTTTACAAAAAAAATGCGCCTCCGTTGATGAAAACACGAGGCGCATTTATCCGTAATCATAGTGTTAATTAGGGTTTGCTGATCTCTTTCGCTATCCCATCTGCCACTTGCTGCCATCCTTGCGATAAGGTGCGCACCAAATCAGGATAACCATCTTCTTTTTGTTCAAGCTGTATATCAAAGTTACGGCGGATCACTTCACGACCATTCGATAATGTCCAAAAACCTTGTACTAAAACCATCCCATCATAACGCCCATTAAACGCGGTCAGCGTGATATCTAGCGTATCAGGTGAATTCTGTAGCGGCTGTAGAGACACTAAGCGCCCCGGTAACGCAGACGATAGTTCACTGACCATGGATTGTCCTAACTGCTGTTCAAGTGGACTAGCCCATAAGTGTGAGCTTGCATTACTGTAGCTGACATCCGATGTCTGGTAAGTAATGCCGTTTGATGTCAAAACATCAGCCAACATAACTCGTTGCAGCCAAATTTGATTTTGTTGCCCCATCACTACCGCTGTTTGTGTTGCCGGCGCTTTTACCGGCAATTGGTAGTACATTTTTTCAGGGGTGCTGCTACAAGCCGCCAGCATTAAAACAAATATCGATACCAGATATCTCATTATTTTTTCACTCCTTTAGGCACAGGATCCTTCGACGGCTCGGCCTCGAATACTAAGGCATTACTCTTATTATTCAACGTCCGTAATAATGGCTGCACTTCCCTAAGCACCTGATCTAAACGCTGCATATTATCAACCATCTTATTATATGCTGGTGAGCCAGGTTGGAACCCTTGCATTGCTCGATTCATCTCGTTCAAGGTTTTTTGCAAGTCTCTAGGTAAGTTCTGGAACTCTTTACTGCCCATGACTTTATTCAGTTCAGCCAGCATCACCTGCGCTTCTTTAATCGTTTTCTGCCCTTCAGCCAGTGTTTGGGTCGTTTGATTCAACATAGGCTCAATCGGCATACTATTGATTTTATCCAAGACTGAAATCACTTTTTGCTGAATTTGCGCCAAACCACCACTGGTTGTTGGAATCACTTTATAACCAGCCACCACATCAGGCCCTTTATAATCCGGTACGTTAGGCACGAAATCAAGGTCAACAAACAGCGCTCCTGTCAGGAAGTTACCTGATTTCAGTGAGGCACGAAGCCCATCTTTCATCGCTAATTTCAGTTCATTTTTCAGATTGAAGTCAGCCCCCACATCTTTTCTGAATCGTTCTGGCTCTATATGGATTAATACCGGAATGCGGAAGT
Source organism: Providencia sp. 21OH12SH02B-Prov (assembly GCF_027362595.1). Lineage (NCBI taxonomy): Bacteria > Pseudomonadati > Pseudomonadota > Gammaproteobacteria > Enterobacterales > Morganellaceae > Providencia > Providencia sp. 21OH12SH02B-Prov. Next base: position 2,997,511 of record NZ_CP114796.1, read on the forward strand.
CATTATCCAGTTTCTGATCAAGACCTTCAGTATAGAAAGGCACTTGAGCTACTGTACCTAAACGGATACCACGGAATTCTACAGGCGCCCCAGGCTGTAAACCTCTTACTGAATCCGAGAAGAACAGAACAAAATCTTGATACTCGGTATACAGGGAATTTTGGATACTACTTTGGTTATCAAAGAGTTTAAATTCCGTATTTTCTTTCACCCCTTCACCGGGGACCCAACCTGCTGGCACATCAAAACTAACCCCACCAGCAAGTAAGGTTGCTATTGATCCCAGCTCCACATGAATACCTTGCGATGACATATCGAAAGCGATGCCGCTATCCTTCCAAAAGCGCACATTGGTGCTAATGAGCTTATCATACGGCGCATTGATGAATAGCTGATAGCGCATATCACGCTTATCCATGTCAAAATTACTGGTTTCAACAGAACCGACACGATAGCCTCTAAACAAGACAGGGTCCCCAGGATTCAATTGACCAGCACGATCACTCACCAATATCACTCGGATCCCTTTTGCATCAGGAGAAGCTAACGGAGGCGAATCTAACAGCGTAAATTCGTTATGCTCTTTTGATGAACTACCGGGTTGTAATTCAATGAATACCCCTGATAGCAATGTTCCCAGACCTGTCACACCTTCACGGCCGATAGCTGGTTTCACAATCCAAAAAGCAGAATCAGTGCGTAGCAAATCTTTCATATCGCTATTAAGGCGAGCCTTAATGACAACTCGGCTAAAGTTGTCGTCTAATGTCACACTTTCAACGATACCAATATCTACACTACGGCTTTTAATCTTGGTTTTACCGGCTTCAATGCCTTCTGCATTATAAGTAATTAACGTCACTTCAGGGCCTTGATGGCTGAAGTGATAAAATAATATCCAAGCACCAATTAAGACAGTGATGATAGGGATCACCCATACAGGTGACCAACTTTTCAGTTTACTGACTTTGGCATTGGCCTGTGGCGTTTTTTGTTCACTCACCCGATGGCTCCTTCTTGTTCAACAACTTTTATTGCATTTTTCTTTTCGCAGCGATCCCATGTCAGTCTGGGGTCGAAAGTCATCGCAGCAAACATCGTTAAAATGACCACGACGCCAAAGAAAATAACGCCCTGTGCAGGGACGATACTCATTAATTGCCCCATTTGAACTAATGCAGCCAAAATGGTAATAACAAATACGTCAATCATTGACCAACGACCTACATATTCAACTAATTCATAAATAAAGTGCATACGATGGGGGTCTCGATTGCCATACCCCTGAGAATCAAGGCATAGCCACGCAATACCTATCATTTTTAATGAAGGTACCATAATACTGGCAATAAAAATCACTAACGCAACGGGATATGAACCATCCCCCCACAATAGTATTACGCCATCCATAATAGTCGCCGGCATGTCGCTACCCAGCATATTGGTTGTCATGACAGGCAGCAGATTCGCTGGGATATACAATATAAAAGAAGTCAATAACAGTGCGGCTGTCCATTGTATGCTTTGATGCTTACGCACACTACCATGTGCATGGCAGCGAGGACATTGAGATTGCTCAGCGGGTAAAATCGCTGTACACACTAAGCACAACCGAACATTTTGACTGATCCCTGTACGTCCAACCTCTAGCTTTTGTGCCAATTTTGGGGCAGGTTCGATTTTGTTCCACATCCAGTGCCTATCAAGGCATTGAAACGCCCTCACTTGTAAAACACAAAATAAACAATAAGGCAAAAAGCTTAATCCAACGCCAATATCCCCATAGGCAATCAGTTTCACGAAACTGACCAGCACGCCCGCAAGGAAAATTTCTGCCATACACCAAGATTTCATTTGAAACAGGATACGGCTCATCCACACTTTAATCGGTTTTGGTACATACACTTGCATACCAAAGAGTATGATAGTCACCATACAAAAGGCGGGGATCACTAATGAAAAAAACAGAAAGAATAGAGCCAACCCGCTGTAACGGGTTGTCGCGATAATCTCTATAATTTGAAATAAAGAGATTTCATTTTCGATTCCGGCCGCACTCATTTTGACAAATGGAAACATACATGCAACCAGCAGCATGATTAATGCACTGAATGCATATGCCGCTGGCTGCTTATACGGATAGCGCCACTTTGCAACCAACACAGTATGGCAACGTGGACATGTAGCTTTAGTGCCTTGCTCTAATTCAGGCACTGCAACTAGCATGTCGCACTGTGTACACAGCACATGTTCATGAGACTCATGAGAGCACAAGGTGATTCGCCCCTTCTATTTTTGATCTATAAACTAACTATTTTTTAATAGTTCAAGTTCTTGCCAACGATCAAATGCTTGTTCTAGCGCTTGTTCTTTCTCAGCCAATGCATTTAATGTTTTTTCTGTAACATCATGAGGCTGATTAAAGAAGTCTGCATCACTGATTGTGGCTTGCAGTGTTTCAATTTCGCTCTCAAGTTGCTCAAGCTTTGATGGTAATTGTTCTAATTCACGTAGTAAATGGTAGCTAATCTTATTATTTCGCTTTGTAGGCTCTTTTACTTTAGTAAATTTCTCTTCGTCCGATATTTTACTTTGTTGCGTGGTTTTCAAACTCACGGTTTGTGCTTTTTGCTGCTGAGCGTCAAAATATCCCCCCGCGTAGCGATTGATCACCCCGTTGCCTTCAAAAATCCAACATTCCGTGACGCTATTGTCAACAAACTCACGGTCATGGCTGACTAATAGCACTGTGCCTTGATAGCTGTCCACCAACTCCTCAAGTAGTTCTAGAGTTTCCACATCAAGGTCGTTAGTCGGTTCATCGAGGATCAATAAGTTACTGGGTTTTAAAAATAACCGAGCAAGTAATAGCCTATTACGCTCTCCCCCCGATAACGCACGAACCGGAGTCATCGCACGTTTCGGTGGGAACATAAAGTCTTGTAGATAACCTAAGACATGGCGTGGTTTGCCGTTCACCATCACCTCTTGCTTTCCTTCTGCGAGGTTATCCATTACTGTTTTATCGGGATCGAGAGCCGCACGGTGTTGATCGAAATAAGCGACCTCTAACTTAGTGCCGCAATGCACCTTACCACTATTGGCTTGTAAGTCTCCCAGCATTAATTTCAGCAGCGTCGTCTTACCACAGCCATTTGGCCCCACTAAGGCAATTTTGTCACCGCGCATCACTTGTGCACTAAAATCTTTGACTAAGACTTTGCCATCAATGTGATAGTTCACATTTTCGATCTCAAACACAATTTTTCCTGAGCGAGCCGCTTCTTCAACTTGCATTTTTGCGCTACCCAGTACTTCACGACGCTGAGAACGTTCAACTCGCAAAGCTTTTAACGCACGCACTCGCCCTTCATTACGCGTACGTCTTGCTTTGATGCCTTGACGGATCCACGCCTCTTCTTGGGCAAGTTTGCGGTCAAATTCTGCATTTTGCATCTCTTCTACACGCAAAGCTTCCTCTTTTGCGATCAAATAGGCATCATAATTACCCGGCCACGATGACAATTTGCCTCTATCGAGATCAACAATACGTGTTGCCATATTGCGGATAAATGAACGGTCATGGGAGATAAAGACGATACTACCTTGGAAATCTTTCAGGAAATTCTCTAACCATAAAATGGTTTCAATATCCAAGTGGTTAGTCGGCTCATCAAGAAATAATACACGTGGATTGCTGACTAATGCACGGCCCAATGCCGCTTTGCGTAGCCAACCACCTGATAATGAAGACAACTGCGCGTCCGCAGGAAGATCCAGTTTTTTCAATACGTCACTAATACGAGCATCGAGTAACCATAAATTCCGACTATCAAGAACCTCTTGTAATTCAGCTAATTTGTTTAAATTCTTTTCACTTGGATCGCTTTCCACCAATTTAGACACATGATGGTAATCTTTAAGATACTCAGCTTGCTCCGCAACCCCTTCCGCAACAAAATCAAAAATAGTCCCTTCAATATTACGTGGTGGGTCTTGTTGTAAACGGGCAACAATCAGATCTTGTTGATAAAGAAGCTGCCCATCATCAAGCGGCTGCTCCTTCGTTAATACACGCATTAATGTGGATTTACCTGCACCATTACGGCCAACTAAACAAACACGTTCATTGTCTTCAATATGAAGTTCAGTACTATCCAATAAAGGTGCATCACTAAACGATAAATATGCACCTGACAAATTAATTAAAGCCATTGATTTTATCCTTTACGCTGCGTGGCGTATCAGCCAGCAGTTATGAATCTGACGGTTACGAGCAAAGTCTTCTGAACGTGTTTTCGCTGTAATTTCTTCGGCTTGTAATCCAAGGTCGCCCAGTGCTTCGCTATCCATTTTAAAACCTCGCTTATTATTGGAAAACATAATCGTTCCCCCACGGCGTAACATGCGTTTTAAATGGCTGATCAACTGGATATGATCACGTTGCACATCAAAAGTACCGTCCATTCGTTTTGAGTTTGAAAAAGTGGGTGGATCAATGAAGATCAAATCAAATTGTTCATGACTATTTGCTAACCAATTCAGGCAGTCCGCTTGAACCAAACGATGTTGACGTCCAGTTAAGCCGTTTGCTTGTAAGTTTTTCTCTGCCCATTCTAGGTAGGTACGAGACATATCCACCGAGGTTGTACTTTTCGCACCGCCCAAACCCGCATGGACGGTGGCTGAACCGGTATAACAAAACAAGTTCAAAAAGTCTGCACCGCGGCTCATTTGCCCTAACATACGACGAGCAATACGATGGTCTAAAAATAACCCAGTATCAAGATAATCCGTTAAATTGACGAGCATTTTAGCGTTGTATTCTTGCACTAAAAAGAAATCTTCTTTTTGTGCCAATTTTTCGTATTGCTGTTTCCCCTTCTGGCGTTGGCGCGTTTTTAACACCAGTTGGTTGGATGATAGCTGCAATACGTTCATTGTCGCCGTGATAACATCAAATAGTCGTTGACGAGCTTTGCGCTCATCTACCGTTTTCGGTGGGGCATATTCTTGGATTACGACTTTGTCACCATAGATATCGACGGCAACATTGTATTCAGGCAAATCCGCATCATAGACGCGGTAACAATCAACACCTTGCTGTTTAGCCCACTTGCTGAACTTTTTGTGATTTTTACGTAGACGATTCGCAAAATCTGGTGAAATTTCCCCCACGGTTTCAGACGGGGTTTCAGCCAGAACATAATTTTTTTGTACGCACTCCAATGGCCCATTTTTCGCTTTAAATTCACGTTCTGAACGCAATTGCAAACAGCTTAAAAGCTCTGGGGAAGCACTAAAAATGGATAAACGCCACCCCGGAAAACGTGATTTAACCACACGACCTAATTGGCTATGCAACGCAATCAACGCAGGCTCACTTTCAAGACGTTCACCATAAGGAGGGTTACTTAAAATAGTACCTTTATGATCCGTTTTAACCGGGTTTTCAAGCATCGCCGCATCGCCTTGATTCAAGCTTATCAATTCTTGAACCCCAGCTCTGCGTGCATTAGAACGCGCCATATCGAGTACACGTTTATCAATATCAACGCCATAAAAACGCGAGGTTGTTTCTTTCAAACCTTGACGGAAACGTACCTGAGCTTCTGTGATCAGTTCACGCCATAATTCAGGATTATATTTTGACCATGCATAGAATCCCCAATGTTCACGATATAAACCAGGGGCTCTATCCGCCGCAATCATTGCCGCTTCAATGAGCAATGTGCCTGAACCGCACATAGGATCGACAAGAGGCGTATCTTTTTGCCAACCTGAACGGTTTATAATCGCAGCCGCTAAATTTTCTTTTAATGGCGCTTGGCCCGCTAAATCACGATAACCGCGAATGTGGAGTGCATCACCACTTAAATCAAGCGCGACACTCGCCCTCTCTTTATTTAAATAAACGTTAACACGAATATCGGGTTGTTGCCGTGCAACATCTGGCCGCTGGTCTAATTTACGTACAAAGCAATCGACAATCGCATCTTTAACTTTTAACGCCCCATATTGGCTATTGCGGATTTCGTCATTAGTACCACTAAAATGAACTGAAAATGTATCATTAACCGAGAAGATTTCGGTCCAGTCAATGGCCTGTACACCAAGGTATAAATCTAAGTCGCTGTAAACGTCAAACTCATTCAATGGTAATAAGATACGGGATGCCAGCCTGCTCCAGAGCAGACTCTGATACATCACCCGTTCATCAGCCTGAAAATAGACACCCCCTTGTGCAATTTTGCACTGGCTAGCGCCCAGAGCTTCTAATTCGGATTTCAATAGTTCTTCAAGGCCACGAGCTGTGCTGGCAAACAGAGAATTCATAGTATTTTTTACCAATTTGGATGAAAAATTGTTGCGCATTATAGCTAATCTTATGGAGTTGTCATAAAGTTGCTCAGCAACAATTATAAGGATTAAATAATGATAACGCTTTCACGCCTTTATACCCACCCAGTCAAGTCCATGAGAGGCATACGTTTGTCTCATGCTTACGCTGATACCAGTGGATTAATCTTTGATCGTAATTTTATGGTAACAACGCTGGAAGGTAAATTTATCACCGCGAGAAAATACCCTCAGATGTTACTATTCACACCAGCAATGTTAAATAATGGTCTTTATCTTAAAGCACCCGATGGCGAAAGTGTGACGGTATTGTATCAGGACTTTGATGAGAATCAGAGCCCAACTGAAGTTTGGGGGAATCATTTTCATGCCTTGATTGCACCCGAAACGATTAATTCTTGGTTGAGTCGCTATTTTGAGGAGCCTGTTCAACTTCGTTGGATAAGCCCTCATCTGTCTCGCCGAGTCAAAACCATGCCCGATGTTCCAATGTCTTTTGCTGACGGTTACCCCTTCTTATTAATTAATGAAGCCTCAGTGCAGGAACTCCAAAAGCGCTGCCCTGCCAGCATTAAACTTGAACAATTTAGAGGTAACCTGATCATCACAGGTGCGCAACCTTTCGAAGAGGATACTTGGAAAAAAATCCAGATAGGGGATGTCATCTTTACCCTTGATCGCCCATGTAGCCGCTGCATTTTGACCACCGTGAGCCCAGAAAAAGGCATAAAGCACCCTAATAGTGAGCCTCTCGCCACTTTGCAAACGTTCCGCACCGCTGAAAATGGTGATGTCGACTTTGGCCAAAATGTGATTATTCATAATACCGGAGTCATTCGTGTGGGTGATGAAGTTACCGTACTCGAAAAGAAACAACCTAATCGCTATATCCCAAAAGAAAGGGAAACAGGCAGCAAGGCGACCGGTACAACCACACCACTAAGCACTGTGACCATGACTTTTGAACATCATGATTATGAAGGGAATAACCAAGAAGTCATTCTTGAACAATTAGAAGCAAAAGGAGTATCGCTGCCTTATTCCTGTCGCGCAGGCATTTGTGGTCAATGCAAAATAAAGCTGCTCGAAGGAGAAGTGACACCATTAAAACAGAGTGCAATTAAAGGTGATGGCTATATATTAGCCTGTAGTTGTATTCCTAAAAGTGCAATTAAATTAGCTTTACGTTAGTTTTTAAACACCATCATACCAATAATTATTTTAATGATGGTGTTATGAGTCATATTAAAAAAAACATAAACGATCAAGGATGATCAATTAAATGACATTGCCATACAATAAGCGATTAGACTTGCGCTTATATTCCCTCATACGATCGTTCATGATCTTAATGGGATCACAGAAGCGTAATTTACGATCTGGTAATTCTAATTGTGCTTCTGCCAATAAACATAAACTTGCCGATGCCCCCGCTTCAGCAATAATAAATGTGGCAATATTGCGGGTGCTTTCTAAACAAACTTGAATAAGCTGGCCTTGAGCTGGCTGTTTAATATCGTGAAAAGATGAAAAATACCAACTTTTTGGCATTTGTGGTTTTAGAAAACGAAATGCCACTAAACTATTGAGCACTAATTCGGCTCTTTCTTCATTGGATAAATTTAATCTTTTAGCCTGTTCGTCGAATATATAAAACTCAGCAGCATCTTCAATACTAAAAGGCATTTCATCACGCGCAAATGCAGTTAGCATTTTTGCGGGAAAACATGAGCGAAATATCATGCCGTTGGCGAGATCCAACATCACCCTATCATGGTCATGATCAAAATACCAACGCCAATGATCATCAGGTTTTATTATCATAAACGATCCCTTAGCGATTTATCGGTATACTCACCATACTTGAAGTTGCTAGTTGAGCCGATTCTATTAGCCTAATTATATTATCAGCGCTTTTTAACGAAACGAATAATGTGACTTAACAGCTACGTGCAACTCAAATTAGTCAGAGTACAAATACATTTTTTAGATAGAAATATAAATAATTCGGTTCTAAAAATGTCAAAATGATTTAAAAATAAGCATCCAACTCAATATAGATTAAAAGGGAGCATAAATAAAGCCCCCTTTAGGTAAATTTACAGTTAACTATATATGGTTCACAATATCTTTAATTAACTTTGGACCATTATATATAAAACCTGAATAAATTTGGATCAATGATGCGCCTGCATCCATTTTCTCACGTGCGGATGTTAATGAATCAATTCCACCCACGCCAATAATTGGTAACTTGCCATTTAATTCACGAGAAATGATCCTAATAACTTCAGTACTTTTTAGTTGCACTGGGCGTCCACTTAAACCACCAGCTTCATTACAGTGATTTAAACCTTGGACTAAGGAGCGATCTAAAGTGGTATTCGTGGCGATCACACCATCTATATTATGGCGAACTAAACTATCTGTAACTTGTATTATTTCTTCTTCGCTTAAATCCGGGGCAACTTTAACGGCAACAGGAACATATTTTTGATGTTTCGATTGTAATTCCAACTGCTTTGTTTTTATTCCGCTTAACAAATCGTCCAAAGCTTCTCCATATTGCAGCGTGCGTAAACCCGGCGTATTTGGTGACGAAATATTAATAGCAATATAACCTGCATGTGTATAAACCTTATCCATGCAAATTAAATAATCATCCTTACCTTGCTCTACTGGCGTATCTTTATTTTTGCCAATATTAATTCCAATCACCCCACCGTAGGTTGATTTTTTGACATTCTCAACAAGGTTATCAACACCTTTATTGTTAAACCCCATACGATTGATCAACGCTTCTGCTTCAACTAAACGAAACAGCCTTGGCTTGTCATTACCAGCCTGCGGTCGAGGAGTGACGGTACCGATTTCAACAAAACCAAAGCCCATTGCACCGAAAGCGTCAATACATTCGCCATCTTTATCTAACCCTGCGGCTAGACCAAGTGGATTTTTAAATGACAGCCCCATACATTGAACAGGTTTAGTCGCCACCGATTGGCGAAGAAGACATTTAAGAGGAGAATTATTTAAGCGCTGAAGCTGACGGAAGGTCAGTTCATGGGCTTTTTCTGGGTCGAACTGGAATAGAGCCTTGCGGGCAAGGTGATATAACATATCCAATAACCTATTTCTGTCTATACCTGCCATACTTTAAGCTGAAATGCGCACTGATGCTTAACGCCAACAACTTAAATTACTTTGTGTATAAAGCGATTAAAAGACACAATGTTCCGCGCATCAAAACACCCAACAAATAAAATTTGCTGAGCCTATATTAAGCAAAGGGAACATTTTCATCCGATAAAACGCGACATAGATTACCCTATCTTGCGCTACTTTTTCTATGAAAAAATCAATTTATTGCACACAAGCTGATTAGTCGAGAGTTAACAAAGCGGATTCACCCATTCGAAACGCCCTATCATGAATAACACCCTGCCAGCTTTTTTGTGGCGGATTGAAAAGAACAAGCCCTTGAAAAATATTCTCAAGGGCTTGTATTGGTTACTGATTGGTTATGAGAAACTTAGCTCTCAAGTGCCTTCGTCACTTTTTCAAACAGGTCACCGGATAGGTTATCTAACCCTTTCAACTGCTCTAAAGTATTACGCATTAGACTTTGACGTTTTTCATCAAAACGTTTTAAGCGGATCAACGGCTCAATCAACCGTGATGCAACTTGAGGGTTGCGTGTATTTAAATCAACTAAAATGTCATACAGGAACTGATAACCACTTCCATCTTGTGCATGGAATGCAGACGGATTACCAGAAGCAAACGCACCGACTAGAGAACGAACACGGTTCGGGTTACTCATACTAAACGAACGGTGAGTCAACAAGCTCCGCACTTTTTCCAATACATCGGGCGCTGGGCTAGTGCCTTGCAGCGTAAACCATTTATCCATCACCAAGCCATCATGATGCCAACGTTCATCAAACGCAGTCATCAACGATTCAAGGCAAGGTAATTGAGATTCGCTCGCTGCTGTCAATGCGGCCAATGAATCCGTCATATTGTCAGCCGATGCAAATTGCGTAGAAACTAATTTATCCGCCAGCGCCTGGTCATCCCCTGCTGCAAGGTATTGCAAGCACACATTGCGTAATGAACGTTTCGCAATATCACCATGATCAACACGGTAACCATCAATATGAATTGATTGATAAACGGCTAAGAACTCATCCGCCATTTCCACGGCCAATTGATGTGCAATAAAATCAGCGACAATGTGGATAGCATCAGGGTCGATAGTTTGAAAATACTCCGCCATCTCATTCTCAGAAGGCAGTGTTAAAATCAATGCGGCCAATGCTGGATCGATAGAATCACTCAATAACACCGCTCTAAATGCATCAATCACATGCTCAGGCAAAACGAATTCTTTGCCCGCTTGATGATTCGCAACATTGAGCTTCACATAGTTACCGATCAATTGCTGAGCCGCATCCCAACGAGAGAACTCATTGCTTGCATATTGCATCAAAAAGGCAAGTTGCTCATCACTATATGGATAATCTAATTTAACAGGTGCAGAGAATTCACGTAATAATGAAGGAACCGGACGGCTAGGAACTTCATCAAAAGTGAACGTTTGTGATTCTTGTGTGACGTTCAACACTGAATTGATATGACTTCCCATATGTTTCAACGGGATAATAGAACCGTCTTCAGCATATAATTCAATATCTAACGGAATATGTAACGGCAGCTTTTCCGCTTGATCCGCTGTTGGTGGCGTCATTTGACTAACATGTAATACATATTCTTGTTTTTCAGGGAAATATTCATCACGTACCGTTAAAACAGGCGTACCTGATTGGCTGTACCAGCGACGGAATAACGACAGATCCACATTCGAGGCATCTTCCATGGCTTGCACAAAATCATCACAGGTCGCAGCACTACCATCATGGCGATGAACATACAACTGTATCCCTGCTTGGAACATCTCTTCGCCTAATAATGTGTGGATCATTCGAATGACTTCTGAACCTTTTTCATAAACGGTTAAGGTATAGAAGTTATTCATCTCAATCACTTTTTCAGGACGGATCGGATGTGCCATAGGGCTAGCATCTTCAGCAAACTGAGCAGCACGCATCACTTTCACATTGTTGATGCGGTTGACAGAACGCGAACCGAGATCTGAACTAAATTCTTGATCGCGGAAAACGGTTAAGCCTTCTTTTAAACTTAATTGGAACCAATCACGACAAGTAATACGGTTCCCTGTCCAGTTATGGAAATATTCGTGGCCGATCACCGATTCAATATTTAAATAATCTTTATCCGTGGCAGTCTCATTTTTCGCGAGCACGTATTTGGAGTTGAAAACATTCAGACCTTTGTTTTCCATCGCACCCATATTAAAGAAATCAACCGCGACTATCATGTAAATATCGAGGTCGTATTCCAGACCAAAGCGCTCTTCATCCCACTTCATCGCATTTTTTAGGGATTGCATTGCCCATGGTGCGCGGTCAAGGTTGCCTTTATCAACAAAGAGTTCTAAAGCCACTTCTCTGCCAGTGCGTGTAATAAAAGTATCGCGAAGCACATCAAAGTCACCAGCGACTAACGCAAATAGGTAGCTTGGTTTTGGGAAAGGATCTTGCCACTTAACCCAATGACGCCCATCATCCAGTTCACCTTCAGCGATGCGATTACCATTAGATAATAAATAAGGATAACGTTGTTTATCCGCAGTAATCGTCGTTGTGTAACGCGCTAAAACGTCAGGACGATCCTGATAATAAGTGATATGACGGAAACCTTCAGCTTCACATTGTGTACATAGCGCATCCCCTGAAACATATAAACCTTCTAGCGCTGTATTTTTTTCGGGGCTGATTTCATTCACAATACGTAATGTGAAAGCTTCAGGTAAGGATTCCAATATCAGCTTACCGTCTTGCTCTTGATAATGCGTCCAAGACTGACCATCCACTTCGACACTGATTAATTTCAGGTCTTCACCATGCAGTTCCAGTGTCGATGATTCTGGGTTAAGGCGTTTTACTTGGCTAATCGCCGTGACAACCGTTTTTGCTGGGTCGAGAATAAAATCGAGATCAATTTCAGAGATAGTATAATCAGGGGCTTTATAGTCCTGACGATATTTCGCTTGTCGCAATTGGGTCATAAGTAACCTTTTTTATTCGTTAATTCGATACAGTCGTTTATCATTTATTCTTTATATTACTATACGCTGCTGCAACAAAAATGCCTATGAGAAACAATTGCATCATATTATGTTGCCTATTTATGACTATCAGTATCAACAATTGTTAAGAATTGGTTTGCTCGTTGATGCTATAACACTGTTAAATAGAAAATTACGTGTTAGTATCATTTCATACCTGATGACTAGTATAGATATATTAACGCTTGTTAAATAACCATAACAGCCAGTATTCCATCCTAGTCAATCATGTCAATGATGATACGTTCAAGGGGAATCTAAGCGATAAGAAAGGTATCGCAAGGAACAAAATAGCCGTCGATGATGAGTATAGACAAACTTAATCATCACGCTATCACTTGAAATGTGAAGGGTATAAATAAATATTGGAAGAGCTCACATAGATAAGAGTGATGCAATAAGGCTTCTATCTTCTGCTAAAGTGAGTATACTTTTCCAACTTTAAACGATTTAGCTAATAAGTAGATAGCTCCGCGAGGACGCCTGCGCGCCATGAATTTAGACGCTACTCCCATTATTACATCACTGCTTGACACTGATGCTTATAAGCTTCATATGCAGCAGGCCGTATTTCACCATTACAGCCAAGTTCCGGTTGTTGCCGAGTTCCGCTGTCGTAGCCGTGAAATTTTAGGTACTTATGCGAATGAAATCCGCCAGCAAGTCCAATTGATGGCCCATCTTTCACTAACTAATGAAGAAGTTAATTATTTAAGTGGTCTTCCTTTTTTCAAAGACGACTATCTTGCTTGGTTAAAAAACTTCCGTTTTAAGCCAGAACAAGTGGACATTACCCTTGCAGATGATGGGCAGCTCGCTATCCGTATTAGCGGCCCATGGTGCGAAGTCATTATGTGGGAAGTCCCACTGCTTGCTTTGATCAGTGAAATTGTTCAACGCGATAGACACCCACAGATTACCCGCGAGGATGCGGTGAGTCAGTTAAAAAAATTACTGACCGTCTTTTATGCCCAAGCGGCCGAAAATCATATCGACCTTAGCCATTTTAAATTAATGGATTTCGGCACCCGTCGCCGTTTTTCCTATGATGTACAATCCGCTATCGTTTCCATGCTCAAAGATGAGTTTCCTTATCTTGTCGGCACCAGTAACTATAAATTGGCTCATGAATTAGGATTAGCCCCTGTTGGTACGCAAGCTCATGAGTGGTTTCAAGCTCATCAACAAATCAGCCCTGAACTCGCAAATAGCCAACGAGCCGCATTGCAAAGCTGGCTCGATGAATACCCCGATCAACTCGGTATTGCTTTAACAGACTGTATTACGATGGATGCTTTTTTGCGTGATTTCGATGATAATTTTGCGAAGCGCTACCAAGGACTACGTCATGATTCGGGTGCCCCTATCGAATGGGGTGAAAAAGCCATCGCACACTATGAAAAATTAGGCATTGATCCAATGACGAAAACATTAGTGTTTTCTGATAGCTTAGACCTGCAAAAATCATTGGAGCTGTATCGTTATTTCCATAAACGTATTAATCTGGTATTTGGGATCGGTACAAGGCTCACGTGCAATATTCCCGGAGTCGTTCCTTTAAATATCGTCATCAAATTGGTTGAATGTAATGGCAAGCCAGTCGCAAAACTGTCTGATAGTCCAGGCAAAACCATTTGTGAAGATGATGAGTTCGTTAATCAACTACGTAAAGCTTTCGACCTACCAAAAATGGAAAAAGCCTGTTAATGGCATTTTCAGCCTGTGTGATACTCAAGCGCCTTCTTTTTGAGTATCACACAAAAAGTGCCATCTTCATTAATATTCATAGTAGATGATTATATTTACTTGCTATTAGAGCCCTAACTAAGGTATAGCTAGGGACTACGACCTTTCTGGTAGAAAAGTCACGATTTTTTACTTGTTTCCTGCCTCACGGCAAGTAACATAGAACATCAATCTTGAAATAGAGAATTTCAGGAAAACAAATACTTTCACTGGTCATATCAATATGGTTGATAAACAATCAGAGCAGTGGAAATGTCATCGTTAATTTCGTTTATATAAAAAGAGAGTAATTTTTATGATCGTTGCGCCTGTAGTCGATGTACTGCAAGGCCGTGTGGCGGTGGGCTCTGAAGTCACCGTTCAAGGCTGGGTACGTACAAGGAGAGATTCAAATGCTGGTTTTTCTTTCCTCGCCGTTTATGACGGTTCCTGCTTTAACCCATTACAGGCTGTCATCAATAATAATTTATCTAATTATAACGACGAAGTCCTGCATCTGACGACAGGCTGTTCTGTTGAAGTCACGGGGATCGTGAAAGAATCACCAGGCCAAGGCCAATCTTTCGAGTTAGAAGCAACAGCAGTTAAAGTGGTAGGTTGGGTTGAAGATCCTGACACTTACCCGATGGCGGCAAAACGCCATAGCGTTGAGTATCTACGTGAAGTCGCACACTTGCGTCCACGCACTAACTTAATCGGTGCAGTAGCGCGTGTTCGCCACACGCTTGCCCAAGCATTACATCGTTTCTTTGATGAGCAAGGTTACTTTTGGGTTTCAACCCCAATTATCACAGCATCTGATACCGAAGGTGCGGGTGAAATGTTCCGTGTTTCGACACTGGACTACAATAACCTGCCACGTAATGACAAAGGTGAAGTTGATTTCAGTGAGGATTTCTTTGGTCGTGAGTCCTTCTTAACCGTATCAGGACAATTGAATGGCGAAGCTTATGCTACAGCATTAAGCAAAGTTTATACCTTTGGCCCGACTTTCCGTGCAGAAAACTCAAACACCAGCCGCCACTTAGCGGAATTCTGGATGGTTGAGCCGGAAGTGGCTTTCGCTAATCTTGATGATGTGGCGGGTCTTGCAGAACAAATGCTGAAATTTGTCTTCAAGGCAGCACTTGATGAGCGTCGTGATGATCTCGAGTTCTTTGCTCAACGTGTCGATAAAGACGTCATCAACCGTTTAGAAAACTTTGTTAATTCAGATTTCGCGCAAGTCGACTATACCGATGCGATCAAGATCCTAGAAACTTGTGGTAAGAAATTTGAAAACCCAGTGTACTGGGGGGTTGATATGTCTTCTGAGCATGAGCGCTATTTGGCTGAGCAACATTTCAAAGCACCGGTGGTTGTTAAAAACTATCCTAAGGACATTAAAGCTTTCTATATGCGCCTTAACGAAGATGGCAAGACAGTGGCAGCAATGGATGTACTCGCCCCCGGTATTGGTGAAATCATCGGTGGTTCACAACGTGAAGAGCGCCTTGATATGTTAGACGCACGTCTTGATGAAATGGGAATGAATAAAGAAGATTACTGGTGGTATCGCGATCTACGCCGCTATGGCACAGTACCACACTCTGGTTTTGGCCTTGGCTTTGAGCGCTTAGTGGCTTATGTCACTGGCGTTGGTAACGTTCGTGAAGTCATTCCCTTCCCACGTACGCCAAGAAATGCAGCATTCTAAGACTTATTAGCCTTATCTTTTATATCGAATATCGGGTCGCTATAGACCCGATATTATTTTTAATATCTTTTATTACTTTTATAATATTTTCAAAGGCTATAACCACGTTGACACCAGTGTACAAATTAACACCATTTTTTAAGCCAATTTAATTTAGATCAGAAAAATCTGCTTTTTTCCTCATTTCTTGTCTTATCTATAAGCAAATCTGTCAATTATACTTATCTAAATTGTTCAAAAAAAGCGCAATTTAACCTCTCAAAAAGTTCCCTAAATTTTGTAATTATTTTTAAACTGGTCATACCTGCGGTTGTTTTTTGATCTATTTTTTACATTTTGAAACACCTTGTTACCATTTGTTTCAGAATCTTTATTTTTGTAGCACTTTGAGGGTAGATAAATTTATTTACCAATGGAACACTGGACGCCGACATAGACGACACTAATCTCTCATAAATAGTTCCAATTTTTTTTGAGAATTATTTTTGGCAGTGGCAGGTGTCCGAATAACACCAATGAGGGTAATAATAATGATGAAACGCAATATTCTTGCAATGGTTATCCCAGCTCTGTTGGCTGCAGGCGCAGCAAACGCAGCTGAAGTATACAACAAAGACGGCAACAAACTAGACGTTTACGGTAAAGTTGACGTTCGTCACTATTTTGCTGACGCTAAAGGCAGCGGTCACACTAGCAGCGAAGATGGCGACGATTCACGTGTTCGTTTAGGTGTTAAAGGTGACACTCAAATCACTGACCAACTGACTGGTTTTGGTCGTTTCGAGTGGGAAACTAAGACTAACAAAGCTGAAGGCCAAGACGAAAACAAAAACCGTCTAGCATATGCTGGTCTGAAATTTGCTGACTTCGGTTCAATCGACTACGGCCGTAACTACGGTGTGGTTTATGACACGAACGCATGGACCGACGTATTCCCACTGTGGGGCGCGGACACTATGGCTCAGTCTGACAACTTCATGACTAGCCGTAACCGTAACCTGTTAACTTACCGTAACAACAACGCATTCGGTTATGTTGATGGCCTGAGCTTCGCTCTGCAATATCAAGGCAAAAACGGCGACAACAACAAATCATCTTCAGGCGTTGCTAAAGACAACGGTGACGGCTACGGTTTCTCTGCAGCGTATGATTTAGGTTGGGGCGTATCACTGGGTGGTGGTTACTCTAACTCTTCTCGTACTCCTAAACAGCAAGATAACACAACTGCTGGTGGCCAAAAAGCACAAGCATGGAACGTTGGTGGTAAATTCGACGCTAACAACGTTTACTTAGCAGCTATGTACGGTCAAACACTGAACATGACTCGCTATGGTGAAAATAGTAATATTGCTAACAAAACTGAAAACGTTGAATTAGTTGCTCAATACCTGTTCGACTTCGGTCTGAAACCATCTATTGGTTATAACCAATCTAAAGGTAAAGACCTAGGTGCTTGGGGTAACAAAGACCTCGTTAAATATGTTTCTGTAGGTTCTTACTACTACTTCAACAAAAACATGTCTGCAGTTGTTGATTACAAAATCAACCTGCTGAAAGACAACGACTTCACTGATCAAAACGGTATCAACACTGATAACGTAGTTGGTCTGGGTCTGGTTTACCAGTTCTAATTATTGTTTAAACAATAATTCAGACAACAGTGAAATCTGTTTTGAAAAGCAACGCTTCGGCGTTGCTTTTTTTGTTGTGTGACGCGCTATTTTTATCCTTATTTGTCCCTTTACCCTCGTACACTCTCTCCCTAACCACTAAATCCTGCGTTAAGATCAATTATTAATCTAAAGTGTCGATACGTTAGAGAAAATCGCTGCATTTAGTGCGGTTAGTGGTCAGATCCCATGCAATTTATACCTACATCACAAGATCTTACCAATTTTTAGTAAAACGGTTGGCAAATTGTTTTCTGCGCGTTAACCTGAGCACTCAACATTTTCGGCTTAACAACTGAGCTTTGGAATCGACAACATGTTTGAAAAAATTACTGCTGCCCCTGCTGACCCTATTTTAGGCCTTGCTGATAGTTTCCGTGCTGACCCTCGTGATAACAAAATTAACCTCGGTATCGGCGTTTACAAAGATGAGTCTGGTAAAACTCCAGTTCTAGACACTGTGAAAAAAGCAGAAAAATTCCTGCTTGAAAATGAAAACACCAAAAACTATCTTGCCATCAGTGGGATGCCAGAATTTGGTCGTGTCACTCAAGAGCTGTTATTTGGTAAAGAGCATGAAATTGTCACTTCTCAGCGTGCTCGTACTGCACAAGCACCGGGCGGAACTGGTGCTCTGCGTATTGCGGCTGATTTTATCGCTAGCCAAACCAACGCTAAGCGTGTTTGGATAAGCAATCCAACTTGGCCAAACCATAAAAATATTTTTGAAGCTGCTGGCTTAGAAGTCCTGACCTACAACTACTATGATGCCGCTAATCACGGTATGGATTTTGATGGCATGCTAAACAGCCTATCTGCTGCCGTAGCCGGTGATGTTATCGTTCTGCATGGTTGCTGCCATAACCCAACTGGCATCGACCCAACGGTAGAGCAATGGACTAAACTGTCTGCACTATGTGCTGAAAAAGGTTTACTGCCAGTATTTGACTTTGCTTACCAAGGGTTTGCAAAAGGTTTAGATGAGGATGCTGAAGGCCTGCGTATCTTTACTAAACAAAATCCAGAAATGATCGTAGCAAGTTCTTATTCGAAAAACTTTGGCTTATATAATGAGCGTGTCGGAGCTTGCACCATTATTGCTAAAGATAGTGATAATGCAGAGCGCGCATTTAGCCAAGCAAAAGCCGTTATTCGTGCTAACTACTCAAACCCACCAGCACATGGTGCCGCTGTCGTCACAACCATTTTATCTGATGATGCCCTGAAAGCTGAGTGGATCCAAGAATTGACGTCAATGCGTGAGCGTATTAAACGTATGCGTCAGTTGCTGGTAAGCACACTTGAAGAGAAAGGCGCTAAACAAGACTTTAGCTTCATCATTAACCAAAATGGTATGTTCTCCTTCAGTGGTCTGACAAAAGAGCAGGTAGAGCGTCTACGTAGCGAATTTGGTATCTATGCAGTGAGTTCTGGACGTATTAACGTCGCGGGCTTAACACTCGAAAATATGGTTCCACTGTGTGAAGCGATCGTTAAAGTCATCTAAGTTGTAAAACAATCTGAACAGCAAAAAGAACGATACATATGTATCGTTCTTTTTTTTATTAATGAATACCGTGTCTAATTATAAAACGCCCCACTTAATGAGGCGTTTACTGTTCAAACTGTTAATTACCAAACAGGTAAGTCATCCTGCAAGAACGGGTTTGTCTGCCGCTCATGACCTAAATTCGACATAGGACCGTGACCGGGTATAAATTGATAATCATCGCCAAGTGGTAATACTTTATTTTTAATCGATGCAATCAGTGCTTGATGGTCACCACGAGGGAAATCACTACGCCCTACACCCCCTTTAAATAATACATCCCCCATGGAAATCAGTTTATCTGCATGATTAACAAATATAATATGACCAGGTGTATGCCCTGGACAATGCAGAACATCAAAAGTTATTGGGCCACAGCTCACCGTCTGCCCCTCTTCTAACCAATAATCAGGTGTAAAGTCAGGACAGCCTTCAATATTAAACATCGCATTTTGTTGTGCCAACGCCTCAATCCAGAAAGCATCTTCCTTTTGCGGACCATAAATAGGTACCGAAAAATGTTTGGCAATAGCCGCGGTAGCACCGATATGATCGGCATGCCCGTGGGTAAGAAGAATTTTGCTGAGCTTTAAGCCACGTTCTTCAATCGCAGCAATCAGTTTTTCAGCCTCACCGCCTGGATCAACAATCACGGCTTCCATTGAGTTTTCATCCCAAATCACCTGACAATTTTGCATAAAAGGGGTTACTGGGATAATCGTATATTTCATCGAACATTGACTCCGCATCTATGCTACATAGGCTTACGCCGTCTGAGTAACAGAATAATAAAAAAATAATTATTAGGAGCATACAGAAGTCAGAGAGGTGTGTAAATGAAGGGAAGCAATGCGCATAGAAACACGGAAAACAGTCATAACGCTCACCACTTAAAACCAGATAAAGCGACGTTAATTGACTGACAGGTATTCTCAATAATTCGCGTTGCAGCTAGGCGACAAGTAAGGGTATCCCGAGGAGCATACAAAAGCATGTGGCTCGGGTAACCGAGCGCAGTCAACAATGCTGCGACGTGAATTATGACGAATAACCCAAACCTACCAAGTCCGTGCAGGCCCCGTATCTATATGAACAAAATTACTTCTTGGATAATAACCAACACCACCCGCCTTCATTTTTAAAGCTGCTTTACGAATGTTACTGAGTTGGATACCTTCAATATGGAAATCCATCGCTTGCCCGCGTGTATGGTAGCTCTTTTTCGCCACACCACTACTGCTTCGACGCAATGCATTATTAGTTTCAAGTGAACGATAACCTGAAATCAGCTGAATAGGCTTATTAGTTCCTAACATAACTTGCAGCATATAGATTTGATCAAATAATTTAGGGTCTATCGTTTTGATTTTATCGCTACGGTGATCACGGAATAAATGATTTAATCGGGCTAGTTCTGATTTATTATAATGGCGTCCATCAAAAAACTCTGTTTTTAAAAATTCCCCGGTATTGAGGTTTTGAAAACGCAAAATTTTTGGTCTAGGCGTCGTCATAGCGGCAAAGACATGGTTAGGTAATAAGCTCAGCCCAAAAGCAGCTGCACCAACACCTAACCATTTGCGGCGGTTTTGGTCAATGATATCCATAGGTAGTAGCTCAATTTCAATTAATTAAATATACTGATAATGTTTCAAAGCACTGCGTTATTCACTATCTGTTGCAAGCCGATTGACATAAATACTTATGTTTTCTGACTGACTTCATAGCCGCCTAGCTGAAACTCAAAACAATTAGTATTAGGAACAAAATTTATACTAATAATCAGTCTAACAAATGATATTTAACTTGAATGTATATTAATGTAAATAAATAGGTAAATAAGCGCAAATTTTACATATCATCATCCAAATAGTGACCTGTATCACTAATAATTAGCGAAATATACTCCTTTCATCCTCTGATAATGACTGAAAATTTAGCAGATTAATTTAACGACACACTATCCCCTATCTACCAACAATCAATGGTACTACGGCAGGAAGAAAAATCCCCCTGCCGCTAAGCTTAGTGTAAGAAACTTTTAATGACGGGCAATTGCTTTTCCACATTTTCAATACTGTTATCATATTGATAAATATCTGCACGATACTGTGGCTTTTGCTCTTTATCTACCCAAGCTGTTTGATAGTAAAGATAAACAGGGATACGATCTGGAATATTAACATAACGTGTACTGCCTGCTTTTACGGCTCCATCTATACGCTTTTGCTCCCAGCCTGCATCACCTAATAAAATACTTGCCAACTCATTTGCTTTATTGACTCGAACACAACCGGAACTGATAGCACGTGCGCTACGATTAAATAAACTGTGATTCGGCGTATCATGCAGATAAATCGCATCCGAACTTGGCATATTAAATTTATACCGGCCTAATGAGTTCGTTGGCCCCGGCGCTTGGCGGATCCGATAGGGAAAATTCGCTGGGGTAATTTCATCCCAGTTAATTGAATACGGATCGATTTCAAATGAGTCCTGCCCCCAGCCCGAATAGACGGTGTAACCCTTACGGCTAAAATAACTGGGATCCTGCTTACCACGAGGTGCGATATCTTTACGAGCCATGCTTGTTGGAACGCTCCAAGGTGGATTAATAACAACGTTATTTAATGCACTGCTCATAATCGGCGTCTTCCGGTCGGGACGCCCCACAATCACCTTTGAATCCAAAATAACGTCATCATTTAGATAAAAATTTAATGAGAAAGCGGGAATATTAACTAAAATTCCTGTTCCACTATCTTCAGGAATGATACGTAAACGTTGAATATTCAGCGCCATTAGCCCTGCTTTTTGCTGAGGCTTCATATTGAGCCAAACTTTGGTTCCTTTACCCACCATGCCATCGGCTTCTAGCCCATAGCTTTGTTGAAACTTCTTCACAGGTTCAATCAAGTCTTCACTGTATAAACGGGCTTGGGCAGTTGCTTTTGCTTTCTCTTCCTCGCTTGCTGCTGCATCTATCTCAGTAGAGATAGCGGCAGCATCGATAAATCCTTGGCGGTATAAGATTTCACGCAAAGTGATAACATCATCACTCGATTGACCCGGTTTCAGTGTTTTGGTCTCCACTAATTCCAGCCCATCATCGTTCATGTTAAGTTGTTTCAACATTTCTTGACGCATAGGTTGATACAACGCATGTTGTGGCGCCTGAGCCTTTACCCATTCGCTTAAATTATTTTCAGCCACTGACTCTAGCCATGGTTTCATTTGCTCAACGGTTGGCGCACTAATGTTATACGGCTTCTTTTGGTATAACCAAAATTGCCCATTCGCTGAAACCCCTGAAAGGTACTGCAAATACCCCAACATCGCATCAGACAGCATCACATCTCGGCCTAACTCACTTAATTGTGTATTTTCTAATGCGACTAACCATTCACTAAATTGTGGCTGCACCCCAGAAAGAGCCAGCTCTGCTAATTGTTGTTGGAATTGTTCAATAGCCGTTTCATCTTGCCATAACAATTTCATTTGCCGATCTGCGTAGATCTTGGCAATTTGCGATGAAAAAACGGGTTTTACATCAGCAGGTAATGAGGATGTAATTTGCGCTAAACTTTCAGCCGGTGTCATTACCACGGTAGGTGTCGCAATAACCGCTTGTTGTGGTGCCGTTTCTTCAGCTAGCACTTGCCCATTATCTTGTGCGGAAAGTACTGGGAGCTGTATCGACAATAGCCCACAAATTATTGAGAGTTGCAGCACTTTCACTCTTTTCTTTGCCATAAATCCACCTTAAGTCACGACATGGATAACAATCATTTTTATTATATTGAATATTTATTGTATTTAAATTTGAAAAGAATGTTATAGGAATTAGCTAATTTTGTCTTTAAATAAGCGTCAACATTTTTCTTACTCTGCATGAAAACAGAATAATTTCAGCAAATGAAAAATAGAATTATTTAGCTTTTGAGTTTATGTAGAAGACCGATAAAAAAAACTGCTTTTAATTAATCACTCCAATGTCAAAATAAACTTATTCAGTGTATTTGATATTCAATATGACTTAAGAAGAAAAATTTGCAACGTGGGATATTGTTACAATGTACTGTCCATTTTTACTATCACAATCGAATGCCGTATCATTTTTTGACTCGAAAAATTAAAGACGCTAAGCGCCTTTAATTTCATTAATATAAGCCAATTAACGCAAATTAGTACTCTGAATTAATCACAACTTCCTCACCAAACTGCCCTGCTTTTGGCAGTGGCTGATAAGAGGAGTTTGCTGCACGTAAGATACGAATACCGCGAATATTTAATTCTCGTGCTGCTGCAATATCGGCATCAGCATCACCATAATAAATTTTTAATTTGTGATCACGCATCCAACTGACTTTATTATTTTGACCAGGCTCATCACCTGCAAAAATGACAGGATTCATTTTATCTTCTGGGATTTTTAGGCCTTCTTGAACATATTTAGTGACGGTTTCTGTTTTTGTTTTAGTACGGCCAGTAATAAAATAAACCGTATCGCCACGTTTTAAGTGCATTTGGACTAAATCGATGCCAACTTTTTTAGGCATACTGAATTTATCCCACTCATTATTCATTTTTTCCCAAAACTCAATATTTTTTAAGTAACTAAAATCATTTGGGGAATATTCCAACTTACCACGATAAAAACCTGGACTAGAAAATAACACGGTATCATCAATATCAAAGCCTACCGCCATTGGAGCTTGACCTTCTAGGCTATTTTTAATTTGCTCAATAGACACCCAATGTATAGGTTTCTGTTCAGCAAGTTCAGCCACCGTCACCCCTGAACTGACGACTTCAGGCATTAATACCTTAGCCTGTGATGTTGCCGTCAAACTGAGTACCAAAGCAACGGCGCTTAAGGTTAATGTCGTTTTTTTCATGTTTAATCCTTATTCATTTATTGACTATGCAGGCATCATGAAAGCAAACCATAACGATATCAAATCTAATTTATTGGGATGCATCACAAGAATTCAGATAATAATGTCTTTCTCTTCATGAAAATGAGACGCAAATCTCATTAATATTTTCTGTTTTAGAAGATGCGGCCGAAATACAGTAAATTTAGCTTTAGCTTATTAAAAAAAACGGTGTTAAAAATAACACCGTTTTTCATTTCGCATTAATCAATGAGTGAATTAACTTTGCGATAACTGAGCCTGAATATTTGAATTATCTTGGCCAAAACCTTTAAGACCAACAACATGAACGTGTTCACGGTTATCAAATACTTTACGAACCAATTTATACGTGGTGCCTTTTTCAGGGCTGATATTTTCAGGTGCAGCAATAATTAATTGCATTTCTAATCGTTCACAAAGCTCAAATAAGGTCGCAATAGATTTAGCATCTAGACGAGCCGCTTCATCGAGGAACAACAAACGACAAGGAATAATGTCTTTTGCACGTAAGCGACGTGACTCTTCTTCCCAACTTTGAACGACCATCACCAGTATCGACATCCCCGTACCGATAGCCTCACCGGTCGATAATGCCCCACTTTCCGCTTTCAACCATCCATCTGAACCCCGGTTGACTTCAACCTCAAGTTCAAGATAGTTACGATAATCAAGCAGTTCTTCACCAATAGTCTGTGGTAAGCGTTGCCCCATATCGATCTGAGGATTTAAACGTTGATACAGTTTCGCCATTGCTTCCGAGAAAGTGAGACGCTGGCTAGTAAATAAATCTTGATGTAATTCGCTCTCTTCTGATAACACTGTCAGCATTAATGAGTGACTTTCGCGAATATTAACATTCAGTCTAACCCCTTTAACTTGACCAAATGCAACAGATTGTAAGCCTTGGTTCAACATGCGAATACGGTTTTGCTCACGCTGAATCGTCTTACGAATAATATTCGCCACACTCTTCGAGCTAATCGCCAATTTCTGCTCGCGTGCCGTCAGCTCTTCAGTTAAACGCGCCAGTTCAATTTCCATTTGCTCAATCGCGTC
This sequence comes from Providencia sp. 21OH12SH02B-Prov, assembly GCF_027362595.1. NCBI lineage: Bacteria > Pseudomonadati > Pseudomonadota > Gammaproteobacteria > Enterobacterales > Morganellaceae > Providencia > Providencia sp. 21OH12SH02B-Prov. Next base: position 3,022,718 of record NZ_CP114796.1, read on the forward strand.
AATAGGATCATCTGTCCGAATGATATCTTGTCGGATACGTTCACGTAGATGCTGATAGACCGCGATAAAGAACTGGATTTTACGTTCTGGACGTTTAGGATCTTCAGACAGGCGTAACACATCTCGCAAATGTTCGTTATCAGCGACCGCGAGACGTAAGGCACCTAATGCCTTATCCGACATAGAACGCAGACTATCGCCATCCGTATACGCTAATTCACGGCGATGTAAGCGACGTTCGACACCATTATCCTTCACTAAACGCATGACAGCACACCAGCCTGCTTTGGCTGAAACCACTTGTTCACGTAAGAGATAATAATCTTTTTCTAACTTACGAATGCGTTTTTGTAAGTTTTCCATTTCAGCTTCGCACAAGGTCAGCTGTTTTTCTAACTGGTTAATACGCGTGCGATTTGCCATCACAGATTGATGCAGCTCATCACGGCGTATACGCGCGCGCTCTTGTGCATCAGGATCAGCTTTCACACCAATATCCTGCATTTCGGCTTCTAACTCTTTCAACATCTCTTGTTTAGTATCAAAAGAGCTGCGTAAAGACGCGAGTACCTGATTAAACTGTGCTGACTGAGATTGTTGCTGACGTAATAATTCACGAGCTCGACTTCTTTCGCCTTCCGCTTGCTCTAAGCGTTGACGCAGCTTATCGTTGAGGTCGGCATTTTCGTTGACCATCCCCGTCGAATCACTGTAGCTAAAGTGAGCTCGACGCTGCACCACTTCGACCAACGCGAATGCCTGCTGTTTCGCAATTTGTTGGCTATGTTTTGCCGTTTCATAGTCTTGGCGCAATTGATCATGTTGTTCAGGATCACTGAGTAGCACGGTCACAATCGGCTCAAGTTTTATCAAAGATTGACCATGCTTATTCAAGAAATGCGCCGCTTCTTCAGCCTCTGAGAGCTCATCGCGAATTTCATCAACACGATCAGCCAGCGTTTCATCCATCAATAACCCAACCAATGGTAATAGTCGGTTCAAGGCTGACACAGACTCTTTACCTTGGACAAATTGTTGGCGCTGCTGCTGAGTTTGCTCCTCAAACTGTGCCAAGCTACGCTCAAGTTCCGTGCGTTTTTGGTTCAAAATACGGATTTCAGCTTCAGGGTCGGCTTCAAAGGCGACTGAAATATGTTGGCCGATAAAACGACTAAATGCTTGGTGCGCACGTTGAATTTTTTGTACATCGAATGATAGCGTTGCATAGCGCTCAGCCAAACTATCACGCTCTAATGTTAAAGCATCAAGATGAGTTTCACGTGCGGCACGGCCAAACAATGGCACTTCCGGATAGCGAGAGAAACGCCACTGTCTATCTGACGAACGAACTAGTACCGCGTTTTCAAATTCTTCTGCATCAAAAACACTATCATCAAAAGAGGATGGATCTCCCTCAATAAAATATACGTCTTCAGGGCAATCCTGTAGTGTTTCTAATTGGCTACGAACTGCGGAGAGATCTTGGACAACGATACCATTACGGGCCGGGCCATACAGTGCTGAGAAGTATGGGGCATCATCAATAGTAATATCATCATAGATTTCTGAAAGTAAAACACCACCAAAACGTTCAGCAAGGGCAAGTAAACGACTATCTTCAGCACCACTCGGTTGGCTAAGACGCTCTATTTGCTTTTCTAGCTCACGCCGTTGCGCGGCGACTTCATCACGTTCAACAGTAATTTCCCTTTCTTGCTCAAGCAATTGCTGCATATATTCAGTAACAGCACTGCTTGACTCAAAGGATTCCCCTGACTGTTCATTCAGCTGAGTCAGCGCTTCTTGAGCCATTAACCAAGCTGGTGCTTTAGTCGTTAATGTTTGAATACGCTGGCGGATCTGCTCAATCTCTTGACGCATTTGCATGCGACGTTCGCCGCTTTCATTAACGCCAATACTGAGTTCTTCTTGCTGAGCTTCAATTTCTGCCATTAAGGCATCTAATTCGTCAGGTTCATAGCTTTTGTTATGACGCTTACAAAACTCACTTAATAGACGTTCTGCATTTTGCTGGCTATCTAAACGTTGTTGTAACTCAGATAGCTGCATGCGTAATGGCTGCACACGTTCAGCCAAATGTTGCTGGGAAGACCAGTCACGTAGGAGACTCCTTGCTTGTTGATAAGCATCACTACGGCTGACTTCACCAACGATATTTCTGACGAGTTGATACGCTTGCTCAAACTGACTATGCGCAGCATCGGCAACACTCATTTTCTGCTCTAATGTCAGTAATGCTTCCGTCGCTTGCTGTTCACGGGCTTCAAATGTTTCTAGCCATTCATCTGCATTATCTATTGATAATTCAGGTAATTGGCAGAGTTCACGCGCTCGAGTTAATGCCTGTAAAGCCTGTTGATATTGAATTGCGCGGGTTTGCTGGACATCTAATGCTTGTTGGTAATCGGCCAATTGGCTTTTCAATTCATCAACTTCAATTTCCGCCGCCTCGGAACGTGCTTCAAGTTCTTCCTGCTGTTCAGTCGCTTCAGCAACAACCTCTGATTGTTCTTCCAAGCGATAGGTCAATTCTTCGATATCGGCTTGATAGCGGTCAATTTTTTCTTGTTGGCGTAAAGCGGTTTGCACAAGGTTTAAGTGATCGCTTGCCGCTTGATAATCGGCCTCTAAATCTGAAGACGCGCTGTTTTGCTCATTTAACTCACGCGCAATTTCTACGCTACGAACTTGCTCTTGGCGCAGCTGTTTACGGCTAGCGAATAATTCACTCCGAGCCGCCATTGCCGAATCAAGATGAATACGCCTTTCATTGGAATGACGCATATAATCGGCAGACACATAGTCTGTCGCTTGGCTAATTAAATGCTTAAATAGATCACGGTCGGATTGAGTAACACGAATGGCTTCAAGTGTGAGTCGGTTTTCACGTAGTGCGGCTTCCATATCTTGGAATGCCTTACGGACGCCACTATTTTCAGGTAATAAATAATCACGTAACGAACGGGTAATCGCACTGGAAATCCCGCCATAAAGTGAGGCTTCGATCAGACGATAATATTTACTACGATCACTCGCTGAGCGTAAACGTTTTGGCAAAACGCCTAATTCAAAAAGAACCGAATGATAATCCGTAATTGAGTTAAATTGTTTAAAATGAATGCCTTCTTGCTGCTCCATGCGTTCTTTTAAATCATTTAACGCAATCACTTTAGCCTGACGTCCATCGAGTACTTCGGTTAGGATTTCCGTCGGTACTGTCGCGATGGGAACCCCTTGGATCATAAAGGGTTTGATATCAACTTTTTTATCACGCCCAGCGACTTGTTGTAGCCTAACCCCTACCATCACCCGTTGGTGTTTCGAGTTCAGCACATCCAAAATGGCATAGCAAACACCGGGGCGTAATTTACCGTGTAACCCTTTATCTCGTGAACCTGACGTTGCACCTGCTTCGGTAGTATTACGGAAGTGAAGTAATGTGAGATCGGGGATCATAGCAGTAATAAAAGCGGCCATGGTCGTCGATTTACCGGCGCCATTTCCTCCTGAGAGGGTGGTAACCAACTCATCAAGGTCAAAGGTACGCGCAAAAAAACCATTCCAGTTAATCAGCGTCAGTGAGCGAAATTTACCACGTTCAATCATACTTGTTCATCCTCATCACTCTCAGGCGCATCTTGATTTTCATCACTCTCGTCATCTTCACTATCTTGTAAGGATAATCCACCTTCAAGGGAAATCGCCTCACCATCACGGATCATGCGTAATTGTGCTTCTTGTACGTTGTCACCACTACGAACATCGGCACCAAAACGGAAGACTGATTCAGAAATAATAAATTTATTCGCGTCATTTTGAATAAAATGCACCATACCTAGGCGGCGTAAACGGTTCAGAGATGTTCTCAACTTTTCTTGCAGTTTTTGTTTATCTAAGTCCGAACCTGTTGAGCGTTGGTTAACAAACTTCAGCAACTTACTCTCGTCCGCTAAAGACAATAGTTCTTCAAACAGCTCTTGCGCCGTAAAAATACCTTGGTTAGTTAATCGTTCTGGACTCAAGTAGAGGTAACAAAGAATTTTACCTACCATCATGTCCAGTTCAGATAGCACTGAGCGAGGAATCAAGGTCGTTGAGCGAGGACGTAAATAAAAAAAGCCTTCTGGAGCTCGAATCAATTCTACATTATAGCGTGCATAAAATTGTTCCAGTGCTTCTTGAAAATCCATCAAAAAGGCATGGTTATCAAGATCATCAATACTAATATGACGTCCTGAACGCAACTGGCTATCTAGCTCTGGAAAAATGGGATTAGCCAATGCTTGTGCCATTTTAATTGGCATAAATTGTTCAATATTTGTCGATGACATGTGCCTGCACCTTGGCTCCGTGATCATTAATTGCCTGCCACTCTGACGGAAGCCCCGCCAAATCAGCTTCTGCAATACCTAATTTTACAGCCTGATCAATAATAATTCGTGCAACGTCAAAATGACGTTTCTGAGGATACTGCTTTAAGTACGCTTGTACTACCCGAGCAACATCCAGTGGCTGTTGTTCTCGTTTATAGAATGCCAACTCAGTTTCCATCAATTCTGCAAGTCGATCATTCACTTCACTGAATTCTTCAAATTCAAGCTCTGGAGGCAGCTCTCCCATGACTTCTTCGTCATTTAATGCCAGCTCTTCATCACGCATGTCAAATAAGCGATCAGCGTTGGCATAAGTCAATGCCCATGGACTATCTAAGTATTGTTGAACCGACTGACGTAAACGTTGGGAGAAAATACGGTTTTTATCCATATCAATTGCCGTACGGATAAATTTATGAACATGGCGGTCATAGCCTATCCAAAGGTCGATAGACTGCTGTCCCCAGCTGACGATACGGTCTAATTTATTTTGCAGATCATAAACTAACCGATCAACCATATCGGAAAAGACAGGCGCATTCATATTCGCTTCTTGAATGCGTAATAAATTCGCTTGTAACTTATCGCCTGCGGCCTCTAGTGTATCTTGAAGCTCGCGCAATGTGCCTGACGTTTCTGATAATAATTGTTCACAGTTAGCAATAGCGGCTTGCCAGTCTTGGTTTAACAGTGCCGCAATATCTTCTTTGACGCTGTTTTGCTGCTCATCCATAACGCGCTGAGATAAATCAATACTATCGAATATTTCAGCAACTGAATATTTTAATGGCGCAAAGACAAAACGATGCCAATAGAATTCATCACCACCTTCCTCGGCCGCCTCTGCGGCTCTTTGTAGCTCTCCCGCTACAATGGATAGCTGCATAGACAGCCTTAAAGTGGAAAATTCACGTTGACGAATATAGTAGTCACTAATACCGATACCAAGCGATGTTAAACGGTATATTGCGTTGCCTTCCGCAATATCACTTGTGAAACGGTTAAATATTTTCTGGCGAACCATATCGTTGATGGCATTATTCGCTCTGACAGATAACGATTCCGTGGTTTGCTCAAACCCTTTACACACCTCACGAAATGCGTCGATCAATTCCCCTTCACTCATTTCACCGTTAACACGTTCGCTGTTTAATACTGCGACTGCCAACAAAAAAGCCAAACGCTCTGCTGGCAGTGAAATTGAAAAATCATTTTTTCGTGCCCAGGACACGAGTTCAGGGACGGTCTGGGAAAAATCACTCATAAATCGTCCTTTATTATTGGTTTTCGTGCCATGACATGAATATAACGTCCCATACTGATATAGGGCTCCTGACGACAATATTGCTGCTCTAAAGCCAACAGTGCAGGAAAATCTTGTTGCTGTAATTGCCTGCTTTGTAGGTAATCATGAAATACTCTGACACCGCTTTTGCCAATAATATCCATTTTACAATCCGACAGCCACTCATCGACCTGTTGGGGTAATAATGGATTTTGTGGCGATAATGAACGTTTACGTCGACGCTGAATATGCGGTGTAGCAAGATGAAAGTTGCCTAAAATTGCATTTCGCATGACTAAACCATTAGCATTATAGAACATCACAGAAAAGACGCCTTCTGGCCTAATTATATCGACCAACTGTTCAATTGCATATTTCTGATCACTAATCCACTCGAGTACAGCATGAAATAACACTAAATCTACGGGTTCTTCAATATGTTGATCAATATCCTGTACTGCACAATGGATAAAGCGCATATTCTCGCTAATCCCTTGTTGTTGAGCAAGTTCGCTGGCACGCTCTAACATTTCTTCAGATAAATCGCAAAGTATGACTTGATGTCCCATTGCTGCAAGTTTGCGTGAAAAATGCCCTTCTCCACCACCTGCATCCAATATACGCAATGTTTGTCCATCAAACTGAGAGTTAATCAGTTGTGTTAAATCTTGCCAAACAACCGCTTCACGTATTTTACCTTTTGTTGTGCCATAGATATTTTTTGCAAATTTATCAGCAATATCATCAAAGTTGCGGTCTACCATGTATTATCCGGTGGTCCTAAAAATGGGCAATTTATGTCCGTTAACTTAACGCCAATCGCCTAATAAACGCCAAAATCAGCCTGTTCTCATCTTGTAAATGATGAAATAAGATCAAATCCAGAATATGATCCAAAACACGCTCAGCTAAAATAGGCTCGAACATCATGCAAAGTATGCAAGGTGGCTGACGCCTAAATGACATACTCTAACTAATTCGAAGTGCAGTTGGCGACCAGGACATTAGTCGCTGAGAGTTTCGATAACTCTATGACTCATACGTATAAACATAGTCAACAACGCTGCAACTTGAAGTCCTGCGAGTATAACAGATAATAGCCTTATTTTGGCATAGTGCTGTTCTGAATTCAGCAATCGGAACAACGAATTGACGATAAATTCCAAAAAATAGGTTCACTTATGCTATTTCTTTTAAAAAAATATCTTGGGGCATTGCTTATGCCATTGCCTCTGCTGCTGATTCTCGGATTCATTGGCATCCTATTATTATGGTTCACTCATTGGCAAAAAAGCGGCAAAACCTGTGTTTCTATAAGCTTAATATTGATTACCTTATTAGGCTTACAGCCCATTGCTGACAACTTACTGTCTCCTGTCGAAGAGGGCTTTGATAAACGGTATGAGTTAATTACGAATAATCCACCAGACAATATTCACTATATTGTCGTACTCGGTGGGGGCTTTACCTACAACCCCGATTGGAGTCCAAGCTCTAATTTATTAAATAACAGTCTGCCACGCGTTACCGAGGGCATTCGTTTATACCTAAAACACCCTGGAAGCAAATTGATATTTACGGGGGGGAAAGCAAGTAGCTCGATAAGTAGCGCGGAAGTGGCTGCAATGGTCGCCCAATCGCTAGGTGTACCCGCAGAAGATACCATTGCATTGACCGAACCTAAAGACACTCAAGAAGAAGCATTTGAAGTCGAAAAAATTACCGGTAAAGAGCCATTTTTATTAGTGACATCCGCCAATCATTTGCCAAGAGCCATGTCCATGTTTACTGCCCGAGGTATGCAGCCAATTGCCGCCCCCGCAAATCAGCTCGCCATCAAAAGTGCGTTGAATCCTTGGGAAAAATATATCCCTTCAGCCTATTATTTTAGTCATAGCGAACGGGCCTGGTATGAATTAATCGGCTCTATCTGGTTTTATTTAAAACCCGATAATACTCAACCCCTTGAAACGCCTTTACTCACCCCTGATACCGTAGAGGCTGAATAAATTAAAGCTAACAAAAAAGGTGTGACTCAACGATGAGTACACACCTTATTTCACAATAAGCTATGGGCGGATTATTTGAATTGCTTTCTCACGACTTCAAGGTCTTCGGGTGTATCCACGCCCGCCCCCGGTGCTTTTTCGGCCACCGCGACATGAATTTTCTCTCCATACCACAGCACTCTTAACTGTTCTAGCATTTCGATTTTTTCTAATGGGCTTGTTTCCCATTTAATATAGCGACGGATAAAACCCGCTCGGTAAGCATAGATGCCAATATGACGTAAGAAGTGATCACCGATCGTGTCTTGGTTAATCGCAAATCTATCTCTCTCCCATGGAATGGTCGCTCGAGAAAAATAAAGCGCATAACCTTCATGATCCGTTACCACCTTCACCGCGTTTGGGTTAAAAGCTTCTTGGACATCATGAATAGGAACAGCCAATGTTCCCATTTGTGCCTGACTACCGTGAAGATTTCTAGCGACTTGACTGATAATTTCAGGTGGGATCAAAGGCTCATCCCCCTGTACATTCACGATAATCTCGTCATCAGAAAACCCGTAGGTGTCAATCACTTCAGCTAATCGCTCTGTACCTGATTGATGATTCGGGTCAGTCATGCAGGCTTCACCGCCTGCTTGAATAACCGCATGCGCAACATCAGGATGATCTGTTGCGACAACAACACGTGATGCACCTGATTTAATCGCTTGTTCCATGACTCTTACCACCATCGGCTTGCCATGAATATCAGCCAGTGGTTTACCTGGTAAACGAGTCGAAGCATAACGAGCAGGAATAATGACGGTAAACATAATGATTACTGTCCTTCATCCAGTGCAACTTGGCGTGCTTCCGTTTCTAACAGGACAGGAATACCATCACGAATAGGATATGCAAGGTGATCGAACTTGCAAATAAGTTCAAGGTTTTCTTTGTGATAACTTAATTTGCCATGACAAACAGGACAAGCAATGATTTCAAGTAAACGGTGATCCATGTTTTCTCCCAAATGGATTTAACTCACTTCCCATCAGGATAGCACAAGCAGATATCACCGTTAACTTTAATCTTTTTGAATAGACTCTCCTGCGAGCGATTGAGAGGATAGGTGCAGGAGATAATAGCTCTGTTAATTATTTAATTAATAAGCGATGACATCAGCAGCCGTTATGCCATCAGAATTGCGAGTAACAGAAAACTCGACGTTTTGACCTTCAGATAATGATTTGATTTTTTTATTTGCAATTGATTTACGTGTAACAAAGATATCGTCACCGCCATTCATTGGTGAAATAAATCCATAACCTTTATTTGCATCAAACCATTTCACTCGGCCCATATGTAATTGAAAATTCATATTAAAACTCCTTTTGTTCTTAGAACAATAATTCTATTTATTGTTTTACTATTACTCTTTACACGTTATACCCCATGATAAATTGCCGATTTATTAAAACGCTTTAAGAGCAAGTAAACTATTACCATTAGATGTGCTTTATCAAATAACACATACAATTAACGACCTTCCACGTACCAATAATCCACTGTAACTTAACAGCACTCTTTGACATTAAGATGACAAAACTGATGAGTAAACGTGGAAATTGCGAGGATATAAAGACTAACTAAATAAACTGGTCGTGAGTCAATTAAATATAGTCTCTATTTATCAATGTATTACATTTATACATACAATAAGGAGATCTATATCACGTTGTAGATATTATTATCACAGTAAATGGTTAGAGACAAGTTTTTTTATGGCGCTCTATCGTATTTTTTATTTCATTGAGTATTTTTATCTCACCTTGAGCATCAAAAGATGCATCAACAGGTAGATACCACCAATTAGCTTGAGCGAAAGACTGGCATTTAACCGCATCTTTTTCTGTCATTAATAATGGCTCATCATTTGGTGTTAGCGCTGACAGTTGCTGTTTTTGATAAGGATGATGATCTGCAAAAGCGTAAGATTGAATAACTTGTATACCCTTTTTTTCAAGAGAATCAAAAAAACGAGGGGGATGACCAATACCAGCCATAGCAATCACTTGCTTGAGATCGCTAACGGCACATTTTTCACCACTGAGTAAATTAACGGCCGCATCACCTTCTAATGCCATGGTTATTTCATTAGATTTTGGTTGCCCACCATTGACGATCACCGCGTTAACGGAGTTCAAACGCCCTGCTCGTTCACGCATTGGCCCTGCGGGTAGCCACCAGCCATTTCCAAAACGACGCTGACCATCAATCACAACAATTTCATAGTCTCTAGCAAGGGCATAATGCTGTAAACCGTCATCAGTCACGATCACATCTAATGAATAAGCTTCGAGTAATGCTTTCACTGCATCACTACGCTTGGGAGCCACGGCTACGGGGACTTGAGTGCGATAATGAATTAAAATTGGTTCATCACCGGCCTCTGAGGTGGTAGTGGTGGATGAAACGACTAACGGATAGTGTTGAGCTTTCCCACCATAGCCACGAGAAACAACACCAACGCGATAACCTTTTTGGGTTAGTGATTCAACTAACCAAATAACGACAGGCGTTTTACCATTTCCCCCTGCCGTTAAATTACCTACAACAATCACTGGAACGGGTGCCTTCCAAGAAGGCAATAGGCCAACTTTATAAGCCATACGTCTAACTAACGCGATCACACCATATAGTAGTGATAGCGGAAGGAGTAAGATATAAAGCCATGATTGGCCCGCCCAGATTCGTTCTATCATTGGCTAAACTGTATCTTATGTAATTGAGCATAGGCACCATTTTTAGCCAATAATTCTTTATGGTTACCACGTTCAATAATACGACCATCTTGGACAACGACAATTTCATCCGCGTTCTCAATCGTCGATAAGCGGTGAGCAATCACTAAAGATGTTCTATTTTTTTGCAATTCATCTAACGCGGCTTGAATCGCTCTTTCAGATTCCGTATCAAGTGCTGATGTTGCTTCATCCAAGATCAGGATCGGTGCATCGCGCAGTAATGCTCTCGCAATCGCGATACGTTGGCGCTGCCCTCCAGATAACATCACCCCATTTTCGCCAATAACCGTATCTAATCCCTTATCAAGTTTTGAGATAAAGTCCATCGCATAAGCCATCTCTGCTGCTTTTTCAATTTGTTCGCGGCTAAAACGCCCATCGGTAGCATAAGCGATGTTGTTCGCAATAGTGTCATTGAATAAATAAACGTGTTGCGATACTAAAGCAACTTGGCTACGAAGTGACTCCAGCGTGTATTCTTTGATATCGTGGCCATCAATATAAATACTGCCTTTATCAATATCATAAAAACGCGTAATCAAATTGGCGATGGTAGATTTACCAGAACCTGAACGCCCGACTAAAGCAACAGATTTACCTGCGGGTAAAGTGAAAGAAATATCCTCTAATGCTGGATGCTCTTTCGTCGCATAGGTAAAGGTCACATTTTTAAACTCAATATCCCCCTTCACATTCGAGAGTACTTTAGTTCCTTCATCTTTTTCTTGTTCACTGTCTAAAATCGCAAACAGCGTTTGGCATGCAGCCATACCACGTTGAAATTGAGAGTTAACATTAGTTAACGATTTCAAAGGGCGCATTAATGCAAACATTGATGAAAAGACAACCGCAATAGTTCCCGACGTTAATTGCTCACGAATCTCAGGGAAGCTTGCTGCATATAAAACAAATGCCAGTGCAAAAGAGGCAATTAACTGGATGATAGGATCTGAAATCGCCGATGCGGTAACCATTTTCATCGACTGGCTACGCATATTATTACTGACTTTATTAAAGCGCTCAGTTTCAACTTTCTGCCCACCAAAAATTAAAACTTCTTTATGCCCTTTTAGCATTTGTTCAGCACTGGCCGTCACATGCCCCATGCCTGTTTGCATATTTTTGCTGATCTTACGAAACCGCTTTGAAACGATACGGATCGTAATCGAGACAATAGGTGCGATAACAATCAGAATGAGGGACAGTTGCCAGCTATAATAGAACATCATCGCAAATAAACCGATGATGTATGCGCTTTCGCGAATAATGGTGATTAATGCACCGGAAGATGATGCTGCAACCTGTTCAGAGTCATAGGTAATACGGGACAGTAGCGTGCCAGTTGATTGCTGATCAAAAAAGCTGACTGGCATCCCCATCATATGGCGGAATAACCTACGACGCATACTCATGACGACTTGCCCAGAAACCCAAGAAACACAATAGGTCGAAACAAAACTGGACAATCCGCGGATAACAATTAGACCTAACACCGCAATAGGGAGCCATTTTAAAACGTCATTATCTGCTTTATCAAACCCTTCATCGAGTAAAGGTTTTAATAAAGAAATCATAAACGCATCCCCTGCTGCGTTGATGATCAAGGCAATAGCTGCAACAACCAAACCCGCTTTAAACGGCGAAATAGTAGGCCATAACCGGCGAAACGTTTGTCGTGTCGAAAGGTCTTTATCAATCATATTATTATTACCAAACTTAATGTAAGCGCACTATTCTACTCGGGAAATGTCAGATCACCAAACCAGAGATGATACCAGCGTGGATGTATTTCCTGTCTATACCGAGCTATTTGTAATTTTTCTTTTTTAAACCAAACGGTTATCTGTCCAGATTCCGCCGTGTTAATCCATTTAATATTACTGTGTTTGTACCGTAAATACACTTTATGCGATGGTATTTTCCAAGGGCTGTATCTTGCAGAAGAGACTAATACCACCTTTGGTGAAACGGTTCTAATGAATAATGAGGTTGATGAAGTATTACTACCATGGTGTGGTGCAAACAGAATATCTGAATCTAATTGATGCTTATAAAGTGCGGTGATCGCTTTTTCTCCCTGATTTTCTATATCACCTGTCAGTAAAATTTTATGCTTTCCATCACTCAACATAATGACACAAGAATCATTATTGTGTGACTTTTTAGATAACTGTTCCGGCCACAGTACTTCAAAATTCAGCTTGCCCCATTGCCAGCGCTGCCCTTTATAACAAGGAAGGTGCTTTTTACCGCCAAAACTGCTGCGTATATTTAACCAAGGGTATTGCCTAGTTAGGAAATTAACACCACCAGTATGATCGAGATGGTTATGACTCAAAATAATCCCCATAGGAATAATTTTTTTGCGTTTGAGGTAAGGGATTATCTGCCGTTGTGCATTATTTCCATCAGCCCAACGGTTTCCTGTATCATAGAGATACGCCACCCCATTTTGTTGTATAATGACAGCAAGCCCATGGCCTATATCAAGGGTAGTTAAGCTCCATTGTGGCTCCTCTTTATCAGCGTTGTTCTCTGTCCCTATACATATCGCAATAATACAACCTAATAATCCAATATAAGATTTATACCAACCAAATGTGATAAATCCGCCGATTAGCCAACAAAATAAAAAGAGCCATACTGATATTGATGGTAGCTCAAACCAAAAATGACTTAACCCCTTTAATGGCTTTATGCCTAGCGATATGATCCTATCGATAAGCTGTAAAATAAACTGATGGATATCAGGTACTGGAAACGGCAACAATAGAAATGATAACAAAATGAAAGGAACAACTAACCATGACACAATTGGCACTAACCATAAATTAGCCCAAAAATTCATTAAGTTAAAACCTTGAAATAGCATGATTTGTATTGGCGCTAATAAGATTAATAACCCGACTTGTAGATGAATAAAGGGAATAATCCATCGCATTATTTTAGGGTAATGAGAATATGACGCCAAAGGGAATAATTGGAACCAATATAAAATGGCTAACACCGCAAAACTGGACAGCCAAAAACTATCAGACAATATTGCTAAAGGGTCCGCCGCAATAATTAGCCCGATACTCCATATTGCCCATTGCCATGAGAAATAACGGCTATTTTGCTGTGTAATATATATCCATAACCCTAATGCAATTAGAGCTCTTACCGCAGGAATCGCGAAGCCTGAAATCCATCCATAAAGCCCAGCAAAAATAAAACCGATGACAATCGGTATGTTAGGATTAATGAAGTAACGGGGAAGTCGGTAAAGTAAAAGCCGCGCAATCCAATAGCCTAAAAGATAAGATAAACCAATATGTAAACCAGATATCGCAATCAGATGACTCACACCCGTATTTTGCAACAGCATGGATAATTCTGTTGTTAATAACCCGCGTTCTCCAAACATTAATGCATAAGTGATACCTGCATTTTCTAATATGGATATATTCTTCTTGTACGACTCGATGATATTATGTCTAGGTGAGCACTGGGAATTAATCACTGTAGATTGTGAGCTTTTTAATTTCCCTATAATACGTTGAGATAAGCGATAACGTTGTTGGTCGAATCCTCCTTCATTCAAAGAGGCATGTAATGGGTTTAAACGCGCATGAATCCGCCAAGACTGCCCTTCACAAAGTTTATTATTCGTTTTACCTTTCGCTTGCCATACCGCATAAAGTGGAGGAAAAACAAATTTCCCCTCTATTTTATCTATTCTGACCTTGATTTTCCCTTTCTCTTGATTGAATAAAGGAGAACTGATAATCGTAATATCTAAAGGTTGATACCGTTGAGATAAGAGATTTATTTTTTCGATAACCTCATTTGCATGCCAACATGCCCATATAAAAGAGATGATGATTAAAATAAAAAACTTTAAATTGCGTTGGGCTTTAATAAAAGCGAAGAAAAGCAATAAAATTATTAATAAATAATTTATTTGGGGAATATCATGAATAAATAAAATAGGTAGTGCGCCTATGAAAATGGCTATTGCTGCTAAAGTATAGGAAAGTTTTCCCCCTCGAAAAAGCGCCAACCAACTTTCAAGCATAGTATCGCCTCTCAGTACGCCACGTGAATAATTAGCATACTTAGGCCAATAATATTAATAAACGTATCATAATCAATGATACGAGCAGCTTCCCAGTTATGAATGCAAATCAGAAAAATGTGATCTTTTTTAAGTGCGCCTTCGCAAATTGCGAATAATTTTCTTATTTAAGATGCAAACCCCTCTACTTACCATTTATTTGTTTAGTTAGTTAGTTAGTTAGTTAGTTAGTTAGTTAGTTAGTTAGTTAGTTAGTTAGTTAAATAATAAAAAACGGCGCTACATAATGTAAACGCCGTTTTGAACTAATAATTAAGATTTATAGTCAATTACTGACCATAAATATTTACACGGTCACGTAATTCCTTACCGGGTTTAAAGTGAGGAACGTATTTACCTTCCAACTCCACTTTGTCTCCAGTTTTTGGGTTACGCCCAACACGCGGAGCACGGTAGTGAAGAGAAAAACTGCCGAATCCGCGGACTTCTATACGTTCACCACCAGCCAGGGTATCTGCCATATGCTCGAGAATTTCTTTAACAGCTTCCTCGACCGTTTTTGCTGACAAATGAGATTGCTGGCTAGCCAGTCTTTCGATTAACTCAGACTTGGTCATAGTACCTCCCTAAACTACCGTTACGAAGGGGCAACTTTCGTGCCCCCACCTTAATTATTCGCCTTTAGCTGCTTTGAAAGCTTCAGCCATTGCGTTGTTACCAAAGCTAGTATCTTCTTGCTTGTTCACAGTAGCGATAGCGTCTTTTTCATCAGCTTCGTCTTTTGCACGAACAGACAGGTTGATTACACGGTTTTTACGGTCAACACCCGTGTATTTAGCTTCAACATCATCACCTACTTTCAGAATCTGTGTTGCATCTTCAACACGGTCACGTGAAGCTTCAGAAGCACGTAGGTAACCTTCAACGCCCAGAGTCAGCTCAACAGTTGCACCTTTAGCATCAACTGCGATAACTTTACCAGTTACGATTGCGCCTTTCTTAGTTGCTGCTAAGTAGTTGTTGAATGGATCTTCAGCTAACTGCTTAACACCTAGAGAAATACGCTCACGCTCTGCATCGACTTGCAGAACAACAGCTGCGATTTCGTCACCTTTTTTGTATTCACGAACTGCTTCTTCGCCTGCAACGTTCCAGGAGATGTCAGACAGGTGAACCAGGCCATCGATACCGCCTTCCAGTCCGATGAAGATACCAAAGTCAGTGATTGACTTGATTTTACCTTCAACGCGGTCGCCTTTGTTGTGAGTTTCTGCAAATTGCTGCCATGGGTTAGATTTGCATTGTTTCAGGCCCAGGGAGATACGACGACGTTCTTCATCGATATCCAGAACCATAACTTCAACAACATCACCAACATTCACAACTTTAGATGGGTGGATGTTTTTGTTAGTCCAATCCATTTCTGAAACGTGAACCAGACCTTCAACGCCTTCTTCGATTTCTACGAAGCAACCATAGTCAGTCAGGTTAGTAACGCGACCAGTCAGTTTAGTACCTTCTGGGTAACGTTTAGCGATTGCGACCCAAGGATCTTCGCCCAGTTGTTTCAGACCCAGAGAAACACGAGTGCGCTCACGGTCGAATTTCAGAACTTTAACTGTGATTTCATCACCAACATTGACGATTTCGCTTGGGTGTTTAACACGTTTCCAAGCCATATCAGTGATGTGCAGCAGGCCATCAACACCGCCGAGGTCAACGAATGCACCGTAGTCAGTAAGGTTCTTAACGATACCTTTAACTTCCATGCCTTCTTGCAGATTTTCGAGCAGTTGATCACGTTCTGCGCTGCTTTCAGATTCAATTACAGCACGGCGAGAAACAACAACGTTGTTGCGTTTCTGATCCAGCTTAATAACTTTGAACTCTAGCTCTTTGCCTTCCAAGTGCGTAGTGTCACGAACTGGGCGAACGTCTACCAGTGAACCAGGTAAGAACGCACGGATGCCGTTCAGTTCAACAGTGAAACCACCTTTAACTTTACCGTTGATAACACCTGTTACAGTTTCAGCTTCTTCGTAAGCTTTTTCCAGCATCAGCCATGCTTCATGACGTTTAGCTTTCTCACGAGAAAGGATAGTTTCACCGAAACCATCTTCAACTGCATCCAGAGCTACGTCGATTTCGTCGCCAACTTGGATTTCTAGCTCACCCTGAGCATTTTTGAATTGTTCTACTGGGATAGCAGATTCAGATTTCAGACCTGCGTCAACTAGAACAACGTCTTTATCGATGGCAACAACTGTACCACGGACGATAGAACCAGGACGGGTTTCAATATTCTGCAGGGATTCTTCAAAGAGTTGAGCAAAAGATTCTGTCATATTAATGATCTTCAAGGGTTTTTAATTAACGTCCATTCAGCTTCCGGCCAAATGGGGTTGTTTCACATACCCCACAACTTTCCATGTCATAAGGTTGCTACCATGTTGAACTAAAAATCAACATAGTATTAAGTGCGTATACTATCTACATTATAAGCTAAAATACAGCCAATTATTAAGATAATTGTAGAATTTTTTTCGCATAGGCCTGTGCTTTTTCAATGACTTCCCCAATAGACATACTTGTGGAATCCAGTATTAAAGCATCCTTCGCGGCGACTAAAGGCGCAACTTTACGGTTACGATCCCGATAATCACGTTCTTGTATTTCGGTCAAAAGTCGTTCAAAGTTAACATCAAACCCTTTTTCCTGCAACTGCTTCATACGTCGATGAGCTCGCTCTTCGGCAGAGGCATCCAGGAAAATTTTGACTGGCGCATCAGGAAAAACAACGGTTCCCATATCACGGCCATCCGCAATCAGCCCAGGCATAGCCCTAAAAGCGCGCTGACGGCGCAGCAAAGCTTCCCTTACGCGGGGGAAAGCCGCTATTTGTGATGCTGTCTTACCGACATCTTCAGTACGAATTTGATTTGAAACATCTTCGCCTTCTAAAATCACTTTTAACTGGTCTTCTTCAGGTACAAAGCGTACATCGAGATTTGCCGCTAAAGGCACTAACGCATCTTCTGACTGAATATCAACATGATGATGCAGTGCTGCTAATGCGAGAACGCGATAAATAGCGCCAGAATCTAAGAGTTGCCATCCAAACTGATTTGCCAGCGCTTGGCATAATGTACCTTTACCAGCTCCGCTTGGTCCATCAACGGTGATTACAGGGGCTACAGCCACCATAAAAGGTCTCCTTCATCTGCAAGTGATTTAAGCACCTGCAATTAAAATCTGTGGCTGTATTATACCTACTCGACGATTTTGTGAAATAAGTGCTTGCCAATGAGTTAAAGAAAAAACCTAGACCAAATAACGTTAGCAACGATGAAATGAAGGCACTGACTGACATTACGGCTATTTATGTCAGTCAGTCGATTGATTAAAATTTAACTCAAACGTGCCAGCTGTTGGAAATAATCAGGGAATGTTTTTGCTGTACAGCCAGGATCAAGAATTGTCACTGGTGTATCGGATAGAGCCACCAGTGAAAAACACATTGCAATTCGATGATCGTTGTACGTTTCAATTTCCGCATGCTGCAATTGTGCTGGAGGAACAATACGAATAAAATCATATCCTTCTTCAACTTCAGCACCGACTTTTCGTAATTCTGTCGCCATTGCATACAACCTGTCAGTTTCTTTTACACGCCAGTTGTAAATATTGCGGATCACGGTTTCCCCTTTCGCAAATAAGGCGACGGTACCAATTGTCATTGCCGCATCGGGGATAGCATTCATATCCATATCAATGCCGCTAAGAGTCCCTCGTTCACACTCAACAAAGTCATCCCCCCAACGGATTGTCGCTCCCATTTTTTCCAGTACATTGGCAAATTTAGTATCACCCTGTAGGCTATTACGGCCAATACCTGTCACCCTTACTGTTCCCCCTTTAATTGCCGCTGCGGCGAGGAAATAAGAAGCGGACGAAGCATCACCTTCAACCAAATATTCACCCGGTGATTGATACTGCTGTTGTCCCTGAATAATAAATTGCTGGTATTGATGATTTTCTACTTTGACACCGAATGTATCCATCAATGCAAGTGTAATATCAATATAAGGTTTTGAAACCAAATCACCTGAAATCGTAATGACGGTATCTTTCTTCGCCAAGGGCGCTGCCATGAGAAGCGCGGTTAAAAATTGGCTGGAAACCGAACCATCCACCGATATTGCGCCACCAGAAAAACCACCTTGTAAACGAATGGGGGGATAATTCTCTTGTTCTAAATATTCAATAACGGCCCCGCCTTCACGTAAAGCATCAACTAGATGCCCAATTGGGCGCTCTTTCATGCGAGGCTCGCCGGTTAGAATAATGTTATTCGCGGCTAACGAGAGTACTGCCGTTAAAGGACGCATTGCCGTACCCGCATTGCCTAGAAAAATATCTAATTGTTCTGGGTGACACAGAATGCCGCCAAGACCTTTAACACTGCAACGGGTTTTATCTTCAGACAATTGATAATCAATACCTAATTGGCTTAATGCATTCAGCATATGGCGAATATCATCACTGTCTAATAAGTTTGTCAGCACCGTTGTGCCGTTAGCCATTGCCGCTAATAAAAGCGCTCGGTTCGATACACTTTTAGACCCTGGCAGGTTGATCGTTCCGTTGATTGAAGAGATAGGTTGTAATGTCAGGGATTGCATAAAGCGCGGGTTCTCCAATACTGTTTTCCTAATAATTTATTATCGTTTTCAAAATAGAAGAGAGTAAAACCCGACCTAACATTCAATGCTTAGGTCGGGAAATCGATTACGCGTGGCGACGTTCAAAGTCAGCCATAAAGTCAACAAGAGCTTGGACCCCAGCTAATGGCATTGCATTATAGATTGATGCACGCATACCACCAGAAACACGGTGCCCTTTGAGTGACAATAGGCCTTGTGCTTTTGCTTCCTCAAGGAATTTTTCATCCAGTGCAGGGTTTTGCATTTGGAAAGGCACGTTCATCCACGAACGATTTTCCACCGCGACTCGGTTGATATAAAACTCACTGTCATCGATTGCGTTATACAGTAACTGGGATTTTTCATAGTTACGTTTTGCCATCTCTTGCAGGCCGCCCTGTTCTTTTAACCATTTGAAAACCATGCCTGATAAGTACCAAGCAAAGGTAGGCGGTGTATTAAACATAGAGTCATATTTAGCCAGCACCGTATAATCCAGCACGGAAGGTGTTTGTTTTGCTGCTTTACCGAGTAAATCTTCACGAATAATCACAATTGTTAAGCCGGCAGGACCAATATTTTTCTGTGCACCAGCGTAAACAACCCCGTAACGGCTAATATCGATAGGTTTAGAAAGAATGGATGATGAATAATCTGCAATAATGACTTTATCTTTAGGGAAATCAGGTTCTTCATGAATAGCGAGACCATCAATGGTTTCATTAGGGCAGTAGTGAACATAAGCTGCCTCTTGGCTTAATTGCCATTCACTCATCGGTTTAATACCTAAAACACCGTCTTTTTCTTGTTTTACTTGAATAATATTAGGTGAGCAGTATTTTTGTGCTTCTTCTGCTGCTGATTCGGCCCAATATCCACCAACAATATAGTCAGCGGTGGATTTATCGCCTAATAGATTCATCGGCAATGCCGCAAAATGACCGCGGGCACCCCCATGGCAAAATAACACTTTATAATTTTGTGGGATATTTAACAGATCACGTAGATTTTGCTCTGCTTCTTCTGCCACAGCAATAAAATCTTTACCGCGGTGGCTAACTTCCATGACAGAAACGCCCAAACCTTTCCAGTTACAAAACTCCTGTTCAGCACGACGCATGACCTCGACGGGTAGCATTGCAGGACCCGCACTGAAATTATAAACCTGACTCATTGATTTCACCCTATCTTCAATTTCAACAATGTTTGTTAAATTAATTCAGTGACTATGGTTGTATCATCCCCCGTCGCTGGCTGCAACGGTTATTGTCGGGTTAGGCAGAAATAGAATGAGGCGAATGAAAGGTAAAAAAAGAGCGGAATTTTGTTAATCGCGTCACAACAAATACCGTCACAATATTATCAAGCAATCGCAGGCTAAAAAAAAATAAAATCCCGATTATCGCTCGTTGGCCATAATCGGGATTTAAATATTTTTCAGTGAATAACTGAGTGACTAAGCAATCACTTTATTGACAATTTCTATTGCTTCTTGCTCTATTTGACGCAAATGTTCTTCACCACGGAAGCTTTCACAATAGATTTTATAAGCCTCTTCCGTTCCTGATGGACGTGCAGCAAACCAACCATGCTCTGTAATGACTTTTAATCCGCCAATAGAAGCGCCATTACCAGGAGCCGTTGTTAATCGTTGAATAATTTTATCACCCGCTAAAGAATCTGCGGTGACCATTTCAGGTGATAATTTGCTTAACTTCGCTTTTTGCGCATGAGTGGCTTTAGCTTGGATACGGCTATAGATTGGCGCGCCAAATTTTTCAGCTAATTTATTATAGCGCTGCTGAGGATTTTCCCCCGTTACTGCCGTGATTTCAGCCGCTAACAAACACAAAATAATGCCGTCTTTATCTGTGGACCATGGCGTACCATCAAATTTTAGGAAAGAGGCACCCGCGCTCTCTTCACCCCCAAATCCTAATGACCCGCTAAAGAGTCCATCAACAAACCATTTAAAACCAACCGGAACTTCCACGAGCTCACGACCGTTATCAGCAACAACACGGTCAATCATGGCACTGGATACCAGCGTTTTACCGACAGCAACCTCTTTTCGCCATTGAGGACGATGCTGGAATAGATAATCGATCGCGACAGCAAGGTAGTGGTTTGGATTCATTAAGCCTGCTGGGGTCACAATACCATGGCGGTCATAATCGGGATCATTAGCAAAGGCTAAATCAAACTTCTCTTTCATCCCTAGCAACCCCGCCATCGCCCAACGTGACGAACAGTCCATACGGATCACGCCATCATGATCGAGAGGCATAAAGCGGAAGGTTTGATCTAACTGATCGTTAACCAGTTCTAGGTCTAATTGATAATATTCCGCAATTTTTCGCCAATATTCGATACCTGAGCCACCAAGCGGATCCACGCCTAATTTCAAGCCCGCTTTTTGAATCGCTTGCATATCAATGACGTCACCGAGTGCTGCGACATACGGCATCACTAAATCTTTTTCTGTCACATAATCGCTGGCGAGAGCCTCTTCAAAAGAAATACGTTTCACGCCAGCCAATTTTTCTGCCAATAATTGATTCGCTCTCTTTTCAATAACTGACGTTAAATCGGTATCCGCGGGTCCCCCATTTGATGGGTTATATTTAATACCGCCATCTTCAGGGGGATTATGTGAAGGGGTAATCACAATGCCATCGGCGACATCTTGATGGGACTGGTTATAACTAAGGATGGCATGAGATATGGCAGGCGTTGGGGTAAAACCATTATCTGCTTGGATAACAACGTTAACCTGATTTGCAGTTAACACTTCAATAACAGAAATAAATGCAGCTTCAGACAACGCGTGAGTATCTTTACCAACAAAACATGGGCCAGTTAGACCTTGCTGTTGGCGTAACTCTGCAATCGCTTGAGCAATAGCAAGAATATGATTTTCATTAAAATTCTTTCTACTGGCACTACCTCGATGCCCTGACGTGCCAAACTTGACAGCGTGCTCAGGATTACCGACTTGTGGTTGCAATTGATAATATTGAGCGGTTAGTTGTGCAACATTAATCAAATCTGTTTGAAATGGAAGCTGCCCTGCACGTTCATGAATTGTCACTTGTTATCTCCCAATGCGCTGGTCCTTGGTCATAGCACCAGCGATGCCTCAATTTTTAGATTAGATAGTATTACAAACTTTCTCAATCACATTGGCAGGGAACTGCATCTCCTGCATGATGGCTTCAACCATGCTACGTTTGCGATTGGTATTTGTATTGGTGATTACCCAGAATGGCGTTCCTGGGATATGGCGAGGTTTTGACTGCTTGCCTGCGGCTAGCAGTGTTTGCTCATCGCCAGCAAAATACACGCGGGTACGACCATGCATTGACTCTGTGGCATTAGCAAAGATAGTCGCATCTAAGCTATAGAGTGTCGATAAAATTAGCATAAAACGGTCTATGGCTTTGCCTTTTTCTGCATACGCATCAGAAAGCAGAAGTTCTCTCATGACCCTAACTGGATTTTGCGGCGTAATCGTTGTTTTCTTTGTCTCTTCAACAACCGTTTGTGGCAGTTGTTCATTGCCGAGTTCTTTGGTGGCTTGTACTGGCTGACCGGACTTTAAATTTAACATACGGCGCAAAATATCCGATGCACTTTCACCGATATGCAGTGTATGGCTGGCTATATAGCGGTAAAGCTCTTCATCAACTTCTATCGTTTTCATTTTTTCCCAGTACTTTTTTAACTAAAATTTGCTTTGCGATTATAAGATAGATTTCAAAAAAACAAAACAATTAAAATTTCAATAACTTAAAGTAAACAGCTCGCTAACTTCAGCGATATTTCAGTAAGTTATCACCTGATTGATTATTTTGTGTTTAATTAAGAAAAAAATACATAGATAACTAAATCAATTCCGTTATGTTATGTTTATTCTTTTATTGATAGCATAGATGAATTAATCAGCCAATTTGGTTTTTGATAGCGTACATGTCATCATATCTTTATATAGGATTAAAAGGCTGATTAATAAATTATGACTACCCTGCTAAACCATACCATTCATAAACCTGAAGCTCCAATCTCATCGACCCCCGTTGTTCTTATTCACGGCCTATTTGGTGATTTGCATAATCTCGGCGTGTTAGGTCGCGATTTACAAAAATATTTTGAGACTATCCAAGTTGATGTCAGAAACCATGGCGATTCATTTCGTGCAGATACCATGGAATATCGTCAAATGGCCCAAGATGTCATTACATTATTACAATCCCTCGGCTATAACAGCGCCATACTGATAGGTCATTCAATGGGAGGGAAAATTTCCATGGCCGCAACAGAAATCGCACCTGATTTTGTTGAGAAAGTTATCGCCATTGACATGGCTCCTGTTGCTTATCAGGTTCGTCGCCATGATACGATTATCGCCGCCCTTGAAGCCGTTCTCCGAAACGGAGCTAAAAACCGCCAAGAAGCCACAGCCATTATGCGTGAATATCTTGATGAAGACAGTGTGATTCAGTTTTTACTCAAATCATTCCGTCAGGGTGAATGGAA
The DNA here is from genome assembly GCF_027362595.1 of Providencia sp. 21OH12SH02B-Prov. Taxonomy (NCBI): domain Bacteria; kingdom Pseudomonadati; phylum Pseudomonadota; class Gammaproteobacteria; order Enterobacterales; family Morganellaceae; genus Providencia; species Providencia sp. 21OH12SH02B-Prov. Next base: position 3,046,488 of record NZ_CP114796.1, read on the forward strand.
ATTTAACCTTCCTGCCATCAAAGAAAATTATGAATCCATCATAGGTTGGAAAACTGTACCAACCTGGGATAAACCTGTGTTGTTAATTCCCGGTGGCAACTCTCCTTATGTTCAGGCGGAATACCGCGAGCAAATTGCAGCACAATTTCCTAATGCGAAAGCTTGGGTGGTTGCGGATGCTGGACATTGGGTTCACGCTGAAAAACCCGATCATGTGCTAAGAGCCATTCATCGTTTTCTCTCATTGCCTGAATACGAATAAATTCAGGCTTCATTGATAATGAAGGGAATAAATAACCCTTCATTATCAATATCCCCGAAATAAAAATATATAAGACAAACTTTAATACACTGATAATTATTATTTCTGTATTATCTTTGGACAAGCTATTTATTCAACTCAATCTATTGCTATTAATAATTATTTTATCATCAATTTTGATGATAAATAGATGTTATGTATTTTTACAACCAGCAATAAAACAAAGGAATGTTCACAGATATAATGGACAATAATAATACTCAATCAATACTACATTTTATTGGTGTGATAATAAGATTAACTCATGGGATGAATCAGGAAGCGTTTAATCAACTCATTGATAATACCAAAGATCTCAATGAGGCATTACACGTCATTAAAAAAAAGGTTCATGTCACCGTTCAATATAAAAATCAAAAAAACAAAAACATTGAAAAAATAGATACGCCCTCTATTATTTACGACCATGATGACACCGCTTATTTATTAGCTAATTTCAATCATGAAAAAGTTCTTATTCAACGATTTGGTCATTATCCACCGGAACTTTGGAGCTTAGCGGAATTTAAGCAAAAATGGAGTGGGAAATGGCTACACGTTAAATCCAAGCAAAGTCAATTTGATATTACATGGTTTCGAACTGAGTTTTTAAAACATAAAAAAATTATTGCATGTATTTTATTATTTTCATTTATGTTGCAAATACTTGCTTTGATCAGCCCTCTTATGATCCAAGTCATTATGGATAAAGTTTTAGTTCATAATAGTATGATGACCCTAGATGTTCTTATCTTTGGTCTGATTGTCGCCGCCATAATGGAGGTGACTCTCAAAGGGTTGAGAGAATATATCTATAACCATACTGTAAATCGAATCGATATCACTTTAGGATTAAAGCTAGTTAATCATTTGCTACACCTCCCCCTTTCTTTTTTCAAAAATCGTCAAATCGGCGCTATTGTCACAAGAGTTAAAGAACTAGAAACTATACGTGAGTTTTTAACAGGGAGCTTTTTTACACTTTGTGTCGATATTCTCTTCTTATTTGTCTTTATATATGTCATGAGTGTATTGTCTCTGACGCTCACGCTGGTTTTTCTCTGTTCTATTCCTTTTTATCTATTAATTGCTTGGTGGCTAACGCCTAAAATTGAAGCTGCGGCACATGAACAATTTACCAACATAGCGATAAACACTTCATTTTTAACAGAAAGTATTAATGGTATTGAGACCGCTAAAAGCCTGTCTATTGAACCTCATTTTACGCGCCGTTGGGATCAACAAACTTCTGATATGAGCCAGACTTCTTTCACTGCTGGCCAAATCGCTTCTCGTTCCGAATATATTGTGATGGTCATTGAAAAATTAACCAGCGCCATTATTTTATGGCTTGGAGCGACAGAAGTGCTGGCATTACAGCTGACTATCGGACAGTTTATTGCTTTTCATCTAATGGTTAATCACGCAAGCCAACCATTACTGAAATTAGTTAAGCTTTGGGGAGATTATATTAGAACCAAAGTGGCTATTGAAAAACTCGCACAAATGATTAATTTACCGATCGAGCAAATACAAGGTCGCGATAATAATCAATTAAACGGCAATATTTATTTACGTAATATTTCTTTCCGTTATCAACCTGATCAAGCTTATATTCTTGATAATTTTAATTTAGCCATTCGTTCAGGTGAAACATTAGGTATCGTCGGCACATCAGGTTCGGGAAAAAGCACCTTAGCACGCTTATTACTGCGGCTATATACCCCAGAAAAAGGCGAGATCTTTTTAGATGATACGCCAATATCATCGCTGAACATACACTCTTTAAGAAAACAAATTGGTATCGTTTTACAAGAAAACTTTCTTTTTAACCAGACTGTTTTCGATAATATCGCCCAGACTTATCCCAACGCATCCATGGATGAAGTGATCCATGCAGCTAAAATGGCCGGCGCCCATGAATTTATTTTAAAACTGCCCATGGGGTATGACACTTTATTAGCTGAAGGTGGCGCCTCATTATCGGGCGGGCAAAGGCAGCGAATAGCGATAGCACGAACACTACTAGCGAATCCTAAAATTATTATTTTTGATGAAGCAACAAGCGCATTAGATGATGAGTCTCAAACCGTTATACAGGAAAATATGCAGCTTATTGCTCAAGGTAGAACCCTTATTACGATTGCTCATCGTCTCTCTACCATTCGTCATCACCAACGCATTATCGTTATGCAAAAAGGTAAAATTGTCGAGCAAGGTAGTCATCAACAGCTCATTGAGCAAGGCCAATTTTATAAGCATTTGTGGACACTACAACAATCTTTTAAATAATTACATGGATGTTAACCCAATGAAATTAGGATCAGCGAACACTCGGTATCATCATTTTTTACCGTCCCATTTGGCTTTATTAAAAAACCCACCGTCATACCTTGCATTAATAACAGCCATAACCATCAGTATCGGTATTTTATTAGCCATTGTTTGGTCATATATCGGTAAATTGGATATTCAAGCCACAGCACAAGGTAAACTCGTGGTTTCAGGTCATACGCAATTTATTCAAGCTTTTGAGTTGAGTCGTTTACAACATATTTATGTGACTAATGGCCAAACAGTTAAACAAGGCGACCCTTTATTAAGAGTCAATGTGTTAGGGGTAAGCCAAGATATCCTCACTCTCAACTATCAAATTAGTTTTCAAAAAATTGAAAAATTAGTACATCATGCATTGTTAGAGGAAACTCATCCCAAATTCGCTCATGAATTTAGTCAATTATTAGCCCCTGAGCAGCAGCGCGTTTTAAAAAGCTATCAAAATTTAAAAAATGAGTATGACGCATTAATTAAAGAAACCGAAAATGAAATGGCTCTTAATCGTACCCATTACTTTGCAAGAACGCATGAGTTAAAAGATGTGAATGCACTATTAAATAATATCCAAAAACGTCTTGATGCACACCGGACGTTAAGCAAGAAACACCTGATTAGCCAAAAGGAATTTTTAGAACACGAAAAAGAACTGTTAATGGCTAAAAAAGAAAAAACCGCAAAACTGTCAGAACTAACCATTCTCAATAACCAATATGATTCATTACAAGAAAAACGTCATCGGTTACAAACACAAAAAAGACAAGAATGGTATGAAAAATATCGACAAGCAGAGTTTAAACAGGATTCTGCTGAGCAAGAATTACTAAAACATCAAGAAAGAGAACAGTTAAAGATCGTTCGTTCACCAGTGGATGGTACCGTACAACAATTGGCTACCTATACACTCGGCGCGGTACTACAACCTACTCAACAACTGATGGTAATAGTCCCCAACAAAGATGTTCAGCTGGCCGAGGTAAAAATTCTCAATAAAGATATTGGCTTTATTCGAGAAGGCCAAAATGTAACGGTTAAAATCGATGCCTTTCCCTACACTCGCTATGGCACGATTGAAGGAGAAGTCGTTTCTATCTCTAGAGATAGCACTCAAGATGAACAATTAGGCTTAGTCTTTTTAGGACAAATTGCGTTAAAGAAGAAAAATTTATTTGTTGAAGGCGAGAAAATTGAATTAACACCGGGTCTCTCTGTAACGACAGAAATAAAAACCGAAAAACGGCGTATTATCGATTATTTGTTAAGCCCAATCCAAGAATATACGACCACTGCCATGAGGGAAAAATAATCCATGAACGGAATTGAAAATAACTCAGGTCTAGAGGCTCTGGTATGGATTGCAAATTATTACCAAAAAAATGTCACAAAAGATCAGTTGATGCATGCAATTGGTATGCATGCGCTTTCCCCCACAGATTGGGAGCTCAGAGAATGTGCACATATTATAGGCTATGAAACTGAAATCACCCTATTAGATACCTCCAATATCCATGATGTGCCATTACCAGCCCTTATTTATTTAAATGGATTTTGGAGAATTCTGTCCAAAGATAAATCGAATGAATTAATTTTAATTGATCCAATTAATAATGAATTCATTCACTGGCATGAACGTCATTCAACTTATCCTGAAAGCCTAACACTCTTACTCATAAAAGAACAATTTGAAACAGAGAAAAAAACAACGTTTGGTATTAGTTGGTTTATCCCTTCAATACTTAGACAACGGTCGCAATTAAAAAATGTCTTTATTTTGGCAGCAATTGTGCAAATTTTTGCTTTAATTAGCCCGTTGTTTTTTCAAAATGTTATCGATAAAGTTTTAGTCGGACGCAGCTTAAATAGCTTACAGGTGTTGGCCATAGGAATTGTAGGTTTAGCATTCGTTGAACCTATTTATAGTTTTTTGCGTAATAAAATTTTTAGTTATACCAGTACACAGATTAGCGCTGAGTTATCAGGTAAGTTATATCGCCATTTAATGGCGTTACCTCTCGACTATTTTAAACAGCGCCCAACAGGAAAAATTATTGCTCGTATAAGAGAAATGACACGCATTCGCCAGTTTTTAACGGGGTCAACATTAATGTTATTTATCGACCTAGTATTTGTCATTCTCTTTATGGCTGTTTTATTTTCTTACAGTGTTGTCATGTCATGGATCTTAATGGGGTCTTTAGCACTCTTTTGTATTCTATGGATGATACTCGGCCCAATCATTCGTCTACACACTGAAAAATCCTATCAAGCAGATGAAAATAGTCTCACTTTCTTGACTGAGGCAATGACTGGCATTGAAACCATAAAAACCACCGCGACCGAAAAATACGTCTATCGCCGCTGGCAAAAACGGCTCAGTAAACAGCTTATTCAAGGTTTCAAAGTGACTTTACGGAGTATAGTGGCAACACAATTAATGACGCTCGTCAGTAAAATCACCACCGCTTTGTTACTTTGGATCGGAGTAAAAGAAGTGATGAGTGGTGGAATGACTGCGGGTGAATTAGTCGCTTACAATATGTTAAGTGCTCATGTCACTCAACCAGTACTGCGCTTAGCTCAAATTTGGCAAGATTTTCAACATACCATCATATCGCTTCGTCGTGTAGGGGACATCCTTGATGAGCCGATTGAAAATGAAAGAAAAGGGATTACCAGTAGTGCTTCTATACAAGGCAATATTGATTTCCATAATATTCGCTTTCGTTATCACCCAGAAACACCTGAGGTGCTATGTAACCTAACGTTAACCATTAAAGCGGGCGAGTTTATTGGTATTACAGGACCATCGGGGTCTGGAAAAAGTACCTTAACCAAACTGCTACAACGGTTATATATTCCGCAACAGGGACAAGTTATCGTTGACGGTATGGACCTAGCTGTCAGTGATACCATCGCGTTGCGACGTCGCATGAGTATAGTACTACAAGAAAGCCAGCTATTTGTCGGTACTATTGAGGAAAACATTCGTTTGAGTCACCCCCAAGCGAGCCATGAAGAGGTGATTGAAGCTGCCACTCTCGCCGGTGCCTATGATTTTATCATGTCACTACCCGATAATTTTAATTATCCTGTGTCTGAACGCGGGCTTAATCTATCAGGGGGACAACGTCAACGTATCGCACTCGCTAGAGCACTGTTAACAAAACTCGATATTCTGATCCTTGATGAAGCCACATCGGCGTTAGATTATGACTCAGAGGCCGCAATCATGAAGAATATGCCACTTATTACTAAAGGAAGGACAGTCATCAGTATCGCACATCGCTTAAACACGATTCAGTATGCCGATAGGATTTGTGTTATTCGCGATGGCGAAATTGCCGAAATCGATACCCACCCAAATTTACTACAGAAAAATGGCGTTTATGCCCATCTGTGGCGGCAGCAGACCCAGTAAATTGTGCTTAATTAGCACCAATAGAATCTAGATTGGTGCTTTTTCAAGCAAATCATTCTTTTTTTTACTATCAATAACTTTCGCTCCATATACGCTATGGTACAAGGGAGTCAGCTAGGGTATCATTGCGCGCTGGATTATTGGTACACGCCCTTTAGCATTAAAAAAATATGGCAAAAGAACAAACTGATCGCACTACCCTTGATTTGTTCGCTGAGGAACGCAGGCCTGGGCGACCTAAAACAAGTCCGCTATCGCGGGATGAACAATTAAGAATTAACAAACGAAACCAACTTAAGCGTGATAAGGTCAAAGGACTACGCCGCGTCGAATTAAAACTCAATGAAGATGCAGTGGCCATATTGAATCAATTGGCTGATGAAAAAAACATGAGCCGTAGTGAGCTAATAGAAGAAATGTTGATGTCACAACTAGCACTGGTCTACGAGCCTTCTGGTGAATGATTTCCTCTTCTAAATCACACAAATTCGACAGATTTATTCACGCTTTTTCGCCAAAATAGGGCCAAAATTCTCGTTATTTTAGTTCAAATTTAGCCCTATCTGGCTTGAACAAACCAGATTGGAAAAACAAGAGGTTATTCACTTTATGGCAGTCATAGGCATTTTCTTCGGTAGTGACACTGGTAATACAGAAAATATTGCCAAGATGATCCAAAAGAGATTAGGCAGTGAGAACGCGGAAGTTCATGATATTGCTAAATGCAGCAAAGAAGATATTGAAGCATTCGATATTCTACTTCTCGGTATCCCAACTTGGTATTACGGCGAAGCTCAATGTGATTGGGATGACTTTTTCCCAACCCTCGAAGAAATTGATTTTGATGGCAAACTTGTCGCGCTATTTGGCTGTGGTGACCAAGAAGACTACGCAGAATACTTCTGTGATGCAATGGGGACCATTCGCGATATTATTGAACCACGTGGCGCTGTCATTGTCGGTCATTGGCCTACAGATGGCTACCATTTTGAAGTGTCTAAAGGTATGGCAGATGATAATCACTTTATCGGCCTTGCTATTGATGAAGACCGCCAGCCTGAGCTGACTGAAGAACGCGTTGATGCATGGGTACAACAAATTTCAGAAGAGATGTCTCTAGCCGAAATTTTGGGCTAAGCTGACGATAGAAATAAAATGAAACTATTATAATAATGAGACAGAGCATGGTTTCTATTTTTTATTTCCATGCCTATAATTGTAAATCAGTTTCGATGACAACTGAGCTTATGTTAAAAATGTCTCATTATTGTTAAATTTATGATTTAAGATACAGGACAAACCCGCATGACAGACAACAACAAAGCATTGAAGAATGCTGGACTCAAAGTCACTCTTCCAAGATTAAAGATATTGGAAGTACTTCAGGAGCCTGAGTGCCATCACGTCAGTGCGGAAGATCTCTATAAAAAACTCATTGATATGGGCGAAGAGATCGGTCTGGCTACGGTATACCGCGTATTGAACCAATTTGATGATGCTGGCATTGTCACACGTCATAACTTTGAAGGCGGTAAATCCGTTTTTGAACTGACTCAACAGCACCACCACGATCATCTGATTTGTTTAGATTGTGGTAAAGTTATCGAATTCTCTGATAAATCCATTGAAGAACGTCAGACCAATATTGCTGCACGCCATGGTATTAAACTCTCTAACCACAGCTTGTACCTATATGGTCACTGTGCTGATGGCGATTGCCGCGAAAATGCGGATGCTCACGAAGCAAAAGAGTAATTTAATGGTTGAAAAACCATTAACATAATTCATAAAAAGGAACGTATTTAGCTCCTTATATATATACTGATAAACCTCATGAATCACATGGGGTTTTCTTTTATTTATCGCTAAATACTGACGCATGTCTTGCGTCAGCTTGCCTTATTTATCAAGAAAAACATCCTGAGTCATCATCTCTCCCATCCTTCTATTTTCCAATCATCGATCTCATGACAAAACAGACGTTAATCAAACAGTCGCATCATTATATTGTATCTATAAACTCAGCTAACTATAAATAGCTAACAGTTTACGATGAACCTGATGCTGCGATTGTCAGGGAAAGGTGTATTAGAAAAGATAAAGCACCTAAGTGCCAATGACGAGATTACTGAGTCTCCTCAAAATACATGTCGTCTGGATATAGAAAAAGCGGTGTCTATTGAAGCTGAAAGCGTTAATTTCTTGGCAATCATCGTCTATTAAACATACACGAGTACTGTAATAGGCGGTTAAACCTAGCATTTAAAAAGGTGGTACGCTCTGGCACCACCCTCATAGCCTCTCGTTATTTTTGTACCACCGTTTCTACACGACTTGTTCTTGTTCCAGCTGGGTTTTTGGCTCGTACTTTTACATTACCCTTAACCTTTGGAGGCTTTTGTGCTGAATACGTTTGCCAATGGTCGCTATCTGCTAAAGCATATTCAATCACTAAACCTGGATAACTGATATTGGCGAGTAAAAGGCCATTTTCAATTTTCGCACCAGGCACAGGGATACGATAAGCCACCCCTGCTCTATCTAGACGGGGTAACTCTTTCATACCAACGAGACTCGCAAAACGGCTCCAATCATCTGCCAGTTTTTGCTGTGAAACATAATTGGTTTTACCGCCGATATATTCACGACCTATTTGGTACTGATTTTCCCATTGCGCTTTATGCCATGCCCTTTCAGCTAAAGGCAGGATGCGAGGAAATAGCATATATTCCGCCTTATCATCCGTCCTTACAGCTTCGCTCCATAGTTGTCCAGAAAGACCATAGACACCTGGCCATGGCTTATCACTTTTCGCACTAAATGAGTTACCATCCCTATCAACGGAAGTTTCCGCATTTTGTGGTAAATTATCAGGCGCAAAAGAAAAGATTTTTTGTTCGTCACTCGCTCGGGTCGCCCAGTAATAGCCACTTTCATTTGGATTGACTTCATAAGGCATATCTAAATACACATAGTCAGGGTTCGAAATGACCACTTGATAACCTTTATTAGCCCAATCATTCGCCGAATCGAATCCTCCCCAATACAGTGTATCCCAGAAGTTAACCCTGACATTATCCGTTGCAAAATCGTTTGCACTAGAAGCATCTTTCAAACCATCCTGCCAAGCTTGCATTGTTGTCACCCCTTTTTGCTGTAAACTTTCACTCACTTGTTTAGCAAAATGGCTGGAGAGATGATCAAAGTCACTCACATCACCTCGCTTGATCAATGCCTGACACGCTTCCGATTTCGCCCATGGCTTATCTTCTATTTGTTTATCGATTATGCCTTTGCCCGGTTCGATATTGCCTGCTTTATCTTGGAAACCCGCACCTAAACGAATATTTTTCGCTTCATCACCACCAAAGTGCCATGTTTTTAATGGAACCCCCGCCTCCTTGTGCATTTGCATAACCTCACTGACCACTTTATTAACAAAGTTTTTAGAGGAATCTAAACAAGGATTTAAATAACTGCGTTTATCGTAGAATTGGACAGAGGTTGTTACTGATGTATCCGATGGATCAACTAAGCGGTATTCACTCGCGGCAGCCTCATTGCCAGCCGCTTTTAATTTGTTATAACGAGCTTCCATTGAAACAACGGCGGCACGGGCATGTGCAGGCATATCTATTTCAGGGATGACCTCAATATTACGATCTTTGGCATAGCGTAAAATGTCAATATAGTCATCACGGGTAAAATAGCCGCTTCCCATATTATTATTCTCTGCCCCCGATCCTAACTGCGGTAATAAACACGTTTGTTCATCCAAATCATGACAGCGTTGGCTTCCCACCTCTGTAAGCTCAGGTAACCCCGGAATTTCAATTCGCCATCCTTCATCATCGGTTAAGTGAAAGTGGAATTTATTTAATTTATAACGAGACATTTGGTCAATTAAACGTTTAACCATCTGTTTACTATGGAAGTTTCTTCCTACATCTAAAAATACTCCTCGATAATCCATACGAGGTTTATCTTTCACAATCATTGTCGCCACACTAGGCTTATCGGCTTCTGTTACGGCAGAAAGCAGTGATTGCATACCATAGAATAAGCCGACATGGTCATAACCAATAATTTCAGCCTGTTGTGGTGTGATCACTAACTCATATGCACCACTGACTTGATTCTCTGGCGCGAACTGTCTAGGTGCGATCTTCCCGAGTATAGGGAATCCCTGAACATTCTGTTTTAATTTGACCTGTTGTAAATGCTCATTAATGACAGCTAATTCTCCCTGAGTCAGGCCATCAAGTTGTAATTTAACACCGTTGGAAAGATCCGCATTCCCTTCTTGTATCTTAATATCGAGTGGCGTCGGTAAGATTTGTCCTCGTAACTGTTGCTCAGATAATGTTTGCAAAGAAAGATTTTTTTGGTAACGATTTTCGGGGGTCATTAAGACATTATTATCGGCTCCCGTTCTTTTCCAGTTTTTCATTTCAAATGGTGCAACGAACATGGTTGAGTCTTGAGTATCTGTGCTTTTCAAATTACGAGGCCGAGCATCACCCGAGGTCGCATACCAACGAGGCATAAAGTCAGAATAGCTCACTTGCCAATATTCCCCCGTCACTGGCAACACAATTTTTTCATGTGCTTTTATGCCATTAAACTGCTCAGTGGGGGTGATTTTATGCAAATCCCCCGTTAAATGGGTGATAGTAAACTGTGGGTTATCTTGTTTGAGTATTTGCCGAATACTATGAAAATAAAGTGCCCAATCAGCCGATTCAATCGCTTGATCACCATTGGTCAACGTAATATCAACGCGATTACAAGCCGCCCAATCCGCCCCAAGTGCAGCGCAATCCATGCCATGCTCACCTGCTTGGTTATCAACCACATTAATTTTTACATCGATATGACTTAATGCATCAACGATTTGATCCGATGTTTGCTCAGCATTCGCCATCGTAGAAATAAAGGTGGCTGAAATTAATAACGCTAAAGGATGTAAATAATGTCTTTTCATTGTGACCTCAATATTAAATTCAATTTAGCCACTGCCACATAATATTTTTAATAGCAGTGACCGTGCTATCAAAAAATAGTGAATGGCATCATGACCATAAACTTAATATCTTTTTCATCCTGAAATATATTACCGAACCCACCACCATAACTTGGAATATCGGTATGGTTATCATATTTAGTAAAGTGCAATTTAAATAAAGTATCTTTAGCTCTACCTGTTTGGATACTATATAAAATATCGATATTCCAAGCGCTTTCTCTTAATTTTACATCTTGGGCATATTGTGTATTAGTACTTGGTTTAGCATCCCAACCATAAATATAAGATGTACCTACTTTCCAACCAGCCAGATCCCAATGAGCTAAATCGTACATGACACCAGCAAAAACCGCTTTTTCATTATTCGCGTTATAATCTGAACGCCCATCCCACCAAATATCCAATCGACCATTTGATGTCGCGTAGCCTGGCGTCATGCGCTGTAAGAAATAGCCTTGATTACCTTTCGCTTTGGCGTAAGTTCCTTCCAAGCGAAAATCAAATTGCTCGTAGGTATAACCTAATGTCACCGCCTGTAAGAAAGCGAGGCCATCATAAACATCATTCACTCCGCCATCAGATACCTTATCTTTTGCGCCATAGAATTGATAAGACATTCGTAAATCACGATTAACAATAGGTACCGCATAAGAGGCCTTTGCAAAGTATTGATCTATATAGTCTTTAGCTTGTCCATAAGCCCCTTCTAATACTAATGAATTTTTAAAATCATATTTAAAACCAATCGATTGTAGATAGCTAATCCCTGTTTTACTGTCAGCTTCACGGAAGTTGTACATATCACGATACCAAGGGGCTTTATATCGATCAGTCCACATATAGGACATGCTCAAAGCCCCTTTGTTTTCAAAATCAAATACCGCTCCGACTTCAATTCCTCGATAAGTACCGGGCATATAGCTCCAATGGGAAGCCAACAGTGTTTGTCCTGTGGGTTGGATATAGCCTCCTTTCCCCCAAAATGGACCATATTTCATTTTGGCAGCCGCTTTATAAACACTGACGCCGCTACGATCGCCTGACCATTTTTCATCCCAACGCGTTTTCGCATCACTAAAACCAATTTCATTAGGTGCCGCGGGACCACTATTTGATAATTCAATGGCAGTAAATGCCGCTAAATCTAAACCGATGAGATCCTGAAAATAACCTGAAGAATAATCAAGACTGGCATTTACGGTAGAATGCTTAAGGTTATCGGCATATTTTTTATATTTATCGCTTTCAGGGTTTAACTCTTTTCTAGAACGATCGCGTTGCCAATAATACAAACCGCCTTTAAGTGTTGAATCATCTAAAAATTACTCAGAAAAACTTATTGGTTGATAACTCATAGGAAGAAGTGCGATACATATTTTAAGCACGAGCATCCCCCTGCCACGATTGACATTTTTATTAACCATTCGCTGTTTCCTCAGTTTTTTATATTATTTTTTAGTGATAAGTTTCAGTAGTCGCCCATTAGGTAATTATTAATTTCAATAAACAAAATACGAGTACCTACTTAGCCTATTTTTCGCGACGCGAATTATCAAGGTTAAAAATATATTTATTCCTAAAATATGACCCAAGACACATTAATTTTTCTATTCATTCTCAGTGTTAATCATTCGAGCCGATAATGTTTTTCGCATTAATATCCTGAATTAAAGATTAAACTTAGATAAAAAACCCTGTATTGAGGGTCCACCTAATACTTATTTCAATATAAAAAATAACATTCTTTGCCTGTAAGCGTTTCAATCAAACTTGCTAAGTTGATGCATAACTGCTTTAGTTGAGAACACGTTTTTTAATCACAAATAAACCAAGTGAATATTTCCATGTAAGCAAAGAAAAATGAAATTAGAGAGATACGATGGAACAATCGCACGAAAATATTGACGGGAAACATCAGGAAGGCTGGCGAACACTCCTTACTGGCAAAAATCTCTGTTTAACACTCGCCTTGTCCGGCGGTATATGCCTTCATGCTATTAACGTTTATATCACCATAACAACGCTACCTTCTGTTGTACGGGATATTGGCGGCATTGATTTTTATGCCTGGAATACCACACTGTTTATCCTATCTTCGATTATTTCATCAGCATTAACATCACGACTTCTTAATTATTTTGGCCCAAGAAAAAGTTATGGCCTTGCTACATTGATTTTTCTGATCGGCTCAATGGTTTGTGCTATGACGCCTTCCATGCCTATCATGCTATTAGGCAGAGTTATTCAAGGTGTGGGTGGGGGTATTTTACTCACATTATCTTATTCCATGGTGCATATCGTATTTGCTCAGCACTTATGGTCGAGAGTATTAGCCATGATGTCGAGTATGTGGGGAATGGCAACGCTATTAGGCCCTGCTCTAGGGGGAATATTTGCTGAGTATGATGTGTGGCGAGGCGCTTTTTGGTGTCTAGTGGTGGTTGGTATCCCCTATCTATGGCTAACTTGGCGAGTATTACCTGCGCAAAATCCTAATGAACAATGCCCACAGCAACCTATCCCACTGCAAGCGCTTTTATTGCTTTCCTTTGCTGTTCTCGCTATCTCTTTAGGAAGTCTAAGCCAAGATAAATTTATTCCCATCGGGGGAATGTTAATCGCTATCTTATTGTGTGTACGACTTGTCATTATTGAACGCCGTGGACACAATACGCTCTTCCCGCATGGCACATTTCATTTTTCCGCACAGCTCGCGCCAATCTACCTGACCATGGCACTACTTGGCCTAAGCGTACAGACTGAAGTTTTTGTTCCTTATTTTTTACAGATATTGCATGGCGTTGCCCCATTATTATCGGGTTATTTGGCTGCGCTTGTCGGCGCTGGTTGGTCAAGTGCGGCTATCTTGTCATCTTCTTTTAAACCGAATATTGCCGTTCGTATTATTCGTTTAGGCCCCCTATTCACACTTATCGGTTTAATCACACTTGCCTTATTCATGACGAAAATCATTCAGCTAGAGCAATTGCAAATATGGATAATTTGCCTCGCTTTATTTATCACAGGGGCAAGTATTGGCGCGGCATGGCCACATTTATTAACGCGAGTATTGCAAGTGTCAGTTGGCAGTGAATCCCAGAAAGCCTCTTCTGCGATTACAACATTACAGTTATTTTCTACCGCTTTCGGTGCCTCACTAGCAGGGATGATCGCAAATCTTGCAGGGCTTTCTGTACCTGGCGGGATGGATGGTGCAAAATCAGCGTCTCTTTGGTTATTTGTCTTATTTTCGTTAGTACCTTGCTTTGCATTAATCACGGCAAATATTGTCGCAAACAGGGTTAATTTGTCATCTAAAAATGAACAAGAGGGGCATAAATAGCCCCTCTTTGGTGACGTTATATCCGCATTAATATTTTTCAAATAATGATTGGATTTTTTGTGGATCTTGAGTTTCAGTCAGGGCGAGTTGCAATAAAACACGTGCTTTTTGCGGGTTCAAGCGTTCTGAAGCCACAAAGCCATATAAGTTATCATCAACTTCGGCATTGCGTGTCGTGTAACCTGTTGGTACACGGCTCGAACGAACAACCACAATATCTTCTTTAGCTGCTGTGGCTAGCGCATCAAAAACTGTTTTATACATATTACCGTTTCCGACACCAGCGCTGACAATCCCTTTCGCTCCCTCTTCACGCAAAGCCTTGACAGGTGCGGCTGAAGCATTTGCATAGTTATAAACAATACCGACTAGAGGTAGCTTATCCAGTTTGCTCACATCAAAAGCTGCCTTCGTTGCCCTTGGTTCGGCTGGTTTATAAAAGGTTACTTTACCGTCATGGATAAAACCTTGTGGGCCAGCATTCACAGCATCAAACGCTTGTACTTCTGTGGTGCTCATTTTCACCACATCCCGTCCCTGAACGACTTTGTCATTCATGGCCATTAACACACCACGTTCACCAGCAGATTTATCCGCTGCCACCACCACTGCATTATAAAGATTAAGAGGACCATCAGCACTCAATGCAGTTGATGGTCTCATTGCGCCAACTAACACAATTGGTTTTTGGCAGGATGTTGTTAAATCAAGGAAAAAAGCGGTTTCCTCTAATGTGTCTGTACCATGAGTAATCACAAATCCATCGGTGTTATCACACTCTTGATTGATTTTTTTCGCTAATGTCAGCCACACCTGATCATTCATATCTTGAGAGCCAATATTGACGATCTGCTCACCTGTAAGATTGGCAATTTTTTTAATCTCAGGCACCGCATTAATAAGCGCATCAATCCCCACTTTACCGGCTTGATAGCTAGAAGATGTGGCTGAATCACCACCACCTGCAATCGTGCCTCCCGTTGCTAAGACCGTAATATTAGGTAATGCATACACCGATGCAGTACAGAGTGTGAGCGCTGTCGCCAGTAATACCTTTTTACCTTGTTTCATCCTATGACCTCTATTTTAAATAAACTTACGTTATTATGTGGAATTGAAACAGTATTTCCGTGATGCCTCTATCTATTTTAGATGAAATTATGAATATTTAGATGATTTACTCTAATAAGAATAAAAAGCGTGAGCAGACATGGAAAAATCCGTATCATAGGCCGCCTATACCCCTTTTTAACAAGTGATTGACCATGACCCAAACCTTTATCCCAGGCAAAGACGCCGCCCTTGAAGTGTCTATTGACGCTTTTCAAACTAAATTGAAAAAACTAGGCTTTGATATTGAAGAAGCCTCATGGCTAAATCCTGTGCCTAACGTTTGGTCAGTCCATATTCGCGACAAAGAGTGTCCGCTATGCTTTACCAACGGTAAAGGCGCCAGCAAAAAAGCCGCTCTTGCTTCAGCCCTTGGCGAATACTTCGAACGTTTATCCACTAACTACTTCTTTGCCGATTTTTATTTAGGCAAGTCTATTGCTGAAGGCGATTTTGTTCATTATCCAAATGAAAAATGGTTCCCACTCACCGATGATGATAGTTTGCCAGAAGGTATTTTAGATGCTCGCTTACGCCGATTTTATGATCCTGATGGTGCATTAGCAGGCAGTCAATTAATTGATTTGCAGTCAGGAAATGAAGAGCGAGGTATCTGTGCGCTACCTTTTACTCGCCAATCTGATAATCAAACCGTTTATATTCCAATGAATATTGTTGGTAACCTGTATGTGTCTAATGGCATGTCGGCAGGTAACACGGCAAATGAAGCACGTGTGCAAGGATTATCTGAAGTCTTTGAGCGTTTTGTGAAAAATCGTATTATTGCGGAAAGTATCAGCCTACCTGCAATCCCGACAGACGTTATGGCTCGCTACCCAAATGTTGTTGAAGCCGTTGAAACCTTAGAAAAAGAAGGCTTCCCAATCTTCTGTTATGACGCGTCTCTCGGCGGCCAATTTCCTGTGATCTGTGTTGTGCTATTTAATCCTCAAAATGGCACCTGTTTTGCTTCTTTTGGTGCGCATCCTGATTTTGGTGTTGCCTTAGAGCGTACAGTCACCGAACTGCTACAAGGCCGTGGCCTCAAAGATCTTGATGTGTTTAACGCGCCAACATTTGACGATGAAGAGGTGGCTGAACACACAAACTTAGAAACCCACTTCATTGACTCAAGTGGACTTATTAGCTGGGATCTGTTTAAAGATGAAGCCGATTACCCATTTGTTGATTGGAGTTTCAAAGGCACCACTCAAGAAGAGTTCGCCACATTGATGGGGATCTTTAATCAATTAGATGCGGAAGTGTATATCGCCGATTACCACCATTTAGGCGTCTATGCATGCCGTATTCTTGTGCCTGGTATGTCTGATATTTATCCCGTAGAAGATCTGCATATTGCCAACAATGCAATGGGCGCACATTTACGCGATACCATTATTAACCTGCCTGATAGTCAATGGGAAAAACAAGATTACCTCAATCTTATTGAGCAGCTTGACGATGAAGGCCTAGATGATTTTACTCGTGTACGTGAATTATTGGGTCTTGCCGTAGGCAAAGATAATGGCTGGAGTCACTTACGTATTGGCGAATTAAAGTCTATGTTAGCCTTAGCCGGTGGCGACCTTGAGCAAGCGCTCGCTTGGGTTGAGTGGACACAAGACTTTAACAGCTCCGTATTTACAGCTGAACGAGCGAATTATTACCGCTGTTTACACACCTTGCTGTTATTAAATCAAGAAGAGCAGCGTGATAAGTCACAATACTACACTGCATTTGTTCGCATGTATGGTCAAAAAACTGTCGACGCCGCTTCCGCCGCTCTTTCAGGTGAATCATGCTTTTATGGTTTGTGGTCTATCGATGATGAATTAACGGCATTACCAGCACACCAAGCGTTACTTGCAGCCTATGAAAAACTGCAAAAAGCTAAACGTGAAAATGCCTAATCCCATTCTCGATCATCTTTTTAAGATAATGGCCTTTAGGCCATTATCTTCACATAAACTAAATTAATTAAAAACACGTCTAAATTTGCAATATTTAGATAACAAATAGGCCCGTTTTTTTACTTGTATTTTGGGTTAAACGGTAAAACATAAAAATTTTTAGTAAATTTTAAAATTTATTTAATTTATATAAATCAAGAAGATAAATCAAAAATTAACTATTTTTCAACAATTTAAGTCGATTTCTTACGACAGTTCATGATCCATATCAAATTTCTCTGTTATGCCGTTTGTTACTATGATTGCGTGCTATAATTAATCAACTTTGTAAGAGAGTGTTAGTATGAAAGCTGACAACCCTTTTAATCTTTTGCCTCCTGCTGTAATGGCTCAAGTTGCAGATGACTCTGGTGTCTACAAAGCCAACAAACATCCTGCAATTACATACTTGTCAGCATTCACTGCCGGTATCTTTATCTCAATCGCATTTGTTTTTTATATTACTGCGACCACTGGCGCACAAGCAGCTCCCTTCGGCTTTACCAAACTCATTGGTGGTGTCTGCTTCTCTCTTGGATTAATGCTCGTTGTCATATGCGGTGCAGATTTGTTTACTTCCACTGTATTGACCATTGTTTCCAAAGCAACAGGGCGAATCACTTGGGGACAAATGTTTCTAAACTGGTTCAACGTGTATATTGGCAACCTGATTGGCGCACTGTTCTTTGTCGCGTTGATTTGGTTCGCTGGGCAATATACTGCGGCAAATGGTCAGTGGGGACTTAATGTCTTACAAACTGCCGATCATAAACTGCACCATACATTTATTGAGGCTGTTTGTTTAGGTATTTTAGCTAACTTAATGGTTTGTTTAGCTGTTTGGATGAGTTATTCGGGTCGTAGCCTAGCCGATAAATTATTGGTTCTTGTGCTCCCTGTCGCCATGTTCGTCGCTAGCGGCTTTGAACATAGCATCGCAAACATGTTTATGATCCCGCTAGGCATCATGATCAAAGAGTTTGCCCCTATTGAATTCTGGACACAGATTGGTGTTTCACCAGAACACTTTTCACAGTTAACTGTTAGTCATTTTATTACAGACAACCTTATACCAGTCACTATCGGTAACATTATTGGCGGCGCACTTTTAGTCGGCCTAATTTATTGGTTCATGCATTTACGTGGTGGCCAAAAACATTAATAGCCACTGACACTCACGAAAAGATTTATTAAGATCCTTAAAAGATCCATTGTTAAAAGGTAAAAGTATCATGTCAGAATTAAATGAAAAATTCGCTTTAGCATGGCAAGGTTTTAACCAAGGTAACTGGCAGGATAACGTCGATGTACGTGACTTCATCCAGAAAAACTATACTCCATATGAAGGTGACGAATCTTTCTTAGCAGGCTCTACCCCAGCAACTGATACGCTGTGGGACAAAGTCATGGAAGGAATCAAAATCGAGAACCGTACGCATGCGCCCGTTGATTTTGACACTGATGTTGCATCAACGATTACTTCCCATGATGCGGGTTATATCGCCAAAGATTTAGAACAAATCGTTGGTCTACAAACTGATGCACCTCTAAAACGTGGACTCATTCCATTCGGTGGGATCAAAATGGTTGAAGGTTCATGTAAAGCCTATGATCGTACTTTAGATCCTAGCCTGAAAAAAATCTTCACTGAATACCGTAAAACTCATAACCAAGGTGTTTTCGATGTCTATACACCAGACATCCTAAAATGCCGTAAATCAGGTATCTTAACCGGTTTACCTGATGCTTATGGTCGTGGTCGTATCATCGGTGACTACCGTCGTGTAGCTCTGTATGGTATTGATTACTTAATGAAAGATAAGTTTAATCAGTTTGGTTCACTGCAAGAAAGATTAGAAAAAGGTGAAGACTTGCAGATGACCATCCAACTGCGTGAAGAAATTGCTGAGCAACACCGCGCATTGGGTCAAATCAAAGAGATGGCTGCAAAATATGGCTATGACATCTCTGGTCCTGCAACTAACGCAAAAGAAGCCGTTCAGTGGACTTATTTCGCTTACTTAGCGGCTGTGAAATCGCAAAACGGCGCAGCAATGTCATTTGGTCGTGTTTCAACCTTCTTAGACGTCTATATTCAGCGTGACCTTGAAGCAGGTAAACTGACTGAACAAGAAGCGCAAGAGCTAATCGACCACTTAGTCATGAAACTGCGTATGGTACGTTTCCTACGTACGCCTGAGTATGATGAACTGTTCTCTGGTGACCCAATCTGGGCAACAGAATCACTGGCAGGTATGGGTCTTGACGGCCGTACGCTGGTGACTAAAAACACATTCCGTTTCCTGAACACGCTGTATACCATGGGCCCATCTCCAGAGCCTAACATGACTATCCTGTGGTCAGAGCAACTGCCGATTAGCTTCAAAAAATTCGCGGCAAAAGTGTCTATCGATACTTCATCGGTTCAGTATGAGAACGATGACCTAATGCGCCCTGACTTCAACAATGACGACTATGCTATCGCATGTTGCGTAAGCCCAATGATCGTTGGTAAACAAATGCAGTTCTTCGGTGCGCGCGCTAACTTAGCGAAAACCATGCTATACACTATCAACGGTGGTGTGGACGAAAAACTGAAAATGCAAGTTGGTCCTAAACATGCACCAATCATGGATGAAGTCCTTGACTTCGATACTGTGATGGATCGCATGGATCACTTCATGGACTGGTTGGCAACTCAATATGTCACTGCGCTGAACATCATCCACTATATGCATGACAAATACAGCTATGAAGCTGCATTGATGGCACTGCATGATCGTGATGTCTACCGTACAATGGCTTGTGGTATCGCGGGTCTCTCTGTTGCAGCTGACTCACTGTCTGCTATCAAATACGCCAAAGTTAAACCAATTCGTGATGAAGACGGTATTGCTATTGACTTTGAAATTGAAGGTGAATACCCACAATTCGGTAACAACGACTCACGTGTCGATGATATCGCTTGCGACTTAGTTGAACGTTTCATGAAGAAAATTCAGAAACTGCCTACTTATCGTAATGCAGTACCAACTCAGTCAATCCTAACCATCACGTCTAACGTGGTTTATGGTAAGAAAACAGGTAACACCCCAGATGGTCGTCGTGCAGGTGCTCCATTCGGACCAGGTGCGAACCCAATGCACGGTCGTGACCAAAAAGGTGCGGTTGCTTCACTGACTTCCGTTGCTAAACTGCCATTTGCTTACGCGAAAGATGGTATTTCTTATACCTTCTCTATCGTACCAAATGCGTTAGGTAAAGATGATGAAGTACGTAAGGCTAACCTAGCCGGTTTGATGGATGGTTACTTCCACCATGAAGCGTCTATCGAAGGCGGTCAGCACCTGAACGTTAACGTGATGAACCGTGAAATGTTGTTGGATGCGATGGAAAACCCAGAGAAGTATCCTCAGTTAACCATCCGTGTTTCTGGTTATGCAGTGCGTTTTAACTCACTGACTAAAGAGCAACAACAAGACGTTATTACTCGTACTTTCACCAGTTCAATGTAATAATGAGCATCATAAATTAATAAAATAACTAAAAAGCCCCAACCATGGGGCTTTTTTAGAACTAAACCCGAATATTTTAAGCTATTGGTCACTGAAAGTTGTTTTCACATAATAAATAACCAATAAATCTACAGTTCAAATTATTAATGATGAATACCTTAAATAATTCGAGTTGTAAGTAAGCGGCCACTCAATAGCCTTACTCTCCGCCGCTTGAAGTATGACGGGTCTTTTTTTGGAGTTCCTGCTATGTCGACAACAACCAATACGATTCCAACCACAGATATCAGTACCACTTCACCGCCTGCAACTCTCGGGCGTATCCACTCCTTTGAGTCTTGTGGGACCGTTGATGGGCCTGGAATACGCTTTATTGTCTTCTTTCAAGGTTGTTTAATGCGTTGTTTATACTGCCACAACCGTGATACTTGGGACACTCATACTGGCAAAATGGTCACTGTCGAAGAGTTAATGAAAGAAGCTGTGACATATCGCCATTTTATGAATGCGAGTGGTGGCGGTGTAACGGCATCCGGTGGTGAAGCGATTTTGCAAGCAGAGTTCGTTCGTGACTGGTTCCGTGCATGTAAAACACAAAATATCCATACCTGCCTTGATACTAACGGTTTTGTTCGTCGCTATGACCCCGTTATCGATGAGCTTATGGATGCCACTGATTTAGTCATGCTGGATTTAAAACAGCTTAATGATGAGATACACCAAACTTTAGTCGGCGTCTCTAATCATCGTACACTTGAATTCGCGCGTTATCTTGCCAAACGTAACCAAAAAACATGGGTACGTTATGTGGTTGTTCCAGGATGGAGTGATGATGACCATTCCGTACATCTCTTAGGTGAATTCACCAAGGATATGAAAAATATCGAGAAAATCGAATTACTTCCTTACCACGAACTGGGTAAACACAAGTGGGAAACCATGGGGGAAGAATATAAACTCGATGGTGTAAAACCACCTTCAAAAGAGAGCATGGAACGCGTGAAAAGTATCCTAGAAAGCTACGGCCACAAGGTAATGTATTGACAATAATGGCTCTACCCTCGCGTAGAGCCACTCTTATTTATTGTGTCTTGAGTAACATACCTATTGCAGCAGCAGCCATCATCAATGCCGTTCCTCTAAATATTATCCTTTGTGATCGTCTACTCGATAAGAACTGGCTCGCTTTCTTAGCTCCCAAAATAAATACCATTCCGACTAAAAGTAATATTGATAATGTAATCGGTATTAATATTGTGCTCCAAATTGTTATGGTAATCTCATTCAAAGAAATCACTAAAGGTAATATCGCCATATAAAAAGCGATTGTTTTTGGATTACTTAAGGTGATCATCAGCCCTGAAGCACCGATTATCGCGAATTGTTTTGTTGAGATAGAATCTGAAGTCTTTAATGGTTGAATATCCTGTCGCCATAATGAATATGCTAACCATAATAAATACAAGGCGGCTCCCCAATAAATAACATTAAAAATAATAGCTAAATGATCTGCGACCAAAACCAAGCCAAATATCGCAAACGAAAGATAAAGAATATCCCCCAATATTAATCCACTCAGTAGTGCAAAACCCATTACAACCCCTCCATTCAAGGTACGTGCGACGACGGCCGTCATTCCCGGTCCCGGAATAATGGCAGCAATAGCCAACGCACTCCCATAAGAGAGTAACTGTGTGATGCTTATCATATTATTAACCTATAGAAGAGTGGTGAGATAATCGCTTATTTAAATAACGATAAATTTCCCGTTAATTTATTTATCTTATTTTTTTTACCCACTAAACCAATAGCCGCTAATTGAATATCTTGATCTAGAGTACTCATTAATCTGAGCTTATACTCATCATAATTTTTACAGGACTGAGCAATTAGACTAAAAGGTAATAAATAAATATCTTCAATGTCATAACACTCTTTTTGTATTTGTTTAATTCGATCAGCAGAACCTTTTAATATTGGTAATGATGCTAGAATGACGCCGGGATAATGAATATTATCTGCACTCGCCAAATCTTGCCCTATCAGTTGTTCAATTTTATTCCCAATGCCAACACCGATAATACTTGCTGCATTCATAGCTAAGCCTAACGCTAAGTCTTGATTAATAATAATGGCACAACGATGAGTAGATACATCAAATTGCATACTTGCCTCTTTAATTCATAATGGGAAGTGACTTCATACTACAAGGTGTAATACGCGATAATTATGGCATCAATAAATAGAAATTTGTTGTCTATCTTATCTATAGTAGAGTAACAAAAAGAAATAATTGACCGGTGATTCGCCAAATTAAGCAAGGAAATTCCCATTATGGCCATAGATAAGACAGAAATAAAAATTCTTCAGTTACTGCAAGATGATGCCCGCATCACCAATCAGGTATTAGCAGACAAAGTGGGTATGTCGGCCTCGCCATGCTGGCGACGAGTCCGTAAATTGGAAGAGGATGATGTTATTCAAGGCTATCGTGCTATTCTCAACCGTAAAAAAATTGGTTTAGGCGTGATGGTATTTGTCAGAGTAACAATCGATAGTCATAGCGAAACAGAAGCCAAAAAGTTTGAGCAAGAAGTCAGTGAATTAGAAAATGTGGTTTCATGCTACAGTATTGGTGGTGATGCGGACTTCTTATTACAAGTTGTCTCACATGATTTAGATTCCTATGCCGATTTTGCGATGTCAGTGATCCGCCGACTTCCGGGGATTAAGGAGATGCAAAGTATGTTCGTACTTAAAGAAATTAAGCCATTAGTTTCTTATCCCGTAACAACAGTAAATAGTTAACGAATATTATTACTGATAAATTTTTGTGAGTTGTAAAAACGGCTCACTTTTATTTAGCTTATTCTTCCTCATGTTTAAAATATCCGTTTAGACCTTTTGTCATATTTTTAGCACTAATACTCAAAAAATGCATAAAAAAGGATAAATATTTGTATAACCATCTAATAAAAACCCTATTCCCAACTCTTTACATTGAATTTTTCTTCCCAGAATAGTCTGCTTTGAATAAATTTTATTTAACTACATAATCATGCACGGCACACGGTACTTGAATAATTCAAGTATATTTTTATTTGTTATTTAAATTTTGACCATATTTCCATTAAAAACATTACACTTTCATTACACATTACGGGTTATTTTTCTATCATGAATAACGAAAATTTCGATTCCCAAAATGCACCTGCATCTTCTGTAAACAAACAAAACCCTATGGATAATTCTGTATTTCTCGCTGAGCCAAGAGCTGTTGATGCTGGCGAAGGAATTAATTGGATTAGCCAAGCATGGGCTATGGTTAAAGAAAAGTTAGGTATGTGGGTACTGATTAATATTATTTTCTTTGCTTTTATCTTAGTTCTTTCAATGATCCCATTGGTGAATTTCTTTGTGACTTTCGTAAGCCCAATTCTTATTGGTGGTATCATTGCTATCTGTGAAAAACAGCGTACAACAGGTGAAGTCGATATTGGTACCTTATTTGCTGGTTTCCAAACGAAATTTGGTGCTCTATTTGCTGTCGGCGCAATTAATTTTGCTGTGACACTCGTTGGTGGTTTTATTGCAACCATGATCGGGGGTACGGCATTAATGGCTGTTCTATTAGAAGCAGGTCAAGGTGGACAAATTTCACCAGAAGCTATCTTTGCTTTAGGTGGTTCATTCTTCTATATCGCCATCATTATGGCCATCACTGGTATCGTCGCTGCCGCAATGACTTGGTTCGCTCCTGCTCTTATCATGAACCATAATTTCAAAGTAGGTGCAGCGATCTCTGCAAGCCTAAAAGCGGTCAGTAAAAATATCCTTCCAGGTATTCTATTCTTTATCGTGATTACCATCATTCTGTTTGTTTCCGCAATCCCATTCGGATTAGGTCTTTTAATCACGATGCCTATCATGTGTGTTTGTTATTACACTTCCTACCGTAACCTATTCTTTGCACAAAATGATGATAAACAAAAATTAATTAACTAAGTTTATCCTCTTTCGTTTTGACTGAAATTAGAGGCTACAAATCAAAACCACCCACTCGGGTGGTTTTATATTTGAGCCTCTAATAGAATGCAAACGGGCAAATACCGTCAAAATAATAACGCCACTAAAAAGTGGCGTTATTATTTCTAGTTAATTTAACTCAATCAATTAGCCGATATATTCGAGGCCTTTCATGTATGGACGTAATACTTCAGGCACTTCAATACGACCATCTGCTAATTGGTAGTTTTCCAATACAGCAACTAATGTACGGCCCACAGCCAAGCCTGAGCCATTCAGTGTATGCACCAATTGAGTTTTCTTATCACCCTTACTGCGGAAACGAGCTTGCATACGACGTGCTTGGAAATCCCACATATTCGAGCAAGAAGAGATTTCACGATACGTATTTTGAGCAGGCAGCCAAACTTCTAAGTCATAAGTTTTACGCGAACCAAAACCAATATCCCCCGTGCAGAGGATCACTTTGCGATACGGCAGTTTTAGCAGTTGTAGAACTTTCTCAGCATGACCGGTTAGCTCTTCTAACGCTTCCATCGATTTTTCTGGATGAACCACTTGCACTAATTCTACTTTATCGAATTGGTGCATACGGATAAGACCACGCGTATCACGGCCATAAGAACCCGCCTCGGAACGGAAGCAAGGTGTATGCGCTGTCATTTTCAGTGGTAATGCATCTTCTTCAAGGATCTCATCACGAACTAAGTTAGTCACAGGAACCTCAGCCGTCGGGATCAACGCATAAGTGCTTTCTGCTTCTTCTTCCAGCGGCTTAGTATGGAATAGATCTTCACCGAATTTAGGTAATTGGCCTGTACCATAAAGCGTATCATGGTTAACCAAGTAAGGAACATACAACTCTTGGTAGCCATGTTGCTCAGTATGTAGATCCAACATAAACTGTGCCAGTGCGCGATGTAAACGAGCTATTTGCCCTTTCATCACCACAAAACGTGCACCTGTGAGTTTAACCGCAGCTGGAAAATCTAATCCGCCCGCTAGTTCACCGAGGCTAACATGGTCTTTAACCTCAAAATCATATTGACGAGGTTCTCCCCAACGAGCCACCTCAACGTTATCTGAATCATCTTTACCATCAGGTACAGCATCATCAGGCATATTTGGGATGCTTAATGCAATATCACGGATTTCTTGTTGTAGCTTATCTAGTGCTACCTTCGCGGCATCCAATTTTTCGCCTAACTGATTCACTTCCTGACGTAAAGGCTCAATATCTTCACCGCGCGCCTTAGCGGCACCAATGGATTTCGATCGCGAGTTACGCTCTGCTTGCAGGGATTCAGTTTCAACTTGTAAAACTTTGCGGCGTTCTTCTAATTCACGCAGCTTTTCCACATCAAGGGTAAAACCCCTGCGAGCCAGTTTTTCAGCAACCGCGTCTAGCTCCGTACGCAGTAAATTGGGATCGAGCATGCTTATCCTGTGATTATTGTTAGTAAATATTGAAAGAGAGTATAACACGTTCCAGTATTATACCCTGTACACCTTCAAGTCGCTGGTGACCATGCGACTCAAAAAATTTTATAAAAAATCTTATTTTATAACCTTACCGCATTGCCCACATTAGCGATAGCGTTTTGTTGGGCTATTTTGATCCTGTTGCGCTAACCAGTTTAATTTTTCTGCTATTTTCGCTTCCAGACCCCGATTTGTGGGATGGTAATATTGGGTATGCTGCATTTCAGGTGGAAAATAGACCTCTCCAGCGGCATACGCATTCTCCTCATCATGAGCGTAGCGATATTCTTTTCCAGCTCCCAGCTCTTTCAATAGCTTTGTTGGGGCATTGCGCAAATGAGCGGGAACGTCATAGTCTGGTTGCCTCTGTGCATCTGCCAATGCCGCCTTATAAGCGGTATACACCGCATTGCTTTTCGGTGCACATGCTAAATAAACAATGGCCTGAGCGATTGCTCGCTCACCTTCCGCAGGCCCTACACGGGTAAAACAATCCCACGCCGAAATTGCGACCTGCATTGCTCGAGGATCCGCATTACCAACATCCTCAGATGCTATTGCTAACAAGCGACGGGCCACATATAACGGATCGCCCCCCGCAGTGATAATACGCGCATACCAATATAAAGCAGCATCAGGAGCCGACCCTCTTACTGACTTATGTAAGGCTGAAATCAAGTCATAATAACGGTCGCCTTTATTATCGAAACGTGCGGCGCGTTCTCCACTGACTTCTTTTAACAATTCGGCAGTTAAAACACGCTGACCATGGCTATCACTTTCCGCCATATCCGCCATCATTTCTAGCAAATTGAGGGAGCGTCTTGCATCACCATTCACTAATTCAGCAATTAATTTACGAGTACTCTCAGGCAAAATAATATTTTGTCCACCCAAACCATGTTTTGTATCGCTCATGGCTTGCAACAACACTTTTTCAATATCACTGGCATCTAATGATTTGAGTAGATAAACACGTGCACGAGACAAAAGCGCTGAATTCAATTCAAATGAGGGATTTTCTGTTGTTGCGCCGATAAAAGTGATCGTGCCATCTTCAATATGTGGCAAAAAAGCATCTTGTTGGCTTTTATTAAAGCGATGTACCTCATCGACAAATAGAATCGTTCGACGCCCTGCATCACGGTTTTGCCGTGCTTTTTCGATCGATTCTCGAATCTCCTTAATACCGGATGTAACCGCAGAAATCCGTTCGATATCGGCTTGAGCATAGTGGCCAATAATTTCAGCTAACGTCGTTTTACCTGTTCCCGGAGGTCCCCACAAAATCATTGAATGTAGATGGCCAGCCTTAATTGCCCGCGGTAATGGTTTTCCCTCCGCCAGCAAATGTTGTTGTCCTATATACTGTTCAAGCACCTCTGGGCGCATACGCGCCGCTAGAGGTTGAAATTCATTTTGTGAAAAATCGAGTGATAGGTTACCCACTATTTCCTCTTATTGACCACCAGAGCGTTGATCATCGAGTGTGACACCTTTTGGTACAGTAAAGGTGAATTGACGCTTATCAACAGGCCCATTCTTTTGTTCTTTAAGTTGGTAGGCACTTGTTTGCCCATCTTGTTCAATCGCAGAAAACTTCTCAATGGTACCTTCAGGTGAAACGGTAATAGAAAAGCGTTTCAAAGTGCCATTCGTGAGCTTAGGCTTCAAATCAAACGTATTCCCCTGCTGAATAATCGAATACTGTTTCCAATCTGACGGATTATTGCGGGTAATTAATAAAAATGGCGTATCTTGGGTCGCATCTGCAAGATTTGTCACCGTAACTTGTTCTACAAATGGGTTGTAAAACCATAAGTTTTTACCGTCAGAGACTAAGACACTCTCATCAGGCGATGTCATATTCCAATTAAATAAATTCGGGCGCTGTAACCATAACTCGCCAACACCTTCTTGAACCAAATCACCTTCAGGGCTAGTGACTTTTTGAGAGAAGCTAGCATGAAAGCTATTGACCTTATTCAGACGTTCCTGAAGGTCTTTGCTGGCATCTGCCAGCACTGAGCCGATATGTAAACTTAGGGCTAATGCCCCCAATAACATCATTTTTTTCATCGAACAAAGACCTTTTATTGATACCGTAATAAGCACTACGCTTTGGCCATTGCGCTTGCAACAACCCACACTATAAATTAGTAATCAGCTTGCCGCGGAGAGAGTACCTCACGGTTACCATTATGGCCCGGCTCACTCACAATACCTTGTGTTTCCATCTGTTCGACAATTCGCGCTGCGCGGTTATAACCGATACGGAACTGACGCTGAACACCAGAAATTGAAACACGTTGTTTATCGACAACAAACTCAACGGCTTGGTCAAATAATGGATCGAGCTCCTCTTCCGCACTATCGTAGCCGCCTCCCTCATTTTCATCGCTGCATTTAGTGATGCTATCGATATATTGAGGACGCCCACGTGCTTTCCAGTCATTCACCACCGCATGCACTTCTTGGTCACGAACAAACGCACCATGAACGCGAACAGGAATCGATGAGTTAGGAGGTAAATACAACATATCCCCCATTCCCAGCAAGGACTCTGCACCGCCCTGATCAAGGATGGTTCGTGAATCAATTTTACTCGAAACAGTAAATGCAATTCGAGTTGGAATATTGGCTTTAATCAAACCAGTAATAATATCCACCGATGGGCGTTGTGTCGCCAAGACTAGATGAATACCTGCCGCACGTGCTTTTTGTGCAAGGCGAGCAATCAGCTCTTCAACTTTTTTACCGGCAGTCATCATTAGGTCGGCAAATTCATCAACCATCACGACAATATACGGCTCTTTTTTCAGCATGGGATGTTCCATTTCCATGCTATCGCTCGGTTTCCAATGAGGATCTGGAATGGGTCTTCCCATCTCCTCAGCGGCTTTAATTTTATCATTGTAGCCTGCTAAATTGCGCACCCCGAGCGCCGACATTAATTTATAACGGCGTTCCATTTCGTTGACACACCAACGTAATGCATTTGCAGCATCTTTCATGTCGGTAACAACTTCCGTCAATAAATGAGGAATGCCTTCATAAATAGACAATTCCAACATTTTCGGGTCGATCATGATAAAGCGTACATCTTCGGGCTTAGATTTATATAGGATACTGAGGATCATGGCGTTGACCCCTACAGATTTACCTGAGCCCGTTGTTCCCGCGACCAATAGATGAGGCATTTTTGCCAGATCTGCGATAACAGGATCCCCTTCAATATCTTTCCCTAACACCATGGTTAATGGTGATGAACTATGCCTAAATTGTTCGCAATCTAACACTTCTCTTAGATAAACGGTTTGCCGTTTCTCATTAGGTAGCTCAAGGCCTACGTAAGGTTTACCTGGGATAACTTCAACCACCCTGACTGCCGTTGTTGAAAGTGAGCGAGCAAGGTCTCGTGATAATGTCGAAATACGTGCGGCTTTTACCCCTGGCGCTAAATCCAGTTCAAATCGGGTAATAACAGGCCCCGGTGAAAAACCAACAACATCAGCTTTAACACGATAATCATTTAAACGCGCTTCAATCAATCTCGCCGTCTGCTCTAATGTAAACATATCCACAGGCTCTTCTTGAGCTGGAGGCGTGGTTAACAAGTCCAAAGAAGGCATTGGCGTTGTTGGTTTAGGCAACGGCTGATCATTACGCACCAAGAATGGGTGAAATAGACTATCTTGTTGCGGCTGTTGCGGCTGTTGCGGCTGTTGCGGCTGTTGCGGCTGTTGCGGCTGTTGCGGCTGTTGCGGCTGTTGCGGCTGTTGCGGCTGTTGCGGCTGTTGCGGCTGTTGCGGCTGTTGCGGCTGTTGCGGCACAACAGTATCAGTCCGGTAAGCAGCGCTGTCCAGCATTGGCGACACATTTTTTACTGTATTGTCGACTGGAGGTGTATTTGAGTTATTCGCCGTTGTTGTCGCGCTAAATGATGGCATAAACAGTGGATCCGCCGGTTCTTCATTAACCAGATCATTAACTGGAGAGAAACTATCCAGCACTGAAATATGTTCACTTAGGTCAAAATTCGGCTCAACGCTATCATTGGCTCTATCATGCTCTGACGGTTGAGTCGATAGGCCATTATCAGGCGTTGTCAATTGATGAGCCTGAGGCTCTACTTGCGTTGATGAGGTAGGCCAACGGTGCTCGATGTCCGGTTGAGTATAACGCGTAGCAACTGGCTCAATTTTTTCGCTCCTCGGTTCCGATGGCGTGATATCGAGAGGGATTGATGCATCATCGTCATGGCCACTATCTTCATCAACGCCATAACGTTCACGTTGCTGCTGCAAAAATTGCTCACGTAGCCTATTTTCTTGTTCGTTATCGTCATCTTGCTGCTGATTCTCTTCAGAAGAAGACCATTGCTGATAAACTTGCTCGCGTTGTAATGCTTCTTCCTTGCGACGCTGAAGCTCAGCATCACGCAGTGAAGGAATTCGAATACCATACAGCTCTCTACGCGTTGGCAGGCGCACAGGATTTGGACGAGGTAATTCAGGCTCTAAGTTTTGTTTTACCTGTGCATGGCGCTCCAGTGCCGCAACAGAAATTCCTGCTGCTGCTAATGCCGCAGGGTCGGCAACCCTATCAGACATCGATTGCCCATTTGCCTGAGATACGGCATCGCTTACCGGTGAAATAGGCATTGTTGGCTCAGGTGTATTTTGTGCACCCGACGGCCCCGAAAATGAAGAAAGTGTGTTCTGTTCAATCGGTGCTTGCTTTTGTTGTTCAGCTTGTTGCCAACTTAATGATGGCGATGCTGTTTGAGGTTGTGCATGATTTAAGGATTGCCAATCAACAGGTTGTTCACGACTTGGATTCATTGAGTGAGTCGAAACATCATTGAGACTATTTTCAGGTTGCTGTACCGCGTGGCTTGGCGCTTGCGGATTTTCATTCGTTTTAAATTGAAAATCTCTATCGTACACAACTGGTTGATAATCGTCAGGCACTTCAAAGTGATATGCCTCTTGCTGCTCGGTGGCTGAAAATGAGGGTAAATTTTCATCCTCTGCTGCTAGGGATGAGGCCACCGGGGTATCCGTGTGTTCAGTCTGCATTGCCACGGGTTGTGTTGTCGCTTGTGGTTCATCCACGTCAACCGCGGCTAATTCACTAATTGTGGGTGAAGAAAATAATACATCGTCGCTATCCGCATCGAAATTTTCGATGGCCTGACGTTCAGCTTCTTGTGCCCGTTGCAAAGCATCTTCTGCTTCTTCCACGTCATAGTCTACAGTATCATCACCACGTGCACGGTTAGTCATCAGCGTAAGAGGGATTAGTACCGCAGCACCAATTTTTTCCGCTATCGTCAACCAAGACCAGCCTGTAAATAGCGTAAAGCTGATTGCCCATAGAAAAAGCAAGGCAAGTGTAGCACCTAATGCGTTGAACCATGGCATGATAGCGTTACTGAACACACTCCCTATCACGCCACCAGAAGAGAAATTGGGCAAATCATCGAAATTAAGTGCAGCGAGGCCACAGGATGATAAGATCAGTGCTAACCCACCAATCAAACGTAATGAGAGTGAGAAAAAGTCGATGTAACGACGCTGGCTTTCATAGCGATAGATGCTCCAGCAACCAAGCAACAATAACGGCGGGATGGCAAATGCAAGGATCCCAAAAGCAGAAAAGAGAATATCCGCACTCCATGAGCCAACACTTCCCCCCAAGTTTTTAACTGGCGCATTCCATGTGGTCTGTGACCAGCTCGGGTCTGAAGGGTTGAAACTCAACAATGCGACCATTAAGAATATGGCACTCAAACAAATGGCCAGCAAAATGACTTCGAGTAGTCGTCTGCCGCTACTGAGTTTTTTAAATCGAATGTGTTTGTCTTCTGTATATTCTTGGCTCATTACTGTTTCTTTACTGACTGATGATGTCACCCATGTCGAAACGAATTCATCGGAATTCGCTATGATGATAAGCACATTGTGAAAGCCATTCTAACACCAATCACCGTCTTGTGCGTGACTTGTTGCCACTATGGCAAACTAAACAACTATAGGCACTGCAAGATGCAGTATTTCATCTTACAGTTGATGATTCAATTTCTATTTGATGTTAAAAATCTTAATTATTTATAGCTTTAATATCAATAGATTGAAACTAGAACTTGCGGTTATCTAGGGTATTTTCAGAAAAAATCATATCAACAACGCACGGCGTGACTGAAAGTGGATGGAAAATTACTTAAAAAGAGAGAAAATCCAACATCAAAAACGGAACAACGCTGAGTAAACTCAGCGTTGAAACAGCAGTGCGGCAACAATCTGTTATGTTGCCCAGAAATGAGACTATCGAAGATAGTTAGCGCGTTTTAATAACCAGACGGTTACTTTGCTTCACTTCTTCCATAACTACATATGTACGCGTATCGTTAACACCTGGTAGACGCAGCAGAGTCTCACCGAGTAGCTTACGATAAGCGGACATATCAGGCACACGCGTTTTCAACAAATAATCGAAGTCACCAGAAACTAAATGACATTCTTGGATCTCTTCGAGTTTTTGCACCGCGGTATTAAATTGCTCAAACACATCTGGTGCACCACGGTTTAAGGTGATTTCAACGAAAACCAGTAGTGATGCGTCTAAATAGTGAGGGTTCAGTAGTGCTGTATAGCCAGAAATAAACCCTTGTCTCTCCAAACGACGAACACGCTCCAAACATGGCGTTGGTGACAACCCCACACGCTTAGACAATTCTACGTTTGAAATACGCCCGTCTTTCTGTAGTTCGTTTAGAATATTCCTATCAATACGGTCGAGGTCTTTTCCAGGACGCTTTTTATTGTCAATCATCTCTTTATCTCTCTTTCTCTAATTGTTATTTCCCACACCTATAAAACAGCACCATCCTCGCTCATACTTTATTTATTAGGTATTCGTGTTCAGGAGCAAATTTTATGCGCAATGCTGAGATCGACGTGAACGGAAACCCTGTTCACAATGATTACCTGTTTGTTAAGTTATAAGTGTTGTAAAGTTAACTTTCCGTCTAGAACAAAAATGCACCGTTTACATTGGTTCACTAGATAATTAACTCTTACATAGATGTTTTCGCAAATGCACAGCCGATTGTCAAAGCAAATGAATAAAAATCAGTACAAGATTTCGCTTTTTTTTCTATTCAAACGTTTCGCTAGCCGGATTCAAGAATATTCCTAAAAATCCGCTTCCCCGATGTTACAATACTTGCCATAGCAAATTTTTACTTTAATCACTATTATCTATCGCAAAAATAGCCCAGTTACAATTTACTTAGTATTTAAATCACTTTTTTTAGCTAGCCAATTCTCCTACAATCCCATTATTGCTATTTTTAATTAAAAATGAGGTATTCATGAGCACAGCCATACATCGCAAGTTAATCATTTTGGGTTCTGGCCCTGCCGGATACACAGCTGCCGTCTACGCTGCTCGTGCCAATTTAAGTCCCGCACTGATTACTGGGGTGGAAAAAGGTGGTCAGTTAACCACAACAACCGAAGTTGAAAACTGGCCGGGTGACCCTGAAGGCCTAACAGGTCCAGGTTTGATGGATCGTATGTATGAACACGCGACCAAATTCCAAACAGAAATTATTTCTGATCACATTAATAAAGTTGACCTCAAGCAGCGCCCTTTCCGCCTCTTTGGTGATGAAAAAGCATATACTTGTGACGCTTTGATTATTGCGACAGGTGCATCTGCGCGCTATATCGGCCTGCCTTCTGAAGAAGCCTTTAAAGGCCGTGGCGTATCCGCTTGTGCAACCTGCGATGGTTTCTTCTATCGTAACCAAAAAGTTGCCGTTGTTGGTGGTGGTAATACTGCTGTTGAAGAAGCACTTTATCTGTCCAATATAGCCTCAGAAGTTCACTTAATTCACCGCCGTGATAGCTTCCGCGCTGAAAAAATCCTAGTTGACCGTTTAATGGACAAAGTGAACAACGGTAATATTATCCTGCATACTGACCGTACACTGGATGAAGTTCTCGGCGATGATATGGGAGTAACAGGCGTTCGCTTACGTAATACAAAGAGCGATGAAACTGAAGAACTGGACGTAATGGGCGCATTTATTGCCATCGGCCACAGCCCAAATACGGGTATTTTTGATGGCCAGCTAGATTTAGAAAATGGCTATATTAAAGTGCAGTCCGGTACTCACGGGAATGCAACACAAACCTCTGTTCCTGGCGTCTTTGCTGCGGGTGATGTTATGGATCATATTTATCGCCAAGCAATTACATCAGCGGGTACTGGCTGTATGGCCGCACTTGATGCAGAACGTTATTTAGATGGTTTAGCGGATAAAAAATAATATTAGCCGAGTATCAACACCATTAGGCACCTTAAACTGGTGCCTTTTTTATTTCTATCTCTCATTCAAATTCATCGAAACATCCGTTTTTTTCAGAACAAGTTCAATAGGTATTTGATGCCTCCAATCTATAATGAACTCATCGCCAATATACGCTTCTACTAAAGGGAACCTCATGGGTCAGCAAACACTGAAAGAATCAGTTAGTCGTTACGCCTATCTTTTTGTTGCCCTACTTGCCATTGTGCAAGCAACGATTATTCTTTACTCAACGAATTATTCAGTACAGCAAGCGATTGGCTTAAGTGAACAATATTTTTATTTGTCATTATTACTCGCGATTTTTGTTCCTTCTGCCACCAGTTACTTATTTACCCAAGTTAAAGCAGGCGTTTTCTATCTTAATATTTTGATCATCATTTTATTAACGATTTGGATCAGTTTATGGCAGGCTAGGCACTCAGCATCAAGCAGCGATGCCCACTTCTTTCTCGCATTTTTGACATTAACCATCCTGTTTTTCGTCTTACTGCCTTGGATGCAAATGCGTCAATTTTCTGGTACATGGCAGATCAATTATGCCTGTTTGATTAGTTTCTATATCAAAAATACGCTATTAGGCATACTGGCCTCAGTGATTGGCGGATTACTGACCGCACTCATTTTACTGGCCAGTTTCTTATTTCAAACTGTTAACTTATTTTTTTTGCACGATATATTGAGCCATGAATTTACCTTATGGTTAAGCTTTACATTAGGCTTTAACATAGGGCTGATTTTTTTACGCTCCAACTTTGAGCTTCAATTAAGTCATTTCGTAAGTTATATCGCCCGCTTCTTCTTGATCGTTTTACATGTTATTGCCATTGTATTCGTGATTGGCCTTCTCTTTTCATCTTTTACGGAACTGAAATATTCAGATTTTGGTTCTATCACGCTATTGTGGTTTTTACTCCTCAATATTATTTTAATTAACCTAACTTATGGCGATGGTAGTTATCAATATCAGCTCCCTTCATGGCTAACCCCGTTTATGTTATTGAGCATTCTTTTGCTGAATGTTTTCTCCTTCCTATCACTCTACGGTATTTTTATTCGTGTCAATCAATACAGTTGGAGTGTTGAGCGTTTATATGCCTCTACAATCGCACTCTTTTTCACTGCTGTTGTTTTAGCGTATAGCGTTGTGGTGATCCTCAAAAGGCAACGTTGGGTACTAACATTAGGCACCATTAACAAAGTGGCACTCTTAGGCTTAATTGCCACTATTTTGCTCATTAATAGCCCTATTTTTGATTTCCAGCGGATAACGTTAAATAGCCTATTAGCCGGTGTTGAAAAGGGGAAAATTGAAGTTAACCCAATGCTTGCCCGTGATTTAGGTCAATTAGGTCCCGACGGTAAACAAGCCTTAGCACAATTAAAATTGAATCCAGACTATAAAAAACAGCTTGAAATGGTGATGCCTTATGACGAATCCAGGAGATCACTCAAAGATGTGTTAGTAATAGCGAAAAACAGTGCAGATTTGCCTGATAGTTGGTGGAATATCAGTGATAAATCATATGAATGGTACTGTACTGCAGGTGTTGAGCCTAATAACTGTCTTGGTTTTATGGCCGATGTCAACCAAGATGGGCGTGATGACGTTGTGATGTGTTATGCATATAAAGAAAGCAATTATTTTGATTGCCTTATTTGGCAGCAAAAAGAAGAAAATTGGCTCGTTGTGGATACACAAACACACCAGTATGATTCGTCGGAAT
The DNA here is from genome assembly GCF_027362595.1 of Providencia sp. 21OH12SH02B-Prov. Taxonomy (NCBI): domain Bacteria; kingdom Pseudomonadati; phylum Pseudomonadota; class Gammaproteobacteria; order Enterobacterales; family Morganellaceae; genus Providencia; species Providencia sp. 21OH12SH02B-Prov. The sequence continues at coordinate 3,083,099 of NZ_CP114796.1, forward strand.
CGCTAAATGCGGCTTGGAATAAACTGTTAAATGGGCAATTTGGCTTAGCACCTAAAGAATGGCGTCAAATTGTGCCAAAATAATCAAGTTAACACTGGAGGTAATAGCAATACTGATAAGTAAAGCTATTACCTACTATTATATTTATTCCCAATTAAATATGATGGAATTGCTTAGGCTCCCCTTAGCTTCATATATCAATGGCACGATTAGAGGATACCGATAAATTATTTATTCATTCTCTTGATTTTAATTTCAAATAACCGTCGATTGTTCTTTACCTTTATAAAACATATCAATAACAATTATCTGGACTGTTTTAATAACACACTTTTATTATGCAACATATCGCAAAGAAGCTGTTATGATAGATAAAAAATTCCGTTATGCTGTAACCTATCACTTATTTTAGCTAGCGGCACACTCTCAATATAAAACTATACCTGCACACTGATCATTATGGATAAAACAAGACAGACTGAATTGGTACGTTGGTTAAAACAGCATAGTACATCGGCAAAACGCTGGTTACGCATTTCTATGCTATTAGGCGTTGTTAGTGGCCTGCTCATTATCGCTCAAGCATGGTTCTTAGCGGTGATACTGCAAGCACTGATTATGGATCATATCCCTCGGGAACAATTGGTTACCCCCTTTGTACTGCTCCTTATCGTATTTGTATTACGTGCGCTCGTAACCTTAATTCGAGAACGTGTTGGCTTTCGTTGTGGGCAAGTCGTACGCCAAGAAGTTCGCGCTATGGTCTTGAATAAGTTGCAACAATTAGGTCCTGTGTGGGTAAAAGGTAAACCCGCGGGGAGTTGGGCAACGATTGTTCTCGAACAAATCGAGGATATGCAAGAATACTATTCACGCTACCTACCGCAAATGTATCTGGCAAGTATCATTCCAATGATGATCCTGATTGCCATCTTTCCATTTAACTGGGCAGCGGGTTTGATACTTTTTGCGACAGCGCCATTGATTCCCATTTTTATGGCGCTGGTCGGCCTTGGTGCGGCAGATGCCAACCGTCGTAACTTTATTGCGCTAGGTCGCCTCAGTGGCAGCTTTTTGGATCGGTTACGCGGGTTAGATACTTTGCGGTTATTTTTCCGTGAAAAAGCAGAGGTTCAACAAATTCGGGAATCAACCGAAGATTTCCGTTCACGAACCATGGAAGTACTCAGAATGGCGTTCCTCTCCTCGGGGGTTTTAGAGTTCTTTGCTTCTATTTCAATTGCTATCGTTGCCGTCTATTTCGGTTTTTCTTATCTCGGCGAGCTAAATTTTGGTAGCTATGGCTTACCTGTTACCATGTTTGCGGGTTTTCTTGCCTTAATCCTATCCCCTGAGTTCTTCCAACCGCTACGCGATCTGGGCACCTATTATCATGCGAAAGCACAAGCAGTAGGTGCGGCCGAAAGCCTCGTGACCTTGTTAGAAAGCGATGGCGAACAGGTAACCGAAACAGGCAATAAAACACCGCTCGATCAACCTATTCGCATCCAAGCCGAAGGATTAGAAATTTTTTCTCATGACGGCCAACGTCTTGTCGGCCCTCTCGATTTTATTATTGAACCACAACAACGCGTTGCCATTGTTGGGCAAAGTGGCGCGGGGAAAAGCTCTTTACTTAATCTATTGTTAGGGTTTTTGCCTTATCAAGGTTCAATTAAAATTAACGGTGATGAACTGAACGAGCTTTGCCATGAAAAATGGCGAGTATTCATTGGCTGGGTTGGGCAAAATCCGCATTTACCTGAGCAAACACTCGTCGAGAATATCTGTTTAGGTAAACCGAACGCTTCAGCAGCAGAGATACAACAAGCAATGGATGACGCTTATGTCTCAGAGTTTCTTCCTATGCTACCTGATGGCTTAAATACCCGTCTTGGAGACTATGCGGCACGGTTATCGGTTGGGCAAGCACAACGTGTTGCGGTTGCGCGTACACTGTTAAAACCATCCCGTATTTTATTGCTTGATGAGCCTGCCGCCAGCCTTGATGCACACAGCGAACAACGCGTTATGCATACTCTAAACCAGCTAGCGCAAAAGCAAACGACAATTATGGTCACCCATTTGCTGGAAGAAACCGTTAATTATGACCAAATTTGGGTGATGGCAAATGGCCAAATCATTCAGCGTGGCAATTATGCAGAACTGAGTCAATCCGCTGGGCCATTTGCCCGTTTATTGACCCATCGTAATGAGGAGCTTTGATAATGCGAGTTCTATTACCTTTTCTGGCACTCTATCGCCGTCATTGGTTTCTGATCCTACTCGGCATGATCTTAGCCATCGTGACTTTACTTGCCAGCATCGGGCTCCTCACCTTATCTGGATGGTTCTTAGCAGGTGCGGCTATTGCCGGCTTCCCCGGTATTTACTACTTCAACTATATGCTGCCTGCTGCGGGAGTGCGAGGCGCCGCAATTTTCCGGACCGCAGGACGTTATGCTGAACGATTAGTCAGCCATGACGCGACATTCCGAGTATTGGCACATTTACGTGTTTTCGCCTTCAGCAAAATATTACCCCTGTCACCAGGCGGAATTAGTCGCTTCCGTCAAGGCGAGGTGCTTAACCGCTTGGTTGCTGACGTGGAAACCTTAGATCATCTGTATTTACGTGTGCTATCACCTATTTTTGCCGCTTTTGTGGTGATCTTCGTCCTGATTTTTGGTTTGAGCTTCCTTGATCCTCGCTTAGCGTGGACACTTGGTTGCATCATGCTCTTGTTACTGTTTACATTGCCATTCGTATTTTACCGAGCAGGTAAGCCTATCGGTCAAGAACTGACGCATTTACGCGCGCATTATCGCACAGTGCTCACATCGGCCTTGCAAGGGCAAGCTGAATTGACCTTATTCGGTGCCCTTCCCCGTTTTCGTAAAACATTGTCTGATATTGAAAGTCAGTGGCAAGTACGTCAACAACAGCAAGCTAGCCTAACGGGGTTATCCCAAGGGATTATCCTGTTTGCTTCCGGCTTTACTGCAACACTCTTGTTGTGGATGGCAGCAGATCATGTCGGAGGGAACACAAACCCTGGTGCGTTGATCGCTCTATTTGTGTTCTGTGCATTAGCCGCCTTTGAAGCCTTAGGGCCTGTGGCCGTTGCATTTCAACATATGGGCCAAGTGATCGCTTCAGCGGAGCGAGTATCTCAATTAATCGATGCCAAACCTGAAGTCACCTTTCCACAAAAAGGTTTATCGCTACCTCAATTGGAAAGCCTTGTCGTCGATAATATTTCTTTTACTTATCCTGAGCAGCCTTTCCCTGTTTTAAGACAAGTGTCACTTTCACTAAAACAAGGCCAACATATTGCTTTATTGGGTAAAACAGGTTGCGGCAAATCGACATTATTACAGCTATTAACCCGAGCTTGGGATGTTGATAGTGGTATGATCTACATTAATGGGCAGGATATCCGTGACTATAGTGAGCAAGCTCTACGCGCGATTATGTCTGTCGTTCCACAAAGGGTGCATATCTTTAGTGATACGCTACGTAATAATTTACTTCTTGCGAATGATAAAGCGACCGATAAGCAACTTAATGAAGTTCTACAACAAGTCGGCCTCGGCAATTTGCTTGAGAATGAACAAAAACTTAATGCATGGATGGGTGAAGGCGGTCGACAATTATCAGGTGGGGAGCAACGTCGTTTAGGTATCGCTCGCGCGCTTCTACATGACACACCATTAATTTTAATGGATGAACCCACTGAAGGACTTGATGCACAAACGGAACAACAAATCCTTTCGTTGTTGAAAGAGAAATGTGCTGAGAAAACACTGATTGTCATCACGCACCGTATGCAAGGCATAGAACAAATGGATGCCATTTGCGTGATGGATAACGGTGAAATTATTGAGCAAGGTTCGCATCAAGCATTATTAGCGTCAAAAGGACGTTACTTCCAGTTTCGTCAACGCCATTTGCAACAACAGGTTCTGTGAGGCACATCATGTACCAACTCGATGATGACTCCTATTTATTCCCGCCAGTGCATGAAGCCATGCGGGAACCTAATGGCCTGTTAGCAATAGGCGGCGATTTAGCACCTGAACGGCTTAAGGCTGCTTATTATGATGGTATCTTTCCTTGGTTTAATCCCGGTGAAATGCCATTGTGGTGGTCGCCTGACCCCCGAGCTGTTTTAATGGTGGGTGAATTGCATATTAGCCGTTCAATGAAAAAATTATTGAGAAAGCAAAAATATCGCATCACCATCAACCATGCCTTCAACGAGGTTATTGAGGCGTGTGCTATCCGTGAAGAGGGAACATGGATTGTGCCTGAAGTTTGCGTTGGTTATCAGGCTCTACATCAACAAGGGGTCGCACATTCTGTCGAAGCTTGGTATGGTGAAGAGCTGGTTGGCGGCCTATATGGCGTGAACCTAGGGCACCTATTTTGTGGCGAATCTATGTTCAGTAGAATGAATGATGCATCCAAAGTTGCTTTTATTACATTCTATTTTCATTTTTTGCGCTATAATGGGCAGCTTTTTGATTGTCAGGTACTTAACCACCATACCGCCTCATTAGGCGCAAAAGAAATATCCCGTCGGGATTTTTTACATATTCTTTATCGGTGGCGTAACAAAGCGATTGATCCCGCCTGCTGGTTACCGCAATCGATTGAAATACAGTCATTATTCGAATAGCGAATTCTGGCTTTAAGCTATTTTATGCCCACACTGCTCAAGAAAAATCGCTTTAAAATGCGACATTTCTTTACTTAGTGAGGGTTTTTGGGCATTATCTTGCCCGTTAAAAATCATGGTTATTAGACTTAGAGGATTAGATGGCCAAAGAAGACAATATTGAAATGCAGGGCACAGTACTCGATACCCTGCCAAACACAATGTTTCGTGTTGAACTGGAAAATGGTCACGTAGTGACTGCCCACATTTCTGGAAAAATGCGTAAAAACTATATCCGCATCCTGACAGGCGACAAGGTAACTGTAGAGTTAACTCCGTACGACCTGAGCAAAGGCCGTATCATTTTCCGTAGCCGCTGATTCTATCTCTTCAGGCAAGGCCTGATACAGCCACAGGTGGTGTGCTATTGCACAACACACCTGTGGTCTATTTGTCAGAATACCGCATCCTCCGGAGAGGCCTTGTGCACGCTACTGAAGCTATATGTCAGTGTGTTACTTTTTTCATCAAGCCCGATACTCACCGAGCCACCATTAGTTAGCGAACCGAATAACAACTCATTTGCTAATGGTTTTTTCAGGTTATCCTGAATAACACGTGCCATGGGTCGGGCTCCCATTGCCTTATCATAGCCTTTCTCACATAACCAGCGGCGAGCCGCTTGGCTAACCTCAATAGACACCCCTTTCTCATCCAATTGTGCTTGAAGCTCGACAATAAATTTATCCACCACCTGAGTGATAATCTCAACCGACAATGAGTTGAACCAAATAATGCCATCAAGGCGGTTACGGAACTCAGGCGAAAAGACTTTCTTAATTTCAGATAAGGCGTCAGTACTATTATCTTGCTCAGCAAATCCAATAGAACGGCGTTGTGTTTCTTGAACCCCCGCGTTAGTCGTCATCACAATAATAACATTACGAAAATCCGCTTTGCGCCCATTATTATCAGTCAGAGTACCGTGATCCATGACTTGCAACAGGATATTGAACACATCTGGATGTGCTTTTTCAATTTCATCCAGTAGCACTACTGAATGAGGATGTTTAATCACTGCATCCGTTAATAAGCCACCTTGGTCAAACCCAACATACCCTGGGGGAGCCCCGATCAAACGGCTCACAGTATGTCGCTCCATGTATTCGGACATGTCAAAACGCAATAATTTAATATCAAGCGCTTTAGCTAACTGCACGGTAACTTCTGTTTTACCAACACCTGTTGGACCTGCAAACAAGAAAGAACCAACCGGTTTATGCTCTTGGCCTAAACCAGCACGACTCATTTTTATCGCTTCAGTTAACGCTGCAATCGCATCATCTTGCCCAAACACCAACATTTTTAAACGGGCATCCAAGGTTTTCAAACGCTCTTTATCACTTGAAGAAACGGTTTTTTCTGGAATACGCGCAATACGTGCAACCACAGATTCAATTTCAGGCACCCCGATTGTTTTCTTGCGCTTGCTGGGTGCGACTAAACGAGTCCTAGCCCCTGCTTCATCGATCACATCAATCGCTTTATCAGGTAAATGTCTATCCGTAATATATTTAACGGATAAATCAACTGCCGCCTGAATCGCTTTCGCGGTATAGCGAACATCATGGTGAGATTCGTATTTTGGTTTTAACCCATTAATAATACGAACGGTTTCTTCTGCTGTAGGTTCTACAATATCGATTTTCTGAAAGCGGCGTGCAAGTGCTCTATCTTTTTCAAATACATTGCTGAATTCTTGATAGGTTGTTGAACCAATCACGCGAATGCGGCCACCTGACAGTAATGGCTTGATTAAGTTTGCGGCATCCACTTGTCCACCAGACGCTGCGCCAGCACCAATGATAGTATGGATTTCATCAATAAAAAGAATGCTTTTACTGTCTTTTTCCAACATTTTCAACAGTGATTTAAAGCGTTTTTCAAAGTCACCACGGTATTTAGTCCCCGCCAACAAAGCGCCAATATCGAGTGAATAGATAGTGCAGCCTTTCATCACTTCAGGTACATCATTTTGCTCGATACGCCATGCAAGCCCTTCCGCTATCGCGGTTTTCCCCACGCCTGATTCACCGACCAACAATGGGTTATTTTTACGACGGCGGCACAGAACTTGAATGGTTCTTTCTAGCTCGGCCTGACGCCCCACCAGAGGGTCAATATTGCCTTGTTTCGCCAATTGATTGAGGTTCGTCGTAAAGTTATCCATGTGATCATCGGAAACAGGCTGCTCTTCATTGCTAACTTGGCTATTAGCGGCATCTTGCTCAGATTGCGCTGGGTTTTCGCCTTTAATGGTGCCATGAGAAATGAAGTTAACAACATCTAAACGGCTTACGTCATGTTTACGCAATAAATAAGCGGCTTGTGATTCTTGTTCACTGAAGATTGCCACAAGAACATTTGCGCCACTCACTTCATGACGCCCAGATGATTGAACGTGGAAAACAGCGCGTTGTAGAACACGCTGAAAACTTAAAGTGGGTTGCGTATCACGATTATCATTTTCAGGTAACAGTGGTGTCGTTTGCGCAATAAAGTGCTCAAGCTCTTGCCTCAAGACAACGAGGTCAACTTTACAGGCATCCAATGCTTCACGCGCTGACGTGTTACTTAATAATGCCAGCAACAGGTGCTCCACTGTCATAAATTCGTGTCGATTATCTTTCGCTTTTGCAAATGCGACGTTCAGACTAAGCTCCAGTTCTTGATTGAGCATAAGCACCTCCCAAAATTGATATTAGCTAGTTCACACTTTTTCTATTGTGCACAACAAAGGGTACTCATGTTCGCGCGCATAGCTGTTAACTTGTGCCGCTTTTGTTTCAGCAACCTCTGCCGTAAAAATACCGCAAACCCCTTTTCCCTGAAAATGAACATCTAACATTATCTGTGTAGCGCGTTCTTCATCAAAAGAAAAGTATTTTTGTAACACTTCAACAACAAAATCCATTGGAGTGTAGTCATCATTATTTAATATAACCTTATACATTGAAGGTGGCTGTAAGACTTGTTCCACTTCATCCTTAATAATGACATCTGTTTTAAATGTACCAAGAAAATCGCTCATTACTTGTCGTGCTCGGAGTTAAGATTCAATTAAGCATAACCTTTATTATCAATGATTTCTATTAATCAAGATAACAATTAAATGTCGTGAGAATCATTTGTTTTATCAATCATTGATTCACTCTAATAACAGTGTAACACGCTATTCAAAGTAACTCATATGACCAATAGTTTGTGACCAACTTCAAAGTTTATAAAGGAAGGAGCGTTAGCCATATCAAATTTTTATCACTTTGCCAAAAATCCGGGTCATGTATTCAATCTGGTGATTAATCTGTAATATAGGGTAATTTATCGGAGAATATTCATGGCTAAAGTCGATGTAAGGTGCCCATTTTGTCAACAAACTCCCTCAGTGAAAAAACATGGCCTAGGGAGTACAGGTCATCAACGTTATCGTTGTCAAGACTGCTGCCGAAGCTTCCAACTCGACTATGAATATCGTGCCTGCCAGCCCGGTACCAAAGATAAAATTATCGACCTAACGATGAATAATGCCGGTATTCGTGATACCGCTAGAGCCCTTCATATCAGCATTAATGCGGTTGTTCGCACTTTAAAAAACTCTCGCCGAAGCAGGTAACCTCTTTACCCCTTGATAATCTGCACATTGAACTCCTTTGCGAAGTCGATGAACAGTGGTCTTTTGTGGGTAATAAGAAGCAACAACGCTGGCTTTGGTATGCGTGGGAGCCCCGCCTAAAACGGATAATTGCTCATACGTTTGGTCGTCGAAACAAAAGGACTCTTCACCAGTTACTGGCTTTACTGTCTAGGTTTAATGTGGCTTTTTGGTGCACGGATAAGTTCAGTGCTTATGAGATATTGCCCAAGCAGAAACATGTGGTAAGTAAGTTTTATACGCAACGAATAGAAAGAGAGAATTTGAACCTGAGAAACCGCTTGAAGCGCCTTAACCGTAAGACGTTAGGTTACTCGAAGTCACCTGAAATGCATGACAAAATCATCGGTACATTCATTGAACGCGAATACTACCTATTATGATGATCTCTATATTGAATACACGACCAAAATCCGCAAACTGATCGCTTGACGTCCGAAGGCAATTCACTACAGTATGATTTGCAGACAGTCAATATGGGTAATTATACTTAGTCGATGCATAGTGATTATGCATTTATGTCAAACACAACTTGTAAATACGAAGGACGATGTATGGAGACAGGTACAGTTAAATGGTTCAATAACGCCAAAGGCTTTGGTTTCATCTGCCCAGAAAATGGGGGAGAAGATATTTTCGCTCATTACTCCTGCATACAGATGGATGGTTACAGGACATTAAAGGCTGGCCAGAAAGTCAATTTTAGTATTAATACTGGCCCAAAAGGAAACCATGCCAATCTCATCATTCCGATTGAAAATGGTACATTGAATAATACAAGTGCGGAGGCAACGCCTCAAGAATAATTCAGCCTAATAGAGCACAGTTAATTACTTCATGCGTTCAGTAATGATGACATGACAACTTTTGGTAGTTAACTGTGTCTATTTCTAAACAATATGCAGAGATCAGCGCGGGCGGCTGTGTGTTTGCAAAAATGATAGGTCACCGTAAAGTGATTTAAGTAAAGCAAACTGCTCTTCATCATAGAATTGGCAATGCCCGCTACTAAATTCTTTAGCAACTTCAATCATAAACTTCACCGCGGCAGCAATGTCCACTTCATGGCTGGCACCTGTGGAACACCCTGGGACAATCGTTTGTGTGCAAATAGCAACCCCCACCACAGGCGCTGTGGTTGATACCGATGGTTGCATAATACTATTGATGTGGTGTAAGCCATTACCGTAAGGTGTAATATCTTGCACTGCGAGTGGGAAGGTCACCGCATGTTGCCCGCTGCTCCATTCCATTAATCGCAATAAGTCTTCAGCAACCGGTAGGATATAACCTTCTTTAACTGTCGGCGACAATGCATACCCTTTGTGGTTCAGTAAGCGATTTCCCTTGGTTGTATCTACCGATAATATGGCATCAGCTTCAGGAATGGCTTCATGTTGATTCATCGTCTCATCATTAAGAGGGGAATCCATAAAATCAACGGGGCTATGAGGACGGGTCGGTGCTGTTGGGCAGATATGTGTTGTTATAATCACATCACCCTTCAAAATATCACCGCTTTCACGCATATTGGCGAGTTTTAGCGCCGCCGCAATCGCCGCGATCGCACCATCGGCATCAGAGACAACGCCAATACGCGATGGCCTCGCGCCAATTCCGCCCAAACGACCTATAATGCCAAGTGTCGGTGTGTTTTTACCTTGTAATTTCCCCTGACTTCCTGGAATGACTATACGAACAAAATCACTTTGCCCTTTTTCGTCTTGCACTGTTTTTGAGGATACCTCAACGCCAGTGAAATGCTTAAATAAGGCAACAATATCATCCCCACTAACAACGGCACTATCGATTAACTCGTAAGCGCACAGGGTCTGTTTTAAACTCATATTTTACCCTTGGTATTTTTACAACTTCAGGTCAATTCTGTTGTTATTTCGCAAATCATTGAGAATAACAACAGATAATTGACCCTATTTCCTGGTGAAGGCGTATTCACGCACTATAAAATTTAATTGTTATGTTTATGGTTTAATACTACGTTTTAACCAATAAGAATCGCCTACCATGCTGCCAATATAGGATGCTTTATGACATATTTGTGTGGCTAGCTGGTCTAATAATTCAGGCGTAATCTGTGATGCAGGTAAACTCAAGCACAATGCATAGAGGGTACCTTGCGCTGGGTCATAAACAGTACTCGATACAGAAGCCACTCCTGGAACCGATTCATTAATCGAATATGCCCAACCCCGTTCTTCAATCATATTCAGTTCTTGACGTAACTGATCTTGTTTCTCTTGTGGTTCTTGGCAAATAATCACCTCGCGCTCGCTTAACGAGTTACGAGATAGCAAGGCTTTTCCTGTCGAAGTCCCCGCTATCGGTAACTTAGTTCCCGGTCGAGTGATGACTTGCAACATACTATTACCAATTCGGGCATGCACGACCCGAACCTTATCTTTATCTCTTAAAGAGACATAAGTGGTATAACCCGTTTCTTTCGTCAGCTCATCCAGCGATTCAAGCACCATATCAATAACAGGGTTCATCCCTCTAGCATGATGAGCTAATTCCATAATGATCAAACCCGGACGATAAATAGGCGCATCATTTTTCTTTTCGAGTAAGCCATACTCCGCCATCTGTTTTAATAAACGCGATGCAGAGCTTTTTGGCATTCCCAATTCATTAACTAACGTTGTCACTGTAAGCTCATCGCCTGAGCGAAGAAACAAACGGTATACATCGACAACACTTGAGAGAATACTCATAACTCACCTGTAAACGGAGAATTTTGCACCAATGCCTGATAGCTTTGTGGTTTTCGATCTCTTAAATAAGGAATATTCAGGCGAGTATGTGCCTGAACAAGAAAGTTTACTTCTCCAATGAGCAATGCCTCGCTATCACAGCGAGCCTCATTAAGAAGTTGTCCTCTAGGACCTAAAATTTTACTTCCACCAAACAAATGTAAATCACCTTCATGACCCCAACGATTCACTGCTAGCAAGTGAGTCCCATTTTCAAGAGCACGACAAGCGGTATTAATATCCCACATGTCTCTGTCTTGGATGCACCATGCAGAAGGTGCGATCAATAATTCTGCACCATTTAAAGTCAGAATTCGTGCCACCTCGGGGAAGCCCATGTCATAACAAATCATGATGCCTATTTTGCCGATTGGCGTCTCAAAGACGGGATAGTCACTGCCACAGCTGAACCACTGTTTTTCGATGCCAAATGCATGAACTTTGCGAAAAACACCGCTGATATCTTCACACCCAGGGTTCCAGACACCGACAGAGTTATATACCTCGACTAAATAATGACCTCTTTCGGCAAAACCACTCACAATAGTGAGATCCAAACGGGTAGCCAGTGAACTGAATAATTGATAGGTTTCACTGCCTGTACTATCGCTAAGATCCCATAATCGCGTAGAGAGCAAATCGCCTCGATAACCTGTTGTTGCCAATTCAGGGAAGCAGATCAGCTTAGCGCCTTGTTCAGCGGCTTGATGACAAAAATCCGTCATACGCTGTAAATTTTGGGTCTTATCACCAAGCGTAGAATTAAATTGTGCAAGCGCAACTTTAACGATGTGATTACTCATCGCTCTCATCCTTAATCTGAGTGACTTACTTTACGGAATTGAACCGTATCAACACCTCTAATGCGAGCTTGCCAACGCATTCCAATCCAATATAGAAGAGCACTTGCAAGCAGTGAATTCAGTGCAGGTACACCAAAGTCGGCATTAAAAGGACCTAATTCAGAACTTAGCCAACCGACGATCACAGCAATGATCCAAACAATTAGCGTAATAGGGTTAAACGCCTCACAAGTCAGTGGGAGTTCCCCTTTCGCTCTTGTTGTCTCTAATTCTTTACGATCACGTTTTAATAAGTAGTAATCAATGACCATGATGCCAGCAACAGGCGGAATCGCTATTCCTAAATAAATCAGAAAACCAATAAAGTTATCTAAAATACCTAGCATTGAAGCAATAGTGCCAAAAATACCAATGACCCATGTGAGATAACGACGATCAAAACGTTTATTAAAAATAGCGTTCAATAAAGTCGAAAAACCTAAAGAGGATGAATATAGGTTAATATCGTTCATTTTGATGGTTGAGAAGATAACAATTGATGCGCCAACTAGCCCAGTTAGTGTCATCATCAAATCGAATACCTGAGACGTATGTAATGCCAGCGCCATCAATACGGCGATCATATTAACTAACAACTCACCAAAAAAAGTCCCGATAAGAGTCATCCAAAAAACCTCTTTTGGGCTTTTCATGAAACGACTAATATCGGGCGTTGTGACAGCGGAAATAATAAACCCACCAGCAACCATAGTAATGGCCGCGGGTAAAGTCATAAGAGGCCCTGCTGGTTCAGCACTACTGATGAGGACACTAATATCCTGCCCTGAAAGCAGATTATAAGTTGCCCAGACTAACGCGAGTAAAAATAGCGGCGTTGAAATATTGGCGGTAATAGATAAAAAGCGATACCCATATACCGTAATAATCGTCACCGCAATACCTGTAATAAGCGACCAAGTCCCTGGTGTTAGCACATTCGTCGCTTTATACATACCATCCGCAAAGAAACCGTTTTGTACGCCGAACCACCCCATCAGTGAAATCGCAATAGCGCCACCAATCAGAGCAGATCCTAACTTACCAAACCCAGACCACCGTGACAGTAGACTGATTGACATTCCTTCGCGGCACGCAGCTGCACCTAATGCCCAGCTAACGACTTGTAAAATAACTGAACCTAGCATGGTGGCCCAAAACGCTTGCCAAAAAGTCAGTCCATAACCGAGAGCGGCCCCTAACATCACCTGTGAAACACAGGCCAGTGAACCAATACGGATTATTAGGACTTCATAAAATGGCCGACGGGCACTGAGAGGTACCCTAGCCAGAGAATAATCTTCACCCATTTTATTCGCCATTTTAGTATTCCTGCTGTGAGAATCTTTGCTGTTAAATTTTTTTTGGCTTATTATCCGGTTCCATTTTATGGAACTGGGTTTCATTTATTCCACGAGATGAATGATATCCGCCTTCGCTACCAAATCGCAAGTAAAATTTATCTTTTAAGATATATTTTTAGGTGTCGAAATATTACTAAAGACGGAAAACAAAACCTTTAGAAGGGAAATTAATATAAAAATAAGGATGTTGAAGCACCTCTTTAATGATTAGAGGTGCTTCACAAATTTGAAAAAAGAGGGAAATTATTCTCTGGCTAACGCATCAATAGGGTTTAATCTAGCGGCACTTCTTGCAGGTAAGAACCCAAAAATAATACCGATCGCAGTCGAACACACAAATGCACTAATCAACGCGATTGGCTGAAAAACAAACTCCCAGCCAGGTAATGCCATTTGAGCAAGTAGGCTGATACCATAAGAAAGGGCTATGCCCATTCCTCCCCCCATCAAACAGACGAGCACTGCCTCAATTAAAAATTGTTGCATCACATCACTCGTTCGTGCTCCTACAGCCATACGAATACCAATTTCTCGTGTGCGCTCTGTTACAGACACCAACATGATATTCATTACCCCAATTCCACCAACAACCAGTGAAATAACAGCCACTAAGGTGAGAAATAGCTGCATCGTACGCGTGGTTTTTTCGGCGGTTTTCACTAGCGTGTCGATATTATAGGTAAAAATATCTTTTTTACCGTGTCGCAGTGTTAACAAACGAGTGATTTGTTGCTCTGCTACTTTGGCATCAATACCCTCTTTAACCCTAACAACAATACTATCCAAATAAGGTCGGTTTACGATTTTGCTATTGACGGTGGTATCAGGCAACCAAATCGATAATGAATTATCTGAACCAAAAATTGATTTTTGTTCCGCTAATACCCCAATCACCGTTGCTGGCATATTACCAATCAAAATAGTTTCACCAACCACTTGTTTCTGATTAGGGAAAAAACGTCGTTTCGTATTAGCATCAATCACGACCACTTGAGCTCTACGTCTCACCATATCTTCAGTAAAGTTCATCCCCTCAGAAAATTTTTCGGCATAAACTTGAAAATAATCACGCCCAACGCCTAATAATCGTGCTGAAGCATCTAAATTGCCTCGGCGTAATCGAGTTGATTGAGATAACTCACCAGATACCGCTTGAACATAGGTCTGCTTTGCAATGGCATCAACATCGGCTGGTTTTAACGATTGCCGGTCTTGTGCATTATCGCTACCAAAATCCTCGCCTGGATACACTGAGATGGTATTCGTACCAATTGATTTAATATCATTAAGTACCATTCCCTGTGCAGCATCCCCTATCACCATGATGGAGACGACTGACGCAATACCAATAATAATGCCCAGCATCGTCAATAAGGTACGCATTTTATTCACGACCATGGCACGCCATGCCATTAACAGTGCTTCACTGAATCGGCCGTACATTTGTGACAAGGACATTTTTCTCGGGGCGGATTTTTTTAATCGCGGTGGTGCTGACGTTGTCACTGTTCCGGAATCACGAATGATTTCACCGTCTTTAATTTCAATGATGCGTTCAGCCTGCTGGGCCACTTTTGGATCATGAGTAACAATGATTACGGTGTGACCTTGTGCGCGCAGGTCTTTGAGGATTTTCATGACCTCTTCACCTGAATGGCTATCAAGAGCACCTGTAGGTTCGTCAGCAAGGATCACTTGACCGCCATTCATTAATGCTCGTGCAATACTGACTCGCTGTTGTTGCCCACCAGACAGCTGATTAGGCCGATATTCTGCGCGTTCTTTAAGCCCTAATTTGGCCAGTAATTCAATCGCTCTTTGACGTCGCTGTGTTTTGCCCACCCCCGCATAAACGGCTGGAACCTCAACATTTTGCTCCGCCGTTAAATGGCTTAACAAATGATAACGTTGAAAAATAAAACCAAAGTGCTCTCGACGCAATTCCGCTAACTGATTATTATCAAGCTGTGAAATTGTTTGTTGAGCAACGAAATACTCGCCTGAACTCGGCTTATCCAAACATCCAATGATATTCATTAATGTTGATTTACCTGAGCCTGAGGCGCCAATAATGGCAACCATCTCCCCTGCTTCAATCTTTAGTGAGACGTCTTTCAGTACGGTAATTTCGGTTTCACCAGCGGGATAACGTCGAGTTATCCCTTTCAGTTCTAATAAGGCCGACATATTAATCCACCGTGCTGCGACTAGTGATAACCTGTTCGCCTTCTTTTAAGCCATCAATGACTTCAACATAAATATCATTGCGGCTACCAATTTTTATCTGGCGCTTCTCGGCATTTTCACCGTTAAGGATCTCAACGTCATACACCTGCGGTGAAACTTCTGTGCCTAATGCCGACAAAGGTAAAAGTAGGACATCTTTATGTGATTCGAGATCAATTTGCACCTGTGCCGTCATTTGCAATTTCAGTAAATGCTGAGGATTAGGCACCTCAAAACGCGCGTAGTAAAAGATTGCATCATTAATTTTTTCAGGCGTCGGTAAAATATCTTTCAATACCCCTGAAAAGCGTTTATCGGGAGCACCTAATACGGTAAATGAGGCCGCTTGACCAGGCTTAAGATAAATCACATCAGCTTCTGATACTTCAGTCTTTACTAGCATGGTATCGAGATCAGCTAACGTTAAAATGGTAGGAGCCTCTTGCGCCGCTATCACCGTTTGACCTTGTAATGTTTTAATAAAGGTCACAATGCCATCCATTGGCGCGGTAATCTGCGTGTATTTAAGATTCGTTTTAGCGGTATCTAAAGTGGCTTGATTACGCTTAATCTGTGATTGATACGTTGCTACCTGTGCCTTTTTCACTTCAACATCTGTTTGCGCTTTATCTAAATCTTGTTTAGAAACCGCTTGAAGTTTGGATAGACTCAATTGGCGTTGGTAAGTCACCTCTGCTAAACGTAATTCCGCTTTTGCTAAGGCTAAATTAGATTCTAACTCATGAATCGTTTCTTGAGATTCGGTAACATCGTTTTGTGCTTTTTGGGGATCGATAACAGCAAGTAAATCGCCTTTTTTAACGTTATCGCCCTCTTTCACATACAAGGTTTGTAGTTGCCCGCTAACCTGCGCACCAACATCAACTTTTCTGACCGCGTCCAGTTTCCCTGTTGCTTGAACTTGCTTATTTAAATCACCTCGCGTCACAGAAACTGTTTGAAAGACTTCTTTTTGTTCTCCCCCAAAAAATAACAATGCGATAACCATCAAAATCAAAATTACTGATAAAGAAATCAGCCACTTTTTTTTACGTGAATTTGCTCTCATTCAATCCATACCTATAACAATAAAGAGAGGGCTACGCCCCCTCAAAAATTCACTCTCTTCAAAACCTGCTTATGATGTTACTTAGTAAGCTTTCCCCCTCGCTAGCCACGCGACTCGTGAAAACATGCTTTTGAGTTGTGATGGTATTGAGTCGGGCCCTAATTCTGCCGCGCGGTTAACAATGGCTATCGCAAGGTCAGGTTTTGAGGCTTTTGAAATCGCTTTAATAATCACTCGTCGCGTTGACACTTTTGCGTTATCAGGGATCCCCGATATTTCGTGGTAAAGATGTCCAAAGCCTTCACGATACAAGAAATGCTCCATATCGGGTGCGGGTAACCGTGTTAATCGGTCGCGCTCTGTATCATGCATTTTTTCAGCAAAACTAATCGCCGTTGCCGCATATTTTTTGCCTGCTTCGTCACCATCAACCAATGTATGCCATTCTATACCCATTCCATTGGCAAACTTTAACAAAGGCTTAAGACCACTTTGTGCAAATTCAATCACCTTGATCCCTTCGGTTTCAAAGTAATAATTACATTGTCTGGCTAACTCATTCATCAACCAAATTTCAGTTTCTCCTTCCACCAGTAACCAACAGCGAGCAAACATTGCAGAAGGCCGGTTAAAACGGATATGAAAGGAGATTTTACGAATTTCTTCTGCGGATAACTCATTCTCTCGTAAACGGTAAGCAGAGACTTTGCCGGAATCCCGTACTAAACGGCAAATATTTTCAATGGGAACCTGTGATAAAAGCTCCCCTGAGTTTGTTGTCGTAAGACGTTGTAGCGAAAAAAGATTTAACAGCCCCCAAGCAATCGACAACATAATCGGGTGTAATCGTGTCTCAGGGTCTTCGACAATGACGAGAGGCCGAGCATACTTATCCAGTTGCATATTGCCTTTTGATTGTAGCAGAGAAGAAAACATTCCTAATATAATCAACCGGATATTACGTTGATTGGGTTTAGCAATAATGCGGCTGATATTATCTAAGGCCTGCCAACCACGTTTGTGGGGCTCAATTTTAATCGTTTCATTCTTTTCTTGAAACATGAATGCGCTTTGCCCAGCAAAATAATGGCTGAGTAATTGCTGCATTGCATCAACGCCTTCAACTAACTCTTCATCGCTCAGCCTTTGTGGGTTATTGATCAAGGCTCGCGTCAGTTCTTCCATACGTACATTAAAAATATCACGAACTTCTTTTTCACCTGACACAATGGTCTCGGTGTTTAATGAGGGGAGAAAACGGGCGTCACGTAAACGGATAACAGGGTACAAACGAATAATTTCTTTAATATACTTACCGACATTATCCAAAGATAACTTGTTTCCTCCCGCATTAAGGAAACTACGATCAACACTAATGCTTCCATCGTCATTTAATACTGCACTAACACGATAAAAAATATGTTTTAAATCATCACCATTATCGACCCAAACAGAACTAAGATGACGAAAACGAAATGAACGATGGCGTCCGGGCCGATTTTCACAAAATTTAAGCACTATCTGTAATGAACGAAACCGCGAAGTATCATCGCCCGTTGGATGATAAAAGTCGTGCTTATTAAACTGATAATGTTCCTGTTCTGGTGAAAGTAAGAGAGTCAATGCATCTAAAAGACTCGACTTTCCCCACGAGTTTTCACCTACTAAAACCGTATTTTTATTCAAAGCTAATGAGAGCCGGTTAATCCCTCTAAAACCGTATATTTCCACACGTTCCAGATACATACACCCTCTCCTTGCTATTCACTATTTTTAGAGCTTACCTTATTAACCGATAGACTGACTATAAGAGTGCTCAAAAATTAAATATATTTACATCAATATATACTCTAAATAATTCGACACGTAGTAAAACAGTAGATAAATGGATTGGAAAAGCATGTAGAGCCAAATCGCTAACAAAAATGCAGGTAGTCAACCATTCAATACACTTGTAGTATACCGAGTATAGCGAACCATATTGAGCATCTATTTTTAGTGTTATAAAATAGTTAAACTTTATTTTTTAGTCTTTTTATCCTATTTTTTATCGATAGCTAGAGAAAAAGACGTTGCTGTAATAGTTGTTGTAATAAAAGTATTTGGCCTGCTGTTATAAAAACAGGATACAGGCAAAATCATTTTAAAATATAATAATGATTATATAACTCCTTGTTAATGGGATAAATTTAAGGATGCAAAATGTATTCAGGACTACTCATTATTTTACTACCGTTAACACTAGGTTATCTTATCCCTATAAAAAATAAAAAGATCTTAGATATTACCCATCGTGCATTAAATTCAATGGTATATATCATTTTATTTTTAATGGGGGTTACACTCGCCTTACTTGAAAACTTAAGTGTTCACCTCTTTTCCATTTTAATCTACGCACTAACATTTTTTGGTTGTATCTTTTCGCTCAACCTGATTTCACTCTTGCTATTAGATAAGCTTGATCCTTGGAAAATTCCAAAGCATAAACAAGAAAAACCGCCTTCACGTATCAAGATGGTTTTCGAATCACTCCAGCTATGTGGTGTTTTGTTAATCGGTTTCTTGGTCGGCTTAACCGGCTTTGATTTTCTTCACTATGCCGATAAAGGTAGCCAAATAGCTTTAATGGCCCTATTACTCTTAGTTGGCTTGCAACTACGTAACAGTGGCATGAGTATTAAACAGATATTAGTTAACCGTCGTGGTACAACGATTGCCTTTGTAATGGCCGTCAGTGCACTCGCAGGTGGTGCTATTGCTGCAATATTATTGGGTCTACCGGTCAAAATGGGACTGGCATTAGCCTCAGGTTTTGGCTGGTATTCCTTAACGGGTATCGTATTAACCGATGCTTACGGCCCTGTTATGGGAAGTGCCGCATTCTTTAATGACCTTGCTCGTGAACTTGCCGCAATTATGCTAATTCCTCTAATGATTAATCGCTACCGTTCTACGGCTTTAGGGATATGTGGCTCCACATCAATGGATTTTACACTTCCCGTTCTCCAGCGTAGCGGAGGGGTTTCTATTGTTCCCGCAGCGATTGTTCATGGCTTCGTGCTGAGTCTCGTTACCCCTATCTTAATGGCCTTCTTTACCTAACCCCCTTTTTCTTTATATCCACCTGCTTATTCATGACTAAGTGAATAAGCAGGTATCCTAAAATGACGATATTTAACAGCGCTTTACATAAGTAGAATTTCAGTCACAATAGCGTTAGATGAGTGCGAAATAGGAAACCAACATGAATGAAAAACAACGTATTTTAGTCTTGGGGGCGAGTGGTTATATCGGGCAGAATTTAATCCCTGAATTAATTAAACAAGGCCATCAAGTGACAGCAGCAGCAAGACGTGTAGATTGGATGCTCTCCCAAGGTTGGCAAGGCACGCAATGCATCTATGTTGATTTACAAGATCCTGAAACACTCAACGATATTATGAAGGAAATCAATATTGTCTATTTCCTCGTTCATAGCATGGCGGATCAAGCCAATCTCATTGAACGTGAACGCACTGCGGCACGTCATGTTCAGCAAGCGCTTGATGAATCTAATGTAAAACATGTTATTTATCTTAGTTCATTACAGCATGGCCATAGTTATTCACAGCATTTAATCTCTCGCCGTTTAACCGGAGAGATCCTGCGCGAAAGCAAAGTGCCTGTCACCGAAATTCGCTCGGCTATCATTGTTGGCTCGGGTTCCGCCGCCTTTGAAATCATGCGTGATATGGTTTACAACTTAGCCATTTTGACTCCGCCACGTTGGGTTCGCTCAAAATCATCACCAATCGCATTGAGTAATATCCTTTATTATTTAACTGAATTCGCAAAACTGCCTGTCACGGAAGATCATATCTATGATGCCGGTGGCCCAGAATATATGAGCTACCAAGAATTATTTAAACGCTTTATCAAAATCAGCGGCAAACGTCGGTTACTGATCCCTATTCCCATTCCAATCAGTATGATTTCGGTACATTTCATTAGTCTAATCACTTCAGTACCACCTTCCATTGCGAAAGAGTTGATCCAAGGCCTACAACATGATCTGCCAGCAGATGATAAAGCGCTACGCCAATTGATCCCACAAACGTTAGTTTCATTTGATGATGCTGTCAGAATGACTTTATCTCAAGAAGCCGATGCGATCGATAATGCAGATTGGGGATACGATCCTGAAGTTAAAAAACGTTGGCGCCCAGGTTATGGTTTTTATCCTAAACAAGCAGGTTTTACCCTCGGTACCTCCGCCAGCACAGAATCTTTATGGCACGTCGTACAACAAATTGGGGGGAAAGATGGCTACTTTTATGCCAATGCCCTTTGGAAGACCCGTGCGATTATGGATGACATGATGCTAAACAAGGTGAAATATGGTCGGCCTGATCGCGAAGAACTTCAGCTAGGTGATGAGATCGATGGCTGGAGAGTGATTAATATCGAACCAGAAAAACAGCTTAGTTTATTATTTGGTATGAAAGCGCCTGGTTTAGGCCGTCTCACCTTTACGATTCATGATACCGGAAGTCGCCGTTCAATTGATGTGCGTGCTTGGTGGCATCCTGCTGGCTTCAGTGGATTACTGTATTGGTTCGCCATGATGCCAGCACATTTATTTATTTTTAAAGAAATGGCAAAACGCATCAGTGAGCTGGCTTTTGAACGCGATAAACAGCGTGCTCATAAACCACAAACAGAGCAATTATCTTCAAAATAATCATTGATTGAAGATAAAAACCAAATTTTTATGCATACAATATTGCATAAATATGCTTACAGGATTAATATCTGTGTCAATTAAACAAGGTATTATTGGTAAGCATGAGCATTCAATTAAAAAATATAAACTGTTTTTACGGCTCTCATCAGGCACTTTTTGATATTAACTTAGAGTGCCCAGCCGGAGAAACCATGGTGTTACTCGGTCCTAGCGGCGCTGGTAAAAGCTCTTTATTACGCGTGTTAAATCTGCTCGAGATGCCACGTTCAGGTTTGCTTAACATTGCAGGTCAGCAATTTGACTTTGCATCTACACCCGATGCCAAGGCGATCCGTGCATTGCGCCAAAATGTAGGTATGGTATTTCAACAATACAACTTGTGGCCACATTTGACCGTTTTAGATAACCTTATTGAAGCACCATGCCGAGTTTTAAAGCTGTCACGTCAAGAAGCAAAAGCCAAAGCGGAGAAATTGCTAGAGCGTTTACGCCTAACACAATTCGCAACACGTTTTCCGTTACATTTATCGGGTGGTCAACAACAACGTGTTGCCATTGCCCGTGCACTGATGATGGAACCCCAAGTGCTGCTATTTGATGAACCTACTGCGGCACTTGATCCTGAAATTACGGCACAAGTTGTCGATATTATTCGGGAATTGTCAGCAACAGGAATTACACAGGTTATCGTTACTCATGAAGTAGAGATCGCCCGTAAAGCCGCTAGCCGTGTGGTGTATATGGAAAACGGCCATATTGTTGAACAAGGGGATGCTAGCCACTTCACTGCTCCTCAAACTCAAGCATTTGCAAACTATCTGTCACATTAATAGATATAGGATTAAGCAATGAAAAAAATGATATTAGCTGCACTACTTGGCGCTGTAACCTTATCTGCAACTGCGGCGGAAAAAGAGACTATCCGTTTTGCAACAGAAGCAACATACGCACCATTTGAAATGTTCGATAAAAATAACCAAATCGTTGGCTTTGATGTTGATTTGGCAAATGCTATGTGTGAAAAAATGAATGCGACATGCACATTTACTCACCAATCCTTCGATAGCTTGATCCCAAGTCTAAAATTCCGTCGTTTTGAAGCATTAATGGCAGGAATAGATATTACGCCAGATCGTCAAAAACAAGTTGATTTCACGGATACTTACTATCCTAACTCAGCCGAATTTATCGCCATTAAAGAGAAGGTTTCTTCAGTCGATCAACTGCAAGGTAAAAAAATTGGTGTACAAAACGGAACAACTCACCAAAAATACATCATGGAACAACATAAAGGTATGACAACTGTGCCTTATGATAACTATCAATCTGCCATTCTTGACCTACAAAATGGCCGTATTGATGCCGTGTTTGGCGATACTGCGGTTGCCGACGAATGGCTAAAAGCTAAAGGTAACGAAAACTTAGCACCTGTTGGTGAAAAAGTCACAGACCCACAATACTTCGGCATTGGTCTCGGTATTGCAGTACGTAAAGGTAATAAAGAGTTATTAGATAAAATGAATAAGGCTCTCGCAGAAGTCAAAGCAGATGGTACTTATGACGTTATCTATAAAAAATGGTTTGAACAATAATCGATACTGTTAATGAATAATTTTCTTTTTCTAACAAGTGCCGCCGGTCTGACCGTCGGCCTTGCTGTTTCTGCCCTTATATTGGGTTTGATTCTCGCCATGCTATTCACAGCTTGGGAATCCGTTCGATTTAAACCAATCGCATTTTTAGGAACCTGTTGGGTAACGTTAATTCGAGGCTTACCAGAACTGCTGGTTGTCCTGTTTGTTTACTTCGGGACACTGCAACTGATAAATCTATTAGGCGATGGTATTGATATCAACCTTGGTTTCTGGCAAACCACCTTACAAATTGATCCAAGCATTTTCTTTGCGGAAAGTGGTGAGTTCGACTTTACGCCTTTTGCTTGCGGTGTGGTTGCACTGGCTCTACTGTATGCATCCTATGCATCACAGACGCTACGAGGAGCCTTAAAAGCCGTACCTTATGGGCAATGGGAAGCTGGTTTAGCCCTCGGATTAACTAAACGAACTATTTTCTTTCGCTTTATCATGCCTCAGATGTGGCGTCATGCGCTGCCCGGATTAGGGAACCAGTGGTTAGTTTTACTCAAAGATACCGCTTTAGTTTCTTTAATCAGTGTTAATGATTTAATGTTGCAGACTAAAACCATCGTTAACCGTACCCATGAACCGTTTACATGGTATGCGATTGTTGGCTTAATCTACTTAGCGATCACCTTATTGAGCCAAGTCATCCTAAAACGAATCGAGTTGCGTACAACCCGTTTTGAGCGAGGTGAATCGCAATGATCGATTTAATTCTTAATATTCTTCCTGGCTTACCGACCAGTTTATCATTGACGTTCAGTGCATTGTTTATCGCTTTTGTCTTGGCGGTAGTCTTTACATTGATTCTATCTTTGAAAACACCGGTGATTTCCCAAGCGGTGAAGGTTTACATCACGCTATTTACGGGAACCCCATTATTAGTGCAGTTCTTTTTAATTTATAATGGCCCTAGCCAATTTAAATCATTACAGAACTACCCTGTTTTATGGGATTTTATTTCGACACCATGGGTCTGTGCTGTAATTGCGTTGGCATTAAATAGTGCGGCTTACTCAACATTACTTTTCCACGGTGCGGTAAAAGCGATTCCTTCAGGACAGTGGCAATCTTGCCAAGCATTAGGTATGTCTAAAGCACAAACTATGCGCATTATTCTGCCTTATGCTTTCAAACGCTCTCTATCTTCTTATTCAAATGAAGTCGTGTTGATCTTCAAGAGTACATCATTAGCCAGTACCATCACGATGATGGATATTATGGGCTACAGTAGCCAAGTGTTTGGGCAAAGTTGGGATGTTATGGCGTTTGTCGCTGCTGGTATTATTTATCTTGTTGTTAATGCCATCTTAACCATTATTATGCGATTGATTGAGCGCCAAGCACTCGCGTTTGAACAACGAAGTTAAGCTTTCATGATGGCATATTGCCATATGCCATCATGAAATTAGCGCCATCATATCCAATTCTACGAATTTACGTCGCAGCCACTCAACAGATGGCTGCAACTGTATCGTTCCTGTCTACCAGATACCTATCAAGTCAAAGCGCCATCACTCGCCATTATGCTCGGCGTAGCTTGCATTTCTCGAGGAGCAGTCAGCCACTTGCTAACATGCAAGTGACTGTGAATAAATCAATGCTTGTGTTCTGTGGAGACCTTGGCAAGCAAGGTTAGCACTTCATAATGCGATGTGTGAGGAAACATATCAAACAGCTGAACTTTGCGAACGTCGTAGCCGACCAATTGCTCTATATCTTTTGCCATTGTTTGCGCATTACAGCTCGAATATAAAATATAGTCTGGCTGCATTCTTGAAAGATAATCACACAGCGCTTTACCAATCCCACGCCTTGGTGGGTTGACTAAAACAAGTTGAGGAACACCTTCTTTAGCTGTCGCAAACTGAGTGGAATCTAACGCTTGGAATTCAACCCGCTGTAAACCTAGTTCTTGGGCTGACTGCTTTGCACAAGCGATAGCAGGTGCGCTAATTTCAATGCCCGTTAATTTAGTTTGTTTATCAGCACAATGTAAACCAAAGCCGCCAACTCCACAGAAAAGATCCCATAAGCTATCAATCTTAAGTTCCCTTACCCATTCACGCGCTGTTTGATATAGCTGCGCAGCAACAACAGGGTTAGTTTGAAAAAAACTGTGAGGGCGTATAAACAAAGGAACTTGGTTAAACTCTTCCCGTAGAACCTGTTGCTCAGTAAGATAGATTTCTTGCTCACCCTCTAAAATCGCCATATGAATAGGCTGTAAATTGACGGTGATAACGGCTAATTGTGGGAGTTGCTGCTTTAGCCAAGGCAATGCCTTTTTTAATTGCTCAACTTTTTTTTCTGAACGCAATACAAAGCGCAACATAAATTGCCCTGTATGCTGGCTCTGAGTTAACAAGATATATTTTAATTCCCCTCGTTTGCGTTCAATGTTATATGGCGTTAAGCCTGCACGCGCAATAAAAGGCTTAAGCACGTCAAACACGGGTTCGAAACCTTCAGTATAGAGAGGGCAATGAGTTAAGCTAACCGCCTGTCCTTGCGGGTTGATGATGCCAAATACAGGCTTTTCAACACTACCGCTAATGACCATTTTTGCTTTATTACGAAATCTGACCGAGGCGCTCGCAACGGGAGGCTGAAATACTGCTGGTGAAAGCGTAGGTAGCAGGGAAAACAAATTGTCTTGTTTTAGTCTAAGTTGTTGCTCAGCCGGTAATTCAAGCCACTGGCAGGAACGACATTCACCTGCCTCATATTTTTCACAATACATAATATAAAAATTTAGTGAAGGATCACGGAAGGATTATCATCAACATCAAGTTCAATGGTTTCTTCATCAAACTCATCTTGGTTAGCATAAAGTAGATTATTACTATAAATTTCAAACACAATTGATGATATTTGCTCTTCGGCTTGCTGTAAAAAATGACAAAACTGACGATAAGTCATCCCAGCTTCAAGAGAAAATGATTGGCTAACAATTAACTTAGGTAGGTTTTCGTTATTAATTTCTAAAAAGACTTTCGCCGTCAGCGAACTCGCATTAATTTGGCTAATATTTGCCACCAAAGTCACGATTGCGGTCGGTTTCAGCTCAGCTAAAGCAGAAAGAACCAGTACATTATTAATAATGTCCAGTTTAGCATCAAAGATACCTTCTATATTTTGCATATGAGGCAAATGCAACGCCGCGCATGAATCACACTCGAAATAGGACGTTTTGAGTTGATCGAGCCATTCACGCAATTGTGAGATGTCTGGGTAACAAATAGAATCCATGGGTAACAACCTTCTTCAACTCAAATAATAACAAATCGCCTGACTCTAACTAAACCAAACCGAACGTTTATGGTTAGAAAAGTGGATAATTTTCACACATCAACCGTGAAAACGCCAGTAAAACCATGCTCACTCATCCTTTTTCTCTTTTTCATCATCGTTATTTCGATTTTTTCTACTTCCCGGCCTTGCCGTTTTTTGACTATCAATCCCAAGAAAGCTTAATCGATGAATCGCACGCCAAACGATGTTAATCGTTGCAGGTATCAAGCAACCAATTCCAACCATCACTATCGCCACCATTGCATTTTTTTGCATCAATGGTTCAGGTAACGTCAAGTAACCATTCATGGCAAGTAATACAACAATGAGTAGCAGAATACCGATAGCTTCTAAAATTAAA
The DNA here is from genome assembly GCF_027362595.1 of Providencia sp. 21OH12SH02B-Prov. NCBI lineage: Bacteria > Pseudomonadati > Pseudomonadota > Gammaproteobacteria > Enterobacterales > Morganellaceae > Providencia > Providencia sp. 21OH12SH02B-Prov. The sequence goes on from NZ_CP114796.1 coordinate 3,109,758, forward strand.
ATGGGTTTAGGTAGATCAGATAGTGAACGCATTTCACGTTGTGGTTTTTTATTCATCGTATACCCTTTGGTCAATTTTTATCAATAACCTACTCAAATTAGCAGATAGCTATGTCATGTCAGTGGCTGGCGCACATCAACCATCCTGTACTTTAAAATATGACCAACAGCTACTCACCGTATTATATGACAGACCTATACTAACAAAAGGAAAAATCATCTTTTATTTCTTTGCTGTTATAGGCATAGTATTGAGCATTGTGGATAAAAAAACAGAATTAGTCATATAGGAGATACTATGTATACTGTGATTTTTGGTCGTCCAGGCTGCCCATACTGCGTGCGTGCGAAAGAGTTAGCGGAAAAACTGAAAAATGATCGTGATGATTTCGACTATCGCTATGTCGATATTCAAGCAGAAGGCCTCACCAAAGAAGATCTTTCAAAAACAGTAGGTAAAGAAGTTCTGACCGTGCCACAAATTTTTATCGATGAAAAACACATCGGTGGCTGCACAGATTTTGAAGCTTATGCGAAAGAGCATCTAGACCTTTATAAATAAGCATTCACTTTCAAGCGGTTCACGCCTTCCTTTGAGCCGCTTTCTTATCCAATTTGTGCTATTCCAGCCAGAAATTCAAAAATAAAGCAAATTTTTTTTCTTACATGCGAACTTTCTTATTGAGAAGGAGTCTTAATTTATGCCACTGCTTTTCTTTGATGTCCCCATATTGAGGAGCCCGATAGCCAACTTTACGTCTTACTGCTATCGGGTTTTTTGTTGCCCATTTTCAAGCGATCCCTCTTATTCCCCTTGTAATGTCAGAACGAGCCTACGCTGACCGCCATAATTTCGATGTTCACATAGATAAATCCCTTGCCATGTTCCCATTTTTAATTGCCCTTTGCTCACAGGAATGGTCAAACTCGCCCCTAGAATGCTCCCTTTAAGATGAGCAGGCATATCATCACTTCCTTCATAATTGTGCTGATAGTAAGGTTCATCTTCAGGAACCATACGATTAAAAAAACGCTCAAAGTCCTTTCTTACCGTATAATCCGCATTTTCATTTATCGTCAATGAGGCTGAGGTATGTTGAATGAACACATTCAGTAACCCAATCCGAATCTGTTTTAGCTCTGGTAGCTGCTGTAAAATTTCCTCAGTAACAAGATGAAATCCCCTTTCTTTTGCCATTAGCTTTATTTCTTTTTGAACCCACATCACCTGTCCTTTCCCCCATTTCATGTTTTTCATTGATAACCATTGAGCAAATCATCAACAAAACGTCAATTTATCGACTAATTTCACCAATATTAAGATAAAGGTACTTTACCTGTCATGTAAGAGACTTTACTCTCTCGCTTTATTGTCTTTAATATCACCATTTTCAGAGGTATACACTCGTGCTGGAACAACTTAATCTGGATCTTTTTAATCTCATTAATGCGGCCCCAGCGTCTGCAAGTGGTACTATCGCATTTGCAACCGTTATCGCTAAACGCTTAATTCTCCTTTTCCCCTTATTCACCGCAGCATGTTGGTTTTGGGGAGCACAACAAGACATGACTCGTCAAAGAGCCTTTGTGTGTAAAACTGCATATGCATTAGTGATTGGCTTAGCAATTTCATGGTTGATTGGTTTAGTCGCGCCTCACGACCGACCTTTTGTGATGGGTATTGGTACTAACTTCCTTGAACACGAACCGACTTCCTCGTTCCCTAGTAACCACGGAACGATTGTCTTTACCTTTGTATTTGCATTTTTATTCTGGCTAAGAACTTGGGTTGGCGTATTAATGCTTGTTCCCGCCATTGCTATTGCATGGTCACGCATCTATCTCGGGGTTCACTGGCCGTTAGACATGGTTGGCGCATTTATCTTAGGCCTAATCTCATGCGGATTAACTCAGATTTTTTGGTGCCTTATTGGCCATAAAATTCAAGCTCCTCTCACTCGCCTCTACCACATGATATTTGCGTCTCTGATCCGTAAAGGCTGGTTGCAAGCCTAATAATCTTATTAATCGGTACTGGCGTTATTTCCGCCAGTACCTAAGCTATTTAAATATTGCGTTGTATCAATATTTAGTTTTATTTTTTTATCCTTCAAATGAATAAAATAACGCTTCCCCCACAAAAAATAACAACAATTATTTAACAAATATTTCGTTACGTTTTTTAATTATTTTTTGCATCGAAAAATAAGTATTAACCTCTTCCTCTTCTCACCCTATCATTCATTAATGTATTTAGAATTAAAAAACTAAAAAAACAATAATTATTCACTAAGTAAATCACTTAACCACCAATAAAAATACCACTAAAAATCAATATGTTATATAACTCATCGCTTGAGTATAATATTTTTCACATTAACATTTTTTTCTTAAATTAATTTATTTCACTGTTATTTTTTTATATTAATTTAATTTATTAATATAATAATAAATTGCAGACTAAATATAAAAAGACATATAACGCCCTTATCTTGGTTATTTTTCATTGTCACAAATAGCATTATATCCGTTAATCTTAAGGTAAATCTTTTAACATTTTTATAAAAATCGAAAAAAAGCATCATTAAAGACATTTTTCTCTTTTGAGAGTATGATCACGGTGATTTCTACTAATAATATGTACATTTGCACCATCAAAAACGGTTTATCAAATTTACATATAAAATTAACAAAACTGATTGAAAATAAATTTACTATCAGTTTTATATTTATTTCCAATCAGATTGTTACGTTGAAACAAAAACTGCACATTATATTTGGCGATATTTTGTTCGTACCAAAAGATTAAAACATCAGCGATGACTTATTGTCCTCGCTCAGATGCCTATTTTTTGACTTTTATTTCGGAGACTATTATGGGTCGTGTATTCAATATAGAGATCATCATAATAGGTAGTATTCGCGTTCAATGAATGTACCGATGATTTTGTCATGCATTTCAGGTGACTTCGAGTAACCTAACGTCTTACGGTTAAGGCGCTTCAAGCGGTTTCTCAGGTTCAAATTCTCTCTTTCTATTCGTTGCGTATAAAACTTACTTACCACATGTTTCTGCTTGGGCAATATCTCATAAGCACTGAACTTATCCGTGCACCAAAAAGCCACATTAAACCTAGACAGTAAAGCCAGTAACTGGTGAAGAGTCCTTTTGTTTCGACGACCAAACGTATGAGCAATTATCCGTTTTAGGCGGGGCTCCCACGCATACCAAAGCCAGCGTTGTTGCTTCTTATTACCCACAAAAGACCACTGTTCATCGACTTCGCAAAGGAGTTCAATGTGCAGATTATCAAGGGGTAAAGAGGTTACCTGCTTCGGCGAGAGTTTTTTAAAGTGCGAACAACCGCATTAATGCTGATATGAAGGGCTCTAGCGGTATCACGAATACCGGCATTATTCATCGTTAGGTCGATAATTTTATCTTTGGTACCGGGCTGGCAGGCACGATATTCATAGTCGAGTTGGAAGCTTCGGCAGCAGTCTTGACAACGATAACGTTGATGACCTGTACTCCCTAGGCCATGTTTTTTCACTGAGGGAGTTTGTTGACAAAATGGGCACCTTACATCGACTTTAGCCATGAATATTCTCCGATAAATTACCCTATATTACAGATTAATCACCAGATTGAATACATGACCCTCTCTGCATTAGTGATGCAAAATGAGCTTGCCTTGCACAGCAAAGAAGAGATTCATGAATACCTATCTGCCGTTTGGGATGTCATGAAAGCCGGTATTGAACGTGGTGTCACTACAGAAGGGTTATTACCGGGGCCACTGCGTGTTCCTCGCCGTGCAGCCGCTTTACGCCGTCAATTAGTCACTAGCGACAATACCAATATCGACCCTATGGCCGTTATTGATTGGATCAATATGTTTGCTTTAGCTGTAAACGAAGAAAATGCCGCTGGCGGCCGTGTGGTCACCGCACCAACGAATGGTGCATGCGGTATTATTCCTGCCGTGTTAGCTTACTACGATAAATTTATTCGCCCTGTTAACGAAAACTCTTACACCCGCTATTTCTTAGTATCTGGTGTGATTGGGTCATTATATAAAATGAATGCCTCTATCTCAGGTGCAGAAGTTGGATGTCAAGGTGAAGTCGGTGTAGCTTGTTCAATGGCTGCGGCAGGACTGGCTGAACTCATGGGTGGAAGCCCTGAACAAGTTTGTATCGCTGCTGAAATTGCAATGGAGCATAATTTAGGGCTAACTTGTGACCCCGTTGGCGGTCAAGTACAAGTACCTTGCATTGAACGTAATGCGATTGCTGCGGTGAAAGCAGTGAACGCGGCACGTATGGCATTACGCCGCGTCAGTGACCCACGGGTATGTTTAGACAAGGTTATCGAAACCATGTATGAAACAGGTAAAGATATCAATGCTAAATATCGTGAAACCTCACAGGGCGGCTTAGCCATCAAACTAGCACATTGTGAATAATCCATAAAATACAAGTAACCATCTCTACGGAGGTGGTTACTGCTATTTTAAATCAGCAAATTAATGCGTAGAAAATATAATAGCGTCAGAAACTACGCTTTCCTTTTTATCTGGTAGCCCCCTCTGTATTTTCCATCAAACGTCATTTAGGCAATCCACACACGCGATTTACTTCCCCCAATATCTTCGATTGTTATGCCAATGGCCACGCGCCATTAAAAACCTAAGATATTGATAAATTGAAACTTACCGAGCTACCGTGATTGAGGCATTTGATTTGCTGACGTTAAAACGGGAAGAGGTCTCTCTCTTCCCGTTTAGATTGGCGGGCTGCTAAACCATAAGGTTTGCTTTTATTTATGTCGTTAACTTCGTTTTCTATCAAAACCATGGTAGAAAACGTTTATTAACGGCTCATCTTCACATAGGCTTTATTGATATACCTAACCGTAGTAGCTGCTAATATCTCCCTGGTTAAAATGTTTTTAACATAACAATTTAACCAAAAATAGCCGTCCACCAGCCGCTAACCGTTTTAACGATATAATCCCAAATTCGGCCAAAGAACCCTCCTTCCTCAACAGCTTCTTTTACGACTAAAGGACGCTGCTCAATCACTTCATCATTCAAGATAAAGTTGACCGTGCCTACAGCCTGATTCTTAGCTAATGGCGCCTCAATTGAGGGATCAGACAGTGTATAACTCACTTTCAAATTCTGTAATTGCCCTTTTGGTATGGTAATAGCAGCATCTTTTTCTACGCCGAGTGCAACTTCTGATTTATCACCAAACCAAACTCGTTGAGTTTGTAATGTTTGATCAGCCTTTATTGGCGTGACGGTTTCAAAGAAACGGAATCCCCAAGTTAATAGTTTTTCACTTTCAGAAAAACGCACACGATCACTTGGCGCACCAAGCACAACGGAAATTAAACGCATTGGGCCATCTGTCGCTGATGCTACTAAATTATGCCCTGCCCCACTGGTATGCCCCGTTTTCACGCCATCCACGTTGAGGTTTTGGCTCCACAATAGACGGTTACGATTCGGTTGACGGATTTTATTAAACGTAAACTCTTTTTCTTTGTGTAATGCGTACTCTTCTGGTACATCGCGGATCATGGCTTGCGCTAGGATTGCCATATCATGAGCGGTACTGTATTGCCCTTCGGAGTCTAAGCCATGTACCGTTTTAAAATGGGTATTTTTTAAACCCAACTGCTGTACATATTGATTCATCAAACTCACAAACGAGTCTTGGCTACCTGCGACATAATCGGCTAATGCAATACTGGCATCATTACCCGATTGAATAACAACCCCTTTATTTAAATCCAATACTGACACTCGATCTTTTGGCTTCAAAAACATCAATGATGAACCTTTCAACACTGGGTTCCCCGTTGCCCAAGCATCGACGCCAACCGTTACCATATCTTGTGGGGTAATTTTGCCCGCTTTAATGGCTTGACCTACCACATAGCTCGTCATCATTTTTGTTAGACTTGCCGGATCTAACCGTTCATCTGGGTTGCCCGAGGCCAATATTTTACCGCTATCGTAGTCCATCAAAACGAAAGCTTTGGCATCAACCTGTGGAGCAACCGGTGTCTCTGCTGCATAAGAAAAACTGCTTACAGCAACTAAAAGGCCTAATCCAGTTCCTAGATATTGTGCCTTTAAGGTTAAAAATTTTCTGTTCATCGGTTACTCCTTTACAAATACTAAAACGGTTAATTCATTATTAATGTAGGACTTTTTACGCTATTAAGCTACACACAACAAATAAAGATTGTTCCCATAATGCAATTTCATCTATCTTAGAGACGATAAACAACGAAATATCAAATCATGGGGTAAACTATGCTAACTGTATGGGGTCGTAAAAACTCATCAAACGTCAAAAAAGTGCTTTGGTGCCTTGAAGAACTGAATGTTGCTTATAATCAAAAAGATGTTGGAGGTCCTTTTGGCGGACTTGATACACCCGAATATCAGAAAATGAACCCAAACGGCACTATCCCAACTTTACAGGATGATGACTTCACCCTGTGGGAATCAAATACCATTTTACGATACCTTACGGAAAAATTTGATCACTCTCACTTATTAGTCTCACAAAACCTCCAAGAGAAAGCTGCGGCAGACAAATGGTTGGACTGGGGATGTGGGACTTTATTCGACAGTATTAAACAAATGATGAATAAAATTGTGCGTGTTCCCGTCGCTGAGCGCGATCCTGAAGTCGCGCGTGCAATTTATCATCATCTTGAAAAATTGTTTAAAATTGCCGATGAGGCACTGGCAAATCAGCCTTATTTTAATGGCCAAAAATTTGGTATTGCCGATATCGCCATTGCCCCATTATTTTATCCATGGCATGAAATTGCCACCGAACGCCCTGAATTCCCTAATTTAGAGCGTTGGTATCAGCAATTAAAAACGCGCCCCGCTTTCCAAAAAATTGTGTTGATCCCACTGAAATAATTAAATTGTCATTGGCATATTCATCGGGTTTGGGTATTGATACTCAAACCCGAGTTCTTGGCAAATACGGTTACCGTTCACAATCTTTCCAGTTGTTGCTTCCGTTTCAAGCATAAACTCAGGCAATTCTAAATTTAGAGATTGGGAGGCTTGACGATAAAAATCAGCGCGTTGTGGATGCTCTGGTGCACACAAGTTATAAATATGCCCACCCTGAGGTTGTTTCAACAATAATTTGATTGCCTCAATCACATCATCTTGATGAACAATATTCACCGGCTGTTGCGCCCCTTTGAGTGATTTTTTGCCTGCAAGGAAACGTCCAGCATGGCGATTCTCACCAACTAAGCCTGCGAGCCGTAAAATATCTACCGAAATATTTGGTAGCGCATGCAGCCAATTTTCAACATCAATCAAAGCTTGTGCTGATGCCGTGGTTGCCTGACGTTCGCTCTCTTCATTAACTTCACCGCTAAGATCACCATAAACCGATGTTGAAGAAGTGAAAATCACGCGGGGGATCCGAAAAGTTATCGCCGTATCGACAAGTAATTCAATTGTTTCAACATAAGCAGATACATTAATTTTTGAAGGTGGTAGTAAAATAATGAGTGCCCCTGCCTCTTCCATTAATTGAGCGAAATCAGTGGGATCACAGTCTAATTCCGGCGTTAATTGTAAATAATAACAATCAATCCCTATAGCACGAGCCGCCGCAATACCATCCGGCGTTGTTTTGGTACCAGAAACATCCATACCAGCAGCTAACAAGGCTCTCGCAAGCGGTAATCCCAACCAACCTAATCCAACAATCGCAACCTTTTTCATCTATCACCTCTGATTACCGATAACGACTTAATTTCATCTAGGTTAACTGAAAACCTTTTAACTTCCGAATATATTATTTATGCGATTATTCACTATGAAACCTCACTATCTAATTATTATTGGTTATTTTGCAAAAAACAGTTGCATTGTAGGGAGGAGATCGGATAGGTTGATAGGTAATGAATGTTTAAGCAACTAACACCATTACTAACGGAAGCTATTATGACTCGTATTTCTCGCAACCATCATCATCACCATCATCCTGATTAGTCTTTCGGGCGATGTGTGCTGGAAGACGATCAACGACTCTTCCGGTGGCTGAAATGCGAATTAGAGAAAACCCTCGGAAGATAATCTTCCGAGGGTTTTTTTATTATTAATCAAAAATATATTACAAAATAAGCAGGGTAAAATTATGTTGGACAAATCACGATTAAGAATTGCCATTCAAAAGTCAGGACGCTTAAGTGAAGACTCACAAGAACTACTTGCACGCTGTGGAATTAAAATCAATTTACAGCAACAGCGACTGATTGCTTATGCAGAAAATATGCCTATTGATTTACTGCGTGTACGTGATGACGATATCCCAGGACTGGTCATGGACGGCGTTGTAGACCTTGGAATTATCGGTGAAAACGTTCTTGAAGAAGAATTATTAAGCCGTCGCGCTCAAGGCGATAACCCCGCATACAAAACACTACGTCGTCTTGACTTTGGTGCTTGCCGCTTGTCATTAGCTGCACCCCTTGACTTTAACTACACAGGTGCAGAGTGCTTAAATGGCGCTCGTATTGCGACCTCTTACCCGAACTTATTAAAACGTTATTTCGATGAAAAAGGCATTCAATTTAAATCTTGCTTATTAAACGGCTCTGTCGAAGTCGCGCCTCGGGCAGGTCTTGCCGATGCCATTTGTGACCTAGTTTCTACTGGCGCAACACTCGAAGCGAATGGCCTCAAAGAAGTTGAAGTGATTTATCGTTCAAAAGCCTGCTTAATCCAACGTGACGGCGAAATTTCTTCAGATAAACAACAGCTTATTGACCGCATGATGACTCGTATTCAGGGCGTTATTCAAGCTCGTGAATCCAAATACATCATGTTGCACGCTCCAAGTGAACGTTTGGAAGATATTATTGCATTGCTGCCAGGCGCAGAACGCCCAACTCTGCTCCCATTAGCAGGCGATCAAAATCGCGTAGCTATGCACATGGTCAGTAGCGAAACCTTGTTCTGGGAAACCATGGAAAAACTTAAAGCATTAGGTGCCAGCTCTATTTTAGTTCTGCCTATTGAAAAAATGATGGAGTAAGTGCAATGGAAATGGGATTTAACCAACCGATTCGCTGGTCAGAATGTAATGCAAATGAGCAAACAGCACTGCTGACACGCCCAGCCATTGCGGCATCAGACAATATTCGTCGCGCGGTCACACAGATCATTGAGCAAGTACAAGCTCGTGGCGACAATGCACTCATTGAATTTAGCCAACATTTTGATAAAACGGCCATTTCTAGCATTCGAGTCATGCCAGATAGCATTGAGCAAGCTGAATCACGCCTCGATGACGACATCAAAGTCGCGATGAAAAATGCTATTGGTAATATCCGTCGTTTTCATGAAGCACAAAAACCTGAAGTTATTCGCGTTGAGACTCAGTCAGGCGTGGTTTGTCAACAAATCACCCGCCCAATTGATTCGGTTGGCTTATATATTCCCGGCGGCTCAGCGCCATTGCTCTCAACGGTAATGATGCTAGGCACCCCTGCACAAATTGCAGGTTGTCGACAAATTATCCTTTGCTCTCCCCCAACGATTGCGGATGAAATTCTCTATGCTGCAAAACTGTGTGGTATTAGCGATATCTTTCAGGTGGGCGGTGCGCAAGCCATTGCTGCAATGGCATTTGGTACAGAGAGTATCCCAGCGGTCGATAAGATTTTTGGCCCAGGCAATGCTTATGTAACAGAAGCGAAACGCCAAGTGAGCCAAAGCCACGAAGGAGCAGCCATTGATATGCCAGCAGGCCCATCAGAAGTGCTTGTTATTGCAGATAGCCAAGCAAACCCTGCATTTACAGCTTCAGATCTGTTATCGCAAGCTGAGCATGGACCTGATTCACAAGTTATTCTACTAACGGATAGCCAAGAATTTGCTATGCAGGTTATTGATGAAACAGAAACACAACTGGCTGAATTATCACGTGCTGACATCGCGAGAGCCGCACTGAGTGCTAGTCGTGTAATTATCGCCGATTCAATTGCACAATGTGTCGAAATTAGCAATCGCTACGGGCCTGAACACCTGATTTTGCAAACTCGTAATGCCGATGCACTCGTTGACAGCATAACCAGTGCAGGCTCTGTGTTCGTCGGAGATTGGTCACCTGAATCAGCGGGCGATTATGCATCAGGAACTAATCATGTGCTGCCAACTTATGGCTATACATCGACATATTCCAGCTTGGGTCTTGCTGATTTTATGAAACGGATGACAGTACAAAAGCTTTCACCTCAAGGGTTACTTGGGTTAGCGACAACGATTGAAACACTCGCGCAAGCAGAGAGCCTAACTGCCCACAAAAATGCCGTAACATTACGTGTTACTGAACTCAAAAAACAAAGTCAGGAGTAAGTGATGAGCGAAAACTTTAAAGCCGCTAGCCTTGCGCGTGAAAATGTGAAAGTGATGACCCCTTATATGTCTGCTCGTCGCTTAGGTGGTAACGGCGATGTTTGGTTAAATGCCAATGAATACCCTATTGCACCAGAATTCCAATTTAACGAACGTAATCTAAACCGTTACCCAGAATGCCAGCCCGCCAGTGTCATTCTCAACTATGCCGCTTATGCAAATGTTGCTCCTGAGCAAGTATTAGTTTGCCGAGGTGCCGATGAATCTATCGAACTGCTGATCCGTGCATTTTGTGAACCGGGCAAAGACGCTGTGATGTTTTGTCCTCCAACCTATGGTATGTATAGTGTCAGCGCTGAAACTTTTGGCGTAGAACAGAAAAAAATTCCCGCTTTACCAGACTGGTCATTAAATATTGATGCCATTCGTGAAAATTTGCCAAACACCAAATTGATCTATATTTGTAGCCCAAATAATCCAACTGGCAACATCATCGATAATAAGGCACTGCGTGAAGTGCTCGACATGGCGGCGGGTCAAGCGCTTGTGGTTGTTGATGAAGCCTATATTGAATTTTGCCCACAATACAGTGTGGCAGGCTGGCTCGCTAACTATCCAAACCTTGTGGTATTAAGAACATTATCAAAAGCCTTTGCGCTGGCTGGCCTACGTTGTGGTTTCACATTAGCCTCCGCCGATGTAATCGAAATACTCTTAAAAGTGATCGCTCCTTATCCTCTTTCGACACCCGTTGCGATGATAGCCGCAGAAGCATTGAGCGTGGAAGGAATAGCGACAATGAAACACCGTGTCGCAACAATCACGAATGATCGTATTGCCTTGTCTGAAGCGCTAGCGGAACTCTCTATCGTAGAAAAAGTGTATCCCAGTGAGACCAACTATATTTTGGTGCGTTTTACGGATGGAAATAAAGTATTTAAAGCGCTGTGGGAACAAGGCATTATTTTGCGTGACCAAAGTAAACAGCCAGGACTTTCTAACTGCCTACGCATCACTGTGGGTACTGAAACCGAAAACGTGCGTGTTATTGAAGCTATTGAAGCCCTTTGCTAAACCTGAAATAGGAAATATTCATGAGCCAAAAAATTCTTTTTATTGACCGTGATGGTACATTAATCACTGAACCACCTACTGATTTTCAGGTCGATAGCCTAAGCAAATTAGCTTTTGAAAAAGCAGTGATTCCAAGCCTGCTGGCCTTACAAAAAGCCAACTACCGCTTAGTCATGGTCACCAATCAAGATGGTTTAGGTACCGACAGCTTCCCAACCGCTGATTTCGAACCACCACACAACTTAATGATGCAGGTTTTTGAGTCACAAGGGATTAATTTTGACGATGTATTAATTTGTCCTCACAAACCAGCGGATGGCTGTAACTGCCGTAAACCAAAACTAGGCTTAGTGGAAAACTACCTAGTTGAAGGTAAATTAGATAAAGCGAACAGTTATGTGATTGGTGATCGTGAAACTGACCTACAATTGGCCGAAAATATGGGGATCCAAGGCCTACGCTATAGCCCTGATTCACTTGATTGGGTGGCTATCACCGATAAATTAACTCAGCGTGATCGCCATGCAATCGTTGAGCGTGTCACAAAAGAAACCAATATTCGCGTCGAACTCTGGCTTGATCGTGAGGGTGGAAGCGAAATCAATACGGGTGTCGGCTTCTTTGACCACATGCTTGACCAGATCGCCACTCACGGTGGTTTCCGTTTGAATATCCAAGTTAAAGGTGACCTGTTTATTGATGACCACCACACCGTAGAAGATACGGGTTTGGCACTCGGTGAAGCATTACGCGTTGCTCTCGGCGATAAACGTGGTATCGCACGCTTTGGCTTTGTACTCCCAATGGATGAGTGCCAAGCGCGTTGTGCATTAGACATTTCAGGCCGACCACACCTTGAATATAAAGCAGAATTTAAATACCAACGTGTTGGTGACCTCAGCACTGAAATGATCGAACACTTTTTCAGCTCCCTATCCTATGCGATGGGATGTACCTTACACCTGAAAACGAAAGGGAAAAACGATCACCACAAAGCTGAAAGCCTATTTAAGGTATTTGGTCGTACCTTACGTCAAGCTATCCGCGTTGAAGGAGATACGTTACCTAGCTCGAAAGGGGTTCTCTAATGAACGTTGTTATCCTTGATACAGGCTGTGCAAATTTGTCTTCTGTGGCCTATGCCGTCAAACGTTTAGGCTATACCCCACAGATCAGCCGTGATACCAACACCATTTTACAAGCAGATAAAGTTTTCCTACCGGGTGTCGGAACTGCAAGCGCAGCGATGGAACAACTCCAGCAACGTGAACTGATCCCCTTAATTAAAGCACTGACTCAGCCTGTTTTAGGTATTTGTTTAGGTATGCAATTAATGGGGAGTGTTAGTGAAGAAGGAAAATCGTTGATCCCACTGCTTGGCTTGATAGATAGCCCAGTCCAAAAAATGAATGCGGATGGTTTACCTGTTCCTCATAGTGGCTGGAATCAAGTCAAACCTTTAGCAGGCCACCCTTTATTTAAAGGGATCCGCGACGATGCTTACTTCTATTTTGTGCATAGCTACTCCATGCCTATTTCAGGCAATACCATTGCACAAACCCAATACGGTAATCCATTTAGCAGTGCTGTCAATCAGGATAATTTTTATGGTGTTCAGTTTCACCCTGAGCGCTCGGGAGCAGCTGGCTCTCGCCTGATCCAAAACTTTTTGGAGATGTAATTGAGATGATCATTCCTGCTTTAGATCTTATTGATGGTAATGTTGTTCGTTTACATCAAGGCGATTATGCCAAGCAAACCGCTTACGGCAGTGATCCCCTGCCACGCTTACAACAATACCAACAAGAAGGCGCAAAATTATTACACTTAGTTGATTTAACTGGGGCAAAAGATCCACAAAAACGTCAAATTCCCCTCCTTAAAAAACTGTTAGCCGGAGTGTCTGTACCCGTTCAAGTCGGTGGCGGGATCCGCACAGAAGAGGATGTAAAAGCACTTTTAGATGCAGGGGCTACACGGGTGGTTATTGGTTCAACCGCGGTGAAACAGCCTGAATTAGTTAAAACCTGGTTCGAACGTTATGGTGGAGAAGCCATCGTACTCGCCCTTGATGTGCGAATTAACCAACAAGGTATAAAAGAGATTGCCATCAGTGGTTGGCAAGAAAACTCTAATCTTTCATTAGAACAAGCCATTGAAATGTATCAACCTTATGGGTTAAAGCACGTTTTATGCACGGATATTTCTAAAGATGGCACATTGGCAGGTTCAAATGTCAATTTATACCAAGAAATTAGCCAAAAATATCCAGCTATTGCATTTCAAGCATCTGGTGGTATTGGCTCTTTGGCGGATATCGCTGCTATTCCAGGGTCAGGCGCCGCGGGGGTGATTGTTGGTCGTGCCCTACTCGAAGGCAAATTCACAGTCGCGGAGGCAATCGCATGTTGGCAAAACGCATAATTCCTTGTTTGGATGTTCGGGATGGACAAGTAGTAAAAGGGGTTCAATTTCGTCATCATGAGATTATTGGTGATATCGTTCCACTGGCACAGCGCTACGCCCAAGAAGGTGCTGATGAACTGGTATTTTACGATATTACAGCATCATCTGATGGAAGAGTGGTCGATAAGAGTTGGGTATCAAAAGTTGCAGAAGTCATTGATATTCCATTTTGCGTTGCGGGTGGTATCAAAAGTGTTGAAGACGCGGCGCAAATTTTATCATTTGGCGCTGATAAAATATCCATTAACTCACCAGCGCTATCGGATCCAACACTAATTAGCCGCCTTGCTGATCGTTTTGGCGTACAATGCATTGTCGTCGGTATCGATACCTGGTTTGACCATGAAACGGGTGACTACCTCGTTTATCAATTTACAGGGGATGAAAAACGGACCACCCAAACACGCTGGAAAACCCTCGATTGGGTCACTGAAGTTCAACAACGAGGTGCCGGTGAAATTGTCTTAAATATGATGAACCAAGACGGTGTACGCCAAGGCTATGATTTAATCCAACTGAAAAAAGTCCGTGATGTCTGCCAAGTGCCATTAATCGCCTCTGGTGGTGCTGGTGAAATGGTACATTTCTTAGATGCTTTTACTGAAGCAAAGGTTGATGGTGCCCTCGCCGCATCCGTCTTCCACAAGCAAATCATCAATATTGGTGAATTAAAGCAATACCTTGCAGAAAATGGAGTTCAAATAAGAGTATGTTAACCACAGAACAATGTCGCCAACTTGCTTGGCAAAAAGTGGATGGATTAATGCCCGTGGTTGTGCAACACGCAACTTCTGGTGATGTATTAATGTTAGGTTATATGAACCCAGAAGCGTTGCAAGCCACATTAGATAGCCGTAAGGTAACCTTTTATTCACGAACCAAACAGCGCTTATGGACTAAAGGCGAAACATCGGGCAACTATCTTAATTTAGTCGATATCTATCCTGATTGTGATAGTGATACGCTACTCGCCCTAGTGCAACCGGTTGGACCAACTTGCCACAATGGTACGGAGAGCTGTTTTGCTCCCGCTCAAAGTGATTGGGGATTCTTATTTGAGCTGGAAACCTTATTAAAATCACGTAAGTGTGCTGATCCGGAAAGCTCATATACGGCGCGTCTATATGCAAGTGGTACTAAACGTATCGCTCAAAAAGTTGGCGAAGAAGGCGTTGAAACGGCACTTGCAGCCACAGTCAATGATCGTGCTGAGCTAACGAATGAGGCCGCCGATCTAATGTACCACCTGCTGGTACTCTTACAGGACCAAGATCTTGATTTAAGCACCATTATCAAACGTCTGAAAGAACGCCATCAATAATAATGCGGTAGCCTGCTTAAGGTGGGCTACCCAATATAACAAAATGCGCTGATACTTGATCGTCGACCAAATCCTCTCTATTCTCTTACCTATAAGTGGCGACTTAGATAACTGAGTCAACCAATTCACGTAAAAGCCTATTTTAATCAACATGCGATTTAGACAATGAGTTCGCTATTAACTTAAAAACTCTCTTATTGCGTTGTCTAGCTCCCATTATTTCTTCCAATTTTCATATCATATCCATGGTATTTAGCTTGTTATCTAATTTTGCTACTATCTCAACTGTTTATTTTTATAAAAAAGGAACCGTCGTGTCAGAAAGCCCTATTTTTATTCAATTAACCCAATTACTTGATAAACAGAATGCGCGATACCGCGTGATGGAACATCCAACGGCAGGTAAATCAGAAGAAGTGGCAAAAATACGTGGCACACAATTAGGTCAAGGTGCTAAAGGCTTAGTTTGCCACGTTAAAGGAAATGGTATTCGTCAACATGTCCTTGCTATCCTTCCTGCTGATAAACAAGCGGATTTAACGAAGATCGCTCATGCCATCGGAGGCACTCGCGCCTCATTAGCAAGCCCAAAAGAAGTGGATGAATTAACTCAATGTGTTTTTGGTGCAATCCCGCCCTTTAGTTTTCATCCATCTCTAAAACTCATTGCTGATCCTTATTTATTTGTTCGTTTTGAAGAGCTGGCTTTTAATGCAGGAACACTTGAGCGCTCAGTTATTTTGAATACAGAAGATTACCGTCGTATTGCTAATCCAACTTTAGTCGATTTTATTCGAGATGATGAATAAAAGTAAAAGTACCTATTTTTAAGTAAAATCAAGTATCATATTTTTTAAGGCTGCTACACTTAATAGTGACTGTTATTCACTCTTAAGGAGAATATAATGAGTTTATTCGACAAAGCAGAAAGCAAAGCTAGAGAAGCAACAGGTACAGCAGAACAAGCCTACGGTGAAGCAACGGGTTCTGCTGAGCATCAAATAAAAGGTACTGTCAGAAAATGTGCAGCTCAAGGCTGTGACACGCTCAATTCTGCTGTGGATACAGTAAAAAGTAATCCTCTTGCCGCAGCAACTGTCGCTGCGGGTATCGGATTTATATTCGGTTATTTAGCCGGCAAAAAATAATTCTGATAAATAAAATGCAAAAAGGGAATGATAATAAACTCATTCCCTATGTATTATTTATTTTAAATATTTAGCCAAGGCTATTTTCAAAGCTGTTATATCTGAATTACACAAATAAGGCTTTAAGGCATTAAATTGTGCTTCTGGCCAATCGTAGATCTTTAATGCCAGAAGTTCTGCAATGATATCAGGCGCAAAACGATAGCTAATCCGTTTAGCCGGATTGCCACCCACAATACTGTATGGTTCGACATCCTTCACCACAACACTATTTGCTGCGATAACTGCGCCTTCACCAATGTTTATGCCTGGCATAATCAATGCCCGCATTCCAATCCAAGCTCCGTCACCAATAACCGTATCGCCTTTACCAACATAGGCTTCATTAACATATTCAATAAATGGATATAAACAAAACCAATCTGTTCTGTGAGTATGGTTTCCCCCCATCAATATGACGGCTTCTCCCCCAATACACACATAATCGCCAATATAAAGTTGATCGACATCCCAAGGTAATTGCCAATCACGGCTGACTTCATCCCCTTGTAAATAGCGGACTACTGATTGTTCAAACCCATTATCCCAGCAGTCACTATAATAACTATGACGTCCTTTGATATGGATATTCGGATTCTGTACAACTTCGTGTAAAAGTTGATATTTTGACCAATGTTTTTGATTCATGGTAACAATCCTAATTATAAAATTATTATTACCATAGAACGCTGTCTATGGTGATGTATTCGCGCTCAAAAATACATCACCTTTAGCAACCCTTGGCTGCTTTAATAACGGATTTATCATCTATCTTTTCTCTACTTAATGCGTTAATTTTAAGTTGGTATTTCGTGCAACCAACGCAATCACTCCGCCTACTAACATTAACATAGCTAATGCCCAATTTGCAGGTAAGGGAGAGCTGATCGCCAATAAACTCAGAGCTGCACCTACTGCCATTTGAATAAAACCCACTAAAGCCGAAGCCGTTCCTGCCTCTTTTTCAAAAGGTTCTAAAGCATAACTCGTTGCGGTTCCCATCATAAAGGCAAGGCCTGTACAGGCACACGCTACAGGTAACATATAAGCTAACCAGTGGTTTTGTAACTCTGTTGGTAAGACAAGTAAACCGAATAACAAGCCTAAACACCCCGCTATCATAAATAGGCTGCCGGCTTTTAAACAGTTAGGGCGACCAATTTTGGGGATATAATAGTTAGCAATGTAACTCGCAAACATAATCCAAAAACCATTAGCACCAAACGCCAATGAAAACTCTAGTGGCGTGAGTCCTGCATCCCCCATTAAGACAATCGGTGCGAATGAAACATACGTCAGGACCATGCCCATACTACCTGCATTCACCAATGCAAAAATAATAAAGTGCTTGTTACGCAAGATATGCAGGTAGTGATTGAGTTGCAACTTCTTCACATTTTGCAAACTTGCCGGGCGAGTTTCTGGCAAAAATGCGATGACTAACATTAAAATGAGTACCGCATAGAGAGCCAAAAACCAAAAAGGGGCTCGCCATCCCCAATATTCAGCGAGAAAGCCCCCCAAAAGCGGTGCTAATGCTGGTACGATATTGAGCGTTCCATTTAAAAAACCAAATGCACGCGCAGCTTCCGTGCCGTTCATCCGATCACGAACACCACTAAAAGCCACAACGCCAGTGCAACAAACAGCGACCCCCTGTAATACCCTAGCGGCAATAAAAATTTCCGGGGTTGTTGATAACGCTGCGACAGTTGAACCGACAATGTAAATTAGGATGCCCACAATCGCGATGGGCTTACGTCCATATCGGTCGATCAAGGGGCCAGAAATTAGCTGCCCTATACCAAAAATTAGTATAAATAGTGCAATAGTAGACTGGATCAGCGACTCGGGCGCCCCTAACGCAATCGCAATTGTAGGAATTGTTGGCAGATATAAATCAATTGCCAATGGACTCAGCAGCACAAGTAACAACAGCAAGACAAGGAACTTTCGCATAAATAGAATTCTTACTTATAATCATAAAATGATCAGCTAGGCTTACAGTAATACCTGAGGCCTAAGAATAAAAACAAGCTTTCGATTCTATCAGTATCATCAATCAAAACCATACTCGATCCAATAATAAAGATAAAAACGACCAATAAGTATTGATAGTACATCCCTATTTTTATACTTAAAAATAAAAAAGGTGCTGGAAAACCAGCACCTTAATAATTTAATACGTTATTTTAACGTATTATTCCATCCATTCGGTATGGAACACACCTTCTTTATCAGTACGCTTATAAGTGTGAGCACCAAAGTAATCACGTTGCGCTTGAATTAGGTTTGCAGGCAATACCGCTGAACGGTAGCTATCGTAATAAGAAATTGCCGCAGAGAAGGTCGGTGTTGGGATGCCGTTTTGTACGCCATAGCACACCACATCACGTAGTGCTTGCTGATATTCATCAGCGATTTGCTTAAAGTATGGCGCTAACAGCAAGTTAGCGATCTGTGCATTATCATTGTATGCATCAGTGATTTTTTGCAAGAATTGTGCACGAATGATACAACCCGCGCGGAAAATTTTAGCAATTTCACCGTAGTTCAGATCCCAATTGTATTCATCTGAAGCGGCTTTCAGTTGTTGGAAGCCTTGGGCATAAGAAACAATTTTACCTAAGTAGAGTGCACGACGAACTTTCTCAATAAATTGTTTTTTATCGCCTTCAACAGGCTTCAATACTGGACCTGTTAGTACTTTAGATGCGGCAACACGTTGGTCTTTCAGGAAAGAGATATAACGTGCAAATACAGATTCAGTGATCAACGTTACTGGGATACCTAAATCCAATGAACTTTGGCTTGTCCATTTACCTGTACCTTTATTCGCAGCTTCATCTAAAATCACATCAACCAAATATTTTCCATCTTCATCTTTTTTCTTGAAGATATCCGCAGTGATTTCGATCAAATAGCTACTAAGTTCGCCTTGGTTCCAATCAGCAAAAATTTCCGCCAACTCTTCATTGCTCAGGTTTAAAGAACCTTTTAGCAATGAATATGCTTCAGCGATCAACTGCATGTCACCGTATTCGATACCATTGTGAACCATTTTCACATAGTGACCAGCACCATCTGGACCGATATAAGTTACGCAAGGCTCGCCTTCGGCTTTAGCGGCAATTTCTTTCAAAATTGGTGCAACCAGCTCATAAGCTTCTTTTTGACCACCAGGCATAATAGATGGGCCTTTTAGAGCGCCTTCTTCACCACCAGAAACCCCTGTACCGATAAAGTTAAAGCCTTGCTCAGACAGTTCACGGTTACGACGGATAGTATCTTTATACAGAGTGTTGCCGCCATCAATCAGGATATCACCTTTGTCTAGATGCGGAGTCAATGCAGCAATCGTTTTATCCGTTGCTTCACCCGCTTTCACCATCAACAGGATACGGCGTGGTTTTTCCAGAGAGTCGACAAACTCTTCAATCGTGTAGCTGGGAACTAATTTTTTCCCTGGATTTTCGGCAATAACTTCATCCGTTTTATCTTTTGAACGGTTGAAAATAGAGACGGAATAACCACGGCTTTCAATATTCAGGGCAAGATTGCGCCCCATGACAGCCATACCGACAACACCAATCTGTTGCTTTGACATGAAAAACTCCTGTCTGATTAGGACCTAAGCCAGCCATTTTTATGCTGGCAATTCTGTTAACAGGATCACATGTTAACTCAGGTTTGTTCTGCTGGGTAGTTATTGATGCAATCGATGACGCAAACGGAATATTATTTGTAGATTATCGTCTCATACGCGACAATTTTTATTGAAATTTAGGGAAACAAACCGCATTATTCACGAGTCGGCATATGCCGTCATATCAGAAGGTAAAACAAACTGTATGGAATGGATCGCAGATCCTTCGATTTGGGCGGGGCTTGCCACCTTAATCGTTCTAGAAATCGTTCTTGGTATTGATAACCTCGTCTTTATTGCCATTTTGGCAGACAAACTGCCGCAAAAATTGCGTGATAGGGCTCGTGTGACGGGTCTCATGCTCGCTCTCGTGATGCGAGTTATTCTGCTATTTAGCTTGTCTTGGCTAATCACTCTCACCAAGCCTTTAATAACATTATTCGATCATCCATTTAGCGCCCGAGATCTCATCATGTTGGTGGGTGGGTTATTCTTGCTATTTAAAGCCACAATGGAGTTAAACGAACGATTAGAGGGGGGGGATGAGCACACCACTAATCAACGAAAAACATCGAATTTCTGGGCTGTTGTTGCACAAATTATCGTCCTAGATGCGGTATTCTCTCTTGACTCAGTCATTACCGCCGTTGGGATGGTTGACCATATTGGGGTTATGGTTGCAGCAGTGACTATTGCCATGATCCTTATGATATGGGCAAGTAAGCCGCTAACATCGTTCGTCAACAATCACCCAACTATTGTGATCTTATGTCTCAGCTTCTTGCTGATGATCGGCTTTAGTTTAGTTGCTGAAGGCTTTGGTTACGCAATACCAAAAGGTTATCTGTATGCTGCGATTGGCTTCTCTATTATGATTGAAGTCTTAAACCAGTTTGCACAATTTAACCGTCGCAAATTCCTCAAAGGTAGTCGTCCACTTCGTGAACGTACGGCTGAAGCCGTTTTACGTATTCTAAGTGGTAACCACGAACGTGCGGAGCTAGATGCGCACACTTCAGACTTAATCGCGGACAACCAAGCAGTTTTTGACCCTCAAGAGCGCCAGATGATCGCCCGTGTTTTAGGTATGGCTCAACGTAATGTCGAAAGTATTATGACATCACGTCATGATGTGGAATATCTCGATGTCAATAAGTCTGCTAATGAGCTGCTGCAATTGCTGGAAAAAAATCCGCATTCACGTTTTGTTGTCATCGATGAAACCGTGAGTGATGAGCCTGTTGGTGTTGTTCACATGCTCGATTTAGTCAAACAGCAGTTAAGTGGTCAGCCGCTGAACTTACGAGCTTTGATTACTCAACCTCTTATCTTCCCTGAGGGTCTCTCGCTATTAAAAGCATTAGAGCAGTTTCGTAAAGCACAGACTCACTTTGCTTTTGTCGTCGACGAATTTGGCTCTGTCGAGGGTGTTGTCACCTTAACGGATGTGATGGAAACGATCGCCGGTAACTTACCAGATGGTGAAGAAGAAAATGACTCACGTCATGATATTCAAAAGCTAGAAAATGGGAGTTGGATTGCTAACGGCTTTATGCCATTAGAAGATTTGATCCTATTTGTTCCTATGGAACTGGATGAAAAGCGCGAATATGAAACCATTGCAGGCTTATTGATGGAACACCTACAACGAGTGCCTGAAGAAGGTGAACAAATTGAAGTCAATGGCTGCATTTTCCAGCCGCTTGAAATCAAAAACCACCGTATTAGTAAAGTGCTCATTGTTCCTCCGAAAGTACCGGAAGAAGACGAAGAAGAATAATTTTTGTTTATTCATACAATACCGGCCAAATTGGCCGGTATTTTTTTATAGTACGGATAAGTATTTCCATAACAAGTCACTTGAAGCGCCAAAATAACAGCGTTTTTTAAAAGCATTAATCATTTGATTGTTCAATAATTCGGATAACTTAATAAGGTTATTCGAGGTTAACATGGTCCAGTCAATCACTCATAAAGCATTAAATTACACACAACAGTTACAACAGCCAGAAATAACAGCTCACAACTCAGGTATTACTGGAAATATCAAACGTACAACCAATAATGTTCAATCAAATCCAGTTCTAAATCAGCAAAACACGTCTAAAGTTGATAGTGGAATCTTTAAGCTTAAAGAATTAAAAGGAATAGAAAAAGAGGTTAACTCTATTCAGCAAAAAATGAAGACATTATTAGAAAATATAGGTCATGAACGAGGAGCGATGGAGAGAGAAAATAATAAAAAAGAGTTAACAATATTTTCAAACACGCTTCATTCTCTGAAGGCTAAAACAGCAAACTATCAAGAAAGACTCAATAGCGTAAACTATAAGCAAAACTCTAAAAAACGGGAAATGCTTGCAAAATTTGAAAGTAAATTAAATACAGCAAGCTTAGATAAAGATATGGTTGAATCAAAAGAAGGCTATAAAAATATGAAAGCGACTCAAGAAGCCAATAAAAAATTTGATAACACAACACCAAAATACGTCACCCCTCGTAGTTTACTCTAATCATTTTATCCCAATAAATGGCATCATGACCTATGATGCCATTTATCAATAGAAAAGCTATAGTGCATTCAGCAAATCACTCAATCCTTTTTGTTCCTCTTTCTTCAAAAAGTTCCCTAATGCCTCTTTGGCTTGTGTCTTTAATTCATTACGTAGCAATCTTTCAACATTAAGTTGATATTGTAAGTTGCTCCAACCGCCATAAATACGTAGCGGTATTGTCATTGATTGCAGTTGTTGAATAAAGCGAGAGTCTCCGCCCCAACCTTGCGTAATTTGCACACCGAGGTTCACATCCAATGTTTCTGCTGGCACATTTGCCCATCCTTGCCCCGTAATTGAAATTAAAGGAGAAGTTGCATTCATGGATGCAATGTTAATCGTGCCTTTATTTAAGCGACCATTAACGGTGAACTGCTCTACTTCAGTATAATTACCTGTATTAACAGGTGCATTGATTTTATTGGTCACCCGTGAAATAGATTGTTGGATTAATAATGGAATATTTAATCCTGCTAAGCGTGCATTTTGTAAACTGAAATTCACCGGGCCTTGCCATAAATTTTTCACCGCATAATCATCATAACCTGGGCCCGATAAATCGGCATTGATTGTCACAATACCACTCAGTTTTTCTGGCATATTAAACGCTTTCAACAATGGCGTTAAATTAATATTTTGAATATTAGGTTTCGCTGTAACTTGCGCTGGAATATTTGAGTAATTAATACTCACAGGAAGCGAAAACTGGCCATTAAAGGCCTGACCTTCTAATTGGGAAATGGTTAATTGCGGCGCTTGGTTTTGTGCTGCAAATTTTACCGCATTCACTGCCATTCCACGATAAACTAAATTCTCAATATTTAAATTAATATTTCCAGTAAATGATTTTAGGTTAGATAAATCATATTTCTGTGTTTCTTTTCCAGAAATCACCGGTTTAACGCCAACGCGAGTAGAAAGGTTCGTTTCATTAGACGAATTAGCCGCTGTACTTGAATTTGGTGCGCCAATTAATTTATCAAGATTTAACGTTTGAGAAGATAACTGAACATTAATATCTGGAATAGCCCCTAATTTTGCTTCAACGTGACCCGTTAAATCACTGTCATTGGCTTTAATCGCGATGTTATGTAAACTCGCTGTTGCAATATTATCTTTAATATAAGCAAAATCACTGGTCAGTTGTCCGGTGATCCCACCTTCAGGTAAATCAACCCCCGTGAAAGTATAATCAAACTGAGTTAATTGACCATTAATTTGATGTGATAGTTGGGAAAGATCAAGTTCTGCCCGCGCATCAAAACGTAGCTCTTGTTGATTCTTATTTAAGTTGCCGCTGAATTTAGCGCTGATTTTGCGCTTATCACTTTTCTTTAAAGAAAGATCAATATTGCGTAGATTGTACTCATCATTTTGTGTTTTCCAGATCACCAAGCTGTTTGATATTTCAACTTTTTCGATATCTAATAACCATTGATTTTTTTCTGGAGAATTTGGTGTTCTTTGGTTACCGGCAGGCGCAATAGGTGAGTTCGCATTCATTTGGGGTTCGCTTTCAGGCGTGTGGCGAATCACTGCACCATCGACAACAATTTGTTCGACGGATAAATGATGAGAAAGTAGCGGCCATAATTCCACATCTAAGCGCATATTCTCCGCACTTAAAACAGGTTGGCTGGCATTGGGAGCGGTAATCGAAACAGGGCCGGTAATAATACTCAGTGTTGGCCAAACATGCCAACGCATATCCCCTTTAAAGTCAATTTGATACCCGCTTTTTTTCTCAACTTTTTCCACAAGATATTGCCTAAAGTCGTTTGGGTTAACCAACATCACTAATGCGGTTAGACCAACCACAATCACGACTAGCAAAATGACCAGTGTCGTCAGAAATCGTTTCATTCTTCCCTCACTAAAATTATGTCTGCTACGCCACACAAAAGGCTCACACTACACCTATCCCTGCGCTATGCGGAATTACCCCATATAAGCAATAATTCCGTCATACATATTACTATCAGTCCTCACTGATACGACTACCAACCGCCCCTTGCTGATTTTTATATTTCGCATCTTGTCGGCTATTATAGGGGCGATCTGCGCTGCCTGATAATGGCTCAAAACTTAACGCACCAATCACCATTCCAGGGCGCAAAGCAAGTGGTAGTTTGCCTGAATTATAAAACTCTAGCACGATTTGCCCACACCAACCGGGATCGATTCGATGTGCTGTCACATGCACCATTAAACCTAATCGCGCCAATGAAGAACGGCCATCTAACCATCCTACGAGGTTATCAGGCAGGGTAACAGACTCAAGAGTGACTGCAAGTGCTAATTCTCCTGGGTGAAGGAAAAATGGCTCATTATCATTGAGAATAATTTCATCGCTCATCACACGGTCAAGCGCTGCATTTACTTCATCTTTCGGGCCACTTAGGTCAATAAAAGCGGCGGTATGTCCTCGAAAAACTCGAAATTGATTTCCTAGGCGCACATCTGCTGTTGCTCCATTGATCCGTTCAATAGGTGGACGAGGGCTAATAACTAACTTTCCTTCATCCATCCATTGAATAATATCGCGGTCACAAAGACGCATGATTATATCCCCCTTCATTATTTTTTATCGCCATGTCGCCTAGCCAAGTTTAGTCTTGGCAAAATTCGCCGATTTTTGCTTTTAAGATATCAATTGCCACACGGTTTTTACCGCCACGAGGCACAATAATATCGGCATACTGCTTCGACGGCTCAATAAACTGTAAGAACATAGGACGCACGGTTTTATTATATTGTTCAATAACCGAATCTAATGTTCTCCCTCTCTCATTTACATCACGTTTTATCCGTCTCATCAAGCAAATATCAAGCGGGGTATCAACAAAGATCGAAAAATCCATCTCTTCACGTAAACGTTTATCCGTAAGCAGTAAAATCCCCTCGATAATAATGACTTTTTTAGGTTTGAAGTGAATGCTGGTTTCTTTACGTGTATGAGCGACATAGTCATATTGAGGAATTTCTACAGATTTACCGCTTTTTAATGCTTTAAGATGTTGATAAAGCAGGCTATGGTCCATGGAGTTTGGGTGGTCGTAATTGACTTTTAACCGCTCTTCCATTGGTATATCTGTTTGATCTTTATAGTAACAGTCTTCTGGTATAACACCGATATTATGATCACCGACCTTTTCCCTTAATTCTCTATATAAGGTACTTGCGATAAGGCTTTTTCCGGATGCAGAAGCTCCTGATATACCTACAATGGTACATTGATGCGCTATGTCAGTCATAAAATGATAACCTGGTTAAATAAATCTGAAATGAAATGCCTAACTTTATCTTCACAAAGTTATGGTTGCCGGAATTATAGGAGTTAATGGCGTGAGGTTCCAGCTTCGCAACACAAACAGACTCAAAAAATACCAAATATTAATGGGAAACATCATAAAAAGTGTATGTCAATATGTGACTAAAATAGTGTGCCCCAAATTGTTATCACTCAACCCGCTAAAATTTTTTACGGCCTTCTAAAGCTGCAATGCGATTTTCTATCGATGGATGCGTCGACAATATCGAATCACCTTTATTAAAGATATAGGCTGCACTACGGTATGCATCACCAATACCCGACTTATCGTATTGCTGTTTTTCATGCTGACCCGAAATTTTTTTCAGTGCGCTGATCATTGCTTGATTATCGGTGGTTAAATCAACAGCCGCTGCATCGGCCATATATTCACGCGTTCGCGAAAGATAAAAATAGAGAATTTGGGTGATCCACGGTAAAACAAAGTTAAGAGCTAATAGAATTAGCTGTGCTTTATTAGATGCACTATTTCGGCTACGCCCTGCCGTCCGAATAAATAGTTGGCTAAATATATTCGTAATAGTCAGGATCACATTCGCTAAAATACCAACATACAATGTCAATTTAGAATCACCATGAATAATATGCCCAACTTCATGAGCCATCACCGCTTGAACTTCGTGACGATTGAGTGTTTGCAATAAACCTCGAGTGACACCGACTAAAGCGTTTTTAGCGCCCCAACCGGCAGCAAATGCGTTAGGCTCATCACTGTCTAAAATATACAGGCGAGGCACATAGCGTAAAGTAGCACTTAAACTGAGCTCTTCTAAAATATTATACAGTTGTCTTTCTTCAGGAGTGCTGGCATTTTGCGCTGTAATTTCTTTTGCGCTCAGACCTGCTAACATCATTTTATGGCCACGAAAATGAATATATACCAATCCTAAAACGGTAAGCCCTAAAATAATTAATGTTGCTACTGGTAGTTTTTCAAAAGTCACAAATATGAGCATATTTTCAAAAAATCCAATACGCTCGTCTGAGTGCGTCGCTGTATCTGCTAATAAACCGACGATCAGCATAATAAATATATAACTAATGACCACCAATCGCGTACGAAAATTATTTTTACGTATGATGTTTCTAAAATCCATGAACAAGTACTCTGTATAATTTGTTAGGGGCATCCCCCTAACAAATATCATTAACGATTGTCGTTTTTAATCAAAATTAATACGGCGAGCTTCCTCACTCTTAATCGTTTCTTCATCAAGACGCCAGTAGTCTTTATCGATTTTCAAACTCGGAATAATGCCGACGATAAGCGCTGCTGGCATTGACGCAATATACGCTTTGTAGCTTTCCAATGCGCGATTATAACCGCGTTTCGCAAACGAAAGTTTATTCTCTGATGAAACGATTTCCTCTTGTAAATTGGCCATAATCGCGTCTGATTTCAGCTCTGGATAGGCTTCTACAGCAACATTAATCGCACCACTGGTCACCATTTTTGATAAAGCATCTTCCGCTTCTCGCGCCTGTGCACCTGTTGCGGTTTGAGCTTTTGTTCTCAGCTCAGTAATTTTACTGAAAACCTCTGACTCATGACTTAAATATTTTTTGACCGTTGCCAGCAAACTATCAAATACTTTTCCACGGCGATCTAATTGCACTGAGATTTCAGTTTCGCTCGATATAACAGCTTCACGCATGGCGACAATACGGTTATAAAAGTAAATAACAATCAATACTAAAACGACAATCAAAATTAAAAATTTCATAATCACCTTTTAGGCATCCGCCATAGGAAAAAAATGCAATATTAATGCCCTAACTTAACAGGTATTCATTAAACATTATATATTCAGCATTCTACGCTATCCTCATGAAATAGAGAAATAACCAAATAATAAATCAGAAAAATCGAAATGAGTTAAATCAGGAAGAAGCGGTGTTAGTAAGCTGAAAAATAAGGATCTATCCCATTAAATTGAAATAGATCCTTACAATAAGCAGAGTATTAAACTGCGCGGAATGAGATCTCAGTTGGGATTTTATCCCCTTCCCAGTACATTAGTGACGAAATATTTGACGCAATTTCTCGATAAATATCCGCAAATTCACCTTCAGGGTCACGCATCACCGTTGGTTGACCACGATCTAAGTCTTCACGCAGTGAGATATGCAATGGAATTTGCCCTAACAGTTTAGTGTTATATTTCTCAGCGAGTTTCTCTGCACCACCGGTACCAAAAATCGGCTCGACATGCCCACAATTGCTACAGATATGTGCGCTCATGTTTTCCACAATGCCAAGGACAGGGACATTCACTTTCTTAAACATCACAATCCCTTTCATCGCATCCACCAGCGCGATATCTTGTGGCGTTGTCACAACCACAGCACCTGTAACCGGAATATTTTGTGACAGCGTCAACTGAATATCCCCCGTACCCGGCGGCATATCGATAACTAAATAATCTAAATCTGGCCATAAGGTATCTTGCAACATTTGCATCAACGCTTTACTTGCCATTGGGCCACGCCAGACCATTGCGTTGTCATCAGTAACCAAATAACCGATTGAGTTTGTCGCGAGGCCATATGCCATAATCGGTGCCATGTGCTGGCCATCTGGTGATGTTGGACGTTCCATGGTAGTTCCCAGCATGTTAGGGATCGATGGACCATAAATATCCGCATCAAGAATACCGACTTTTGCCCCTTCTTGAGCTAGTGCTAACGCAAGGTTGACAGAGGTACTGGATTTACCGACCCCACCTTTACCAGAACTCACAGCCAAAATATTACGCACACCATTAATGCCAGCTAAATCATTTGCACGTTTTAGTGTCGTTATGTCATGACGTAGTTTCCATTCAACTGCGTGAGCGCCAGTAACTTGTTTCAGTTCTGCCGTTTTTTCGCTGATCAGTGCCTGAAAAGGCCTTTTCCAAACGAATGGCATCACGAGTTCGACATGCAACACATTATCCAACATTGCGCAATGATGTAATGCTTTGATAGAAATCAGATTGCGCTTCAGTGTTGGGTGTGTAAATGAAGCCAAAACAGTGGAGACGTTTTCAGTCAGCAGTTCTGGGTTGTTCTGCTCGGGGGATTTATCGTTCATCCCGGCTCCTTTATTTTATATTTTTAACACTATGATATACCCCAAATAATTCGAGGTGCAGCTCACAACAGGCTAATAAAAGCTAGCCGTATGGAAGGTGTTAAGACTAGTGTGAATATGCTAATCCCCATTCCACAACGTAACGCTACAACTTGAAGTATCACGAGTATACTTTGACTACTGTTCATCATAACAGAGAACCACAAAAATAGTGATCGCCTTCCTAACTAAAAGCCACTGAACAGCAAAAAAACCCTTTTTCGTCTGATTTGACAATTAATATCCTATTACCCTAGCAGCGAAAGTTGTGATCGGGTAACATCAAAGTCCCTTTTTAATTACGGAAGTAAGATCATTACTATGTCTCAAGTCGCGAATAAACTATTGGTAACCTGTGCGTTACCCTATGCTAACGGTTCAATCCATCTCGGTCATATTCTGGAGCACATTCAGGCTGATATTTGGGTCCGTTATCAGCGAATGCGCGGCAAAGAGGTTCACTTTATTTGTGCAGATGATGCACACGGCACACCAATCATGCTTAAAGCTCAGCAATTAGGTGTTTCTCCGGAAGATATGATTGCCGCAGTGAACCAAGAGCATCAGGAAGATTTTGCTGGTTTTTCTATCAGTTACGATAACTATCACTCCACACACAGTGAAGAAAATAAACAGTTATCAGAGCTGATCTACAGTAAATTGAAAAATAACGGTTTTATTAAAAATCGTACTATTTCACAGCTTTACGATCCTGAAAAAGGCATGTTCTTGCCTGATCGTTTTGTCAAAGGCACCTGCCCAACCTGTAAAGCAGAAGATCAATATGGCGATAACTGCGAAGTCTGTGGTGCGACTTATAGTCCGACAGAACTGATTAATCCGCGTTCCGTTGTCTCTGGTGCAACACCTGAAATGCGTGATACCGAGCACTTCTTCTTTGATTTGCCTGCCTTTAGCGACATGCTGCAAGCGTGGACACGCTCAGGCGCGCTGCAAGAGCAAGTTGCGAATAAAATGCAAGAGTGGTTTGAGTCAGGACTGCAACAGTGGGATATCACCCGGGATGCGCCATATTTTGGTTTTGAAATCCCAGATGCGCCGGGCAAATATTTTTATGTTTGGCTAGACGCCCCTATCGGTTATATGGGGTCGTTTAAAAACCTATGTGATAAACGGGGTGATATCAATTTTGATGAGTTTTGGAATAAAGACTCAAAAACCGATCTGTATCACTTTATCGGCAAAGATATCGTTTATTTCCATAGCCTATTCTGGCCGGCAATGCTTGAAGGCAGCGAATATCGTAAGCCAACTAACCTGTTTGTTCATGGTTACGTGACGGTCAATGGGGCAAAAATGTCTAAATCACGCGGCACCTTTATTACCGCGCGTTCTTACCTTGATCATTTGGATGCCGATTGCCTACGTTACTATTACGCGGCCAAGCTTTCATCACGTATCGATGATATCGACTTGAATTTAGAAGACTTTGTTCAACGCGTAAACAGTGACATCGTCAATAAAGTCGTTAACCTTGCCTCACGTAATGCCGGTTTTATTGCTAAGCGCTTTGGCGGGAAGCTGTCAGCTAAATTGGCTGACCCTGAACTATATCAGCAATTTGTTGATGCAGCCCAAACTATTGGCGAGGCTTATACAAGCCGTGAATACGGTAAAGCCGTGCGTGAAATTATGGCACTCGCAGATATTGCAAACCGCTATGTTGATGATAAAGCCCCTTGGGTTGTTGCAAAACAAGAAGGTAAAGACCAAGAGCTACAAGATATCTGTTCAATGGGTATCAATCTGTTCCGTGTGTTAATGACTTATTTGAAACCCATTCTACCAGGACTGGCAAAACGCGCAGAAGCGTTCCTCAATGTTGATCTGGCATGGGATTCCATTGCAAAACCATTGACTGACCATGAAGTTGCACCCTTTAAAGCGCTGTTTACCCGCATTGAAATGGCGAAGGTTGATGCTATGGTTGAAGCTTCTAAAGAAAGTATTAAACCCGCTAAAGTCCTGACGGGACCACTTACCGATGATCCAATTCAAGAAACCATCTCCTTTGATGATTTTGCTAAAATTGATCTACGCATTGCGTTGATCAAGCAAGCTGATTTTGTTGAAGGTTCTGATAAGCTATTGAAACTACAATTAGATATTGGTGGCGAGACGCGTCAAGTGTTCTCTGGTATTCGCAGTGCCTACCCTGACCCGAAAGCATTAGAAGGTAAACTGACGGTCATGGTGGCAAACTTAGCACCTCGAAAAATGCGCTTTGGTATGTCTGAAGGTATGGTGATGGCTGCGGGTCCTGGTGGGAAGGATATTTACCTACTTAGCCCTGATAGCGGTGCTCAACCAGGAATGCAAGTAAAATAAAATAACGCAACCTACTCTGGAAAGAGTTAATTATTAAGCGAAAAGCGGAGAATGATGAATTCTCCGCTTTTTTTATCACCTTTTAACTGTGATCTGTAGCACAATAATAAAGTTAATTGTATGATGAATGCACTTAGCATAATAGGACGGGTCTCATGTCATTAAAACAAGTGCTGATAACCGGATGGCAGTATTTACGTGCTTTTGTCATACTTTATCTCTGCCTAATCATTGGGAACTTGTTATCAACACTACTGCCATTTTCTGTTCCCGGTAGTATCATCGGTATGTTAATACTGTTTGTGTTACTCGCTTTACAAATTATTCCTGCGCATTGGGCGCAACCGGGTTGCTCACTTTTACTAAAAAATATGACACTGCTGTTCGTACCCATCGGTATTGGCATCATGAACTACTACAGTCAATTAAGTCAGCAACTGGTTCCCATTCTTGTAGCCTGCTTTATCAGTACGTTAGTGGTGATGGTGGTGGTAGCTTTTAGTTCTCACTACATCCATAAAGAGCGTCAAATCGTTGGGGCAAAGCCAGATGAGGTCCCCCTTCCCCCTGAAGAACCAACAAAAATACCAACAGATAATCAGCAAGATAAGGGGAATGGCAAATGTTAGAGCATATTTGGTGGTCACTACCGTTAACGATCGCTGTTTTTTATCTGGCACGGTTTTTATCGGTTAAATTAAAACTCCCACTGTTGAATCCATTATTAGTTGCGATAGCGATTATTGTGCCATTGCTGATTTTCACTCATACCCCCTATGAGCACTATTTCGCGGGCAGTAAAATTCTGAATGACCTATTGCAACCTGCTGTTGTTGCATTGGCATTTCCACTTTATGAGCAAATGCATCAAATTCGTGCCCAATGGAAATCTTTATTCAGCATATGTTTAGCCGGTAGTTTAGTCGCTATGTTTACTGGTACAGCCATTGCTTTATGGTTAGGTGCAACACCTGATATTGCGGCATCAGTATTACCAAAATCTGTTACAACACCGATTGCAATGGCTGTTGCTGATTCTATTGGTGGTATTCCCGCGATTAGTGCAGCTTGCGTCATTTTTGTTGGGATGTTAGGTGCTATGTTTGGTCATTCATTGTTCGATGCTTTACGTATTCGAACACATGCCTCACGAGGACTGGCTATGGGCACAGCGTCTCATGCTTTAGGAACAGCTCGTTGTGCAGAAATTAATTATATTGAAGGTGCTTATAGTTCTTTAGCATTAATGACCTGTGGGATTATTACATCCTTACTCGCCCCGTTTATCTTCCCTGTCATACTTCATCTTTTCGGCTAGACTCAATACAACGAAGAGAGGCTTATCGCCTCTCTCACTCTTTTTTGCATCAAAAACTTGAGATACATCTCTCAATTATAAAATTTGTTTCATTCATTTCACAAAAATAGTGACTACAGTCACATATGAGGGTATGACTTATTACATATACTCTCAATCATTCGAGGTATAGTTAAACGACGAGAAAAGGAGTCGCTAGGAAGCTAAACACCATACCTCAACATAAAGCGCCGCCATTGAGTATAGAATGTAAGCAAGTCATTAGGAGAGCAACTCATGCATTCAAGATTTAAGTCCGCTTGGTCTCAACTTCCAGAAAAGTTACAAACTGCGCTCAGACCTATTATTGATACACCTGACTTTCAAGCGATGCTGAGTGCCGAACACGTTAATCAGATTAAAACTGATTGCGGTTATAGTGACAGCGAGCTGGCATTTTTATTATTACCCCTCGCCGCCGCCTATGCCGTTACCCCAATTTCACACTTTAATGTGGGCGCAATTGCCCGTGGTGTGAGTGGTAACCTGTATTTCGGTGCAAATATGGAGTTCAGTGGTGTCGCTATCGCGCAAACTATCCACGCCGAGCAGTGTGCGGTGACACATGCGTGGTTAAAGGGCGAAAAACAATTAGCGTCGATCACCGTCAACTATACGCCATGTGGTCATTGCCGACAGTTTATGAACGAATTACGGGGTGGCGGCCAAATCGCAATCCACTTACCAGAACGCCAACCAGCAACATTGCATGATTACTTGCCCGATTCATTTGGTCCATCTGACTTAGAAATCACAACGCTACTGCTGGATACCGTTGATCATGGTTACAGTACGCCTAGCCGTAACCGGTTATTATGTGCTGCTATTGAAGCTGCAAACCAGTCACACGCACCTTATAGTCAATCCCATTCAGGCATTGCACTACAGCTAAAAGATGGCTCATTATTTACTGGCCGCTATGCCGAAAATGCCGCATTCAACCCAAGTCTACCGCCACTGCAAGCGGCATTGATTATGGTTAATTTGGCAGGTAAAGATATGCATGCCATTGAACAAGCGGTGTTAGTTGAAAAACAAGATGCCATCGTTAAGCAGTGGTGTATAACTGAAAATACATTGCAAGCGCTCGGTTGCCAGCAAAAAGAGGTTATTTATCTCGATTAATTGTTTATCTGTTTAACTGCCGCCAAATAAAATAGCGGCAGTTTTATTCATATAGACTTTAACAATCGATAATAAAATCAAGAGAAGATCAACACACTTAAAATATAAGCACATCTCATCATACGTGTCTTGCGATATAGCGTAAAAACACCAAAACCAAAATTAAATGCAGCTATAGTCGACACATCAAATCAATATGCCATTATATTTTGAGAATTATCAACCTCCTCTTCTTATCTTTAAGCCTTGATAAACGATCGATTAACCATTCTGCCTTTTAACTATTGAGATATCATCAATGGCAGTAATCGCAAAACAAGCCTGTATCAAACCGATAGACAGTGGTCGTAGATAAAATTCAATGAATAACGTTAGTTTGACATTATCATACTTTATTTTAATATCGCTATATTCTCTACGAATAAATTAATTTTATCACGCCTTTAAATTCTATTTATCAATATGTATATTTTATGCTTCAGATATTTAGCAACCTATTATTGTCATTCATTATTGAAAGCTAATGACAATATTTTAAATAAATATATACGTTAATGTAGCACAAGGCATCGCACTTTATTATTTGAGCCCTATTGCTCGTTTCCACTGTTCGTCGCTTTTTTGGTGCTTTTGACTCCTCTTAAGCGCACTGTGCTGGCGCTAAGCATCCTAGGTTATCCTTACCCTTTAAGTCGTACAATTTCCCTTTTGGTTTAAGTCTTCTATTATATTGTTTATTATGCAAATAATATAAATTAACATTTATTTTAACTCTTTGTATCAATAATCACTGTACATATTTTTTGTTTGCCTTAGGATCTATCCCGACTGTTGTTTTTTAATCGTCCGAAGAGTGATATTTCATGGAACATGAATACGAAACAAAACGCCCTCTGTACATTCCTTATGCAGGCCCTATCCTGCTCGAGTTTCCTTTGCTAAACAAAGGAAGTGCTTTTAGTGAAGAAGAACGCGCTAGCTTTAACCTTTATGGCCTACTGCCAGAGCAAGTTGAAACTATTGAAGAACAAGTTGAGCGTGCCTATCGCCAATTAATTGATTTCAAAACTGACATCGATAAGCACATTTACTTAAGAAATATTCAAGATACCAACGAGACCTTGTTTTATCGCTTGATTGATGCCCATCTTACAGAAGTGATGCCAATCATTTATACCCCTACTGTTGGTGAAGCGTGTGAACATTTCTCTGATATCTATCGCCGTGCACGTGGTTTATTCATCTCTTATCCAAACCGTGAATATATTGATGATATGCTGCAAAATGCCACCAAACAAAATGTTAAAGTGATCGTTGTCACTGACGGTGAGCGTATTTTAGGTTTAGGCGACCAAGGCATTGGTGGTATGGGTATCCCTATCGGCAAGCTCTCACTTTACACCGCCTGTGGTGGTATTAGCCCAGCGTATACATTACCAATTGTCATTGATGTGGGAACCAATAATCCACAACGCCTCAATGATCCTCTATATATGGGATGGCGCCATCCACGTATTACTGGTGAAGAATACGACCAGTTTATCGATGAGTTTATTCAAGCGGTGAAACGTCGTTGGCCAAATGTTTTATTGCAATTTGAAGATTTTGCACAAAAAAATGCCATGCCATTGCTCAATCGCTATCGCGATGAGCTTTGCTGCTTTAATGATGATATTCAAGGTACTGCGGCTGTCACATTGGGAAGCTTAATTGCAGCCAGCCATGCTGCGGGCAGTAAATTAAGTGATCAACGCGTTACCTTTTTAGGTGCAGGCTCTGCTGGCTGCGGTATCGCCGAGCAAATCATTGCTCAGATGAAATCTGAAGGGCTAAGTGATGAACAAGCGCGTTCACGCATTTACATGGTTGACCGTTTTGGTTTATTGACTGATAAACTGCCTAATCTACTTGATTTCCAAAGCAAACTAACCCAAAACAGCAATCATTTAAGCGATTGGGATGTCAATAGCGATTCTATCTCTTTATTGGATGTCGTACGTAATGCAAAACCAACGATCCTAATCGGTGTGTCTGGCCAAGCCGGTCTGTTTACAGAAGAGATCATCAAAGAGATGCATAAACACTGTGAACGTCCTATCGTGATGCCACTCTCTAACCCAACATCACGAGTAGAAGCCCGCCCAGAAGATATTATTAATTGGACAGACGGTAAAGCATTAGTCGCAACAGGAAGCCCATTCTCTCCAGTTTCTTATAAAGAGAAAATCTTCCCAATTGCTCAGTGTAACAACTCCTACATCTTCCCAGGTATTGGCCTTGGCGTTATCGCGTCAGGTGCAAAACGTGTCACAGAAGCAATGTTGATGGCAGCAAGCCGTGCATTAGCTGAGTGTTCACCACTGGCAAAAGAAGGTGAAGGCCCACTGTTACCACTATTGTCTGATATCCAACAAGTGTCACGCATTATAGCAAAACAAGTCGCTAAAGAAGCTCAAGTGCAAGGTGTTGCAACAGTAACATCAGATAGTGCATTAGATGAAGCGATCGAACGTAACTTCTGGAAACCTGAATACCGGACTTATAAACGGACTTCATTCTAAGATAATAAGGGCACCTTAAGGTGCCCTATATAATTCCACCAATAATTATCTTTTATCATCAACCTAAAAATAGCTTTCATGTCTCAGTGAGTGAATATTGGCATTCATTTATTGATGAGTTGTTATTTGTCATCATAAGATCTCATTATACCTATTTGTACTGAATAATGGTCCATCATGTTATGTTCATCAATATCGCTATCCTTCTAGTAGAAAAAGAAAAATCACTGAATTTAATTAAAACGTTTATTGGGTAAGAATAAAAAAGAGAAATGTTTTTTCAACGTCGTTAGCGCATAATGATTGATTCATATATAACGTCTAAATCTCATACTTCTTTCTCTAATTCTTGAGCCGACTTAAATTTAAATTCATTACGTATGTACTTTGCTGTGCTAATGATGCTTTTCATCATAAAATAGCCGTGATATACCGCCGTATTTTTATTAAGATCGTTATCTTTAAAGAGGGGGAGTTGAGATGATAGGACAACAAAGGCATACACTAAAATCACGCTCTTTCTTACGGGCAATGGCTCTCACGCTGATCCTTGTCCTGCTGAATATTGCCGTCTATTTCTATCAAATTGCTTTCGCTTCTCCCCTCGAATCACGGGAAAATAACTTAATACTGTTTGGTGCGAATGTTTACCAATTATCATTAACCGGAGATTGGTGGCGTTACCCTATTAGTATGATATTACATTCAAACGGGATGCATTTAGCTTTTAACTGCTTAGCGTTATTTGTGATTGGCATAGAATGTGAACGTGCTTATGGTAAATTAAAAGTATTAGCTATTTATATTATCTCAGGTGTCGGAGCGGCGCTATTTAGCGCCTATTGGCAATATTACGACACGATAAACAATCAAATATGGTCAGACAATACGGTTTATATCATCATTGGTGTAGGTGCTTCCGGTGCAATTATGGGGCTTGCGGCTGCATCCGTCATCTATTTGCTAAAAGCGATTAATAAGCCACACCCTCACCCTGTCATACACTCAAAGCAAAAGCGCCAACTCTATAATATTATTGCAATGATCGCATTAACGCTGGTAAATGGTTTGCAATCTGGTGTTGATAATGCTGCCCATATTGGAGGGGCTATTATTGGTGCATTAATCAGTATCGGCTATGTTTTAGTGCCCAAAAAGTCAGCGATGACGAGTGTTAGCATCACGGTTATTGCCGTGCTCCTGCTTGCGTTAGCGATCCACTCTTTTTCATTTTCTACAGATGAAAATTTACTGTATGAACGTCAATTTATTTATCAAGAGATCAATAAAGAACTTCACATGGCACATAAATAAAGTATTAAAGGAGATCATGCCTGCATGATCGCTTTTAGGGTCATCATAATTGCGCTACATAATATCAGCAACAATGTCATATATTGAAAAGCTCTTTCTGACAGCTTGATTAATAAATATTTAGCTAATGGCATCACCAATAATGCACCGATACACAAAGTTAGCGCCAATTTGAGATTTGTATACTCATTTTGGGCATAAGCCAATGCAGAAGCGCCCGATAAGACTGTTGTAACAACAATTGAAGTTCCAATAGCTTGCTTAATATTTAATTGCATATAACGCAACAACATCGGTAAAACGACAATGCCCCCACCAACCCCCGTTGCACCAAGTACGATTCCCGCAATTACCGCTGGTAATGCCATTGTTTGAAATGGATTTCCTTGAGCAATATTTTTTTGAATCGGTGCAGCATAAAACATTCGATGAACAAATAAATACAATGAAAAAATAATTGCGGCAGCAACAAGTAGGTTAATTGCCCATTCAACCGTCTTTTGATATTCAGGGAAACTTCCTAGCCAAGCAACCAATAAGCTCGACAAAAATGTGCTTGGCAACATAATTGCTAACACAATAGCCGCGCCCTTTAATGGGATATTCCCTAATCGAAAATGCATATACGAGGATGATACCTTCATCAACATCGACAGAAAATTAGCAGTTGCAACAGCGGCTAATGCATTAAGCCCAAAAAAATAAGTCAAGATGGGCAAAACGATCACACCACCACCGACACCAGTTGTACTAATAATCAAGCCAATCAATGCACCGATGGCTAATTCAGTTAAAATCACGATACCTTATCCTGCTTTACATAAATACTCATCATTTCTTCTATGATACGTTATTTATATCTTGATTAACGAGCGTTAAGTATTTAAAAAATAAAGTGTCGAATACAACCATTTGCAAAATTTGAGGTGTGATTATGCCAAATTGAGAAGGCTGTTCATCATAAAAATAAGGCAGTACTATATCCGCTAAACGTGCCGACTCATCTTGCCCAAAACGGGTTATCGCCACGATGGTACAACCTTTTTGTTTAGCTGTTTTTAGCATGCCATTCATATCGGGCTTATTACCCGTTGCAGTGACTGCAATCACAAGATCATGCGCATTCAAATTAACTGAATAGCTAAGTTGCATATAGAGGTCTGGACTAAATAAAACATCTTTATTTGCATTAATCAGTTTATGAAAAATATCATTCGCAACAATAGTCGAAGAGCCAATTCCCAATAACACGACACGTTTTGCGGCAACCATCTGTTGCGCAATACGATCCACTATTTTAGGTTCAAGTAACTCTAATGACTTTTCAATAGCCACAGTAAACATTTGGCCGGATTTAGTAATGATCTGATTTGTATCATCATAATAGGTTAGATTACTATACTCGTTTTTTATTCTATGTTGTTTTTCATCAGATAAGTAATCGACCTTAAACTCGGGATACCCACGATAACCCATTTGACGAGCAAAACGAATCACCGATGCACTACTGACACCCGCTGCCTGAGCAAGTTCAGCAACATTCATTGCAAGATGGCTCATATGACTGCTATCTAACAAAAAACTGGCGATACGTTGTTCAGTGCCTTTTCCCCTAGTGAGTAAACATTCCAACTTTACCCTCATTGTCGACATACCTATTCCTTCTTGTTATTTTTATCAAAAAAACCAGTTTTGACATAGCAACAAGTCCAATACTCTTTTTCTTAATATTATGATTTTAATTACTTTATTTAGTCTAACTCTGAGATTAAGACGCGATTTTTTTATACTAAAATACGAATAATATTTTTATATAAGTAGAATATCTAAATGTCGTGATTATGCTGCCTTTCATCGCTCTGACTCTGACAAATAAGCCCTCACAATATTTTCAGCTAGAAACGTATATTATCTCCAAAAGCATTATATTTTATAAACAGAACAAGTAATGAGCTTTGATTTAAACACCAAAAAAATTTCTTTTTCTCCTAACTTGCGTACTCCTCTTCATCGCAATCAATGCGGATGCCATTTTTATCTCAAATTTCCTCCAATAGCTGTTTGCGATCTCAATCACGAGTTATTAACGATTTGTTAACTTTTCTGTGATCCAGACAGTTTTTCTTTTCTTTTCTCTCCGAATCCATTTGCTCATTACAATTATCTCATCTATTAATACAATTCATATCAACTAACGATACAGATTAACAAAAAGATTATTTTGCGGCCGATAAAAATAGAATCCTAATAATCAGCCTGCGATTAATAACACTGGAGAAACGGTTATGTTGAGTATCCTAGGTATTATTCTTTCCCTACTGATGTTGATGTATTTTGCTTACCGTGGCGTAAGCGTTTTACTGCTCGCTCCTATCCTAGCGCTATTTGCTGTGGTGATGAGTGGAGATATCACACACTTATTTGGTGTCTACACACAGGTCTTTATGACTGGTCTAGGCGGCTATGTCATAAAGTATTTTCCATTGTTTTTACTGGGTGCCGTCTTTGGGAAGTTGATGGATGATTCAGGCTCAGCTCAATCTATCGCCTATTCATTGGTCAAAAAATTAGGTGGTCACCGTGCGCTACTCGCCGTCGTTATTACTTGCAGTATCTTGACTTACGGTGGGGTCTCATTATTTGTGGTTGGCTTTGCTATCTTCCCTATTGCAGCTGCAATTTTTCATGCTGCCGCTATTCCTAAACGCCTAATCCCTGGCGCTATTGCCCTTGGCTCACTCAGCTTTACGATGACTGCTTTACCAGGAACGCCTGCGATTCAAAACACCATTCCTATGCCATTTTTTGGAACCGATGCTTTCGCGGCTCCCGGTCTTGGCTTGATTGGTTCTGCCGTGATGTTTGCGGCTGGCTATGGCTGGTTGAGCTATCGTGTCCGTAAAGCCAAACATGCCGCAGAAGGCTACGGGGATATTTATCATGCACCAGAAAAGCATACTGATGATGAACACCATCATTTACCTGCACTATGGAAAGCCCTGTTGCCAATCGTATTAGTTGTCTCCAGTAACTATGCACTCAGCAAACTCATTCCTCTAATGAATACCGAATACCTCTCTGATGCTAAATATGGACATGCCAGCTTAAATAGCGTTTTAGGCTTGTGGGCGATTATCGGCGCGCTGGTACTTTCTTGTGTCACGATCATTTTACTGAATTGGTCACGCTGGAAAGATTTGAAAGAAACCATGAACAAAGGTGTGATGGGTTCGTTATTACCTATTTTCAATACCGCGTCAGAAGTTGGATATGGTGCAGTCATCGCCTCGCTCGCGGCATTTGCCGTAATCAGTAATTATTTACTCAGTATCTCCGCTGGCAATGTGCTGATTTCCGAAACAATTGTCATTAGCATGCTTGTCGGTACAACAGGTTCCGCTTCCGGTGGCTTGAGTATCGCTCTTAGTATGATGGGGGAACACTTTTTACAACTTGCTGAAGCAACAGGCATCTCTCCTGAATTACTACACCGAGTTGCAGCTATGGCTTCTGGCGGTCTTGATACTTTACCGCATAACGGCGCGGTGATTTCACTACTTGCTATCTGCGGTCTAACTCACAAACGTTCCTATCTCGATATTTTCATGGTGACCGTCATTGGCAGTCTGTTAGGACTCATTGCTGTTATCTCCCTTGGCTCAATATTTGGCTCATTCTAAAACAAAAGGAAATGGTTATGTCTACGATTGTGCTACCAAGAACACTTGAAATTGGTCATAATTCAACCAAGCGTCTACCGAATATCTTACAAGGCCTAAATTGCCGTAAACCTTTGATTGTAACAGATAAGATGATGGTTAAGCTCGGTTACCTGAGTGATTTACAATCGATATTATCTCAGGCAGGTATTGAAAGTGATGTCTATTCAGACACCGTTCCTGAACCGACTGCGGCCTCTATTCAAGCCGGTATTGAT
Organism: Providencia sp. 21OH12SH02B-Prov; assembly: GCF_027362595.1. Classification (NCBI taxonomy): domain Bacteria; kingdom Pseudomonadati; phylum Pseudomonadota; class Gammaproteobacteria; order Enterobacterales; family Morganellaceae; genus Providencia; species Providencia sp. 21OH12SH02B-Prov. The sequence goes on from NZ_CP114796.1 coordinate 3,151,516, forward strand.
AAAGTCCGAAGTGCCGATTTTGATGCTGTCGTTGCACTTGGGGGTGGCAGCCCAATCGACAGTGCAAAAGCAATTGCAGTGATCGGTAAATTGGGGGGAGTTATCAATGAATACCGGTTTCCTCGACAAGTCGAGGAGCAAGGTCTTCCCATTGTTGCTATTCCTACGACGGCGGGAACAGGCTCCGAATGTACCAGAGTCACCATCATTACGGATGAGAAAACGGATGAAAAACTAATGTGTATGGGCACCGGTTTTATGCCCATCGCCGCTATCGTTGATTACAATTTAACACTGAGTGTTCCTGCCAGAACAACAGCTGATACGGGTATCGATGCGATGACACATGCCATCGAAGCTTATGTAAGCCGTAAGGCGAATTTATATTCAGACAGCCAAGCGCTGTGTGCCATGAAGCTCATCGGCCCTAATTTACGTAAAGTTTATCATAATGGTAACGATAAACAGGCACGTGAAGCCATGATGCTAGGCTCAACACTTGCTGGCGTTGCTTTTTCTAATGCTTCCGTAGCACTCGTACATGGTATGAGCCGCCCTATTGGTGCCTTTTTTCATGTTCCACATGGTCTTTCTAATGCCATGTTACTTCCTGCCGTCACTCGCTTTTCATTAAATACAGCAAAAGCACGCTATGCGACATGTGCCCGTACATTAACCTTTGCACAAGAGACAGATAGCGATGATGTCGCCTGCGAAAAGCTGATTAATACCCTTGTCGAACTCAACAACGAACTTTCTGTTCCAACACCAGCGGAATTTGGCATTGATAAGCAACATTTTTTCTCAGTTGTCGACACCATGGCAAAACAAGCGGAAGCCTCAGGTTCACCAGGTAATAATCCGCGAGTTCCAACTGTTGATGAAATGATCGCTATCTACACACAACTTTGGGATTAAAAACTGAATTAATTGGAGAAATAAAATGAATATCGTCGGACACCTCATTCATGGTGCAATCAATGAAACCCATTCACGCTTACAAGATATTTATAATCCAGCTACCGGAGAAGTGAGCCGTCAGGTCGCTATCGCACCAAAAGCTACCGTCGAAGATGCAATCGATGCGGCTCACAAAGCATTCCCACAATGGCGCGATACCCCCCCGATGAAACGTGCACGCATCATGTTTCGTTATAAACAGTTACTCGAAGAGCGTGCCGATGAGATTTATCGATTAATAGGTCAAGAGCACGGTAAAATTGTGCACGATGCTGCCGGTGAGTTACAAAGAGGCATTGAAAACGTCGAGTATGCTTGCAGTGCACCAGAACTCTTAAAAGGTGAGTTTAGCAAAAATGTGGGGCCTGGCATTAATTCGTGGAGTGATTTCCAACCTCTAGGGGTTGTCGCTGGGATCACCCCCTTTAATTTCCCTGCGATGGTGCCATTATGGATGTATCCATTAGCACTCGTTTGCGGGAATACCTTTGTCTTGAAACCTTCAGAGCGTGACCCAAGCGCCACCCTGTATATAGGCCAACTGCTAAAAGAAGCAGGTTTACCTGATGGGGTCTTTAATATTGTTAATGGTGATAAAGAAGCTGTTGATACGTTATTGACTGATAAACGCGTCAAAGCTGTTAGCTTTGTTGGTTCAACCCCTGTTGCACAATACATTTATGCGACAGCTACGGCACATGGCAAACGTTGCCAAGCTCTCGGAGGCGCTAAAAACCATGCCATTGTTATGCCAGATGCCGATATGGAAAACGTGGTTAACTCACTCTTAGGTGCTGCTTTTGGATCATCGGGTGAGCGCTGTATGGCTTTATCCGTGGCTGTTGCCATTGGTGATGAAATCGCTGATGAGTTGGTCAGTCAGTTACAAGAACGGATGTCTACCCTAAAAATGGGAGTTTACAGTGATAAACATAACGATTTCGGCCCCGTTATCACTCGAGAGCATCAACAAAAAGTCATTGGGCATATCACTAGTGCAGAAAAGCAAGGGGCAAAAATTATTGTCGATGGACGAAATGCCAAGGTAGCAGGCCATGAAAACGGCTTCTTTGTTGGCGCTACACTTATCGATAACGTCACCACCGCTATGGATAGCTATCAAGCTGAAATTTTTGGCCCAGTTCTGCAAGTGATCCGCGCTAAATCGATGCAAGAAGCCATGGATATTATTAATGAGCATGAATATGGTAATGGTACTTGTATTTATACTCGTGATGGTGAGGCAGCGAATTATTTTGCAGACTATATCCAAGTGGGCATGGTTGGGATCAATATTCCATTACCTGTACCAGTTGCCTATCATAGCTTTGGGGGGTGGAAAAATTCACTATTTGGTGACCTGCACGCTTATGGGCCAGATGGTGTCCGTTTCTATACCCGCCGTAAAACAATTACTCAGCGTTGGCCTTCAGCAAACTTACGTGAAGGCGCTGAGTTTTCAATGCCGACAATGAAGTAAAATTTAACGCATAGCTTCTCATCTTTTGCTTGATGAGAGGCTATTTTCTTCCCTCCTTCCCTCTATCACTCTTGCTTCACACCTGCGATAATGCCACCATGGCAAAAAATTTATGTTAAGAGAAACCGTCTATTGAATACACAGCATGATAAAAGTTCAGCCGTAACACGCGTTTTGGCCATTTTGGAGCACATTGCAAAATCTGATAATCCTCTTTCACCTGCTGATATTGCTCATGATCTGGCTATCCCTAAACCGACTGTTCATCGTCTTCTTGCTCAACTTAAGCAAGATGGTTATCTACAAATGAATTTAAGAGGGCTTTGGGAACCGGGAAATCGCTTACTCCAGATATCGCAAGGTGTTTGGAATAGTGTTCGTTTTAAGTCTGCACGCCAAGTCATACTGAGAACACTGGCAAACAATATCAATGAAACCTGTGGAATTTCAGTGCCGAATGGCTTAGAAATGCTGTACTACGAAAGAATTCAAACCAATTGGCCACTACAAATTAACTTACCGGAAGGCAGTCGTACGCCGCTTTGGTGTACAGCCAGTGGTAAGCTGTACCTTGCAAGCCTTAGCGAAGCCAAACGACAAAGCTTGTTAAAAGCCCTCCCTATTCATCAAATGACACGCAATACGCTAGTTGACATGTTTGAATTAAATGCTCAACTCGATAAAATCGCTCAAACTCAAATCAGTACGGATAATGAAGAGTTTATTGATGGGATGGTAGCCTGTGCAGTACCTGTAAAAGATGAGAAGAATCGGTTAATTGCTTGCATTTATACGCATGCACCATCAATTCGAACCCCTCTAGGATCTCTACTTGAACATGTTCCTGTAATGCAACAATCGGCACTTGCGCTGAGCCAACTCGAACACTGTTAAATCTATTGACAGGATTTTACGTTGCTCAACTTGCTTCCCCCATTTAAGTCAAGTAGCCTTATCATTACGACTATTATTATGAAGGCAAGGACAATGAGGAAACGTCTGCTTTATGGTCTAATAACTATTTTAGGGATAACTTTAGTCACTATTATTTTACTTGACCGCTGGATCGCTTGGGAAACTGCCCCTTATATCTATGAAAAAGTTGAAGAGCTGCCCGCACGTGATGTCGGGATGGTTTTAGGGACATCGAAATATTATTCGACAGGCGCTCAAAATTTATACTACCACTACCGAATCCAAGGTGCCGCAGATGCTTACCATAGCGGAAAAGTAAAATATTTACTGCTAAGTGGTGATAATGGCGCTCATAGTTACAATGAACCGATTACCATGCGCAAAGATTTAATCAAGGCCGGTGTTCCCGCCTCTAAAATTGTTCTCGATTTTGCAGGTTTTAGAACGTTAGATTCTGTTGTTCGTACTCGCAAAGTATTTGATACGGATAATTTCACGATTATTACTCAGCGCTTTCATTGTGAAAGAGCCTTATTTATTGCTAAACATAAAGGTATCGATGCACAGTGTTTAGCTGTACCAACGCCAAAAGCCATGTTTAAGGTAAGAGTACGTGAAGTATTTGCACGGTTAGGGGCGTTGGCTGATCTCTATATTTTAAATCGTGAGCCTAAGTTTCTAGGGGAACAAGAATCCATTCCTGCACCAATCAAAATGCCTGAAGGAATGAAGGGTTATCCTGCCGTTTCACCCGATGAAGTAAATAAAATTTAATCCTTTTTATTCATTAGGCAGTTATCAAACATAACTGCCTAAATGCTTATTTCGGGCTTTCTAAGCAATTGGATATGGTGTCAGTCAGTTTGCGCCATCCCCATTCGATTGGGCCTTGCGTGAAAAAGTGTAACCAATAATAAGAAAACAGTAAGTTGATTAGCCATATTGGCACAATAAACGTTAATAACTCGAGTCGAGAAAACTTATTAAAGTAACTCAAATGATAAAAAATCGTTGTACAAATAAGGGTTTGCAATAAATAATTACTTAATGCCATACGCCCTGTACATTGCAACATCTTAGCAATGACACACGTTTTTATACTTTCCCAGAAACCATAAACTAGCGCAATATACCCTAGTGATTGTAGCGGGATCATCAATTCATTAATAATATAGCCAACAATCGAGGTAGCAAAATACCCCCAACCAAATTGACTTTGTAGATAAAGTGACAAAATTTGCACCAACAAAGCCGGTGTGATCAATAAAATGGCCATACGTCGATAATGCTGCGAACTAAATTGCCCACATAACCATCCATTACGGATTAATAAAAACCCTGTTATCATTAATCCAAGTAACTGCCAACCATATTGAATAAATAGCATTTCGACCATGTTGAGTACAGATTGTGCTCGATATAGCAGGCTAACACTTCCCCCCGTTGTTTTTTGTAAAAATTCAGAGAGTGCTTGTTCTTCAGACACACGCCAGAAGTTATCTGCATCGACCGAAATACCAAGGAAAAATAAAATAATGAGCCCAATGACATAAATAAAACAGGCAAATTTTAACAAATATTGCTGTGTATACTGCTCAAAAATAAATAATGCCATTACTCCCGTAATCGCGTAAGCGAGTAAAATATCACCATCCCAAAGCCCTACACCGTGAATCACGCCTAAAATCGCTAAGATCGCTAAACGGCACATATTCCACCGATAGCCTTTACGATGTAAAAGTGCCAAAGTTGCACCAAATAAAATCGAAAAAATAGCTAAAAACTTGCCTTGGAAAAAGAGATTAAAGACGCCCCAGACGAGGATGTCTGGTTGGCTTACCGATTGAGAATACACAGGATTCATATAGGCCATTTGCGGCAAAGCAAATCCAAAAATATTCATTAATAGAATACCTAAGATTGCAATGCCGCGCGTTGCATCAAGCCTATCAATGCGCCTTTGTTGGGATTCAGGCGATGCCATGACAGCCATAATACATTACTGATGGCGTACTGCGCGCAAAAACTCTTGGCGCGTATTTTGACTTGATTTAAATAGCCCACCTAAAGAAGTCGTCGTCGTTGCGCTGGTTGCATCACGAATACCGCGAGCTTTGACACAGTAGTGTACCGCATCAATTGATACCGCAACATTATTTGTTCCAAGTAATGTCTGTAGCGCAACTAAAATTTGCTGAGTCAAACGTTCTTGAACTTGAGGACGTTGAGAAAAGAACTGAACAATTCTATTGATCTTCGAAAGACCTATCACTTTATCTTTTGGAATATAAGCAACCGTCGCTTTTCCATCAATAGTGACAAAGTGATGCTCACATGTACTCGTTAATGTAATATCACGTACAGTCACCATTTCGTCGACATTCATTTTATTTTCAATGACGGTGATTTTTGGGAAGTTCGCGTAATCTAGACCTGAAAAAATCTCATCAACATACATTTTAGCAATACGTTTTGGGGTATCTGCTAAGCTGTCATCGGTTAGGTCTAAATTCAGTAACTTCATGATCTCTGCCATATGCCCTTCAATTAGCTGCTTACGCTCTTGCCCAGATTTAGGTTGGATGCGTAACGGCGTTTCAAGCCCTCTCGCTGCCAGAGCAGCATGAACCAATTCGGCTTCTTTACTCAGAGATGACATTAGATTCTCCACAAACGATATAACGATTTTTTATAAAAACGCAGGTGTGCGCCGTACTCTAAAACAGCATGTATCGATAATCCAGCATTACCGCCATGGTTCATATGAAATATTTGCATGAACCAATATTTATTTCATCATGATACACCGTCGAATTCTTTAGCGGCTATATTATTATTTCTCTAATAAATAACATATTTACCGCTATAGTCTTTATCTAGAACGGCGATAGACTAACCCACCGGCAATACACAAAGCCATAAATGCGGTATACAGTGCAGGTTCCAGTTTTCCTGTTAGAAAAGTAGAAATGAAGGACAGTGTTGGGCCCACTAATTGACCTATGGCATAAAAAGTAGTGAGTAATCCAGCCATAAAGCGATTATGTTCGGGGGCTAATTCACGACCTAATTGCATTGATAGCTGTACAGCACACATAAAGCCACCACCAATCAATATCGCGGCCATCACTAATCCCGAAATACCTGAAATCACTTCCGCAATGAGAATGCCAACCCCTTGTAACCATAACGTGATGGCTAAACGATTTTGCGTTGTAGATACCGTCCTTAATAGCATGGCGATAAGAATACCAAGTACAGCTGACGCACCAAAAACGGGCCAAACAAACTGGGCAAATAGGCTATCAGGAAAGCGCTGGGAAGCCATTTGTGACAAAAAGGTCGCAGGTAATATATAGCCAAATCCAGCTAATCCATAACTCCATACCAAGCGCTTAATTTCCGGCGTAAGATGCAGCTTTTTCACGTCTCCTGCTGGACGATGCCATTGACCCGTTCGAGGAATATAACGACTGATATACAAGCTAAAAATAAGGGCCAACACACCATAAATCAACCAACCTTGGCTGGCAGATAATTGCCAATCTTGAATCGCAACGGCGAACATACCGCTAATAAATATGCCTGCTCCTGTCCCCGCAAACACCGCGACACTTAACGCTGGACGATTTAACCTCGCTAAATTTTCATTCGCCCAAGCAACGACCAACACTAATGACATGCCACTCGCCCAGCCAATAACAAAACGCGCGAGACTATGAAGTATGACATCACCAAGAAGTGATGATATTAATGTGATCGCAACTGCTCCCCATATCCCCAACCACATACGGACTTCAATATGCTGACGAGCTCGCATCGCATCAAATGAACCCAATAAATATCCTAGATAATTAAATGCAGCAACGACACTGGCGGTAGAGAGGGTTAGCTGATGCTCTTCAATCATTAACGGAACTTGAGGCGTGAGCGTAAAACGCCCTATTCCCATCACGACAATTAATGAAAGAAATCCGCTAAAAGCAATATGAAAAGCACTAGCGCTACGGCTTGAATGGGGATGTTTCTGCGCTACAGCCATAAAATCCTTTGTTTCATCTCAAATGCAATAATTAATTTGATTACTGGTTTAACATAGCATTCACAAAAAAACAATTTTGTTTATGCCTAATAGCAGACTGTTTTCTGTGTGGTTTTTCCTACGAAATCCAATCAAAAGCTATTCTGAATCAATTTCTATTCATTCACCCATCGCAATATCTCTGCCATAATAAGCAGTACGACAGTATTTTAAGCCTCAATGGCAAAGCAGAAATATAGGGGTAATAATGGACATGTGTCATACCGCGGGATTGATCTCTCTTGAGCAAGCACTAGAAAAAATTCTTTCTCAAACACAAGCTGTGACTAGCTCAGAATCCATTCCGCTCACAGAATCGGCCCAACGCATCACCGCAGCTGACATCATCTCACCAATGAATGTTCCCCCATTTGATAATTCTGCAATGGATGGCTACGGTCTTCGTTTCGCAGAGTGGGATGGTAAAACCCCTATGCCTGTAGCAGGAAAATCATTCGCAGGCCAACCAATGCAAGGGGAGCTTCCCCACGGTAGCTGTGTTCGCATTATGACTGGCGCTCCCATTCCACAAGGTGTCGATACTGTCGTCATGCAAGAAGAGACGGAAGAGACAGCTCAAGGGATCTTATTTACAGGTACTGTCAAGCAAGGTAGCAATATCCGCCGAGCAGGCGAAGATATCGCCAAAGGAAGTTGCGTACTCCCTAGCGGCACGCTGCTATCCACAGCCCAATTACCCCTTATCGCGTCTTTGGGCATTGCAACGGTCAATGTACATCGCCGTCTAAAAGTTGCACTATTTTCTACAGGAGATGAGCTGCAAGCAGTTGGTCAACCGTTGCAAGAGGGGCAAATCTACGACACTAACCGCTTTACTGTCCGCTTGATGCTCGAAAAACTCAATTGTGAAATTATCGACTTAGGTGTTATTCCTGATTCCCCTGAAAAACTTAAACAAACCTTTATTGATGCCGATAGCCAAGCTGACTTAGTGATTAGTAGTGGCGGTGTCTCCGTGGGGGAAGCTGATTACACGAAACACATTTTAGAGGAGCTAGGAGAAATCGGCTTCTGGAAACTTGCCATAAAACCCGGCAAGCCATTTGCTTTTGGTAAACTCCATTCAGCGTGGTTTTGTGGATTACCAGGTAACCCTGTCTCCGCAGCACTTACCTTTTATCAACTCGTACAGCCGTTAATTGCTCGCCTTTCTGGAAATAGCCAGTGGCAAGCGCCAATGAAATTTAAAGTTCCTGTGACTACGCCATTGAAAAAAAGCCCCGGCCGTCTGGATTTTCAACGTGGGATCCTAAGCGTCAATGAACATGGGCTGCTGCAAGTTGCAACAACAGGGCATCAAGGCTCTCATGTGTTTAGTTCCTTTAGTTTAGCCAACTGCTTTATCGTCTTAGAAAGGGAACGAGGACATGTCGCCGCAGGCGAAATCGTTGATGTCGAAATGTTCAATGACCTACTCAAAAGTGAATAATGACAGTGCAAGAGCTTACCGATCAAGAAATGTTACGCTATAACCGTCAAATCATTTTGCGTGGATTTGATTTTGACGGTCAGGAGAAACTCAAGGCCAGCAAAGTGCTGGTCATTGGTCTCGGTGGTTTAGGTTGCGCAGCCACACAATACTTAGCGGCTGCGGGTGTCGGTCAACTCACCTTAGTCGATTTCGATACCGTTTCACTGTCTAATTTACAGCGGCAAACCTTGCACCGTGATGCGACGATTGGCCAACCTAAAGTGGATTCCGCTAAAGCTCAATTAACAGCGATCAATCCACATATTTGTATTGAGACGATCAATGCACAGTTGGATGATGTGCAACTAAATGAATTAATCACAACACATCATGTAATACTTGATTGCACCGATAATGTCGCTATTCGTGAACAATTAAATCGTCTATGTTTCCAACAAAAAAAACCGCTGGTGTCAGGTGCTGCTATTCGCATGGAAGGACAATTGTCAGTTTTTACCTATGAAGATGACACCCCTTGTTACCACTGCTTGAGCCGCTTATTTGGTGAAAATAGTCTAACCTGTGTAGAGGCAGGTGTAATGGCTCCATTAGTCGGAACGATTGGTACACTGGAAGCGATGGAAACCATCAAACTGCTCACGCAATATGGGAAAGTGAATACGGGTAAGGTGTTATTCTTTGATGCGATGACGATGGAGTTCCGCCAATTTAAACTCACCAAAGACGCCCATTGTGAAGTGTGCTCTCAGCAATAACATTGCTGTCGATGATATGTGGCGGTTATTCAAATGCCGCCAAAATTAAGAATAATCCTAAAAAATAAATTATTTTTGCTTTAACCTTATACTATCCCCTTTCGTGTTGGCTGGCATGAATAATCAGTCATCACTTTACATTACTAAATAAGTTACTGAGAGTATTTAATATGCAATTCCCTCCTTGCCCGAAATGTCAGTCTGAATACACCTATACTGATAACGATATGTATATCTGCCCTGAGTGTGCGCATGAATGGAATGATGCCGAGCCTGTTGAAGAAAGCGATGAGTTGGTCGTTAAAGATGCGAACGGAAATCTATTAGCAGATGGCGATACTGTCACTGTCATTAAAGATCTAAAAGTGAAAGGCAGCTCATCAATGCTAAAAATTGGTACTCGTGTAAAAGGTATCCGCTTAGTCGAAGGCGACCACAATATTGATTGTAAAATTGATGGATTCGGCCAAATGAAGCTAAAATCTGAATTTGTGAAAAAGAACTAATTAACTTATTTTGTTAAAAACTAAGACCTAGCTAGGCTAGGTCTTTTTTCAATCATTTATAAACTATAGTCAGTTTATTCAACAACCCCTTGGCTCTTCAAATATTCATCATAAGTGCCTTTGAAATCAATCACTTTATCTTCCTTAATTTCTAAGATACGACTTGCTAATGAACTGACAAACTCACGGTCGTGAGAAACAAAAATCAATGTTCCTTTATAGAGTTCTAACGCAAGGTTTAAGGATTCGATCGATTCCATATCTAAGTGGTTGGTTGGCTCATCCATAATTAAGATATTTGGTTGTTGCATCATGAGCTTACCAAATAACATACGGCCTTGTTCACCACCCGATAAAACAGAAACCTTTTTCTTAATATCATCTTGAGAGAACAGTAAACGACCTAAAATACTGCGGACGGCTTGTTCATCATCCCCTTCGTTTTTCCATTGGCTCATCCAATCAAAAACGGTTAAATCAGTATTAAAATCCTCGGCATGATCCTGAGCATAATAGCCGATAGAGCTATTTTCAGACCATTTTACTGTACCACTTTTAGGTGGTAACTCACCTACCAGTGTTTTCAAAAATGTCGTTTTACCAATACCGTTCGCACCGATAACCGCCATTTTTTCACCAACTTCTAGCAATAAGCTCACATTTTTGAATAGAGGGGATTGCTCATAACCGTTGGTCACAGCTTCAAGTTCCAATGCATTTCGGAACAATTTTTTCTCTTGTTCAAAACGTATGAATGGGTTTTGGCGACTAGAGGCTTTAACTTCTTCCAATTGAATTTTATCAATTTGGCGTGCACGAGAAGTTGCTTGTTTTGATTTAGAGGCATTAGCGCTGAAGCGACTCACAAATGATTGCAATTCGGCAATTTGCGCTTTTTTCTTCGCATTATCGGCAAGTAAGCGCTCTCTTGCTTGTGTTGCGGCAATCATATACTCATCATAGTTACCCGTGAACAAACGCAGCTCACCATAATCTAAGTCGGCCATATGGGTGCAAACTGTATTCAGGAAGTGCCTATCATGGGAAATAATCACCATCGTACAGTTACGGTCGTTCAATACTTGCTCTAACCAACGAATAGTATCGATATCAAGGTTGTTGGTTGGTTCATCGAGTAACAAAATATCGGGATCAGAGAACAGTGCTTGAGCCAAAAGTACCCGCAATTTCCAACCAGGAGCAACTTCACTCATTGGGCCGTAATGCTGCTCGACAGGAATACCAACACCAAGCAGCAGCTCACCCGCACGAGCTTCCGCACTGTAGCCATCCATTTCACCGTAAGCGACTTCAAGGTCTGCAACGCGATAGCCATCCTCTTCACTCATTTCTGGGAGGGCATAAATACGGTCGCGTTCTTGTTTTACATTCCATAGCTCAACGTGCCCCATAATCACAGTATCCAGTACCGTGTATTCTTCAAAGGCAAATTGATCTTGGCGAAGCTTACCAATGCGCTCATTAGGATCTGTGGTACTTACATTTCCCGCAGTTGGTATAAGATCGCCCCCTAGTATCTTCATAAATGTCGATTTACCGGCGCCATTTGCGCCGATTAAACCATAACGGTTTCCTGTTCCGAATTTAACGGAAATATTTTCAAACAGCGGCTTACTGCCGAACTGCATAGTGATATTGCTTGTCTGTAACACTTCTATGCCTTTAATTTATGATGTCGAGGATACCCAACCAAATAGCGGCGCATTATGCCACATTCGTTCGCTTAGATCTTGTACTGATTGCGCCACCGAGATCAATAGTCATCCACCTGCTCTGTCTATAATCAAATGAGATAAACATGAATCGGTTATGAGCTTATATATCAATACTAATTATTGCTATTATGACGATATAATGAATGGTATTAAAAAGTTGTATAATGACCTTTAAGTTCTAAATAAAAATATTCTTTGTTAAGACAACGGAATATAATCGCAATAAAAAATAGAATATATTGATAATATCGTGATGGCCCAATATTTATTATTAGGCCATCAATGGGCTTTTATAGCTTAATTCCCATGGTACGAGTGATTTCTGTTAACCCTTCTCTCTCATAAAACTTAATAGCTTGATGATTTTGTGATAATACAGAAAGTTCTAAATGACTTAAATTGCGTTCTTTCGCCCATATTTTCATATGCTCAAGAAATTGATGCCCCATTTTTTGACTTCTTAATTCTGGAGCAACGACAAGGTCAAAGATATAACAAAAATCTCTAGGAACCATACAGTTATAGGGAGATGCTGATTGTTGTTGAGCGAGGCAAAAACCTTTAACTTTTCCATCATGCTCTGCCACTAGCAACTGAAATTTTTCATCACTAATGGCATGTTCGACAAACTCTCTAGCTTGTTTTGCTGGTTGCATTCTTTCACTGTCTAAATTCGCCATCTCTGAAAATAATAGCTCGTATAGGGAAAGCACTGCTTCAAGGTCTTGTTTAACCGCACATCGGATCATAAATCCCCTCTTAATAAGTTAGCTATATGTTTTTATTGATGGCGCGATATAGCTCTCAAAGCGATCAAATAATGCCGCTGGAGAAGTTTCAACAATCGCCATGTGACGATATTTTTCCTGCAAAAAAGCCTCATCTGCCATTTTATTGGTCATATCGATTAATGGTTGCCAATAGTTATTAATATTGAACAGGCCGCAAGGTTTGGTATGTAAACCAATTTGGCTCCAAGTAAATACCTCACTAAATTCCTCAAGCGTGCCATATCCTCCGGGTAAAGCAACGAAACCATCAGCTAGCTCTATCATTTTATTTTTACGCTGGTGCATTGTTTCAACTTTATATAATTCAGTGAGGTTTTTATGTGAAATTTCACGTTCTTCAAGTAATGAAGGAATAACGCCAATGGCTTTTCCGCCTAAAGATAAAATGGTGTCAGCCACTGTTCCCATAATGCCTACGCTAGCACCACCATAGACTAAAGTAATATTACGTTTGACCATTTCTTCAGCAAATTGAATAGCCTGCTGCCGATAAACCTCATTCGCCCCCATGCTTGACCCACAATATACCGCGATACTGTTAATTTTTTTCATTTTGTCCTCATTATTATTGTGTTTTTATTGAAAAATAATTATACGTCACATAAAGATAACCTCAATACACATTGTATAAAGCCATAAAGTCGCATATAAATTATTGTCCAAATTTAGTCTATACTTTAGTCGGTATCGGGTTAACAAGACAAACATTAAATGTCATGTATTATTGTGCTTTATATTTTATAAACACATATTATCTATGTTGAATTTATGCCATAATTACGTCCATCTTATTGCTAAGCTATGTGTTTTTCCTTTTGTCGCAAAATTATTCATATTTAAGAATAGCCAAGCATTTTATAGGCTTGATAACGTATTTCTGAGGTTTAATTATTCATGTCTGCCGATACTAAAAAGAGCGCTTTTCCTCTGTTACCTGTAGGGTTGTTGTTGCTTGCAATGACCTCAATTCAGAGCGGTGCATCTCTAGCTAAAACATTATTTCCTGTTATCGGTGCTCCGGGGGTAACTGGGCTACGCCTATTGCTTGCGACCGTTATTTTATTTGTTATTTTTAAGCCTTGGCGATTGAAATTTAGACGCAACTCCCTTGTTCCTCTGCTCACATATGGCCTTTCTTTGGGAACCATGAACTATTTGTTCTATCTCTCTTTAGAACGAATTCCATTAGGGATCGCGGTTGCACTCGAATTTACTGGCCCACTTGCCGTTGCTATGTTTTCATCTCGCCGCCCTATTGATTTCCTTTGGATAGCATTGGTTATCGTTGGCTTGCTATTTTTATTACCTATTGGTGATAATATTAATGCCCTTGATCCGATTGGTGCTTTATATGCGCTCGGTGCTGGCGTGTGTTGGGGCATTTATATTATTTTTGGTCAACGTGCCGGCGCGGGTTATGGTGCTGCAACTGTCGCTATTGGTTCATTTATTTCCGCGTTGATTTTTTTCCCGATTGGATTAATGCAAACTGGTGTTGAAGCCATGTTTGATCCCGCTATTTTACCATTGGCATTAGCGGTTGCTGTTTTATCAACTGCATTTCCTTATACTCTTGAAATGATCGCCCTAACGCGGCTTCCAGCAAGAACCTTTGGTACCCTGATGAGCTTAGAACCCTGTATGGGCGCATTCCTAGGCATTATCTTTCTTCAGGAGCATTTAACTGCAACCCAATGGTTAGCGCTATTATGTATAGTATGTGCATCTATTGGTTCAACATCTACTGCGCGTCCAAAAACTAAAATAGAAGAAGTCACTTAAATATATAACGTTTGAATTTCTTTTATTATTTTTATCTTATTCAAGGTTAATAAAGTTAAAATAACTTTCTTTATTAACCTTATTTATTGTAAATTTTCTTTAACGTCATTGAAATATTACCTTATTAATCCTATATTATTATTTAGTAATAATTAATTTACTTGTAATTCGTTATCAATTTTACCTATCAAAGTAATAGAATATAGCATTATGACAAACTGACTCTGTTGTTTTATATTATTTAACAGAAACAGGATACTGATAAATTAAAGACTTATAAGGGGAAAATTATGAGTACAGCTAAATTAGTTAAAGCACCTCAAGCAAACCTTTTATATACCCGCAATGATGTTGAAGATAGTGTCAAATTAGAAACTATTGATATGTTGAATGTCATGGTGGTTCATTTCACCGATCTATCTTTAATGACAAAACAAGCACACTGGAATATGCGTGGTCGTAATTTCATTGCTGTACATGAAATGCTTGATGGTTTCCGTGCCTCTTTAGTTGAGCACCTTGATGAATTTGCAGAACGTGCAGTTCAACTTGGCGGAGTCGCTATTGGGACCACTCAGCAAGTGAATAAGTTTACTTCGTTAGAGGCATATCCAATTGATATCCATGATGTGCAGGATCACCTCAAAGCACTAGCCGATCGCTATGCTGTTGTTGCTAATGATATCCGTAAGGCTATTGATGAAGTCGAAGATGAAGACACTGCGGATATGTTTACAGCAGCATCACGTGACCTTGATAAATTCCTATGGTTCTTAGAAGCCAATATTGAGTAATGTCGATAACAATAGTCAACCTTGACTGCCCCTTGGCCACACCATGGTGTGGCCTTTTTCATCCCTATTGGTTATTAAACCCCTTCAATTTTTAGTTCACTTCATGTGACCTGTTTATTTATTGGCATTTGAGGCTGTTCAATAGGAAAAACGGGTAGCGCATTCAATAACCGCTTGCCATAATTTTTGGTGATTAACCGTTTATCATAAATAATAATTTCACCGTAGCATTCATGACTACGGATCAAGCGGCCAGCTTGCTGAATTAGATTAAAAGAAGCACTCGGTAAACTTTGAACTTCAAAAGGATAGCGCTTAAGCGATTTTAGCCACTCCCCCTCTGTGATAATGACTGGGTTCGTTACAGGTGGAAATGCAATTTTATGAATATGCACCTGAGTTAAATATTCGCCTTTTAAATCAAGCCCCTCAGCGAATGATTGCAAGCCAATTAATACGCTAACTAAACCTTTATCGATGCGTTCACAGTGCGTTTCCACTAATCGGTAACGAGGTTGATCCCCCTGTACTAATAATTGTAAACGCAAATCTTTCACATGTTCTAAAAAACCGTCCATAGCGCGTTGGCTACTAAATAGCACCAACATCCCTCGATGCGTTCCTTTCTCTAATTCATGGCGAAAATAGGTTGCCATCTCCGCTAAATGTTGCTCTTCGGTCGCGATAGTTGGCTCATATTTCATTTGAGGAATAACTAATTTTCCCTGTTCAACATGATTAAAAGGAGACGATAAAGTGATAAAACGATCATCACTTTTTTCTGATAACCCACTCAACTCTTGAAAACGCGCGTAACTGTTGAGTGAACGTAACGTTGCAGAGGTCACCACAATATGTGGCACATTGCGCCATAACAGTTGCTGAAGTTGTTCACTCACTCGAATACCAGCACAGTGCATAAATAAACGAGACTGATTTTTCTCATAACGACGACTAAGCCATTTAGATACCGGAGCGCCTGATGTTTGCTCAAGAGTCGCTAAACGCCACAATTTTGCCATATTTTCAAAATAACCTAACGCTCTGCTAGTTGATAAAATAGCGCGATGTAGGCGAACAATATCTTGTTTCGCGGTCTGTTCAGTTAAATCATTTAAAATCGCTTCAGATAAGCCTTTAAGGGCATCTGTTAATTTGAATAAATCCTGACAGCATAATTGCATTGCCTCAGGTAACTGTCCCAACGGAAATAAATATTCACTGTCCTTCGAGGTTTCTGGCAATAAAGCATTTGTTAATAGTGAAAAATCACGAAATGCCGCCCTTAATTTTTCTGCATGTTGATGCAATCGTTCGGGATTCGCTAACTTCGGTGGTTTAGCTGGGCTAAACTGAGCAACATACTGCCCTACATTATGAATAAAGTTATCCACTTGCGCAGTTAATTGAACAAGGGTGATTTCACCTTCTACTTCTAATGCATCTCTCGCAACATCAGGCACATGATGACCTTCATCGAGTACCAAAAGCAGCTTTTTAGGTTCAGGCAATACGGATTCACTTTCCATCGCTGCCATCACTAAGGCATGGTTTGCCACCACGACATCCGCATCTTCAATTTCTCGGCGGGCAATAAAAAATGGACAGCGCTGATAAAATTGGCAATTGCGACCTAAGCAATTCATTTTATCAGTACTCACCTTTCGCCATAAGCTATCACTAAATGCTCGTTTATGGTGATCCCTCAACCCATCCCATGCAAAGCTATGAAAGTCATTACGTAGCTGCTGACAAATCGCTCTTTCTTCACTATTGGCTATTTCAGCCTTATCTTCGACTAACAACATTAAGTCAATTTGTTCGCCTTCAGCTGCACAAATTGCCTCTAAATTGCGAGGACATACATAACGTGCTCGACCAAAAGCGCCTGTATACTTAAGGTCGGGAATTATTTTACTGAGTAATGGTAAGTCTTTACTGAAAATTTGATCCTGTAACGCGACATTCGCCGTGCTGACGACTAATATTTTGCCTTCTTCACGCCCAACAGCAATACCGGGTATTAAATAAGAGAGTGTTTTGCCTACTCCTGTTGGTGCCTCAATCACCAAATGTCGCCCTTCTTCATCAGACAAATTTTTTGCAACTTCAGCAATCATTTGGCGCTGTGGTGCGCGGGAAACGAACCCGTCAATATGGTGTGATAACCCTTTATACCATTGGGTTATATGTTCTTTAATTTTATTTGACAGAGACATAGGCTCACTGCTGTTTACATTAGAAGGTGTAGAATAACCAATGTGGTTAATAAACCAGACGTTATCAGAAAGTATTTACGATGTGCTTTGCAAAAACTACTGTTTAAAAAACCATTATGCCACAAAATTGGGAACAGGTTGGCAAATTCCCCATTCATCCGCACAAAAAAGAGTATTTAACTTGTCTGCAACACTCATCGAGTTATACTTTGGGTCTACTTCTTCAACTCAGGCTATAAAAAATGAAAAAGGTTGTTATCGCTCTCTTCGCGCTATGTGCATTCGGTTCCGTTGGTGGGATTGTTTTAGCGGGCATGAATATTTATACACGTTCAACGACACCTATTGAACACAGTCAACCACAGCAACCTTCTATTATTCCTGCGGTTAATCAGGCTCAATAATATTTACATTCAGGATGAAGATAATTTATGTATGACGCTTATTTTGTCACACCTCACTGGTTACATGACCACCTGTCAGATACTAACCTTATCGTACTAGATGCTTCATCTCCCCCTCCAACCGCGCCTTATGATTGTCGGCAGCGTTGGTTAGAAGAACACATTCCTCATGCCCAATTCTTTAATCAAGATGAAGTGGCAGATACGCGTATTGCCCTGCCACATATGCTGCCAGATGAAACTACATTTAGTCAGGCCGTCGGTAAAATGGGAATAAATAATGATACTCAAGTAATCATTTACGCTCAGAATAATTTATTCTCTGCGCCTCGCGCGTGGTGGACATTTACAACGATGGGCCACAAAAATGTCAAAATTCTAGCTGGTGGCATTGATGCATGGAAAGCGGCAGGTTTTGAAACTCAGACAGGAGAAGTTATCCCTCCGACACCGCAAACCTACACGGCCAAATGCCAGCGTGAAAATGTTTTAAATCAAGCTCAAGTCCTTGAACTAGTAGAAGAGCAAAAGCAAGTACAGATTATTGATGCCCGTGCCGCCGCACGCTTTTTAGCGCAAGCCCCTGAACCTCGTCTGGGTCTACGCATGGGGCATATCCCTGGTAGTAAAAATATGCCTTGGGATCTGTTAGTCGACAAGGGTGAGTTTAAATCAGAAACAGAACTGAAAGCGCTGTTTGCTAAACAAGGCATTGATATTCATGCCCCTTCTGTCACAACTTGTGGCTCAGGTATGACCGCCGCCGTCGTCTTAATGGCATTAACACTATTAGGTAATACCAATGTTAGCCTGTACGATGGCTCATGGGCTGAATGGGGGCAAGATAACGGCTTACCGATAGAACCTTAGTCACTGTGCTATCACTCCCTTGCATATAAAGCGACTTAACTCACATAAGGGAGTGTTAGCTGAAATCTTGGGAACTCATCAGCCATAATTGAGTGAGCCAAGATATCTATAGTATCAGCATGACGATTTCCATAAAAATAAACCACCTAATTAACGGTGGTTTATTTTAAGGTTCATTCTGATTGGGTATCAGGTTATTTAGCAAATATTCCAGCTAAAAATAGCACGACTATCGCACCGATCACGGCAACCACAAAGCTGCCAAAGTTGAAACCATCTACCTTACCTTTGCCAAAGAAAGTACTGATATATCCACCAACGACGGCCCCAACAATTCCGAGTACGGTCGTCATGACAAAACCGATTTGGTAGGTTCCTGGCATGATCCACTTCGCCAAAATACCTGCAATAAGACCAAAAATAACCCAAGAAATAACTCCCATCATAGACCTCCATACAAATTAAACACGGTAAAATAGAGTTTAATCCTGTGAGTTTGCCATTCTATGACAAACAATTTAAACCCAATTTAACATGACTTAAAAATGATTAACCAATTTAAGTAAAGATCTAATACGCTATTTTGGCAAATAAAATACAATTGAATGATTAAATTTCAAACAATTTAACTTTTATTTAATGTTTGTTTAACTTCTTTTTCGATTATTTCTGCGATCTGATTGGCAGTTTTTAGTGCTCTAATATGTGAGAATAATAGGTTGGCCTGCTCATATTCTTTGCGTAAATAACCTAACCACTGTTTGATACGAGCAGCGTGGTAATGCCCTGTATCTCCTTGTTTCTCTAACTCAGTGTACTTTAAGAGTAGCTTCCCAACTTGTTCCCAAGGCATTTTAGGCTGGTTTGCTTTCACCACATGGCTAAGATTCGGCGTATTCAAGGCACCTCGGCCAATCATAATGGCATCACAGCCTGTCATTTCAAGGCAGCGTTGAGCGCTTTCATAATCCCAAATTTCGCCATTAGCAATAACGGGGATCGATAAACGCTGACGAATATCACCAATAGCTTGCCAATTAATTTTCTCGGCTCGATAACCATCTTCCTTGGTTCGCCCATGTACTGTGAGCTCTGTCGCGCCTGCCTGTTCAACTGCATCGGCAATTTCATAGCAAAGCTGGCTACTATCCCAACCTAATCTTACTTTAACAGACACAGGGAGCTCCTTTGGAACAGCCTCACGCATAGCTTTCGCTGCACGGTAGATCAATTCAGGCTGCTTCAGTAATGTCGCTCCGCCACCATGTCCATTGACCGTTTTAGAGGGACATCCACAATTAAGATCAACCCCCCATGAACCTAAAGAAACCGCTCTAGCCGCGTTTTCCGCGAGCCATTGCGGATGCTGGCCCAATAGTTGTACGCGTACTAATGTTCCCGACGGTGTACGACTCCCATGACGTAGTTCTGGGCATAATCGATAAAACGTTTTCGCAGGAAGTAGAGTATCGACAACACGCACAAACTCGGTAATACAGAGGTCATAATCATTGACCTCACTGAGTAGCGAACGTACCAGAGAATCGAGAACGCCTTCCATTGGAGCCAGAACAACACGCATTAGCCTTCACCATGCCCCTGACGCACTTTCTTTTGTGATTTTTTCCACGGTGAACCAGAAGTTGCCGGCTTACTTTTCGTATTCTCGGTGCGTTCACGGCGAGGCTTCGCAGACGTGGTATGGCGCTTACCGCTACCGCTACGTCTCTCATTATTGCGCTGAGGGCCTTTCTGAATAGGTTCAGGCTTAATTGAAGGGTCGGGCTCATAACCATCAATCGCCATAACGGGGATGGATTTTTTCAATAATTTTTCTATATCTTTTAATAACTTAACTTCATCCACACAAACTAGTGATACCGCCATTCCCGTTGCTTCTGCTCGTCCTGTACGACCAATACGGTGAACATAGTCTTCCGCCACATTAGGCAGTTCGAAGTTAACGACGTAAGGAAGCTGTTCGATATCCAAACCACGCGCAGCAATGTCTGTAGCCACTAAGACACGTATGTCACCTGATTTAAAGTCTGCTAGGGCGCGTGTACGTGCACCTTGGCTTTTGTTTCCATGGATTGCAGCGGCTTTTATTCCATCTTTATTAAGATGCTCAGCAAGTCGGTTCGCGCCATGTTTTGTACGCGTAAACACGAGCACCTGTTGCCAATTATCACGACCGATCATGTAGGATAAAAGTTCCGCTTTACGTTTTTTATCAACATGATGCACAAATTGGGTGACTTGTTCAGAGGCTGAATTACGGGGAGCGACTTCAATAGTAATTGGGTTATCTAATAGCTTATTCGCTAGCTGTTTAATTTCATCAGAGAACGTCGCTGAAAACAGCAAATTTTGGCGTTTCTTAGGCAATTTATTGATAACACGGCGAATATCATGAATAAATCCCATATCCAACATGCGGTCAGCTTCATCAAGAACAAAAATTTCAACTTGGGATAAATTAACCGCATTTTGATGTTCTAAATCGAGTAAACGTCCGGGTGTCGCAATCAAGATTTCAACACCACCACGTAATTTCATCATTTGAGGGTTAATGCTGACCCCCCCAAAGACCACAAAGGAGCGAACCTTCAAATGGCGGCTATATTCTTTAACATTTTCAGCAACTTGAGCAGCCAATTCACGGGTAGGCGTCAAAATCAATGCTCGAATGGGTTTACGATCTTTCCCTGTGCGGGGAGTGGAGATCAATTTCTGCAAAATAGGTAACGTAAAGCCCGCGGTTTTTCCCGTTCCTGTCTGGGCGCTTGCTAATAAGTCATGGCCAGCAAGAACTGCCGGGATAGCTTGCTGCTGAATTGGCGTCGGTGATTCATAGCCTAACTCATTGATGGCAAGCAGAATTTCCTCGTTTAATGCGAGGTCTGAAAAACTAGTCAACTTAAATTACTCCGGGCTTCACCACTCTGAATAATCAGAGGCAGTTCGAGGGGAAGGATCATGTAGAAGGATAAAGGTGCAAACTGCCGTGCTATTGCAAAAATTGTAACATTATTTGTTCCTAATAAGTATATTAATTTAGTTTATAAAATAAATTAATACAAAATTACTTGAATATAGTATATATAACTATTACACACTGCAATATATCGTTTTCCGTCAGTGCGGAAAGCAAAAAGCTGCATAGCGCTAGTTAAGTTAATATTTAATTTTAACTGTTTAAGGAAATTTCATGACCATAAATACACCATCAACTCATAGAGGAGAAAACGCCAAAGTGCAGTTGTTATATTCGGCTGCTGATGTCTATGGTGAATTAGGTCTGGATGGAGCAACAACCCGCAAAATTGCTCAGGTTTCAGGCCAAAATATTGCTGCTATTTCGTATTACTTTGGTTCAAAAGAGGGTCTATACCTAGCTGTAGCACAATTGATTGCAGATACAATAAAAGAAAATTTTAGTGAAAATATTTCAGAAATAGATACTTACCTTCGTCAACCGGCACCCTCGCCTGATGAAGCCATTACGCATTTGCAAAAAATCTTAGTAGGTTACAACTACTTCCAATTAGAAAAAAAGAACCTTAGCTTTTCACGGATACTTGCTAGAGAACAGCTCAATCCCACTGAAGCTTATACGATTATCCATGAACAGGCTCTAGGTCCTATTTACACTAAATTGAATCGGCTTATTGCTATCTATATAGGCTCCGATCCGAACAAATTAACCACGTTAATTCAGACCCATGCCATTTTGGGGGAAACGCTCTCATTCCGTATCGCAAGAGAGACACTCCTTCGGCAAACAGGCTGGAAACACATTAATGAAGAGGAGTATAAAATTATCAATCAGGTACTGATAGAGCACACCAATATATTATTAGAAGGTTTACGCCATCGCAAAGAAGGTAAAAAGTGATATGATTAATCTATAAAAATTGGTTATAGATTATTGTTCTATCTCTTTTAAATCACAATATTTACACGAAATAAGGTTAATTATGAACAGTAAACGTCGTTCTGTCTTTTTTATTCTTATTGTCATAGTAATCGGGATCGCGGCTGGTGGCTATTATTGGTATCAATCACAACAAGATAAAACATTAACCTTATATGGCAATATTGACGTACGAACCGTTAATCTAGGCTTTCGTGTAGGTGGGAAGCTCGCGTCTTTGAATGTTGATGAAGGCGCGCGCGTTACCCAAGGTCAAACACTCGGGGAGCTTGATAAAGCTCCTTATATCAATGCGTTGAATAAAGCTAAAGGGATCAGGGATAGTGCCAAAGCGCAACTAGCCATGAAGGAAAAAGGTTATCGAACTCAAGAAGTTGCACAAGTTGAAGCGGAAGTCGCGCAAAAACAAGCGGCATGGCAATACGCAGAAAGTTTTTATCAACGTCAAAAAGGGTTAGCAGCATCCCACGTTATCTCCGCCAATGAATTGGATAATGCTAAAACGAATCGTAATCAAGCTCTTGCAGCTTTGAAAGCAGCACAAGATAAATTGAATCAATATCAGAGTGGATTCCGTAAAGAGGAAATAGAAGCCGCTCGTGGTGAATGGTTACAAGCGGAAGCGGCTGTTGCACAAGCCGAATTAGATTTACAAGATACCATTTTGACAGCCCCTTCCGATGGCACCATTCTTACTCGAGCAATCGAACCAGGCACTATTGTCGGGGCTGGGAATACCGTCTTTAGTGTCACTCTAACAAGCCCTGTTTGGGCTAGAGCTTATGTGAATGAGCCCAATTTGGGTATGGCCGTTCCCGGCAAAGAAGTTTTACTCTACACAGATAGCCGCCCTGATGCACCTTACCATGGCACCATTGGCTTTGTCTCACCAACCGCTGAATTTACGCCGAAAAGCGTCCAAACGCCTGAACTACGCACTGACCTTGTGTATCGATTACGTATTATTGTCAGCAATCCTGATGATGCTTTACGTCAAGGAATGCCTGTCACTATTCGTTTCCCTCAAGAGCAGTAATAAGAGTGTATGATGAGTGAATCAGATTATCATATTCGTCTTCAAGAGGTCGAAAAGACATTTATAGGACTGGATTCGCCGGCAGTAGAACGCTTAACCACTGAAATCTATGGCGGTTCAGTCACTGGGTTAGTTGGTCCTGATGGAGCAGGAAAAACGACGCTGATGAGAATGCTTGCTGGTTTATTAAAACCAGATTCTGGCTCAATCAGCCTAATGGGGTTAGATCCTATCGCGGATAGTGTACAAGTTCATGCTAACTTGGGATATATGCCACAGAAGTTTGGTTTATATGAAGATTTAACCGTCCAAGAAAACCTCGATTTATATGCTGATTTACGTGGCGTTATTGGAGAAGAGCGCCAAAAAACCTATCAACAACTACTCAGCTTTACCGATTTAACCCGTTTTACTCATAGGCTAGCGGGGAAATTATCAGGTGGAATGAAGCAAAAATTGGGATTAGCCTGCACACTGATAGGTAAACCTAAAGTGCTTCTTTTGGATGAACCCGGAGTGGGAGTCGACCCGATAGCACGGCGGGAATTGTGGCAGATGGTTCATACCTTAGCTGATGAGGGCATGTTGATCCTATGGAGTACGTCCTATCTTGATGAAGCCCAGCAATGCAAAAATGTTTTATTACTAAACCAAGGTAAGCTACTTTTTTCAGGACAACCACAAACACTGACCCAAAAAATGGTCGGGCGCTCATATTTATTAGAGGTTCCTGCCGAAAATAAACGCACCGTTTTACAAGATGCCCTTGTACTTCCTGAAACGACCGATGGGGTTATTCAAGGTCGATACATTCGTTTGATTTTAAAAGAAAACGCATCTAAAGAATCACTATTACAAGGCTTGAATATACCTAATGGTAAACTTGTTGAAGCAGAGCCTCGTTTCGAAGATGCCTTTATTGATTTATTGGGTGGAGGGCCATCTCATCGCTCAGAGCTAGCGGCTATCATGCCTCAAATTCCTGCAAACCCCAGTGAAACCGTTATTGAAGCACGTAACCTTACCAAAAAATTTGGTGACTTTGCTGCAACGGACACGG
Source organism: Providencia sp. 21OH12SH02B-Prov (assembly GCF_027362595.1). NCBI lineage: Bacteria > Pseudomonadati > Pseudomonadota > Gammaproteobacteria > Enterobacterales > Morganellaceae > Providencia > Providencia sp. 21OH12SH02B-Prov. The sequence goes on from NZ_CP114796.1 coordinate 3,176,295, forward strand.
TGAATTTCCAAGTAAAACGCGGCGAAATCTTTGGCTTACTCGGCCCTAATGGCGCAGGAAAATCAACCACTTTTAAAATGATGTGTGGGTTAATGAAACCCACGGAAGGGCAAGCTTTGGTCTTAGGGATGGATTTAAAAACTAGCTCAGATAAGGCACGACAACACTTAGGCTATATGGCCCAAAAGTTTTCTCTCTATAGCAATTTAAAGGTCGGACAAAATCTGAAATTTTTTTCAGGGGTTTATGGCCTACATGGCAAACATCAAGTTCAAAAAATCGCTGAAATGGTTGAAGCTTTTAATTTCACCCCCATACTGCATCAAATAACAGATTCTCTACCACTTGGTTTTAAGCAACGACTGGCACTGGCTTGTTCATTGATGCATGAGCCTGATATTTTATTTCTTGATGAACCAACTTCAGGTGTTGACCCTCTCACTCGGCGTGAATTTTGGTTACATATCAATGGAATGGTAGATAAAGGAGTCACCGTCATGGTCACAACCCATTTCATGGATGAAGCGGAATACTGTGATCGAATTGGGTTAGTGTATCGTGGCAAAATTATTGCAGCAGGTACCCCTGATGCCTTAAAACAACAAGTTGCCACAGAAGCGAATCCGAACCCTTCAATGGAAGATGCCTTTATTGAGCTGATACTCGACTATGATAAACAGCAGGAGGAACAATGACCGCTAATGCGTCTCATTTTTCTTGGCGTAGACTCAAAGCATTATGCATTAAAGAAAGCAAACAGATTGTGCGCGATCCAAGCAGTGCATTAATCGCTGTCGTCATCCCATTGATGCTGCTATTTATCTTTGGCTACGGCATAAATTTAGATTCAAGCCAATTGCGAATTGGCATATTAATGGATCAACAAAGCCATGAAGCGCGAGAGCTGGTTGATACTTTCACAGGCTCTCCTTTTATTGATGCCACAGTGAGTGATAACCGACAATTATTGATTGATAAAATGCAAGCAGGAGAAATTCGCGGCATCGTTGTAGTTCCCGTTGATTTTTCACAACAGCTATTACGGCCTGAAGGACATGCCGCCATACAAGTGATTACCGACGGCAGTGAACCTAATACCGCCAACTTTGTGCAGGCCTACACGAAAGGTGTTTGGCATACATGGTTAGTGCAACAAGGTGAAAATAAAGGCTATTCAACAGAACCACTTATTGATCTAAATATGCGTTACTGGTTCAACGAAGCAGCGATTAGCCAGCATTTTATTATACCCGGTGCAATCAGTATTATCATGACCGTTGTCGGCGCGATTTTAACCTCATTAGTTGTAGCTCGAGAGTGGGAACGAGGCACAATGGAAGCCTTACTTTCTACGCAAATTACTCGTACCGAGCTATTACTGTCGAAACTATTACCCTATCAGATTCTTGGCTCTTTTGTGATGATCCTCTGTATGGTCGTCACGACCTTGGTGCTAGATGTCCCTTATCGAGGTTCTCTCCTAGTCCTGTTTTTGATCACGAGCCTCTATTTAGCGACGGCGCTGGGGATGGGCTTACTGATCTCAACGATCACCCGTAACCAATTTAATGCCGCTATGGTTGCCTTAAATGCGGCATTTTTACCAGCAATCATGCTGTCAGGCTTTATTTTTGAAATATCAAGTATGCCTATAGTTATTCAAATCGTGACCTACTTTATTCCAGCGCGCTATTTTGTCAGTAGTCTACAGACGCTATTTTTAGCCGGTGATATCTATATTGTTTTACTCACCGACTTACTGCTACTTATTGCTTCCGCCATTTTATTTATTGGTTTAACGGCATGGAAAACGCGCCGACGCCTTGATTGATAAGGATTTGCTATGTTTTATCGCTTATACACCTTGATCATGAAAGAGTTGCAATCTTTATTACAAGAAAAGCAAACACGGATCATTTTGATCATGCCGGTTATTTTCCAAATGATCTTATTTCCGCTTGCGGCAACATTAGAGGTAACCAATACAACCATTGCGATTTTTGACCAAGATGGTGGTCAACACGCCATAGAGCTAACTCAACGCTTGGCTAAGGCGGAGGCCTTCTCAAAGGTTCTATTACTTAAAAATGAACATGAGATTCGTGAAACACTGGATAACCGTGAAAGCTTGTTAGTCGTACGCTTTGGGCAGAATTTTAGTGGAGACATAGATAGCCAACATACTGCCAATATGATGTTGCTGCTTGATGGCCGTAATTCTAATAGTGCACAAATTGCGGCTAATTATATCCAACAAATTGTTCAGCAGTATCAACATGAACTGACTGCGGGAAAACCTTTAGCCAATAATAGTGAGTTAATAGTACGCAACTGGTATAACCCCAATCTCGATTACAAATGGTTTATTGTGCCATCATTGGTTGCGTTAATTACTACTATTGGGGTGTTAATTGTTACCTCGCTATCGATTGCCCGTGAAGCAGAGCAAGGCACTCTCGATCAATTACTTGTCTCACCCCTTACCACTTGGCAAATTTTTATCGGTAAAGCGGTTCCTGCGCTGATTATCGCAACAGCACAAGCTACATTAGTCTTAGTGATTGGTATCTTTTGCTATCAAATACCTTTTGCAGGCTCCCTCCCTCTTTTTTATGCGACCATGATTTTCTATGGCTTATCTTTGGTAGGGTTTGGCTTGTTAATTTCAGCATTATGCTCAACACAGCAGCAAGCTTTCATTGGCGTATTTGTCTTTATGATGCCCGCTGTTTTGCTATCGGGCTATATCTCTCCAGTAGAAAACATGCCTGTATGGCTACAAGATATCACTTGGGTAAATCCGATTCGCCACTTTACGGAAATAACCAAACAAATTTACCTCAAAGATGCTGATTTCAATATTATTTGGCACAGTTTATGGCCGTTACTCTTCATATCGGTGATAACCAGCTCCATTGCTTATTATCTATTTCGCAAGAAAATAGCTTAGATGCTCTCATTCACTTGTTTTTTATGATCGACAAGCAATAAAAAACCCTTGTTGGTTAAACCATAACAAGGGTTTATGTTCTTTTACTTTATCTATTCACGTATCAGCTAACCACGATACGCAAAACCGCTAAATTAGCGACGGTCTCCGAAAATACGGAGTAACATCAAGAACAGGTTGATGAAGTCCAGATACAGGTTCAATGCACCTAAAATAGCGAATTTACGCATATTTTCTTTATCTTCGACATCAATTTGTGCACCCATTTCTTTCAGCTTTTGAGTGTCATATGCGGTTAAACCAGCGAAAATTAACACACCCGCATAAGTAATCACCCAGTACATTGCAGAGCTTTGCATCCAGATATTAACCAGTGATGCTACGATCAAGCCTATCAATGCCATAAACAGGAAGTTACCCATACCCGATAAGCTGCGTTTAGTGGTATAGCCATAGAAGCTAAGTGCCCCAAACATCACCGCTGTGATAATAAAGGTACCGACAACTGACTCTTGCGTATATACCGCAAGGATCACAGAAAGTGTCACGCCCGTTAGCATTGAGTAGAGCATAAACATGCCCGTTGCAACCATTCCACTCATTTTTGGTAGTAGGAATGATAAGCCAAGTACGAGACCAAACTGAACAACAACTAAGCCGATAATAAGACCTTGGCTTAGCATTATTTTACCTTCGAGTAAAAGACCCAACGTGTACCAAGCGACAAAAGCCGTCAGTAACAGGCCAACGGTCATCCATCCATACACCTGAGACATAAATGTCTGAATGGTGGCACTGCTGCGCTGGACAAGAGAATCATTACGTTGATCGAATCGATCCATGATGGTTACCCTTCATACATTAGTAAGAAACGACCACAGCAATGTGCCGTAGCCAGACAATATCTTGCAAAGTTTATCACAATTTATTGACATTAACATTCAACAAACTCAAAACTCAATAAGAAATCCAGATGATTACCAGCGCTCTGCACTGGCCTCATCACTCTCTTTTGCCTCAACCCAACGTTCATTATTAGGCAACGTTTCTTTCTTCCAAAATGGGGCTTTGGTTTTCAAATAATCCATTATAAATTCAGCAGCTTGGAATGCGGCTGCACGATGAGCGCTAGTGACACCAACAAAAACAATTTCTTCACCCGGTTGTAAAGTTCCCACACGATGGATCACACTAACGCGTTGTAATTCCCAACGTTGTCGTGCTTCTACTACTATCTGGGTTAACGCTTTTTCCGTCATTCCGGGATAGTGTTCAAGTGTTAATGCCGCAACACTGTCGCCTAAATTGTGATTTCTCACTTTACCAGTAAAGGTGACCACTGCTCCGTCGCTATCACACTCTGCAAGCCATTCGTATTGCTCACCCACGCTGAAATTTTCTGTTTGAACGGCAATATGGGTATTTTTCATCTTATCCCCCTGTCACTGGAGGGAAAAAAGCCACTTCATCACCGTCGTTCAAAGGATGATCTGTGGCAACAAAAGATTGGTTTACCGCCGATAGCAACTTACCATCCTCTAACGCGAGTGCCCAGCGATCACCACGTTTAGATAGGGATTGGCGTAGCGCTTCAACAGTTGGATAATGTTCTGATAACTCAAGGCAATCTGTACCAACTAATTCACGCACCTGAGCAAAAAAAAGGACTTTAATCATGCATCCACCTTAAAATGACCTGATTTGCCGCCTGTTTTTTCCAATAAACGAACCGGGCCAATAACCATGTCTTTTTGCACCGCTTTACACATATCATAGATGGTTAAAGCCGCAACAGACGCTGCCGTTAGTGCCTCCATTTCCACCCCCGTTTTCCCTGTCAAACGGCAGCAAGATTCAATACGTACTTGATTTGTTTCAGGCAAGGCTTGGAGAGTTACTTCCACTTTGGTGAGTAACAAAGGATGGCATAGCGGGATCAATTCCCATGTTTTTTTGGCTGCTTGGATCCCTGCGATGCGGGCTGTTGCAAAAACATCACCTTTATGATGACTTCCTTCAATAATCATGGATAAGGTGTCTGCATTCATGGTAACAAAAGCCTCCGCCTTCGCTTCACGGACTGTTTCCGCTTTTGCAGAAACATCCACCATATGCGCTTCACCCGACGCATTGATGTGAGTCAGTTGTGACATATTTTCTCCTGAAAAAATCAAAAATGGGTTAGCCGCCAATTACCGATAAATTAGGGGTAATGCCGCTGTCGCCCATATGCAAGAAATGGGTTTCTCGCTTGAATTGTAATCCACTTTGAATACGTGCTTTCAGTGCTTCATTTTGGTTGTCATCGCTGAGCAAATCACGTAGTGGTATGCCATTCTCACCAAATAAACACAGATGAAGATTTCCCAATGAAGAAACGCGTAAGCGGTTACAACTTTGGCAGAAATCTTTTTCATAAGGCATGATAAGGCCAATTTCCCCTAGGTAATCAGGGTGGCTAAATACTTGTGCGGGACCATCGCTCCGTGCACGGGGTACACTGTACCAACCTTCTTCAATAAGGCGGTCACGAATCGTTTCTCCCGAAATATGGTAACGGTTAAAAAGATCACTGCCTTCCCCCGTTTCCATTAATTCAATGAAACGCAATTGAATAGGACGATGCTTAATCCAATTTAAAAATGATTTGAGTGCGATATCGTTGACGTTTTTCATCAACACCGCATTGACTTTGACTTGCTTAAAACCAGCGTCAAAGGCTGCATCAATGCCTTGCATGACTTGATAAAATTTGTCTTGGCCTGTAATGGCCGCAAATTGACGAGGATCTAAGCTGTCGACACTGACATTAATCGCACCAAGCCCCGCCTCTTTCCATTGCTGCACATCACGCGCCATACGATAGCCATTGGTGGTAACCGCAATTTTCTTTATTGATTTATTTTCGTTTATCGCAGCGATAATATCGGTAAAGTCTTTACGCATCGTCGGCTCACCACCTGTGATACGGACTTTTTCTGTTCCTAATTCAGCAAAAGCACGGCTAACACGCTGAATTTCACTCAGCGAAAGGAACTCGTGGCGACCACTAGGTTTGTAACCATCAGGGAGACAATAGGTACAACGAAAGTTGCACACATCAGTAATAGATAGGCGGAGATAGTAAAATTTCCGAGCAAATTGATCGACAAGCTGCTGCATAATGACACCTTTCCAAATACGGGAGATGCAGACATTTCTATCTTGCACCCTGGTGGTTCAAAGACCACGGCCAAAGCATCATATTCGTTAGCGCGAACTTAGACACAAAGGCTAGGAGTTTTTATCTATAAGCGAATCAAGTTAACGTGGCGAATGAGCTCTCAACATTGTTTACTTTGTTCACTTATTATATGTAGGGATTTTAGCGTAAATAAAAGCAAAAAGCGAATTTGAATTTCGATATATAATATATTATACAACGACTTAGCATTTAGTTATGCATTTGTTAATCCAATATAAATTTAATGTCATGACGTATGTGGGTAAATGTATTTTGAACATTTTGAAAAGATTTGAAGATGATAAGAAAATCACTTCAATTATCGTTTTTTTAGTTAATTAAGAGCAATCTGAATTTAGGTTTAACACAATTATTGATCCTTTCTTGATTATCACAAATAACCCGATGAGATAATTAATTTTTAACTCATCATAATTTTAAATTTTTACTGTGAATAATGATGATAAATGAACCCAAACCAGGGTTTTGTGATAGATTAACGCGGTTTTGTGTTAAACGTGACAAATCGCGCCGTTTTTCGTTTAAATTACATCTCACTAACGAGAACACTGTATAATAGCCATGGCGCTGGAAAATAACTGATATAGGAACACTATGCCGAATAGTAGTCTGACTGATTTTAGGCATGTTGTCGCTCTTGGGGGCGGACATGGGCTTGGTCGTGTAATGTCTTCTCTCTCATCTTTAGGTTCTCGATTAACAGGCATTGTTACCACTACCGATAACGGTGGGTCGACTGGTCGTATCCGTCGAGCAGAAGGCGGCATCGCTTGGGGAGATATGCGTAACTGTCTCAACCAACTAATCACAGAACCTTCAATTGCCTCAGCTATGTTCGAATATCGCTTTAGTGGGAATGGTGAACTCTCTGGACATAATTTAGGTAACCTAATGTTAAAGTCATTAGATCACCTCAGTGTTCGCCCCCTTGATGCCATCAATTTGATCCGCAATATGCTAAAAGTGGATGCAAAACTCATTCCTATGTCTGAATCCCCTGTGGATTTGATGGCAATAGATGATATGGGGAATGAAGTCTATGGCGAAGTGAATGTTGATGCTTTAGTTGAATTGCCTCAAGAGCTACGTTTATACCCCAGAGTCAAAGCCACCGCAGAAGCGGTTGAAGCAATTCACCAATCTGACTTGATTTTAATCGGCCCAGGCAGCTTCTTTACTAGCCTAATGCCCTTATTGCTGCTTGATGACATCACCGATGCATTACGTGAATGTAAAGCCCCTATGATTTATATTGGCAACCTTGGTAAAGAACTCAGTACCTCTGCTGCCAGTCTAACCTTAAAAGAAAAGTTACTGATGATGGAACAACATATTGGCTGCCAAAAAATTAATGCCGTCATCGTTGGCCCAAGAACCAATATTGAACCTATTCGCCATGAACGTTTAGTAACACAGCGTGTGTTAGAAGCCGACGATATCCCTTATCGTCACGACCGCAAATTGCTTTTGCGAGCGATTGAAGAAACAGTACAACTACTTTAATCATTCGTATAGCCGTCGACAATTTGCCACTCAAACGCTCTGAAGTTAACCACGAGAAAGGCATCTCGTGGTTAACGTTATCTCATCATGAATTAGCAATAAAACGTTCTCTGAGTTCTTGTAATTGATCGCGAACATTTGCAGCCGCTTCAAATTCCAAGTCTTGAGCATGTTTATACATCTGAGCCTCAAGCTGTGAAATACGTTGCTCCAATTCTTTTGTTGATAGCAATTGGATATCATCGCGATGATCAATTTTCGTATTCTCTTTATTGCGCCCTTTCGATTTTCCGCCCACTTTGTGGCCGATTTGTAGAATATCGCCGACTTTTTTATTCAGCCCTTGAGGAACAATACCATGCTGCTCGTTAAAGGCGATCTGCTTAGCTCGGCGTCGTTCCGTTTCTTTGATGGCTTTTTCCATCGAATTGGTAATTTTATCGCCATACAAAATCGCTTTACCATTTAAGTTACGAGCAGCGCGTCCTATTGTCTGAATCAATGAGCGTTCTGAACGTAAAAAGCCTTCTTTATCCGCGTCCAAAATCGCCACTAGTGAGACCTCTGGCATATCAAGACCTTCTCTAAGCAAGTTGATCCCGACTAAAACATCAAATTCACCAAGCCGTAAATCACGAATAATTTCAACACGTTCAACTGTATCAATATCAGAGTGAAGGTAGCGAACGCGCTCCCCATGCTCTTCAAGGTATTCTGTTAAATCTTCAGCCATCCGTTTTGTCAGTGTGGTGACCAACACACGTTCATTTTTCTGGGCGCGTATGCGAATTTCGGAAAGTAAATCATCAACCTGAGTCGCGACTGGACGCACCTCAATAATGGGATCCAATAATCCTGTTGGCCTAACCACCTGCTCTATCACTTCAGAGCCCGATTTTTCTATCTCGTAGTTACCCGGTGTTGCTGAGACATAAATCGTTTGTGGCGCCAACGCTTCAAACTCTTCAAAGCGCATTGGCCGGTTATCCAGTGCAGAAGGTAAACGGAAACCATATTCTACCAACGTTTCTTTACGAGAACGGTCTCCCTTATACATAGCACCAATTTGTGGAATGGTGACGTGAGATTCATCCACCACCAATAGGCCATCTGCGGGAAGATAATCAAATAAGGTTGGAGGTGGTTCTCCGGGAGCTCGACCAGATAAATAGCGTGAATAGTTTTCAATCCCAGAGCAATAGCCAAGTTCATTCATCATTTCAAGATCGAACTGAGTTCGCTGGGTAATGCGTTGCTCTTCTAAAAGTTTATTATTTTCGAGTAGCACTTTACGTCTATCAGCCAGCTCCACCTTGATTTGCTCCATCGCTTCTAAGATCCGATCTCTAGGAGTGACATAGTGGGTTTTAGGGTAAACGGTAAAACGAGGCACACGATGTTGGATCTGGCCTGTCAAAGGATCAAATAAAGATAGCCGCTCAACTTCTTCATCAAATAATTCAACCCGTAGCGCATATTCATCTGATTCCGCGGGGAAGATATCGATAACTTCACCGCGTACGCGAAATGTTCCCCGAGTAAAAGCTTGATCATTACGTGTATATTGTAGATCCGCTAAGCGGCGCAAAATAGCGCGTTGATCGATAATCATGCCATCGGTTAGATGCAACATCATTTTTAAATAGCTATCCGGATCACCAAGACCATAGATGGCAGAAACAGAAGCCACAACAATCACATCACGTCGTTCCAGTAAGGCCTTTGTGGCTGACAAACGCATTTGTTCAATATGCTCGTTAACAGAGGCATCTTTTTCAATAAAAGTGTCTGAACTCGGAACATAAGCTTCAGGCTGATAATAATCATAATAAGAAACGAAATATTCGACTGCATTATCAGGGAAGAAAGCTTTCATTTCGCTATACAATTGTGCAGCCAACGTCTTGTTGTGTGCCATCAACATGGTTGGACGGTTTTCTTTGGCAATCACATTGGCAATAGTAAAGGTTTTACCTGAACCCGTTACACCAAGTAAGGTTTGATGAGCTAGGCCATCTTCCAACCCTTCAGAAAGCCGACGAATGGCTTCTGGTTGGTCTCCTCCTGGTTGAAAATCAGAATACAATTTAAATACTTTACTCATTACCCACGCCTCTTAAACGATCATTCCCTTATAATACTGGATAAAAAACCAGCTTCAAGTACTGAATTTAAAATTTCTCTAGCACAAATTTTATTGTGGATAGCGTTAGGTTATCCCCAAAATTTTACTTGACCTAACGTTATTTATATATTTTATGCTGATGCCATTTCTGCTCTTATCTCAAATAAAAAATTGCGTATTGATTTTATTTAACTTATTGTATTTCAATATGATTATTTATGAGTCTGAAATCACATCAAATAAAGGCAAAGCCGCTTGTCACCTTGGATACGGTTGTTTTTTTAGATCTAATTCACAAGGTTATCCACAGAAATAGTGGATAACTCTGCAATCCCTTTAAGATAGTGCGTTTCCGTTCTACTCTAAAAACCACATAGACCAAATAAATGACAGAAAAATGGCAATTCAGTGAAAATTTTTTTACGCAGAATTTATCACAAAAACAATATTTATTCTGGTTTACAGGATCAGAGTTGACAAAAATGGCGGATTAACGATCCAGAATCACTTTTTACACTGTACAAACAGAAACATAAAAAATTATTCAGTAAGATCCATGAGATAGAACATGTCATGCTTTAATGGCAACACGGAACATGCAAGTGTCATGGCGAAACAACTGGTGTTCGTCAGTATGTTTCCAACAATACCTGCGAACACTGCAAAACAAAAAATCCACTTTATTGTGGATTTTTTTGGCATTTAAATATTCCCACTCTTTAGCACTCATCACAACGCTGTCAGCAACCGTCTCACATCAATATACTGACCAACATCCAAAAATGTATCGCTATTTTGATAGGGAATTGTACCAAGACATGGGGCATTGATCGTGCGGTGTAACGTCTCTAAATATTCTGCTTGATAGGTTCCTGCTGGCTCGACCTCATTAGCTATCCACCCCACCAATTTTAGTCCTGATTGCGCGATGGCCTGCGCTGTTAACAACGCATGATTAATACAGCCTAACTTGATACCAACAACCATGATCACAGGCAATTGTTGCTCAACCACCCAATCGGCATAACTGTGGTGTGCTGATAGTGGCGTATACCAACCGCCAGCCCCTTCAACTAACACCCATTGGGCTTTTGATTGCAACTGTTTTAATCCATCAGTCATTACCGAAAACGCGATTGGTTGCCCGACTTTTTCACTAATAATATGCGGAGACGTTGGTGCTTCAAATACAATCGGATTCACTTCTTGGTAAGTTAATGGCAGTGTACTGTTTGCCTGTAAAAAGAGTGCGTCACTATTGCGTAGCCCTTGTGCCGTCTGCTCGCTACCTGAAGCGACAGGCTTATAACCCGCAGTTTGATAACCTAATTGATTAGCGGCTTGTAGCAATGCACAACTGGCTACCGTTTTGCCGACTTCAGTATCGGTGCCAGTCACAAAAAAGGTTTTAATCACGATAAATTATTCCAAATACAGTTTGATAAGTCAGTTCTAGGCCGTTCACTGACGCTGGGTAGGCATGTGTGAGTTGCTGTAATCGTTGCCTTGTCATCAATCCACCTTGGCGTCCTGCCGTAAGATGCGTCGCGCCTATCCCTTTTAATGAATTCAACAAGCGAGCTAAATCAGGAAAATACAGTTTATCGGGCTGAAGCAGTAATTGATGCTTCCATGGCTGGCAGCTCGCCGTAATCAGCTCAAAGCTCAAAAACTCATTCACATGTGAATAGCCATCTAACTTAGCCCAAGCTTGTGATAATTCAGACAGTGAGCCTTTCGCAAGAGTCGTAAATACAATAACGCCCCCACTTTTGGTCACTCGATGTAATTCCGTTAACGCTTGTGATAAGTTTGAGCACCACTGGATCGCTAAATTAGAAAAAACGATATCGAAGGTTTGGTCGGCAAAAGGCAGTAATTCCATATCTGCACAAATATATTGTGCAGCGGCCTTTTTATCGCGAGCAACCTCTAACATGCCTAATGACAAATCTAATGCGGTGACTTCAGCGCCTTGTCTTTTGATAATTTGGCTGAAAAATCCCGTTCCACAGCCAACATCAATCACTTTTTTATCACTTAAATTTACCTGCGCTGAGGCTAATAAATCCAATAATTGGTGACCGCTGTTTTGCTGATAATACGCTATCGAATCATAGCGCTTTGCCGCTTTACCAAACGCAGAGGCAATTTTTTGCTTTTCATCACTTAATGGCAAAACCATGTAGCGCCTCCAACAGTTGGTCTATATCTTGTTGGCGATGAGCCGCACTCAGAGTAATGCGTAATCGTGCACTTCCGGGCGGGACAGTAGGCGGGCGGATCGCTTGCACCCAGAGCCCTTTTTGCCGAAGATAATTAGAAAGCTGAATACTGTCATCATTATCACCAACAATGAGCGGTTGGATTGCCATCGATGAATTCGCTAATTGCATACCACTCAACTGACGATTTTTTCTAAAATACGCAATATGCTGATTAAGCCGTTCCCTCTCGTCATCAGCGTTACGGATCTGTTGTAGAGCCGCTGATAGTGCAATAGCCTGAGCCGGTGGCATTGATGTACTATAAATAAGATGGCGAGCTGCTTGGATAAAATAATCTGCGGTAGCTTCATCACACAAAACCGCGGCACCACTCAAACCAAAAGCTTTGCCGAAGGTGACAATCAGCAGTTCGGGTTTAATACCATCAACATCACAACTACCGCGCCCTTCTCGCCCTCGCACGCCAATACCATGTGCATCATCCACCATAAGCCATGCATTATGCTGTGTGGCAAGCCGCTGCAATTCAGTGAGCGGCGCACAGTCACCGTCCATACTAAAAACACCTTCAGTAATGACAAGCGTTTTCCCTTTTGCTGGAGGAGCGAGCAATTTTTCTAGTGATAGCGGGTTATTGTGGGTAAAACGCCGTAAAGTAGCGCGAGATAACATTGCTGCTTCAAGGATCGATGCATGGCTAAGTTTATCGGCTAAAATGCGGTCATCTTGGGTCATCAAAGCGGTGATTACCGCTTGATTTGCCGCAAAACCAGAGATAAAGAGCAGTGCTCTCGGATAGCCTAACCATTCAGACAGCGCATTTTCTAGCTGGTAATGGGCACAAGAGAACCCTGTAACATGCCCTGAACCACCGCTGCCTGTGCCATATTGAGCAGCGCCTTGCTGCCAAGCCTCAATGACTTTGGGATGGTGACTTAGGCCTAAATAATCGTTGCCTGAAAAATTCAGGTACTGATGGCCATCAACCTGCAATTCACGCCCCGTATTATGCTCAACACAGGTTCGTTTGCGCCAAATCGCATTCTGCTGGCGCTGTTTTAACTCTGCTTGAATAAAAGATTGCCAGCTCATTAGATCGCCGCATTGTAAAACTGTTGGTTGTCTGCGGTAAGGATTTTTTCCGCTAAATGCGCGGCTTGTTGATTGTCGCCTTCATTAACCTCAATACGTTCAGGGTTAATATTCAATTTTCTGAATAGTGCTAAATCTTTATTTTCATCTGGGTTTGGTGTCGTGAGTAACTTACAACCATAAAATACTGAATTCGCTCCTGCCATAAAACACAATGCTTGAGTTTGCTCATTCATGTATTCACGCCCAGCAGATAAGCGTACATAAGAGGTTGGCATCATAATACGTGCAACCGCAATAGTTCGAATGAAATCAAATGGATCGACATCGTCGTTATCAGCCATTGGCGTCCCTTCAACCTTCATCAACATGTTGATCGGCACACTTTCAGGCGGCTTAGGTAAATTGGCAAGCTGTACTAATAATGCTGCCCGATCGCTAATTTTTTCTCCTAAACCTAAAATTCCACCAGAACAAACTTTAATGCCGGCATTACGTACATTGTCTAGGGTATCTAAGCGGTCTTGATAAGTTCTCGTGGTAATAATGTTGCCATAGTATTCTGGTGAGGTATCAAGGTTATGATTGTAGTAATCGAGGCCTGCTTGCGCGAGGCGTTGAGCCTGATGATCGTCAATCATGCCCAATGTCATACATGTTTCCATGCCAAGAGATTTTACCTCTTTCACCATCATTTCAAGATAAGGCATATCTCTTTCACGCGGGTTACGCCAAGCGGCCCCCATGCAAAAACGTGTTGATCCTGCTTGCTTAGCTTTTTTTGCTGATTCAAGAACTTGCTGTACTTCCATTAAACGTTCGGTTTCTAAACCTGTTTTATAGCGAGCACTTTGCGCACAATATTTACAATCTTCAGGGCAAGCGCCCGTTTTGATTGACAGTAAAGTACTCACTTGCACCTGCTGTGGATCAAAATGCTGTCGATGCACTTGCTGAGCTTGAAATAGAAGTTCAAAGAAAGGCATAGAAAACAATTCATTAGCCTGTTTAGTTGTCCACTTTTTTAATTCGCTCACGGCAGTTCTCCATCGTAAAAAGTCGTTGCCAGTTTAAATATTGCGGTTATCATGTCAACCAAATTTAATAAAATAAGTTGACAATAAAATAAATGGACAATTCAGATATTGCTTTCGATGCTAAACATATTTGGCATCCCTACACCTCGATGAGCCAGCCAATCCCAGCCTATCCTATTGTTGAGGCGAGAGGGGCAGAACTCATTATGGCTGATGGAAAAAAACTGGTTGATGGTATGTCTTCTTGGTGGGCTGCGATCCACGGCTACAATCACCCTGTGCTCAACCAAGCAGCAACAGAACAACTGCAAAAAATGTCTCATGTGATGTTTGGGGGTATTACGCATCCCCCAGCCGTCAATCTATGCCGTCAACTCGTTGACATCACACCTGAACCTTTAGAATGTGTTTTTCTTGCTGATTCAGGTTCAGTGGCCGTAGAAGTTGCACTAAAAATGGCGCTTCAATACTGGCAAGCGAAAGGAGAAAAACGTCAGCGTATTTTGACGTTACGTCATGGTTATCATGGGGATACCTTCGGTGCGATGGCGGTGTGTGATCCTGACAACTCTATGCATGGCCTCTACAAAGGTTATTTACCTCCGCATATTTTTGTCACAGCCCCCCAATGTGGTTTTCATGACCAATGGGATGATGATGACTTATTACCGATAAAGCAAGCATTGGCAGCGAACCATCGACACATTGCGGCGATAATACTAGAACCGATTGTTCAAGGTGCTGGTGGGATGCGTATTTATCATCCTCAATATCTGAAAGGCGTTCGCGAGCTTTGTGACTACTACGGGATCTTATTGATTGCGGATGAAATCGCCACCGGTTTTGGCCGTACTGGGGCATTATTTGCTTGTAACCATGCTAATATTTCCCCTGATATTATGTGTTTAGGAAAGGCTTTGACTGGCGGCTATATGACACTTTCAGCAACCTTAACCACTCGTCACGTAGCAGAAACGATTAGTGACGGTGAAGCGGGATGCTTTATGCATGGGCCAACCTTTATGGGGAATCCCTTAGCTTGCGCAGTTGCCAACGCGAGTCTGCAATTATTGCGTGAAAGCCCATGGCAGCAAACCATCGCCAATATTGAACAACAACTTTTTCAAGAGCTTACACCACTTGCCCACCATGCCGATGTTAAGCAAGTTCGCGTTTTAGGTGCGATTGGCGTCGTTGAGATGCACCAGTCTGTCAATACTGCTGAGCTACAGAAAAAATTTGTTGCTGAGGGGGTATGGATCCGGCCGTTTGGGCGGCTCATTTATGTCATGCCACCTTATATCATCTCACCAGAACAACTGAGTAAAGTGACAGGGGCAATAAGAAAAGTGATCGAAGGGTAAAAGACCCCTTTATTCGTAAAGGGATCTTTTCATGCAATTTAGCGTGCAAGTACCGTTACCCACATAGGGCCTTTTCCTACTGGGTAGCGGCCAATTTGTGTGAGCTTACCGGTAATTGGGTCGATTTCGCTAACCGAAATACTGTCGGACTTTTGTCCACTCGAAATCAAAAATCGTCCCGTCGCATCGATATTAAATCCACGAGGCTGCTCTTCAGTTGGATAAGTGCCCGCAAAGGTTAATTCACGGCCATCATCAGAAACCAGGAAGTGGCTAATATAACTATCTGAACGCTCACTCGCATAGAGATGACGACCATCTGGCGTAATATGAATATCTGCGGCCCAGCGTTGGCTGTCACTGCCTTGTGGATAGACATTGATATATTGCGTTTGACGATAGCGTGTAAATTTATGGTAGACATTAATCGTCGAATCCAATTCATTAACACAATAAATCACTTTATGCTGAGGGTGGAAAGCCAAATGGCGAGGCCCTGCACCTTGTGCAGCACTAATTTGCTCAGCAGAGGCTTCCGTTAAATAACCGTCAGCATGTAGATCAAATAAACGGATATGATCTTCCCCTAAACAAGGTACCCATAATTGCTGATTGTCTGCATCAACATGTGAAGAGTGCGGGTTACGTAACCCTTCAATAACTTGGATCGCCGTTTGCGGCACACCTGCGCTGTTTATTGGTAATACCGCCAAATTGTGTTGATGGTACGACGGCACAAACAGATACTTACCTGTGTTATCCAATGATAAATGTACTGGTGTACTTGGAATTGAGGTTTCCGCTTTGAAACTTAATGTGCCGTTATCTTCTATACGGTAAGTGATGACGCGAAAGTTGGGTCTTACCCCAATATAAAGATGTTTTTTATCATGGCTTAATACCATTGGCTGTACTTGGCCTGGCGTCGTCACAGTCTGCAACAAAGTAAGTTCACCGACTTCGTTCATAGACCAAACGTGGATCTGATGGCTTTCGGGGCTAGCAATATAGACAACCTGATTCATCCTGTCTCCTTTGTGTTTCATGATAAAGCGCTATTTTGTCATTATGACGGTTAATCTCTAGATACACTAGCGAATAACAATTAATAACGCTTTTTTAACGATATCAAGTTATTAATTTGTCGTAATATGACTAAAACAGTGGATTACCAATAACTTGACTCGATTCGTCAATACGCCACTTTAGTTAATCTCGAATATCCGCTAAGATGGTAAATTATACTCAACCTAGATTATTATCAGGCTAATCAGATTTCCCTTTCTGTTCAGCCTCCGACGTCAAAACCACCATATCGCCATTAAACCATGGCATATGTAACCTCAAATCACGTGGAGCCGTTTATGTCATACCGCGTTATTGCGCTCGATCTCGATGGAACACTACTTGATCCTCAAAAGAAGATTTTACCTGAATCTCTAGCTGCTTTGAATGAAGCACGCCGTCAAGGCGTCAAAGTACTGATTGTGACTGGACGCCATCATGTTGCTATTCACCCTTTCTATCAAGCTCTTAATCTTGATACTCCAGCGATTTGTTGTAACGGAACTTACCTTTATGACTATTTAGGTAAAAAGGTTCTTGCCTCTGATCCAATGACATTAGAGTCAGCAACACAAATGATAGAAAGGCTACGTGATACGGATATTCAACATTTAATGTATGTTGATGATGCAATGTTGTATAACGCGCCGACTGAAGGGATCAAAAGAACCCTTAGCTGGGCAGAAACCTTGCCAGAAGCACAGCGTCCAAATATTCAATTTGTCGAAAATTATGCTGATGTCATGCACGATTATCAATCGATCTGGAAATTTGCGGTAAGCTCCGAAAATCTGGATCAGCTTAAAGAAGTTGTCCATGGCATTGAAACTGATTTCGGTTTGGAGTGTGAATGGTCCTGGGTTGATCAGGTTGATATTGGGCGTAAAGGAAACAGCAAGGGCCTACGTCTCAAACAATGGGTTGAATCACAAGGCATGACCATGGATGATGTAGTTGCTTTTGGCGATAACTTCAATGACTTAAGTATGCTAACGA
The DNA here is from genome assembly GCF_027362595.1 of Providencia sp. 21OH12SH02B-Prov. Taxonomy (NCBI): domain Bacteria; kingdom Pseudomonadati; phylum Pseudomonadota; class Gammaproteobacteria; order Enterobacterales; family Morganellaceae; genus Providencia; species Providencia sp. 21OH12SH02B-Prov. The sequence continues at coordinate 3,193,899 of NZ_CP114796.1, forward strand.
CTGCTGGTCTAGGTGTTGCAATGGGCAATGCGGTCGATGAAATCAAACAACAAGCCAAGCTGGTCACTCGCGATAATACCCAACCGGGCATTGCCGAAGTGATCCGCAAGTATGTTTTGTAATTCCCATCAAGAAAATAATAATAAAGTGATCACTCAAAATACGTTAAGTTTTCACTAGGTTGCAATGGCGCGGATCCTGAGAAATCTATGGCTAGGATCCGTGTTCAGCACCAACAATACTATGACTTGGGGCTTGGAGTATGAAGCGTAATCTGCCGGCTGAGCGAAACACTCTTCACTTGAGCATAAACTTTCCGCCCTTTGCGGATAGAAAGCTCATCGCGCGCCCAGCGAGTAATTCGCGCCCATAAATAGTGCTGCTCCCCTAAATCTAACTTCACGTCAACCTGTTCACCATCTTCTATCCACTCAACAACCTCCGCAGATAAAATATTACGAATACTGCTCACTTGAGGTTTTTCTAACACCAACGAGACATCTGAGGCATCAATGCGTAAACGTAACATGTGGTCTTTTTGAGTATCAATACGTGGGATCCACAGTTTTTGGTGACCTACCGTCACGGCGGTCATTGCATAATCAGGATGGTGACCATGGCAGATCACATTCAGCACACTACTTAATGTTTCTTGCTGCAACCAAGGACGTAATGCACTACTTGCCCATACCTCTTCTAACGGGCCGAAAGCTTTTACTTTCCCTTGTGCCATCACAATCACTTTATCAGCTAAACGTAAAATTTCATCAAGGCTATGGCTCACATACAAAATCGGGATTTTGACATCCTGAGAAAGCCTTTCCAAATACGGTAATAATTCACGTTTACGCGGTAGATCAAGAGAAGCCAAAGGCTCATCCATTAATAAAATTTCAGGGGCTGTTAACAACGCACGACCAATCGCAACACGCTGTTTTTCCCCCCCCGATAGCGTAATTGGAAAACGATTCAGTAATTTTTCGATCCCTAACAAACCCACGATTTCATCAAAACGCCCTTTCATCTCTGGCGCCATCCCGTAACGTAGGTTGTTTTTTACGCGATAATGTGGAAAAAGCCGAGCATCTTGAAACACATAGCCTATATGTCGCTGTTCAGGTGGTAAGCAGATCCCTTTTTCCATATCCACCAATGTGCGCCCATTAAGCACAATACGCCCACGATTCGGCTTGGTTAGCCCCCCAATGACATTGATCAAGGAGGTTTTCCCCGCACCAGACAAGCCAAATACTGCCGTTATGCTTTCTGTGGGTAACTCAGTGTTCACTTCAAGCTGTAAATCACCCAGTGTCTGTGAAAAATCAAGTTGTAACATATCAGGCTACCCCTAATCGCTTTTTACCCCAACGGGTTAGCCATTCTGAAATTAATAGTGAGATCAGTGCGAGCACTATCGCGATAACACACAGACGAGCAGCATCAACTTCTGCTCCCGGTGTTTCAATTAGCGTATACATCGCCAATGGTATCGTTTGAGTTTCACCTGGAATATTTGATACGAAAGTGATCGTGGCACCAAATTCACCTAAAGAACGCGCAAAGGCTAATACCGTACCCACAATAATACCGGGTAAAGAGAGCGGAATAGTGATAGTGAAAAAGACACGTAAAGGTGTCGCCCCTAGCGTTCTAGCGGCCTGTTCTAATTTACGGTCAACAGCCTCAAGCGCTAAACGAATGGCTCTCACCATCAAAGGAAATGCAACAACAGCAGAAGCCAAAGCCGCACCACGCCAACTAAACGTGAAGCTAAACCCAAACCAATGATACAACCACTCACCAATAAATCCACGGCGTCCCATACTGATCAACAGTAAATACCCCACTACCACTGGCGGTAATACCAGTGGTAGATGAATAATACTATCAAGCAGTGTTTTGCCAGGAAAATGGCAACGAACCAATACCCATGCAACTAATATCCCTAGAGGTAGGCTAAAGATCACCGCAACACTAGAGACTTTTAAACTTAGGTAAATCGCTTCCCATTCATAAGCACTTAACATCTGCAATACTATAATCTCTTAACGTGGAGTGAAACCGTAACGTTTGAATACCTCTGATGCCGCTGGCGTTTTCAGATATTCATAAAAGTCACGAGTGGCTTTATTATCTTGATCTTTCACAATAGCCATTGGGTATTCAACGGGTTTATGTGAGTCAGCTGGAAAGATACCGACAACTTTCACTTTTTGACTGGCAACGGCGTCAGAACCATACACGATACCTAAAGGTGCTTCATCGCGTTCAACAAGCGCCATACCGCTGCGTACGTTGTTTGTTCTCGCTAACATGGGATTGACAGTATCCCATGCCCCTAAGTAGTTCAACGCTTCTTTAGCATAAATCCCAACAGGCACATGATCAGGATCACCTACCGCAAGACGTCCGCCATCGAGCAGTTTTTTCCAATCAGTCTGTTTATTGATATCGACTTTTTCAATTTTCGAATCTTTTGGTGCAATAAGCACTAACTCATTACCTAATAAAGTGTAACGGGTATTTTCAACCATTAACTGCTTATCAATAGCATAATCCATCCATTGTTGATCGGCAGAAATAAATAGATTTGCAGGGGCTCCTTGCTCGATTTGGCGTGCAAGCGTTGATGATGATGCATAAGATGAAACCACTTCTACTTTGCTTTCTTTCTGAAATTGCTCAGAGATTTCATTCATCGCATTTGTCAAAGAAGCGGCAGCAAAAACGGTAATCTTCTCCGCAGCAACACTGTGGCTTGCCATTGAAAGCGTTATCGTGGCACCCGCCAGTAACTTAATTAAGCTTTTTTTCATGTTAATCCATCCTAAAATTTAACTGTCCCGTTATATATAACAGGACACAACGATAACTTAAAGTCATAGGATGCATAAAAGTGTGCTAGCGCAATGAATTGACCAAAAATTGGCGTCAATGGCACAAAATGCGGGGAGCCTACACTCAAATCGGATTAGTCAAAGAAAGGATGTTGAGTAGCCTGTTTCTTCACATTATCCGTCAAGAAACAGGCACACTTAAATAAGGAGGGAGAATTATTTATTCTCGGAGTGATGATGCGGAACGTGAGCTTTAGATAACAGGTTAAAGAAAGCCCCAAGGCCATAAATTAGCCCCATAATCAAAAACATCACAACTGGAACCATCAACAGGGCAAAACCCATGCTTTTTAGAATATCTAACATTAAAGCCTCTTCAGTGATACTGTGCCCACCAGCCAACTGATGCGCTGACGAGGGAAAATAAAGCTGAATTTAAATAATAACGTATATAATAGTGATAAAACAGCCACTATTGTAGACAAATTACATTTCAAACGACACACTAAACGTGCTTTTTCATCGCAGTTTCGTTGTTCATGGCGTCGTTCTTAACAGGAAATAGGAAGGGAGATATTTATGCAGGCAGAAATCTTACTCACGCTAAAACTACAAGGAAATTTATTTGCTGACCCTCGCCGAATTTCACTGCTTAAACAAATCAAAGCCACAGGATCGATTAGCCAAGGCGCTAAATTAGCAGGGATCAGCTATAAGAGTGCTTGGGATGCCATCAATGAAATGAATCAGTTGGCGGATGATATTTTAGTTGATAGAGCGACAGGCGGTAAAGGCGGTGGAGGAACAACGCTCACTCATTATGGTGAAAGGCTGTTACAACTTTACGATTTACTAGCACAAATCCAGCAAAAGGCATTCGATGTTCTCAAAGAGGACAATTTCCCCCTTGATAGTCTTCTCGCTGCTATTTCTCGCTTCTCGCTACAAACCAGCGCACGTAACCAATTCTTTGGTACCTTAATTGCAAGAGACCATAGCCAAGTCCAACAACATGTCCAAGTGTTGTTAGCGGATAATAAAACCGTTATTAATGCCGCCTTAACAGAACAGAGTGCCAACCGCCTAGGCCTTGCCGAAGGTAAGGAAGTACTCGCTTTAATTAAAGCACCTTGGGTGAAATTGACTAAGCCGTCAGCAGCAACGGACGAATTTGATAATAAACTTGCAGGTAAAATCACAACACTTGAACGTGGTGACGAAAATAGCGAAGTTATCGTCACCTTATTAGGCGGTGAAACCCTGTGTTCAACACTCAGTAACCAAGAAGTCGATCAACAGCAGCTCCAGATCAATGACGATGTCACCGCCCAATTTAATGCCGATCAAGTGATCATCGCAACGCTTTGCTAATCAAACGCACTTATTTATTGCCACCATCATCCTCAATAAATAAGTGCCCTCATCTTTTTTATGCTTCATTTCTCAGTGAATTATTGACATTGTCCGCAATCATGATTATTTGTGGAGGAGACAGATAGGTAAATATAACATCGATACTCTAGCTAATTCGAGTTGGCAGCCAAAAAGCAAGTTAATGCATCACTAGGCATAAAGACAACAACCTGACTAGTGAGCGGGCGCTTAGCCAATATTATTCATACCGTGCAGCCGCTTGAAGCAGAGGGGTATATAAGAAGGAAGTATTATGGCTTCAATTACTCTGCGTCACAGTAGCTTTAGGCTCAATGACACGCAAACACTGGATATACCTGAATTAACAATTAATCAGCATGAAAACTGGGCATTTATTGGTGCTAATGGCAGTGGTAAATCCTCTCTTGCCAAGGCCTTATCAGGAGAACTGAAGCCGTTATCTGGTATCGTGGAAAATACGTTTAACACCCCCATTCGTCTCTCTTTTGAACAACTGCAAAAAATTATTAATGAAGAATGGCAACGTAATAACACCGACTTACTCGGCGAAAATGAAGATGACACGGGCTATACCGCCGCTGAAATTATTCAACTCCACCATCGAGATAATGAATATTGTTTAGAATTAGCCGCAAAATTTGGTATCAGTGATTTACTCTCTAGGCGCTTTAAATATTTATCTACGGGGGAAACCCGTAAAGTATTACTCTGCCAAACCTTAATGGCACAACCTGATTTATTGGTGCTTGATGAACCTTTCGATGGACTAGACGTCTATTCAAGAAATAATCTTGGCGAGTTGCTATACAGCCTATCTGAAAAAGGGCTAACCATTATATTAGTGCTTAATCGATTTGATGAAATTCCTGATTTTATTGATAACATGGGCGTTTTAGCTGATTGCAAGCTCAGCGTATCGGGAAATCGTGAGTCAGTACTTGCTAACACCCTAATCACTCAGCTGCAACACAGCGAAAACCTTAAACAACTCTCTATCCCTGAAATCGAAGACCCAACCGCACAAATTTCATTAGCAGACGATGTGCCACGCGTTATTTTGCGCAATGGCGTTGTCAGTTATAACGATAAACCTATTTTGCACGGTTTAAACTGGCAAGTTAACCCGAAAGAACATTGGCAAATTATTGGTGAAAACGGGGCGGGAAAATCCACATTATTGAGCTTAATTACAGGTGATCACCCGCAAGGCTACAGTAATGATTTAACTTTATTTGGTCGTCGCCGAGGAACGGGAGAAACCATCTGGGATATCAAACGCCATATTGGTTACGTCAGCAACAGTATTCACCAAGAGTATCGCGTCGCAACTAGCGTGATTAATGTCATTATTTCAGGTTTTCACGACTCTATTGGTTTATATCAAACACCTTCAGATCGCCAAGTACAATTAGCTTATGAATGGCTTGCTTTACTAGGATTTTCCGCACAATCCGCACAACAACCTTTTCATAGCTTATCATGGGGCCAACAACGCCTTGTACTCATTGCACGCGCACTTGTTAAACACCCAACAGTGTTAATTTTAGATGAACCCCTACAAGGGCTTGATGGCTTAAATCGTTTATTAGTACTCCGCTTTATCGATATCATGCTGAACCAAGGTTCGACACAACTGCTGTTTGTCAGCCACCACCAAGAAGATGCGCCTAGCTGTATTACGCATCGACTAAAATTTATTCCCGATAACGGCAAATACCGTTATGACATAGAAGTGGTTGAGCATCATCCCGCTTAATATCATGATAATCAGGGTCGATAATGTGATTTGATGATTTATCGACCTTAATTAATCTAATGATTGGCTTACCTATTCTAAAACAAAAATGTATAACTTCTTTATTTACGTTTACTTGTACAAATACTGTTTCCATATATTGGATTGATGCCTCGAAAAATGAGTCAAAATCATTACACTGTGCCGCTTTCAATAATTCTCAGTACGATTTAGGAGTATTTATGGCCGGCTGGCTTGTCTTGGCTATTTCACTTGCAACACTGGCAACACATCGATTTATCGCCCTATTTTTATTTTTTATTGCGGTCATTATAGTCTTGTTCACTCATGTCCTTAGCTGGCAAGCTATCTTACTGCTTCTTGTCATAACTATGATTGGAATAATTCGCTGGCGTTTTCAATACCATTTAGTCGTCAAAATCGTCAGTGAAATCGCACTGCTCGCCATTGTAGTTGGTCTATTTCTTCATGTATTCCCAGGTTTTAACAACCTCAAATACCTTGATAAGGTTATTGTCGGTGAGCAAAGCGCCCCTTTTACCCTGTATTTAAATTTCGACAAGGCAATAGTGCCTGTTGCTTTATTATTTTGTCTGCCTAATCTATTTTCTACTCAACCACTTAAAACCGCTAAACCTTGGCAATGGTGGATTTTAATATCCGCCGTTCCTGCATTACTGATTATTGCCGCGATCAGTGGAGGAATTGATGTTGAATGGCATTTCCCCACATGGCTGCCGATATTTATGATCAGTAATCTGTTGTTTGTCTCACTCGCTGAAGAGGCGCTCTTTCGCGGTTACTTACAACAACGATTCACCCAATGGCTAGGCTCCCCCTACCTAGCACTCATGCTCAGTGCCCTACTTTTCGGTGCAGCACACGCCGCTGGAGGCCCTTTATTGATCCTCTTTGCCACCCTTGCGGGGATTATCTATGGTTTAGCGTGGATGTGGAGTGGAAAATTATGGCTTGCTGTATCGTTTCACTTCGGGTTAAATCTATTACATCTATTGTTTTTTACTTACCCAGTCAAAATGGTCTCTGGATGAAAAATAAGCATAGAAGAGGATATTTTGCGGCTTCATCAGCGAAATTTTTGTCTAGTTAACGCGCTTACCATCACTTTTTTGATTTGGTTTGGGTAAAACATCAGTTGTGACTAGCGTTCGGATTGACTATCCCTATAATGTAGGTCAGCAATGATTCATTTTAATTTGAATGTACTGATAGGAGTTTAAGCTATGGCTGTAACTAAACTGGTTTTGGTAAGACACGGTGAGAGTGAGTGGAACAAAGAGAACCGTTTCACTGGCTGGACTGATGTTGAACTGTCAGACAAAGGCCGTGAAGAAGCAAAAATTGCAGGTCAACAGTTGAAAGAAGAAGGTTTTGTCTTTGATTTCGCATATACCTCAGTTCTGAAACGTGCTATCCATACTTTATGGAATATCCTTGATCAGGTTGATCAGCAATGGCTGCCTGTTGAAAAAAGCTGGAAACTGAACGAGCGTCACTATGGTGCACTACAAGGCCTAGATAAGTCTGAGACTGCGGCGAAATATGGTGATGAGCAAGTTAAATTATGGCGTCGTGGTTTCGCAATCACGCCTCCTGAGCTGACTAAAGATGATGAGCGTTACCCTGGTCATGACCCACGCTATGCAAAACTATCAAGCGATGAACTGCCAGTGACTGAAAGCTTAGCAACCACCATCGAGCGTGTTGTTCCTTACTGGGAGCAAGAGATCAAACCACGTGTTGCAGCAGGTGAAAAAGTGATTATTGCCGCTCACGGTAACTCACTACGTGCACTGGTAAAATACTTGGATAACATGGGTGAAGAAGAAATTCTCAACCTGAATATTCCAACCGCTGTCCCTTTGGTTTATGAGTTTGATGAAAACATGAAACCAATCAAGCATTACTATCTTGGTAACCAAGAAGAAATCGCGGCTAAACAAGCTGCGGTTGCCAACCAAGGAAAAGCGAAATAATTAACGCTTTATCCCACGTTGTCAACAACCTAAAGGGTTGGCAAATGCCAACCCTTTATATACGACATATCCCAATGAATAACAATGAGTTAATGTTTAAAACAGATATCTCACGCCCAGCACTAGCTCTTGTGATTTAAGATGCGCCTTCATTTGTTCATCCTGTAGGCCACGGGCATTAGCAAAATTGTTCATTCCACTTTCGATCTTACCTAAATCAATATAACGGTAGCCTAAATCAAAATTCAGTCTTTCAATAGGCTCATAGCTGACACCCGCCCCAAGAGAGTATGCTAAGTTAGTATCGGTGTTACTGCCATATTGGCGTGAAGGGTTGCCTTGCCACCCTGAAGATTTCACTTTTGCAATACCGATACCCGCTGTACCGTACACTGAAACCCCTTGATGGATTTCATAGTCACGATAAACATTCAACATTAAGCGCTGTGATTCCGTTTTATGATGGTTAAAGCTTGTCGAAAAAATTGATGAACCACTCGTGTATTCTGCCTTTTTATTAAAGGTATATTCAGCTTCTGTACGCCAGCCATTACCATACTGATAACCCGCTGCCAGTGAAGCATTATAAAAATCATCTTTATCATCGCCCGAAACAAACTGACCAATTCCTGGGCGAAGACTCGTATCCATGCTATCCGCTTTTTGCCACACTTTCGCGAGTCGTGCAGCTCCGTAATATCCCTCGTGACCTGTTGATGCAATAGCACTACCAATCGAACTAATCAAAGCAAAGGCTAAAGATACAATTTGTACTTTTTTCATTAAATAATCCTATTTAGTTATAATTCCAGATAGTGATTATTTAGCTTAAGTCAAATTAAAGATAGGTGACTTTTTTGAACGATTTGTTCATTTTTATTGAAAAAACAAAATTAAAATCTTGGAAGAAGATAATGTAAAGAATATAAAAAACGAGTAATCTCAGAACATTGATGATTAGGAATGTTCTTAAATATTGATTTTCTTGATTAACCCAAATAATGATAGAAAAAAACCCACCTAGTGGGTTGCGTTTTTTTCTGCCTACCATCAAAGAGTGCCAATAAATTTCGATTTATCGCGATAGCACTCGACACCCTACTTTTTTATGGCACAATTTATTTAATGATGAACTAATTGAGAATTTTATGAATAAATTCAATCTCTATGTTTGGGTTGGGCTGGCGCTTAATATTTCACTACTTGGCTCACTGCTGTATATGCTCCAAACAGGTGAACTGATTATTGATGGCTCTGACGGCGCCCAAAATGCACATTTAATGAGAATATTAATGATCATTGCGTGCGTTAGCTTTCCAATCCAGCTGATCAGCATGATGATCATGAGCTACAAACCCAGAGTTGCGATTGGTGTCGCGCTAATAAGTAGCTTAGCACTCATGCCAATCACGATTGTTTTCCTTTGTGGCATGATCTTTTCGGCGATACGTTGGCGTTTCCATCAACTGGAAAGCGTTGATCCAACCATCAAAGTTGATTTCGATACCAACCTTGTCTTTAACAATCGACATAATACACTGCGGGCCATCATCGTTGGCGTACTCGGCGCGGTATTCGTGGTTTTGAGTCAAAGCTTAGGAATGTTCTTGATAGTCCTTGCGATTCTGCTATTTATTTTGGGAAAACGCATTCATGGCACACCTTACGTAGCAACCAAAGGTAGCTATTTTTATATCCGCCCCAGTTTATTTAGTCTCTATTACCGAATCCCATTAAAAGATGTTACTTACTTAAGACACGAAAAAAATACTGTTTTATTGCAAGCTCAAGCAGGACAAGGTAGCCAAAACATGATTCCTTTATCCATTTCACTGTCCCATTTAAGCGAAGAGGATAAAAACAAGTTGGGTGAAATATTAGAAAAAGTCGCTCATTAACCGATAACCCCCCCTACAAAGCAAAAAGCCCGTGTCGCAAAATACACGGGCTTTTCTTTCGTATTACCGCTATCAGCCAGTTACTTCTGACGACGAGCAATCACAGCATCAGATAATTGACGTAGTACTTTTTCAGTATCATCCCACCCAATGCATGCATCTGTAACGCTTTTACCATAAACCAGTGGCTCACCAGAATCTAAGCTTTGGTTTCCTTCTACAAGATGACTTTCGATCATCACCCCTGTGATAGAACGATCGCCTTGGCGTAATTGTTCACTTACATCATCAGCCACAATCATCTGCTTCTCAAACTTCTTACTACTGTTAGCATGGCTGAAATCAATCATAATGCTTGGCGTTAGCCCTGCGTTGGCTAGCCCTTCACGTACCGCTTTAACATGCTCTGCGCTATAATTAGGCTCTTTACCACCACGCAAAATAATGTGGCAATCCTGATTACCACTCGTATTCACGATAGCTGAATGGCCCCATTTGGTGACAGATAAGAAACAATGCGGCGAACGTGCAGAGTTAATTGCATCAATAGCAATTTTAATTGTGCCATCGGTCCCGTTTTTAAAACCGACAGGACAAGAAAGACCCGATGCGAGTTCTCGGTGAACTTGGGACTCCGTCGTACGTGCACCAATTGCTCCCCAGCTCATTAAATCAGCAACATATTGTGGGCTGATCATATCCAAAAACTCACCCGCCGTTGGTAGCCCCTGATCATTAATTTTGACCAATAGCTCACGAGCAATACGCAATCCTTCATTAATATCAAAGCTATTATCCATATGAGGATCATTAATTAGCCCTTTCCAGCCCACAGTGGTGCGTGGTTTTTCAAAATACACGCGCATCACGATTTCAAGTGAACCTTTAAGTTCTTCTCTTAATTTATTCAGGCGCTCAGCATATTCTAGAGCCGCTTTAGTATCATGAATAGAGCAAGGGCCAATCACAACAACAAGGCGATCATCTTCGCCTGACAAGATATTATGGATGGCGAGACGTGCTTCATGAACGGTAAACGCCGCTTTATCTGTTGCAGGAAACTTCTCCAGCAATGCAATAGGTGGCAATAATTCTTTTATTTGTTTAATTCTGACGTCATCGTTCTGATAATTCATACCCGTTAATCCAATGTTTATTTTTTTATACTGATGATTTACATACCCTATGGATCCCAATAGCAGAGCGATGGTAAACACTTACTTTAAGCGAAAAGATAATAATAAAATCCTTTTACCACTAACAAAGCTGCGATTAGAAAGACGGCAGGTATCGAAATTTTAATCTAACCGTTCAGCCGCCTTCTGTAAACAGCTAAACATGGTATGAAATTATCACTTTTAGGCTTTAAGATTATAAAATGAGGCTAAAGTCAATTAAATGGCGTAATAGCCCCATTTTTAGGATGATTTTTAGAGGAAAAAGAAACAAAAACGGCAAAACATCGATAATGTTACTTTCACCGTTTTATGATTAAATTTTGTCATGATGAGCGAGAAAGTGGCGCTGAACCATTTTGCTTCGCTGATTTCACCCACAATCTTGAACCATTCAACGCAATGCCTAGTAAGATTAAGTACTCTAAAGACATCGCATATACGCCTTGCTTATAGAATACAACAATACTAATCACGTTAATGATTACCCATAAAAGCCAGTTTTCAACATATTTGCGAGTCATTAGGACCATCGCTACCACAGATAAGACCGTCATAGTTGAATCCCAGAATGGAAACGCATCCGGTTCTAAGGCAGGTAACTGCAAGTTAGCGCCAAATAAATTTAATACGTCAACAGCCCATGTCGCCAATACCCCGAAAACCCTATCAATATTGTAAGTTAAGTAAGCGATTACTAACACAGAGACTAATAACGTTATCATTGCTTTCGGTAAACTCAGCCAACGAATTTTTAACTCCGTTTGCTGCTGATTATCAACACGGCTCCATGCGTACCAGCCATAGATATTCGCGATGAAGAAAAACACCTGTAACAGCAAGTTAGCGTAGAGTTGAATTTGAAAAAAGATCACCGCAAACAAGGTGACGTTGATTAACCCAAAAAAGTAATTGATGGTCTTTTCAAAACTGGCCAACAGAATGCATAATAACCCCGCAATCGTCCCTACCGCTTCGATATATGACAACTCATAAATACTACTCCACAACGGAATAGTGACTAAAATATTACTTGTGCTAAAGAAATCCATCCCAAAATCCTTATATTCATCATGTGTGACACTATAAATAGATTGCTCATCATCACGACACAGATAACAAAACGACTCCCTACCTATTTTAGACTCTCTGCAAAATCTAGCATTCTATTTAAGGGAAGCATTGCCTTTTCACGCAAAATATCACTCACATGAATTTGGTGCTGTTCACCATAGCTCTCTAACGCCTGTGTTATTGCCTTAAGTCCATTCATTGCCATCCAAGGGCAATGGGCGCATGTACGACAAGTCGCGCCTTCACCGGCGGTAGGTGCGATGTATAACGACTTATCTGGGCAAGCCTGCTGCATTTTATAAAAGATGCCTTTATCCGTCGCAACTATGATTGAAGGATTCGGTAACGTTTGTGCAGCTTTAATTAATTGACTGGTTGAACCAACGGCATCCGCAAGGTCAACCACGGCTTGAGGCGATTCAGGGTGAACTAATACAGCGGCTTCAGGATATAGCGCTTTCATTTTAGTTAAAGACTGAGTTTTAAACTCATCATGAACAATACAGGCCCCCTGCCAACATAAAATATCTGCTCCGGTTTGCTTTTGAACATAGCGACCAAGATGGCGGTCCGGCGCCCAAATAATTTTTTCGCCTAAACTATCAAGATGTTCGATCAATTCCACAGCAATACTGGATGTCACAACCCAGTCAGCTCGTGCTTTAACCGCTGCTGAAGTATTTGCATAGACTACGACCGTACGGTCTGGATGCTGATCACAAAAATGCGCAAATTCATCTTCGGGGCATCCGAGATCGAGAGAACATTCTGCGTCAAGTGTCGGCATTAATACCGTTTTCTCTGGGCTTAAGATTTTAGCCGTTTCCCCCATAAAACGCACACCGGCCACCAATAATGTGGAGGCAGAATGGCGGGCACCAAAACGAGCCATTTCTAAGGAATCAGCAACACAACCCCCCGTTTCTTCCGCTAATGCTTGAATATCAGGATCGGTATAGTAATGTGCAACAATAACCGCATTTTTTTCAATCAGTAAAGACTTGATGCGTTCACGATAAAACGCTTTCTCATCAGAGCTTAATCGTGTGGGTTTCGCTGGGAATGGGTAAACCGACTGATTAAAATCAATAAACTCGCTCATCTTCCGCCTCTGTTTAGCATAACGCAATTTTATTTCTAAAATTAGCGATAAAATAAGTAAAACAGCACCTTTTTGTTTTATATACTAAACAAGATACGCTAATTTATCGAGGAAGTCTCGTCGATTTTTCAGCCATTATTTTGTTAATTCAAACCAATAACTAAATAATAACATCTATAATTGTTATGTTTCTTAGCATTTCATTGACTTTACAGGTATCTTAACCGTTTTTATAAATTCGATGGGTTAGTTATGGAATCACCTGCATCTTTAATAAATAAAATTATTTCTGTTTCTTTAATCGATCCTAGAATTGAAGCGGTCATTTTAACGGGCTCTAGAGGAAGGGAACAACATATTGATCGCTATTCAGATATCGATATTGAATTAATCGGTTTAGGCGTAACAGACCTTTTTCATAACCCTAAATGGATTAATACGTTTGCTCAACCTTTGGTTGCATTGCATCTTATGAATGGCGGTGAAAATGAGCCTGAGTGGCCAACTTGTTTAGCGATTTATGAACAGGGCAGAAAGGTCGATTTTACATTTGCAGAACCCTCTCGACTGCAAAAAATGGCTCAGCATGGGCTTGATAACACCTATGCACGCGGCTATACCGTGTTACTCGATAAAACGGGTATTACGGAAAAACTCCCTGAAAGTCAGCAAGCTCAACTTCCCCCCAAGCAACTTACCCAGAAGAAGTTTACATTTATCTGTAACGAGTTCTGGTATGAGGCACACCAAGTCGCTATCGCCCTGTCACGTGATGAACTCTGGAGTGCTTGGTCAAGAGATGTTGATATGAAAAAGGCCTTATTAACCATGGTTGAACTCCTCGCCTCTATCAAAAGTCATGGTCAGCAAGATGTGTGGTACCATGGAAAAGCTTATCAATCGTGGATGCCTGAACGGATACAACAGGCCACTCAAACCCTTTTTGACTATCGAACCTCACAGCAAGCGGCTCAATCTTTGCACCTATTGATGTCATGCTTCGATGAAGTCACAACCGAGATTGCTCAACACCTTAACTACCCTATCGATCATACATTGAGCCAACGGATGCAAACGCTAGTGATTGGTTTATTGCAGGATAATAGCCTACTCCCTGAAAATATTTGATTTAGACGCTTTCTATTAACCTCACCAACCACTTCACAATAAAAAACCGCCTTGCTACAGATAAATCAGCAAGGCAGTTCTGTTTTATCACAACTATTTTTTCAATTTAGCAAACTCATCTTTTGCTTTTTGTAGCTGTTTTTGAAACTCAGGATTAGAGTGCAGCGTTGCTACAGCCCCTGATGCAACAATACGTGCCGCATCAACATCACTTTGCCAATGGTAACCGCAAATCACACGGCTTTGACCAAGTTCATAACCGCGTTTTAAAATTTTGTCTTGGTTTTCAGGATTAATTTCTGATAGCACTAATGCTGAAGCCCAGCCAATTGATGTATGCCCTGAAGGGTAAGAACCATTTTTAGATAATTTATCTTGGTCTTTCGTGTTACAGGTTTCAACGCCATAGAATGCAAACGGGCGGATCCGCATGTATTTTTCTTTTGCAGAACGAGTCGCTAAATCCCCCGCATCTTCAATCATATTGGTGAGTAATTTATGAATTTCTGGCGAGTCTTTCTCAGTAATAGGGTAACCAAACGCCTCTGAGAATGCATTTGCCACCCCTCCAGCAGCGAGATCAGCATCTGCCGCAGCTTGTTTACCTCGCTCAGTGTTACGCAATAAACGCCCTTTTTCATACATTGCCTGATCATTTAAAAACAGAATACTGCCAACTTCGGGTGGTGGTGGTAGCAATGCTAAGCTATCAATCGCTTGAGCATTTTTTAAATAGTAAAGATCCGGTTTAGTGGTTACATCATTTCCTGGCGGAATGGCCGCAAATACACTCGTTGAAACAAATGCCCCTGCACAGAAAACCGCTAATAATTTTTTCATCCGTTAGTCCTTGCCTATGATTACTTAAAATAAATAACTTATATTTTACAATATGATCAATTATTTATGCTTTATTTAGACTAGTCTAAATCTGTATTCAATACCTTGAGTGAGTTCTCAAAAAAGGAAGCGTCATACGTTCGAATCATCGGGTCGTTGCCACAAGCGCAAGAGGAATAAGTGAGAGGATGGGTCGTGCAGGATGATTTGGCCTTTGGCCTCACCCTTCGGGTCGTTGCCACAAGCGCAACGCGGTCTCGCTTCGCTCGGCTCGAACCTGAACGCAGCGTCTCACCGGCACGTTTAGTGCAATCGGTAATTTCAACGTTTGCTGGATGACTTAGAGAAATAAGTGAGAGGGTGGGTCGTGCAGGATGATTTGGCCTTTAGCCTCACCCTTCAGGTCGTTGCGACAAGTGCAACGCGGTCTCGCTTCGCTCGGCTCGAACCTAAACGCAGCGTCTCACCGGCACGTTTAGTGCAATCGGTAATTTCAACGTTTGCTGGATGACTTAGAGAAATAAGTGAGATGGTGGGTCGTGCAGGATTCGAACCTGCGACCAATTGATTAAAAGTCAACTGCTCTACCGACTGAGCTAACGACCCATCTAATATATCTGATTTTGAACTTTAAGATGGTGGGTCGTGCAGGATTCGAACCTGCGACCAATTGATTAAAAGTCAACTGCTCTACCGACTGAGCTAACGACCCATCTACTATATCTGATTTTGAATTTTAAAATGGTGGGTCGTGCAGGATTCGAACCTGCGACCAATTGATTAAAAGTCAACTGCTCTACCGACTGAGCTAACGACCCATTTTAAAATACTTTTATCAACACAATTTATTCTTGTGTCAACGGCGGCTTATATTACTGATTTCTGACGATGGTGCAATGATTTTTTTGAAAAAAACGATTGAATGCACACTTATCATACGGTTAACCCCGAAATATTCGGTAACCACTTCTTCGGGGTTAATCATTATAACGAGCTGAGTTTCTTCTCCGCGAGCTTCGCTCCAGAGCTATTTGGATACTGCTTCAATACCTGCTGGTATACCGCTCGCGCTTTATCCTTTTGCCCTTTGTCTTGCATAATCAAACCGACTTTATACAAGGCTTCACTGCTTTTTTGAGATTTAGGGTATTCTTTGACAACAGTGGCAAAATAGAATGCCGCGTCATCTTTGCTACCTTTATTGTAATTAAGTTGCCCTAACCAATAGTTAGCATTCGATTGATAGTTCGATTTAGGATAATTTTTCACAAAGCTTTGTAGTGCACCGATAGCTTCATCGATTTGCGCTTTAGATTTGCTGTTCATCGCCAGTGTAACCGCAGCATTATAATCTTCTTTTTCACCGCCGCCCGATGCTGCTGGTGCAGGGGGGGTCGAAGAGGAAGAATTCGTTGCTGCTGAGTCAGGCGATGCTGCCGCTCCACCACTAACCTGATCTAGTTGCATATACAAATCTTTTTGACGCTCAACAATTTGATTCAGTTTATATTCACTTTCCTGAATTTGCCCACGCAACATATCAATATCGCGTTGGTTGTCAGCAATCTGTTGCTGGATTTGATATAAGATCTGGCCTTGAGAGTTAACTGCTGTCTCAAGCTGAGTGAGGCGGTCACCGGATGATCCGGATCCGACATTAATGATTGGCGCTTGGGCAATAGCGGCCCAAGGGGCCGCTACACCAACCAATAACGACAGACCTACAAATAAATGTCTGAAGTTACTGTTCATAAGAGATAATTCGCTTATTAATTAGTATGCAATTACTGCACGACGGTTTTTAGCGTAATCAGCTTCTGTGTGACCTAACACTGCTGGTTTTTCTTTACCATAAGAAACCAGAGAAACTTGATCGCCTGCTACACCTTTGCTTTGCAGATACATTTTAACTGCATTAGCACGACGCTCGCCCAGTGCGATGTTGTACTCAGGAGTACCGCGCTCATCCGCGTGACCTTCAACAACAACTTTAACAGATGGGTTGTTGCGCAGGAATGCAGCGTGAGCGTCTAACATATCAGCATATTCTGGAGATACGTTGTATTTATCGAAACCGAAGTAAACGATATTGTTATTTTGCAGCTCTTGCATTTGCTGACGTGCCAGCTCTTCCGCAGACAGACCTGAGTTAGTTTGGTTCATTGAAGAATCCGCACCATTTTGGTCATTGTTTTTGTTAGAGCTACAAGCTGCGACTGCCATGATTGGTAATGCGATCATCAGCCCTTTAAGCACTTTATTCAGTTGCATCGTTTTGATCCTTAATAGTTTGCCACACATTATTATTATGCATCACAGATACGGCGACCAAGCAGGGAATTTAACCTGTCCATCGGTAGCCGGAAGACGCGCTTTGAAACGCCCGTCGGTCGAAACTAGCTGCAATATAGTCCCCAAGCCTTGAGAGGAGCTATAAATAACCATAGTGCCGTTAGGTGCGATACTCGGCGTTTCATCTAGAAACGTTTTCGTTAAATATTCAACGTTACCCGTTGCCAGATCCTGTTTGGCGATATGCTGCTGACCGCCACCGGAACTGACCATTACAATGAAAGATCCATCCGGGCTAACATCAGCGTCCTGATTTTGTGTACCTTCCCAGGTCACACGTTCAGGGCTACCGCCATTAATATTAATTTTGTAAATTTGCGGGCGACCCGCTTGGTCTGAGGTATAGACCAACGTTTGACTATCTGGCATCCAAGTAGGTTCAGTGTTGTTACTACGACCATCAGTCACTTGACGAATTTGGCCGCTCGCTAAATCCATCACATAAAGATTTAAGCTACCTGTTTTTGATAGTGCAAATGCCAGTTTAGTGCCATCTGGAGAAAATGCCGGCGCACCATTATGACGAGGGAATGATGCCACCTGACGAACAGCTCCAGTAGACAGTGTCTGAATAACCAGAGCAGAACTGCCACTTTCAAATGTTACATACGCCAAACGCTCACCATCAGGTGACCATGCTGGCGACATTAACGGTTCTGGAGAACGATGAACTGTAAATTGGTTATAGCCATCATAATCAGAAACGCGTAATTCATATGGGTATTGACCGCCTTTATTTGTGACCACATAGGCGATACGAGTACGGAATGCACCACGGATACCTGTTAGCTTCTCAAAAACTTCATCGCTTGCGGTATGGGCTGCATAACGTAACCACTCTTTGGTCACTTTATACTGATTCTGAGATAAAACAGTGCCTGGGCTACCCGCAACATCAACGAGCTGATAGCTAACCACATAACTACCATCTGCCGCAGGTTGAATCTGACCTACAACAACAGCATTGATTCCAAGTGTTGTCCAAGCCTCTGGCGTAACTTCAGAAGCGGTACCCGGTTGTTGTGGCATACGGCTAGGGTCAATAGGATTAAACTTGCCGCTATTGCGCAAGTCAGCACCAATAATTTGTCCGATTTCTTGCGGAGGCGTACCTGAGCCAGACCATTTAAAAGGCACAACACCTATTGGCTGAGCACTGTTTACACCTTCCGTGATCTCAATACGGATTTCAGCCTGAGCCACTGTTACCCATAGCATTAAGAACCCGAGAACTACTTTAAAAGCCTGCTTCATCCTTATCTCCCTTACTGTGGAATTCACCGCCACAATAATTCGCTGAATTTTAACAAAGGTATACTAACAAAACTAGATATTGTAAGAACTATTTATGCTATAGCAGACATAAATTCAATACAGACAGCTCCGACTTATCTTATTTTGGACTAAATATAACTGTACTTCCTTGTTTTTTAAATGCTTCATACACATCTGGCGATGGACGCGGTAACGTGGCAAGTTTTGCTGCTCTGATTGCCGCATCACACAGCGCTGGGTCATTAGAAGCATTACTTTTAGGAGTAATGTTTACTAATAAACCATCCGATGCAATTTGTAACTTAAGTTCACACGTCCGTCCACGGTAAGTGTCTGAATCATAAAACTTACTCTGAATCGCTGCTTTTACTTTACCTGCATAACTATCGACATCTGCATTTGATGCTCCTGAGCGTTTTCCACCACCTTGACCAGCGGAAGCAGCACCACCTTGCTTACTTGGACCTGAAGCAGTCAAATCGCCGAGTAAATCATCAACGGAAGCCGAATTTTTAGCGGCCTCTGCTTTCGCTTTAGCAGCTTTGGCTTTTGCTTCTTTTTCGGCTTTAGCTTTCGCTTCTTTTTCAGCTTTAGCTTTGGCTTCTTTATCTGCCTTAGCTTTCGCTTCCTTCTCTGCTTTTTCTTTGGCTTCTTTTTCTGCTTTCGCCTTAGCATCGGCAGCAGCCTTGGCTTTTACAGCTTCGGCCTCTTTTTTCGCCTCAGCTTCCGCTTTTTCCTTCGCGGCAGCCTGCTCTTTAATCAAACGTTCTTTTTCAGCTTTTGCTTTTGCAGCCGCTTCTTCAGCAATTTTTTGCTCTTCCTTCGCTTTTTTCGCTGCTTCTGCCGCTTGCTTTTGCTGCTGCTCAGCTTGTTTTTGTCGTTCTTGAGCTTCACGCTCGCTCTGAATACGTTCTTGTTCAAGCTGTTGCAGGCGCTTTTGTTCCTGCTCTTGCTTTTCCCTTAACTCAGCTTCTTGTTTCTGTTCTTTCTCTTTGCGCTCTTTAGCGGCCTGTTTGGCGCTGTTTTCTTGTTGCTGCATTTGATTATATTGTTGGACAACTGCGCCTGGGTCGACCATTACAGCATCGATAACAGTCCCCTCTTCTCCGCCACCGCCAAGTTTGACGACGGAGACTAAGGAACCAATTATAATTAGGCCAATCAGTAGCACGTGCAGTGCTACTGATGTCAACAAAGAGCGCCTAAAATTATCTTTTTTCTCTTTTGTCTTTCCCACAATTGGTATCCAAAAAAAGAATCGTTACTCACTCAAACTACATGGGTTGAGTCATTAAGCCGACGGATTTGATGCCTGCCTGATGCAAAATATTTAATGCCTTAATCACTTCATCATAAGGAACTTCTTTTGCACCACCGATGAGGAAAATCGCCTTTGGATTTTTCTCTAATTGAGCTTTCGCCTCTGCGGCAATCTGTTCTGGTGGCAGCAAATCTAATCGCTCACCATCAATTAACATATTGTATTGCCCAACGCCCGCCACCTCTAAAATAATCGGTGGATTATCACTTGATGATACAGTTTGGGTATCTGTGGCATCCGGCAGATCAACTTCCACACTTTGAGAGATAATCGGTGCTGTCGCCATAAAAATTAGCAGTAACACCAACAATACATCCAATAATGGAACAATATTGATTTCGGATTTCAGCTCACGTCTGCGACTATTGCGCGCCATTCGCTTATCCCCTCGTATTATTTCTTGTCAGCAGAGAATGCTTGGCGATGTAAGATAGCCAGAAACTCTTCCATAAAGTTATCGTAGCTCTGCTCTAGCTTGTTCACACGCAGGTTCAAACGGTTATACGCCATAACAGCAGGGATCGCGGCAAACAGACCAATTGCAGTAGCAATCAACGCTTCTGCAATTCCCGGTGCCACCATCTGTAGCGTCGCTTGTTTCACCGCACCTAACGCGATAAAGGCATGCATAATTCCCCAAACAGTACCAAACAACCCAATATAAGGGCTGATAGAACCAACGGTACCCAAAAATGGAATATGCGCTTCAACAGATTCAAGTTCACGGTTCATCGAAATACGCATAGCACGAGACGCACCCGTAACCACCGCATCGGGCGCGTGAATATTAGCTTGGTGTAAACGCACAAATTCCTTGAAGCCCGCATGGAAAATTTGCTCTGCCCCACTTAGCGAATCACGGCGTGCCTGACTTTCTTTATATAAACGCGATAACTCAATACCTGACCAAAATTTATCTTCAAACGCTTCAGCCTCTCGAGTGGCCGCATTTAAAATTTTTGTTCTCTGTATAATGATGGCCCAAGAAGCGATAGAAAAACCAATCAAAACGAACATAATGATCTGAACCAATAGGCTCGCTTTTAGGAATAAATCCAGGATATTCATGTCAGTCACTGTTTAAACTCCGCGACAATAGACTTAGGAAGCGCTGTCGGCTTCATTTTTGATATGTCCACACAAGCAATCAGGGCTGTCGCCCCACAAAGCAGGTTACCTTGTGAATCAATTAACCTTTGTTGAAAGGTTAAAGAGGCACGCTTCATTTCCACGATTTGTGTCTCAATTTCCAATAAATCATCCAGCCGAGCTGCTCTCACAAAATCAGTTGTCATACTCCGAACAACAAATCCAATGTTCTCGGCTAGTAAACTTTGTTGATTGATACCTTTATCCCGTAGCATCTCGGTTCTAGCTCGTTCAAAGAAAGCAAGATAACGTGCATGGTAAACCACACCGCCCGCATCTGTATCTTCATAATAGACGCGAACAGGCCAACGAAATAACATAACAACCACTCCATCCTAGGTTAAATTAATTAACCGTGCCACTATACTCAAGACGGTGTCGCTTTGGAATGACCTAGGGGTAAAGTTATCAAAAAAAAATTATGGATCCGCAGACCCATAATTGACAATTAGATTAGCTGAGGACTTTAACCAAGCCCCAGATAAGGATGATGACAGCAGGTAATGGATGGAAAACTGTTCGCCAAATCAATTTGTTAGGTCTAAAACCAACCCCAAAGATCATCGCGCTACACGTTGCCCAAATAAGTAATAACCCTTGCCAAATTAGGAATGAACTGGTTTTTGCAGCGAATTGGGTCGGATCCCACATAACGCTTCCCGCAATAACCAAAGCTAATAAAAGGATAAGGAACCTTATCGGCCCCTTATCCAATAGCTGATAGCATTTATCCACCAGCATTATTTATTACTCGCCATCTTTAGCTGCGGCTTTGTCTTCCGCATGCTCTAACGCTAGAGCTGCAATCACTGCAAAACTACAAGCTAACAGCGTGCCGAGGATCCAGGCAAAATACCACATATGTTATGCTCCTTAATACAGTGAATGCTTGTTGCCTTCGATAAAGTTTTTGTCCAAACGGCCAAACATTTTGTAGTAACACCACGCTGTGTAAGCCAATACGATTGGAACAAAGATAATAGCAACAACTGTCATAACTTGCAGAGTAAACAGGCTAGATGTTGCATCCCACATAGTCAAACTTGCGTTTGGCATAATGCTTGAAGGCATAATGAATGGGAACATAGCAACACCGCAAGTTAAAATGATACATGCGATAGTCAGTGATGAACTCACAAACGCAAGCGCATTTTTGTCTGCTTTACTAAACAGCATCGTTAACAGTGGTAAAACCACACCCAGAGCAGGCAGAGCCCACAATACAGGGTAGTTGTTAAAGTTAGTCAACCAAGCGCCAGATGCAACCTCAACTGTTTTATTCAGTGGGTTTGATACGCTTAATGTATCGATAGTTGACGTCACCACATAACCATCAATGCTCATCACTAACCAAGCACCTGCACCCGCAAATGCGATTAGGGTCAGTAATGCAGTGACATAAGTTGCTTTACGAACGCGTAGGTGTAGTTCACCCGTTGTACGCATTTGCAAATAAGTTGCACCTTGAGTCACAATCATCATTAAGCTAACAACACCCGCTAACAAGCCATATGGGTTTAGCAGACCAAACAGGTTACCTGTATAAGTCAGGTACTGTTGGTTATCGATTTGGAATGGAACACCTAACAGTAGGTTACCAAACGCAACCCCGATAACCAGTGGTGGAACGAAACCACCGATAAACAGACCCCAGTCCCACATGTTACGCCATTTTGGATTTTCCAGCTTAGAACGGTAGTCAAAACCGACTGGGCGGAAGAACAGCGCAGCTAGCACTAAAATCATAGCGACATAGAAACCAGAGAATGCAGCAGCATAAACTTGTGGCCATGCCGCGAACATCGCACCACCGGCAGTGATTAACCAAACTTGGTTACCATCCCAGTGCGGTGCAACCGCATTAATCATGATACGGCGATCAGTATCTGTTTTACCTAAAATTGGTAATAAGAAGCCGACGCCCATGTCAAAGCCATCCGTGACAGCGAAGCCAATCAGCAGAACGCCGATTAGAATCCACCACACAAATCGAAGAACTTCATAATCAAACATAAGTGGACTCCTGTTTACTGAACGTCTTGTGCAGAGCTGTTTTTCTGTTCAAAGTGATAGCGGCCAGTTTTCAGGCTGCTTGGCCCTTTACGAGCGAATTTGAACATTAGGAACAATTCAGCAATTAAGAACAGTGTATACAGACCACAGATCAGAGCTAGAGAGAAAATCAGATCATGGGTTGTCAAGTTTGAGTGTGCAACGGATACAGGAAGAACCTCACCGATAGCCCAAGGCTGACGACCATATTCTGCAACAAACCAACCTGATTCAATCGCAATCCATGGTAATGGGATACCGAACAATGCGGTACGCAGCAGCCATTTGTTTTGGCCGATACGGTTGCGAACAACAGAAAGGAAGGAGAGACCGATGATAATCAGTAGTAAGAAACCGACACCAACCATGATACGGAATGCCCAGAACAATGGACCGACATTTGGAATACTATCTTTAACCGCTTTTTGGATCTGTGCTTCAGTTGCATCAACAATGTTTGGTGCATATTGTTTCAGCAGAAGACCATAACCTAAATCTTTCTTATTTGCTTCAAAAGACTTACGTAATTCAGGATCTTTATTGCCCGCTAACAGCTCTTGCAGTTCACCGTATGCGATCATACCGTTACGGATACGAACTTCATGCTGCTTCATCAGATCTTTCAGACCTAAGACAGGCGTGTCGAGTGAGCGTGTTGTGATAAGCCCCATCACCCATGGAATTTCAATCGCAAATTTGTTTTCCATTTTTTCGGTGTCAGGCCAAGCAATTAGGTTAAACGCCGCAGGTGGTGCATGCGTTTCCCACTCAGCTTCTACCGCAGCCAGTTTGGTTTTCTGTACGTCACCCATTTCGTAACCTGATTCATCACCAAGAACGATAACAGACAACACAGCCGCAATACCAAAGCTTGCAGCAATCGCAAATGAACGTTTAGCAAATGCAAGGTCACGACCTTTAAGCATGTAGTAAGAACTAATGCCCAATACAAACATCGCACCAGTACAGTAACCAGCAGCAACGGTGTGAACGAATTTAACTTGTGCAACTGGGTTTAAGACTAGCTCAGAGAAGCTAACCATTTCCATACGCATAGTTTCAAAGTTAAAGTCTGCTGCTATTGGGTTTTGCATCCAGCCGTTCGCAACAAGAATCCACAGTGCAGAGAAGTTAGAACCTAAAGCGACTAACCAAGTAACTGCAAGGTGCTGGGTCTTGCTCAAACGATCCCAACCAAAGAAGAATAAACCAACAAAGGTCGATTCAAGGAAGAATGCCATCAAACCTTCGATTGCAAGAGGTGCACCGAAGATATCTCCAACATAGTGGGCATAGTAAGACCAGTTAGTACCGAATTGGAACTCCATAGTCAAACCAGTGGCAACACCTAGAGCAAAGTTAATACCAAATAACTTGCCCCAGAACTTAGTCATATCTTTATAAATTTGCTTACCAGACAGCACATATACCGTTTCCATAATCGCAAGCAAAAACGCCATACCGAGCGTTAATGGCACGAATAGGAAGTGATACATCGCAGTTAAGGCAAACTGTAATCTTGACAGTTCGACAATATCAAACATCTTGACTCCTTGCTCCTAGCAGGAAGACACCGACTTGCGGCAACCCAGCTTCCAATAAAATTAAAGAAAGCCTCTTAACTACCAGCAAAAAATGCCTCAAAACAACAAATAATTAACAAAATTCAAAACTCTAACGACACTATAATAATAGTACGCTTATCTTCACATACAATAAACTTCTTTTGCGTGATTCAGATTTGAATTCTGAATATATATCAATAATTATACCCTATAATAGAAAAACGAGTATTTGATCGAGCACCAATTTAAGCAATTTAGAAAAATAATGCCAGCACTAATGAATTGATTTACGTCAATTTTTTAAGCATTGTTAATTGATTATCCTTATCATCAATTAATGGTTAGTTAAATGTTAATTGAGTGTTATTGAGAATAGTACAAATATTCTTATTTTTCTAAAAGACTACCTAAAAAAATTAACTTTTGATTTGAAACTTCATAAAAAGATAATTTAATTTATAATTTTAGCCTATTTTGTTTTTATTATGACTTTTATTAATTACTAAATAAATTCTGATGACTTGCTATTTCTGATTAATTAATTCTGACCGACACCGTTATTATTAACGAAACACAATTCATCAGCATTATATCTGTTGATTGACAAAAAATAGCTTATTTAGCCTACCAAAATGACGAAATAACCAGCAGTTTATCCTTGATTGACTATCTATTTATTCAAGTAATCACAAGAATACTGCCATCAACGACGTGAGATACTCTTTAACGCCAAAGTATCCACAAGCGCATTCAGTCAGCATTGTAGCCTGTCAATTTACGCCCCCCTTGTTAGGACATCGCACGTAGCTTGCTTTGCTCCTAGCGCTATAGCAGGCATCAGCGGCTTCTTTTTAGCATACTGTTGATTCTGAATGATTGTTTGTGAAATAACTCGCTATTGAATAACGGTTTTATCATTTAAAGGAGAAACCTTCGATCGCCCAAATACCGCCAAACGTGCCACCGTACGGCAGAATACGGCTAGGCTTGCACTCCCTCCCCCACATCACCCAGTAAAACGGTTATCATGAGTGGTAGACATGCGTTCATCGTGTAGAAAGGGATACATACCGCCGTTGGCGGCTTTACTTGCAAAGCCCCTGATTTCACAATCAAAAAATATTCGAGTATTTAGGCGTTGCTCTCAATCATGACGCTTTTTTAAAGCCTATAGGCTAGAAATTTCTCTCGACCATACAAAGCGCGGATACACAAAAAATTGACCAATGGATGGATAACAGTCGCGCGTTTGATGCCAGGATGGATAGCGATAGATAGGTAAGTACGTACTCGAAGATGTTGTCAGCAACTCAACTTATGATTCAGCCACCTGATCTGAGTTCTGAGAATACACACTGACCACAGAGTTAATTGCGCTTGAACAGGAGTTGCAATTTCATCTTTTTAAATAAAAAGCCCGCGATTCGAATTTGAATGCGGGCTTAATTGGGTTTAATCGTCAGTTCAAACGACTAAACTTATTTTGCTAGCAGTGATTTTACTGCATCACCGATATCCGCTAAGCTACGAACCGTTTTAACACCGGCCGCTTCTAATGCAGCAAATTTCTCATCAGCAGTACCTTTACCGCCCGCGATAATTGCACCTGCGTGACCCATACGCTTGCCTTTAGGTGCAGTTACACCGGCAATATAACCAACAACAGGTTTGGTTACATGGTCTTTAATGTAAGCAGCCGCTTCTTCTTCAGCATTACCACCAATTTCACCGATCATCACGATCGCTTCAGTTTGTGGATCTTCTTGGAACATTTTCAGGATATCAATGAAGTTTGAACCCGGAATAGGGTCACCACCGATACCAACACATGTTGATTGACCAAGACCAGCATCTGTCGTCTGTTTAACCGCTTCATAAGTCAGTGTACCTGAACGAGAAACGATACCCACTTTACCTGGCATATGAATGTGACCGGGTTGAATACCGATCTTACATTCACCCGGAGTGATAACACCTGGGCAGTTTGGACCGATCATACGAACGCCAGCTTCATCTAATTTTACTTTAACAGTCAGCATGTCCAGAGTTGGAATACCTTCGGTAATCGTAATAATCAGTTTGATGCCCGCATCAATAGCTTCAAGGATCGAATCTTTACAGAAAGGAGCCGGAACATAGATCACAGAGGCGGTAGCACCTGTTGCTTCTACAGCTTCACGAACGGTGTTAAATACAGGCAGACCTAGGTGAGTTGTACCACCTTTACCTGGCGTTACACCGCCGACCATTTTTGTACCATAAGCAATAGCTTGCTCAGAGTGGAATGTACCTTGACCGCCAGTGAAACCTTGGCAAATTACTTTGGTGTTTTTATCAATTAAAATAGACATTATTTAGCCTCCGCCGCTGCTACTGCTTTCTTAGCTGCATCTGTCAGGCTATTTGCTGCGATGATATTCAAGCCGCTATCTGCCAGTTTTTTCGCACCTAACTCTGCATTGTTACCTTCTAAACGAACCACTACTGGTACATTTACGCCAACTTCTTCTACTGCACCAATGATGCCGTCTGCAATCAGGTCACAGCGAACGATACCACCAAAAATGTTAACGAAAACAGCTTTCACGCTCTTATCTGAAAGGATAATTTTAAACGCTTCAGTTACGCGTTCTTTCGTTGCGCCGCCGCCAACGTCAAGGAAGTTAGCTGGTGCACCACCGTGCAGTTTAACGATGTCCATCGTCCCCATAGCAAGACCTGCACCGTTAACCATACAACCGATGTTGCCATCTAGCGCAACGTAGTTCAGCTCCCACTGAGCTGCTTGTGCTTCACGCGCATCTTCTTGAGATGGGTCATGCATTTCGCGCATTTCTGCTTGACGGTATAGCGCGTTGCTATCAACACCTAATTTACCATCTAAACAAACAAGGTCACCCTCAGTATTAATCACTAATGGGTTAACTTCGATGAGTGCAAGGTCACGTTCTAGGAACATCGTTGCTAGACCCATGAAAATTTTAGCGAATTGGCTAACTTGTTTACCCGTTAGGCCTAATTTGAACGCTAACTCACGGCCTTGGAAAGGCATAGGACCCGTTAATGGATCGATAACAGCTTTATGGATAAGCTCTGGCGTTTCTTCAGCAACTTTCTCAATCTCAACACCACCTTCCGTTGATGCCATAAACACAACACGACGTGTGCCACGGTCAACTACCGCACCTAGGTACAGTTCTTTAGCAATGTCAGTCGCGTTTTCAACCAAAATTTGGTTAACTGGCTGACCATTTGCATCTGTTTGGTAAGTGACAAGGTTTTTACCTAACCATTTATCAGCGAACTCTTTGATATCATTGATATCATTTGTCACTTTTACGCCACCAGCTTTACCACGTCCACCCGCGTGAACTTGGCATTTAACAACCCATGGGCCGTTTCCGATTTTTTTTGCTGCTTCTACAGCTTCAGTTGCTGATGTACAGGCATAACCCGTTGGTGCTGGCAAACCATAGCGTGTAAAAAGCTGTTTTGCCTGATACTCGTGTAAATTCATGATGTTCTATCCATAATTGAGTCTGAAGAGGCGTTTATTCGCCTCCTGCAATTGTTACTGATTTAGCAACCGGCGAACCGGTTGCATCGGTTACTTCAGACCGGGCAGGTCATACCCTGCCCTGTTATGTTGCTATACGTCCAGCAGTAAACGAGTTGGATCTTCCAGCATATCTTTGATGGCGACTAAGAAGCCAACTGACTCGCTACCATCAATCAGACGGTGGTCATAAGATAGTGCAAGGTACATCATTGGAAGAATTTCAACCTTACCGTTAACCGCCATAGGGCGATCTTTAATAGCATGCATGCCTAAGATTGCACTTTGTGGTGGGTTAATGATAGGAGTAGACATTAGAGAACCGAATACGCCACCGTTGGTAATTGTGAAATTACCACCCGTCAGATCATCAACAGTCAGCTTACCGTCACGACCTTTGACTGCCAGTTCTTTAATTTTCTTCTCAATATCAGCCATGCTCATTGCATCAACATCACGCAATACTGGGGTGACCAGACCACGTGGCGTTGAAACAGCAATACTGATATCGAAATAGTTATGGTAAACAACGTCTGTACCATCAATAGAAGCATTCACTTCAGGATAACGTTTGAGTGCTTCAACCGCAGCTTTAACATAGAAAGACATAAAGCCTAAACGTACACCGTGACGTTTTTCGAATGCTTCACCATATTGCTTACGCAGATCTTTAATTGGCTGCATGTTAACTTCGTTAAACGTCGTTAACATCGCGGTGTTATTTTTCGCTTCCAATAAACGCTCAGCAATACGCTTACGTAAACGCGTCATAGGAACACGTTTTTCGCTACGATGAGCCAGAGGTGCTTGTGGTGCAGCTGGCGCTTCAGCTTTAGCCGCCGGTGCTGATTTATTCGCTGCTAAGTGTTTCTCAACGTCTTCACGAGTCAAACGACCACCAACACCCGTGCCTTTAATGTCAGCAGGATTGAGATCATGCTCAGCCACTAAACGACGGATCGCTGGAGAAAGTGCATCATTGCTCTCTTCTTCCAAGCTCGCTGTTTGACGTTGTGCAGGTGCAGCTTCTTGAGTGGATTTCACTTCAACAGGCATCCCCGTGCTGTCACCTAAGCGAATACGACCTAACAGCTGTTTAGACAGTACCGTTGCGCCTTCATCTTCAACGATAGCTTCTAATACACCCGCTTCACTTGCAGGAACTTCTAATACAACTTTATCCGTTTCGATTTCAACCAGCACTTCGTCACGTTCAACGCTATCACCTGGTTTTTTATGCCATGTGGCAACCGTAGCATCGGCAACGGATTCAGGAAGATCTGGAACAAGAATTTCTACACTACTCATTTTCTATCCTTTAATTATTCAATGTTCAACGCGTCATTAACCAGAGCTTGTTGCTGCTCTAAGTGAACGGACGTATAACCAACTGCTGGAGATGAAGAAGCAGCACGACCTGCATAACGTAAAGTAGCCCCTGCTGGGATAGCTTCACGGAAGTTGTGTTGGCTGCAATACCAAGCGCCTTGGTTCAATGGCTCTTCTTGACACCAAACAAAATCTTTAACGTGCGCATATTGCGCCAGCGCTTGTTGGATATCTTCGTGAGGGAACGGATACAGCTGTTCAATACGGATAATCGCAACATCTGTTTGTTCGTTCTTACGACGCTGTTCTAACAGATCGTAATAAACTTTACCGGAACACAGAATGACGCGTTTCACGTTTTTCGGATTGATTTCATCTATTTCACCGATAACTGGCAAGAATTTACCATTCGCCAATTCCTCCATACTCGATACCGCTAATGGGTGACGTAGTAAGGATTTCGGTGACATTACAATCAGAGGACGGCGCATACCACGTAGAGCCTGACGGCGCAGCATGTGGTAAACTTGAGCAGGTGTTGATGGTACACACACTTGCATATTTTGGTCTGCACACAGTTGCAGATAACGTTCTAAACGTGCAGATGAGTGCTCAGGACCTTGACCTTCATAGCCATGTGGTAACAGCATAACTAGACCACACATACGACCCCATTTCTGCTCACCAGAGCTAATAAATTGGTCGATAACCACTTGAGCACAGTTTGCGAAGTCACCAAATTGCGCTTCCCAAATTGTCAGAGCACGTGGTTCTGTGGTTGCATAGCCATATTCAAATGCCAACACTGCGTTTTCAGTCAGAACAGAGTCCCAAACATTAAATACGCCTTGGCCATTATGGATATTTTGCAGTGGCACATAGACCGAACCGTTCGTTTGGTTATGTACAACAGCGTGACGGTGGAAGAATGTCCCACGGCCTGAGTCTTCACCAGACAGACGAACAGGGATACCTTCATCAACTAAGGTTGCATAAGCTAATGTTTCAGCAGCACCCCAATCCAACAGTTTTTTACCTTGCGCCATTTCCGCGCGGTCTGCATAGATTTTTTCTACACGAGACTGGGTAACCACTTCAGCTGGAATAGTACTGGTTTTAACTGCAAGCTCTTGTAAACGTTTTAAATCAAATGTGGATTTATACTCTTCATTCCATTCATGGTTCAGGTACGGTTCCCATGTATAAGAGTGCAGACCCATTTCACGCCATTCTTCAACGACACAATCACCTCTATCCAATGCATCGCGATATAAGTTAACCATTTCAGTCACTTCATCAGCAGTCACAACACCGCTTTCGATTAAGCGATCCGCATAGATTTTACGTGGTGTCGGATGTTTTTTGATTTTTTGATACATAATTGGCTGAGTTGCATTTGGCTCATCAGCTTCGTTATGACCATGACGACGATAACAAACGAGGTCAATCATCACATCACGTTTAAAGGTATTGCGGAAATCCAGAGCCAGACGAGTGACAAAAGCAACCGCTTCAGGGTCATCTGCATTGACATGGAAAATAGGTGCTTGAACCATCTTCACGATATCGGTGCAATACTCTGTTGAACGGGTATCTTTCGGGTTTGACGTGGTGAAACCAATTTGGTTATTGATTACGATACGCATTGTACCGCCAACTTCATAACCACGAGCCTGAGACATGTTCAGCGTTTCTTGAACAACACCTTGACCTGTTACCGCCGAGTCACCATGAATAGTGATTGGCAGAACCATATTACTACGCCCTTCATCAAGGCGGTCGCGACGAGCACGAACAGAACCAATAACAACTGGGCTAACAATCTCAAGGTGAGATGGGTTAAAGGCCAGCGCTAAGTGGACACGTGAGCCCGCGGTTTCAAAGTCAGAAGAAAAACCTTGGTGATATTTCACGTCACCAGCACTTGAATGGTCTTTATGTTTGCCAGCAAACTCATCAAATAGTTCTGCTGGTTTTTTACCTAAGATATTAATTAATACGTTAAGACGACCACGGTGAGCCATACCTAATACGACTTCACGTGTATCTTGTTTACCCGCATGGTGAATCAAATCTTTCAGCATTGGGATCAGTGAATCACCACCTTCCAATGAGAAACGTTTTGCACCTGGGAATTTTGCGCCTAAATAGCGTTCTAGCCCTTCTGCTGCTGTTAGCTCAGCCAAGAAGCGACGTTTTTCTTCTTTAGAGAATTGCTCAGCGACATTCACTGATTCAAGGCGTTGCTGAATCCAACGTTTTTCCTCAGTATTAGTGATATGCATATATTCCGCACCGATAGAACCGCAATAAATGCGTTTCAGCGCGTCATACAAATCGCTCAGTTTCATGGTCTCTTTGCCAATTGCAAAAGAACCCACATTGAATGTTTCGTCAAAATCTTCTTTCGTTAGATTATGGAATGCTGGATCTAAATCTGGAACAGATTCACGTTTCCATAGACCTAATGGATCAAGATTTGCGTTTTGATGTCCGCGGAAGCGGAATGCGTTAATCAGCTGCAAAACTTTCACTTGTTTTGCATCGATTGCAGGATCGCTAACAGAGGTATGATAACGAGTCGAGTCTTTTGCTAAGCGACGGAAATAATCGCGTGCTTGTGAGTGGAATTGCTCAGCGTTGGTGCCTGCTCCAGGCAGTTGCTGGAAGATTTCTCTCCAGCCAGCATCAACAGAATTGGGGTCAGTTAGATAATCTTCATAGAGCTGTTCTATGTAAGTCTGGTTCGCGCCTGCCAGAAAGCTCGAATCCAGCCAGTCCTTCATTACGCCGTTCTGCATTGTGATCCCTTAAGCTTTGATAGCTTTAGTTTTCGCCGTGGTTAACTAATTGCCGCGTTTAGGCGGCCTCGATAAAGGTTCTTCTGGACGTGCTTTATGCATGTTCTCACTTTGGGTTTCCCTTTATCACTCCGGGCTCCCCTTCTAAGGAACCTTTAAAAACTGTCTGCAGTTTTTAAAGGCCCCTCGAGTCAGCTCGCGTCTTCATCATTTGCAGTTTGGCTTATTACTTTCACTTTTTTGCTTTTACTTTGTTACTATTCAACAGCCTGCGGCACTTAG
The DNA here is from genome assembly GCF_027362595.1 of Providencia sp. 21OH12SH02B-Prov. Taxonomy (NCBI): domain Bacteria; kingdom Pseudomonadati; phylum Pseudomonadota; class Gammaproteobacteria; order Enterobacterales; family Morganellaceae; genus Providencia; species Providencia sp. 21OH12SH02B-Prov. The sequence goes on from NZ_CP114796.1 coordinate 3,226,783, forward strand.
GTGCCGCAGGTAATCACCGGTTTTATGCACTATGTTTTAGTAACATAGATTTAATATGACCGATAGCTTTCGTTGGATTTAGTCCTTTAGGGCATACATTGACACAATTCATGATGCTATGACAGCGGAAAACACTAAAAGCGTCGTTCAGATCATCTAATCGAGCATCTGTTTCAGTATCTCTACTATCAATTAAGAATCTGTATGCGGCTAAAAGACCTGCCGGACCAATAAATTTGTCGGGATTCCACCAGAAAGATGGGCAAGACGTTGAGCAACATGCACACAGAATACACTCATATAACCCATCGAGTTTTTCACGTTGTGCCGGCGACTGTAAATTCTCACGCGCTGGTGGATTCTTATTATCATTAATCAGATAAGGACGAATTTTTTCGTATTGAGTATAGAACTGGCTCATGTCAATAATCAGGTCACGAATCACGGGTAGGCCTGGTAATGGACGAATAACAATTTTCTTCCCACCACGAATTAAAGCAGACAGTGGTGTGATACAAGCCAAGCCATTTTTACCATTCATGTTCAGACCGTCAGAGCCACATACCCCCTCACGGCAAGAACGACGGAATGATAAAGTGGGATCTTTTTCTTTCAGTTGGATCAACGCATCTAGCAACATCATGTCACGCCCTTCAGGAACCTCGAGCGTGTAATCCTGCATACGTGGTGCGTTATCTACATCCGGATTATAGCGATAAATCGAAAATTCAAGTTTCATAGTTCATTTCTCCGCAACTGGATTAACACCACGCATTAATAGGTACGTACTTTCGGCGGGAAGGCTTCGCGCAACTTAGGTTGCATGTTGACTTCTCGGCGGGTCATCGTTTCAGATTGCGGTAAATACAATGAGTGACATAGCCAGTTAGCATCGTCACGATCTGGGTAGTCGAAACGGCTATGTGCACCGCGGCTTTCTGTACGGAAATTCGCTGCCTGCGCTGTTGCATAAGCCGTTTCCATCAAGTTATCCAGCTCTAAACATTCAATACGCTGTGTATTAAACTCGGTAGAGGTGTCGTCAAGACGAGCATTTTGCAGACGTTCACGAATCACTTTCAGCTCTTCCAAACCTTTCGCCATTGCATCACCTTCACGGAATACCGAGAAGTTGTGTTGCATGCAGGTTTGCAGTGCTTTACGGATTTCAACAGGATCTTCACCTGTACGCGCATTTTCCCAACGGTTAAAGCGAGTCATGGCAGCATCAATATCCGATTCAGATGCATCACGCATTGAACCTTGCTCCATCAGAGACTCTTTCAAGTGGAGACCCGCTGAACGACCAAATACCACTAAGTCAAGCAGTGAGTTACCACCGAGGCGGTTTGCACCATGTACAGATACACAAGCAATTTCACCCACAGCAAATAGACCTGGAATAACCTCGTCTTCGCCTTTTTCGTTATAACGAATTGCTTGACCTGTTACTTTAGTTGGGATCCCCCCCATCATGTAGTGACATGTTGGAATAACTGGGATTGGCTCTTTAATTGGGTCAACGTGAGCAAAGGTACGAGATAATTCAAGGATACCCGGTAGACGTGATTCCAGAACTTCTTTACCTAAGTGATCTAATTTCAGCTTAGCATGCGGGCCCCATGGACCATCACAACCACGGCCTTCACGGATCTCAATCATAATTGAACGAGCAACAACGTCACGACCAGCAAGGTCTTTCGCGTTAGGCGCATAACGTTCCATGAAACGTTCGCCATCTTTGTTCAATAGATATCCACCTTCACCACGGCAACCTTCCGTTACAAGTACACCTGCACCAGCAATACCTGTAGGATGGAACTGCCACATTTCCATATCTTGTAATGGAACACCAGCACGGGCAGCCATACCAACACCATCACCTGTATTGATGTGCGCGTTAGTGGTTGATTGATAAATACGACCTGCTCCACCTGTCGCTAAAATAGTCGCTTTAGCTTTGAAGTAAACCAGTTCGCCTGTTTCCATACAGATTGCAGTACAACCAACGACATCACCATCCTGATTTTTAACTAAATCAAGGGCATACCATTCAGAGAAAATGGTTGTGTGATTTTTTAGGTTTTGTTGATACAAGGTATGTAACAGTGCGTGGCCAGTACGGTCAGCAGCGGCGGCAGTACGCGCTGCCTGTTCACCACCAAAGTTCTTCGATTGGCCACCAAATGGACGCTGATAGATTCGCCCGTCATCAAGACGAGAGAATGGCAGCCCCATATGTTCTAATTCGAGGATCGCCTCTGGACCCGTTTTACACATATACTCGATTGCGTCTTGGTCACCGATATAGTCAGACCCTTTAACAGTATCGTACATGTGCCACTCCCAGTTATCTGGATGAGTGTTACCTAGTGCAACTGTGATCCCACCTTGCGCTGACACTGTGTGAGAACGGGTTGGGAAAACTTTTGACAACAAAGCACAAGATAGGCCAAGTTGTGAAATTTGTAGTGCAGCACGCATACCAGCGCCACCAGCACCAATAACAATAGCGTCAAATTCTCTTATTGGCAGATTCATTTATGCACCCCACACCACAATTGTTCCGTAAATTAAGTAAGCCAGCAGAGCAACAACAATCACAAGTTGCAGCACTAAACGTAATGCTAGTGGCTTAACATAGTCAGTCAGTACTTGCCATAAACCAATCCAGGCATGTACTAAAATCGAGAACAATGTGAGGACTGTGAATACTTTTGTCACAGAAGAGGCAAAGAAACCACGCCATGTTTCATAGGTGATGTCATTAATGGCAATAAAGCCAACGAGATACAACACGTAGAGTACGATAACAATCGCAGAACCACGGATTAACAGCCAGTCCTGAATACCAGTACGGCCTAAAGCTGAAGCATTACTTACCATACTAATATCCCCGCCAGAATTGCCAGAATGACCGTAATAACAAACGTAATTTTTGCAGATGAATTGCCTGCAACAAGCGTTTCATCAATACAGCCGAAATCCATTAACATGTGACGAATACCCCCACAAATGTGGTACGCCAATGCCGTTAGAATTCCCCAAAGAATGAACTTAGCAAAAAAGCCAGTCATTATTTCGGATGCATATTGAAAACCTTCTGGAGAGGAGAGAGATGTCCCTAACAACCAAAGCAGAATACCTACTGCGATGAAAGTGATGACGCCAGAGACACGGTGCAAGATCGAAGAGATCGCAGTGATCGGGAAGTGTATCGTCTGCAGATCAAGGTTGACAGGTCTTTGTTTTTTCACAATTTTGCCCACACAGCTCTTTATTATTTTCCTTCCTCCGGACCTGGGGCGGAAACTGACAGCGACAGGGGTACAAAATGCAACTTAAGCTAAACGCTAATCCATCATGTTCAAATAGAGTTGCATACTGATTACGCTGGAACTCCTACATCAGGGTAATCCGGAGACCTGCCGTCAGTATAAAGTCTTCACATTGCTATTACAATTCCCACACAAAATGTTTGGTGACATTTAGCCCGAACAGTGAGAGGGATCACGATTTAAACATTTTATATAAATGTGCTTATCTTATTTGACAATGATTCAACATTTATCTTACATATATGGCTGGTAGAATTATTTGAACGTCGCCAGTATCTCAACCGGCGTAAAAAAACAAAAGTTATGAAATTCGTTTCCCTTACTAAAAATAATGATATTGTAGGGAAAACAACAAAAAGAACATAACATCTACACACTCGTAAACAACCTAAAAAAACATTGTCGTCGGTCGTACGGTTTCAGAATTTAATGTGATAGCTAGCTGATTTCCACAACACACCGGTAGAACAATGCGCAAAGACACAGTATAACGCTGGGTTCTGGTTGTTGGGTGTTGATTATCAAGCGCTAAGGAGACCGTAAATGGCTGATAACAAAGCTAAGCTAACGACTGAGAGTGCAAGTACAATTGAACTAGACATTCTATCCCCAACTCTCGGTCAAGACGTTATCGATGTCCGAACTTTAGGTTCAAAAGGGTATTACACTTACGACCCTGGATTTACTTCTACTGCTTCATGTGAATCAAAAATCACGTATATCGACGGTGATAAAGGTATTCTGCTACACCGCGGTTTTCCAATTGACCAATTGGCAACCGAAGCCTCTTACCTTGAAGTCTGCTATATCCTGCTCTACGGCGAAGCACCTACTCAAGAACAATATGAAACATTCAAAAACACGGTCACTCGCCATACCATGATCCATGAGCAGATCACTCGCATGCTGACGGGTTTCCGTCGTGACTCACACCCTATGGCTGTTTTATGCGGCGTTACGGGTGCATTAGCCGCTTTCTACCATGATGCTCTGGATGTTAATAATCCGCGCCATCGTGAAATCACGGCTTATCGCCTGCTGTCTAAAATGCCTACCGTTGCGGCGATGTGCTACAAGTATTCAATCGGCCAACCTTTTGTTTATCCACGTAATGACCTGTCGTATGCAGGTAATTTCTTGTACATGATGTTCTCAACACCTTGTGAAGATTATGTGGTTAACCCAGTGCTTGAGCGCGCGATGGATCGTATTTTAATCCTGCACGCTGATCACGAACAAAATGCCTCTACCTCAACGGTACGTACTGCGGGTTCTTCCGGCGCTAACCCATTCGCTTGTATCGCTGCGGGTATTGCCTCTCTATGGGGACCAGCTCATGGTGGTGCTAACGAAGCTTGCTTGCGTATGTTGGAAGAAATTCAAACTGTTGAGCACATTCCTGCCTTTATCGAACGTGCGAAAGACAAAAATGATTCTTTCCGCTTGATGGGCTTTGGTCACCGTGTGTACAAAAACCACGACCCACGTGCAACCGTGATGCGTGAGACCTGCCATGAAGTTCTTAATGAGCTAGGCCTCAATGACAGCTTGCTTGAAGTGGCCATGGAACTGGAACGTATCGCACTGAACGACCCGTATTTCATTGAGAAAAAACTGTACCCAAATGTTGACTTCTATTCAGGTATCATCTTGAAAGCAATGGGTATTCCTTCATCTATGTTCACCGTTATCTTTGCAATTGCCCGTACTATCGGATGGATTGCCCATTGGAACGAAATGCATGATGACGGACTGAAAATCGCGCGCCCTCGTCAGCTATACACGGGTTATGGCAAACGTGATTTTAATTCGAACCTAAAGGCTAAATAATTCAAAGGGCAGCTAAGCGATCATTGAATACACAACGATACACAGGCACTAGCATGTGAATTCGTGTAAACAGATAAAATCGCCAATGCAGCCACTTGAAATATAAAGAATTAGTCAAAAATAATATTCTAACTAAATAACAAGATACAACCCTACATACCAAAGCCCCATTTTCGGGGCTTTTCTATTTTTTATCCGCAAGGTGCTGATATTCTTTTGGGGTAACACCACTCATTTTTCGAAAGAAACTAATGAAAGCACTATCACTACTCAATCCCAGCTCTTGAGTAATAAAAGAGTAAGTTTTCCCTTGCGCTAATAGCTCAACCGCCTTGATAAAACGCCATTGTTGCCTCCATGCCTGATAACTCATTCCTGTTTCGTGTAAAAATAGACGAGTAATGGTTTTTTCACTCGCGCCTATTGTTTTAGCCAGTTCCATCAAGGGCGGAGGAAGTTGTTCCATGTTTAAATTTTTCATACGACGATCTTGCGGTATCGCTAGTAGCATTGGCTCTTTGCTAGCATGTTGTAATTCATCAATAAACACGGGTAATAAATTAGCAAGCCTTCCCTGCTGCCAATTGCTATCAAATGGAGCCACTGCGATACGCTCAAGTAATTCCCTTAATAATGCGGTTACCGTTAAAATCATCACCTCATCACCTACTTGATGAGCAATTTGTTGGTTCAAATACACTGAACGATAGCCAACCGAAGCCCTCATTTGTGCTCGATGGACAATATTTGCGGGGATCCACGCCACTCGTCCTGGCGGTAATAACGATAAACGATTTTCTAATGAAATAAGAATACAACCTTGCTGAGTGAACAGTAATTGCCCCATGGTGTGAGAATGAAATCCCGAATCATGCCGACCCATTTCTGCTGCAATACCCAAGATAGGCGCCTGATACCAATGGGTTTCAAATTTATCATGCTGATTAAGCCAAGCCATAACATGTCCTGTTTTTGATATTTATTGTCTTTATTATTGTAATAAGACAGCGAAAATACAATTAAACTGCCCGCCATTAGTGACAACTATAGGATTATTAACATGAAACATCCTCTTTCATTATGGCTGGCTGTGGCCTTAATGATGTTTCCACAAATCGTAGAGACCATTTACAGCCCCGCATTGACCAGTATTGCCATTGCATTTCAGGTTAATGCCGAACAAGCTTCACAAACGCTTTCATTCTATTTCTTTGCGTTTGCATTAGGCGTGATATTTTGGGGAAGAATGTGTGACACATTAGGTCGCCGTCCAACAATACTTGCGGGACTTTTGTTATATGGCATAGCTTCCATATGTGCTTTATTTATATCACATTTTTATTTATTACTCTTTTTACGTATGGTCTCTGCTTTTGGTGCGGCAGTAGGCTCAATTGGTACACAAACGGCCATGCGCGACAGCTACCAAGGCCATGAATTAGCAAAAGTCTTTTCAATTATGGGGATCGCACTTGCTATCAGTCCTGCGCTTGGCATGTTAGCTGGCGCTATTTTGGTCAGTGGCGGTGGCTACCAAGCCGTTTTTATGGGTTTAGCCGTTTTAGCAATAGGGTTATTGTTATTGTTATGGTCTTGTTATCGCCTACCAGAGACGCGACCTGAAAATGTGATACGCCACCCATTTTTAAGCACGTTATTGGCCATGATTCAGGATAAAGAAATTATCAGAAATGTGATATTAATAGCATTTTTCAACATTAATTTATTCAGTTATTATCAGTTAGCGCCATTCCATTTTGAACAATTGGCGCTATCGCAACAACAATTTGGTCTAACTGGCATTTTATTAGCGCTAGGCGTAGGCATAGGTTCCATCGTAAATCGTCATTTACTGGCTAAAAATTGGACAGCAGAAAAGTTAGTGAAGCTATCAAGCTTTATTTCACTGCTTAGCAGCTGCTTAGTTTTTATACTTATGCATTCCGTTTGGTTTGTTTTGCCCGTTATTGGGGTCGTAATTGGTTATGGTATTGCCATCCCAAACATTCTTGCTCATGCACTTAATCGTTATTCGAGCAATAAAGGGACTGCTGGCGCAATATTAGGGCTGTTTTACTATGTTGGACTTGCGATAGGTTTACTGATTGCGGGTTGGAGTCAACATTTAGGCGCTACTTTAATCATTTCTAGCATCATACTTGGCGTATCATCATTACGTTATCGAACTCATTAATCTAATCATGTGCAGCACATACTGTCTTGTGCTGCACTTCTTTTATTTTTTATTCTAAAAACCGTTTAAGCTGGATTATCGATATCCACAAACACGGCATCTAACCCATGATTATCGACCAACCATTGGGTGAGTGCTTTAATTCCGTAACGTTCCGTGGCATGGTGCCCTGCCGAATAAAAATGGATCCCCATCTCTCTTGCAATATGAATCGTTTGTTCAGAAACTTCCCCTGTCACAAACGCATCAACACCAAATTCAGCCGCCTGAAGAATAAAACCTTGCCCGCCACCAGTACACCAAGCAATTTGACGGATCTCTTGTTTACCTGTTTCTCCACAATGGAGTGTTTTACGATTAAGACGAGTTTCCAATCGTTCATTGAGCTCAGCAGGCGTAATAGGTTGATCAAAATAGCCAAAAGGCATTAGCGGGTCGATGTGCCCATCAATTTTTACCCCCATGAGGTGCGCTAGCTGAGTGTTATTACCAAGGTGGGGATGTGCATCTAAAGGTAAGTGATACCCGTATAAATTAATATCATTTTCAAGCAAAGTTTTTAAACGCTTCCTCTTCATGCCCTTGATAACCACAGGTTCATTTTTCCAAAAATAACCATGGTGAACAATGACCGCATCGGCATTCATCTCAACCGCTTTATCAAGTAGAGCTTGGCAAGCTGTCACCCCTGTCACTATCTTTTGTACATGTGAACGGCCTTCAACTTGTAAACCGTTAGGTGCATAGTCATGAAACTCGCTAACCTTCAGCTCATTATTGATAAGTTCTTCCAACGCTAAATTACGCATAATCGAGTCCTTTTACAGCATCATTTTGTCTTTACTGGATAAAAATGATTTATTCATTGGCAAAATTCAATACTGCCTAGCTTATAAGCCTATGCCATAAAAGGAAACGGCTATTTTAAACAATTCGTAGAGAGCTGATCTCTACAGAAACTAAAGATGACTCCGTCGTTTATCCTATGCTGCAATCACAAAGCGCTTGTCAATATGTTATCTAGCGCTTTTAAACACAGATAGCCTACCTCAAACACTTGCTCCCATATGACGCGAGCTTATTTCAATAAGAGGAATATTTTATGCAAACACTTTTAACGTCAATAACATTAAGTTTGCCCTGCAACCTCTAAGCAAAAGTAATGTTATTATCTTTAGGCATACCCCTCTTAAATAAGCGTAAAATCAGACTGGGTATTTTACGTCGTTTTTCCTCTAAAGATTATCTACTTTAAATTAATCATTAAAATAAAACCCTTATTACAAGTATATAAATCAACTTATCATAGATTAATCATTTTTTATTTTTAAACAAACGAACATATTAAAAACAGGCAACCTAAACACTAAAATAAAAACAACAAAAATGTGTTAAACCCATTCTCAATGATAACCCTCTGTTATACAAAACCATTAATAAACACACCAATATAAAATATAAATCAATCTTTTGAATTTATTACCTTCATTATGATAAACAACATAAAAAAAACACAAATTATTTGTGTTTCCCCCGCATATATGTCAGCACCTTTTTATTTTATATTCATAGGGAAATTAAACGAAATTTAAATAATGTGTTATTTTTCGTTGCCATCAAAAACAATCTAAAATATTACTAATAATCCGATTCAGTCTTAATAGGTACTAATAATAATGATTAAATTACCCTTATTGGTGGTATTGTCTTTTTCTTTGGCGGGTTGTTCCTCAAGTGAGAAAATTAAAATTGGTTATCCTATTTTAATAACAGAAAGCACCAAACAAAAAATCAATGATATCATTAATAATGACGTCATACCGAACCAGACGTTGAGTTATGATGAAAAGATCAATCGTATCTCAGCTACATTTTTAGGCACGCCGTATGTTGCGAATACATTAATAGGTGGTCCAGAACAACAAGAAACCCTCGTCGCGAACTTTGAGGGTGTCGATTGTTTTACATATCTGGATTATGTCGTTGCACTTAGCCTTTCTAATAATGAAAAATCCTTTTTAAATTCATTGGTTAATACCCGTTATAAGGATTCCCAAGTCACTTATTATAAACGTAAGCATTTCTTCACAGATTGGTATGCCGTAGCACCTAAAAATGCCATTGATGTTACTGCAACAATTAGCCCAAATAGCATCACGGTAGAAAAAAATTTAAATATAAAATCAGATGGCAGTGAATACATAAAAGGATTAGGCGCTATTCCTAGAACAATCACTTATATTCCGGGTAATATGATCAACCAATCGGTGATTGATAACATAAAAACAGGTGACTATATTGGCGTATATTCACCAATAAGTGGTTTAGATGTCTCTCATACTGGCTTTGCGATTAAGAAGGATGGTCAATTATGGTATCGAAATGCCTCGTCTTTATCTAAAAATAATAAAGTCGTTGATACGCCCTTTCTTGAATATATGAGCACAAGGCCCGGTATTTTAGTTTTACGCTCGATATCTAAATAAATGCATATGAAAGTAAAGAGCCCCTTCACTTTTCACAAGTAATTTAAAACTGATAAAAACACTAAGCGCATTTTATTTTTCAACACCATCATTTCATATATTAAACGCTTTAATTAATACTGTTTGGAGGAATAATGAAATATACAATGTTACTTATATCGACATTTTACCTACTCCCTCTAACGGCAAAAGCAATTACCGTTGAAGGCAATGATGTTAAACCCATCAAAAAGATTGAATATTGTTTTGTCGATTGGGTTAATAACCCACTAAAATTACTCTCTTGTAGCTTAATTGGAGAAGTCCCACCTGATAGTGATAAATAAACCTATTCATCACTCGTCACGATACTCATTCTATCTTATGTTTGATTTATCAAAGAACATAAAAATTCATGATGAAAAATCGTCAGAAAAGGCGTGATAGAAAGAGGGAGATAACGAGTTAAAGTCATCGTTTGATTTAATCCCCTTTCCCCACAATATTTTGTCGTTATTGCGGGGACAGGGTCGCACTAATACGTATCGTTATTAACGATGCGTCTCCATTGTCATTTCAGAACGATCAAGCCAAACAGGCTTATCGCTTGTTTTTGCCCAAACTTTATGGAGATAACTATAAAACTTAGCGCGTTGTGGATAAAAAGCCATAACCGGAAATGCAAGTATGCCAGCGGTTAACGCTGCTGTGCGGCGTAAAAGCACCTGATTACGGGAATATTCGTGATATGTGGACATCGATATCCTCCTGTCAGTAGCCACATTATTTGCCGATTTTAACTTCTCTCTTTCACAACACATCATCTCATTGGAGAGTGACTAAAATCGGACAGATAGTATGAAAGGTAAATTAACTACCTTAATAATACTCTTCATTTGGTAATTTTACTACTGATCTGACCACTTAAATAAGAAAAAAATCACTAATTCACCCGTAAAAATGTAAGTTTATTACAGATATTAACAAAATAACGAACAAAAGAAACAAAATAACCACAGAAAATTAACACTGTATTGTTAACAAATCAGGCCATGACTGCTTTTGATTGCGATTTTTATACTTTTTTTACACCGCTCTCTGGTTTTTTTTCAGCTTATTTACAACGCAATTCTTATGCTGTCTCCATGGGAATAATAAGGAGAAACTACAGTGTCATTACTTTCCATCCTCGGGACAGTCTTCGTTGCTTTACTGTTGGTCTATCTAATTTATGTTCTGCTTAATGCGGAGGAATTTTAAGATGGCCGTAACTGCGCTTCTACTCATCGCCAGCTTTTTGCTGGTTCTTATTGTATTAGCAAAACCATTAGGTTTGTTTATTGCTCGTTTAATTGAAGGTGACATGCCACGTTTTGTTATGAAAACTGAAGCCGTGGTATGGCGTTGCAGTGGACTAAAACAACCAGGTCGAGAAATGACCGAAATGAATTGGTCACGTTACGCTCTGGCGATACTTCTATTTAACCTTTTAGGTTTTATCCTGCTGTTCACTCTATTGATATTTCAAGGGCATCTTCCACTTAATCCACAACAGCTGCCAGGAATGAGTTGGGATCTCGCGTTCAATACTGCGGTGAGCTTCGTGACGAATACTAACTGGCAATCGTACAGCGGCGAAAACAGCTTAAGTTACCTTAGTCAAATGGCAGGCTTAACAGTGCAAAATTTTTTATCTGCTGCGACAGGAATTGCAGTCGTCTTTGCATTAATCCGTGCTTTTGTACGCCACAATAGCAAAACGTTAGGTAATGCTTGGGTAGATATCACCCGCATTACCCTCTATTTACTCTTACCTTTAGCCATTATTTTTGCGCTATTCTTTGTAAGCCAAGGCGTCATTCAAAGTTTTTCCCCATACGCTTTAAGTGATAACTTAAATAGCTCCGCACAATTCATTCCAATGGGGCCAGTTGCATCCCAAGAAGCCATCAAACTATTGGGAACAAATGGTGGCGGTTTCTTCGGTGCTAACTCATCCCACCCTTTTGAAAACCCAACAGCACTGAGTAATTTTGTGCAAATGCTCGCGATATTCTTGATCCCAACAGCATTGTGCTTTGCTTTTGGTCGTACTGTTGGCGATAACAAGCAAGGCAACGCCCTGCTTTGGGTGATGGCCATTATCTTTGTTATTGCCGCAATGCTGGTGATCAATGCCGAATATGTTGGTAACCCTTTCTTAAGTGAGTTTTCCGCAAGCAGTACCGCCAATATGGAAGGTAAAGAAAGTCGATTCGGTATTCTTGGCTCTGCATTGTATGCCGTTGTCACTACCGCTGCGTCATGCGGCGCAGTAAATGGAATGCATGATTCGTTCACCGCTTTAGGTGGCATGATCCCAATGTGGTTAATGCAGATCGGTGAAGTGGTGTTTGGTGGTGTGGGTTCAGGCCTATATGGCATGCTGTTATTTGTTTTACTTGCCGTATTTATTGCTGGCTTAATGATCGGACGTACACCTGAGTATTTAGGTAAAAAAATTGAAGTCCGTGAAATGAAATTGGTCGCTATTGCCATTTTAGTCACGCCCACTTTAGTACTTTGTGGTACGACTCTGGCGTTAATGACCGAAACAGGACGTGCTGCCATTTTAAATCCAGGTGCTCATGGGTTTAGTGAAGTGCTGTATGCCTTCTCTTCAGCAGCAAATAATAACGGTAGTGCTTTTGCTGGACTCAGTACTAATACCCCGTTTTATAACACAATATTGGCGATTGTTATGCTACTAGGACGTTTTGGTGTCATCTTACCCGTCTTGGCCATTGCAGGTTCTCTGACCATGAAAAAACCACAAATAGCCAATACGGCAAACTTACCGACTCATGGCCCTGTATTTGTCGGCCTATTGATCTTAACCGTTTTACTCATCGGTGCGCTAACTTTCGTTCCCGCTCTCGCATTGGGACCGATAGCAGAACATTTGCAAATTAAGTTAGCAGCATAATGAGGGTCATTAAAATGAACAGTAAAAAAACTCAATTATTCGATAGTGCGTTAGTTCGTCAATCAATTATTGATGCAGTTAAGAAATGTGCTCCACAGGCGCAATGGCGCAACCCTGTTATGTTTGTGGTGTATATTGGCAGCATTATCACTACCCTGCTATGGCTAGCCATGTTAGCGAATTACGCAGAAGGTAATGCTTGGTTTAGTGGCATGATTACGCTATGGCTATGGTTTACCGTTTTATTTGCTAATTTTGCTGAAGCACTTGCAGAAGGACGCAGTAAAGCTCAGGCGGCGAGTTTAAAAGGCGTTAAAAAACGCAGTAGCGCTATCCGCCTTGCTGAGGCCAATTTAGATTCAGCACAAGAAACGGTAAATTCAGATCAACTTCGCAAAGGTGACATTGTTTTGATCCGTGCGGGTGACATCATTCCTTGTGATGGTGAAGTTCTGGAGGGGGGAGCTTCCGTCGATGAAAGTGCGATCACGGGTGAATCAGCCCCTGTGATCCGTGAGTCAGGGGGGGATTTCTCTTCTGTCACCGGCGGTACTCGTGTCTTATCCGACTGGCTGATCGTGGAATGTACCGTTAACCCCGGTGAAACCTTCCTTGATCGAATGATTTCCATGGTTGAAGGCGCACAACGCCGTAAAACACCGAATGAGATAGCACTCACCATTCTATTAACTGCGCTTACTATTATCTTTTTATTGGCCTGTGCAACCCTCTACCCATATACCCTGTTTTCAGCGGAATATGCTGGGGCAGGTAACGCCGTTTCCGTTCTCGTGCTTATTGCGCTATTAATCTGCCTCATTCCTACAACCATTGGAGGGTTACTTTCCTCGATTGGTGTTGCTGGCATGAGCCGTATGTTAAGTGCCAATGTCATTGCCACCAGCGGACGTGCTGTTGAAGCTGCTGGTGATGTTGATGTGTTGCTGCTCGATAAAACAGGAACTATCACGTTAGGAAATCGACAAGCGTCGGCATTTTTACCGTTAACAGGCGTAACCGAACAACAATTAGCGGATGCAGCACAACTGTCCTCTTTAGCGGATGAAACCCCTGAAGGACGCAGCATTGTCGTCCTTGCAAAACAAAAATTTAATTTGCGTGAAAGAGACATTCATTCATTAAATGCTACTTTTGTTCCCTTTTCAGCAATGACACGAATGAGTGGAGTTAATGTGGGTGACAGAATGATACGCAAAGGCTCTGCCGATGCGATACGCCGTTATGTTGAAGCCAATCACAGTAAGTTTCCACTTGAGGCGGATCAACTGGTAGAAAAAGTTGCTCACCAAGGAGGCACCCCATTAGTTGTTGTCGATAACCAAACCGTCCTAGGTATTGTCGCTTTAAAAGATATTGTTAAAGGGGGGATCAAAGAACGTTTTGCTCAGATGCGTAGCATGGGGATCAAAACCGTGATGATTACCGGCGATAACCATCTAACGGCTGCCGCTATCGCTGCTGAAGCAGGTGTTGATGATTTCTTAGCGGAAGCGACCCCAGAAACGAAATTAGCCTTGATCCGCCAATATCAAGCAGAAGGTCGGTTGGTTGCCATGACGGGTGATGGTACTAACGATGCTCCAGCTCTGGCTCAAGCCGATGTCGCTGTTGCCATGAACTCAGGAACTCAAGCGGCAAAAGAAGCGGGTAACATGGTGGACTTAGACTCTAACCCGACTAAATTAATTGAAGTCGTACACATTGGTAAACAAATGCTCATGACGCGAGGTTCGTTAACCACATTTAGTATCGCCAATGATATCGCCAAATATTTTGCCATTATTCCTGCTGCTTTTGCCGTGACTTGGCCACAGTTGAACGTATTGAATATTATGAACTTGCATTCACCTGCTTCGGCACTGTTATCGGCAGTCATTTTTAATGCGTTGATCATTGTCTTTTTGATCCCCTTAGCCTTAAAAGGGATCAACTACCGCCCTATGAGTTCGCAATCACTGCTACAACGAAATCTCAGTATTTATGGTCTTAGCGGCTTACTCGTTCCCTTTATCGGTATCAAGCTTATCGACATGATTATTAGCTTATTTGGTTTTTAAGGAATAGATTATGAACACGATTCGTTCATCAATTGTGGTATTAATTTTATTAGCGATAATAACTGGTGTGGCTTATCCTTTACTTGTTACAGGACTCGCGAATGTACTGTTTCCTTGGCAGGCGCAAGGGTCGCTCATAGAACAAAATGGGCGAGTGGTTGGATCAGCATTAATTGGTCAACACTACCAGTCCGACCGCTACTTTTTCGGCCGCCCTTCAGCAACGGCGGAGTTCCCATATAACTCATTAGCCTCTGGAGGCAGTAATCTTGCGGTAAGTAATCCAGTATTATATGAGTCATTTGAACAACGTCGTGAACAACTGAGAAAACAAAATCCAGATGCTGGACAAGCCGTTCCCGTCGATCTACTAACCGCTTCTGCAAGTGGCTTAGATCCCAATATTTCGGTTGCGGCTGCACTTTATCAAGCGCCTCGTATTGCGAAAAAAAGAGAGATTGCGCTGAGGGAGGTTGAATCTCTCATTGCAGCACAAACTGAAAGCCCCCTCCTTGCCTTTATGGGAGAACCCGTTGTGAATGTATTGCAATTGAACATCGCATTGGATGAGCTTAAACCACAAACGCATCAGCCCACTCACTGAGGTTAATTATGGATAATCAAGACCCAGTACGCCCAAATCCAGATGAGTTGCTCGTAAAAGCAAATGAAACTGGCCGAGGCAAGCTTAAGATATTTTTCGGCGCCTGTGCAGGCGTCGGAAAAACGTATGCGATGTTACAAGAGGCTCAACGCTTACGCACTCAAGGGTTAGATGTTGTGATTGGCGTTGTCGAAACACATGAACGGGAAGAAACGGCGGCATTACTGGATGGGCTATCTCAACTGCCGCCTCGTCGGTTAAACCATCGTGGGCGCCGCATGAGCGCCTTTGATATTGATGCTGCAATTGCAAGGCATCCAGCCATTATTTTAATGGATGAATTGGCATTTAGTAATCCAGCCGGTAGTCGCCATCCTAAACGATGGCAAGATGTGGAAGAACTTCTTGATGCCGGCATTGATGTTTTAACGACAATTAATGTACAGCATATTGAAAGTTTAAATGATGTGGTCGGTAGCATCACGGGGATCCGTGTGCGAGAAACCGTGCCCGATCATATTTTCGATGCAGCCGATGAAATTGTCTTAGTCGATCTACCTCCCGATGATCTCCGTCAGCGTCTTAACGAAGGCAAGGTCTATATCCCAGCACAGGCAGAACGCGCTATTGAGCATTTTTTTCGTAAAGGGAATTTAATAGCCCTAAGGGAATTAGCGCTACGTCGCACCGCGGATCGCGTTGACGACCAAATGCGAGAGTTTCGCGATGGTAAAGGACAAGCCCCTGTCTGGCATACGCGCGATGGCCTGTTATTATGCATAGGGCATAATCGTGGCAATGAAAAGCTCGTTCGTGCCGCAGCACGGCTCGCTGCAAAATTTGGGTCTGTCTGGCACGCCGTGTATGTTGAAACGCCAAAACTGCATCGGCTTCCAGAGGGGCACCGTAGAGCGATTCTTAAAGCATTACGTTTAGCTCAAGACTTAGGCGCTGAAACAGCAACGTTATCTGACCCTTCTGAAGAAAAAGCGATTTTACGTTACGCACGTGAACATAATCTTGGCAAAATTCTGGTTGGACGGCGCATTAAACGCCGTGGATGGTTAGGCTCACGCACTAGCTTTGCGGATCGATTAGGTGCATTAGGGCCAGATTTGGATTTAATCATCGTTGCACTCGAAGAAAAGAGTGATTGGGTGAAAGAGCCTGAACGGAAACCATTTTCTGAAAAATGGCGTACTGACATTAACGGTTTTTTAGTTGCGATCGCGATATGTGCGCTTATCACTGTATTTTCGCGTACTTTTTTACTGGCGCTCGATAAAGCCAACCTAGTTACCCTGTATTTACTCGGTGTGGTTCTTGTGGCGCTCTTTTATGGACGCAGACCATCCATTTTTGCAGCGCTTATCAATGTCATTAGTTTTGACCTCTTTTTTGTACAGCCCCACTTTTCTCTGGCCATTATGGACATGCAATACTTGGTGACCTTTACCGTAATGCTTATTGTCGGTGTGGTGGTTGGTAATCTCACGGCAGGTATGCGATATCAGGCAAGAATTGCCCGTTATCGAGAGCAACGGACTCGCCACCTGTATGAAATGACGAAAGAATTAAGCCAAGCGCTCACCGAGCAAGATATCGGTAAAGCAGGCTACCATTTTATTAACAATGCCTTTCAGGCGAAAACCTGCTTACTCTTGCCAGATGAAAACAATCAATTAATGCCATTGTTATGTGAAGGCCATAGCGCGATGCAAATTGATCAAGCTATCGCTAAATGGAGTTTTGACAAGCGTCAACCCGCGGGTGCTGGTACCGATACACTACCAAGTGTACCTTATCAACTACAACCCATTACCACGGTCGATCAAACGCTAGCCGTGCTCGCTATCGAACCCAATAATTTGCGCCAACTATTGATCCCTGAACAACAGCGCATGCTACAAACATTTACAGGGTTGATTGCTAGCGCGCTAGCGCGTTTACAATTAGCAAAACAAGCGGAAATCGCAAAACTCAACATTGAGCGCGAGCAGTTGCGAAACTCTTTGTTAGCAGCACTATCCCATGACCTAAAAACACCGTTAACGGTACTGTTTGGCCAAGCAGAAATTTTGACCTTGAACCTTAGCGCAGAAAACTCCCCTTATACGGAGCAAGTTAACCAAATGCGCCAGCAAATACTCAGTACTTCCCGTTTAGTGAATAACTTGTTGGATATGGCAAGACTGCAATCAGGGGGGATACAACCGAATTTTGAGTGGCAATCACTGCAAGAGATCACAGGCAGTGCGATAAGAACCCTTGATTACACATTGCATAGTCATCCTTTATCCATTGAAATCCCAGCTAATTTGCTGCTCTACTGTGATGGTAACTTAATTGAACGAGTATTAATTAACTTATTAGAGAACGCCATCAAATACAGCGAAAAAGATACACCAATGGGGATTTGTGCCAATATAGAGGATAACCAAGTACACATTGAAGTTTGGGATGCCAGTAATGCGATTCCCAATGGGCAAGAAAAAACAATTTTTGATAAGTTTTCTCGAGCACAAAAAGAGTCCGCAATCCCCGGTGTTGGCCTTGGATTAGCGATCTGTCGCGCCATTATTCAATTACATGATGGCACCATTTGGGCTGAAAATAACAAAAAAGGTGGAGCCAGCTTCCATTTTGTTTTACCTTTTAAACAACTTCCTGATATTGAAGAGATAGCTGACTATTGTGAACCCCCATCAAATATTGATCATTGAAGATGAAAAAGAGATTCGTCGCTTTGTCCGATTAGCTTTGGAGGGGGAAGGCTGGAAAGTTTTTGAAGCGGAAAATGGCCATCGTGGGTTAATTGAAGCCGGAACTCGCCAACCAGATTTGCTTATACTGGATCTTGGTTTGCCTGATGGTGATGGCCTAAACCTCATTCGTGACCTACGCCAATGGAGCAGCATCCCAATTATCGTACTATCGGCTCGCGAAGAAGAATCACAAAAAGTCGCCGCATTAGATGCTGGCGCAGATGATTACCTCACTAAACCCTTTGGCATTAGTGAGCTGCTCGCAAGAGTAAGAGTCGCATTACGCCGCTTCAGCAAAAATCAAGAAAGTTCACTATTTCAGTTCGGTGATATCTGTATTGATTTTATTAATCGCATCGTCACTAAACAAAATGAAGAATTGCACCTCACCCCCATTGAGTTTCGCTTACTCAGTGAGCTAGTCGCCAATAGCGGTAAGGTTCTAACCCAACGCCATCTGTTATTGCAGGTTTGGGGGCCAAATTATGTTGAACACAACCACTACTTACGCATTTATATGGGTCACTTACGGCAAAAACTGGAAAATGATCCAGCCCGCCCGATTCATTTGCTCACCGAAACGGGGATTGGCTATCGCTTTATGCCATAGCGATTGCATATCAAACGACGGGTTCTGCCGCATTAATACAGTGGAGCGACAGAACGTTAATTAGCTTCTAAGACTAACACCCCAGACGCCGACGATTCGCCAGAAGATAATGCAACACCGGTTAAACTGGCGGTGACATTAATATTGATTGTTTTTAGGGCATTTAATGCAATACCTGAGCCATTCGCGCTAACATTAATATCATTAAGCGCTATTTTAGCTGCGACACCATTTCCAAAACTTAAATTTCCATTTGTATCTACCTTTGAAGAGATTAATTTCAAGGTATAGTCTCTTGCATTACCGCTAGTACAATTTATGGCTAAGTTTCTATTTTGCTTAGCGCTATTTACATCCAATGCGTTCGATAAAAAGTTAAAGTTTAATAATTGATCATTTAGCGTACAGATACTTTTTTGATTTGGCGGATTAATAATCTCAATTTCCCCGTTACGACTATTTCTACCTAGACCTGCTGAAGCTCTATTTATTGCATCATAACAAGCATAAATAAACTCTACATTAATATTTTCCATAAGTTCTAAATTTAGCGGATCACCAAATGATATCGCTGGAATATTTATTCTATTGTTCATGAGATTTGTTATTGTATTTATTGCTGCTGCCCGAGAGCCCAACCGACCATTACACTCATTAGTTGACAGCCTTTCATAATAGGCCGTGTAATTGCCTCTATTTGGAATATAACCAAAAGCTTCCAAACCAACCCTTACCGATGTAGGAAGACCCGTTCCCGGTCTGTTATAAGTTATAAATGTAATCTGTCCTGTACCACCATTACTGACAACCGCGTTCCTATAAGGCCTAGGACCAAAGTCTACCCGTGAATCAGCGAAAGCATCAAAACTGAGGATTAGTGGGAATATTAAACATAGATTGATCTTGATTTTATGCATTGCCATATATCACTTTTCATGAAGTTATAGAATATTGTGTTGCTGATTTATTATCATTAACTTAAACTATATTAAAAATTCACCTTTAATCTTTTTTTTGATTGATGAAAATAAATATCCTCGCGCATCGCTATCAATATTCTCACCGAGAATAAAATCACCTTAAATAAAGAAAATAACTCACATAATTACTAACACAATCTTAATAATAAATGACAGCCAAGCTAGCGTGTATACCCCTCTATTGTTTTCACTATATAATGCGTTATTTATGAATTGCACGGTTATTTATGAATATATTTTAACTTTTTGAGATTTTTTAAAATTAACTTTACGTAATACGTTTTCTTTTTCATATCATGAATAGTTAATCGTTATAATAAATTAAATAATTATTAATAATATAAAATAGATGACTATCCCTCAATAAATGATAAAAAACACTGTAAAAATTATCAGGCATCACCATCAGAAAATCAACACCACCATTTATACCTATGAAAAAAAACACCGAACAAGGGTTTCTTTTTATATCTTAAATTAATATATAACAATGAGTTATATATTAATCGCCATTTATCGTCTTAATAAGATGGTGATAAACGCTATTTACTATAAAAAAAACAAAAAAGAACAATATATTAATCCAAAAATAATTATTATTAATAACCCCTCACCTTTTGACACATTTTACTCAACTCTAGCGTATTAACAGGCTATCACAACACATCTTAGCGCTTGGTTATTCTTTTGACACAACAAGGGCAACGTATTGTTATTCCGGTGATAGCCAACTATTCCTGCTGAGAACAAACCGCCCTTGATAAAACATTGCCATCCATTCAATCGCCAATAATAGAATTTGTACAGTAGGAAAAATTTTAAATTCCAATATGGTTCGTACCCGCCTTTTAATATTTCGACAGCCTTACCCCGCGGCTATGGCCTAAATAAATCATCCCGCGGTGCAGCGTTAAGTCAGCAACCTAGATATCCCTTCTTCCAGAAAAGCTAAGCTCAAAGAATTCGCTAAATAGCACCGGACACATAGTGCAATGATATCGGTTGGATCTTGGAGCCGTGTGAAGGCTTTTGGGTAAGTAAGATATGATATTTCCGTTCAATGGTGGCCCGCTTACCGTTATTGCGTCTTTCTTAGGCCGTCACCTTTAGCCACAATGGTTCTGAATACCGCACTGCCGATGCGGGATCACATCTACGCTTAAAACTGAGCAGAATACAAAAACGTTTGAAAATCCCTAAACAGTTTATCGATAATATTGCCTCAAAATCATCGTTTACTAGGTGAAGAGTATCAAGTTATCGGTGAAAAAAGTCAGGTGACCTTAGGCAGCAATGACCTTCATGATTGCTGAAATGAAAAGATGCCGCCCACAGCGCCTTAATGTATTTTATCGCCATAAAAAAATCTCAGGCTCCATTAAGAGTCTGAGATTTTTATTTGTGGCCTTGACATAGCAGACCATCATCGCATTTCCTTTCGATCATTCGTACCACAGCTAAGTGGTCAGCGAAGTCTGAGGAGGAAATTATTGAGCTTCGATCTTAGCCCAAGTATCGCGCAATCCTACTGTACGGTTAAACACCAACTTATCAGCGCTGCTTAAACGATTATCGGCACAGAAATAACCTTCACGTTCAAATTGATATGGCTTATCTGTTGCTGCATCACGTAGACTTGGCTCAACAAAGCCTTGTCGAATCACTAATGACTCTGGATTAATCACCGATAAGAAATCATCTTCAGCAGCAGGATTTGGTACAGTAAACAAGCGGTCATAAAGACGAATTTCAGCCGGTAGTGCATGCGCTGCACTTACCCAATGGATAACGCCTTTCACCTTACGGCCATCTGCTGGGTCTTTATTTAGCGTTTGTGGATCGTAAGTGCAGTAAATCGTTGTAATGTTACCCTCTGCATCTTTTTCAACACGTTCCGCTTTAATGATATAGGCATTACGCAAGCGTACTTCTTTACCTAATACTAAACGCTTATATTGGCGGTTAGCTTCTTCACGGAAATCCGCACGATCGATATACAACTCACGGCTAAATGGCACTTCACGAGTTCCCATCTCCGGTTTATTCGGATGGTTAGGCGCGGTTAAGATCTCTTCACCTTCAGGCATATTTTCAATGACTAAACGAACGGGATCAATTACCGCCATCGCACGTGGTGCATTCTCATTAAGATCATCACGAATACAAGATTCTAGCGCTGCCATTTCAACGTTATTATCTTGTTTAGTTACCCCAATACGCTGACAAAATTCACGGATTGATGCCGCTGTGTATCCTCGGCGACGTAAACCGGAAATAGTCGGCATACGTGGGTCATCCCAACCATCAACTAATTTATCAGTCACCAGCTGGTTCAGCTTACGCTTAGACATTACCGTATATTCAAGGTTTAACCGCGAGAACTCATATTGACGAGGGTGGCAATCAATGGTGATGTTATCGAGCACCCAGTCATACAAGCGACGGTTGTCTTGGAATTCCAATGTACATAACGAGTGTGTAATTCCTTCCAGCGCATCAGAAATACAATGCGTAAAGTCATACATTGGATAAATACACCATTTGTTACCTGACTGGTGGTGCTCCGCAAACTTGATTCGATACAAAACAGGATCGCGCATAACGATAAAAGGTGATGCCATATCGATTTTGGCGCGTAAACATGCTTTACCTTCTTCAAAGCCACCAGCACGCATTTTTTCAAACAGCGCTAAGTTCTCTTCAACACTACGATCGCGGTAAGGGCTATTTTTACCTGGCTCTTTTAATGTGCCACGATATTCTCGAATTTGTTCTGGGCTCAGTTCATCAACATAAGCCAAACCTTTGTTGATCAGCTCAATCGCATATTGATATAGAGTATCGAAATAATCAGAAGAATAGTGAACTTTACCGCTCCATTGGAACCCAAGCCACTTAACATCTTCTTGAATTGAATTCACATATTCAACATCTTCTTTGACTGGGTTGGTGTCGTCAAAACGTAAGTTGCACTGACCCTGATAGTCCTGTGCGATACCAAAATTCAGGCAAATTGATTTTGCATGACCAATGTGTAAATAGCCATTCGGTTCAGGTGGGAAACGTGTATGTATCGATGTATGTTTCCCGCTCGCCAGATCTTCATCTATGATCTGACGGATAAAATTGGTTGGGCGAGTCTCTGCCTCATTCATTGTCATCATTCCTCAATGCCAAAAGCGCGTAATAGCAAAATATATTCTACCATAATCTGTCAAGAAACAACCGTTTGATCAAATATGTATAATTAAAGATATATTAGCGGATATTTCTCGTACTCATGATGACTTAACCCAATTAATATTCAAATAATTAAGTTAACAACATGACAGCCAATACTATCAGTAATAGCAGTGGATAGCTTTGCGCATGGCGTTTATCACTCAAATATGGCATGAGTAAATTCGCGAAGCGGATCCCTAACCAAGAGCTGACAATTAAGATTAAAGCCCCTTTGACATAAATCATTCCAAGAAACCCATCACCTAGCTCAATATGCTGAGTAAAAGCAAAATAGAGATAAGTGAATGTTCCAGTCACTGCCATCGGTAATGTTAGCGGGTTAGCGAAAGCAGCTGCTTGGATCATACTCGCCCCACGACGGCGCATGAGTGGAACGGTCATCACGCTGCCACCTACCCCTAAAAATGCGGCGACAGCGCCAATCAATAAACCAATAGGTGTATCTGCAACATGGTGCCTATGTGAAGGTGTGATGCCCTCGCGCGATGTCTGCATAAACCCAGGCCTCAAGAAGCAATCTAAAATAGTGATAATAAGATAAATAATAAATAACCAACGGATCCATTCACTATTGACAGAAAGAGCAATAAAGGCACCTAAAACGCCCCCTAAAGAAATGGGGATAATAAATGGACGAATAATGTTCCAGTTTAAATGACCTTTACGATAATGTGCACTCGTCGAAAGTGAAGCCGAAAAAATCATTACACAAGTTGAGGTCGCCACAGCAATTTGCATTGCCACATCATTCGCCTCATTTTGAGGCCCCCATACCAAGGTAATAAGTGCATAAAGTAGCGGAACGGTAATAAAGCCACCACCAAAACCAAACAAAGCGGTAGTGATCCCTGATATAAAGCCAAAAAGACACAATAATAAAACCACAACTAAATCTCCACACATGATTGTTTTATTATCATATCGAGAAGAATTAAAGCCGACTTACGCAAATCAGACAAACTGCATTGAGATTCCGCCAAATTAACATTGGCCTGTCGATCAAAAAAGGGAGGCGATTGCCTCCCTTTGCTCTGTCAATTATATCTTTGCAAACTCTTATTTTAGTACGTTGTAAATAACGGTTTCGCCTGCCGTTACATTACCACTAGCTAAAATTTCAACACCGGCAAAATCATCAATATTACTGATAATTACTGGGCTAATCATGGATTTTGCATTCGCTTCTAAGAAGGCGATATCCAGCTTCAGAATCGGTGTTCCTGCTTGAACTTCACTACCTTCTTCCACTAAACGAGCACAGCCTTCACCTTTTAGAGCAACGGTATCGATGCCCATGTGAACAATTAACTCAACGCCATTATCTGTTTCAATACAGAATGCATGGTTCGTTTCGAAAATTTTCACAACGGTGCCCGCTACTGGTGCTAACACTTCATCACTAGTCGGTTTGATCGCAATACCATCCCCGACGATACGGCTAGAGAATGCTTCATCAGGCACATCATCAAGAGAATAAACTTCACCACTCACTGGCGCAACCAGTGACAGAATAGTTTCACCTTTCGCCTTTGTTGGCTCAGTTACTTTTGTCGTTTGTGCCGCTGCGGCTGGCGCCGAACCGGCAATGGCCCCTTTCGCCATCACTTCTTTCATGGCAGATGCAACCAACTCAGCACGGGTACCAACAATAACTTGAACGCTTTGTTTGTTCAGACGAATAACCCCTGACGCACCAAGACGTTTTGCCATCGCATCATTAACAACACTAGAATCTTTCACACTTAAACGAAGACGAGTGATACATGCATCAATACCTGTAATGTTGTCACTTCCCCCCACTGCCGCAACATATTGGCGCGCTTCTTTTTGAATGTCGCTTTCTGAGCTATCGGCTGGGCTTAGATTCTCATCATAGCCATCGATAGTTTCATCACCAGCACTCTCTTCACGGCCCGGCGTCATCAGGTTGAACTTACGGATCATGAAGCGGAAGATAACATAATAGATGCAGAAGAAGACAAGCCCTTGAACAATCAGCATCCACCATTGTAATGCAAGAGGGTTACGTGATTGCAGCAGCATATCGACTAAGCCCGCACTGAAGCCAAATCCTGATAACCACTGCATTGATGCAGAAATAAAGACCGAAATACCGGTTAAGAATGCATGGATAACATACAATACTGGTGCCACAAACATGAATGAGAATTCAAGTGGCTCAGTGATACCCGTAAAGAATGCGGCAAAAGCACCGGCCAGCATGATACCAGCGACTTTCGCTTTATTTTCAGGACGTGCACAATGATAGATCGCTAACGCCGCCCCTGGTAAACCGAACATCATGATCGGGAAGAAACCAGCCTGATAACGCCCCGTAATACCTGGAATTGCCAGACCTTCTTCAATTGACTTAGCACCGCCAAGGAAGTTAGGAATATCGTTAATTCCTGCAACATCAAACCAGAACACCGAGTTCAAGGCATGGTGTAGACCGACTGGAATCAGTAAACGGTTAAAGAAGGCATAAACACCAGCACCCACTGAACCTAAATCTTTGATACTCTCACCAAATGAGACTAGGCCATTATAAACTACCGGCCAAACATACATCAGCACAAAAGCAAGGATGATCATTAGGAACGATGTCAAAATCGGGACAAGACGGCGTCCACTAAAGAATGACAATGCTTTTGGTAACTCTACCCCGCTATAACGGTTATATAACTCAGCAGAGAGCACACCAACAAGAATACCGACAAATTGGTTGTTAATCTTATTGAAAGCCGCTGGCACATTTTCAAGCGGAACATTCATAATCATGGAGTAAGACGCCGGTGAACATAATGTTGTTACCACTAAGAAACCGACAAACCCCGTCAGTGCAGCTGCACCATCTTTATCTTTTGACATACCATAAGCGATACCGATAGCAAACAGCACAGACATATTATCAATAATAGCTGCACCTGATTTTATCAGTAACGCTGCGATTGCACTATTGGCACCCCACCCATCTGGGTCAATCCAATAGCCAATACCCATCAGGATCGCGGCGGCAGGTAATACTGCCACAGGCACCATCAATGCCCTACCAATCCGCTGTAAGTAGCTAAGAATATTCACAAACTCCCCCTTTATAGCCCAGTATTGCCCCATTTACGGGATCTTATTGTTCATACACCTTGATAATAGTTTAGGTGATTGAGCGTAGCAATTTCATAGTCTAGTTGAATTCTTTCGCGATACAAAATAAATAGGTGTGATTTGTGATAAATGTCAATGATAAATTTCATTATCCGCCTAAATTAGTGGCTATTATTGAAAACTTATTTTATGATTAAAAATAACTTATCCACTGGATTTAGCTTTATAGCTAATAGAGAATCTGTACTCCCTGAAACATCCTATAGTTAATTAATAAAACTCAGGGACATAGCAACTGGAGAGTAGCGAAAGTGCATATCGGCAACGGAAAACAATCACGGAATTGCAACCTATGCCATGTCGATTAAGCTACGCCAGATAAAAAATATTCAAGATTTCATAGAATTAACAGACTGTTACTAGAGGTAAGTATCATGAGGCTTCTGCCACTAAAAACGGCTCACGCCGTTGGGATTTGGTCTGCACAATATATCGTAGACAAAATCAATGCATTTAACCCAACTGCCGAGCGTCCTTTTGTGCTAGGTTTGCCAACCGGTGGAACCCCGCTTGCAACCTACAAAGCGCTTATTGCTCTATATCAAGCTGGCAAAGTGAGCTTTAAGCATGTTGTCACCTTCAATATGGATGAATATGTCGGTATCCCAGAAAATCATCCACAAAGTTATCATGCCTTTATGTATGAAAACTTTTTCAATCACATTGATATTCAAAAAGAAAACATCAATTTACTCAATGGTAATGCACCTGATGTTGATGCGGAATGTCAACGTTATGAAGACAAGATCAAATCCTACGGCAAAATTAACCTCTTTATGGGTGGTGTTGGTAACGATGGGCACATCGCATTTAACGAACCCGGTTCATCATTAAGCTCTCGTACGCGCATCAAGACGTTAACACCAGAGACTCGTATCGCTAACTCACGCTTCTTTGATAACGATGTGAACCAAGTTCCTAAGTATGCATTAACCGTTGGCGTCGCAACGTTAATGGATGCCGAAGAATTGATGGTATTAGCGACTGGTGCGAATAAAGCAAACGCTGTACAAGCCGCGGTTGAAGGTTCAGTCAACCATTTATGGACCGTCAGTTGCGTACAGATGCACCAAAAAGCACTGATCGTCTGTGATGAGCCAGCGACACTTGAGCTAAAAGTAAAAACGCTAAAATATTTCAGTCAATTAGAATCAGACATTATCGAAGCATTTAATTAATAATCATTCGAACACCCGACTTGTGAAAGCAAGTCGGTGACCCGAAGTTTATCTCTCCAGAAGTCAGGAGCCAAAGACTATGTATGCACTAACTCATTGTATTATATATACCGGTCATGAAAGACTAGATAATCACGCCGTCATCATTGATGGTGCTCTTATTAAAGATATCTGCCCATTAAACCAACTCCCAGCAGGTATCGAGCAACATGATTTACAAGGTGCGATTCTTTCTCCCGGTTTTATTGATCTACAAGTCAATGGCTGCGGTGGTGTCCAATTCAATGACAACAAAGAAAATGTGACACTGAAGCATCTGGAGATAATGCAAAAAGCCAATGAACGTACCGGATGCACAAGCTACCTACCAACGTTAATTACTTGTTCTGATGACCTCATGAAACATGCCATTGAGGTGATGACTGAATATCTAAAAACTCATCATCATCAAGCTCTTGGATTACATCTAGAAGGCCCTTACATCAACGTGATTAAAAAAGGTACTCACAATCCTGAGTTTATTCGTAAACCTTCAGCAGAAATGATAGCGCATTTAGTGGCGCATGCTGATGCGATTACCAAAGTCACTTTAGCGCCTGAAATAGTGGATGAGTCCTATATCCGACAACTCACTGACGCTGGTATTGTGGTTTCAGCGGGCCATTCAAACTCAACCTATGAAGAAGCTCGTCTTGGTTTTAAAGCAGGTATTGGTTTCTCGACCCATTTATTTAATGCAATGCCATATATCTCAGGGAGAGGCCCAGGCTTAGTTGGGGCAATTTATGATACTCCTGAAGTGTATGCTGGCATTATTGCAGATGGTCTTCATGTTCAATGGGCAAATATTCGTAACAGTAAGCGCTTGAAAGGTGATAAATTAGTTTTAGTTACGGACGCTACAGCGCCTGCTGGTATTGATCCACAAACTGGTGAAATGGATCATTTTATCTTCGCAGGCAAAACCATATACTACCGTGATGGATTGTGTGTTGATGAGAACGGAACCCTCAGCGGATCATCACTAACAATGATTGAAGCAGTTAAAAATACGGTAGAACATGTCGGTATCGCATTAGATGAAACATTAAGGATGGCAACACTTTATCCCGCAAGAGCCATTGGTGTCGAATCTAGCTTAGGCTCGATTGCACCGGGTAAGGTTGCAAACTTAACTGCGTTTAACCACGACTTCCAAATCCTATCAACTTATGTCAATGGAGAGGAAGTCTACAAAAAATGAGTATATAGCTGATGAACCATAGTCACTCGCTAAAGCAAATTGGTAATATTGATCTGGTAAAACAACTCAACGGTGCCGTGGTATATAGCCTAATTGACCAACAGGGTCCTATATCTCGCATCCAAATCGCAGAACAGAGCCAACTTGCGCCTGCAAGTGTCACCAAAATCACTCGTCAGCTACTCGAACGCGGCTTAATTAAAGAAGTCGACCAACAGGCCTCAACCGGAGGCCGACGTGCCATATCTATCGTATCTGAGTATAAAAACTTTCATACGATAGGTGTGCGCTTGGGTCGTTATGATGCTACCGTCGCACTGTATGATTTAAGCGGCAAACTGCTCAATGATGCCCATTACCCTATCTCAGCACCATCCCAACAAGCCTTAGAGCAAAAACTGACTGAAGCGATTGAAGATTTTATTGCTCTCAATCAGCGACGCATTAAAGAGCTTATTGCAATATCCGTGATCTTACCGGGCCTTGTGAACCCCCATAACGGTATCGTTCACTATATGCCGCATATCAAAGTAGATAATTGGCATCTCATTGATAATTTACAAGCGCATTTTAAAATTACCTGCTATGTGGGTCATGATATTCGCAGTCTCGCGTTAGCTGAAAGCTACTTTGGCGCCACCAAGGATTGTGAAGACTCACTACTGGTGAGAATACATCGGGGTACAGGTGCTGGGTTGGTTATCAACAATGAAATTCTGCTAAATCATCGGGGGAATCTCGGTGAAATTGGGCATATTCAAGTGGACCCTTTAGGTGAGCTGTGTCATTGCGGCAACTTTGGCTGTCTTGAAACAATCGCTTCCAATCAAGCTATTGAAAATCGGGTAAAACAACGCTTAGAACAAGGCTTTGTCAGCTCACTCTCACTGGAGCAATGCACCATTCAACAAATTTGCCAAGCCGCAAATAAAAATGATCCACTCGCAACGGAAGTCATTCAGCATGTGGGCCGCCAAATCGGTAAAGCTATCGCCATTTCAATAAACTTATTTAACCCTGAAAAAGTAGTGATTGCGGGTGATATCACCGAAGCTGAGCAGGTATTGCTACCTGCGATTCAAAGCTGTATTGATACACAAGCTTTGAAGGGATTTCGCGAAAATTTACCCGTTGTGACTTCGCAATTAGTTCATAACTCGGCAATTGGCGCATTCGCCCTGACTAAACGTGCCATGCTCAATGGTGAATTACTCCAAAAACTCCTCGATAACTAGTCCTTTTTATCATTGTTCAAAAAAACCAGAATTTGCCCGTTGCATTTCTGGTTTTTTGTGCATTAAATTAGACAAAAAATAAAGACTCAGATGTTTATATCGTGCCATGTTCATGCTAATAAACGTAAAAACTAAGCCTTAATTCGCACAATACCGTTGAGAATTTTGACGGAGACTGTTTGTTTTCTAACTTCATTATTTAC
This sequence comes from Providencia sp. 21OH12SH02B-Prov, assembly GCF_027362595.1. Lineage (NCBI taxonomy): Bacteria > Pseudomonadati > Pseudomonadota > Gammaproteobacteria > Enterobacterales > Morganellaceae > Providencia > Providencia sp. 21OH12SH02B-Prov. The sequence goes on from NZ_CP114796.1 coordinate 3,256,879, forward strand.
ATCATAATTTATTACGATATATCGCAGTAGAGATAATCGCCTTCATGTGACACACTTCCGTTATTTTGATGCAAGTCTTGTTTTTTGCTGTCTTTATCGACAAAATGATTATTCATCAAACAAACGGACGCATTTTCACAAAAATAGTGAAAAAAGCAGTTGACTGTCTCAGCTGTAATTAGCATAATGCGCCCCGCAACGCCGATGAAGGTAATGCAAAAAGATGGCTATGTAGCTCAGCTGGTTAGAGCACAACACTCATAATGTTGGGGTCACAGGTTCGAATCCCGTCATAGCCACCATGTTTGCGGGAGTGGCGAAATTGGTAGACGCACCAGATTTAGGTTCTGGCGCCGCAAGGTGTGCGAGTTCAAGTCTCGCCTCCCGCACCATTTTCCTTCTCGGTAATAGAATTTAAGATTGGGGTATCGCCAAGCGGTAAGGCACCAGGTTTTGATCCTGGCATTCCCAGGTTCGAATCCTGGTACCCCAGCCATCTTAAATCAACAAATTTGAAGACATCCTCGGATGGGGTATCGCCAAGCGGTAAGGCACCAGGTTTTGATCCTGGCATTCCCAGGTTCGAATCCTGGTACCCCAGCCATCTCTCCTCTCCAAGGAATGTCTTAAAAATCCCATACAGTAACTTTATAAAGATAGATTAACTGTATAGATGGCTATGTAGCTCAGCTGGTTAGAGCACAACACTCATAATGTTGGGGTCACAGGTTCGAATCCCGTCATAGCCACCATGTTTTGCGGGAGTGGCGAAATTGGTAGACGCACCAGATTTAGGTTCTGGCGCCGCAAGGTGTGCGAGTTCAAGTCTCGCCTCCCGCACCATTCCCTTCTAGGGAATAAAATTAAGTATTGGGGTATCGCCAAGCGGTAAGGCACCAGGTTTTGATCCTGGCATTCCCAGGTTCGAATCCTGGTACCCCAGCCATATTTATATAGCCGGTCTTAGTACGGGTTATAAGAAACCATCCTTTATTAAGGGTGGTTTTTTTTTGCTTATTATTATTCGCCTTCCAATAGAAACACTTAACCCTGACTTTTATTTATTTCACTTCAATTATTAAGTTTTACTCACATTTTCACAAATTAACTTTCAGACTTTTCCCTATTTAAGGTAACTACCCCCCTCCTTTTAATAACCATAATGCTGGGGTTTACCTGTTCTTATTACCTATAAGCATCATAAAATAACAATTAGAACATTTTTTTTACTTTTAATTATCTCTGATATCAATTATGTGATTTTAGTCATTTTTTCATAACGACTAATAGTGGTAATCTCCAGTCAGATTTTGGTTAGTACCGATTAATGGCTTTCGGGATCCCTCTACCTTCCGCCATGACTCATGCATTATCCAACTCATGACCCCAAATAAATAAAAAGTTCTCACAACCTAATAATTATAAATTGCAGCAATGCAATACTTTACAGAGAAAATTTATGCAAAACATGATGAAACAACCACTCTATAAAATCCTATATGTACAGGTCATTGTCGCCATCGTGCTAGGTATCGCACTTGGTCACTTTTTTCCTGATATCGGAGAATCCTTAAAACCACTTGGTGATGCCTTCATCAAGATCGTTAAAATGATTATTGCACCAGTCATCTTCTTAACCGTTGTGACAGGCATTTCCGGCATGAGCAACATGAAGGCCGTCGGGAGTGTTGCTGGAAAAGCCATGCTCTACTTTATTACCTTCTCAACCATTGCACTTATCATTGGTTTGATCGTGGCTAACATTATTCGCCCTGGCTCAGGTCTAAATATTGACCCTGCAACTCTCGATAGTAGTAAAGTCGCAGGTTATGTAGAGAAAGCTCACGAATCATCGATTGTCAGTTTCTTGATGAATATCATTCCTGATACTGTCATTAGCCCACTTGTGAACGGGAATATCCTTCAAGTGTTATTTATTGCGGTGATTTTTGGTTTAGCACTTGCTGCTACCGGTAAGCACGGTGAGCCAATTGTGAAATTACTGCAAAACTTTTCTGAACCTGTGTTCAAAATGGTTGCCATGCTAATGAAACTGGCTCCTATCGGTGCATTTGGTGCGATGGCATTCACGATAGGTAAATATGGTATCTCTTCTATCGGCAACTTAATGATGCTGATCATGACGTTCTATATTACGTCATTATTGTTTGTACTTATCGTATTAGGTGCGGTTGCTAAATATAATGGCTTCTCCATTATTGAACTCATCAAATATATTAAAGATGAGCTTTGGCTAGTCTTAGGTACGTCATCCTCTGAAGCAGCCTTACCGAGCTTGATGAGGAAGATGGAGCATGCAGGGTGTGAAAAATCTGTCGTTGGCTTAGTGATTCCAACAGGATATTCATTTAACCTTGATGGCACCAATATTTATATGACCATGGCAGCGTTGTTTATTGCCCAAGCAACAAATATTGACCTAACAATTTGGGAGCAAGTTTCACTGTTACTTGTGGCAATGATCAGCTCAAAAGGTGCCGCAGGCGTTACTGGAGCCGGTTTTATTACTCTAGCGGCAACACTGATGGTCGTTCCAAGTATTCCCGTAGCAGGTATGGCGTTAATCTTAGGTATCGACCGCTTTATGTCCGAATGTCGTGCACTCACTAACTTGGTGGGGAATGCTTGTGCCTGTATCGTCGTTGCACGTTGGGAAAAAGAATTAGATACCGACAAACTGGCTAGGGCATTTGCAGCAAAAGGGGAAAGTATCGATTCAATTATTACTGAAGAAAACGTTGAAATCCCTTCCCATCATGCTCAGCCATTTGATGTTGCGAAAGATAAATAATTAGCGCCTCGCGATAACCTCATCGGGGAAGCCTCATTGTGATGAGACTTCCCCTTATGACTTATTAATTTGAAATGATGCTCAAAGCCCTAAAGCATACTTCAGTGCTAGCTTCTTCGCTTCTCCAGCACGTTGCGCTGCCATCAAACCAAGATTTCTCAGTGCTTTCAAACCTGGCAAGTTCTCACTAAACGCCATGTAAAATACATCCATGCCCGCTTGCATGACTAAATTATCAGGTAAACGACGACGCTGATAACGCTTTAGCACTTCAAGAGACGACCAAGGCTCTAGGTATTCTTTCGCTTGCGTCACCACGTTAAGTAACACATCGACATCGCGATAACCTAAGTTCACACCCTGTCCAGCCAATGGATTGATGGTATGGGCAGCATCACCAACCAATGCAAGCCCCTCGATAACATAGCGATTCGCATGGTGACGGGTGAGTGGAAACGCCCCAGAAGCAACCGCGACGACATTCCCCACACGTTCAGGGAAAGCTTCATAAATGGCCCCCGTCAGTTGCTCCATCGACATTGACTGCAAACGGCGAATTTTGGCAGGGCTATCATACCAAACCAATGACGCCCAGTTATCATAAAGCGGTAGAAATGCTCTAGGCCCCGATGGGAAAAATTGCTGCCATGTTTTATCTTGCTGTGGCTCCGACGTTTTCACTGTAATCAACATGCAAGATTGGCGATACTGCCAACCACGGCTGCCAATCCCCACCAATTTGCGCACTTGAGAATTGGCACCGTCAGCACCAATAACCAGCTTCGCTTGCAAATCACGCCCATCATCCAAAGATATTACCCAATCTTTTTGACCATGAGGTTGATAAAGATGTGTTAACTGTGCCGGACAAATTCGCTCGAGGTTGGTGTATTTTTCGCATTCTCGCCATAACGCTAATTGTAAAACGCGATTCTCTACCATAAAACCCAGTTCAGGTAGCCCCAAGTCATGGGCATCAAAAACAACGTTACTCCCCTGCTCTTCCCACGTTTCTAATTGCCGATAAGGCGCACTACGCATCGCTTCAACATGCTGCCAAGCGCCAAGTTGCTTGAGTAAATCGACAGATGAACGACTAATCGCAGAAATACGAACATCAGGTGAGCTGTTCACATCGAATGCTGCTGGTTCTGCTTTTTCGAGTAATGCAACACTCAGCCCTTCTTGAGCAAACCCCAAAGCTGCTGCTGCACCTGTCATGCCAGCCCCAACCACGACAACATCATAATATTCTGTTAATTTATTCATTACATTAGCTACTATTAACTGTTTGATTTATGTAGTGTACCGAAAAATTGTTACACTGACAGGGAATATCTCTATCACAGACTCTGGTCACTGGTGCTTCAAATGAATACAATACACGTTAATCTTAAAACAATGGGCGATAACCTGTCTTTGAGAGTGCGTACCGCATAGCCTTAGAATTTTCGAGCCTGGCTATTTTGACATTTTTCGTATCATAGAGTGATGTTTGTGATCAAAAATGCGTACGCCTTCCCAAAACGGGACAGGACTTTGGATTTATACACAAAATAATTCGAGCACGCGCGTATAGCACTGCTGCTTGAAGTATAACGGGTATACAACGCGTTTCGGAGTCCATTATACTAAGCCACTTCGAAAACACCGGATATAAACATGTCGACGAATAAAAAGTTATACATTAAAACATGGGGCTGCCAAATGAATGAGTACGACTCATCTAAAATGGCATCATTATTAGAAAGCACCCATGGTTATCAGATCACTGAAATTCCTGAAGAAGCAGACGTCTTACTGTTGAACACCTGCTCGATCCGTGAAAAAGCGCAGGAAAAGGTTTTCCATCAGCTTGGGCGCTGGAAAAATTTTAAAGATAGTAATCCTGATATCATCATTGGTGTCGGTGGCTGTGTTGCCTCTCAAGAAGGGGATTTTATTCGTCAACGCGCACCGAGTGTCGACATTGTTTTTGGCCCACAAACGCTACACCGTTTGCCTGAAATGATTAATCAAGTAAAAGGCACTCGCAGCCCTGTTATTGATATTAGCTTCCCTGAGATTGAGAAATTTGACCGCCTTCCAGAACCTCGCGCTGAAGGCCCTACCGCATTTGTTTCTATCATGGAAGGCTGTAATAAATATTGTACATTCTGTGTCGTACCTTATACACGTGGTGAAGAAGTCAGTCGCCCTTGTGATGATATCTTATTTGAAATTGCACAATTAGCAGCACAAGGTGTACGTGAAGTTAACCTACTCGGCCAAAACGTAAACGCTTATCGTGGTGAAACTTTCGATGGTGAAATTTGTACTTTTGCCGAATTAATTCGTTTAGTGGCGGCAATTGATGGTATCGACCGTATTCGTTTTACCACTAGCCACCCCATTGAATTTACTGACGATATCATCGAAGTCTATGAAGATACTCCTGAGTTAGTCAGCTTCCTGCATTTGCCTGTACAAAGTGGCTCAGATCGCATCTTAACGTTAATGAAACGTGCTCATACCGCACTCGAATATAAAGCCATTATTCGTAAATTACGAAAAGCACGCCCAGATATTTTGATTAGTTCTGACTTCATTGTTGGCTTCCCTGGCGAAACCGATGATGACTTTGAAAAAACCATGAAGCTCATCGCCGATGTCAATTTTGATATGAGCTTTAGCTTTGTTTACTCAGCACGTCCAGGTACACCGGCAGCTGACTTACCAGATGATATTAGCGAAGAAGAGAAAAAGCAGCGTCTCTATCTCTTACAACAGCGCATAAATCAGCAAGCAATGAGCTATAGCCGTGCTATGTTGGGAACAGTGCAGCGTGTTTTAGTCGAAGGCCCTTCTCGTAAAAATGTTATGGAGCTTTCAGGACGTACTGAAAATAACCGTGTAGTCAACTTTGAAGGCTTACCCGATATGATTGGTAAGTTTGTTGACGTAGAGATTGTCGATGTTTATGCCAACTCACTACGCGGTAAAGTGATCCGCACAGAAGACCAAATGGACTTACGCGTTCACGAATCACCAGCTTCCGTCATCGCACGTACTCGTAAAGAAGATGAGCTTGGAGTGGGTAACTACCAACCCTAAAGATAGGATACTCAGTGACCGATAAAAAACCGTTGCAAATAGCAACACAAGAGATCTTTCTAGAGCCCGCAGATAACCAACGCTTAATGAGCCTTTGCGGGCCATTTGATGATAATATCAAGCAACTAGAACGCAGACTTGCGATCGAAATTAATCGTCGTGATAACCGTTTCAAATTATCAGGCAAGCCATTTAACGTTCAAGCTGCCAGTAAAATTTTACGCCAACTTTATGTTGAGACTGCCCCAATACGTGGCGTGATCCCTGATATTGACCCCGAACAAATCCATCTTGCTATCTCTGAAAGCCGCGTATTAGAGCAAGCCGCAGATAGCATCCCGGATTATGGCAAAGCCGTTAATATCAAAACCAAGCGTGGTGTTATCAAGCCGCGAACACCAAATCAAGCCCAATACATTGCGCATATCTTAGATCATGATATTACCTTTGGTATTGGCCCCGCTGGTACAGGGAAAACATATCTTGCCGTTGCAGCAGCCGTTGATGCACTTGAACGCCAAGAAGTACGCCGTATTCTCTTAACTCGACCAGCCGTTGAAGCAGGCGAAAAACTTGGTTTTTTGCCGGGCGATCTGAGTCAAAAAGTGGACCCTTATTTGCGTCCACTTTACGACGCACTCTTTGAGATGCTTGGGTTCGAGAAAGTTGAGAAACTCATCGAACGTAATGTCATTGAAGTCGCACCACTGGCTTATATGCGGGGTCGAACACTCAATGATGCCTTCATTATTTTAGATGAGAGCCAAAATACCACCATTGAGCAAATGAAAATGTTCCTGACTCGTATCGGTTTTAACTCTAAGGCCGTAATTACAGGGGATATCACTCAAGTCGATTTACCACGAGGCAATAAATCAGGCTTGCGTCATGCCATTGAGGTTCTCTCCGACGTCGATGAATTGAGTTTTAATTTCTTCCATAGCGAAGACGTTGTGCGTCACCCAGTGGTGGCGAAAGTCGTTATTGCCTATGAAAAATGGGAAGAGCAAGATAGCAAACGTCGTCAGCAACTCAAAGAAGAACGGGAACAACAAAAAGAATTAGAAAAGCAGGAAAACCATTAAATGCGTGAAGTCATTCTCGATTTACAACTTGCTTGTGAAGAAACAACTGATTTACCCAGCGAAGCCCTATTTCAACGCTGGTTGGAAGCTGTATTACCTAAGTTTCAAGCACAAAGTGAAGTCACCATTCGTATTGTTGATGAAGAAGAAAGTCACCATTTAAACCTGACTTATCGCGGCAAAGATAAACCGACTAACGTGTTATCATTCCCCTTTGAATCACCTCCGGAAGTTGAATTACCGTTACTTGGTGATTTAATTATTTGTCGCCAAGTGGTTGAACAAGAGGCCATTGAACAGCAAAAAAGTGCGGAAGAGCATTGGGCACATATGGTGGTACATGGCTGCCTACATCTGCTGGGTTATGACCATATTGAAGATGATGAAGCAGAAGAAATGGAAAGCCTAGAAACAGAAATTTTAGCTGAATTGGGCTATGCTGATCCTTATCTAGTAGAAAAAGAATGACCCATAGTCTATTTTTATGTTAAATATTAGCTGAGTAACTTTAAAGCCTGTCGTTTAGGGTGTAAATGTGAACAATATCACTTTTTGTTGAACACTCGCAGGAGTGTATTATCACCCCTAAACGACTGACTGGTTAACTTAATAAATCTTATTATTAATTGAGGAATAATTAATTAAACGCCATGAGCGACGATAACTCTTCGAGTAGTGACAACCCTGGCCCTAAGAAAGGGTTCTTTGCACTATTAAACCACCTCTTCCATGGTGAACCTAAAAACCGTGATGACTTGGTCGAGCTGATCCGTGATTCTCAGCAAAATGACCTTATCGATCCAGATACTCGTGACATGCTAGAAGGCGTCATGGATATTGCCGATCAGCGGGTACGTGACATTATGATCCCGCGTTCCCAGATTGTGACGTTAAAACGAAATCAAACGCTGGATGAGTGCCTTGATGTCATCATCGATTCCGCACACTCTCGTTTTCCTGTTATCAGTGAAGACAAAGATCATATTGAAGGGCTATTAATGGCAAAAGATTTATTGCCATTCATGCGTACCGATGCCGAGCCATTCAGTATTGACAAAGTGTTGCGCCAAGCTGTTGTTGTCCCTGAAAGTAAAAGGGTCGACCGCTTGTTAAAAGAGTTCCGTTCACAACGCTACCATATGGCCATTGTTATTGATGAATTTGGCGGTGTTTCTGGACTTGTTACCATTGAAGATATCTTAGAGCTTATTGTTGGGGAAATTGAAGATGAGTATGATGATGAAGACGATGTTGATATTCGTCAACTCAGTCAGCACTCCTATTCAGTAAGAGCGTTGACCCAAATTGAAGACTTCAATGACGCGTTTGACACTAACTTTAGTGACGATGAAGTTGATACTGTCGGCGGCCTAGTTATGCAAGCCTTCGGCCATTTGCCATCACGAGGTGAAACTATCACGATAGATGGCTATCAATTTAAAGTTGCAATGGCGGATAGCCGTCGGATTATTTTACTGCATGTAAAAATTCCTAATGGCGCTCCCGTCCCAACCTTAGATGAAGAAAAGAGTTAATGAACTTAGCGCCATCCTATCAAAGTCAGTGGTTACGCCTGCTACTGGCTTCAATTTTCGGAGCCAGTGGTACACTGGCTTTTTCGCCTTTTGATTTATGGCCTGCGGCACTCCTGTCGATTCTCTTTCTCCAATTATTAACCTTACATCGCACTGCCAAACAATCCTTTGCAATTGCCTTTGTCTGGGGCTTTGGCCTATTTGGCTCAGGTGTTAATTGGGTTTATGTCAGTATTGCTGACTTTGGCGGTATGCCGGAAGCCGTCAACGTTTTTCTCGTTATATTGCTCGCCGCATACCTTTCTTTATACACAGGGCTGTTTGGTTATCTACTCAGTCGATTTTTTCCAACAGCAAACGTATGGCGACTCGTATTTGCAGCCCCTGCAATTTGGCAGCTTACTGAATTTCTCCGTGGCTGGGTTCTTACGGGTTTTCCGTGGCTACAATTTGGTTACAGCCAAATCGACGGTCCATTGAAAGCGCTTGCCCCTATTTTCGGCGTGGAAATGATTACCTTAATACTGTTTAGTATTAGTGGATTGATTGTTTTATCTCTCGTGCGTCGTCGTTTTAGTGTACTTGCCATTGCGGCGGTACTACTTTTTGCGCCTTTTGCGCTTAAAAATCTTCAGTGGTATACCCCATTAGAATCAAAAGCGACCGACGTCGCTTTAGTTCAAGGAAATATCCCACAGGCAATGAAATGGGAAGCAAGCTACTTACAACAAATTAAAGATACCTATCTTAAGCTATCTAGCCCGTATATCGGCAAAGCCTCATTAATTATCTGGCCTGAATCAGCGGTTCCGTCCGTTGAGCTTGATAACCAATCTTGGTTAAAATCACTGGATAAAGTGCTGGCAGAATCAAATACTCGGCTCATCACGGGGATTGTCGATGCTCGACCTATTGATGGTGAGTATGAGTTTTACAATACAATCATAGTATTAGGTGACAAAAAACCTTACCTATATCCGTCCCAAAATCGCTACAACAAACACCACTTAGTTCCATTTGGTGAGTTTGTTCCACTAGAAGATATTTTACGCCCTATCGCACCTTTCTTTAACCTACCAATGTCTGGTTTTAGTCGTGGTGATTATCAGCAAGCTCAACTTGCGGTTGGTAATATGCATCTGACTGCTGCAATTTGCTATGAAATTATTCTAGGTACACAGGTTCGCGATAACTTTCAACCTGATAGCGATTACCTGCTCACCATTTCTAATGATGCATGGTTTGGTAAATCGATCGGTCCATGGCAGCATTTCCAAATGGCACGCATGAGAGCCTTAGAGCTTGGGCGCCCGCTATTACGCGCCACCAATAATGGTGTCACCGCCGTTATTCGTGCAGACGGAACTGTTCAAGCTGAATTACCTCAATTTAAAGCGGCAACACTATCGACATCAATTATTCCAACCACAGGTTTAACGCCGTATGCGCGCTGGAGTAATTGGCCTATGTGGGGAGTGGTTGTCATATTTATATTCATCGCGCTGTCATTAGATCGCCGGCCAAAAAACAATTCAAATAAATAATAATCAACCCCAATAGTATGCCAAATAAAACTACTGGGGTTATTATTTAACTTGTTTATTACTAAGTATTTAACCAATCAATTGCCCTTTTACCTTTGCAATACCAATAGAGGCAATGCAGCCCGAGTTGAAATGCAAATAATCGTCCTCAATCCCATCTGAAAAAATGATGCCATTTTCTGGCATAAGTGATTCCAGCTGAAGAGGTGAATGGCTATCAATGGCACCGAAAACCAATTTAACCCCTGTAGTTTTGCTCGGAAAAGGCTCCCTAACACTAAATTGCAATTTACTTTCCTCCCAAGAAAATCCTTGAGATAAAGGATGAGAGGTCTCCCCCATCACAGCTAAAGCGCCCGCTAAAATAGACTGGAACCACCCGGTTGAACCTAATCCTGTGGAAACAATGATGCCAGATGAAGATTGAAATTCCTGCTGACCATTCCAGTTAAGTTTATAACGAGCAGATGTGTGACTCTTAGGACCAATAAAAAGATCATTCACGGCTAATAATGTCTGTCCATCGTTGGTTGTCGCCTGCGCAAACGTAATGGATTTACTCGGCATCTTTTCTTTTAATGTCTTTAAAACGGTTTCTCGAAGCTGACTAATCTCAAAGGGCAATAACTTACCATCCCAGCGAGTAGGGTCTGGATTTACTGCAATGACAGGCTGACCATTTAAATATTTCAATGCATTTGCAACCAATCCATCCTGCCCTATGACAATCACAATATCACGATGAGAAAACTGATAGCTTGGCAGCAATGAGCGTTCTAATAGTTGGAATCGCCCCAATGACCTAAGAATCGCTTCAGCCTCAGTTAATTGCTTCAGATACCGATTATGCTCTTCCAGATAATCATTGACCTCAACATGATTGTGTTCTAAATAAAACTTGGCTTGTGACCATGTATTAAAACGTTCAATCAACTCCTGCATACGCGTTTTGCGCATAATCAAAACAAAGCGAACATCATCTAATCTATGCATGTTTAGCGCCCTTTTTAACTATTTGGCTAAATAGATCAGGCGAAATATTTAACTCACCAATTTTTCCCGCATTTAACGCTAATGACTCGAATGCCATTGCCATTAATTGCTCTGGATTCATTTTTGCCAACGCCATTGCTTTTAAGTTTTCCACGGGGAGTTCTCGATAAGCCTTCATTTTTGCTTGGATAGCATACGCATCGGCATCGGATTGAATGCGTTGATTTTCAACGCTTAAAGCCACCAGCTCATTGCGTTTAGCTTCCTCATTAACTTTGGCAGCCAATCTTTCTTGTTCGAGTTCAGCGCTTTCACGCAATAGAGTACGTTCATTTTCTAAGCGCGCCTCTTCAATTTGTTGCTGCTTGTTTTGAATAGACAAGTCTGTTTCAAGTTCAGCCTCTTTCAGCATGCGTTCTTGTTCAACAGAAAATTTACGTCTAGCGTAAATAGCATCGTCGGCTTCTTTAAGAATTGACTCTCTAGCCTCTGCTTCAAGCGCTTTTAAGGTCTCTGGTGAAGGGGTAATTGCGCTTATCGAAATATCCAGAACCTCGATTCCTAATGTTGCCAATGCATCATGGACAGCCAACTGATGAGTTACTTCAGAAACTAATGTTTGTCCCATCAACAATGCATCACGCATTGAAGTGCGTTGAATTTTGGCTTGGATGAGCGTTTGTACACTACGAACGATTCTATCACTGAGCTTTAGAGGATCTTCAGAGGCATAAGACTGACCATCTTGAGCAAGATTATAGTTGAGCACATCCGCCGTTTTTTCAGGATACCTAATTTGAAATGAAACCTGCCCCTGAATCCGTAAACTTTGAAAATCAGCAGATTGCATATTAAAAATAAATGGCGCTTCAAGTGCATTCAGTGGTAATACAGAAATGGATGTTGTCGCAGAGTTATACCAAAAACTGAGCCCCTTACCTTGCTTAATCACTTTGCCATTGACTGATTTGATAATAAAACTCGAAGAATTGGCCTTGAAATAATTAATATTAAACATAGTTAACCTCTTTAGTGTCCTTATGACAATAACAGATTATTGTCCTATAGACACTAACATGTCAAGCAATAAGTGTCTTAATGACACAAAGAAAATTTTAACGTATCATCATTACCATCAACATAAATCTGCTTTTATGGTCATAACACTATGAATGAACAACAATATTTAGCTAAATATGACAAAAACGCCTATCTTTCCCCGCTTGTCACTGTGGATGGCGTCCTGTTTACCTACCATGAAGAAACGCTGAAAGTATTGATTGTTGAACGCGCGAATTATCCGAATAAGGGGATGTGGGGATTACCTGGCGGGTTTATTGATGAAACTCAAGACAAAACACTTGAACACGCTATTTTACGCAAACTGAAAGAAAAAACGGGGGTCATCCCACCTTACATAGAACAACTCTGCACTATTGGTAATGATAGCCGAGATAAACGAGGCTGGTCAGTAACGGTTTGTTATACCGCTCTTATCGCCTATCAAGCATGCCAACACGATATTGATAGTGTTGAGTCGGCTAAATGGGTGACAATTGACGAAATTGAAAATATGTCACTGGCCTTTGACCATAATGAACTCTATCGACAAGCACGTGAACGATTAAAACAAAAATCGCTATATTCAATTGTGCCAGGGTTTGCCTTACCTGACGTTTTCACACTGACAGAATTGCAACGCGTTCATGAAGTTCTCATTGGTAAAACGCTGCAAAAAAAATCTTTTCGTCGTCGCTTAGAACAAGCCGACTTATTAATTGATACCGGAGAGAAACGCCAAGAAACAGGTAGACCAGCAAACTTATATCGTCTAAAACCGGAATCAGCAGATTACCGTTTTATCCGTAATTTGGAGTTTTAATCTTAATACTATAAAACCTTGTGTGTATTTTTAATACAGGGTTTTATATTACCAAACACTATACTGTCATACATCGATAAATATGATGATATATCCCAGTTCATTAATTGATTGGCTCTGGTCGCTCAAATCATTGCAAAAATGATATCGCTCACGAGAAAATTAATTTGCAAATGAGTTTATTATGCCATATTCATTTTTTATTAAAAATAGTGGCATACTCAATATAAAAATGCGTTCTATTCCCCTCCGCATCATTTATCCGTAAATAACATCATCTAATATGGCATTTTTTAAATTAAAGCATTTTTCTAACTCAGCTTAATAAGCTACAACCTTATTTTTTATTCTTATCGAGTAATGATGACTACTTCCCCCAAGACTAGAAGACTTGTTTAATAAAAGTAGTCATCATCAATTAATTATTTTTTAAAATGATAATAGTGCTTATTTATATCGACAAATAGCAATACCAACCGTGTTACTCGGCACATTTTCATTAGGTGGAAGGAATATAATTTCCAATTCCATTTTATCTGCTGGTTTTGAGTTTAGTTTACACTCTGTATAATAGTTCCAGTACGCCATAAATACCTCTGCGGATCCACCAAGAAATTTGAGGTCACCTTTAATAGGTGGTGATAAGAACTCACTACCATCCATTCTTTGGTAACTAAATTCAACCACGATTCCCTCAGAAGAAGTACCAGAAATCGAATATATATTTTTAACAATATTAGTCATCTTACATTCCTTTTTTAAATTAATATTTAACTTGCACCATTAACAATAGTATAAGTTGGTAAAATTTAAATTAAATAAAATCAAAAAAGACAATGTTTTTTATTTTCATTTTATTTTTTATCTTTATGCAGTTTGCGCTCTCATTAAGAACGACTACCCTGTTAAAATTCCACCATGATTTTCTTATTTAGATTTTCGATTTACCCATACTGAATTTGTTTATTCAAAATAAAGTTAAATTACTCAATTCCTTTTCGATTAATATTCATAATATCTAACCAAATTAAATCTGTAACATTCTCTAATTCTGATTAATTAAAGTCGCCTCGCCAAATATTAACTTATTAAAAGAATTTTAATTCATTACTCGATTATTTATCGAGCATGTATTTTTATCAATATTAAAAATAGTCATTTATCTATTATCATTAAACACCTTATCTTGCCAAATAGTAACCATAAAAACAGATAAGCATTCCTAACAGAGTAATGCTATTATCGGTTTAATCAAAAAAAGATAAGTTACGTGGAGACGTGAGATAACAACGTCAATATAGGCGATAAGCAACTGTACCAAAAATACCATTATAGAACACGAGAAAAGCATTGTAACAGTAGGCTTTTCAAGCCCACCAGCTAAGCTTAATGCGCCATTTAAGGATAAAAAAGCCTTACTTAGATTGAAGCAAGAAAGGCTAATTTGATAATGAGTCACACCATGATGTATTAGCCGTTTGGGATAAGAGCGATACGTCTATATAAATTAAGGGCACAGTAAAGTAATATTTTTAAGCTGATAACCGCGCTCACTAACGTAAAAAATAATACGCTCCAAATCGCGTTAACACGTTTTAAATTCACTCATACAATGCTTCTTTGCAACGACGTATATCGCTCAGCCTAATCCCTCACGCAAATTTGATAACACTGTCAAACCTTCTAACGAAGACATTCATTAAAAAGAAGCCATCCACAGGCGTGCTTTAAGTCCCCAATAGCTAGTGTAGCCACTGGTAAAACTGACCATTTCACCTTTATCAATAATCATAAATGTCGGCGTAGCACTTATACCAACGGCATTAGCGAGTTGCCCATTCATGTCATTAATGACAGGAAAATTAAGGTCCTTTTTTTCCATTCCCACCAACAAGCGTTGGCTATCACCTGAACGTATCGCAACAGAAATAACAGGAACACCTGATTTGGCTATATCAGCAACAGTCGGTGAGGTGATTTTACACACCCCACACCAAGTTGCCCAAAAATAAACCAAAACAGGCTGTTTTTTGCTTAATTCTGCTAACGAGACACTATCGCCTGTTGCAAGCATTTGTGGCTCAAGCAAAACGGGAGCTAGGCTTTCAGGTTTTCGCCAAAAATCCATTACCGTAAAGACGATGAACAGAATCACCACCAAACCAATAATTTCTTTTGACCACTTTCTCAGTCTAGCCATATTTTCCTTACTTAACTTTTTCTAATTGCGCTTTAACAATTGCTTCCAGTTGTTGAGTATCAATAGCTCCTGGGATCATTTCATCGCCAACTAGAGTTGCAGGTGTCCCATTAACCCCCAGTTTTTCAGCCAATATCATATTCGTACGGATAGTCTCCATGCTCTTATCATTAGCAACCAGTTTCTCGTTACCCGTTGCCTTCAATGCTTGCTTAATGTTTTCATCCGTTAACATTCCTTGTTTTTGCATAAATTTTTGATGCAAGGCTTGGAATGCTTTTGGATCTTTTTCCCACAATGTCAGCGCTAATTGTGAAGATTCAACAGACGTTTTACCTTTAAATGGTAGTGGCTTTATCACCACCGCAACATCTGGGTATTTCTTCAATATCTCTTCTAACTGAGGGTCAAAACGCTTACAGAATGGACAGTTATAATCGGTAAAGTTAACTAAAACTAATTTAGCGTCTTTAGCACCGATACGAGGGCTTGCAGGGTCATTAAACAGCTTATCATGCTCAGCTTTAAGGGTTTCTTTCATCTGCGCTTGCTGCTTTTCGCCTTGTTTAGCTTGCAACGCAACAATCGCTTCTTCTAGTATTTCAGGATTTTCAACCAACGTATCACGTACCAGTTTGCGAACTTGCGCTTCTTGGTCTGCTGTTAATGGAGCCGCATGAGCAGTTGCACCAAACACTAGCGATGAAAACAGGACAGCTACAATCGTTTTTTTCATTTTTCGGCTCCTTTGGCCTCATTCATAATTGATAATAAAACGTCACGATCAAGTATTGTTGACAGTATTTCACCCTCTGCCAACTTAGGGCCATAAATTTGGTTAAATGGTACGGCCACTTGCCCACGCTTTTGTAAAAACGCGGTAATTTCAGGTGAGGGTTTAGTCCAATCCCCTCTTAATGCCACAACATCTGGCTCGTTTAATAATTGCTGTACATCATCTCTCAACAATACATTATATTTATTTGCCTTACAGGTCACACACCAATCAGCAGTTACATCGATGAACACACGCTTATTTTCTGACAGGGCTTGTGTTATCGCCTCTTCACTTAAAGGCTGCCAATTCACATTATCTTGTACAATATTGCGGCTACCCGTGGTTTGTTCCATGGTCACCCAAGCGAATCCAGCCGCGAGCAACGCAAACAATACAAATGCGACAGATGCCGCTCGTAAACTGTATTTTTTCCAAATAAATGCAACAAGTAATAATAAAAAGACAATAGCGATTATTAATGCAGCTATTTCACCGAAATGCGGGATCAGCAAACTGATCAACCATAAGCATGACAACAGCATCATCATACCAAGGATGATTCTAAGTTTATTCATCCACGCGCCAGGCTTAGGTAGTAGACGTGAAATCGCAGGGAAAGCAGCGATCAGTAGCCAAGGCAAACTCATTCCTAAACCAAGCGCAGTGAAGACAAGCCACAACTCTTCGATAGGTGCCGCCAATGCAAATGCCACTGCTGTGCCCAAAAATGGTGCGGAGCATGGCGTAGCAAGTAACGTCGCAAATACCCCTTGCCAGAAATGTCCACGATTACCCTGTCCCCCCGCAGTTGCTAAACGCGTGTTCGCCTTACTGCCTAAGTGGATTTCGAACAAACCAAACAAGTTAGCCGTGAAGATTCCGGTGATTAAGACCATAAACCCGATAAACCAAGGATTTTGGAACTGGATCCCCCAGCCTACGGCTTGCTGACCTACCCGTAATAACGTCATTAACAACGCGAGTAACCAGAAGGATACAAGGATCCCCGAGGACGATAGGAGGAACTGCCGGCGGATAGTTTTTTGTTCACCTTGCGGCACCATTAAAACTGAACCGAGTTTCATGGCAAGAACAGGCAATACACAAGGCATCAGGTTTAAAATCAAACCACCCAGTAAGGCAAAGGCGAGGATCTGCCACAGTGGAATAGCCTGCCCGCTATTTCCTTGATTAATTGCCCCTGAAAAAGGCGTAGCGGGTACATCAATTTGTTGTGAGAGTTCACCCTCTGTGACAACAAAAGAGATATTTTTTCCTGTAAGATCAGGTGCTTTATCTCCCCAGTCATCACTGACGTCAATCGTCGCGGTCAATTTTCCATCCGCAACACTCACCTTCGGAACGCCTAACGTTGTTCCTTCTGGGGTGTCAGTGAAGATCCCAGCGTTGTGACGCCAAGGTTCCCCAGAGGCCTTTTGCAGCTCAATCACTAATTTATCGCCAGTGAATCCAACTGTCGGATCTTTCACTAAGCCTTTGGATGGCGGAACACTCCCCATCGCTTGATTAAACGCCCATTCAAAGTTTGAAGGCGCAGGCTCGGTTAAATCAAGCTCAAAAGGGTAATCCGTTAAGATGCAGACATTACTACAAGTCGATAGCGTTAACACACCCGAAAGTTTATTAAGCTTTTCATCCACATCGACAATAATAGGGAAAACAACATCCCCCATATAGCCCTGCGTTGAAATCCCTGCGACATCAAAACGCCCTGGAGCTGGCCACTGCCACTCCATATTCTTGATAGGTGATTGCCAATTGATCTCAGGGGCTATCCCCCCTTCTCCTGGAGAACGCCAATACGTTTTCCACCCATCCTGTAGTTGGACATCCAATAATAAAGCGACTTTCCCATCTTTTTGAGAAGCGCTTAAAAAACGTACTTTTGCGTGATCATTATGTTTATCTGTCAACCAGCCAGTATCCGCAGCATGTATCATGCCAGATAAAAGAGCAGACAAAATAATTAACGCATTAATAAAAAAACGCATAATTCCTCCAGAATAAAAAACACCAACATGCCGAACGCAATGGTGTTCTAATCTCGAAGATTACAATATTGTAGATGAAGTCTAACTTTAGGTGGTGGGTGCTTATCTTCACGATTTGTTCGACGTGAGAATAGATTAGAGCAAAAAAGACTTAATGCAGCGATTGATAGAAATAAAAAGAAAAAGGGTTCAATAACCGCTGGCGTTAATGTTAATAGGGATTTTGCACTCAACTCACAGGTAGACAGGTGAGAGCCTTTATCGTCTATTTGTGGGGTTTGGAAAATAGCTGACGGTGCATTCTGTTGCAGCTGTATAACAGGGGATTGAGGCGAAAAATGGGCGAAAAGACGCTCTCCGAGGGCTCTTTGGTTCATACAAAGTAAAACCATCAGACAGGCGAGTAATACTAATCCTTTGCCTAATTTAAGTTGCCTGTTCATGCGTGTCTCTATCTATTCGTCCTGAAATGCACACTGTTAAATACAGATTAGTTAATCCACTATTAAAATTTAACCAATTTACTAAAGGTTACATCTTACACAGCAAACGTCCTTACACAAGTAACATAATCTAACTTTACAAATCCTCGTCAGATTTATCCATTTTCTCTAAAAACTGGTACGTAAAATGCATTATAACTTTACGACATCGAAAAATAAGCTTGTTTTTCACTCTAATGGTGCATAACTCGCTTTTTTAGCGCATTTTTCCCAGCAATAGTGCAACAAATTAGGAACTGCCCAAATAATATGCGAGACAGCTCCCGATTTTGAAACAATTCGTTTTCATTATTTAACATTTTTATTTAGTTTTTAACAATAATAAAACATACAGCCGATGATCGCGACTCCAATTGAATCAACGAGACATCAGCAAGCACAACAAACAAGACAGATACCCGATCTCAGAAAGGAGCTGTAACTATGCGTATGAGCAAGATTGTATTATCTATGATGGTGTTAGGTGCGACCTGTGCCGTTCAAGCCGAAGAATTGACCGGTACACTAAAAAAAATTAACGACAATGGTGTCATTGTTGTCGGGCACCGTGAATCATCAGTGCCATTCTCTTATTACGATAACAGCCAAAAGGTGGTTGGTTATTCTCAAGACTATTCCAACGAGATTGTTAACGCGGTCAAAAAGAAACTTAATAAACCTAATCTTGAAGTTAAACTCATTCCAATCACATCACAGAACCGCATTCCTCTATTACAAAACGGTACCTATGACTTTGAATGTGGCTCAACTACCAATAATTTAGAAAGACAAAAACAAGCCGCTTTCTCAAATACTATTTTCATTGTAGGGACTCGCCTACTGACTAAAAATGACTCCGGAGTCAAAGATTTTGCGGATCTCGCGGGTAAAAACGTTGTCGTCACTTCAGGTACAACGTCTGAAATTTTACTCAATAAACTTAATGACGAAAAAAATATGAAGATGCGCATCATCAGTGCAAAAGACCACGGTGACTCTTTCCGTACACTGGAGTCTGGCCGTGCCGCTGCCTTTATGATGGATGACGCATTACTAGCAGGTGAGCGTGCGAAGGCGAAAAAACCCGATATCTGGGAAATTGTAGGTAAACCACAGTCTGAAGAAGCGTACGGTTGTATGCTGCGCAAAGATGACCCTCAATTCAAAGCACTGGTCGATGAAACTATCGCGAAAGTACAAACAGATGGCACCGCTGAGAAGTCATTTAACCAGTGGTTCAATCAACCTATTCCACCAAAAAATCTTAACTTAAAATTCACGTTATCGGATGAAATGAAAACACTATTCAAATCACCTAATGACAAAGCTCTAAACTAAATAAAAAAGACAAACAGGGTGTTACTGAAGTGAGATTTGCAAGGCGGTCGTTCCCCGCCTTGCACTTTCTTACCAGTAGTAGGGTCAATCTAATTGCCCACAGGAAGTAGAATTATGTCAATTGATTGGAATTGGGGGATTTTCCTACAGGAAGCCCCATTTGGGAATACCACCTATTTAGGTTGGTTATTATCTGGCTTAGAAGTTACCGTCGCACTTTCCATCTGTGCTTGGATCATCGCATTTCTCGTCGGTTCATTTTTTGGCATCTTACGGACTGTTCCAAATCGCTTTCTCGCGATGACGGGAACTGTTTACGTTGAGCTATTTCGCAATGTGCCTTTGATTGTACAGTTTTTCACTTGGTATTTAGTGATCCCAGAGCTGTTACCTCAATCTATTGGTGATTGGTTTAAAATGGATTTAGATCCTAACTATCAATTTTTTATCTCTTCTACGCTGTGTCTTGGTTTATTTACTGCTGCTCGTATGACTGAACAAGTCAGAGCCGCTATCCAATCATTGCCAAGAGGACAAAAAAACGCCGGCCTCGCGATGGGACTGACTTTGCCACAAACTTATCGCTATGTGCTGTTACCCAACGCATACCGAGTTATTCTGCCACCCATGACGTCTGAAATGCTTAACCTAGTCAAAAACTCGGCCATTGCTTCAACTATCGGCCTAGTTGATATGGCGGCACAGGCAGGTAAATTGCTGGATTACTCTGCACATGCTTGGGAGTCATTCACCGCGATCACCCTCGCCTACGTTGGCATCAATATCGTTATTATGGTGTTAATGACCTTGCTCGAGCGTAAAGTTCGCTTACCTGGCACATTAGGAGGGCGATAATATGTTCTATGAATTTGATTGGAGCTCCATCGTACCAAGCTGGCCATTCTTACTCGATGGCTTAATTATCACAGCGAAAATCACCATTACAGCGATTGTGGTAGGGATACTGTGGGGAACCGTTCTTGCCGTAATGCGACTTTCGACATTCAAACCAATTAGCTGGTTTGCGGCACTGTACGTGAACACCTTCCGCTCTATTCCATTAGTCATGGTGTTATTGTGGTTCTATTTAATTGTGCCTAACTTAGTCCAAAATGTTCTAGGCATATCGCCAAAAAGTGATATCCGTTTAATTTCAGCAATGGTAGCCTTCTCGCTTTTTGAAGCAGCCTATTACTCTGAAATTATTCGAGCAGGTATCCAAAGTATTTCACGAGGCCAAGCTTCTGCGGCATTGGCTCTCGGTATGACGAATATGCAAACCATGAGGCTAGTCATACTACCTCAAGCCTTCAAAGCTATGATCCCACTGTTATTAACACAAGGCATTGTGCTATTTCAGGATTCATCATTAGTCTATGTGCTGAGCTTAACGGATTTCTTCCGTACCGCCACCAATATCGGCGAACGCGACGGTACACAGGTAGAAATGATATTGTTTGCAGGCTTGGTGTACTTTATTATCAGTTTCGGCGCTTCAATGCTGGTGAATTATCTTAAGAAAAGGACTGTTTCATGATTACCCTGAAAAATATATCCAAATGGTATGGCCAATTTCAGGTACTTACTGACTGTACAACTGAAGTCAAAAAAGGTGAAGTTGTCGTGGTCTGTGGGCCATCTGGTTCTGGTAAATCCACATTAATAAAAACGGTGAATGGCCTTGAGCCTGTTCAACAGGGTGAAATTTTTGTAAATGGTATCCAAGTCAATGATAAAAAAACTGATTTGGCAAAACTACGTTCTAAAGTGGGTATGGTCTTCCAACATTTCGAGCTATTCCCTCACCTATCTATTATCGAAAATTTAACACTTGCCCAAGTTAAAGTGCTAAATAGAAGTAAAAAAGAGGCTGAAGCGAAAGGGTTGAAATTGTTAGAGCGTGTTGGGTTGGCAAACCATGCTAATAAATTTCCATCCCAGCTTTCCGGTGGTCAGCAACAACGTGTGGCGATCGCTCGTGCTCTATGTATGGACCCTGTAGCGATGCTATTTGATGAACCGACATCAGCACTTGACCCTGAAATGATCAATGAAGTGCTTGATGTTATGGTCGAATTAGCCAACGAGGGTATGACCATGATGGTCGTTACCCACGAAATGGGTTTCGCTAAGAAAGTCGCTAACCGTGTGATTTTTATGGATGAAGGTAAAATTGTCGAAGACAGTAAAAAAGAAGACTTTTTTGCTAATCCAAAATCAGAAAGAGCGAAAGATTTCCTCGCGAAAATACTGCATTAGTGGTGACTAATTCCTATTCCAAGCCATAGGGAGAGACTGTCTCTCTATGGCTTCCTCCCTGCACGACACGCTTATCCCTTTCTATTTTTGTTTATCCAAAGATTATTGCCCCCTAATACATACTGATATAGATTAGAAATCCAATTAATATCAATTTAATAATCTAAGAACCATAATGAAAAATATTCAGCAAATAACAATTACCCCTTTGCAAGATGATGCTGTTCTGGATATTTCGGGCTGTCATTTTACTGTGATGATAACCGATGAGTTACTCCATCCCTATGAGGATATCAACAGGAAAAAAGCAATTAAGCCCTACCTAAAGGATTATCATTTTTCTCCTGAGCAATGGTTGAATGAACAAGAGAGTTTAAGTGCTTTATATGTTGCTAAATTGGGTGATAAAACTATTGGCTATGCCTGTGCAAGTCTTTGTTGGAATGGCATGGCACAACTTGATGAATTGGCTATCGATGAGCCATATAGAGGTAAAGGTATCGCCAAACAATTACTCGAAAAAATTGAAGCTTGGGCAATCGATAATGGCTTAACCCATATCAGATTAGAATCTCAATCCACCAATACCACCGCCGCTAAATTCTACTACAAGCACGGTTTTCGCATTCATGGTTATGATAAGTCACTCTATTTGTGCACGGAAAATGCGCATGAAGTCGCATTATTTTGGTATAAGACATTATAAACATTAACGCACCATATTTACTTTTATAAATAAGTTGCCCCACCTTTTGAATGGCGATATTCCATCCCTCAAAACGATGCCAAATCAAAAAGAGAGACGCCTTCAGTGCAAGTCACGCTTACGCCTTATTCTTGTGGGCTTGCGCGTCGTTGATGGAAAGTATCAATTTCGCAAATTGAATAAAAAAATGGGCGGTTTGCTTTGTGTTAACCGCGTATTCCGTTCGTTTATCTTTTTCTTCTAAAATAGTGATGCCTCCCCCGCCTCTTCTGCAAGCAGGTAGTGACATCTTTTTGCTCTGTTGTATCTATCTGTCAAAGCAACCTTAAATTTCACTGTACCACAATAGTACTGGGCGTAGATTTCAATCATCACTCTCTCCCTAATAGCATATGCAAAAACGCAATCAATAGATTAAGGTCGTTAAACAGATTAAATGGGTTTTCTTCATTGATTTGATTTATTGATGCTTTATTTGGTTTCTAGGGCATCTTTGCACTTTAGCACTAATAAAATAGAGTGAATAAATACGCCACCCTAGATATTGGGCAATATTTGCTAATTTTTAAGTTTTTTTTGCGTAAAACACTACCAATCTTACTGTTTTTTGGTTAAGTTTGATGCTCATCGGAATAAAATATTCTGACTCCGCCCCCCAAAAACAATATCCAGCTTCCCCCACCGGTTCAGCTAATCAACTATTGTTGTTTTAGGGTATGATCCGCTATGCTATGCGGATCTAAATTATAGAAAGACATTAACGCTACTGAGTAGCATTTATTCACCATAGGATTATCGGTGCCATGCAAGAACAATATCGTCCAGAAGATATAGAGCCTAAAGTACAGCGTCACTGGGATGAAAAAGCCACATTTAAAGTGACAGAAGACAACAGCAAAGAGAAGTACTACTGCCTGTCCATGCTACCTTACCCTTCTGGTCGACTACACATGGGCCATGTGCGTAACTACACTATGGGTGATGTTATCTCCCGTTATCAACGCCTTTTAGGTAAAAACGTCTTACAACCTATTGGTTGGGATGCTTTTGGTTTACCCGCAGAAGGCGCGGCTGTAAAAAACAATACAGCTCCTGCACCATGGACCTATGCCAATATCGATTACATGAAAGGCCAGTTGAAAATGCTGGGGTTTGGCTATGATTGGGATCGTGAAGTTACCACTTGTACGCCTGAATACTATCGTTGGGAACAGTGGTTTTTTACTAAGCTGTATGAAAAAGGCTTAGTTTATAAAAAAACCTCCGCAGTAAACTGGTGTCCGCACGATTTAACTGTTCTCGCGAACGAACAGGTTATTGATGGCTGCTGCTGGCGCTGTGATACGCCCGTAGAGCGCAAAGAAATCCCTCAGTGGTTTATCAAAATCACCGATTACGCTGAAGAATTGTTGAACGACCTCGATAAACTCGATGATTGGCCTGAACAAGTCAAAACAATGCAACGTAACTGGATTGGCCGTTCTGAAGGGGTTGAAATCACCTTTAATGTTGCCGACCGTGATGACAAACTAACCGTATACACAACTCGTCCAGATACCTTTATGGGCGCCACCTATGTTGCCGTTGCGGCTGGTCACCCATTAGCCCAAGAAGCCGCAGCAAACAATGCAGAATTAGCTCACTTTATCGATGAATGCCGCAACACCAAAACAGCAGAAGCTGATATGGCAACCATGGATAAAAAAGGTATGGCAACGGGCCTGTATGTTATCCATCCGCTAACTCAAGAGAAATTGCCAATTTGGGTGGCTAACTTTGTATTGATGGAATACGGCACAGGCGCAGTGATGGCAGTACCAGCTCATGACCAACGTGACTGGGAATTTGCACATAAATATCACCTACCACTTAAAGCCGTTATTGCTGACGCAGAAGGCAATGAGCCAGATATCTCCCAAGAGGCGATGACTGAAAAGTATGCGTTGATCAACTCAGGTGAATTTAGCGGTCTCGACAATGCAGCAGGGTTCAACGCGATTGCCGATAAGTTAGTGGCTATCGGTGCTGGCCAACGAAAAGTGAACTATCGCCTACGTGACTGGGGCGTTTCCCGTCAACGTTATTGGGGTGCCCCCATTCCGATGGCGACATTAGAAGATGGCACGGTTGTACCTGTTCCTGAAGACCAACTGCCGGTTATTCTACCTGAAGATGTTGAAATGAATGGTATCACCAGCCCAATCAAAGCAGATCCTGAGTGGGCAAAAACAACCATCAACGGTCAACCAGCGCTACGTGAAACAGATACATTTGATACCTTTATGGAATCATCTTGGTACTATGCACGCTATACCTGCCCACAATTTGACGAAGGCATGTTGGATCCGGCAGCAGCAAACTATTGGTTGCCAGTAGACCAATACATTGGCGGCATTGAACACGCGATCATGCATCTGATGTATTTCCGTTTCTTCCATAAATTGATGCGCGATGCAGGTCTAGTCAACTCTGATGAACCAGCAAAACGCTTACTATGCCAAGGCATGGTACTGGCAGATGCATTCTACTATATCGGCAATGATGGTCAGCGCGTCTGGGTTTCACCTACCGATGCGATTGTTGAACGCGATGATAAAGGTCGTATCACCAAAGCGGTTGATAACGAAGGACATGAGCTGGTTTACACTGGCATGAGCAAAATGTCTAAGTCGAAAAATAACGGTATCGATCCACAATTGATGGTCGAAAAATATGGCGCAGATACCGTCCGACTGTTTATGATGTTTGCAGCACCACCAGAGTTAACCCTTGAATGGCAAGAATCTAGCGTCGAAGGTGCAAACCGTTTCGTCCGTCGTGTATGGCGTCTTGTTCACGAACATTCACAAAAAGGGGCCACTCAACCGCTGAATATTGATTCATTAACGACTGAGCAGAAAGACTTACGCCGTGATTTACATAAAACGATTGCCAAAGTCACCGATGACTTTGATCGTCGTTATGCCTTTAATACGGCAATCGCTGCCATCATGGAGTTCATGAACAAACTGGTTCGTGCACCACAAGAAACAGAGCAAGACCGTGCATTAATTCAAGAAGCTCTGGAAGCCATTACCTTGATGTTGTCGCCAATCATTCCACATGCTTGCTTTGAAATGTGGCAAGCACTGGGTCACAAAGAGGATATCGATTTTGCTCGCTGGCCTATTGCTGACGAAAACGCCATGGTTGATGATACCAAGCTGGTCGTGATCCAAGTTAATAGTAAAGTTCGTGGACGTATCACCGTGCCTGCGGATGCCGAACAAGATTTTGTTTTAGATATGGCGAAAAATGAGTATAGCGTCTCGAAATATCTCGAAGGCGTGACTATCCGTAAAGTAATTTATGTACCAGGTAAATTACTCAACTTGGTTGTTGGCTGATAAGGAGGCCAGGTGCGCTATCTGATAACTTTATTGCTGAGCCTGTCGGTGCTAGTCACCGCTGGCTGTGGTTTTCGTCTTCAAGGAACAACACAGATCCCTGACGAGCTGAAAACATTACAGTTAAGTTCGAATGCACCTTATAGCTCTCTAACCAGAGCCGTTAGGGAGCAACTCAGGCTGAATAATGTCAAGCTAGTGGAAAACGGCAGCGCTGATATCCCGATTTTAAAAATTACGGGATCGTCAGAAAAAACGGAAACCGTCTCGATTTATCAGGATGGTAAAGCCGCTGAGAAGCAATTAACTTTCGTTCTCAATGCGCAAGTTATGATGCCAAATGGCTCAGTTTATCCATTACAAACCCAAGTTGAGCGTACCTTCTTTGATAACCCATTAGAAGCTCTTGCAAAAGATGCTGAAAATGAACTGGTTAAACAAGAAATGCGTGAACAAGCTGCACGTATGTTAGTACGTAAGCTGTTAATCGTTCATACCGCAGAACTTGAGAAGGCTAACGCTAAAACGACAGTCCCTGTTGTTGAGCCATAATGATCCGTATCTATCCTGAACAGCTGGCCTCTCAGTTACAAGATTCACTGAAAGGCCGCTATTTAATCTGGGGCAATGAGCCCCTATTAATTCAAGAGAGCCAAGATGCGATTCGAAAAACAGCCCAAAGTCAGGGGTTCGAAGAACATTTTACTTTCTCACTTGAGCCACAGACTGATTGGGATGAAATTTTTAGCCTCTGTCAGGCTCTCAGTTTATTCGCCAGCCGCCAATCGTTAACCTTAATTTTGCCTGAAAACGGGCCTAATGCTGCCATGGCTGAAAAGCTGACTCAGCTAGCTCAGTTACTCCATCCTGATATTCTGTTATTGCTGCGTGGACAAAAACTCACGAAAGCTCAAGAGAATAGCGCTTGGTTTAAAGCTATAAGCAATGAAGGTGTCTATGTCAGTTGCCTAACCCCTGAATACCAACGATTGCCGCAATGGGTAGCTAAGCGCGCCAATACTATGCACCTAACCTTAGAAACAGAAGCGAACCAACTGCTTTGCTACTGTTATGAGGGGAATTTACTGGCATTAGCTCAAGCCCTAGAGCGGCTATCATTACTTTATCCCGACGGTAAGTTAACACTGCCACGCGTCGAAACAGCGGTCAATGACGCGGCTCATTTTACGCCTTATCATTGGGTCGATGCACTATTAGCGGGTAAATCGCGCCGTGCTTGGCATATCTTAGAGCAGTTACAACGCGAAGATACCGAGGCTGTGATTTTACTGCGTGCAATCCAGCGTGAACTAATGCTTTTACTGACTTTAAAGCGCCAGTCAGCGACAGCATCATTAAAATCCTTATTTGACCAACACAAAGTTTGGCAAAACCGCCGCCCATTACTGACGGCAGCATTACAGCGGCTGAGTTTACATCAATTACAATCGGCTCTTCTTTTGCTAACCCAAGCAGAACTACATGCTAAACAAGACTTTAGTCACTCGGTGTGGCCAGATTTACAATCCTTGTCTATGTTAATATGTACCAAAGCCTTACCAGAGAGTTTTATACATGACCTTTAAGCACAAAGGCCTTCAAGCGTTATTTGGTGGGACATTTGATCCAATACATTACGGCCATCTACGCCCCGTTGAAGCACTGGCAAAACAGGTGGGCTTGCAAAAAGTGATCTTACTTCCCAACCATGTTCCCCCTCATCGACCACAACCAGAAGCGAGTCCAGCTCAAAGGTTAGAAATGGTGCGCTTAGCGATACAAGATCAGCCACTTTTTACCATTGATACGCGGGAACTTGAGCGTAATAGCCCATCCTATACCATAGAAACCTTAACCGCATTGCGTAAAGAAATGGGCCCAGAGCAACCATTAGCCTTTATTATTGGACAAGATTCACTCTTATCGATTAATACATGGCATGGTTGGGAACAACTGTTGGATAATTGTCATTTATTAGTTTGTTCACGTCCGGGTTATGCCGCAAATTTTAGCGAACCACAAATGCAAGCATGGCTCAACAAACACAAGACAGACGATACCAATAAACTAAGCCAAACACCAAATGGATATATTTTTCTTGGTGATACTCCATTAGTGGATATTTCAGCGACAGAAATCCGTAATAATCTAAATAATGGCAATGTAAATGAAAACCTTATTCCCGCTGCGGTGATGGCTTATATAAAACAACAGCACCTCTATCAAAATTGATGTAATGCTCTGACTTTTTCACATCCAGAGTAAGGGGATAAATAAAATTGCTCACTGAGATAGCTATCAGGATACTGAGTGAGCAATTGTAAAATCATCGATAACGGATTATTGATCGACAAATAGCCTTCTTGGTAATCGTTAATTAGCCATCTTAAACGTGTTTTTTCGTCCTTGGTCGCTTTATATTTAAAATAGCCTTGTATATGCGAAATGGCATTCACCTGTCGTTTCCGTGTGGGGGTCGTGGCTAAAATGCTGAGTAATTGCGTTCGATACTGGCGATAAAAACCCGTCAATTCACTCCCTTTTGGTATACTAGCAACCAATTTTCCTGTCGTTTGATAGCCTTTGGGCGAATATGCCATTAACAAATATTTATACCTGCTATGAAAACGAATCACTTGATGATGAGTCAAATGATGGCTTAATTGAGCTAGACGATGTCCCGTATGCAACTGGATCAGGAAACGATCAAGATGCTCAGGGCATTGCCATTCAACGGTCGTTAATATAGGCGTATTTTCAGGAAGGTGCTCAAGTAGCTGCGCGCGAACAGCCTCACTGCAAATCACCCCGTGATATTTAAGCGGCATATCCAAAAGCTCACCCACGGGCAGTAAATTCATATGCTCGGTGGTTAGTTGAATAATATCCTCTGTGGGATAATCGATATCGCCAAACAAAACTACATCAAACATAATCATTTCCCATCTATTTTTATTTCGCTAAATTAAAACAAACCTTGCTGATTATTACCTGTATGGCTTTGTAAAGTTTGTACAAATCTCTTGCCCTAAGCGCTGGTTATTCATATAAATCACACTCGATAAGGAATATAAAATAATTTAGCCGATTTTTCTGAAAATC
The DNA here is from genome assembly GCF_027362595.1 of Providencia sp. 21OH12SH02B-Prov. Lineage (NCBI taxonomy): Bacteria > Pseudomonadati > Pseudomonadota > Gammaproteobacteria > Enterobacterales > Morganellaceae > Providencia > Providencia sp. 21OH12SH02B-Prov. The sequence continues at coordinate 3,286,086 of NZ_CP114796.1, forward strand.
TAGGGTAAAATGTTCAAACCTTAACAGGTATATTACAAACAGTGTTTAACGTCGTTATATCCGCCATGCGTCAAGTTGTATCTGTATTGGCAACGCTAAGCTATTCGTTTCATTCAAATGGCTTTGCTTGACCACCAAAACACAACTGATTAGGTTATGTCGTGGCTGAGTATAATTAGAATAAAAGGTGAACCTTTTGCAAGGAACTGAACTCCAACAATTTATTATTAATCAGCTTGACGATGCAAAAGCTGAAGATATTATCTCGATCGATGTGCATGGGAAATCGAGTATCACTGACCAAATGATCATCTGCACTGGCACATCTAGCCGTCATTTAATGTCTGTTGCGGATCGATTAATTGAAGCTTGCCGTAAAAATGGTTTACAGCCTTTAGGCGTTGAAGGTCAAGGGATTTCTGATTGGATTGTCGTTGATCTGGGTGAAGCGATTGTTCATATCATGCAAGATGAAAGCCGTCGTATGTATGAACTTGAAAAACTCTGGAGCTGAGTTTGAAATTACAACTCATCGCTGTAGGAACAAAAATGCCGGACTGGGTTCAGACCGGCTTTATGGATTATCTTCATCGTTTTCCTAAAGATATGCCGTTCGAGCTAATTGAGATTCCAGCGGGAAAACGAGGAAAAAACGCAGATATTAAACGTATTCTCGAAAAAGAAGGTGAGCTAATGCTGGCCGCTGTCGGCAAAGGTAATCGGATTATCACATTGGATATACCGGGTGAGAAATGGGATACTCCCAAGCTCGCTAACCAACTTGAAAATTGGAAACAAGATGGACGCAACGTTAGCCTGCTGATCGGCGGCCCGGAAGGACTTGCGCCTGCTTGTAAAGAAGCTGCCATGCAAAGTTGGTCATTATCTCCACTGACACTCCCCCACCCTCTAGTGAGAGTGCTTGTTGCAGAAAGTCTGTATCGTGCGTGGAGTATTACGACTAACCACCCATATCATCGGGAGTAGTCAGTTTTTAATATGTTCAATATGGCAGTGGGATGAAAAATCAACGCACCCCTTTTCGCGACCATACAGCTGAATCAATGTTATTTATTCGCCGAGCATTAATTGCCTTTGGCGTCATAGTGCTATTAACAGCTGTTCTTGTCACTAACCTTTATCATATACAAGTTGTTCGCCATGAAGATTATCAAACAAGATCGAATGATAATCGGATCAAACTCGTTCCCATTGCCCCTAGTCGCGGTATTATTTATGACCGCAACGGAACTCAACTCGCTTTAAACAGTACTTTTTATCAACTGGAAATCGTGCCTGAAAAAGTGTCTGATCTCCAAGAGACACTCGATAAACTACGTGATGTCATCGGTCTAACCGATGAAGATATCGCCAACTTTGAAAAAGAGCGAAAACGTTCTCGTCGCTTCACTTCTATCCCTCTCAAAACCCAGCTCAATGAAGTGCAAGTCGCACGTTTTGCCGTCAATCAATATAGGTTCCCTGGCCTTGAGGTTAAGAGCTATCAACGTCGTTCCTACCCTTATGGTTCTGCATTAACCCATGTCATTGGTTATGTGGCTAAAATTAACGATAAAGATGTTGAGCGCCTTGATAAAGACGGAAAACTTGCTAATTATGCCGCCAGTCATGATATCGGTAAATTAGGTATCGAACGCTACTATGAAGATGTGTTGCATGGAAAAACGGGCTATGAAGAGGTTGAAGTTAATAGCCGTGGCCGAGTGATTCGCCAATTACATGAGCAACCCCCTCAAGCAGGCCGCGATATCTATTTGACTATCGATCTTGAACTGCAAATTTATATTGAGAAATTACTAACAACCAGTCGTGCTGCCGTTGTTGTCACAGACCCTCGCAATGGTGAAATATTAGCGTTAGTTTCTAACCCAAGTTATGACTCGAATTTATTTGTTAATGGTATCTCAAATAAAGATTATCAGGCACTACTCAATAACCCCGATAGGCCACTGATCAACCGAACAACACAAGGGCTGTATCCACCCGCTTCAACGGTGAAGCCATTTATTTCTGTTGCGGCCCTCAGTGAAAAGGTGATCACACCTTCCACAACCATTTTCGACCCAGGTTGGTGGCAGCTCCCCGGTTCCGAAAAACGCTACCGTGATTGGAAACGGTGGGGGCACGGTAAATTAAATGTGGTTAAATCAATCATTGAATCTGCGGATACGTTCTTCTACCAAGTCGCCTACGATATGGGGATTGATAGGCTATCCGACTGGATGAGTAGGTTTGGTTTTGGTGATTATACGGGGATCGACCTTGCCGAAGAGAGGGCGGGGATTATGCCAACCCGCGAATGGAAGCAAAAACGTTATAAGAAACCTTGGTATCAAGGGGATACTATTCCAGTTGGTATTGGACAAGGTTACTGGACGGCGACCCCAATTCAAATGTCTAAAGCGCTCATGACACTTATCAATGATGGGCAAGTTAAAACGCCACATCTGCTATATGGCACAAAACTAGGCAATGCGATGGTGCCTTATGAAGATAAAGAGACGAAGCAGATTGGCGATATTCACTCAGGCTATTGGGAGTTAGCCAAACAAGGTATGTACGGTGTGGCCAATGCACCAAACGGAACGGGTAGACGTAGTTTTATTGGCACTCCTTACAAAGCAGCAGCTAAATCAGGTACGGCTCAGGTCTTTAGTTACGAAACCTATAATGCGAGCAAATTAGCCGAGCATTTACGTGACCATAAATTAATGATTGCTTATGCTCCTTATGATAAACCGACCGTTGCTGTCGCCATTATTTTAGAAAATGGTGGAGCAGGCCCTGCTGTCGGCGATATCGTTAGGCAGATATTTGACCATGTTCTATTAGGCGACAATAAAACCCAAGTCAACAGCGTATCAACAGGCTCTGAGGAAGACCGTTAACACTATGACTGACGATAAGAAAAAATTATCACTTGCTGCACGTCTACATATTGATGTGCCTATGCTATTAATCATTTTGCTATTGCTTGCCTACAGTGCGTTTATTATGTGGAGCGCTAGTGGTCAAGATCCCGAAATGATGGAAAGAAAACTGGGGCAAATTGCCTCAGGGTTTATCGTCATGCTCATCATGGCTCAAATTCCTCCTCGAGTGTATGAGAACTTAGCGCCTCATTTATATATTTTTTGTGTCATTTTGCTTATTTTTGTCGATGTTTTTGGTCAGATCAGTAAAGGCGCTCAACGCTGGCTTGATCTTGGTATTATACGTTTTCAACCCTCTGAAATTGCAAAAATTGCGGTGCCATTGATGGTGGCTCGCTTTATGAACCGAGATCTCTGCCCACCCTCGTTAAAAAATACGATGATCGCGCTGATACTCATTTTTCTACCTACACTGTTAGTCGCAGCGCAACCCGATTTGGGAACCTCCATCTTAGTCGCGGCATCGGGCATTTTTGTACTCTTTTTAGCGGGTATGAGTTGGCGATTAATTACCATCGCCATTACCGCCCTTGCCGCGTTTATCCCATTATTATGGTTTTTCTTAATGCACGATTATCAAAGAACGCGTGTGATGATGCTACTCGACCCAGAAAGCGCCCCCTTAGGGGCCGGCTATCATATCATCCAATCAAAAATTGCCATTGGCTCCGGTGGTTTGATGGGAAAAGGTTGGCTGCACGGCACCCAGTCACAACTGGAGTTTTTACCTGAGCGTCACACTGACTTTATTTTTGCTGTATTATCGGAAGAACTTGGCTTAATTGGTGTTTTAGTATTACTCGGTCTCTATCTGTTGTTAATCATGCGAGGCCTTTATATTGCAGCCAGCGCCCAAAACACTTTCGGCCGTGTTATGGCAGGTGGTCTGATGCTGATCCTCTTTGTTTATGTCTTTGTTAATATCGGCATGGTCAGTGGGATATTACCGGTTGTCGGTGTCCCCCTTCCCCTTGTCAGTTATGGTGGCTCAGCACTCATTGTTTTAATGGCCGGATTCGGTATTATCATGTCTATTCACACACACAGAAAATTTCTGTCAAAGAGTTTATAAAAAGAGGCTTAGTATGCGTTTTCAATGGATTATGCTTGGCATTACCGCTGCATTACTTAGTGGTTGTGTCACGGAAGAAAACATTAAGCAGCCTAGTAACGTACCGGCTGTTCCTGTTCAAGACGTGCTTGGCGCTGAGCCTCATTATGAACCGTTTCATCCAACAGCCAACAGTGATTATCAACGTAATGGCCAGCAATACCAAATTGTCCGAGATATGTCGCAATTCTCGCAATTGGGTTATGCCTCTATCTTTGGCTCAGAATCAACCGGTAATATGACCGCCATTGGTGAGCGAGTGAATCCGCTTGAGCTTACGGCCGCGCATCCCACTTTGCCAATCCCAAGTTATGTACGCATCACTAATATGATGAATGGCCGCATGATGGTCGTTCGTGTTAATGATCGTGGCCCTTATACACAAGGTAAAAGCATTGCGGTGTCACGAGCAGTCGCTGATCGCCTTAATTTAATGCCAACTACGCGGATCAAAATTGACGCAATTCAAGTGGCACAAGATGGCTCACTATCCGGTCCGGGCACTGTTGGCTCCAACTTTGTTAAGCAAAGTTATGCCCTACCGGGTCGCCCTCAATTAGGCTCAGGTCCTATGGGCACACCTGTGATGGAAAACTTACCCACACCAGAAAACGTCTTACCCGTAAAACAACCCACAGCACCGATGGAGCCCGTTGTTCCTGAGAGTAGCCTCAAGTCACCAGAGCCAGAAGAGCCAGCAGCAGCACCTGTTGCAGCGCCAGCAGTCCCTGAAAAAGGCTATCTCGTGCAGGTTGGTGCAATCGGCAATCAAAACAACGCTAAAACAATGCTAGAGGGTTTAAAAAATCAGTTTGGAGTGCCAGGTCGCTTACAGCCTTACAACAATATTTATCGTGTTCAATTAGGGCCATTTGCCGATAGGCAACAAGCAGTTGATTTACAAGGGCGAATTCAATCTGAGTTAAATCAGACGTCGATGGTTATCGCTCCATAATCAATATAAATTCTGAATAATTCAAGGCGCGGCGTGATGATGAACAAACCATTGCCATCAATAACGCTGCAACTTGAAGTATGACGAGTATAAAATTTATGTAAAACATCGGTGCATAGCATTAATCATTGATGACACTTTTGCTACACTGCGCCTCCTTGTGTTAACCGAATTCCGGATGTAACAATACAAACATGAAAAATTTTGCCCCATCATGCACCGTTCGCCATACCTTACTGGGTGCTGCACTGCTATTTACGATGACGAATCTTGCACAAGCTAATGAGCCATTTCCGAATAGCCCGATCCCTGCTGTGCCTGATATTGATGCCGAAGCTTATATTCTGATTGATTACAATTCAGGTAAAGTGCTTGCTGAAAAAAAATGCCGATCAACGCCGTGATCCTGCCAGTTTGACTAAGATGATGACCAGTTATGTTATTGGTCAAGCGATCAAGTCAGGAAAAATTGGTGCAGAAGATATCGTCACTGTTAATGAAGATGCTTGGGCTACAGGTAACCCAATATTTAAAGGGTCGTCGTTGATGTTCTTGAAACCCGGCGATCGTGTTAGCGTTTCTCAATTAACTCGTGGTATTAACTTACAGTCAGGTAACGATGCGTGTGTTGCAATGGCCGATTATGTGGCTGGCGATCAGGCGAATTTCGTTCAATTGATGAATGGCTACGTGAGTAAGCTTGGGTTACAAAATACGCATTTTAAAACCGTTCATGGATTAGATGCCGAAGGTCAATATAGCTCAGCTCGTGATATGGCTTTGATTGGTCAGGCGTTAATCCGTGATGTTCCGGATGAATATGCTATCTACAAAGAGAAAGAATTCACTTTTAATAACATTCGCCAAACCAACCGTAATGGACTGTTATGGGATAAAAGTTTGACGGTGGATGGAATTAAAACAGGCCACACGAATGCCGCGGGTTATAACCTTGTTGCTTCTGCAACTGAAGGTGAAATGCGCTTAATCTCTGCCGTCATGGGCGGTAAAAGCATGAAAGGCCGTGATGCCGAAAGCAAAAAATTGCTCACCTATGGTTTCCGCTTTTATGAAACAGTCAAACCATTACAAGCAGGCGTCGAGTTTGCGTCTGAACCCGTTTGGTTTGGCGATGAAAATAACGTCAAACTTGGTGTTACTGAGGACTTATTTTTAACCATCCCTCGTGGACGTTTGAAAGATCTGAAAGCAAGCTATGATATTTCAACACCTGAGTTGGAAGCTCCGCTGAAGAAAGGGCAAGCGGTTGGTACCATTAATTTCCAACTTGATGGTAAAACGATTGAGCAACGACCTCTAGTGGTACTTAAAGATGTCGAAGAAGGTGGCTTTTTCAGTCGTTTGATTGACTACATCAAATTACTCTTCCATCGTTGGTTTGGTTAACCCTTGAATCAAATAAACACCATCCCCATATAAGGTATATCTGACGTTTGAGGGATGTTTTTCCCTCAAACACTATTATTGTTATTAGGAGCGCACATGAAAACGAAATTAAACGAACTACTTGAGTTCCCATGCTCTTTCACTTACAAAGTGATGGGTTTAGCGGAACCTGAGCTGGTTGATCAGGTCGTTGAAGTGGTTCAGCGCCATGCTCCGGGCGACTATTCTCCAGAAGTGAAGCCAAGTAGCAAAGGCAATTACCACTCAGTTTCGATTACCATTAATGCAACGCATATTGAACAAATCGAAAAATTATATGAAGAGCTCGGTGCATTAGAACGCGTACGCATGGTTCTGTAATTTACCTTGTATCTTATAAAAAAGCCGAGTCGCAATAGCCACTCGGTTTTTTGCTATTATCTGCTATTGACATTATTTGTAGATTGCTATTACACAAAGTCTACAGGAATAACCTCTCTTTTTAGCTCGTTTAAAACGCTAATTTATGCTTCACCTTGTAAAAAACAACAAACAGCCGCCACTGTAACATTTTAATAACATGACAGAACTGGCGATAACCCGCGACCAGCGTTATACTACTCGCACATTTCTAATGTGGATGTTAAAACATTGTCAGCACGAACTATTATTGTACGTCAATTAGGGCTTGCCCCTTATCAAAGCGTTTCTGATGCGATGCACCAGTTCACTGAAAACCGCGACAAAGACACTCCAGATGAGCTATGGCTTGTCGAGCACCCGCGTGTCTTTACTCAAGGCCAAGCCGGTAAAGCAGAGCATGTTCTCGCGCCGGGTGATATTCCCGTCATCCAAAGTGATAGAGGGGGTCAAGTGACCTATCATGGACCGGGGCAACAGGTCATGTATGTCATGCTTGACCTTAAGCGTAACAAATTAGGCGTACGCGATTTGGTGACCGCACTCGAAAATACAGTCGTCAAGACGCTCGCTCATTATCACATCGACGCTTACCCGCGCCCTGATGCACCGGGAGTCTATGTCAATAGTGATAAAATCTGTTCTTTAGGATTACGTATACGAAAAGGCTGCTCTTTTCATGGACTCGCACTGAACATCAATATGGATCTTGAACCTTTTAATCGCATTAACCCCTGTGGCTACGCTCAATTGAAAATGACCCAAGTACGTGATTTCATACCTAATGTGACATTACAAGATGTTCAACCCGTGCTAATTGAACAGTTCTGTGACACACTGGGATTTCATATTGTTCAATAATGATGCTATAATTTTTTAACATTTTTAAAAAAAATTTTAATGGATAAGTAACGGCTCCCATACTTTACATTTCTAATAATCGACTTATCCAATGACTCAAAAAGATAACTGGAACCGGTATAATTATGAGTAAACCAATTCAGATAGAACGCGGAATTAAATATCGTGACGCCGATAAAATGGCGCTGATCCCTGTCAAAAACGTTGTCACTGAGCGTGAAGAAATTCTACGTAAACCTGATTGGATGAAAATTAGGTTGCCAGCCGATTCTACTCGCATTCAAGGGATCAAAGCGGCCATGCGCAAAAATGGTCTTCACTCCGTTTGTGAAGAGGCATCCTGCCCTAACCTATCTGAATGCTTTAACCACGGCACTGCAACTTTTATGATCCTTGGTGCAATCTGCACACGCCGTTGCCCATTCTGCGATGTTGCTCATGGTCGTCCGAATGCACCAGATGCTAATGAACCCGTTAAATTAGCTCAAACGATCAAAGATATGGGGTTACGTTATGTCGTCATCACCTCCGTTGACCGTGATGATTTACGTGATGGCGGTGCTCAGCATTTTGCTGATTGCATTAGCGCTATCCGTGAAAAAAACCCATCAATAAAAATTGAAACATTGGTTCCCGATTTTAGAGGAAGAATGGACCGTGCATTAGACATTCTCACGGCCACACCACCCGATGTTTTTAACCATAATCTTGAAAACGTACCACGTATCTATCGCCAAGTTCGCCCGGGTGCTAACTATGAATGGTCTTTAAAGTTACTTGAAAGATTTAAAGAAGCACACCCCGACATTCCAACTAAATCAGGCTTGATGGTTGGATTAGGTGAAACTAACGAAGAGATTATTGAAGTGATGCGTGATCTGCGTCGCCATGGAGTCACCATGTTGACACTCGGTCAGTATTTACAGCCAAGCCGTCATCACCTCCCCGTTAAACGTTATGTCAGCCCTGCTGAATTTGATGAAATGAAAGAAGAGGCACTGGCGATGGGCTTTACACACGCAGCCTGTGGCCCATTTGTACGCTCGTCTTATCACGCCGATCTACAAGCAAAAGGCGAAGAGGTTAAATAATCGCAAAACGTGTCATCATCTCTCTAAGGCCTCGATTTTCGAGGCTTTTCATTTTATATCTAACCATCAATGCTTGAATCTGTCGCCAGCCTCATTAACACATCCCTGAGACAGATGAATAGCTATAAACAATCCATAAACCCCATGCAAAATAAAACTCGCTCCAGTTAAACTGGAGCGAGTTTAGAGGCTGTTCGTTTCTATTTGTTGAAATTACAGAGAGACAACGTTTACAGCAGATGGGCCTTTAGCGCCTTCAGTGATTTCAAATTCAACTTTCTGACCTTCTGCTAGGGTTTTGAAACCTTCGCTCGCAATAGCAGAAAAGTGAACAAACACATCTTTGCTGCCATCTTCTGGAGTGATAAAACCGAAACCTTTAGACTCGTTGAACCACTTAACGTTACCTTTAACTTTAGACATCAAATTATTACCTTTAAAATAGAAATAGACACACCATCAGTGTCAAGCTCAGTACAACAGATATACAACTTACTTGTCTACAACCTAGATCACGAAAATTGACAAAAAGCATAAAAAAATATTATTTATCAGGATAAATTTCTAATTTAGCATGAATTATTCTTTATAATAGCAATTAATCCGAATAATAATATTACTGTTAGCCGACTATTTAGCATATTACTTTTCATGCTCTAATAACCAGCCTTTAATGTCTAAACCACCAGTATAACCGACTAGCTTGCCATCATGTCCTAACACACGATGGCAAGGAACAATCAAAGAAATTGGATTACGTGAATTCGCCATACCGACTGCTCGGCAATAGTTCACCGACCCCAATTTCAGTGCGAGGTCTTTATAGCTCCAGCGTTCCCCAAAAGGAATACTACAGAGATGACCCCATACTTTTTTTTGAAATTCAGTTCCTTGTGGATTTAATTTTACGGTGAACACTTTCCGCTTGTGGTTAAAATATTCTTCAAGTTCTTTTGCACATAATTGAGAATGTTCATTCTTGTGCTCAGGATGACTCTTTTGTTCAACAAAATAGATACTTGTCACCCCTTCATCATCTGCCGTAATTTGTACCCAAGGCTTAGGAAATTTTTCCGGTGTCGCCAAATATTGATGATACATAATATCCCCTTAAGAGAATGCCATTATCTGATCGTATATACAGTTATAAACTGTATTATTTCTACTTGGCAATGATATTTTTTCTTAGTCTTGATAACAGAACTATTCAAAACCTCAAAATTTAATTCCTCAACATAAATAATCACCTAGCCAATAATTAGAATAATTATCATTCAATATTGCCAATCCACTATATATTGTGTGGTTGAAAAAAATTAGATCTATATATAGTCTTTAAATACTAATCATCACACTACTGATAGTCTTCAATACACTTAAAGGTACTCAATATGGCTGTTATTACAATTTATAGTAAACCCGACTGCGTGCAATGTAATGCGACTTACCAAGCCTTAGACCGTAAAAGTATTCCGTATCAAGTGGTCGATCTCACTCAAGATGATGAAGCCTTACAGTTTGTTCGCCAGTTAGGTTATCAACAAGTTCCTGTTGTCGTGGCAGATCAAGAACATTGGTCTGGTTTTCGTCCTGACATAATCAGCCGCCTTTCAGCTTAGGAGAGGGTTATGCAAACGGAATCACTGATCTACTTTTCGAGCCACTCAGGTAATTGCCATCGCTTTGTCGAAAAAGTTGGCCTTCCAGCAACCCGCTTACCTATCGGTGGACAGCAATGCGACATTATTGCGACGACACCATTTGTCCTCTTGCTACCGACTTATGGTGGTGGCGGAAGCCGAGGAGCGGTACCAAAAGAAGTGATCCGTTTTCTTAATATTGAATCAAATCGGCAGCTCATTCGAGGAGTTATCGCGGCGGGTAATACGAATTTTGGCGAGGCCTATGCCATTGCTGGCGATATCATCGCGAGCAAGTGCCAAGTCCCCTATTTGTATCGATTTGAATTATTAGGCACGGAGCGCGATGTACAACGTGTCCGTGATGGACTAAACGCTTTTTGGCAACAAAAACATCATTAGAGCAAGTCAATGGAAAATACCAAAACTAAAGCCACTGTTGATTATCATGCACTTAATGCCATGCTGAACTTGTACAACAGTGCAGGCGAAATCCAGTTTGAAAAAGATCGCGAAGCCGCGCATCATTATTTTCGCCAACATGTAAACCAAAACACCGTTTTCTTTCATGATTTAAAAGAAAAACTCGACTTTTTAGTTAACGAAAACTATTACGAGCCACAACTCCTTGAGCAATATGACTTTGCCTTTATTAAAACGCTTTTTAAGCAAGCCTATGCACACAAGTTTCGTTTTCAAACCTTTTTAGGTGCGTTCAAATACTATACAAGCTATACCTTAAAAACGTTCGATGGCAAACGTTATCTTGAGCGTTATGAAGATCGTGTATGTATGGTCGCCCTCACCCTTGCACAGGGAAATCAGGCACTAGCAAGCTCTTTGGTTGATGAAATCATTAGCGGACGCTTTCAACCGGCAACCCCGACGTTCTTGAATTGCGGAAAAAAGCAGCGTGGAGAACTGGTTTCCTGTTTTTTACTGCGCATTGAAGACAATATGGAATCTATTGGTCGCTCCGTTAACTCGGCTCTTCAATTATCCAAACGTGGCGGCGGCGTCGCTTTTCTGATGACCAATTTGCGTGAGCAAGGAGCACCAATAAAACTTATTGAAAATCAGTCATCTGGCGTCGTTCCTGTCATGAAAATGTTGGAGGATGCCTTTTCATATGCCAATCAATTAGGTGCCCGACAAGGCGCGGGGGCCGTGTATTTACATGCCCACCACCCTGATATAATGCGTTTTCTCGATACTAAAAGAGAAAACGCGGATGAAAAAATTCGCATTAAAACATTATCATTAGGCGTCGTCATTCCTGACATTACCTTTCAGTTAGCCAAAGAAAACAAAGAGATGTATCTATTCTCGCCTTATGATATTGAGCGAGAGTATGGGGTCCCGATGTCAGAAATCAGTGTGACTGACAAATATCATGAGATGGTGAATAATAAAGCCATCAAAAAATATAAAATTAATGCTCGCGAATTCTTCCAAACGCTCGCCGAGATACAGTTTGAATCTGGCTATCCGTATATTTTATTTGAAGATACCGCCAATCGTGCTAATCCCATCGCTGGCCGTATTAATATGAGCAATCTGTGTTCAGAAATTCTGCAAGTTAATCGCCCTAGCATCTATGAAGACGATTTAAGCTATCGAGAAATTGGAAAAGATATCAGTTGTAACTTAGGCTCCATGAATATTGCTAAAATGATGGACTCCCCTAATTTTGCCCACTCCATAGACATAGCAATTAGAGCATTAACCGCCGTTTCTGATATGAGCTATATCCGTTCAGTGCCTTCAATCGAACAAGGCAATCATCAATCGCATGCAATCGGCCTTGGGCAAATGAACTTACACGGCTATCTCGCAAGAGAGCGAATTCATTATGGCTCAGAAGAAGCGCTCGACTTTACCAATATCTATTTTTATACCATCACCTATCATGCACTAAGAATATCGAACCAATTAGCGATTGAGCGTAAAGAGGCTTTCAAAGGCTTTGAAGATTCAGATTATGCGAATGGTCGCTATTTCGATAAATATATCAACCAAAGTTGGTTAGCAAAAACACAAACCGTTCAGGAATTATTCCGACGTTCGGGCATCGAAATTCCAACTCAAGAGGATTGGCAATCACTTAAGCAATCCGTGATGGAACACGGTATTTATAACCAAAATCTACAAGCCATCCCTCCAACAGGGTCCATCTCTTACATTAATAACTCAACATCGAGCATTCATCCAATTGTTGCTCGAATTGAAATCCGTAAAGAAGGCAAAATTGGACGTGTCTATTATCCTGCGCCTTTTATGAACAATGATAATCTTGAATATTATCAAGATGCTTACCAAATTGGACCTGAAAAAATCATCGATACCTATGCGGTTGCCACTCAGCATGTCGATCAGGGGTTATCTCTCACTTTATTTTTTAAAGATGACGCGACCACGCGAGATATTAATCGAGCGCAAATTTATGCCTGGCGTAAAGGGATAAAAACACTGTACTACATTCGGCTTCGCCAAACGGCCTTAGAAGGCACAGAAATTGATGGTTGTGTTTCATGTACGCTTTAAAAGGAAAATCAGTATGACTACGCAAATTTCATCTGCTACCGTTAAAGCGATTAACTGGAATCGCATAGAAGATGATAAAGACCTTGAAGTCTGGAATCGTTTAACCACCAATTTTTGGTTACCAGAAAAAATTCCTTTATCGAATGATATTCCTTCGTGGAATACGCTAACGGCTGCCGAGCAACAACTCACAATTAGAGTTTTTACTGGGCTTACACTACTCGACACGATTCAAAATACCGTGGGTGCGCCAAGTTTAATGCCCGACGCCCTTACGCCACATGAAGAAGCCGTTCTGTCAAATATCAGTTTTATGGAAGCGGTACATGCTCGCTCCTATAGCTCTATTTTTTCAACGCTGTGTTCTACCACCGATGTGGATGATGCCTATCGCTGGAGTGAAGAAAACTCTGCGTTACAAAATAAAGCCAAGATTATCTTATCTTATTATTGTGATACTCATCCATTAAAGAAAAAAGTGGCCAGTGTATTTTTAGAGTCATTCTTATTCTATTCTGGCTTCTATTTACCCATGTATTGGTCCAGTCGAGGTAAATTAACCAATACTGCCGATCTCATCCGATTGATTATCCGTGATGAGGCAATTCATGGCTATTATATAGGCTATAAATTTCAAAAATCATTATTCAATTATGATGAAAAAACTCAAGCAGAAATTAAAGAGTTTACCTTTTCATTACTTTTTGATTTATATGAAAATGAAGTGAATTATACGCAAGAATTATATGACTCCGTAGGATGGACGGAAGATGTGAAAAAATTCCTCCATTATAATGCCAATAAAGCCTTAATGAATTTAGGTTATGAGGCATTATTTCCCGATATAGTGACTGATGTAAGCCCGGCTATATTGTCGGCACTCTCACCCGATGCTAATGAAAATCACGATTTCTTTTCTGGTTCTGGTTCTTCATATGTGATTGGTAAAGCGGTAAGTACAGAAGATGATGATTGGGACTTCTAATCAATCAATTTAGTTAACCCATCCCTTTATAAACAACAAAAAAACTATCTAGCTGAATAATATGGACTTTATTTTGATAGATAGTTTTTGGTTCAAAAAACACTCAAATCACTTCGAAATTAACATGCTTTCCTGTTAAATAATTCATTTTTTATAGCCATATCAAATAACATTTCTTCAATAAAGATAGTTACACGAAAGAATTGATAAATAATACTAATCATTCAGCGTTTATTTTTAAATTATTTCTATTTTTATTTTCAAAAAGACCTAAGCGTTAAAATAAACACTTTTTCTTTTTCATTATTACTTCAAATTCTGTTTTAAAAACAAAATAACTTCAAACACAACATAAAGTTAACATGTATATCTGAATTCAGGGTATTTATATATTGAAACGAATAAAAGTACCACTTTACTCAATTTAATCGCTAAATAACTCGCTATTTTTTGATTAATAGTCCTTAACCTAGGGTTGTCAGCACAATTTATTATGCTAGGTTATATTGCTTGTTTATTTTTCTAATAATTTAAAATGGAGTCATTCAAATTAAGCCATAATTATTAAATTCACTTTTAAAATAATAGGAATATCTACCCTTAATATTTTCAACCAATAGTCTAAAGCGTTAATTCGAATTTTGAGTCGCCCTATAAAAATCAGCTTCAATTCGATACCAGCTTTGAGTCATTTATTAATTGAAAAATGGGTAATCACTGTATGCCAATAAAATTAGAAGTTAAAAACTTATATAAAATTTTTGGGGAACATCCGGATCACGCGTTCAAACTTTTAGAATCGGGAATGGACAAAGATGACATCTTTGAAAAAACGGGCCAAACCGTGGGTGTTCAAAATGCCAATTTAGCCATTGAAGAAGGTGAAATCTTTGTTGTTATGGGACTTTCAGGATCAGGAAAGTCAACATTAGTACGTTTACTCAATCGACTGATCGAACCCACCAGCGGGCAAGTACTGATTGACGGAGAAGATATCTCTAATATCTCTGACAAGGCCTTACGTCAGGTCAGAAGAACAAAAATTAGTATGGTTTTCCAATCCTTTGCATTAATGCCCCATATGAATGTCATTGATAATACCGCTTTCGGTATGACGCTTTCTGGTATCCCTAAAGAAGAGCGCCATAAAAAAGCGATGGATGCCCTCCACCAAGTCAACCTTGAAAAATGGGCTTATTCTTATCCCGATGAATTATCCGGTGGGATGAGGCAACGTATCGGTCTAGCTCGAGCGCTAGCAAATGACCCAGATATTTTGTTGATGGATGAAGCTTTTTCAGCGCTTGATCCTTTGATTCGAACTGAAATGCAAGACGAGCTACTCTCTCTTCAGGGCGACAAGCAACGCACTATTGTGTTTATTTCTCACGACCTTGACGAAGCGATGCGTATCGGTGATCGGATCGCCATTATGCAAGGCGGCGTTATCGTTCAAACAGGTACACCAGACGAAATATTAAATAATCCCGCTAATGATTACGTCAAAACCTTCTTCCGTGGTGTCGATATTAGCCAAGTCTTTAGTGCCAAAGATATTGCCCGCAGAAGAGCCGATGCATTACTACACATCGCGCCAGGTTTTGGTCCTCGCTCAGCCCTCAAAGTGCTTAATGACGACGACCGTCAATATGGCTATCTACTTTCACGAGGCCATACCTTTGCAGGGGTCGTTTCTATCGAGTCATTAGAAAAAGCATTACAACAGAAACAAGGTATTGAAGCTGCTGTCATCACCAGTATCGAGCCAATCCAAGGTGATACACCTCTCAACGAGGTGATTTCAACGGTTGCGCAAGCTCCCTGTGCTGTTCCTGTGATCAATGAGAAAAACCGCTATCTTGGTGTGATCTCAAAAGGAATGCTGCTACAGGCACTGGATAAGGAGACATCAAATGAGCAATAACACACAAGAGCATAAAAATGACCATCAAGACCCATGGGCAGATGCGCAGGTCGATGAAACCTCAAAGCAAGAGGGGACAACAGAAACCAATACAGAAAGTGATCCATGGGCAATGAGCTCAGACAATCAGGCCTCAACGGATAGCGATCCTTGGGGAAATGCCACAGATACGTCTACACCGGCTGACACAGGGGGGAGTGATTGGCTTGATGCCGCACCAGCTGACAGTATTGTGCCTGAACATTTCAATATCATGGATCCTTTCCAGCAGACACTGATCCCTCTTGATTCTTGGGTTACTGAAGCAATTGATTGGATCGTATTACATTTTCGCCCTGTTTTTCAGGGTATCCGTATTCCAATTGATTTCATCCTCAGTGGTTTTGAACAATTTTTAACCTCCCTACCTTCGCCCGTAGCGATTATCTTATTTGCATTAATAGCATGGCAACTGTCAGGCCGTATGATGGGAGTTGCAACGCTGATATCGATGATTGTGATCGGTGCTATCGGCGCTTGGTCTGAGGCTATGGTGACGCTTTCTTTAGTACTCACCTCTCTCTTCTTTTGTTTGATCATTGGGCTACCACTCGGGATTTGGTTGGCGCGTAGTGACAAAGCCGCCAGCGTTGTTAGGCCAATACTCGATGCCATGCAAACAACCCCAGCCTTCGTTTACTTAGTACCTATTGTTATGCTTTTTGGTATTGGTAACGTCCCGGGCGTTGTCGTCACAATCATCTTTGCTTTGCCTCCGATTATCCGCCTCACCATCTTAGGCATTAAACAAGTTCCTGCTGACCTAATTGAAGCGGCGGAATCTTTCGGTGCAAGTCCTAGCCAATTGCTGTTTAAAGTCCAACTCCCTTTGGCAATGCCGACCATCATGGCCGGGGTAAACCAAACCTTGATGTTGGCGCTTTCGATGGTTGTTATTGCATCGATGATTGCCGTCGGTGGCTTAGGACAAATGGTACTACGCGGTATTGGTCGCCTTGATATGGGATTGGCTTCTGTCGGAGGTGTCGGCATTGTTGTACTGGCTATCGTCCTTGACCGATTAACGCAATCCCTAGGTCAAAAATCGCGTAACAAACAGTCTACTCGCTGGTACCAACACGGCCCAATAGGCCTAATCACCCGACCATTTAGTAAAAAATCGAATTAATTTTTAATTCCCTATTCACGATAGAGCCGTCAATGCGGCTCGTCGCTTGCAAAGGCAAGCCAAAACGACAAACAGAGGTATCAATAATGAAAAAACCGATGATATTGGCAACAGCCCTGACGACCTTACTTGCCGTTCCACTCGCTAATGCAGAAGATCTGCCTGGTAAAGGAATAAAAGTCACGCCAGTTCAAAGTACGATTAGCGAGGAAACGTTTCAAACATTGCTGGTAGCAAAAGCACTGGAAAAACTAGGTTATGAAGTCGAACCCATTAAAGAGGTTGACTATAACGTCGCCTATGCATCAATTGCGAATGGTGATGCAACCTATTTGGCGGTTAGTTGGGTGCCATTGCATGATGCTCAATATAATGCAGCCGGTGGGGATAAAGCCTTTTATCGCCAAGGTGATTATGTGGTTAATGCCGCTCAAGGCTACCTAATCGATAAAAAAACCGCTGAAAAATATAACATCACCAATATTGAGCAACTAAAAGATCCTAAAATTGCCAAGTTATTCGATACTAACGGCAATAATAAGGCGGATTTAACTGGTTGTAATCCGGGTTGGGGGTGTGAAGCCGCAATCAATAATCATTTAAAAGCGTATGATTTAGAAAAAACCGTTGAACACAATCAAGGCAACTATGCAGCCATGATGGCAGATACCATCACACGCTACAAAGAAGGCAAGCCTATTCTCTATTATACATGGACTCCTTATTGGATCAGTGATGTACTCAAACCCGGTCGTGATGTTGTTTGGCTAGAAGTTCCTTTCTCTTCGATGCCTAATAATGACAAAACAGAGACTAAACTGCCGAATGGTAAAAATTATGGTTTCCCACCAAATACGATGCATATCGCGGCAAATAAAAAATGGGCAGAAGATAACCCAGCAGCCGCTAAGCTATTTGAAATCATGAAACTGCCTATTGCCGATATTAATGCTCAAAATTTAAGAATGCATAACGGAGAAGCTTCACAGTCCGACATCCGCCGTCATACAGATGCGTGGATCAAAGCCCATCAATCCACCTTTGATGGTTGGGTCGAGGAAGCGCGAAAAGCGGCTGAAAAATAGTCTCAATCGCTAATCTGACTTCTAAGCCACCGCATTAGGTGGCTTTTTTTCGTTAATGAATAAATGACACTCGCTAACGCTAATCGACTCGTATTCTCATCACTCACCTGAAACCGGCTCATTAATTGATAAAATGTTCCAATGACATCGCTAAAAATTGTTTATAGTAGTGACCTTATGAATAATGAGTAGATAATGAATGAATAAAGCACCACAAGCAGAACTCACGACAGGTTTAGTTATCTTAATGGCCATTGCGACAGGCCTTGTCGTGGCAAGTAACTACTACGCACAACCCCTTCTGGAAACCATCGCAACACAGTTTAACCTGACAACCAACATGGCAGGCTTTATTGTCACCGCCGCCCAGTTAGGCTATGCCGTTGGCTTACTATTTTTAGTGCCTCTAGGGGATATCTTTGAACGCAAGCGTCTCATTTTAGTAATGACCACCTTGTCTGCCATCGGCCTACTCATTACAGCGCTATCTAATAATGTATGGCAAATACTTTTAGGAACTGCGCTTACAGGGCTATTTTCTGTTGTCGCTCAAGTTTTAATTCCCATGGCCGCAACCCTGGCAAAACCGCATCAAAGAGGAAAATCTGTCGGCATTATCATGAGTGGATTACTCTTAGGAATATTACTGGCCAGAACTATTTCAGGGGCAGTAGCAATGATCGGTGGATGGCGAACCATCTATTGGGTCGCTTTTGGGTTATTAATTATTTTGATTATTGTGCTTTCATTTAAGTTGCCACGTTATCACCAAAAAACAGAACTCAATTATTTTCAGCTATTACTTTCAATTGGTCGCCTATTTTGTGGAACGCCAGTGTTAGCCGTTCGCGCACTATTGGGTGCTTTGTCTTTTGCCAACTTCGCACTACTTTGGACGGCAATGGCTTTCTTGCTTGCAAGCCCCCCATTTCGTTTTTCAGAAGGCACCATAGGACTGTTTGGTTTAGTTGGTGCCGCTGGGGCGTTGATGGCTTCACAAGCGGGCCATTTGGTGGATAAAGGTAAAGGCAAGCGAGTCACGACGATTGGATTGATTCTCTTATTTCTGTCGTGGATACCCATTGGATTTGCCAAAGACTCTCTGATTGCTTTTATTATAGGCGTGTTAATTCTGGATCTTGCCATTCAAGCGGTTCATGTCACCAATCAAAGTACTTTGTATCGCATCCTCCCCGAGGCGCGCAATCGTATCACCGCGGGTTATATGACCAGCTATTTTATTGGTGGTGCTCTTGGCTCTTTATTATCTGGCTATGCTTATGAACAAGCCAGCTGGGAAGGGGTTGTGGTATGCGGAGCAGTATTATCTGTCGTTAGTTTGGTGATTTGGGCGATAGGATCGCGCTTCGATCCCGCCATATACCCATCAGATGAATAAAAGGTATTCGTTGAGAGTGACTGCGCTTCAGGAGCTCTCAACGAATTGAAAGCACAAACATCAGTAAATGTAATATATTGAAATACTCCTCTCGTATTTACTCCCCTCATCTTTCTCTATCGCCTCCCCATCACAATCACAAATTTTTACCGATGGTTTTATTTTGTAATAGTTACATAGGCAAAAATCATCAAATAACACAATTAAACAAAAAATGTCGCTCAATATAAAGTTACAATTTAGTTTCTAATTATGACTATTACCCAATGGTATGATGATCAATGAGTTAGTTTCCACTTGATTTTATATAGCTGATAGATGAAAGGTTTACAAATCCTGTTGAATAATGAATGTAACCGTAGTTTAGATCGTAATTACATGATTTTATTTTGTTTTACTCTGTGACTATCAGCCTTAAAAATAAAATAAAATGATTATTTTACTCCTATAAACTAATTTAAAAGGCAGAATGATAGAATTACGCTATACTAAACCGAGTAAATTACATTCATAAAATTTATGAATTATGTATCATTATCAAAATAAATTTGATGATATCAATTAACTACAATTGCTAATTTTAGCTTTTGATATACCATTTAGATGGTTGATGACAGTTGTAATCTTACCAACTGAAACTAATAAGGTATCTAAATAATGGAAAGTTCATTTACTCCGACAGAAGAGCTATTAAATGCTCGTGTCGCACAGCAAAATTCGCATAACAATCCTATTCCCTATCAGGAGATCCTCCTAACGCGTCTTTGTATGCATGTTCATGGTAAACTCCTTGAGTCACGTAACAATATGCTCAAGGCACAAGGGATTAACGAAACACTGTTTATGGCGTTAATGATCCTAGATACAAAAGATTCTCGAAGTATTCAACCTTCTGAGCTAAGTGCAGCTTTAGGTTCTTCACGAACCAATGCAACGCGTATCGCTGATGAGTTAGAAAAAAATGGTTGGATTGAGCGTAAGGAAAGTCACAATGACCGCCGGTGCTTACATCTTCACCTGACTGAAAAAGGCTCTGAGTTTTTAGCTGGGTTACTTCCGCCTCAGCACACTGCCTTAAAAGATATTTGGTCTGTATTAGAGCTAGAAGAGCAACAACAACTCAACAAATTGATGCGTAAGTTACTAATTAAGCTAGATACTGTTAAAGATTATAGCAATTATTAACCACTATAATTTTGTGGGTAATGTATTTGAGGCATTTATAAGCTAAAAGACGAAAAAAGACTTTTCTGTCTGAAAGATTTCGCTATCCTTTCTATCTTGTGCTTAAGATATCCCATCAAGCAAATATATCAGTTGTTGTCTCAGTTTCCAGTGGTTAGCGCTAACTACTGGGAACATTCGTGATCTAAAATGCCGATGAGCGGAGAACACCAGAATGAGTGCCCATGAGGAAATTCAATCAACCCCTAATCAACACCCTAATAAAAAAAGAAAACGCAGAAATGCTTTACTATTTCTCACCTTCCTTTTTATTGTCGTGGGTGTTGGCTGGGCTATCTACTGGTTCTTCGTCTTACGTCATTATGAAACGACTGATAATGCCTACGTAGCAGGTAATCAAGTCCAGATACAGTCACAAATATCGGGGAGTGTTATGACGGTTAACGTCGATAACACAGATTATGTGAAAAGTGGCACAATCTTAGTTGAACTCGATCCTAGAGATGCCCAGCTAGCTTTAGAAAAAGCGAAAACAACGCTCGCAAACAGTGTTCGCCAAACCCATCAACAAATCGTAAATAGCCGTCAATATCAAGCGAACATTGATATGAAACGCTCTGAATTAGTGCGACTGCAAAATGATTTAAAACGTCGTGAAGTTCTTGGCAGCAGTAATCTCATTGGTAAGGAAGAATTGCAACACGCGCGAGAAGCTGTTGTGAGCGCCAAAGCCGCTCTTGAAGTTGCCATTGAACAATTGAATGCAAATAATGCCATCATCCTAGATACCCCATTAGCCAAACAACCTGCCGTCGAAGCTGCCGCCACAGAGGTGAGAAATACATGGTTGGCGTTACAGCGGACAAAAATTGTCAGCCCTGTTGATGGTTATGTTTCACGCCGTAGCGTACAAGTAGGCTCACAAATCACGACCGCAACACCGTTGATGGCTATCGTACCTTCTGAGGGAATGTGGATCGATGCTAATTTTAAAGAAACTCAATTGGCTGATATGCGCATTGGTCAACCTGCCAAAGTCACTACGGACTTCTACGGCAAAAATATCACTTTCAACGGCACTGTTGTTGGATTAGATATGGGAACTGGTAGCGCGTTTTCTTTACTGCCAGCTCAAAATGCGACAGGAAACTGGATTAAAGTCGTTCAACGTTTACCGGTACGCATTGCATTAGACCCAACACAATTGGAACAATATCCATTACGTATTGGTCTATCCACAGAAGTGACCGTAGATACGCTTAATAAAGATGGCAAAGTGCTTTCAAAAGGTCTGCGTGATGCTCCGGCCTACCATACCTCTGCACTGGCGATTGATATGTCTCCTGCGGACAAAATAGTTACTGATATTATTAATAGTAACTCAGGCAACAAATAATCTGAGGTGTAATTGTGACAAATGCGCCTTTAACAGGATCTAAACTTGCATGGATGACGATAGCCCTCTCGCTCGCCACCTTTATGCAAGTTTTGGACTCAACGATTGCGAACGTTGCCATCCCTACAATCGCGGGTAATCTCGGCGCCTCGAACTCTCAGGGGACTTGGGTCATTACCTCATTTGGCGTGGCCAATGCAATCTCAATCCCGATAACGGGATGGCTTGCTCGTAGAATTGGTGAAGTACGATTATTTTTATGGTCTACGGGTCTCTTTGCTCTTACTTCATGGTTATGCGGCATCTCTGGTAGCTTAGAGATGCTTATTTTATTTCGTGTATTACAAGGGCTTGTCGCTGGCCCCCTCATTCCTTTATCACAAAGTTTATTGCTTAATAACTATCCACCAGCAAAACGTAATATGGCGTTAGCATTGTGGTCAATGACCATCGTGATTGCCCCCATTTGTGGGCCAATACTTGGCGGTTATATTAGCGATAATTACCATTGGGGTTGGATATTCTTTATCAACGTCCCCTTTAGTATTGCAATTATTTTTGCCATCATGCAGACACTAAAAGGTCGTGAAACAAAAATTTCTATTCAACCTATTGATACTATTGGCTTAGTGCTATTAGTGGTTGGAATTGGTGCTCTGCAAATTATGTTAGACCAAGGAAAAGAACTGGATTGGTTTAACTCTACTGAAATTATTGTTCTTACTATCGTTGCTGTCGTTGCCATTTCGTTCTTAATTGTTTGGGAGCTGACTGATGACCATCCAGTCATTGACCTTTCACTCTTTAAAGAGCGGAACTTTACGATCGGTTGCTTATCACTCAGTCTCGCTTATATGCTCTATTTCGGCACCATCGTACTACTGCCTCAATTATTGCAGGAAGTCTATGGCTATACCGCAACATGGGCGGGGCTTGCCTCAGCCCCTGTCGGTCTCTTACCTTTACTGATCACGCCAATCATTGGTCGTTTTGGTAATCGGATTGATATGCGCTATATCGTTACGTTCAGCTTTATTATTTATGCTGTTTGTTACTACTGGCGAGCCTATACGTTTGAGCCTGATATGGGATTTGCCGCGGCAGCATGGCCACAATTCGTACAAGGGCTCGCAATCGCGTGTTTCTTCATGCCTTTAACAACCATTACGTTATCAGGGCTACCCCCTGAAAAAATGGCGTCGGCATCGAGTTTATCCAACTTTACACGTACGTTAGCCGGCGCGATAGGCACATCGATCACCACCACGATGTGGACACAACGTGAAGCCATGCACCATGAGAATCTGACAGAATTTATCAACCCCTATAATCCAAATGCTCAGCATATGTATAGTGAATTGGCGCAAATGGGCATGAATGAACAGCAGAGTGCCGCTTATTTAGCGAAAACAATCACAGACCAAGGGCTGATCCTATCGGCAAATGAAATTTTTTGGTTATCAGCAGGGATCTTTATTTTACTCATGGTAATTGTTTGGTTTGCCAAACCGCCATTTGGTGCAGGTTCTAAAGGTGGCGGTGGCGCCCATTAATGATGAATTAAGATCCTCGTTATTCCTTTGACTTGGATGACAGGATCTTAATGGTTAATGCCTTCATTTAGAGCAAATTGCGCGATTCTTTCTGCGGCGTCTAATACCCGATTCGCTCGGCCAAGAAATATCATCGTGAGCATGCGCTGCTTTATTGGCTAACGACCTACTTTCTATCTCACTTGCTGTATAGTTATTAGTTCTCTTTAGTACAGTATGTTAGCGTTATGCATTCACCTGCTGACGCTAATTTCGAGATTACACTAATAGAGCAACAAGATTGCGTGAATTGGCGTTATCTTTGAAGCCCAACATAACAGGTAGCCGTATATTGGCATTGGCGGCTTGTCTCGTGAAGAATTTAGATAAACACAAGCATTGGCCTTCTTGACGGGTATGATGTTAAACGCCCTGAGACAGAAAAGTCGTTTTGCCATAAAAATACTGCATATAACCAGTCAGTTAAAAACTGTTTATATGCAGCTATATCATAAATGCGCGTGATTATTTGGCTTTATTTTGCTGCCACCATTGCGCCAGCATCACACCTGTCGCAACTGACACATTCAAACTTTCAACTTTACCTGTACCACCAATGCACAGACTCATATCACCTTCGTTCCATACACTGTCACTTAGGCCATCACGTTCTTGCCCTAACACTAAAACCATTTTTTCAGGGAGCTGTGCTTTCGCAATATCTTGACTACCTTTATGGCTGGATGTCGTCACAATGGTATAACCGGCTTGACGGAAATGGTTCAGTGTATTGCTAAGTCCATCAGCATCAATTGCTTTGATATGCTCGGCCCCACCTTCTGCTGTACGGATCGCCGCTCCCGACTCCAGCATGCCAGCATCTTGTAGAATGACACCTTGTACACCAAAATGGGCGCAGCTACGCATAATGCCACCTAAGTTATGTGGGTTACCCACATCTTCAAGCGCGAGCACACAATCTTTCGCTGGTGCTTGTTGCAAATAGGTTTTAGCATCCATACCACCACGTTTTTTAATGATGAAACAGACACCACCATGATGTTCAGTCCCCGATGCTTTGGTTAGCTCTTCATCATCCACCACGTGGTAAGCTTTACGGTTTGCCGCCATCCATTTTAACGCATCACGAAAGCGTGGAGTCACTGACTGCAAGAACCAAGCTCGCACGATGGCATCTGGGCGGTTCTTAAACATGGCCTGACACGCGTTTTCGCCATAAATACGCGTTTCTTCTAAACGTTGCTTGCGCAATTGCTCAGGATCGATTTGGCTTTTGCCAGAAATACCACCATGATCATTCATCAGCTCATCACTGTTTGGCTTCGATACTGTGCGCCAAGCCGAACGTTCACGAGGTGGCTGACCTCTTCTATCATCGGAGCGACCCGTACGATCATGACGACGCCCGTCTCTTTTATCATGAGATCGCTTATTATCCTGTTGACGCTTACCTTTGCTATTGCCGTCATCTTGGCCTTCGCTACGGACATACATCACTTTTACTTTGCCATTCTTACCATTAAAATCATTCGAGTCGTTCATTGCTATCCCCTACAAAGCTATGGCGCGAAGATTACATGATGTTACCGAGCTACGCCACTGATTCCCACTATTATTGCATCTAAAAGATCGCGAATATACTGCTATCGTCATGCAACAGATTTACGTACAATACGCGCTTTGTTTTATCGATATCGAAAACCAACGCCCAACATGACTAAAAATGCCGTTTATACATTACGCCAAGAACGTTTAGCGACTTCAACAAAACCTTTTAAGGCGCGAGGGTGTCGGGTTAAGCGCTGTCAATACTGCTTGCTACCTATCCCTCAATGTCTGTGTCAAGATATCGCTCCAACTCAAGCCAAAAGTCAATTCTGTTTAGTCATGTATGATGGCGAAGTATTCAAGCCAAGTAATACCGGAAAACTAATTGCAGATATTTTACCCAATACGCTGGCTTTTCAGTGGTCAAGAACGGATCCTGCCCCTCAATTACTCGCTGCCATTCAAGATCCAACACGGCAGCCTTATATTATTTTCCCAGAAAGTTATGCCCAAAATGGCAGAACCGTCGTTAATCAACCGACAATTTCGGATAAACCGGCCTTATTTATTTTATTAGATGGTACATGGCCTGAAGCCCGTAAAATGTTTCGTAAAAGCCCTTATTTCGATAACATTCCCGTGCTGTCGATCAACACTAAAATACGTACTGATTACCTGTTACGCACCCCATCAAAAGAAGACCAACATTGCACCGCAGAAGTTGCAGCTACCCTCTTAGAATTGGCTGGTGACACCCCGGCTTCCGAACAGCTTTTTAAACATTTCAGCTTATTTAGAGATAAATATTTAGAAGGCAAACCTCATCATCCGCTCGCTAAACAGCTACAAGCAGAAAAAAGCTTAACTCATTGTGAGTAGAAAAAACCATTCACACTGTTTTAGGTTCATTAACAAATATGTAATTTGAAGATTGCGGCTGATTTAAAACGTGAACGTCATTAGATTATTCCATTAAATAATCAGGATAAACTGGCACTAATAACCCAATACAGCATAGTATTAGTTGGCATCTCTATATTCGTTGAGGATGTTTTCGCTCACTAAAGCAAAAGGTTATCAGCCATGGGTTTACTGAGTCAGTTAGAATCGTTATTTAGACCGAAATCAATCGCGGTGATTGGTGCTTCTGAGAATCCGAATCGTGCAGGTTCGGTAATGATGAAAAACTTATTAACTAATGGTTTTAAGGGACCCATTCTCCCTGTCAATCCTAATCGAAGCTCTATACTTGGGGTACTCGCGTATCCCTCGATTGATAAGCTTCCTTTAAAGCCCGACCTTGCCGTTATCTGTACTCATCATTCCAAAAATCCTGATTGCTTAAGGCAACTAGGCGAATATGGCTGTAATGTCGTTATCGTTTTATCATCACCATCGATTCAATTTAATGAACTTAAAAAAATAGCCCAACAATATCAAATGCGCTTACTCGGCCCTAATAGCCTCGGTATTTTAGCGCCATGGCAAGGGCTTAATGCAAGTTTCTCCCCCATCCCCATTCTTAAGGGGAAACTCGCATTTATTTCTCAATCCGCAGCCGTGTCTAACACGGTATTAGACTGGGCTCGCCATCGTGATATTGGCTTCTCTTATTTTATTGCTCTGGGAGATAGCATCGACATTGATATTGACGATCTTCTAGACTATCTGGCTCGTGACAGTAAAACCAGTGCTATCCTGCTTTACCTTGAAAGTATCAGCGATGCTCGTCGTTTTCTGTCTGCGTCACGTAGCGCATCACGGAATAAGCCAATCCTTGTGATTAAAAGCGGCCGAACCCGTAAAGCCCAGCAGCTATTGGGAGAAAAACCGAGCCTTGATGCAGCTTACGATGCTGCTATTCAGCGAGCAGGCTTGCTGAGAGTACAAGATACTCATGAAATGTTTTCTGCTGTAGAAACATTGAGCTATATGACGCCATTACGTGGGGAACGTTTGTCCATTATCAGCAATGGTGCAGCTCCTGCCGCAATGGCGCTAGATGAACTATTACAGCGTAATGGTAAGCTAGCGACATTAAGTCAAGAAACGGAAAATGAACTAAGTTCGCTACTGCCACTTGACCTATCAACCCAAAATCCTATTGATTTAGGTGATGATGCGACCGTTGATCGCTACATCGATGTTTTAAATAAAATGCTCGATAGCCATGATCATGATGCCCTATTGTTGATTTATACCCCTAGCGCGATAACAGACAGCAAAACCATGGCTGAAAAAGTGATAAAAACGATCAAACAGCATCCAAGGGGTAAATGGCTAACTATACTGACAAACTGGTGCGGTGAATATTCTTCACAAACGTCGCGTCGCCTCTTTAGTGAAGCCGGTATCCCAACCTATCGAACACCAGAAGGGGCAATAACGGCCTATATGCACATGGTTGAGTATCGCCGTAACCAAAAACAGTTAAAAGAAACACCGGCACTGCCAATTGGAATCACCGCTGATACCCAACAGGCGCATACCTATATTCAGCAAGCCCTACAAAATCACACACTTCATTTAGATACACATGAAGTTCAGCCCATTTTACGGGCATATGGCCTAAATAGCTTACCCACATGGATAGCTCATTCAAGTGAAGAAGCGATTAAAATAGCTGAAAAAATTGGTTATCCCGTTGCTTTAAAACTCCGCTCACCGGATATCGTACACAAGTCAGAAGTTCAGGGAGTTATGCTTTACTTACGTAATGCCAAAGAAGTCGGAGATGCGGCAAAAGCGATTATGGAACGTGTATCAACCAACTTTCCAAATGCGCGTATTGACGGCTTGCTTGTGCAAAGTATGGCAAACCGTGCTGGAGCGCAAGAATTACGTATTGCCGTTGAACTCGATCCGGTTTTTGGACCTTTAATTATGCTAGGTGAAGGGGGGATTGAGTGGCAACAAGAAAGCCAAGCCGCCGTCGCCCTTCCTCCATTGAATTTGGCACTGGCTCGATATCTGGTCATTCAGGCGATTAAAGGGTATAAAATCAAAGCGCGAAGTGCGCTGGCCCCCTTAAATATTCCAGGTTTAGCAAGCTTACTGGTACGAGTTTCCAACCTAATCATTGATTGCCCAAACATTGCACGCCTTGATATCCATCCTTTGCTCGCTTCTGGTGATGAATTTACTTTGCTTGATGTTTCAATGACTTTAATTCCCGATCACGAAATTCAAAAATCAAGATTAGCGATTCGACCATATCCAAGTGAACTCGAAGAAACGATCGCATTAAAAGATGACCTCAGCTGTTTACTAAGGCCAATACTAAAATCGTTTATAGCGCAGGTTACTAAAGAAGATCTTTATTATCGATACTTTAGTGAAATTAGTGAGTTTACTCATGATGATCTCGCCAATATGACGCAAATAGATTATGACCGCGAAATGGCGTTTGTCGCCGTAAGAAATCAAGATTCAAACCCTGAAATTATTGGTGTCACACGTGCGATGGCGGATCCTGATAATCAAGAAGCTGAATTCGCTGTTCTTGTTAGATCGGATATGAAAGGATTAACACTTGGTTACCAACTCATGAGCAAGCTGCTGAGCTATACGCGCTCACATGGAATTAAAAAGCTTACCGCGATCACTATGCCTGAAAATCGCAACATGATCAGTTTAGCTAAAAAGCTAGGGTTTGACGTTGACCTTCAATTTGATGAAGGGGTTGTAAACTTAACATTACATTTATAAGTTATAGTCTTCGCCAATTTGTACAACAATTAAACGGAATTTTAATTTATACTAAATGGTTTGGCTAAATATGCTATCATCCATGGATCATTCGCTAACCTATACCCTAGCGTATATTTGAATAAAGCGATTTGCTATTAGACTAATAAGAGAAAATTTACACTGTGATGTTGTCAAAATTAAAACAAGCAAAACATCAACAATATTTAGGGAGTTTACCTAAACTCTCCCAATCTATTGCTGATGTTAAAACGCTATATAAGACAGAAGATTTTCGTGATGTTTTGCTTGAGCAAATATCAACCGCTCAACATTGCATCTACATCACTGCGTTATATTTAGAGCAAGATGATGCAGGTAAAGATATTCTTCATGCGCTGTATGCAGCAAAACAAGCGAATCCGTCTTTAGAAGTTAAAATACTGGTTGATTGGCATCGCGCGCAACGAGGAAGGATTGGAGCAGCGGCAAATTCAACCAATGCTGATTGGTACTATAGTGTTTCACAACAGTACCCTGACATTGACATTCCAATTTACGGTATTCCTGTGAATACTCGTGAAGCCTTAGGCGTCTTACACCTTAAAGGTTTTATCTTTGATGATACCCTGTTATACAGTGGTGCGAGTATTAATGACGTCTATTTACAACGTCATGAAAAATATCGTTATGACCGATATCAGTTAATCAAAAATAAACAATTAACTTCATCAATGAAAAACTATATTGATGAAGCATTGTTAAAATCAGATGCTATCCATCTACTCAATTCAGCCAATAGACCCAAAACGGCTGAATTCAAAAATATTATCAAGCAATTTCGCCTTTCACTCAGAGGGTGTTCATATCACTTTGACGGTAATGCTAACAATAATGAGCTGGCAGTTACCCCGCTTGTCGGATTAGGTAAGAAAAATGATCTTAACCGGACCATTACCCATTTAATGGGGTCAACACAGAATAAGCTCATTATCTGTACGCCTTATTTTAACCTCCCTGCGGTATTAGTCAGAATTATTAGTCGACTACTACGTGAAGGTAAACAGGTTGAAATAATTATTGGCGATAAAACTGCTAATGATTTTTATATTCCCCCCGAAGAGCCATTTAAAATTATTGGTGCTTTACCTTATTTATATGAAATAAATCTACGTAGATTTGTTAGCCGCTTACAAAAATTTATTGATAGTCAGCAGCTAACTATTCGTTTATGGAAAGATGGCGATAATACCTATCATTTGAAAGGTATGTGGGTTGATTCACAATGGCAGTTGATCACCGGAAATAATTTAAACCCTCGAGCATGGGGATTAGATCTTGAAAATGCCGTATTGATCCACGATCCAAAGCAAGAAATGCAAGAGCAGCGTCAACATGAACTTGAATGCATTCGCACTCATACAAAAATTGTGAATCATTATCGTGAATTAGATAGTATCCAAACCTATCCAATCAAAGTGAAAAAACTCATTCGCCGTTTAAGACGAATTAGAGTAGACCGCTTAATCAGTCGTATCTTGTAATTTATCGTAGCACCACCCTTGTGGTGCTTTTCATATATCATTATGTTGATAAATAAATTGAAACGATTTAAAAAAATACTTCCTTATTTGCTTATTGGCATATTATTCAATACCGCAAGTTGCTCAAGCTTTCGTGTCGCTAATGATAAATGGACAGGAAAGGATAAGGCCCAACATTTTGCTTTTTCAGCCGCAATGGCAATGGCCGGTAATGCATATGCTGATAAACAAAATTGGCAACATCGAGAAGCTGCACAATTTGGAATATTATTTTCTGTTTCACTCGGAGTAGTCAAAGAATTATATGACAGCCGCCCCAGCGGTACTGGATGGAGTTGGCATGATATCGCTTATGATGTCGCGGGCTCTATCGCCGGTTATAGCTTATATCAAAGTTTAAAATAAAAACCAGTAATGATTTAACCAACTTATGTGCCCCCTACTTTTTATTCGCATATAACGCGTATTCTTCACGAGTCATACCACCAAATTGCCGATTAAAATCATCAAATGTTATCTCTTCAGAGATACCAAAATGGGCAAAAGCCTGTTTTTCCAACGGTGTTTTACATCTCTCTACGGTTTTTATTTCTGAAAAACTGACACCAAAATTAACACCATGTCTCAACAACTCCATATCTTGAATACCACTAGGTAGCATTGATGCATGTTCATTTGGATGGCTTTTTATTCCAACTCCCCAACATAATCGAGTAAAAGAGTCATTAGATAATGATCTTCCCGCTTGAATGGGAAACTCAATATCATCGGCAGTTAAACTCTTATTTCCAATAACCTCATATACACCTCTCATAACATGGTCATCCATCATGAAAAATGAATCCGATAAGCTGTGCTGTATAATTTCCTCAATAGGCATATTTTTTTCTTGGCTTTTGAACTGATACGTTCGGACAATTAAGGGCACCGTCATGAGATCATTCCAAATATGCTCTTGCTTCAGTAGGCCTGCTTTTTTTATTTTGTTGACCTGACCTATAATCAGAGCAAATCCATAATATTCCAGATCTATTTCATAACAAAAAATATCGCCATTCTTATATTTCACATTCTTTCTCGGGGCATTTTTCATGCGTTCCACTTTGGAGAAATAACGTTCATCTCTTGAAGACACGAATGTGGCTAACCATTGGCGAAACGCCTCAACAGTGTCAATTTGCTGGGGAAATGGAATCGGTAGACGAAGACTATTTTGGCTATTCGTCACATTTAACGCCGCACCAATTCCTGAAGTGCTTAAAGTTAAACTAAAACGACACCCCGTACTTTTCATGCCATTAATCGATGTATAATTTAATTTTTTCTCTTTGCCTTTTGCTGTTCTAGGCAAAACGAATTCTCTATTTCTCGTTTTAATTAAATTATCTTCTTCAATATAGAGGGTATTGATAAAACCATCACCAATATGCTCATAGTTATAGATAATTTTACAGATATCATCACCATCAAAATAAACAGCCATCCCTTTTTTAATTTCAATTCTATCCCATTGAGCGGATATCAACTCCAAGCCAAAAAGCGCTCTTTCATCATTGGTGAGGATGATATTTTCCATGTATTGACTCCCCATAACCTATCCCTCTATAAATCTGAATATTTGAACTATAACAATACCTAAAGTGCTGGTCATCAATATCATCCATTCCCCCTATCAATACCAGAAAGTTTTTTTTATTTTTGCTAGTTATTTACCTATAAGTTGATGAGATGGATATCGAGTACTCAGTATGATAAAGCGATCTAAACCATGATGTTATTTAGATACCGATTGCGATTCATAAAAATAAACACCAGTCATCCTATAAAATGGTCTCAACCATGAAAATAAGTCGAATAGTGAGCCATTCCTTTATCTCTACTCAATGTATTGGCTATCAATATGCGGTTCGCTGGTGCAGGATTGGCAAGAAAGTGCCGTGGATGGGGTTGGTGGTGACAGTAAGGCAGAAGGATGATAAAACGGTATCACATCCCCCAAACGCAAAAAAGCCACCCATCGGGTGGCTTTCTCACTAATTTAATGTCTGGCAGTTCCCTACTCTCACATGGGGAGACCCCACACTACCATCGGCGCTACGGCGTTTCACTGCTGAGTTCGGCATGGGGTCAGGTGGGACCACCGCGCTATTGCCGCCAGACAAATTCGGTTTTCGTTCCCGTCGGCTTACACCAACCAGAACAGCAATCTTGAACAAGCTAATTTCTCGCACTCTGTGTGCGCTTCACAACGTTCTCTCTAAAACACCTTCGGTGTTGTCAGGTTAAGCCTCACGGTTCATTAGTACTGGTTAGCTCAACGTATCGCTACGCTTACACACCCAGCCTATCAACGTCTTAGTCTTAAACGTTCCTTTAGGACCCTTAAAGAGTCAGGGAAGACTCATCTCAAGGCAAGTTTCCCGCTTAGATGCTTTCAGCGGTTATCTCTTCCGCACTTAGCTACCGGGCAGTGCCATTGGCATGACAACCCGAACACCAGTGGTGCGTCCACTCCGGTCCTCTCGTACTAGGAGCAGCCCCTTTCAATCTTCCAACGCCCACGGCAGATAGGGACCGAACTGTCTCACGACGTTCTAAACCCAGCTCGCGTACCACTTTAAATGGCGAACAGCCATACCCTTGGGACCTACTTCAGCCCCAGGATGTGATGAGCCGACATCGAGGTGCCAAACACCGCCGTCGATATGAACTCTTGGGCGGTATCAGCCTGTTATCCCCGGAGTACCTTTTATCCGTTGAGCGATGGCCCTTCCATTCAGAACCACCGGATCACTAAGACCTACTTTCGTACCTGCTCGAGCCGTCACTCTCGCAGTCAAGCTGGCTTATGCCTTTGCACTAACCGCATGATGTCCGACCATGCTTAGCCAACCTTCGTGCTCCTCCGTTACTCTTTGGGAGGAGACCGCCCCAGTCAAACTACCCACCAGACACTGTCCGCACCCCAGATGATGGGGCCACGTTAGAACATCAAACATTAAAGGGTGGTATTTCAAGGTTGGCTCCATGCAGACTGGCGTCCACACTTCAAAGCCTCCCACCTATCCTACACATCAAGGCTCAATGTTCAGTGTCAAGCTATAGTAAAGGTTCACGGGGTCTTTCCGTCTTGCCGCGGGTACACTGCATCTTCACAGCGAGTTCAATTTCACTGAGTCTCGGGTGGAGACAGCCTGGCCATCATTACGCCATTCGTGCAGGTCGGAACTTACCCGACAAGGAATTTCGCTACCTTAGGACCGTTATAGTTACGGCCGCCGTTTACTGGGGCTTCGATCAAGAGCTTCTCCTTACGGATAACCCCATCAATTAACCTTCCAGCACCGGGCAGGCGTCACACCGTATACGTCCACTTTCGTGTTTGCACAGTGCTGTGTTTTTAATAAACAGTTGCAGCCAGCTGGTATCTGCGACTGGCTTCAGCTCCATCCGCAAGGGACTTCACCTAGCGCCAGCGTGCCTTCTCCCGAAGTTACGGCACCATTTTGCCTAGTTCCTTCACCCGAGTTCTCTCAAGCGCCTGAGTATTCTCTACCTGACCACCTGTGTCGGTTTGGGGTACGATTAATGATAATCTAGAGCTTAGAGGCTTTTCCTGGAAGCGGGGCATGAGCTACTTCGCCACCGTAGTGACTCGTCATCAGACCTCAGCATATAGTGAACCGGATTTGCCTAATTCACCTGCCTACATCCTTAAACCGGGACAACCGTCGCCCGGCCAGCCTAGCCTTCTCCGTCCCCCCATCGCAATTATCACCAGTACAGGAATATTAACCTGTTTCCCATCGACTACGCATTTCTGCCTCGCCTTAGGGGTCGACTCACCCTGCCCCGATTAACGTTGGACAGGAACCCTTGGTCTTCCGGCGTGCGGGTTTTTCACCCGCATTATCGTTACTTATGTCAGCATTCGCACTTCTGATACCTCCAGCATGCCTCACAGCACACCTTCACAGGCTTACAGAACGCTCCCCTACCCAACAACATCTAAATGTCGCTGCCGCAGCTTCGGTGCATGGTTTAGCCCCGTTACATCTTCCGCGCAGGCCGACTCGACCAGTGAGCTATTACGCTTTCTTTAAATGATGGCTGCTTCTAAGCCAACATCCTGGCTGTCTGAGCCTTCCCACTTCGTTTCCCACTTAACCATGACTTTGGGACCTTAGCTGGCGGTCTGGGTTGT
Organism: Providencia sp. 21OH12SH02B-Prov; assembly: GCF_027362595.1. Lineage (NCBI taxonomy): Bacteria > Pseudomonadati > Pseudomonadota > Gammaproteobacteria > Enterobacterales > Morganellaceae > Providencia > Providencia sp. 21OH12SH02B-Prov. The sequence goes on from NZ_CP114796.1 coordinate 3,320,726, forward strand.
TTCCCTCTTCACGACGAACGTTAGCACCCGCCGTGTGTCTCCCGTGATAACATTCTTCGGTATTCGTAGTTTGCATCGGGTTGGTAAGTCGGGATGACCCCCTAGCCGAAACAGTGCTCTACCCCCGAAGATGAGTTCACGAGGCGCTACCTAAATAGCTTTCGGGGAGAACCAGCTATCTCCCGGTTTGATTGGCCTTTCACCCCCAGCCACAAGTCATCCGCTAATTTTTCAACATTAGTCGGTTCGGTCCTCCAGTTAGTGTTACCCAACCTTCAACCTGCCCATGGCTAGATCACCGGGTTTCGGGTCTATACCCTGCAACTTAATCGCCCAGTTAAGACTCGGTTTCCCTACGGCTCCCCTATACGGTTAACCTTGCTACAGAATATAAGTCGCTGACCCATTATACAAAAGGTACGCAGTCACACCTAAAAGGTGCTCCCACTGCTTGTACGTACACGGTTTCAGGTTCTATTTCACTCCCCTCGCCGGGGTTCTTTTCGCCTTTCCCTCACGGTACTGGTTCACTATCGGTCAATCAGGAGTATTTAGCCTTGGAGGATGGTCCCCCCATATTCAGACAGGATAACACGTGTCCCGCCCTACTCGTCGAGTTCACAACACCAACACCTTCGGATACGGGGCTATCACCCTTTACTGCCGGACTTTCCAGACCGTTCTCCTGATGCTGACGCTGATTAAGACTCTGGGCTGCTCCCCGTTCGCTCGCCGCTACTAGGGGAATCTCGGTTGATTTCTTTTCCTCGAGGTACTGAGATGTTTCAGTTCCCTCGGTTCGCCTCGTTTGACTATGGATTCATCAAACGATAGTGCAACGAATTGCACTGGGTTTCCCCATTCGGACATCGTCGGTTATAGCGGTTCATATCACCTTACCGACGCTTTTCGCAGATTAGCACGTCCTTCATCGCCTCTGATTGCCTAGGCATCCACCGTGTACGCTTAGTCGCTTAACCTCACAACCCGAAATTGTTTCAACGATCACCTAACTGTCATGGCTGTGCGTGGTGAAATTCTTTGTTGCGCGGTGCTCGTCATGCTCACGTACCCATGTACGCTGCGCTGACTGCGCTCCTACGCCGCGAATTTCACACTGCTCGCTCATGCCACTCGTTTGAATGACCGAAAACTTCAGGTTTGAAATTTTGAGAGACTCTCACATTGTTTAAGCGATAAACAATGTGCGTTGTTTCAATTTTCAGCTTGTTCCAGATTGTTAAAGAGCATAATTATTCGCAATAGACTATAACTAATCTATTCTGAATAATTCAAAAGTATTATGGTGGAGCTAAGCGGGATCGAACCGCTGACCTCCTGCGTGCAAGGCAGGCGCTCTCCCAGCTGAGCTATAGCCCCATAACAGGTTTGACAGTATCGTCTTTTCTTTAATCAAGAAATTAAAAGCCAAATCGAATTTAGACAAGGCATAACTTGGCGACGTTTACGCGGGTAAACGAGCTAAGTTATAACGCAGTATTAATTCGATTTTGGTAGGCCTGAGTGGACTTGAACCACCGACCTCACCCTTATCAGGGGTGCGCTCTAACCACCTGAGCTACAAGCCTATTGATACCGTTGACTCTATTTCATCAGACAATCTGTGTGAACACTTCACAAGAACACTTCAATGGTAAGGAGGTGATCCAACCGCAGGTTCCCCTACGGTTACCTTGTTACGACTTCACCCCAGTCATGGATCACAAAGTGGTAAGCGCCCTCCCGAAGGTTAAGCTACCTACTTCTTTTGCAACCCACTCCCATGGTGTGACGGGCGGTGTGTACAAGGCCCGGGAACGTATTCACCGTAGCATTCTGATCTACGATTACTAGCGATTCCGACTTCATGGAGTCGAGTTGCAGACTCCAATCCGGACTACGACGTACTTTATGAGTTCCGCTTGCTCTCGCGAGGTCGCTTCTCTTTGTATACGCCATTGTAGCACGTGTGTAGCCCTACTCGTAAGGGCCATGATGACTTGACGTCATCCCCACCTTCCTCCGGTTTATCACCGGCAGTCTCCTTTGAGTTCCCGACCGAATCGCTGGCAACAAAGGATAAGGGTTGCGCTCGTTGCGGGACTTAACCCAACATTTCACAACACGAGCTGACGACAGCCATGCAGCACCTGTCTCAGAGTTCCCGAAGGCACTAAAGCATCTCTGCTAAATTCTCTGGATGTCAAGAGTAGGTAAGGTTCTTCGCGTTGCATCGAATTAAACCACATGCTCCACCGCTTGTGCGGGCCCCCGTCAATTCATTTGAGTTTTAACCTTGCGGCCGTACTCCCCAGGCGGTCGATTTAACGCGTTAGCTCCGGAAGCCACGCCTCAAGGGCACAACCTCCAAATCGACATCGTTTACAGCGTGGACTACCAGGGTATCTAATCCTGTTTGCTCCCCACGCTTTCGCACCTGAGCGTCAGTCTTTGTCCAGGGGGCCGCCTTCGCCACCGGTATTCCTCCACATCTCTACGCATTTCACCGCTACACATGGAATTCTACCCCCCTCTACAAGACTCTAGCTGACCAGTCTTAGATGCCATTCCCAGGTTAAGCCCGGGGATTTCACATCTAACTTAATCAACCGCCTGCGTGCGCTTTACGCCCAGTAATTCCGATTAACGCTTGCACCCTCCGTATTACCGCGGCTGCTGGCACGGAGTTAGCCGGTGCTTCTTCTGTCGGTAACGTCAATCGTTGATGATATTAGCATCAACGCCTTCCTCCCGACTGAAAGTACTTTACAACCCTAGGGCCTTCTTCATACACGCGGCATGGCTGCATCAGGCTTGCGCCCATTGTGCAATATTCCCCACTGCTGCCTCCCGTAGGAGTCTGGGCCGTGTCTCAGTCCCAGTGTGGCTGATCATCCTCTCAGACCAGCTAGGGATCGTCGCCTAGGTGAGCCATTACCCCACCTACTAGCTAATCCCATATGGGTTCATCCGATAGCGCAAGGCCCGAAGGTCCCCTGCTTTGCTCCTTAGAGATTATGCGGTATTAGCCACCGTTTCCAGTAGTTATCCCCCTCTATCGGGCAGATCCCCATACATTACTCACCCGTCCGCCGCTCGTCAGCGGGAAGCAAGCTTCCCCTGTTACCGCTCGACTTGCATGTGTTAGGCCTGCCGCCAGCGTTCAATCTGAGCCATGATCAAACTCTTCAATTAAAAGTGTTTGATGCTCAAAGAATTAAACTGTTTATCAATTCGCTTCTGTTCGGCTAACATTGTCGGCTTCGCTGCGCTTTCCTCGCCGTACCTCAGTACTGTCTCGGAAATGCTCACTCGCCTTCGCGTTATCCTTCCACAATCGAATTGCACATTGTTAGTTCATATATGAATTAACGTGTTAGTCACTCTTCAAGACTTAAAATCAAATATTTTTTTGATAGTGTCCTGTGAGTGCCCACACAGATTGTCTGATAAATTGTTAAAGAGCGTTGCGACTTTATCTTTCGATATTAACCGCTTAGGTCGTTGTCGCGAGGTGGCGTATGTTACGCTTTCCTCATCGAGAGTCAAGCTTTTTTTTTCGCTTATCTTTTCAGATTCTCTCGCCTGCCGTCGTTAGCCTTTTGGGCTTGCCATCACATTCTGTGTTGGCTCATCGTCGGTCAGTGGAGGCGCATTATAGGGAGTCAGAAAATTCTAGCAAGTCTTTTTTTTAAAAAATTTGACGACTGATTATTTTTTACACTTTTGGTGCATTTTTATAGCAAAAAGGGCCTCTTTTCATGAAAAAAGGTGATAAAAAGGCGACCCTAAGGCCGCCTTGGATTCTATTACCTAATTGAAAAGCGAATAGTTACTGTTTAGCGACTATCTCATCATTCTCCACATCTAAGACTATTGGTTTACCTGGGATCAATTTACCTGACAATATTTCTTGTGCCAGAGGGTTTTCAATCTCTTGTTGGATTGCTCTTTTCAATGGACGAGCACCAAAGATTGGGTCAAACCCTGCTTCACCAATTTTTTCCAATGCCGCAGATGATGCGGTAACTTCATAGCCGTGTTCTTCAAGACGTTTATATAAACGACCAAGCTGGATATTCGCAATGTTTGTAATATGTTCTTTACCTAATGGATGGAACACGACCACTTCATCGATACGGTTAATAAATTCAGGTCTAAAGCTATGTGCGACAACCTCCATAACCATATCTTTCATTTCTGAATAACCGATAGTACCAAAACGTTCTTGAATCAAATCAGAACCGAGGTTTGATGTCATAATAATAACGGTATTACGGAAGTCGACCGTACGACCTTGGCCATCCGTTAAGCGCCCATCATCCAATACCTGTAATAAAATATTAAAGACATCTGGGTGTGCTTTTTCAACTTCATCCAAAAGAATAACAGAATAAGGGCGACGTCTAACGGCTTCAGTTAGATAACCACCTTCTTCATACCCCACATATCCTGGAGGAGCCCCCACTAAACGTGAAACGGCATGTTTTTCCATAAACTCGGACATATCGATACGAACCATCGCATCATCACTATCAAACATAAAGTTTGCCAGTGCTTTACATAATTCCGTTTTACCAACCCCTGTTGGCCCCAAGAACATAAATGAACCTATTGGGCGATTAGGGTCTGACAAACCTGCACGGCTACGACGAATAGCGTTCGATACCGCAACTACCGCTTCATCCTGGCCTATTACGCGCTGGTGTAATTGCTGTTCCATACGTAATAGTTTTTCTCTTTCGCTTTCCAACATACGAGAAACAGGTATACCAGTCCAACGAGCTAAAATTTCAGCGATTTCGACATCAGTCACTTTATTTCGCAGAAGTTTCATACTCTTATTTTCTGCTTTAGTCGCTGCTTCTAACTGTTTTTCCAACTCAGGAATACGGCCATATTGCAGTTCAGACATTTTTCCGAGGTCACCACTACGACGTGCTTTCTCCATTTCGTAGCGTGCGTTCTCTAACTCGGCTTTTATATGCTGTGTACCTGTTAATGACGCTTTCTCTGCTTTCCATTCTTCTTCTAATGAAGAATATTCACGCTCTTTTTCCGCTAACTCTTCTTCGAGCATATCAAGACGTTTCTTACTCGCGTTATCGGACTCTTTTTTCAGGGCTTGCTGTTCCAATTTGAGCTGAATGATACGGCGCTCTAAACGGTCAAGCGATTCAGGTTTCGAGTCCATTTGCATACGCAAACTCGCACCAGCTTCATCAATTAAGTCAATCGCTTTATCCGGTAACATACGATCCGTAATATAGCGATGAGATAACGTTGCCGCTGCGACGATTGCAGGGTCCGTAATCTGCACATGGTGATGCAACTCATAGCGCTCTTTCAGACCACGTAAAATCGCGATTGTGTCTTCAACGCTTGGCTCTGCAACATACACTTTTTGGAATCGACGTTCTAAAGCCGGATCTTTTTCTATATATTGACGATACTCATCAAGTGTTGTTGCCCCCACACAGTGCAATTCACCGCGTGCTAATGCAGGTTTCAACATGTTCCCCGCATCCATGGCACCGTCCGCTTTACCCGCACCAACCATGGTATGCAATTCATCAATAAACAGAATGACATTACCTTCTTGCTTAGCAAGGTCACTCAGTACGCCTTTTAAACGCTCTTCAAACTCACCACGGTATTTAGCACCTGCGATTAAGGCTCCCATATCTAAGGATAAAACACGCTTGTTTTTCAGACCTTCAGGCACTTCACCATTCACAATACGTTGCGCTAATCCTTCAACGATCGCGGTTTTACCAACGCCAGGCTCACCAATCAGCACAGGGTTGTTCTTTGTACGACGCTGTAATACCTGAATAGTACGGCGAATTTCTTCATCACGACCAATCACTGGGTCTAACTTGCCTTGCTCCGCACGCTCTGTCAGGTCAACAGTAAATTTCTTTAACGCTTGGCGCTGGTCTTCAGCACCTTGGTCATTCACTTTTTCGCCACCACGCATTTGTTCTATTGCCTTATTTAAATTCGCTTTATTGACACCGGCTGCTTTAAGCATATCCGCAAGTGATGTATTCGCTTCTAAAGCTGCAAGAAGAAATAATTCAGAGGAGATAAATTCATCGCCATTTTTTTGTGCTAATTGATCACATAAATTTAAATGACGGATCAAATCACTTGAAGGCTGCACATCACCGGCAACCCCTTGCACTTGCGGTAAACGCGAAAGCGCTTCTTCAATTTTTTGTTGCAACTGCCCGACATTGACACCCACCGTTGTCAAAAGAGGTCGTACAGAGCCACCTTCTTGATTAAACAGTGCACTTAATAAATGAATAGGTTCAATAAACTGGTTTTCGCGCCCAAGGGCTAATGACTGGGCGTCAGCGAGAGCTTGCTGGAATTTATTAGTTAAACGATCCAGACGCATAACACCTCCACTAAAAATGAGATTAAAATTGCTTCTGGAGAATAGATGAGGTCTATTTTTATTTATTCAAGTTTATAAATGAATTATTTCATCCATATGGGTTAATTCAGAATAACTCTCTAAACACTAGTTATTTACCCATATTAATGAGGCCATGCGCCCCGTTTTTCCCTCACGACGGTAGGAGTAAAATCTGTTTTTGTCACTCACGGTACAAAACTCCCCACCATAAATTGAAGTTACGCCAACGGCTTGCAACTTTTTACGTGCCAATAAATAGATATCCGCTAAAAATTTGTCGCCATGAATAGCAAAACCTGCGGCCAGCTCAGTTGACTGCTTGATAAAAGCGTCTCTGACCTCTGGCCCGACTTCAAATTTGCTGGGGCCAATTGCAGGGCCCAGCCAAGCCATAATTTGATTTTTGGGGCACGAAAACTGAGCAACTGTATTTTCAAGAACACCATCGCATAACCCACGCCATCCGGCATGAGCAGCGGCAACTTCTTGTCCATCCTGACTACAAAAGAGAACCGGCAGACAATCTGCCGTCATGATGGCACAAACAACGCCCGTTTGATGAGTGTAAACGGCATCAGCTTGTTTATTTTCAATGTCGCTGCCATCTAAGCATAATACTTTTGTACCATGGACTTGTTCGAGCCATAACGGCTGTTGTGGCAACCCTGCTAATGCCTGAAGGCGGTAACGATTTTCACTGACGGCCATTGGCTCATCACCAACATGATCACCCAAATTTAGGCTATCAAATGGAGATGAGCTGACCCCACCAATACGTGTGGTGCTACAGCATGAGACCTTTTTAGGTTGTGGCCAGTCAGGAAAAATCAATGAGTTCATTACCAATCCATATCGTCTTTGTGCAGTTGATAGTCTGCTTTTAAGGCTTCAATAAGCTCAACCATATCATCTGGCAGAGGCGCATGCCACTCCATTTGAATACCAGAAATTGGGTGATACAACCGAAGCATCGTGGCATGCAGCGCTTGACGGTCAAATTTACGCATCACCTCAAAAAATGCTTCACTCGCCCCTTTTAACGGACGTGGACGCCCACCATACAGAGGATCACCAATAAGAGGATGATTGATATGTGCCATATGGACACGAATTTGGTGTGTTCTACCGGTTTCTAAGCGTAGACGCAAACGTGTATGAGCCCTAAAGTGCTCCATAACCCTATAGTGTGTCAATGCGGGTTTTCCCATTGGATGAACAGCCATATGTGTGCGTTTAGTCGGATGCCGTGAGATAGGCTCTTCCACCATGCCGCCAGCCGTCATTCTGCCAACCGCAACCGCTTCATATTCACGTGTAATTTCACGTAATTGTAACGACTCAACTAAACGAGTTTGTGCAGGAACTGTTTTTGCCACAACCATCAGCCCTGTTGTGTCTTTATCTAAGCGGTGCACAATACCTGCTCGTGGCACATCGGCAATCTCAGGGTAACGATACAATAAGGCATTTAATATCGTGCCATCTGGATTTCCTGCGCCAGGGTGTACAACTAATCCACGAGGCTTATTAATCACGAGAATATCATCGTCTTCATAAACGATATCAAGAGGAATATCTTGTGGCTCCCAACGATTGTCCTCTTCAATTAATGCATCAACTAAAATTTCTTCTCCGCCTAAAACTTTTTCCTTTGGCTTATTGATAACTTTCCCATTAACCTGCACTCTATCATCTAAAATCCACTCTTTTATACGTGAACGCGAATAATCAGGGAACAATTCCGCTAAAGCCTGATCTAAACGTTGACCGAGCTGTGATTCAGCAACAGTTGCATTAAGTTGTACTTGTTGAGCCATAAATTAATCTACTTTTTTAGTGTTTGTGTTTTGACGGCAGTGCCGTTTTATTTAAAATGTATGCTATTGTAACTCGAATTTTGCCGGGAGCCTTACGGATAGTCTCCCTCGAAACACTCAGAGGATAACCAACACGTGATGATACGTATAAAATATCTGGTGGCTGCTGCCACGTTGAGCCTGGTACTCACCGGATGCTCCAGCAATAATGAAGTCAGCCCTGATAGCACTCCGGCTGAAATGTACAGTATTGGTCAGCAAAAGTTGCAGGATGGTAACTACAAAGCAGCCATCAAACAACTGGAAGCATTGGATAACCGTTATCCATTTGGCCCTTACGCACAACAGGTGCAATTAGATCTGATTTATGCTTATTATAAATCAGCTGAGCTACCAATGGCGATAGCAGCAATTGACCGTTTTATGCGTTTAAACCCAACTCACCCAAATATTGACTATGTTCTTTATATGCGCGGGTTAACGGCAATGGCACTTGATGACAGTGCACTGCAAGGTTTCTTTGGTATCGACCGTTCAGACAGAGATCCTCAACATGCACGTGTTGCCTTCAAAGATTTTAGTCAGTTAGTTCGCTATTATCCTAACAGCCTCTATGCTAACGATGCTAGTAAACGTCTTGTTTATTTAAAAGATCGCTTAGCAAGGTTTGACCTTTCTGTCATTGAATACTACAACAAACGCGGGGCTTATGTCGCGGTTGTCAATCGTGCTCAACAAATGTTAAGGGATTACCCAGATACTGAAGCTACCTATAAAGCACTAAAATATATGGAAATAGCTTATAAGCAGATGGGGTTAGATGTCGAAGCTAATAAAGTTAATAGCTTACTCGCCGCCAATGCAAACTAACGCTAGTCAGTAACGATTGAAAACGGCAGCCTCGGCTGCTGTTTTTTTTATTCCAGTATGGCGTGATAAAGATAGGTTCATCCCGAAATAAATTCGGTTCTGTTGATTTTCCAGAGTATTTTTCGCATTTTACGCCAATTGCGAATTTTAACCCAAAAAGAGTACCGACTATTAACCGTATTGATAGTCAACTATTTCAGTTTCGCCCAAGAACCTTAACTTGGCAATCCCTTTCCCTTTCTTTTTTATCCTGAATCACAGTTCAGATCACGAAGTGTAACTGCATTCTTCAAGTGTGATCTATGTCAAGTTTTTTAGATAAATAGTCAGTATTCTGAATACATCAAAGGCGGAAACAATGAGAGGTAACTATATGATAGTGAACATAACTAGCAAACAAATGGATATTACCCCAGCTATCCGAGATCACATTGAAAGCCGTCTGACTAAACTTGAAAAATGGCAAGTCAATTTAATTAGTCCTCATGTTGTCTTATCAAAAGAACCACAAGGTTTTATGGTAGATGCCAATATTAAAACAGCCACAGGAAAACTCGTTGCTAGCGCAAAACATGAAGATATGTACGTTGCCATAAATGAATTGATTAACAAACTCGAAAGACAACTTAATAAAGTGCAACATAAAGGAGAATCAAGAAGAGCCAGCAATAGTGTAAAAGAAGCGAACCTCGTTACGTTATAATTTTATATTATCTACAAACTTATCTTGAAACCTTGCCAACGCGCCTACCATAGGCGCGTTTTTAGTTGAACAGCTTCTTTTTTGTTGACATCTGCTCTTGTATCAGGTCTATTTAAAGACTAGACAAACAATGGTGATATTATTATGCATATGAATTTTGTTTTCTTTTCTTTCTTTAGCTTTAGCCACTCCTATTAGGGGCTTTTGTCGTTTGAGAAAGAAAAGATGACAAGATTTGCAAGCCCCCTAAATTAGGGGGCTTTTTTGTTTCAGCGATGTTTTATAGGGCGGGTAGGATGGATAACAGCACTAATTTACTGAAGATACGAAAAAAAATTAGCCAATTGGACAGCGAACTTCTCGAACTCCTAGCCAAAAGGCGTGGATATGCCGTTGAAGTTGCACAGACAAAATTAGAAGATAACCGCCCAATACGGGATAAAGAACGTGAACGTCAATTATTAGATGTGTTGATTAATAAAGCTAAACCACTAGGGTTAGATGGTTTTTATGTGACACGTCTCTTTCAAATGATCATTGAAGATTCCGTACTTACGCAGCAAGCCATCTTGCAGCAATATTTAAACTTAACACCCAATGACTCTGCGCGTTTCGCATTTTTAGGCCCTAAAGGTTCATATTCTCATATTGCTGCACGCCAATATTCAGCTCGTCATTTTGACCAATTGGTTGAGTGTAGTTGCCATAAATTCCAAGATATTTTCTCTCTCGTTGAAAGTGGCCAAGCCGATTATGGTATTTTACCAATAGAGAATACTAGCTCAGGTGCAATCAATGATGTGTATGATCTATTGCAAAACACCACATTATCGATTGTGGGTGAAATTCGTCTCCCCATCAATCACTGCCTGCTTACCGTTGGGGGCACTGATCTCAGTAAAATAGAAACGGTTTATAGTCATCCGCAGCCATTCCAACAATGCAGTCAATATTTAGCTCAGTTCCCACATTGGAAAATTGAATACTGTGATAGCACTTCAACCGCGATGCAAAATGTCGCCCAACAAAACTCACCGCATGTTGCAGCACTCGGCAGCGAAGCGGGTGGTGCCTTGTATGGTTTACAGGTTCTCGAGCATAATTTAGCTAATCAGCAAATTAACATGACGCGTTTTATTGTCGTTGCTCAACAATCCATTGAAGTTACAGAGCAAGTACCTGCAAAAACCACATTACTTATCACAACAGGCCAACAAGCAGGTGCCCTTGTTGATGCACTTATCATCTTAAAAAATAATAAGATTATCATGAGTAAGCTCGAGTCTCGTCCTATCAATGGCAAACCTTGGGAAGAGATGTTTTATATAGATGTGCATGCCAACCTACGTTCTGGGAATATGCAACAGGCATTAAAAGAGTTATCAGCCATTACACGTTCTATTAAAGTTCTTGGTTGCTACCCTTCTGAAAATATCGTTCCTGTTGAACCCGAGAAAATCGCGCCATAATCGAGTGACATTGCAAAATATAAAGCCAGTCAATACACACTGGCTTTATATCATCACCAACCTATTTCAATGACATCATCAATAACACCATTATTTTGATTTAATAATATTATCTATTTGCAAAGTCGATACGGAAATAGTTCACCAATTGTTTAAGGTGCAATGCTTGTTCATTAAGTGACGCCGCTGCGGCAACCGATTCTTCAACTAAACTCGCATTTTGCTGCGTTGTCGCATCAAGCTGCCCAACTGCACTATTGATTTGCAAGATCCCCGAACTTTGCTCATGGCTTGCTTGGCCTATTTCTTGCAAACGTTGATCGATTTCATCGACATTTTTAACCATGTCATTAATTTGAGATTCAACATGTTCAACTAATTCCATGCCTTCCTTCGTCTGAGCGAGAGAATTTTCAATAAGGCCTCGAATATCATTCGCTGAATTCGCACTTTTTTGCGCTAATAATCTCACTTCACCTGCAACAACGGCAAAACCACGCCCATGCTCACCAGCCCTTGCGGCTTCAACAGAAGCGTTTAAAGCAAGAATATTGGTTTGGAATGCAATCGAATCAATGAGATTAATGATATCTGTCATCTGGCTTGATGAAGAATGAATAACCCGCATTTTTTCTGTCACTTGATTCATCATTCGCCCATTTTTGGTTACAGCAACAGCAGTATCTGCCGCAAGCTGCGTCGCTTGATGGGTATGATCAGCGGTATTTTGTACCGTGGATGTAATTTGCTCCATAGAACTCGCCGTTTCTTCTACGGATGTCGCCTGCTCTTCTGTTCTTGCCGCTAGGTTTTGGTTTCCTGCCACAATTTGGCCTGCGGCAGCTGAAATACTCTCGGAGCCATGTTGAACTTCTCTAACTATCTCAAGTAAGCGTGTTTTCATTTCAACTAACGCTTGTAATAGTATACCTGTTTCATCGCGATATCTGGCTGCAACATGTTGTGTTAGGTCTCCCGATGCTATCGCTTGAGCAAAACCAACGGCTTGGCTCAATGGGCGTGTGATCGATTGTGCAATAAACCAGCCCATACCACAGCCTGTTGCAATGCTAATAATCACAAGAGTCGCTAATAACCATTTATTAAAATTATAATTACTTTCTACAACCCCAGCAGCTGCTTGCATGCGTCTATTCTGAACTTCGATGAAGTTTTGAACTCTTTCACGGTACTCACGTTGAATAGCTGACGTATTATTCATCATCTCATCAATAGCAGCACTGCGATTGTTATTATTTAAGAATTCATTTAAGCGGGCCTGAGATTGTAGAAAGCGCTGACGAACATCACGGATCTGAATTAGCCCCTCTTTAGAGGGCTCATCCATTGCGTTTTCATCTAATTCCTTCAAAAGCTGGGCGACGTTTGAACTAATTTTTTTTAGTTCATTTCGACGCCTATCGCTATCTCGATCATCCAGAAGTATCAACTCCTGTATGCCAATATAAGAATAAAAATTATCCATTAGCTGATTAGCTCTAACAGTCATTGGATAATCTTTATAGATGATTGTTTGAATACCGTTGTTGGCTTTGTTCAAGCTGACGAAAGAAAACGCCGAACTCACTAATATAAGTAAAATAAAGAAAGCGAACGCAATGGATAATTTTGCGCTAATTTTCATATCCTTCAAAGACATAGATTCCTCACCGATAAAACTGTCACTTTATGAGAATTAATATCGGTAAATTATTCACTAACTTTATCAGTTAAATCGTTTAATTTATAAATATTCACTCTATAAACAGATATTATTAAAAAATAGCAATATAAATAACTATACAAGTAAATGAGTACAGTATTTTTAATTACAAAAAATCAAAATAAGTGAAATTACGTGTAGATGGTAAAGATCAGGTAGGTAAATTGCGGCGAATTTTTTGACGATACATAAAAATGACTCCTTATATAGGAGCCATTTTTAAAAGCTACTTGCGGTTGTCGTTGGCTCTTTGCAACAGCGATTGGCTTTCTTTCATAAAATGGTGAGCATCTTCCCCGAACCAATCGCTTACTTCATTAAATTGTCGAATAAATTCGGCTTTATCTTTACGTTCGAGCATCTCTATAGATTGGCCGAGTAACTGATAGTAACGGCGAATTAATTCAATATTTTCATCAGATGACATAATAATATCAGCGTACAATTGAGGGTCTTGAGCAAATAGACGCCCAACCATTGCCAGTTCCAAGCGATATATAGGCGATGACAACTCTAACAACTGCTGTAGATCCACATGTTCCTGCGCTAAATTTTGACCATACGTAAAAGTTGTAAAATGGCGCAACGCCTGAATAAAACTCATATTACGGTCATGATCACTGGCTGTAATCTTTTTCAAGCGGGCTCCCCAAACCTGTAATTGCTCTAGGAACCACTGGTAAGATTCGCTATCTCGGCCATCACAAAAGGCAAATACTTGTTTAGCAACACTTCCTACATCAGGACCAAACATGGGGTGTAAGCCTAAAACAGGTCCTGCATGCGCTGCTAACATCGCTTTTAAAGGCTTATCTTTAACCGATGCAATATCTATGAGGACTGTTTCTTTATCCAATTTTGGCAGTCGTTCAATTACCTGTACTGTCAAATGAATCGGTACACTGATTATAACAACGCTAGCACCAGAAAGAATTGACTCTGCTTGCGCCCAATCCTGTTCACCCAGCGTTTTAACTTGATAACCTGAGAGTGTCAGTAAACGATTAAACAAGCGCCCCATTTTGCCATCACCACCCACAATCACAATTGGGCCAGCATCAGGTTTCAGGGTTTTAAATCCTTTATCATTTTCGCGAGCGTAAGATTCTCTCATCACGCGGCGAAGAATATCTTCTATTAAATCAGGCGGTATCCCCATCCGTTCTGCTTCTTGGCGGCGAGCAGCCAACATGCTTGACTCTCGCTCAGGGACATAAATAGGCAAACCATGTTGGCTTTTGACTTCACCGACTTCAGCAACCAGTTGTAAGCGTTTAGCCAACAAATCTAATAACGATTTATCAACCTCATCAATTTGTTCTCTCAGATGAGATAATTCAGCAGACATACCTATACCTTGTATCAACTTGCAATTTCAAATTTTTCAGCACGTTCGTCAAGCACTGGCTGCAATGCATGATGAAGCTTACGCAATACTGTTTCGGTTGTTTCCCAATCAATGCAAGCATCGGTCACTGACACGCCATATTTCATTTCGCTACGTGGCTGTTCAGAACTTTGATTGCCTTCATGTAAATGGCTTTCTAACATAATACCGGTTATTGACTTATTTCCATGAGTAATTTGCTCGATGATAGAGTCAACAACCAACGGTTGACGCCTGAAATCTTTATTCGAGTTACCGTGGCTACAATCAACCATCAATGACGGTTCAAGTCCAGCTTTACGCATTTCAGCTTCACAGGCAGCAATATCTTCTGGGCTATAGTTTGGTGTTTTACCGCCACGCAAAATAACATGTCCATTTTCATTGCCTTTTGTATGCAACAAACTCACTTGACCTGATTGATTAATTCCCATAAAACGGTGAGGCATAGACGCCGCTTTCATCGCATTAATCGCTGTCGATAAGCTACCGTCGGTACCATTTTTAAATCCTACAGGCATTGATAGACCCGATGCCATTTCACGGTGTGTTTGCGATTCTGTTGTTCTTGCACCAATGGCAGACCAACTGAAAAGATCACCTAAGTACTGAGGATTATTAGGATCCAAAGCCTCTGTCGCCAAAGGTAGCCCCATATTAACAAGGTTTGTCAGCAAGTCGCGAGCAATATGTAAGCCTTTTTCCATATCAAACGAACCATCCATTAATGGGTCGCTAATTAAACCTTTCCAGCCAACAGTTGTACGAGGTTTTTCAAAATAAACACGCATCACAATATATAAACTGTCATTCAATTCAGCAGCAAGTTTCTGTAAACGTTGACCGTATTCAATAGCCGCATCGACATCATGAATAGAACAAGGGCCACATACCACGAGTAAGCGTGGGTCGCGTTGATGAATAATATCAGCAATGACTTTACGCGAAGCCGCGATGGCATGCAGGTTGCTGTGACTCAGTGGAAATTTTTGTTTTAGAGCCTCAGGTGTAATTAATACCTGTTCATCACGAATATTCACATTATTGAGTACATCTTTTTGCATGATCATTTTTATTACCTGCTTAACTGTTTATATATTGTGTTTGTGTGCTGGTTAATAACATACCATGGAACGTAAAGATTACAATCCAAAACTGTAAAATAATTACAGCGATGTAAATAAAGATGAACACACAGATAACCAATTGAAAAAGCAAATAATAAAATATCCACCTCTTTTATTAACGCTCAAAAAACATACAAACAGAAAGAGAGTGTAATCATAAGTTTACAATTTGGTAATAGTATGAAATGAGACAGATCAAATTAATAATATCTTAATAAATAAGAATCGGAATCCTTAATGATTGTTGAAAAGGATCATTCTTATCTGTCCATGTTGCCGGTAAGCAGTGTATAAGTGAGATATTGAGGGATTGATATAGCTGAAGGAGTGCAACCAGCAATGTACGGGCCGAAAGATGACAGAGATATAAAGGCCCGCACTGGGGCGGGCCTTATATTCTTTCGGATGTAGCGAAAGCGTATTACTTGGCGTTCAGACGCTCTTTAATACGAGCTGCCTTACCAGAACGCTCACGCAGGTAGTACAGTTTAGCTCTGCGAACGGCACCACGACGTTTAACAGTGATGCTATCTACGACTGGAGAGTGAGTTTGGAATACACGCTCAACACCTTCGCCGTTAGAAATTTTACGAACAGTGAATGCAGAGTGCAGACCGCGATTACGAATAGCAATAACCACGCCCTCAAATGCCTGCAGACGTTTTTTAGAGCCTTCTACGACCCATACCTTAACTTCCACAGTATCACCCTGACGGAATGAAGGTACGTCCTGCTTCATCTGCTCTTGTTCAAGTTGTTTAATAATGTTGCTCATAATAATTCTCTTACCCTAGGTAAACTGATATATGTTAGACAATTATTTTAATTGTCTGGATTCACTTGTTGCTCAGACCAATATTCATTTTGAAATTCAGTCAGCAACATCCTCTGCTCGTCAGTCAGAGCTAGGCTTTCCAGAAGCTCAGGTCTTCTAAGCCAGGTACGGCCAAGTGATTGTTTCATACGCCAGCTATCTATCTTTGCATGGTTACCGGATAATAAAACATCAGGTACTTGCATGCCGTCTAACACTTCAGGACGGGTATAGTGTGGACAATCAAGTAGTCCCTCTGCAAAAGAGTCTTCTTGTGCAGAAGCTTGATGACCAAGTACTCCCGGAATAAACCGAGACACCGAGTCAATCAACACCATCGCGGGGAGTTCCCCACCACTGAGAACATAATCACCGATTGACCATTCTTCATCAATTTCGGTTTGAATGATTCGCTCATCAATGCCTTCATATCGACCACAAACAAGAATTAGCTTCTCATTCGTTGCCAATTCGCAAACCCCCTCTTGGCTGAGTTTGCGTCCCTGAGGTGACAGATAAATAACTTTCGCACCCTCACCTGCCTCAGTTCTTGCTGTGTTGATAGCATCCTTTAAAGGTTGCACCATCATCAGCATGCCTGGACCACCACCATAGGGGCGATCATCAACTGTCTTATGTTTATCGTGAGTGAAATCGCGTGGATTCCAACACTCGACAGACAGTAGGCCATTTTTCACTGCCCGACCAGTTACCCCGTACTCGGTTATTGCGCGGAACATTTCGGGAAACAGGCTAATTACACCAATCCACATTATTTAGTCCCACTCATTAAAACCGTTCAACCGGAGATTTAAAAACCAGGATCCCAATCAACTTCAATGAGTTTAGATTTAAGATCGACTTTCTTGATAACCTGCCCATCAAGAAACGGAACCAGCCGCTCCTTGATGCCAAATGCATCTTTTAGATTTGCCTTAATCACAATGACATCATTAGAACCGGTTTCCATCATATCGGTGATGGTCCCGAGATCATAACCTTGCAGTGTCACTACTTGGCAGCCCATAAGGTCTTTCCAGTAATATTCATCATTATCTAATTCAGGAAGTTGCGTTGAATCAACGACTATTTCAAAATTAGTTAACAACGTTGCTGCATCGCGGTCATCGACCCCTTTAAGTTTAATAATGATATCTTTGTTATGGTGTTTCCAATCTTCCAGTTCCACATGTTGCCACTGACCTGAACGTTGAATAAACCAAGGCTGATAATCAAAAATACTTTCAGCATGTTCGGTGGAGGAAAAAACTTTGAGCCAACCACGAATTCCATATGCAGCGCCTAATTTCCCCAAGACGATTGGGTGAGTAGGAGTCGCTAGATTTACTTGCTTGCCCATAGTTACCACCGTGACAGATTAAGCTGCTTTTTTAGCTTGTTTGACCAGTTGTGCAACACGGTCAGAAATAGTTGCGCCTTTACCAACCCAGTGCTCAACACGATCCAAGTCTAAACGCAGTTCTTCTGCTTGACCTGAAGCGATTGGGTTGAAGAAACCAACACGCTCGATGAAACGACCGTCACGCGCATTGCGGCTATCGGTTACAACGATTTGGTAGAACGGACGCTTTTTTGCGCCGCCACGAGATAAACGAATTGTTACCATAACATCCTCATTAGTTAATAAAACAACCAGACTCCATCGAGGGATAGAGTCCGGCTGTCATATAAAAAGCCCGAAAATTTTACTCGCTTTGACGTAAAAATCAATCAAAAGTGCATATTCTTTCTAGCTTTGTTGCTTAACGCCCCGGAAAACCCGGAGGCATCATTCCTTTCATGCCACGCATCATCTTGGCAAGACCGCCTTTTTTCATCTTTTTCATCATGCGTTGCATATCATCAAATTGCTTCAAAAGGCGGTTGACTTCTTGAACACTCGTACCTGAACCAGCGGCAATACGACGTTTACGTGACCCCTTGATAATTTCAGGTTTTTCACGTTCTTTACGCGTCATTGAATTGATTATCGCTTCCATTCGGATAGTGATTTTATCATCCATTTGCGACTTAACAGCATCTGGAACTTGAGACATTCCAGGTATCTTACTCATCATACTCGCCATGCCGCCCATATTGCGCATCTGTTTTAACTGACTTAAAAAGTCATTTAAATCAAAACCGTCACCTGTTTTCAGCTTTTTAGCAAGTTTTTCTGCCTGATCGCGGTCAACTTTGTGTTCGATCTCTTCAATAAGAGATAACACATCTCCCATACCTAAAATACGGGACGCTACACGTTCTGGGTGGAAAGGTTCTAAAGCATCCGTTTTTTCACCAACCCCTAAGAATTTGATTGGCTTACCTGTAATTGAGCGAATGGATAAAGCCGCACCACCACGCGCATCACCATCAACTTTCGTCAACACCACCCCAGTAAGCGGTAGCGCTTCATTAAAAGCTTTAGCCGTATTCGCGGCATCTTGACCTGTCATCGCATCAACAACAAACAGGGTTTCTACAGGATTGATAATGCGATGGACCTCTTTAATTTCGTCCATCATCGCTTCATCAACGTGTAAACGACCTGCGGTATCCACCAACAACACATCATAGAACTGTAGCTGAGCGTGTTTTAAAGCTTTCTGTACGATTGCTGCGGGTTTTTCTTTGGCATCTGAAGGGAAAAAATCAATACCAACCGTTTCTGCCAATGTCTCTAGCTGTTTAATCGCTGCTGGGCGATAAACGTCAGCAGAGACCACTAAAACTTTTTTCTTTTGTTTCTCTTTTAAAAGCTTACCCAGTTTTGCAACGCTTGTGGTTTTACCCGCACCTTGCAAACCAGCCATCAAGACAACCGCTGGTGGCTGCGCCGAGAGGTTAAGTTGATGGTTTTCATCACCCATGGCTTTGGTCAGTTCATTCTGAACAATTTTGATGAACTCTTGACCTGGAGTTAAGCTTTTATTGACATCTTGGCCAACAGCGCTTTCTTTTACTTTTTGAATAAATTCACGGACAACGGGAAGCGCTACGTCTGCCTCCAGCAAAGCCATACGAACTTCACGCAATGTATCTTTAATATTCTCATCAGTCAGACGCCCACGCCCGCTGATGTTGCGCAAAGTGCGCGATAGTCTGTCAGTTAAATTATCAAACATATGTCTTAACTCAATTCTGTTTATGGGCCTACTGTCAACACTCTATCTGGTTATTGATACTTAAAAATACAAGTACGCAATGGCTAATTTAGACAACACTCACTCATTATTTTTCAAAGGTGCATAACCGATGACAGCCACAACTGAAACCAACGCCGAAATTTTTCGCCACAGTGTATCACACCTGACGTTTATTCGCTTCACTCTGTTAGTATTGATTTGACTGACTGAATAGTAAAATCAGATTTCAATCATAAAATGAACAGTCATACTCCGTGAGAGGCGCTCTTATCATGCGATTAACGATTAAGAAGAGGCTTATTAACTGTACCAATGGTTGGAGCCGGCAGCTCCACGAGTTATACTACACAATATAATCCACTTAAAATGAATAACGACACTATACTATGCCAGTATTTGCAGTCATAGCAGTTTGTACATACCTATTCAGCCTATCGCTGATCGTACCCGGCCAGGTTCGAAAACAACCTGTCTATCGCCGACTAGCCCTTTTATTGGCCGTTATTGCACTGATAACTCATGCAATAACGCTAAAGTTACTGATTTTTCGTGGTGATGAAGGACAAAACCTCACATTATTAAACTTAGGTTCCGCCGTGAGTTTACTCATGTGTATTATTATGACCGTCGTGGCTTATAAGGGCAAAGCTTGGTATTTGACG
This sequence comes from Providencia sp. 21OH12SH02B-Prov, assembly GCF_027362595.1. Taxonomy (NCBI): domain Bacteria; kingdom Pseudomonadati; phylum Pseudomonadota; class Gammaproteobacteria; order Enterobacterales; family Morganellaceae; genus Providencia; species Providencia sp. 21OH12SH02B-Prov. The sequence continues at coordinate 3,340,871 of NZ_CP114796.1, forward strand.
CCGATTGTCTATAGTTTTGCTGTCATCAATTTAATGTTATCCACCATTATGCCCGGTGAGTTTATCACCCACCTAGAAGGCAGTGTCCCTCTCTTCATTCATATTGGTTTAGCGTTACTGAGTTATGCGACACTCTTAATCGCTGCACTATATGCATTCCAAGTTGCACTCATAGATTTTCAACTAAAGAATAAAACCCTGAAATTCAGTTCAGATATGCCGCCTATGATGGTCATTGAGCGCAAAATGTTTCATATCACCCAAGTTGGAGTGATCCTACTCACCTTAACCTTATGCACTGGCTTTATTTATATGGATAATATCTTTGATAAAGAGAATATCCATAAATCTGTCTTATCGGTTATCGCTTGGTTCGTCTATATTATTTTACTGTGGGGCCATTTCCACGGTGGCTGGAGAGGGAAGCGAGTTCTATTTTTCCACGTCGCTGGAGCCTTTATTCTAACAATGGCATTCTTTGGCAACCGGTTGATGCAACAAATTCTGGTATCTTAACGCTAAGACGAATAAAATCATCTTATCTACACAGTATAAGGAACCTAGTTTTGGATCACGTATCTACCGGTACGCTCATCATTATATTAATCATTTTAATTATCATGTCCGCATATTTTTCTGCGTCAGAGACAGGTATGATGACGCTGAATCGCTACCGCTTAAAGCACCTTGCCAAACAAGGTAACCGGTCAGCAAAACGTGTCGAAAAATTACTTCGTCACCCCGATAAACTCATTAGTTTGATTCTTATCGGCAATAACCTAATCAATATTGTTGCCTCATCCCTAGCGACTATTGTTGGTATGCGCCTATATGGCAATGCGGGTGTCGCAATTGCCACGGGTATTTTAACCTTTGTGATATTAGTCTTTGCTGAAGTGATGCCTAAGACTATCGCGGCTTTATACCCAGAAAAAATTGCTTTCCCAAGCAGCTATATTTTAAAACCTCTACAAAAAATTATGCTGCCAGTGGTTTGGGCCTTCAACAAAATAACATTATTATTTATGTTTCTTTGTGGCATAAAACCCCCTGTAATACGCAGTGATGCAGTCAGTAAAGATGAGCTGAGAACCATCGTTAATGAGTCAAAAGCTAAACTCAGCAGACGAAATCAAGACATGCTGTTGTCGATTTTAGATCTTGAAAAAGTGACTGTTGGCGACATTATGCTACCAAGGAATGAGATCGTCGGTATTGATGTTAATGATGATTGGAAATCTATCATTCGGCAACTGACCCACTCACCTCATGGCCGCATCGTGCTGTATCGTGACTCCCTTGATGATGCGATTGGAATTTTGCGTGTCCGTGAAGCCTATCGTTTGATGATGGAGAAACGGGAGTTTACCAAGCAGAATTTGATCAAAGCAGCCGACAGTATCTACTTTATTCCAAATAGTACGCCACTAAGTACTCAGCTAATAAATTTCCAACATAATAAAGAAAAAATAGGCATCATTGTTGATGAGTATGGTGAGATTCAAGGGCTGATTACGGTTGAAGATATCCTTGAGGAAATCGTCGGCGATTTTACCACGTCGATGTCCCCTTCATTGTCTGAAGAAGTTTTACCGCAAAGCGATGGTAGTGTACTCGTTGATGGTACGGCAAATATTCGTGACTTGAACAAAGCCTTTGATTGGCACCTTCCTGTCGATGGGCCGAGAACAGTGAATGGTATGGTGTTAGAAGCGATTGGCGATATCCCTGAGCTGCAAGAAAAAATCGTCATTTCACACTATTTAGTCGAGGTCCTGCTCATTAGCGATAATATTATTAAGCAAGTCAAAATTACCCCTATCGCAACGAATGCTTCTACATCTGAAGCTCATTAAACATCAATAAAAAAACTGCACCTTAATGTGTTATTCGCTAACAAGTTAGGTGCAGTTTGTTGCATTAACGTTATTTAAACATGCAGTTCAGTCAGCTTTTCAGCCGGTAATGCAAGTTCATCATTTTTGTTAATTCGAATTTCTGACGCTAGGACATTGCGTGCAATTTGTTGAGCTTCGTCTAGTGAATGCATCTTATACGTGCCACACTGAAAAATATTCAGCTCAGGGATCTTATTCTGATCTTGCACTTTTAATACATCTTGCATTGCACTTTTCCAAGCATCGGCAACACGTTGCTCATCAGGTGCACCAATTAAGCTCATGTAAAACCCAGTACGGCACCCCATTGGAGAGATATCAATAATCTCAACACCATTGCCATTGAGATGGTCTCGCATAAACCCTGCAAATAGATGTTCAAGGGTATGAGTGCCTTTTTCAGACATGGCTTCCTTGTTAGGCACGGTGAAGCGCAGATCGAAAACGGTAATCGTGTCTCCGCTAGGTGTTTTCATCGTTTTTGCTACACGAACCGCAGGCGCAGCCATACGCGTATGATCTACAGTAAAACTGTCTAATAACGGCATTTATTGACCTCCTGAAAAAAAATTATTTTATTTGCAAAATAAATGAAACTATTTGGCAATCGCTGAGTCTTAATCTATGAAAGACGCGCAAATTTGTTATCATCCCTAATTCTCTAAGAGATTTTATATTTGGCCACTTCGTTGTGGCCATTTTCTTTTAGCGCCCTGCATGCCTCCGCAAATAATCCTCAAAGCTTTCAGTTTCATCTTTCTCTATCATAGCCTGTTTTTCTATGGAAGCTAATCGAGCAGCTTCAAACTGAGCTTCGGTAATCACTTCGTAAGGTTCACTAACCAATTGCGCATAGTATTTTTCAGCTAATTCTAATCCGTAGCCACCAATACCTTGTTCAACCATTTTATCCATCACTAATGCAGAATACGTCCGAGTTGGATCTTCAAACATTGAAATAAATTGGTGACAAACTTCCTGATATTTGGCATCACAACAGGTATCGAGGACTTCAGCAACACGGATTAAGTCATCAAATAACTGCTGCCCTACTTCCACCAATGGTTTCATTTCACTACCACAACCAATACCGATAACTTGACCCGGTTTACGCCCTTCAAGGATCACGCGGTTCCAGTTCTGGCGACTGCAATCTAATTCTTGAGCATTCATTGCTGGTGCATCAGCTAACACGCACCAAATCAAAAACAGGTCTAGGAAGCGCGTTTGCGTCTCATCAACCCCAATCGCGCTAAACGGGTTAATATCCAACGCACGAACTTCAATATACTCAATACCACCACGCAACAATGCATCAGATGGTGACTCATCACCTTTTGGCACACGCTTAGGTCGAATGGGTGCATATAGCTCGTTTTCAATCTGCAACACATTGGTGTTCAATTGAATATACTTACCTGCTTTTTTCACACCTAGCGCGGCAAATTCCTCAGACGGCTTATAAATCGCTTTTTTCAAACCAGCCACATAGCTATCTAAATCATTAAAGGTAATGTTTAAATCGCTCTGAGACTTATTCGTATAGCCTAAATCACTCATTCTTAACGACGTCGCATAAGGTAAGTAATACGTTCCCGTCGCTGTCTTTTCAAAGGTTAATTTAGTCTCTCTATCTTTAAGGAATGAGCCACAAATAGCAGGAGATGCCCCAAATAAATAAGGGATCACCCAGCCAAAGCGATAATAGTTTCTAATCAGGCGTAAATAACCATCAGAAATTTGCGCTTTACCGCTCTGTGCATCTTTAACACCTGCCCACGCCTGCCAAAATTCAATTGGCAATGAAAAATTATAATGAACACCAGCAATGGTCTGCATTAATGCGCCATAACGGTTTTTTAGCCCTTCACGATATAAGTTTTTGAAGCGGCCTACATTCGATGTACCGTATTGAGCAAGCGTTATTTTATCTTCGTTTTCGATAAAACAAGGCATGCTTAATGGCCACATCCTTTCATTGTGCAGATGACGAGCCGTATAACGGTGTAAATCCCTAAGAAAAGCCAAACTGTGCCTAGTACTTTTATCCACAGGTGTAATGAACTCAAGTAAAGACTCAGCAAAATCTGTCGTGATCCATTTATGTGTTAATGCTTTCCCCAATTCTTCCGGATGCAAAGTTTCAGCAATAGAACCTTTCGGAGTAACACGTAATGTTTCACGTTCGATACCACGTTGAATACCATTCAGTGCTTCTGGGTGCGCCTCTAACCATGAGAGCGCTTTAGATACGTCCGGGATCAAATCGACCTCCCGCCTGTGATGTAATTTTATTTTAGTAAGAAGCTTACTTTAGCGTAAATGAAGGAAATTGTCGCTGCTTAGATGTGTGGTTTATATAAGATACGCATTTGGAATAACATCAAATTATGATAAATCTGATTGATAGACGAAAAAAAAGCCCCTCTATGAGGAGCTTCTTGTTCTGGTGCATCCGGGAGGATTCGAACCTCCGACCGCTCGGTTCGTAGCCGAGTACTCTATCCAGCTGAGCTACGGATGCTTAATTCGTTCATTGAATCGTTGATTCAATAATTAGCCATCGTTTTGATAAAGGAAATTTTGATACACTAGACAAGGACTAGCTGAAGATGGTGCATCCGGGAGGATTCGAACCTCCGACCGCTCGGTTCGTAGCCGAGTACTCTATCCAGCTGAGCTACGGATGCATTACAATATCAAACTCTACACTTCATAACTACTGCTTGTTTTTAGTTGCTAAAAACTAAAAACCAACCCCACCAGTTTTACTCATAGGGTTAAATATGGTGCATCCGGGAGGATTCGAACCTCCGACCGCTCGGTTCGTAGCCGAGTACTCTATCCAGCTGAGCTACGGATGCAGCTATCTAAAATGGCGGTGAGGGAGGGATTCGAACCCTCGATGCAGCTTTTGACCGCATACTCCCTTAGCAGGGGAGCGCCTTCAGCCTCTCGGCCACCTCACCGTTTTTAGTCACAGACGATTTGTTTTGAACATCTCGTCTCTGTGTGGCGCACATATTACTTTCCTAGCTTTAGAAGTCAAACAATTTTTCCAAACTTTTTGGTTTATAATGACTGTTTGCACATTTCACAAGCAAGATGATTAGTTTAGCACCGAAAATCGGATTCATCACGGGGTAATTTCACAAAATTTTACCCGATAAAAAATGATGAATTGAAAAATGAATTCTCGAAAAATAGTCAGCGCTGCGTTCAAATTGAGAAGCTAGAGAGGAAGTTGTCAACGATAAGCATCAAATTGGTATCGTGGTAAGTTAAACCACTCGCTTGAAGGCCGAATAAATTAAAATATAGCAGGGTTAAGAATGAGGTCAAATGAAAGACAAGCGTCCATCTTTGCTGTGTGGTTCAAGATATGGACGCTTATTCATTATTATTGATTATCTGGTTGAGTCTTTTCAGCCTGGATCCGTTGATAAATTTCTTCACGGTGAACAGAAACTTCTTTTGGGGCATTGACACCAATACGAACTTGATTGCCTTTTACTCCCAGTACAGTAACTGTTACCTCATCGCCTATCATGAGTGTTTCACCAACTCGACGAGTCAGAATAAGCATTCTTTGCTCCTTGAAATATTAAAAGAGTCGGGTCTCTAGGTTTCCCCCGCTATTGTCCATCACACACCGTGAAAACGTAAAGCAATGATATACACCTAAAGCATCGATGCCATCAAGGCAATCATTTTAATTATATACGTACAAAATATAACACTACCCACAACATATTAACAACGTTGCAACAGATAAAGTTGCCTCACGGTGCATGAGGCAACCTAATCAGCGCTTATAGTCGTGAGTTAACCCACTCTTCTACACTGGCCATCGCCGCTGGTAACGCACTCACATCCGTACCACCCGCTTGAGCCATGTCTGGGCGCCCACCACCTTTACCACCGACTTGCTGTGCAACATATGATATCAAATCACCCGCTTTTATTTTAGCAGTCAAATCATTAGTTACACCAACAATTACACTGACTTTATCACCACTCGTTGTTGAAAGCACGATAATCGCCGATTTCAACTGATTTTTGAGATCATCAACCATCGTTCTCAAAAGCTTAGGTTCAGTGTTACTTAATTGGCTAACAAGTAATTTAATCCCTTTAATATCTTTTGCTTTACTACTAAGTGAAGCACTTTCTTGGGATGCTTGTTGATCTTTTAGTTGCAAAATCTCTTTTTCTAATTGGCGAGATTTTTCCAATGCAGACTTAACTTTTTCAACTAAGCTATTCATATCACCTTTTAAGAGGTGAGCTATCGCATTCAACTGATCAGATTGGTTATGTACGCTTTCAATCGCGCCTTCCCCTGTGACAGCTTCAATACGACGAACTCCCGCAGCCGTACCTGATTCACTGGTGATGCGGAATAAACCGATATCACCAGTACGGCTTGCATGTGTCCCACCACAAAGTTCGATAGAAAAATCGCCCATACTCAGAACACGTACACGTTCTTCGTATTTTTCACCGAATAATGCCATCGCACCTTTTTCTTTTGCACTTTCTAAATCCATAAGTTCCGTTTCAATTGGTGTGTTCTTACGAATTTGTGCGTTAACAATGTCTTCCACTGCGCGTAATTGTGCAGGTGTCATTGCTTCAAAGTGTGAAAAATCAAAGCGGAGATATTTATCGTTAACTAAAGAGCCTTTCTGTGATACATGATCACCAAGTACTTGGCGTAATGCCGCATGCAACAGGTGAGTTGCTGAGTGATTAAGGCGTATTGCATCACGTCTTTTCACATCAATTTTAGCATCTATACGGTGGTTAATGACTAGTGAGCCAGACTCTACCTGACCAATATGACCAATTGCCTGACCATATTTTTGTGTATCAGTGACAGTAAAATGACCACTCTCATTACGCAGCACACCCGTATCGCCAACTTGACCACCCGATTCAGCATAGAATGCAGTCTTATCAAGGATCACAAGACCTTCTTCACCAGCATTCAGGGAATCTACTGACTGGCCATCTTTATAGATAGCAGTGATAGTGGCTAATTGTTCATTATAGGCATAACCAGAAAATTCGCTGTGTTTTTCAACCTTAATTAACGAATTATAGTCGGTACCAAAACCACTCGACTCTCTTGCACGGCGGCGCTGATCTTCCATTGCGCGCTCAAAGCCTTCTTCATCAACTTTGATGTTACGCTCACGGCAAACATCCGCGGTAAGATCGATAGGGAAACCATAAGTATCATATAAACGGAACGCAGTTTCGCCATCTAAGGTGTCACCTTTAAGAGCCGCAAGTTCTTCATCTAATAATTGAAGACCACGCTCTAATGTACGTGCAAATTGTTCCTCTTCCGTTTTAAGCACTTTTTCAACCATAGCTTGTTGACGAGCAAGTTCATCTGCTGCTGATCCCATCACTTTAATCAGTGGAGCAACCAGCTTGTAGAAAAAGGTCTCTTTTGCCCCTAGCATATAGCCATGACGTACAGCACGGCGAATAATCCGGCGCAATACATAACCACGGCCTTCATTCGATGGGATGACGCCATCACTCACGAGGAATGCACAAGAGCGAATATGGTCAGCAATAACACGAAGTGATTTATTTGATAGGTCGCTAGCACCTGTAGCCTTTGCAGCCGCAGCGATAAGGTCGCGGAAAATATCGATATCATAGTTAGAGTTAACATGCTGCAATACAGCCGCAATACGTTCAAGCCCCATACCAGTATCCACAGATGGCTTAGGTAATGGTTCCATCGTGCCATCTGATTGACGGTTAAACTGCATGAAGACGATGTTCCAGATTTCAATATAGCGATCGCCGTCTTCTTCAGGACTTCCTGGAGGCCCACCCCAGATATGCTCACCATGGTCATAGAAAATTTCGGTGCATGGGCCACAAGGACCAGTATCCCCCATCTGCCAGAAGTTATCAGAGGCGTATGGTGCACCTTTGTTGTCGCCTATACGAATAATGCGTTCAACTGGAATTCCGACTTCTTTGTTCCAAATTTCATAGGCTTCATCATCGGTTTCATACACGGTAACCCACAATTTCTCTTTTGGTAGGTTAAACCACTCTTTTCCAGTTAATAGCTCCCAAGCAAATTTGATCGCATCATGTTTGAAGTAATCGCCAAAGCTAAAGTTACCGAGCATTTCAAAAAAAGTATGGTGACGGGCTGTGTAGCCAACGTTTTCTAAATCGTTATGTTTACCACCTGCTCGCACACATCTTTGTGCCGTAGTCGCTCGGGAATATGCTCTTTTATCCAGACCAAGAAATACATCTTTGAACTGGTTCATCCCTGCGTTAGTGAACAATAATGTTGGGTCATTATTTGGTACTAGCGAACTGCTACTTACCACCTGATGACCTTTTGTATGAAAAAAGTCGAGAAACGCTTGACGGATCTCAGCGGTGCTTTTACTCATATTTATCCCGATTTCAAGCTGGAAACTGAATTACGAATTGTTGAGATGGAATGTAACATCACCTCTAATCAACTCTCCGATTAAAAAGTGACTGATAAGATAAAGTCTCTTTGCGTAGAAGTAAAATTTATACTCTTCATACTGTAAGTTTCAGTACAGTTGATGACATTCATTCGCATTAGTCACACATTGATGAATGTTCCTATTGCCTATTTGGTCACTTAACTGCAACTTGAGCGTTTTAAAGTATAGATACATCCATTCGTGGCTTTCATTGTAAAGCGTCTGAGTATTTTCTGAAAGTATGTTTATACCTTTCAGTTGGCTATTTTTCCACTGGAAAACTATTGTTTACTCCCAATATAGTGCAAATGAAAAATAAAAAACGCCACTCTTTTTTGGAGTGGCGTTAATAATCTGCTTATTTATCAAACCAATGAATCAATATTAAAATTCTTCAGGCGATTCATTTTCTTCGGCTTCACTGATGTAATCAGTGGCTGCACTGCTAAATTCACCAGTGTGAGTTAGTAGCATTTCACGCAGTTTTTTATCAATTTCTTCGGCCGCTTCAGGGTGCTCTTTCAGATATATTGTTGCATTCGCTTTCCCTTGACCAATTTTATCACCGTTATAGCTATACCAAGCACCGGCTTTTTCAATCAATTTATGCTTAACACCTAAATCAATTAATTCACCGTAGGTGTTAATCCCTTCACCGTACAGGATTTGGAATTCAGCTTGTTTAAATGGTGCAGCGACTTTGTTTTTAACGACTTTAACACGCGTTTCGCTACCAACAATCTCTTCACCATTTTTCACAGCACCAATACGGCGAATATCTAAACGTACGGAAGCATAGAATTTGAGAGCATTACCGCCCGTTGTCGTTTCAGGGTTACCAAACATAACACCAATCTTCATACGAATTTGGTTAATGAAGATCAACAGCGTATTTGAGTTTTTCAAGTTACCCGCTAATTTACGCATTGCTTGGCTCATCATACGAGCAGCTAAGCCCATATGAGAGTCACCAATTTCACCTTCAATTTCAGCTTTTGGTGTTAATGCTGCAACGGAGTCAACAATGATGACATCAACAGCCCCTGAGCGCGTCAACGCATCACAGATTTCCAGTGCTTGCTCACCGGTATCAGGCTGAGAACACAGCAGGTTATCAATATCAACGCCTAATTTTTTTGCATAAATAGGGTCGAGAGCATGTTCAGCATCGATAAATGCACATGTTTTACCACTGCGCTGTGCGGCTGCAATAACTTGCAGTGTCAGTGTTGTTTTACCAGAAGATTCAGGCCCATAGATTTCAACAATACGCCCCAGCGGCAGACCACCAGCACCTAAAGCGACATCAAGAGATAAAGAACCCGTTGAGATAGTTTCAACATCCATTGAGCGATCTTCGCCAAGACGCATGATAGAGCCTTTACCAAATTGCTTTTCAATTTGACCTAGCGCTGCTGCTAATGCTTTTTGTTTGTTTTCATCGATAGCCATGTTCACTCCCTTTGATGCAGTGAAGTTACCCACTGCAAATAGAACGATTGAATTCGGTTTGTTAATGCTAAGTATACTGTATAATCATACAGTATCAAGAAGATTTTTCACTTATGATTTGTAAAAGTGTTTCAAGTGCATAAGCTGTTGATTGTAAACGTACAGAATTTCTATCACCTTGGAATATACAGTGCTTAACCGTCACATGAGCTCTGCCTGTAGCGTTTTTTTGGGCGAAACCGAACCAAACCGTTCCCACCGGTTTAGCGTCACTTCCGCCACCTGGACCTGCTATGCCACTCACTGAAATCGCCAAATCAGCAGCAGCTTCAGTTAAAGCTCCGAGTGCCATTTCAGAAACCACTTGCTCACTCACTGCCCCAAATTTTTGCAGTGACTCATTTGTCACACCAATCATTTGATGCTTTGCTTCATTACTGTAAGTCACAAATCCTCTATGAAAGTAATCCGAACTACCCGCAATATCCGTCAATACCTTAGCAATCCATCCGCCAGTACATGATTCTGCACAAGTAATCGTTTTACCTTGTTTTTTGAGGATTTCAGCAAGCTGAATACTCAATGTTTCGAGATAACTTTCATTTATCATGTGATTTTTACCTTCGGATAATTACTTTTTGCGTGCGCGATCCCAAACCCATAAACCCGCAATCGCTATAGCAAATACGCTACCAAAACCGACACCAACACTAATAACGGATAATCCTGCTTTCATGGCTAGGGAATATAATCCTAACATAATTAGCATTGCACTATTTTCACCAAGGTTTTGCACTGCAATCGCGTTACCAGCCCCAACGGTTTCCTTGCCTTTTTCCTGCAATAACGCATTAAGAGGAACGACAAATAGCCCGCCAAAAATACCGAGTACCGCTAAGATAGCATAGGATGGTAAGAGATTGGTTTGTAACGCAAGTAATACCACCATGATACCAATGACTACCCCAGCAGGAATACAGCGTGACACCGTTTTTAATGTAATGAATTTAGCAGCCACCCCAGCACCAACCACAATCCCAACGGCAACAGCGGCATTAAGATAGGTTGGCGTTGCGTTATCTTGTAGACCTAATGCAAACGGTACCCAAGCCACCAGTAAAAAACGTAATGTGACGCCCGCGCCCCAAAACATACTGGTTCCCACCAGTGAGAAACGGCTTTCTTGGTTTGCCCAAAGTGTACGGCAAGCAGAGACAAAATCGGTGAAAAGCTTCTTAAAATGCCAGCCTTTACCTGGGCGAGCAGCAACTAAATGCGGAATATAGAAGTTGGCAATCACCGCTAATGCGTACAATACCGTACAGGTACCCAACGCTAAAATAAGGCTAATATCCGATAAAATACCACCGACGACAGAACCAATCAAAATGGCCGCGATAGTTGATGCTTCCATCACGCCATTGGCCTTCACTAAATTATCACCACCGGTCAATTCACCTAAAATACCGTATTTTGCTGGTGAGTAAGAAGCCGCACCAATCCCAACCAACCCATAACAAAGAAATGGGTTAAGCCCTAAACAGATCCCCAAAGCCCCTAAAAATTTAAATAGGTTTGAGAACAACATGACACGCCCTTTAGAAAAGCGATCGGCAACTTGACCAACAAACGGGGCCAAAATGATATAAGTAAATACAAATACCATTTGTAGTATTGGATGGCTCCATTCAGGGTAAAACTCAGCTTTTAACTGCGCTAAAATGGCAAATAACAACGCGTTATCGGCAAAAGCGGATAAAAACTGTGACGTTAGCACAGCCTTCATTCCTCGACTCATCAATGGCGCATTCATTTCTTGCATATCATCAATCCTCTAACGCCATTTGTTTCAGTGTCACAAAGTCTGTTTTACCGGAACCGAGTACAGGTAGCTCTTTCACCAAACGAATATCACGGGGAACGGCCAATTCCGTTAAGCCTTTACTTTTAGCGGCAGAAGAAAGTGCGCTTCTATCGAGGTCTTTATCCGTCGTAAACAGAACTAAAGCTTCACCTTTACTGCTATCAGGTTTAGTGACAACAGCATGATGTGCATTAGGGGACAAACTCAGGACCATCTGTTCAATGCTTTCGAGGGATACCATTTCTCCCGCGAGTTTTGCAAATCTTTTTACGCGGCCTTTAATAGTGCAATAATTAAGCTCATCAAGTACAACGATATCCCCCGTGTCATACCAACCTTTTTCTTGTTCCCCATGTTGGTTTTCCGCTGATGGCGCTTCAAGAATGCCCGGCGCCTCAACACGCAAATACCCTTTCATGATATTAGGGCCTTTTAATTGTAATTTCCCCCCATTTTCAATGCCTGAAATAGGGATAATGCGAGATTCCATTTGCGGCAATATTTGCCCTACTGTTCCTTCTTTAGAGGCCATTGGCACATTGATAGAGACAATCGGAGCGCATTCTGTAACACCATAACCTTCAAGAATACGGATACCAAACTTGTCGAACCAAATTTTCTTAGTGCTATCCGACAATTTTTCAGCCCCAGCAACGACATAACGTAATCTTGCAAAATCATATTGATGAGCAAAACGTGCGTAATTAGCTAAAAACGTTGATGTCCCAAATAAAACGGTGCAATTTTTGTCGTAAACCAATTCAGGAATGATTCGATAATGCAATGGGCTGGGGTAAAGAAAGACTCGGCTACCAGAAAACAGTGGAATAAACAGCCCAACCGTTAAGCCGAAAGCATGAAATAGGGGCAATGATGACATAAAACGATCACGTGGTGTAAAGTCAGCGATCGTTTTGATTTGTTCCACATTCGCCATCAAACTTGCATGGCTATGTACCACCCCTTTAGGTGTTCCTTCTGAACCTGAAGTAAACAGGACGATAGCTTCATCATCGGCTTTACGCGGTATCACCGCTTTCGCTGGCATCAATAAGTGTTTAACGATCCAGAGTTTATCCCGCAGCGTGACCGTATCTTTTAAATCTTCAAGATAAATCCAATTCGCCTCGGTGACCTGCTCAGGAATATGGGTCAAATTCCCTTTTTCAAGGAACTGCCGTGATGTAAAGACAACTTTAGCTTGAGAAGCTTTGAGTGCATTACTGATACCATGACTACCCGCCGTGTAATTGAGCATCGCAGGCACTCGCCCACGCATTAATGCCCCAAAAATAGCGGCTGCCGTTACTGTTGTATTTGGCAATAATAAACCGATACGCTCATTTTCATGGGTATAGCGCTCAATGATTCTCCCTACACCTAATGATTTCTTTAACAATCCTTGGTAATTATCTTCTTTAAAATTAATGTCTTCAATACAAGGTGCACGGCGTCCAAAACGTTTTACGCTATCAATAAATTCTTCAACCAGTGTGACTTGAGGGCGACAAGCCATACGTGCTGATTTCATGATGTGATATAAGTGAACACCCGCTAAATGACGACGCTCAACCGCTTTAGGCGCTTCTGGCATCGGAATCATTTCAGCAGGTAAAATATGCAGGGTAATTTTAGGAAACCATTTAAGGGGAATGATGCCTTTTAAACGGCTAAAGTGACTACGTTCCGCCCCTTCAATACGAATAGGCACAACTTTTGCACCGGATTTGGCAGCGACAAACGCAGCACCATCATATATTTTCATCAAAGAGCCATGCACCGAAATACGCCCTTCCGGAAATATCACTATCGGACGGCCTTTTTCAACTTCTTTAACTAACTGACGTATGCCTAAAGGGTTTGCAGGGTCAAGAGGAACAATATCAACATAAGGTTTTAGCAGTTTGATCATTCTTGGTGTTGCGAACGTAGAATAAACTGCAAATACTGGCTTAATCGGTAAAAATAGCGCGACCAACACACCATCAAGAAATGAAACATGATTTGGTGTAATTAAGCATTTGTCTTGGTAGAGCGCTTTTTCATCCCCAACTAAGCGGACTCGAAATAAAAACCGAAGTACTGTCCTCAGCATGTTTGCCAGCATAATAAATCCCTATTATTTGATTTCATTTATCACTTAAGCGGATGATTATGTCGTAAAAACCCGTATAAAACTAAGTGTTTTATTCCTAAAATACCATTCAGAACAATATTATTTATCAAACTGAGTTAATTGATGAATAATTGATTCAATCGGCAACCCTGCATCAATCACATAGTGTGCCGTCTCCCGATAAAGAGACTCTCTTTGTGACATGACCTCTTCTATCTCTTCTAGTATCGATTTCCCTGTCAGACTTGGTCGTTGCTCTGCTTGAGGTTCTGCGGCAAGTCTCGCGGCTAAAATCTCAGGTGTAGCACTTAGATAGATAACCGTTCCATTCGTACGCATGACACGTTGATTTTCTTTTAATAAAATAATACCGCCTCCCGTTGAAACGACGGTATCTGAGTGCGAGATTGATTTTAATACTTCACTTTCTAAATGACGAAAGTGTTCCCAGCCATATTGTTCTACAATCTGTGCAATACTGCTTCCTGCTCGCTCAACGATTAATTTATCAGTATCAACGAATTGGCACGATTTCTGTTCAGCCAATTTTTTTCCGATTGTAGTTTTTCCTGAACCTCTTGGACCTATAAGGTAAAACATCTGCATTCATCCCATCGTCATCATTATTATGGTACATGTGCCACTTGTTATAGATTTAATGGCTCAGTCTAAAAATGGCAAATCATCATAAAAACAAAGCCACACGCTAAGTGTGGCCTAATTATTGTTATTGAATTATTAAGCTCGGTTCAGGAAGTCGCCGTAACCAATCCATTTATAGGTAGTCAACGCATCCAATCCCATCGGCCCTCGAGAATGAAGTTTTTGTGTACTTACCGCTACCTCAGCCCCTAACCCAAACTGCCCACCATCGGTAAATCTTGTGCTCGCATTCACATATACTGCGGCTGAATCAACACGCTGTACAAAGTAATCTGCTTGATTAATCGACTCCGTTAAAATGGCATCTGAATGCGCGGTACCATAAGTGCGAATATGATTAATTGCAGCATCAATTCCAGCAACCACCTCAACGTTAAGGTCAAGAGATAACCACTCGTCCACTAAATTTTCAGGCGTGACAGCAACCACTTTCGCTGGGCCATTTTGTAAATACGGCATCGCTTGTTGGCTGGCATGCAGAGTCACCTGTTGCTCCGCCATTTTTTGGCTCAGTAGTGGTAAAAAATCACCCGCAATTTTTTCGTGAACAAGTACTGTTTCCAGTGAGTTACAAGCACTTGGGCGCTGAACTTTAGCGTTAATCAGCACATCAATGGCTTTATCAAAATTCACTGACTCATCAACAAAAGTATGGCAAACACCAATGCCCCCTGTAATAACAGGGATCGTTGATTGTTCACGACATAATTTATGCAGACCTGCTCCACCACGAGGTATTAACATGTCCACATAACGATCTAATTTAAGTAATTGAGTCACTAGTTCACGATCAGGATTATTAATCGCTTGGATCGCATTTGCGGATATCCCACAATTTTTCAGTGCTTTTTGGATCACTTCAGTGATAGCCAAATTGGTATTGTGAGTTTCTTTACCACCCCGTAAGATCGCTGCATTACCTGTTTTTAAACATAATGCCGCAACATCAACAGTGACATTTGGACGCGCTTCATAGATAACACCAATCACCCCCAATGGCACACGACGACGCTGAAGATTTAGGCCATTATCAAGTTGGTTTCCATCAATAATTTGCCCTACAGGATCTGCTAATTGGCAAACTTTTCTCACATCAGAAGCTATATTTTTTAAACGTTCAGATGTCAGTAATAAGCGATCTTGTAATGCAGGCGACATACCCGTTGCCTGTGCTTGTTCAATATCTTTTTTATTCGCCTCAAGAATGACACGACTTTCTTGTTCCAGCAGATCAGCTATCTGCTCTAACACCGCATTTTTCTGTGTGGTATTTAATTGAGCGAGTTGCCATGAGGCTTCACGAGCCGCTTTTCCCATTTGTTCTAACATAATTAACCCACTATCATATCATCGCGGTGGACTGCAACAGAGCCGTGTTCATACCCAAGTATGCGGCCTATCTCTTGTGAATGATGACCCGCAATCATTCTTAATGCATCACTATTATAATGACTTACCCCATGAGCAAGGTCTTTGCCGGCCATGTTGCGTATTCGCACGACGGCACCACGAGAAAAGTCACCTTCGATTTTCTTGATCCCTTTTGGAAGCAGGGAACTGCCTTTTTCTAAAATGGCTAGTTGTGCACCGTCATCGATATATATATCGCCAGCAGCAGGGGCGCCGAAAATCCAGCGTTTGCGGTTTTCCATTGGGTTTTTCTGCCCATAAAAGCGCGTTCCTACCGGTATATTCTCAATAACGGCACTAATCACATCAGGTTTATTACCCGCTGCAATGATGACATCGATTCCGGCTCTTCCTGCCACATCCGCGGCTTGTAGCTTAGTGGCCATACCGCCTGTACCGAGGCCAGTAACACTTCCGCCTGCCATTTCTCGTAGCTCATCATTGATTCCATACACTTCGGGGATCAATTTAGCATTTGGATTACTGCGAGGATCTGAATCAAATAATCCTTCAATATCCGTTAATAGTAGTAACTTATCTGCATCTCCAAGAATTGCAGCAAGGGCGGATAAATTATCATTATCCCCAACTTTAATTTCTGCTGTTGCGACTGCATCATTTTCATTGATAACGGGCACAATGCCATTATCCAGCAGCGCTTGCAATGTATCTCGCGCATTCAAAAAGCGTTCTCTATCTTCGAGGTCGGCACGCGTTAATAACATTTGCCCAATATGGATGCCATAAATAGAGAATAACCTTTCCCATAATTGAATAAGACGGCTCTGCCCTACTGCGGCCAGAAGCTGCTTCGATGCAATCGTTGCGGGAAGTTCGGGATAATTAAGATGTTCGCGACCCGCTGCTATTGCCCCCGATGTCACGATAATAATACGGTGCCCTTTTTCATATTGCTGTGCGCATTGCCTGACTAGCTCGACGATATGCGCTTGATTCAATCGACGTGAACCCCCTGTCAACACACTGGTGCCTAATTTAACAACAAGTGTCTGGCTATTTTTCATCATTTTTCTGCCATTAAGATTAAAGAAACACAAACTAGCTATTATTTTTATCAGCTGGAGCGCGTTATGCCAACAGGCATAACGCTAAATTAAACAAAAGTTAGTTTAA
Organism: Providencia sp. 21OH12SH02B-Prov; assembly: GCF_027362595.1. NCBI lineage: Bacteria > Pseudomonadati > Pseudomonadota > Gammaproteobacteria > Enterobacterales > Morganellaceae > Providencia > Providencia sp. 21OH12SH02B-Prov. The sequence continues at coordinate 3,357,911 of NZ_CP114796.1, forward strand.
AACAATTTTATACGCTTAATTCCAGCTTAAATTCTGCCATTTTTGCAGAAGGAAACAAAGAGAGCTCTAATTCCGCAAGCTGTTTTGAAAGAGATTGGTGAAAGGCGATGAGATTCTGTTCAATAGTATCAATGGTTGTATTGTCTTTTAAGGTCTTTGCTTGCCAATTACCTTGGCTATTATACAGACCAAAATGGTATGAATATTCAAATCCATTATCATTTGGCGATAGCAGCATCCACCATCCCCAAAATTCACGCTTTTCCGGCGCAATATTGACATTAACACAAACAGTGAGACTATCGAAAAAATAGCAACCGTCGACACATTGCTTTTCTCGTAGATAAGGTCCTAAAGCCGCAAACTTTTTTAAATACTTTCCATTAGAGTAATCATTAGGTAACGCCATGTAAGGATCTCCTTTTTGAGAAGATCCCTTTTTAGCAAAAGTTAAAAAATAATCAAGTCATTAAATAAAATTAAACTATTTTGCTTTTTAACCAATCAACCGTTTCGCTGAGTGCTTTTTGATAATTCACAAAAATCGGTGTTGTGGGTAAAGTTAGCATATGACCGTCCATTGATGAGCGCATAATCAAATCCGATTCCGCTTTAGGGCTATAAATGTCACCTTTCCAATATACTGACATCATAGGTACTCGGCAGCGCCGCCCTAACAATCCTTGGTTTTTCAATGAATAGCAACTTAGCTCATGACGTAACGCTGCACCGTCAACGTGATAGATACCTAAACGGCTAGCAAAAACGTCCAATTCCATACGCGGAATATCCCGCTGATATTTATCTTCATGCAATAAACTATGCACGATAGGACCTAATACCCCAACCGCTTTAATTTTTTCAGGACACATATAAGCTAGCCTTAAGGCTATATTTGCCCCAAAGCGTAATCCAACCAGCCCAAAACGTGTATGGTCGATCCATGGAATGGTATCTAATTGACGCACGACTTGCTCATGCAAGGCACTGGTCTCTTGAGATAGCTTATATTTAATGGAATAACCTATTGATGGCATATCCAATGTCAGCATCGCAATGCCGAGCGGCTCAAGATAATCACGGAAAAAACGGCAATAGTCGATTTGTAAACTATCGAGAGTTCCACATACCATCACCGTTGGATAAGGACCTTGCCCAGTTGAAGGTATGTGTAAAAAACCACAAACTTCTTTATTACCATCAACCTTAAATGCGATTTTTTTCAACTTATAACGAGAAAATTGTGCTGCGCTGTCATACGCTTTACAGGCTAATAAGACCGCTTGATCGGCTAATTCATCGCCTTTTATGAAAGGATAGGCGGCAATACTGTATAAATTCGCGGCGCGTAACCATGCTTTACTTGCCGCTTCTCCACCTTCAAACTGCAACGCTTTTTGTTGCCATTGCATCGCTTGATGAGACCATTCAAAACACCAGTTTCCTCGGCGGTTACCAATGACTGTATCAAGCAAATTATCATCACTTCGTTCAGCGTCAGTTACCGCAATACGGCTCAACACCTCTTCAATTTCTAACGCATCTATGCCTCGCCAAATCCACAATAAACGATTAATCATGCGATACCAGCCGGCATGCTGCGAGCCACTCAATACAGAATGGTTATTGATGATAGGCGCACTATAGGCTGAATAAGAAACGAGTGTCGATGTTTCAACCTGCCTAACTTTTGGTTTGAACAGTTTTTCGGAGAGATTTTGTTGAGTCATCCTAATAACCTGTTGGTTGATCTAAATAAAAAGGGAATGCCATCGCATCCCCTTATCTTATCGTTTTGTATTGAATTTTATTAGGTAATAATGTTTTAAGCATAATGTATAAAGGGATTCTCACCCTATATTAGCGTTATTTTTACCTATCATTTAGATCTAACTCAAAACAATAAAAGTTTATTTTTCTTGTTCACACAGAGGCTTAACAAATACAACCCCCATATCCCATGGCTGTTCAATCCATGTGTTTTGTGGGATATCGACGACGTAATCATCCACTAATGGACGACCCGCAGGTTTAGCGAAAATCGTGACAAAGTGTGCTTTCGGGTACATCTCACGAATAGCTTTTGCGGTACCACCAGTATCAACAAGATCATCGATGACAATGAAACCTTCACCATCACCTTCAGCGCGTTTAATCACATTCAATTCACGCTGGTTATCATGGTCATAGCTTGAGATGCACACAGTATCAACATGACGGATACCAAGTTCGCGTGCAAGAAGTGCGCCAGGAACAAGACCACCGCGGCTAACCGCGATAATACCGGTCCATTGGTCTACAGGTAATAAACGTTGTGCGAGTTTACGGGCATGTATTTGCAACATATCCCACGTTACGACATATTTTTCGCTCATAAAATTCGGGTCCCGACTACTGAGTAATACTGAAATGTGTCTTGCGGAAAAAAGGTTGCGCGAGATTATAGTGATTTGACGCAGCAAAAACCAGCAAAAACGGATAATTGTGATGAATTAATATTATTTGCACTGACTATTTATAACAATTAGGTGTATGCTGAGAAAATTAATCGTGTGGCCTGAATATCTGTGCTACGCCTTTTAAGCAGAATAAGTTGCTAAAAATAGATAAGACCAAAGTCGCTTAAGGAGATCCAACGTGTCTGAACTAGCCAAATTGTCACCACAGCCATTATGGGATATTTTTGCCAAAATTTGTTCAATTCCCCATCCTTCTCACCATGAAGAAGCGCTAGCAACACACATTATCGAATGGTCAAAACAAAAAGGGTTTCATGTAGAACGTGATCAAGTGGGTAATATTTTGATCCGCAAACCCGCGACCTCTGGTTATGAAAATCGTAAGCCTGTTGTTCTGCAAGCCCATCTTGATATGGTTCCACAGAAAAATAATGACACTGTCCATGACTTTACCAAAGACCCTATCCGTCCTTACGTGAATGGTGAATGGGTTACTGCTGAAGGGACAACCTTAGGTGCCGACAATGGTATTGGCATGGCATCTGCCCTCGCCGTCTTAGCTGATGACAGCGTTGAGCATGGGCCACTTGAAGTGCTATTAACCATGACTGAAGAAACCGGTATGGATGGCGCTTTTGGTCTACAAGCAGGATGGCTACAAGCTGATATTTTGATCAATACTGACTCAGAAGAAGAAGGCGAAATCTATATGGGTTGCGCTGGCGGTGTGGATTTTACAGCTACATTTGATCTGACTCGCGAAGCGATACCACAAGGTTACAAAACCTTTACCATGACATTAAAAGGCCTAAAAGGCGGACACTCTGGTGGTGATGTCCATTTAGGTTTAGGTAATGCCAATAAATTGTTAGCGCGTTTCCTTGCTGGGCACCAAGAAGAGCTAGGCTTGAAACTGCTAGAATTTACAGGAGGCACAGTTCGTAATGCCATTCCACGTGAAGGACATGTCGTTATTGCGATAGCCGCAGATAAAGTTGCTGAATTAACCGCACTCAGAGCGCGTTATGAAGCTATCTTGCAAAATGAACTCGCTGTTGTTGAACCCAACTTAGTTCTGCTATTAGAAGAAACTCAAACAACATTAACGGCACTCACTGAAGAGTGTCAAAAACGCTTTGTATTCTTCTTAAATGCCGCACCAAATGGGGTGATCCGCATGAGTGATGTGGCGAAAGGCGTAGTGGAGACATCGCTCAATGAAGGCGTTGTTACCATGACAGAAGAGAAAGCAGAAGTGATCTTCTTAGTTCGCTCCTTAATCGATAGTGGCAAAAACTATGTTGTGAATATGCTCACCTCTGTGAGTCAACTGGCGCAAGCTAAATACCGTGCAGAAGGCAGCTACCCAGGTTGGCAACCCGATGCAAATTCCCCCGTTATGCATCTCGTGAGTGAAACTTATCAAAAACTGTTTGGTAAGGTGCCGAATGTTATGGTGATCCATGCAGGCCTTGAATGTGGTCTATTCAAAAAACCTTACCCTGATATGGATATGGTTTCTATTGGACCAACCATTCGTGGTGCGCACTCACCCGATGAGCGTGTCCATATCGCAAGTGTTGGTGAATACTGGAAACTATTGACTGCGGTTCTAAAAGCAATCCCAGTTAAAGGCTAATGAACGACGGCTAATCAAAGTATCCGCTCTACTGGGGCGGGTACTTTAAAGTTCTAACAATAATTGCCTTTCTAATTGTGGGCTTTGCAAAGTCACATGCAAACCAACCAGCCTAACCCCTCGATTTTCGCGACGATTTTCCCAAACCTGTTTAGCCAAAAGTACAAGGTCTTGCTTATCGAGTATTGGATAAATATGTTCCTGAGTTGTTTGCTGGAAATCATTAAATTTTATTTTTACGCCTTGGCGTGCAATACGCCGGTCAGGTTTTACTTTTGTCAGCCTGACTTCCAACTCTTCATATAAATTATCCAATAATGGCAAACACTCCTCCCAGTGATAAATATCCTTCACCAGAGTCCGTTCAACCCCGACAGATTTACGCAATCTATCAGGATTAACGGGCCGTTCATCAATACCATGGCAGCGTTCCCATAAGACCTGCCCAAACTTCCCCATCGCTTTAATTAAAGTGACAGCATCATAATGTTGCACATCCGCACACGTTTCCAATCCCATATCTGATAACTTTTGCGCCGTGACTTTGCCAACCCCCGGAATTTTTTTCAACGGTAATGACAACACAAACTCCGGTAAACGTTGAGGTGTGATGACAAACTGCCCATTGGGTTTATTTAAATCCGAAGCTATTTTGGCTAAAAATTTTATTGGTGCGATCCCTGCTGAAGCAGTCAGCTGTAGCTCATCAAAAATTTGCTGACGAATAGCCTGAGCAATCAGTGTTGCTGAGCCATGACAGTATTGGCTATCTGTCACATCTAAATAGGCTTCATCCCATGACAGGGGTTCAATTAAATCGGTATAACGAGAAAAAATTTTATGGATATGCAAAGACGTTTCTTTATAGAGAGCCATCCTACCCGGTAGAACTTTTAGATGGGGACATAACCTTAATGCAACCGCTGTTGACATGGCACTATGTACACCGTAGCGCCTTGCCTCATAGTTGGCTGTACTAATTACACCACGACGCTCAGCACTCCCCCCCACGGCAATAGGAACATTACGTAGACTAGGGTCGTCACGCATTTCTATTGCGGCATAAAAGCAGTCCATATCAATATGAATTATTTTACGCATTACAATCTCACCGAATGGATACTGTTTAAATATACAGTTTATTTATTAGGTGTGCAATTATTCCTCAAAAAAACCGTCAATATAAAAATAATTATCATTTTCATTACCGGAAAAGCATTCTCAAACGACTAATAGTAGATATTGATAAGAATGGTGAATTATCGAGAATATAATGAATAAAAATTCCACTCAGCAAGTAAAAATAGATAAACCAACACGTGCCTTTTTGTCTAGGCTCAATCGTCTCTCCTTTGCGAGTTTACTGATCGCTACCACAGCAGCCTCTGCCGACGGAACAGAAACCGTTCTTGAGGCATCGCACAAACAAGAACAAGATCAACCCATTCAATTTCCAGCCCTATCTGTTGTTGGTCATTTAAATTCAAGTGTTGGCGCAGGCAGCTCAGTGCTTAAATTAAAAGATATCGAACGTACCCAAGCCAATAATCTGGCCGAGCTAGTCGATCAGTTACCGGGAGTCTCATCATCCGGTTCCCCTCGCCCTGGAGGGCAAACACTCAATATTTGGGGGATGGGAGATATGGAAGACGTTAAAGTCACTCTTGATGATGCGCCCAAGGGCTTTGAAAAATACCGCCAAGGTTCAGTGTTTATCGAACCTGAACTCATCAAACGTATCGATGTTGATAAAGGTCCACATAACATTATGGACGGCAATGGCGGCTTTGGTGGAACCGTCAAAATCACCACCAAAGATCCTGAAGACCTGTTACGGACAGGACAGCATTTCGGAGCGATGTTTAAATACAGCTATCACACCAACGACCGTCAAAATATTTATAGTTCAGCCTTATATGGCAAAACGCTTAATGGGATTGCCGATGGCTTATTGTATGTCAGCAAAAGAAAAGGGGATGATTTACGTCGTCCTGATGGGAGCCGATTCGGTTTTTCTCAATCAGATCAATTATCTTATTTAATTAAAAGCAATATTTACCTCAATGACCAGCACACTCTCAGTTTATCTGCAATGCGCTCAGAATCGGATAACTTAGTGCCTTGGGCTGCAAAACGAGATGAACTGAGCACACCAACACAAAGAGAGATCGACCAATATGGCTTTGATGGTGCGATCAAACGTAAATTGGTACAGCGAGATCAGCAAGATCAAAACTACAGCGTGAAGTGGAATTTTATCCCTGAAAATAGTGATTTGATCAATCTAACAGCCACATACGCATGGTCAAAAACCAAGCAGCATGACACTAGACCAGAAAATGCGTCTAAATTCTTAACGTCCAGCCTAGGTAATAAAAGCTGGGTTAACTATACAGATCAACTCTTTGATATTCATAATGAAAGTGTCTTCGATACGGGGAGGTTAGAACACCAAGTTACCATTGGTGCAAGATGGCATAAGAATGATCGTGGCATTTTGATGTTCGATGCAGGAAAAGCCAATAAGCCTGAATATAATTATGGCTATTTTCAACCGCAATTTATGCCTGCTGGAGTCCAAGAAACCACCAGCGCATATATCCAAGATGCAATAACTTGGAATAGGCTAACAATCACTCCGGGCGTACGCTACGATTATGTTACCAACAAGGGTAAAGGTAATTTAGCTGCAACCTATATGGAGCAAGACCCTCTCATCGGCCATGATTATCGTTCCGTCACTTATAGTGGTATCTCGCCTCATTTGGGGCTCCTTTGGAAAACAACACCTAACCTCACGCTTTTTGGTGATATTAGCCGTACATGGCGTGCACCTGTTATTGATGAACAGTATGAAGTGCAATTCGCTAATAGCAGTTTAACCGGCAGCAGCCGCAATCTAGGTAAAGAACGTATGCATGGAATTCGTTTGGGTGCAATCGTCGACTTCGACCAAGTCATACAAGCGGATGACCAGTTACAAATACGTACCACGCTATTTCGTAATAGAGGAAAAGATGAGATATTTCGTCGCCGTGGTGAATATTGTGAGGCAAAAAAATACGGTACAGGCGATTGCGGGAGACCCCTTTCGAACTATCGTAATTTACCCGGCTACACCATTGAAGGCTTAGAGATTGAGCTATTTTATGATAGTCCTAATCTTTTCGGTAAAATGGCCTATTCCACAATCAAAGGTGAACGTGATGCCTCTCCTCGTGACCCCTGGTTTGGACAAAAAACATGGATAGGTGAAATTCCACCCGATACCTTACATGTCATGTTAGGTTACAAATTACCGCAATGGCATACTCATTTTGGTGTAACAGGTGACTTTGTCGGACATCAAGTCCGTTCACCCGCAGATAGAGACCCTAAAGCCGACTCATGGGGATACCCAAAATCCAAAGGCTATGCGCTGTATGGCGCATTTGCGCAATGGAATCCTGAATTTATTCCTGATACAGAGCTCAGAGTTACTGCAACTAACCTTTTCGATCAAGATTATTATCCATATCTTGGCGAATCCGTATCCGGTGTGGGTCGAGATGTACGTTTAAGTATCACCAAATATTTTTAATATCGCGGATGGACTCTCTTTTTTGAGGGTCCATAATTGACTTTAAAATAAAAATGATAATAATTATTATTTTTATTTATGACTACACCAATTTTCTCTACTAATAGTACCTCACGAATAGAAGAACAGCGTCTCTTTCAGCAATATGCCCCTGATCTCCTTAGGTATATTCTTGCTCGCACCCCTAACGACGATATCGCAAGTGAAATTTTACAAGATGTCTTTGTTCATACGATTGAAACAAATCGCTGCCAAACTCTACACTTTCCAAAAGCATTTATGTACACGCTGGCACAACGCAATATTGCCAATTTTTATCGTCGACAACACATAGAAGCTAAATATCTCAATCTGCTGGTGGAGCCTGAGCCTGAGTGGCACTTGGAAACACAATTGGTACTAGAGGAGCAGTTGCAACGCATGTTTGAACAACTTGCTAAGCTACCGACAATCATTGAGCAAGCCTATCGGCTAGCCCAATTTGAAGGAATGACCTACCAACAGATTGCGGCGCAATTAAAAGTTAGTCCTAATTCAATCAAGTACTACTTACAAGAAGCCAGAAAAGTATTACAAAAAGGGTTCGCTGAATTCAATTTAACTTATTGAGATAATTATTACAGGTAATACATATGATAAAAATAACAACACCATATATTAAAAAAGGGATATTCGCTGGTTTGTTAATTCTTTCCAGCCAAAGTTGTTTCGCCCACTCGCTACAAATTGTTGCTCATCGGGCAGGTACTGCGGATGCGCCTGAGAATACGCTTTACGCAATTGAGCTCGCCAAACAAAATAATGCTGACATCATTTGGATAACCGCCCAACTGGCCAAAGATAAACACGTTGTTTTATATAGGCCAAGTAACTTAGAAGCCTTAACCACGCAAAAGGGGCTAATATCTCAGTACACCGCACAACAACTCGCCACATTCAATGCCGCTGAGCAATTTAACAAAAAACATCATCGTCAATTACCCATACTGCAAACAACGATCCCAACACTCGAATCCGTATTAAAAAAATACCCTAATACGCAATTTTATGTTGATTTAAAATCCCCTGATGCAGACCCAACCACGCAAGCCGATATTATTTATGCATTACTTGAAAAAAATAATGCGTTTAAAAATACGCGCTTTTATTCAACTAATGATGCATTCATCAAAGCCTTAACCAAACGCTCCGATAAAATTAATACCTTTGAAGGCCGTGATGAAACACGCACCATCTTAGCTAATAGCGCTATGAATCATCATTGTTCAGCCCCCACCGATAGACAATCTAAATCACGTTGGTATGGCTTTGAATTACACCGTAAAGTCGAGGTCGTGGAGAAATACACATTAGGCGAGGCTCGCTCACCTGCCACATTATCATGGGATAAAGAAGCTATTGATTGTTTTAGAAAAAATGGCCAAGCCCATATTGTTCTATTTGGTGTCAATAGTATGGAAGATTATCAATTAGCCAAAGACATTGGCGCAGATGCGGTGATGGTTGATTCCCCTAAAAGCTTTAAAGACGCAATCAGTAAGTAGTTCTTAACTTGCTTTATCAAAGTAGCCTAACGCTATGAGCATCAACTCTAATGCATAGCCTCTAAATAAAAAATAAGCCTTAACTGTGACAGTTCACAGCTAAGGCCATCATTATACTTATCAGATTTTAAATAATACGGTGTTTTTCAAGTGCCTTTTGGCGAGCCTCTTCCCGCGCCATACGCTTCTTACGTGCATCACAAGGCTCTGGGCAATCACACACTTTTTCAACACCAATGCTGCTTAATCCACCACAGCTACCTTGAATGCTCTTGCGCTTAATAATGTACCCAAGTGACATACCGAGAAATGCCAGTAGGAACAGGACGAAAGCTGCAATAAAAACATTTAGCATTCTTACACCCTCCTAATTACTGCTTTTTCTGTAAAAATGGCTCGAATGCCTTAGTGTAACGCTCTTCGAAACCTTTTTCTGTCTTGATGATCATAAACACAGGAATATCCAGCTTTTCAGCTAAGGCAAAACCCTCAACGGGTCCGAGCACATTAAGTCCTGTCGATAAACCGTCCGCACTCATGCAAGTTGGAGCAAGTACCGTTATTGATACCAAATTATGTTTAATTGGCATCCCTGTTTTTGGATCGATAGTATGGGAAAAACGGACACCATCTTGTTCAAAATAGTTACGGTAATCGCCCGATGTCGCTATAGACATATCACCCGGTTCGATCACTTCCTGAGCGGTTTGATTCACCCCATCAGTCGTCGGCTTTTCAATCGCAATACGCCAAGGAGCATCTTTACCATTTTTCCCTTTCGTACGGACTTCACCACCAATATCAACCATATAGTTATTAATATTGACTGACTCTAAATACTCAGCAACGACATCGACACCATAACCTTTCGCGATAGAAGATAAATCGACATAAAGCTCAGGGATCGTTTTAATCAGATTATTACCTTGTACAGATAATTTCTCTATGCCAACCCATGCACGACGTTTTTCTAATTCACTGTCTGTTGGTGCTTTGGTGACTCGCCCCTCAGGACCAAATCCCCACAAATTAACTAAAGGACCAACCGTGACATCCAGCGCCCCATTAGTTAACTCATTAATACGAATGGCTTCTTTCACCACTTTTGCTGTTGCAGCTGAAACAGGAAAAGGAACATTAACTTCTTTGAACTGGTTGAAACGGCTTAATTCCGAGTCAGGACGATAAGTTGACATTTGGTCATTCACTTCTTCCAAACGTTTATCTATCTCTGCTTGGATTGATTCACTACTTGGAGAGGAAGAATCAGCCACATATTTGATGGAATAGTAAGTTCCCATCGTCTGCCCCTGAAGGTTAGCTTGTTCAGGTCCGCCGCAAGCCGCCAATAATAGTGTTGCTGCAAACAGCAGCACTGGAGTTATCACTTTTCTGTTCAGCATAATTTTCTCTGCTTCAATAATAAGCGCCCACATAAGCGGGCGCTATACTCATCATATTGTTGATTGCCGTGTTGCTGACTACGTTCATTCGCACTAGTCACAGGAATTAACCTGTTCTTAGACACTCATTCTCTTGTCACCTAACTGCACCTCAACTATGTAAGTATATACAAACAACTAAGGGTTACTTAACCACCGAAATCATCCAGTAAGATGTTTTCATCCTCCACACCAAGATCTTTGAGCATCTTGATAACTGCTGCGTTCATCATTGGAGGTCCACACATATAGAATTCACAATCTTCTGGTGCGGGGTGATCTTTCAAGTAGTTTTCATACAGAACATTATGAATAAATCCTGTATAACCATCCCAATTATCTTCCGGCATTGCATCGGAAAGTGCAACATTCCAAGTGAAATTTTCGTGTTCAGCGGCTAATTGATCGAAATCTTCTGTATAGAACATTTCACGTTTAGAACGTGCGCCGTACCAGAAACTGATCTTACGCTTAGAATCTAAACGTTTTAATTGATCGAAGATATGTGAACGCATTGGTGCCATACCAGCACCACCACCGATGAAGACCATTTCTGCATCCGTCTCTTTCGCGAAGAATTCACCAAATGGACCCGAAATAGTCACTTTATCACCTGGTTTCAACGACCAAATATAAGAAGACATGATCCCTGGTGGAACATCTGGATTACGTGGTGGAGGTGTTGCAATACGCACGTTTAACATAATAATACCGTGCTCTTCTGGGTAGTTCGCCATTGAATAAGCTCGAACCGTAGGCTCTTTTACCTCAGAAACATAACGGAATAGATTGAATTTATCCCAATCTTCACGGTATTCCTCTGGTACATCAAAATCTTCATATTTCACCACGTGTGGCGGGCATTCAATCTGAATGTATCCACCTGCACGGAATGGTACAACTTCACCATCAGGAATTTTCAATTTCAGTTCTTTAATGAAAGTTGCTTTATTATCATTAGAGATAACTTCACATTCCCATTTCTTAACACCAAAAATTTCTTCAGGTAATTCAATTTTTAGATCTTGTTTGACGTTCACCTGACAGGCTAAACGGCAACCTTCTTTTGCTTCACGTTTGTTAATGTGGGAAAGCTCGGTCGGCAGAATATCACCGCCACCTTCTTTAATGTGCACGCGGCATTGTCCACATGAACCACCACCACCACAAGCAGATGAAACAAAGATCCCTTGGTTAGATAACATACCTAACAGCTTATCACCCGCTGGAGCTTCAAAGCTCTTATCAGGATCGCCGTTAACTTCAACTTTGATGTTCCCTGTATTGACTAACTTGGACTTAGCAAACAGGATTAAACCTGTTAGCGCCAAGACAATCAGGGTAAACATCACTACGCCTAGAATAATAATATCCATGAATTCTTCTCGCCTTTATAGCTGCACACCGGAGAAGGACATAAAGCCCAGTGCCATCAAACCGGTGGTGACAAAGGTAATACCTAAGCCTTTCAGACCCGCCGGAACATCTGAATATTTCATCTTTTCACGAATTGATGCTAACAACACAATCGCTAACATCCAGCCGATACCTGAGCCAAATCCATATACGATAGATTCGCTAAAGTTATAATCACGCTGAGCCATGAAAGAGACGCCACCAAAGATTGCACAGTTAACGGTAATCAACGGCAGGAAGATACCTAATGCGTTATAAAGTGACGGGAAATAACGATCTAGAATCATTTCCAGAATTTGTACGAGTGCAGCAATAACCCCGATAAAGGTAATGAAGTTAAGGAAAGATAAATCAACTCCCTCAACCAGTGCCCCATCACGTAGAACTAGGTTGTACACTAGGTTGTTTGCTGGTACTGAAATACCCAAGACAACCGTCACTGCAATACCTAAACCGAATGCAGTTTTAACATTCTTCGATACCGCCAAAAACGTACACATACCGAGGAAGAATGCCAACGCCATATTTTCAATAAATATCGCTTTTACGAACAGGCTAATATAATGTTCCATAGACTTAATCCTTCTCTACCTGAGCCGGTTTCAAGGTACGTAGTCCCCAAATCAGCATACCAATGATAAAGAATGCACTAGGTGCTAATAGGAACAGACCGTTAGGCATGTACCAACCACCATTTTGCAATGATTCCATAACGGTAATACCAAACAGTTTGCCTGAACCAAATAGTTCACGTAAAAAACCAACGAGGATCAGAATAACACCATAACCGAGGCCATTACCAATACCATCCATAAAGCTTTCTACAGGTGGCGCTTTCATTGCGTAAGCTTCAGCACGTCCCATAACAATACAGTTTGTAATGATAAGACCAACGAATACAGAGAGCTGTTTGGAGATCTCATAAGCATAGGCTCGCAAAATTTGGTCAACAACAATAACCAAAGAAGCAATAATTGCCATCTGAACGATAATCCGCACACTATTTGGAATATAGTTACGAATTAATGAGATAAAAAAGTTAGAAAATGCAGTGACCAAAGTTACTGCAATCGTCATCACTACAGCCGTTTCCAGCTTGGTTGTTACTGCTAATGCAGAACATACACCAAGAATCTGTAGTGCGATTGGGTTGTTATCAAACAAAGGCCCAAGCAGTACGCGTTTTACTTCTTTAGAATCAGCCATTATTCAGCGCTCCTTCACGAACTTTTTTCAGGAACGGACCAAAGCCGTTGTCGCCTAACCAAAAATCAAACATGTGTTGAATACCGTTTGAAGTTAGCGTTGCACCTGAAAGGCCATCGATACCATAAGGGCTATCTGTTGAGCCACTACGAACAATTTTTATCGCAGGAACACCCTGCTCATTAAAGAGTTTTTTACCCGGCCACTGAGCTTTCCATTGTGGGTTATCAACTTCCCCCCCTAGACCCGGTGTTTCACCGTGAGAGTAATAAGTAATACCACGTGAAGTTACGCCATCAATGTCGACTGCAACGAAGGCATACATGACAGACCACAGCCCTGAGCCATAAACAGGTAGAATAATTTGTGAAACTTTACCTTGATCATCTTTGACAAGATAAATCTCAGCACTGTTTGCACGACGACGAATTTTCGCAATGTCTTCAGCAGGAGAAAGTGCAATGCTCGTTTCTTCACTGCGCAATTCGCTATTAAGATCATAGCGACTGGTGCTGTCGGAAAGTTCATTAGTTTTGAAGTTCAATAATTTAGGCTCAATACGTTCGCCATAAATTTTTTGCACTTCTTCCGCTGTCATCTTCGGTTGTAAGAGACCAGCAACACTTAAAATATTCCGTTGCGTATCTAATAAAATTTGTTCTTGCTGTTTAGACTTTAAACCTACAGCAGAACCCGCTACGACGATAGAACACACTAGACATAGAATAAAAACGACTATGAACGTTCTGCCGACGCTATCTTTATTGGTTGTTTTTTCATTAGCCACGGGCTTTTCTCCGTTTAATATTTGCTTGAACGACCAGATAGTCAAACAGAGGAGCAAACAAGTTGGCGAACAGGATTGCTAGCATCATACCTTCCGGATATGCAGGGTTTGCAACACGGATAAGCACACACATAACACCGATCAAAATACCGTAAGCCCACTTACCTTTATCTGTGAAAGAGGCAGAAACAGGGTCTGTCGCCATAAAGATCATCCCGAACGCAAAACCACCTAAGACCATATGCCAGTACCATGGCATTGCGAAGAGAGGGTTTGTATCCGAACCGATAAAGTTAAAGAGATAAGACATCGCGATCATACCAGCCATAACACCAGCAACGATACGCCATGAAGCAATACGGAAGAAAATGATGAATGCACCACCGATAAAAATCATCAATGTGGAAACTTCACCAATAGAACCAGGCATATTGCCTAAGAATGCTTGCATCCAAGTGATAGGTTCACCTGATACTGTATTCATTAGAGCATGTTCACCGCCAGTCGCCCACTGAGAAAGTGGCGTTGCACCAGAGAAACCATCAGCAGCCGTCCAAACTAAGTCCCCAGAAATTTGAGCGGGGTAAGCAAAGAATAAGAAAGCACGTCCAGCAAGTGCAGGGTTAAGGAAGTTACGCCCTGTACCACCGAAAATTTCTTTCGCTATCACCACACCAAATGTAATCCCTAATGCTGCCTGCCATAATGGAATGGTAGGCGGAACAATTAATGCGAACAGAATGGAGGATATAAAGAAACCTTCGTTGATTTCATGGCCACGGATAAGAGAAAACAGAATTTCCCAAAAACCACCAACCGCAAAAACAACCGCGTAGATAGGCAGGAAATACACTGCACCAAGCAGCATTTTACTTCCCCAACCTGCATCAGGCGTAATGGATGCACCTAAAAACTGAGCAACACGATAATGCCAGTCTCCAGCCAATACCTGCTGTAACTCAGCACCACTATATAAGTGATAAAGAGCAGGAATAGCTTGGTTTCCTACATTATACATTCCCCAAAACATTGCAGGGAACACCGCTAACCAAACAAGGATCATCATACGTTTAAGGTCTATCGTGTCACGAACGTGAGAGCGACCTTTGGTGACGGTACCTGGTGTATAGAAAACTGTCGAAACAGCTTCAAATAATGGATAGAGTTTTTCTAACTTTCCACCAGGCTCAAAATGATGCTCATTCTTTTCAAATAAATTTTTCAACCCCATGGAATTACCCTTCTAACTCAATCTTGGTGAGTACATCACGAAGTACTGGGCCATATTCATACTTGGCCGGACATACATAAGTACACAGCCCCAGATCTTCTTCATCCAACTCTAGACATCCCAATTCCTGAGAAGAATCCGTATCTCCAGAAAGGAGGTCACGTAGGAGGTGGGTTATCATAATATCGAGAGGCATTACCCGCTCATAGTTACCAATTGGCACCATTGAACGCTCTCCACCATTCATCGTTGTGGTGAAATTAAAGCGTTTATTTTTCAAGAAATGCCCAACGGTTGTACGGGTGATAGTGAATTTATTGAAACCAGGCCAAATCCAACCAAACAACTCTTTCTCACGACCTTCACGTAACACGGTGATCTGATTATGAAAACGCCCTAAATAATGATGCGCTTCATCACAGGTTACGCCCCATAGCACAGAGCCAGAGATAATACGGTTTTCGCCTGCTTTGAGTTGACCTTTGGTTAATTCATACAGATCAGCGCCAAGACGTGTTTTAATCAAACGCGGTTTTTCAACCTGAGGGCCGGCAAGTGATACTACGCGATCAGTATATAGATAACCTGTAGTGAATAACTTCCCAAATGCAATCACGTCCTGATAATTAAGATGCCATACCTTTTTCTGAATGCTGACAGGCTCCAGAAAATGAATGTGAGTACCAACTAACCCTGCTGGGTGAGGACCCGCAAATTCGCTATAAGCGACTTGCGGATGATTACTAGACTTAGGTAAATCCCCTGCACCATGACATACATGCACTTTACCTTCAGTCAAATGACACAGAACGGTTAACCCGTCATTAAAGGCTTCTTGCTGAGCACGGATGACAACCAGCGGATCAGCCGCCAGTGGATTGGTATCCATTGCTGTCACAAAAATAGCGGCAGGCGAGGTGCCTAGTTCAGGTGAACGGCTAAATGGACGGGTTCTTAATGCTGTCCATAAGCCTGATTTAACCAAGTTTTCTTCGACTTGTTCACGAGTCAAACTTGCCAATTCATCCCTATTGTAAGAAGCAAAGGTCTCTTGTTCGTCACCATCAATTTCAATAACAACGGATTGGAGGACACGACGCTCACCACGATGAATCGCAATAATTTTACCGCAGGCTGGGCTAGTGAATAACACTCCTGGATTCTTTTTATCTTCAAAAAGAACCTGCCCTTTTTTTACGTGCTCACCTTCTTTCACCAGCATAGAAGGACGCATTCCGACATATTCTTCACCTAGCAATGCTACGTGTTGAATTTTCGGGCCGTCTTCTATTACTTGGGCTGGCTCACCTGCAATAGGAAGGTTGAGGCCTTTTTTAATTTTAATCATAAGATCTGCACAAGTTTCTAAGTTAACCCTAAGCTAATGATCCGGTGAAGGACCATAGCGACTCAGTAAATAAAAACAGCTCAAGTTACTCCCATAACTCAAGCAAATAATTCTCTCGATATTTTGACACTATTCTCTTATTCTGCCGTTCGTAATTTTACCAGTTCCCCCGACTTCTGTCCGGATATTCAAGTGACTTAGCTCAAGCAAATAACAATAAATTTTCAATTTTTCTTGCAATCATTCGTAATAAACGAGGTTTTAGCTCACATTTATCGAACGCTGTCCGTTTTTCACACAATATCGATTCATCACTAAATTATTAATGGACTATATCAAATCACTATCTGCTCGTTTAAAATATCGCTAAAATGATTTTTTTTTAAACAAAAAAACTCAACCTTATTTGGCTTAAGCATGAAAAAAAATACCTTTATTAGCTTTAGTTTTATCCTATTTTCTCTACAAGCTCTCGTTGCTGAAGCGAATAATCATTCATTTTTACTTAATAGTAAAACGATTAACCAACAAGATTCGACCCTCTTTATTCAAATATTTAAGCAAGAAGGCATATTAGAACTCTATAAAAAAGCGCCAAATGGGAAGTATAATCTGTCTAAAACTTACCCAATTTGTAAGTTTTCTGGCGGGCTAGGTCCGAAAAAGCTAGAAGGCGATTTAAAAAGTCCCGAGGGATTCTATCAAATAACCGCTTCTCAACTTAATCCAAACAGTCGGTATTACCGATCTATCAATTTAGGATTCCCTAACGAGTTCGATCGAGCGCAAGGCTATGAAGGTAACTACCTTATGATACATGGTGACTGCGTGTCTGTTGGATGCTATGCAATGACCGATAAATATATGAGTGAAATTTATCAAGCTGTTGAGACCGCTTTTAAAAATGGTCAAAACACTATTGATGTCAGCATCTATCCTTTTCGCATGACAAAAGAAAATATGTTACTTCATCGAAACTCAAGCCATTACGCTTTCTGGCAGCAATTAAAACCTGCTTATGATTACTTTCATGATGTAGGCAAGCCCGCACAAATCTCTGTTACATCAGGAAAATATGCCGTTAATAGCTTGCCAGAAACACAAGATAAGTTATTGAGACTTCGATCACAATATACGCTGGCCGAGGTGAAATAGCACAAAACTACCCGGCTCAATTTTATGCCAACTTTCATTTCCAGTAAGTGGCTGGGTAGCTATCACCGAAACAATATCCGTGGGTGTTGTGCAACTTTCAAAATCAATCTCAACATCCTGATCGAGTAATTTCGCTTTACCAAACGGTGCTTTACGCGTGATCCAGTAAAGGTTAGTGGAGCAAAAAGCCATTAAATAACGCCCGTCAGACAATAGCATGTTAAATACGCCTTTACGGCGTAATTGTTCAGCTAAAATCGCAATAAAACGAAAAACAGCAGGCCAATTAGCGGGGGTTCGCGGGTATTTCATGGCGAGTTGGTTTAACAGCCAACAAAATGCTTTTTCACTATCAGTTTCACCAATAGGCCGGTAATTCCCTGTATTCAGCGAGCGATAACCTTTTAATTGCCCATTATGAGCGTAAGTCCAATTACGTCCCCACAACTCTCGTGTAAAAGGGTGCGTGTTGGCTAATGTAACGTCTCCACGATTTGCTTGGCGAATATGTGCGACTACCGTTTCCGATTTAATCGGGTATTCCTGTACAAAACGTGCGACTGGAGACATAAAACTCGGTTGAGGATCTTTAAACGTACGACACCCTAGCCCCTCATAAAACGTGATCCCCCAACCATCTTTGTGTGGGCCTGTTTGCCCCCCTCGGGATATCAGTCCACTGAGACTAAAGTTAATATCTGTTGGCACATTTGCGCTCATGCCAAGTAACTCGCACATTTTAAGACCCTCTCTTGCCAGAGAATTATTTAACCATCTCTTTTTCAATCAATTGGATCAGGATATGAATCACTTTAATATGAATTTCCTGAATACGATCTGCATAACCAAAATGTGGCACGCGAATCTCAATATCGGCGCTCCCGGCCATCTTGCCGCCATCTTTCCCAGTTAACGTAATCACTTTCATGCCTTTTTCACGAGCAGCACTAATTGCTTTAATGATGTTGCCTGAATTGCCTGAGGTTGAGATCCCAAGAAGAACATCTCCTTCTTTACCGACAGCTTCAATAAAGCGAGAGAATACATATTCATAACCAAAATCATTACTGACACAAGATAAATGGCTCACGTCAGAAATCGCGATAGCTGGATAGCCCGGACGATTTTCACGATAGCGTCCTGTTAGCTCCTCAGCAAAGTGCATAGCATCACAGTGAGATCCGCCATTACCGCATGACAGGACTTTCCCCCCCGCTTTAAAGGAGTCTGCTAATAATACAGCAGCCTGTTGAATAGCCTGAATATTTGCATCATCACTAAGGAATTTTGCCAACGTATCGGCTGCTTCTGATAGCTCACCACGGATCAGATCTTGATACATGAGATTTCCCCTTAAATTTAACGGTTTCTGAGCCGTGATAAACGGCCTGAAGATAGGTAATTAATCTTTACTCCTCAGATTGTTACACAGGGTACATTTTCTTTCTACATCTGATTATGTTTGATTTAAGCATTTAGCACTAATCCGTGCTTTTTATCCCCCTTTCTCGCTTTGACGCTTTTTTTACGGCGTTATTTCTTCTTTTCTGAAACTGTTACAGGGCGTTACTTGGTGATTTTGTGAGCCAAGTTGTAATTAAGATGTAAATGTGTTGCTAATTCTTTATTAAAGGTTATAGATTAGATAAACAACAGGTCAGACCTCTTACAAGTATACAGGAGTTTTCCTATGACCCTACTCAGTATCATTCTATTTCTCGTATTAATTGGTATTCTCTGCTACCACAAAACATCATTGGCGCTTAGCACTGTACTGTTACTTGCCTATACCGCAGTGATGGGCGTACTCGATATCTGGAGTTACTGGATGCTGCTACCAGTTGCGCTAGTCTTATTTCCATTTGTCTTTACGCCAGTGCGCCAATCACTATTTTCAGCTCGCGCCCTGAAAATGTTCCAAAAAGTGATGCCTCCGATGTCTCGTACCGAAAAGGAAGCTATCGATGCTGGAACCACTTGGTGGGAAGGCGACCTTTTCCGCGGTGCGCCTGATTGGAATAAATTACATAATTACCCTAAACCTCAGCTAACGGCTGAAGAGCAAGCCTTCATAGACGGCCCCGTTGAAACCGTTTGTGGCATGGTTAATGATTTTGCTGTCAGTCATGAATTGTCTGATCTTCCTCCTGAAGTTTGGCAATATTTACGTGATCACCGCTTCTTTGCCATGATCATCAAAAAAGAATACGGTGGCCTTGAGTTTTCCGCCTATGCGCAATCTCAAGTCCTACAAAAACTGGCTGGTGTTTCAGGTATTCTTGCTATTACTGTCGGTGTACCTAACTCCCTTGGTCCCGGTGAGTTACTACAGCATTACGGTACCGAAGAGCAGAAACAGCGCTACTTACCGGGTCTGGCGACCGGTGAAGAGATCCCTTGTTTCGCACTAACAAGCCCTGAAGCTGGCTCCGATGCAGGCGCCATTCCTGATACAGGCGTGGTTTGTATGGGAGAATGGCAAGGTGAACAAGTTTTAGGTATGCGCCTAAGCTGGAACAAGCGCTATATCACGCTTGCGCCTATCGCAACAGTACTTGGACTTGCATTTAAATTGTCAGACCCTGATCGCTTACTGGGGGGTGAAAAACAATTAGGGATCACTTGTGCCTTGATTCCAACCAATACCCCAGGTGTTGAAATTGGTCATCGCCACTTCCCACTGAATATTCCGTTTATGAATGGGCCTACTCGTGGAAAAGATATTTTTGTTCCTATCGATTACATCATTGGTGGTCCAAAAATGGCAGGGCAAGGCTGGCGCATGCTGGTTGAATGTCTATCTGTTGGCCGTGGTATTACTCTGCCATCCAACTCAACGGGTAGCTTAAAAAGTATTGCAATGGCAACGGGAGCTTATGCCTATATCCGTCGTCAATTTAAATTACCTATCGGTAAAATGGAAGGTATTGAAGAACCTCTCGCACGTATCGCGGGTAACTCCTACCTAATGGATGCAGCGGCGACATTAATTACCTCTGGTATTATGTTAGGCGAAAAACCTGCGGTTCTCTCTGCTATCGTTAAATATCACTGTACTCACCGAGGACAACACTCAGTGATTGATGCAATGGATATTACCGGTGGTAAAGGTATCTGTCTTGGCCCATCTAACTTTGTCGGTAGAGCTTATCAAGGTGCTCCTATTGCCATTACCGTTGAGGGTGCGAATATTTTAACCCGTAGCATGATCATCTTTGGCCAAGGCGCAATTCGTTGTCATCCTTATGTACTGGAAGAGATGGCCGCAGCTCAAGATAATAATCTACATAAATTTGATAAAGCCGTGTTTGGTCATATTGGTCACGTTATTAGTAACCAATTCCGCAGCTTCTGGTTAGGTTTAACCAATGGTCGTGGAAGTAGTGCCCCAACAAAAGATGAGACACGTCGCTACTATCAGATGTTAAATCGCCAAAGTGCAAACCTTGCTCTACTCGCTGACATTTCTATGGCGGTGCTAGGGGGAAGCTTGAAACGTCGTGAACGAATCTCAGCCCGTTTAGGTGATATTCTGAGCCATCTCTATTTGGCGACCGCGACACTGAAGCGCTATGAAGATGAAGGACGTCAAAAAGCGGATTTACCATTAGTCAAATGGGCCGTGGAAGATTGTCTGTATCAGTCTGAAAAAGCGATGGACGATTTATTGAAAAACTTCCCAAATAGAATGGTTGCAGGCTTGATGCGTATTACGTTATTCCCTACAGGTCGTGCTATGTCAGCGCCATCGGATCGCCTTGACCATAAATTAGCACAACTGCTAATGGAACCGTCTGAAACCCGTGACCGAATTGGCCGTGGGCAGTATCTGACACCAACAGAGCATAACCCTCATGGTTTAGTGAATCAGGCACTGTATGACATTATCGCGGCAGAACCTATTTTTGAACGAATTTGTCGCTTGAAAGAACGTAAATTCAGCTTCACTCGCTTAGATAAATTAGCTGAGCAAATGTTGCCTGAAAATATTATCACCCAAGAAGAAGCAGATATTCTGCGCAAGGCTGAGGCTAGCCGTCTACGTACCATCAATGTTGATGAATTTGATTTTGAAGCATTGGGAACAGCTAGTACAAAAAATCCTCATACTGAAGGTGAAAATGACAAGCAAGCTAAAAAGAAACAAGCTGCTTAATTAGGTTATTTTAAATTAGACAAAAACTAGCCCTTAATATTGGGCTAGTTTTTTATTATTTTTCATCAAACCGCCTCGCCACTGTCACTATCCAACGATAAATATCTCCACTAAAGAGTAATTACATCTTTAGTAACATTATTATTACACAAATAAATTTAACTTAAGAATTTCTTATATTAGAATACGAGACTATTTTTACTATGGTTAGTGAAATCAATTATTATCATTTTTAGAACTGGAGATATAAAATGTCTTATTCGAATAAAGAAGTACCAGAGGGAATTAAGCGTTGGAACTGGGGTGCATTTATGTTCAATATCATATGGGGGTTTGGAAATAAATCGTACTTGCCGTTATTAATGCTAATTCCATTCTTTAATCTAATATGGATGTTTGTTTGTGGGTTCAAAGGTAATGAATGGGCTTGGAAAAATGGTGATTATGATTCAGCAGAAACCTTCATGAAAGTACAAGAAACCTGGAATAGAGCTGGATTAATTTATTTTATTATTACAGTTGTATTTTCTGTGATATTTTTCTTATTCTTTTTCTCGACGATGATGGCGACGTTAGCAAGCATTGCATCACAAAGCCAACACTAATAGCTAAAACTAGTATTACATTGTCATAGTGGTTTTAATCATTCTAAATCACTTAAAATCACTATGGCTAGCGACATACTATTTTTGTTTATGTCAAAGTCTATTCTATTAACAATATCCAACCAATCTTTTTAATACCCGTAAATACTGGATATACCCCCGCGTTTACACCCATATCAACCTAGAATTTAGTTTCCTTTATTTTATTATCAACGAGTTTTTTCTCGGTCAAGAAACATTAACCAACAATTTAATTGCCTAATTTTTGTATTTTCCATTCAGCTCAACAGATTTCTTAAGCACAATGGAATGCTTAGCAATTAGTGAGCATGTGTGCATAAATGTCTCCATACTGACTTCTTCTCACTGAATACATAATAAGTACAGCGGATACTACCAATCAAGGTAGTATCCAAATCAAAAAGAATTAAAGCTCTAACGCCAATAACTCTTCGATGGTTTGACGGCGACGAATAAGTTTTGGTTTACCATTAACGAGTAGCACTTCGGGTAATAATGGGCGACTGTTGTAGTTAGAAGACATTGAAGCACCGTATGCACCGGTGTCATGAAACACTAAATAATCACCAACTTGTACTTCTGGTAATAAACGCGTTTCCACCATGCCGCCTTCTTGTTGAGTAAATACATCACCTGACTCACACAAAGGCCCAGCGATAATCGCTTCTTTTTGTGGTGCATTATCCAGCGAACGCCCATCCGCAGGCAGGACTGAAATATGATGATAGCTTCCATACATGGCTGGACGCATTAAATCATTAAAACCACTATCCACTAACACATAATAGCGGCTCCCCATATGTTTAACTGCCCTAACCTCTGCGAGTAACACACCAGACTCTGCCACTAAATAACGCCCCGGTTCTATTTCCAACTCAACGGTATGGCCTAAATGCTGCTCAATACGTTGGCGAGCACGATTCCATAAGCTGAAATAATGCTGGACATCGATCAACTCATCTTCTTCCCGATATGGCGTTGATAATCCACCACCCGCTGAAATAGCCTGAATATCCACACCCGATGACACGACTTGCTCAACCATTGCATCACAGACATTCGCTAAATGTTGATAGTCAACCCCTGAGCCAATATGCATATGTAAACCAACTAACGACAGGTTATAACGACGAATTTGGGCAAGAGCTTCAGGCAGATCTTGATGCCAAATACCATGTTTACTATTTTCACCACCTGTATTGGTTTTTTGTGAGTGACCATGACCGAAACCTGGATTAATGCGTAACCAAACTGGATGACCCGCTTTTTTCTCACCAATTTGGCTTAACATATCAATAGAGCCAGCATTGACCGGAATATCCAGCTCAGTCACTCGAGCCAACGTCGCTCTATCGAGCACATCAGCCGTAAACACAATTTCTGCGTTTTCACGACCCGCTTGAAAACCCGCCACAAGCGCACGCTCTATTTCACCCAGTGAAACAGAATCAACTTTAACGCCCTGCTCACGCATTAGTCGTAGAATATGGATGTTTGAACATGCCTTTTGAGCGAAACGCACGGTATCAAAGATTTTCAATTGATTGATACGTTCAATAATCACTGAACTATCGTATACCCATACAGGTGTACCGAATTGCTCAGGTAAGGAGATTAAATTTTCAGGTGTTAAATATGAGCTTGTGGTGCTTGCAAATGAGGTCATGTTTTTCTCGCCGATAAATTTTTATTCTATCGTTCCATTATTCAGAGAAAGGCAGGGAAAAAAAATATCTATTTTGCTAAAATCTATTCATTTCTGATATAGGATGGTCAATACACTATGCAAACTCTCTCTTGGCGACACCTTGAAATTTTTCGTGCAGTTATGACCACCCCAAATCTGACGGAAGCCGCGTTATTGCTGAACACTTCACAGCCGACGATTAGTCGAGAGTTGGCTCGCCTAGAACACCTACTACAATTTAAATTATTTGATCGTATCAAAGGCCGATTACGCCCTACAGCACAAGGGCTACGTTTTTTTGAAGAAGTTGAACGTTCATATTATGGCTTAGAGCGAATAAAAAATTCAGCACAAACGATCCGACGCTTTGATAATACACAGCTCTCGGTTATTTGCTTACCGGCTTTTGCTCAATCTTTACTGCCAAATGTATGTCAAACCTTCATGGCTGATTACCCAGACGTCAGTCTTACCGTGATCCCACAAGAATCTCCGATTCTGGAAGAATGGCTCTCTGCACAGCGTTATGATTTTGGTTTAACTGAGCATTTACAACCCCCTCCGGGTACCGAACAACTCACATTAGGGTCACTTAATGAAGTGTGTGTATTGCCAGCAGGACACCCTCTTGAAAAGAAAGGAATGCTAACGCCTACTGATTTTCTGCATCAACCTTTTATTAGTCTGTCGCTGACAGATAGCTATCGGCAACTGATCGATACCATTTTTACCCAACATCAAATCGAAAGAAAAATGGTGATGGAAACTCATTCTGCATCCTCTATCTGTGCAATGGTTCTCAAAGGCATTGGTATTTCTATCGTAAATCCAATAACAGCATTGGATTTCCACCAGCAGTCCGCAGGTAAATTAATTATTCGCCCATTAAGTTTTTCAATTCCTTTTACTGTGAGTTTCATTAAGCCTGTTCATCGCCCGTCATCACAACTCTCTGATATCTTCACTCAATATTTAAAAGCGTCATTTGCTCAAACTGAGCGTGATTTAAGCGCCGCGTTGCTGCATCAATGACAACCAATATTCAGAGGTGGCAAACCAATGACCCAGAAAATCCAATACGGCTCTTAATGTTGTCGGCATGTTTTGACGGCTAGCATATACTGCATAAATACCTAACGGCTGAGGTTGGTAATCAGGCAATAGTTGAATTAACTCGCCTGACTCCAGATATTTTTTGACGGACAAATAAGGTTGCAGTGTAATTCCCGCCCCATTTAGCGCCGCTTGCGCTAAAAAGACAGATTCATCGGCACTGAGACGCCCCCCGACCAATACAGAAAAAGGCTCATTCGCTTTTTCAAAATGCCAAAGGCTACGACCAAAAAAATGGTAAGTTAGACACTCTAAGGGCGCTAGATCCTCTGGTTTAGTAGGGAGTTTTTTATCTTTTAAGTAAGATGGCGCAGCACACACCACAGAATGGCAAGTTGAAAGTGGCTTGGCGATCAGACTGGGTTCTAATTGGTTAGTAATTCGTATCGCAACATCAATGCGCTCTTCAATCAGGTTCACCGATTTATTCGTCACACTGAGGTCAATTGCCATATTCGGATAAGAGTGTAAAAACTCCGTTATCGCAACCGAGAGGGCCTGACTGGCAATAGATTGGGCGCAACTAATACGCACTAACCCTGATAGCTGATTCGCATCATGCTGTTGTTGAACAGGTAACATCTGAGAAAGTGCATTCAATTTTAACGCTTGCTGATAAACGCCCTCACCAGCCGATGTTAAACTTAATCTTCTTGTCGTGCGATTTAACAAGCGTACTCCCGCCCACTGCTCCATTTCAGCCAAATAGCGAGTTACCATTGCCCTCGACATATCCAATTTATCAGCAGCACCACTCATACTGCCCTGCTCAACAATACTAATAAACACTTGAACCGCTGTGAGTCTATCCATCTATTTGACCGATTTATGCAACAAACATTTGCTAATTATGACGTTTTTCTCATCATTATTGCAATTTAATATACATCTCATCGAACCAAACACGAAACAAAGATAATAATGAGGAATAAAGAATGAAACTCCGCACCGTCGCTCTAACGGCATTCGTTACACTAACGACCGCGTTTACCCAAGCCGCAACACTAAAACTGGATGTGTATAATCCCGGAAATAACAGCATCTTCCCTGTCTCTTCTGAAATCATCAGCGGCGATAAAGAAGTGATACTAATAGACGCGCAATTCCAAAAAAACGATGCTCAAGCGCTTGTTAACCAAATCAAAGCGCTCAATAAAACGCTAACAACCATTTATATCAGCCATTCTGACCCAGATTATTACTTTGGGTTAGACACCATTATTAAAGCGTTTCCCGATGCAAAAGTGGTCGCAACCCAAGAAACTGTCGAAGCTATCAAAGCGTCAAAAGAGAGTAAACTCGCGTACTGGCGGACAATACTGAAAGATGAAGCGCCAGCAGCTCTCATTGTTCCCGATGTAATACAAGGAGACCGTTTTACTATCGAAGGTGAAACATTATTGATTAAAGGAAGTGATGGCCCAGCCCCTGAACGTACTTATGTTTGGATCCCATCATTGAAGGCTGTTGTCGGTGGTGTCGTTGTCTCGGACAACATTCACGTTTGGGTTGCAGATACGCAAACCAAAGAGTCACGCCAACATTGGCAACAAACGTTAGAAAATATTCAGGCTTTGAACCCTAAGATTGTTGTACCGGGGCACTTTACAGGAAATTCAAAAAGGGATCTAACGTCAGTCACCTTCACCCAAAATTATTTAAAGACTTTTGAAACAATGGCTGAACAAAGTCAGGATGCCAAAATGTTAACGAGTAAAATGGAACAGGCTTACCCAAATCTTGATGACAAATCGAGTTTAGAACTAAGCGCTAAAGTTATTAAAGGCGAGATGCAGTGGCCACAATAAGCTCATTTTGATTGGTCTATTCCCATAAAAATAGACCAATCAAACCAAACAAAACCTAAGGATGACCGATGAATAAAATCACTTTACATTATATTTATGACCCCCTGTGTGGCTGGTGCTATGGTGCTTCACCACTTATCCAAATTGCCAATACCCATCCTGATATTGCTTTAGCACTACATGGTGGAGGTATGCTCGCTGGCACTTCACGCCTACAGATGGATAGCCAATTTCGTGAACATATCATCCAGTCCGATAAACGTATTGCAGCCATGACAGGGCAAACTTTTGGTGAGGGTTATTTAGCCATGTTGCATGAGCCTGACCTCATACTTGGCTCAGCCCCTCCGTTGTTAGCAATACTGGCGGCCGAAAAACAGCATCAAGCACTTACTATGTTGCAAGCCATACAGCAAGCGCATTATATTTCTGGGCGCCATATCAGCGACCCTAAAATATTATCAGAAATCGCACGGGAAATTGGGTTAGATACCACACAATATCTTTCAGACTATGCACAATTCACAGGTGAAAAGCTGCATTGTCACATTCAGCATAGCCGCCAATTACTGACACAATCAAACTCGTCAGGCTTCCCTACTTTACTCATAAAACAATCGGATAAATGGCTACGCATTCCACTACAGAACTACTTAGGTGAGCCGAAAAAATGGCAGCATTTTTTAGATTCTTTAGTGGCTGAAAATCAATGATAAGTCACTCATTTGTAGCATCGATAAGTCATGAGTTTATCAACAGAAAAAATAACCAATAATTTGCGCTGATAATAATTGCAGGGCCAAATGGAATATGGGTGATTGTTTTATGCCGATAAAAGAGATAAACACCCCCATAATAAGCACAACCAAGGCCCGCTGCCAAAGCAAAAAACTTAGGTAAATCCATAAGGCCCAACCATGCAGCGCAAGCGGCTATAAGCTTAAAATCGCCTCTCCCCATTTGTGGGGATTGCCGAATTTTTTCCACCATAGTGGTTATCAACATAATAGAGAGGTAACTGACCACCACGGCATAAATTGCTGAAACGACATTGCCTTGAGAAGCACATGTTTGATACAGCAAGCCTATCCATAGTAAGGGATAAGTTAACACATCCGGTAAATAACCTATTTTAATATCAATAATAAACAAACTAACAATTAAATTATAAAAAACACTCAATAAAATAATTAAAATCACTTCATGATTAAATAAAAAAACACTCACAACCAAATGTAAATAGACTAAATACAACCATTTACTACTAATATTAATTTCATTCTCATTAAAATACTTAACAGGTATATTCTTTAGAATCCATCGTGTGATTTTTACTG
Organism: Providencia sp. 21OH12SH02B-Prov; assembly: GCF_027362595.1. Classification (NCBI taxonomy): domain Bacteria; kingdom Pseudomonadati; phylum Pseudomonadota; class Gammaproteobacteria; order Enterobacterales; family Morganellaceae; genus Providencia; species Providencia sp. 21OH12SH02B-Prov. The sequence continues at coordinate 3,386,445 of NZ_CP114796.1, forward strand.
ATAAAACAAGGATAAAAAGCAAGAATAAAAGTTTATAACCACATGTATTTAATAAAAAATAACCTTCAACACCGACACCTGTTCTTATGGGACAAAAATAATTTCGACATACGGTAAAAAATGAAAAAATAGGTGCCATAACACTATCAATATAACCAAACGATAATATAGATAAATTATGGATAATTTTTTGGTAGAGCCTTTCAACAAGTAATATCACATGTTCTCCTTATTCCCTTATGGAGTCATAGATGAATATACCGTAACTTTATGGTTCCCCCTACACTATTATTCCGACAAAAATGCTCGCTTTATCCATTATAATTCTACATAGCTTTGCATAGTTGACGGCTATTCACTCAACAAATACAACTCAAACCAGACTACAAAAATTTATGAGATCACGATAAACTAAGACACTAACCTTGTTTTTGGGGATTTCCCCCCCATATTTTCACTTTGTTATCGGTATTTTAACCTTGTATTTTTAAGGAAACCTTATGCGCATCCCACGCATTTATCACCCAGAGCCACTACACATTAACACAACAATCGCTCTTGGCGATGATGCAGCCAATCATGTCGGGCGCGTACTTCGTATGACCGCTGGCCAAAAACTGGAACTGTTTGATGGCAGTAATCAGGTATTTTACGCTGAAATAGTAGAAGCCACAAAAAAGAAAGTCTCCGTCGATGTCATCAGCGGTCATCTTGATGACAGAGAGTCTCCATTGGATTTACACCTTGGGCAAGTGATCTCTCGCGGAGAAAAAATGGAATTTACGATTCAAAAATCAGTAGAACTGGGTGTTAATACAATCACGCCTTTATTATCTGAACGTTGCGGTGTTCGACTTGATGCGGAAAGATTTGAAAAAAAATTACAACAATGGCAAAAAATTGCTATTGCCGCCTGTGAGCAATGTGGCCGCAACCGTATACCAGAAATTCGGCCTATTCAGTCACTTGAGACATGGTGCGCTGAAAATGATGGGGCGTTTAAAGTGAATTTGCACCCAAGAGCAACACAAAGCATCAATACATTACCGGCCGAATTAAATAAAGTTCGACTGTTAATCGGCCCTGAAGGTGGGCTGAGTGAAGACGAAATCGCCATGACAGCAAATTATCAATTTACTGATATTTTACTTGGGCCAAGGGTATTAAGAACTGAAACGACTGCGCTCACTGCAATCACTGCACTGCAAGTGCGCCTAGGTGATCTAGGTTAAGGAGAAAAAATGATCAAGCTCGGTATAGTAATGGATCCAATTTCATCCATTAAAATCAAAAAAGATACTAGTTTTGCTATGATGCTGGAAGCTCAACGTCGTGGTTATGAAATCCATTATATGGAGATGAACGACCTCTATCTGTATCAAGGTGAAGCGCGCGCAACAACAAAAACGGTCACGGTCGAAGAAAACCCAAATAATTGGTATCAGTTTACATCTGAGCAAGATATTGCGCTTGGTGATCTAGACGCCATTCTCATGCGTAAGGATCCACCTTTCGACACAGAGTTCATCTACGCCACCTATATTCTTGAAAGAGCAGAACAGGCTGGTGCACTGATCGTCAATAAGCCACAAAGCTTACGTGACTGTAATGAAAAGCTGTTTACTGCGTGGTTCCCAGAGTTAACGCCTGACACGCTTGTGACTCGTAATGCTAAACAATTACGCGAATTCCATCAAAAACACGGCGATGTCATCTTCAAGCCTCTTGATGGTATGGGTGGAGCTTCTATTTTCCGCTTGAAACAAGATGATCCTAACGTTGGCGTGATTATTGAAACGCTCACCGAACATGCGACACGTTATTGCATGGCTCAGAACTACCTCCCCGCGATTAAAGATGGCGATAAACGCGTACTCGTCGTTGATGGAGAACCAGTACCTTACTGTCTCGCCCGTATTCCCGCACAAGGGGAAACACGAGGAAACTTAGCGGCTGGTGGCCGAGGTGAAGCACGCCCATTAAGTGAAAGTGATTGGGCAATCGCCCGTGCTGTTGCACCAACATTGAAAGCAAAAGGCTTATACTTTGTTGGTTTGGATATTATTGGTGACAGACTGACTGAAATTAACGTCACCAGCCCAACCTGTGCGCGCGAAATTGAAGCCGCTTACAATATATCGATTACAGGTATGTTGATGGACGCAATTGAGCGTGATATCAAAAAGTAGCACTCTACTTATAAGAAAAGACCTACAATAGGTCTTTTCTTCAAAATATCGACTAAAAGAGGTTATAAGCCAAATAGTTATGAACTTACAGAACCATTTTTTGATAGCAATGCCAACACTCACCGACCCTTATTTTGAGCAATCCGTTGTTTATGTGTGCGAGCACAACGAAAAGGGTGCGATGGGAATTGTCATTAATAAACCAATTGATGATTTTTCCGTCAGCGCTATGCTCGAAAAATTAGAAATCACCATTTCAACGAGTACTAATGCGAGCAATCTAGCAAAACCGGTGATTGCTGGTGGCCCTGTCGCGGAAGAACATGGTTTTATTCTTCATACACCAATTAAAGGCTTTGCTTCAAGTTTGCACCTCAATGACAATATGATGGTGACAACGTCCAAAGATATTTTAGAAACGCTAGGTAATGATCAGCATCCAATGCAATCACTCGTCGCACTGGGTTATGCCAGTTGGGAGCCAGGCCAACTGGAAAGTGAAATCATGGAAAATAGTTGGCTAACGGTTGAGGCTATCCCTGAATTAGTATTTGATACCCCCATAAAAGATCGCTGGCAGGCAGCGGCAAATCTGCTAGGGATTAACATTCATACTATTTCTATGCAAGCAGGACACGCATAATGTCGAGCAGAACACTTATCGCCTTTGATTTTGGTACTAAAAGTATCGGTGTCGCCGTAGGGCAAGAAATTACAGGAACAGCTCGTTCACTCGCCTCACTAAAAGCCAATGATGGACGCCCTGATTGGCAACAAATAGAAAAACTGTTGCAAGAATGGCAACCCCAATTGGTGATTGTTGGCCTGCCTTTAAATATGGATGGTACCGAGCAACTGGTCACCAGCCAAGCACGTAACTTTGCCAATCGTATTCATGGCCGCTTTGGCGTCAAAGTCGAATTGCATGACGAACGCCTTTCTACCGTTGCGGCAAAAGCGGAACTCTTTGAGCGCGGTGGCTACCGAGCACTGAGTAAAGGTAAAGTGGATTCCGCTTCCGCAGTTGTTATCTTAGAAAGTTGGTTTGAACAGCACCTTTAAGATGACCGTTTTCTTTCGAAATGTAATTTTTTTCAATCTATACACGCAAAGGTGCCGTTATCGAGCAATATGCTTTACACTATGGGGATTATGATTATCCACCTAATGTAATTGAACAGAATAATGACCATTCAAAGTAATATCTCTGATGTAAAAGCTCGCATTGAACGAGCGGCTGCTGAATGCCATCGCTCTTCACAAGACATAACACTGCTTGCTGTCAGTAAAACCAAGCCTTGTGACGCCATTTTGGCGGCAATTGAGGCTGGACAGCGTCAGTTCGGTGAAAATTATGTTCAAGAAGGTGTTGAGAAAATACAATTTTTTGCGGATAGGCAAGATCTTGTGTGGCACTTTATCGGCCCATTACAATCCAATAAGAGCCGCCTCGTTGCTGAACATTTTGACTGGTTCCATACCTTAGATCGGCAGAAAATCGCCCAGCGTCTTAATGATCAACGACCAAGCACTAAAGCACCATTAAATGTATTAATCCAAATTAATATCAGTGATGAAAATAGCAAATCAGGCATAAAACTAGAGCAATTGGCTGATCTGGCGAAGCAAGTTAGCCAAATGCCAAATTTAGTTTTTCGTGGTTTGATGACAATTCCAGCTCCCGAAACCGACTATCAACGCCAATGCGAAGCCTTTCGCAAAATGGAGCAAGCCTATAAACAATTACAAATTCACTACCCTAGCGTTGATACTTTGTCGATGGGAATGACTGATGATATGACCGCCGCTATCCATTGTGGTTCAACCCTTGTTCGAATCGGAACAGCGATTTTTGGTGCCCGTGACTATCACAATGTATAAGGAGAACAGCATGCAACATCGCAAAATTGCCTTTATTGGGGCCGGAAACATGGCCCACGCTATTATTGCGGGACTGGTTAACCATGGCTATCCAGCCTCGATGATCACCGTCTGCTCACCAACACCGACTCGCCGCGATAAGATTGCCGAACAATATGGTGTTATTAGTCATAGTGATAATTTGTCAGCAGTACAACAAGCCGATGTGGTGGTACTCGCAGTCAAACCACAAATGATGGAAGAGGTCTGCCAACCGTTACAAAAAGAGGTTGATTTTAGCCAGAAGCTGGTACTGACCATTGCCGCGGGGATCCCTGCCCATCGTTACTCTGATTATTTAGCTCAGCCATTACAATTGGTGCGCATTATGCCAAATACACCGTCACTGGTTGGTAAAGGTGTGAGTGGTTTGTTTACTGAAAGTCATATTAACGCAGAAGACAAACAATTCGCAGAACAGTTGATGCAGAGTGTTGGCTCAACGATTTGGTGTGAACAAGAGCAAGAAATTAACCGTATTATTGCAATCACAGGTAGCTCACCAGCCTACTTTTTCCTGTTTATGGAATCTATGCAGCAAGAGGCTGAAAAGCTCGGTTATAGTGCAGAACAAGCACGCCAATTAGTCTTAGATGCCGCTGAAGGTGCAATTGCACTCGCCAAATCACAGAATGATACCGCCTTTGCCACTTTACGTGAGCAAGTCACCTCGAAAGGGGGAACAACCGCAATGGCATTGGCTCAATTTTATGATCAAGGTCTTCCGCAAACGGTAGCAAAAGCCATGCAGAGTGCTATCTCACGAGCAGAAGAAATGGAAAAACTTTTTTAATTAACAGTGGGACGAGACATGCAGACCTTACTTTTTGTCGTAACAACTCTTATTCAACTTTATATTTTTGTTCTGCTGCTACGTGTATGGATGCAGTGGGTACGAGCCGATTATTACAACCCGTTCTCACAGTTTGTGGCAAAGATAACTAAGCCTATTGTTATACCATTGCGTCGTCTTATTCCTGCTATTGGCCCTATCGATACCGCATCTGTTGTGGTTGCATTTATCTTAGCGCTAGTGAGCATCGTTGTCAGTTTATCACTCACAAACACATTGCCAATTCTCGGGATCACCGTCATTCCTATTGGTATTATTTTGTTATTAACCTATGCAGGTAAACTGATCTTTTGGATGATTTTAATCAGAGCCATCATGAGCTGGGTGAGCCAAGGCCGCAACTCTGTTGATTACCTACTGTACCAATTAACAGAGCCTTTAATGGCGCCAATCCGTCGTATCATCCCTGCAATGGGTGGATTAGATTTCTCTGCAATGATTGTGATGTTTATCTTGATTGCTCTAAATTATCTGCGTTTAGATGTGTCACTCATGATTGACCCAACATTGACGGGTATTCTCTACTCTATCGGTGTGATGTAATAAAGAGTCATTAATAATGCAAAAAGTTGTTTTAGCAACCGGCAATCCGGGAAAAGTGAATGAACTTGCAGACCTACTACGTGATTTTGGTATGGATATTGTTGCCCAAACTTCACTCGGTGTAGAGTCTGTTGAGGAAACAGGGCTAACATTCATTGAAAATGCGCTCTTAAAAGCTCGTCATGCATCTAAACACACAGGGCTTCCAGCGATTGCTGATGATTCAGGTATCTCAGTTGATGCCCTTGGTGGTGCACCTGGCATCTACTCCGCACGCTATGCTGGAGAAGATGCCAGTGATGAACAAAACCTGCATAAATTACTGGATGCCATGAAATCAGTGCCTGATGGCCAACGTCAGGCACAATTTAATTGTGTGTTAGTGTATCTACGCCATGCAGAAGACCCAACGCCACTGGTGTTTCATGGTCGCTGGCAAGGAGTGATTACCCATAAGCCTTGTGGACAAGGGGGTTTTGGCTATGATCCTATTTTTTATGTTCCCGAACTGAACTGTACTTCAGCCGAACTCACTAAAGCTGAAAAACAAGCTGTTTCACACCGAGGTAAAGCGTTAGCAATGCTATTGGATGCACTCAAAAATGCTTAAGCTCCCCCCTCTTAGTCTGTATATCCATATTCCTTGGTGTGTACAAAAGTGCCCATATTGTGATTTTAACTCACATACTCTGAAGGGGGAGATCCCCCAACAAGAGTATGTTGAGCACCTATTACATGATTTAGAAAATGACGCCAAATTAATCGGTGATCGCACCATCAAAACTATTTTTATTGGTGGTGGCACCCCGAGTCTCTTAAGTGCCGAGTCAATGCAATCACTCATGGACGGTGTACGACAACGCGTTAACCTTTCTCCAGATGCTGAAGTCACGATGGAGGCCAATCCCGGAACCGTAGAGGCGGATCGTTTTTCAGGTTATCAAAAAGCCGGTATCAACCGAATCTCAATAGGCGTACAAAGCTTTGGTAACGATAAACTAATCACACTAGGGCGGATCCATGGTGCCGAAGAAGCTAAGCGGGCAGCCAAGCTCGCAACCCAACTCAATCTACGTAGTTTTAACTTAGATTTAATGCATGGGTTACCTTCACAAACCCGAGATGAAGGGTTATCGGATTTACGCCAAGCGATTGAATTAGCGCCACCTCATCTATCTTGGTATCAATTGACTATCGAACCTAATACACAGTTTGGTTCTCGTCCCCCAACGCTACCGGATGATGATACCTTGTGGGATATTTACTCAGAAGGTCATAAATTATTAATCGCCGCCGGCTATGAACAATATGAAACTTCAGCTTATGCTAAGCCTGGTTTTCAATGTGAACATAACCTTAATTATTGGCGGTTTGGTGATTACCTTGGTATCGGCTGTGGTGCTCATGGTAAGGTTTCATTCTCAGATGGGCGTATCTTGCGCACGATCAAAACCAAGCACCCTCGCGGCTATATGGAAGGACGTTATTTACAAAAATCCTATGACGTTGCTAACCAAGAGAGGCCGTTTGAATACTTTATGAACCGCTTTCGGTTATTAGAAGCGATGCCTAGATGTGAATTTAGTGAGTATACTGGATTAGCTGAATCTGTAGTAAGAAGCTCAATTGATGAAGCGATTGCTAAAGGTTATATCACCGAAACTGAGCATGAGTGGCAGATGACCGAACACGGTAAATTATTTCTAAATTCATTATTAGAACTTTTTCTTAGTGAAGAATAACCCCTTTCAGCCAATATAAAAAAACCCACGCATGTCGTGGGTTTCTATCCTTATAATGCCTTGGCAACTTCGTTGACTTGTTCGGTCAAACTCACTAAGCCCCCACCGGATAAATACCACAGATCCGATTTAAGGTAGGTGATCTTACCATTTTTATATGCTTTCGTTTCTTGAATGTTTTGATCTTCAAAAACCGTTTTATCCAGCTTACCCGCCCCAATTGCTTCGCTACGATCCACAATTAAAATTACATCAGGATTTGCTTGTGCTATCGTTTTGGTATCAACAACGCGGCGCTTAGCTTTATCAGCCTCAGCAGGAGCAGGAAGCTCAACACGTTGTGCTTTCACAACATCATAAACAACACTTTGATTATTCGGGATTAGCTTGCCATCATTGTGTAGCAGTACTAACACGTTAGATTTCGATTGTTTCGCTTTTTCTTGTGCAGCAGCAATCGACTTATCCAGTTGTGCCAACTGTTCTTCTACCGCTTTTTGATTGCCATAAAGCTCACCAATTAGATTGATATTTGCTTTAACTGAATCAATATAATGCTTGCTATCTGTCCCTAAATTAACTGTTGGTGCAATCTTCGATAACGCTTCATAAGATTTGCCTTGACGGCCTGTAATCACGATAAGATCAGGCTTCAATTCAGCAATTTTATCCAAGTCTGGCTGCTTCATTCCACCTGCATTTTGCATCGTTGTTGGAATACTGCCTTTCACATATTCAGGTGCATTCCCTGTCGGCAAAGCCACCACTTTATCGCCTAATCCTAGCTTTTGCATGGAATCATAGATACCGAAATCGAATAAAACCACTTTCTGTGGCGCTTTATTCACTTCAGTTTCTCCAGACACATGTTTGATATTCACTTTTTCAGTGCCTTGTGCAATGACGGCATTTGGCGTAAAGACTGTCGATTCTGCACTCAGTGCATACGGCGCGGAAAAAGAAAGTAAGGAAACAAGTACAGCAGGAATGAATTTTTTCATATAAACAATACCAGTTAAGTCGCTAAACCAAACTCGCATTCTAGAGTGAGTTGTTAATAAGTCAATTAAATAAGAATCAATTTCATTTTGATTATTATTATTGATAAAAACATCACATTTTTGCAATAAAGATAATAGAAGGCAGCAATGCGATAAAAAACACGGCTACCTAACAATTTAATATGACTTAAAAAACGCCTATTCCGTTTTTACTTAAGCGCATTCATCAAGGCAATTCGTTGTTGTTCCAACGATGTCACTTTGCCGCAAACTTGCTGGCCAAATTGTTGGAAACTATTCTCTTGCTTTTTCCATTCTGCTTCTAAGTCTTGCTGCAAGCCACCTAGATTTCCAAGCAGTCCTTGTAAGGCCTTGCTGCTATCTCCACCTGAGAGTAGCTGTTTACGCCCCATTTCATTAATACTGTCTTGTAATATTCCCCCTAAGCTATCATTCACTAATTGACGCCCTTGAGTTTCAACTTTATTTATTGCGTCATGGTGAAAAGCATAGCCATTTGGGCGAGTTTCAATCACTTGGTTGATCTGCCCATTAAGGTCATTTTCTAATTTTGAGAGGCGCTTACGTACATTACTATCTTCTCCGATAACGCGTATGACCACTTTATCGAGCGTATTTTTTGATACAGACAGTTTCTGTTGGGTTTCCTGTTTAATCCATGGAAGATCATTGCGAACAGCCGTTTGGTAACGAATAGCCTGCTGCCTTTGCTGTTCAGTCAATGTAATGCTTTGACCATTAAGGGTCACATCACCATTTGGAGTGATTTTCAAATCACCACTGCGTCCGATAACTTGCACATTTTCAGGAGTCATAAAGATATCATCCTTAGGTGTCACTGAACATTTGTAGTCAGCGGCCTGACTGGTTGCACAAGCCAATAATGAGAATGCAATTAAAGTACGGCGTAACATAGTAACTCCTATTCGATCGTTTTATCTTTGGTGATAACTAGAACACTGAACGACCAATTCGTTTTGATAATAATTCTAACGCTGCACACCCCACCAGCGAGTTCCCTGCGGAATCTAGCTCGGGCGCCCATACCGCTACAGAGAACTGATTCGGTACAATGCAGACGATCCCACCGCCAACACCGGATTTTCCTGGCATGCCAATGCGAAAAGCAAACTCACCAGAGCCATCATACATACCACAAGTCATCATTAACGCATTAATTTGCCGTGATTGTAATGGCGTAATAACCGGGTCAACCGAGCAAGCTGAAACCCCTTGCGCAGTCAAATAAGAGAAACAGCGCGCTAGCTCTACACAGTTCATACTGAGAGAACAATAATGAAAGTAAGTTTCGAGAACTGTAAGGACATTATTCTCAAAATTACCAAAGGATTTCATTAAAAAAGCAATTGCGGCATTTCGGCTTGCATGCTCAAGTTCTGAACGCGCAACCTCAAGGTCATAGCTAATATCTGGTTCGCAAGCCAGTTTTCTGACAAACTCCAGCATACGTTGTTTCGGTGCACTTAGCCGTGATTGCAACATATCCGTAATCACGATAGCCCCTGCATTAATAAACGGGTTACGCGGAATACCTTTTTCCATTTCGATTTGGATCAAGGAATTGAAAGGTAAACCCGAGGGCTCTTTCCCAACTCGACTCCAAATTTCATCTTCTTCATAGCGCGTCATCGCCAAAGTCAAACTAAGCACTTTGGAAATCGATTGGATCGAAAAACGAGTTTGAGCATCTCCTGCCATAAAAGTCTCACCTTCTGCGGTGTGCACCGCAATCCCCAATTGATGAGGAGAGACTTTCGCTAATGCAGGAATGTAATCGGCAACTGCACCTTGACCAATCAATGGTCGCACTTGATCTAAAATATCATTCAATAGTTGATTAGAAAACAGACGACTCACTGCGCTTTACTCCAGAAAACAAAGGCATCCATTAAGGATGCCTTTGGTCGTAACAACCGTTAGAGTTCGTAAAACGAGGAAACCAAATAAATTGATTACCTAGTTAAGAACTTATTCCCACCAAACATCAAATAGTTCAGACACAACGATGTCTTTCATGCCTTTTGATTTCAGCCAATTTTCCACGATTGCACGGTGTTCTTCGGTACACTTACCAATTTTTTGCAAGCAAACAATACCTTCCCAGCTCATATAGCCACTCGCTTCGAATGCTAAGCCATTCGGTTCAATCGCTTCCGCAATCAGTGCATCAACAGCACGATCAACTTCTTCAATTGGAGTGCCTTCTTCAAAACTCCATTTTACGATAAACCCTAACTCTTGGAATTCATCAATACGTAATTTTTTGCGTAAACGACGACTACGTTGTTGCTTAGCCATTATTTTGTCCTCTCAAACATTAAATCCCATACACCGTGCCCTAATCGCTGGCCACGCTTTTCAAATTTTGTTTCTGGTCGTGTTGCTGGACGAGGAACATAATCACCAGATGCTGATAAGTTTTTATACCCTTGCGCATGAGTCATCACTTCCAACATATGCTCTGCATAAGGCTCCCAATCCGTTGCCATATGAAAAAACCCACCTACAGCAAGTTTTGTGCGGATCTTATCAGCAAAAGGCCCCTGAACGATACGACGTTTATTATGTTTCGCCTTGTGCCATGGATCTGGGAAAAATAACTGAACCATCGATAAGCTCTCATCTGGGATCATACGGTCCAAAACTTCAATCGCGTCATGGCACATCACACGCAAATTAGTCACATTCTCTTCTTTTGCTGAAGCAAGACATGCTCCAACCCCCGGCGCATGAACTTCAATCCCAAGAAAGTTTTTTTCAGGGTTTTGTGAAGCCATAGTGACCAAAGAGGCTCCCATCCCAAAACCTATCTCTAACACAACAGGGTTTTGATTATTAAAAACCGCTGCAAGATCTAAAGGCTGTGCGACAAAATCGATACCCATTGCCGCCCATTCACTTTGTAGCGCATCTTCTTGGCGTTGCGTCAAACGCCCTTGGCGACGAACAAAGCTGCGAACGCGGCGCATAACCCGCCCTTCTTCATTATATTCTGGGGAGATGACGTTATTGATCATAATATAAAAATTCTACGAATTAATTGCCTAATCAAGTAAATAAGCGAAACATGACTGTATCTGTCTACTCTCTTCCATGTATCAGTAGCACAACGAATAAAATAGATTGCATACTCTAATTCCCTCAGTCCACTGAGAGGCTAACACCGATATCTCAAAGTGCGCAGATAGCGACACCACTAAGCTAGCTCAACAAGGTAGCCAAACAAAGTCCAACATCCGTGCAGCATAGCGAGTATATATTAAAGAGCAGGGAGTTTATCAAAACTCCACCAAAGTTACAGGTGAAAATTGGATAACTTTACACTCTAGCACACAATAAGCGGTTTACAGTGTGTTCGGTCTATGTTGCAATCCTGAGCATCACTGACTTTTAATAGAACTACCGATAAAAACAATATACTCAATGGAAGCTCAACAATTTTCGCTCGCCGTGCTTAACTGGTATCACAAATATGGACGTAAAACTTTGCCATGGCAAAAAGAAAAGACGTCCTATCATGTCTGGCTTTCCGAAGTCATGCTGCAACAAACCCAAGTAAGTACGGTTATCCCCTATTTTGAAAAGTTTATCAGCCGTTTTCCTGATGTCATCGCGCTCGCAAATGCCCCCCTCGATGAGGTATTACACCTTTGGACGGGTCTTGGTTACTATGCTCGTGCACGAAATTTACATAAAGCCGCAAAAGTGATTGCTGAACGTTTTCATGGTCAATTCCCAACTTCATTTGATGACGTTGTCGCTCTTCCCGGAGTTGGCCGTTCAACAGCAGGCGCTATCTTGTCGCTATCACAACAACAGCACTACCCAATTCTTGATGGTAATGTTAAACGAGTACTTGCTCGTTGCTATGCTATTGAAGGATGGCCGGGAAAAAAAGAAGTGGAAAATCGCCTATGGGAAATCAGCGCTAAAGTCACCCCCAACGAAGGCGTGCAATTCTTTAACCAAGCCATGATGGATTTAGGCGCCATGGTATGTACCCGTAGTAAGCCTAAATGTGAATTATGCCCACTACAGTTAGGCTGCATCGCATACGCCAACCATTCATGGCAAAACTATCCGGGTAAAAAACCGAAACAAAAAATTCCTGAAAAAACGGCTTGGTTCCTCATTCTGCAACACGGAGAACAGGTTTGGTTGGAACAACGTCCACCGTCAGGTATCTGGGGAGGCTTATTTGCTTTCCCGCAATTCGAAACACAGCAACAAATGCATGAATGGCTGGCGCAAACGGGGATCAAACATGACACTCCAGAACAATTAATTGCGTTTCGCCACACTTTCAGCCATTTTCATCTGGATATTATTCCTGTTAAAGTTAATATTCAGGCATTTACTTCAGCCATGGATGAAGGCAAAGGACTTTGGTATAACTTAAATCTCGGTGCAACAATCGGCCTAGCTGCGCCGGTTGAAAGCTTACTTCAACAGCTTGCCGTGCCGCCTGATATTCTGAGGAAACAATAATGAGTAGAACAATTTTTTGTACTTTTTTACAACGTGATGCTGAAGGACAAGATTTTCAGCTATATCCGGGTGAGCTAGGAAAACGTATTTTTAATGAAATTTCCAAAGAAGCTTGGGGTCAATGGATGGCCAAACAAACCATGCTGATCAACGAAAAAAAATTGAATACGATGAACCCTGATGATCGTAAAATGCTGGAACAAGAGATGATAAAGTTCCTATTTGAAGGACACGATATCCATATCGACGGCTATACACCTGAAAAATAATCAATCGGTCTACCTGTTATTCGGTAGACCATTAGCTTGAATACTGTGGAATGTATGAAAAAACTGTTAGCCCTAACACTGCTGGTGCCTCTACTCATCTCCTGCTCCAGCAAGAAAGAATCTGATTTTAATCCTAACTATGTGAAAGACACCAATGGGTTCGATATTCTTATGGGGCAATTTGCCCACAATATCGAAAATATTTGGGGGATCAAAGAAGTTCTTATTGCCGGTCCTAAAGACTATGTGAAATATACAGATGAGTATCGTACTCGGAGCCACATAAACTTTGATGAAGGGACTATCACAGTTGAAACCATTTCCGCCGTAGAGCCTTCAGAACATCTGAAAAAAGCCATCATCACAACCTTATTAATGGGTGATGATCCCAACTCCATTGACCTATACTCAGATATTAACGATATTCCTCACAGTAAAGAGCCGTTCTTATTTGGTCAGGTATTAGATAATACTGGCGAACCCATTCGCTGGGAATGGCGTGCAACTAAATACGCTGATTATCTAATTAATAATAAAATGCAGCGCCGGCAGTCAGGAATGAATGTTGTCTGGTCTGTCACGATGCAACTCGTCCCTAACCACCTTGATAAACGTGCCCATAAATACCTGCCATTTATCAAAAAGGCTTCGGCTAAATATGGTGTCGATGAATCGCTTATTTTAGCCATTATGCAAATCGAATCGAGCTTTAACCCCTATGCAGTCAGCCGTTCTGATGCCTTAGGTCTAATGCAGATTATGCCAAACACGGCAGGAAAAGATGTTTTCCGTTCCCAAGGTAAATCAGGTGTACCAAGCCGTAGTTACCTCTTCGATCCAGAAAAAAATATCGATACCGGTACAGCTTACTTGGCAATTTTACAAAACAGTTATTTAGGCGACATTCAAAATGCAACCTCACGCCGTTATGCTGTCATCACGGCCTATAATGGCGGTGCAGGTAGCGTACTAAGAGTCTTCCATAGCGATAAAAAGACCGCTGCACAAAAAATTAATCAATTGGAACCTGGTGAAGTCTATGAAACGTTGTCAACAAAACACCCAGCAGCCGAATCGCGTAACTATCTAATCAAAGTTAATAAAGCGCAAAAAAATTATCGTCGCTAACCTTGTCATTGTATGAACAGAAAACACTCGTTTAAGCCTAGCGCTTTCGAGTGTTTTTTATTTCATTGTCTTTTTATTATGCTAATTGTTCAATCGTTGGCTAACATGTTGAAAAAAAGCGCATCTGATAGAAAGTTTTTTGAATTCACCTTGACTCCCACAGTGAAATCAGGTTTAATACGCCTCGTTGCCCGGATAGCTCAGTCGGTAGAGCAGGGGATTGAAAATCCCCGTGTCCTTGGTTCGATTCCGAGTCCGGGCACCACCTTATTATCAACAGACGTCAACCGACGTCTGTTTTTGTTTGTAAAGCCCGCTAAAATCAACTCTCTCCCAAAGTTTCAACTCCACTGAATTCTACTCGATTCTACCCACATCAACCCCATTGCGTGGGTACAATTGCGGGTATACACTAGTTCGATAGAATTTTGTACCCACTTTATCTTTCAGGAAGCTCACTATGGCACTGACTGACGCTAAAATTCGGGCGGCGAAACCCGATGTGAAATCCTATAAATTAACCGATGGTGCAGGTCTACACTTATTGGTTCACACTAATGGTTCTAAGTACTGGCGATTACGCTACCGCCACTTAGGTAAAGAGAAAACCTTAGCATTGGGTTTATACCCTGATGTCTCTTTATCAGAGGCGCGTTTAAAACGTGATGAAGCAAGAAAGTTGATTGCTGACGGTATTGACCCGTGCGAACAAAAACGTGTGGCTAAAGCAGCTTCTGATGCTAACCTCTCTTTTGAAACCATCGCAAGACAATGGCATGCCAGCAATAAAAAATGGTCTGAATCACACAGTGAAAAGGTTTTAAAGAGTTTGGAGTCGCATGTCTTTCCTTATATTGGATTACGCGATATCACTACCCTCAAAACCCCTGACCTGCTTATTCCTATCCGTGCAGCAGAAAGTAAAGAGATTTATGAGATAGCTGCGCGTTTACAGCAACGTATCGCTGCTGTCATGCGTTATGCGGTGCAATCCGGTATTATTGGCTATAACCCTGCTATTGATACCGCAGGGGCTGTAACGACTGTACAACGCCAACATCGTCCAGCTCTTAACCTTGACCGTCTACCTGAACTCATTGCCCGTATCGATGCTTATAAAGGGCAACCCGTCACTCGCCTAGCCGTGATATTAAATTTATTAGTGTTTATTAGGTCAAGCGAACTTCGCTATGCGCGTTGGTCTGAAATTGACTTCGATAAAGCCTTATGGACTATTCCTGCTCAGCGAAAGCCTATACCCGGCGTTAAATTCTCACACAGAGGCGCTAAAATGCGCACTCCGCATTTAGTTCCCCTTAGCCACCAAGCCATCACTATACTGAAAGAAATTTGGGCATGGACGGGTGAACATGAATTGATCCTAACGGGCGCTCATAATCCCTTTAAACCCATGAGTGAAAATACAGTCAATAAAGCCTTACGCGTCATGGGCTATGATACGAAGACTGAAATTTGTGGACACGGTTTTAGAACGATGGCGTGTAGTTCATTAGTTGAATCAGGTTTATGGTCTAAGGACGCCGTAGAACGTCAGATGAGCCACCAAGAACGTAACTCAGTGAGGGCTGCTTATATTCATAAGGCAGAACATATTGATGAACGTCGATTAATGGTGCAATGGTGGGCTGATTATTTGGATGCTAATCGGGAACAAACTATTTCGCCATTCGACTTTGCAAAGTTGAATAATCCAATGAGTCACTAAAACTTTAGCCATGTCATATAGGAGATCCATTTTCAATACGAGGAGTCGAATACTACGGTAGTATGCCGACTATATCGATTCATTGAGAAATGGTGGCAATATTGTTCATGGGAATTTTCATCGTCAAAACGCATGATAACTAACCACGATTTATCGTAATACATCTCATTCAATAAAAAAACTTTATCACTGAAAGCCTCTGTCCTCACGGACAGGGGCTTTTTTGCTTTTAAATCAACCTAAAAGGAAATTATCATGGAAAATTACATTCGTTGCCCGGCCTGCGATTCAACTCGCATTCGTGAACGTCATATCGGGAAAAAGACCGGAGCTGTTGCTGGTGGCGTATCAGGCGCACTAGCTGGAGCGTCTATCGGCTCTGCTGTTCCTGTTGTAGGGACGATTGCTGGTGCTGCGGTAGGCGCTCTATTTGGACGTTTAGTCGCTGGAGCTACTGCTGGGGCTGTGAGTGGTTCAGCTTTAGATGGCGTGGTATTTGATCGTTATGAATGTATCGAGTGTGAATACACGTTTGATTGATAGCGATAAGTTAACGGAAGCCCCTGATGGGGTTTCATATCTTAGGAGTCTGTGAGTCTGAACTGACCCTAGTTTATTGGACAGGGGCTTTTTTCGTTTTAACCCGCGCAAATTGAGATCATGATAGAAAGCATAACATGTTATCGGGATTGTAAGGCAACTCATTATCTTGCTCTAAACCGTCATTAATCATTTTTAAAACAGATTGTCTGTTTTCAGCTGATTGACTTTTTATATCAATATCATCTTCTAAAGGGAAATAGATCCCTTTATCAAAATATCGCCATTAATTAAATCACAATACATCAATAATAGGACATGAATATGCGCATAACAGCGACGGCTTCCCCATGCCTAAAATCGGGGGTGATTTCTGTTTTTATTACGAACTTAGGAAAATATAACGAAGGTGAACTAGTTGGTGAGTGGCTTGAGCTTCCAGCAACCTCAAAAGATATCGAACACTGTTTAGTGCGTATTGGTATTGATGGTATTCACTATGAAGAGTATTTTTTGACCGACTATGAATCCTCAATTGATGGCCTTTCCTCCTACATTTCAGAATATAGCCTTTTAGATGAGTTGAACGAGTTAGCCATCCAATTAGCCATGTTATCGCCTGATAAAATTGACCTTTATCAGGCAGCTATTGAAATCGGAGCTTCAGCGAGTTCAATCCATGATTTAATTCATTTAGCGGATAATTTAGATTCTTTCCAACAATTAGAAGATGTGAATGATGAATATGATTTAGGTTATTACTGGATTGAAGAAAGCGGTTGTTATGACTTAGACTCTCTCGGTGACTTACTACGCTACTTTGATTATGAACGTTATGGGCATGATATTTGCCTTGAACAAGGGGGCATTTTTTACGGTGGGGGATATGTTTATCACACGGGAGAGTAAGTAGAATAACATGATGATGGTAGAGCAGTTCTCTACCTTTATAGGGAAGAACAAATGATGTAGTAACATGCTAATTATATTCGCGAGTTAGAACACAATCCAAACTAAATCAATCTAGCTACCTTCACGCATATCCGTGAAGGTAGCCTAAAGGTTTTCTTTTATTTTTCACTAAAATATCCCCCAAAAAACCTAATAGTTGCTTATTCCAAACTCACGTTAAATTTTTAGCATTTGCATAAAGAATCATCAGAAAATTTGTGCTAAGTTCAATCTTCGTTAAAAATAACACTAATTTTAAATAGAACCTCTTCATGATGAAGGGACATTCATAAATATATAGGAATAAGTATGGAGTTACTAAAAAGTACACTTGGCTTAGGTGTCACTGCGATATTACTTAGTCATATCGCACAAGCGGACAATGGGGTTTATGTTACGGGTAAATTAGCCAATTCATCATCCAGTTGTCTGAGTAAGAATGGATATCAGAAGGTGCATTAGATGGAACTTATCATGGTGGAAACAAAACCAAAGGGGTATTTGGCAGTGAGTTCGTTGTTGGTTATTATTTTTATAATAAGCTTACACTCTAATCAGGTTTAAATTCAACATAATAATGTGTAGTTTGGAATAAATATTTATGATTAGCTTTGTTTATCAGGGATAAAAGCAAAAGGCACAGTATATAGATCAATATAATTGTGAGCTAGAAATTCAATAAAAGATAATTCCTCTATTTTCTCAGCAATATCGCAGCCAACAATCATCGGTACATATTTGTGCTCAGGAAGTATGTACTCAGGCTTCCCATAAATTACACGGCCACAAGCTTCACCAAAATATCTCGGTAATACCTGTGCTAACGTGCTCATAAAAGAAATATCTATGATAATCCCATTTTCGACTGTCAGCCAAGCATGAAAATTAAATCCAGAATAACTTTTAAAATCCATAGGTTGTATTCCTTTTTTTATCCATCGCTGAAAATCATCGACTGATGGACTATATACAAGAGTATCTTCTTTCCAAAGTTGTCCAATAGTAAGCCATACACGACACTTTAAAACATCCTGAAAATAAGGTTGCAAATAATGACTCCATTTTAAACACTGTCCAGCGGAAGGCGAAAAATCGGATATACCTGAAAGGGAACAAACTTTATTAAAAATATATTGATAATCATATTCTTTATATTTTAAAACGCCATTCCATTTTTCTTTAAAGCCTAAATTTTTTGTGAACAGAAACGCATTATTGAAATTATCAAAATAATCATGATTGACATTAAATGTTTCATGACTAACCTTCCTCTTTGTAAAGTATCGAAAAATGAAACTTGACATCAATTCAACCCCATTATTTATAGATTCACGATGTATTTAATTTTTATATTGAGAGCTTTTTCTTAATTAGTAGTTATTAGTCCACAATTATTGCCACATTAGAAATGATAGATCATCAGCTTAAATCATTGGCAAGCCCTAATCAGACTTGCCATCTTCATTTATTAATATGATATTTTCTGTTACTGAAAATATCATTACTATTTAGCCAAACCTACTTACATATTACGATAATAAAAAAACCATAAAGGTATACCTATCAATCCCCCAACTAAACCTATTTTAAAATAAGTAAACAATTTGGTGGTAAAAAATAAAAAAATATTATTCCCACCTCCAATCCAATAACCAAATACTCCAAAAAACACCGCTATCATGAATAATACGATAAAAAGACTGCCACATAGATAAAACAAAGTAATAATAGCTCTGAATTTATTGTTTATCATTGTTTTTCCTTCTTATCTTTTAATGCTTCATTCATTCCTTCGTTGAATGCTCCAGAAGCAGCAGAGTCACCCACATTACCAACAACTGATGGTAGAGGATTTTGTGGAACAGGTTTTGTAATAGTCCATACGCCTGTTGGTTCCCACTCATACTGTTTGGATATTGGGTTCAGTTTTTTATCAAATGGGATCTTAATTATATTACCAGATGCATAACCTACAGATGCCCCTGCTTTACTTAATAAAGCTCCAATGAAAGGATCATCGCCTTTTATTTCAGCTTGATAATATCCACCTAAAGCATTCCATGTTACCGTTGGGTTGTAACCTTTTCCTGCTGTAATTGATCCAATAACACCTGCACCAATGACATCAGAAAGCTTAACTTCACCAGTAAACCCGTATTGAATCCCTGCATTTGCTACTCCGGAAACACCTACAGCAATTAATTGCTCCTTTCCTTTGGTGACGCTATTAGTGAGAATGTTTTTTGTTCCTAGAACCATGACAGGCCAAGATGTTGGAGTCATCACAACATCTAATACTCTATCGCCTTCCGTAATATTATCTTTTAAGAATTTTAAATCAGTACCATTGAGGTAATTAACTAATGCGGCAGCTTCTGGGTCTTTAAGTTTCTCATCAAGCCGTATCTGTAAAGGATGTTCATCATTGGCTACATTAGTATATCCCATGATCATCTCTTCCCATGAGACACAAGAGACTCCCCCACTCGTACAGGCTTCAATCAGTTCTTGGCTATTTTTATTGCTAATATCAATATATTCTTGAAGAACTGGACGGCAATCTCTACCTTCTGCTTTACATGCAGCGAGATCTTTATCTAATTGGCGAGCTTCATCCCCCGTGAGATAGTTATTCTCAACAGTGGTCTTCCCAGCCTCGGCAGCATTCGCGGCACTGGATGTATCGCCACCCACTAATCCACCCGCAATACCTGCGGCTAAGGTTGCAAATGCACTCACAGTGGCTTTTTCATCTTCCGTCAGTTTACTAGGGTCTTTTCCATATAGCTCTTTGGATAACATCCCTACCGCTTCGGCAGTCATGGCACCGAGCGATTGTGCCCCCGCATTTTCACCTTTTGCCAGCGCTAATGCAACATTCGCAATACCGTGGGCAGCGACCTTCGCTTTATCATCTTCGATATGTTGACCGATGTAGTTCGCAATATACGGCGCGCTGGCATTCGCCACGGCTTTGCTCACATCACCACTGGCTAAGCCTTGGACCAGCGCGGTGCCAGCCTCAACTATCCGACGATTGTCACCGCCAACGCCCCAACCTGATTGATTGATTTCAGCTTGAATCGCATCGTCTCGTTCTTTGCCTGTCAACGTTGGGTTGTTTTTATTCACCTCTTTCGTCGCGTTAATGGTGGCTTCGGTCAACGCAACATCGGTAATCTGCTGACCAATTTCCCCAATCAACTGATTCTGCTCAATCCGTTTCTGCTCTTTTTCTTTATCAAAAATGGTGTTCAGCTTCTCATGGGCATTATCTGTATCACGGCTTAACTCGTTGATATCTTGTTTCTGATTATCCTTATCTCGAATTGTAATCTCGCCTTCTGATACCGCTGAGTGTGTCGTATTGCTGTCTTTCCCTTTGTTATTCACATTAGTCAACAAGGAGCCTGCGGCATTACCCGCAAGCTGGTCTGCAAATGGAGAGCCCCCTGTGCTAAAGCCGCCACTTTGGCTATCCACCTTGTACTCAGCTTTATTTTTGATATCCCCAAAGCCCAGCGTACCTGTATCTAATGTGTTCTTCTCAGCTTCCGCTGTGCTACTAATCACCGCCCCATCGAGTTGCGTATGATTACCGACGGTGATATCAAAACCGCCTTTGCCTGCATTAATACCCGTTTGTTTATCCACCGATTGGTAATCACTGTGCATCTCGGTTTTATTAACATTCACCGAAGCGGTGGTATTTAAGCCTGTTCCAATACTGCCGCTTAAACTGCCGCCCTGTTGCTTTGAGTCATACTTATCAGTAAGTTGTTGGCTCGATAAAGTTAAATCCCCGCCCACATTGGCTTTAACAGTTTCCCCGCTCGCGTGTGCGCCTGTCAGCGTGGTATCTTTGCCGCTGTTGAGAGTCAGTTGTTTGCCTGCGTTCACTTCCGTATCGGTGTAGGACTGGCTGTCACCTTTTTCAAAGCCGCTGCCTTTATTCACACTCGCATTGACATTCCAACCGCCCGTACTGATACCCGCACCGATTGAGCCGCCTTTGCTTTCGTTTTTCCCATCCACTTTTTGCGTGTTGGTGGCACTGGTCAGGTTGATATCATTTTTGGCGGTCAACGTAATATTTTTATCCGCATCTAACTGGCTGCCTTGCACTGTCAAGTTACCTTGGCTGCCATCTTTTTTACCTGTTGCAGTGAGGTTAATATTGTCACCAGCACTTAAGCTACTGCCCGATGCTGTATGTTGCTCTGTTTTCGTGGTGGATTTTGATGAGCTGCTGCCATAAGACACATTAACGCCAAAGGCATCTGCCACACTGCCGCCTTCTTTCAGCCCAGCCAGCTCACCCGCCTGCTGAGCTTGAACGCCTTGTAACCCTGCTTTCATGCCTTTGAGCGCAGCTAATTGTCCGTCATCTTCTTGTTTCGCAGATTTCGCGGTCTGCGCCATTCCATCTAACAGGCTGCCTGCTGTACCGCCGAGGGAAACCGTCAACCCACTGGATTTGCTTTCCACGGTAGTGATATCGGTACGGCTATTTTCAGCCGCCGTAATATTCACATCACTACCAGTCACATTGATATCTTTCGCCGCAATCACATCACTGCCATGAATGTTTGCCGTGCCACTCGCCGTCAATGTCACATCGCCTGCTGTACTACCAATCACACTGCCTTTTTTCTGGTTGCTATCCGTTTCGGTAGTCACTTTTTGTGAATTTGAACCCACCGTAAAACCAATGCCGCCGGTACTCATTAGACCTGATTTGGTTGTTTTCGACATATGCGTTTCATGAGACGCTTCATCAGAGGTCGTCAGATTGAGTTGATTTCCAGCCGTCACATTAACATCGTGGGTGCCGAGTAAATTACTCCCTTCGATATTGACGTTGTTCCCTGCGGTCACTTTCACACTGTCGCCGCTAAACGTACTACTGATAGCGGTACGTTCACTGACTTCATCATGGGTCTCTTTCGTTGTGCTTGATAAGAAACCTTTATCTGTATGTTTAGTGTGTTTCGCGTAGTCACTGGTTTCAATACCCGAAGTCATGTTGATGTTACGACCCACCTTTATCGCCAGTTCACCGCCACTTGATACATTCGCTGCACGGGCAGAAAGATCTTGCCCTGCCGATAAGGCTAAATCCCCTTGAGTTTGGATTTGTGTGCCAACTTCAGTGCTGTTAGCGCCACGATAGTAATTGCTTGAATTGTGCGTGTAATCAAATGCCGAGCTAACATCGCGAGTTTCTAAGCTAATATCGCGTCCCGCAATAATAGATGTTTTACCATCAACGCCTAAATTGCCGACGTCTGTGGCGATCAAGTTGATATCTTGTACTGCTTTTAAGGTAAGTTGCCCATTATCACCCGTGACATAAATACTGGCTGGGCGGTCGAGCCATTGTGATTTGCCGTCTCCACGCTGCGCAGTTTCGCTAAAAATATCCCGCCCTGCTGACAACGAAACGCTATCTAACCCACGGATTTCCCCACCGATATTTTTAATATCTTTTAGCGCATCAAGTTGTACGTCTTTACCTTGGATGCGACCGCTGTTTTCGATATTTTCAGCGCGTAAATCCGTCAATTCACGGCTACTGATTTCACCGCTATTAAGGATATTGCCAGTCATGTTAGCTGAAACATTACGCCCCGCTAACAATGCGCCATTACCGTTTAAGTCCCCTTGACGGGCTCGGACATATACCTGCGGAACACTGACCATTTCAACGCGTCCATCGGGCAGTGTGACTTCTTTATTCACCATCCACACAATGTCAGTGGTTAAATTCGCCATTTGTTCTGGTGATAATGCAATGCCCGGAGTCAGGTTAAATTGCTTACCAAACGCAACACCGTTAGTTAGCAGCGCGCGATATTGCTCTTCATCACTATTGTAGTTGCCTAATAAGCGTTGCCCTGTGGTTTCAATCAGTTGGTCACGGATTAAACGTTGCTCGTAGTAACCATCCCCTAAGCGCTTATGCAATTGCTCGTTGGTGACAATATCAATACTCGACAACCATTTTTTGTAATTAGTAAAACGTGGGTCGGTTTCAATTAAAAACTGGCTATCACTACCCGGTGTTAAGTTAAACAGACTGTTGTCGGGTAATTGAGTGTTTGGACCAACAGTTCTTATCATGGTATCGAGGTTGTCTTTTCCTTTAGGCCCGGTCTCCGCAGTGATGCTTTCCCCTTTACCTGCATCTGTTTGCCCTTGAATATCAGCCCCGTTGCCGATATTGGCATCATCAGCGTGTAATGATGAGTCAACCGATTTGTCGTCTTTAACATCCACTTTGTCTGAAATTGAAGGTAACTGCGTCACTTCCATTTGCTGACCAGGTTTCAGGTCTAATGGCGTGTTTTTACCGTCTTTTAATACCTGCTCAGTCACCGTGGCACCTGAGTTTTCTTGTTGATTGGCGTCAGAAACACGTTCGGCTTGCCCATCCAGTTGGTTAACTTTGACTGAATCGAGCTGAGTTTTATTGATCCCCCCCGCGTTCTCGGCAACTTCTAATAGGTGTAATGCTAAATCTTCTTCGCTATTAACCCCTTGGTAGGCATAGACCGACTCTCGCGTTTTCCATGTGCCGCCACCTTTGTAACGATAAATCGTGTTACCACTTTCCACGGTACGGCGAACGCCTTGCGCCTCTTCGTTAGTCAATTCATAGCCGGTCAAAATCAGGTTTTGCCCCGCAACTACACGGGAATTTTCATTGTTCAGTTGCTGCCCATCAATCGTCAAATGCTTTCCACTGGTAATCAATGCGGCATCGCGTTTGATAACTTGGGTTTCATAAATGATACGGTCGTAATCGTATTCATAAAAATCTTTTGTCCAGTTACCGTACTCAAACATCCGCCAGCGATTGGATTTTTCATAGTGAATACCGACTTCCTTGTTCAGCGTACCATCTTCATTAATGGCATAACGAGTTTGATTGCCATTACGCGGCTGAATTTTATAACGTCGCCCATTACCAAAATCAAACCAATCAAAGTGCTCACGGCTCACTTCCACCGCATCATCAGTCAGTTGTAAATGAATATCTTTATTTTCAAGTAAATCCGTTTTTAGTGTAAGGTTACCTGCCGCTTCAATGTTAGCACTGTGGTTTTTCACGCTTTTGGCATGACCGGTGGCTTTTAGCTGGTCGTTTAATTGGCTACCGATGGTTAAATCACCATCACTGTAAATTAAAGCATGATCACGGTTTAAAAGTGCACCGACCGCAAGATTGGCCTCTTTACGCCCTGCAATAACCGCCGCTTTATCCCCTTGTTTATCATTAGCTAAGGTATTTACTGCGATGGCAAGGAAATCACCATAAATTCGCCCTGTTCCTAAGTTATTTACAGAATTAGCAACAATGTGTGTTAGCACGCCATCAATGAGCCCAGTGTTTATTATTTGACCACTGGCTTTAATGCGGGTATTTTGCCCACTGATCTCACCGGAAAGTTGGTTAATAACGGTCGTTGTATTTAAAGCCAGCTCACCAAGGCTAGAAATTAATCCTTTATTAGTAAACCCTTGTGCAAAATTAGCCGTTAGGTTTTCCCCTGCCTGAATGCGCCCTGTATTTTCAAAAAGTTGGTTGAATGTTAGCGATAACGCTTTTTGCGCGATAAGTTTCCCTTCACCTGTTAACTGGTTCGCCGCGATCGTGGCTGAGCCATTACTGACTATCACCCCTTGCTGATTCGAGATAACTAAGGCTTTACCTTGCGCTTTATCGGTGACATTCAAATCCGTTCCCGCAGATAGCATCCCTTGAGTGTTATTCAGGCTTTGCGCGATATTCGCTTCAATCGCTTGCCCTGCACGAACCGCCCCACTTTGGTTATCTAAACGCGCAGTTTGGAGGCTAACATTTAACCCCTCTAGGCCTTTACCTGCTTGAGCTGTATTTTTATTATCAATAGATTGAGCAGATATATCAAGATTCTCATTGGCTTTGATCCAGCCTTGTTGGTTTTCAATTTGCTGTTTTACTGACAATTCAACATTATTGAGGCCTTGAATAACACCACTATTATTATTGAGTTGTTGGGTATTTACGTTCAGGTTTTGACCGGACAAAACCTGCCCTTGCTGGTTATCAATCCGTTGATGAATATCCAGCGTTGTATTTCCCTGAGATTGGACAATCCCCTGTGTATTATCGAGGTTTTTTCCTGTCACTTTTAACGCTGATTGGCTCAGTAATAACCCTTTTTGGTTATCAACCTGCTCCGCATTTACGGTGAGTCCCAGTTTTCCTTGCACAATACCTTGGGTATTGGTTAAATCCCCTGTATTCAGTTCGAGCTGGCCATGACTCGCTAATGTCCCTTGCTGATTTAGCAATATCTGTTGCTGGGTATGAATATCCATCGACTGGCCGGCAAAAATTTGTCCGTTCTGGTTTTCAACCCCTGTCGTAGTGAGTGATGCCGCCCCAGTGCTTTGAATTTGCCCTTGCTGGTTAAGTAGTTTGCCGCTTTCAATCGATAAACTGCCCCCACTTAATAAACCACCATTTTTTTGCGTGAAGCTATTGTTTATCTGCTCACCATGGGTGTTGAGTGTGAGCTGTTTCCCAGCTTGAAGTCGGCCTTTTTGGTTATCCAGCCCCCCCGTATTTGCCGTTAAATCAGTGACGGCAAGAATTTCACCCTCAGTATTATCAACTCGATTTTTTTGGCTATCGAGGGCGATTTGGTTCGCTTGTATTTGACCTTGACGATTAATTAACTCGCCAACGGTCATTGCTAGGTTTTGGCTCGCAAAGATGCCTTGATCGGCTTTTTTCGCAAGATTAATCAGTTTCTGGCCCTGTGTATCAATACTCACAGAGTTGCCTTTAATCACACCTTCACGGTTATCCAGTTGCTGCGTTGTCATTGAGAGCTCAGACTGGCTGCCCACTAAACCTTGCTGGTTGTTAACACCTTGGCTGTTCAGTTTAAGCGTGTCTTTCGTCACAAGTCGACCCTGCTCATTATTGAGCTCCCCTGTTGTTAGGGCTAACCCACCTTGTGCATAAATGCCTTTATTGTCACCGCTTTGAGTGTTGTTGAGCTGCTCACCATGTGTATCAATCAGCATGTCACTACCGGATTGAATGGAGCCTTGTTGGTTGTCAATTTGGCCGCTATTTAACACTAATGTTTGCTGAGCTAACAACGAGCCTTGTGTATTATCAAACCGCTGGTTATGGGTGTTAATATCAATGGCGTTGGCTTGTAGATACCCCAACTGGTTTTGTAGTGCTTGGTTTCGCATCTGCAACAGTTGCTCTGCGGCGATTAACCCTGCTTGGTTATTGATACCATTGGCCACATCCAGTTTTGCATCACCGTGGCGAGCCACCAGTTTTCCTTGCTGGTTTTGGATATCACTGGCCGCTATGCTCAGCCCATTCTCACCAATGAGTGCGCCGTTTTGGTTTAATAATTCATGGGTTAAATCAACCTTAAGATGACCCTTGTTTGCGGTGATGACTTGCCCATCACGATTGTCAAGACTATTGGCGGTTAATGAAAAATCGCCATTACTGCCTATTTCACCCGCTTGGTTATTCAGCTTTCCTTGTAAGGTGATTTTACCCGCTTTATCGCCAGTTTGTAATAATTTACCCCCTTGGTGATCAAGGGTGTTCCCCGTGATTAAGATGTGATCCGCTTGGGTGACAGCCTGATTTAGTGAAAGTGTTCCACCTACGATATTCAAGCTGTTAGCCGCCAGTATTTCCCCTTCATCACCCTCAAGTGATTGACCATTAAAGGTGACATCTCCCATGCTCGCAATCACTTTACCTGTGCGGTTAATCAGTGATTGGGTTTCAACAAATACACCTTGTCGGCCAGTCAATGTCCCACCGGTGTTATCCAGAGTTTGTTGAATGAGTAAATCAAGCTTACCCATTCTTGCACTGAATATTTTACCTTGCTGATTATCAAGGATATGGGTTTTGATCAGCCAAGAACCGTTACCACTAATATCCCCTGCGTTATTGTTAATCTGTTGGGATACCTCAATAGTGCCTTGGCGTTCACCCAGTTGGGCCATTGTCCCTTGCTGATGGATAAAATTATTCGCTCGCAATTGAATATGCTTTGCTTGCGTATTTGCGGTTGTCAGGTCAATGTCTTTACCACTTAGTGATAAGTCTCCTTGAGCGATAATTTCCCCGCGCTGCCCTTGCAGACTGTCAGTGGCAAGCTGCATATCCCCTTGTTTACTAATTGCTTTGCCGTCAGTATTGGTGAACGACTGCGTGTTAAGGGTAAAGTCCTGCTGCGCAAACAAGGTGCCTTGGGTATTATCGATGCTCTGTTTAGCATTTAGGATTAGCGCCCCGACTTTTGCCGCGACCACAACGCCTTGTTGGTTGGCGAGTTTATCCACATTGACACTCAATGCGCCTTGGCTGCTAATATTTCCTGACTGGTTATCAAGGGTATCAGCGAGCTTGATTTGCCCTTTTTCACTGCCCGTTTGCAGCATTTTTCCACGTTGATGGGACAGGTTTTGCCCTTCAATTTGGATGTTGTCTGCCTGCGTCACCGCGTCATTAAGATTAAGTTCCCCCCCCGTTAAGGCTAATTTGCCTTTCGAGAGAATTTCCCCTTTTTCACCATCTAATTGTTTAAGTGCCAATTGGTTATCACCAAAGCTGGCAATAATTTTACCGGATTGGTTAATTAAGCGCTCCGCTGCCACCTGAACACCTTGATTACCTAGTAATGTTCCTTGCGCATTATTCAGAGCTTGTTGGATGGTCAGCGTCAAGTGACCCAATTTGGCCGCAATAATTTTGCCGTCTTGGTTGTTTAGCCCATTTGCCACAATATCAATTTGGCCATTACTGGAAATTTCACCTTTCTGGTTATCAAATTGGTTTTGAATATGTAGCTCAGTTTTGCCTTCCCCTGTTTGCAGCAAGGTGGCAGCCTGATGGCTAAAGTTGTTGGCTAAAATAGAAATTTGGCTTGCTTGCGTGAAGCCTTGGTTTAAATTGATATCAGCGCTTTCTATGCGCAATGCCGTCTGCGCAAAAATAGTCCCTTTTTCCCCCGCTAGATGATTCGCCGTTAATAAAGCAGCCCCGGATAAACTGCTCATTTTGCCTTGCTGGTTGATCAGTTTATCGGCTTTGAGCATCAGGTACTTATCGGTTTGAATAACCCCACGCGTATTATTCAATTCGCCAGCAGACGTTAGGTCTAAACGATGATTCGTGCTGGTGAGTATTTTTCCATCCGTGTTGTCAACTGCCCCTGCCTGTAAATTCAAATCACCTTTGGATGCGATACTTCCTTGGTTATTATCCAACCCATTAGCAATATTAAGCTTCATCGTTTTATCACCCGTCTGTAACATATTACCTTGACGATGAGATAACGTATTGACTTGTAACGTGATTTGCTCTGCTTGTGTGGTACCTTGATCAAGGTTGGCCGATTTTGCCGTTAGCCCCAATGCACCACTGGTCAGAATTTCCCCTTTTTGCCCATCCAGAGTATCGGACTTGATGGTGAGGCCTTGCTTGCCTGATGCGAGTATCGTGCCTTGTTGGTTGTTCAGGTTTTGACTTTGGATATCGACTTTACCATCACGACTTAATAGTTGCCCAGACTGATTATTCAGCTGCTGCGTCGTTATTGAAGTATCACCTGCAAGGTTGATTTCCCCTTGTTGGTTACTCAATATCTGAGTGTTCAGGGTATTTTTTGAATTCCCTTTTTGAACCAGTTTCCCGTGCTGATTATCAATAAACTCAGGCGCTGACAGGGTCAGTTGATTGGCAACAATTTCCCCTTTTTGGTTATCAATGCTACGCTTAGCAATCAATGTTGCGTTGTTTGTTGCCAGTAAATGCGCCTCTTGGGTGCGAATATCCGCAGTACTCGCCGTCAATGCGATATTTTTAGCCTGAGTATTGGAATGGGATAAGTCTAAGGCGCTACCTGTTGCCGTTAAGTCGTCCTTAGCAAGGATATCCCCTTGTAATACAACCGATTTATCACCTTTTACCGTTAACGAGCCCACTGAAGTCAACTTACCTTTGCTATCAACCCCTGCCGCTAATAAAGCGCTACTGTCGCTGTTAATTTGCTCTGCACGCAGTGCCGCATCACGCCCTGCAACGATTTGGCCTTTATCAGTGTTAGTTATGGCCTGTTTCGCTTTGAGCTGGATATCATTTTTCGCCAGAACCGTTCCGCTGTTATTAATACTTTGCTGACTATCAAGGGCAATATTCTGGTTTGCGGTGATCACACCAGAGTTACCCACTTTACCCTCAGCTGACAAGGTAATATCCCCCGCTTGAGCTCCAATATGCCCCGCATTGCGCACGCCGACACCGTGCTCTGTCCCGCGCATTTTGATGGTATTGGCATACATGCCCCCTAATGCGGCAACATCTAAAGCAAATTCAGGCTTATCATCGGTAGAGGAATACTCTGTTTTGAGAATGGTTTGCCCATCCGCTGCAACGGTATTTTTCCCCGTTGTTATCGCTAAATCTTTGGCATGCAATTTGGCATTAATATTCACTGAGCGGGCGATCAGTGCGGTATAGTTTGTTCCATTGCCGTTGTAACCTTGCCCAACAAGGTTGATGCTGCCTTTGTCAACTTCAAATCCTTTGATTTTACCGTTTTCAATTACCGTTTTTCCCGCCGATAGCAACGCTTTATCGGCATTGATAAACCCGCAACCATTACAGGTAATCCCCGCAGGGTTAGCGATGATCACATCCGCTTTTTTCCCTGCCACTTCAATGAAGCCATTAAGCTGACTTGGATCGCGGCTATTGACCTCATTCAAGATAATCTTAGCTTCCCCTTTAGCCAGCCAATCATTACCTTGGATCATCCCACCAAGCTGTGTGTTCGTGTTGGTGCTGCTGTTATTGAGGATCGCCCCTTTGTGGTCAACATCAAACTGACTGTATTGGTTGCGAGAAACGCCATCGCGGTTTGGTGCTTGGATATTGACTTGGGGTAAACCATTTTGTGTATTTACAATGGTTGGCTGTTGGTTACCCGGCGCTTTACCATCGGCAACAATGGTCGATGAAGAAACGCTGAAACTCACCATGCCTAAAGTGAACCACAAAGAGGTCACTATCGGTTTAACTGACCAGCGCACTCGGCCACTTGTTGTTTTTTCGACTCGATTTTCACTCGAACCCGCAGGACCCGCACGATGGCTGCGCGTAATATCTGAAACCACCATCACCATTTGGCGAGCGGCATTAAAAATTAGGCGGTAAAATAACTTGTTCATCCTGAGCGTCCTTAATAATTCCAGTTTACAGAGAAAGCAAAAGTGGCAGGGTCTGTTCTAAAACCATCAGGTTTAGAGAAGGGCGTACCGAGCGATAAGTCATAACTCAAATTGGCAGGGGTTATTGCCCCACGTAGGCCAATTGCACCACCCGCAAGGTGAGTCCCTAAATTCTGGTCAGCCCAACGTCCACTGATTTTGCCGTAGTCAGCACCAACGTAAAGCTCTTGAGCGTGAATAGGCAGTAACCATGACAAGGTATTACGAAGTGTCCAGCCTTCATCGGCACTGAGCGTGCGTTCACCGTCAAAGCCGCGCACCGTCCAACGGTTGCCAATACTGAATTGATCTTGAGGCGTTAATGGCCTGTCACTGATCTGACGTGAATATTGTGTGTCGAAACGCAAAGATTGCTCTGCCAATGTGAAAGGAATGCTGGCCGAGGCATTAAATTGCATAACTACGGCTAGCGCTGTCGCATAATCTTGGGAATCTTTACTGCGAAACTCTTCAAAAGCAGGCATTGCCCCGAACCAACGTGTGCCATGCTGGTAACTCGCCCCCACGTTAATGGTTGATTGTCCGACGTATTGGCGATGGTTTAGCCCCAATTTCCACGCCGTCGTTCGTCGTTTTTGGTTTTCAATTTCGGTGTTTTGCACAAAGTTACGGGTTTCGCGCAAATTCACATCATAGGTGGCGGTTGTTTTGGCCGTCGCGTCACGGTATAAAACGTTGCTCAATTGCAGATTCAGACTTTTACTTTTACCGCGATATTCAATATCGCTGTTCGTGCCGGCGATAGTTTGCGTATACTCATAATCACTCGCGGTGGTGGCAAACTGCCAATAACCAAACGGGACTGAATAGTGGGCACTGTAGTTGGTGGTGTCTTTATCACTGGAAAAGCTTAAATCGCGAGTGGCGGTAAGGTAAAAAAGATCGCTAAGCGACGTTGGATTATCCAATGCAAGCATCACACCCGCTTGGTTTTTCCCCGTGCTTTTTGAGCCTGTATTATCCACCCACGCCCCTGCATGCCAATAACGTGACTGCTGGCGCTTGATCACAATTTGGGTTTCACCCGGGCCATCCCCCGGCACCATCTCCATTGAGGCTTGTACGGTCGGTAAGCGTTGTAAGTTTTCAAGACCTTGCTCGATGTCCCTCAGATCCAATAAATTGCCTGAATGGGCTGGCATTGCAGTGTACAGGGTACTGTATTGTGATGAATCATCGGTGAAAATGACTTTTTGTACTTTACCTGGCATCACAACTAACTGAAGAACGCCTGTTGATAAATCTTGCTCTGGAACCAATACACGGCTAGTTATCCAGCCATGGCTAATCAACCGATTTTGGATATCCGTGACTAAATGATTTATTCCTTCCACGCCGATACAATGCCCGATGGCTTGATTGGCTAATCGCTTAATGGGAACCCAATGCGGTAAGGCCTCTAGCCCTGTGACGGAGACTTGCTTAATCGTAAAACACGGTGTTTCATCAGGAAATTTCAGCCGGCTTTTTGCGATAGGCACAGATAAGCTCACATCCGGCGCTTTAGCCTCCAGTTGTTGCTGTTGTGCTTGCTGTTGCTGAGTTTGTTGCTGAAACAACGTGTCCGTATTCTCGGGTCGAAGCAGGGAGGCACTTGCCAGTAAAGGCGATAATGCCATAACCGGAATAAAGTGATATAAGTAGGTCAGTGTGGGTTTTAATTGCATTACGTGTATTTATTTTGTTTTGACTAAGTTAAATATTAAGACAAAACATGACATAATTTTACATAAATGACAATTGGACAATATCCCCTTTTTATACAAATGAGACTTCCCCCACAGAGACAATTAACTTTATGAATTATCTAGAAGCATACTTTATTATTCGTGCCAAAATTCTATTGATAATTGAATCTGAATATTGGAGCAAGGTCATGATACAAGCCGGCTATAGCTTTATTGAATAAATTGAATTTTTAGGTGATTGGCGGATCTGATTGCTAAACTCATTTCAACATCGGGTTCCAACCTGAATCTTTAACAGCAAGAAGGATAAATTTAGTGATGATGTCTGTTTCTATAGGTAAGTTTCATTCATACCCGCCCTAGCAGCCCTCCCAACGAAATTGGGATTTTCGTTTAATAATACACAGAATATAGGGTGAAGTTCGGTTATAAAGTGAATAGCATTATAATTATTAAAATCCATTAATATTTAAATCGCTTATTTATATGGAAATTACCTATTTTTAGGCTGATGCTCCTCTGTCACATCCTGTGCAGGAATACACCAAATCCCCTCATGGCACTTTGGGCAACATTTTTTATTACTAGTAAAATACTCATGACACCGCACACAAAACCAATCCATGACCTTTAAAATGGGTGAAGCTGATCGGACGTGTATGCTCAGTCGTGCCTTGTCTTCTAAGCTCTTGAGCTTACTGATGACTAGTGGACAATGTTCTGCCGTCTGGGGCTCTGAATGGGTAAACCATGACTCCGTTGGCGTCTTGTGCAGTGTGACGGGCTCACCGCAGTGAGCACAGTAATAGTTTTCTCGTGAATAACTTGGTTCCTGAGTGGCTCCCGCGAATCGATTGTTTTGTGTTAAGGCGAGAGACATTTTGATTTCATGTAATTTAAGCATGGTTGTGCTCCTTCTGTAAAATTTAAACTAAACGTTCTGAGTACCCAAAACTCCGAACCGATTCGGCCCACACTTTGAAACTCACAAGGCCACTGAGTAGTACCTGTGTACGTATCAAGTCAGGTTCGTATGTTTAGGACGTAGCTTTACCTAGAGCGCATTCAATCGCACCAGGTGTAGTTGAAAGTGAGTTGGTGGGTAATCGGTGGGTATGCTATGGAAAATGCACGACGACTCGCGCTAGTGCCTTAGGATCCAAGGGCTGAGTTGCCCCCTCTCGATTCATCAATGCGTGCTTGTAACCACTGTACGACTTCGCTCTTTAACCAGCGCGACATGCGCCCAAACTTGATGGGTTTGGGAAACTCACCCTTTTGGATTAATTTGTAAAACCATTTATCCGTCAAACCGGTTAGGCGGGTTATAAACTTCATATCAACGAATTGGTCATCTAGTAAGGGAATCGCTTGAGTAGTCATTATTGAACTCCTGTCTTTAAAGTTAAAAGGCAGAAGGGATATCGATAAGTGTTTAGGGATATCTCTCTTGCAAAAGATATCCCCCTCATGTTTTTTATTAGCGACTACATCCAAAAGAACGCTCACCATCACCATAATATTTTGTATGTTCTTTGGCTAAGTAACGACAGCGCTGGTTTAATTCGAATATCGTGCTTTCATTATTGGGTTTATTATTGTCTAGCCACGTTATGGAATTATCTGGAATATGAATTAAATAACGCTCCGCTGGGTAGTTCACACCAATAGCACTACACCATGCTTGCTGTATTAATGCATAGAGTGTTCCTTCAGTTTTGATGAAATTACCTAGGTTCCAATAAACATCTTTATTTAATAGCAAAAGTATATGGTAGTGTTTTTTGTTTTTTATCTCACCAAACTCTCTGACCCATACATAAAACAAAGGGCATGAATGGTTACGCTTCCATATTTTATTTTTACGTTTTAGGTCAGCATTTATTTTTGCTTTTAACGATTCAAAAAATCGGGTGATGGCATTGGAGTCACTTAAGTGAAGTATATCTGATGAAGGAAAGCGCAAGTCCACTCGAATAGCAGTAACTCGATTATAGGTTAAGAGCGATTTACGGATGGTGTGGTTTATCTTTTGAATGTAATGCTTGTTGTGGGTGTTTCTAGACATGATTGATACCTTTGGTTAGTTTTATTTCATATCTAGAAGGGATGTTGTTAAAAATAGGCATTCATCATTTAACCAAGATGATGAATATATGGATAGGTGAGTCAGTGACAGGGTAATGTTTAATCTTTTAGGTGTGGTTATGATGCTGGTTATCTTTATTAAAATAATACTATACCAACACGATAAAGCCTTTCTTTATCTTATCATCAATGCCCGTGACAGCGCGTTTTTGAACCACAATGAGCCGCTTCTTTTTGAGGAGAGTCAACTCTGATATTAACTTATCTAAAGATTAGCCTTTACTCTAATAATAATTAGTGCAGTTATCGTGAGTTTTAGCACATAAATAGGGGTTTTCATGTAGTACAATGACACCTTAAACACTACGTAAAATACTATGTAAACATATGCAAAAAATACTACGTGGAGAATAAATGATAAATATAAATGTCAATGATAATTATTTGGAGTGCAGACAATATTATGCTGTTCTGTTCTATATGTTTTCAGAAAAAACACTGTCGCCTAATGAGCTTTATAAAATGATATCTGAGGCAAAGAATAAGAATGTGTGTACATTACTTAGTGAGTTAAATCAGCATGTCGGGAATAGATTTAAAAATGTTGATTATTATCTCAGAACGATAGAGAAAAAGATTATCCCAATAGAACAATTATCTTTTTTAACGGATGAAAGAATATCATTTGTTATCTTAAACTTTCTCATGAAGTCGTATAATAAACATCTTATAGAAAATGATTACCCATCAATTATGGGGGGCGTGTATAATTACTCTCCCTTGAACTTGAACCCTATCATGGGCAGGAATATCCCTTTTCATTATATTGTTTGTTTTTTAGACTTTTTAGTTTTATTTATAAACCCTAAAGATTTTAATGAGACAGTCTTTTACATGAAAGATAAAGCTTCGTCTATTTCTAAAGAATACCCCGATCCTTTTTTATTTTTACCCAGAAAGAATGAAGCATTAAAATGGATAGCCGAGAGGATGATCCGCGCCAATATTGCTGTTGATGATGATGTTAATGTTCTTATTCAAAATGAAAAATGGAAATTGATTATTTCCTGTTTTGATTATTGGGCTATTATTTCAAGTGTAGAAGCGGTCAAGCTTTTTCTATCTCAAACAAGAAAAGCTTGGAGCCAAAAAAAATATCGTGATGGTGTTAAAGATAAGGCTGTACTGAATACGTATATTTCCAAATCATCAATGGTAAAATTAAAAAAAATAGCCAAAAATCATAATAAAAATATTAACGAAATTATCGAGGCGATGATTGATCAAATTGTTCTACCACGGGATTCCATTGAAGAACTCATACTGCTAGTTAAAAAGAAAAATTTAAAATAATTTCAAATATATATTATCACCTTGAATAATGATAATTTTATTTTCAAGGAGTTTGTATGAATCAACATATTGAACTGGAGAAGGCTCTCGCAGCCTTTCCCTTTTCATTTAAAACATCATTTTTTAACCAACTCAGTCAGCTCATCAATTACTCCCCCACCATCGGTTTGATGGGTAAAACGGGAGCGGGAAAATCCAGTCTTATCAACGCACTATTCCAATCGTCATTATCACCTGTGAGTGATGTTTCAGGCTGCACACGCCAAGCCCAACGCTTCAGCATGACGATGAACAACCATACTCTCACTTTTGTAGATTTACCCGGCGTGGGGGAAAGCCTTGAGCGGGATAAAAAGTACCACCAGCTCTATCGCAACTTATTACCAGAATTCGATTTAATCATTTGGGTACTCAAGGCCGATGACCGAGCATGGTCTTCTGATGATCAGTGTTATCGCTTTCTCACGAAGAAATGCGGTTACCAACCTAATCAATTTCTATTTGTCTTGAACCAAGCCGATAAAATAGAGCTGTCGCCAGTGGGATGAATACAAGCATCAGCCATCCTCAGAGCAGACCTATAACTTAAAATTAAAGCAACAAGCCGTCATAACCGCCTTTAAGCCGCATCATCCTGTGATAACAGTTTCTGCGGTCGAAAACTATCAACTCACTGAATTAGCAGAGCAACTCATACAGGCGTTACCGGCGCAAGCCAGTAGCGGAGTAGCTAGGCAACTGAACACCCCTTACCGGACGCAATCGGTGGAGAACGCCGCACGTAACGATTTTGGTCAATGTGTCAGTGATATTGTGGATACCTTAATCAATATCATTCCCTTGCCGCCATTGATAAGAAGTACGGTTAGCACCGTTAAAAACAGTATCGTCTCCGTCGCTAAATCCCTGTGGAGAATGTTCTTTTAACCTCTTACATTAAACCATTAATTATCACTCTCAGCGCCAGTCCCGTTAAGGACTGGCGCTTTTTTACTTCTTTTTCTTGGAGTATCAACTGATGAATAATTCAACTGAATGTGCAATTACAATGACACTCGTTCCCGATGAGCAACGCCTGGATTTTTGGATCAACCACTTCGGAAGCGTGAAAGGCTGGAGCACCTTTGAAGTGGTCATATTTACCACTATGGGACAGTTTTGTGAGGACTACCACGGCGGGTATTGGGAATATTGTACCTTATCCAATGGTGGCGCCTTTATTTATCCCGATTTACCTCAAGAGACACTGACGCTGTTCAACCCACATAACGGTAACGAAGCCAACGTCAGTTGCGAAGCGGCAGGCATTGCCGTGTGTTTGATGATGTACAGTTTATGGTCATTTCAAACGGAAAGTGACATCCTCGTCGATCGCTTTTATCAATTGCGTGATTATGCGGCACAACACCCAGAACGTTCCGCCATTTTCCATCTAATCGATTAACCACGTCCTTATTTACGCCTTCGTATTATCTGATTCATTATAAAAGCATCATCAGACTAACCCATTAATTAACTTGCATTTATTTTTATATCTATATTATTTTAGTGAATCAATCATCAGAATGAGTCACTAAAAATGATACTCAATATACCTATCATTTCTAGAAAGCTCTGCACCGCAAGGTGTAGGGCTTTTTTGCTTATTACTGTCTATCAATATCGACTGAATTGGAGTTCTATTATGTTTACCTTACAAGAGCAAGAATCAACTGTTATCAAAACCAATCTCGTTCACTCCAGTGGCCGTCATATCTTCTGGCGTTTCTACTTTGGGACGGTACCCGATTGGCAACGTATCGAGGGCGATATTTTTAACATGATGGCGAAGCTCTGTCATCGCTATCAGGGCGCGTTTTGGGAGTTCACCATGTTATCGAATGGGGGTGCTTTTATCTGGCCTGAGATGATTGAAATCACCTTGCCGATGTTTAACCCTCATAATGGTAACGAGGCTGAGTTAAGCCCTGAAGCAGCCGGTATCGCAGTCTGTCTAATGGTGTATAGCATCTGGTCGTTTAAAACCGAGAGTTCTGTGCTGGTAGAGTATTTTTACCAACTTCGTGACTATGCGATGCAACATCCCGAGCAAGCACAAATCTTTCACCTAATTGACTAAGTTATTGATAACGCTTTAATACAGCGTCCACCAGCTTATCACCTCACTTATTTCCTTTATCTTATTTTAATTTATCAGTGTTATCACTGAGGAGGCCCCCTATGTCTCGTTTAGCTTCTCGCTTTGGTGCGGCGAATAGCATTCGCCGTGACCGCCCGTTAACTCTCGAAGAGTTATTTCGCACCGTACCCAGTGTGTTCTCTGAAGAAAAGCATGAATCTCGTAGCGAAAAGTATACTTATATTCCTACGATTACCTTATTGGATAGCCTGCAAAAAGAAGGTTTTTATCCGTTCTTTGCATGCCAAACTCGTGTGCGAGATGACAGCCGTCGTGATCATACTAAGCATATGTTACGGCTCCGACGTCATGACCAAATTACGGGTAGCCAAGTGCCTGAAATCATCTTACTTAATAGCCATGATGGCTCCAGTAGTTATCAGATGTTACCGGGCTTTTTTCGCTATGTTTGTCAAAATGGGCTGGTTTGTGGCGATACCTTTGGGGAGGTCAGAGTCCCCCACCGAGGTCATGTTGTCGATAATGTCATTGAAGGGGCTTATGAAGTATTAGGCACCTTCGATACCATCGCTGAAAAACGTGAGCAAATGCAGTCCTTACTATTACCGCCACCAGCACAGCAGGCCTTGGCGCATGCGGCTTTAACCTATCGCTTTGGTGAGGAACATCAACCAATAACTGAAGCTCAAGTCTTACAACCTCGCCGTTTTGAGGATAAGAAAGACGATCTTTGGACAGTGTACCAACGATTACAGGAAAATTTAATCAAGGGAGGATTATCAGGCAGGAATGCCAAAGGTAAACGCGCTCGCACGCGTTCAGTGAATGGAATTGATGGGGATATTAAGCTCAATAAAGCGTTGTGGGTACTGACAGAACAAATGCATGCTCATTTTGCTGGACGCGAACAACTATAGCCACAGTATACGTTAAATAATTGGATCTTACGGTGAACGCGATGAAATTATCAGAACGGCAACTAAAAACCTTGAGTAATGTGAAACTCAATTATGGCTCACTCTGCAACAAAAGGACACTCAACTCGCTGGAGAAAAAAGGAATGATTCAATGGAATACATCAAACGATTGGGTCTTAACGGAGTTCGGTTTTCATATCGATAACATGAGTAAACGGCGTTGCTTATAAAGCGTTAGCGCTAACATAAAGACTTATCCCGTATTTTGGTATTTGATAATATCGAGCATACCAACCTATTCAATAAAGGAGAGCATTCTTTAAACATCATTTTATTCCCTTCCATTTTGACTCACTCTCTCATCAACTCTTTTTCTTATTTAAGCACCAAAACAACAGTTGATCGATTACGCCGATCGATAACCGTTTATTGATAGATATGATCGATATTACCGATCGTATTTTAATTATTGATAGGTAAAACAGATCGATTAAGTTAAACTATCTCACGCTAAATTATCTTTATGTCAGTGATATTAAGGTGATTGAGTCAAATCTTTCATGCCTTCCACTGACATAACGCGATTCAACCATACTTAATGTGATATTGATTAAAAGGAAATCAATCATGAAAAAAGCGTTTATTGTTTCCGCCCTAATGGGGTGCATTTCATTACCGGCATTCGCTAGCACGGATGACAGTAAAACGGGGCTTTATGTTACGGGAAAAATGGGCGCATCTATTGTGCAAATGTCCGGCCAGCAGTTTGTCTACAGCGGCTATGCTGATGCCGGTGATAATGGTACAAAAAATGGAGATAGCCATCGTACGGGTGTATTTGGCGGTGGACTTGCGTTAGGTTATGACTTTTCCAATCAGTTTGATATCCCTGTTCGCGCTGAATTGGAATTTATGGCGCGTGATAAAGCAAATTCAACCTACAACATCCGCGACCGTGTGCGTAATGGCGTACATCAAACTCGTGATATTAAAAACCAAATCAAACTCAATACGTTGATGGTCAATGGGTACTACGACATTAAAAATAGCTCAAATTTCACGCCGTATATCTCTGTCGGGCTAGGCTATGCGGCCGTGGATTTTAAAACCACCCGCGCTGATGCTTATACTCCAGGACTCTCTCTGCATGATACTCACACGCATACCGCCAATAACTTTGCCTGGAGTGTCGGTGCGGGGGTGAACTATGCCATCAATGACGATTGGGATATGGGGCTGAGTTATCGCTATTTAGATGCTGGAAAAGCCGACATCACGACAGCGGTAGGCGATGGGGAAAACACCTCAAAAATCAAAGTGAAGGCCAATGACATCATGCTTGGTTTGACTTACCGATTCTAATCTCTGGCATTCAGCCTTATAGATTACCCTCAACTTACCTAGCCAACATGCCTTTTTGATGTTGGCTATTTTACATCCTAAAAAAGGTGGTTACATGAACTCATCTTATTTTATTAAATACCTGCTAATTGCTTTCGTCATTAGCGCAATTGTCGTTGTTTATAATTGGATTTCGCCTACCGGTCATATCTACGGTGTTTGGGCAGGGATTAAGTTTTTCGTTGTCATGGGCTTAGGAACAGGGCTGGGCATGTTTATCGGTAATGCTATACGACTCGCGATTATG
The DNA here is from genome assembly GCF_027362595.1 of Providencia sp. 21OH12SH02B-Prov. Lineage (NCBI taxonomy): Bacteria > Pseudomonadati > Pseudomonadota > Gammaproteobacteria > Enterobacterales > Morganellaceae > Providencia > Providencia sp. 21OH12SH02B-Prov. The sequence goes on from NZ_CP114796.1 coordinate 3,427,003, forward strand.
CCAGATTACATCACAACACGCGAAGGTGCGATAGGGCTGATACAAGCCAAGCTCTTTTGGGCTATTGGCCCTCAAGTCATTGGCTGGTTTGTCGGGCTAATCCCTGTGTACTCTTTCTTTTATGGCTGAATATCCAATGAAAAATCGCAACCTATTTCGTTTATATCTGCTTCTTTTAAGCTTATTCCTGATAACCAGTTGTTCAGAGTCGCCCAAAGAGGTTTTTATGCATCAATGTGTTAACAACAGTAATGCCTTTAATAAACAGGAGTGTGAATGCGCATTCACTCTTCTGACTAAAAAATTCCCTGAAGACAAACTCGCCCAATTTATGGCATCAAAAATCAATACGGCACAATCATTAACGGAAGAACAACGCCAATATCTCGGTTATTCCGCCAAAGTGCTTCAATATTGTTCTCGACATCGTAGAGGTTAAATGATGATGAAAAAAATACTATTAGCCTGTGTTCTCATGAGCGGCTCACTAAGTGCATTCGCTATCCCCAATTATTGGTCGGCAACCTTCGCACAAGGCTATATGGAGTACGGCATCAGTAATGATAAACATCTCAGTGTTATTCTTGCCTGTAATATTGCTGCTGATGAGGAATATGATAATGGCGTTTATCTTTATCAAGATGGACATCCTATCGATACAAACAATATCGCCTTTGTTATCGACGATGAAGTCTATTACATTCCTGAGGAAACCAAAACGCGTAGTGAAGGTAATGCCTGGACTCTCTTTACGCAAGCGATAACAAAAGCGAACTCATTTGCAGTGTACGCCAATGATAAACCGATTGGTCAGTTTACCCCCAATTCTAAAAACAGGGCAAAAATTTTTGCCGACTTTGATTGTAATGCCGTATTTTATCGCGATATTGCCCGCTGATCCCCCTTCTATTTTGTTTATCGGCCCATCAAAATTGGGCCATTTTTCATTGATATTAATCATCTCATTCATTATTATTGCAAGAGATCAAATAAACAGGCCTCCATGTGGATCCCTGCTCTTTTCGATATCATGGTGTATCATTATTTCCTAATAGAAATCGAAATCATATTCTCAAAAAAGAGACTATTTTGGTGCTCGGCAAATACTATTTTAGGGACTGAGGGCACAATTGAGGGTATAAATTAAACCAAATTCAATTAATTAATTTAAATACATAACGTTATGATAAAAAGTCGATTCCGAGTCCGGCACCACTTTCTCTTCTACAGTGGTCTCCTCAAGTCAAGTAAACTCCTTTATATTCAATCAGTTACCTTATACTATTACCTATTGTATTTCAGCAAATTCAACACTAAAGTCAGTACCTGTTGATGAATTTTTTAGGTTTATCTTGTTCAAAATCATTTAGACTTCCCCATAATGACCCCCAGTAGATACTGACTACCAAGCAAAAGGCAAAGAGTACAAGTTCTTTGATGCGTATGAGCTTTATCTTCTCATCAAACCTAATGCGGCTCATTACTGACATATAAAATACCGTTTCACAGTTGAAGAAAAAATAACTCTCCTGATATTTCTCTTGCTGACATTCGCGTTAAACGTGATGAAGCCAGAAAGCGATTAGCTGAAGGTAACGATCCTGCTGAACACAGGAATCCAGCCGTAGCGCTCACTGTAACGCTTAAGAAGCCCTCCAAAAAAGCAAACTCTCTGCTCATTTAAAATAACTCTTCCCCCTCCCCCGCTTTAATACTCATTAAGAATACGTTATCAAACCTAGATAAAACAAAAATTTCAAATATCACTAACTTTAATAGCTCAATATTGGCACTCAGGCATGAGTCATATTTTTTTACTTAGTTTCTCTAGATTGTGCAAATGCAGGCGACACCTAATCCACATAACTAACTGTAAAAATTAACATTTATTGCCCTAATGTTATCATCATCCCTCATTAAATATAGAATGCGAATAATATTGATAATTATTACCATTTGCAATAATATGATAGAAATTTAACATAGCTTTACTGAATTACAGACAACACAAATTCCATCCTTTAATGGAAAATATGCTTATTTCTATAGCAATAGCCTAGTGAGCAGATCAATCTAACTCTAATGGTATGTCGACAAAACTAGATAGCTGAAGAGATAAATACTTTTACGCTAATTGTTTTACCAACAAAACAATAAACCAATATTTTCAATAAAAACATGGAGTAGCAGGAGGCTAAATGTGTCTAGTGTGATGTGCCGGTCGTATTCTCATATACCGCTTACCATAAAAAAAGAGGATTTCATTTTTACTTCTCCTCATAAGAGTTTGCTCGCAAAAGGAATATTTGCCAATCTCACGCTACCTGCGGAACAAGGGCATCGTCACAATAGCGAATTCCAACGGCAAATAGAGCAATTGCTTATACAGGCAACTCGGGCGGGTATAAAAAACCCTATTATCGCTGGCGTCATTCCATTCGATAAACGACACGCCAGTGCATTATATATTCCTCAATCATACCAATGGTTCGATAGACATACGCTAGCGCTGCCCAATACTCCGGTTAACGTTATGGGCCAACTTCACCAATATTTAGATCATAATGACTTTTGTTCAATGGTGAAAAAGGCTCTTTGCGCACTTCATGGTGATACACTAGATAAAGTCGTACTCTCACGTTTACTCAATATTGAAAGTATCAAGCCACTCAATGCACTCAGCATCTGGTGCCAGCTCCATAAGCAAAACCCATCCAGCTACAATTTTTATCTGCCACTTTCAGACTGTACTCTGGTGGGGGCCAGTCCCGAATTACTACTACGTAAACAAGGGGATAAACTTTGGTCATGCCCATTAGCTGGTACAGCTAAACGAGGTGAAAACAGCGCTAGCGATAATTTAGCTAAAGAAACGTTACTTACTTCATCCAAAGATCGCTACGAACATGAGTTAGTGACCAAAGCGATTCATCACCAATTATCCGCACATTGCCAAGACCTTACGATCCCTGTCCCCTCTTTAATCAGCACACCAAAGCTGTGGCATCTCGCCACAGAAATCGAGGGACTGGTTAAAGATAAAAATGAAAGTGCCATTTCTCTAGCATGCTTACTACATCCAACTCCTGCATTATGTGGCACTCCCTCGATGATTGCTCGTGATTTGATAACTCAATTGGAACCTTTTGATCGTCAATGGTTTGGAGGGATTATAGGTTGGAGTGATGCTGAAGGTAATGGTGAATGGGTCGTCGTTATTCGCTGTGGAAAAGTTAGCACATACCGAATTGAATTATTTGCAGGTGCAGGAATTGTGCCCGATTCACAGCCAGAAAATGAATGGTGTGAAACCAGCAATAAACTCGGCACTATGCTCAGTGCTCTGAACTATCAACCATGTTGAATCCTATGCGTCAGACATACTTATCATGATTACATGTAAACGTACTCCCTCACAGAAAATACTGCTTAGAAACTTCTGCCGAGTCCTTGTCCATTCCAAGCTAGCCCCACTAAACATGAGAGCCAACAACCATGAGTATTCCTAAAATAGACAACTATCTACTGCCTGAACCACATGAATTACCCATCAATAAAGTAGCATGGCAACTTGAACCACAGCGTGCAGCTTTACTGATCCATGATATGCAGATGTACTTTCTCAACTTTTGGGCAAAAGATAGTCCGACTATTCATACCTTAATTGAGCATATTCGATTATTGCGTGAACGTTGCCATCAATTAGAGATCCCCGTTTTTTACACCGCCCAGCCCAATCAACAAAGTGATATTGACCGTGCTCTACTAAATGATATGTGGGGTCCTGGATTGACTCGCCATCCAGAACAGCAAAAGATCGTCACTGAATTATCACCTACACAGGAAGATACCCTGCTCACCAAATGGCGCTATAGTGCCTTCCAACGCTCTGATTTAGAAGAACGATTACAAGATAAACAGCGAGATCAGCTAATCATTTGTGGTGTATATGCCCATATTGGCTGCCTTATTACAGCGACTGACGCTTTTATGCGTGATATTCAGGCTTTTATGATTGGGGATGCACTAGCGGACTTTAGCCGTGAAGAACATATGATGGCTTTACGTTATACCGCCGGTCGCTCTGGCCGAGTACTCAATACAAAGCAAGCCTTATCTGAGCTTTGCGGTCATCCAGTAGACCAGCAGTAAAGCATGAACGATTAGCGACAATAACTCACAAAAACAACAAAATCGGCTGATGAGTTAAACACTTTCATGCTGAAAATAGTCATGAATCTCTCTGAATATTAAAGGAAAACAAAATGATTCTTTTTAATGGCAAGACCGTTTGGGTCACAGGCGCAGGTAGTGGTATTGGTGCCGAAACCGCTCGGCAGTTTCATGAATCAGGAGCAAAAGTCATCGGTTTTGATATATCATTTCCAGCAATAATGCCATTCGAAACTATTACGCTAGATATCAGCAATGCAGACGCAGTCCAGCTCACCTGCTCCGCATTATTAGAAAAGGTCGGGTTAGACATATTGGTCAATTGTGCAGGAACGTTACGATTTGGCCCGACTGAAACCTTCACGCGCCATGACTGGGAACATACGTTTAATGTCAATGTGGGGGCGGCATTTAATTTGTTTCATCTTCTCATTCCCCATTTTAAACGCCAGTGTCGTGGTAATATTGTTTCCGTTGTTTCAAATGCTGCCCATGTACCTCGAGTGAACATGTCTATTTATTGTGCATCTAAAGCGGCAATGCGTAGCCTGTGTCTCAGTGTAGGACTAGAATTAGCGCCGTTTAATGTACGTTCAAACCTTGTTTCCCCTGGCTCCACAAAAACCCCTATGCTAGAAAGCATGCTAAACGATACTGAAGGGTATCAACGATTAATACACGGCCTACCGGAACAATTTAAGCTTGGTATTCCATTAGGGAAAATTGCTCAGCCTAATGATATTGCCAGCGCTATTTTATTTTTAGCATCGGAGCAAGCTAATCATATAACATTACAAGATATTATCATTGATGGCGGGGCAACATTAGGCGCTTAAACATCATGAAAAAAGGTGAATTTAACGCGCTATTTCTGTGCATAGTAGCTAAAAGCCCATTATACACTTAGAGAATTAATGGCCAGCTTTACAGAAACAGCGCCACATTACTTAAGCGATTCTGCCTATTCACAATAATTAAATGTTGCCCCGTAATAAATTCAATATTGTCATTCATCGATGAACCATACAAATAACTACCCCTATTATGTAGCCAATAAATAACGTCTTTTTCTTATTAAGAAGATCATAATAAGCGCTAATGAACATAAAAAAGCGCCAATTGAAAGATAATAAAATAATATTGGGTTCTTGGCATCGGTCATTAACCAAGCGCCAGAATAAGACCCAACAATTGAGCCTAAGCGACCACTTGCCATTGCCCAACTCACCCCTGTTGCTCTAGCATATGCAGGATATACTGTTGCGCAAATTAAATTTAACCCGTTTTGCGCGCCTGCTATTGTAAAGCCAATAAAGAAAATAATTAGCAGTAATCCATAATATTGAAGGGTAAAATCAGCAATGACTAATAATAAGATCATTGCGGTAAAATAAGATAATCCTAGGATAAGAAAAGCCTCCTTTTTATAATCAATCCAAATAGCAAGCAACAAAGCGCCTAAAGTACCGCCAAGAGGTAGCATAGAAGTCATGTAATTAACTTGGCTATAATCATAGACTTCATTAAAAATAACAGGTAACCAATAGGTTAATAAATAAAAAACCAAGAGAGAGAAGAAAAATGCAATCCATAAAAAGACAGTTAAAACGGCTAATTTCCGTCCCAAAATGGTCGATATTGTTTGAGGATTACTAAAAAGTTCAGTATCTGAGTCAGTATTATATAGTTTCAATAAACTAATATTCTTATTTATATTAGATATAATGCTTTCAAGTTGTGCATGTGCTTTTTGTGATTTTTTCTTTACCAGATACTCAAATGATTCAGGTAACACTAAAGCAATAATAGGAATAGAGAGTAATGGTAATATTCCTCCTAAATAGAACAACCAATGCCAACTAAAGTACTGTAGTATCCAGTTAGTCATAACCCCTCCACTGGCGATACCAACAGTAAAACCACTCCAACTTAACGTGCAGAGTAGCATACGGTATCGCTTTGGCGAGTATTCAGAACATAGCGTAATACATATCGGCATTGCTGCGCCAAGACCAATTCCTGTCATTAATCGAAAAAAGACAAGCCAATAAAAATCACTTGATAATCCACATAGAATAGCCCCAAATCCATATAAAAAAGTTGAAATAATCAGTATTTTTTTTCTTCCACATTTGTCCGCTATAGGCCCGAAAATCATACTTCCTAGCATCAGCCCCAAAACACCAGAAACAAATAAATAAGAAAGGTCATTAGAGGAAAGGCCCATTTCTTTTTTTAGCACTGGGGCTAAATAAGCGACTATAGAAATATCAAATCCATCTAACATCACGATAAAAAAACAGATAATAATCACCTTCCACTGAAACACACTCATTTTATTATTATCAATGAATATTCTGATTGAGTTTATTGTTACCGTATTTCCTTTCATAACAAGAAAGTATGCTCCATTAGACATAAAATTAACGTTGACTTATCATATCTTTTCAAGATAACACTCATAGTAATTAGCTTGCTGCCATAAGATAAGACTCTAATTGTTTTGCTATCTCAATTTGATCTTCAAGCATATAAACCATATGTTCTTCATTAACATTAGGATTAAGAATAACGACTCTTAAGAAAACAAGCTCTTGATTATCATGCTGTGAAAATTTCCTAATACTTCTAGAAACAAAACTTGTTCCTTTATTCCGCTGCTCTTTTTGTAACTGATAATTAAAATGATTTATTATTATGTTATCTTCTGGTGTCATCATTTTATTTCTGAAAATCCTCGGTATATATCTATAACTCAATATATTAATTTTAGGATCATTCAATAATTCAAAGCATGGATTTTCCTGTATATGCTTAGCTAAAATTTTAATATTATTTAAAGCCACACTAAAAATTTCATCATATCCATTTTTACCAATTAAATGCAGGCAAGCATGAAGATAAAGCATATTTGCAGGGCGTGTGCCTTCTAAAGTAAACCTTCCTTGATCAAGAGACGTGCGACGAACAGCATAGGGCGCGGTATGTACGATATTTTGAGAAAATTGAGGATCCTTAAAAAATAACATTCCTGTTCCAATCGGCATAAACATCTGCTTATGTCCATCAATAGTGACTGAATCCGCTCTCTCAATACCGGATAATAAAGACACATGTTGTTTACTTAAAATAAATGCGCCAGCCCATGCAGCATCTACATGAACATGAATATGATATTTTCTCCCCAATTCAGCAATTTGATGTAATGGGTCTATCGAGCCAAAATCCGTCGTACCGGCGATTGCAACTAATGCAGCGATAGTCATTCCCTCAGCACGGCATTTTTTAATTTGTTGCTCTAATTCAGTAACCACAATTTGATTTTGGTGATCTACAGGTATGCGATAGAGCTCAACACCTAAAAGTGATGAGGCTTTATCGAAAGAATAATGCATTAATTCTGAGCCTATTACTGCAATTTTATTGACCCCACTCTGTTTTACTTGGCTGACAGCTCCCCACATAGCGGTTAAATTCGCCATAGTGCCACCACTAGTAAAAATACCTGTCGTTTTACTAAAATCCTTGTTTACATCAAAATAAAAATCATCATTAAAATGAAAAATTTCTTGGTGAAGCAACCTAAGTAATTGACGCTCTAATAGTGTTAGCCCCCGACTCGTTTCCATCTTAACCATATTTTGATTTAATGATTGAATAAGCCTACCTATCTGGGGAATAAACCAAGGTAATGGGCTTGTCATATGCCCTAAATAACTTGGATTAGCTAAATGGGAGCACATAGGAATGATAATTTCTTTAATATCTTTGATATAATCATCCATATTTGCTGTGTTTTCTGGAATTTTTAAAGTCGAAAAAAAATTATCAATCTCTTGTTTATTAAAACAACCCACTTCGTCACTTTGAGCTAGAAAATCACTAATACAATAATCTAATGCCTGATTAATATTATAATCACTAGGTTCAAATAAAGATTTAATCGAAAAATTTTCAGTCATTTTTACGCACCAAATTCGTTGTGTTTTATTACGTGTTATAGATTATTAAAATAATCACTTAACAGCTTTAGTTGCTAATAGGGTTGCCAAAAAGGCAATTAAGATAGAACCAATAGTGACAATAAAATATCCCCATGTTTGAGATAGATAAAAACTTAATGAAACCACAATAAAACCAAAAATAAATCCTATGGCTGCTTGCGCATTATAGGCTGTCGCTGGAGCTAAAGCATCAGCAACGTTATCCATAATAATGGTGGATATGGAAATAAAAACAAAGGGTAAGCTTAAATAATAGAGAAAAAATGCCGAGTAAACTAACATAGGACTGTTATATCCCATCGAGATAGGAATAAACGAAAGTAGACAACATGAATGAAGCCCCGTCGAATACACTAAGCTTCTGCGTCTTGTTAATTTTTTTACTACCTTAGAACTCAAGAAAATGGCGATTAGACTAATGATAGAACCAAAAAGTTTCAATAAAATTGCAATTTCAGGTAAAGACCAACCACTATCAATGAGCGCAGGTGACATTAAATTATATGAAGGTAAAATTCCAAATGGTAAGATAATTAAAAAAGCTAACCATCGTTTTTTTCCTTTCCAAATGGTAAATAAGCTTTTCCAATAATCTTTATCAACTCTTTCATTTATATTTTTCTTTCTTTCATATTGATATTCATTAAAAAACCATACTTGAAGCCAAGTGATAGCGAGTATCACCGAAAGAAATAACATGCATCCATTCCAGTCGATATAAGGATATAATAATAAAACCACTCCCCCACCAATAATATTTCCAAACATAGATCCGCCACTTTTGACGCTTGAAATGAGATAGCGGTCCTTTGCATCAAAAATATTACAAATCAGCCCTGATAAAGCAAGGTCTTGCGTTGCTGTCATAAATGAAAAGATAAAAATAACCAATAAAATCAATGAAAATTCATGCAAAGGATCAACAAAAGAAATAATAAATAAGCAAGAAATCATTAAAAATTGTGCAACTAACAACCAATTACGATAATGGCCCGTGTTTGTTTTTAGATGCTTATCTATAAATGGAGCCCACAAAGCTTTAAATGCAATGGGTAATGACATCAGCGGAATAAGACTTAATTTATCTAATGAAGCCCCATTCTCACGTAATATCAAAATAAGCACTATGGATAAAAAGCTAATACCAATATATTGGGTTGAATATAGACTAAAAAATAAAGCCCAGAATTTTGCAGGAACCTCTTTTATATTGTTATTATTCATTGATGAAAATCCTCATCCTGTTGTAATGAATGATTCATTGAATAAGCATTTTTTAGCCCTATAGAAAGAGGAAGAATACAAATCAAAACCAATATAGCTGAAAAAACAAAAGGATAACCATCACTACTAGGTAAAGAAAGATTCGCTGAATAATAATACATATTCGTTGCACACAGCGGTCCCAATACAGCCCAAAAACTACTGATAGACGATAAAGCCCCCATTAGCTGTCCTTGCTCCGAATCAGAAACTTGCGAAGAAAAGAGACTTACAATGGAAGAGTTACTTATGCTAGAAAAACTATAGAGAATGATAGCGATATACAAAGCGACTACACTCGTTGAGAATGCAATACTGATTAGCCCTATAATAAATAATAAAAAACCTAATAACGGAATTTTTTGATCGCTTAGAAAAACTCTGACTATTTTGAGTAATACCGTTTGTGCAAATAATCCGCCTAATCCAATAATCACAAAGGACGTAGCAATTTTCACATCATCCCATTCAAAACGATATTTCGTAAAAAATGGCCATAATGTTGTTGGGAACTGTACAGCAAACATAAAAACAATATTTGCAATAAATAAATAAACTAATCCTTTATACTTAAAAAAGTAGATAATTGACGAGAACGGATTATGGAGTTTAAATGCCCTTCGTTTTTCTATAGGTAACGTTTCTTTAAATAAAAAGATTACACATAATAAGCCAATAAAACTAAGTATACAGGCAACAAAAAAAGGCACTCTTACACCATATTGAACGGCGATCGATGCGATTGCTGGCCCTACAACTATTCCTAGGCTCATGATACCAAAAAGAAAACCATAATTTTGCATTTTACTTCTTTCATCACTCATATCAGCAACACTGGCTAATGAAACGATAATAGAAGAGCCTGCAATACCAGCAATGATCCTCGCTACAAATAATAAATAAAGATTATGACTAATGGCATATAAAAAATAATCTAGAGTAAAAACAACAAAACATACAATTAGCACAGGCTTACGCCCAAACTTATCAGATATCGCTCCCATGATCGGGGCAAAAATAAATTGCATAATACCAAAAGTGGCTAATAACCACCCACCGATAATAGCATTGTCAATGACAGAATCATGAGTAACAGATTCTAGTAGAGAGGGAATAATAGGATATATTAGAAATAAACCAATTTGATCTAAAAAAACAGTTATTAACAAACAAACAAATGACAAAGGTAGCATTTTCTTTTGCATAAATACCTCATAGAGATATAGCTAACATTTAAAAATGAATTAAATAATCGATTTAGTTATCTAAATAATTTATTCAATATAATGGAAAGAAATAGATTAAATTTGTTGTAAACTCCAAAACTCGGAATAAATTCTTTTTAATTGTAATAACTCACTATGAGTTCCTTGCTCAGCAACCTGACCATCATCTATTACCAAAATTTGATTAGCAGCAACAATAGTTGAAATACGATGTGCAATCACTAATACGGTTTTCCCTTGCACTAAGCGATTAATAACGTTCTGTACGGCAATTTCATTTTGAGTATCAAGAGCAGCTGTAGGCTCATCTAAAATAAGGATAGGCGCATTTTTTAAGATAGCACGAGCAATAGAAATACGTTGCCTTTCACCACCCGATAGACTTTTACCAAAATCCGTTAATTGCGTATGATACCCATGTTTAAATTTTTGAATAAAATCATGACAATTAGCTTGCTTACAAACTTCGATGATTTCTTCATCTGTGGCTGATATTTTGGCCATTCGAATATTATTCATTATGGTATCTTGAAACAGATAAACGTCTTGAAACACAACTGAAACTAAACTCATCAGTTGTTTTTGAGATAAATCACGAATATCAATGCCACCAATTTTAATACTGCCAGATGTTACATCAGCAAATCGTAAAATAAGTTTGGTAATGGTTGTTTTTCCGCACCCACTTGCGCCAACAAGTGCGGTCAGACCGTTCTCTGGAATACGAAAAGAAATATTATCAAGAACATTTCTATCAAGACCTTCGTATGAAAAATCAACCTTATCAAATTCGATATCATAACGACTTGGCATTACAGGTGATATTTTCTCTGGTAATGAAGGTGCATTCAGTAGCTCTTGTAACTTTTCATAACCTATAACGAGTGATTCTAGCATTGATGACATTTGTACAAAGAAATTCAAAACATCAGTAGACCTAGCAATCACTAATAACACACAAGCAAGAAGTAAATAGGAAATATGACCAACATTAACGAGATAAGCACCGACAGATATAATCAATATTAATCCTGTTTGAATCGCTATTGTAATGATTAAATTAGGTTTTTCTCCTTTTTTTGTACCAATACGTAAAATATTTGCGACATCTTTTGCAACTTTAATAAATTGATTTAATTTTTCCTCATGTTGTCCCGTCGATTTTAAGACTTCTAGCCCTTGAATAAACTCTACAGCCTCACCTTTTAATTTAGAATTGGCTTCAGCTAAAATACTAAAGCCTCTGCGATACGCTTTTCTACGCCATAAATATAATGGGATTGCCATAGGAAACACTAAAAACATAATCAAGGATAGCTGCCAACTATAAAACAACAGAGCTATCGCTGCAGATAAAGGAATGACAACACCAGTGATTATGATATTCAGTAGCATAAAGGTATATACCGCAGCCTCATTTACGCTTTGCATCAAAACATAATTAATCTCACCAGACCTAAACTGGTTAAGATATTCGATTGAGATATGCCTTAGTTTATCACCTAACTTTTCTCTTAACTCAGTCACTGCAAGTGTTGAGTATCCATCCGCGTCATAACGTTCTGACAGCATCTTAAACGTAAAACTAGCCACCAATAGTATAATGACCAGTGATAAGTGAATACTAACGGATACGCTATCCTTTGCATCTATTGCTTCAAACAAGGGATATAATAAAACTAAAGAAATGCCAAAAAGACATGATGATATCGTGGTATACACCAAGCTTTGAATAAATATTTTTTTCTGTTTCCCCGCGGCGTTGAGTAATCCTACATAGGTTTTAAACAATGATTTTGTCTCTCTTGTACTTTTATTAATATAGTTTTTCATTGTTTACTCCATGATCTGTAGGAATTGACCAATTTTTTGCTTTTTTATATTCATCCCATAAAGCCTGATAATCAGCACAATGCTCTATTAACTCATTATGTTTACCTTGAGCTTTTATCGTTCCTTTCTCTAAAAAAATAATTTGGTCTGCATCGGTCACTGTTGATAGTCGATGAGTCACCATAATGACGGTTTTATTTAATTCAATTAACCTTGAAAACGCCTTCAATAACAAAAATTCGTTTCTTGCGTCTGAAAATGCCGTTGGCTCATCTAAAATGATGATTGGCCTATCCTGTAAGAAGGTTCTTGCAATGGTAATTCTCTGCTTCTGCCCTCCGGATAATAGCTGGCCTCGTTCCCCAACTAGCGTGTCATATTTCTCAGGTAGCCTCATTATAAAATCATGAATTTCAGCTTTCTTGGCTGCTTCAATCACGTCTTCATCAGATATATCATGTAAGCCATAACGAATATTATCGGCAATCGAGCATGAAAATAAAAAATTATCTTGAAACACAAATGAAATTCGAGACATTAATTCCTGATAATGAATATCTTTTATATTAACCCCTCCCAATAAAACCTCACCTTCAGTGGCATCAAAAAATCTAGGTATCATATTGACTAAAGTGGTTTTACCTGAGCCAGAAGCACCAATAAGAACAGTAAAAGATTTCTCAGGGATCCTTAAATTAATATCCGAAAGTGTTTTATCTGTTTCTTCATAAGAAAACCCAACCTGTTTAAGTATAATTTCATTATTTTCTGGAACTTTAGGATCTAACGGAATAGATAATATAGGTAGATTTTCAACTTCAAAGATACGCTCTATTGAAGCTTTAGATTTTTGAATAATTTGAAATAGCCCCATGATAGGATGAATACTTTCCGCGATACCAACGGCAAGAAGAAGAAAGCAAAAGCTAGTGATAAATGAAACTTGTTCATTATACTGTGCAATTGTTAACCCAATAACAAGAATAAGGCTGATAGGCATGGCAGAAAATAAACTTCTAGCTATTTTTGCGGATAAGCGCATGGATTGTAACCAGTCAAAAATAACGCGACAATAATTTTCCAATGCTTTTTGATATTGAATAAATGAACCTTCACCTGCATCAAAAGTTCTAACGGCACTCATGCCTTGAATATACTCAATAATCCTGCTATTAATTTGAACCGTTGCATTATTATAGTTCTCCTTCATTAGCTTTCCTTTTTTCATAATAAAAGATAATAAGAAAAAAGTTACTAATGTCGTAACAAGAACAATACAGGCAAAAAACCAATTAAAAATAAACAAAACTATTAATGTAAATATCGGTGTAATAAAAGCTTCCGCTTTTAATGGTGGCGCGTCAGCAACAAATGCATGTAACTCTTTAATATCATCGATGAGAACTTTAACTAGATTTCCCCCTCCTATATTTCTCACTGTTTCTATAGGTAGTTGGTTAATTTTATTGACTAGTTTGGTACGTAATATCTCTTCCAGCTCAAATGCTGCATAATGGGATTTATCATGTGCATATATTCTTAATGTATAAAAAATAATGCTAATTACAAGTAAGGAGGTTATAGATAAAAAAGGAAAGTTTTTATCTACTGACATTAACTCATATAATACCCATATTAAATTTAGCCATATGCTTAATTTTAACACTTGAGCGATAGAAGCCCAAAAAATAGAAGCAGATATTTTTTTCTTCACAGGAAGAAATATATCATTATAATTCATCATGCTTACCTTATTTCTAGTAAAGAATTGAATCAAAATTAAGTTTATAACTCAATGAATAAAGAAATTAAATTTCAAGAATATTCTTGAGTCTAGTAACAATCGTATCCAATAACATTTTTCTGACTACTGGCTGATTTAAGTAAAAGTGCCCACCAGGAAATGTATAACTACCTAACCATTCCGTTGTATAAGTTGCCCACTTATTAATAGCGTCATGATTTATAATTTCAGAGTCTCTTTCTCCATAAAATGCCATTACAGGAATGTCAATTGAGATGGGTGGAACATCAGATAATTTATCATTTAGCTGAAAATCATTTCTTAATATTGGCAAGAAAAAATCAAGGATCTCAGGATTATTAATTAACTCTTCAGGTATACCTTCATAAACCGAAATAACCTTTAAAAACTCCTCTTTAGGTAATAAGTGATACCCTTTTGGCCTACGGGATAACATTGAGGTTTCCGGTCTGCCACTTAAAATAATTAACTCTAATGGATTATCATTATTTTGTTTTTGCAATTGCTTAACGACTTGTAAGGCAATAATACTACCGACACTGTGCCCAAATACAGCGATCTTTTTATCACATTTATTGATAATACCATTTGTAATTTCATCAATTATTATTTCAGGGTCATTCACGAGTGCTTCTTTCAGCCGACTACCATGGCCAGGATATTCTACAGGGCAAATATTTAACCAATCAGGTGTTATATCATTCCATTTATTATACATAGCAGCATTACCACCTGCTGAAGGAAAACAAACAAGATCAATAACAGCATTAGCCTTACTTTTAAAATGATATGGAAAAACAGAACTATTAATCATCATATCTCACTTAATATTTTTAGTTATAAGAACGATTACGTTTCGAAAAATAAATTAAAAATTCAATATATTTATCAAAGACATCATTAGAAATTTCTATTTCTTCTAACTTAATATCATTAATAACATTTCCATTATCCAACTGTGTAAATTTAGAGTTTAAAATGTCATGTATAAACCCAAGAGAGAATGATGCCGCAGATTTAATAACCATACTACTATTAATCTCACTAGCATACTTTTTTAATGTATCCAACCACTCTTCCATTAGAACAGCGTTTAACTCTATTCCCTTATCTCTTATTTTATTTACTATCTTATTTAATGATATATTTTGTGGATATAAAACATGATAGTTTTTGCCTACCCCTTTAATTTCCTTACTGATCATATTAATCGCTGTTACACAATAGTCTACAGGTATAATATAAGATAAAAATGCATCCGGTAATAATGGGAATTTTTTAATTTCAATTGATGCAGACAAAAGCATAAGTAAAGAGTCATTAGGATTTAATTGACCTGTAGATGAATCTCCCCATACTCTTGGTAGCCTATAAATGTTTATAGGAACACCTTTTTTTCGTGCATTATCCATCATTTTTTCAGAAGCCCACTTACTTCTAATATAGCCATTTTCCGGTAACATATCTTCGGATAGCATTTTAGACTCATGGATAATATCAACTTTCCCAATAATTCCAGCAAGCACTGAAACTGTTGATATATGATGTATAGGCTTTAACTTAATATGTGTAGCAAATTTAATAATATTTAATGAACCATTTACATTTGCACCCGACATTCTAGAATAGGTATTGGCTAAGTTAACATTCGCACCACAATGGATAATACTATCAATTTCCTTAGATAATTTATTATATAATTTGTCTTCTATTCCAAAGTTTGATATTGAAAAATCCCCTAAGACTATCAATATTCGTTTTAGATCATTCTGTGAGAACAAATTATAGTTAATCAGATTATCATGAACTCTACGTGTAGCATTATTAACATCATCGCCTCTAACTAAACAATATATATCAGCGGACGTATTTTCAATAAGCTCCTTAATGAAGTAAACACCGACAAATCCCGTACTACCTGTTAATAATATTTTCTTAGGCGAACTGACATTTTCCATTGGCAATAAATGATTAGTCGCTATCGAATCATCAAGAATACAATCAGAAGTTATGTTCTGCTGATTATTTTTAATATCGCTATTGTTTAGCTCTTCGATCCGCTTCGCGAGTTCACCTATACGGCTATTGTCATATACAAGTTGGAATGGTAGATCCATCTTGAATTTTTTATTTAGCCTTAATATTAATGTGGTAAGAGTTAAAGAATTTCCGCCTATTTCAAAAAAATCATCAAAACTTGAAATGATATCAGTATTAATTCTTAAAGTTTCAGCGATTTCATTAATAACGGCCTCTTCAAACTCTGTTTTTTTACCATCACATAAAGTCTGACGTTTTACTCTAGATGTACAATACATTTCCTTTAATTTAGCACGATCGATCTTTTTATTAATAGTAACTGGCCAATTTTCTATAAGGTGTAATTCACTGGGGATCATATAGCTAGGTAATATAGGCCTAAGAACATGTTTTATTTCTTTTAAATCTATGTTTTTACCCTCCGAAGAGAGTAAAAACAAATAGAGTTTTGTATTATTTAATACATTTTCTGAAATAATAACAGCATCTTGAAAATTAAAGCTTTTTCTAATAATATTTTCTATCTCTCCAAGCTCAACTCTGAAACCTCTAATTTGAACTTGCTCATCATTTCTTCCCATAAAATACAGCATATTATCACAATCATAGTATGCCAAGTCTCCTGTACAATAACCTCCATATTTAAAATTTCGAGAGGTTAAATCTTGGTTATGTAGATAACCTAAACCAACCCCTTCACCTATGATTAAAATTTCTCCAACAACCCCCGCAGGTAAAAGATTACCCTCATTATCAATAATTTTAATTTCCGTATTTGGTAAAGGATAACCTAAGGATAATGAATTTTTAGTTTCATGAATTGGGTTGTATGTCGCCATTATAGAGGCTTCAGTAGGGCCATATAGGTTATAGAATGATTTAGAGGGTTCAGTTATCCAATCACTAGCAAAGTTAACAGGGCAAACATCCCCACCTGTTAATAACATATCTAACTCATTGAGTTCATTTTTATCGAGATGAGTAATAATGATAGGAGGTAAAAATGCAAATTGTATTCTTTTATCATTTATATACTTAACTAGTTGACTTAAGTCCTGTCTTTTTTCTTCAGGGATAATATTTAAACAGCTACAACTAACGACGGATAAAACAAGCTCTAAGATTGATGCATCAAAGTTTATTGATGAAAATTGCATCGTTTGAGCAAACTTCATCTGATTATTCATCATGTTCTTACAGCTTGTAACCAATGATCTCATACCATGATAGGTATTAATTGCCCCTTTAGGGGTTCCTGTAGAACCAGATGTATAGATAATATAGGCGACATCAGAATTATCTAAATCCAATACTATTTCTCTATTTTCGATAGAACTATCAACCAATTTTAGGTCATTAATAAAAATATATTCAATATTTTCAAATATTCTATCAGTACTATTGGTAGTAATTATTCTTCCTATCTTAGAATCTTTGACTATATATCTTAATCTTTCAGGTGGATAAGATATATCTAAAGGTAAATAGCAACCTCCGCACTCAAAAATAGCAAGCATACTAAGAAATGAATCGATTCCTCTTTCCTGGTAAACGCCTATTACTTCACCTTTTTTAATAGCTAGTTTATACGCTATACTTTTTATCTTCTCTGAAAGCGCCAAATACGTATATGTGTTAAACTTATCAGAAATAGCGTTTTTATAAGGATTTAACTTAGCATTTAAATGTATTTCTTGATTTAAGCTTAGTTGATGAGGAAGATTCTCCCCTTTTAACTTAGGATATGAATTGGATAAGTCCTGCAATAACTCCCTAATCGTTAGGTTAGGACTTAATATTATAGCTCTCATTAATTTCAAAAATATCGAAACTATATTATCTGCATAGTCATCAGCTAAATAATGACTAAAATAAACTAGCTCCAGTTTATACAAATTACACTTGAACACGATAGGAAAATCAACTCGTGTTGGCTGATCTATAAATTTAAAATCTAAACCTAAAAGATTGCCTTTATTTTGAGTGGTATCTTTAAAGTGTTTTTCTACACTCACAATTGTGTCAAACAATTTTTGATCTATTTTATTATTACTTTCTATTCTTCCTACTTTTTCTAAAATCTCATTGATAGGTAAATAAGAATAGCTATAGCTTTCCATTAATTCATTTTGTACATACTTTAAAAAATCAGTTATGTTTTGTCTATCATCTACACCAATAATGATTGGGATACTGTTAATTAGAGGACCAACGATTTCATTTCCTCTCACCAAATCAATAGGTCTTTGAGATACCACACTTCCAAATACAACTTTATCAATGGAACATAATAAACTTAGCAGTATTGACCATGTCGCTGAAACAAAAGAATTTTCAGTTATTCCACATCGCGCACAAAATGCCAATATTCCCTCTGTAACTTCCTCTTCAATATATAATACCTTTTTCCCGAATATTTTTTCATGATTAGTGATAGTTTGAGGCTTCATAGATAGCGGAAATTTTGATACCTGCTCAAGCATTGCGATTTTTTTATCCCAGAATAAATTGGCTTGATTGAAATCTAACTTTCTATACCAATTAATATACTTTTTAAAACTGACAGGTTCCGACAATTCTAGGAAACTTCCATTTGATAGTGCTTGATAGATTTTTGTAAATTCTTTAGTTAGTATTTGGATTGACCATCCATCTATAATAGCATGATGAATTGTTAATATGATATCAAATGTGTTTTCTCCTAATATAAAAACAGTTATTCGCATCAATGGTGGGACTTTAAAATCAAAACCTTTTTTAGCATCATATTCTATATAATCATTGATTATATCCATTTTCTCTGAGTGTGAATATCCCTTTATATCTTTTACATTAACTTTAAAAGAGAATTTATTTAAAATAACTTGATGAATATCTTTCAGTTGTTCCCACAAAAAAGCAGATCTTAAACAATCATGTCTTTCTATTAATAAACGCCATGATTCTTCGAATAAATCTATTTTAAAATTGCCTGTAACTCTTAAATGAGACTGTTCAACATATAATTCCAGATTACTACCGGTGATAGCAGAGTTTATTAATGCTTTTTGCATTTGAGATGGTATAAATATTTCCTGTATATTATCTTGTTTTTTTTCTTTATTAAGCATAATCATAACTCCACTAGGATTTTAAAATTGTGTTATATAGAACAAACCACCATCAATTAACTAGTTATTAGTTTTATTTCTTTATTTATTAACAACATTAAATCATTAATTAAACTTTCTGATATAGCGGAAACTGCAAAATCAAAATCTATCGATAAATTACGCGTATTAGTGAGCTGTATTCTTATATCTAATGCCACTTGAGGTGTTTGCGTTAATCCAGAATGGTAATAAAAACTTGAGTCATATGGTTCGACTTTCCAAGAAAGGGCATTAGTAATAACGATAGGAAATGGTATGCTATTTTTAAATTTACTGCATAACTCTCTAGCAATCTCTATCCCTGAATATGAGACATGATTTAATCCATTCATGGTGTCAGATTGTATATTTTTAGCATTATTGACTAATGAATCATCATTAGTTCTGTAATATAGCGGAATGATTGTTGATAAATTTGATAACTCCTTATTGTAAAGAGAAAAGGAGATAGGTAGACCCACATAAATATCTTCACGTTCACTTAATGTGCATAATGATTTCAAAATTATAGTGTTTATTAAGGAGTTAGGAAAAATAGCATTTTTTTTCGCGTAGCCAGATAACTCATCCCATCTATTTTTTTTAATTACAATATTAGATCTTTTATATCTTGAACTAGGAATTTCTTCTAAATTGGTCTTCCATGGAAAGCTAATTTTACTTATTCCTTCTAACTTTTTTAGCCAATATTCTTTATCGATATCTTTAACTTTAAAAAGGTTATCACAATCTAATAAATTACTGCTAACTTGAGGGGAAACTGACTCTATACCGGTTTTATTTTTTCTATATAAAATTATAATTTCATTTATAATTGAAGATATAGAATAACCATCTAAAATTAACCCATCGAAACTAAATAAAATAACAGTATGATAATCAACATCTAACTTTTTATTTAATTGAATAAACCACACCCCCCAAGGTGATTTATTCGATTCATGTTTATAATGAGAAACCTGCTCTCTGAGTTGTTCTATATTTGATAATGTCTCTGTCTTTATATCATTTTGATAATCTATTATTTTTAAATTTAGATCTAAATCTGTGCTTTCCTTCTGTGAAAATTTTTTATGGTCAATAACGATTCTTAATGCATTATGCTTTTCTACTACCTCTCTTAAGCAATTTTTAAAAACATCAAGATCCACATCTCCTCGATATTCTCTAAAATCGTGCATAGCAACGCCGCCTAATGGCAAATAATTTTGCCTTCCCAATACATATGCAACTTGCAATTTATTTAATTTTCTTTCCATCTTATTAAGGTCCGTATTGTTATTAATATTATCGTTTCATACCAAAAAACACGGCTTAACGAATAGCTTTTTTATTTATCTTTCCAACTAAGGTATATTCAAATGAGGAAACGACTTCAATTTGATCTGGGAGCTTATGCCATACAACACTTTTATCTAATAAATATCTTCTAATTTGCTGAAGTGTTAATATCTCTTCGCTAAAAGTAATTATATACGCTTTTATTTTTTCACCCAGCAAATAATCTGGAATACCAACAACAGAAACATCTTTAATCGATGGATGGTCTATAAGTAATGACTCAATTTCACTTGGTGAGATTTTCTCCCCCCCTTTATTAATGATTTCTTTTAATCTTCCCGTGACGACAATATTTAAGTTACTATCGAGATATCCTATATCCCCAGTTTTATAGTAACCATCTTCTGTAAAAGAAATCTTATTAACGCTAGGTAAATTATAATAACTATTTATTGTATAAGGTCCTTGAGTAATAATTTGCCCTATTTCTCCTAATTTTAATTCTTCACCATTCTCATTAACAATTAATATTTTATCATCTTGTGATATTTTTTTACCTTGAGTGTATAGTATTGTTTCTAGGTCATCATCTAATCGTGTATAGTTAACTAATCCTTCCGCCATTCCATACACTTGTTGTAATGTTACATTAAATTTATTGATAAAATCTCTAGCAATTTCTGGTAAAAATTTCGCACCTCCTACTTGTACTATATTCAGGCTAGATAAATCAAACTGATCATAACAACTTGAATTAAGCCAAAGAATAACCAATGATGGCACTAATGATACTTGGTTTATTTTATGTTTTTCTATTAAAGGAAAACAAATCTCAGGAGCCGAAGACTCACTTAAATAAACCGTTGCACCTGCATAAAAAGCACCAAGAAAACCTGGTGAACTCATTGGAAAATTATGAGAAACAGGTAACACCAATAATATTTTTGTTTTTTCATTTAACCCACATATTTTAGCGCTTTCTCTTACTGAATATAAATAATCATCATGTGTACGTGGGATAAGTTTGGGAATATCGGTTGTTCCTCCAGATAATAATAGAAATGCTACTGATTCAGGACTAACGTCGTTATAATCTAATATACCATTGTTTTTTTCTCTCATTAATTTTGAAATTAAAGATGAGTCAATGACTTCTGCATATTTTAGGCTATTACATTTATTCATGAAATGAATATGGGAGCATTCATTTGACTTTTCATTTGAATATTTAATATATCCTATAGCATTACTCGTATTAATTATATTTTCAACTTCGTATTCTCCATACCCATTCAGACAAAAAATTGGTCTGGCTCCTGCATAAAAAATGCCAAAAACGATAATAAAGTACTCTAATACATTAGGTGATTGTACTAAAATAAAATCATCTTTACGTATCCCTTTCCTTATTAAATAGCTACCAAATATAGATGAGTATTTAAATAGCTCCGCATATGTTAACTCTCTATCATTGTCAACAAGTGCAATATTATTTTCATATTTCCGAGTACAATTTTTTAAAAAGTCGATTAACGTTTCACCTAACCAATACCCTCTCTTCCTATACCTTTCTATCCTTGATTGGCTATACGAAACAAATGGTAGGTCATCTATTATAGTATTCATATATTAGCCTTCATCTTAATAAGCTATTTAAATATTAGTTATGATTTTCAATTATTTTTAACCAATCATTAATGGTAGGACTACTAACAAACTCGGCATATTCAAATTTTTTCTTAGTTAATTCAGTCAACTTTCCTAGTATAAACATCAACGCTAAAGAATTGAGGCCAAACTCTATCAAGTTAGAGTCATTTTTTACTTCATCTACATTGATATCTAATAATTCTTTTAAGTAATTGCGGATAATATTTTCCATTATTTACCTTATATAAGATAGAATATTCACACTATAAAACAGCATCAATCTAAATTTAGCTGCTTAAATATATTTGACATATCATCAGTATCAATAACATCTTTTATATCTTTATCCTGCTCCTGTTCTTTTTCATTTTTTTCTTTACTTAAATAAATATGCTCAACTAAATCTTTTATGTTAGAGTAAGATAATATGTCTGATAAGTTTACTATTACACCATGATTTTTATACTCTCGTGTTATTTCTAATGCTTGGAGGGAATCGCCTCCTAATAAGAAAAAATCATCTTGTTTAGTAATGTCATTATTTATAATGACTTTTCTCCAGATCATTAGCGATAGTTCTTCGAGCTCATCCCTTGATTTTATTAATTTTGATTTATTATTACTCGAATTGGCGGGCTGTGGTTCTATTTCTGTATTATCAGGAACAATCCAATAACTTTTAGAATCTAAATTAGCGACAGGTAGCTCTACGACATAGCTCTTTGGAATGAAATCCGAAAAATTCACATTGACCCCCAATGACCATATTTCCCCAAGGGCATTTAAAATATTTTTTTGCTCAACACCATGGCCCCTATTCGATACTGAAACAGTATAAATATCTTTGTTATTCATCAATGAAATAGCCGTTAAAGCGTTCTTAGCTGATAAATCAATAAATATAGGAGCACATTCTCTCTCTAATATATGTTGTGTTAAGCTATTGATACCATCTGAAAAATGAACAGTTTCTCTTAAATGTTTTATCCAATATTCACTATTAGTTAATGTATTCTTTGTTAGTATTTCACCTGTCAAATTTGATACTATAGGAATAGTCATTTTCTTGAAGTTCACTTGTAATAAATATTCTTTCCACTTATCGATAATGTTATTCATTAATTTGCTATGAAAGCCTTTTTTGACATCTAACGGTTTACTTTTTATTTCAAGCTCATTCAAATAGCTTATCGCCATATTAATATCATCAGCTTTACCTGAGATCACAAATTGTGTTGGACTATTAATAGCTGCAATATCTAACTTATTTTTGATTTCTTCTGGGAAGATATGAAAGATTTCATGATTAGAAAATATGACCAGCATCATTCCTTCGGGGGTGTCATTCATTAATAACGCCCTAGTGGCAATACATTTGACAGCATCATCCTCATTAAAGGCTCCCGCAATATACGCAGCTGATAGCTCACCTAAACTGTGCCCCATCAGATAATCAGGAGTTATCTCATAAGATTGCAGAACCTGACTTAAACTTGTTGAAATAATAAACAGTGCTGGCTGAGCCCATTTAGTTTGAATACTTTTCTCCAAAGCTTCATCTCTTATATCCTCGCTTGGAAATAGGATCTTACGAATATCTTCCCCCAAATAAGGTTCAAACTTCTGGCTAAGCGTATCAACACTATTCCTAAATAATTCATTCTCCTCATATAATGTTGTGTATACATCAACAAAATCAGTGCCTTGTCCAGGAAACAAAAATACAACCTTATTTTTTTCAAGCGCTTTTCTATGGTATGTCATTTCAGGGGCATAATGAGTCGCTTGTATTGAGTCTGTGACTGCATATGTTCGATAAGCATATTCATGTCGGCATAGCCCTAATGTATACGCTATTGCATTGAGCTCACTATCATTATACCTCTTAAAAGAGTTTATCGTTTTGTTGACGTATTCCCTTAATGCGCTTTCACTACGGTCTGACCATAACAGCAATTTATGTTTGCATTTTGTCTTAGATATAACTAACTCATTTGGAAGGTAATCCTTTGGTGCTGAAGCTAAAATAGCATGTGCATTCGTTCCCCCAAAACCAAAAGAGCTAACTCCTCCATATAAAATTTCTTTTTCTGCTTTAAACTGGTAATTATTATCACAAATAAAGAATGGGGTATTGGCTATATCCAGTTGAGGATTAGCTTTAGTATAATTTATAGTCGCCGGTAATATTCTATTTTTTATCGCTAAAGCCGCTTTAATTATCCCCGTAACCCCACTTGTTGTATCCGTATGCCCTACATTTGATTTTATGGAGCCTAAAGCACAATACTGCCTTTTCGTTGTAGCAAAAGCCGTACTTAACGCTTTAACCTCAATAGGGTCACCAAGATATGTTCCTGTGCCATGCGCTTCAATAAAATCAATATCATCTGGGTTAACTTTAGCGGCTTTAAAAGCAGCTTTGATCACCTCGGATTGTCCATGTATGCTTGGAGCTGCTATATTCAAGCTATCGTTGCCATTATTATTTATCGCACTTCCTTTAATAACCGCATAAATATTAAATCCATGTGCGATAGCATCCGATAAACGGCATAAGGTAATCACCCCAACGCCATCGGTAAATATTGTGCCATCTGCCTTTTCATCAAAGACTTTGCATTGACCATCAGAAGATACAGCTCCACCGGGTGTAAATAGATACCCCGTCTTGCTCACCGTGGGGAGCGATGCTCCCCCGGCAAGTGCAAAATCGATTTCTCCCCTTCTTAAATAGCCACACGCTTCATGTATTGCGACTAAAGAGCTAGAACATGCAGACTGAATTGTGATAGCAGGACCAGTTAGGTTTAATTTGTAAGCGACCCTAGAAGATATAAAATCTTTTTCGTTTGCCAACAAAATTTGCATTTTATCTCGACTCAGAAACTCGTTAGACTTAAAGATATTCAGAATTAAATATGTATTGATCGTGCTTGTAGCAAAGACGCCCGTTTTAAATCCTGATGCTGTAGGATATGGCAGCCCAGCTAAATCTAATGCTTCTAAACAGCACGTCATAAATAAGCGCTGCTGTGGATCTGTTAACATTGCTTCTAATCTATTCATTTTGAATAAATCAGCATCAAACATGTCTTTTTCATGTAGCATTCCACATTTTGCGACGTAACTTATATCGTGGCACACATCAGCATGTTCTGATTTCGCTAACTCTTCGATAGCGATATCAGATATAGTAGTGCCACCATTAAGTAGAAGCTCCCACAGCTCAGGAACCTTAATATTATTTGGGTATCTCCCTGCCATTGAAACTATCGCAATATCATTGCTGCTATATTTCATCTTTTTTCCTTAATAATTATTACGCATAAACGATTCATTGCATTATCATTTAAATTAATCATGTATTAACTTAAACAAGATTTATTTATGCATCATTTTCAGCTATTAATTGGATAATATGCGTTGAAAGTTTACGGAGAGTTGAAAACTGTAATATATCAACTAAGCTAATATTGATATTAAGAGTGTTATTTATAGAGCGATGAAGTCTTGTTAGATCGATTGAGGTTAACCCCAACTCAAAGAAATTATCATTAATGTTAACATCATCTATAGATAGAATAGACTTTATTAAACTAGCCAAAGTATTGTCGATACTTCTCTCTTCATTAACTGAAGGACTAATGGCTACCTCTTCTAAACTAGATCTATTACTTATGCCAATTAAAAAATCTTTATTTTGATCTTTAATTGACATTAATACATTAATTCCCTCTGTTTTATCAACTAACTGTAGGCCTATTTCATGTAAAAGGTCTCTATCTTGTCCTTTCCCCATTCCTATCCCTTTCCAAGCACTCCAACCAATCCATGACATAGAATAACCATTATTTCTTTTATCTTGGGCATACCCTAATAACTCGCTATTAGCAGCAATATAAGGTCCTAGCATTGGAGAGCTTTTGAATACCGCCACTGAGCCAAAAAGTTTAAACTGTATATTTTTACAAGACGTGGGATACAAAATAGACATTGTTTTGCGTAGATTTTCTATTGCAAACACCTTAGGTATTCTTGATTTATTAAGCTTTTCTACAGAAATCTCTTTTAAAAAAGAAGGTTCAAAAATACCGGCTAAGTGATATACATATTTAGGTGGCTTTTTATGTAAAAAAGATTTAAATGTTACTATTAAACTTTTCAAATCACTACAATCTGTTTTAATCCAAGTTAATTTATCTCTATTCTTAATTACGTACTCAGGTTCATCACTTCTGCCGATAAGGATTATATTCTTATACAGAGGCATTATCTCTTTTATAATTAACTGAGCAATAGCGCCACCTGCGCCTGTGATTACCACATAATCATCAGGTTCAGTATTTTTTATATTTGATATATTTCTGATATTCCCAACATTAATATCAGTTAACTTTTCTAACTGATATTGATGCCTTTGCTTATACCAACCAGAATCTAAGTTTTTAGGAAAAATCAAATCTAATGAAGATTTTTTTTGTATTACAATATTATGTTTTAGTGAACTCTCAGACGATATACTCGTTAATAAACCGTAGATTAACCCTGCCATTTGCTCGTTATCAGTAACACAACATAGAGTGATATCTTTTAGCGTATTTTCATTAATAATTAAATCAATAAATTCAAGTAAGTCACCTTCATTTTCACATATAGTTCTTCCAAATATAATACCGTTATAACTATTCGTTTCTAATGATTTTTGCAATTCACTCAAAGGTATATTCTTAATATTTTTATGTGTATCAATAGCATCACCTACCGATAACCATTTCATATTTTGTAGATTTTCTGTATGCTCAGTGACAACCCAATCTAAATTAATTAGATTTAGACTATCAGAATTAGATTGAGTAATTGCTGTTAGCTCGCCATCAACATATTTTTGAGCCATTTTGGCTCTTTGAATCTTTCCACTTGTTGTTTTCAGAAAGAAACGCTTCTGAAGAGGTATAATTTTGTTGATATATAATCCTATACTCTTAAATAATAACTGTGAGATTTCAGTATTAATGACATCTACTGCCACTCGGCCATTAGGAACATAACAGACAACTATCTCTTCTTGATCATCTTTTTTTATGCTAAATGCTGCAATATAAGTACTTTCAATTCCTTTTATTTGTTCCAACTGTTCTTCAATCTCGTGGCAAAAATAATTTTTACCATTAGCTATTAACATTTCTTTTGTTCGCCCAACAAGATACAAATTACCGTTTGCAATAAAGCCATTATCACCGCTATCAAACCAACCATCTTCAGTAAATACAGAGTTGTTTAAATCTTTCTGCTTATAATAACCATTCGTCACATTTGGGCCTCTGATTTGGTAATGGCCTACCTGAAATTCCTCTAATACACTATTTGTATCATCAACAATTCTTATTTCTACACCCGGAATGACCTTTCCCAAAGATGTAAATAAGCTTGAGCCAGCCTGAATACTATGCTGCTCATTAAAATTGAGACAGTTAATTGATATTTCAGGATCATCTTCATGTCCATACGTAATACATGTACAACTTTCAGCCATCCCGAAGCTTGGAGTTAACACACCTGAATTTAATCCCAATGGCTTAAGCAATTGACTAAAACTTTTCAGTGTTAGCCCAGAAACCATTTCCCCCCCAGTGACTAGCTCCTTCAAACTAGAAAGATCAATAGATAAATTAGAATCAAAAGATTTATTCATCTCATTTATAACGAGCTTATATGCAAAATTCGGTGCCCAGCTATGAGTCACTTGATATTTTGATATCAATTCTAACCATAACAATGGTTTCTCTAGGATTAGTGGCGTTGAGATATGGATTTGGTTGCTACCAACGCAAACGGCTCTCATATGATATAACCAAAGAGGACCGATATGATCCATTGGTAGCCAGTTTAATAAAATATTCTTCTCATTGTAGTCACGAGCATGGCCACTTAAAAATACGTATGAAGCTAACGCTTCATGACGTTGATTAATCGCTTTAGATTTTCCGGTGCTCCCAGACGTCAGTTGATAGAATGCTGTATCTTCAGGTAATGGTTCTATTAATTTAAAATCTTTATTCTGAGCAGATAACTGAATATTTAAAAATTTAATCTTCTTATGTCTTTGGCATAGCGTTGTCATTTCACTCACCAATTCACCATTAGTGACTATCGGCGAGTAATCAAATAGTCTACAAGCATCTATTAATTTATAGCAATTATCATCACTTTCAAAATCAAGTGGTTTAGCAACCGTGATAGGAATAATTCTAGCTAATATAGCTCCCCACAATAAGCAAAAATATTCATTATATTTTTCAGGTATTAAAATAATAACATCACCACTTTTAAGTCCTGAATTATTTAGTTTTTTAGCAAACTGAACACTTTTTTCATATAATTCATTATACGATATAAAAGTCGTGCCGTAGTCATCAATAATAGTAATTCCGTTTGTTGAGTGATTTTTAGCCGTTAATTTGAGAAATTCAGGTAATGTTTTAGGAAAGCATTTAGGTATATCAATATCCCCTGTCTTTTGATATGCTGCATTTCTTTTATTTAATTTAATATCTATCAATTTTTCATTTTTAGAAATGCTATTCAGTAACATTAACAACATATCAATTAGCTTAACGACTTCATATTCTTTAAAAAATGAATCATTATATTCGACAAGAATATCTAAAGTGCGACTATCTATCTGAGCTGTTTGTAAAACCAATTCAAACTTAGCTTCACTTTCACCTAAATAAGCTTCAACATGAGTATCAACACCTTGTATATCTAAATCCCTATAATCTATATTTTGGTGAACACACATAACTTGCATTAAAGAAGATATTCCATCTCCCATTTTTCTTGTGCTTGCACTATTCACAATTTCATCAAAAGGTAGATCTTGATACTTTAATAAGTTTCTTCTTTCAGAGACTAAAGATAATAATATCTCATTAAATCCTAGATTCGGATCTATATCAATTTTAACTGGAATAGTATTAGCTAAAAAACCAAGAATATTTTCGCTTTCTGAATGTAGGTGTCGCCCAGCGGAAACCGTACCAATAAAATAATGATTAACGTTTTTCCAGACTGCCAGTACACAAGCAAAAGTCGTCAGTATAATATCATAAGGATCAATATTTAAATTTTTATAATTCGAATCTATTATTTCATTAATATTTAATGAACAACGTCTTCTAACTACTTTAGAGATATTACGGTCACTACTTATATCTTTATTAAAAAGCTTGCCGCCTTTATCATTCTGAAGGTGATTTTTCCAGAATTTTTTTAAAGTTGATTTTCGACTATCCTCGCTAATCCTATTATTTAACCAATTAGCATAATCAACATGACGGTAAGGTAATGATTTTAAGATTTTTCCATTATATAACTCACTTAGCTCCTTAAACAAAATAGCGATAGACCATCCATCTGCTATAATATGGTGCATACAAATGACAATTGCACTTTTTTCCTGTTTAGTGTCTATTAACGTGACTCGCATTAATGGTGATTGTGATAAATCAAAAGGGATATGATGCTGTTCATACAGTTCATCTTTTATTGCCTGCTCAAAATCACGCTGTCCTACAACTTTATAAATAGGAAAAATATATCCAGAGTCATTAACGAAAACTTTAAATTCACTAATACCTTTATCATCAACAACTTCAATAAAACGACTTCTCAACGCATCGTGCCTATTAATTAGCTCATTTAATGAGAAAGTCAATTTTGATAAATCAACATGACCTATCATAGTTAATGAAAAAGTCATATTATAGCTAATAGATTTAGGTTCTATACTTTGCAAGTAGAATAGCCTTTGCTGATTAAATGATAAGTCATATAGATTATTTTCAGAGTGAATCTTATCGATATTGACACTATCCTTTTCGCTTTCAGATATTAAGCTTGCTATCCCTTTTATTGTCGGAAAATCAAATATATCTGATAAATTTATATCTATACTGAATTTTGTTCTAACAATACTTAACAATCTACTTGCTAATAATGAATGACCGCCTAATCTAAAAAAGTTCTGATCTATACTTATTCTGCCATCAAATCCTAATAGCGATTTCCATATCTGCTCTAATTCTTGTTCTATTAGAGTTTCAGGAATAATATCTTTTGCTGTTAACTCATTTTTGTAACGTGAATCTTGTAATATTGTAGTACATGCTATTTTATCTATCTTGCCGCCAAGTAAAGTGGGAATTTTATTTATTGATACCATTAAACTAGGAATATGTGTTTTTGGTAGTTTTTTATTTAATTGAGCGTAAACATATTCTTTATCCCGTCCATCTGATAATTCCAGTAAAACAGCTAATATTTTTTCATCGTTAGAATCTGTTACTATTGAAGATAAACATTGCCTAACACCATCACATGATAATAGAACACGATCAATTTCTTTCAAATCAATCAAAATACCACGAACTTTCTTCCTATCATCTTTGCGGCCTATAACAACGAGTTCATTTTTACTATTCAAATATGCGTAATCCCCCGTTTTATACCATAACTCATCATTATTATAAAAAAAATTATCTCTTTGTTTAGCATTAGCTTTTAAGTATCCGTCACATAAAATACTGCCTGTTACCCACAATTCTCCAACTAACCCTTTAGCTATAGGCTTTTCTTTTTTATTAATAATCATAGCTTTACTATTAAAAACAAGCTTACCTGCCGGAATAATTTCATTTTTTTCATTCTCAATAACATTATAGCAGGTTAAATCGGCACTCATTTCTGAAGAACCGTATATATTAAAAATCTTAGCTTTAGGAATGTATTTTTTAATTTTATTTACAACATTTAAGCTAAGTACTTCACCACTAGAAATAAGTTTCCTTATTGCCATTATATAAATATTGTTTTCTTGCAGTACTCTATACATTTCCAAAATAACTGACGGCGTTAATGTAATATTATTAATGTTATTCTTAATGATATAAGCAATTAAATCTTCTGGGTGTCTTCTTGTATCATCATTAGCAATATATAGAATTTTCCCCAAGACTAAAGGCAAAAAGAGTTCAGCATAAAAATCAACGAAACTAACCGATGTTTTCAATAAAAACTTATCATCATAAAATGGGTTAAGTTCATTAAACCAATATATTCTATTAAGCAAACCATATCGTTTGTTTAATAATAATTTAGCGTTACCTGAAGAGCCTGATGTATGTATCATATATGTAACCAATGTTTCTTTAATATTAAAGGCTTCTTCTGCATTTCTATTACAATTTGAAAGCAACTCATTGATTAATAAGCAAGGCGTATCATTATTAATATCGTCTAATAAATCACTATTGGTAATAATAAATTTACACTCAGATTCATCTAATATACTTTCAATTCTCTCCGACGATTCATTAATATCTAATAAAAATATAATACCACCACATTTTAATATCGATAAACAACTGATGACCAAATCTATCCCATAAGGTAAAAGTACACCAATGATAGGAGAAGGCGTAGATTTCAATTCATTTAAACCTCTCGCAATACAATTACTTTTCTCCTCAAGGTAAGCGTAACTATACTCGATATCACCATCAACAATAGCTATCTTGTTGGGACTTTTACTTGCATTATCTCTAATTAACTGAGTTAATGGATAGTTATTAAATTCATAGGCAGCACTATGTAATTCAGAATATTCATATGAGCTAGGAAAAAGTGCTAACTCATTTAAAGTAGTGTCACTGTGTTGCTCTATAAAATTAATTAAAATATGATTTATACTCTCTAAGAGTATTTTTGCAAATCGTTTATTAACTTTATTAACCTGTATATTTAATTCACACTGAAAGCCTCCAGATTTTAAGTTGGGCCTTACCCAAAACTCGATATCTGTTCTATTCGTTTCAAGCTCTTCAAGTTGATGGTTACAAGACTCAATTGATAAGTATTCATTTTCATATTTACCTTCAAAAATAGAATTATTATAAATAAAAGTAAACTCAAATAGTGAGTGTTCACCTTTTTTTCTGTCAGGATTCATTTTTTTCACTATTGATTCAAATGGAATATGTTGTCTGATAAAGTCCTGTGTTATTTGTTCATGCGTTGCTATTAACGCATTAGAGATAGTGTGTTCTTCATTATAATCAAATCTTAATAATAAAGGATTTACAAAGTTACCAATGACACTGTTAAATTCAGCTAAATGACGATTAGAAACATAGGTACCAAAAGCGATATCACCTGTTGTTTTAAATTCATTTAAAACAATCTGCAATGCGACTACAAATACTGTATATAATGTTGTGTTATGCTTTCTAGCTAACACGTTTAATTCACTCACTTGCTCAGCCGTTAAGTCAAAAAATAGTGATGAATTATCTTTTTCAGTTGATGATGTTATATATTTATATGGTAACTCCATTGGCCTAAAGCTATCTAGTCTTAACTGCCAGTAAGTTAATCCATCCTCTAAGTAAGATTGATATTCATCACTATTTTCCCAGATAGCATAGTCTAAATAATCTAACTTTAGATCTTCTAATTGATTTCCTTGATAAATCTCAATTAATTCTTTTAATAAAATATCATATGAAACACCATCAAATATCATATGATGGCTTGTTATAAACATATAATAAAGTTCTTCAGAATACTTTATTATTGACACAAAAAATAGAGGACCAGATTTTATGTCTATGACTTTATTTTGTTCTTTGAATTTTATTTCACTGAACTTTTCTTCTTTTTCATTATTGCTAAGTTCGGAAACATCAATAACGCTTATTTTTATCTCATTCTCTTTCAGTACGATACCTGGATAGCCATTAGTATCGCTAATAGATGAGTTTATTACTCTATGCCTTTTAATTATTTCTTTCAAGCTATAGTTCAATCTAGTGATATCTACTATTCCTAAAACTCTAAACACTAATGGAATATTAAAATGTTTATTTTCTTTCTCTGAATCTAATTCCATTTGGTACCAAATACCTCTTTGTGATGAGCTTAATGGTATTACAGAATCTTTATTGAATATTTGCTTATGACATTCGGGTATAATTGTTTTTATCTGTAAATCTATATAATTAGCCATTTCATGCAATAATGGATACTGTAATAACTCACTAATTCCAACATCAACACCAAATCTCTCTTTTATGAGAATGCTTAATCTGATGAGTGAAATTGAATCACCACCGCTGGCAAAAAAGTTGTTTTCTCTATCATTATTCGCTACCTCTAATTCTTCCCACAATTCTGATATTATTTTTTCTGTTTTAGTATATAAGTATGACATCCGTTTATCCCCTTTATGGAGTAACACAATTTGATGAGTTAATATTTATTTAATCCACACAGTAGTACTATCAGGATTTACAAGTAGCTTTTGGATATTTAATACATAGGTAGCTAATAATTTTTTTGCTTCATGGGAGGTTGATTTTGTTTTATCGTAATTTAACATTACAGTAAGTTCATTGCTTTTACCCTGCCAACACGACATTTCATAAATTAATCTTACTTCATTACTCACGATATTTAGTTTTTCCATTTTAGCATCACCAAAAAATAGTTCGTCACTATAATTTGGTTGCATGATAAAGCATGCTTGACAGAAATCATTGAATCCATTTCTTCTTCCTATCCCCCCTAATGTTTTTATAATCTTAGAAAGTGATGGCATTGGATACTTAATGACATCTGAATAGTCTTCTTGTACTTTTTTAACCATATCATTAAGGGATATTCTTGAGACTCCACTCACTTTAAATATAGGATTATGTATAAAAAGTCCTAACATAGACTCTGTATCCGGATGGTCCCTTCCCGAATCAGAAATGCCTACAAAGAAATTTTCTTTTTGGTATATGCTAGCAAGAGTTAATTGAAAGATACTAAATAACACAATAAATGGAGTCGTATTTTTCTGGTGGCAAAACTTATTTAATAACTCAGAAATATCTTTGGGTATTGTTGATTCCTCTATCATTGACTCAGGTTTATCCTGATTGTTCACCTCAATTAAGTGCACACCATCCTTAATGACACCTTCCCAATATTTAATATTTTCATTCTCTTCTTATAATAGCTTATTTTTCTTCCAATAAACGTAATCAACATAATTTATATCAAGCTTTATCACTTTGTTAATATTATTGTAGACATTTTCAAGTTCATTAAAAAACAGTTTTACAGACCATCCATCAAAAATAATATGATGGAAATTAAAAAGATAAATTTGTTTTCCATTAGATAAAGGAATCAGATGTACTCGCCAAGCATATTCATTAAACAAATCGAATTCACTATTTTCAATTTCTCGAATTTTACTTATTAAAGATGATTCATCAATAACCTTCTCATAATAAATTGGTAAAGGTTTGTTTTTATCAACATATTGGCTCAATCCCTTAGACGTTAGAGAAAAGAGTAGTGAAAGCGCAATATGATGACTTCTTAAGTATTCTAACGCATTTTTAAGTGTATGTTCTTCTATTTTTTATTAGATTTTAACCCAAAAACAATTCTGAACTTGATTTTTCCCGATGACAATTTTTCTGCCAACCATATGTCTTCTTGGTTGGGAAGTAATGGATATTCACTTAAATCTATATGTGCTATTTTATTTTTATCATTCGTTTCGCTTTGCAATTCTTTGATTAAGTGAATTTGTTCATCTATTTTTAGATTCATTAATAATTTAGCGAAAGGTATTTGGACAGAGAAGTGATTAAATATTTCTGTTGAAAGACTTATTAATAATAACGAATCTCCACCAAGTGAAAAGAAACTATCATTTTTATTTTCTATTTTTTTATTTAACAATCCTTCCCAAATCTCACAGAGCATGACTTCTTGTTTTGTTTTCATGCTTTCATCTTTATTTTTTAACTTCCCCTTCGCTGACTTTAAATAATCTTCGGTGATGAAAGTTAACTTTTGATAATCTACTTTTTGATTCTTAGTTAACGGCAACTCATACAACTGAATCCATAATGAAGGTAACATACTTACTGGCAATACTTCTTTGCTACGTTGATATAGTTCATTATCATTGATTTTCGGGATATTAGGACGCAATACTAATGCCGCCGTCAAACTTCCTTTATATAAATAGACAATAGCTCGGCTAACTTCGATAAACTCTTCCAGTTTTTTCTGTACTTCCCCACATTCAACTCTGACTCCTTTTATTTTTACCTGCCCATCCTTTCTTCCTATAAATTCTATTCTGCCATCTGGATGATATAGCCCGAGGTCACCGGTATTGTATAGTCTTTCTTTCGTTATTGGGTGAATAATAAACTTTTCTGCTGTACGTTTGGGATCATTCATGTAGCCTTGTGCCAATGACACTCCTCCACAATACATTTCACCGATAACCCAATCAGGAACTTCTATCAATTGCTTATTTAATATATAATACGAGCAGTTTTGAATTGGATATCCGTATGGTACACTTAACCAGCTCTCTTCATCTTTAATTCTGTTTGTGATATTCCACATAGTTGTTTCTGTAGGACCACCTACACTATATGCAACAACATTAGTTGAGCAATATTTCTCTATTCTTTTTAGAATATTAGTCGGTATCCAATCCCCTCCCATTATAATATTTTTTATGCTATCTAATGTATATCCTTTAAATTCACACCAGGTAAATAGCATATCAATAATCGCGGGAACGGAAACAATATAGTTAACGTTATATTTTTTTATAATATTAGACCACTCTTCAGGGTCTTTTCTTTTATTTTCTTTAGGTAGTATTAGTACACCTTTTTGTATAAAAGTTGCCAATGTATCAAATACTGACATATCGTGATGTAATGCTGATACCCCTAATACGATCGGCCTTTCAGAAAAATTTATTAGTTTTTTTATAGAGTAATCTATCGCATTATTAACGCCTTTATTATTTACCATTACCCCTTTGGGCACACCTGTAGTACCAGATGTATACATGATATAAATAAGATCTTCTTCTGATACAGAATAGCCCGGTAGTGTTTCTGCCAATGGTATATACTCACTTTCAATAACCATTTTATTTTTTTCGATATTGAAAGTTTTTATATTTATACTCTGACTTATTAAGTTTTCTGTTTCATTATTTATAATAATGAGGTCTGGTTTTGCATCTTCTAAGATATCAAAAACTCGACTTTTAGGCTGCTCAAGATCTAATGGTAGATATGTACACCCTGAAGCTAATATTCCCCAAACACAAATTATCTGCTCGCAACTTTTTGGTAATAATATTGCAATTATCTTTTTACTATTTTTGTTTTGATTAATCAGTTTACTTAAATATCCACCTAATACACATACTTGTTTGTACATTTCTTGGTAGGTGATTTTTTTTGTTTCACAAATAAGTGCATTCTCATCTTGACATGATGAGCTTTCCATCATTTCTGAAAATTGTCTAAAAATAGAATTACTTGAATAGCCTACTCTATTATTATTTATTTCATATCTTTTTTCTTTTTGTTTAATCGGGAGATCGACAACATTTTCTTTATGGATATATTCTTCATAAGTATCACTAATAATAGCGGTGACTAGATTAATAAATATTTCGAACATGCTCTCTATGCAATTATCGGCATAATGATTTTTATCGTAATCCCATTTAATGGTCAATGCACCTTGATAAAACTCATGCCGACAGTCTAACTTTACATTTGGTGTATGTGATATATCATATTTTAAATCACCAAATAACTTGTATTTAATATCATCTCTTAATTTATCTAGCCCATGACTCAATGTAAATACGACGGGATATATGTTGATAGATGACTGATTATTTCTTTGTGATATATGTCTTAATATTTTATTACTCGACACTTGGGAAAAATTTAAGTCATCAATATACTGTTTATGTATATAATTAACTCTATCTTTAAAGGCTGTTCCTGTAGGAAGGTCTAGATTTAATATTAGATATGATGAGAACTCTCCAGCTATATCATTTATTTCTTTATTATAAAATGGCCGTGAAAATGTGGGAATATTTATACAAAATTTATTTGAGTCATTCCAATAATTAATGACTTCACAAAAAATACTTAGTAACAAAATGTCTATATTGGTATTAAGCTCGCGTGCTCTTTTTTTTAGAATATCGACATCTTTATTACTAAGTTTTTTTTCTAATTGTGAAAAGTTATTAATTTGACCTTTATTATTTTGAATGGTTTTGATAGGTAAGTTAGGTGGGAAACTTGTGTGACCTAGGCGGCTATACCAGTAATCTAAAATCTCGTTATCAACAATATCTTCTTTTTTAGAATAAAAGTCTTGTAGATAACTTTTATAGTTATAGCTAATATTAGCCATATTCTCTTCTGAAAAATAAAACCTAGCCAAATCTGAAAGTATAATATTCACACTGTAAGCATCTATAGCCCACATATTTAAATGCAGTATGAATTTTGTGAACTCATCATCCTCAATTAAATAAATATTATACTGTGGGCCTTCACAACAATTAAATTTCTTATGTGAAACTTCATTTCTTAATGATATATAATAATTTATTTCCTCATCCTTTTTTAAATCTCTAATATCAATATAGTGAATTTCTTTAGGGTATTTTATTATTGTTTGCTGTCCATTATTTAGTGCTACAGCACTAAGCATGTCATGCCTTTCTAACACCTTGTCCCATGACTGCTTAAATTTTTCTAAATTCAATTCTGTTAGATTATACTCACAATAGTATTGGATTCTTGAATTATTCTTTTGTGTATAATCAGTTATACTCATCCAATATGCTGTTTGCATATCAGACATAGGAAAGGTATCCCTAGAATCTGAACGGTAATCCATCTATATTAACCTTATAGAGTTGACAGTAATGTGTGATTTATGAAAATAAGAATTTATTTTATGGTGTGATTTTAAATCACACCATTTTTCTTAATGAGTTAGAATTTTAATTCAGCCGTAATACCTACGACTCGCGGCTGTTGATATGTTGTATATCCACCTGTAATAACTTTCACTTTTTTATCTGAATCAAAAGTATTATCAGCGTAAAGTGCTACTCTTCCATATTTAAAATTATAAGCTAAATATGCATTAGCCTGTGAATAGGCATTAATTTTTGACTCTTTACTATTTGATACAGAGGAATAATAATCGCCTGTGTAATTTACGTTAGCCCCCACCTCAAATCCCCTTGGTAGTTCATAACTCCCCCCTAAATTTAATGTATAACTTGGTGAGCGACTTAATTTATTATTTTCATAACTTTCATTTTCTTTATATTCTTTGATCTTAGTTTTGAGTAACCCAAGACCTGCGTATAAATTTAGTTCATCGGTAGCTAACCAATTAACATTTAGTTCTGCTCCATATGTTATCGCTTTATTCGCATTATCAACGACCGTATTGCCTGAAATATTATAGTATGGCACTTGTAAGTCTTTATAATCATTATAGAATATATTGGTATTGACACTAAGGCGCTTATCGTCAGAGATCCATCTATGGTAGAGCTCGTAGTTCCATACATATTCAGCATCATATTCATATGTTGCAAATGGAGGTTGAAATGAAATGCCGGCTCCCCCAGGATTATATCCCCTTGCAACCTTAGCCCCGACACGTTGATCATTACTGATTAAATATGCAACATCAAATTTTGGTAAGAAGATATTTTCTTTATCTTTGTAGTTCACGGCAAAAAGACTTCCCCCAGTTCGTGAGTGTTCTTCTTGCTCATAACGTGTAGATATGTTTACTTCAATATTTTGTACTGGCTCAAATGTTAGCTCACCATAAACTGCCTTTGTCGTCGTCTTATCTTTATATGAATTTGGAACCACGAGTAATACTCGCTCATCCTGAGGCGCATTAAAATAAAATAGCCCAAGCAGCCCTCTATAGCTTCCATTATCAAATTTTAATATCGGCTCAATTTGTGTTTCATGGCCTTCAACCCTTGCAGGTCCCCCTGTGGGTAGTGAATAACGGTCCTGAATATAATTTGTATAAATTGCTTTATTTTCAAATTTCCAGTTATCGTTTATTTGGTATCCCATATCCCAAATGTTTGTAGCCGATCTAATTTGGAATACAGCACGGTATGTATCCGCTACCGTATTAGATTTAAATTCGCCTTGCGGTGCCCGAGAGTCAATATGGGAAAAAGTGTAAGAAGTGTAGAAATCGGGTAATGCTGAAGGTAACCATACCAATTTAGCTCGAGTCGTTGTCGCTTCGAATTTACTCGAATCACCAGCAGGATAGTAATCAGCCAATTTTTCATATGATTTTCTCTCTTGCCTATCAACACTTAGACGGAATAATAACTCTTCATCAACAACAGGCCCAGAGACCATGGCAGCATATTGTCGACGATGCTGATTTCCATAATCTACTTTTACCGCACTTTCATATTCATTTATCGGATCTTTACTTTGCATCACTATTGCACCTGCAATAGCATTACGCCCATGAGCATAACTTTGAGGACCGCGATACACTTCCACTTGCTTCATGTCCCATAAAGATTTGGTACCAAAAGCCAATTCATTGTAGTTTGAAGTCCGTCCATCAATTTGGACATTTATACGTGGTCTTGCACCAGTAAAAAACGCCATCGCGCCAGGAGATACTGAGCCATCGATACCTCTAATGGTCGGTAATTCATTACCTAACCCCGTATCAATTATATTTGGTGTCTGTTTAAGTATTTGTGTTAGCGAATATAAATCGGGACGTTTCTCTAATTCTTTAGCTGTGATGATATTAATACTAGCACCGGTCTCAACAGCTCTACGATTAAACCTTTCACCTATTACAACTATTTCATCAGAATTTTCTAGGTTATCCGTATTTTCTGTATTGTTTTTTTTATCTATCTCATTCGCGACACTCAATGAGCTAGAACAACAAATGAGAAGTAAGCTAAGAGAGCTTAATTTAAATTTAACTTTATTCATTTTTAATAGACACCTAATATGTAGTTGATAAATTATATAGTAAATTCAAAATGCTATATTATAGTTATATATAAAAACTCACCTGCAAAGGCTATCTTTATATTTTAAGACTTAATTAAATAATAGAGTTTAAATATATATATAAGCGGAACAAGTAAATACATCTAACAGATTAATATTAATGATTTGACATATCCTTGCGTATAACACGCTAAATTTTTTATTTTTATGTTCCATCATATCCATATAAACATGATGAAACTATTATCATTGTTAATGAAATGTTACAACGAAAAACCTAGCTACCGCCCAAAATAATCCAATAGTCCCCTCATTAAAATCAGCACTTTTATTAATGTTTTTGCAAATGACAATGATAATGATAATTACATTCATTTCTTTTAGCGTGCTTGTAAACTTATGTCAAATTAGCAATAAGTGCGTATTACCTTTAAGCACCATCATTACAACTAGTTGATTTATAAGTTTAATTTAGATTGACGGTTTGACGGGGATTTGTTTAGGAATTATCTTAGAGTGAAAAAAATCAGATCTAGATCTGATAAAATAAAAGTGGTGTAGATAAGAACATAAAATATACTTTATGTTTGTGTGGGATTTCTTAAGCGTTAATTTTAAATGTTTATCTATTCTTAGGCAGGAAAATTTTCGTTAAAGAAACAGTTTATCAACAAAAATAATAAACCTTATTAATTACAGCTATTAGGTTATCATAGGCTCGAATTATCTCTTTCATTTATCTTTTTATTACTCTAGCTACTCTACCATTTTGATATTATTCGATGTAAAAACATGATTATCGATAACTCTATATTGAATATTTATTTCATCTCCCACATTCCATCTCTTAGCAAGCTTTTTTGTTAAAACAAATTTCAAATTATCATGGGTCAATTCAATCAACATGGCTGTATTAAAATCAAAAACCTCCCTAACGTCTTTATAAAGAGATTTAAATATTGACTCTTTTGCAGAAAAAATTAATGTAACAAATAATTCCTTTGGAAATTTTATTTTTCTATAGATATCGAATTCATGAGCGACCAAAACTTGATGCTCAGTTTCTTTACATAAATCAGAACTTATAACTTTTTCACAATCAATACCAATATTGGTATGTGTAGACTCACTCGCTATACAGGCAGCTGCTATCGATTCTGTATGGGTAATTGAACCAATGATCCCATTTGGCCAACAAGGACTTCTATCAGGATTGCTGATAATTTCGTAATGCTCTTCCGTTTTATACTGCTTTAATGCCATTTTTGCACAGATCCGCCCTGCTAAATACTCACACCTGCGTTTAG
Source organism: Providencia sp. 21OH12SH02B-Prov (assembly GCF_027362595.1). Lineage (NCBI taxonomy): Bacteria > Pseudomonadati > Pseudomonadota > Gammaproteobacteria > Enterobacterales > Morganellaceae > Providencia > Providencia sp. 21OH12SH02B-Prov. Next base: position 3,468,651 of record NZ_CP114796.1, read on the forward strand.
GAACCATATTATTGAAGGCTAATGGCAATGCGACTTGATGAAAAGTAAAATCTGTTTCATCAATGTCGGTTATCTCGAAACTTATCTGCCTACAGTACACATGCTCATTTGGCAAAAGGAAATCAGAGGGCAATAATGAATACTTGAAGTGACTTGATAGTAAATGCATCTAATTTTCCAACTTAGACAAATATAAATGAGCACTTAAAATAACGCGACACGCGGATGATGGCAACGACCTTATTTTTCGCTATTTTTAACCAAAATATACTCATTCGCCTTTGAATACACTCGCAAAAAGATGCACTATTCATCTGTGCTTTTCATGAATATCATATATCGAGTCTAAAAGATTGTTCGTTAGTTAATAAACTAAACGTTATGATTATACTTACCTGAAAAGCAATTCTCTTTTTCACCTTTAATAGCCGATGGACAAAATATATGAAATCTTGGCCCTATCCTAAAATTGTCGCTCACCGTGGTGGTGGTATGCTAGCACCAGAGAATACCCTTGCAGCTATTGATATTGGTGCTAGTTTCGGTCATACAATGATTGAATTTGATGCAAAACTATCTCAAGACAAACAAATATTTTTACTCCATGATGATACGCTTGAACGTACAAGCAATGGCCAAGGTATCGCGGGTGAGTTAGATTGGGAACAACTGTCAAAAATTGATGCAGGAAGTTGGTTTGGTCAAATATTTGCAGGTGAGCCATTACCATTACTCTCTCAGGTTGCAGCACGTTGCCAGCAATATGGAATGATGGCAAATATCGAAATAAAACCAACCGAAAATTTAGAATCAGAAACAGGAAGAGTTGTTGCACTAGCCGCACGTCAATTATGGCAAAAACAAACAGCGCCTTTACTTTCCTCTTTTTCCATTGAAGCATTAGAAGCCGCTCAGCAAGCAGCACCTGAACTACCAAGAGGATTGTTATTAGATGAATGGCGAGAAGATTGGCAAGCGCTAATAACACACCTTGATTGTCTATCAATCCATTTAAATCACGAATTACTCGATGAAAAACGCATTAAGCAACTAAAAGACTTTGGATTATATATTTTAGTATATACGGTTAACTCTCCTGTTCGTGCCTCTCAGCTTTTAGCATGGGGTGTCGATGCTATCTGTACAGACGCGATTGATATCATTACTCCCAATTTTGGCGCCTAGTTATCGAACAAATGAAAGTGAGTGAGTATGAACGCCATGTATTATTTGTTTTAATATATGGCGATCTCCAAACTAACTTTCCCATAAATTGCAATGTTTGGGTGAGTTTAATATTAATCACAATTGCCTATTGGATAATATTTATCAAAAGCAACAATGTATTTATGGCTTTTCTTTTTTAATCTTGCGTCCCGATACGCCTGTTGGGGTAACAAGTAGAGTACATAAGGAATATCATCTTCATTAGATTCACAATTATCATGTAAAATGACTCTAAAATAGGTATTACCCGTATTTTTTAACACACCTTCATTTTGCCTAAAGTCATATTTGAAATTAGGATTTTTAGGCCTTACTACTAGATAGGTTTCTAAGCTTATCGTTGGATAGAATAATGGCTGCTTTTTTTGTGCCCCAGAATTTTTTACTTCAAATGGCGTTTCACTGATAATAATTTTGTAATAACGTTCTTGGTCATCTTCTTTTCCACGATAAAATATTTTAAAAAACTCCCGTTCTCCCGGTAGTAAAATTTTCTTTAAGGGTGTAAAAATAATCTCTCCATTACTGATTTCTTCTCCAACTTCATCGTTCCCTGGTTTATCAATCTTATATGCACTAAAGCTATATAAGTTAGTTGTTTTTGTATCATTAACATATGACTTCGACAAAAACGTCTCACCTGATTCTATAGAGGAAATATCAGCATCAATGTATAGCCCATAAGCCTGCTTATAGAATAAGAGTAACGCCATAAAAAATAGGCTGCCCAGTAAAGAATGACCATTGTTTTTTAGCATATCATTGACCACACTAAATTAAAGTCAGTGTATTTATTCAAACATAAGAGATAACACGATTCTCGAACAGTACTATTGAATATCTGGACCTGTCCAAATGGCTTTCACGACTACCGTTCCGCTAGCAGACACTGTTCCGAGCCAATCAATACCATCTAATGTAAAAAATGAGTTGGAATCATTCATGGGAAACGATAGATCTAAATGAGTTCTATAAAAAGAGCCTAAATCTTGATTAGGTTTATCCCATGGCGTTTCTTCCCAAAATGCATTTTTCAGTGATATTTCATTACTATCGCAATTTGCTCGATAAGAAGACTGTGAGCCATTTTCATTTTTAAATGATAAATAAGCAGAAAAAGGCACTTTGAATTTGTCATCATCCGAAGAGAAAAGGCAATATGTTCGTCCTTTTAAGGTTATCGTTGGACCATCGACTTTTGCTGTAATTGAATCCGCCTGTCTTGGGCCACTTGTCGTCACAATGTAATTAAATTCAATAGGAGGTTCATCATTTCCAACCTTTCCTGTTTTAGATTGCTTCGGGTTAAAATCTGTTGGTATAATGCTAATTCCATAATCTCTAGGTTTAATAATTAGCATATTGGAAGGTGTAAATTCATAATAGCCTGATTCAGGTACCGCAGTATTTGTAAATGAAAAGGTAAAAAACTCTTGGCTATTAGTAAAATCAATACCTCTAGATATTAGTAATTTCAAAAAAGTGTTCGATAAAAAAATAGATACATGCTTATTACTATTTTGAAAATAATAGTTTGCTTGATATGTTGTATTATAATTATACCACCGATTTGTCCCATCATCAGGGCCTATCAGAATACTGTTTGCGGCTGGTGTAAACGGTATTAGTGTTGAATTTATTTTTAAACTCAGACGAATATTATTAAATATATCGCCTTTTGTTTCATGATCTATAACTTGGCAAATAATCCCATTTTGATTACCAATAATACCTATACGGCAAAATTGAGAACCAAGACCAATGCTTGGGTTACCATTACTATCAATAAAAATTTCTTGTAACGCCCCCGTTGACGTTAATTTGATATGACCTGATTTCGTAATATTAAATTCATGAGAAGCAATAATGTTCCCCCCAACACTTCGACAAGACTCCCCCTTACTTGGATCGTAATCTGTCGTGGTCATACAAGCTCGATAACTGTATGTCTCTGCTGAACCAACAGGTAATGTGAGAAAATATTGATATGCAGAATCACTGAATATGCCTCGAGCATAATTGGACTGGCCATTCGTATTACTCTGTACGATTTTATACGCGCCATCTTTACCAAGATACTGAGCTGGCCAATACCCGCTATTATCATTGCAATAACCCCGCATACATCGGTTTCCCGTAAAAGGTCTATCTATTTGCGAGTTTTCTAACCAAATATCAATATTACGATTCGCGACAATTCCAGTATTCACATATCCCATATAGCCTAAACTTCGCTGTGAATCACCAGAATATCGAGTATATTTATTCGATCCCGAGAAACGCGGGTCTGTTGTTCTTGGGGTAATAAAAAATTCATTGTCAACGTTGTTTTCTATAAAAACATAGCTATTAGACACATTCGCCCCAATAGCAGTCACACTTGTTAAACCATTTAATATGGAGCAAATGAAAAATATAAAAAGTATATTTTTATTCATTTAAAATTCTCACTATCTTTTTGCAAGAGATGATTGAGGTTCGCAGGTGACATCACCAACCCACAAAGCACCGCGTGCACCTTCTAAATTTAAATCTGCCTCACAAATTGTTTTTTCATCATCTTGTAAGAGAGAAATGACAGGATAACGAACATCGACATCCATTGAAAATTCACCGTTCTTATCGGTTCTTGTTCTACCAATATGATTACGAATTGAAGCATATTTAATAAATTCACCGTCAGGTGATTTGAGTCGACCAAAGACGGTGACGAGTTGCCTAACTTCGGGTTGATAGAAAGCGATATTACCCGGATATAATGTCACAGACTTATTTCTTCCTGAAATAATGTCAAAACTATCTTTAGATTTCCCATCATTCATTAATTGAATCTCATAATCTGAATATGGCGATAGTGGAATAAACGTATTTTTCCCACTAATTGGATAATTTTGACCGTTAACTTTTGCAACCATGCTGCCATTACCCGTGATCGCTGAATTTATAATGATCCCTGATTTACCTTGTTGACCACTAGGCATGATCGTGCCATCACTATAAGCAATAGAACCTCTAGACGTTAAATTACCATTTAGCCTATCACCATCAGGACGATTAACTGTGATCGTTCCTGAGTTATATTTCATATCGTAAGAAGCATAAGCTAATGTAGAAAAATCAGACTCGCCATTATTCTTGTCACGGACTAACTTCGAAACAGAAAGCCCTGCATTTGTAATTGGTGAATCTTCAAAGTTCTTATTCGCATAAATATTAGCTTTGATATTACCATTGGTCGATGAAACCCCCGTGCTTAACCAAGTCGATAGGGGCAATGAGAAATCGAGATTAATGTATTTTTCGTTTGTACTGCTTTGGTTATCATAATGATAACGTTGAACGCCAGCTCTTAATCCAACCGTACCATAACGACCAGAAAATAATGTATTGCCATATTCATAGTTAATTGAATCGCTGCCTACACGACGGTCTTTGGTATTACTGATAGTAAAAGTCCCTGCTCGATCAATAATTTTGTCAAAATTGAAAGTACCACCATAGGAATAGCTATCCGCGTCATAAAGGGGTAAATCGCCTTTAATAACTGTTTTTTCTCTTGATGCCCACAGAGAACCGTATCCTTCAGGTATCGTCAGAGAAACAGTTCCAATATTTCTATGGCTACCATGATTTTCCATCATGCCTTGCCATGAAAGAGAGATGTACTCATTTAAAGCCACATTGATACTGGTTTCATTAACAAAAAATTTGTCAAAACCATAATTAGACATCGTTAAGCTTAAACCGGACAGTACCGGAAAACTTCTAGCAATAGAGATACCTAATAAATAACTCTTTTCTGGTGATTGGCTATGGGAATTTTCATTTCTGACATAATATTTTTTATCAAAATCAACATAGCCGCCGTATAATTCCCAGTTTGTTTTATCGAAATTTCGTCCTATCGCTCCGAATGACTTATTAATCGTTTGGTTCTGTGTCGTTACTACTTTGCCATCTACAACCGTTTCAATGGTGACATCATAAATACCATAAGGTAATACACTCGTATCAACCTCATAGTTACCCATCGGGAAATTTTGGATATTTAATAACTTGCCCTGCCGATAAATTCGAACCTCACCAGGACTATTTAAAAACGCATATATCGGTGTTAGCGATTGCTGTTTATTTGCCACAACACTTGATGAGTGATTACCAATTGATGCCGCATAAATTTTACTACTACTTAGCGTTGTTAAACTGGCAATAGACTGTAAATTCCATGTACTCATCAGACCTAATGCAAAGCGAAGACCATTAAAATCACGCTCATACATAGCCCGATAAAGCTCAACGTTAGAATTTGACTTGCCAATACTATAAGCTGAAGCATTAATATTTATATGATGCTCGGCAGCGGCAAATAACGTATCTAAATTGAAATAGCTACTGGATGAGTTTTTTGCGTTCTTTACATGGCTTTGGAAAACCCCCAAATCATAATTGGCAACGGCTGAAAACCTATTTACTGACGAATCACCAAGTGAAAATCGTCTAACGCGCTCTTTAGGGGAGAATGCTGCTTTATCTACATCTAGAGATAAGTTAAATGAAGATATATTCAATTTCAAAGTCGCATTACTATCAATAGAAATATCACTGTTTTCGTCAAAAAACACATTATTCTTCTTTTCTAATGTTTCGATAAGTAAGCTATTTAATTGTGGTCCTTGTGTTGAATCAATAAGATGAATACTTGCTAATTTTATTTTATCATGTTCAATAACAATAACTGCATCGGCAATTTTATCTTCGCTTTGATTGCTACTAGCCGCATCGTTTAATCGTAAGAATACTGGCACAGACATGCCTTCCTCTAAGGCCATAACAAATGCAGGAGGAATAATATACCCGCCAATTTTAATGCTTTTTATGTCATTAGCATTAATAGAATTGGAAAAAATAATACTCATTATTGATATAGCAAGAACACTCTTACGCATGATTAAAGCCTATTATTCATTATTTGACAACAATGAACTCTCCTTTGTGCCAAATACCTACACTAGATTTCTTATTTGTGAGATCGACAAATTGTAATTTCACCGCTAAATTAGGCATCAAGTAATAACGCTCTCGACATATCCCATCCACACCACTTTTTTGTTTTGATGCTAAACAAGGACCAGATGCAACAACTCGAAACGTACTATTTCCTGTATTAGAAATCTGTGAGTTTGCATATTTATAATTGAATTTTTCTATTCTAGGCGATACGACAAGTATGGTACTAATTGTTGCTGAAGTCGTCGCCGATGCAGATTTCGCGCTTTTTGTTGCCGTGCTTTCTCCAATAGGATCGTCTTTCCAATTTAAGCGATAATAACGTTCTTTATCGTCTTTTGGCCCTTGATAAATAATTTTAAATACATCTTTAGCATTTCCTGGCAAAATTAAATTGGCAGGTGTTGATAATATTTCATTAGGATCAGTTACTGATACTACTTTTCCATTATCTAAAGGCGAATCTATTTTTTCGATAGTTAAATTCACTAATCTTGCTGTATTAACTGTATTTTCGACTTCTTTGGCTAATGTATCTTGGCTTGAGTCAATAATTTCAGTAATATTACCGACATTAACAGCCAAACTATTTTTCAATGGTAATAATGATAATAATATTGCGGCTACAGTTGTTTTCTTTATCATAATAAATAATTTAAAAAGAAAGACGATAAAGATACTATATCCTTATATTATCTTTATCGTGTCAGTTAATTAATAGACTAAGCGAATCAACAATTATGCTTCTGGAGCCGGCTCAACAGGAGAAAAATCACCATCCCACGTAGCAGTAAATTGAACTTTTACATCGCCATCCCAAGTACCATCAGTGAGTGAATTAAAGTCAGCTGCTGCACCTTCTGATTCAGCACCCGCGATAACGAATGTAAATTCACCACGGTCAGTTGCACGCTCAGAGCCATTGAAAATACCATCAGCAGCTAAGTTATCTAATCCAGATGTCAGATTTTTTGAAGTATCAATCAATACTGTGTCTGTTGTTTTACTGAGGTCTTCACCATTCCATTTAACACCAACAGTGAGTTTAGAATCATCCGTCGTTCTTGCTAATGTATTAGCAACAATCTTTGATGCTAATTTAAAATCTGTTGCGCCTGCTTGCCCTTGAATAGCAATGTCGAACGCACCATTTTGTTGGTTAAAGCTTTTTTGACCTTCAGCATAATTAAAGGTTAGGCTTTTTAATGGAGTTACAACTAACATGCTCGTTGTATCTTTAATCGCTGTTGCTTGCCAAGTTGCAGTTGCTTGAGCAGTACGAGTCTCAGCATTCGCCACTGTGGCAAAAGAAGCTGCAATTAATGATGAAAGCACGATTGACGTCACTTTTTTATTAAACATATTATTCTCTCTATTTTTATCTATTACACAAAAAAATTAATTGCATAGCATAAAGAATACTGTCATCAGGATTCTTTATTAAATACAATAAAAAACCATGATAATCATTCTATTTACTAAACGATTAATGGATCAAAACACATAGGATATAAAAATAAGCATCTACCCTAAGGTCATTATTAAAAAATATATGATTTGAAAAACCTAATAGTTATAATCAGTTCCAAATTTTATTGGAGACATTATTTAAGATATGATAGTAAACCCTATCTTTTTTTATCGCATCTTTAATTCTTTCGTTATCATGCTCATCCATTACTGCATTAAACAAATCTTTCCATGTTTTATTTAATGCCAGCAGTATGCCATCTACCATTTCAAAAGTAAGTTTTGTCTGGCCGGTTTCATAACGAGAAACTTGCTGTTGACTAACATTTAACATTGTAGCTAGCTGGTAACCCGAATAGTTTTTTTCTTTCCTTATTCTTCTTATATACGCCCCGATTTTTTTATTTATTTCATCTGCCAGATAATCCATAAACCTTACCCTATATAAGAATAAATATGATTTTTGAAATACTTTAATGGATAAATCAAATTCACGCTCAAAATTTATTGTGGGGAGATAGTAAAACTAACATGTAAATTTGTATAATCGATTTCGATAATCAAAACCCATAAATAGAAAGTGGAAAGCTATTAAAATAAGTATTCTTAACAAAGACAGAAGACAAAAAAGCAAAAAAATCAACATTAACAAGAAGATATATGTATAACCTTTTTAAAAATAAGGTTTTATATTTACATTTAGACATAAACAACAATATTCAAACAGAAAAATTACTCCGATAATGATTAATTTGTTCAAAAATAAACCTAGTAATTATCTATTTGCTCAGTAAAAGTACTCCTTATAGGTGTTATTACTCATATTCAAACATTTTTTTAGGATTTTTCTGACCATAACCTATGTACAACAGAAAGCGCGTTAAGTTTTCCCGCGATCCCCTACAACAATATATTAGCCATAATTCATGGCTAATACTTGCTTACTAAAAAGATAGAGCACGGAAAGTCCAATAGAGCAGATGAGCACTCAGGAAGAACAGAGACTGATTGGCTTAATTTTTATAAATAAGGTTTGAAAAGCGTGACGTGTGCAAAAGAAAGATAAGATAAAAATGTTTGAATGGCGAAATACTCGCTTCCTTTTAATAATACAATGGCGGCATAAATCAAAATTAGTTTATAGCCGTTACATTTGAGCTATGTGCTTATCATTTCTTTTGATTAGTTAAGATTACTTTATGTTTGCTTTTTATAAGAAAGGTTTAGCTTGATGTGCATCAAAGAGAAATGAGATTAGATTAACTGTTCTATAAAAAATTTCAGCTCATCCATTATGTAACGAATAAGAAACCACTCTTACTTTGTTGTAATGAATGAGCTGTTGGGTAATGTGAAATTCAACAGTATTTATACATCTCACGTAAATAACGTATTTTAATCCATGTGATTATGCACTCTAGATTAAAATTAATGCCCGATAGAATCCGATAAATTATTGCCATAATGCGGTACTGAAAACTGCATTCAAAGTATTACCCATTTAAGAAGACAAGCAAAGATAAAATTAGTTAATGATATAACGTTATGACCAATAGTATTTCGGTGTTTTATTAAGAACCTTCAGATATATATTATTCTCTTCTATCGTTTTTTCAGTCACAATCTGATTGTTAACGTTAACAGTTTTAGCTATAAAATCAGCCCAATCACCGTTTAACTCTATCATTAATTGATTAATCAACGTGATATTATAATTCACTTTACCCGTTTCATAACGAGAAAGTTGCTGCTGGCTCAAACCAAGCTTTTTCGCTAATTGGTAGCCAGTCATTCCATTTTTTTTCCTCAAATTTTTAAAATATAACGAAACAATACTATTTAGTTCTCTATTATCCATTGATATATCCTTTATATTTTTAACACACTTTAAATTATACATCTAACCCGCAATATTTAAAGTCTTTTTCACAAGCGAGCACAATGAGATAAAACAATGAAAATATATTAATATTCAATTAGATAAAAAATAACGCATTGCAAATGTTAACGTTAACTTAAGAATATATATAAAAGACACAACTTATTACAAATTAGATATAACAACACATGCTAGATAAATAAAAATATTCCAATGACCTAGCATATGTTGACGACTTGATATATTAACTGGGCTATTAGCTATTACTCACATTAAGCTTTAATGCCGCGGCAATTGCGATGGGAGAAAGGGTGACACTCGCGGCTAACAAAGCAGCCAAAATAGCTAAATAGCTATTTAGTGGCATATTAAAACTATAAGCTTCCATTGTTCCGGTTGCATAAATAAGCACGGGAATATATAAAGGCAACACAAGTAAACTGACAAGCACCCCGCCCTTTTTCAGAGATACCGTTAAGGCGGCACCGATCGCCCCAATAAAACTCAAAATAGGCGTACCAAGTAATAAGGTTCCTGCGAGTACTAATAGCGTGCTCGCATCAAAAGAGAGCATCAATGCAGCAATAGGTGATAATAAAATTAAGGGAACCCCCGTTACACACCAGTGTGCAATCACTTTCGCGAGTACCGTTATAAAAAGTGGATGGGGGGCTAACAATAGTTGCTCTAATGAACCATCCAAATAGTCATCCTTAAATAGACGCTCAAGTGAAAGTAATGAGGAAAGGATGGCTGCGACCCAAAAGATCCCTACGGCAATACGTGAAAGTAACTGAGGCTCAGGCCCAATACTTAAAGGAAATAATGTAATCACTATAAGGAAAAACCATAGAGGGTTCACTAATTCCGAAAAACTTCTAAACGCTATTTTTAGCTCTCTTCTGAAGACTAACCAAAACATTATTCATACCCGCCTGTCAGTTTTAACGTTCCAAAGTGTCCCGACATCGCTTGATGGGAAGTGAATAGAATTATTCCCCCCTGCTCTGCATGTTGATGAAAGCGTTCCGTTAAGCGTTTTACTCCCGCCACATCAATCGCTGTAAAAGGTTCATCTAATACCCATAAAGGGGATTCACTTAGCCATAGTCTTGCTAAATTAACTCGACGCTGTTGCCCAGCAGATAATTGACCGACAGGAATATCTTCATAGCCTATCAGAGACACTTCTTCTAAAGCAGACCATAAACCCTCTCCCGCTGCATGTTTATGATGCATTTGATAGTAAAACTGAAGGTTTTCATAAGGAGTGAGTAATGATTTGACGGCGGGTTTATGCCCTAAATAGAGTAATTGACGAGTAAAATCTTCTTTTAACTGATGAATAGATTGCTTTTCCCATAAGATGTCACCTTCATCGGGCTTTAAAAGTCCAGCTATCATGCGTAATAACGTCGTTTTTCCTGCGCCATTCGGTCCTTCGACTTGGAGAATTTGTCCTGGTTGCACAGTAAAATTAAGCTGCTGAAAAAGCACTCTATCTTGCCGCTGACAACTGATTTTCTCGGCAGTTAGCATAGTATATTGTTCCTGTTAGTTGCTCGGTGCTATTGGCTTTTCACCACTTTATTTAACAGAATATCACTAATACTTTCATTCGATATTGTTTCACCGCAAAGCACCTTCATCAAAACTTCTCCCCCGAGTGAAGATAATGAAAACAGCATATCGGGGTTAAGTAGACGAATTTTATCCATATTGCTTTCTTGGTTAACCAATACAATGGTTTTGACCCCTTCCTTCGCTAGCTGTTTCACACCTAATAAAGCGAAAGTACTCAAAGCATCACTATCCGTCATGATTAAAACGTATTTAGCCTGTTTAACATTGGATTCAGCTAATAGCTCAGTGCTTGTCGGATCCCCCGTCACAATATTATCCTTCTCAGGATAGTGTGTTCGATGGCTCTCTTGACAAATAACCGCAACAGGCAGTTCTCGGCTTTTGAGTCCTTGATAAACACTTACCGCCATCGGTGTACTACCGATAACAACATAATGATTTTTCATATAAGAAAACCTCTTACGAACAATTTCCTTTGTTCCCTTAGCGAGTAACCCAACCACATAAACCACTGATGTTGTAAAAATGGTAATACCAAGAATAATAACAGTGACCGTAAATACCCGAGCATCTGTTGAAACAGGAACAATATCGCCAAAACCAACCGTCGTCATACAGACTAAAGCAAAATAAAATGCGGTCGATCCATCTTTAACCACAGGCAAAAATTCATCACCAATATAAAGCGTGCCAAAAATAGAATAGAGCAACAAAGCGATAATACAGGTTATTGCGACAAAGCCTGCACTCGTTAAGCTGTGATGATGATAGCGTTTCCAAAATACACTAAGAGCGATAAATAGCGCTAATGAGAAGTAGCCTTGATGCACATTTTCCGTTGCAATTTTTAAATCAACAAATGAAATAATGGCTAATAGCAACAGTGAAAAAACCCAGGCTATTCGCGCACCGTTGATCATAAAAAATGATAAAAAGACTAAAGATATTCCTAATAGAAAGCGGGGAATATCCAACAATTTCATAAAGCCGAGAGATTTAAGCCACTCAGTGAAGCCATTGGTTCGCCAATCAATATAGTATGTATAGGCACCTAACACAGGCTTAATGATCATATACCCATCAACAATGATGAGTATTGATATGACTAATCGAATAAATAAGGATGATTTCAGAAAAACAATAAATGCGTTATCTGACATTTTTCCTTCACCCTCTGATCACCTAGAATTACATAAACTCCTATATATCACATGTTGGTCAATGATGTTAGTTTGAATGGCGTGCTTCATTTAACTTTTAGCTCAATCTATTCATTTTTATTCTTCCTTGTACCCGCACCTATCCCCCTCTTAAACGAAATCATCAATCAACACACCGTTAAACATAAGCGTAATCGATGAAGTTATTCTTTTTTTGATAGTGTTTTTTGGATGATTGATAACCAAACATCAACCAAGTCTAAATCAATTATTAGCTAATTATTTTATTGAACTTAAATTCGAAGATAATATCTAAAAAACGATTTTTGACATTTCTTCTCAATCGCCCAGCATAACGAGTATAAGAGTTCAATTAAATATGGTTAATTCTACGCACACGAAAAAATTTAGTTGGTCAGCCTTGTTCTGGCTGCTTATTTATTTTTGGTACTTCTCCTCTTTATTGCAAATTTATGTTGTTATCACCGGACAAAGCAATACCATCGGATTAAGAGATTCTTTACTGTACAGTACGCTTTGGTTAGTGCCCGCCCTGTTCTTTCCACAACGCATCAAATTAGTTGCTGGTCTTATCGGTATTATTCTTTGGCTTTCATCTGTCGTCGCACTGGCGTATTTTGTTGTATATGGACATCAAATATCACAAAGCGTGATGTTCGTTATGTTTGAAACAAATACCAACGAAGCCGGTGAATTTTTACAACAGTACATTAGCTTTAAAGTTATTGCCGCTATTCTTCTCTACACTCTTGTGGCTATTTTCTTATGGACGAGACTTAAACCAGTCTCAATGCCTGTACCGGCGAGATTATTAGTTTCGTTATTGGTGCTAACAGTCTTATTTGCAATTCCTTATTATAACAAAGGAATTAAGCAAGATAGGCCAATCGCAAATGTGATGTCTTATGTCAATAGCAAACTTGCTTATGCTGCACCTTGGCAGTTTGTTAGTGGTTATTTCCTCTATAAAAACCAATTAGCCAATATGGAAGAGCTGATTCGTGATAATAGCAAAATCCCACCATTGGAAAACTTCATCGATGCTAACGGAAATACCCCAAGAACGTTTGTTCTCGTTATTGGCGAATCAACAAGCCGTGATAGGATGAGTTTATATGGCTACCCACGCCAAACAACCCCAGAGCTAGAACAATTAAAACAACATTATCCAGATAATTTATCTGTCTTTACAGATGTTGTGAGTTCTCGCCCTTATACTATTGAAGCTCTACAACAAATTTTGACCTTTGCTTCTCAGACTGAACCTGAACTGTTTAATTCACGCCCTTCAATCATAAATATGATGAAACAAGCAGGGTTTAAAACATTCTGGATTACTAACCAGCAAACGATGACTGAGCGAAATACGTTACTAACCGCCTTTTCTCGCCAAACCGATAAGCAATATTATTTGAATAACGATATGGCTCAAAGCTCACGTATTTATGATGAAGTGGTGCTAGCGCCATTTAAAGAAGCGCTGGCAGATCCCGCAGAAAAGAAATTTATCGTTGTTCACTTGCTCGGCACTCATATGCGTTATGAATTCCGTTACCCTGAAGATAAAGCGGTATTTAAAGATAGAGATAATCTAGTTCCTAGTAACCTAAAAGAGAATGAGGTTGCCGATTACAATGCTTATGATAATGCACAGCATTATAATGACTACATTGTCTCATCTTTAATTAAGGATTTCGACTCATCAAAAGAAAATGGGTTTTTAGTCTTTTTCTCTGATCATGGTGAAGATGTATTTGATACACCGCCTCATGAAACTTTAGGACGCAGTGAAGGTAAGCCAACTCGTGTTATCTATAATGTACCTTTCCTAGTATGGCAATCACCAGAATGGTTACAAAATCATCAATTTAATTTAAACGATAAAACCGATAGGCCTTATAGTACTATGGATTTTATTTATTCATGGTCTGATCTTGCTGGTTTTAACTATCAGGGTTATATACCGCAAAGAAGTCTATTTAGTCATGAGTTTGTACCACAGCCACGCTACATTGGCGATCCAGAGCAAAAGTCATCTTTAATGTTGTATGATGATTTGAAAAAATAGCCGTACACAACATGAAGAGCCATAAGGCTCTTCATGTTTATGTTTGCGTTTCTTCTGATTACTTTATTTTTCCATCTTGTAAGATGAATTTCACTTCCCCTTGCCAAAATTCAGCAAGAAATACCGATTCTGGATGATCAATTCCCCGCTTAGCCATTTGCTGGGCTAACCAATCTTCATCTTTCTCTACTGACTTCAATTCATTGATTCTGGCAATACCGTCTTTCATAACAATAACAGATGGCATATTGGTAGGATCACAAATGACGGTTAACTGCCCATCCGGTTCAATCTGTGCATAATAGATTTCTTGAAATGAGTGCACACCTTGTGCATGAATTTTTGATGATATATTCAAGATATCAATTTTATTTCCCTTTTCTAATATATTTTCCATGATGAAATTTCCCTTGCTAATAATGGGAATCGGATTACCTATAGTCACATTACGAATAAAGTTAAATTTTTTGGTTAAATAGTTTAGCCCTGAAATAAATGAAACGCCGATAAGCAGTATAATAATATACTGATACAGTGGGATCGTATCGCTATAAATCACACCGCCGATGATCCCACCTAAAACAAAGTTCCCAATAAAATCGATCGGTGTCATTTGAGAGAGTTGGGTTTTCCCCGACAAATTCATATGAGTAAGAACAATAGCAAAGCCAATCATAAACTTAACAATAACAAGCATATAGTAATAACTCATATAATACTTCCTTTAGCATTCCTATGGTTGTCTTAATTTTCGTTTAATAAAAAGATAACTCTCTAACTGCCGATTAATACTAGAGTTCAATTATAGCTAAATCACCAATCGCATTTCTAATATTAAGAAAAATATTGATATGAGACATTAAAGCCTTCACTTTATTTTTCGTTATAATTTTTCTTTTAATTCTTTAATTTAAACATTCAGAACCAACTGATTTTTAATTTTTAAAAATATGAGTTATATTTATATCATGCTACTTATAGTCAGTCCGTATCCACTCACACATGCTAAAGGAAATGTTTATGAAAAAGAAAATGCTTGGCTCTCTTATTCTAGCAGGTATTATCACTATGGCAGCGGGTTGTGATGATTCATCAAAAAAAGACCAAACGATGAAGCAAGCTGAAGAAAAAGTAGAGCAGATAAAAGAGTCAGGTGAACAGAAAGCCGCTGAAATCAAAGAAAAGGCAACAGAAAAAGCCGATGAACTTGAAAAACAAGCGTCAGAAAAAGCGAATGAGCTGTCCGACAAAGCGAAAGAACTAAAAGAGTCAGGTGAACAAAAAGCCGCTGACCTCAAAGATAGCGCTACACAGAAAGCCGATGAACTTGAAAAACAAGCGACAGAAAAAGCAAATGAATTGTCAGATAAGACCAAAGAGCTAAAAGAAGCTGCCGACAAAAAAGCAGATGAAATCACTGAGTCAACAAAAGACAAAATTTCAGAAACAAATGATAAAATCACCGAAAAAAGTCAACAACTGAAAACCGATGCAATTAATAAAGCCGATGAGCTAGCCACTGATGCTAAAAGTAAGACTGAAGAGTTAAAATCAGAAAATAAGTAATCATCTACTCATTGACTCTATTTCCTCAAAGCAGGCCTCCATCGGCCTGCTTTTTATGTGCTCTAGTCTTGTAATATAGAGAGCACAAAAATCGTATGTATTCTATCTCCATACCGCTATAACGCTTCAAATCTCGATAATATAAACGACTCATTTAGCAATAGAGGACAATATGCAAGTAAAATATAGCGCTGGCTATGCCTATCCCGAACTTGTCAATCATGCGTTTCAGCTACGCCAACAGGTGTTTACTCATGAACAAGGTTTCCCAGCTGACATTGATGTTGATGAATGTGATGACAACGCGCTACACGTCGTACTCTATATAGACCATACTCCCGTTGCAGTGCTGCGCTGTATTTTACTCCCCCATAAGGTCATCAAAGTAGGTAGAGTCGCTGTTCTCAAGCAACATAGAGGTAAAGGCCTTGGTCGTAAGCTCATGACGTTTGTTGAGCAATATGCCAAAGAGCACCAGTTCCAATCTATTGAGTTATCCGCACAGCACACTGCGATCGCTTTTTATGAGGCCTTAGGCTACCACACTCAGGGAGATAGCTATGATGAGGACGGAATGGCACATATCTATATGGTTCTATCATTAACATAGCTTCTACTCCCTTGAATTTTCTATTTTCGCCTCTATGATTAGTTGAAGTGATGCTTTTTTGTACGAGGCGATTATGGCTAATGGTTGGGCTAATGAAAATGCGGTTCAAGAACAAATCGACGCAACACTGAATGACGCTATTACTAAGGCACGAAATCAACTTCATACAGGGGAAAGCGCTAAGTTTTGCCTAGAATGCGGGGAACCTATCCCTATTGCACGTCGTCAGGCTCTTCCAGGCGTTCAATTGTGTATAACCTGCCAAAATATATTCGATAATAAAACTGCAACGTTTAGCGGATATAATCGTCGAGGGAGTAAAGATAGCCAGCTACGTTAAAAACGTTTGCTCCCTATTCCCTATAAAGGGTCGCAATATTCGCTCATCTTGCTGTTTTTTGCATATTATCGGATGAACAACGTTAACTTAATTAACGTTGCTGAGGGTTTTATCTAACTTTTTGTTAAATAGTCAAAAACATAACAATGATTACAGTTAATAATGTGATTTATAAGACTATATTTGTCATGAAAAATAGCACTATTTTCTGTTTATTTGAAATTAATCTTGGCATATGGCAGTATATCTGCCTGTTTTTTTGCAAATGGGGTATTAACTGTCAAAAAATATCGATAGCAAACTCAGTCAACTATCTGTCATTTCGCTATCTCTATAAACTGTTTCATTATTGTTCTTTCTATCGTTTCCCAATTGGGACCCTTTCGTAATTTCATTGGTTCATTAAGAAGGACAGCTCACCGCATACTCAGCTCATTTATTGGTATGCCAAAAATAAAATCAAAGAAGGTCGTTATGAGTCAAAATAGTACTGATTCGAAAAAATTTCGCTCAAAAATTAGTCCTCCCGTGTTTTATACCTCTGCTTTCGTTATTTTGGTGATTGTCGGCTTTGCTGCCCTCATGCCTGAAATAGCAGAATCTCATCTAAGTCATCTTCAACAAAACCTCTTCAATAATGCTAGCTGGTTCTATATTTTAGCCGTAGCTATCGTTCTTTTGAGTGTGACTTATCTGGGACTCTCTCGTTATGGACAGATAAAACTGGGACCTGATCATGCGCAGCCCAATTTTAGCTATGTTTCATGGTTTGCTATGCTTTTTTCTGCGGGGATGGGGATTGGATTGATGTTCTTTGGCGTTGCAGAACCTGTAATGCACTATCTCAATCCGCCTGTTGGTGACCCTCAAACCGTCGAAGCCGCAAAAGAAGCCATGCGCTTGACCTTCTTCCACTGGGGTCTACATGCATGGGCAATCTATGCCATTGTTGCGCTGATCTTAGCCTTTTTTAGTTACCGCCATGGGCTACCGCTAACATTACGCTCTGCGTTATATCCAATTATCGGTGAGCGTATCTATGGACCGATCGGCCATTTTGTTGATATTTTTGCTGTCGTGGGGACCGTTTTCGGCGTCGCAACATCACTAGGATTTGGTGTGTTGCAGGTTAATGCGGGTATGAATCATTTGTTTGGTTTACCTGTTAATCCGACAGTACAAGTTGTTTTAATTGTTCTTTTTACTGGTCTTGCAACACTTTCAGTAGTCTCTGGTCTTGATAAAGGGATCCGTATTCTCTCTGAATTAAACTTAGGTTTAGCCTTTATATTGATGCTACTGGTACTCTCTCTGGGACCAACGGTTTTATTACTTAAATCATTTGTAGAAAATACGGGTGGCTATCTATCCGAAATTGTAAATAAAACCTTTAATTTATATGCCTATGAACCTAAATCGAGCGATTGGCTTGGTGGCTGGACATTACTTTATTGGGGATGGTGGTTATCTTGGTCTCCATTTGTTGGGATGTTTATTGCTCGAATTTCACGTGGACGTACTATCCGTGAATTCGTCACCGGCGTCTTATTCGTTCCTGCTGGTTTTACATTGATGTGGATGACATTCTTTGGTAACTCTGCGATCAATCTAATCAAAAACCAAGATGCAGTTAAATTAGCAGAAACCGTGCAGTCGGATGTATCCCTCGCACTATTTGAGTTTTTAACTTACTTCCCATTCTCTACCGTATTATCATTTTTTGCCATGCTGATGGTCATTGTGTTTTTCGTCACATCCGCAGACTCAGGTGCAATGGTTGTCGATACTTTAGCGTCAGGTGGGGATTCAAATACACCGGTTTGGCAGAGGATCTTCTGGGCTGGATTAATGGGCGTCGTGGCCATTACGTTATTACTCGCAGGTGGTTTACAAGCCTTACAAACCTTAACCATTGCAAGTGCCTTGCCTTTCGCGATGGTACTTTTAGTGGCAATCTATGGTCTATTCAAAGCATTACGTGTTGATGCTTATAAGCGTGATAGCCAGCAACTTGCGACAATCGCACCAACCGCAAGCCGTAACCCTATTCCATGGCAACGCCGTTTGCGTAATATCGCTTATTTCCCAAAACGTAATCAGGTTAAACGTTTCCTTGGTGAGGTCGTTCATCCTTCAATGGAGATGGTTTCTGAAGAGCTTGCGAAACAGAATACAACTTGTCATATCTATGATGATAAAGATGACAGAATTGGCTTTGAAGTTGATTTAGGCGAAGACATGAATTTCCTATATGAAGTTCGCTTGCGCTACTATGTCCAACCTTCTTTTGCGCTTTCTGGCATGGGAACAGATAGTGATGATGAGAAAAGCGAAGAGCAAAAATATTACCGCGCTGAAGTTCACCTTAAAGAAGGTGGGCAGGATTATGATGTGATGGGCTGGACCAAAGAACAGGTTATTCATGATATTCTCGACCAGTACGAAAAACACATTCACTTCTTGCATTTATTAGGTAAATAATCGCTACGTGCGTTAGATAACTAAAAATAGCCCCTTAATCGAGCATAACTTGATTAAGGGGCTAGTGATTTTTACACGCTACCATAAGTAGAGCGACACGACGATTTTAGGCACTCTCTTTTTTATCAGCCATATTACTGTAATCAGGGCTTTCTAAAGCAATTAATTCATCTAACAGGGCCGTTAATTGCTGCATTTTTTCATGAGAAAATGCCTGCTCAATTTTTTGATAACCTTCTTCCACTTCTTGCCGTGCTTTGTCATATAGCGTCTGACCACCAGGCGTCAGAGAAACATAGAGTTTGCGCTGATCATTGAGTGGTTTTAAGCGAAAAATTAAGCCTTCTCGCTCCATACGAGTCAAAATACCCGTCAAACTAGGACGCAGAATGCAGGTTTTAACTGATAACTCATGGAAATCGATAGAGCGTTTATCAGCAAGTACTCGGATAATACGCCATTGCTGTTCAGTCAAATTATATGACTTTAAAATAGGTCGAAAGAACCCCATCGCGGTCTCTCTTGCCTGTAATAATGCAATTGTCAATGATTCATGCATAAGTCTAAAACTCACCACTCTAAAATGTTTATTTAATACCAATAGGTTGGTATTGGACTAGATATTGCGCCTTAACACCGCAAATTTTTTCAGTGATAGCCTATTCTATCTACTTAGAACCAAGGTTAGCACGGTAAAATAACAATCACAAAGAAAAACCCTAAAATATTAATGAGTAAATAATCCACCTTACTCACAAAAAGTTAATAAAAAGTTACAATAAAAAATCAAAAAAAATATCAAAACCCTGAATATTAAAGGGTTACATGAAAAAAATCCGAATATGTTAAAGAGATCACAATTAAAATTAACAATTCAGTTCACCTATTGCCAATTCCAAATTAATACATTATTAATATATTAACAATCATTCAAAATCTTTGTTTTTCTAATAAGGAGTTGTCAATGAAAGGCACCGTTTTTGCCGTTGCCCTCAATCATCAAAGCCAAGTGGAACACTGGCATGAGGCATTCGGG
Source organism: Providencia sp. 21OH12SH02B-Prov (assembly GCF_027362595.1). Taxonomy (NCBI): domain Bacteria; kingdom Pseudomonadati; phylum Pseudomonadota; class Gammaproteobacteria; order Enterobacterales; family Morganellaceae; genus Providencia; species Providencia sp. 21OH12SH02B-Prov. The sequence goes on from NZ_CP114796.1 coordinate 3,489,100, forward strand.
CAAGCCCCTTATAAAACCCCACCAAAAACACCGGTGTGGTTTATAAAACCGCGTAATACTCGAATTAACTCAGGGGATAATATTTTACATCCTGCGGGTGAAGTGGTGCAAAGTGGTGCAACACTGGCACTCATTATTGGTAAAAATGCACGTAAAGTCAGTCAATCTGAAGCCAAAAATTATATTGCAGGCTTTGCGCTAGCGAACGAAGTTAGTCTCCCAGAGGAGTCATTTTATCGCCCAGCTATCAAAGCAAAATGCTGTGATAGTTTCTGCCCTATTGGGGAAATGATTCAAACCGCTTTAGCAGCACCAATAGACATCATCACGCTTATCAATGGTAAAGAAGCCGATCGTTGGTCAACCAAAGATCTCGTTCGCGATGCCAGTGAATTAGTTGCCGCACTCAGCGAATTTGCAACTTTAAAAGAAGGTGATGTGATTCTGATGGGAACCCCTCATCAACGTATCACTATCCAACCAGGTGATGAAGTTACTGTTCAAGCAGAGGGCTTTCCAAGCTTACGCAATAAAGTTGTCGCGGCGGGAGGACAATAATGAAGCATGCTAAAATCCGTTATCAAGGTACTGAGTATTCAGTCACTGTTGGCGATAATGAAGAGATCACATTACCCAATGGCCAAGTCATTGCAGGTGATGACGCACATGTTGAATGGCTACCACCGGTCAGAGGAACACTGTTCGCTCTTGGCCTGAATTATGCTGACCATGCGACTGAATTAGACTTTAAGCCACCTGAAGAGCCACTCATTTTTATCAAAGCAGACAATACGTTAACAGGTCACCGTCAAGTCTCAGTTCGCCCTGATAATGTCGAATACATGCACTACGAATCAGAACTCGTTGTCGTGATTGGCAAAGCGGCACATAAGGTATCGCAAGAAGACGCGATGGATTATGTTGCAGGCTATACCGTGTGTAACGACTATGCGATCCGTGACTATTTAGAAAACTACTACCGTCCAAATCTTCGCGTCAAGAGTCGTGACACTTTAACGCCAATTGGACCATGGGTTATCGACAAAGATCAGATTAAAGATCCGCACAATCTTGCGCTTTATACCTATGTTAATGGAGAACTGCGTCAAAAAGGGACGACGGCTGATCTCATTTTCAATATTCCATTTTTAATTTCCTACCTAAGTGATTTTATGACACTGCAACCGGGTGACATGATAGCAACAGGAACGCCAAAAGGACTTTCCGATGTTGTGCCTGGTGATGAAGTGATCGTTGAAGTTGAGGGTGTAGGCCGGCTGATTAATTATATTGTCAGCGAGAAAGAATATGAGGAACGTTGTAATGACTAAGATTAATCATTGGATTAATGGCAAAAATGTTGCCAGCAAAGACTATTTCGAAACCACCAACCCAGCAACAGGTGAAGTACTAGCAGAAGTTGCTTCAGGTGGACAAGATGAAATCAATCAAGCCGTTGCTGCCGCCAAAGAAGCATTCCCTAAATGGGCTAATACGCCGATGAAAGAGCGCGCTCGCTTAATGCGCCGCTTAGGTGAATTAATCGATCAAAACGTACCTGAAATTGCAGAAATGGAAACACAGGATACAGGTCTACCAATTCATCAGACTAAGAACGTATTGATCCCACGAGCTTCACATAACTTTGAATTTTTTGCTGAAGTTTGCCAACAGATGAACGGTCGCACCTATCCTGTTGACGATAAAATGATGAACTACACGCTGATTCAACCTGTCGGTGTATGTGCATTAATTTCACCATGGAACGTGCCATTTATGACGGCCACATGGAAAACCGCACCTTGCTTAGCTTTAGGGAATACCGCCGTTCTGAAAATGTCGGAGCTATCACCTTTATCTGCAAACCGTTTGGGTGAATTAGCACTAGAAGCGGGTATTCCTGCTGGCGTACTTAACGTGGTACAAGGCTATGGCAGCACTGCCGGTGATGCGTTGGTCAAACACCATGATGTTCGTGCTGTTTCCTTCACTGGTGGCACAGCGACAGGCCGTTTAATTATGCAAAATGCGGGTCTGAAAAAATACTCCATGGAACTGGGTGGTAAATCTCCTGTTCTCGTATTTGAAGATGCTGATATCGAACGTGCACTCGATGCTGCCCTATTTACCATTTTCTCAATTAATGGTGAACGCTGTACTGCTGGCTCACGTATCTTTATCCAAGAAAGTATCTATCCAGAATTTGTTAAACGTTTTGCAGAGCGCGCTAACCGCCTTATCGTTGGTGACCCTACCGATCCCAAAACTCAAGTGGGTGCACTGATCAGCGAACAGCATTGGAACAAGGTTTCTGGCTATATCCGTCTTGGCGTGGAAGAAGGTGCAACCTTATTAGCAGGAGGCCCAGATAAGCCAACCGATCTACCTGCTCATCTGAAAAATGGGAATTTCTTACGACCTACTGTATTGGCCGATGTCGATAACCGTATGCGTGTTGCTCAAGAAGAAATATTTGGCCCTGTCGCTTGCTTAATTCCATTCAAGTCAGAAGAAGACGGTTTACGCATGGCTAATGATGTTGAGTATGGCTTAGCCTCTTATATTTGGACACAAGATGTCAGCAAGATCTTACGTTTATCTCGCAGCATTGAAGCCGGTATGGTGTTTGTTAATACCCAAAACGTACGTGACCTGCGTCAACCATTTGGTGGCGTTAAAGCCTCAGGTGTAGGCCGTGAAGGCGGTGAATATAGCTTTGAAGTTTTTGCAGAAATGAAGAACGTTTGTATTTCCTTCGGGGATCATAATATTCCTCGTTGGGGTGTTTAATTCATTGAGATAATTAAATTATTGGTAATTCAATAATAAATATTTAATTTAACTTGTGCCCTAAATAGTTCGAGCTGTAGTTATGCAAATTCATTTTTTTGCTACAGCTCGAAATACGACGGGGGAGGTAAAAACTTATGGGTAAATTAGCACTTGCGGCAAAAATAACACATGTTCCATCCATGTACTTGTCAGAATTACCCGGCAAACACCACGGCTGCCGTCAATCCGCTATTGATGGTCACAAAGAAATCAGCCGTCGTTGCCGCGAACTTGGTGTTGATACTATTATTGTTTTTGATACTCACTGGTTAGTAAACAGCGCTTACCATATTAACTGTGCTGATCACTTTAAAGGGATTTACACCAGTAATGAGCTCCCTCATTTCATTCGCGATATGGAATATGAGTACGATGGTAACTCAGAGCTCGGACGTATGATCGGTGAAGAGGCGCGTAAATTAGGTGTTCGTGCTCAATCACATGAAATTCCAAGCTTAACATTGGAATATGCAACGTTAGTTCCTATGCGTTATATGAATAGCGATCGTCATTTTAAAGTGATCTCTATTTCTGCCTTTTGTACCTCCCATAGTTTTGAATCCAGCCGTAAGTTAGGTGAAGCGGTACTCACTGCCATCGAAAAATATGATGGTACTGTTGCAGTATTTGCGAGTGGTTCACTATCCCATCGTTTTATTGATGACCATCGTGCAGAAGAAGGCATGAATAATTATACCCGTGAATTTGATGAGCAGATGGATAAGCGCGTTGTCAAATTATGGCGTGAAGGCCGTTTTGAAGAGTTCTGCAAAATGTTGCCTGAATATGCCGACTACTGTTATGGCGAAGGCCATATGCACGATACCGTAATGCTATTGGGCATGCTGGGCTGGGATAAATACGCTGAAAAAGTGGAAGTGTTAACTGATTTGTTTGCAAGTTCAGGAACTGGGCAAATCAATGCCATATTCCCTCTGCCAAGTTATATCACTGATAAACAAGAAGCGAATGCGTAAGGAGTGATCATGCCGCATTTTATTGCTGAATGTACAGACAATATTCGTGATCAAGCCAATCTACCTGAGCTATTTGCTAAGGTAAACAGTGCATTAGCTGGAACAGGTATTTTCCCTTTAGGCGGGATCCGTAGCCGTGCTATTTGGTTAGATACTTGGCAGATGGCCGATGGTCAGCATGACTACGCTTTCGTCCATATGACACTCAAGATTGGCGCTGGACGTTCACTTGAAGATCGAGAGAAAACAGGCCAGATGTTATTTTCACTCATCAAAGAGCACTTCGCTCAGCTTATGAATGAGAGATATCTTGCTTTGTCATTGACTATGGAAGAGCTTGATCCTGTTTTGAATTACAAACAAAACAATGTTCACGCTCTCTTTAAATAAGGAAGCATGATGCCAGCTGCGTTCGATAGACAGATTCCTCGCTACTTAATTCCATTATTAGGTTCATTAGTAGCATTTGGACCATTATCGATAGATATGTATCTGCCCGCATTACCACAAATGGGGAATGATCTCCATGCGACTCAAGGACAGATGCAATATACGCTCGGCGCTTTTTTTGCAGGCTTCTGTATTGGTATGCTGTTTTATGGGCCACTCAGTGATCTTCTCGGTCGTCGTAAGATGCTGTTAAGTGGCCTCATTATTTTTACACTCGCGAGTTTACTCTGTGCGCAAGCTTCATCGGCTAATACCTTAATTGCATTCCGTGCATTACAAGCCTTTGGAAGTGGAGCCGCCATTGTCATGGCTCGAGCGATCGCAAGAGATGTTTATCCTACGGCTGAACTCCCTAAAGTCTTGTCGCTGATGACGCTAGTCACCATGATCGCCCCGCTGCTAGCGCCGCTACTCGGTGGTTTTTTATTAATTCACTATCAATGGCAAGTGATCTTCTATCTTCTTGCGCTGATAGGACTTTGTTCCACTTGTTGTATTTTTTTCTTACTCCCTGAAACACTGCCGCATCAAGAGGCATCTCAAAACTTACTCCGCGTTGCATTCCATAATTATGCGCAAGTGCTGAGTGACAGAGAAGCGCTAAGCATTATTGGCACTATGGCTTTCTCTTTTGCAGGCATGTTCGCTTTTATTAGTGGATCCCCTTTTGTCTATATTAATTATTTTGGGGTCTCGGAACAGCATTACGGCTTATTATTTGGCTGTAATATTCTCGGCATGATAGCGGTATTACTGCTGAATGTAAGATTACTCAAGGTTTACAGTTTAACTCGCATACTCTGTCTACAAAGTGGAGCTCAATTGCTGTTTGGGTTATTTCTACTCATTTTCTACCAGCAAAGCCTGCCTATTATTGTTATTCTGGTCGTGCTGTTCTTATCGATGGTGAATGCTATCGGTACAAACAGTTTGTCACTGTTATTGCAGCATCGAGGAAAGATTGCTGGCAGCGCCAGTGCTCTTGCTATTTCAATACAATTTGCATTGGCGGCGCTAGCGAGTGTTGCTGTTTCTGTTCTACAGGATGAATCCCCATTTGCTATGGCGCTGGTTATGGCTGTCTGTGCCGGATTAAGTTTCACAAGCCAACGTTTTTCGGCCAAAAATGTCCGCTCACAGTTAATATCAGTGCCTTCGGAGAAAAAAGAAAAATGAGTATTAATGTCAATTCTACCTTATTCCGCCAGCAGGCTTACATCAACGGTCAATGGGTTAATGCCAGCGATAATAGCCAATTCGATGTCACTAACCCAGCAAACGGTGAAATCATTGCAAAAGTCAGTAATGTAGGCGCAGCGGAAACCCAACAAGCCATTGATGCCGCTGAAAAAGCCCTGCCAGCATGGCGAGCTAAAAGCGCCAAAGAACGTAGCCAAATTCTGAATAAATGGTTCCAATTGATGATGGATAATCAAAAAGAACTTGCTGAATTACTTAGCTGGGAGCAAGGCAAATCCCTCACTGAATCAATGGGTGAAATTGCCTATGGTGCAAGCTTTATTGAATGGTTCGCTGAGGAAGGTAAACGCGTTTATGGTGAAACCATTCCATCACCACTACCCGGTCGCCGTTTAGTCACGATTAAACAACCCGTTGGTGTGGTCGCCGCGATAACGCCATGGAACTTCCCAAATGCCATGATCACTCGTAAAGTCGGCCCAGCACTGGCAGCGGGTTGTACTATGGTACTTAAACCTGCCGCTGAAACACCGTTATCTGCATTAGCGCTAGCTGCACTCGGTGAGGAAGCCGGTATCCCTGCTGGGGTGTTTAATATTGTTCCTGGTACTGATGCAAAAGCCATTGGTGGGGTTTTGACATCCAGTCCAATCGTTCGCAAATTAACGTTCACGGGTTCAACCCGCGTAGGTAAGTTGTTGATGGCACAATGTGCCGATACCGTCAAAAAACTTTCATTAGAACTCGGTGGAAATGCGCCTTTCATTGTCTTTGATGACGCTGATCTAGATGCCGCTGTACAAGGCGCGTTAGCCGCTAAATTCCGTAATAGTGGACAAACTTGTGTCTGTGCTAACCGTATCTTAGTCCAAGAAGGCATTTATGATGAGTTTGCCAAACGCCTCGCAAAAGCTGTCAATGAGCTGAAAATAGGCCCAGCCACTCAAGCCGATTCACAGCAAGGCCCTCTGATTAATCAAGCGGCTGTCGATAAGGTGACTGAACACATTGCCGATGCGGTCTCGAAAGGTGCTCGTGTACTCACAGGCGGAAAACCGGCATCACTAGGCGGTTTATTCTTTGAACCCACTGTATTAGCTGATGTCACTGAAGCCATGGTCGTCGCCAAAGAAGAAACTTTTGGGCCTTTAGCACCATTGTTTAAGTTCCGCGATGAGCAAGACGCTATTGATTTAGCAAATGATACCGAATTTGGCCTAGCCTCTTATTTCTATTCTAGAGATATCGGCCGTATCTACCGTGTTGCAGAAGCACTGGAAAGCGGCATGGTCGGTATTAATGAAGGCATTATTTCAAATGAAGTTGCCCCATTTGGTGGCATTAAGCAGTCAGGACTGGGGCGTGAAGGTTCACGTTACGGAATTGAAGACTATCTGGAAGTGAAATATCTCTGCTTTGGTGGGCTGTCGACTAACTAATTGAATTTTGACAGATTACCGCACTGCCATAAGGGCAGTGCGGGTTAGAAAGCGCCCTACATTGCTTGCGTGGTAAGCAGAGTTCAACAGGAGCAATACTCGCATGTTACAAAAAGATATCATATCGCAAGTTGCACAGCGACTTAATCAGGCTGAGAAAACACGTGAACAGATCCGTCAGATATCATTGGATCACCCACAAATAACGATTGAAGATGCTTATGCGATTCAACGTGAGTGGGTTGGCTTAAAAATCGCTGAAGGACGTTCTCTAAAAGGCCATAAAATCGGCTTAACATCTAAAGCGATGCAGGCTAGCTCTCAGATTGATGAGCCAGACTACGGTGCACTTCTTGATGATATGTTTTTTGACGATGGCTGTGAAATTCCAACCGATCGCTTTATTGTTCCACGTATTGAGGTTGAATTAGCTTTCGTTTTAGCGAAACCATTAAGTGGACCCAATTGTACGCTGTTTGATGTTTATAACGCCACAGACTATGTCATACCGGCCCTGGAGCTGATTGATGCTCGCTGCCATGGTATTGACCCTGAAACAAAACGCCCACGCAAAGTGTTTGATACGATCTCAGATAACGCAGCAAATGCCGCGGTCATCTTAGGGGGCAGACCGATCAAACCACGTGATCTCGATTTACGTTGGATCAGCGCGTTACTCTATCGTAACGGTGTCATTGAAGAATCCGGTGTCGCTGCCGCAGTACTGAACCATCCAGCAAATGGTGTGGCTTGGCTGGCGAATAAATTGGCTCCGCATAATGTGCAACTTGAAGCAGGACAAATCATTCTAGGTGGTTCATTTACTCGCCCAGTGCCTGCTCGTAAAGGGGATGTATTTCATGTGGATTATGGTGTGATGGGTTCTGTTAGTTGCCGATTTGTCTAAGGAGATACCGTGGATATCCTACAAAATTCATTTAAACATGCCCTAAAAGAAGGTCGACCACAAATTGGCTTATGGCTGGGATTATGCAGTTCATACAGTGCAGAGCTTGTTGCGGGAGCTGGCTTCGACTGGCTGCTGATTGATGGTGAACACGCACCTAATAATGTGCAAACCATCTTAACTCAGTTACAAGCGATTGCCCCTTATCCATCACAACCGGTCGTTCGTCCGCCTTGGAATGATCCGGTGATCATTAAACAGCTATTAGATATTGGTGCACAGACGTTATTACTGCCAATGGTACAGAATGCGGAGCAAGCCAAGCAAGCTGTGCGTGCAACACGCTACCCGCCTGCTGGGATCCGTGGCGTTGGCAGTGCTTTAGCACGGGCATCTCGCTGGAATCGTATTCCTGATTACCTGCAACGTGCCAATGATGAGATGTGCGTCATTGTACAGGTTGAAACTCGTGAAGCGATCAATAACCTGTCAGAAATTTTGCAAGTTGAAGGCATTGATGGTGTCTTTATCGGCCCTGCTGATCTTAGCGCTGATATGGGCTATTCAGGTAATCCAAACCACCCTGATGTTAAAGCTGTGATCGAAAAAGCGATCGTACAAATTCGCGCAGCGGGCATTGCACCCGGTATTTTAATGGCAGCACCTGATGTTGCTGAACATTATTTAAAATTAGGTGCACTATTTGTTGCGGTGGGTGTTGATACAACATTGTTAGCTCGTGGTGCAGAAGCACTCGCAGCTCGCTTTGGCAATACCGTTACTGAGGTTACATCCAATACACCAAGCGTGTATTAATGAGTGCTAATACAGTAGTAAAGACTTCTTATGTCATTTTATTGATGTAATTTTTATTACCCTACAAATACACAATAAATGGCATAAGAAAAACAACATTAACAACCAATGTGCCGACAGGGCAGACATATTTAATGGCTGCCTCAGAGCCTTTTGTACCCATAACAGCATAAAATGCATATAAATGAGGGATTTACAAATGAGCAAATTATCCAACGTTGCTGAACCAAACCCTGCTGAGCAGCATAAGAATTTGACTGAGCCACAACAACGCGTTATTAAAAAGTTATTCCGTCGATTGATTGTATTTTTATTCGTACTCTTTGTTTTCTCTTTCCTCGATCGTATTAATATTGGTTTTGCTGGCTTAACCATGGGGAAAGATATTGGCCTAACATCCACCATGTTTGGTCTTGCAGCCACACTGTTTTATGCAACCTATGTCATATTTGGCATCCCAAGTAATATTATGTTGGGTATTGTCGGTGCACGTCGTTGGATCGCAACCATTATGGTGCTGTGGGGGATCGCATCAACAGCCACCATGTTTGCAACCGGACCGACAAGTCTCTATATCCTACGAATGCTAGTAGGGGTGGCTGAAGCAGGCTTCTTACCGGGTATTCTGGTCTATCTAACCTACTGGTTCCCTGCTTACTTCCGTGCGCGAGCGAACGCTTTATTCATGGTCGCAATGCCTGTCACAATGGCATTTGGCTCCCTTGCATCTGGCTATATTCTCGAAATGGATGGCATCTTTGACCTCAAAGGCTGGCAGTGGCTGTTCCTACTAGAAGGTTTCCCATCTGTCATCTTAGGTGTACTTGTTTGGTTCTATCTGGATGATTCACCAGAAAAAGCCAAATGGTTGACCAAAGAAGACAAAGAAAGCCTCCAAGAGATGATGGAACAAGATAAGTTAGAGCTTATCCAACCACATGGTTCAAAAAGCCATACTGCATTGCAAAATAAAAGCTTATGGAGAGAGATTTTTACGCCTGTCGTTCTGATGTACACTGTGGCTTATTTCTGCCTGACGAATACACTCAGCGCAATTAATATCTGGACGCCACAAATTATGCAGAGCTTTAACGAAGGTAGTAGTAATGCCATGATCGGCTTACTTACTGCGATTCCTCAGTTCTGTACCATATTGGGAATGATTTATTGGAGTCGGCGCTCTGATAGGTTACAAGAGCGTAAAATGCACACGGCACTTCCTTACCTATTTGCCGCAGCAGGTTGGGTATTGGCAGCCTTAACACATCATCCCGTCATTCAACTTATTGGTATCATCATGGCATCGACGGGGTCATTTACAGCTATGGCGGTATTCTGGACAACCCCAGATCAATCTATTAGTTTACGCGCGCGTGCTGTTGGTATTGCCGTTATTAACGCGACAGGTAATATTGGTTCCGCGGTTAGCCCACTCTTAATCGGTTGGTTGAAGGATCAAACAGGTAGCTTCAACTCCGGACTCTATTTTGTCGCGGGTTTACTGGTAATCGGAGCTATACTGGTAGTATTGATACCAATGAAAAATTCACGCCCTAGAGCAACACCTTAATATTTAAGATAACGAAAAAGATTAGAGCCGCGCGATGATACCGTGCGGCTCTAATTGAACAGAACAATGGGAGAACATGGTCGTGTCATCATTAATAACTAATATCGATATCAGCAAAGATTATGATGAGACACAAGGGAATGATGATGTTCATTACCAAACATTCGGTAATATGGCGGCGTTTTTTGGCCGCGATATGCAAGCTCACCGACATGATGGCTTTTTCCAACTCCATTATCTGGAAACAGGTCATATTACATTACAGCTTGATGAACAACGTTATTCTGTTCAAGCACCATTATTTATTCTCACGCCCCCTTCTGTACCCCATGCTTTTTTTACTCAAGAAGATACTGACGGACATGTGCTTACTGTTAGGCAAGATCTAATAACGCCATTATTAGAGTCCCTCTACCCCGCAAATCCAGATATCGTTGCAATACCAGCGATTTGTTTATCTGTTGCTGATAAACCGGATGATCTAGAAACTTTTCGTCATTACTGGGCATTGATGGCTCGCGAATCCGCAAATAGTTACGCAGGCCGAGACCAAGTCTTATCCTCTTTAGCACAAGCTTTATTTACTTTTCTCTTACGTTCGATCCCACTTGACGATCACCCTATCAGTGGAGTGAGAGGAGAGCATCATCTCTTTCAACGTTTCAATCAACTCATTGACTCACACTACCATGAGCATCTTTCTATTCCTGAATACGCAAATAAACTCGGTGTTACCGAGTCTCGACTCAAAGATATGTGTCGGCGATTCGCTAACCGACCGCCTAAGCGATTAATTTTTGACCGCATATTACGAGAAGCGAAACGCATGCTATTATTTTGTGACAGTCCTGTATCAGAAATTGCTTACCAATTAGGCTTTAAAGATCCCGCCTACTTTGCGCGTTTCTTTAATCGCTTAGTGGGTGATTCACCAAGCCAATGGCGTGATAAAAACATTCATTAGCCAATCCATGACTTAACAAACGAGAAAGATAGATTGTCTATAACAAAAAAATCTTGATATTTTCATTTTATATATATCGTCATAAAAACAATCAAAGATGATTAATAATTAATCTAATATTAAATTATCAATTATTGTCGTATATAAATCATAATTTAGATTTTTTCAATATATATTTTCAGCTATTTTATTTATTCAAAATAGCTATTGATTTTAAAAGAACCAATAAATACTATTTATCCAAATTTCACAATTACATCATATTTAAAAATCAAGTCTCCGAATTCTATAATGTATCTCTATAGATTGTTTACATATTATCAATCAAAGCAATTTATCCAATATTATAACTAAATATTATATCAAAATAAGATGATTTACCTAAAAGACCATGGTAAAAATCATCCATTAAATGAGTAATTGCTTTGGTTATTTTTAGGGTAAGGTTAACTATGTACGATGATCTAAATTCATTAAGCCGCCAACTTAAAATGGATAATTTCGCCTTTCTTGAAATAGAGGAGAAAAATCATTCCAACAATGAGAAAACATTATCAAATATAACGACAAAAAAAGAACCTGTATTATCTGAGAATATAAAAGAGGAAGCCACATCTCTTACTCAAGAAAAAACAGATAGCAATCAGTCCGCACAACCTGAACTTGATCACTTTATGGATTATAAGCATAACTATTATCATAATCCTGTAGCATCAGAGCCACACCTTGAGCGAATAGTTATTCTTAGTGACCTTTTTTCAAGCATTAGCAAGAAATAAAAGACATTAAATATAATATAACTTCATTATGAGTTAGCTATATGCAAAAAATACGCAACCTCTTAATATCTGCATTTTTTATAGTTTTATTTTTTCTATTAATCATTATCCCTCTAGATAGTGATAAGCAATTTATATTAGGTGGAGTTTTGGTTGCATTTATATTTTGTATTGGCAGAATTAAAAACAAAAAAACGCAACTCATGATGATCTTAGTTTCATTACTTTGCACTTCACGTTATGTTTGGTGGAGAGCGACAACAACACTCTATTTTGATTCATATCTAGAATTATTTTTAGGTTCATTGCTATTTATCGCGGAGCTTTATTCACTCACCATTTTATTATTTGGTTATATTCAAACATATTGGCCATTACAAAGAAAAATAGAGCCATTGCCAAAGGATACTTCATTATGGCCAACTGTTGATTTGTTTATCCCTACCTATAATGAACACATTGATATTGTTAAAGATACGGCACTTGCTGCTCAATGCATCGAATACCCTAAAGACAAATTAAATATTTATATATTAGATGATGGAAAACGAAGTGAATTCCGCCAACTCGCAGAGGATATTAATGTTGGTTATATCATCCGTCCTGATAATAGCCATGCAAAAGCAGGAAACCTAAACCACGCATTAACAAAAACCAGCGGTGAACTGATCTGTATTTTTGACTGCGACCATGTTGCAACTCGGGTGTTTTTACAAGCAACTGTAGGTGCCTTCTTAGCAGATGAAAAACTCGCTCTAATACAGACCCCGCATTATTTTTATTCTAAAGATCCTTTTGAACGTAATTTAACAGCAGCCAAAAGAGTCCCACATGAAGGAGCCCTTTTTTATGGGCCAGTACAACAGGGTAATGATAATTGGAATGCTGCGTTCTTTTGTGGTTCATGTGCAGTTATTCGCCGTAGTGCACTCAAAGAGACAAACGGATTTGCAGTTGAAACGGTTACTGAAGATGCTCATACCGCCCTTAAATTACAGCGTAAAGGCTGGAATACGGCATTTTTAAATATTCCACTTTCTGCTGGCTTAGCGACTGAAAGATTAACTTTACATATTAATCAACGTATCCGCTGGGCTAGAGGAATGACACAAATATTTCGTATTGATAATCCACTGCTTGGCAGAGGACTAACATTTGTACAACGCATTTGTTATTTAAACGCAATGCTACATTTCCAATATGGATTACCTAGAGCTATCTTCCTCTTATCGCCACTCGTTTTCATTTTATTTAGCCTAAATATCATTTCATCATCGGCTACTTTAATATTTTCCTACGCCTTACCTCATTTGATCACATCAAACTACGTGAATTCAAAACTGGTTGGTCACTATCGTTATTCATTTTGGGGGGAAATTTATGAAACAGTCATGGCATTTCATTTAATACCACCAACCTTAATGAGTTTAATATCCCCTAAACTGGGCAAATTTAACGTCACAGATAAAGGCGACCTGACAGATAAAAATTACTTTGATCATCGTGCTGTCCGTCCACTGATTATTGTCGCTTTACTCCTATTATCTGGAATTAGTATTGCCTCCTTTAAATGGATTGTAGGTATCTATAAAGACATTGACGATGGCGTCATCATTATCAATCTTACCTGGGCTATTTATAGTTTGCTGATTGTTTTAGCATCAATCTCTGTGGCAAAAGAAACGAAACAATTACGTCGTGCTACTCGGGTTCCAGCATCAATTCCTGTTACTGTATGCTTTGCTGATGGCAGTCATATTGAAACTCACTCAATAGATTTATCCATGAGTGGCGCAAGACTTCATTTACCCCTTGAGCATCACCATAAACGAGGGGTTATCACACAAATTGCAATTGGAATCGGTAAGGAAAGTGCATTAATTCCCATTAAAAAAGCTTGGGTTGACGAGCAAAAACTACGTCTAGAATTTGATCATTTAACCAATACGGTCCGGCGAGATGTTGTACGTGTTGTTTTAACTCGTGCAGATGCTTGGTTTTCCCCTCTTAGTCCTACTGATAAGCCATTAAGATCGTTTATAGATGTCCTGCAATGCGCATTTGAATTATTTATTATCCGCAGAAATAAAAAAATATTGGATAACTCGATTCTTCTTTCAAAACAGAATAATGAAGAGCGGCAACATGTTTAACTATCTTAAGCTTTTGCTTATCGCCTATACATTACTGACCCATACTACGGCTATTTTTGCTGTAGAACTTAGTGATGAAAATAATAAATTGCCCTCTCAATTAGCATTTTTATTAGATGATAATTTAGCGAATAACACAGAGGCGATTGAGACTACAGCAGAAGAAATTTCATTAAAAAAAATGGGATTAACGCATGGTGTCACTTTAAATGGCGATACTCTGCAATCAGGGATCAGTTTCACGCTCCCTTATGATTTTATTGCAACTCATGCAGAAATGCAGCTCGTCCTTTCCATCGATAGCGCTGAGAATATTGAAAAAGATAACTTACAGGTCACTTTAAATGATCAATCGTTAGGTGCAATACCGCTATCTCAAATTGGCAAAGATGAGGCTATTTTTACTTTTAAAATAGCAAACACAGTTTTATCCTCAAAAAATAACCTTAATTTTCAAATTATTAGCAATGATGACATTATTAACAACGAATGGACATGTCAGCGCCCAGATCTAAAAAATGTAACTCTCAAAATATCACCTTCAAGCATTATGGCGATGCAAGGGATACTCATGAATACACGAAAATCCCTAATGGACTTCCCTCGACCCTTTTTAGATCCGCTAAAAATTAATAAAAACGAACTCGCGTTTGTTTATTCCGCCTCGCCTAATCCAGATATTTTAGCCGCCTCAGCAATCGTTGCTTCTATTTTTGGGATCAAAAGCGAAGAAAAAGAGAATCACTTTCATGTTTATTTGGACCAAATCCCTGAAAAGCATGCTGTTTTATTTACAACAACCAATGAAATGATTGCGGGTTTATCCTTTGCGCATTCCGATGGTCCGCATTTAAAAATTATTGATAATCCTATCAATCAAAAATATAAAATTTTAGTCGTAAGTGGGCGTAATGCAGAAGAGTTACGACAAGCAGCTTACCAGCTTTTCACTGAGGATTTACCCGATGGCGATAGCGACCATTTACACGTTCCCGCTTATCGTTCTAAAAATCGATTAGCTTATGATGCCCCTAATTGGCTCCCACTCAAAAAATCTATTCCTTTTAGCCAAATAATGAAAACGAATGATGCGTTGCAATCTCGACTGTTTTTACTGGAGGAAAAGAATATTACTTTTCAAGTTCCTCCTGATACCTTCATGTTAACGGGGAATAAAATCCCAGTACAAATCAATTATTCTTTCGATAAAAAAAATTGGGTAGATATGAATAATTCGATATTAACAATTGCCCTAAACTATCAATTTTTAAAAAATATTTCTGCTCATAAAAACAGTGTCATTACTGCAATTACTGATTTCTTCGGTCATAATCAAAAAAACAGTACTATGCTCTACCTTGATAACTCAGGTTTGATTGGTGAAAATAAACTCAGCTTTTACTTCAATATTAAGACCGATGAAAATATCGCTTGTGACATTATCAATAATGCGAGTTTTGTTAATCAAATACTCACAAACTCAACTATTGATCTTAGCGATGCATCTCATTTTGGCGAGTTACCTAATACACATTGGTTTTTAAATGGATTATTTCCATACACTAAATATGCAGATCTTTCAGATACCGTTCTGTTATTGAACAGACAACCGGAAAAAGAAGATATTGTTTTAATGTTACAACTCATGGAGAAATCAGGTCGTATTACTGGTTTTCCCGTTAGTCATTTAACTATACTGAGTGATACTCAAAAATCACATAGTAAATTAAAAAATTCAAATATCATTGTTATTGCTAAAATAAAAGACATTCCAGCAGTAACATCGCTCATGAAAGGAACCTCCTATCACTATAGCAATGGAAATCTAAATATTATTTCACCTTCGTTATTCAAAAAAGTAAAACTACTGCTTTTAGGTGAGTGGAAAAATCAATTCGAAATAGTGAGTGATTTTCTATCAAATACTCATCAGTGGCGAGGCATACTCAGTTTTCAATCCCCATGGTCTTCAAATAAAGTTGTGACAAATTTGACTGCAACAAATACAGAACAGTTAAATAAGCTTTATAATGATATCAAAAAATCGGAAAGACAGCCGCTCGATGCGGGTGACATTCTCTTATTCAGTGACGCTGACAGTATTAAAAACTTAAGCATTAATCCATCATTTTTATCTGGAGAACTTCCTCCGCATAGATTAGTTCTATGGTTTTTTAGCCAACATTTATTCTTATTAATGGTTATATTGTTTAGTTCATTATTATTCATTAGCTTCTATTTATATAATAAATTTAAACAACATGAATCCAAACGTCTGACAAAGGTGAAAAGGGAATATGAAAGTTAATTTATTAATAAACACACTTATCACTTTGTTATGTGGAACATATTCATTATCAATATTGGCTAATTCATTAGAAAATGAAGTCGCCATCAAAATGCTTTTAGAAAAAGCAAATTATTGGCATAGCAAATCGAATTATCCTCTTGCTTACGATGCTTTATACAAAGTTTTTGCCATTGAACAATATAACATCGAGGCATTATATTTAATGTCCCATTACAAAATTCAACAGGGAAAAAAACAAGAAGCTATCCTCTGGATCAATAAATTAAAAAAATATTCTCCGAATGATCAGAGAATAGTCAAGCTCATGCGCCTCGATCCCCATAAAGATATCTCGCCTGAATCCTTACAACAGGCTCGTGAATGGGCGAAAAATGGTCATATCAAGCAAGCTATACAAGCTTACGATAAGCTATTTGCCAATCATCCACCTACTGGTGATCTTGCATTAGAATACTATGAAACACTCGCTGGCAGTAAAGCGCATTTAGATAAAGCGATTTTAGCATTAACCGAAAGAGTACAGCACTCCCCTTCTGATTTTAAAGCGCAACGTATTCTAGCGACTGTATTAACCTATCAGGAAAAAACACGACGCGAAGGAATACAAAAACTCTTTCAAATTGAAAATAAAAATGAAGTTGTGATTCATTCACTTAAGCAGGCTCTACTTTGGCTGCAACCTAATGAACAGGATTTACCCCTGTATCAGAATTTTATTAGTTTATCGCCAAAGGATGATAGCGTAATGGAGTATTATCACAGTCGTGTTGGAAATAACGAGACCCTTTCAGGATTTTCCTTACTAAATAAAGGGCACATTGCTCAAGCTAAACAGAAATTTACCGCTGTTTTGATGAAGGATCCTAAAAAAGTTGATGCTATCGCAGGACTTGGTTACGTGGCATTACATCAAAAAGATTACCAACAAGCAGAAAAACTACTGACTGAAGCGGCAAATAACACAAAAGAACATAAAAAAACACAATGGCTAAAAGATGCTCAAAATATGGGCTATTATTCAGCAATCGATACTGTGAAACAATTAATACGCAATAAGCAGTATGATAAGGCATTGATATTAATCAATGAAACTCATGCCAGTGATACACAACAACTCATCACCCTTGATTTATTTCGCGGACAACTTTATCGAGCAAAAAAAGATTATTCCAGTGCAGAATCACTGTATCAGCAGCTTGATAAAAAATACCCTAATAACAAATTAATAAAAGAGCAGTTAATTTGGGTGTTTGCAGAGCAAAAAAAATATGCTGAATTTGAACAATTACTACAGTCATTACCGCCTGCTGAGCGTCATGCTTACCAACAAAAAATAGATACCAGTGAACAACACCGACAAAGTGCGGCAAAGGCGCTCGATAACGGTTTAATCAGTGAGGCTGAACATATTCTTAAGAACGCCCTTGTGAAAGCGCCTCAAAATGCTTGGTTAACCTTAGACTATGCTCGAGTGTTAATGAAAAAAGGTGAGCTCGAAAAAGCCAATGCCATGATGAATAATCTAGTTGCTAACTATCCGTCAGCAGCAACTTGGCATAGCGCTCTCATTTGGGAATCTGAACAGAACCAGTGGAATAACGTACTCATTTTAATTAATAAAATTCCGACTGAATTTCAGAGCGATGAAATCATCACACTCAAAAAACGGGCTACATTAAATAAGCAAATCGATATTGCTCAACATTACATTGATAATGGCAACTATAATGCCGCTTTAAATACATTGAGACATAATATCAACACATTACCAGATAATCCCAGTGATATTGGCCGTCTTGCTCAGCTATATATGGATGCCGGCGACAACCAACAAGCCGTTAATATTATTCGTCAAAATTTATCAGCAACCCCCCAGGGAAACTTAAAAGATTATACACAGCAGATTCTTATTTTACGTCGCTTAGGTTACTACTCTGAAGCAGAAAGCTTAATGAATACCCCTGCTTTACTGAGCGCGATGAGTGAAAAAGAAATCAGCAATATCAGAATAAGCTATCTCAGTGAACAAGCGGACTCATTTCGTGAAAATGGCTATTTGAATGAAGCTTGGCAAATATTAGCACCAGAAATAAAAAATGACCCTAATAACAGCAAGTTACTCCTAAGTACAGCGCGTATTTATCAAGCCAATGGCCAATCAGACCAAGCAACCGATATTTATCGCTATATTTTGTCCATTTCCCCCAAAAACCAAGAAGCATTAATTGGTTTAGTCAACTTAGCAATTAGCAATAAAAACATTACAGAAGCGAAGAAATACTTTGCTGATATCAAGCCGACGGACCATACCGATTATATCGTTCTATCTGCACGTCTCGCGCAACTTGCAGGGGATAATAACCAAGCTATAAAATTATTAAAAACCGCACAATGGGGATTAGTTCAACCACAAAAAAATCTCACTTATTTGCCTATCAATCATCCCTTATCTGGGGAAATGCAGACTTATCGCTATCAAAATAATCGGCAAAAAGAGCAACTCAATCACATCGAAACGTTGTTGGCAGATTTGCGGCAAAAAACATCTGTATCGATAAATAGTGAAGTACAGTTTACCCGTCATTCAGGGGAGTCGGGGCTAAGTCAATTAACTGAGCTCAAAGAAACAGTCACACTCTCACTACCATTATTTGATGATGTGAAATTAGCGCTAAATGTTTCGCCCTCGATGATGAGCTCAGGTAAAACCCCCGCAGAAAATGCCAGTCTAGTGGGGAGTGGTGCTTTGACGCGTGCGAATAGACGTAGCTTGGTAGAAAGTGATTTGCGAAATGATTTACATGCCGATGAGATTAATGAGCGTGCAATACAAGGCTTAGAATCAAGCATGATGCTCAAAGGTGATAACTTCCAATTCGATTTCGGGCATACCAATAGCGATGGCGTGATTGTTTCTTTGGTGGGAGGGGCAGAATGGATGCTCGAAACGTCACCAAACAGTCGGTTAACTTTTGGTGCAGAGCGAAGAGCCGTTACAGACAGTCTCCTTTCCTATAGTGGACTCATAGATAGCACAACAGGGAGAAAGTGGGGAGCAGTCACCCGTAACGCCGTTTCAACGCAATATGCTTGGGATGACAGCCAATATGGTGCATATGCAAAAGTGGCCATTAATAAATATATTGGTACACAAGTGCCTAATAACCAATCCATTGATTTAAATACGGGCACTTACATTTATGGCATAAATAAAAAGGATAAATCATTAAAGTTTGGCGCGAACGTTCATTATATGGGATTTGATAAAAACCTAAATCACTATACCTTAGGGCAAGCAGGTTACTTTAGTCCTCAAAGATATATTGCGATTTCTTTACCCGTTTCTTATGAACAAACGATAGATAAATTATCATTAAAATTAAACTCTACATTAGGCTATCAATCATATTCTTCTAATAGCGCGGATTATTATCCCACTGATAAGCGATATCAGGCAGAGTTAAAAAATTATTCTCAGAATGATGAATATATAGATTACGTATATGAAAAATCCAGTGAAAAAGGATTCAGTTACTCCATTAATTTTGACACTAATTATAAATTTTCACCATCGTCATTTATCGGCGCTAATGTAAGCTACAATACTTTTGGTAATTACAACGAAACAAAAGCAAATATTTACTTTAAATATTTATTCGACAACGATATACTAGGAAAATAAAAATGATCTTTGACCAAGATAGTTATCTACAGCGCGGTTATAAGACAGGCTGGCATGATTTAATTAATTTTTTATTTATTGAATTTTCATCTGGAGAAACCAATGAAGGTTGTAAAACATTAAGAAAAATAGGACAACAACTTGGTGAGTTACATACTATTGAAAACTCAAATACATTAAGTCAGCTTGAGAAAAACATTAATACTGTTTTAGAGATGTTTAATTGGGGCTTTGTGAAGATGGCCCCCGCAAATAGCGAGTTATTAATTATGCATTGTGCATGGCCTCATGCACCAACATCTGTAAATAAAAAATGGCGAAGAGCTAGTGCTAGCATTTTAGAAGGGCTTTATACTCAGTGGTTAATAACCCAAGGTGGTAATAAATCAGTTCCCGTTTTATGGAATGAAAATGCCACTGAGGATATATTTATATTTCGTTATGCTTTATTTAAATAAAGAAAAACGCTCATCGTTATGTTTGACATTAAAAAAAACCTATTAGTTAAAAACAAAGCTATTCCATTAAATTCAATCACAAATCAAGCAGTCATGATGCTGCTGATTAATAAATATGGAGAAATAGTTTACGCTAGTGAACTTTTTTTAACGCATAACCACTATACCCATGATGAAATCATGGGATATAAAATAAAAATAAAAACGGACCATCTTATATTAGAAAAGAATAATAGTCATGATATTTTCCGTTATAACGACTTTGAAAAGGAACTGTTTTTTATAAACAAAAACAATAAAAAGCTAGTGTTTATCACGAAATTAATAAAAACAAATATAAAGGGAGATAGCCAATTTAGATATTGCATAACATTCGTTGAAGTGACTAGATTAATAGCGAACAACAATAAATTACTTTTCCAAGTTAATCATGATTCTTTAACAAAGGTACTCAATAGATATGGATTTTATAAAAAGGCAAATGAAAAGATAAAATCAATAAAAAATAACATAGAAAGCTTTTACTTAGCAATTATTGATATTGATGGCTTTAAGCACGTAAATGATACGTTAGGTCATCAGTACGGTGATTATTTATTAAAGAAAATGGCCACAAATATTAAAAAACTTTTGCCTAGCGACGCCATTTTAGCTCGGCTTGGTGGGGATGAATTTGCATTAATGATTAATAGTCATCAAAATGCCGATTACATCTTTTTAAACCTAGTTAATCGTATGAATTGCTATTCATACCGTTACTTAGCCATAAAGATATCCAATATAAGTATTAGTATCGGTGTTGCTCAATATCCACTACATGGATCCCATTTAAAGGTATTATTGAAAAATGCTGATATTGCTTTATATCAAGCCAAAAAACTAGGAGGCAATCAAACAAAAAGATATCTTTAAACCCGCTATCTAATTATTGCTATTAGAAAGCTAAAAAACTGTGCTCGTTGAGAACCATTTCAACCAGAACAAATTATAATAAATATTTTATTTACTAAGGATTATTTATGTTAAAAGCAGTAATACCTGTTGCGGGTTTAGGTACTCGCATGCTGCCTGCAACAAAAGCAATACCTAAAGAGATGTTACCCCTTGTAGATAAACCTATTATACAGTACATAATAAAAGAATGTTATATGGCCGGTATCAATGAAATTATCTTTGTTACTCATTCATCTAAACATTCCATTGAGAATCATTTTGATACTTGTTTTGAGTTGAAATCATTGTTAGAACAAAAAGGAAAGCAGCAATTATTAAATGAAATCGAGGGCATTTGCCCCAAAAGTATAAAGATAATGCATGTGAGACAAGGCTGTTCAAGTGGCTTAGGACATGCAATATTATGCGCAAAGCCATTGATTGGTGATAACGACTTTATCGTTGTATTGCCCGATGTCATTATTAATGAATATGACTGTAATTATGAATCTGATAATTTACCTGAAATGATTGACCGTTTTTACTCAACAGGCAAAAGTCAGATATTAATTGAGCGAGTCAATATAGAGCATGTGGAAAGTTATGGTATTGTCGATTGTCACCGAAGCGGTGACGAGAGTGACCGCTTTCATGATATCTCCGCAATTATAGAAAAACCAAAAAAAGATAATGCTCCATCAAATCTCGCTATTGTTGGTCGTTATATTTTAAGTAAACATATTTGGCCATTATTAGAAAAAACACCTATTGGGGTAAGTGGTGAGATCCAGTTAACAGATGCGCTTTCAATGTTACTGAAAACACACGCGATTGAAGGTTATCATATAAAAGGACGTTCTCATGATTGTGGTGACAAAATGGGGTATATGAAAGCATTCTTTGAATATAGTCGACAGCATCAAACTTTTGGTTATCAGTTTCATCGTTGGATAAAAGATCATGTGGAAGTTATCTAGTTATATGAATATATTCATACGATAACTCTTTTATGAATCAACTAAATCCAATCAGCAGTCTGATTTTCAATTTAACGTGCGAGTATAGATATTACTTTCTATTTTTTTGATAGTTAATTTAAAAACTATATTTTCATAAAATCAGGATTGGATTTTCATCATAAAAGAATAACTAACTTATTAATAATAGAGTTTATTTTTTCTATTAGTGCAAACTATTGCTAATTATAAGAGATATGTTTTGTTACTAGATAAATAAGCACGCCAATGAGTGAAAATCTTGTTTATTATAAAGTAAATAGACTAGCTTGAGATTTCATAATGAATAAGTTTAGTTATCAGTTAAGTCAACAATAATTCATAAAAGTGGTTATCTCATTGTGTCGTTAAGTTAACAACTTTTCATTTAATGTTATTAATGGACTATTTTAAAAAATTCATAAAATAACAAATCATATTTTATTTTAAATGACAGCAGAGGCAAAAAATGAACATTAGAGATCTTGAATATTTAGATGCATTAGGAAAGTTTCTTAACTTTAAAAAGGCCGCACAATACTGCAATATTGCTCAACCAACACTAAGTATTCAAATCGGAAAGCTTGAACATTATCTAGGGTGTTTTTTATTAGAAAGAACAACACGTCGAGTTAATTTCACACCATTAGGACTACAAATTTTAGAGCACAGTAAAATTATTTTAAAAGAAATAGAGGAAATTAAAAAAATCGCTCAACAATCAACAAACAATAATGTAAAAATATTCCATGTTGGTATTTCTGATTCATTACCAGAGTATTTTATTTCTTATATTACCGAAGCTGTCTTAAGTAGTGATCCTAGCATCAACTTAAACTTAACTATTGATAAATCTGAAGTACTTTTTTCACAATTGGAATCTATGTCTTTAAATTTACTGATTGTTTCATCAACAAAATGCCCTGATAACTTTATCTCAGCTTCATTGATTAATTTTCCCGTGAGCCATCAAATGGCAATTCTTAAAGCAAATAATGAACAGCCAACAAGCATTCTAGGCTCATACTCGGAAATCAAATCTAAAATTTGTTTTAGAAATGGAGATAAAAATATGGATAATTACTTACACATTGGCAACTTAATCAATGAATCTATAGACGCTTTATCGAAAAAGAATCATATCGCCTAACCCCTTTTATTTAAAAGAAGCGTACTTAATATCGAACATGACATTTCGATATTAAGTACGCTTTAACTGAAAATATTCGAATAATTTTTAACCACACATTAGCAACTTTTTGTTAACCTATTTCGTTATTCTCACTTACCCACTATTCAACAAACAAGCCTATTTGAAATATAGGAAAAGTACTTTTATATCTATTTTATGGGATAAAAGGGAACCTAAGTAGTATAAAATTTTATCAAAAATTAATGTAATTTTTAAATTTATTAAACAATTAATGAATTTTAACCACATGAATATAAAGATAATTATAAAAATAAAGCTTATTTCATTAAGATAAAAAACACTACAATGATCACATTATTATCATAAATCTTCAGTTTCAACGAAAAGTACCAGTAATTCTTTCTAAAATCTCTTTCCTATCTTCAAAGAACAGGCTTCAATTAAGAAACACAAAATAAACATAAAATTAACATAACTTAGATGCCAGCGAACCTATGTACCCAATTATACGCCGGCGCTCTTTGTGAGATAACGAGGTAGACATGAAACCAGAAGATTTTCGCTCAGATGCCAAACGTCCATTCACTGGCCAAGAATACCTAAAAAGCCTGCAAGATGGCCGCGAGATTTATATTTATGGTGAGCGTGTAAAAGATGTCACCACTCATCCTGCATTTCGTAATTCAGCCGCTTCGATAGGACAGTTATATGATGCACTCCATGATAAAGCAACTCATGACCAGCTTTGCTGGGGAACCGACACCGGAAACGGCGGCTATACCCACAAATTCTTCCGCTTCGCCAAAAGTGCCGATGAATTACGCCAACAACGCGATGCAATTGCCGATTGGTCACGCCAAAGCTATGGATGGATGGGACGCACTCCAGACTATAAGGCGGCATTCGCCAGTTGTTTAGGCGCTAACCCTGAGTATTACGGTCAATTTGCTGACAATGCGCGTCATTGGTACAAACGTATTCAAGAAAGTGGGCTGTATTTTAACCATGCGATCGTAAATCCACCTATCGACCGCCATAAACCAGCCGATGAAGTAAAAGATGTCTACATCAAACTGGAAAAAGAAACTGATGCAGGTATCATCGTCAGCGGCGCAAAAGTGGTCGCGACCAACTCGGCTTTGACTCACTATAACTTCATCGGTTTTGGTTCCGCACAAGTTATGGGAGATAACCCTGATTTTGCATTGATGTTTGTCGCGCCAATGGATGCCGATGGAGTGAAACTCATTTCACGCGCATCCTATGAATTAGTTGCAGGTGCAACAGGCGCACCTTTTGACTACCCATTATCAAGTCGTTTTGATGAAAATGATGCGATATTAGTGATGGATCATGTTCTGATCCCTTGGGAAAACGTCTTAATTTATCGTGATTTCGATCGTGCGCGTAATTGGGCTGTACAAGGTGGTTTTGCACGTTTATTCCCATTACAAGCTTGTGTACGTTTAGCTGTCAAACTAGATTTTATCACTGGTTTATTACAAAAAAGCCTTGAATGTACAGGCGTTATCGATTTCCGAGGCGTACAAGCAGACTTAGGTGAAGTGGTTGCATGGCGTAATTTATTCTGGTCACTGACCGATGCAATGACTTCAGAAGCAAAAGCGTGGGAAGGCGGTGCATATTTACCAGATACTCAAGCGATTCAAACGTATCGAGTAATGGCACCAATGGCCTATACAAAAATTAAGAATATCATCGAAAGTAACGTAACGAGTGGTTTGATATATCTACCTTCTAGCGTGAAAGACATGAACAATCCAGAAATTGATAAGTATCTGGCAAAATATGTGCGTGGCTCTAACGGCATGGATCATGTAGAACGTATCAAGATCTTAAAACTCATGTGGGATGCGATTGGTAGTGAGTTCGGTGGACGTCATGAACTGTACGAAATTAACTATGCAGGTAGCCAAGACGAAATTCGTCTGCAATGTCTACGACATGCATATGGTTCAGGTAACATGAAGGCAATGACCGATATGGTTGACCGCTGTCTGTCTGATTACGATCAGCATGGCTGGAAACGCCCACATTTACATAACAACAATGATATTAATCAGTTAGATTCGCTGCTGAAGTAATCGGCAGCAGGAGGTCAATATGTCTTTAGAAAATGAACATCGCCTGCGTTTCAGAGATGCGATGGCAAGTCTTGGTGCAGCCGTTAACATTGTCACCACGGATGGTACTGCCGGTTGTTGCGGTATTACGGCAACAGCAGTCTGTTCCGTCACGGACACGCCACCCACTTTGATGGTATGCGTTAACCGCAACAGTGCTATGAATGCGGTCTTTCAAGAAAATGGCCGCCTGTGTGTCAACGTGCTTAACCATGAACAAGAAGAAATGGCTTGCCACTTCGCTGGAATGAAAGGCTCGACGATGGAAGAGCGTTTTGCTTGGAGTGTCTGGGATAGAGGTATTTTGCAGCAACCACTCTTGAAAGATGCTCTAGCGAATCTAGAAGGCGAAATTACCCAAGTGCAAGATATTGGTACGCATTCTGTTTACTTGGTTGAGATAAAGCAGATTATTGTAAGAGAAGAAGGTCATGGGTTAATTTACTTCAAGCGTAAATTCCACCCTGTTATGCACCAAGTACTAGCAGTCACTGCATAACCTTTATTACAATAATGAATCAACGAGGCACCGTATAGCACGGTGCCTTTTTTATATGATTCACATTCCCCCTCCTCCCTCTCCCTTACGCATTTAACCATACCTATGCGAGTTCCTTACCTCTGAATTAATGCTGTCCCCCCTCTATCGGTCGGGGATACACGCTAATTCGCAATCAATTCGTCCATTATTCATTGTGCCTAGCTATATTTTTAATATCCCAACAAAAATTATGTAATTATATCGCCTGCCTAAATGTAAATTACCTATGTTTATAATTTTTTATAATCAATATGTTAGTACAAACTCGCCTTTTAATGTTAATGATTAGTTAATTAATTGAATGATAATAATTATTATTTACAATCGTATTACCAATTAACTTTAAATAATAATCGTCATGAATAAACATTCCATGAGGCCTGTTTCTCGGCTTCTTAAATTAATTATTGGTGTTAGTCCGTTTATGGCAAGCGGAATGATGGTTGCTTACGCTGAAACCCAAGTCTCAACTCAAGACATAACGCAATTAGGCCCACTAAAAGTTTCAGCAAAATCACAAAAAGAGTTGGATGCCGAGTTCCCTTATTTACAGCTCGGCTCTTCCTCTTATATCGATGGAAAAACAGTTGAAAGATTTCGAGGGAATTCCTCCGCTGATTTCTTACGTGGCGTCAGCGGGGTGCATCTAGGTGATATTCGTAACGGTGGCGCCCTTGATGTTAATATTCGGGGTCTACAAGGTCAAAGCCGCGTGCCTATTATTGTTGATGGAACACAACAATCAATCGATGTTTATCGAGGCTATGCGGGTGTACAGCAGCGGAGTTATTTAGACCCCGATTTGATTAGTCAAGTTAGCATCGACAAAGGCCCTACGCTTGCCACTGATGGGGCTGGCGCTATTGGTGGAGCAGTGCGTGTAACCACATTACAACCCGCTGACGTGATCCCTAAAGGCGAAACGTTTGGTGTTCGTTTAAGAGGTGGGATGGCAAATAATACCGTTTCAGAACGCTCAGGGTTTTATACAAAAATCAAAGATAGCGACGATGCAAATCAATGGCCGAATATGAACAGTCGATTCGGCAGTGTAGCGATGGCAACTGACCAAGATCGCTACCAACTCCTTGCAGCTTACGCTTATCGTAAACAGGGTAACTACTTTGCTGGTAAGCATGGTGCTGATCGCTACGAAAAAGCACATTATTCGACAACCGGCGGCACAGGAATGACGACAGCCGCAGTGATCGAAGCGTTTCCTGCTGGTAAAGAGGTACTTGATACACATAGCCGAAGTGAGTCTTGGCTGCTCAAAGGGATGGGGGAGCTAACTGAAAATCAAAAACTGGAGCTGATTTATCGCCGTTATGACGCAAGTTGGGGGGAAATTATGCCTTCAATGATTATGGCCCCGAACAGCAAAGGTGAATCAACACAGTTTGTTCCTAGTAAAATAACCATTGATGCTTTATCGGCAAAACACAATTTTAACCCTGATAATGACTGGCTCAATCTCACATCGGAGTTTTGGTATACGCGCTCAGTGAGCCGTATGTACAATGCCAACATCGGTAATGTTCCTGTGTTTGATTTATCAACAGAACAGCTACCTGATCCACAAAATGAAGAGTACAAACAAGGCTTATTATCGGATATTCGTGCTGATCGCTATGGCGTTAACTTAACCAATCGCTCTACGTTTGAAAGCCGTTTTGGTGAATTTAATTTAACCCTTGGCGGTTCTTTTCAACATGAAGATACAGGACCTAACTCCCCTATTTTAAAAGAAAACTTGCAGAAAAACCGTTTCTTACGTAGCGGCGTTCGCAAAGAGTACAGTCTTTCCAGTTCGTTGGAATATAAACCCGTAAACTGGCTAACACTTCAAGTTGGTGGTCGCTATACCGAATATAATGTGCGAGATAGAAATAGTACCGCTTACGCGGCAAAATCACGTACTCAAGAATATACGTTTGCCCGCCTGAAAAAGAATGGGGAATTTTTCCAAAAATGGCCCGAAAGTTGGTATATGGAATGGTGGCCTGATGAACAAGGTCATTACACCTTGGACTCATTAAAAAATACACCTTATGCCAATAGTACCCTAGGCGATAAATATGATTTCGATGACTTTGAGCGCGATCCTCGTCCACCAGAGCAAGCTATCTTGAAAAAAGAAGTCACAACCGAATACGCTTATACCAAACCAATGGAACGTCATGGACGCGACTTTAGCCCACAAGTCGGTATTGCATTTCATTTAGATGACACTAGCCAGTTATATGTGAAATATAGCGAGGCCGTTAAAAATCCAAGTATTTTTGAATCAACTCTTGGCAATTGGACTTCTGTTCCTGCGGCTGATTTAAAACCCGAAAAAAATAAAGTTTTGGAGATCGGGGCTTCCACCGTCCAACATTCAATGCTAACAAGTGATGATAAGATGGCTGCGAAAGTTGCTTGGTTTAAAAGTGATTTGCACAATATGATCACGCGTGGTTACCATCCAAATAATTCATCATGGCTTATTGAAAACGTCGACCTGTATAAAACTTCAGGGATCGAATATCACCTCTCTTACGATCAGGGTCGCTTCTATGCGGATGTCTCTGGAAACTACTACTTAGAAGCAAAGACTTGTGACGCCACAACCGCGAGTCGTATTCGTGGTTATGCCTATGGTGACCCAAATACACCTAATTGCGTCAATGGTGGCTTTGGTACTTCATTAGTTAATTTGACTAATCCCCCCAAATACACGATTAACACTACACTTGGCGTAAGATTATTAGAGGAGCGTAACTTAGATATTGGCGTACGCCGTATTTATAATAGTGGACCAACGCATAAATTGAACCAGAATTGGCATACAGTGGGTATGACAGGAACACAATTAATTTATTTGTCGACAGTCACCTACGATGCCTATGCGAACTATCAGTTTAATCCAAATGCAGATATTAATTTAACGGTAACTAACTTAACCAACGAATATTATGTTGATCCAATGGCATTGAGTTTAATGCCTGCTCCTGGACGAACCTTCACGGTAGATTTTACTTATCGATTTTAATGTCCCTCTCCTGCCTTTATAGGCAGGAGAGTTTTAAGCCTGACTTAAGCGGCTTCTTCTGTTTTCAATCGTTGCATATAACGGTAATGTGAAAAGGTAACCAGCAATGCGACAAAAGCGATACCAGCCCCCAACATAAAGCCGCCTGAATACCCTATTGCAGCGGTCAACCCCACGAGCATCATTGAACTCGCTAATTCACCAATATCACGAGTGCTTTGCACTGCGGTCATATCTGTGCCTGCTTGATGGTAACGTGATGCAAACTGCATGCCTGCGGTCATGATAGCAACAGAGGTAATACCTGCTGACAAGGAACCAAGAACGATACATGTCGCCACTAACCCCATCATCACACCATTCACTGATTGCACCATCCAAAGTAAAGAGGATAGCAGTGCAAACAGTAAACCGAATGAAAAGGCCCGCCAAACACCTATCTTACCAATCAGCCATGCGCCACCGCCGCATCCTAATATCAAGGTTACCATTCCACCAGCCATCCCCATTTTGCCGATCTCCGCTAAAGACCAGCCTGCATCATTGAGGAATAGTTTAGCCAATCCAAACCCTGAAACAGCAGTGACAGCGGATAACAGTGTTAATAATAATAATCGAGGAGCACCACGCCGTTTAAAGGTGTTTAACAGACTTGCTTTTTCAGCGACAACGCTTGTCTGTGTTTTTTTCAGTGGGCATACCGCAATAAACAATAAGCTCAATAATGGTACGCACGCCAAAATTGCCAATGACATATGTTGGCCTAAAGAGTCGCTCATCATCATCAAGCCTGCGCCGCCAATAAAAAAGCCAGCCATCACCCCCGCTATCTGTATCGCATTAATTTTAGATAGCATTGCGCTATTGACTTGCTCTGCCGCCATTCCATCTGTGGCAATATCTTGGGTTGCACTCGCTAAAGAGGAAAGACAAAGTAATGCTACACACGCGATAGCATTTTCCACAGAAAACCCAATCACACTGAGTGAAAACATGCTCACAGTGACCACCACTTGCATTGGAATGATCCAACTTTTACGACGTCCTAATGTCTTTCCCCAATGGTTATCAACAAAAGGTGCCCAGAGGAATTTAATCACCCAAGGTAGTCCAACTAAGGGTAAAAAAGCTAATACACTCAGCTCACTGCCATCATGGCGTAAAAATGTCGGCAACGCATCCATTGCAACGCCCATTGGAATGCCTTGTGCAAGATATAATAACCCTAAGGTCACGACTAACTGTTTATTCTGTAATAGATCTTTCATATCCACTCCGATCACTTTTTTGTGGTGCGGACAATTTCGCAACACATACAAGTGCTAATAACAAAAATACGCCACAAAACAGCAAGATAAAATTAATTCGAGTCAAGTAGGCCGGCTGTTGCCATAGGGAACAAGCTAACGCGATGAAAAATAGCAGAGCAGATAATGAGGCAATCAGAATCAACATCTGACGTCTATGCTTAACCACCATACACATGACCCAAATGGCGCCCCAAAATAGAAAAAATACACGCATTGGCAATGAGAATGACAAGGACATCACGACAAGTAATCCGCTCGTTGACAACAACAATCCGCCACAACATCCCACTATTACCCCTGAAATAGGTGAATCTGAGTGCCGCCAGCACCACATTGCCAACCCACTTGCGACCAATACACAGCCGCTAAAGCCAGCAATAAAATGTAAAACGCTCAACACCATGTCGAGTTTCGGTAGCCATTGATATTGACCATAATGCAGTGGCTGGATACTGATAAAAGCACGAGTCCAAAATGCCTGCTCAGAAGAGTCTCGAATGCCCGTTAGCTGCCCTTTATGCAAATCGAAACGGTATTGTTCAAAATTCGCACTACTGGGTTGCCCTGCCCGCACGCCCCCCACAATCAACACGTTATCGCGGCGCATTAATATTTGAGGTGTGAATGATGGATAGGATTGTTCAAGCAATGTGAGAACTTGCTCGGGTTGGTAGCGGCCTTGTGTAGGCAGCTGGCTGGCTATCTCTCGAAAATCCCCCATCAATTGTTGCATCACTAATTGAGGATGATCAGGATTGACACTGCTTGCCAGCCCAACGGTACCTAAAGCGCCTACCCCTGATAATGCTCCCGTGACAGCAAACAGAATTAGCCATGGGTAACACCATAACCCCAACCCATTATGGAGATCATGGATCAATAAACGTAAATTTCGCCGACGCGGTATCTGCATCATGGAAGCTAGCTTACGTCGGTTAATAATAAAGCCACTGATTAAGAGTACTGCTAGTGCAAAACCAAATAGGCTGATAAAAATGCGTCCGGGGAAATCCATAAAGAGGCTCTTATGCAAAGTTACCAACCACATTGCGGGTGTATTTTGCACTAAAGGCTGGCCAGATATTGCGCTATAGCTGTTATCACATTGCCCTATTCCAAGGCAAAACGTGATCGTCGGATTAGCAGGTTGAGGTAGCTGCACTAATGTTGAGTCAGGCTGTCGTGCTAATAATTGCGATAATGGTAAGTGCTCACCCGAAAGCGGGGCTTTATTCCACCAAAGACGCAAGGCGTCGCTGCCTAAGCTCCAAGTACCACTCAACATGATCACAAATAAAAAAACACCTAAAAATGCCCCCGCACTACGATGCAAATTAGACATCCGGCGTATAAGAGGTACCGTCATAATCCCCCCTGCCAAAACAGTATTAACAATGGAATTGGCCACCATCCATAACTGCGCAACAACATTTGCTGCCACCCTTGGGCCGTTAAACTGTAGACAAACATGCCTATAGTGATAAAAACCGAAAGGAAAACAGCACCATAAAGGCGGTTTAATGGATCAACGGAAGGGTATAGCTGGGCTAATGATAGGGAGAGCACGACTCCCCCAATCAAAGTACCAATGACTGCGATGACACTGACTAATTTCATTAAAAATCAGCCTTTACCGTCAACATCACATTGCGAGGGTCGCCATAACGGTTATTCCATTGCGGTGAGAACAACCCGGAATAGTAGCGACGATCAAATATGTTATTTAGGTTAACGGCTGCTGTCCACGTTTCATCAATTTGATAACCTAAACGTGCATTAAACAGCGCATAGCCCCCTTGGCGTAAGGTGACATTGCCGTTGGTCGTGCTATAGGCACTTTGTGCTTGCATACCACCACCAACGCTCCATTTACGCTCATCCCAAGGAAGGTCATAATTTGTCCAAACCCGTAGCATATGACGTGGGGTTAAGGTGTTATAAGCATTCCC
Organism: Providencia sp. 21OH12SH02B-Prov; assembly: GCF_027362595.1. Taxonomy (NCBI): domain Bacteria; kingdom Pseudomonadati; phylum Pseudomonadota; class Gammaproteobacteria; order Enterobacterales; family Morganellaceae; genus Providencia; species Providencia sp. 21OH12SH02B-Prov. The sequence goes on from NZ_CP114796.1 coordinate 3,521,697, forward strand.
TTTATTTTGGCTATCATCACGATACTTGGTATCGGTGTAAGTATAACCAACAGAGACATCCCAAAATGGGGTAATGTAGCCAACACCTTCCAATTCAAAACCCTGACTACGAACCTTTCCACCGCTGATAAAGTAGTTATCGAAACCACCAGTTGGATGATCCGGATCTATTTGAGGGTTATTTTTAATATCTATTTGATACACCGCACCAGATAAGTTTACGCTGCCATTAAGCAACCCTGCCTTAATCCCTGTTTCCAACGTTTGCCCTTCCACAGGCTTAAGCATTTTGCCACTCCACGTTTTCGCCGTTTGTGGCTGATACACGGTTGAATAGCTGCTATACCAAGACCAATCTTTTGCAAAATCCCAAATCACACCACCGTATGGCGTGATACGGCCATTTTCCGTGAATTTAGCGCTTGGTGATTTCAGTTCCCACCAACTATCACGCGCACCAATAATCACCGTTACAGGCTCCACAACCTTAATTCTGCCCATCCCATATACGCCTTTTTGGGTCGTCTTGGTTGCTCCGGGTGAACTGTATTGGCCTATTTTAGGCTTAGGCACACTATGGGGATCCCAACGATAAACATTCACCGGAACATTCAGTGCAGGGTCAAACTCAGCGCTATACTGTTTTTCACTCGCATGAGAATAATTCACGCCCATGATCACATCATGTTTTTGCCCCCAACCTTCAACCTTGCCATTTAAGCTTGTATCCAGGCTGATTTGTTCGTTGCGGAATTTATACGCGCCTCCCATTAGCATGGCTCCATCCCCTGTTTCAGGGTCGATATTTCCCCATGCCCCCGCATAAATAAGCCTTGCATTAACGTGCTGATATTCGGTATTGAGCTTATACTGCCAATCATCGTTGATTTGGTGTTCAATGGCGGCAAAAGTACGGGTGGTATCCCATTTAAAACGATCCCAATCCACATCAAGATAGGTTTTACGAGGTAGATGTAAATCGCTACCATCTTTCCCCATCGGCACACCTGCCATATTGGTTACTGAATCAATTGTTTGATATTGTGCTCCCACCCGCAGCAACGTGTCCGGCGTTAGGTCGGCATCAACAGTGGCATACATTAAACGCGTCTTCTGATCGGAAACATCATAGAAGAAATCTTTATCTTCCCATGCCATAACAAAGCGTCCGCGAACACTCCCCGACTCATTAAGCAAGCCACCTACATCGGCCTCACCCCGATAACGATTCCAACTCCCGGCCGTTAAACTGAGTTTTGCCATGTCCTCTTTTGGCGCATGCTTACGTACCATATTGACTGTCGCAGCAGGGTTGCCCATACCGTGAAGCAACCCATTGGAGCCACGTAAAATCTCAACACGCTCATAGACCGCCATATCCTGTGGAGAGCTGGCCATATTACCGAGCAATGCCGGAACACCATCAATTTCAAAAGAGTCAATCTGGAAGCCGCGCACATAATAAGCGGTAGTCAACTTCACATAAGGGGCACTTGTCACCCCTGTCGCCCTTTGCATAACGTCATCAAGCGTTTGTAAGTTTTGTTTTTCGATTTGTTCACGATCAATCACACTGACCGATTGCGCCACTTCTCTTGGCTTTAAGGCTATTTTTCCTAATGTAGTGACACCCGGCTCAACATAGTCATCATCAACACTCGATAGGGTAGTGACTTGCATAACATCATGTTTAGATTGAGAGCTTTCTTCTGCCCCGACTGAAAAGGCCCACGGTGCAGTTGCCAAAAACAATGCACAGGGCGCTAATTTGAGCCCTGATAAGCGCTGAGAGTGATGAACAGACAACATTTTCTACCCTAAAAAGTTAAATGATAATTGTTATCAATTTAGCAATTTATGGGATTGGTTACTTTCGAATGCCGGATTTTGTCTATCGCTATCCGGCAACAACTAACGTTTTTTGAGTTGATTTGGCGAGAGACCAAAACGCTTACGAAATGCAACAGAGAAATGGGCTGGGGTATAACCAACCTGATAGGCGATGGTCGAAATGTTGGCGTCATGCACCGTTAACAATTGATACGCGGTATCTAAACGATACTCCTGTAACCAACCATAAATACTATTACCAAATAACTGGCGGAAGCCTTGGGTCAACTTACGCGTATTCATGCCAACACGCTTAGCTAATACATCCAAACTTGGAGGGGATTCTAACTCTTGCATCAAAATAGCTTTTGCCATGTGTAGATTATCAATCTCACGTTGGCGCAATTTTGGGGCTGTTTGTACTGGTTCATGTAAAAAATGATGTAAACACAGCGCAGTAATTTCAGTTACCTTGGCACCTAAATAAAGTTGGTGTAACGAAGGATGGGTTGGACAAGTAAATAGCTGCTGCGTCATCGCTAATACACTCGCAGGGATCGCGAAATGGCGTAGTTGAGCTTTATGAGAGGGATAGCAGCTATCAGGCAAAACTAATTGATGCTGTTCAAGCCACTCAGGTGAAATATCAATCATTGTATACTTCATTGGTTGGCAGGCGCGAAATAGGTTGCATAACTGATAGCTTTTCTGGCTGCCAGAGAGTATCAATGAGGGTGAATTCACTTCGACATTATGTCCAGAGCTGCTACGACAACCCATTGCGCCTTGATGTATGGCCACTAACTTCAGGCCTGCCTGTTGTTCTTCATCAATCCCAAGATCATGCGGGATCACAAACTCACCACGACTGATCCTGATAAAAGCACCAATCGAGTAATCTTCACGATGGGAATGAGCTTGATTAAGTTTGTCTTCAGAACACTGCTGCATGATCTTTTTCGAAACAAAGGCTATGTGCCTGCTATCTTGTCAAAGAAACAAGAAAATAACAATCATTATCATTTGCAATTTGTGCATTAAAACCTATTTGATACTGAATAGCTTAGCGTAATGTTTTGGATTAAGACGTAAAAAAAGAAATAATGTTATTAATATCATTAAGATATGTGCACCCCATACCCAAGCGAAACTTTGGCTGATTTCATGTAGCCATGCGGCAAAGAAAGGACCAAAGGCCGCAATAATAAATCCACCAGCTTGCATCAGAGAGGTTAACGCGCCAGCGCTTGCAGGATGAGGCAAATGATCAAGAGACGTAATAATACTTAGTGCAAAACACCCACCCAGCCCTATACCGATTAAACAAACCCATAAAAAAGGCACTGAATGAGGAAATACCACTAAACCAGCAAAACCAATTGCTTGGCTACATAGCGTTACCACCAACCAAAATCGACGATCAATATTATGGGAAGCTAAAACAGGGATTAACAAAGCCGATAATGCTTGAAATACACTCAATAAAGCGACAAGTGAACCACTTTTTGCACTACTCATACCTTGTTCAATAAAAAAGGGGGCCAACCATGTTACGACTGAACCATATCCCGCATTAACAAGACCAAAGCCAACCATAAGCAACCATGCTCTTGGTTTTGTTAAAAACTGCAAAACTGACCCTTTCCCAGCATGTTGATGAGAAGCTGAAGAGCGTATATTGGCAATAATGGCGAATAAAGCAAATAAAGCGGGTAATGCCATCCACGCTAAAGCGGCTTGCCAATGACCAGACTCATGAGTGCAAGATGGTATCGCTTCATGACATGAGAAATTAGCAATAAGGGGCGTTAATTGTGCACCTATTGCTCCCCCTGCCATCAACATCGCCGAATAAAGCCCTGTCATTGCGGCCATTTTTTGTGGAAAACGTAATTTAATTAATCCAGGAAAAACGGCTTGAATATAAGCGGCTCCGACACCACAAATAAAAGCCGTTATGAGCAATTGCCCACTGTCAGCAACAAATAAGCGGCATAAGGAACCGATGAACAACAATAACATTGCCAGACTAATACCTAAGCGCTCTCCCAGCCTTTGGTTAAGCGCAGGAACAATTAAGGCTCCTATTCCCATTAATAGCATAGGCAATAAGGTGAGTAATGAAATACCTTGATAAGTCATCCCCGTCGTTTGCATAATGCCATCAATCAGTGGGCCGGGGCCGGTCATAAACGGCCTTAAATTAATCCCGACCAATACGATTGTCAGTACTAAACCCAGCGATGCTGTTTGACGTTCACTCATTAATGTTGTTGTTCCCGCCAAAAAGTATAAAGTGCTGATTGCGTTTCATTTTCTGGCTTTAATTGTACAAAAGTCAGTCCGCTTTGCTGTTGTGGCTCCACTCTAAGTGCCTGTGCAATTGCTTCTGTTGATAAGCCAAATGGCTCTGCATCTTGATTTGAATAAGCGTAAATAATTCGTGAAATCCCTGCCATACGCATTGCCGCTAAACACATTGGGCATGGTTGTCCGCTCGCATAGACCACACAATCCTCTAATCGAGTGCGCTGAAGGATCTCCCCTGCTTGTCTTAAAGCCATTAGCTCTGCATGCGCTGTGGGATCACACAATTCAAGCATCTGATTAACCCCTGTTGCAATGACTTTACCATCACAAACAATCACGGCTCCGAAGGGACGGCCGCCCGTTTTAACATTTTCTTTAGCCAGTGAAATTGCTTGTCGCAAAAACTGTTTATCTAACATTACTTAGCTCCTGAATTTTCAAGAATTTCAACTAGATTGTCATAACCCTTTTGCTTGGCCAACGCTAACGGAGATTTCCCTGAAGCGTCCGCTAAATTGACATCGGCGCCACCCTTGATCAATTGAGTCACAATAGCCGCATATTTTTCACTACCATCACCCAGTATGATTGCCTCTATCAGAGCCGTCCAGCCTAATCTGTTTACATGATTAACGTCGACTCCCGCATCAATTAAAGTTTGTACCGTTTTTACATGCCCGCGCTCTGCGGCAGGAATTAATGCTGTTCCACCATAGCGGTTAGTGCTTTTCAAATCCGCGCCATGGGCTAGGGTCATTTCTAAAATTTCCTGTAATCCCCTAGCCCCTGCATATAAATAAGGGGAATCTTGTATTGCATCGCGTGCATTCACATTGGCACCTTGTTCAATTAAAAATTGAGCCACCTCGATTTGATTAGCATGTGTTGCCGCCATTAAGGGAGTACGCAAACGTAAGTCTCGTTGCTCAATATCTGCTCCTTGTTGAATAGCTTGGGTAACCGCCGGCAAATCCCCTTTTTCAGCCAAAGCGACTAGAGATGATGAATTTGCCTGTGCAAATGATTTAACAATAAATATCAATGATATACTAAGAATAACTAACATATAGCCTAGCCATTTGGCTGGCAAAAATAGTGTTTTCATTGTCCCCCTCCTCTGCAATCTATTTAATCTACTGAAAATATATGCTATTTAAAAATTAAATATTCAAATGCTAGGTATCTATAAAATGAATACGTTATTAAATTTGGTCTTACTTAAAACTTTTATTGCGGTGGCAGAGACCGGCAGCTTCACTGTCGCTTCACAACATTTAAACTCGACTCAATCCACTCTGAGCCAACAGATCCAGCGCTTAGAAGCCTTAGTGGGCCAGCCTTTATTGATACGCGCCCATCGAATGCTCACATTAACTGAAACAGGTGAAATCCTGTTCAGTTATGCCAAAAAAATTATCGCACTCAATGATATGTTTTTTATGAAAATTACAGGCAATGCGGTGATCCAAACGTTACGTCTTGGTTTCCCTGAAGATTTTGCTTCTGGGCAAGTTACACCAACCCTTGCGACGTTTATGCGTGACCACCCGAACATTCGTTTAGAGGTTACCAGTGGTTTAAGCCGCCAACTTCATCAACGATACCAGCAAGGTGAACTCGATTTAATTATAGTGAAGCAACGAAAAGGTGAATTTAAGAGCCATTATCGTTGGCCAGAACCTTTATGTTGGCTAACAAGCACTAATAATCAACATGTTAATGCCGATTCTTTGCCTTTGATTGTTTTCCCTGAAAATGGCTTGTATCGTAACGATATGTTCCGCTTACTGGATATTGAACAGCGCCCTTGGCATATTACCTATACTTGCACAAGCCTTGCTGGTATTCAAAGCGCCATTACCGATGGCCTTGGCATCAGTTTATTACCACTGCGAGCTAAGCTACCACAGCATCGTATACTGACTGCACAAGAAGGCTTTCCTGATGCAGAGGAGATGGAAATTGCTCTGCATGTCCATGGCAATTCAGAAGTGGTTTTAACGCTAGCTGAACGCCTAGCACGACAATTTGAACAACTTTGATAAAGAACATGATATGCAGAAACTCTTTGATCACCTAATCACACTAGAAAAAAAGCTACATCATTATTCAAATAGAGATAATTTAGAATTTCTTGAAAATATTCTGCACCCAGCGTTTTTAGAATTTTGCCGCTCTGGTGTGAGCGCCGATAAAACAGAGACACTTTTAGCCCTCACTCAAGCTAATAATTTATTGGAAATTCACTCCGAAAATTTCCAATGTGCACAGATAGATGCGAATACAGTGCTCATCACCTATTTAAGTTTTCAACTTGATAATGGAATACGTATTAAACAAACACTACGCTCATCGATTTGGAGCAAAAATCAGCACAACCAATGGCAGCTCCGTTTCCACCAAGGAACACCACGTTCGTTATAAATGCTTTTTTGCTGCATCGTAAACGTCATTACGATGCAGCTTTCCTATGACATATAAACAAATTTCGTTTATTTACTCTATGCAATTTCATGGCTACTATTTTATTTGTTTATTAAAAATAATATCTAATAAATTTAAATAGTTAATGGAATAAATAAAAGGAATTTCAAATGAAAAGACACCCTATTCGACCTAGCTACGACCCCCATAATTGTAATAGTGATATACCTCATATACCTGATACACACTGGGATCCACATTCAAAAGCATGGGAGTTCAATGATGTACAAGTTAATCATGACTTCATCCCAGCAAGCTGGCCGCCTGAAGTCAAGGATGCATTAAAGAACAATGTTTATCTTGTTTGTGGTGAAAAGAATTGTCCGTATCTTAAAGAAAAAAATTTTCAAGAATGAATGAAAGCGATCAATAGTGGTGATAAGACGGGTGCTTTAAGAATTTACAGTCAAAGATTTGCGCAATTCAGGAATATGAAAAAAAGCATGATTATGGCGAGTTTAGATAGAGCCAGAGTCGCAAGGGAAAGACAAGGTCCATGTGGTTATTCAGGGCCTATACGGTCAACAGGTATTATTGCAATGCCAGGGATATAGAGTGCGTGGAAAGATCTCCTCACAAGTATGCCAAATGAAATTACTTATACTCCCCATTCGTATACCGTTAATTTTAATAATTCATCAAACTTAGAGTCATCATTTGATGTGGGGATTAAATATCTAGTGGAATGAAAACGGTTAATACAGTGGGACCAGGAGCTTATCTTATTGACGCTACTGGTGGTGGAACTGCAAGTATACGCATAAAATCACATTCAGTACCTATCACGGTCAGTATAAGCTTCCCTAAATAATTCATTATCTAACTATATAAAACTAAAAGAAGTACAACGTGATTTCTTTTAGTTTTTAGCATTTCGCCCATAGCTTTCTAAAATATTATTTATTACTTTTTTATCCGAAAATGCCTGTCTATATCCATTTTCAGATTGTATTTCCCCTGCGATATACGTTTGAGAAATTTTATTTACACCGAAGTAAAGGGATACCTTTTTACCAATATTTTTACTCAGAAAAGAATTAAATCTTTCCGAACATTTAGGTGTTCTATTGATCTCAATATTCAAAACATAGTCATTTTTTAACTGTGAATGTCCCAATTGAAGTACAGAAACACACTCTTTTTCTAAAATAAACTCATCATTTTCAAATTTATAGACGAGCCTATCGTTGTTACCTGCCACTGAACAACCTATTGATAAGACACCAACAATAGCGATTAAAAAATTCTGGATCCATCGACTCACTCAAATATCTCCTTTATAACAAATAAAAAATAATAACTTCCATCTTAGCTTGTTATACATTTAGTTTCAGTGCTCAAAAATACAAAAATCCCCCAGTAAGATAACCCTACTGAGGGATTGATTTAGCGATTAGCTTGGTTAACCAAGCCTAAGCACAATTATAGAACGTCAACGCAGTTCAGTTCTTTGAACGCTTGCTCTAAACGAACAACCATGGATTCTTGACCTTTACGCAGCCATACGCGTGGGTCATAGTATTTTTTGTTAGGCTTGTCATCACCTTCTGGGTTACCCAACTGACCTTGCAGATAACCTTCGTTCTTTTTGTAGTAGTTCAGGATACCTTCCCAAGTTGCCCACTGAGTATCTGTATCGATGTTCATTTTGATAACACCGTAGCTAACCGCTTCTTTGATTTCAGCAGCGCTTGAGCCAGAACCACCGTGGAAAACAAAGTCTAGGCTGTTGTGAGGCAGATTAAATTTCTCAGAAACATAGTCCTGTGAGTTACGTAGAATTTTTGGCGTTAACTGGACGTTACCTGGCTTATAAACACCGTGAACGTTACCGAAAGAAGCCGCGATAGTGAAACGTGGGCTGATTGCGCTCAGTTTCTCATACGCGTAAGCAACGTCTTCTGGTTGAGTGTACAGCGCTGAACTGTCCATACCGGTGTTATCAACACCATCTTCTTCACCACCAGTACAACCGAGTTCGATTTCTAGCGTCATGTCAATTTTTGCCATGCGAGCCAGATACTTAGCACAGATCTCGATATTTTCTTCCAGAGTTTCTTCAGACAGGTCGATCATATGTGAAGAGAACAGAGGCTTACCGGTTTTCGCGTAATGTTTTTCACCTGCATCTAACAAACCATCAATCCATGGCAGCAATTTACGTGCGCAGTGGTCAGTATGTAGGATCACAGGAACACCATAATGCTCAGCCATTTGATGAACATGATGTGCGCCAGAGATTGAACCCAGAATAGCGGCTTGTTGCCCTTCTGCTTTCAAGCCTTTACCCGCGATAAAAGCCGCACCGCCGTTAGAAAACTGAACAATAACTGGAGCACGTACTTTCGCTGCCGCTTCAAGTACGGCATTAATTGAGTCTGTACCGACACAGTTCACCGCTGGCAATGCGAAGTTATTTTCTTTGGCAACTGCGAAAACTTTCTGTACATCATCACCTGTGAGAACACCCGGTTTTACAAAATCAAAAATTTTAGACATTTGAAAAGGTCCTGTGTTAAACAGGCTGCCTACGCAGCCTGTTGTTCATGACAAATTAATTACGCTTTAGCACGTTCTTCCAGCATCACAACCGCCGGCAGTTTTTTACCTTCAACGAATTCAAGGAATGCACCGCCGCCTGTTGAAATGTATGAAATCTTATCCGCAATACCGAATAAATCGATAGCCGCTAATGTGTCACCACCACCCGCGATAGAGAAAGCTTCACTATCAGCGATTGCACGTGCAACGATTTCGGTTCCTTTACGGAAGTTAGGGAATTCAAAAACACCAACTGGGCCATTCCACAGAATGGTTTTAGCATTTTTCAGAATTTCAGCCAGACGCTCAGCAGACTCGTCACCTAAGTCGAGGATCTGCTCATCATCTTTAATTTTAGTACTTGATTTTAATGTCGCTTCCGCAGTTTCAGAGAACTCCGTTGCTACACGGACATCAGTCGGTACTGGAATATGGCAGTTTGCCAATAATTTTTTCGCTTCTGGGATCAGATCCGCTTCATATAAAGAGCGACCAACATTATTACCTTCAGCGGCAATAAAGGTGTTTGCAATACCACCACCCACAATTAATTGATCGGCAATTTTAGAGAGTGAATCTAAAACGGTCAGTTTTGTCGATACTTTTGAACCACCGACAATCGCCACCATTGGGCGAGCAGGGTTATCCAGTGCTTTACCTAATGCTTCAAGTTCAGCGCTGAGTAGAGGACCAGCACAAGCAACTGGCGAGAATTTAGCAACGCCATGCGTTGATGCTTGAGCACGGTGAGCGGTACCAAAAGCATCCATGACATAAACATCACACAGTGCAGCATACTGTTTTGACAGCGTTTCATCGTCTTTTTTCTCGCCTTTATTGAAGCGAACGTTTTCCAAAACGACTAACTCGCCTTCCGCGATATCCACGCCACCTAAATAGTCTTTGACTAAACGAACCGGGTAATCAATCTTTTCAGCCAGATAGTCAACAACAGGTTGCAGTGAAAATTCTTCATTATACTCGCCTTCAGTCGGACGACCGAGGTGAGATGTGACCATGACTTTAGCACCTTGCTTGAGAGCAGTTTCAATTGTTGGTAATGAAGCACGGATACGTGCATCAGAAGTAACTTTGCCATCTTTTACAGGAACGTTTAGGTCAGAACGGATGAAAACGCGTTTACCCGCTAGGTCCAAATCGGTCATCTTAATTACAGACATGGTGAATCCTCTTGTTGATTCTCTATAAAGTTTTCATTAATGGCTGTGTGGGTCATAGTCTACCCTACCGTCTGTCAGCCGTTAATTAGTTGAAACCTGTTGCTGCCATCGCTAAAGTTGTATCTAGCATCCGGTTAGCAAACCCCCATTCGTTATCACACCAAACAAGGGTTTTAATTAAATGCTTACCGCTCACTCTCGTTTGTGTGCCATCAACAATCGCACTGTGCGGATCATGATTAAAATCCATCGAGACTAACGGTAATTCAGTATAGTCTACTATACCACGAAAATGTCCATGCGCGGCGCTTCGCAAGAGTTGGTTTACCGTTGCTACGCTAACATCACTGTGCACGGTAACACTCAAATCAATGGCTGTCACATTGGTTGTCGGTACACGTACCGATATCGCCTCAAAATGATTTTGAAATTTTGGAAAAATTCGCGTAATACCCGCTGCTAGCTTAGTATCAACCGGAATAATTGATTGGCTGGCAGCTCGCGTTCTTCTTAGGTCATGATGATAAGCATCGATAACAGGCTGATCATTCATTGATGCATGGATTGTTGTTACCGTGCCTGACTCAATACCGAACGCATCATCTAACAGTTTAATGATCGGAATAATACAGTTTGTGGTACAAGATGCGTTTGAAATAATTTTATCGTCAATTGTTAGACTATCATGATTAACGCCATAGACAACTGTCGCATCAAGATCATCCGAGCCAGGATGGGAGAAGAGCACTTTTTTAGCGCCCGCATCGAGGTGAGCTAAGCCATCTGCGCGAGAACCGAATGCCCCACTACAGTCAAGCACAACATCAACTCCAAGTTCTTTCCAAGGTAGCGAACTGATATCAGGTTGATGAAAGAGACGAATATTGTCATCGCCGACCTGCAACAGCGAACCGCTAAGGCGGACATCCCAAGCAAAGCGACCATGGCTTGAGTCATACTTCAGCAAATGCGCAATCCCTTCAGGGCTTGCCAGCTCATTAACCGCGACAACCGTAATTTCAGCACGTCGCCCAGACTCATATAAAGCCCTTAGTACACTCCGTCCGATCCGACCGAAGCCGTTAATCGCCACTTTTATTGGCATCCTACACCTTGAATTTCAACAAAATCACACGGCTGATAAGGATAACTGACTCACACAAACTCTACTGCTGATTTTAACGGTCAAACATCAAAAATGTGCTTCACTCGACACTTTTGAAATTTTTTAGCTTATTGACCACAGCAACTGAAACGGTTCAGCTATTTAAGAATTAGATTAAGGGATATAGGCACAGAACGCAATAGTCAAAACACATGAAATGCACAAAAAAACAACGCCCCTACAGCAAAATTGATGTAAGGGCGTATTTCACTCTTTCTTACGACCCGTAATTAGGTCGTAAAATAATTACTTCAGCAATGACTTAGCAGCTTTCACTGCGCTTTCAACAGTGATACCGAACTCTTTGAATAGTTCTTCAGCAGGTGCTGATTCACCAAATGTATGCATACCAACGATAGCCCCATTGAGACCTGTATATTTGAACCAGTAATCTGCAATGCCTGCTTCAATAGCAACACGCTTAGTCACACTTGATGGTAGAACGCCTTCACGGTATGCCGCGTCTTGTTTATCAAATACCTCGGTTGAAGGCATTGAAACAACACGTACTTTACGGCCTTCGCCAGTCAGTTGGTCAGCGGCTTTCACTGCTAACTCAACTTCTGAACCTGTCGCGATAAAGATAAGCTCCGGCTGGCCATCGCTATCTTTCAGGATATAAGCCCCTTTCTCGATCTCCGCTAATTGCTTAGCAGTACGTGGTTGCTGCTCCAGATTTTGGCGAGAGAAGATCAGCGCACTTGGGCCATCTTTACGCTCGATAGCGTATTTCCATGCGACAGCAGATTCAACTTGGTCACATGGACGCCATGTATTCATATTAGGCGTTACACGTAAGCTAGCTAATTGCTCAACAGGTTGGTGAGTTGGGCCATCTTCACCCAGACCGATAGAGTCGTGAGTATAAACAAAGATACTACGCACTTTCATCAATGCAGCCATACGCACAGCATTGCGTGCATATTCAACGAACATGAGGAATGTTGCACCATAAGGAACAAATCCACCATGTAAAGCAATACCATTCATGATTGCTGACATACCGAATTCACGTACACCATAATGGATGTAGTTACCCGCTTTGTCTTCATTCAATGGTTTAGAGCCAGACCACATAGTCAAGTTACTTGGTGCTAAGTCAGCAGAACCACCTAAGAACTCAGGCAAGACTTTACCAAAGGCTTCTAAAGCATTTTGTGACGCTTTACGGCTAGCGATGTTGGCAGGATTTGCTTGCAGATTTTCAATAAATTTCTTCGCTTCTGCATCAAAATTAGCAGGCAATTCACCCGCCATACGGCGAGTAAATTCTTCAGCTAATTCAGGGAAGGCTTTTGCGTAAGCGGCGAACTTATCATTCCAAGCCGCTTGTTTTTCTTTACCAGCTTGACGGGCATCCCATGCTTGATAGATATCTTGTGGGATTTCGAATGGACAATACTGCCAGTCTAGATTTTTACGTGTTGCCGCAATTTCGGCATCACCTAATGGTGCACCGTGAACAGATTCTGTACCTGCTTTATTTGGGGAACCAAAACCGATCACGGTTTTACACATAATCAGCGTTGGTTTATCTGTTTCGCGCTGTGCTTCTGTGACAGCAGCATGAATTTGATCGGCATCGTGACCATCGATATCACGAATAACATGCCAGCCATAAGCTTCAAAACGTGCTGCGGTATCATCAGTAAACCAACCTTGTACATGACCGTCGATAGAGATACCGTTGTCATCATAAAACGCAATCAGTTTATTTAATTTCAGTGTCCCTGCTAGAGAGCACACTTCGTGTGAGATACCTTCCATCATACAACCATCACCCATGAACACATAAGTGTGATGGTCGACGATGTCATGGCCTGGGCGGTTAAATTGCGCCGCTAAAGTGCGTTCAGCGATAGCAAAACCGACTGCGTTTGCAATACCTTGCCCTAATGGACCTGTGGTGGTTTCAACGCCTGGAGTATAGCCATATTCAGGGTGGCCTGGTGTCTTAGAGTGGAGTTGACGGAAGTTTTTTAGCTCATCGATAGATAAGTCATAACCCGTCAGATGCAGCAAGCTATAGATCAGCATTGAACCATGGCCATTAGAGAGAACAAAACGGTCACGGTTAGCCCAGTGTGGATCTGCTGGGTTATGATTCATATAGTCACGCCACAGAACTTCAGCAATATCGGCCATGCCCATAGGCGCGCCAGGGTGCCCTGATTTTGCTTTTTGAACCGCATCCATACTTAGAAAGCGGATAGCATTAGCAAGGGTTTTACGAGTCGTCATTAGTATACTCCAGGTCGGATAAAAACGTACTTAAACCAATTTTCACAACGCAATACGGAATTATTGCACTTTTTCATAGGCAAACTATGAAACTAACGCAATTTGCTCCATACAGCAATTATTCGCTACATTTGTGCCCGCGAATCGTCAATAAATTAAGCCATTTCAGAGCTGAATCCTTTCCATTGCGCAAAATATCACTTAAAGATGAGTTTTTTGCGCAATTCATTACCCTTATTAAACCTGAGTTTACCATCAGGGATCAAGGTGATTTATGCTTCTTATGCATTTAGAGATAACAATAGTGATTATTGACAAATTTTGCTATGAAAAATTGGCTGATTAGATAGGAGATAAACATGTACTCTACATATCGAAACAAAAAATCCCCTTTCGTTATACGACTTGGTTATAATCTCGATACAATAGCAGCCCACTAGCCACCAGAAAATGAGTACATTTAGCTCAAACGCACTGAATAATCCAAGGCAGATAAGCATGAAGAAGAGATATCTGCTAATAAATAAAATAATGCATTAGAGGTTTAATTGTGGCATTTGAAATTTTTCGCAATATCGTGCACTACGGTTTTCATTTTTTAGTGCCAATCTTATTTGGCTATCTATTTTGGCGAAAAAATTGGAAATTAGCGGCATTATTGATGATAGCAACCATGGCGATCGATTTAGATCATTTACTGGCCGATCCGATTTTTGATCCTAATCGCTGCGGTATTGGTTTCCATCCGTTACATACTGGTTGGGCAGCTATCGCGTATGTGATGATATTTTTACTGCCATCATGGAAATTAAAAGCAATTGCGGTGGGGTGTTTATTCCATCTTTTTACCGATTCAGTGGATTGTTATATGGGGAGTTTAAAACAAAATACCACCAATATAGTTCTCATTGAGAAATATCATGAGCACAGAACCTCACTATATTAGTGGTTAGCCATATACAAACCAAAATCGGCTATTTATGATAATAAATATCCATGCTCATAAATAGCCAGATTCTACATTTAACCTATATTACTAAGCATAATAAATATCCTTGGAGCTACTTACTCATGCTCCGATAAAAACCAACATACGCATTAGCAAATAATTGGCAGCCAAATTTGATACCTTCTTTAATCATAAATTGATATTTTGGTTCATCCCAATATTGATTGACAACTTTCAAAAAATCTTCCGAGTGTTCAATATCCAGTTCTCGATGTAAGCCATAATGGGTGATCTTATCTTCTGGAAGCCAACCCTCTTTAGCTATCGCTTCAAATATCATGCACGATACATCAACAAATGTTCTCTCAATACCCGCATACATAGAAGCAGCAAAACGAAAATCACAAAAAGAAGAAACTCCACGTAATGCTTCATTAAAGATCCGAGCATTAGGTGGGGGGTTTTGTAAATCAATACTGGATATATCACCACCTAAACGTTCGATTAAAGTTATGATTGTATTTCCATGCACATTTTCCTTAACACCTTGACCGTGTTCTTCCCAAAGATTCCCCACCAAGGCAATTCGTGAAATAGGATCGGATATATTGGCTATAATTTGTGCCATTGGCCTACTGAAAAAATAAACCATCGGTGCAAATTCTAATTGGCTATTTAAAAATTGTTCATGGGTCATTTCACCAGAAGTCAGAGATTTAAAATAGGGATTTTCAGGCAGATTTAAATCAAGTATAGATGATTCCAATTGGTTTTTTAATTCTATATTCAATGACATACATCAACCTCCAAGTTTATTTTTAGGGAAAAATACGTTTTTTATCAAACAAGATAAAAGTAAATTAATCATTTCCTTTAAAATAACCATGGCATATTTCAGTTACATTGACTTATATTTAATTATATTAATCATTAATAATTTATTAGCTCATTAAATTACCGATAAAAATAGCATCATAAAATATACAAGTTTAAATAATTCACATCATTAACAAAGTGAAATAACCATTCTAATTTCCAATATATAAATTATATTTCCATCACTTTAGTTTAATTAAAAGTACACGATGATATTTTGTCGCTTTTATGGAAGCTAAAAATAATTACGCCCGGGGTATTTTTACCGATTCACTGGATTGTGATATGAAAAGAGTTTAATACTAAACACGCTACATAATATTTGAATACGGTAGCTTTGGCTCAGTTTTTTAATTATCGCAAGTTGTTCAGGGAGTCTGACATCACCAGACAAGTAGCCTTCTTTAAGAGCTCGTCATGCTTTTCGAGATGAGCAATTTTCTTTTTTAGTGCACGAATTTCAACTTGTTCTGGTGTCATTGCCGATGCTTTTGGCGAAATACCTTTACGCTCGTTTTTGAGTTGCCGCCCCCATTATCCAATGGTTGATTTACCCACGCCCATGGTATTGGCAGCTTCGGCCGCGGAACAATTTTAATCAATGACAAATTGAGTCGCTTCAAGTTTAAGTTCAGCACTTAAAAATCGTTTTATACGTTTTGCAATAAATGTCACCTGTTTTTTTATGAGGTAATATATCACCTCTGACTTGGTAACCAAATTAACTTTACTACTCCAAATTTTCATAAATCCAGTAAATTTCTGAGAAATGGGAACATATTCAATTTCTGTAGCTATTACTTATAAGATTAGTCTAATATGCACTCATTTCTCTAAATAAAAATACCGTTGATAGCACCTGCATATCCAAAATTAGAGCAAATGGCATCACTCAATTTGTAAATAGCAATGAAATTGATGTCACTTTATTATTTATTGTAAGATGCATTTCAATTAATTGTACCTATTACTACAACACTTGTTTGATATTCCCCTGCTGTAACACTCCCTGTAGACGATTTTAGCTGTCCATCAATTGTGAATGTCACTTCCCCTATCCCCGTATTAACGATCGATGACCCGCCTAATTTCCCATTTATACCAATAGAAGCATTAAAAGGGCCCAGTTTAACTGAATCTCCACCAACCACAGTAAAGGTAATAGATGCATCCTTTGTACAAGATACTGAGCCTATAGATTGAGCCATGTTTCCAGCCCAGTCATTCATGCCTACAGTTCCAAAGTTCAGATCAGGTAAATTCACATTACATACAGCTGGGATGTCAGGAATTAACCCAGAAGGAATATCAGTGCCACGTACAGTATTATAAAATAAAGACCGGCAAGTAGAACTGTTGACTGTATTTGATGTGCAAGCGATTACATTTGCCAAAGCAGTCATAGACCCATTACGAGGTAAAACCCGAGTATGATTATAACTTCCATTAGTGCAAGACCGATTGGCACATATACCAGATATACCCCGCCAAATATAAAATTTGTTGATGCTTGGTAATGGAATATTAACTGTCGGTAAATCGGATAAAATAGCTTGATTACATGGTTTATCAACCTTTATATACAGATTGGGATCATAAAATACATCACCAGACATATCCCAACGCATATGCCCGTAACTGTAATCATACCAGCCGTCAGACTCAGAAAAGTATAGAGTTCCATACAAATAACATGATGATCCTCCTGATACGTTAGAAAGCGTATTGTATTTAGCATCAATAGTCACTGCTCCACCGGAGTAGCCATAACTTTCAGCGGACATAACTCCAGAATCATACCCAACAGAATCGGTTATAGGACGCCGATCAATATTATCTTGGATTTTATATACTGTTCCAAATATTGAAAAAGACCCTTCACTATATCCTATTGCTCTTTGCGGAGTATTGTTCTGATTGAAGTAAGATGCCCCAATAGAAGTTAATGGAAAAGTGAATAGCAAAAGAGCTAACTGAATGCGCATTTATGGATTCCTTGTGTCGCTTGATAATGAATACTCATCAACGAAATCTATTTTGAAATTGAATACCAAGAAATTTGCCACCGCTTAAACTGTTATTGTGAGATAAATACTAAGCAATAGATGGCAAATAAATCACTACTAAACCTTAGCGAGCATTGACGTATATAGTCTTGCACTAGCCTGATAGAAAACACCCCGTCTCTACCCCGTAAAATGGAGCATCGCTTCACTGATATATCAACATATACGTCAGCGTCGCCGTAAAAAAACCCGGCTGAATGCTCTCTACCGTTGCGTCTTCCACTGCCTGTATATATGACCGTAACCGTATCGTCATATCCCCTTTTTTTATCGGCATTAAAGGCTCTACCTGAGTGTTATTAATGGGTAACGCTACACCACTCGGGGTTTCAAGACCTATCGCAATCCCACTAGCCTGACTTCCAGCATCCACATTCAGTAATCCATTGTCGGTCGTCGAAACACCGCTAAATTTCACTGCAATACTATTTCCCAAAGAAGTATCACAATCCGTCAAATGAAATTGGATGTCTTCCTTGCTATAACGACGTTGTCCATTCAGCAAATCCTTTGAATTAATATTGCCCCCAAAGTCAACTCCGAAGTTCTCATAATTCGGGTCAACCGTGCACGGCAACGCAATCAACGTTCCACTGTACTGAATATCATTACTGTTCGCCGCCTGAGCCACTGACGGTAGAAAACTGCAACACCACAGTATTGCACTCATCGACATCCAGAAAGTTCTCTTGTGATTGAATATCCTCATGGGTAATTCATCTCCACACTGGCCGTCGCGGTAAAATTCCCTTCATATAACATTGCAGACGGGTCAGTATCCTTCACTGGCACCGCATACAAGGGTAAAGTTGCAACGCCATTATCCGACATCGTTATCGGTGTCCCTGTGTTAGGTGGTATGACGACCCCTTGATGGTATAATCGAACCCCCAACCCGGTCTGACTAGCTTGCAAGGCTTTATTATCAAAACTCTCCGCGACCATCCCGCGATACTCAAGATATAACGCCACGGCATTCCCAAGCCCTGTTCCGCAACTCAGCGTCAAGGTAAAGTCTTGGCGATAGTTTTCGCCATTAATCTTGGTGATCCCCACCTCGCCAAACGGCACGCGGATCGGCTGGTCAACCCCGTCCGGCCCCGCCACATCACACGGCGGGTTTTGGATTAAGTTGGCGGTAAAGTTCACATCTACCGCATACGTCGTCAGCGGCATCAAGCCGCTTAGCCATAATGCCATTGCAGATATCTTAGCTTGTCGGTTCATCATTATTGATACTCCACACTCAACGTCGCGGATGCAGTCATCTGACCGTCATTAATCCCCCCAGTCCCACTGCCAATCGGTATCACACTAAGGGTTGGCTGAGTGCTATAATTAAAATGACGCCAGACGCCTAAATTCAGATTACTGTTACCCGCCATAAGGCGTAATCCTAAGTTCTGGTCCGAGGTGGACAACACATTCGCCGCTTGGCCACTCATGCGGGGGCCATCAAATTTCAGTTTTAAGGCTGGATTACTTGCTGCATCGTCGCAACTTAGAGTATACGGAATGTCAGTTTTTCCGTAGCTAACCCCATCGATGTTTTTTATGATCAGGTCGCCCATCGCCACATTGATGGGCTGTCCAATCCCGTCAGGCCCGTAGATATCACAGGTCTTCTCAACTACCGTGACCTTCACGGTTAAGGTATAGGTTTCTGCAAGGGTCGCCGCTGAACACAGCATCAAACTGCTCATCAACAGACTGGTTGCCAGCACTTTCGGCAGTCGACATCGTCTCATTGTCATAATGATGACCACTCCTACTCGTACAACATTTCAAATGCAATCAGCGCCGAATACGCCCCCGGCACAAGCTGCCCCGTTCTCACCGGCGTCACGTAATAGGTCAACTGACTTTGCCCTGAAGGCAATAACTGTGGCTCACTTTCTAACCCCAAAGGTAGCAGTGAACCATTTGGTGTCGTGATAGCCAGCCCCAATCCTTTTACCCCATTGACACGAGCGATATCCGGCATTGATGGCACACTATCTGCTAAAAAACGAATTTTGACTGCTGGTTGACTGGAGCTCCATGCTGTCATTCCCGTTTGTACATTATCTAAACGAGTCTCTGTTTCTAAACAGTCCTCTAACTCAATCTGAAACGGTACGGGTGCTCCTCTACCATTATGCTGCAAGGTACTGGTATCCAAATTCCCCATCTCAACTGATTGGTAACTAGATGTCATCGCTAGCCGACATGGGCTTTCCGTTAATGAACCAGACACGTACAACACACCATGCTGTCCATCGACATTCCAGTTATCTACTGGCCGATAGAGATTGCCATTATTATCCGCCGCCATGCCTGATAAACTGACGGTGCTGCTAAACATCGCTAGAAGTAAGCCGTATCGGAAAACGTTTTTTCTTTGTAAGTCTGTCATGCGCACTCCTTCAATATGGGCACCGTCAGTCGGGTGCTTACTCGAATTATTCGCTTTTACCATTTGGAACAACCTGACAGCTCGACACCTGACAGCGGAAGGTCAAATTAGGGCGTCCACCATAATCATTGATGTAAGTCAGTACGGGATTATTTCCTAATTGATTAGCGCTGATGCCTAAATCATCCTGTCCAAACGGTGGCACCATGACTGGTGTAAAATCTTTACCATCCGATGCTTTGCCATTAGTTGTCGCATTAATAATCGTGACGTAATACGGTGTGGGATTTTTCACGATATAACGTTCACCTTGTTTATCTAAGGTTAATTTGTCTTGCCATGGCGCACCGTTTTTTTCAGGTATTATCGCTTTAGGTCGATAAAACAGCTTCACTCGTGTTTGCAGAGCAATTTGTAATGTGTTTGGTTTATCGCTTTTTGGCGGTATTTCTCGTAAATTAAAATAAAATAAAGACTCACGATCTTGAGGTAACGAATTAATAGCAGGTAATGCTTCAATTTTTACTTGGCTTGATTTACCTGGCTCTATACGCTGTACGGGCGGTAATACAACCAATGGCGATTGGATCTTCTGCCCTTCCGCATTTTCAATCCACCCTTGCGCTAAATATGGTAACTGTTTGTTGTTATTTGAAATATTGAGTGAGATTGACTTTTGTCCACCATCAAAAATAACCCGAGTCCTATCCATCGATACCGCGGAATAAGCTGTGCTGCTAAATAATGCCAAACCAATTAACCCCATGGTTGTACGATAAGAAATCGTTAATTGCATAGTTATTTACCTTTTATTTCTGTGTTCTCTCTTGAGCCATGCTTTTCGTGAATTAGGCTATTCTTGTGCTGAATAAAACTATCTTTTCGCTATCACTGTTGATGCTGGTAACGTTGTCGGAATACACGGCAGTAGTAATGCTTCCTGTAAAGAACCTAACTGAATAGGAAAAGTGATCTGGCAAGCCTTATCTTCTCCCCATGTCACAGTCATCACACTCTGAGGGTTAATACCACTGATATAAGCGCTTCCAGAATCACCCACAATTCCTGTGTTTTGCGCTTTACTGTTTTGTATTTGAGCGCCGAATGGCGGGTGGCTACCATCAGGCAATCGCAGTACAGTCATCGCTTTTTGTC
Organism: Providencia sp. 21OH12SH02B-Prov; assembly: GCF_027362595.1. Taxonomy (NCBI): domain Bacteria; kingdom Pseudomonadati; phylum Pseudomonadota; class Gammaproteobacteria; order Enterobacterales; family Morganellaceae; genus Providencia; species Providencia sp. 21OH12SH02B-Prov. The sequence continues at coordinate 3,542,890 of NZ_CP114796.1, forward strand.
CTGATACCACAGCAAAATGACGATAACCTACAGCGCCTTCTGTGAGCGTAGCTTGTACTACCGACTGCTGTGCTTCTACATTGTCTGGTAATGCATTTAAATCAATTTGAGCCTTACTACGGTAGTAACTACTCACATCACCAACAATGGCTTTACCAAACATATTCGAGGTGATCGGTGCACCTATCCCTTTGATCGGTACATCCGAAACACCATCGGTATCGACTAACATTCGCGTTCCTCCTAATGTATTCACACGATGAAGTCCGCCTCCCTCTGGGGTAAAAGTCATTCCACCGCTCATTGATAGACCAAATGCACTATATTGGTTATGCATATAACTCACATTAGCCGTTAAACGTGCGATATCAGCTTGATGGGTGATAAATGCACTTCCCGTTCCTCCTTTTTTGCTACTCCCGGCACTCAACTGGTATGTCGTTCGATCATTGATTCGGTCGTAATAGGTCGCCCGATTTGTCGTATCGTAGCGACTACTATTCAGCGAATACCCTACGTTGGCGCCGTTACTTAAGGGGAATGAGGTCGATAGATATATACTGTCATCCTTGACACCGTTATAAACACTGCGGTTTGCCGATAAGTTAACACTGATATTTTTGAGTGAACCAATATCCATATATTTCGACAGCATAATGCTGTAATAATCATTATCCGGCTGATCCCAATAAGTTTGGTGGTTATAGTTGAGGTATAACGACATTCCTAACTCGCCGAAATTTTTATTCAGCGATATCGTATATAACTCTTTACTTCCTCCATAACGCTCACCGGTTTTCAGTGCATTTAAGAAATCAGACATCGACATAAAGTCACGCTCGGAAAAGCGATAACCTGCAAATTGAATAGTGCTATCAATCGCCTCAAAACGTTTAGAGTAATTAATACGGTAAGAACCTCCGCTTAAATTCCCCATATTTGGTAATCGAGCAAAAGATTGAGTAACATCGAAAGATAAAGCTCCAAATGCCAATAAATCACGCCCAATACCCAGCGATACGGCATTGTAATTTTTACTATTCAGGCTACCGCCAAATAGTGACCAGCCATTGTTGACTCCCCACGAAAATTCACCCGTGACAAAAGAATCCCCTTCACTGTGACGCTGATAATTAGTTGGCTGGCCTAATGCTAATTTGTATTGCATTTGCCCCGGACGCGTTAAATAAGGCAAGCTAGCTGTATCTATTTGAAAGTCTTGAGTTGTACCATCTTGTTCTTTAACTGTGATATCGAGTTTGCCACTAACAGCATCACTCAAATCCTGAATACGAAACGGCCCAGGAGCGACTTGTGTTTCGTACAACACTCGCCCTTGCTGGCTAACTATTACCGTCGCATTTGTTTTTGCGATACCTGTCACTTCTGGTGCATAACCACGCAAATTTGGCGGGAGCATATTCAATTCAGAACGCACACTGGCGCCAATAAAACGAAATGAATCAAAGATATTAGAAACGAGGTAATCCTCCCCTAATACCAATTTAGCAGCGAGTGACGGCAATGCGCGATAGGCATAAAACCGATTCCAGTCAAAGTCTTTATTAACCGAATCACCAGAACCAGTAGCATGATTTAAACGACCTTGCCAATCAGCGCGAAAGCGCCAAGCCCCTAAGTTCACCCCTACAATACCATTTCCATTTAACGCATAACTATCGTGACCACCGTTATATGAATTATTGGCATTACCATTAATGTTATAGTCCAGCATCAACGCAGCAATTCCCTCATCCCAACGCGATGGTGGATCCCAGTTAGGCGCAGTGAATTCGAGATAAGCTTGTGGGATACTCACGTATAATGACGAGGTAGCTAAATCACCATGGATTTGCATCCCTGGTAAACTACTTGCTGTCAGACACTGTCCGTCATGCCACCATGCCAACTCTTTTTTTGCCGATGAAGTCAATCCAAATTGATCCGCTACCTCTGGCGATATACAAGCTGTGCTACCTTGTGGATCATCTTCAGGGGGATAAAAAGGCACTGACACTTCTGAAAACTGCTCGCCATTTACCTTTAATGTTAAAGAATAGGTCCCCGGCATGATGTAACCCGCACGAGAGAACTGCTCTAGATCAATGTTATTTTTATCTTCTAGATCTAGCACATCCGTATTGAATTCAATTGTCTCAGTTGCCCACAATGGCGTTGATAGACCATAGAATGAAAAAACAATGGCTAGGCCTAAGCGACTAAGGCGAAAAAATACAGGTCGTGAAGAAGACATAAATAACATCCCTAAAAATCAGGTTCAGGAAAAACGTAAGCTAAAAAGAAAAAATGACTTTTTATTATTAGTAATAATCCAGCTTAAAACGCAGTGCGCTTTGATATTGCCCCGGACGTAAAGGCTCTTTATCGGCAACTAGCCTTAACCCATAATTCAGTACAGTATTTCCCGGTGCGATAGTTTGTTTCTCTGTGGACTTCCCTGGATAAATAGGCTTCCCATCTGCATCTTGTAATAACAGAGCAACGCCACGCGCATCTCCCGACACCGTAAACCAATTACCAGAAGCAGGACCGTCAAAAGTCACCGTAAAAGCTTGCCAAGGAGAACCTGTATATGGCACTAAAGTGCAACCAATTAGCGTAATAGAGAAAGGGTGAACAGGACCTTGTCCTTGTTGGCGTATTGTTCCAACAGGTAATATTCCCATGTCGACAACCTGTTCATAAGAACCGGTATCAATAGCACATGCAGAATCGACAATACTGCCATTCATGTTGACACTTCCCCATAGTGTGGAAGCTTGTGCTTGTACACTCGGTAAAGTGGCAAATTGACTAACAAGTAACATGACTAAAATAGCTTTCATAACCGAGTTCCCCCTCTTTTATATTTCCCCTAATCACGAAGTGACTTAGGGGAATACTTCATTGACAATAACGATTAGTTATAGGCCAATGTAAAGTTGGTCACAGCTTGGAAACTACCCGGAACAACAGTCGCATCTGACATACCTTGTAGCGCAGCTTGAAAACTCAAAATGTTATTACCTGAGGTATAAGCACGCTCAACGGTTGAATCATTGATATTGATTTTTGCACCTGATTTATTCATCAATACAATACCTGCACCAGACGCATCACCTGTAATTTGAATTAATCCAGTATTGCTACCATTGTTTACCCACTCTGTACCTTCAAATTTCACTTCAACCATATTGTTATATTTTTGGGTAACGCCATCTTTATCTTTATATTCTGCGTTCAACGTGCAACCTTCGAGATGGATCTCAAAAGGCTGAGCTGCGGACATACCACCTTTCTGTAGGGTAACATTAGAAACCTGTCCTAAATCAATAGTTTGGCTTTCATCTCCTGGAGCGATTGAGCATGGTGCTTCAATGATAGCTCCCGTGAAAGTTACTGTCCCTTTTCCTGCATCCACAGCAAAAGCGGATGCACTCATTGCGCCAGAAATTAAGGTTGCTAAAATAATTTTTTTCATGATTGCCTCTGCAATATAAATATATCGTACTTAAAAAATAGGAATGTATTCACAATCCTTCAGACGTGTTTATTCCTAATTATTTAAAGATAAATAATTTAAAAAACTTTAAATAAAAAAGAATGGTGATATAAAATAATTAATAGAAAATAACTAACCCCATAAGTTAGTTTGATCATACCGAGAAAAAGTTTCTAGCTGTTTTTTTAATTCTTCAGACTGCTCAGAAGAACTAAATACATTGTGGTACTGTACACTGATTTTCTTTTCCTTTTCGAATACCCGTAAAAAGACCTGATTAAAGAAATCAGTTAATGAAACATTTAATGCGTTTAAAATAACAATCAATGTATCTATTGTTATATTACAAACCCCACATTCATAGCGTGATATTTGTTGTTGGGAGACATTAACTACCTTAGCTAGCTCCTTTCCGGTCATCAAACGTTCTTTACGTAATTTATGTATTTCTTCTCCAATCGCTTTGGTAAAAACAGTTTTTGAATCATTGAGTTTATTTTTCGGCATTTGCACCGCACCTACTCTCACTATTTTTCTCCATGCATTAAATTAATTAACCTTACTACTCAAACAGTATTAAAATAAATATAACGAACGAAGATAACTAATAAAAACTGATACCCTTAGAAAACCAATTCATTTAAAAACCGACTAAAAATCGAATAAAAAACCTATTCTCTAGACATTTTATGCAACTTTAAGGATATATGAATAAATAATATTGTATTATGCGTTACCACTGAATCAATGCCCATTAATTTACTTGAGCATTCACGCAAAATCAAACCTAATCCATCCCAGCTAGCAGTACAAACAACCACCAGATACACCAATGGAGAGTAAATTAAATATCATAAAAGCTAGCTATATAGCTGGCTTTAACTGCATTCCTTTTTATGAGCATCCATATAAAATGGTTTTTTTAACCACAAAAACACCAATTAAGACGCAAATAAAGATGAAAGTTTTAAATTTAACAAATAGTCATAATTTTTAGTGAAAATATAAATTAATTAATTAATTAATTAAATATCTCTAATAAAGTAACTGGAAAGAAAAAATAACATATTTTTTATATAGATACAAAACCAGGTCTGTTTTTAAAAATAATAACAAATCTTCAAATATCAGATAAGTCACCTTCAATAGTTAACTTTATCTTTTGATTATACTAATAATACTCACCACGATTTCATCGTCGCTTTTAAAATAACAATCACCATAATTAAAAACAAACGTGTTAATTTTTAGTTAATTTCTAAATATTGAAAAATCACTATTAATTCAAATAATATAAATATGCAAAAAAAGTGAATATACCTGATTGTGTTTATTTGTTATTTGAAAATTAAACATACTCATAGCGAGTATCAAAAATAGACAAAATTAAACGAAAAGTAAAATTTGAATTTTAAAAATAATTTAAATTGAAAACTATTATTATTATCAATAACAAAAAAGTAATCTTAAAGTCATAAGGAGATGAGTAAGTGATTTATAGATTATTTAACGAGATAGTTTATATCGCCAACAAAAAGAGAATTAAATCGATTTAAGCCATTCAGGATGGGAAGTACTCATAGATTGTAAAGCCAAATGATCCACACAAAAGGACGGGAATTAAAATTATCTAATCAATTTGGTTATAGTCATACCTCAACAGCTATCATTAATGTCATATTAGCTTTAATCTGTTTATTTAGATTTATAAATTGATTACGCGTAATAACAGTCTTATCTCAAGGCTTCGTTATCTGTTTCATAAACTTTATTACTGACTAGCTGAGAAATCGTCATGAACACAGATTGAGATATCAAGAGCACTCCTATCACTACTTTTATGACGGATTTTTCTTTGACGTGTTTTTTTAAAAGGTTAAAAGGCATAAAAACAAAAAGCCCTGACTCTAAGAGTCAGGGCTTCGATATTTGGCGGAACGGACGGGACTCGAACCCGCGACCCCCTGCGTGACAGGCAGGTATTCTAACCAACTGAACTACCGCTCCGAATGTCCCTCTAGGGAACGAGATGCATATTACGAATACTTACCATGCCAGTCAATACTTTTTCTTGAAAAATCGTACAGTTGAACAGTTTTTAGCCTCAAAAGCGAATAAAGACTAATGAATAGTCTCTTCCTCATCTGGAGATTGTCGCCAAAGACAAGGTTTTCCCCCTTTCTTATCTACGATATCAAGTCGTTTTTCATGCTCAATAAGCTCTTCATCGGTCGCATAAAGCACTTTTAAGCCACTCGTTGGACGCTCGATGCGTTGTACCTCTTCAACATAGCTTTCATTCGATGTGTCTGCTTCCATAGAAAAAGCTAAAGATGTCTGTCCCCCCGTCATCGCTAAATACACGTCGGAAAGGATCTCAGCATCCAATAAAGCGCCATGCAGTGTACGCTTAGTATTATCAATCAAATAACGATCACACAAAGCATCCAAATTATTTCTTTTACCTGGAAATATTTGTCGAGCAAGCACTAAACTATCGGTTATCTGGCAAAAATCAGCGGTAGGTGGTATACCTCTATTTAATTTAGCAAATTCATAATCCATAAAACCAATATCAAAGGGAGCGTTATGGATAATGAGTTCAGCACCGCGAATAAACTCAAGGAATTCATCAGCAATATCAGCAAAAGTCGGTTTATCCTGCAAAAATTCATCACTGATACCATGCACTTCAAACGCTTCAGGATCCACTAACCGATTTGGTTTAATGTAGACGTGAAAATTACGGCCAGTCAGCCTACGATTGGTGACCTCAACCGCACCAATTTCAATAATATTATGGCCTTCATAATGAACGCCTAACTTATTCATACCGGTGGTTTCGGTATCGAGGACAATTTGTCTTGTTATCGCCGTGCTCATAATGGGTTTTTGTGTCAAACTAGAGATTGATGAATAAGGTAGAGTTTAACAGAAATGACAAAGCAGGTAGAAATTTTCACGGATGGTTCTTGTCTGGGTAATCCAGGCCCAGGGGGGTATGGTGTTCTTCTTCGTTACCAACAACATGAAAAAACGCTCAGTGAAGGCTTTTTTTTAACGACGAATAACCGTATGGAGCTACTGGCTGCTATTGTCGCCCTCGAATCTTTAAAACGCCCATGCGATATCATTTTAACCACCGATAGCCAATATGTTCGCCAAGGGATTACTCAGTGGATACATAATTGGAAACGGCGTCAATGGCGTAAAGCAGATAAATCTCCTGTCGTCAATGTAGACCTTTGGAAACGCCTAGATGCGGCTATCACTCGCCATAAGATCGACTGGCGTTGGGTAAAAGGCCATGCAGGCCATCCTGAAAATGAAAAATGTGATGAGCTCGCTCGACAAGCAGCAGAGTCACCAACTCAAGAAGATACAGGTTACCAACCAGCTCAAAGTTAAATGTTAACTCGCCTATATTATTTGGACGAAATACAGCTCAGCGCATACATTATATTCTTTTGCATGCTATGAGTTCTTTGAGCGATCCGACATACGTTTTGTGGCACCTAATGCGGTACTTATTTTCACTTTGGGCTGTTTAAATTTTAGTAATGTTGGCGTTAATGGATAAGTACGCTTTCGTGCCACAATCACATTCAATGTCCCAATCCCCCCAATACGTTGATTCAACCAATTGTTAGGGCTGTGCCACGGAAATACCTGACAATTACAATGATAAAGCACTTCATAATTTAATAGACTAAGCCAATCGAATACCCTTAACGTTGGAAATAGACGACTACAATAAGGCTGTTGTTTACGAAGAAATGGCACCATTTTCCCAAGGCCTAATAAGCTAAATGGATTAAAGCCTGAAATAATTAACCAACCATCATCAACTAATAGGCGGTCCACTTCACGTAGCATCCAGTGAGGGTCATGGCTATAGGCCAATACATGTGACATTAAGCATGCATCAATAGATTTATTAATAAAAGGAAGAGCTTGGGATTCAGCAAGAACATGGAAACGAGGGTCATCATTCCCTACACTAAACTGATGCGATATCATGCACTCTTCAGTATCGATCTCAGTGCTTAGATGTCCTAACTTAAGCAAATGAAAGCCAAACATTTTTGGCCACCAAGGACGAAGCTGATATTGTAGGGCTTGGCGGTATTGCCTCCCGAATGGGATATCAGACCAACTTACAGGCATCTGGCGTTTTTTTTCAATACGCGCTGGCTTCATCGAAATTCCCCTTAATCACAATATAGAGTAGAGGTCATTATGGAGTTAATACGAGTTCCTGCTTTAAACGATAACTACATTTGGATTCTTACGGATGCTAATCAACAGTGTATCATTGTTGACCCCTCAGAGTCAGAACCCGTCCTCGAAATATTGTCAGCAAAAAAGTTGGCTCCTATCGCTATCTTACTCACCCATCATCATAATGACCATACTGGCGGTGTAAAAGGTATTCTGAAAGTGTTTCGTGATCTTCCTGTTTTTGGTCCCCAAGAAACGCAAGTAAAAGGAGCGACAGAATTAGTCAGTGATGGTGATAGTGTCAAAATTGATAATTTTGATTTTAAAATTATTGGTCTACCGGGACATACACTTGGTCATATCGCTTTTTATCACGCTCCTTATCTCTTTTGTGGGGATACCTTGTTCTCAGGTGGCTGTGGCAGAATATTTGAAGGTACACCAGAGCAAATGTATCAATCAATCCAAAAAATAGCCGCCCTGCCCGATGAAACACTCATCTGTTGTGCACATGAATACACCCAATCTAACCTTAAGTTTGCGCATCATATTTGGCCTGAAAACCAACAAATTAGCCAATACCAAGAAGAAGTCGCCGCTAAACGCAGTAAACAGCAAGCTACTGTGCCAACCACACTCAAAACTGAACGAAAAATAAATATTTTTCTACAGTGCGATAATGCCGAGCTGCAAAACAAGTTAAATATAAATCAAGCAAACCCACCACTTAGGGCCGTTTTTACCGTTTTACGTCAATTAAAAGATCATTATTAACGTTTAATTATTGTCTTCTTTGTGTCGGATAAGTATTATTGTTCGACTTTTACACATAAAACAAAGAATATTGACACAATGAAGACAATAGCGACGATTATCGCCATTGTTCTGCTGGCCGGATGCCAAGCTTCACCACAAAAAACCAAGCAGAACAAGTCTTCAGCAAACCACACTATAGAAAGCGTTGCTCCACATAATCAGGCAGCAAGTAGACAAACCTCAACAATAGATAGTGATCTTTGGGGTTATATCAGTGATGAGCTGAAGATGGATATACCTGATAATTCAATCATCAGGGAACAAGCCAGCAATTATTATACAAAACAAAGTTTTCTCTACGATGTCACATTAAGGGCAGAACCTTATATGTATTGGATCGTAGACGAAGTCAATGCACGTAACTTACCAATGGAATTGGCCTTAATTCCTATTATAGAAAGTTCCTTCAATCCAAAAGCAACCTCTCCGGCACAAGCAGCAGGTCTTTGGCAAATTGTTCCTATCACTGCCCGCTCTTACGGATTAAAACAAGACCAGTGGGTCGATGAGCGTCGTGATCTCGTGACATCGACTAAGGCTGCTTTTGATTTGCTCGAAAATTTAAATATTATGTTTGGCCATGATTGGGAACTCACACTGGCTGCTTATAACTGTGGTGAAGGATGTGTGTTGAATGCGATCAAAAAGAACCAAGCCGCTGGATTACCGACGGATTTTTGGTCGTTGTCCTTACCAAAAGAAACTAAACAGTATGTCCCTAAAATATTAGCGCTCAGCCAAGTATTAAGAAACCCTGAAAGATATCAAGTCAAATTACCACGCAGTAATAGAAGTCGCGCATTAACTCAGGTTGATGTAGGGCAACAAATTACCTTAACCCAAGCAGCAGAATTAACAGGTATCTCAGAGGAATCACTAAAAACATATAACTCAGGTTATAAGCGTGGTGTAACATCACCAAATGGTCCTCATTATATTATGTTGCCTACGGCAAAAGCAGAGCAACTTAAATTATCGCTTTCTGACCAAGCCGTTTTAAATAATATTCGTACTGCTGTTGCTCAAAACCAACTTAAACGATCAGCACCACAAACTAATGGCTTTACTCATAAAGTTGTTAAAGGAGAATCGATCGCAAGTATTGCTAAAAAGTTCAATACCACCAGTAAGAGTATTAAACAACTTAATGGGATGAAAACGGCGAATATCTATCCAGGACAAACCCTTAAGATAAAAGGCAGTGCACCTGCATCAAATAAGCGTAAATCCAAAACGTATAAAGTAAAGAAAGGCGATTCTTATTATAGTATAGCCAAAAGACATGGAATTAAGCTCAATGATTTAATGAGTTGGAATTCTGGGGTCAAAATGGCAGATCTAAAACCAGGCGTTACATTGAATCTTTACCTATAAAATAATTTTTCTTTATGTACCTACCGATTAATCGGTAGGTATTACTTATTTAGTACCAAAAATTAATTATACTTATCAATATTGATATCATATTCAATAGCCGTTAATACCAAACCTATATTGTTAAAAAAATATTTTAAGATTATTTTGCAGATCGCTTTTTAAGTTAAATTGATCGTGATTTTTTGTAAACAAACGAAAAGTACTGCTAATCTGATATAAAACTCCCCCAGAATTGTGTTTAATCGATATAAATAGCACAAAAAGGCCTAGGGATACTTTTATTTTTGAAAAAAAACACCAGTCAGGTGGTGACTTATGTAATAAAAGTGCTATATTATTAGCACAGCGAAAACTGTTAGCGCTGCTAGCCCGTATTTGAATATTACAGATATAATTATTGATAATTCTAAAAAACTACACCTATTTTTTACAACTTTATATAACCTAAGACATTGATTAATAAATACTTAAGTTAATTATCAAGGTGTGTTATTTAGTTTGTACTCGATTATTTTGATATAGAAATACACATAGCAAAGGTTAGTCTCGCCTGCGGAGGTGATTATGGATGAATATTCACCCAAAAATTATGATATATCAGAGTTAAAATACTTGTGTAACAGTTTGAATAGAGAAGCAATTTCAAGCTTACAGAAAACAAATACACATTGGATAAATGATTTAAGCTCACCACAAAGTGTACGGCTCAATGAGCTTATTGAACATATAGCCGCCTTTGTATGGCAATATAAGATCAAACATCCAAAAGATAATCTCGTTATATCATTAGTAGAAGAGTATCTTGACGAGACTTACGATTTATTCGGTAGTCCGGTAATAACGTTAAGTGAAATTATTGACTGGCAGAGTATGAATCAAAATCTTGTCGCTGTACTTGATGATGATTTAAAATGCCCTGCAAGCAAGACCTAAAGATATTATTCACCACTAAATAAACTATAACATAGCATGTTATAAAGATTTTTAATTATCAATAAAAGAAAGGGTATTATGACCAAAACTGATTATCTGATGCGTTTAAGAAAATGCACAACCATCGATACACTTGAGCGTGTTATTGAAAAAAATAAGTATGAGCTTTCTGAAGACGAGCTGGAACTATTTTACTCAGCCGCAGATCACCGTCTTGCAGAACTCACTATGAATAAACTTTATGACAAAATTCCAGCCTCTGTTTGGAAATTTGTTAGATAACTACTTATTAATATGCTCAGATAATAACTGGTTATAGCCGGTAATTTATTTTATCGGCTTAATGTGTGTATTGACTTTAATTTATTAATTATTACAAAAAAATATCACCATTCTACATAGACTTTACTTATCTAAACATAATCGTTGCCCACTAGATAGATTTAGCTTTTAATGCTTAAACAATAGTGCAATGTTTATTCATAAAAATTTGTAGCGCCCTATAAATAATGGTCGAGCTATCCCATTCGTCGCCAAAATGAATAATCCATAACTTACACTTGTATTATGAATATCATTTTTAGTTGTATATAAGACTAAAAAATAATAAGGGATAAATGGAAGAAAGATAAGTGAACGGCTTATGATGGGTGGGAGCCCTGCCAGCGACATCCCGGCACACACATCCCCTGCCATGGCTGCTTCCTTCCGGACCTGACCTAGTTAACAAGTTAGCGTTGCGGGAGAACCAACAGAGCCCCCATTGATTGCTTCCTAAAAAGCAGGTGGCATTATGCTTGATGATGACTAAAATAGCAAGGAAAGCGCTGTTAAGTGCTGGTTTATTACACAATAGCAAATCACTATTAAGCTTGATAAAAATAGACTCAATTATTTCGTAGGCTCAAGTACTAATTGAATATTATTTGTGACGCCATCATTCATCACTATACTTTCAGCCTTTGAAACAAACCATAAATCACCATCAACAGACACCGTAGCTCTTAGCGCAAGATGTGCATTCTGACGTACTTCATCCTTTTGGTAGCTCAGTTCAAAAGGAAAGACAAATTGCTTCTCTTTTACTTGATAATATTTTTGCGCCAAAATCAAATCAGGTAACTCAGCGATAGAAATATCAGCTAAGGTCACCGTAATTAATGCATTTCCAGGCAATACCGCTTGTTGCGGGATAACCATTTGCCCCTTGATAACCTTCGCATCCACACTCTTTTTCGTTGGATGACTGTGATGACCTAACTTTGTCTCATTCGCTTTATTATTATTACCTTCACACCCCCCTAAAAAAGCCAACGCGATAAAGCTAATGATAAATAGGTTTAATTTCATAATAATTGCCTAAAAAACAATTTGTTATCAGAGGATATTTACATTATTTCATTTTAGTTGTAATTTTTAACCACCAAAGATCAGATTATAGCCAAAAATAACTATCAATAAAATACTATCTCAAAATGTAACTGCGCATATCAAGATATAAATTTCATAAAAAAGTCATATTCAGCCTAGGCAATAAGGTGTTTCAAGTCGCAAGCCGCTATCCTCATCACTTTGCGACGTAAAATCGATAACACAAAAACAGTCTACCTATTTTTATGTATTAATGGGAAAATACAATCATCTGATATTTATTAATCAATATTCAAGGTTGCTATGAGTCCAGAATTACAAAATTTAATCAGCCTATTAGAATTGGAAAAGATTGAAGAAGGTATTTTTCGTGGTCAAAGTGAAGATCTCGGACTACCTCAAGTTTTCGGTGGGCAAGTCGTTGGCCAAGCCATGTATGCGGCAGAACAAACCATTCCTGAAGATCGCTTAATTAATTCATTCCATAGCTACTTCTTACGCCCAGGTGATAGCCAGCGCCCAATTGTTTATGATGTAGAGATATTAAGAGATGGCGGCAGTTTTAGCACACGACGAGTCAGTGCAATACAACATGGTAAGCCTATCTTTTTTATGACGGCATCTTTCCAATCCCAAGAGGATGGATTTAACCATCAAAATTTAATGCCTGAAGTCCCATCACCAGAAACATTAATCTCTCAAGATGACATCATCCAGCGTTTGGCTGCTCAGTTACCCGAATCTGTTAAAAAGTATGCTTTGCGCCCAAACCCTTTTGAGTTTCGTCCAATCGAGTTTTATAGTCCTTTCGACACTCCCCCACAGGAACCGTTTCGCTATATTTGGTTTAAAGCGAAAGGGCAATTGCCTGATATTCCATCATTACATAATTATTTATTGGGCTATGCGTCTGACTATAATTTTCTCCCCGCAACGCTCCAACCACATGGCCGTGGCTTTATGGAGAGAGACTTACAGGTTGCCACAATTGACCATTCTATGTGGTACCACCGCCCCTTTAAAATTGATGACTGGCTACTCTATGCTATAGAGAGTCCTTCAGCCTCTGGAGGCCGTGGGTTTGTTAAAGGACAAATTTATAACCAAAGTGGGGAGCTAGTAGCAACAGCGGTCCAAGAAGGGGTGATCCGTAAAAGAAAGCCGCGTTAATTGGCAGGTAAACCAACGCAAGTACTCACTAACTAAATAGGGTAAGATAGAAGGCTCACCTCTTATCTTATCCTTTTATATTAAAACTCTATTCGTTCATGCGTCACAGCCCTTCATTATTATTGTGAGAAGAGTATTTTCCATGTTTGAATGGCAGAATCTATTGATCTGCCATTCTTATTGGGTATATATAATGTGAGTACTAACTAACATCATATAAATACAAGTTAATTATAAGCACTCTCACCATGATAGGTAATATCGAGTCCCTCTCTTTCTTGTTCAACCTCAACACGTAAACCTGTTAGTTTATCCGCTATCAAAAATGCCAAATAAGCGACAATTGCAGTCCAAATCACACAGATTAGTATGCTAAATGCCTGAACACCAACTTGTTTAAGCATTGTCACTCCCTCGGCATAACCTAACCCTCCTAATGTTGCAGAGGTAAATACGCCTGTTAATAAGCAACCAACTACGCCACAAACACCGTGTACGCCAAAAACATCACATACATCGTCGACTTTTAACCAACGTTTTAAAACGACCACCCCCCATAATCCAGCAACCCCAGATATTAGGCCTATTACCAATGCGCCAGCAATTCCAACCGTACCGGCTGCCGGTGTGATGCCGACTAATCCAGCTAAACAGCCAGAACAAGCCCCCAATAATGACGGTTTATCTCTAAACACCCACTCCGCAAGTACCCAAGATAAAATTGCGCCGGATGCCGCTACAACGGTATTAATAAAGGCCAAAGCTGCAATAGAATTCGCACTTCCAGCAGACCCAGCATTGAAACCGAACCAACCAATAAATAAGATCGCGGTTCCCATAAATACCATCGGCAAATTATGGGGTTTTATGGCTTCTTTTCCGAAACCCGTTCTTTTTCCAAGTAAGTAAGCACCAACAAGCCCAGCGACTGCTGCATTAATATGAACAACCGTTCCCCCCGCAAAATCCAGTGCGCCATCTTGGGCAAGTAATCCCCCGCCCCATACCATATGAGCCATAGGTAAATAAGCAAAAGTTGTCCAAATAAAAGCAAATATCAGTATGGCTGAAAATTTAATCCTTTCGCCTAAAGCACCAACCACCAGCGCAACCGTTAAACTGGCAAAAGCCCCTTGGAATGCCACATGAACAAATTGTGGGATCGTTGCTGCTAAGCTTTCGACGCTAATTCCTTTAAGCATAAATTGGCTTAATCCACCGAAAAAATCATTTCCTTCACTAAAGGACAAGCTATAACCATATATTACCCAAATGACCGAAACGAGAGCAAAAATAACCATCGTTTGAGCCATAAGTGACAATACGTTTTTGCTTCTCAGTAATCCGCCATAAAATAAAGCGATACCAGGAATGATCATAAATAAGACCAATGCAGTACAAACCATCATAAATGCATTGTCGGCTTTATCTACACCGTCCTCAGCAGCAAACACATTCACAGGAAAACTCGCTATAAATAACCAACATAAAACCTGAAACAATTTACTCATCGCTGTTCTCCTATAGTGCATCGTCTTGTTTCTCACTCGTGCGGATACGTATGGCTTGCTCAAGGTCGAATACAAATATCTTCCCATCGCCAACCTGGCCTGTATTCGCCGCTTTTTCTATCGATTCAATGACCTGTTCTGAAAATTCATCTGAAACAGCGACTTCGAGTCGCACCTTAGGTAAGAAATCCACCGTATATTCTGCGCCACGATACAGCTCAGAATGCCCCTTTTGACGACCAAAACCACGGACTTCAGTAATAGTCAGACCTTGTATACCTATATCTGAAAGCGCTTCTCTTACTTCATCCAACTTAAAAGGCTTAATGATTGCGATGATATATTTCATTTTCCCTCCGGATAATATGATCCCCTGCCGATTCAGCTAAAGGTGCGCGATAGCAACATCACTGATTGCAAAAACCTTAAGGCAAATAACATGCCAAAATTAATTAGGCTTATAATTCAAACAGTAATGGCAAAAAAAAAGCCACTCTCTCGAGTGGCTTTTTTCTTATGCATTAAAAGTGTGCAAAATAATCAGTTCAATATTGTTTCAGGCTCAACATCATCATGTAAATTGAGCGATTCACCAACCTGCTGAAGTTGATACATTTGGTAATAGCGCCCTTTTTGTTGCAGTAATTGAGTGTGCTTTCCTTTTTCAACAATTGCACCACGATGAAGCACAACAATTTGATCGGCATCGACTATCGTGGATAATCGATGGGCAATAACAACTAGCGTAGTTGTCTGGCGAATAATACGCAGTGCTTTTTGGATCGACTGCTCCGTTCCTGAATCAATATTCGCTGTTGCCTCATCAAGGATCAGTATTTTCGGTGTTACCACTAATACTCGCGCCATGGCTAACAGCTGTCTTTGCCCAACTGACAGTGTATTTCCTTGTTCACCCAATAATGAATCCAAGCCATCAGGAAGTAAACGAACGTGCTCAGCTAGCTGTACAGTTTCTAATACTTGCCAAACTTTTTCTTGTGTTACATCACGCCCTAACGCAACATTATCAAAGAAGGAAGCCGCGAGTACGACCGGATCTTGTTGCACCATTGCGATGCCATTACGTAAAACTTGGTGAGATAGAGAGTGTAACGGTCTACCATCGAGTAGGATTTCACCTTGTTGCCAAGGGTAATACCCCATAATTAGGTTTGCGATGGTACTTTTACCGCTTCCTGTATGCCCAACAAGCGCAACAAAGCTATTCTCAGGCACATGAAGATTAATATCTGTTAAGACTTTTTTATCTTCGCGGTAAGCAAATGATAAATCTTGAATATCGATAGCCCCTCCCTGTAATGGCTGTACATTCTCGCCATAACCTTGTTTCGGGCTATCCATTAACTCAAATACGCGTTCCCCTGAGACCACAGCTTGCTGCAACATCGATTGCTGGGAAGTCAGCTCAATTAATGGCTCATTTAAGCGGCCAAGGTAGTTGATAAAGGCATAGAGCACCCCCACCCCAATGGTTGCTGTACCATCAAAACCGAATAAAAGTAGCAATCCGCAAAGCACTGACGCGGAAATTAAACTTAATAGGGGACGCAATAACACCCCATCGAGTTTTAATGCTTTCATTCTCGCGAGATAGTGATCTTGGCTTGCTTCAAGCATTTTCTCACCAAATCGAGCTTGTTGGCGAAATTGCTGAATAACCGTCATGCCATTAATCACTTCATTAAATCCATTATTAATATCGGCAAGATAAGAACGCACTCGACGGACAATGGGTGTACTCAATTTTTGATAGATAAGCATCACGACCACTACCGCAGGAAAGATCATAATGGCGACCAAAGCCATACGCCATTCCAGAGTAAACATAGCAACTAACATGGCACAAATTAGCGCTAAGCTACGGAATACAGTGGGTACGACGGTCACAAATAGATCTTTAATGACCTCTGTGTCATTAGTCACGCGAGAAATAATTTGTCCTACAGGCTGTTTATCAAAAGCACTCAACGGTTGTCTTAACGCCGAATTCATAACATCGGTACGTAAAGTCTGTACAACACCTACCGCTGATTTATTGAATAAGATAGTTTGATAATAATGAAGAAGTGCTGCAATAACCTGCAATAGCACAAAGCCAACCGCTAGATATATTGTGAGTGGCATAATGATTTGTTTCTTGGCAACCATGTTGTCAATGAAATAACTAATCAACAAAGGTCCACTCACTTCGGCGGCCGCAGCAACCCATAGCATGATAATAGCCAATGTCATCGTACTACGATGCGCTTTTCCATAGCTTAGTAGACGTTTTAAGGCTGGCCATAGTGGTTTTTTCTGACTCATAAATCACCATCCAAAGCCGCTTCAATTTGTTGATAATGATACATATCTTTATACCAACCCGGTTGAACAGTGAGTGTTGAATGAATACCTTCAGACACAATACTTCCTTGGGACAAGACTAAAATATTATCAGCCTCAACTAATGCAGATAGGCGATGTGCAGTAATAATCAATGTCTTGCCTTCACGCCAACGGCTCAAGTTTTGTAAAATAGCATGTTCCGTCTGCCCATCAACAGCCGAGAGAGCATCATCTAAAATTAAAATTTCTGCATTTTGCAAAATAGCTCGTGCAATCGAGAGCCGCTGTTTTTGTCCCCCAGACAACATAACGCCTCGCTCACCAACCTGTGTTTGGTAACCTTCCGGTAACCTCAGGATATCATCATGCACGCAAGCAATACGTGCCGCTTCCTCAATTTGCTCTATTGTTGCTTGTGGGCTACCTAATGCGATATTCCCTGCCACAGTATCAGAAAATAAAAAAGGAGATTGATTCACAACAGCTAATCGACTTCGCCATTCATTTAAGCGAATCTCAGGCAGCGGCTTACCTTGGTAGTGGATTTCCCCTTCAGTCACATCGAATTGACGCTGAATTAATGCAAGTAGTGTTGATTTGCCTGAACCTGTTGGTCCGCAAATTCCCAAAAACTGACCGGGTGGGAGTGTGAAATGAATATCATGAAGCGCGACCCGTTCCGTTTCTGGATAACAAAACGCCTTAATATGCGCCTGTAATTCTCCTCTTTCGCCTAGAAGAGATTGCTGACCATCTTCAACGTCTATAGGTTCATCCAGTAAAGCACGGATACGGCTATAGGCTGCGCTACCACGTTCAACGATGTTAAACATCCATGCCAACGCTAGCATAGGCCAAATCATTAATCCCAAATACATGACAAAGCTAGTGAGTTCACCGAGAGTCAGCGTGTCATGCAGCACCATCCAACTCCCCCCAGCGATAGCCAAGAGGTTTGCCATACCGATAGCAATAAAAATCGTCGGGTCAAAACGGGCATCAACTCTAGCGACATGCATATTGCGTCGACCCGCCTCAGTCGCGACTTGTTCGAACTGATTTGATTGATGATCCTCAAGGCCAAAAGCCTTTATCATGCGAATGCTGGTTAAGCTCTCTTGTGCATGATTATTTAATGAAGAGAATGCACCTTGAGCATGTTTAAATCGATGATGTAATTGATCACCATAACGTTTAATCACTAACGCCATAATAGGCATTGGAATCAATGCTAATAATGTTAGTTGCCAACTAATTTCCACGCTCATCATGACCAATACAGCACAGCCCATAACTAATGAGTCAACAAATGTGAGCACTCCTTCACCCGCAGCAAATACCACTCGGTCAACATCATTAGTGGTTCGAGCAATCAAATCTCCTGTTCGGTATCTTTGATAGAAAGATTGATTTTGTAGGCTTAATTGACGGTAAAATTTTTGTCGTAATTGCACCGCTAGCTTATAAGACGCACCAAATAACCAAATACGCCAGACATAACGAAGACCGTATACAACAACAGCAATGAATAACATCAATGCCACATACGACACTAACTGAGTTGTAGCCATGGTTTGATTGCTAATCCCATCCACAACGATCCCCACAAGTCGCGGTGGAACAAGCTGTAAGATAGCTATAATGATTAAAAAGCAAACCGCACCAACATAGCGTCGCCATTCACTCAAAAAATACCAGCCAAGTTGTGAAAATAATCGCACTGAATTACTGCCTTGAATAAGATTTAATATTTGCCATGGTGTGGCATCCTAATGGTGCAAATGCTTAAGAAAAATAGGCGTAATACCATTAATCAGGGATAGGTAACACCGTAGTATACTTGATTTTTTCCATTGCAAAACTAGAGGTTACATCAATAAGCCCATGAACACCATTAACTAACTTTTTATAAAATAAGTCATAGGATTTCATATCTTTGACTTCAACTTGCATAAGATAGTCATACTCCCCAGCCATGCGATAAAACATAAGTACCTCTGGAAGCTGACTAACAAAAGAAACAAATTGCTCATACCACTCGCTGTTGTGATGCTGAGTTTTAATCATCACGATAACGGTTAGGCCCAAGCCTAACTTTTCGCCGTCGAGTAACGTGACTTTACTCCGAATATATCCCTCATCTTCTAAGCGTTTTAGCCTTTTCCAACAAGGTGTTGATGTTAAATTCACCGCTTCTGCAAGTGCATTCAAAGATAGACTGCTGTCATTTTGCAGCAAGCGAAGTAACTTTTTATCTATCTTATCTAACATATTTGCTCTCTTAATATTTATAAAAAAATGTCACGGTTACGGCTATATAATAGAATTATTTTACCTAAATAGACTGACAACAGCATAAATAATTTATCAATCTGTGTTAAAAGACAAAAATACCGCTATCCATCAAAGGCTAGCACCATTAACATGGCGCTATAGCAACCTGTATATTCATTTTTGTTGGAGTAAGAGGAATATTTATGAAACGCGCTGTTGTTGTCTTCAGTGGTGGTCAAGACTCGACGACTTGCCTCATCCAAGCGTTAAAAACTTATGATGAAGTCCATTGTGTCACTTTTGATTATGGGCAACGTCATCGCTTTGAGATTGAAGTGGCCCAAAAGCTCAGCCATTCACTTGGAGCAACTGCACACAAGGTGCTTGATGTCACTCTCCTCAATGAACTCGCAGTGAGCAGTCTAACTCGTGATAATATTCCAGTGCCTGACTATCAAGAAAGTGAGTCTAGCGGGTTACCCAGTACATTTGTTCCGGGGCGAAATATTCTTTTTTTAACGCTAGCTGCCATCTATGCCTACCAAGTGCAAGCGGAAGCCGTTATCACCGGGGTTTGTGAAACGGACTTCTCGGGCTACCCTGACTGTCGAGATGAATTTGTCACCGCACTTAATCATGCCGTCAATCTAGGACTGGCGAAAGACATTCGTGTTGAAACGCCGTTGATGTGGCTAAATAAAGCGCAAACTTGGGCTTTAGCTGATTTTTATGGTCATTTAGACACAATACGACAAGAAACTCTGACTTGCTATAACGGCATACAAGGAGACGGCTGTGGAGAGTGCGCTGCATGCCATCTTCGCAGTAAGGGCTTAAACGACTACTTGAGCGATAAAAAAACTGTGTTATCTTCACTCAAAAAAATGACTAAACTCATCTAGTTACCTGAATATAAGGGGGCTAGAAAAGAGAACTCTTTCCGGCCCCCTTGAATGCGTTAAGCGTCAACAAACGCTTCAGCGTTAGCTTGTGACAACAATTCAAGTTTTTCGAGTAACTCACCATCAATACTAATGGCTTTATTTAACGATAAATCAATAAATACAAAAGTCACCATTGCATCAGAAACAACCTCTTTCTTTCCTTGTCGTTCACGAATTATTTGCTGATAACATACCGCACTTCTAGCGCCAATTTTCTCAATACGTGTAGTCACGACTAATTCATCACCAATGACTGCACCATGAAAATAGTTCACATTGATATTAACCGCAGCCATTGTCAGCTTTTTCTTCAGGGCCCATCCAATGAAATCATGTTGCTCCATCCAAGCCCAACGATCTGACTCATAGAACTCAAGATAGCGTGCATTATTAACATGCTGGAAAACATCAATGTGGTAACCTCTAACTTTAATTTGCGTTGCCATAACTACTCCGACCAGTTGTCTCTGTTTACAAAAACATAACAAATAATTATGACTCTTGCTGAAATAATCTATTTTATGCGATACGCATCAAATTATTTATTTAACAAAATATGAGTAATACAAAAAGAGCCTGTTCATAAACATGATTCATATCACCCATTTCACGGTATGAAGTGCTCACATATTAATGTGAGCACCCCACTTGTTATAAGGTCAATTTACTTCGGTTTTTTTCTAAAAATGCAGGCCCTATTCCACGCACCTCTAAAATATTTTCAATAGTATTAAATGCCCCATATGTATTTCTATACTCAACAATTGCCTTTGCCTTTTGTATACCAATACCATGAAGCTTTTTTGCTAATTCTTCTGCACTAGCCTGATTAATATTAACTTGGGCGATGTTATCGACACCCGCTAGTAATGTTTTTTCTTCTTGAAAATGTTTGTTTGTCATCGTCTTATCAGGCTCGATTTTTTTAGCTAATACGGCGTGTGAACACATCAACATCGAGGAAATGACGACGATACTCCCTAGTGACTGCTTTATAGATTTCATCCATGTCATTGGCTTTCTCCTGTTTTAAATTGAGATAGCACAATGCCAAAATCAAAAGACAAACGCTGTTTTCGCTTAACAGAAATAAGAAAGGCCACCCAAAGGTGGCCTTAAGATAGATTCAATTACAATTGTAATTGCGAACAGCGTCTCAAATTACTCGAGGTTCAATACTTCAACTTTGGCTTTCTCACGCAAGTTAAGCATCAACGCTTCATTTACCGCACTGCCCATCATACCTTGGTACTCTTTGGTCAGTTGGGCTAGCTCTTCATCAGACGCTTTACCTGGGATCACTTTATCAAGCTGAATAATGACTAAGTTATCTTGTGCATCTCGAGCCGTCGTATAAGTCACCTTACCTTCACTTGGTTTCGCCATCGCCATTGCTGCACCAATAATTGGTGTTTGAGGCATCATACGAGAAACGGTTTCAGGAGCAGTAAACTTAACATTAGCAGCGCTCAATGCAGCCTCGCCTTTACCTTCTTTCAGTGCAGCGACTAATTTATCGCCTTCTGCTTTTAGCTCAGCATCTGCTTTTTTACGTTTAACTAATGCTTCGATTTGAGATTTAACGGTTTCGAATGATTCAGTTTGTTCCGGCTTATATTGGGTAACACGGACGACAAACGCACGGTCACCTTCAACATTAATCACATCCGAGTTAATCCCCGTTGAACCATTTTTATCCACTAAACGCTCACTAAATATTTCGTTAATGACTTTAGGGAAGTTTAAAGCGGCCGGTGGATTATTTTTATCAAACCAGTCGGTGGTTACCACTTTTAAGCCTGATACCTCTTCTACTGACGCTAAAGACTCATTGTCATTCGTCGCTGCTTCACTGACTTTTTGTTGCAAGTCATAAAACTGTTTAACATTTTTATCTTGCGTTAACGTCGTCTTAATCGAATCTTTGACTTCATCGAAAGGTTTCGTGCTTTCAGGCTTAATATCATCTAAACGGAAGATAACAAAGTTTGAGCCAGACTTGATCGGCGCAGAAAGTTGCCCTTTCTCAGTTAATTTCGCATTCGCAATCTCAGCGGGTGTTGAGGCTTCTTCCATCCACCCGATCACACCTTTATTGCCGGCACTAAACTTATCCGTTGATTTCTCAGAGGCTAACACGTCGAATTGCGCCCCCGCTTTTAGCTGATCAAGGATTTCATTCGCTTCTTTCTCTGAAGCAACCTGAATCATACTGTAGTGGTTTTGCTGAGCCTGAGTATAATTTTTCAGATTTTGATCATAATAAGTTTTTATTTCTGCATCAGAAACGGTCAGTTCAGGTAGAGAAGCGGCATCAATCTCAACATAGCTGACCTGAACTTTTTCAGGAGAGATAAAACTGTTCTGATTCGCATTGTAGTAATCTTTTAATTCATCTTCAGTCGCAGTCTGTTTAGCTTCAATATCAGCTAATGACAGGGTCGCTGTACGAATTTCACGTTCTTGCAAAAATAATTCAGCGTAATTTTTCACTTCTGAAGGTAAAGCAAAGTCACTACCAGTAAATGCCTTAGCCAATTGAGCACGCACTAAATCAGTACGAATTTGCGCCGCGAAATTATCCGCATTGACATTGTACTGGCTTAAAATATTACGGTATTTTTCACTATCAAATTTTCCATTCGTTTGGAAAATCGACATAGCAAAAATGGCTCTTTCTATCTGAGCATCACTCGCTGACAGATTTAACTCATTAGCGTACTGATTGATTAATTCGTTATTAATCAAGTTATCCAAAGCTTGTCGGCGTAATAATTTCATGCTTTCTTCATTACCCGCAACTTCAGAAAACTTATCTCCCAAATATTCTTGTAAAGATTGACGCTCTTGTGCGAAAGCCTGTTGTAGTTGCTCCCTGCTAATTGGCTGCCCATTTACTTCAGCAGCATCATTACTTGTACCGCCAATCATGTAACCAGCAACCCCTGTCAGCACGAATGACAGGATAATGATAGCCAGTATCAGTTTGATAAAAGGACTGTTCACCTTCGTGCGTAGATTGTCCATCATAAAAAGGCTTAACTCCGCTTTGTTAAATTCAATTTCCTAATAATACGCTAATCTTAACTCAGATTGAAAAAAAAGCGCACCATTTCCATGATGCGCCTCTATATTAGCTGATTAATAATTTTCAGTCAGTGAGTGTTTTGAAAAAAAATAAAACAATCCCAAAATAAAACTGAATTAGCTATTAACTGCGTCTTTTAAACCTTTACCCGGACGGAAAGCAGGTACTTTCGCCGCAGCGATCTTAATCTCTTTACCTGTTTGTGGGTTACGTCCTGTGCGAGCGGCACGTTCACGAACGGTGAATGTACCAAAGCCAACTAAAGCAACATCATCACCTTTGCTCAGTGAACTAGTGACTGATGCAACAAACGCATCAACAACACGGCCAGCTGCAGCTTTAGAAATATTCGCTTCAGAAGCGATTTGATCAATCAGTTGAGACTTATTCACTCTTATCATCCCCATATTAGTTTTGACTATGATCTTAATTAGGCTATTAAGCTAATTAATGATGCAGCCGTTATATCAATCCTGAATGCCAATGGCAAGAGAACAGATTACATCCAAATAATTATCAGAATCATCGTTAAATTAGCGACGAAAAAAAAGGCTGACAACCCCTAAATAGGTTATCAGCCATACTTTTATGCAAACTTCTTGATTCAGCTCACTCTTTTTGACTTATTTTTTACGATTTCCACACCAAATGGCGGGTTCGCTAATGCCAAAGAGAGGACTTCCTCAATAGTTTTAACAGGGTGAATTTCCAAATCAGCAATCACATTTTCTGGAATTTCTTCCAAATCACGTTTGTTCTCAAATGGAATTAATACCGTTTTAATACCACCACGATGTGCTGCAAGTAATTTTTCTTTCAGTCCACCAATTGGTAATACAAGACCTCTTAGCGTAATTTCACCTGTCATTGCGACATCCGCTTTAACAGGATTACCTGTTAAGCAGGAAACTAAGGCCGTTGACATAGCAATACCTGCACTTGGGCCATCTTTCGGTGTCGCACCTTCAGGTACGTGAACATGAATATCGCGTTTCTCATAGAAATCGCTATTGATGCCCAGTTTTTCTGCTCGAGCTCGAACAACAGTCAACGCAGCTTGAATAGATTCTTGCATCACTTCACCTAATGAACCAGTATAAGTGAGCTTACCTTTACCAGGTACACAAGCTGTCTCAATCGTTAACAAGTCACCGCCGACCTCGGTCCACGCCAATCCGGTGACTTGACCTACACGGTTTTCCGTATCGGCTTGACCATAATCAAACTTACGAACACCTAAGAAATCCTTCAGGTTATCAGCATTAATTTCGATATGTTTCAGCTTCTTATCCATTAATAAGGACTTAACCGCTTTACGACACAGTTTCGAAATTTCACGCTCTAAACCACGGACACCTGCTTCACGAGTGTAGTAACGGATAATGCCAATGAGTGCACTATCATCAATCGTTAGCTCATTCTTTTTCAATGCGTTGCGTTGGATTTGCTTCGGCAGCAAATGCTGCTTAGCGATATTTAGTTTCTCATCTTCTGTATAGCCAGACAGACGAATAACTTCCATACGATCGAGCAACGGCGCAGGAATATTCATCGAGTTAGACGTAGCCACAAACATCACATCAGAAAGATCGTAATCAACTTCCAAATAATGATCGTTAAATGCGACGTTTTGCTCAGGATCTAACACCTCGAGTAATGCAGAAGCAGGATCACCTCGCATGTCAGAAGACATTTTATCAATCTCATCTAACAGGAACAGCGGGTTTTTCACTCCAACTTTTGCCATTTTCTGGATCAGTTTACCCGGCATAGAACCGATATAGGTACGGCGGTGACCACGAATTTCCGCTTCATCACGTACGCCACCTAATGCCATGCGAGTGTACTGACGGCCTGTTGCTTTTGCGATAGATTGACCAAGTGAGGTTTTACCTACCCCTGGTGGTCCAACCAAACATAGGATTGGGCCTTTAATCTTACTGACACGGCTTTGTACCGCCAGATACTCTAGGATACGTTCCTTAACACGCTCTAGGCCATAATGGTCTGTATCTAGTACTTCTTGCGCCTTAACAAGGTCTTTTTTCACTTTGCTACGAGCATGCCATGGTACCTGAACCATCCAATCAATGTAGCTACGCACTACTGTGGCTTCTGCTGACATTGGAGACATCATTTTTAGCTTTTGCAATTCTGCTTCAGCTTTCTCATGAGCCTCTTTTGGCATTTTTGCTTCTTCAATTTTGCGTTTCAGCGCTTCGTATTCATCGGGCGCATCATCCATTTCACCAAGCTCTTTTTGAATCGCTTTCATTTGCTCATTCAAATAATATTCGCGTTGGCTTTTTTCCATCTGCTTTTTGACACGGTTACGGATGCGTTTCTCAACTTGCAACAGCTCAGTTTCAGACTCCATCATGGCCATCAGGAATTCAACACGCTCAGCAACATTCGCCATCTCTAACACACGTTGTTTATCGGCCAATTTAAGTGGCATATGAGACGCTATGGTATCCGCTAATTTATCGAGTTGATCTTGTTCAATCGAATGCAGCGATGTCAAAACTTCAGGTGGAATTTTTTTATTCAGTTTAATATAGCTTTCGAACTGATTGACAATAGTGCGATAAAGAACCTCTTGCTCTTTTTCATCAAGAAGTTCTGCGACTTTAGCTTGAGCGCTATCTTCATTGTAAAAATCATCTGCATCTTCAGCTTGTTTCACAGCTTCAGGCTGCAAATATTCTGCTTGTGCTAAGAAATACTCGCCATTGTCAGTTAAGCTGCTTATACGCGCTCTTCTTAAGCCTTCAACTAATACTTTAACTGTCCCATCGGGCAATTTCAGCATTTGAATAACTGAAGCTACGGTACCAACAGAAAATAAATCATTAACCCCAGGCTCATCAGTTGAGGCCTCTTTTTGGGCTACCAGCATTACTTGCTTGTCATGATCCATCGCTGCTTCCAGACTGTGAATGGATTTTTCACGTCCAACAAACAGTGGGATCACCATATGTGGGTACACCACTACATCACGCAGAGGCAATACAGGTATTTCAATGCGTTCGGAACGCTCAGGATTCATAAAGCTCTCTCTTCGTTTAGCTTGCGCTAGTTTAAGGGTTTCCAACTATTGCTTAAAAAAGTGTATTTAAAAAGCAAAGAAACCACACTCAGAATATAAACTATATGGGGATAAGATTTTAGCATTCAATGGGTACTTGAAGATAAAAATGAAATGAGGGAGGAACCCTCATTTCACTCATAACTTGTCGTTGCTAAATCCTAGGCGTTAATTATCACCGGAGGCTTGAGCATCAGGTTTGCTGTAGATCAGTAATGGTTCTGATTGTTCATTAATGACATTTTCATCAACAACGACTTTTTCTACATTATCCATAGA
Organism: Providencia sp. 21OH12SH02B-Prov; assembly: GCF_027362595.1. NCBI lineage: Bacteria > Pseudomonadati > Pseudomonadota > Gammaproteobacteria > Enterobacterales > Morganellaceae > Providencia > Providencia sp. 21OH12SH02B-Prov. The sequence goes on from NZ_CP114796.1 coordinate 3,569,810, forward strand.
AGGCAGGTCATACATTGTATTTAGCAATGCCGCTTCAACAATAGAACGTAAACCACGAGCCCCCGTTTTACGAGCCATTGCTTTTTTAGCAATCGCTTTTAACGCTTCTTCACGGAACTCTAATTCTGTCCCTTCAAGGCTAAATAGCGCTTGGTACTGTTTAGTTAGCGCATTTTTGGGTTCTTGAAGGATCTGAATAAGCGCCTCTTCACTCAATTCCGTTAAAGTTGCCACCACTGGCAAACGACCGATAAACTCAGGGATCAAACCAAATTTGATCAGATCTTCAGGCTCTGTTTGTGCTAACAATTCACCTTCAGTAATTTTCTCGGATTCGCCTTTAACCTCAGCAGCAAAACCAATACCTGAACGCGTATTTAAACGCTGACCGATCACTTTATCGAGCCCCGCAAAAGCACCTCCACAGATAAATAAGATCTTAGAGGTATCAACCTGTAAGAACTCTTGCTGAGGATGCTTACGACCACCTTGAGGTGGAACGGCTGCAATTGTCCCTTCAATCAATTTCAACAACGCTTGTTGTACCCCTTCACCTGAAACATCACGGGTAATTGAAGGGTTATCAGATTTACGTGAAATTTTGTCAATTTCATCGATATAAACAATACCACGTTGCGCTTTTTCTACATCGTAGTCACATTTTTGCAGTAATTTTTGGATGATGTTTTCAACATCTTCACCAACATAACCCGCTTCGGTTAAGGTGGTGGCATCTGCCATCGTGAAAGGCACATCCAAGTAACGAGCAAGGGTTTCAGCCAGCAATGTTTTACCGCTGCCTGTTGGGCCAATCAGCAAAATGTTACTTTTACCAAGCTCAACACCTTCGCTGGTTGTATCACCATTCCGTAATCGCTTGTAGTGATTATAGACGGCGACAGCCAATACTTTTTTCGCCTGTTCTTGACCTATCACATAATCATCAAGATGCTCTCTGATCTCATGTGGGGTAGGTAATGCACTACGCTCACGATGAGGAGCCAGTTCTTTGATCTCTTCACGGATGATATCGAGGCATAAATCGACACATTCATCACAAATATAGACTGACGGACCGGCAATCAGCTTGCGGACTTCATGCTGACTTTTTCCGCAGAAAGAGCAGTACAACAGTTTACCTGACCCCTCTTTGCGCTTATCTGTCATCAGTTGACCTCACTTATCGTCAATTTTCCCCCGTTTATTCACTATCTTGCGCGATAAAACGGAGGAATAAATTTCTTTGATATTAATTAAGTATGTATAAACCTTAGTTAATTAACGGCTAGTATAAATATGGTCAACCAAACCATACTCTTTAGCTTCATTTGCAGACAAGAAACGATCGCGCTCTGTGTCACGATTGATTTCTTCGACAGGCTTACCAGTGTGCAATGCCATTAACTCATTCATGCGCGCTTTCACTTTCAGAATTTCCTGAGCGTGAATTTCGATATCGGTCGCTTGTCCTTGATAACCACCGAGTGGTTGGTGGATCATCACGCGAGAATTTGGTAGGCAGAAGCGTTTACCTTTAGTCCCCGCAGCTAGCAAGAATGATCCCATAGAACAAGCTTGTCCCATACAGATCGTACTAACATCAGGTTTAATAAATTGCATTGTGTCATAGATGGACATACCTGCTGTAATCACGCCACCTGGGGAGTTGATGTAAAGCTGGATATCTTTTTCTGGGTTTTCTGCTTCCAAAAATAGCATCTGTGCGACAATTAAGTTCGCCATATGATCTTCCACCTGACCTGTCAGGAAGATAATACGTTCTTTTAACAGACGTGAATAAATATCGTATGAACGTTCACCCCGAGAGGTCTGCTCAATGACCATTGGCACGAGTGCCATTTGGGATGCTAGATTTTCCTGACCGCCAAAATATGACATCGAAATCTCCTATTAAAAACTTTCTGGTGCTTGCGCCTAAATTTGCTGTTTGTTCGACTTTTACGCATTCTAAGCAGCAAACAAACAGTTTGCCTTTAAAAATTATCTATCTCACATATTTTCACTGCTATCTCATTTGATTATTTCTTTGTGTTTAGCCTAAAGACCCTCAAAGAAGTGTGCATTAATGAGATGAATTATGCTGTAGAAAACAAGACTCACTGTAAAATAGTTTAACACAAGTCTGTAAGGATTCACGGATTTGTTCTGTAAGATTCACCCAGCCTAACAGCCGATATAATTAGAATATACAGCAACATTTATAATAAAATTAGGGCGAAAATGTTATTTTCAAGACTATCTTCGCTTGTCCTCTAAAAATTAGCTCGATATTAAGGTAGATACTCAGGTGCTCGAGGAACAAAAATCACGGTATACCTTGAACATAAGCGTACCACGCTATCAACCTAATCTGAGAGATGACGCCGATATCATTGACAAAAAACCCGCAGCATACGCCACGGGTTTTTTATTTATAACGCGGATAAAACGAAATTAACCAGCTTGAACTTGGTTCATCAGTTCATTGAAGTTAGTTTCTTTTTCAGTCACTTTAGCCACTTCCAGAATTTTCTCAACCGCTTGTTCTTCAAGAGCTAAGTTACGAACGCTATTCATCAGCTCATTGTTTTTGCTGTAGTATTCGATAACTTCAGTTGGATCTTCATAAGCTGAAGCCATTTCTTCAATCAGAACTTTAACGCGATCTTCATCAGCTTTCAGTTCGTTCGAATTGATCACTTCACCTAACAGTAGGCCGATAACAACGCGACGTTTCGCTTGTTCTTCGAACAGCTCACGAGGCAGTTCCATCGCTTGTTTCTCGTTACCACCGAAACGTTGTGCAGCTTGACGACGCAGAACATCGATCTCACCATCAACCACCGCAGCGGGAACTTCGATGTCATTCGCATTAACCAAACCATCCAGAACTTGAGCTTTAATACGGTTACGTACCGCATTTTTCAGTTCGCGTTCCATGTTTTTACGCACTTCCGCGCGCAGACCGTCTAAAGTGCCGTCAGCAATACCGAAACGCTTGATGAATTCTTCAGTGAATTCTGGCAGTTCACGCTGTTCAACTTTCTTCAGAACGATAGCAAACTTCGCTGCTTTACCTTTCAGGTTTTCAGCGTGGTAATCTTCTGGGAAATTAACTTCGATATCGAATTCTTCACCCGCTTTGTGGCCAACGATGCCATCTTCAAAACCAGGGATCATACGACCTTCGCCCATAACTAGTGCGAAATCTTCTGCTTTGCCGCCTTCAAATTCTTCACCATCGATTGAACCCGTGAAGTTAATTGTGATACGCGAATCAGCCGCTGCGGCTTCAGATGTTTCTTTCCACTGAGCTTGTTGTTTACGTAGCGTTTCCAGCATGTTTTCAAGATCTTCATCTTTAACAGTCACAACTGGTTTTTCTACTTCGATAGTTTCCAGACCTTTTAGTTCGATTTCTGGATAGACTTCGAATTCAACTGAGTAAACAAAATCTTTACCATCTTCCAGCATTTCAGGCTTGTAGCTAGGTGCACCGGCTGGATTGATTTTTTGTTCAATGATTGCGTTGATGAAGTTACGTTGCATCACATCGCCCAGAACGTCTTGCATAACAGACGCGCCGTAACGCTGTTTAACGATGTTCATTGGCACTTTTCCTTTACGGAAGCCATCAACACGTACTTTCTTCGCGACGTTAACCAGCTCGCTGTTTACTGCTTTTTCAATATCGGCAGCAGGAACGGTGATTGTTACACGACGCCCAAGGCCTTGAGTCGTTTCAACAGAAACTTGCATCTTCTTACCTCAAAAAAAATCTTAGTGATCGGTCTACTCCAGAGTTAAGCCATTAAATCATAATGACCTTCTCCCTTCCAGAACCGGGGGCGTTGCTTACACAACGGTCATCCCTGATATCAGAAGCGTCCCGAAACCTTACTGAAAATTAGACGCGACATTATACCGATGCAGATGCCCCGAGTCGAGAAAAGCTGATAAAAGAAGCGATTATTCCTCTTTATTTGTGACTTTTCCGACTAAAAAAAGCACTCCCCAAGCAAATTGGGGAAAAAACATACATCGATATTAATGCCAACATTCATAAAATGACATAAATCGTCTCATCATAATAACAGTCAAACAGTGAATCAATCAGCTGTTTATTTTACCGCCACCACGACAGGCGGGAGAATTCAGTGCCGTATCCGCTAAATTATGCCACTCTGAAGGGGTATAAGTATGTAGCGCTAAAGCATGGATACTTCCCGCTAATTCATCTGCCAAAATAGCATAAATTTCACGATGACGGCCAACCATACGTTTGTTTTCAAATTTTTCACTGACCAAAACCACTTTAAAGTGGCTTTCTGAGCCCGCAGGAACATTATGTTGATCGCTTTCATTGATCACTTCAAGATAAGCGGGTTCAAAGGCTGCATGCAGCTTTTGCTGAATATGTGATTGCATATTTAGCGGTGCATCAATCCCCATAAAAATCACTCCTTTGTTCAACCACCATTGACGTTTTGTTATCTTTTTTTGTAGTGATAGAGGACAATCGCGCTACAATGATATGATAACTACCACTTTGACGAATTTTTCTCGAAATGGTTGTCTAACCTTTCAGAAAACCCGTCAGGGTGAAACTATAACCCTAGTTAAATGTATAAGGGTTCGTTAGGTTGCACCATAACGGAACAACCCCAATTAGGAAAGATGAACTGGAAAAAATTATGTTAAGAAAACTTTGTTTTCCTCTTTTTGCACTATTTCTTCTAGCTGGTTGTGCAACAAGCAGTAATACTTTATCACTCGAACCCAAGATTACTTTGCCAGCACGAAATCCGACGCTGAATGCAACCGCAATTAGTGTTAGCAGCGTAGATAGTCGGCCTTCAAAAGCACTGACAGAAATCAACCGTAATGGAAGTTTGGTGGTGCTGTCCCCTTCCCGTGATCCACGCTATTTAATGCAAGAAGCGGTTGAAAAACAAATGGCTGCTCGCGGCTTCATGGTGTCATCTCCTGCCAATGTCAACTTGGTCGTTCAACTGAACCAATTAAACGCCCAAGTCAGTGAAGGCAGTTTACGCCATAATATTACCGTGAATTCTAGCGTAACGGTTACCGCAACAGCACCGAATGGTTCCACCAAATCACGGACATTCACACGTAATTACAATAACCAAGAATTACTGGGTGCTAGCAACGATAAAATTGAAAAAGCGATCAATCTTGCACTCACTGATCTGATCAACGATATGGCTAATGATCAAGAATTGACCCAATTTATCAAACAAAACGCTCGATAATGATTCGAGACGATGTTTTGTCATACATTAAGTGCCTATCTCTATAGAATAGGCGCTTAATGAAACGGTGAATAGCGCCTTCACCATTATTCAATAACGGAAAGCCTTTTATTTAGCTCATAACCAATCATAGGAAGATTATGTCCCGTGCTTTTTTACCCAATTCAGTCATTTTAATCCTATTAGGTTTTGTATCCGGCCTTCCGTTAGCACTGACTGCTGGCACGCTACAAGCTTGGTTAACGGTTGAAAATATCGATATTAAAACGATTGGTTTTTTTTCACTAGTTGGTCAAGCTTATGTATTAAAGTTTCTTTGGTCTCCAATGATGGATCGGTATACCCCGCCCTTTCTTGGCCGGCGTAGAGGATGGTTACTGACCACACAAATCCTGCTTATTTTCAGTATCGGTGCAATGGGTTTTATGAATCCATCAGACCATCTATGGTGGCTAGCAGCGCTGGCTGTTATGGTCGCTTTTTGTTCTGCCTCACAAGATATTGTCTTTGATGCCTATAAGACGGACCTGCTCAGCGCGGAAGAACGAGGCTTTGGTGCCGCAGTCTCAGTGATGGGTTATCGCATCAGTATGCTGGTGTCTGGTGGGCTAGCATTATGGATGGCAGATAAATTCCTCACATGGCAACAACTTTATATGGTGATGGCAGGGCTGATGCTCATTGGTGTTTTTGCGACTCTGCTCGCCAAAGAACCAGAAGATAGTGGCACCCCGCCAACCTCACTGAAAGATGCGATTTATAAACCGCTTGCCGAGTTTTTTAGCCGCAACAATGCCTGGCTAGTCCTCTTATTATTAGTATTCTATAAGATGGGTGATGCATTTGTGATGGCGCTTAGTACTAACTTCTTATTGAGTGGCCTTGGCTTTACCTTAAGTGAAGTTGCTGCGGTCAATAAAACTGTCGGTATGGCAGCAACCATCTTCGGGGCATTGTTTGGCGGTTACCTAATGAAGAACATGAGCCTATTTAACGCCTTATTGGTGTTTGGTATTTTGCAAGGCGCCTCAAATATCGGCTATTGGTTCCTTGCGGTCACACCACCAAACATTATCAGTATGGGTTCAATCATTGTTATCGAAAATATTTTTTCAGGAATGGGAACCGCGGCGTTCGTGGCATTACTCATGACTCTATGTAATAAGTCATTATCTGCAACACAATTCGCTTTACTCTCTGCACTTTCGGCTATTGCTCGAGTGTATATAGGCCCTGTTGCCAGTATTGTTGTTCTTTCTTACGGCTGGCCAACCTTCTATCTGATTTCTATTGTTGTTTCGGTGCCCAGTATTCTGCTCTTACTTGCCTGTAAAACCTCGTTGAGCTATACGCAAACCACTGGGTTATTCCAACGCAGGGAGCTGTATCCACAAGCTTATAAAATTGCCGTTTATATCCTCTTAACCGCAATTGCTATATTAGCGCTATGGCTATTAACACTATTAGTTACCTCGTTTGCTACAGTCAAAATTTACTTATTCACCAATCAAATATCCCTTTGGCTTGCCTTACCTGAATATAAGAATTTCATTTTCAATACAGGCGCAAGTATTGGCGCACTCAGTTTAATCATTGGTGGCTGTCTCGACTTCTTTGCAGTACGCAAGATAGTTAAGAAATAAATTATTAACTCAATCAATCATCCCGAAGTGAAATTAATTCATTTCGGGTTTTTTCTTGACCTTTTAAATTAGATCTGACTAGCAAATTTTGATATCCCCACCTTCATAGCGTGATGCATATCACCTATTTAATGAAATATATTTTTTAATTACAAATTAAAAGCCTAATATCTCACACGTTAAGGGCTAATCAGCCTTATGGCTGAATAACAAATAAATATCGTTAATACTCAAACGAAAATAATATATCATGAAAAAACAACTTCTCTGCGTCGCTGCACTTGCGTCTTTAGCTGGGGCGGCAAATGCTGACGACTTTCTTGGCTATCAGAATGGTTTCGCGGACATCAATGTCAATTATTTAGACTGGTCTCACCGCACCGAAACTAAATCAGAAAACACCACTCGCAAAAAAGATTTTGCCTACATTGAGTTAGAAGGCGGAGCTAACTTTAATTGGGGTGAATTGTATGGATTTTTTGATGTCGAAAATCCATTCCACAAACGTCGTACTGAGCCTGGCCGTAACCAACGTTACACCATCAAAACGACAGGTCGTTTCTATCTAGGCGATAGTGGCTTTAACGTTTATGGTCATGTTTACGGTACTTGGTCAATGCCAGGTGCTAAATATGGCGGCAATTTCCATGAAGTCAACACATTATATGGCTTAGGCTACAACACTTCATTCGGTGATCTGTGGTTCAAACCATTCGTTGCATTACATTATGTTGACCAAACTTTCTACTCAGGCAATAACGGCTATGTGGTTGGTTGGGTTGCAGGTTATGGCTTCAAGATGTTTGAAGAAGATTTCATGATCACTAACTGGCATGAAATGGAATTTGCTCGTCATAAGCGCTACGGCAACGGTGGGCGTGACGGCGTCAATGGTGCTCTCGCCTTTTGGTGGAATGCAACACCACACTTAGCTGCGGGTGTGCAATACCGCTATGCTGACAATAAGCTAGGCGATGATTTTTATCAAGACGCAATCATTTATACATTAAAATATACATTCTAAGTGTTTATATTTAACTGTAAAAAAATTTAAAAACTCTCTTTTCTTTTCAAGAAAATAACAATTTTTCTTAGTTGTTTTAGCCGATAAGATGGCCTCAAGCCTCTTATCGGCGTTAAAAGCCGTATTTTCACCTACCATTTTATTTAACAATCAGATCAGTTGTTTTAATTTTTGCTCATTTTTGTATATATTTTTCTTTGAAAAAAGACAAAGATATTTTAGTATTAGTCCTGTTTTAGCAAAATATACCTATAATCTGCATGACTTTTAACTATTTAATCATAAGTTCTTCACATGTGATCATATTAACATAAAGAGCTAACAATCCCGTTTCTTTACCTTACAATTGTTTACACTCACATAACCTTACCGTAGAATGCCCCCACTGATGAAACGACAATTAGAATCTTTGTCATTTGGGGTCGTGGATGAGACTTATGAACTACAAAAAAAGCATTGGGGCACTCTCACTTGTTGTCGCTACCTTATTATTAGGTGGTTGCGATATGGTGTTGATGGACCCTAAAGGCGCCGTTGGCGTTAAACAAAAAGAGCTGATTCTTATTGCAATCGGCTTAATGCTGGTTGTTGTCATTCCCGTTATTTTCATGGCGTTTATTTTTGCTAGAAAATATCGTGAATCCAATAAATCAGCAACTTACCGTCCTAACTGGGCTCACTCAAATAAAATTGAGTTAGTCTGCTGGACTGTTCCTATCATCATTATCATTATTCTAGGTACAATCACTTGGAAAACGACTCATGAGCTTGATCCATATCAGCCATTAGTCAGTGATCAGGAACCTGTCACAATTGAAGTTATTTCCGCTGACTGGAAATGGATTTTCATCTATCCAGAGCAAGGTATTGCAACAGTTAACGAAATAGCATTCCCTACCGGTGTGCCAATCAACTTCAAAATCACATCTGATTCGGTGATGAACTCGTTCTTCATTCCATCTTTAGGTGGCCAAATCTATGCGATGGCAGGTATGCAAACTAAACTTCACTTAATTGCCAACGAACCTGGTACCTACAAAGGCTTCTCAGCAAGCTATAGTGGTCATGGATTCTCTGACATGAAGTTTAATGCTATTGCAACACCTGATCGTCAAGGTTTTGATGAGTGGGTACAAAAGGTAAAAGCTTCACCTAAAACTATGGATACAATGCAAGCTTTCGACGAAGTCGCTAAGCCTAGCATGAATGTTCCTGTTACCTACTTCTCTAGCGTGAAACCAAATCTGTATGAAGACATCATTCTCAAGTTTGGTCATGAGCACCATAAAGGTCACGCTCCTGCGGACAAGAAAGATGAAGCCGCAGGTCAATCTATGCATATGAGCCATAATGCTCATACAGGCGCTGAGGAATAAGGGCATGTTCGGAAAATTAACACTAGATGCTATTCCGCTCCATGAGCCAATTGTCGTCGTGACATTGATTTGTATCATTCTCGGCGGCCTTGCGCTTCTAGGTGCGATCACCTACTTCGGTAAATGGAAGTGGTTGTGGAAAGAGTGGTTAACCTCTGTTGACCACAAAAAAATTGGTGTCATGTACATCATTGTTGCAATGGTCATGTTGTTCCGTGGTTTCGCGGATGCCATCATGATGCGTGGTCAGCAGGTACTTGCTTCTGCTGGTCAAGAAGGGTTCTTGAATCCTCATCACTATGACCAAATTTTTACCGCACACGGCGTTATCATGATTTTCTTCATGGCAACACCATTTGTTGTCGGTCTGATGAACCTTGTTGTTCCTCTGCAAATTGGTGCACGTGATGTTGCGTTCCCATTCCTGAACTCACTGAGTTTCTGGTTCTTCGTTGTCGGTGTTGTGCTGATTAACATCTCTTTAGGGGTGGGTGAATTCGCACAGACAGGTTGGTTAGCTTATCCGCCTTTATCTGGCTTGGAGTACAACCCTGGTGTCGGGGTCGATTATTGGATATGGAGTCTCCAAATATCCGGTATTGGTACACTATTAACAGGGGTTAACTTTATCGCGACAATTATCCGTATGCGTGCACCGGGTATGTCGATGATGAAAATGCCAGTATTCAGCTGGGCAGCACTCTGTACTAACGTACTGATCGTTGCAGCATTCCCTATCTTAACAGTCACCATCACACTACTGACTTTAGACCGTTATCTAGGTACCCATTTCTTCACTAACGATATGGGCGGCAACATGATGATGTACATCAACCTGATTTGGGCTTGGGGTCACCCTGAGGTGTATATCCTTGTTCTACCTGTATTTGGTGTATTCTCAGAAATTGCAGCAACCTTCTCGAAAAAACGTTTGTTTGGCTATACCTCTCTGGTATGGGCAACTATCGTTATTACCGTTATGTCGTTCATTGTATGGTTGCACCACTTCTTTACGATGGGCTCGGGGGCAAACGTCAACGCCTTCTTCGGTATCGCTACGATGATTATCGCAATCCCAACTGGGGTTAAGATCTTCAACTGGCTGTTTACCATGTACCAAGGTCGTATTGAGTTCAAATCACCGATGCTATGGACTGTCGGCTTCATTATCACCTTCTCTGTTGGTGGTATGACTGGGGTTCTACTTGCTGTACCTGGTGCAAACTTCGTTCTACACAACAGCTTATTCCTGATTGCTCACTTCCATAACGTTATCATTGGTGGTGTGGTATTCGGATGTTTCGCTGGTATGACTTACTGGTTCCCGAAAGCTTACGGCTTCACGCTGAATGAGAAATGGGGCGTTCGTGCCTTCTGGTTCTGGATTGTTGGTTTCTTCTTAGCATTTATGCCGTTGTATATCCTTGGCTTTATGGGTATGACTCGTCGTTTAAGCCAAAACATTGACCCAACGTACCACGGTATGCTGGTTGCAGCGGCTTGCGGTGCAGGTCTAATCGCAATTGGTATTGCATGCCAAGTTATCCAAATCATCGTGAGTATCCGTGATCGTCATGCTAACCGTGACTTAACCGGAGACCCATGGGGCGGACGTACTCTGGAGTGGGCAACTTCTTCTCCACCACCATTCTACAACTTCGCTATTGAACCTAACGTTCAAACGCGTGATGCTTGGTGGGATATGAAAGAAAAAGGCATCGCTCATAAGAAACCTGCTTCATATGAAGAAATTCATATGCCGAAAAATACCGGCGCTGGCGTGATTATCGCGGCATTTAGCTTGGTTTTAGGTTTCGCGATGATCTGGCACATCTGGTGGCTCGCAATCGTTGGTTTCGCTGGCATGATTGTTACTTGGATTGCAAAAAGCTTCGACGAAGATGTTGATTATTACGTACCTGTGGCTGAAATCGAAGAAATCGAGAATAAGCACTTTGAAGACTTACGTAAGGCAGGTGTGAACGATGTCAACTAATACAATGACTAATCAAAACTTAGCCCATGCAGAGCATGGGCACCATGATGCAGGTGGGACAAAGGTATTTGGTTTCTGGCTCTACATAATGAGCGACCTGATTCTATTTGCTTGCTTGTTTGCAACTTATGTTGTTCTAGCCGATGGCACCGCTGGTGGTCCTGAAGGTAAAGATATTTTCAGCCTGAAGTTCGTTCTGGGTGAAACATTCTTACTTTTATTCAGTAGTATTACCTATGGCTTCGCAATGATTGCGATGCATAAAGGGAAAATCCCAGCAGTCAACTTATGGCTATTCGCAACCTTCCTGCTAGGCCTTGGGTTCGTTATCATGGAAGTGTACGAGTTCCATGAACTGATCGCTGAAGGACTGGGTCCTGACCGTAGCGGTTTCCTATCAGGTTTCTTTGCTTTAGTTGCAACACATGGTCTGCACGTAACAGCAGGTTTGATCTGGATTATCGTTATGATGATTCAAGTCACTCGTCGTGGCCTAACTGACGTGAACAAAACGCGTTTGAACTGCCTTAGCTTATTCTGGCACTTCTTAGACGTTGTTTGGATTTGTGTATTTACCGTTGTTTATCTTCTGGGGGCTATTTAAATGAGTCATGCAAAAGATGCTCACACTGGAGCAAGCCACGGTAGCGTTAAAACATACCTGATTGGCTTTATTCTATCCGTCATCCTGACAGTGATCCCATTCTGGATGGTGATGGAAGGTACTGCATCACAAGCCGCTATCCTTTGGACTGTTGTCGGTATGGCAGTTGTGCAGATCCTTGTACACTTAGTCTGTTTCCTGCACATGAATACATCATCAGATGAGCGCTGGAACCTGATTGCATTTCTGTTCACTATGCTAATCATCGGTATCGTTGTTGTTGGCTCTCTGTGGATTATGTACAACCTGAACATCAATATGATGCTCGACTAAAGAGTTGCCGATATGTTTAAGCAATACCTGCAAGTGACCAAGCCAGGAATTATTTTCGGAAATCTAATTTCTGTGATCGGCGGTTTTCTACTTGCCTCAAAAGGCACGATTGATTATCCGCTGTTTATTGCGACTTTGCTGGGTGTATCACTGGTCGTGGCTTCTGGTTGTGTTTTTAACAACTATATCGACCGTGATATCGACCGTATCATGGAAAGAACGAAGAATCGCCCTTTAGTTAAAGGGCTGATTGACCCGAAGATTAGCCTGATTTACGCCGCTGCATTAGGTATTGCTGGCATGCTGCTACTTCTTGTAGCAGCGAATGCTCTGGCAATGCTCCTTGCGGTGATTGGTTTCATCGTCTATGTAGGTATCTATAGCCTATATATGAAACGTAAATCAGTCTATGGCACGCTAATTGGCAGTTTATCTGGTGCAGCACCTCCTGTTATTGGTTACTGTGCCGTCACAAATGAGTTCGATACCGGTGCATTGATTCTGTTATTGATCTTCAGTTTGTGGCAGATGCCACATTCGTATGCTATCGCGATTTTCCGTTTTAAAGACTATAAAGCAGCCAATATTCCTGTTTTGCCTGTTATTAAGGGGATCTCTGTGGCTAAAACCCATATCTTCTTATATATCTTGGCATTTATGGTCGCCACACTGATGTTAGCTATCAGCGGATACGCTGGTTATAAATATTTAGTTGTTGGTGCGGCTGTTAGTCTTTGGTGGCTTGGCATGGCAATCTCCGGATTTAAAACCGAAAATGATGACCGTGTTTGGGCTCGCAAACTGTTTATCTTCTCCATTGTGGCTATCACATCGTTGAGTGTCATGATGTCAGTTGATCCAACAGTTTCAACCGATACTGTTATAGCTTTAGTTAGATAAATTCTAACACGCAGTTACTCTAACGGCAGGCTAGTCCTGCCGTTTCATTTAGTCACCATGTTTTCGAACGTTTTTATTTGACGAATCGACCTACCCTATCGAATAACTTTTATGTTTTAATACCCGCTTATTCATGCCTAGCATAGCGAGATAATGCCTTTCTATGCTCAAAATAATAACTAACAATATTCTAATTTGTTGTAATAAGGCAAAATGTGACTAATTCCTAGATAAATACATTCATAACTGACCAGGGTTAGTGAATGAAGCCAACACAGCTACAGCTTGAAGTATGACGAGTATTTATGAAAGATAACAAAATGACCACCTCCGAACTCCGTGCTACATGGGGGTTGGGTTCAGTTTTCTCCCTACGTATGTTAGGGATGTTTATGGTATTACCCATTTTGACCAGCTATGGTATTCATCTTAAGGACTCATCAGAATTTTTGGTAGGCCTAGCGATTGGTATTTATGGCTTAAGCCAAGCTATCTTTCAGATACCGTTTGGTTTAATGTCGGATAAAATTGGTCGTAAGCCCTTAATTATTATTGGGCTAGTTATCTTTATTATTGGTAGTGTGATTGCCGCTCTCAGTGATTCCATATGGGGCATTATTATTGGCCGAGCCTTGCAAGGTGCTGGCGCTATTTCTGCCGCCGTTATGGCATTACTTTCCGATTTAACGCGTGAGCAGAATCGAACCAAAGCAATGGCTTTTTTAGGAATTAGCTTTGGTATCACTTTCGCTATTGCCTTAGTATTAGGCCCGATCATCACTCATTGGATTGGCTTAAGCGGGCTATTTTGGGGAATCACCCTATTAGCAGGAGGCGCTATCATCGTTACCCTGTTTGTTGTACCGAATAGCCGCCAGCATATTACTAACCGAGAATCCGCTTTTGTTAAAGGAAATTTACGGGCGGTCATTACTCACCCGCAATTATTGAAACTCAACTTAGGCATCTTAAGCTTACACACCTTGCTCATGTCCAGCTTCGTCGCTTTACCTTTAATGATGAGCGATGCGGGATACCTAGCCAAAGACCATTGGAAAGCTTACCTTATCACCATGCTGGTCGCTTTTGTTTCAGTGCTTCCCTTTATCATCTACGCTGAAAAACACCGAAAAATGAAGCAAATGTTTTTATTCTGTATTGTGATACTGGCTTTAGCTGAAATAACCTTATGGCTGTCAGGAAGCCATTTGTGGGTGATTTTCGTTGGCTTACAACTGTTTTTTGTTGCCTTTAATATTATGGAGGCGATCCTTCCTTCTTTAATCAGTAAAGAAGCTCCCGCAGGTTATAAAGGTACCGCAATGGGGGTTTACTCCACCAGCCAATTTCTAGGTGTCGCTATCGGAGGGATACTCGGCGGTTGGTTATATGATATAGATGGCGCAGCCGCGGTATTTATCGGTGGATTAGCAGTAACAGCCATTTGGTTTGTTGTTAGCTTAACCATGAAGCAACCACCTTATGTCAGCAGTATTCGCCTTGTGTTACCACCTCAATTTAAAAACACCGCTAAGTTACAAGCACTGCTCTTATCTCAACCCGGTGTACTTGAGGCCGCGATTATCCCTGATGAAATGGGCGTCTATGTGAAAGTGGATAGAAAATTGACCTCCCGAGAACAACTCGAGTCTATCATCAAAGACCAAATATAATCGCTATAGCCCACAACGATAAATGCTGTGGGCTTTTTTACGTGTTAGTCTCGGAAGTTAGTAAATTGGAATGGCCGGCCTAAATTACCAGAACGGACGAGCGCCATTACCGATTGCAAATCATCACGTGATTTACCGGTTACTCTCACTTGCTCCCCTTGGATCTGTGCCTGTACTTTCAATTTACTATCTTTAATTAGCTTCACGATTTTTTTGGCTGTGGCAGTATCAATTCCCTGCTTTAGGGTCACTTCAACACTGTATGTTTTACCACTATGCACAATGTCATCAGGGACATTCAATACAGCACCATCAATACCACGTTTTGCCATTTTTTCACGTAAAATGTCTAATAGCTGCTGAACTTGAAAGTCTGACTCACTAGTGACCTTAATTGATTCGCTTTTTTCATTAAGTTCGAAGCTCGCCGTCACATTTTTAAAATCCCAGCGAGTGGTTAATTCACGATTAGCATTTTCAACCGCATTGCGGACTTCATTCATTTCTACTTCAGATACAATATCAAATGATGGCATAGTTATGACCTCCTGATAATCAATGCGATGCATGATAGCTGCTTTCTATTGACAGCAAAAGTACTATACTGGAAATATGAGTTTACATATGTCTATATCGTTATATTCTTACAAGCTTAGAAGAAATGGTTCATAGGGGAAATATGAAAATAACGCTTATAGGTTGTGGTGCCATCGGCAAGCTGTGGGTTGCCGCATTAGCTGAACAAGGGCATGATATTCAAGGATGGTTACGTATCGCTCAATCCGATATATTTGTTGATGTTAATGAGCCTGACGGGCGTATTTTTCGTGAATTAATCCCTTGTAACAACCTTAATCACTTACATAATAGTGAACTCGTTATTGTCTGTTTAAAAGCATGGCAAGTGTCCGATGCCTTACTCCCTTTGCTTCATAATATCCCCGAATCCTGTCCAATTTTATTACTGCATAACGGCATGGGAACGCTTGAGGAATTAGGCCCTTTACGGCATCCTTTTTTATCTGGCGTGACCACCCACGCTGCGTGGCAAGAAAATAATCAGGTTTTTCATGTTGCGAACGGCATAACCCATATTGGAGCCATCAATTCACTTGCTGAAAATTACTATCCGATTGCCGATATTTTGCATGAAGCCCTACCGGATGTTGCATGGCATAACCAAATTTTAAATACGTGTTGGCGAAAACTGGCTGCAAATTGTGTTATTAACCCATTAACCATCCTTTATGATTGTAAAAATGGTGATTTACTTAATCATCCAGAACAAATCAATACGCTCATCGATGAGATTTGCCAAGTGATGGCAATTGAAGGGCTACATACCGATAAAACTCAGCTCGTTAATTATATTTATGGCATCATTCACAATACAGCCAATAACTACTCTTCAATGCTGCAAGATATCCGTAATAAACGCCGTACAGAGATTGATTACATTACTGGCTACCTGATTAAACAAGCGAGAGCTCACGGGCTTCATACTCCTGAGAACGATCGTTTATACCATTTAGTTAAACAGCGAGAAGAAAAAAATGACGGTTTCCGTGCTGATATGCATCGCCAATGGTAGTGAAGAAATAGAGACAGTCACTACAGCCGATCTATTAGTTAGAGCAGGTATTAAAGTAACTTTAGCCAGCGTGACTGATGATGGCTCTGTTAATATAACAGCGTCGAGAGGACTCAAAATCATCGCTGATACGCCTTTAATTAGGGTTGCCGATGATCCTTTCGATGCAATTGTGCTTCCGGGTGGATTAAAAGGTGCAGAGGCCTTCCAAAATAGCCCTCTCGTCATTGAAAAAGTAAGACGTATGCATCTTGATGGCAAAATTGTTGCCGCAATCTGCGCCGCACCTGCGCTGGTATTGGAATATCATCAATTATTTCCCATGGGGAATATGACATGTTTCCCAACCCTACAAGATCAGATTGCAGCCAATAAATGGGTTGATAAACGAGTGTATTTTGATGAGCGAGTGAATCTATTAACCAGTCAAGGTCCTGCAACTACCTTTGATTTCGCCTTAAAATTGATTGAGTTGCTAGTTGGCCGTGATATCGCTGGCAAGGTTGCATCTCAATTAATTTTACCTAATGGGATTAATGATTACTTAGAGCAGTAATGACAAAAAGCCGAAACAGCGTAGCGGGATCGGCTTTTATCTTATAGAACGTAGCGAGTTACGGGCGATAGACTTTCACATTACTAAAGCCTTGTTCTTGCAGATACAGCGCTTGCAAGCGACTCATCACACCACGATCACAGTACAGTAAATAAGTCTTTTCTTTTGGTAAATCACCAAACTGCGTTCCCAGTCGATAGAATGGAATATGTTTAATTTCAATTCCCTCGATCGACAATGGATTATCTTCATGCTCATCCACAGAGCGAATATCTAAAATGATTTCATTGTCTGGTGAAAGCTCACTCACCATTTCCACTTCTGTCACTTGTTCGCGACTTTCTTGTGCAATCTGGCGGATATCAATATTTTGTGCGTGTTCAACCACATCGTCTAAAATACTGAAATCAAAATTTGCTTCTTCTGCTTCAATTCTCGCTTTAACCGCTTTAACGGTAGGACTTTTCGAAATCACGCCACAATATTCAGGCATCGTTTTAGCAAAATCCTCAGTACCGATTTGGCGAGCTAGTTTGATGATATGCTCTTTGTCATGAGAAATCAGAGGACGCAATACCAACGTATCTGAAGCATTATCAATCAAACGTAAATTGGTCAGTGTTTGGCTTGATACTTGTCCTAATGCCTCGCCAGTGACAATCGCTTGTACACCATAACGTTCGGCGACTTTAGAAGCTGCGCGTACCATCATGCGCTTCAGTACCACTCCCATTTGGCCATCATCAACTTTTTCAAGGATTTCTGCCACAACAGGTTCAAAATTAACCGCAATAAAGCGAACTTTATGTGAACTGCCAAAGCGGTTCCATAAATAGTGGGCTATTTGTTTAACGCCAATTTCGTGGGCTGCACCGCCTAAGTTAAAGAAACAGTAGTGCACTCGACAGCCTCGGCGCATCAACATATAACTGGAAACGCCTGAGTCAAAACCACCTGAAATCAGCGACAGTACATCTTCTTGAGTACCAATTGGGAAACCGCCAATACCTTCATAACGCGCTTTCACGAGGATCAAGTTTTCGTCTTCGATCTCCAAATGCACGGTGAGATCAGGATCGGTTAATTTCACTTTTGCAGATGAAATATGTTGATTTAAGCCACCACCGATGTAGCGTTCCGCTTCAATCGATGTAAATTCGTGCTTCCCTCTGCGTTTTACGCGAACACAAAAGGTTTTGTTTTCTAGTAATGCACCGTATGCCTCATGCGCCATTTCATAAATATGATGTAGGCTAGTAAACGGTTTTTCTTCAACTTCTAAAATATGGTGAATACCAGGGATTCGAGTCAGCATGTCACAAATTTCGTCGTGCTTTGTTTCCCCTTTAACACGCACTTCGATGTTATCCCAATGACGGACAACCGCGATTTCTTCGCCTAATGGTTTGAGGACATTACGGATATTGCTGGTGAGGATCTTAATAAAACGTAGCCTAACGGTTTGGCTTTTAATCGTAATTTCTGGGAATAACTTAATGATAAACTTCATAATAGCAGCATGTTAATGTTATAGGGGCCAGCGCACGTATTTTAAAAGTGACACACGTACAGGTTACCAATTGTCAATAAAGAAGCGTATTATAGCACTATCTTGTGTGTTGAATCTAAAAACACTAAGAATAAATTGTATCCGTAGCGAGACTACGCTAGTCTGCTAAATGAATATAATCCCTTGATTGAATGATTGAATATTTGTGGTTGAAGAAAGATGGCTAAAGAAAAATCTCAACAAGTACCAGTAGTTAGCTTCGAAAACTCACTCAAAGAACTTGAGGAAATTGTTTCTCGCCTTGAGTCTGGCTCACTACCACTTGAAGATGCTCTCAATGAATTTGAACGAGGCATTCAAATCGCTAAACAAGGGCAAAAAGTCCTCCAACAGGCTGAACAACGCGTTCAAATTCTCCTTAGCGATGATGAAAATAAAGCACTTGATGATTTTTCACCAGATACCGAATAAATTATGTCTGAACAACACCTTAATAGCTTCATAGTACAACAACAACAAGCGTATGAGCGAGTTAACCAATATCTATTAGATGCTTTGGATGCGCTTCCTTTCTCACATTTACCGCTTGCTGCTGCGATGAAGCATGGCGCATTGCTCGGTGGTAAGCGCCTACGCCCATTTTTAACCTATACTGTAGGAAGTATGCTTGGTGTCGCGACCATTAATCTTGATGCACCAGCGGCGGCGGTTGAATGTATTCATGCCTATTCACTCATTCATGATGATCTCCCAGCGATGGATGATGATGATTTACGCCGTGGGCAACCGACATGCCATATAAAATTTGGTGAAGGAAATGCGATTTTAGCCGGCGATGCGCTACAAACATTAGCATTCCAATTACTTTCCTCCGCCCCCATGCCAGATGTCACTGATAAAGATCGGATTGCCATGCTGTCAGAGCTGGCTTATGCCAGTGGTTTAGCAGGCATGTGCGGTGGACAAGCCCTTGATCTTGAAGCTGAAGGTAAACGTGTCGGCCTTGCGGAACTAGAGCAAATTCATCAACATAAAACAGGTGCACTCATACGAGCGGCCATTCGCATGGGCGCCTATGCCGCTGGAGATAACGGCTATCAAATATTATCTGCTTTAGATCATTATGCTGAAGCTATCGGTCTGGCATTTCAAGTACAAGACGACATTCTAGATGTCATTGGTGACAGCGAAATCACAGGTAAGCGTCAAGGTGCAGATGCAGAGCATGAAAAGAGCACTTATCCCTCATTACTGGGGCTTGAAGCAGCTCAAGAAAAAGCGCGTGAACTTTATTTTAATGCCCTTGAAGCCTTAAAAGTCATTGAAGCACAAGGCTATAATACGCAAACCTTAATCGCATTAGCTAATTTCATTATCGAGCGTAAAAGCTGATCTTATATAAAGCCACTTTACATTCAGACGTATGATGATAAAAGTGGCATAATAGCTGAATTCGAACGCTGGGATTACCCAGCGTTATACTCTAAATAATTCGTAGTACCGCTGAGCGAACAACCAATAAGTCGCTAACAGCACCGCAAACTAGATGCCCCATAGGGTTGGGCCTAGTCAACAATGCGGCAACTGGATATATGACGAGTATATTACCTTTTAACAATTATAATAGTAGTGAGCCCCTAATGAGTATTGATATCGCTAAGTATCCAACACTAGCGCTGGCAGAAACACCGGAAGAGCTTCGTTTGCTACCGAAAGAAAGCCTGCCTAAGCTATGTGATGAACTCAGGCAATTTTTACTTAGTAGTGTTGGTCGATCTAGCGGTCATTTTGCCTCTGGTTTAGGCGCCGTTGAACTCACCGTCGCATTACATTATGTCTATAAAACCCCTTTCGATAACCTCGTTTGGGATGTCGGTCATCAAGCCTACCCACATAAAATTTTGACGGGACGCCGCGATCGTATCGATACCATTCGCCAAAAAAATGGCTTACATCCCTTTCCTTGGCGTGATGAAAGTGAATATGACGTACTCAGTGTCGGCCACTCATCAACTTCAATCAGTGCCGGCTTAGGTATGGCTATTGCCGCTGAAAAAGAAGATAGGAATCGTAAAACCGTCTGTGTGATTGGTGACGGCGCAATTACTGCCGGCATGGCTTTTGAAGCGATGAACCATGCTGGTGATGTCGCGCCGGATATGTTAGTCATTCTTAATGACAATGAAATGTCTATTTCTGAGAATGTTGGAGCACTTAATAATCACCTTGCGCATTTACTTTCTGGCAAGCTTTATACCACCTTACGTGAAGGTGGAAAAAAAGTGTTCTCGAACATGCCGCCGATTAAAGAGCTCTTAAAGAAAACCGAAGAGCATATCAAAGGTATGGTTGTTCCAGGCACCATGTTTGAAGAGCTTGGTTTTAACTACATCGGTCCAGTTGATGGTCATGATGTTGTTGCGCTCGTACAGACGCTGAAAAATATGCGCGATCTAAAAGGCCCTCAGTTCTTACATATCATGACCAAAAAAGGTCGTGGCTATGAACCAGCCGAAAAAGATCCAATTAGCTGGCATGCTGTGCCTAAATTTGACCCTAGCACTTTTACTTTACCTAAAAGCAAAGAAACGGGGCCTACATTCTCTAAAATTTTTGGCGATTGGCTGTGTGATGAAGCACAGAATGATAGCAAACTCATGGCGATCACACCTGCAATGCGTGAAGGTTCCGGTATGGTGCGTTTTTCAAAAGAGTACCCCGACCAGTACTTTGACGTTGCTATCGCCGAACAGCATGCGGTGACCTTTGCTGCTGGCTTAGCTATCGGAGGCTACAATCCTATTGTTGCAATTTACTCCACTTTCCTACAACGCGGCTACGACCAAGTGATCCACGATATCGCGATCCAAAAAGTGCC
Source organism: Providencia sp. 21OH12SH02B-Prov (assembly GCF_027362595.1). Classification (NCBI taxonomy): domain Bacteria; kingdom Pseudomonadati; phylum Pseudomonadota; class Gammaproteobacteria; order Enterobacterales; family Morganellaceae; genus Providencia; species Providencia sp. 21OH12SH02B-Prov. The sequence goes on from NZ_CP114796.1 coordinate 3,591,167, forward strand.
TGTTTTATTTGCTATTGATCGTGCTGGGATTGTTGGTGCAGATGGTCAGACTCATCAAGGTGCTTTTGATATCTCCTATCTCCGTTGTATCCCAACATTGGTGATCATGACGCCAAGTGATGAAAATGAATGTCGTCAAATGCTGCATACAGGCTACCACTATAAAGAAGGCCCAAGTGCTGTTCGCTATCCTCGAGGAACAGGAACAGGTGCTGAGCTTCAACCTCTCGAAACCCTGCCGATTGGTAAAGGAGTCATTCGACGCCAAGGTGAGAAGGTGGCGATCCTCTGCTTTGGTACTTTGCTCAAGCATGCATTAGTTGCCGCTGAAGAACTTAATGCAACCGTGGTTGATATGCGTTTTGTGAAACCATTGGATGAAGAATTAATTTTGGAAATGGCAAATAGTCATGAAATGTTAGTGACGCTAGAAGAGAATGCCATCATGGGTGGTGCGGGTAGTGGTATTAACGAATTTCTGATGCGCGAGCGCAAGATGATCCCCGTATTAAACCTTGGATTACCTGACTTCTTTATTCCTCAAGGTAGTCAAGATGAGCTTATTGCAGATCTCGGTTTAGATAGCCAAGGCATTCTGAACGCTATCGAGCACTATCAACAAAAACTGTAGTGTCTAAAATAGACAGGTATTGTTAGGGTAACAAGCAATACCTGTTTTTTCTTGGTACTTCATCCTATTCCCTCTGTAATTTAATGTTGAATTGCACTCATATTTTTTAATATCTCAGTATAAAATTAGCGGGATCATTAGTTAGATCAATTTCAAGCAAATTTCTTTTAAAAAGGATCTTGCTTTTATCTCAAATAAAGTTCAGTATGGATTTAACATCTATTTACCCTCATAAGAATTTTGTCAATATTGACATAAATATCTCATATTTATATGAGATCTACGCCTCATTTTTGTTTTAGCTGCCTTTTGGCAGCTTTCTTTTATGAATAAAAAATGACTTTTTATTCATACACTTAAAGAATACTTAATCCCCCTCTTTATATGTAAGTATTTATACTAATAAGCCTGTTTATTCTTTTATATAAATTATCTCAGCATTATTTTGCCAGCAAAATATAAAATAAAATATTTTATGGATTCAAGATCCCTTTATAACGATCTGTTGCGATCAATAATAATAAAAAAGCCCGTGACAATGACTGACACGGGCTGATTTTTTTATGCGTTATTATCTAGGATTAATTATCAATATTTTCTAATACAAAATGATCAAATCCTTTTAATGCCACATCTACAACCTGATTATCACAATAATAACTGATCCCCTCAGATTGCGGTTTGATCTGCCCAATACAAGTAAAGTTGGCACCGGTATGCGCTAGTGCCATTTCGAGTGCACCACGGTTTATCTCAGGAACTGTGAAGCAAAGCTCATAATCCTCGCCGCCACTGAGAGACCAAATACGCGCTTGCTCTACGGAACAGTTTTGCTGTAATGCTTCAGAAAGTGGTAATGCATCAAGATTAATACGTGCACCACAGCCGCTAGCTTTCAAGATATGGTTTAGATCGGAAATTAATCCATCTGAAATATCAATGGCGGAAGAGGCCAGATTGCGTAATGCTTGGCCTTGCAAAATACGTGGCTGAGGACGCAAATGGCGTCCCAGTAACCATGCTTTTTGCTTTTCATCTTGGATATCTAACCTGCCCTGCAATATTGCTAGACCGGCAGCGCTATCACCCAGTGTCCCCGTCACATATATCCAGTCTCCATTACGAGCCCCTGACCGTGACAACGCTTTTCCATGTGGCACTAAGCCATGTACCGTATAAGTTAAACTCATCGGGCCACGCGTGGTGTCTCCACCAATTAACTGCATACCGTAATAATTAATCTGCTCAAACAAGCTATCACTGAATTGCTCTAACCAATGGAGGTCAACATGAGGTAATGTAATCGCCAGTGAAACCCAAGCAGGATCCGCCCCCATCGCAGCAAGATCACTTAAATTAGAGGCTAATGATTTGTAGGCTAGATCCGCAGGGGAAATTTCAGGTAGGAAATGAATACCAGAAACCAGTGTATCAGTACTGACAGCAAGCTGCTGTTTTTCTGGTATGGTCATCAACGCACAGTCATCACCAATACCGATATTCACATCCCGTCGATTGGTAGTTTGACGGTTAAAGAAACGTGCGATGAGGTCAAATTCGCCATATGACATGGTAGCTTTTCCATTTTCGCTATGCCTAGTATCATATTTATCATGGATACATACGCATAAAATATAAAGATAGGCTGGAACCCAGCCTACCTCATTACTACTGTAGTATTACAGGAGGGAACCCTGATCAATGTTTATTTTTTACGACGAACAGCTGGCGCAGCCTTATCAAGTACACCATTAACAAATTTATGGCTATCTTCTGCACCGAATACTTTAGCAAGTTCAATGCCTTCATTAATAGCAACTTTATAAGGGACATCTTCACGGTAGCTAAGTTCATACATAGCAACACGTAAAATCGCTTTCTCTACCTGTCCCAGCTCTTCGAGTTGGCGAGATAAGAAAGGAGCCATGAGTTGATCCAATTTCGCAGCGTTATTCGCTACTCCAGATAACAGTTCACGAAAATAAATAACGTCAACGTCAGACATGTCCTGTTCAGCAATAAATTCATATTCCACATCGGAAACGTTATTACCGGATAATTGCCATGAATAGATGGCTTGCACAGCACACTCACGAGCGCGGCGACGAGCAGCAGGTTTCACAAGATTCCCCTTAAATAAAAACTAAATCAGCCTTTTACAGCTTTAAGTACATTAATCATTTCTAATGCTGTCAGTGCTGCTTCAGCACCTTTGTTACCAGCTTTAGTGCCAGCGCGTTCAATCGCTTGCTCAATATTCTCTGTGGTCAGAACACCAAAAGTGACAGGAATTTCACTGTTCATTGCTACATGAGATAGGCCTGAGCTACACTCTCCTGCAACAAACTCGAAATGGGCGGTTCCACCACGGATAACCGTGCCTAACGCAATGACTGCATCATATTTTTTCGTTTCAGCTAACGCCTTAACTGTTAGTGGTAGCTCATAAGCCCCCGGTACCCACACAACAGTAATGTTGTCTTGAGAAACTTGGCCGATACGCTCTAAAGCATCAACAGCACCGTCCAGCAGACTATCATTAATAAAGTTGTTAAAACGAGCGATTGCAATGGCGACACGCGCTTGTGGCGCGGCAACAACACCTTTAATTACGTTCATAGCCTTCCTTTAATATTAATTATACTCGTCATGCTTCAGGTTGCAGCGTTTTACCTTACCTACGGTAAGAACCCCATTCGCCCTAGTCATACAGCGAACTATACATCTAGCGACGCTTTCACTTATTACCGAGCTGCACCTCGAATGATGAACAGTATACAACCCGTGGGGCGCGGATTTTATCACATTCTTTCATTAATCGCGTGGTTGAATTTTAGCAAAACGATAAAAAACTTTTATTACCACACGGGACGTAGTCTAACACGTAGATCATCACCAACCTTTTGCACATCCGTAAATGCAAATTTTGGCGCATCAGACAAATGCGCAAGAGCCGGAAAATTGACTAATCCGTGCGCGGTATCGCCTAGCAGTTTAGGTGCAATATAAACAATAAGCTCATCCACTAAACCGAGCTTAAGTAACGATCCGGCCAGTGTTGGTCCTGCTTCTACCCATATACTGTTCACATTACGCTTAGCGAGCTGCATCATCAGAATCACTAAGTCAATGCCATTGTCGTCACTGGGTATCGCTAATTGTTCAACTTGCCCCTGCCATACGGCATCGACGTCAGGTTGTGGGCGTACAAGCCAACATTCACCTGATAATTGAGTCACCTTATGCTCTGCCGTGACTTTGTTCTGCTGATCCAACACAATTCGAATAGGCTGACGTACCGTCTTTTCTGGGTAAATAGTTTGTATATTTTCTGGTAACTCATTCCATCGAACAGTCAAAGAAGGATCATCTGCTAATACGGTACTGCTGGTACTTAAGATGGCGCTTGCCTGCGCTCGCAATACTTGAACATCCTGCCGAGCAGCGGCAGAGGTAATCCATTTACTTTCGCCAGAGGCAAGCGCTGTCTTACCATCAAGAGAGGCTGCCAGTTTCAATTGAACATAAGGGAATGCTGTACGCATGCGCTTGAGAAAGCCTTGATTTAATCGCTCAGCTTGCTCCATCAAAACCCCACTGGCCGTTTCGATACCTGCTTGAGACAGCATATATAGGCCACGACCTGCAACTTGTGGGTTAGGGTCTTGCATAGCGGCCACAACACGGCTAACACCGGCTTTAATTAAAGCTTCAGCACAAGGTGGTGTACGACCATGATGGCTACACGGCTCTAATGTGACATAGGCGGTTGCACCTTTTGCGTTTTCCCCTGCCATACGCAAAGCATGAACTTCAGCGTGAGGCTCCCCAGCCTTCTGGTGGTAGCCTTCACCCACAATTTCGCCATCACGTACAATAACACAGCCAACATTTGGGTTTGGTGACGTAGTAAAACGACCTTTTTGGGCAAGCTCAAGCGCCCGCGCCATGTAGATGCGGTCTTGTTCAATCATGTTATTAATCCTGTAATTTAGCGATTTCTTCGCCAAATTCCCGCACATCTTCAAAACTGCGGTAAACCGAGGCAAAACGGATATAAGCGACTTTATCCAACTTTTTCAACTCATCCATCACTAAATTACCAATCAATTTAGAAGGGATTTCTCTTTCACCCGTTGCACGGAGTTGTGATTTGATAGAAATAATCGCCTGTTCAACCGCATCTGCACTTACAGGGCGTTTTTCCAAGGCTTTTTGCATGCCTCGGCTAAGTTTTTCTTCATCAAACGGTTCACGTATTTCATCACTTTTAATTACCCGTGGCATAACAAGTTCAGCCACTTCAAAGGTGGTGAAGCGTTCATGGCAAAGCAGACATTGACGGCGCCTGCGCACTTGAGAGCCTTCACCAACTAGACGCGAGTCAATTACTTTCGTATCTACAGCTGAGCAAAATGGGCAGTGCATAGTGTTTCCTGATTCTTATTTCGGGTAAACAGTGTAACCCAGAGCTCAATAAAAAACACCCCGCAAGACTGTACATTTGCAGTCTAACGGGGTGTTTCACGTTTTTAGCTCGCTTTTCAAAACCCAAAAGATAGCGTTAATTGGCCTACTAGCATGACAGGCCTTCTGCTAAATCAGATTAAGGCAGTAAAGACTCTTGGTCTGCACCTTCTTTCTCAACTTTAGGAGGAAGTAAATGCTCACGTCTCATTCCCATCTTCAATGCTAATGCAGAAGCAACATAGATAGATGAGATAGTACCAATAGTGACACCAATCAACATTACCAATGAGAAGCCTTCTAACATTGCGCCACCAAATATATACAGCATCAAAACCACCAGTAATGTGGTTGCAGATGTCATAATGGTACGGCTTAATGTTTGGGTAAGAGAGACGTTCATGATTTCATAAGGTGTACCGCGACGGATCTTACGGAAATTTTCACGAATACGGTCAGATACTACGATACTGTCGTTCAGTGAATAACCAATAACAGACATCAATGACGCAACAATCGTCATATCGATCTCAATATGGAATAACGATAAGATACCTAATGTAATGATAACGTCATGGGCAAGTGCTAATACCGCACCCGCAGCAAGACGCCATTCAAAGCGGAAACCAACATAAATCAGAATACAGATAAGCGCGGTTAACAATGCCAGTGCGCCTGTTTGAGCCAATTCAGCGCCAACACTTGGCCCCACAAACTCAATCCGCTTAACTGTCGCCTGTTCATCAACATTTTTATTGATGATAGTGATGATCTCTTTACCAACTTCTTGACCCGCCACACCTTCGATAGGGGGTAGACGGATCATAATGTCACGGCTACTACCAAAGTTTTGGATCAGAGGGTCTTTGTGGTCCGTATTAGAAAGACTATCACGAATCTTATCCAAGTCAGCAGGCTGACTCAGGTTGATCTCGATTACCGTCCCCCCCGTGAAATCAAGTCCCCAGTTGAACCCTTTAACCCCGATGACCACAAAAGATGCGATCAGCAGTACGATAGAAATCCCAAAGGCAACGTTGTCCCAGCGCATAAAGTCATAGACTTTACGGCCATAGTTCAATTGTTCAACAGTATAATCCTGTGCCACAACGTGCTCCTTAAATTGACAGCTTGTTGATACGCTTACCACCATATAGCAGGTTCACGATAGCACGTGTACCGATAATGGCTGTAAACATAGAGGTGGCGACACCGATAGCTGTCGTAATTGCAAAGCCTTTGATTGACCCGGTTCCCACTGCATACAGAATAATGGCAGTGATAAGCGTAGTCAGGTTTGCGTCAATAATACTTGAGAATGCGCCTTTATAACCTTCATGAATAGATTGCTGGACGGAACGCCCATTACGCAATTCTTCTTTGATACGTTCGTTAATCAAAACGTTCGCATCAACGGCAACGGCAAGGGTCAACACAATCCCCGCAATACCAGGCATTGTCAGTGTTGCACCCGGTAACAGCGACATCACACCAACAATCATGATCAAGTTTGCAAATAGTGCAGTACTGGCAATCAAACCAAACTTACGATAGTAAATAATCATAAATAGAATTGATGCTAACAGGCCTGCCAAACACGCTTTCAAACCTTGTTCAATATTCTGCAAACCAAGCGTTGGACCAATGGTACGCTCTTCAACGATTTGGATTGGTGCAATTAACGCACCCGCACGTAACAGCAATGATAACTGGCGTGCTTCATTTGGATCATTGATACCGGTGATACGGAATTGACTACCGAAACGCGCTGAAATGTTCGCAGCGTTAATCACTTTCTCATCTTTCATCAAGATAGCGCGGCCTTCGGCATCTCGTTTACCACTGTCTTTATATTCAACAAACAGGGTTGCCATGAGTTTACCCTGATTATCACGAGTAAAATCAGACATGATAGAGCCACCAGCACTATCCAAACCGATGCTAACTTGAGGTGCACCGTTTTCATCACCGCCTGAAGTTGAGTCAGTGATATGGTCACCGGTCAAAATAACACGCTTATACAACACGTAAGGCACGCCATTTCGATCATACTTAACTTCGGAATCACCAGGCACACGTCCACTTTCAGCAGCCGATGGATCAACGCTTTGGTTGACTAAACGGAACTCTAGGGTTGCTGTTGCACCTAAAATTTCTTTAGCACGGGCGGTATCTTGAATACCCGGTAACTCAACAACAATACGCTCCGCACCTTGACGCTGAACTAAAGGTTCTGCAACCCCTAATTGGTTCACACGGTTACGAATGATAGTAATGTTTTGAGATACGGCATAGTTACGAGCCTCACGTAGACGCTCATCCGTCATGACAGCAGTCATGGTATTATTGCCACCATCAGAAAACACTAAGTCTTGGAATTTACGAGCCAATGTTTTCTCTGCTAGGCTACGGTCATCAGCGTTACGGAAACGGACTTCAACGCTGTAATTGTCGCCTTTACGGATAGAAGAGTACGGAATGCCTGCTTGGCGCAAGTCATTACGTATACCGTCCATGTTTTGTTCCTGCAATTTACCTAATGCAGTGTCCATATCAACTTCCATTAGGAAGTGAACCCCACCACGCAAGTCAAGGCCGAGTTTCATCGGCTCACCACCGATCATTTCAAGCCATTTCGGTGTTGCAGGTGCAAGGTTTAATGCAACAACGTATTGATCACCCAAGGCGCTAACTAAAGCTTCACGAGCGCGCAACTGAATATCTGAGTTGTTGAATCGGGCTAATACAGCCCCATTTTCCAAGGCAATAGACTTGCTTTGGATATTGTCTTTTTCTAACGTTTTTTGGACTTGGATCAGCGTTTGTTCATTGGCGGCGGTTCCCCGCACGCCAGTGATCTGAACAGCCGGATCCTCACCATATAGGTTTGGAAGCGCATAAAGCAGACCGATGAGGATCGCAGCGATCAGCATCAGATACTTCCACAAAGGATAACGGTTTAGCACGGCAGTTCCCTTCGGGAAAATCAGAAATTAAATAGCTTTCATTGTGCCTTTAGGTAAAACAGCAGCAACGAAATCACGTTTGATAGTTACTTCAGTGTTCTCACTGAGTTCAAGAACAACATAGCCTGTTTCAGAAACTTTGGTTACACGTCCGATCAAACCACCCGTTGTCAAAACTTCATCACCCTTCGTAATGGATTCCATCAGCTTACGGTGCTCTTTAGCACGTTTTTGCTGTGGACGTAGGATCATAAAATAGAAGATCAGGGCGAAAACGACGAGCATAATGACCATCGTGTACGGGCTACCCTGTGCTGGAGCGCCTGCAGATGCCGCTGCTTCAGAAATAAAAAAACTCATTCAACTTTCCTCATTGTTATTGAACGCTATTTAAAACATAAGTACAGCAAGGCTTAATATGCTACACAGATTAAGCCTATTTGGCACTTAAATTCATTCCATATTTAAAGAAGGTTGGCTTTTGCCAATCTTCTGGTAAAAATCTTGGGCAAACTGTTCAAAGTTACCCTCTTCAATCGCTTGACGAATGCCAGCCATCAAACGCTGATAATAACGTAAATTATGAATGGTATTTAGTCTTGCGCCAAGAATTTCATTACAACGGTCGAGATGATGTAAATAAGCTCGACTATAATGGCGGCAAGTATAACAATCACATTCCGGATCGAGTGTTGAAGTATCTGATTTATACTTCGCATTACGAATTTTTACCACGCCATTAGTGACAAATAAATGTCCATTTCGTGCATTTCGAGTTGGCATCACACAATCGAACATATCGATACCACGGCGTACACCTTCGACTAAATCTTCAGGTTTACCGACACCCATAAGATAACGGGGTTTATCAGCTGGAATCTGTGGACATACATGCTCTAAAATACGGTGCATATCTTCTTTTGGCTCACCCACCGCGAGGCCGCCTACAGCGTACCCATCAAAACCAATTTCTACCAGCCCCTTAACCGAAATATCACGTAAATCTTCGTAAACACTCCCTTGGATAATGCCAAACAACGCATTCTTGTTGTTTAATTCGTCAAAACGTTGACGGCTACGCGCGGCCCAACGTAAAGACATCTCCATGGATGTTTTTGCATAATCCCAATCCGCGGGATATGGCGTACACTCATCAAAAATCATGACGATGTCCGAGCCAAGATCGTACTGAATTTCCATCGATTTTTCTGGGCTTAAGAAGACTTTTTCGCCATTGATTGGATTGCGGAAATGCACACCTTCCTCTTTAATTTTACGCATAGCGCCGAGACTAAAGACTTGAAAGCCGCCTGAATCTGTCAAGATCGGCCCTTGCCACTGCATGAAATCATGTAAATCCCCATGCAATTTCATAATCTCTTGCCCTGGGCGTAACCAGAGATGAAAGGTATTCCCAAGTAGGATTTGAGCGCCCGTTTCTTGTACTTCTTCAGGCGTCATTCCCTTGACCGTACCATAGGTACCCACAGGCATAAATGCCGGCGTTTCTACGACTCCGCGTTCAAACACTAAACGACCACGACGTGCATTGCCATCCGTGGTGTGTAATTCATATTTCACGTTTATTTCTCCTAGCACCAGAAAAACAGTCCGATGCTGATATTAACTTTACAGGCTAGTGGCGTTGCCATCGCCTAAATCAAACGACTCTCCAATCTGCTCTAAACGAGCATCGGGATTACGGGTGATAAACATAGCATCACCATAACTAAAGAAACGGTACTGTTGTGCTACCGCTTCTTTGTAAGCTTGCATAGTATGTTGGTATCCTGCAAAGGCAGAAACCAACATAATTAATGTCGATTCTGGTAGATGAAAGTTAGTAATCAACGCATCAATCACTTGATATTCATAACCTGGATAAATAAAGATTTGCGTATCATCAAAAAAAGGTGCGATTAAAGTGTCTTTACTGGCTTGAGCCGCACTTTCCAATGAGCGGACGGATGTCGTTCCTACCGCAATAACGCGATTACCTCGGGCCTTACAAGCCAATACCGCATCGACAACATCTTGGGGAACTTCCGCATATTCTGAATGCATGACATGGTCTTCAATGGTATCGACTCGCACGGGCTGGAACGTACCTGCACCTACATGCAATGTGACAAACGCCATTTCCACACCTTTTTCACGCAATGCTTCCAGCAAAGGCTCATCAAAATGTAATCCCGCTGTTGGTGCCGCAACAGCACCAGGGCGCTGACTATAAACAGTTTGATATAATTCTTTATCGGCTTCTTCGTCTGGACGATCGATATAAGGAGGCAACGGCATATGACCAATTTGATTGAGGATACTCAGCACGTCACGCTCATCATCAAATTGCACTTCAAACAAGGTATCATGACGAGCGACCATGGTCGCCTTGACGCTTTCGTCTTCACCTAAAATCAGCTCAGCACCTTCTTTTGGTGCTTTAGAAGCTCTGATATGCGCAAGCACGCGGTGCTCATCTAACATTCTTTCAACGAGCATTTCGATTTTACCACCACTCGCCTTACGGCCAAATAGCCTTGCTGGAATAACACGAGTATTGTTAAAAACGAGCAAGTCACCCGGCTCCAATTTCTCAAGAATATCGGTAAAAATGCCATGCGTGAGCTGCCCCGTTGGGCCATCAAGGCTAAGCAGCCTGCATGCGCTTCGCTGCGCTTGAGGATAGTGGGCAATTAATTCTTCAGGTAACTCAAAAGTAAAATCAGAAACACGCATTGTCTTAACTTCAATCTAAAAAAACAGGCGACTAGTCTAGTGCTGAGCACTCAAAGGCGCAAGAAATAAGCGTATTTTTGCTGAAAAAACTCCCCACATTTAACAAATATTTAGCAAAGTAGCCCTATTCCCTGTTTCTCTAAAGGGGCTATTATCGTTCTCTTTTGTTCGTCAATACCTAATGACAAAGCGGCTTACCACTCATTGACACTGCAAAACAGATAACCGTAGGTAGCTCAAACAATGTTTAAACAACGAACATCACTATAATTTGTTAAGCATCAGGTATATGATAAGGATCATGAACTTTCTCGCTCATTTACACTTGGCTTATACCGCTAACTCCTCATTACTCGGCAATATCATGGCTGATTTTGTACGTGGCAACCCTGAAGGCCTGTATGCGCCAGATGTCGTCGCGGGTATCATGATGCACCGAGCTGTTGATAAGGCAACGGATTCGCACCCCTTGGTCAAAGAGGCGCGTCTGCTATTCAGAACGGATTACCGGCGAGTCGCACCAATCACGTTAGATCTCGTATGGGATCATTTTCTGTCTTTGCATTGGTCTAAGGTTGAACCGCATATTAACCTAACTGACTTTATTCATTATGCTCGCCATCAAATAGAGCCAAACCTCTCCCATACTCCTGAAAAGTTTCAGGAGCTGAATGAGTTTCTTTGGCCGCAGCACTGGCTAACGCGCTATGCAGATAAAGCCTACATTGGTAAATCATTAAATGGTATGGCTCGCAGACGACCAAAATTACAAGCACTTAGTGGTTCATATGACGATTTTTTATTGCAATATGCGCAACTTGAAAAAATTTTTTTCCAGTTTTACCCACAAATGATGGCGCTTGTGAAAAACTCACGCTTTTCTTAGACACCCTCATGCCATGACAAGCCGTTACATGATTTCGCAAAAATAATAGCCATAAATGAATGTTCGATTAAAACGTTTCCCGAACGGATTTTGCATTCACCCAATGAGTTACCTGCCCCGTTTTACTATCAAAATCAGAATCTAAACATTGAGCCTTAGAAAGGTAATCGCTGCCTCTTGAGATCCCAATACCGTGATAGCCATAAATGCGAGCTTCTGGCACGACTTTTTGGGCTTCTATTTTGGCGTGAGCAGCTAGTGAATGAGTATGATTTTTATCAATTCGCTTTTTTTGTGTTAATTGGTTAAATGAGTCAAGTTTCTCAGCATCGGCGCTTTCACAAGCAGTCAATTTAATTTTTACATTGCTGGCGATTTTATTGCCTAGTGATGCATAGATTTCCTTCATCACATCTGCAACATGTTTTTGCCGACAACCTATTTTGCTCGTTTCATAGAGATAAGGCTGCCCTGCTTCACCATGCCCAATAACATAAATTGTGTCTATTTTTTGTGATGACTTTAACTCTAACTGCAATTGGTTCAATGCCTTATATTCCCCCAATACAGTCACTGCATTCTTATTGAGCGCTATACCACCTTGTAAAATCGCATCATGTACCGTTGCAAGCCCATGCTCTGCAATTAAAGGAGTCAATTTTTGGTCATAAACAGCCCCATTCTTTAACTTTCCCTGTAGCTCACTTTTTTTAAATTCCCTCACCGATTCTTGCAGCATCGGACGCAATAATTTCGAGCTCAATAAGGGTAATGCAGCTTTATTTTTCAAAACTCTAGGTGTATTGATTCTCAATGCTTGGCAAATCATATCTTGATGACCAAATGGACTATAAATAACCGCATTCTTCGAGGGTAAACTAAACGTCTCATTATTATTTTTTAATTTAATGATATTCGGCGCGACGGATAAGGTATTACTGACCACCATAGTATTGTGATATCCGCTGCTCCTAACGGTCGCGTTTTGACTCACCTGATTCACAGTTTAGCCGTTGGACGGTGGCTTTTTGTCTGACCGATGTGGGCGCTTTTGGGCGTCATAACAGACTCTGAGACTATTTTACCAATCATTCGTATACCTCTATGCTTCGCTAATGTATTTTTATCAATAAATTAAACTGCTAATAAATTCAGCATCAGACATAGTAGAAGCAATCAAGAACTGAATGATTTCATAAAACGCGGCTATGACGTAATTCAAGAGTAGAAAAGAGTCACAATGTCAATAAATATCATCTATCAATATTAATTTAGTTATAAAGATCAATAAATTAAAAAACCTATTAATATCAATGCAAAATTTAAGCTTGCACTTCACAACAATCAAACTATCTTATTGTTATTAATCTGATAAATTGTTACAATCAATAGGTAAAAACTATCACAACGATTGGTATTTATACCTTTATTCTTTGTAGGGAATTTCATATTCTCTCTTGAGATATAGCCCAAATATTTTGAGCTGCTTGTAGGCGGAAAATAACCACTCCCCCTAACAGCACCATTGAGTGCGCAGGGAGTTTAGTGAACCCCACACCTAAGCAGTTTACATTATTATGGGTATAAAACCTTTAATTAACACTCATAGGAGTAAATTATGGTTCTGGTAACACGTCAAGCCCCTGATTTTACCGCAGCAGCTGTTCTAGGTAACGGTGAAATTGTTGATAACTTCAACCTGAAAAAACACCTAAACGGCCGCCCAGCAGTGATCTTCTTCTGGCCAATGGACTTCACTTTCGTTTGCCCTTCTGAGTTGATCGCATTCGATCATCGTTATGATGAATTCAAAAAACGCGGCGTTGAAATCGTTGGTGTTTCTTTTGACTCTGAATTCGTTCACAACGCATGGCGTAAAACACCGGTTGATAACGGTGGTATTGGTGAAGTTAAATACCCAATGGTTGCTGATATCAAACGCGAAATTATGAAAGCTTACGGCATTGAACACCCAGAAGCAGGTGTTGCTCTGCGTGGTTCTTTCTTAGTCGATAAAAATGGTGTTGTTCGCCACCAAGTCGTTAACGACCTGCCACTAGGCCGTAACATCGATGAAATGCTGCGTATGGTTGATGCGCTGCAATTCCACGAAGAGCACGGTGATGTTTGCCCAGCTCAGTGGGAAAAAGGTAAAGAAGGTATGAATGCATCTCCTAAAGGTGTTGCAGACTACCTGACTAAAAACGCAACGGGTCTGTAATTAGATCTTTTCAGTTTTTATGGGCCAGCATAATTTTATGCTGGCCTTTTAGGTATCGTTCTCATTTTCCCTGTTATTTCCTTCTGTTTTTTCTTCCTTTTTTAAATATCTCAGACCAGAAAATTCTCAATTGAAGATAAAAAACCATATATCAAATGATATATAGCGCCTCATACTTTCATGTGGTGAACATTTATAATATGGTTACATTTATCAACAAATAGTTACATTCACTATTAAATAAGCCTTATTGAATTTAATGATATTTTTGGGGTAAGTCTGTTAATCATCTATATCTCGATACGTAAATTATTTTTATATCAAATAGTTACAAAAATATCGTCATCATAGTCGTTATAATGATCTTTATAACAGCAATAAATATACGTAAGTCGATTAGGATAGGAATACAATGAAATTTAAAATGTTAGCTTCTCTTGCTATTGCAGCGACTTTCCTCGCTGGCTGCGATAATAACCAAACTGCTTCTGAAAGTAATTTCAAAAAGTCTATTCAAGATTATCTCGATACTAAACCGGCTATTTGTATTAATACAGGAGCCTTTCCTGCGGGGTTTTTAGCTCAATCAAATGCGACAAAAATAGAACAATTAAACAGTTTAGTTGATGCTGGGCTATTAAATAAATCAGAAAAAGAAATTGTCATCAAGGATATGTGGGGCAAAGAAAAATCAGGTGAGGGCGTTGAATTTACACTGACTAATGAAGGTCAAAAATTCTTTGATGAAACCAAGGCTGAATTTTCAGGACGCGGGAGTTTCTGTACAGGTAAACTCGTTGTAACGGAAGTGACCAACTTTACTGAGCCAGCTGAACGTGGCGGGCAAAAAATTTCTATCGCTAACTTCAAACAAAAAATTGAAGATGTTGCGCCATGGGCTAAAAATGAAAAAGTCATCGCCGCATACCCACAAATCAAATCAGCCCAAGAACGCGCTGAAAAATCGCAGCAATCACCACTAGTGCTGACGAACAATGGTTGGATCCACATCGCATTATTCAATGCAAAATAAGTTAACTCATTTCGGTAGAGCTCTCGCCTAGGGCTCTACTCTTCCCTTCTCTAGGCTCGAGAATAAAATTTATTTCCTCTCATTTTAATCATATTCTCATACCGATCTCTCGGCCTGCTCATCTATTTTGTGCTATACATAAAATACACAATTGATTAACAAATCGACCCATTTAGTCATTTGTGTTACACAACATCATAATAACCCTATACTATTTTAATTATCGGGAGATACGAATGATAAAAACATCATGGCGCCCTTCTGCCTTATTACTTTCGCTACTTATCTCACCTCAGCTGTTTGCAGCCTCAGAGCCAGCAGTGGAAGCCAAAAAAGGGATGGTGGTATCTTCCCAGCACTTAGCCTCTCAAATTGGCGCTGATATTCTTAATTCAGGTGGGAATGCTGTCGATGCTGCCGTGGCTGTAGGTTACGCTCAAGCGGTCGTAAACCCATGCTGCGGTAATATTGGTGGAGGCGGTTTTATGACTCTCCACCTTGCTGATGGTAAAGATATTTTTATCAATTTCCGTGAAACTGCCCCTGATGCGGCTAGCGCCAATATGTACTTAGATAACAATGGCAACTTAATAGAAGGCGCAAGTCTTTACGGTTACTTAGCATCTGGCGTCCCCGGAACAGTAAAAGGGCTTGATTACGCGCTCGAAAAATACGGTTCAATGAGCCGCCAGCAAGTGATGGCACCCGCCATTAAATTAGCCCGAGAGGGCTTTGTTTTAACACGGGCGGATACCGATGTTCTCGATACAACCACTGAACGATTTAAGCAGGACCCTGAAGTCGCGCGTATCTTTTTAAAACCGGATGGTAGCCCTTTCCAACCCGGTGATTTGCTCGTTCAAACTGACCTAGCAAATACCCTCGAAAAAATTGCTAAAGAAGGCCCTAGCGCCTTTTATGAAGGAGAGATCCCGAAAATTGTTGAGGAAGCATCGAAAAAGAACGGCGGAATACTCACCGCTAAAGATTTCGCTAATTATACAATCACCGATACCACCCCTGTTAGCTGTACCTATCGCGGCTATAAGTTCATTTCAGCACCGCCACCAAGCTCAGGGGGAGTGACGATTTGCCAAACGCTCAACATCTTAGAAGGCTATGACCTCAAAGAAATGGGTTTTAACTCGGCAGAATATATCCATACACTAACTGAAGCGATGCGCCATGCCTATATGGATAGAAATACCTTCTTAGGCGACCCTGCCTTCGTTAAGAATCCAACGGATAAATTGTTAAGTAAAGCCTACGCTGACGAGCTACGCAAAGAGATCAAACCAGGTCAAGCGACACCATCAACACAAGTGCAGCCGGGTGTCGGGCCTCACGAAAAACCTGAAACCACTCACTACTCTGTGGTCGATGATAAAGGCAATGCGGTATCCACGACTTATACCATTAATGGTCGCTTCGGTTCTGTAGTCATCCCACCGGGTACGGGCTTTTTCTTAAATGATGAAATGGATGATTTCACGACTAAAGTCGGTGAAAAAAATCTGTATGGATTAGTCCAAGGGGAAAGAAATTCGATTGCTCCGGGTAAACGACCATTGTCATCAATGAGCCCAACCATCGTGACGAAAGATGGCAATGTATACCTTGTGCTTGGCTCTCCTGGCGGCTCACGGATCATATCCATCACATTACAAACTGCATTGAACATTATCGACCATGGCATGCCTCCTCAAGAAGCCGTTAATGCACCACGTATTCATCATCAATGGTTACCAGACGAGGTTTACTATGAAGAACGAGGAGTATCTAAAGATAGCTTAGCCTTACTCGATAAAATGGGCTATAAAATGGTTGAACAAACGCCATGGGGAGCTGCTGAGCTAATTATGGTGCCTGTGCCGGATGCGAAAGGCGCTAAAACAGACTCCTCAGGTAATGACGCAGCCGTCTCAGGTAAAGTTCGCCAAGGCTATATTTACGGTTCCAACGATGTTCGCCGTCCAGCAGGAAGTGCTGTTGGCGTGAATTAATCTTCTCCAAAAAAGCGGGAGCCATCCCGCTTTAGACTGCTGCCAAACCTATTATGTTTGGCAGCAAGTCGAATAGGTTATTGAAAATAAACGAGGAAAATCAATTTATTGATTTTCGGCTGATAACACAAAGTGGGGAAAAACCACGCTTTTATCCCACTTTGTCAACAACCTCAAGCGGGAGCCATCCCGCTTTTTAATATTAGAGATCAGAACATCCCTTTGCGGTTATTGATTCATCTTCCAAGAGGAACGTGTCTCTTTTTTTGAAAGACGCTTATTCAGCGTTTCATATAATTCCATAATATACAATTAACAAAGGAATTATTATGATCAACACATTTCCAAAAAACGAGGCTCCTTCCGCCCTTGTTTTCACTAATCATAATACTCGCTCAACGAAAAGTTCAGCAGACTCATCCCCTCAGAGATTACAGCCCAACCACGTTGACAGTATCAGCAATACAAATGAATCTTATACATTCCCATTAAATGGCCGTTTTATTCATTTTAATAAAGAAAAATTACTGACTGATTATCAACAGCATAGCAATTCCGAATTAATAAAAGGTGTTAGACGTGAACTTAAGGCACAACTTAAAAGTGTCAATAAATTAGATAGACTTAAACACCCGCAAAGAACCCTTAGAATGATGGATATACTCTCACACTTAAAACAACCGAAGAGTCATCAAGAAGGAAAAATTCATTCGCGATATCAATCAAACAACCAAATCGTTCAAATCCTGATGGAAGAAGGACGTCAGCAACATGCTCAGCTGGAAAGATCACTCGCTATAGCTAGGACTATCAATACAGCAGTGTGTGCTACGATTGAAGAATGGAGAGCCAATCACCAATCTACGGCCATTACGCTGACACCCGTAGAAATCGAACAAATAAAAAGTAAAGTGTTAGATGCGGTGATAACCAAATTTGAATTAACCGATGAACATATTAATTTAAAAGATAGTTCTCCCTACACCGCATATCATGTCGCAATGAATTCATATAATAAGGCGATTAAAACCATCGATTTTAATACACAAGGGCTCACAGAAAGCCAAAAGCGTGAAAATGCACAAAGTATGACAAAAGAGATCAATACCATCATCACAACCCTTGGCAATAACATTATCAACCATGTGATGACAGAATTTGAAAACGGTAAGGTGTTCAATCTTCATAAAATTAAGCAGTACGCTTCAGAGGTCACCCAAGAACAGCTCAATCATCTAGCGCCTTGCGCCTCAACAAAATCAACAGCGAATATTCCTCAACCAACACAGCTTCAGTTCTCAACATACGGTATTCATGGGGAATATGATGAAATAACTGACGTGTAAGCCAATTTTACCGATAGCTTATATTTAACAGTAAAAAGGAGCCATTAGGCTCCTTTTTACTGTGAATCCTTTCGTCATTAAACAGGTTTATGCGCCTTACTTGGCTCAATCATTCGGTCACACACTGCCGCGACAGCTAACACAATCACAGAGGGCAACAGCCACGCTAAATCTTGCTGATATAGTGGGATAGCCGTCATCCAATCAGGAATATAGGTTTTCAAATGCTCAGAAGCTTTGGCAGCCCCCACTAACCCAACAATAAAACTGGTTAACATCGTAGGAGCAATGACCACACTTGGATTACGCCACCATTTCAATGTGAAGCTGAGTAAGATCAAAACAATACATGGAGGATAAATCGCGACAAGCACAGGCACTGAAAAGGCAATCAATTTACTCAAACCAAGGTTAGAGACCACCATGGAAAACACCCCCAGTATGAGTACTAATGTGCGATAAGAAATGGGGACATATCGACTAAAGAACTCTGCGCAAGCACAAGTCAGCCCAACAGCAGTCACCATACAGGCAACAAAAATCAGTACCGCAAGGAAAAAGCTACCGTAATTACCAAATGTATACTGAACATAGGCATGCAAAATATCCGCACCATCCTGTGGGTTTGGGATAATAGAAGCGCTATTTTCGCCCAATTTAAATAGGGATAGATAAACCAGTGTCAACAATAGACCCGCAATCAAACCTGCCCACATGGTATAGCGCGTCAACAACGACGAATTCTCAATGCCGCGTGAACGGGCTGCATTAACGATAACGATACCGAACACCATTGCACCCAATGTGTCCATCGTTAGATAACCGTTAATGAAACCATTCGAAAATGCCATCTCTCGATATTCATCCGTTGATGGTATTGGTTGACCCGCTGGCCACAATACTGCCGCAACCCCTAAAATGGCCAAAGCAAGCATTTTGACCGGTGCCAATATATGCCCAACACTATCTAATAACTTGCCTGGATACAGTGAAATACCAATAACCAAAACAAAGTAAATTGCGCTGTAAATCAATAATGAGATGTCAGATTCACCACCCAATAATGGTGCAATACCCACTTTATAAGACACTGTAGCAGTACGTGGCGTGGCAAATAAAGGTCCCACAGAGAGGTAAGCGACAACCGCTAGCAATAAGCCTGCTGTTTTTCCTACTGGAGTACTCAGTGCCTCAATGCCCCCTCCAACTTTGGCTAATGCCACGACCGTTAAAACGGGGAGACCGACACCTGTAACAAGGAACCCTAATGCAGCCGTCCAAACTTGTTCACCTGCTTGTAAACCAACCATAGGCGGAAATATGATATTTCCAGCCCCCACAAAAAGCGCAAAGGTCATAAAACCTAAAGCAAGAATATCTCTGGATGTTAAACGATGAGCCATATTTTATGTTGAATCTATGTAACAATGTTAATAAATATAGAGTCACTAATAAGTAACTCTTTGAATTATAAGTGGCGGTATAGAATTCTAATTAACAAGATGATAAACAATACAATCTGTATGTTTTATCACATCAGGCAAGATTAAAAATCAAAAAACAGAAAAAATCGCCAATAACTGGCTACAAGTAAAACTTTTATAGGGAAAAAAGGCAAGAGCAAAGCGAAAAACAAGAATAAAACTCTAAAGTATTTTTTATAACTAGTGATTACTGTCAGTAAAGTAACAATATGCGCTATATGATTTGAATAAAAAACAACCAATAAACACTCAACTCTCCTTCGAGTTTAATGATATCTAATTCGAGATTGCTAGATAAAAATAGGCATTTCTGTAGTAATTGAGTATGTTTTTAATATAAATCAATGGAATATAGAAACATTGCCTCATATACCGAAAGAACGCCTAATATATAAAGACTGGCTTTCTAGAGTACAAGAACAGTGAAAGCGGCTGTATGCCGCTTCAGACGGCTGAAAAACCTATGATGTTTGGCGGCAAGTCGAGTAGGCTTTAAAAATAAACGAGGAAATCAATTTATTGATTTTCGGCTGATAACACAAAGCGGGAAAAACTACGCTTTTATCCCGCTTTGTCAACAACCTCAAGCGGCTATATGCCGCTTTTAGTCGGGTAATCATGACCTCTTTATGCTGTTTTATTCGCCTTTTTATCTACGACAATTAACACCGGCGGTAAGGTAAATGAGAATTCACTCCCCTTGCCTAACTGACTGGTTATCACTAACTGGCTGTTATGATGCTGCAAAGCATGCTTAACGATAGCAAGACCTAACCCCGTCCCCCCACCAGTTTGGCGAGACCTCGCTTTATCAACACGATAAAAACGTTCCGTTAAGCGAGGAATATGCTCTGCGGGGATCCCTGCACCATTATCTGTCACACTAAAGCGCGCGCCATTATGTGTTTTTTGCCAACCTACACGAATTGTCGTCCCTTCCGGTGTGTGCATAATGGCATTATAGACAAGGTTCGCTACCGCACTACGTAATTGCTCTTCATTACCATAAACACGTAACTTTTCATCCACTGAAAATACCAATTGCTGCCGACCTTGGCTTAAACTTATCGCCTCCTGCTCTATCATTTTTAAAATGACCGGAATATTCACTTGTTCATCTAAATTGATATGAGGCGCGACTTCAATACGAGATAATTGCAGTAATTGTTTCACTAAATTATCCATCCGATGTGCTTGCTCTTGCATCACCATCAAGGCTTTTTTATTTGCCGGAGAAGTATTTTCTTGGTCTTCCAATACTTCAAGATACCCTTGAATGACTGTCAACGGTGTCCGTAGCTCATGACTAACGTTCGCAAAGAAATCTCTACGCGATTTTTCTAAGCGACGCTTTTCAGTGACATCACGAGCCACCATTAGGAGCTGGTCTTCGCTATAAGGCAAGATACGAAATTCGACAATAGCGCCACTGTTTAACTCTATCGTTAACGCTTGCTCATAATTTTGTAACGTGAAATACCGACTAAAGTCAGGATAGCGCAATAAATTAAAAATAGGTTGCCCGCTATCTTCCGGCCAACGAAAACCTAATAGGTGCTGGGCATGCCGATTACACCAAAAAATGTTACCTTCAAGAGTCATCATCACAACCGCATCCGGTAAAGACTCTGCCCCACTGCGAAAGCGTTTAATCAATTGGCCTAATTCACGACGGCGTTTACGGTTTCGTTGTTGAAGTTGGTAGATGCCATAAAATATGGGTTCCCACCCCCCTTTGCCATCAGGTGGAAGCATACTGCGATCAAGCCATAACCAATATGAAAGCTTCATCAGGTTATAGCTATGCCAAATTAAGGCCGCCGCCAATGAAATCACTAAAAGCCATGCTAGATGGCCGATAAAAATAGACAATATTAAGGCTGGTAAGATAAATAAAAACAGCCCCCAAACTAGCTGCTTCCATGATAAGCGTTCAAGCAAACTGGAATCTCCTGTTATTTCTCAGTAGCGCACTGAAAAGCGGTAGCCAGTGCCACGAACCGTTTGAACCATTTTATCATGTCCTTCCGTCTCTAATGCTTTTCTGAGACGACGAATATGAACATCAACCGTTCTATCTTCAACATACACATTCGCCCCCCACACATAATTAAGTAACTGTTCACGGCTATATACGCGTTCGGGGTGAGTCATAAAGAAATGCAATAATTTATATTCCGTTGGCCCCATATCAATAGGCACATCGTTACTGCTAACGCGGTGAGACGTTGGGTCGAGTGTTAACCCATTCATTTCAATAATATCTTCAGTCGCCATTGGCGAAATACGGCGTAAAATGGCTTTTACTCGCGCGACTAACTCTTTAGGCGAAAAAGGCTTGATTAGATAGTCATCTGCACCAACTTCCAATCCCTTTACGCGATCTTCTTCTTCTCCCCTTGCTGTTAGCATCATCACAGGAACATCGCGAGTATCACTGTCACGTTTCATGTGCTTAATCACTTGAATACCGGATCCGCCTGGGATCATCCAATCCAATAGAACTAGGTCAGGTAATGGGTCAACCAACTGCGCAATCGCGGAATCATAATCATCAGCTTCAATAGACTGAAAACCATTCTGCTCCAGTACAAAACAAACCATTTCTCGGATGGGCGCTTCATCTTCAACAACTAGAATGCGTCTTGCCATGATTAATCCTGTAAATAAGAAGAGATTATTAAAAGTGAAACCATTATGCGTCACTTTTATGACAGAATTATGAATCCTGTCATCCAATGACACGACTCTTTTCTATATTAGTGGTAAATTGTCATTTTAGTGAAATAAACTTGTCATACATAATGCCGTGAATGGATTTATCTTCATACGGCATCATCATCTACTGGGCAATATGCCTAACATCTCTTCCCACTCAATTCGCTATTTGTTCTGATATTGCCATTAACGACCTCTAATAAGGTATACTCATCATCGCAACTCTATCAAGCAGCAGGAATCAGCCCTTATGCGTATCATTCATACCTCCGACTGGCACCTTGGCCAATATTTTTTCACCAAAAACCGAGCTGTTGAGCATCAACACTTTTTAACTTGGCTGATTGAGCAAGTTAAACAATACCAAGTGAATGCCGTGATCGTTGCCGGAGATATTTTTGACACAGGCTCCCCGCCTAGCTATGCGAGAGAACTTTACAACCAATTCGTTGTGTCACTCCAACAAACTGGCTGCCAGCTAGTCATACTGAGTGGTAATCATGATTCCGTTTCGGTCTTAAACGAAACCAGCTCGTTGCTTGCGTATTTAAATACCCAGGTTGTCACCTCTGGCAGCCATCCACAGGTGATCACCTTAAAAAATGCACAAGGCCAACCTGGGGCACTACTTTGTGCCATTCCTTTTCTACGACCAAGAGATATTCAATTGAGCGTGGCAGGACAAAGCAGCGAAGAAAAACAGCTATCACTACAGACCGCGATTAGCGAGTATTACCAAAATAGCTATCAACTAGCAGTACAACAACGGGCATCACTCGGATTAGATATCCCTATTATTGCCACTGGCCACCTAACGGTTGTCGGCGCCGAAGTGTCCGATTCTGTGCGCGATATCTATATTGGTAGCTTGGATGCATTCCCTTCCGGCGCATTTCCTCCTGCTGATTACATCGCATTAGGGCATATTCACCGCCCACAAACGATTGGGGGACAGCAACATATCCGTTACTCTGGCTCTCCTATTGCTCTAAGTTTTGATGAGGCTCAGCAACAAAAAAGTGTCTGTATGGTGGAGTTTGACGGCCATCAAATCTCACAAATTTGTCAGCTCCCTATTCCTCTATTTCAGCCACTACAAACATTAAAAGGCTCACTTGCTGACATTGAAAAGCAATTAAAGACATTAAAACATACGCCTGACACCCCACCTATTTGGTTAGATATTGAAGTCGCATCGCAAGACTATCTTGCGGATATCCAACAACGTATAGAGGTCTTAGTCAAGGATTTACCTGTTGAGGTGGTTTTATTACGCCGTGCGCGTAAACAACAAGGTCAGTCTGTGACGATAGCCAATGAAACCTTAAATGAGCTCACTGTAGAAGAGGTTTTTTTACGTCGTTTAGCAGAGGAAGCGTTGGACGATAAAGAGAAGGAACAACGCCTATTATTACTCTTTAGGCAATCCTGCGAAGCACTACGCGCTGAATTAGAGGGAGACGCATGAAAATCTTGAGCTTACGTTTAAAAAATATTAACTCCCTTAAAGGCGAATGGAAAATAGACTTTACCCAAGAACCGTTTGCTAGTCAGGGACTGTTTGCGATTACTGGCCCAACAGGAGCAGGCAAAACAACATTGCTGGATGCTATTTGTTTGGCGCTCTACCATCAAACGCCTCGCTTGAGCACTTTATCTGCCAGCCAAAACGAACTCATGACACGTCATACTGGTGACTGCTTGGCTGAGGTTGAATTTGAAGTAAAAGGTATTGCTTATCGCGCATTTTGGAGTCAACGCCGAGCGGGTAATAAACCTGAAGGTAAGCTGCAATCTCCAAAAGCGGAGTTAGCAACTAGCGATGACGGTAAAATTATTGCTGAGAAAATCAGTGAGGTAAGAGAAAAAATCATTCAGGTGACAGGACTCGATTTTGAACGTTTTACCAAATCGATCTTATTATCACAGGGTGATTTTGCCGCCTTCTTAAATGCTAGCGAAAAAGAACGCGCTGACTTATTAGAAGAGATCACAGGAACCGAGATTTATAGCCAAGTATCCAGCTATATCTACCGTCAGCATAAGCAAGTTAAACATGATTTAGAGCTGTTAAAAACTCGCGCACAAAGCATTCATTTACTTACCGAGAGTGAACATCAAGCATTCGTCGCCCAGCAAACGCATTTGGCTAGCCAAGAAAGCCAGCTAAATGATACACGCGCCCAATATCAACAGGCCTTATATTGGCAGCAACGTCGGCAACAATTGGCGGCGCGTTTGAGCCAATTACAATATGAAAAACAACAGGCAGAACAAGCCTACAACGATGCACAGCCTAAACTAAAAAAACTGGCAAACAACTTACCAGCAGAGAGTATGCGACCGCTATGGCTAGATTTAGAGCGCCAACAACAATCCCTGAATGAACTCACTGAAAAACAGCGCCAGCTTTTACAGCATATCGAACATCAACACCAACAACTCACCCCGTTGCAAATGCAGCTCACGCAGGCACAAGATAAAGACAAGCAACATCAAGCTTACGTGCAGCAACAAACCTTGTTGATCGATAGTCAAGTTCGCCCTCTGGACAATGAGATCGCTCATTTACATCAGCAGATTAGGGAAGTTTCAGAGCAACAAGCACAAGATCAAGCTGAATATCGTTCAAAACAGGCCTTAATTTCCGATGCCCAACAGCAGGCTAAACTGGCAAATACAGAACAACAACACATTCAGCATTACCTAGAACAAAATGCACAAGATGCCCGCATTCTGCAACAAATTGGATTATGGCGCCAACAAGGCCACTCTATTGATGAGTTAAATCAACGCGTACTGGCATTAAAACAAAAACATCAAGCTTTAACGCAAGAGCAGTTAACCTTGTCCGCCGAGCAACAGCAGCAAGTTGAGCAAAATACGCAAACTCAACAACAGCTCGAACAAGAGACGATGACCTATCAAGCAGTTGAAGCACACTATTTAGCGTGGCAGAACAAACACGATGTTGAGCAGCTTAATCACGCAATAGAACAGCTGCGAACAAGATTGCAACATGCCCAACTATTGCCTTTATTATTATCGCAATGGCAGGAACAACAGAAACAATTAAAGCAAAAACAAAGTCAACAAGATGAAATTACTCAGTCTATCTCTCAAGCTGAACAACAAATTCAACTCACTGAAACACAAATTAATCATCTTCAGCCACATTTAGCAGACTTGACTGCACGGTTACGCTTAGAACAAAAAATCGTCAGTTTGGAAAAGGAACGGCAGCAATTACTCTCGGGCGAGCCTTGTCCTTTGTGCGGGTCGACTGAGCATCCTTCGATTGAACAGTATCAAGCCATTGCGCCGACGCAAACGGAACAGCGATTAGCTGAGCTAACCAAGCAATTGGAAGAGTTAAAGCAAACGCAGATGGCCCAGCATTCACTGAAACAACAAGAAATCCAGCGTCAAGCTGAGAACCAAAGATCACAACAACAATTAATTGCCCAAGAAGGCAACTTACACCAGCAATGGGTAACCGCTTGCCAACAAGCCTTAGCGCCTCAATTAGAGATGACAGATGTTGTTGTTGAACAATTCATTGCTGAGCTTCAGCAACAACTCGCCATACAACAACAATTGTTGCAGGATTTCGCTGCCCTTGAACGCAAATATCAACAACTAAAATATCAATTACATGAAAAACAGTCTTTAAATAAACAACAGCAATCGACACTTGCCTTGGTTATCGAACGTATTAAGCACTTACATCAACTTATCGATGAAACACAAACCGAGCTGAACATACAGCAGCAACGTCAACATGAGCAAAAGCAGCAATTACACATTGCACTGGCTGACTTTGATCTGCCCATCAACGAAAGTTTTGATAACCGTTTTGCTGTATTAGAACAGCGAGGCCAACGGTATGAACAACAAAGGCAAGCAGCTCAAGAGATAGCAAAGAAAATTGCCGTCAATGCAGCAACCTTACAAGCGCAAATGGCACAACAGGCTGATTTAAATAAACGACTAGAGAGCACCTGCCAGCAGCTACAACAATTAAAATTAACGCTACAACAAAAGCAAGCTATGCGCCAACAATTATTAGATGGGCAGCCCATTACAGCGTTTGTCGCCCAACTTCAGGCACAGCAAGACAAACTGACTCAACATAAGCAACAGCTCACAGAGCAAATCAGCCACTGTGAAAAAGCGATTGCATCGCTCAAAGGTAGCCAAACTGAAATTGAAGGCGCAATCACTAAAAATCAGCCTCTATTAGCCAACGCTCAACAGGCTTTCGATACTGCGCTCTCCATGAGTCCATTCGCGACACAACAAGAATTCTTAGGCGCCTTATTATCTTCTGATGAAAAACTTCAACTTGAACAGTTACAACAGAAGCTAGAGCAGTCACGACTACAGGCGCAAACACGCTATACAGAAGGTGAACTAACGTTATCAGAACATTTAAATCAGAAACCTGAAACATTTACCGAGGCCAGCCCAGAAAAATGGCAACAAGAGATAGCCAAACTTGATGAAGAGATCAAAAACCTCAATAAACAACAAGGGCAAATTTTCAGTCAGCTTGAGGCTGATAGACAACAACGTCATCAACAACGAGGTTTGCTGCAAGAAATTGCAGACAGCCAATCTCGCTACGATGATTGGGGCTATCTAACCGAACTTATTGGTTCCGCTGACGGTGATAAGTTCCGTCGTTACGCTCAAGGGCTCACCTTCGACTGTCTCATTTCACTGGCTAATTTACGACTCGATAAACTGCATGGCCGCTATTTGCTAAAGCGCAATCATAATGCTGATCTTGAGTTACAAGTCATTGATGGTTGGCAAGCTGATACTGTGAGAGATATTAAAACGCTTTCAGGTGGGGAAAGCTTCCTTGTCAGCCTAGCGCTCGCACTCGCGCTCTCTGATATGGTGAGTAGCAAAACACAACTCGAATCGCTATTTCTGGATGAAGGCTTTGGTACTCTCGATCCAGAAACGTTAGATATTGCGTTAGATGCATTAGAAAGTCTCAATGCCTCTGGAAAAACAATTGGGGTGATCAGCCATGTCGAAGCGATGAAAGAGCGGATCCCAGTTCAAATCACCGTGAAGAAAACCAATGGGTTTGGCTTTAGTGAATTACCGAGTCAATTTAGAGTTAACTGATCGCACAGCTGTAGTGCGCAACATCACTATCTCAGCAGAGGCCAATAGCCTCTGCTGCCGTTACGTTTAAATCGCCTCTAATGCCTGTGATAATGCTTCTTTTAAGTCATTCACATTTTCAATACCGACAGATAAGCGTACTAAATTACTCTCAATACCAATGGAGCGACGAACAGATTCCGCAATACCTGAATGTGTCGTTGAAGCAGGATGGCATGCTAACGACTCCGTGCCACCTAAACTCACCGCTAATTTAAATAACGCAAGGTGGTTCAGAAAGTTAAACGCATCTTCCTCATTATCCCCAACATTGATAGAAAACGTTGAACCGGCTCCCGAACATTGCGCCGAGTAAACTTGATACTCCGCACTTTCCTCGGCCAGAAACGCAGGGTAATGCACCTTTTTTACTTTTGGATGCTGGTGTAAAAAAGTAGCAAGTTGCTGAGCATTGTCATTGGCTTTTTCCATTCTTAATTGCAACGTTTCTAATGAACGTCCTATCATCCAACTTGAATGAGGGTCAAGTTGAGTGCCAATTGCATTGCGTTGTGCTCGCACTTTATCAAGTAATTCACGGCGTCCAACGACGCCCCCCGCGACCAAATCCGAATGCCCGCCGACATATTTAGTGAGTGAATACACACTTAAATCGGCACCCAGCGCTAAAGGCTTCTGAAATATAGGTCCCAATAACGTGTTATCACAGATCAGTAGCGGTTTTTCACTTTGTCGTGTTTGAGCAATTTCTTGCGCTATCTCACTAAGTAAGTGAATACCAACTAACGTATTTAATGGATTAGACGGCGTTTCGATATAAATCGCCGCAATCCTTTTTTCAGGATCGATACCGTTAATCACCTCTCGAATAGACTTCGCATCGCACCCATTTTGGAATGCCACTGGCGTTATCCCAAATCGAGCTAGCGTATTCAAAAATAAGGTTTCTGTGCCACCATACAGGGGCTGAGAATGTAATAACACATCGCCTGGTTTGAGAAATGCCAGTAAACACGTTGTAATTGCAGACATGCCTGACGAAAAGAGCGCAGCGCTTTCAGCACCTTCATATAAGGCAAGCCTATCTTCAACAATCTCACTATTAGGATGATTGAAGCGTGAATAGACTAGCCCCTGTTTTTGGTTATCGGGTGTAGGTGTGCGCCCACTAACCATATTGAAAAAGTCTTTTCCTTCCTGAGCTGTTTTAAATACAAAAGTTGAGGTTAGAAAAACAGGAGGTTTAATGGCCCCTTCGGATAGTTCAGGATCATATCCATAACTCATCATCAATGTTTCTGGTGACAGTGTGTGTCCATTTAATTCTTTTTTATAATAGCGACTTGACATCGTTGTACTCCAATAAGATCAATCTACAGCTTTATACTGAGTACATCATAAGATATTGCTATTTTTAACAATTTGCTCGTATTCTTCCGGATAAAACTGACGTGTGACCGATAAATGTGAGCGTAATCGCCCTTTAATTGCATTTTTTCCTAGATTGGTAAACATTGGATTCAAGGGATCACTCTCTGGCCCCAATGCTTGTTGAGCAAGATAATGGGGTAATGGCAATAATGGTACTTCATCGGCAAAAACACTTGGCGTGATGAAATAAGCAATCGAATAACGTGAAACACTATTCTTTTGCCTAACAACTTGATGCACGTTTGCGCGTAAATAACCGTTGGTTGCCAATTCAAACACTTCTCCAATGTTGACAACGAAAGCATTTTCTAACGGAGCAACATCGACCCAACCATTATCTGTTTCGACTTGTAATCCCCCAATATTATCTTGCCATAATAATGTGAGTATTCCCGCATCCTTATGCGCTCCAACTCCTTGCCCACCTTCATTTTGGTCATCCCGTGCCGGATAATGAATCAACTTTAATAAATGTTGAGTAGGCTCGGCAATAATCTGATCAAAACTATTCTCAGGTAATTCCAATGCCACAAGAAACGCTCTGATTAATTTCACGGCAATGTCTCTCATGGCTGATTGCCACGCTAACGCCGCTGTTTTCAATTCAGGTAGTGTTTCAGGCCATTGGTTAGGGCCTTGTAAATTCCACCAAATAGGGTCCTGCTCTGTGAGTGCTAATGCTGGCAGTTCTTCCCCAATATCAATTTGTTCCCGATAATCAGGTTGGTTTCGGGTATTCTCCTGCGTTGAGGCCGTATAGCCACGAAAATGCCTTGAGTGGCTCATGTTTATCTTGTCTTTTTCTGTTTTCGGTAAGGCAAAAAACCGTTTCATATTAACAAGCAAATCCTCTCGTTGTTCGACTGGAATAGCGTGGCCAACAAGATAAAAAAAGCCTATTTCACGAGCGATAAAACGTAGCTTTTGATAAAAATGTTTTTGTGTTGCCGGATTATCTAACTCACGAAGATCGATAATGGGTAATTGATATGATGACATAATAATTCCTATTAATATTTAATTATCATAATAGTGGTTTTTTCATCCACACTGATATAAATAAATACCATATATAAAAAAGACTAAAAATAACTTAAAAACATATCGATATAACCTATCTTAATTAATTTTATATAACTAAAAGTTGTTTATTTTTATAAAATGTTATTTCAAAAACACTTATTTATTCTGATTAGATAAAGAAATAAATAACGAATAGGGTAAAAAAATGAAAAAGCTCGCTGTATTGTTGTTAACATTTTCTGTTGCCATCATGAGTGCTTGTTCAGATGAAAATAAAACGACAGAAACTGATAAAACGAATTCACAAGAAAAGCAAAAAATCATTATTGGTAGCCATGGAAGCGATGCTGATATTTGGCAATTTATCGCACAATCTCAGGCTGCTAAAGATGCGGGATTAGATATCGATGTTAAGATTATAGATGATGGTGTCACACTGAATATAGCGACTATTGATGGCGATGTTGATGTTAATGCCTTTCAATCTTGGGGATTTTTAAAAGATTTCAATCAAAATCACCACCATCAACTCGCGGCGATTACAACTACTTACTTTGAACCTATGGCCATTTATTCCTCGAAATATAAAACGCTAGAAGAGATACCTAATAAAGCATTAGTTGCAATTCCCAATGATACTGCAAATCATGCTAGAGCATTATTATTGTTGCAAAAATCTCAACTTATTACATTAAAACCAGACTTTAACCAAGCCACAGGGTCAGTTAATGATATTGTTGAAAATCCTAAACAACTCGAATTTAAACAAATTAAGTATGCTCATGGTCCACGAGCATTACCTGATGTCGATATTGCTGTTATTGGAAATACCGCTGCACAAGAAGGTGGCTTAAATGCACTTAAAGATTCATTATTTAGAGAACAAAATGATGGTAGTATTAACAATATGATCAATGTACTCGTCGTTAAAACAGAAAATAAAGATAACCCAGCCTTTAATAAACTAGCTGAACTTTATCATACCGACGCGGTTAAAAATTATATTCAGGACAATTTTGGTGGCACAAAAATACAAATTGTTCAGCCTTTATCTACTCTCAAATAAAAAATGTCAGGTATAACGATAGATTACATATGGTTATACCTATTCCTGACGGCATAAACCTCTTTCAATTTCACTCACCGAACATTCAAAGCACTCTCCAAAATAGGGTTTCAAACCAAAGCAACAAAACATATCATATTGATTTAAAACATCATTAATCCAGCATACACTAGAGCGAAAAATTTGAACCTTATCGTTAATTTTTTTTTCTATGATTTTTTCGCCACAACGCTATAGTAATACTCAACTAACGAATAACGGCTTCTGAAACGTTTAATATAATGCCGTGCGCTAACAAATAGCTAGGAGACTCAAATGTCAAATGCATTTATCGAAATGATTAAAAACCGCCGTACTATTTACAACCTCGGCGATGCATTACCTGTTTCTGAGGAACACGTTACAAAATTAATTAAAGAAGCAGTGAAACATTCACCTTCTTCTTTTAACTCTCAAACATCACGTGTCGTCATTTTATTTGGTGCAGAGCATAAAAAATTGTGGAATCTCACCAAAGAAATCTTGCGTACAATTGTTCCTGAAAAAGCTTTCGCGGCAACAGAACAAAAAATAGACAGTTTCGCTGCGGGTGCTGGCTCTATTTTATTCTTTGAAGATATGGATGTCGTTAAAAGCCTGCAAGAGCAGTTCCCACTCTACGCTGACAACTTCCCTATTTGGTCTGAACAAGCAAGTGGTATTGCGCAATTTGCGGTCTGGACGGCATTAGCACAAGAAAATGTCGGTGCATCACTACAGCACTATAACCCATTAATTGATAACCAAGTTCAAAAAGAATGGGGAACACCGGATAGCTGGGTATTACGTGCTCAAATGGTATTTGGTTCAATCAATGCCCCAGCAGGTGATAAAGACTTTATGGATGATGAAGAACGCTTCAAAATCTTCAAGTAATTCATTATAAAACGATAATAAAAAATGCCCCTATTTGTTATAAATAGGGGCTAATCACCTTCTACATTAAATCGCTACAACTTTGCAATGCCAACCAACACCAAGGGATTCAAAAATGATAAAATTTGGGCGGTTTCTATTTAATACTCAAAATGTTGTCATCAATAACTTTTATCACTGAATATTTACGCCCAAATATAAAAGCAAAAACCGCCCACCAAGCCTCGTCAAACCCACTAAATACGGGATACATACAGATTAAAAATCCAATTAAGATTCATTTTACGAATTTTTATATATCACTCCCGCCTGCCTATCTCGGTTAGAAATCACTCAAAAACAAAATATGCTAAAGAAAATCGATGTTTCTTTAGTACATGTCATATTTTTTACTCGTAACTGAACTAAACTTAGAGATGAGAATTCGTAACGCGCTATCCGTGTTATTAAAGTAGCGCTAGTTCCAACTAGGGGGTAGATGCTAATGAAACGTTTATCTTTAATTGTTACTGTTACTGCTGTACTCATTTCTAGTTTCACTTTCTCTCATGCCGCAACAAACAAAATAGGTGGAGGCACGATTACCTTTGTGGGTTATGTCTATGAACCGCTCTGTGAAGTCACCGTGTCAAATAGTGAGCAAATTAACCTAGAATGTTATCGCAATGGTAAAAACTTGACTAAAACTAGTTCACTCAAGAACGCCAAACAACTTAGCTCTGATTATGTCAAAGTGGAATATAACCAATTTAACAATAAACCGACCCTCAATATTACTTATGATTAACGTAGTATTTTTTTGAAAGAGTTAGCGATAGTTGGCTAACTCTTTCAACTCTATTGACGACATTATTTTATCGTTATCATTCATCATCTTAACTAATTAGTATTTAACATTATCGTCATTTTGCTATTCGCTCTACCGGGTGTAATTGGAACGCCACCGTAGGGAACAAAGCGAGCTAAAAAATTCAGTTGAACTTCATGCGTTGCAGCCCCTGTCGTTGGAATTGGCACGCGAGTCCAATTATTAGTCGCCGGAATTTGCCCTCCTACAACACCTAAATTTAGTAAATTATTACGAACCCCTGAAGACGTTAAGATTTCAATGGCTATGCCAGTTGCTGTTGAACCTAAATTAGGATCTAATAACAAATAGTTCGTTTCATTCTTTACTCTATTTTCTTCCCCAGGTGCAAATCCATAGCTAATTCTTGCGCCTCTTTGGCATTTTAATGTAAATGAAAATGGCACAGGAATAGAAGGAATATCAGCAGCAGAATGCCTTCCTAAATTCACCGTCGATTGTACGGCACTCAAGCCACATGTTGATACGACTCGAGCCTCAACAGGCCTCATACGAATAGGTAAATAACTCCCAGCGCTAGGAAACCCAGCATTCCCTTGAGCGGCATTGATACCCGGCCCAGAAAAGCCTATTGCGCCGCGATCAAATCCTGCAATTGATGTATATGAGTTCGAGTTGGCAGCAGCAGTCGAACGGGCTTGTTCCAAGGTCACGCCTGAAAAATGTTTCATTTTGATATTTATTTTATTGCTATTGACAGGATCGACTTCATAACCTATTTTTCGTCTACTCACCCTATTATCATACTGATTATCAACCGATTTATTCATTCCTAAAAACATTTGAAAGCTTAATTCAGGTGCCCTTACGGCCCAATATTTAATACCATTAGCAATAAACAGATAGTTGCCATTATCAATAGCTCCACTAGGCAAGTAATACATTTCAAATATATTATCTGCATCCGTTATATCACATTGAAACACGATGGTTTCTAATGTTTTTCCCATTAAAGAGGCCATATTGGCATTGGAAAATGACTCAATATAAAGTTGCGTCCCTGCTGGTTGAAATTCCAATCCATAAATATATAAATCCACTTTAGAACCAAGAATAATGGGTCCACCTGAGATACCACCATTCATTCTTACACAAGCGGCATTCGCCAGCCCCGTAAAAAATAATAATGTAATACCTATTAATAAAAATATACGTTTAAGCCCCATCACAATCCCTCCCTAATGCTATAAGTTTAAATACATAAATAAAGCCAAAATAAAAGTGTGTTCATCAGTAAAAGAAAAATTTTAATTTTGATTCAGCATAAAAGTCGCTTTACTTCTTACAATACCCGGTGTTATTTCTTCACTACCATGTTTTACAATACGGGCTGAAAAATTGACATCCACAGTCGATGTTGAAGTACCCGAAGGAGGAATGGGTAATGGCTTCCAATTATTATTATTTGAAATTTGCCCACCATTTGCGGATAAACTCAATAAAGGGACTCTATTCGTGTTTGCATCTAAAATTTCAATAGCAACACCTTTCGCTGTTGAACCAATATTCGGATCAAGCAGTAATACATCGGTAATATTTTGATTTATATTTTCCATACCGGGAGCAAAACCATATCGAATATTTGCAGCGCCGGTATCACATTTTACTGTCACAGAGAAATTGACAGGGGTTGAAGGAAGCGAATTTCCAGCGTGGCTCCCTAAATTCACATTTGACGTATTTCTTTCTACGGTACACGAATTAACCGCTGTTGTGCTGGCTGCATTTTGTCCAATATTAAAAAATGATCC
Organism: Providencia sp. 21OH12SH02B-Prov; assembly: GCF_027362595.1. Lineage (NCBI taxonomy): Bacteria > Pseudomonadati > Pseudomonadota > Gammaproteobacteria > Enterobacterales > Morganellaceae > Providencia > Providencia sp. 21OH12SH02B-Prov. The sequence continues at coordinate 3,625,854 of NZ_CP114796.1, forward strand.
CGGCGTATGTGGAGCGCCATTCCCTCCATTCGATACCATGGTATCATTGATTCCTGGCCCTTTAAAAAAGACAAAGGCTCTTGATTCATTTGGGATCGTAGCATCAAATCCATTAGCAGTGATGGGCACTTTAGAACGAATTTGATGGTTGGTCACACCCGAAAAATGTTTTGCTTTAACAAGAATAAAATTTGGGTTTGCTGGGTCAACATCATAACCGATTCTTTTTGACCAATTAGGTTGGTTAGGGAATGCCGTCGTCGCGCTAATTCCATTCCCTAAAAAAAACTCATAATCGACCCCTGAAGTTGCAGTATAAGTATTATTGGCGTAAACAACTGATATTAGCCAATAAGGAATACCATTAATATTTTGCGCAGGTGTTAAATTCGAATAATATGCTCTAAACATATAATAACCTTCGAATATCCTAGTCGCATCAGCGGCCGCACAACGAAATAGAACTTGCTCAGGACTCAAGCCATGCGTTGCTGCCATTTGTGCCGCTGATATATAACTTGTTGCTAACGTTGTTCCTGCTGGTTGAAACTGTAAACCATAAATAGAAACTGGATCTGATGTTCCAACATGTATCGCAGGATTTGGTCTAATATAAGTCTCCATCGTACAAATTGCATTAGCAACAAAAGGAGTAGACATTAAACTTGAAAGCAACGCAACTTTATATTTACGGTTAATATTCATGTTAACCTCAATAGAAATAACAAATGGATTCTGAAATAGAATTATTATCCGAGATACGATAATCAAATTTACAACGTTGATTACTATCTTCACCCCATTTAACAAAAACAGTGCCTTGTTCAGATTGAGAATTAAAATGAACTAAACCGCCTTGTCCAACTAAACCAATTTTATTGTTATTTTCATCATAAATATCAGCGCCAAAGGGTACTGCGTTTTTATCTTGCAATGTAATTCGATAAGTAATGTTATTACCTTTCTTCGTATCAAATTTCACGAGAACAGCAGATCCGGCATAAGGAGCAACTTTGATTAAGTTATTATCAAGATCAATATCCGTACTCATATTTTCAGTATTAAGATAAAGTGTGTTGTATTGATAAGGGACTAATGAAGGGACTACTGCTTGCCCATTACCATTAATCACAATATTACTCCATGAAGATACTGCCGCACCTTCCGCTTCATCAGCTTCTACAATAGCAAAAGTATCACTTAAATAACGAGACGGAATAACCCCGCCCTCATATACAACGAGTGCACCACTCGCGCCCATTGAGAGGGATTTAAAATCATGTCCTTGAGAATAACCGGCATTAACCGATGCAGAAGAAAAATCCTTTTGAATATTGCCTGAAAAACTACTATTTGAGTTACCAACATTGCTTGCTGTAGCATTCCACGAAATAGAATTATCTTCACCAAAAGAACTACTAATCGTGGTGTTATTTGCCCAACGATTATCTGAGTCTGAACGAGTGATTGAACTACTCAATAACGTATTCTGTTCTGGATACCAAAGTGAGAATGGCACTGACACGTTAAACATGTAGTTATTATCACCACCCTCTTCATTATTTCGGTACATTTTGATATAGGTAAAGCTATAGCCAATACCTTTAAAGTTATTCATATAACCGGCTTGCAATTGCTTAGTATCAGGCAAATCATCACGCCAAGTTTGCAAAGAGCCGCTGATATACATCGTTCCATAATCAGCTAAATTCTGATTAACCGTTAATATATATTGAGAACGCCTTGGATTAATCGTGCCACCGCTATATAAATAGCTATCACGATAAGAACTCGCTTCATATAAACTTAAATAGTTTTGTGACTCATAGCGATAACCTGCTAAAGCGATATTTGTGCCTGTCGCATTAATGTCTTTATTCCATGTTATACGTGCACGTGCGCCATTATAGGTATGATTATTATCTAATTCAGCTTTTGAGCTTGCCATATCAAAACTAAAGGCACCAATTTGAGTATTAACAGCAAAACCCAATAATCCAGATTGGTATTTATTGCTGTACTGTACTCCAGCAAATGGCGTGAAAATATTACTCAAACCATATTTCAGGGTAGACTGAACAAAAATATCAGAAGAAGTATTATCGCCGCGTAATTTACCACTCACAATACTGTAGTCGATTTGCCCAGGTCTTAATAATCCAGGTACCGTAGAGAACGGAACAATAAATGTAGAAACACTGCCATTAGCCTCTGTAACTTCAACCGTTAAATCGCCGCCATAACCCGTTGCATAGAGATCATTGATCGTAAATTCACCCGGAGAAACATTTGTTTCGTATATCACAAAACCATTTTGAATAACTCTAACTCTAGCGTTACTATTCGCCACCCCTCTGACGGTTGGCGCAAAACCTTGCATTGACTGTGGGCGCATTCGATTGTCAGTCGCTAATTCAGCGCCTGTGTATGAAAAGCTATCGAATAAGCTTCCATCTGTAAATGATTGGCCAATAGTTAATTCGCTTTCTATTTGTGGGATTGCTCGTTGAACATAAGTTCTAATGCTTTCGTGTTGAAATTTATCATCTTGATTGTATTGCAAGTTAGATTGATGGCGAATTCTAAACAAACCTAGATTAAGCCCTGCTGATATATTTCCATAAGCAGAATGTTCATCTTCCCCATGACTACGACTACTATATCCATTCAGGTTATAGTTCATAAAGAAAGCAGGGATACCTTCATTCAAAGCACTGATAGGCACAAAGCCGCGCGCAGAATGCTCCACCATGACTTGAGGAATTAAAATATCTAAGCGTAGGACTTCTTGCTTTAAATTAACTTGGACATCTTTTGACAACGCATTTAAATCTTCACATGCACCAGCAGTGGTTATTAAACCTAAATATTCAGGTTTTATATTAAAGCTATCAATATCTTCTTTGGTTAAACAGGGAACTACTCGTCCTTTGCTATTTTCATAAAATCTAACTTCTTTATTATAAATAAACTCGTTATTTAAATACACATCAACAAACCAGTCTCCAGGTGTGATCTGGTCTTCTGATAATTTACCTATTGATATATCTTTAGCATTACCAATTAAGAAACCTTCATTATAAGAATATTTCTTTTCACTTTGGTTTTCTTCTACCGCTAATGCAACCCTACCATACCCTAAGGATAAGTATACCATTATAAAAATTAATTTTATTTTCATAGCAATACCATTTATTATAAATTAGACTCGTAGGAATCTAAGCCACCATAATCATTAATGACTGAGTAGCTAATTTTTTTGCATTCATAAACTCATTGGGTATTGCCACACCATTTCCACGATTAAGATAAATATCAGAGAATGGCGCAACCATATTACCTTCTAAATTTAGCTTTCTATTCCCATCAGATAAAGTGACAGTTTGGAATGTAATAAACCATGGAGAATTATTCTTTATCAATAACTCATTACCTTTTGATGTTTTCTTTAATGAGAAAGAAAGTTTTTCATTTATCTGTGCTGGTACTTTAACATCTGTAGGTCGATAAAATAATTTAATTCTAGACCTAATTGCAATTTGCATTGTGTTTTTATTTAGTGAAGTTGTCTCTTCATTTTCTGGAGGAACTTCCAACACATTGAGGTAAAAAATAGATTCTCTATCTTTAGGTAATGTGCCTCCCAAATAAGTTAATCTTAAATTTTGACCTGCACCTGGAGACATTTTAAATATTGGTGGAGTAATTGAAAATGGTGTTTTAATATTTTCAGGTAACTCATTAGGATCTCCAGTATCTAACCAAACTTGTACTAAAGCAGGCCATTTATTATCATTGACCAACTGTACTGTTTTACTTTTCGCTTTTTCATTATATATAACCCTCGTTCCATTGATAATAACGCTGGCATAAAGTGATGTTGATACAATGAATAATGAAATAAATAAAATTAATTTATTTATTATAGGCAGCCTAGTTATCATAATGACCTAATCCTACTTAAAATTGTAATAATTTAATTTTTTATTGATCTGTCAGAGGAATAATTTCCTCTGACAGAATTAACTTCTTATGGATAAGTCAATGTATAGTTAACTTGTGCTGTTACCGCACCTGGCGCGGTTACAACATCTTTCGCATAGTAAAATGCTTGGTATGCCAGTGTTGCAGCACCATTAACAATTGGCTGGTTACCAACTGGCGCACCATTTACTTTCGCTAAGTTACCTGCTTGGTCAGCTAGACCAATCTGTACGTTAGCGGGTGCAACGGTAGGAATAAGATTACCTGTTACAGCATCGCCAGAACTTAGGCTTTCGAAGTTAGCAGCAACATCAACACCACTAACGCTACAGTTAGCTAAGTCGATAGTGAATGAGGTGTTTCCTGCTGTCGCACCTGCTGCATTCAATGCTGTTGTTGATACAGTTGGCAGCGTTACAGTGAAGTCACCACCATTACCTGTTGTCACATCACAGGTTGTAGATGTAATTTCACCGTTGAACGTAATAGTACCATCCGCAGCTAATGCTGATGCTGAAATTGACGATGCAATGAATAAAACTAAAAGTGATTTTTTCATATTTAACCTTTGTAAGATAAAACAATTCCAATCCTTGATTATTAAAAATAAGGATGACTAACTACACATATAGGGCTAAATCCATTTAGAACTACATTCCAAAAAATTAGATAATTAAAGTGTTCGCAATAAATATATTCTTATCGTAAATTGTTTTGTCGTAATCAGATAATAAAACTACGATATCCACATTAAATGCATTAGCAAATTTTGCTAATGATTCAACATCTATTCTATTTATTCCGCGTTCAAATCGTGAAATTTGTTGTTGGCTTATTCCAGTTATTTTACCAAGCGTTTCACCGCTCCAACCATTTTGTAATCTTAACGATTTAATTCGTTGTCCAACAGACAATGAATATTTGTATTTTTCAATTTCCATGTAAGAGTACCTCTGAATTTAGAATTTATTATTCATGCTTTGATTCAGATCAGTGCTTGACTAATATATTACGCATTCATAGTTTAAAAACAAATAACATCACTCACTAAAGAGTAGGTGGATTTTTGCGAGTAATATATTTTATTAACCCCACTCTAAAATAAACAACCACAATAAAAACATAATGTTAACCTTTGCAAACAATCCAGAATTAACATCTAAACACTCAGTTTTAAATACCAACTAAAGGTTTATAATTCCGATTTAAATTGAAAAAACGACATTTTTATCATAAAACATCAATTTTATACTTTAATATATATCATCTTAATTACATTTTTAGATTATCCTCATCACTATCTTACTTCAAATACCCCCCCCTCCTTTAACACAACATCACAATATAACCATCATTTATTGACAGTAAAAATCAAAAAAATGCCTTTAATAAGTGGAAAATACTGCAAGGCAATATAACTACTGACAAAAATAGAACCTTTATCAGACGATAATTTCTATTCCTTTATTTTAGATAATCAATAAAGCACATTCTTTTTACGATCTATTTTTTAGAGAAAACAATCGCCATAAAGATATATCAATAATAACTAACATGATTAATTATTTAATCTTGTCAGAGCTAGACTTTAATAACAAATCAATTTTATTTATCTATAAACAACATGAACAAAATTACGTTATTCATTTTTATTTGGATATAATATGTATGACAATGCATAATTAGACTAACCATTTTGTCGTATATCAATATTTAGTTACCAAGTTTGTATGACTCAGTTAGTTTATTTGAATGTTCTTCTTTTTATTGAGCAAACAAAAATATTAACCCCCTATTATTAAATCCAGTTTAATAATAAAGGGGGTTTTGATGATTAGTTTTTAATAATAATACTAAAATCGATACTTAGTTATTTACCATTTAAATTAATTTTATAAATAGCAAAACCAATATCATCATTTCCTACTTTTTCTAAAGGATACTGTGCCGTCTGTTGAATAAATTTTGCGGCTTTATCACTTTGAGATGTTTCAAAACGAATATCGAGTGCTTTATCACTTTTAATCGGTAAGAAAGACCAATTATTATCGGCTTTACTTTTCACCTCACCTTGTTCTTTGGAAATTTTAGCAATGTAAGATGCCAATACTGAACGATTTTCATCTGGGGAAGCGAATGCGATATGGTTATCACCTGTACCTGCAAACTTACCGCCGTATGCACGATAGTTATTGGTTGCGACTAAGAAAGTGGCCTTTGGATCAATGGGTTTGCCTTGATAAGTAACATTTTTGATCCTATTAGCCTGTGAATTAACTGGTTGGCAATCTACGTCATATTTTGCAGGTTCGGTAAGATCGATTTGGTAATTAATCCCGCTGATAGTATCAAAGTTATAAGTTCTGAATCCTTCCCAATTGATCAAGTTTTGAGGTGAGGTTGATTGAGGGTCAATACGGTTAAACATCCCAGCGGAACATTCTAGCCACTCAACGACTTCGGCGCCTGTTGCCTTCACTACGACTAAAGTATTTGGATATAGATACAAGTCAGCCGCATTGCGGAAAGTAAGGTCCCCTTTTTCAACCTCAACAAATTCATCTGGCGCATTTTTACGACCACCAACTTTAAATGGCGCAGCGGCAGAAAGTACAGGAAGATCCGCTAAATCAGGGTCACCTTGAATATAATGCTTTGTATAATCAGTTTGAGCATCATTGACAATCTGTACCGTCGGATCACTCTGTACTAATGCCAAATAGCTATACATGTTATCAGAAGCTTTACCGATCATTTTCCCCACAAATTGACGTGTATCGTTGTGAGGCTTATCGATAATTTTAGCCAACTCGTCATCTCGTTCGACTAGCGGTTTTTTATTAGCTTTGTCGTAGACAGGGCGGGCATGAGCATTTGCTTTAAGCACTTCCCAACGTCCTTTATCATTGCTTAACACCAAGTCAACGACGCCAAGGTGATCCCCCCACTGACCAGGCATAACGGCTGGGATACCATTAACGGTTCCTTTTTCAATATCAACGCCTTTGATATTTTCAAAATCTTTACTTGGGAATACACCGTGAGAGTGACCAAACATAATGGCATCGATACCCGGCACTTCACTGAGATAGTAAACGGAGTTCTCTGCCATCGCTTTATATGGCTCTTGTGAAAAGCCTGAATGCGGAATTGCCACAACCAAGTCCGCCCCTTCCTTTTTCATCTGAGGCACAAATTTTTTCGCGGTCTCAGTGATATCATTGACGGTCACCTTGCCTGTCAGGTTTGGCTTATCCCAAATCATAATTTGTGGAGGAACAAAGCCAATATAACCGATTTTTAAATTATGACGCTTACCGTCTCGATCCTTAACGGGCGTATCAACAATAATATAAGGTGTGAAGTAATTTTCGCCTGTCTTAGCATCAATAATATTTGCGTTAACATAAGGGAACTTAGCCCCTGCAATCGCCTTTTTAAGATAGTCTAAGCCAAAGTTAAACTCATGATTACCAAAGTTACCGACGGTATATCCCATCGTATTCATCAGGCTATGAGCTGGGTGAGACTCTCCATTTTCAAGCCCTTTGGCCGCCATATAATCTGCTAAAGGGCTACCTTGAATCAGGTCACCGTTATCCACTAATACCGCATTCGTCACCTCGCCTTTTGCAGCTTTAATTAAACTTGCTGTTCGTACTAAACCAAATTGCTCAGTCGGCTTATCCTTATAGTAATCAAAATCAATCAAATTACTATGTATGTCGGAAGTTTCCATCACACGTAAATCGACTGTCGCGGCATTGACATTCAATGTCACGAACAATGCTAAAGCAGATAATTTAAAAATGTTATTCACCGTAATTCCCCTTACGTTGATTGATGTAAAATAATCGTTGCCAGTGCTGTGTGCCAAAATAGGGCTAGCACATCTTCATACTTGTCGATAGGCTAACCAGTTCGTATTTCGATAAGTGATAATCAACAATGCCCTTCTTATAAATTGAAGTCACCGTTTATCTTAATTAGACGTGTTTAATTCTAGATAAGTCACAGAATAAATGACGATAGTCACTACTTAGGCCAAAGCCACGCGGCGCCTCGGACACCGCTTGAGTCACCATGAATCGCTTGTCGAATCGGCGTATCGCATTCACGACCAAATACCCAATTTTTCACTCGTGTAGGCAATGAGTGATATAACCCCTCAACATTACTCATTCCACCACCTAAAACAATCACGTCAGGGTCTAACATATTAATGGCTTGTGCTAATGCCCTAGCTAGACGAGATTGGTAGTTATCCATTGCCGTTATGGCATGTGGGTCACCTGCTTTCATCAATGTGATAATGTCAGCGCCTGTTTTCGTATCGCCGGAGAGCTTGCGATAATCCGCCATAAACCCAGTACCGGATACAAACTGTTCAGTACAACCTGTTAATCCACAATAACATTGCTCGTCTTGCAAAAACGCGAAGTCTTGACTGTTCTGCCAAGGTAATGGGTTATGTCCCCACTCTCCTGCAACGCCATTTCCCCCTGAATGCACTTGTCCATTAATTGCGATACCCGCTCCACATCCGGTACCAATAATCACAGCAAATACAACAGGCGCGCCTTTTCCGGCGCCATCCACCGCCTCTGAGACAGCAAGGCAATTAGCGTCATTGGCAACTTTAACTGGCCTTTCAAGGATATTCGCGAGGTCAGCATCAAAAAATTGGCCATTAAGCCAAGTGGAATTGGCATTTTTCACTTTTCCAGTGACAGGGGATAAGGTGCCTGGGATACCGACCCCTACGCGACCTCTCTTTCCTGTTGCCATTTCTGCGTCATTCACTAATCCCGCAATCGCATCTAATGTTGCACGATAATTACCTCTAGGCGTTGCAACTCGCTTCCTAAAAAGTGTGTCACCATTATCTTCCAATGCAATCACTTCAATTTTGGTGCCACCAAGGTCAATGCCAATTCTCATCTTCACCCTCACTGCTTAGCTGTTTTCTGTATCATTGCCTGTATACATTATCAATTTCAAGCGATTAGCTATAAAATTGAGGCCTAATAACATAACAAATGATGCATAAAAGCATTTTTTTTCGCTAAATAATCGACAATTCGTTATCATAGCCACCGGCTAAAATAGGTCATCCATCAACAAAGGTAGGTTTTTCATGTGGTTCAAGAATATATTGGTCTATCGTCTGAATCGTGATTTGGCGCTAAGTGCTGACGATCTAGAGAGACAACTTGCCCCTCTCGCCTATCATCCATGTGGTAGCCAAGACATGATGAAAACAGGCTGGGTGTCACCTATGAAAGGCTCAGATTCACTGACCCATGCTGCTGGCAATCAAATTCTGATTTGTGCTAAAAAAGAAGAAAAAATGTTGCCTTCCCCTGTGATCAAGCAAGAATTACAAGAAAAAATTGAAAAGCTTGAAGCCGACCAAGGGCGAAAACTGAAAAAAACGGAAAAAGACGCGCTTAAAGACGAAGTCGTCCACTCTTTATTGCCTAGAGCATTCAGCAAATACAATAAAACCTATATATGGATTGATACGGTCAATCAACTCATCATCGTTGACGCTGCTAGTGCCAAGCGTGCTGAAGATAATTTAGCCTTGCTCCGTAAAAGTTTAGGCTCATTACCTGTTGTACCATTAACATTCAAAGATCCTATTGAGTTGACTTTAACCGAGTGGATCCGCTCAGGCTCACTTCCTCAAGGCTTTGCTGTTATGGATGAAGCTGAATTAAAAGCGCTCTTAGAAGAAGGCGGTATCATTCGCTGTAAAAAGCAAGAGCTCATTTCAGATGAAATTGCGACACATATTGAAGCCGGAAAGCTAGTCACCAAATTGGCTTTAGATTGGGAAGAGCGCATTCAGTTTATGCTGTCTGATGATGGCTCTCTGAAAAGGCTAAAATTCAGTGATACATTAAAAGAACAAAACGATGATATCGGTAAAGAAGATTATGCCCAACGTTTTGACGCCGATTATGTCCTAATGACTGGGGAACTCAGTGCGCTCATTGCACGCCTTATTGATGTTCTTGGTGGTGAAGCAGAACATTAATCGACGCCATATCAACTGATGGCATCACATATCACACTGTGTTGCCATCACTTTTTAGACCTCGCTAACATTGCCATCATTAAGTCATTGACTGCCTACCGAATCTCTGGTGAATTGAATTACATCTTGATAACAAAATAGCTGACATTTTTATTTGTTAAAAAAAATAATTAAACAAATAATGCAAGCTATTGAATAAGGTTAAACATCAATCGCAGGAATTGCTATGAAAGAGCACATCGAACCGGAAGTGGATGAACATTCACTTGTCACACTGCAAAAAATAACGGCAGATAATTTTTCTGAAATTTGCCTGCTCAGCCATACACTGAGTGAAGCGCAACGCAGCATGGTGGCAGATAATGCCTACTCCATTGTTGAAGCTCAGTTTTCAGACTGTGCGTGGTATCGCGGCATTTATGCTGATGATGTCCCTGTGGGTTTTATTATGTTGCATTCAGGGTTAGACGATGATGAGCTTGAATATGATGGAATTATGCTATGGCGTTTTATGATAGCTGAACCTTATCAAAAACTTGGATTTGGTCGTGAAGCCTTAATCCAAGTGATCCGCTATTTAAAAAAGAAAGGCTATCCACGACTTTATAATAGTTGTGGTGAAGGTGAAGAAAGCCCATTTGAATTCTATAAGAAACTTGGCTTTATCCCGACGGGGGATTATGTCGATGATGAGTGTGAATTAGTGCTTGATTTAACTAGCTGGCAGGAAGAGTCGTCATAAGCGAATGCGCGATGAATAACCTAACTCAGAATACTTATAATCTCAGTGTGAGGGAGTCAAAAACTGAAGTCAGCAGTGCGAGGTCTCAATAATTCGTGTTGCAGCAAGGCCGCCTACCCGTGGTAACCCTAGTCACACCTATAAATAGATGGCTAGGGTCACAAAGCAACCTACAACGCTGCAACTTGAAGTATGGCTATTTTTGGATTAAATAGCGAATAGTCGGTCCATCCTGTTGTATGTCCAGCACGGTATAACCATAATTTTTCGCATCTAAAGGAATATTATTGATGGATTGTGGGCAATCGCTGACCACTTCCAATATTTCCCCTTTTTTTAGCGATGGCATGGCTTCTAACGTCGCGACAGCTGGGTAGGGACAAGGTTCTCCCACCATATCTAATCGATAATCTGGAATGATTTCTTTATGGCTCATACAACCTCCGCTGATGCTGCAACCTGTTTTTGCCCGCGCTTACGGAAAAAGTACTTTTCCCACACCAGCATTAAGATAAACGCTATTGCTAATAATAAATAAGTCACCGCTAACCCACCTTGTGGGCCGAAGGTTTCCAATAGGTTCACTTTATCAAAGTCGGTTGCCAACCAAGGGCCTAAATCATCCCAATAGTAGGCAAGGATCGTGGCTCCGATTATGTTGCCAAAACCGACCCACCAATAGTGAACTTGTCCTTCAACGGCACGATACATCCATCCCGTTTCACACCCTCCTGCTAGCACGATACCGAATCCAAATAATAACCCACCGATGACGGCGTTAGGTCCTGCCCATAAAATTTTTGGCGTTGCACCTAATTGTACATAGCTAAAAATACCTATTGCACTTACGGCCATACCTATAATGATCGCCTTTGCCATATGGGTTCTTCCAGTGATCCATAAATCACGAAAAGCGGAAGTAAAACAAATTTGAGCTCGTTCAATCAGCAAACCAAAACCGATACCGCATAAGATAGCAATGCCTAATACAGGAGAATCCCATAAGGTATAGAAGCCCCATGCGATCGCTAAGGAAAAGATTATCATGCCTAACTTAAAGCGTTTTTTGGCAACATCTGCTCGCTGAGTGAGTGGTGAAGCAGCCGATACTTTTTTCAGATTAATTGGGATCCTAAACATTGGCATTAAAGTGAATTTCGCACCAAAGTAAGATCCTGCCGCCGTTGCAATGGCAAAATACCATGCATGCAGCGAGAACTGGGGAATGCCTGTAAAGAATGCGGCTAAATTACATCCCATTGCTAAACGTGCCCCAAAACCAGCAATGATGCCACCAATAATCGCTTGAAAAATACGAATACGATGTTGTGGCATACGTAATTTAACGTTATTTGCCCATAATGCTGCTGCAAAACAACCAGCAAACATCCCGATAATCATAACGCCATCGATTCTCTCTAATGGGCTACCCGATAAACCGATCACTTTAAAATATCCCCAGTTTTCAGGTTCGGCCCCAAATAACTGTAGAATATGTCCACCCCAACGGGTAAATTCACCTGTGACGGCCCAAAATGTTCCTGTTAATCCAAAGTAGTATGTCGATAAGATACCCGCAGCAATAACTGCCGGTAGAGGTTTCCAAAAACGGATGAGATAGTGAGATTTAAACTCAGACCAAGTCATTTTAACTTCCAAATCATTCGCGCCAGTACCTGGCAGAGAATTCCGCTGTTGTATTGTATGCACACTATCCCTTAAAGCTACGCCAGCAGCAGTAAGAAAATAACGCCTCGTCCCCACAGCAGATATGGATCACATCATACTCCGATAATTGAATTCGTGAAGTGATATGTTACAAATAATTTGCACTACTTATAGGCCTGCACGCGTTCGATTTTTGCGACTTGAAACCGCTTTTCAACAAGTGACATACCGCTTCATGGACACGCCGATGCCATCGCCTTCAGTGAGTCATCAATATAGCAGACAACAGATTAATAATAGCTACCCTGTTGTTTTATATGTGTATTTTAAGAAAAAAAAAGCGTTATCAGAGATAACGCAGGAATGTGTAGTCTTATTTTATCTATAATAGAGGAGTATAATATGAAATTGCCGTGTTACCGGCGTTGCATGCTATGCGTAGTCTGAAGTCAGCCCATTTGACCTCAGTAATAACATTTATCTACTTAAAAAAACGATTCATTGATAAGTCAAAAAATAGTGCTATATAAATCATTTTTATAAACTCAAGATATCAATCTTATTTTATTTTTCCCTAGTTTGGCGAATAGAAATAAAAAAATTGAATCATGAAAAGTGTTTAAAAGTATTTCTAAATGTTATTGAAGGCATTATAACCCAACATAATTGTTGCGCAAGTGTTTTTTTCATTTAACTTAAATTTTGTGGGAGTCATATTTTTTATACTTAAATCAATAGGTTATATAAATCAATTTCAAAATAAAAAAATAAATATATATTTTTAAAAATAATTTACATAATTATCCATTTCTTGAAAATGTTACAAAGCTAATTATTCAATTAACTCTTCTTATATAGATAATAGTTTTAAATTTAATTGTTAGATTTATTTATCCATATATCATCATGTGCACAAATATTAATCTAATTTATTTTATTACTTATTCTACTTGATAACACTTGTCATGGATAAATATAGTGAATATCAAAAACAATAAGAGTAGATTTTTTTTAGTCATAAAAAACATAAGGTTACAATATTGCCATAAAGACTAATAATCAGCCAATAATAAAAACTTAAGTGTTATCACTTAAATTTAAACAAAGCTAAATAACCTCATAATAAAGATATAGTTTATTTTTAATAATCACTTAGTGAAAAATCGAACCAAAAAATGAGATTTAATACACAAAAAAAGACACTCATCTCAATATTTAACTTGTTATAAAGCTGGAGTATTAATTCAAAAAACTAATCGTTACTCGTAATACGTTATACGTGTTAACAGAAAAAATAGCTTAGTTTTTTGCTCCTCTATCACTCCCAAATCGCTCTACCTTGCCAATACTCGTCAAATAATGATAAGAACTGGCTAACTTTGGGAGGCAGATAGCGCTTTGTGGGGTATAACGCACAAATAAAAAATTCAGGTTTGCAAAATTCGTTTAGAGCAGGAAGCAAACACCCTTTTTTAATCTCCTCCTGGCAAGAAAAGCCCCTAGTTGGCAAATACCCTGTCCCTCAATCCAGGCAGATAAAATGGCCTCAGTATCATTTAAAACCAAACGCCCTTTAGGCATATATGATTGTAAATTTGAATTAATTTTAAATTGCCATGGAACGTTATATCCCTTATGTCGAAAAATTAGTCAGTTATGGTATTTAGTGGTTGTAAGTCCTCTGGCATACCATGTTCTTGTATGTAATGAGGTTTAGCACAAGTTATCAGACGATGCGGAGCGAGTACTTTTCTAACTAAACGATTGTCATCATTAAAATCGATATCGACCTCCACTTCTGCCCATCGTTCTAAATAACATCGCACTATTGGCATCATAAAACGTTTTCCGAATGCAACAGGTACTGTCGACCTTAGTAACCCTTTTGGTCGCTGCTGCCCTTGACCCAATATATTTGCAATTTCGTATAATATTTTAAGTCTGGAGGAGCAACAGTGATCATATGGGGTGTTGCTTATGGTGGTGTTTCCGCCACCTTAATGACATGGATGATAGTGCATAGTTTCACCCTATCGAAATTACAGGTTCCTTATACATTTCATTTTTTAATGCGGGTATTGCACTAGGTTCTGCTTTAGGCGGTGTCGTTGTTCTATTAAATAGCTTAGATACAAATCTTATTGTTTCTGCATTGTTATTCATCAGCGTCCTTTTGATATTGCTAACTCACATCGTCAAAAAGGCCATTAACTAAAGATATTATCCTGATTTAAAAGGTGACTACGATAGAGTTTACCTTTAATTCTTGATAATCTTTACTCATTATTATGGCTAGTATTTTCAGTGAAATTACGGCATAAGCAGTACAAAATTCACAAAATTGGAAATAAAATGATAACAAACGCTGAAACAGTACTTTTTTATGATTCATTTGGCATTCCCAAAAACCCTGCTGTCGTACTAATTCCTGGTTTAGGGGGGCATAATATTAGCTGGACGGATGACTTTTGCCAGCAAGTTGCCGATGCGGGTTTTTATATCTTGCGTATTGATAATCGAGATGCCGGTTTATCCCCCCATTTGGATAACTTTCCCTCTATTAATCTCGGCGCACTCATTGAAAAAATGCAAAATAAGGAACAATTTGCTATTCCTTATACCTTGCTAGATATGGCTGAGGATATTGTCCAATTACTCAATAAGTTATCTATTAATAAAGCGCATATTATTGGACGCTCAATGGGAGGAATGATCGCGCAACTGGTTGCAGCTAAATACCCTGAACGTACATTATCCCTCTGCGCAATTATGTCATCAACAGGTAACCCAGAACTCCCACAAAGTGAGCCTGATGTCATGCAGATGCTCATTAGCCCAAGTGCCAACCCTCAAGAAAATTTAGACGCTTATTTATCTGGGCAACTGGCATTTTTCCAGCGGGTCAGTTCCTCGATCTGCCCATTCGATGAAAACTATTACCGTGACTATTTGCTACAGGCTCTGAAACGCAACTATTCACCTGAAGGCACTAAACGCCAAATTGTCGCAGTTGCTGTAACTGGCGATCTGCGACCTTATATTCAGCACATTGACACACCAACTTTAGTTATTCATGGCTCTATTGATCCGCTATTTCCGTTAGCTGCTGGCCAAGATATTGCTAATAATATTGCTAATGCAAAACTAGTCATTATTGAGGGTATGGGTCATGAAACGCCCCCTCTACTCAATCCAAAAATTGCGGATCTCATTATTGCTCATTTACATGAGGCAACGAATTAACTATCCAGTGTATAAATAAGGCTCTAACAGAGCCTTATTACCATTCCTCCTTCACCTTATTTCTTATACGGTAGGTAAATAGGGTTGGTAGTTGCTAAGATAAAAAGCGGTGGGTGAGTATCGTGATGTTGGATAAGGACTCGTTGTGAGCTTTAAGCTTAACCGTCATGTGATAGCTGATATGATAAAAACATCATACTGATAGCGCTGCCAGCGGGTTAATAACCCTGTCAGATGCAAGCAGCACGTCAAAAATGACCATTACGCATAATGAAAATCAGTTTATGGTGTTCGCTTGATAGCACAAAGCGGGAAAATCACGTTTTCCCGCTTTGTTAGCAATCTCAGTTCATTGCATTTTGAAGGATGCCTACTCATTGATTATTTAGGAGATGCGGCTTCCATCCCAACTAAACCAATTTTCAGATACCCTGACTGACGTAATGCATTCATCACATCCATCATCGTTTCATAATCAACACTTTTATCCGCTTGGAAGAAGATCGTGGTTTCTTTATTCGCATTCGTTGCGATATCAAGTGATGATGCTAACTGCTCTTTGCTAACAGCTTGGTCACCAATAAATAGTTGGCTATCCGCTTTTACCGTGAGGAATACCGGTTTCTCTGGGCGCGGTTGCGGTTTCGCTGTCGAAGCAGGCAAGTCAACTTTGATATCTACTGTTGCTAGTGGTGCAGCAACCATGAAGATAATCAGCAGGACTAACATAACATCAATAAATGGTGTTACGTTAATCTCGTGCATTTCACCACTATCGTCTTGTTCGTCACCTAAACGCATTGCCATAATCGTTACCTTGCTTTGCTATTTGCCAGATCCAGATCGCGGCCTAAGAGTAGAGCAGCTTGGGCAGCTACATCACCAACTTGGCCACGGTAGTTATTAATCATTCTGGCGAAAATGTTATAAATAACAACCGCTGGAATTGCGGCGATCAAACCGATTGCTGTCGCTAATAGTGCTTCTGCAATCCCTGGAGCAACAACAGCGAGGTTAGTAGTTTGTGAGTGAGCGATACCAATGAAGCTGTTCATGATCCCCCAAACAGTACCAAACAGTCCAACAAAGGGTGAGATGGCCCCTATTGTTGCTAAATAACCATTCCCGCGTCCCATATGGCGGCTAACCGCCGCAATAGAACGCTCAAGGCGGAACCCTGTGCGCTCCTTAATTCCAGCGAGATCCGTGCTTTGAGCTGACAATGTTCTTTCTAGAACCGCTTGCTTAAGCAGGAAAAGTGTTACGCTGTTCGACTTAAAGTCTTTAGCAACACTCATTGCTTCATCTAAAGATTTCACTTCTCTTAACTGTTTTACTTCAGCTTTTAAACGACGACGTGCCGCCAGCAGTTCTATTCCTTTGGAAAAGAATAACGCCCATGTGATAACTGACGCTAATACCAAACCAATCATAACGGTTTTCACAACATTATCGGCGTTTTGGTACATTCCCCAAACTGATAAGTCTTTATCAAAACCACCTTGGTTATCCGTAGTAATTTCAACACTTTCACTCACGGTCGGTGTTGTTGTATTTTCTGCCGTAGCTGGATTTTGTGTTTCCGGTGCATTATTTGCTGGCGTTGAAGACGATGGATTCGTTGTCGCAGGCGCCGCAGCGGCTGGTGTCGTTTGGGCAGACGTTGGGGTTGTTGCTGGTGTGGTTTCAGCACTTGCTGTTCCCATCAGGCCTATCGCCAATAGAATAGAAGCTGTTAGTTTACGCATCAGTTGGCCTTATACTCTCTTTTTCTGTGTTCTATTAATAAATTCGTGCCGATGATTTCACGCTCACCGACTAACCTATAAAAGCGAAATTCACTCGCCCAATTGTTCTCTTTTTTCAAAAGACGGTGCAGATAATATCAAACACAGCGCGAATTGATAGTAATTATCATTACTATTCAATATTTTTTTCGTATTCTTTGTCCTTTCACAAAAAAGCCCTTAATAAGAACAAGACTATTACGCACTGACATGAAAAAAAATCCGATTCAGTCTTTACGCTTGTACATCTTCAACAAAATCATTTAAGTTCAATGAATCTTTTTAGTTTCCTATCGCTCAGTACAAGTTAAAGGACTCAATATGGCAAAGATTAGACCTGAAACACAACTCGTGCATCTAGGCAGAAATCCGACTTATACGCAAAAAGGGGTTAACCCTATTATTCAGCGTACTTCCTCCGTCATCTTCAATACACTTGAAGAAAAGCAGCACGCGACGCGCAATAGGGCAAAATCGGTGCTTTTCTATGGTCGTCGAGGCACACAAACTCACTTTGCCTTCCAAGAAGCTATGACTGAGCTAGAATGTGGTGCAGGTGCCGTGTTGTATCCTTCTGGTGCCGCGGCGATCAACAATGCGATCTTATCCTTTATCTCCTCAGGCGATCACATACTAGTGACGGGTTCTGCTTATGATCCAACACAAAACTTTTGTGATAAGATCCTCACTAAATTCAATGTTGATACAGACTATTTCGACCCTATGATCGGGGCTAATATCGCTGAACTCATTCGCCCTAATACACGCATTGTTTTTCTCGAAGCGCCAAGCTCTATTACGATGGAAATCCATGATCTTCCCGCTATCGTGAACGCAGTTCGCCAGAAATCATCGGATATTATTATTATGATTGATAATACTTGGGCTGCTGGCGTATTACTGAAACCGCTTTTGTTAGGCATCGATATCTCAATACAATCCGCCACTAAATACATCAATGGCCATTCTGATGGCATGTTAGGTGTTGCGGTTGCCAATGAACGCTGTATCGATACCTTACGTGAAAACTCCTATTTACTCGGGCAAACTGCTGACCCTGATACGGTGTATATGGCGGGTCGGGGCTTACATACATTAGCCACTCGGCTAAAACAACATGAGGCAAATGGTCTCGCTATCGCTCAGTGGCTAGAACAACAGCCAGAAGTTGATCGTGTTTTCCATCCTGCTCTGCCTTCTTGTCCTGGACACACCTTTTTTGTACGTGATTTTAATGGCAGTAATGGCTTATTCTCTTTTCAATTAAAATCACGTTTATCTCAAGAACAGTTCGAGAGCTTTTTGAATCATCTTAACCATTTTAAGATGGGTTATTCGTGGGGTGGCTATGAATCACTGATTCTCGGATATCAAAAAGAAGATTTACTCGGTATGCGCCAATATGATGTCAATTTCAATGAAGGAACATTGTTCCGTATTCATGTTGGCCTTGAGCATCCTCAAGATTTAATTGAAGACCTAAAAAAAGCGTTTGAACGTAGCCAATAACTATTTTTCACACTTTCATGATGCTTATTTCTACATGAAAGTGTGCATATTCAACGCGGTTATTTATCCACTAATCTGCTTAATTTAGTAAACAAATCAAACTGACTACGTTTTTTTCCTGTAATATAGAAAAGAATTCGCTTTTTCGCAGATAGACAGGAACTATTATGGAAGTACTACGCGAAATCGTACTGGCACTCTGGCATCACGATTTCCTTAAACTCTCCAATCCAGAAGTACTTTGGGTTATTTATACCGTTCTCTTCGTTGTCATTGTATTAGAAAATGGGGTACTCCCTGCCGCTTTTTTACCCGGTGACACCCTGTTAATTCTTTCGGGCGCCCTCATCGCAAAGGGTGTACTGCACTTTATTCCAACTGTTTTACTGCTCACAACAGCGGCAAGCCTCGGTTGCTGGCTCGGTTTTCTTCAAGGGCGATGGTTGAGTGAAACAAACGTTGTCAAACGTTGGTTATCGCAAATCCCTCAAGAATATCACCATAAAGCCAACCATATGTTTCATAAACAAGGGCTTTATGCTTTGCTGATTGGCCGATTTTTAGCTTTCGTGCGCACATTATTACCTGTATTAGCAGGGTTATCTGAGTTAAGCCATCGACGTTTTCAACTCTTTAATTGGCTAAGTGGATTGCTCTGGGTTGGTATTATTGTGACATTAGGCTATGTACTGAATCAGATCCCTTTTGTGAAACAACATGAGCAGATCGTTCTCAGTGCCCTCATGATCCTCCCTGTGCTTTTGTTGGTTGGCGGGCTCATTGGGTCAATTATGATGTATTGGAAACATCGTAAGGCCCTGAATAATAAGTCCGAATAATCAAAAAAACCGCCTCATCATGAGGCGGTAAATAATAAGAGGGTTATGCTTGAGTAAAAGAACGGGTTAAAGCCTCAAATAGGTACTGACCAATTTCAGGAGTCATCCAAGTTCCCTGTGAAATAACCGGATTTTCTCGATAGATTTGACGAATTTTCTCCTGTAGTTCAGGATCTCCTCCCGTAAATTGGTTAAACATCGTTAGCCATGTTTGTGCCAATGCCTGTACTTCTGGCGATTCTGGCGATATTCCTGCGTGTTTCGCAGTATATAGTCCAGCGATCAGCTCAGGCCATACTTTTCCTGATTCGAAATAATGTTCTTTCACAAAAGCAAATTGTGATGCTGTCAGATAAGGTTTAAAAATAGCCAACTGATGCTCACTAAAGCCTTTCGCGACATAGTCAATCATCTCTTCAGTAATACCGGATGACGCTGCAAATTCATTATCGGATAAATGAATTTTATTCAATCTTGCAAAAAACTCAGGGTTACCCCCAGTATCACGTTCTAAGGCAACCATCCACTCTGCTGATATTTGGCGTACTTGTTCAGAATCAACGGCAACACCTTCTTGCATAAGGCTTTTAACGGTTGCTACACGTTGCTGCCACGCTTGATTTTTTAGCGTCTGATCCGTATACAGAGGCATTTGTTCTAACTCTTTCGGTGTAAAATATTTGTCGTACATAGACATCATCTCCAAAATAGAAAACCAATCAGCCTGAGTGAGCACATTACCTGTCCGCATTTGTAATTGCAGTTGCTCTAGTCGATAGCGTAACTTCTCTGCCTGTTTTATTTGTTCAGAAAGAGAGCAAATACGCTCCTGAAGCATTTGCGCCATATCCCCACTCTGGCCATCTAAGATCTCACCGATGTCTTTAAGTTTAACGCCCACCTGTCTTAACATTTGAATTTGCGTCAAACGTTCGAGACACTGTACGTTATAGAGTCGATAACCCGCATCGGTTCTCGCAGTTGGAACTAATAATCCTATTTCTTCATAATGATGAAGCGTGCGAATGGTTAGCCCAGTTTTTTGTGCAATTTCACCCACTTGAAATAGCATATCAATCCTCCTGTGATGGATGTGCAGGTTAGTGCCTCACGTAACGTGAGAGTCAATCTTTTTTGAAAATAATTTTATCTGTTGGTGTATTTGGGATTCTCTTTATCTTCACAAACGCACTGATTATAATTTCTGCCAAATGACCCACATTGAATAATAATGGTGAAATTAATGAGCCTGAAAGCAATATTGATAGGATTGCTTTTACTACCTTCTACGCTGGTATTCGCAAATACTCTAGAGACGGGAGAACCAAGCACGCCAGGGTATGAGAAAGCAGAAGAAGCGAAAGCTTGCATTGACCAATACGCTTTTACGATCGCAAGTCACTACAATCAACCTGCCAACCAAATCGCCGAGGCCGCACTGGGCTATTGTGATAATAAAATAGAATCATTTCGCCAATATAACCGAGAAATGAGTGTCGCTAATATCCCACAAAATGACCTACGAGAGTTATCGCTACGAGGCGCTGCGCTCTATGCCGCTGACCAACAATTCCATGATCTCAAGCTTTCATGGATAAAAGATATTGAATACAAAATATTAAAGCACAGAAACGCGACACAATAACGTTATACCAACAACAAAAAAGCCCTGTCACTTCAAGTACAGGGCTTTAAACTAAGTTGATTCGTCTTATTTAATCAACGCGTGCATTTCCTGAACTGAGATAACTTTCTCTGTAGGGTCAGCACTTAACGACATGGTTGTTGCAAAACCACCGTTTAACGTTGTGTCATAATGCACTTTATATTGTAATGCGCTACGACGGATTAATTTAGAATCTTCAATCGCTTGTCGGCCAGCCGTGGTGTTAACAATATAATCATATTCGCCATTTTTGATACGGTCTTGAATATGTGGGCGACCTTCATGTACTTTATTTACCAAGCGTGGATTAATGCCCGCTTCCCCTAATACAATCGCTGTACCGTGAGTTGCATCGAGCTCAAAACCATGCTTCAGCAATTTAGCGGCTAAATCCACCACGCGAGTTTTGTCACCTTCACGAACGGATAACAATGCGCGACCTGATTTTTTCATCGTTGAGTTACTGCCTAACATCGCTTTAGCAAAGGCTTCCGCAAATGTACGACCAACCCCCATGACTTCACCCGTTGAACGCATCTCTGGCCCTAAAATAGGATCCACGCCTTGGAATTTATTGAAAGGTAAAACCACTTCTTTCACTGAATAGTAAGGAGGAATAATCTCTTTAGTCACACCTTGCTCTGTGAGTGATTGTCCAACCATGACACGAGCAGCCACTTTTGCCAAAGGAACGCCCGTCGCTTTAGATACAAACGGTACGGTTCGAGCAGCACGAGGGTTAACTTCTATTAGATAGACTTCGTTATTTTTGACTGCAAACTGTACGTTCATCAAACCACGAACACGCAATTCAAAGGCTAGGCTGCGTACTTGCTCACGCATCACATCTTGAATTTCTTGACTTAACGTATAAGCAGGTAGTGAACATGCGGAATCACCAGAGTGAACACCCGCTTGTTCGATATGCTCCATGATGCCGCCAATCAAAACGGTTTCGCCATCACAAATTGCATCGACATCGACTTCGACCGCATCATCAAGGAAACGGTCAAGTAACACAGGTGCATCGTTAGAAACGCTCACCGCCGTTTGGAAGTAACGACGTAAATCCGATTCATCATAAACAATTTCCATTGCACGACCACCGAGGACATAAGATGGGCGTACCACCAGCGGATAACCGATACCTGCTGCTTTTTCAATTGCTTGTTCGATCGTCACAACGGTCGCATTTTGCGGCTGTTTCAGATTCAAACGGTTAACGGCTTGCTGGAAACGTTCACGGTCTTCTGCTCGGTCAATCGCGTCTGGACTTGTTCCAATTACAGGGACACCAGCCGCTTCTAACGCACGAGCCAGTTTGAGTGGCGTTTGTCCACCATACTGAACAATCACCCCTTTAGGCTGTTCAATACGGACAATTTCCAGCACATCTTCTAATGTGACAGGCTCAAAATACAAGCGGTCTGACGTATCGTAGTCCGTTGAAACAGTTTCCGGATTACAGTTAACCATAATGGTTTCATAACCATCTTCACGCAGTGCTAATGAAGCATGAACACAGCAGTAATCGAACTCAATCCCTTGACCAATCCTATTTGGACCGCCCCCCAGCACCATCACTTTTGGCTTATCTGTGTTCGGGTTCGATTCACACTCATCTTCATACGTGGAGTACATATAAGCTGTGTCCGTCGCAAACTCAGCCGCACAGGTATCCACACGCTTATAAACAGGATGTAGGCCATAACCTTGGCGTAATTTGCGTAATTCCGCTTCAGAGACACCAACCAGTTTCGCTAGTCGAGCATCCGCAAAACCTTTACGTTTAAGCACACGTAAAAAGTCTTTATTCAGCCCATTCACGCCTTGTTCGGTGACTTGTTCTTCTAAGCGAACCAACTCTTCGATTTGGACTAAGAACCAGCGATCGATATTGGTTAAATTAAAGATCCCATCAACAGAAAGACCTGCACGGAAGGCATCTGCAATATACCAAATACGCTCAGCGCCAGCGTCTTTCAGTTCGCGACGAATACGTGTTAACGCTTCTGGGTCATCTTGACTGACTTTGGGATCAAAGCCCGTCGCACCGACTTCAAGGCCACGTAATGCTTTTTGCATAGACTCTTGGAATGTGCGTCCAATTGCCATGACCTCACCGACTGATTTCATCTGCGTTGTCAGACGGTCATTGGTACCCGCAAATTTTTCAAAATTAAAGCGAGGTATTTTTGTCACAACATAGTCAATAGAAGGTTCGAATGATGCCGGTGTACGGCCACCAGTAATATCATTCATGAGTTCATCGAGAGTATAGCCAACCGCAAGTTTGGCTGCGATTTTTGCGATAGGAAAACCTGTCGCCTTAGAAGCCAATGCAGAAGAACGTGACACACGAGGGTTCATTTCAATAACAATCAAGCGACCATTTTTGGGATTGACAGAGAACTGAACGTTAGATCCCCCTGTTTCAACACCAATTTCACGCAACACTGCCATCGATGCATCACGCATGATTTGGTATTCTTTATCCGTTAGCGTCTGTGCTGGTGCAACGGTAATTGAGTCACCGGTATGGATCCCCATTGCATCAAAGTTTTCAATCGAACAAACAATAATGCAGTTATCATTTTTATCACGTACAACTTCCATTTCGTACTCTTTCCAGCCAATCAGCGATTCATCAATGAGTAGCTCATTGGTTGGTGAGAGATCAAGACCACGCGTACAGATTTCTTCGAATTCTTCACGGTTGTAGGCAATCCCTCCACCGGTTCCCCCCATCGTAAATGAAGGACGAATAATACAAGGGAATCCGACATCTTCAGCCACTGCATAGGCTTCTTCCATATTGTGTGCGATACCTGAACGCGCCGTCTCTAAGCCAATTTTTTTCATTGCCTTATCAAAACGTTGGCGATCTTCCGCCTTATCAATCGCGTCCGCGGTTGCACCAATCATTGTCACACCGAACTCTTCTAATACACCTTTGCGCTCAAGCTCAAGTGCACAGTTAAGCGCCGTTTGCCCGCCCATAGTAGGCAAGACAGCATCAGGGCGTTCCTTTTCGATGATCTTACGCACAACTTCCCAATGAATCGGCTCAATATAGGTTGCATCGGCCATTTCAGGGTCAGTCATGATGGTGGCAGGGTTTGAGTTGACTAAAATCACGCGATAGCCTTCTTCGCGTAGTGCTTTACACGCTTGTGCACCTGAATAGTCAAATTCACATGCTTGGCCGATAACAATCGGGCCAGCCCCTAGAATCAGAATACTTTTTATATCTGTACGTTTTGGCATTTTTCTGCTCCCGATTATTTTGCGTTATGACGAGGTTGGTTCTGGCGATATTCATGAATCAATTCAATGAAGTGATCGAACAATTTAGCCGCATCATGAGGACCAGAACTTGCTTCAGGGTGCCCTTGGAAGCTGAAAGCAGGCTTATCTGTACGATGAATACCTTGCAGAGTGCCATCAAACAATGACTTGTGTGTCACGCGTAATGTATCGGGTAATGTTGACTCATCAACGGCAAAACCGTGGTTTTGTGCCGTGATCATCACGACATTCTGATCTAAATCTTTAACAGGATGGTTAGCACCGTGATGACCAAACTTCATTTTCATGGTGCTTGCACCGCTCGCAAGCGCCAGTAACTGATGTCCTAAGCAGATACCGAAAACAGGTATTTCTGTGTTTAAGAAATCTTGAATCGCTTTGATAGCATAATCACAAGGCGCAGGGTCACCAGGTCCATTTGATAAGAAAATACCATCTGGATCCATCGCTAATACAACGTCCGCTGGAGTTGTTGCTGGCACGACAGTCAATCGACAACCGCGGTCAACTAGCATACGTAAAATATTACGCTTAGCCCCGAAATCATAGGCAACAACATGCAATGGCAGCTCATCTTCACTTTTTGCACTGAGTTGCCCGTCTTTTAACGTCCAAGAGCCTTGAGTCCAGCTGTAAGCCTCTTTGGTACAGACTTCTTTTGCTAAATCTAAACCGTTTAAACCCGAAAATGCGCGAGCTTTTTCTAATGCCAGTGCCGCATCAGGGTTATCCCCCGCGATAATACAGCCGTTTTGAGCACCTTTCTCTCTGAGTAAACGTGTCAGTTTACGCGTATCAATATCGGCAATCGCAACGACATTATGACGTTTCAGGTATTCTGATAGGCCTTCCTGACCGCGAAAGTTACTGTAAACCAATGGCAGATCACGAATTATCAAACCTTGTGCATGAACTTCTGGGGATTCTTCGTCATCGGCATTAGTGCCGACATTACCAATATGGGGATAGGTGAGAGTAACAATTTGGCGGGAATAGGAAGGGTCGGTAATTATTTCTTGATATCCGGTCATTGACGTATTGAAAACGACTTCTCCAACAGCGGCCCCTTCAGCACCAATGGCGCGCCCGTGGAATTCGGTTCCGTCTTCGAGAACCAGTATAGCTGACTTAATCAAAACACCCTCCAGGGAATAATAAATCACAATTAGTGCATATTAATTCAGATTTGAGGATCTAAATCAATGCCAAAATGCGTTTTTAAGCAAATTTTTGGCAAATTGCGCGCATTCTAATGATGAGATGGAGTCTTGTCTAGAAAAAAACACATTTTTTTCATTTTTTTCTTACTTTTTTGCTTATCAGCCTGATTTTTACTGGAACGAGCATTAAAACCAGCAGCCATAATAACAACGTAAACGGTTGCAAACTAAATTAACTGAATAAGTTATGGTAATACTGAAAGAAAGATAATAAAAGTTTATTTTTTAAACAAAATACAGAAATTTAGGTAGGAAAACAGAGATAAACACAACAAACAAAACAAAATGGAATCATAGATTGCAAATCATAACACATATAACAATAACATCATGATTTGCAATCAATACATAACACTATAAAACTACAAATCTTCCAAGTTAAGCACATCTTTCATGTTATATAACCCTGATTTTTGAGATACTACCCACCCAGAAGCTCTAATTGCCCCATTAGCAAAAGTCATTCGACTGGATGCCTTGTGAGTAATCTCCACACGCTCGCCAATATCAGCAAACATTGCAGTATGTTCTCCAACAATATCTCCCGCACGCACGGTCGCAAAACCAATTGTTCCTGCTTCACGTTCACCTGTATAGCCTTCTCGGGTATACACAGCACAATCCTTAAGGTCTTTACCCAGTGCGGTAGCGATCGATTCCCCCATTGCGAGTGCAGTCCCTGAAGGAGCATCAACTTTGTGTCGATGATGCGCTTCTATAATTTCAATATCGGTGTAATCTCCCATCACTTTCGCCGCTTTTTCTAGCAATTTCAGCACTAAGTTAACCCCAACACTAAAGTTTGCGGCAAAAACAATAGGGATAGATTTAGCGGCATCTGCTATCGCTTGTTTACCCTGTTCATCAAACCCCGTAGTCCCTATTACCATGGCTTTTTGATGTGTGCGACAAAATGCCAAATAACACAATGTTCCTTCAGGGCGAGTGAAATCAATCACAACATCAAAATCATTGACCACTTTATCCAAGCTATCAACAACAGAGATATCCAATTTACCCACTCCCGCGAGTTCACCCGCATCGGTTCCAATCAAAGATGAACCTTCTCGCTCAATTGCAGCACCTAACTGTATCCCCTCTTGATTCTGTGCAGCTTGAATCAGCTGGCGTCCCATACGCCCACCTGCACCAACAATTGCAACTCGTACCGTCGAATGCGTCATTTCATATCCTTTTTAGCCGTTTCGCTGTGATTGTATGGCTCGATAAGCCATCGCATCTTCTCACAGCATGGTCATTTGAAAAATCATTGTGACATAGCTTAACGAGCCTCTTGATACTGTGCTAGTTCTAATCATGAATTATTAACAAAAGCGTATAACAACGAGAAATTATCAGAAAAAGTTGTCACTCCTGTTTCGACAAGACATGCTAAAAATGTGAGCTAGATAGAAAAATGGTTGTGCATCTTGTCATAACAGGATTAAGCTTATTAGGTATTACCATTGTTTAGGGATTATTATGGTTTCCACACATATTGGCTTTCCCACAGAAACCGTTACGGTCTTTGTGATATTAGCCATCGCAGCGATTGCGATCGATTTATTCATGCACCGTTCCGACCGCCCCATTACACTCAAAAATGCCATTTTCTGGTCCCTTTTTTGGATTCTGATTGCGATGGCTTTTGCAGCATTCTTATATTTTCATCATGGCTCAGAAACCGCTAGTTTATTTATCACCGGCTACGTACTAGAAAAAGTCCTTTCTATAGATAACTTATTTTTAATGATGGCTATCTTTTCATGGTTCTCGGTACCAGATCATTATCGACATCGCATTTTGTACTGGGGAGTTATCGGGGCAATGGTCTTTCGAGGTATTTTTGTCGCCATCGGTACAGGACTTCTCAGCTTAGGGCCTTATGTTGAAATGATTTTTGCACTCGTTGTTGCATGGTCAGCTGTAATGATGCTAAAAAATCAAAAAGTGGAAGAGAAGATCGAAGATTACTCCCAACATCTTGCCTATCGTTTGGTTAAACGCTTTTTTCCTTTATGGCCTAAAATTCAAGGGCATGCTTTTTTACTCACCCAAAAAGAGGTCGATACTGAGCTCAGTAAACCTGAAAATAAAGACATCATGATAGGGAGAAACAGTAAAGCAACCTATTACGCGACTCCACTACTGTTGTGTGTCGCGATTATTGAATTATCGGATGTCATGTTTGCCTTTGATTCTGTGCCTGCAATTATTGCAGTCAGCCGTGAGCCATTAATTGTTTACAGCGCGATGATGTTTGCCATACTCGGTCTACGTACACTCTATTTTGTGCTTGAAGCACTAAAACAATATTTGGTCTATCTCGAAAAAGCCGTTGTCATACTGCTGTTTTTTATCGCAATTAAACTGGGCTTAAATGCAACAGATCACTTGTGGCAGCATGGCTATAGCATTTCAACAAACATGAGTTTATGGGTTGTGCTTGGTGTGTTAGCGTTAGGCGTGATGGCCAGTGTGCTATTGCCAAAGAAGAAGAAACTCTAGTGTAATCACTTTGAAGCAAAATTATCAGCCTGTTGAAAATGACTTCTCAATAGGCTGGTAAGTAGTGCCATTAATCTTTCGCAACTACCTGTCGGTGCTTGTAGTGATAATGCTTTTTATGGAAATGACGCCAATGCGCATCTTGTGCCGCTTGCAGTAACTCAAAATCCCCACGAGTATCCCCCCAAGCGCGTAAATGATACTGAGTTAAATCACCATACACTTGCTCTAAGCGTTTAACTTTTTGTTCTCGACGACAGTTTTGTCCAACAAGGTTACCGGTTAATTTCCCATCGACAATTTCAAGTTCGGTACTAATCAGTTTTATTCCCAGTCTTCTGGCAAAAGGTTTAAGCACCAAAGAAGGGGAGGCAGAACAAATCGTCACCTCAGCACCGCTCTCTACTTCAGCGGCAACACCTAACACCCCTTCAGGGCGCATTAGTTTAGGCCAATAAATTTCACAAAATTGCTCTGCTTTTTCTCTCAGCCATTTTTCATCAACCCCAGTCAGAAAGGTTTTAATTAGCACTTCTTTTAATTCATCACGGGTAAGCTTTCTTCTCGCGCATTGCAGAGTCGGTAAAACTAATTTAATAATCTTGCGAGAAAAACGGTATTTGCCAAAAACAAACTTCAAAAATGGGATAAAACTATCGTGGTACGTTAATGTGCCATCAAAATCAAAAACAGAGAGTACATTAACTGAATGGTCGGTATTATTAGACACGACTGAAGACTCCAAAACGATGCCTTCCTCTGAGCTGCTTTCAATCAGCAGATCAGAGGTATTATTAGTCGCTAAGATCACTCGCCTTAGCTAATTTGTTTGACTTCAACACGTAGCTCTTTAGGCACTTCAAACACGATGTTTTCTTCACGGCCTTGTAGTTCCACTACCTCATTCGCACCAAGTTCTTGAAGCTTATCGATAACCTGACGAACTAGAATATCCGGCGCCGAAGCTCCCGCTGTTAAACCGATAATATTTTTATCAGATAGCCACTCAGTTTTAATATCTTCTGCGCCATCAATTAGATAAGCCGGCTTTTTCATCCGAGAGGCTAACTCTGCCAAGCGGTTTGAGTTCGATGAGTTTTTCGAGCCAACAACCAGCACAATGTCAGCACGTTCGGCAAGTTCACGGGCGGCTTCTTGTCGGTTAGTTGTCGCATAGCAAATATCATCTTTACGTGGTCCAACAATACTTGGAAAACGTTGTGTTAAAGCATCGATAACATCTGAGGTATCATCAACAGAAAGCGTTGTTTGCGTCATAAAACACAAGTTGTTTTCATCTTTCACTTGTAGTTTCCAAACATCTTCTGGGCACTCAACAAGGTACATTCCACCTTCAGGGTTGTTATACTGCCCCATGGTACCTTCAACTTCAGGATGACCTGCATGACCAATCAAGATGGCTTCTTTGCCTTTTCGGCTCGCACGCGCTACTTCCATATGCACTTTCGTGACCAATGGGCAGGTAGCATCAAATAGCATCGTTAAATCACGTGAACGTGCTTCTTGGCGGATCGCTTGTGAAACACCGTGAGCGGAAAAAATAAGGATAGAACCATCGGGTACTTCAGAGATCTCTTCAATAAAAATAGCACCGCGCTGACGTAGATCATCCACCACATAACGGTTATGAACCACTTCATGACGTACATAAATAGGGGCACCATAAAGCTCAAGTGCTCTTTCTACAATACTGATTGCGCGGTCTACCCCTGCACAAAAGCCACGAGGGTTAGCCATTAATATTTGCATTTTGACTCTCCAATTGCGGGTCAATTTCAAGTACTTCAATATCAAAAGTGATTTCTTGCTCTGCTAACGGGTGATTAAAATCAATAGTGACTGACTCACCTTCTATTGATTTTACTACCCCTGGCATTTCACTGCCATTCATTGCAGAAAAAAGCATAATAGTCCCTATCTCAGGTATCCCTGTTTCAGTGAAATCACGTAATGAAAAGTATTGAATTAAATCAGGATTATGCTTACCGAATACGGTATCTCCTGGCAAAGAAAAACTTTTCTTCTCACCGACATTTAGCCCCAATAGCTGCGCTTCTAACTCAGGAGAAAGCGAGCCATTACCTAAACTAAATAATGCAGGTTTCCCCTGACTAAGTGAAGAATCCGCCGTTGAACCATCTTCTAATTTCAAGGTGAAATGCAGTAATACGGCACTGTGCGGTTGTACCTGAGTAGACATAAA
Source organism: Providencia sp. 21OH12SH02B-Prov (assembly GCF_027362595.1). NCBI lineage: Bacteria > Pseudomonadati > Pseudomonadota > Gammaproteobacteria > Enterobacterales > Morganellaceae > Providencia > Providencia sp. 21OH12SH02B-Prov. The sequence continues at coordinate 3,656,596 of NZ_CP114796.1, forward strand.
TCGAACCTATTTTGCTATGATAAAAATCAGCCCGGCAAAACCGGGCTGAGGGTTATTATATCAGTTAATTTGCTTTCTTTTTGTCCTTATCCGGTAAGAAACCCTCTAAGATCACTAAAGCAGCACCAATACAAATCGCAATATCTGCAAGGTTGAATGTTGGGTAATGCCAATTACCAATATAAAAATCAATATAATCGACAACGAAACCGTGCATCAACCGGTCACTAAGATTACCAATTGCTCCACTGATAATTAGCGCATACGCAATATTGCTTAAGCGTTTTTGCGCACTTTGGCGATACATCATCACCATTAGGATGATAGATATCGCGATGGCTACCCCAGCAAAGAACCAGCGTTGCCAGCCGCCCTCATCAGCGAGAAAGCTAAATGCAGCACCGAAGTTCTGTGCATACATTAAATTGAGATAAGGCATGACTGGATGCGCATCATACAGCGTCATCTCTTTCAAGACTAACTGTTTGATGCCTAAATCCAATGCTATCAATACAACGGTTAACCACAGCCAGCGCAATCCAGTAGAACAAATCGGTTTCTTCATTATGCAAATTTACGTATTTCACCGTTTCCGGCTACGTTAGTGACACAGCGACCACACAGTTCAGGGTGATCCGCAACGGAACCTACATCATTAGCATAATGCCAACAGCGAGGACATTTCTCACCGGAAGCTTTGCTAAAGCCAATTTTTAAACCACTCAGCTCAGACGCCTGTGCATCCGCTGGCGCTGACGCAATATCAACAACGGAAGCTTGAGAGGTCAAAAGAACAAAGCGTAATTCATCTGATAAACTGTTCAGTTTAGCGGCTAGATCTTTATCTGCATACAAGACAACAGAGGCTTCTAACGAACCACCAATGTGTTTATCCGCACGAGCTTGTTCAAGAACTTTGTTCACTTCACCACGAACAGCGAGCAATTCAGCCCAGAAGTCATCGTTCATCTCTTCAGATGCCGCTAAGCCAAACAAGGCATCATACCATTCTTCAGTTAATACAAACTTAGCACGCTCACCCGGCAATTCGTTCCATATTTCATCCGCGGTGAAAGAAAGCACAGGTGCAATCCAACGAACAAGCGCTTCCGCAATATGGAATAGTGCAGTTTGGCAGCTACGACGCGCTAAGCTGTCACTTTTCGCAGTATATTGGCGATCTTTAATGATATCCAGATAGAAAGAGCCCATTTCGATAGAACAGAAATGCATTAAACGCTGAATGACGGATAAGAAATCATATTCATCATACGCTTTTGTGATCTCTTTTTGTGCTTCTAGCGCACGTCCCACCGCCCATCTATCCAACGTCACCATCTCTTCAGGCTTCACCATATCCGTTTCAGGATTAAAGCCATTTAAGTTAGCAAGTAAGAAGCGCGCGGTGTTACGAATACGGCGGTAAGAATCAGCGGCACGTTTTAAGATTTCATCAGACACTGCAATTTCACCAGTGTAATCTGTTGATGCTACCCATAAACGTAAAATATCCGCACCCAGTTTATTCATCACATCCTGTGGACTGATCGTATTGCCTAAAGATTTGGACATCTTACGGCCTTGACCATCGACAGTAAAACCATGCGTCAGTACTTGACGATAAGGTGCTTTACCTTTCATCGCTGTTGACAGCATTAATGACGACATAAACCAGCCACGATGTTGGTCTGAACCTTCAAGGTACATGTCGGCTGAGTTACCATGATACTCTGGGCGCGCATCCACAACGGCAAAGTGGGTCGACCCTGAGTCAAACCATACGTCTAATGTGTCTGGCACTTTACGGTAGATTTCAGCTTCATCACCTAATAGTTCTGCTGGATCCAGATCCCACCATGCTTGGATACCATCCACTTCAACACGTTTAGCGACTTCTTCCATCAACTCCAACGTGCGAGGATGTAGCTCTTCAGTGTCTTTATGCACGAACAGCGACATCGGGGTACCCCAAGTACGCTGACGAGAGATACACCAGTCAGGGCGATTTTCAACCATGGCTTCAATACGTGCACGACCCCAACCAGGGATCCACTGAACGATATCAATCTCTTTTAATGATTGCTCACGTAAACCGTTTTTATCCATGCCAATAAACCATTGTGGTGTAGCACGGAAAATAACCGGCGTTTTGTGACGCCAGCAGCATGGATAGCTATGTGAAATTGCTTGCTTATACAGCAATGCGCCTTTTTCTTTGAGTAATTCAACAATGACATCGTTAGCCTTGAAGATGAACACACCATCTAATGTTGGGTATGTGTTCGCAAGGAAGCAACCATCGGGACCGACTGGGTTCGCCGTTTCTAGACCATATTTTTGACCGACGACATAGTCTTCAGGACCATGTCCCGGCGCAGTATGTACTGCCCCTGTACCTGCATCTAAGGTTACGTGATCACCTAAGATAGCAGGAACATCAAAGCCCATAAATGGATGCTGGAAGCGCAATAATTCAAGGGCACTACCTTCACATTCACCCAGCACCTTCCAAGACTCAATGCCCGCTGTTTTCATGACATCTTCAACGAGATCAGCAGCAAGGATAACCACTTCGCCATTGGCTTCAACCAGCTGGTATTTAAACTCAGGGTTCAGTGAGATAGCGCGGTTCGCAGGTAACGTCCAAGGCGTTGTTGTCCAAATAACTAACGCTGGCGTTTTATCGCCCGCCACACCGAATTTTTCGTACACCGCATGACTATCTATCGCAGGGAAGCGCACAAAGATAGAGGGTGACGTTTTATCATAGTATTCCACTTCTGCTTCGGCGAGTGAAGAACCACAAGCTGTACACCAGTGAACAGGTTTTGCCCCTTTCACTAGATGACCATTCGCGATAGTTTTCCCTAAGGCTCTGATAATGTTTGCTTCTGTTTTGAAGTCCATCGTCAGATACGGCTTATCCCACTCACCCAAAACACCAAGGCGAATAAAGTCAGCTTTTTGGCCTTCAATTTGCTCTTTCGCATATTGACGGCATTGTGCGCGAAATTCAGCGGCGGAAACTTTTTCCCCTGGCTTACCGACTATTTGCTCAACTTTATGTTCAATAGGTAAACCATGGCAATCCCAACCAGGGATGTATGGGGAATCATATCCCGCCAACCCTTTGGATTTAATAATAATGTCTTTGAGAATTTTGTTAACTGAGTGACCAATATGAATACTACCGTTAGCATACGGAGGGCCATCATGCAAAATAAACGTTTTCTTACCTAATTTTGCCTGACGGATAGCTTGATACAAACCTTCTTTGTACCAACGTTCTAACATTTGTGGTTCGCGTTTAGCGAGATCGCCACGCATTGGAAACCCTGTTTCTGGTAGATTCAGGGTATTTTTATAGTCACTCATCGATTCTCAGTTCCATTTTTCCGCTAAATTATCTGACATTCGTTGCAGCTAAGTAATCTCTAGCCACAATCACATCTTTAGCAATTTGCTCCTTAAGCGCGTCTAATGAAGCAAACCGCTGTTCGTCACGTAACTTCTTACGTAACACGACATCAATATGACGTCCATATAAATCCATATTGGCATCAATTAGATGAACTTCTAATTGTTGGCCTTTACCAGATACTGTTGGTCTAGTACCAATATTTGCCACGCCGGGTAGAGGCTTATCCCCTAAACCATAAACTTCTACAGCATACACACCCGTCACTGGTGTGACTAATCGTTTTAACGGCAAATTAGCCGTCGGGAAACCAATAGTACGCCCAAGTTGATTTCCATGAACAACGCGTCCACTGATACGATATGGGTGGCCTAATAACGTTTCCGCTAATGCCAGATCGTTATCTTGTATTGCTTTGCGAATCGCAGTACTACTGATACGTAGCCCTGAATCACAAAAACTTTCAGTATCCGCGACTTCAAATCCATACTGATTGCCTGCTTGCTGTAGGAAAGCAAAATCTCCCATGCGATTCTTGCCAAAACGAAAATCATCGCCAATAGCGAGATATTTCACGCCCAGTTTTTTTACCAGTAACTCTGCAACAAACTCATCGGGTGTTAAAGAGGCAAAGTGTTGATTGAACTCAACACATAGTAGGTAGTCAATCCCACTATCAGCCAAGTATTTCACTTTATCTCGTAAACGAGTCAGACGAGCAGGTGCTTTGTCACCGATAAAAAACTCAAGAGGTTGTGGTTCAAAAATCATCACAACAGTGGGTAACCCCAACTGCTCACCTTTTTGCTTCAAATTTTGAAGTAAAGCCTGATGCCCACGATGGACACCATCAAAATTACCAATAGTCAGCACGCAACCATGATGGTGCGCCCGGATATTTTGTATACCGCGAATTAGCTCCATAACAGGCTCAATACCGAGGAAATTGCTGGATTATACCTTGTACGACGCTTAAGGTTAACCCAAGTTCGTAAAAGGTTGCATTCAATCGCCATTTTTTGATCAAAATATCACTTAAAGGGAGCTTTTGGCCCAGATAAACCGTACTGCTTAATGACTTTTAACTGGTCAAAATTCTCTATCGCGAATATAAAGATCAAAATATAGGGATAACCAATGGATTATCAATACAACAAAATTGCGCTGAGGTCTCGAAAAATCGTAAATTTTTCTGACTTTCGTACAGACTTATGCAACCTATTGTTATCAATGAATAACAAATAACCAATTTTTGTTCAATAATCATACCCACCGCTATTATCTTCACCTCAAAAATTTTTTCAGTAAAAATTTTTTTTATTATGTGTCATCAAATACGCTTTTTTTCGTGTGAAGATCTGTATTCCTCTAGCATTTGCTGGTAGAATCTTGCACCATTCACAACCGCACATGCGTCGATGTACACGACGTTTATTTGCACAAATCCATTGACAAATGAAGGCCGAAAGGGCATATTCCTCGACCTTTGAATTGTCCTCAATAGAATACATTTGGGAGTTGGACCTTGGCTAATATCAAATCAGCTAAGAAACGCGCTATACAATCTGAGAAACGTCGTCAGCATAACGCTAGCCGTCGTTCTATGGTGCGTACTTTTATCAAGAAAGTTTACTTTGCGATCGCAGCTGGCGATAAAGAAGCAGCTCAGAAAGCATTCAATGACATGCAACCTATTGTTGATCGTCACGCCACTAAAGGCCTGATCCACAAAAATAAAGCTGCTCGTCATAAAGCTAACTTAGCAGCTCAAATCAAAGCGATGTAATATTGCTTCTTGATTAGCTAAAAAAACCGGCTCTTGCCGGTTTTTTTGTCTGTCATACTTTTTTCTCAAGTTTATCAAATGGCGCAGAGAATAAATTGGAAAAATCTTTATTACAGACACGCTGAACGGCTGGATGTTGGATCATACGTTCTGCAAAAATCACAAAATACTCTTCTTTAACGCTATCTAACCGGCCTAGTTCGATAACATCCTCACCTTCCAAAATATCCGCGGCATATAATGATGGCGCCACAAAGATTGCATTATGAGACACACCAAAGGCTTTCATTAACGCAGCATCATCAAATTCACCCAGTACTTCAACTTGCAAATTCTTATTACGGATCCAAGTCAATAAGTGGCGTCCCAACATTGAACGGCGACCCGGTATTAATAAACGACGTTCTTCTAGACATTCAGGAAAAGGTTTCTTAGGTATGGGTTGACGGCAGAAGAAACTGACGCTGCATTCACCTAACTTCACAGAAAATAAGCCTTCCTGCTGTGATGAGTCCACTGGACAATCCGATAAAATCATATCCAGTTTATGTTGGCTCAGTTGTTCGAGTAACATTTCGTGCGTCGATTCAAAACAGCGTAGATGAATCTGTTCATGTTCAACGACAGCAGTTTCTAAAACGCGACTGACTAATTGTTTTGATAACGCATCGGCAACGCCAACATCAAACAAAAGGTTTGATTCTCGACTGTAGTTAACTATGTCAAGCATCTCTTGGCTTAACATAAACATTTTATCTGCGTAGCGAAAAATGAGTTGCCCAAGCTCCGATGGAACTAATCCACGCCCTTGACGCTTAAATAACTTGCCACCTAATCGTTCTTCTAATGCTTTTATCTGTCCGGTAATCGTTTGAGGCGTTAAATACAGCGCTTCGGCTGCCCCAACGACAGAACCTTCTTTACATACATGCCAAAAATAATAAAGATGATTAAAATTAAGATGTGAAACCCGCATATCGATTCCTTCTGTACCGCCAATAATAATCAATACTGACCATACTGTTTTTCTCTGCCCCTTTTGCAGGAGTTATTATGGAAATACCCACAACACGAACAATGCGTGTTGTGGGTATATCATAGTCCATTAACTCGGGAATTCTTACTATTTATTTCTGAAATTATCGGAATTCAGACAATAGTTACTTTTGTTGAATCTTCGGTAAGACTACTCTTAATAAAAAATAACCTAAAAACGCAGCGAGTGTTGATCCAATCAAAATTCCCAGTCTTGAATAGGTGCTATAGCTATCATCCAGCCCGTCAAATGCGAGTCCTGTAATAAAAATAGACATAGTAAAACCGATTCCACATAAGACTGAAACGGCAAATACCTGTTTTAAATTGATAGACTCAGGCAACTTCGCAAACCCAAGTTTTACCGAAATCCAGCTAAACAGAAAAATACCTAATGGTTTACCAAATAATAAGCCCGCAGCGATCCCCAAAGGTAATGTGCTTATTAATCCATCGAATGTGACGCCGTTTAATTGTACTCCTGAATTTGCAAAAGCAAAGATAGGTAGAATCATGTAAGCGACCCATGGATGTAGCACATGTTCGAGTTCTTCTGATGGTTTGGTATTGTTAGTACCACGCAGCGGAATCAAGAATCCAACGATAACACCAGCAAGCGTTGCATGAACTCCAGACTTGAGAATACATACCCAAAGAATCAGTCCAATGACTAAATATGCCGCGGTGTTTTCAACTCTTCGCCAATTCATGAAGACCAATAAGGCAACACACAAAGCGGCTAGGCCAAGCGCAACTAGCGATAATGAACTCGTGTAGAAAAAAGCAATAATTACAATGACACCAAGGTCATCAATGATCGCCAAAGCTAACAAAAAGACTTTCAGTTCTGTTGGTACCCGCTTCCCTAATAGAGCCATTACACCTAATGCAAAAGCAATGTCTGTTGCTGCGGGTATTGCCCAACCTTGGCGAGTGACCTCATCTGCACCATTAAATAATAAATAAATTAACGCAGGAGCTAACATTCCCCCTAATGCTGCAATCGCGGGAAAAATCGCTTTGTCTTTCCCCGCTAATGAACCTTCAAGTAACTCTCGTTTAACTTCAAGGCCCACAACGAGAAAGAAAATAGCCATCAAAAAATCGTTAACCCATAAAATTAACGGTTTATCTAGTTCTAGTGATGAAATTTTCACGGAAATAGGGATATCTAAAAATTGCTGATATAGCCCCTGAGCTGGCGAATTCGCCATAATTAATGCGACTATGGCAGCAATAATTAGGAGTAGCCCTCCTGCTGCTTCTAACCTTAAAAATTTACGGATGATTGCTGTCATATGTTTAACCCCAAAATAAATAGAGTGTTAATATTATGCTAATCATTAATTCGTAAAAAGTCGTTTATTTATCAATAATAGATCGACATTACCGAACAATATGCGAAATTGCTCACTCTTTTTGCTAAATTATCGTTAAATTTAAGTATAAATAAATTATTTTGATTTTATCTTTTTCTTTTTTCAGCAGCAGACTCGATTCAGTTTCTTTAGCTAAAATAAACGACTTTTGCTGTGTAACGAGGCGATTTTTAGACAAGACTGTTTTTGTGCGTATAGGCTCGTAAACCTGTATTTTGGTTTGCAAAAAAAAGAGAAGCCTCTCGAAGCGCTTCACAAAAATGTTCCATTACGCAATACTGGGTAACTATTTTAAATAAATGCTATTTTCTTATGACGACGACTATCTTACTGGCTGTATTATTTGCCGCATTTTGTCACGCGTGTTGGAATGCTTTAGTTAAATTTGGTAACGATCGTTTTTTTGGCCTCGTCATGATCGCCTTTTTTTCAGGAGTATTAACGCTACCGGCCCTATTTCTACTTGGACTGCCTCCCGTTAATGCCCTCCCTTGGTTAACTTTGTCTGTCATTTTTCATATTGGCTATACCTATTTTTTGAGCCAAGCATACACACATGGTGATTTAGGGCAGATTTACCCGATTTCCCGTGGTTCCGCCCCACTGATTACCGCATTACTCAGCCTCATCATTTTTAATGAGATGCTTTCATTATCTGGTTTTCTAGGTATTTTATTGATTATAAGTGGTGTGGTGATTATTGCATTTGCAGGCAAAAAATTTACCTTTAATATCAAGGGAAAAGCACTATTTTACGCATTATGTACCGCGTTTTTCACAGCCTGTTATACCTTATCAGATGGACAAGGCTCTCGCGCCAGTGAAGATCCGATTATTTATACGTTATGGCTATTTTTACTCAATGGGATAGTGCTCATCATTCCCGGCATAATAAAATACAAAACAACATTATTTCAAGGTATTAGGCAGTATTGGCGTTCTGGACTAATGGGAGGGCTAATGCAGCTGATAAGTTATGGCATTGCCATCTGGGCTATGAGCCAAGCCTCTATTGTGTTAGTGGCAGCCATCAGAGAAACCAGCGTACTTTTCGCAATGTTTTTATCCATCGTTTTCTTAAAAGAAAAATTTAATATGATGCGAATTATTGCATGCTTAGTCATTCTATCCGGTGTATTACTTGCAAAGCTGGCTAGCTAATCAGCAATTATAATCACTGATAAAAAATACCCGCAGCTAGCGGGCATTTTCAATTATTTATTAGTCAGGTCATCAAAGAATTTTTTAACACCGTCTAAAAAACTTTTTGTGCGCGGACTATTTTTTTCACCGCTGCTACCACCTAGTGACTCACCAAACTCTTTGAGTAACTCTTTTTGTTTCTCATTTAACTTAACTGGCGTTTCAACCACAATGTGACACATCAAATCACCTTGTAACCCACCACGAACGGATTTCACGCCTTTACCTTTCATACGGAAAATCTTGCCCGTTTGCGTTTCCGCAGGGATTTTGAGTTTTACACGTCCATCAAGAGTTGGGACTTCAATTTCTCCGCCCAATGCCGCAATTGCAAAGTTAATCGGAACTTCACAATGCAGGTTATTACCTTCACGCTCAAAAATATTGTGTGGTAATACATGCACTTGAACAAATAAATCGCCTGCTGGTGCACCATTTTCGCCTGCTTCACCTTCACCAGACAAACGAACACGGTCGCCAGTATCTACACCCGCTGGAATTTTAACGGATAATGTTTTATAGCGCTCAACACGTCCATGACCATGACACTTGTTGCACGGATCTTTAATGACCTTACCGCGGCCATGACACGTAGGACAAGGCTGTTGTACCGAAAAGAATCCCTGACGCATGTGGACTTGTCCCATACCATGACAAGTTGGGCAAGTATCAGCACTCGTTCCGGGTTTAGCACCACTACCATGGCAAATATCACAAGTTTCCAACGTTGGAATACGGATCTCTTTGGTCACTCCACGGACAGCCTCCTCAAGAGTCAGTTCCATGTTGTATTGTAAATCAGAACCACGGCTTGGGCGCTGCTGTCTGCGGCCGCCTCCAAAAATATCACCGAAGACGTCACCAAAGATATCGCTAAAGTCCGCACCGCCGCCAAAACCACCGCCGCCGCCGCCAAAGCCACCTTGTTCAAAGGCTGCATGACCATATTGGTCATAGGCGGCGCGTTTCTGCTCATCAGAAAGGACTTCGTAAGCTTCTTTTATCTCTTTAAATTTAACTTCTGCTTCATCTTTTTTATCCTGATTACGGTCAGGATGGTACTTCATCGCTAAACGCTTATATGCGCGTTTGATATCTTTATCAGAAGCATTTTTTTCGAGGCCTAATACCTCATAAAAATCTCTTTTTGCCATTTATTTTACCCTTAACATGCCGACACGGGCGTAGAGTTTCCTCGACGCCCGTGTTCGGTATCAGTAACCATTAATAACCATTAGCAAGGTCACTGCGCCCGCTAAGGGCATTATTTTTTATCTTTATCGTTAACTTCTTCGAATTCCGCATCAACGACATCGTCATCTTTCTTAGCTTCTGCGCCTGCATTCGCTGAGCCAGCCTGAGCTTGTTGCTGTGCAATTTCCAGAAGTTTAGCAGAAGCAGTGACCAAAGCTTGAATCTTCGCTTCGATTTCTGCTTTATCTTCGCCTTTACTTACCGCTTCCAGCTCAGATGTTGCTTTTTCAATGTTTTCTTTATCTTCAGCAGGCAGCTTGTCGCCAGCTTCTTCGATTTGTTTACGAGTACCATGAATCAACTGGTCAGCTTGGTTACGAACTTGAACTAACTCTTCAAATTTACGGTCAGCTTCTGCGTTCGCTTCCGCGTCACGTACCATTTTTTCGATTTCCTCGTCATTTAGACCAGAAGAAGCCTTAATGGTAATGTTTTGCTCGCGACCACTGTTTTTATCTTTTGCTGATACATGCAAGATACCATCAGCATCGATATCAAATGTCACTTCAATTTGCGGCATGCCACGTGGAGCAGGCTGAATACCATCTAAGTTAAACTGGCCTAATGATTTGTTATCACTTGCACGTTTACGCTCACCTTGCAGAACATGAATAGTCACCGCTGCTTGGTTATCTTCCGCTGTTGAGAACACTTGGCTATGTTTAGTAGGGATAGTGGTGTTCTTCGGAATTAACGACGTCATCACGCCACCCATCGTTTCGATACCTAAAGACAGTGGAGTCACGTCAAGTAACAGAACGTCTTTAACATCACCAGCTAATACACCACCTTGAACAGCGGCACCAATAGCAACTGCTTCATCTGGGTTAACATCTTTACGTGGTTCTTTACCGAAGAAATCAGCAACAGCTTTTTGAACCATTGGCATACGAATCTGACCACCAACTAAAATAACATCGCTGATATCATTCACATTCAGACCCGCATCCTGTAGAGCAACTTTAACCGGCTCCATGGTGCGTTTAACTAAATCTTCTACCAGTGACTCTAATTTTGCACGAGTCACTTTAATGTTCATGTGTTTAGGACCCGTTGCATCCGCAGTAATGTACGGCAGGTTCACATCTGTTTGTTGTGCTGAAGAAAGTTCGATTTTCGCTTTCTCTGCCGCTTCTTTCAGACGTTGCATTGCCAGCGGATCATTGCGTAGGTCAACACCTTGCTCTTTCTTGAACTCTTCAACTAAGTAGTTGATCAAACGGTTATCAAAGTCTTCACCACCTAAGTGAGTATCACCATTGGTCGCTAGCACTTCATACGTTTTTTCGCCGTCAACTTCATCAATCTCAATGATTGACAGGTCAAAGGTACCACCACCTAAGTCGTAAACAGCAATAGTACGGTTACCGATTTCTTTATCTAAACCATAAGCCAATGCAGCTGCTGTGGGTTCGTTGATAATACGCTTAACATCTAAACCAGCGATACGGCCCGCATCTTTAGTTGCTTGACGCTGAGCATCGTTAAAGTAGGCTGGTACGGTAATAACAGCTTCTGTTACTGGTTCACCCAAGTAATCTTCTGCTGTTTTTTTCATTTTTTTCAGAACTTCAGCTGAAACTTGTGGTGGAGCCATTTTTTGGCCTTTCACATCTAACCAAGCGTCACCGTTATCTGCCGCAATAATTTTGTATGGCATGATAGAAACGTCGCGCTGAACTTCTTCGTCTTGGAAACGACGACCGATCAAACGTTTGATCGCAAACAATGTATTTTCTGGGTTGGTCACTGCCTGACGTTTTGCTGGCTGACCGACCAAAATTTCACCGTCTTGTGTGTACGCAATGATGGAAGGAGTAGTACGATCACCCTCGCTGTTCTCTAGAACACGAGCAGTTGTGCCATCCATAATTGCAACGCATGAGTTAGTTGTACCCAAGTCGATACCAATAATTTTACCCATCTAAAACGCCTCCAAAGGAATTCTTTCTATTCAATTTCGATATCAATCTATATGAGGCTCAATATTTCATTTTCAAGGGAGTTTTTACTCCGAGACTCAATTTTTTTGCTTTATGCAATAATTCGATTGATCACGAGTGATGCTGTAAAGATGGGGTCGTAAATTCATTCATCAAGGGGACGACTTAAAAAAATTTCATATTTTTTGCAAAAAAAACTGTCTTTTGATCATTGTTTCAACAATAAAAACTGCGTATTATTCGCCGCCAACTGAGAACAGCTGGCGGAGTTACTTTATATCTTATTGAATATTAATGATTTTTAACCAGAGGTTATATGCAATCTAGCGCTATTGCTAATCCGGGTCCACTTGGTTTATTGGGCTTTGGTATGACAACAATTCTGCTTAATCTCCATAATGCAGGTTTTTTCCCTCTCTCATCGGTTATTTTGAGCATGGGAATTTTTTATGGTGGTATTGCTCAGGTGATTGCCGGACTTATTGAATATAAAAAAGGAAATACGTTTGGCGCAACTGCATTTAGTTCATATGGCATGTTTTGGTTAAATTAGTTGGCTTACTATTTTTGCCAACAATGGGTTTAGCTGAAGCAACGTCTCCAGACTTCTTAGGTATTTACTTACTCATTTGGGGTATCTTTACCTTCTTTATGTTCCTTGGAACATTCAGAGCTAATTTCGCCCTGCAATTCATCTTTGCTAGCCTCACCGTACTGTTTGCATTACTCGCAATCGGTAATTTAACGAATAATGCAACGCTGTTAACCATTGCGGGTTATGAAGGGATAATATGTGGCGCAAGTGCATTTTACTTGGCCATGGCTGAGGTATTGAATGAGCAATATGGCAAAACCATTTTGCCTATAGGGCAACGTCACTGATTTTAAAGGAATAGCTGTCAGGTGAGCTAACCTCACCTGACCTAGCAATCATTCACTACGGATCGCTGACTTCGGCCTAAAAGCCTTAACAACCGCTGGGTCTGTTTCCACATATGGCCCATCAAGAAGTTGAATGCAATAGGGAACGCTAGCAAAAATCCCTGATACCATCACATTCCCTTCAGCATCTTTCAATCCTTCCAATGTTTCTGCTATCGCTTTCGGTTGACCGGGCAAATTCAAAATTAATGCTTGATTGCGTATCGCCCCAACTTGGCGGGAAAGGATGGCTGTTGGTACAAACTTCAAGCTAATTTGACGCATTTGCTCACCAAAGCCGGGCATTTCACGGTCCGCAATCGCTAATGTGGCATCGGGAGTGACATCGCGACGAGCAGGTCCAGTTCCTCCGGTCGTTAAAACTAAATGGCAAGCAAATTCATCCACCAACTCACACAACGTCTGCTCAATCATGATTTGCTCATCAGGGATCAGGCGAGTTTCAATACGAAAAGGCGTTGTTAACGCTTTTGCAAGCCATGCTTCCAAAGAGGGAATACCTTTATCTTCATAAATACCACTTGAAGCACGGTCAGAAACCGAAACCAAACCTATGCGCAATTCATCCATACCAACCTCAATAAATAACCTATAAAATGCTTATTCTCATAACGTGAATAGTCATCATGATACCCATGATGGGCCTATAATATCACGTGAGGTAACAGGTTTCAGTGCTACATATCGCTATAATGGTAAAGTTAAAAGAAAATGTGGAATTGATAGCAATAATAAAATGCTTAAAGGTTGTAGTACTGCTTGTTATGCCGATAAAAATAAAAACCTCATCATATTCAAACGCAACTGTTCACGAGTCACTCTCCCTTATATGTTGGAACGGATACCGCTGCGAGTAACAAAGCATCAATGCCGTTTTCCCCTATAACGCAAAAAACCCAGCCTATGGCTGGGTTTCGTTAAAATAACAGCAGAATTACAGCAAGTCTGCGATCATTTTTTCCAGTTTTTCTTGGTCAATGGCAAACTTACGGATACCTTCAGCCAGTTTATCTACCGCCATCGGATCTTGGTTATGCTGCCAATAGAACTCAGATTCGGTCAGTTTAGCTTCTGGCTCAGCAGTTTTACCTGAATCAACAAGTTTACGTACCACCTCACCTTGTGCTTCTGATAGCTCTTTCAGTAATGCTGGAGAAATCGTTAGGCGATCACAACCTGCCAATTCCAGAATTTCCCCTACGTTACGGAAGCTAGCACCCATAACCACTGTTTTGTAGCCATGTGCTTTATAGTAGTTATAGATTTCAGTGACTGAAATAACGCCTGGATCTTCATGTGGCGCAAATTCTTTTTTGTCGCTATTCGCTTTGTACCAATCAAGGATACGACCCACAAATGGAGAGATCAGGTAAACGCCAGCTTCAGCACACGCACGAGCCTGAGCAAAAGAGAATAACAATGTTAGGTTACAGTTAATACCTTCTTTTTCCAGTTTCTCTGCGGCACGGATACCCTGCCAAGTTGAAGCCAGTTTAATCAGAATACGATCATTGCTGATACCCGCTTCGTTGTACAACTTGATCAGGCGACGCGCTTTAGCAATACACGCTTCTTCATCGTAAGACAGACGTGCATCAACTTCAGTTGAAACACGGCCCGGAACTAATTTTAGAATTTCCAAACCGATATTAACGGCTAGTTTGTCACAAGCATCAATAACCTGCTGTTCGCGGTGATTGCTTTGCTTACGAGCCCACTCGACAGCTTCGTCAATAAGCTTACGATATTCAGGAATTTGTGCTGCATTCAGAATCAAAGAAGGGTTAGTTGTCGCATCTTGTGGTTTATAAAGCTTCATCGCTTCAATATCGCCAGTATCAGCAACAACGGTGGTTAGACTACGTAAGGAGGTTAATTTATCGGTCATTTCTTTAATCTCGTTGTTATAAAGGAATTGAGGCAAACGCCGCACCGTACAATGATAATATCACGCATCCGAGTTGCTGCAAGCGACTAAAACTATTATAAAGCAACTAACTGATATGCAATCGTTTTCGCTTCAAAAATTAAAACTGAATCCTTTTAGCTTCTTATCCAGCTAATCATAGCCCGATGAAATAGGAAAATTGTTTTTACTTATCTCATCAATTAGCCATTTAAGATCAATTTTTGCTAAAGTGGTAATAGTCATTTTATTATAGGGAACTTGTCATGCTCATCACGATTTCACCCGCCAAAACTTTAGATTATGAAAGCCCACTAGCAACAAAAACTTTCACCCAGCCTGAGTTACTGCATGAATCTCAGCAACTGATTGACGTTTGCCGTCAGCTTTCCCCTGCCGATATCTCAAGTTTAATGAAAATTAGTGATAAACTTGCAGGCTTAAATGCGGCACGTTTTGGTGAGTGGCATGCCGATTTTACGCCAGATAATGCACGCCAAGCGATATTAGCATTTAAAGGTGATGTGTATACGGGTATGCAGGCCGAAACATTCTCTGAGCAAGACTTCGCTTTTGCACAACAACACTTACGTATTTTATCTGGACTGTATGGACTGCTACGTCCGCTCGATTTAATGCAACCTTATCGGCTCGAAATGGGCACTCGCTTGAAAAATCCTCGCGGTAAGGACTTGTATGAATTTTGGGGTGATATCATCACAAATCAGCTCAATAAAGCGCTTTCAGCCCAAGGTGATCAGGTCTTGGTTAACCTTGCTTCTGATGAGTACTTCAAATCAGTCAACGTCAAAAAATTAGACGCGACGATGATAAAACCCGTCTTTCTCGATGAAAAAAATGGCAAATATAAAGTCATTAGTTTCTATGCTAAAAAAGCACGTGGCTTGATGAGCCGCTTTATTATCCAAAATAAACTCACCAAAACAGAACAATTGGTTGATTTTAATCTTGAAGGCTATCAATTCGATGAAAGCCAATCTAAAGGGAATGAGCTAGTCTTTACTCGCCCTGAACAGCACTAATTCCTCAAAGCAAAGGTGGTCACGAGTCCTGATCACCTTGTGCAACTTATCGCCAATATTGTGTATTTTTCATCCTCCATCACAGATTTGCTAAAAACTTTCACTTTGCTCAAAAATTAGCATTGATTCACCAGAGCGCTGATATCTTTTGTGACAATATGGCTTTGGTCTCTATGCCAACCATTTTGGAGGTGATGTATGCCTTATATTGCAAATACAGATCGTTATACTGATATGGAGTATCGCTTGTGTGGCCGCAGCGGTTTAAGGCTTCCTCTTATTTCTTTAGGTCTTTGGCACAATTTTGGCGACAATAAATCCTCAGATAATTGCAGAGCCATGCTAAGGCATGCATTTGATCATGGCATTACTCATTTCGATCTCGCCAATAATTATGGTCCTCCCCCTGGGTCGGCAGAAAGCCTATTCGGCCGCCTTCTCCAACAAGACTTTTTACCTTACCGAGATGAGATGATCATTTCATCTAAAGCTGGGTTTACCATGTGGGATGGCCCTTATGGTGATTGGGGAAGTAAAAAATATTTAATAGCCAGTCTCAATCAAAGCCTAAAACGCATGGGCTTAGATTATGTTGATATCTTTTATCATCATCGCCCTGATCCAGACACCCCACTCGAAGAAACCATGGGCGCATTAGATTTGATCGTGCGTCAAGGTAAGGCATTGTATGTCGGGATCTCCAACTACCCCGCCGATCTTGCCAAAGACGCCATTGATATTCTGAATCAGCTTGGTACCCCTTGTCTTATTCACCAACCCAAGTACTCCATGCTCGTCAGAGATCCGGAAGAAGGGCTACTTGATGTACTGGAAGATGAAGGGGTCGGTTCTATAGCTTACTCCCCTTTAGCTGGTGGAATACTGACAGATCGTTACTTAAACGGTATCCCTGCTGATTCTCGCGCCGCGAACAACCCCTCTTTGCCACCTGAAAGGCTCACCTCCGCGGTAATAACGAAGGTGAAAAAACTCAATGAATTAGCGTTGAGTCGTCAGCAAAAACTGAGCCAAATGGCACTTGCTTGGCTTTTACGTCACGATCGCATCACCTCAGTGCTCATTGGCGCTAGCCGAATCAGCCAAATTGATGATGCTCTTGGCATAATAAGAAACCGCCAATTCACCGCAGACGAGCTAAAAACGATTGAGCTTATCTTAGAAAACGATATTTAAATCGCGCTTTCCATCTTGCTGTCTCTTGTTGCAAATACAGCCCAGAGACAGCTGATTCTATTTCAAGAAATGCCCCCATTCATTAAACTCAATGCCCTGACAATACCATCGTTGTCAAATACAGAAATGCCCTTCCGCAAAATGCTATCACCCAATAAAACATAAATATAATTTATATCATTTAAATAAAAATACTCAACCAAACTATTAATTAAAAACTAAAAAACATAAAAATCAAAGAAATATAAAAACACACCATCATAATGGCAAGTTAAAATTGATAAATATAAATGAACACATAAACTGAGTTAGCAGTTTATTTAATTCATTTAACGAAGAGAAAATTATATGAAAATAAAATGTATCCTTATTGCTTCTGTATTTATCCCTACTTTATCTTTGGCCTCGGTTTTTCAATATAACGCTCTTGAGATGCTTTCAGATCCAATCTCTGGATCAAGTCAATATTTAGGACAAAGTGGCCATGGTGGTCATGGCGGTAACGGGGGTAATGGCGGAAGTGGTGGCAATGGCGGTAATGGTGGCAACGGCGGCAACGGTGGTAATGGCGGTAATGGCAACTAATCTGCTGACGACTTAACTTTACTTGATCATCCCCCTTCAATAACGAAGGGGGATTGGAGGATAATTATGCCCAAAGAATTATTTCTCATAGTCTGCACTGCTTTTGTTGTATCAACCTCAATACCAAGCCACTCTTTTAACCGCGTGTCCTCACAGCTGCTCTTTCACCCTCAACATGCTATCTCAAGCGATAACAATATTTTTTACCTTAATAGCAGTAAACAAGGAAATGGCGGACATGGCGGAAACGGTGCCAATGGCGGGAATGGTGGCAGTGGTTTAGGAAATGGTGATGGCGGCGATGACGGTAATGCACAACTAGGCAGCAATGGTAACGGTGGAAATGGCGGGAGCGGCGGTATTAATGGGGGTAATGGTGGCCGAGGAGGAAATGGCGATGGCTACGGTAACGGTGGCAACGGCGGCAACGGCACTGGAAATGGCAATGGGGGTAATGGCGGGAATGGCGGCAATGGCGGGAATGGGGGTAACGGTGGAAATGGCTCAGGGAGTGGGAATGGGGGTAACGGCGGTGATGCTGGCCCTGAAGGTGGTGAAGGCGGACGTGGTGGCCTCGGTGGACCAAACGGTGGTCGAGATGGTTTGAATGGTGCTAGCGCCCGTCGTTCTATCAATTAAATCCTTTAACCGGCGAGTTAGCTGGCTCACTCAATCGCCTGACCTTTGTAACTTATGTTGATTTCAATTTATCTTTATCACGTTATGAGACGAATAAAAATAGAAACGGAAGCTGATAGCTTCCGCTTCATCATAACGCGATTATTTAGGTGCACGTTCCATTAAGAAGGCCCTCAACTTAGCAAAGTCTGAAGGCAAGAAATGGGATAACAAAGGTAACTCTGCACGCTCAGCCAAGGCTTGTGGCAAAGGCAGCGGTTTATTCAAAATCTCTTCTACACTTTCTTTAAACTTAGCAGGATGTGCAGTACCTAAAAACAGGCCATACTCCCCATCTTGTAACTGATCACGCAATACGCGATAAGCAACAGCAGCATGAGGCTCAGATACATAACCTTTTCTATCTAATTCACGGACAGTATCTTTTGTCACGTCATCGGTCACGACACCATGGCCAAGTTGTTGAAGCGACCAGCCTTTACGACGGAATAGCTCTTCAATACGAGGCCAGTTATTAGGTTGGCTAACATCCATCGCATTCGATAAGGTTGCAACCGTTTGATGTGGTTTCCATTGCCCCTCTTCAAGATAGCGAGGAACCGTATCATTCACGTTCGTTGCAGCAATAAAGCGTTTAACTGGTAACCCCATCGATTTCGCCAGTAACCCCGCGGTTAAATCACCAAAGTTACCGCTTGGCACGGAGATAACTAATTGCTCACGTTTTTCCGCAGGGATCTGAGCCACGGCTTCAAAGTAATAACAAATCTGTGCTAGCAAACGACTAATATTGATTGAGTTAGCAGAGTTTAAGTGCAGTGCTTTTTTTAGCTCTTCATCATCAAAAGATTGTTTAACCAACGCTTGGCAAGCATCAAAGTCATCTTTAATTGCAACAGTATGAATATTTTCACCCAGTGTACAAAATAGCTTTTCTTGCAGCGGGCTGATCTTGCCTTCAGGATATAAAATAACGACTTGGACGTTATTTAAACGGTAAAAAGCGTGTGCAACCGCAGCCCCCGTATCACCTGAAGTGGCCGTTAGAATAGTGACAGGTTGATCACCCGCAACTTGACCTAACGCCTGAGCCATAAAACGCCCACCAAAATCTTTAAATGCTAATGTTGGACCATGGTAGAGCTCAAGTGTTGCCACATCTTGCTCAACTTGCGTCACAGGTGCTGGGAATGTAAACGCCTCTTTCACTCGGGACGCGAGCTCAGCTTCTGGGATTTCATCACCAATAAATGCCGTCAAAATGCGGCTACTACGAGTGACAAAATCTAATTTTAGTAACTCGTCAATTTCAGTGGCGCTAAATTCAGGTAGATCTTGCGGGAAAAATAGGCCTTGTTGTTTGCCAAGTCCCTGTTTTACTGCCTGTGCGAAGCTAACTTGTTCGCTATTATCTTTTAAGTTATACAGTTTCATTCTTTACCCTATTGTCCTTGCCCCTGTGAGATCCAAACGGCAGATATGCACAAAGCCTTCATCATTTTGAACGTAATGTTGTTGTAGATAATCTGCCATTTTCTCGGCAATATTTTTGTCATCGCAGATAGCAAATAGTGTGGGGCCTGATCCGGAAATACCACAGGCTAATGCACCTATCTCATACGCATTTTTGCGTGCTTCAGCGAAACCAGGAAGCAGTTGAGTGCGGTAAGGCTCTGCAACCACATCTTGGATCATCGTTACAGCCAGCTGTGGCTGATGAGTATGACACGCGTGAATAAAACCAGATAGGTAACGGCCATGATTCACAATATCATGACGTGGATAACTATTAGGCAAAATAGCACGAGCCTCTGCGGTAGAGACTTTAATCCCTGGGTAAGCCATGACCCAATACCAGTTATCAAATGCAGGAACTGGCTGAGAAATTATTCCATTTTGCTCAATAATCAGCTGTAGTCCCCCAAGAAAGCAAGGGGCGACGTTATCGTAATGTACGCTGCCTGAAATACGTCCTTCCAACTCGCCCATCATGCTTAATAGGGTGGTCTCATCAAAAGGTTGCCCTGCAAACTCATTCAATGCCATCAGTGCAGCAACAACAGAACATGCACTTGAACCTAAACCAGAGCCAATAGGCATATTTTTTTCGAGCGTCATCGCAACATTAAGCGGTTTACCAAGACGTTCACAAAACAATTCCCAGCACTGGTAAACAATATTGTGCTCACTCTTTTTGGGTAATTTTGCAACAAAGCGTCCTTTATTGGTCAAAGAAAAGCTTTCGGCTGCTTCAACAGTGACACAATCGCCTAACAGAGTTCCATCTACTGGCGATACTGCCGCCCCTAATACATCAAACCCGACACTAACATTACCAATTGAAGCGGGCGCATAAACTTTAATCACTTATCAGACTCCCAATTTCCATGATAGGGTACGCAACATATCTGCAAATACGCCGGCAGCGGTAACATCATTACCTGCACCATAGCCTCTTAGAACTAAAGGTATTGGTTGGTAATAGCGTGTATAGAAAGCCAATGCGTTTTCGCCATTCTTGACTTTAAAGAGTGGATCATTGCCATCAACGGCAACAATTTTTACTTGGCAACGTCCTTCCTCTATCAACCCAACATAGCGTAACACTTTTTCTTCCGCTTCTGCGGCTTTTATACGTTCTGCAAATTGTTGGTCGAGCTGTGGTAAACGAGCCATAAATTCAGCAACACTGCCACTGCTATCAAACTCAGCAGGTAATACCGCATCAATTTCAATATCGTCTAGCTCTAATTGATAGCCCGCTTCACGAGCAAGGATCAACAGTTTACGAGCAACATCCATACCGGATAAGTCATCACGTGGATCAGGCTCAGTAAATCCTTTCTCTTTCGCTAATGTTGTCGCCTCAGACAGAGACATACCTTCATCTAACTTACCAAAGATAAAGGATAGTGAGCCAGAGAGAATTCCACTAAAGTGCACCAGCTCATCACCCGCATTCAGAAGATTCTGTAAGTTTTCAATCACCGGCAAACCTGCACCAACGTTAGTGTCATAAAGGAACTTACGTTTTGATACTTCACACGCTGAACGTAGTTGGCGGTAATAATCCATCGATAACGTGTTGGCTTTTTTATTAGGCGTGACCACGTTAAAACCATCTTTTAAGAAATTCACATACTGCTCGGCAATCTCTTGGTTAGAGGTACAATCGATAATCACAGGATTGAGGAAGTGATATTCACGTTCAAGTCTGATCAAACGACTTAAGCTAAAGGGTTCTGTCGCTTGTGCAAGTTCTTCTTTCCAATTATCAAGAGAGATGCCTTGCATATTGGTTAGCATGGCTCTTGAGTTAGCAATTCCGCACACACGTAAATCAATATGTTTTTGCTTTAACCATTGTTGTTGGCGATGGATCTGTTCAATCAACGCATTTCCGACCCCCCCTACCCCAATGATAAAGGCTTCTATCACCTGCTCTGCATTAAATAGCATTTGATGGCATAAACGAACTGCCGTTGTTGCCGCCTCATTAGCGATGACCGCTGAAATGGAGCGTTCAGATGAACCTTGCGCAATCGCAACAATATTTATATTTCCGCGTGTTAAAGCTGAAAAGAAACGTGCTGATATCCCTTTAAGGGTACGCATCCCATCTCCCACTACAGAAATAATCGCCAGCTGCTCCATGACATCAAGAGGATCCAAGACACCGTCTTTTAATTCTAAATAGAACTCTTCTTCCAGTGCTGCGCGTGCTCGCACTAATTCACCTTGTGGCACACAGAAACTAATGCTGTATTCGGATGATGACTGAGTAATCAAGACCACCGAGATCCCTTTACGCGACATGACTGAGAAAATACGAGCTGCCATGCCAACCATCCCTTTCATGCCAGGGCCAGAAACGTTGATCATTGCCATGTTATTAAGATTCGTGATCCCTTTAACTGGTGTACTTTCATCCGTTTGACCATCGCCAATCAAAGTCCCCGGAGCACTTGGGTTAGTGGTATTTTTAATCAGGCAAGGAATTTGGAATTGTGCGATTGGCGCGATGGTGCGTGGGTGAAGAACTTTTGCACCAAAGTAGGACAGTTCCATTGCTTCTTGGTAAGACATCCCTTTTAATAAACGCGCATCAGGCACTAAACGAGGGTCACAGGTATACACCCCATCCACATCGGTCCAGATCTCACAACAGGCCGCCCGTAAACAAGCGGCTAAAACAGCGGCAGAATAATCAGAACCATTGCGTCCTAATACCACCAGTTCGCCTTTATCATTACCCGCGGTAAAACCCGCCATCAATACAAAGTGGTCTTTCGGGATATTTAATTCTGCAATACGCTTAGTCGATTCATTGATATCAACTGTTGATTCAAGGTAATGGCCAACTGCCAATAAACGTTCGACAGGGTTAATCACTGTCACTTTGTGTCCGCGTGCTTTTAACACAGATTCCATGATAGCAATGGAGAGTTTTTCACCACGACAAATGATGGAAGCATTAATGCTATCAGGGCATTGGCCTAGAAGAGTAATACCATGCAGTACTTGTTTGATTTGTGCAAATTCTTGTTCGGTGAGTTTTTTCAGTCTGTCGTAATCAAAACCGGGTTGTTTTTCTTTCAATCCTTTTAGTAAGTTTGCAAAAATCATTTCTGCATCATTCACATGCGTGATGACATCCTGACCTGCAACCGTTTTATCAATCATTGCGACCAAATGGTTAGTGATTTTTGCTGGTGCGGATAACACCAAAGCCACCTGCCCATCGGCCAATTTACTCTCAGCGATGTCAGCAACATTAAGTACTCGTTCGTCATTTGCAACCGAAGTACCGCCAAATTTAAGCACACGCATGGTATTTCTCTCCTGATTTAACACCAAAAAAAAGCCCGCATCTGATTGGACGCGGGCTTTTTCATTTTTTATTTTTTGGATGCGTCAGCCCGCCCCGTTTCCTGTGGTTACGGTGGTGGTAATAATAATCGTAGTCAGGCTGATGTTACGCATAAATTTCTGTCTGTCTCTTGATTCGTTACTTTCTCCCTATACGGTTAAAGCAATTATAAAGAAATGTCAAATTTATTTACCCAAAAAACAGATTACTGGTTATTTTACTTATCAAAGATTATGCTATCTCTTCAACAAAACTTAATGACAACACGACTCAATACCACATTTTGTCAATTTTTAAATCCAAAAAACCAACAATTGGCGATATAAAATATTTATGCGTTATTTTAAAGAAATATCAGGACAGATGGTGACTTATTGGATTAATTCACTCAATGAGTAAAAATAAAAACGGGGCGTATTTTGCTCTTTATCTGATAGTTAAACATCTACTGAATTTGTAAGATTTTCTTCCTAACAAATTTTGTTAACGTGCTACAATTGATTTTGATATGTATCAACAAAAGTTATTTTTTTAGGTGGTAAATGAAGTATTAGCTGTTATATTGCTGTTAACAGCCCAACGTTGGGAAAGTGCCTAAATTTTGATTCATTTTTGAATCTGATAACAACAGAGGCGACAAAATAACGTTGACTCAAAGACATATTTATAACCCATAGACGCGTTTTTCCAGCAAAAACAAAATCAAAACCACCTAATTTGGAAGCGTTCTATGAGTTCACTATTTTATTTTAAAACTTTAGGTAGCAAATATGCAGACCCCACACATTTTGATTGTTGAAGATGAGATTGTCACACGCAATACACTAAAAAGCATTTTTGAAGCTGAAGGCTATGTTGTCCATGAAGCGACTGATGGCGAAGAGATGCACAATGTTCTGTCCGAACATGACATCAATCTTGTTATCATGGATATTAACTTGCCTGGCAAAAATGGCCTCCTTCTTGCTCGTGAATTACGTGAACAAGAAAGTATTGCGCTAATGTTCCTAACCGGTCGTGATAACGAAGTCGATAAGATCCTTGGCCTTGAAATTGGTGCCGATGATTACATCACCAAACCATTTAACCCGCGTGAATTAACAATTCGTGCGCGTAACCTACTTTCTCGCACTATGAATTTAGCCGGGGGTACGGAAGAGCGTCGCTTAGTTGAAAGCTATAAGTTTAATGGCTGGGAACTTGACATTAATAGCCGTTCACTGATTAGCCCAGCAGGCGAGCACTACAAGTTACCGCGTAGTGAATTCCGTGCGATGTTGCATTTCTGTGAAAACCCAGGAAAAATTCAAACTCGTGCCGATTTATTGAAAAAAATGACCGGCCGTGAGTTGAAACCCCATGATAGAACTGTTGACGTGACTATTCGTCGTATTCGTAAGCATTTCGAATCAACACCTGATACACCAGAAATTATCGCAACAATTCATGGTGAAGGTTACCGCTTCTGTGGTGATTTAGACGAATAAGTCACCCTGCACAGAAAAAATAAACCGGCTTAATCGCCGGTTTTTTGTTTTTTAAGCCAGAATATTTTAACCGGTATTTACCACGGCATAATTGGCACTGCGCTGAGTGCATTTTTAGGTGACCCGTCGATCATTTTATCCGAATACGTTAAATAGATTAGCGCATTACGCTTAGGGTCATAAAAACGTACCACTTGGAGTTTTTTGAACACTAATGAGGTTCGTTTTTGAAATACGACATGCGCTTTTTTCGGAGAACGTTTGATACGCTCATTCAACTCAATCGGGCCTACTTGCTGACAAGAAATTGCCGCATCAGAAGTATCCTCAGCTAAACCTAGCCCACCTTTGATGCCTCCCGTTTTCGAGCGGCTGAGATAGCAGGTGACATTATCAACATCGGGATCATCAAAAGCTTCGACAACAATTTTATGGTCAGGGCCAAATATTTTGAAAACGGTATCGACTGAACCAATTTCTTCCGCGAATGACGCGAAAGGCAATGTCGACAGCAGTGATGCCAATAATAGGTGTTTCAGCTTGCAAAAATGCATAGAGGTTTCCTTATCAACCAGAAGGCTTAGTCTCGCTTATTATATACTCTAACTGATTTGAATTGCAGATAGATTATTATCAACGGACTTGCGGTATGAAATATGACAACTATAAAAGAAGTTAATCATTTTCTTTGCAACTAAATGGCAAATACAACTCTTTTACTATAAACGAAAGGGTTAACTTGATATAGAATAGGCGTTCCTTGATAACCTATATCTGTTTTTTAAGTCTTACTGACTAGGGATATACATGGATCAAACAAATATTATTCGTGACCTTCTACGCTGGATCGATGATAACCTAGATAAACCTCTATCACTCGATAATGTTGCTGCAAAAGCCGGTTATTCTAAATGGCACTTACAACGGATGTTTAAAGACGTTACCGACCAAGCGATTGGTGCCTACATTCGTGCCCGTAGACTCTCTCGCGCTGCCGTTGCGTTACGCCTCACCAGCCGTCCAATTCTTGATATTGCTTTACAGTATCGTTTTGACTCACAACAAACCTTTACGCGAGCATTTAAGAAACAGTTTAATATCACTCCAGCCTACTATCGCCGCAGTGATGAATGGTGCGCGACAGGCATTTGCCCGCCAATTATCTTAGATGAGCATAAGCATTTAGATCATGAATTTGTCGTTATGCCTGAACAACCTTTAGTTGGACTAGAGCAGAGTTGTTCTTATTCTTTAGAAGAGTGGTCAACGGCTTGTTCAGAAATGCGTCAAACATTTTGGCATTATTATTTAGAGCATACTACATCTATCGCTTCAGAAGTTTTTGGCTTGCACCATGCTATCCATAATACTGAAAAAGAAGATGAGCAAACGGTGTTCTACACAACCGCGGTTAAACCCGAAGATGCCAGCTTTAATAATGCAGAATATACTCATCTGACTATCCCCGCGGGGGAATATGTCAAATTTAGCTTTAGTGGCGAAGCAACACGTTCGGCGATGCAAGAGTTTTTATATCAAATTTATGGCATTTATCTGCCTAAACTCAATATCACACGTCGACCTGGCTATGATATCGAACATTACAAAATTAAAAATGCCGAACTCCGTGATCTAAACCATCACCATGATGACCCCAAATCACATGTCGCGGCTTTTGATTATTATGTGCCAATAAAACGCTAATTATTTGGAGTTTCAATGTACTCATCATCATTATTCAAACTGTAGCTTTTTTGATATCACGCTAGCTACGATTTGAATTGTTCAGAGTATCTCCTTGTTGAAACTCCAAATATTGACGCTCTTTGCTAGGCTTGCTGCTCATCTAAAGCTGGCTGAGTAAGATGAGTGATTTCTCCCGTGCTTTCAACAATCCATCCATTCGCGAGCCAAGGGCTGTTTTGATAATCGACCCGTGAGATGGAACAGTTACGTAAACGCAACCGGCGTTCTGAATAGGCTGGTACACCTAAAATACGACTTAATAATGTACTCAATGCGATACCATGACTGACTAATAAAGGTTTACTGCCCTCTGGCAGCTCAAGGCAGCTATTCAACGCAGCAAACATGCGCTGATAGAGTTCCTCCATCGATTCACCTTCAGGAATGCGCCCGCCTTCAGTGCCATCAATCAGGCTTTTACGCCATTGCTCTTCTTGTTCCGTCAGACTATCTATTTTTCTCTGTTCAAGAACACCCATATTGAGTTCACGAAGTCGCGGTTCTATGATAATTTCCCCACCGCAAACATCCGCAATTATTTGTGCAGTTTCGCGTGTGCGTCCCATATCACTAGTGATAATATGGGTAATGCCTTCTGATTTAATTCTTTCGGCAACTTGCCTTGCTTGCAGACGTCCAGTGGCCGTGAGAGGGCTGTCAGATTGGCCCTGTATACGGCGAGCTACGTTCCATTCAGTTTCGCCATGGCGAACAAGATAAACCTGTAACATAGATGTGTTCCGTTATTACTTTGCGAATTATGTGTTCAAAGGAAAATAATTAATGTACCAAGTTATAGCTGCAACGACTAATCCTGCCAAAATTAAAGCGATTCATCTTGCTTTCGATGCTGTTTTTGGGCCTGGCAGTTATCAGATAGAAGATATTAACGTTGATAGCAGCGTTCCACAGCAACCTATCGGTAATAATGAAACCCGTACTGGAGCAAGGCAACGCGTAATGGCATCAAGACAAGTCCGCCCTGAAGCCGATTTTTGGGTCGGCATTGAAGCGGGAATTGATGAGGACATGACTTTTGCATGGATTGTTATTGAACATAAACAAATCCGTGGAGAATCACGTTCAGCAAGTATTATGATCCCAGAAAAAATTCTTGCGGGTATTCGAGAAGGACGTGAACTTGGTGAAGAAATGGCCGATTTAACGGGCATCGATAACATTAAGCAGCAAGGTGGTGCTATCGGATTCTTTACTAACGGGGTGCTAACACGTACAAGTGTCTACCAACAAGCACTGATACTGGCGCTGGTTCCCATTAAGCATGAAATTTATAAAGAGCTAAACCAGATAGAAGATTAATTATAACGAAAAAATAACAATAGGGGCAGTCTTTGCCCCTATTTGATATGATGAATAACACAAATTAAATAAATGATTGTGGCAACACAGGGTTTCATCACGCATACATAACTCATGCAGGCCAAATTATTTAATTTGGTATTATTAGTTAGCTCTTTGATTATTTAAGTAATTGTTCCTCTAGCCACACTTTCACCGATTGCGGCGCAGATTTTAAACTATTTGAACCTCGTGTTATGGTTGCAATACCAACACCGAGTTCATTTTTTAATTCTCTTTGACTCATTTCACCACGCATCAACTCCTGAACAATGCGTACTCGGGTGGCAAGCGCTGTGCGTTCATCAGGGGTCAGCAACAACTGTAAAATAGGATGTTGCAAGTCTTGCTCAAACGCGAGCTGAAGTAACTTAACGAAGCGTTGCCAATCATCGTTCTCATCAATCGTGAGTGCGGGGTCATTCAGGTGATTTGCAGTCATGTTATCCAACCATACTATTTAACTAGTACAAATGATAACACATTATTCAGCAAATCACCTGTAAAACCTCTTAATACTTCATTAACCACTCACTATCGGTCAATACAGGACCACTTTGCCCCATAAAGTAACGATAGAAAACGTCGTATGACAATACATTCTTCACGTAGCCCCGTGTTTCAGAGAAAGGGATACTCTCTACAAAGGCAACAGCATCAAGACGCCCACCGCTGTTACCCAACCAGCGAGTCACCCTTGATGGGCCAGCATTATAAGCCGCACTCGATAAAATACGGTTGTTAGAGAATTGCTGATAAACATCCTCTAAGTAAGCCGTACCAATCTCAATATTTTTCACTGGGTTCGTCAGTTGGCTTGTATTCACATAGCCACTAATACCTTGTTTTTGTACGGTGTGCTTAGCGGTTGCGGGCATCAACTGCATAAGGCCCGTTGCGCCAACTGGCGAGCGAGCTTGTGGGTTCCAAGCACTTTCTTGACGGGCAATGGCCATCGCATAACTCTTAGAGACCGTTTTATCTTTGGTGTGGCGTTCGAACTCTTTTTCCCATGCTAATGGGAAACGCTCTTCCAAATGATTCCATAACTTGCCTGTGATCGTCGCTTGTACGCTTAAATCCGCCCAATTATGATTAAAAGCATAACGCGCAAGTTGCTCTTGCTGATTCACGGGGCGTGAAGCGACTAAGCTAACCCACTCGGTTCGCGCTAGATTATCCATCTCCCAATACATTAACTCTTTAACCCGTTGAATCTCAGCTAACTTATCGAGATTACTGTCTGGTTTTTCCGCCGTTTTAATATACAGAGGATATTCTGTATTTAATTTTTGAGCAGCGACCATCGGATAGAAACCTCTCCCATCCATGAGCTGACGCAGTATCGTTTCACCCTCGGCTTTTTTACCTTCATCGATGAGTGTGATCGCCTGCCAATACTGCCACTCTTCTTTATTCTTCGCATCAGTAGGTAGCTGTTTTAGCCATTTAGCGACCCCTGCTTTATCACCCGTACCAAGCGCTAAACGCACTCGACGCTCTTTTAAAGCCGTTGAATCAGTTTCACTGATCACTTCATCACGCCAATTGGCTTGTTCTGGCGTAACATCCCCCATATATTGCCAAGCGATGCTATCTTTCAGCTTTTGTGTTTCCGCCATATTCATTTTTTGCGCACTGCTGATCCCTCTTAATGCAGCGCGTGCTTCATCCGGTGATTGGCGAGCATAACGGCTAAAACCTGCGATTGTTGCCTGACGAGAAAAATCTGTTGGCGTCATCGTTTTCGCAAACTGAGTCACTGAAGCAGGGTCATTTTGTAATTTAACTAATGCATCACCAATTGTTTTATAGTTTAGGGGAAGCCGTTTAGCGAGGTAAGCGGCCATTGATGTGTTCCCGGCATCAATCGCTAGGTGGATCCGCTCAAGGATCATTTCTGGCGTTAAATAGCCTGCCTTTTCCCACTCATTAAATAACTTATCACAGGCGGCGGGCATCGAACGCCCATTTAACCAAGCTTTTTCAGCGCCTTGCCATGCTAGGCTTTTATTCCCCGTAGCCCAATTCGCATAATAATAATTACATTTTGCCTCGGCGGGTTTTGGTTCCTCGGGGCTAAATGCCAGCAAGGACTTCCACTCCTGACGGCGAGCCAACTCATTCACAAAACGATTTTTTAATGTTTTTGCGACTGGCAACGTTGGGTGTGAATCAATAAAAGCCTGCACTTGGCTCGGTGAAATAATATCGAGATCTTGGGTCAGCTCTCGATATTCTAAATAAGGATATAATGGATACTCTTGTAGCGTAGGCAATAGACGCTCTACCTCATCCATTTGTTTAGCATCCCAAGCTTGTTTGATGGCTTGGTAACGCTCTCTTTGTGCTTGTAGAGAGTCTGCCCATACTGTTGTGGACACCAACATCATGGCAATCGGGGCTGCCATCAACAATTTTTTCATGCTTAATACTTCCCTATTCCTGCAACACGCTGAGTTTTTGACCATGATAACTATAACTGATATAAACCTGTTAAGCTTACTCTTATCAAACAAAATCCTAGAGTTAAAAACAACCAGAGTGTTCCTGAAGTCACGATCACCCATATAAATGATCTTTTGATAAGCCCAAATACCCATCAAAAAATAATCTAATCAACTGAATTAATTAGAATAAAGTCATGTATACTCAATCAGATTTTATGTAAAAAATTATTTCTATTAGCATAAACATCTCATACTGTAAAATACTGAAAAAACGCATACAAACAAATAATTAATAAAAAAATTAACCTAACACAAAATTTAACGCTAAACACAAGATACACGATACTCTAAAAAAGAGTATTACTTTTGGTAAAAAATGGACAAACATTAGACTTTGTTGTTAAATAATCTAAGTCGTTAGACAGAAAATGATTCAATTTTAACAATGCGAGGCTCATTTAGAATAATCAATTACCCTTTTAAAATGGGATAGGGATATGGACTTCAAAAACTTATTTTTTTCTATTTTAGGGTGCGGATGGGCCTATCTATTAATATATACATTAATGGATGTCTATTGGTCTATTGTATCTTTGCCTTTTTTAATCATATTCTTCATTATTTTTTATATACTCTCTACAAGGAATAAACGGATGTTTACAAAAAAAAATAAAGATAATTTAGTCGAACCAGTGAAAACTGATGAAATCGCCTACAAGAAAGAGGTTATTGAGCCAAAAGAAGAAAAATTACCTCAAGCACCCGCACCAAGAAAAAGCACCTCCATTTCAAGTAGTTGTAAAATATCTGGCGATTTTATTTTGGATGATGACATTCAAGTATTTGGTCATATAAAAGGCAGTATACGCAGTAATAATGGTGTTGTGACCATCCAAAAAGAAGGGGTTGTCGAAGGCGAAATTTATGCTCAAACGATCTCAATCAATGGCAAAATGAAAGGGTTATGCGTATCTGAAGATCTTGATATCTTAGAGAATGGCCAGTTAGATGGTATCTGCCAAACTAAAAACTTAACAATCAAGAAAGGTGGCGTATTTACAGGTACCTCAGAAAGAACCGATAAAAAAATATCTAGCCATGATGTTAAAAATGAACTTACACAAAAAAAATCAGATGTGATTAATTTAGGTGTGCCTTCATCTTCCCTGCCTACTCGATAAGTAACCTATCAAACATTTATTTTATAGCGGTAATCATTCCGCTATAAAATGATAATTAATACAGGCTAGCTATATTTAGAACTTATTACCAAATAGCTTTATTGCGCTTGGCTGAAATACATCAAACGCTTATCACTGCTCTGTATAAATAGTCGTGATACACTCAAATTATATTTTCAAGATCTCTCTTCTATATTGATAAAAGAATTAAGTAATGGCTGTTTTAACTTTACTTATCTTAAATTTCACGTCAGTTCACTTCTGGACATAAACTGTTTACTCACAATGCGCCGTTATCTAATGCCTCACCAAATTCCCCCTTGTTGAAGCACTCTTTTAGCCTAGAAATAGACAACTATTGACTTAAAGTGAGGAACAATTAGAGTGAGACTCAG
Organism: Providencia sp. 21OH12SH02B-Prov; assembly: GCF_027362595.1. NCBI lineage: Bacteria > Pseudomonadati > Pseudomonadota > Gammaproteobacteria > Enterobacterales > Morganellaceae > Providencia > Providencia sp. 21OH12SH02B-Prov. Next base: position 3,688,411 of record NZ_CP114796.1, read on the forward strand.
AAAAATTTGCAGATAGGACGTAAAGCTTACGGCAGCAAACGCTACATAAGGTATAATAAGGGTATAAGAGCGTTATTTGTATGCGAAAAGCGCTATCGAATATTGAACTTTCATTTATAAAACAATAGGTAAAATAAATTGGCTCAATACGTTTACTCAATGCATCGGGTTGGAAAAATTGTTCCGCCGAAGCGTCATATTTTGAAAAATATTTCTCTAAGCTTCTTTCCTGGAGCAAAGATTGGTGTTTTAGGTCTCAATGGTGCTGGTAAATCTACATTACTGCGTATCATGGCAGGTATTGATACCGATATCGAAGGTGAAGCACGTCCTCAACCAGGCATTAAAATTGGCTATCTTCCACAGGAACCTAAGCTCAATCCTGAGCATACTGTTCGCGAAGCGGTTGAAGAAGCCGTTTCAGAAGTCAAAAATGCCTTGACGCGTTTAGACGAAGTGTATGCCGCTTATGCGGATCCTGATGCTGATTTTGATAAATTAGCTAAAGAGCAAGGCGAATTAGAAGCCATTATCGCGGCACACGATGGGCATAACTTAGATAACCAACTGGAACGTGCGGCCGATGCTTTACGTTTACCCGCTTGGGATGCAAAAATTGAAAACTTATCTGGTGGTGAACGTCGCCGTGTTGCTATCTGCCGACTGCTGCTAGAAAAACCCGATATGTTGCTCCTTGATGAGCCAACTAACCACTTGGATGCTGAATCCGTCGGCTGGCTAGAACGTTTCCTGCACGACTACGAAGGCACCGTCGTCGCGATCACCCACGACCGTTACTTCCTTGATAACGTTGCAGGTTGGATCCTTGAGCTTGACCGTGGAGAAGGTATTCCATGGGAAGGCAATTATTCATCTTGGTTGGAACAAAAAGATCAACGTCTAGCACAAGAAGCCTCTACTGAAGCTGCTCGCCGTAAATCGATCGAGAAAGAACTCGAGTGGATCCGCCAGAATCCAAAAGGCCGTCAGGCTAAAGGAAAAGCACGTTTGGCTCGCTTTGAAGAGCTTAACAGTGTTGAATACCAAAAACGTAATGAAACTAGCGAACTCTTTATTCCACCTGGCCCACGCTTGGGGGATAAAGTTATCGACGTTGAGAATTTATCCAAATCCTATGGTGACCGAGTTCTCATCGATAATCTGAGTTTCTCTATTCCTAAAGGTGCAATCGTCGGTATTATCGGTCCGAACGGTGCGGGTAAATCAACCCTATTCCGCATGATCTCAGGCCAAGAACAACCTGACTCAGGGACTATCACGCTTGGTGATACGGTGAAGATTGCTTCCGTTGATCAGTTCCGTGATGCAATGGACGATAGTAAAACGGTTTGGGAAGAGATCTCTAACGGGCAAGATATTATGCGTATCGGCAACTTTGAGATCCCAAGCCGTGCATATGTTGGCCGTTTTAACTTTAAAGGCGTTGACCAAGGAAAACGTGTTGGGGAGTTATCTGGCGGGGAACGTGGTCGTCTACACTTAGCGAAACTGCTACAAGTTGGCGGTAACGTCCTGTTACTCGATGAACCAACCAACGACCTCGATGTTGAAACATTGCGTGCGTTAGAAAACGCCCTGTTAGAGTTCCCTGGCTGTGCCATGGTTATCTCGCATGACCGTTGGTTCCTTGACCGTATTGCAACACATATTATTGATTATCAAGATGAAGGCAACATCACCTTCTTTGAAGGTAACTTCTCTGAATATGAAGATTACAAAAAACGCACCTTAGGTGCAGAAGCACTACAGCCTCATCGTATGAAATACAAGCGTATGAGCAAATAGTCACGCATGATTGACCAACACAAATACCTCAATAATGGGGTATTTGTGTCATTACTCTAACTTAACGATGAATAGGCTCACTCATCTAACATCAATAATTGCTGAACTAACGAGATACAGGTTAGAAAACGGCTGTCGTAGTCGGGTGATTCAACTCGAACAAACTCAACATGATTTTTCTTTAGCATTTCAATCAGCAATGCTTGGAATTCTTGCCGATCTTTTTCACTGCCTAAGCTACGTAACCCATCGGCCACCCATGGAGTGTTGTTTTCCAATAAGATGACTAAATCAAAACGGTATTCATCAATTAGAGCCTGAACAAAAGGATGTTCTTTTCCTTCGTAGCGCTTACAAAAAGCCTGTGTCGTAATAAAATCGGTATCGATAAATGCGACCTTATTGGCATATTTAACAGCAAAATCAATATATTGAGCATGACCTAACGCAATTTTGTCATAGTCAGAATATTGCAATGCCATCTCATCACCACCGAGGTGGGAAAAAACATAGTCTCGTCCAAATTCCCATGCGCTAGTCGTATTAAAAATATTAGCCAATTTATTCACTAATGTGGACTTGCCGCTCGATTCTCCACCGAGTATGGCGACTTTACGCACAAAGAAGGGTTTGACTTCTGTTGGAATATAATCCCAGTAGCGAAAAGGTGCCTGACGGATCTGATTACCACTAATATTCATAAAGGTACGCTCAGGGTCGATTAAAATCGTTTCTATGCCTAAATATTTTTTGTACCTTGGCGCATCATTTTTTTCACCTGAGTAGATAAAACTTGGGTGGATATTCTGTTTTTTCAAAAACCCGAGCATGCCCTCACTCCACACTTCCCAACCATGTGGATAAGGTTCTATCCCCTGCTCATCAAATGAATGGATATGAATATTTTTTTGGTATTTGAATGTTTGTAATAACCAACGTAGGCGGTCGCTCACCGTAGGTTGTTGTGACATAGAACTATTCACAAACAAATCTTTATCGCGCGGTTCATCATGACAAAGAATAACATGCAGTTCATCGACTTGACTGCACGCACGTTGTATCAGGTAGATATGACCTGTATGCAAAGGATAAAACTTACCAAAGACGACCCCAATGATTTTTTGTTTATTGGGATATTCCAACCCCAGAAAACGATGGAGTGCCGCAATTTTTTGCGCACTTGGGCTTTTAATTTTATTGTTGATAAGCTGGCTGAGATAACCTTTGGTCATATCAGAGGCATCGGCAACTTGCTGTAGAGTATAACCCGCTTGCTTAATTGCATTCTTAAGATAGTCAAATTCAGCCATTTAATTTCCTTATATGCTTTCAATAATACGGCCTACAACTAGGTATTACGGCAGTATTACTGCGAGATAACGTTCTATTTAACAACGTAAAAATGTCAATGATGCTTAATCTCTTATTCAAATTCATCCATCACGCTTAAAGCGTCGGATAACTTTTTCACACCATACACTTTCATATCTGGAGGTAGCTTTTTAGGCATATTGGCATGAGGCACAATCGCGCGTTTAAAACCGTGTTTTGCCGCCTCAGAAATTCGCTCCTGCCCACTGGGTACTGGACGGATCTCACCAGCAAGCCCAACCTCACCAAATACCACCAAATCTCTTGGTAAAGGGCGGTCACGAAAACTGGAAACTAAAGAAAGGAGTAATGCCAAGTCTGCACTGGTTTCTGTCACCTTAACGCCACCAACCACATTAACGAACACGTCTTGATCGGACATTTGTAAACCACCATGCCGATGCAGAACCGCTAATAAAATGGCTAAACGATTTTGTTCAAGCCCAACCGCTACTCGACGAGGGTTTGACATCATAGAGTGATCAACCAACGCCTGAATTTCCACCAGCAATGGGCGAGTGCCTTCCCACACAACCATAACTGAACTACCCGATGTAATTTCATCACCACGACTCAAGAAAATGGCAGAAGGGTTGTTCACTTCTTTTAAGCCTTGTTCCGTCATGGCAAACACACCGAGTTCATTCACCGCACCAAACCGGTTTTTATGGCTACGTAAGGTACGGAAACGATTATCGGCATCACCATCCAGCATAATCGAACAGTCGATACAGTGTTCTAACACTTTCGGTCCCGCTAAAGAGCCATCTTTTGTCACATGGCCTACCATAATAATAGCAACACCTCGGGTTTTGGCAAAACGGGTAAGGTAAGCTGCGGTTTCTCGAACCTGTGCAACACTGCCAGGAGAAGATTGGATATCTGCCATATGCATCACTTGAATTGAGTCAATCACCATCAATTTGGGTTGTTCTTGTTCGGCAGTTAAACAGATTTGTTCGATACTGGTTTCAGACAGCATGTTCAGGGAGTCAGTGGGTAGCCCTAGACGGTGGGCACGCATGGCAACCTGTTGCAGAGACTCTTCTCCCGTCACATAAAGCGTTTTCATCTCTCGTGATAGTAAGCACATTGTCTGTAGCAACAAGGTACTTTTACCAGCCCCTGGGTTTCCGCCAATTAAAATCGCGCTACCAGGCACAACACCACCACCAAGCACACGGTCAAACTCTTTAAAACCCGTGGTAAAACGAGGTAACTCTTCAAGGCTAATTTCGGATAGCTTTTGCACGCGGCTGACACCCGCGGCATTGCCAGCGTACCCTGTTAAGCGGTCATTACGTGGAGATGAATGACTTGAGGCGAGGCGCACTTCTGTGATGGTATTCCATGCGTGGCAAGCACTGCATTGCCCTTGCCAGCGTGGATAATCCGCACCACATTCATTACAGACAAACGCCCTTTTTGCACCTTTTGCCACAATATTGCTCCTATTATCCCTTTTAACCAACTGCTTTTAATTCAAAAGTCTGTACCCTACATATTTAGCCTGTTTACGACTTATAACAACCTAAAAACGTGTCCTTTTAAGCCGATAGTACGCTAAATCATCAACTTATTTTTACCTTCACAGATAACCGTCTTAATCGTCGATGCTATACCGCCATCACACATTGCATTTTAAGTTATCAGTATGTGTTCCCCCACAACTCATCTTTTCTAAATAGTGTATGTTGTGGATAGGTATCAAACGTTCTTCCCCCCTAGCCACCTATTTAAGTATGCGACTAGGCGGGTGTGGATAACCGTACCACGACGCTAAATAGGGCGAATATTAGCGTTCCTCATGCTTCAGCCCACCACTTAACACACACATCACCCCCATCAAATCGGCGTGACGGATAGCCACTTTGGCACGCGCATAGACTTTAGGTTTTGCATGATAAGCAATCCCCAGACCTGCTTTACGTAACATTTTTAGGTCATTCGCACCATCACCGATAGCCACGGTTTGTTCTATCGGAATGTCTAAGCGCTCAGCCAATTTAACTAATGTTTGAGCCTTAAATTTCGCATCAACAATAGGCCCTTTCACTTTACCGGTTAACTTACCATCTTTAATTTCCAGTTGGTTAGCCACGGCAGCGACCAGTTTGAGTTGCTGGCGTAGGTTATCCGCAAAGAAAGTAAACCCTCCGGATGCAATTGCAACATGCCAATCCATTGCCTGTAATTTACGCACAAGGCTTGTTAGGCCGGGCATTAATGGCAGGGAGTCCATGACTTGTTGCAAAATCATCACGTCAGCCCCTTTAAGTAACGCAACCCGCGCCCTTAAACTTTCAGTGAAATCGAGTTCGCCTTGCATTGCACGTTCAGTGACCTCAGAAACTTGATCACCGACACCATATAAACGAGCAATTTCATCAATACACTCGATTTGGATTGCGGTGGAATCCATATCCATCAATAACAACCCCGGTGAACGTAAACGTGGAATTTGTCCAAGAGGCACAACATCCAATAAGCTTTCATCGGCTAATTTTTTGATACGAGGAGTGATGCTTCCTGCAATTCTGACGACTTGATAGTCATCAATTCGCCATGATGAAACAATGACAATTGCTATTCCTAAGCGCTGTTGAAAATCACTGATCCGCGCTTTATCCAAGCCACGCCCATACAATAACCAACCACTATCGCCTGCACGGTAATCTAAAGGCATCACTTCCTCCCCGCTCAGCGACAGTGGCAATCCAGGCCACTTCTGAATTTCATCGGGTAAATAGCAATAGGTCAAACTCGTTGACATGAAAATTAGCTCCTGTAATCGACTCAACTTTTTATAATAAAAATACGTTCCAAAACTACCCTATCTGTGTAAGCTCTGGCAACATGATGCCAGAGAATAGATAAAGAGCCCTTAGTGATTTCTATGAAACTAACATTTAAGCTTCACAAAACAGTGATCATCGTTATCTGCGTGGCATTAATAGCCCTATTAATGCAAGGCATATCCTATTTAGGTACTAGCCAAAATCAAAGCAGAGTTGAACAGTTTAAACAATTAACGCGTGTTTTGGCTGAACAAGTGGCATTCAGCTTATCCGATTATATCGTTTCCGGCAGCAAAGATTTTAATCGAGAACGAATTATCGCCAATTTAAAGAATGTGACGAAAGACAAATATATTTTGGATGCTAGTATTTATTCGGCTGGAGGCACATTAATCGCCAGTGCAGGAGAATCCGTTTCTGTACGAGAACGCCTCGCTATCGATAGCGCTCAATCTACTCAACCTTTTCAATATCAATTAGTGGTACCTATTCTTGGTCAAGAAGAACCGAAAGGCTACCTACGTCTTACTATCGATACAGAACTTTTAACCACAGAAATCCAGCAGGCAGATAACAGCACTAACGTGTTACGTTTTTTCATTTTATTCGCGCTATGCATTGGGTTTGTGCTCGCCAACACACTCTTCCGTTCCAAGAAAAAGAAAGGAAAGAATACCCCACCACAGTTAGTGGTTGATGAAGACAGTGGTACTGAAGAGGACGATAACATGCAGCCAACTGCATCGAAAAGAGCTCACTCAGAGAAAAAGAAACCTGAACATAGGCCTTATCGACCTAAGAAGCGACGGGCTAAAAGCAAACCCAATAAACCTAAACCCCCCGAACATTAATTCGATCATACAAATCGCTGAGGGCGTTTTCCTCAGCGAAATGATTAAATGGATTTAGTATCAAATACGATAGGGGCGATGAATTCAACTTTACCATCAATCAGTAAAGTTTCTGGTGGTACAGGAAAAGGCGCTGCACGATTAATTGTTGCCAACGCTTCTTTGTCGAGAATTTTGGTTCCCGATGAATTAATCAAGCTGGCACTAATCACTTCACCTTGACGGTCAACCGTCACTTTAACCTGAGACACCCCCATTGAGCGAAAGCGCAAGGCCGCCCTTGGATAACGTTTTGCTTTCGCTAAACGCTGATGAACTTCACTGTGCCAACCTTGGTGTCCACTCACCGCGGCAGAAGCATTACTCGAAAAATTAGCACGGCTATTGGATGCACTGCCGGCTGTGGGCATTGACGTCACTGCGGATTCTTGAGTATTTAACGGTGCTTCTTCAACCACTTTTTTAACTTGTGGCTGCTGCTTTTTGGGTGGGCGTTTTTGTTCACTCACCTTGGTCAAGGTGCCATTATCGACTAAAGGGGTTTCAGGTAGTTTTTCCGTTTTTTCAACAAGTTCCGGTAAAACTTCCTCACGCGTCACCATTTGCTGTTTAGGTGCATGGTTCACTTCAGGCTCTGAGTGCTGCTCAAGCTGATAAACCCCTAATTGCAATGATATTGCTGGTGGTAACACCCCCGTTTTAGGAAGGGTTGTCGTTAACCAACCTATAAAAATCACTGCAAGTGTTCCGTGGAAAAAAAGACTTAAAAACAAACCGCCCAGTGGACGGAAAATCGGGCGCTCTAGATTGCCCGCGATACTGCTCATATTCTGCCTCACGACTTTATTTTTTGCAGATTATAGGCATAATACAAACAAAAATGATATTCATTATTATTAATAATAACTCATAATTAAAATATCTATTTGAATTAATACAATAAAGTAATTTGAGCAAATCCTTTATTACGTATAAATGCGTAATGTTAACTTTTTGACACCAGCGAAAAATGACTATCGATAAATCTCTTGCCCGAAAAATTAGCGGGGCATATCAGTCAACTTATAGCCAGCTTGTCCGCTTTTTCCGCAATCGACTCGGTAATAGCAATGATGCTGATGATTTATCACAGGATGTGTTTACACTATGGCTTAATCGAAAAGAGCAATCTCCGATAAAAGAAAGCCGTGCTTACTTGTTTAAAATCGCCAATCATGTGTTGATCGATCATTGGCGACGTCATCAACGGCTAGCAAAATCAGAAACTGATATCGATGAAGCCTTACTGGAGCATAATCTTGAGGCGACCCAAGATGATCCTAGTGAAATATTGGAGCATCAACAGCGTATACAACGGCTTAGTGAAGCAATCGACTCGCTTCCTCCGCGAAGACGTGAAGCCTTTTTGCTTTATCGATTTGATGGTTTATCGCAAAGCGAAATAGCTGAGCGTATGGAGATCTCCATCAGTATGGTTGAAAAGCATATCGCCGCGGCTTTGCTACACTGTAAAAAGCACCTTGATAATCAGAGCAATAATAATTAATGACACACACATCCCCCTCCGAGCCGGATGCATTGGATTCTGTTGATGAGCAAGCAGCACTGTGGTTTACTCGCCAGCATAGTCAACAAATGAGTGCCGAGCAGGTAAAACAATTTACTATTTGGTTAAATGCATCCCCTGAGCATGCAAAAGCCTATGAGGCAATGGCAGAGGTTTGGCGTGAGTTTGATTCGATGCCTCGTCCTGCGTCTGTGGAGGTATCACCTAAAAAACACCCTTTCTTTCGCCTTTGGCGTCCATTGGGCAATACACTCGCCGCATTGTTTATTGTGACTATTTTATTCTTGCCTTATAGCCACTTACCTTCAATGATGCTCAACAATATGACACTTGCAGCCACTAATGAGCCAAAAGAAGTGACATTATCAGACGGCTCAACACTCTTTTTAAACCGTCAAACCCAGGTACGTGTGGCCTATGAAACCGAAATTCGCCAAGTTTATTTAGAAAAAGGGCGTGCTTACTTCAAGGTTAAATCTAATCCCTATCGCCCTTTTGTGATTTTAGCCGATGAAAGGCGCATTCGAGTCGTCGGGACGGAATTTGAAGTGGATAGGCATCACCAACAAGTCACCGTGAGCGTCAGTAAAGGCATCGTGAGTCTGAAAACAGGAGAAGCCCAAGAAGCCACTTACTTATTTGCGGGAGATAGCGCAATAAGTCCAACGATAAACAGCACAATCACTGTCCAGAAAATATCCCCTTTAGACGTTGCAAGATGGCGCTTCGGTGAACTGAGTTTTACCGATAAACCCTTAGCTGACGTGCTCACTGAGCTGAAAGCTTATTCAACGGTGAATGTTGAACTTTCGCCTTCAACGCTCGCACAGAGCAAAATTTCAGGAAGGATCAATCTACGTCAACCGGAACAGTTTTTCCAAGCTCTGCCTATACTTTTACCCGTGCAGGTTATCTATCAAGATAAAAATAACATACTGATTATTCAGAATAAAAAAAATAAATGAAAATTATTTCGATTTACAGGTGAGGATAATTCTCATTTCACCCTCTTCTTAAGCAAATACGCACTATTTGCCATTTTTTAGCACTTTTTTGGTGCCGCTTAAGAATAAGGGATATGCATGTCTACTCGATTCACCCACAAACGGTTTCAGCCTGTTGCGCTACTTGTCGCTATCAGTAGTGCGATAAGCTGTCATTCCGCTATTGCTCAAGAAGTTGTTTTTTCACTTCCGGAACAACCTCTCGCAACTTCCGTCGCACAAATTAGTCAGCAAGGAAACCTTCAACTCCTCTATGACAAAAGCCAACTCAATGGGCTACGTGCTCCATCATTATCAGGCCAATACACCGCACAAACCGCATTACAAAAAATACTTATCGGTAGTGGATTAGAGTTGGTTAGTGATAACGGAGTGTTTGTTATTCGCCCACAAAACCTGAATCAAGGCACCTTAGTGCTTCCCGAAACACAAGTTTCTGGTGTCGTGCAAAATCACCCAGCAACCGATGTGATGTCTGCCCCACAATATGTGACCTCGGAAGAGATCAGCCAGCGTAACACGGGTGATGGCAATATTACGGATCTGATGAAAACCAACCCAGCAGTGCAATTTGCCAATAATGACAGCAACTCAATGAACCAAGGGGAAATCAAGCCTTCACGTATTTCAATTCATGGTTCGAGCAGTTATCAAAACGCTTATCGCCTTGATGGTGTGAGCTTCAACAATGATTTTGATCCCGCAGATAGTGGCCTTGGTGAAACAGCCACTCGCTTAAGCAGTAGCGATCAAGGGATCTATATCGATAGCCGTCTTATCGATAGCATGGCGGTGTATGATAATAACATTCCTGTTGAATTTGGGGGCTTTACGGGAGGAACCGTTGAGGTGAATAGCCGCCGCTGGCAAGGTGAAAACAGCGCTCACGCTTATTACCGGTTAACGCGTTCAGGCTGGAACAACTTATTCCATGACCCCGCACTCGGAATCGATACGACCAAAAATGATACCGCTAACCCTGCTCGTTTCCAGAATCGCTACGATAAAGATGATTTTGGGGGTTGGTTTGAATTAGGTGTCAGTGAAAATTCAGGGATTGTATTTTCAGCATCACGCCGCAGTTCCACGATACCAATGACGGTAACGGGAGGAGATTCCGTTATCTTTGATGAAAATAATCAAGTGAAAATGGTTGATTTCGCTTCAGGTGAGAAGAAGCAGCACCGCACATCGGATAACTACTTCCTGAAATATTCACTCGATCTCTCCGATAAAAGTACGTTGGATCTCTCAGCTAACTATGCTTCTTACGATAGCCGCCTATTTTCAGCCTCAGTGATGAATTCAGGTTATGATTCAACCCATGATGGTCTTGGTTTTACTGCGGTTTTTAAACATCAATTTGATATTGGCCAATTCGAGTTAACCGCTAACACCCAAACACTCAAAGATGATCGTACAGATGACCAGAAGTATTCGCTCACCGTCCGTGCTATTGATTATACCACCTATGAAACCGCGGAAAGTAGCAGCGGTGGTTTAGGCGATCTCACCTCAAAACAGAAAAATCATGGGTTAAAAAGTGTGATGCGCTTTAATGCTATGGAAGATGGGTTAGGCCTCACTCATAAACCCACTTTAGGCGCAGAGCTCAATTACACCAAAGGCACTTATCGACGAGATAAAGACTACTTCCGCTATACCTACACGGGTAGCATAGATAACAATGGCATGTATAACGGTTACCTCAGCAATGTTACTCGTTTCCAAGCAGGAAACCACGCTGCCGACTACACTAATTACGCCTTATTCCTTGATGACAATATTCAATATGGCAAGTTAACCATTCGTCCAGGGATCCGTTTAGATCGCGACGACTTCGTTAATCGTACCAATATAGCGCCCCGCTTATCCGGTAACTATGATGTTTTTGGCGATGGCAAAACACAGATTATTGCAGGTGCAAACCGTTATTACGGCCGCTCAATGCTAACCTATGCCTTATATGGTGCACAAAATGATGGTATGCAATTATGTAATAGCTATGGTGAGTTTGCCCCCTGCTCGCTTGATCCGAATAAAAACGATTGGGATAACAAAAAAGATTATGAAGGACTGGATTCACTTAAAACCCCTTATAACGATGAGCTAACCCTTGCGCTGCAACAGGAGATCCTATCAACCACATGGCGTTTACAGTATGTACACCGTGAAGGTTATGATGAGGTCAGAACACGCACCAAATACGATACTCGCGACTTTGATAAACGTAGCATTCGTACCTTTGATAATGGCGGTCGTAGTTCACACGACACCGTGACACTTTCCGTTAATAACAGCCAACCTTGGGAGTGGGCAGAAGCTTCTCATGTGATGACCGCCTCACTGACATGGCAGCAAAGTGAAAGTAATACGCCAAAAGATGCGGGCTATAACTCGTTTGACCCAGCCAATAAAGTTAATCTCAACAAGGTATGGTATGACGGTAAAGTCATCGATGCTTCAAAATTACCGTCAACCAGCTTTAACTCTCCATTTAAGTTTAACCTAGAACTGACCAGTGTTTGGGATGATTATGATCTCACTTGGTATAACCGCCTGCAATGGTGGGGAGCTCGCGACCAAGCCGTTCGCTATGACAATGCCTATGCATTTGATCCTGAATATGGGCAAGTTCGCAAATACAGCAAACAGCATTTTGCTAGCAAATATACATGGGATACCCGTCTTGGCTGGAAACCTGATTTTGCCTATGGATTTGGCTTCTCTGTGGAAGTGAACAATATCTTGAACAACAAAAATATCGCGGACCGTTTTGTGTTCGAAGATAGGGTGTTGAAATCTTACGATCCGGGTCGCCAGTTCTGGCTACAAATCAATTACGACCTTTAAATCTTGTTAGCTATGTGAGCCAATTACAACAACAATACGAAGAACGTCATGAAGACACTGAAACAATTTTTCTATTTAGTTAAACCTTTTTGGGGGCAGCGTACTGCCCTTTTCAGCTGGCTACTGCTTGCCGCCTCACTGGGGCTAACCCTGTCATCGGTCTGGTTCAATGTCAAAATGAACATGTGGAACGGTGATTTCTATAATGCGTTACAAAAACTTGATGGCCAGGCGCTCTATGGTCTCTTGCAATATTTTGTGGTGTTAGTCAGCGGATTAATTTTCGTCGTCGTTATGGGGAACTATCTCAAGCAAATGCTGATTATCCGTTGGCGTAAAGGCATGACAGAGGTCGTTCTCAATCGCTGGCTGTCTCCAAACAGTAAACACTATATGCTACGGTTAACCTCACAAGAGCCAGATAACCCCGATCAACGTATTGCAGAAGATATTCGTTTACTGATTGAGTCGACACTGAATTTGCTGGTCACCTTCCTGCATTCAATGTTAACACTGGTCTCCTTTGCCACCATTCTTTGGACACTGTCAGGCAGCCTCTCATTCAACTTAGTGGGCACGGATTGGTCTATTCCCGGTTATATGTTTTGGGCTTGTATTATTTACACGCTTATTGGTATCGCCTTAACACAATGGATTGGCTTCCCTTTGCGTCGTTTAAACATGGATAAACAACGCCGTGAAGCGGATTACCGTAGCGCGTTAATTCATTGCCGCCATCACGGCGATGCTATCGCGGGACAACGTGGTGAACAACAAGATAAAAAAGAGTTAATGCATCGCTTTGGTGAAATTATGCGTAACTGGAACCGATTGATCCGCTGTGAACGCAATCTTTCGTTTTATACCGTTGGTTATCAACAGGTGACAGCACTGGCTCCAGTCTTACTCGCATTACCTAAATTTCTTGCTGGCGAAATTATGTTAGGTGGCTTGATGCAATTACGCCAAGCCTTCAGCAGTGTGGCGACCTCATTAGGCTGGTTTATTTTTGCCTATAAAGAGATAGCGGCATGGCAAGCGACGGTATCACGTTTATACAATTTTGTGATCCTATTAGAAAATGACAAAGCAGCAGATGTTCAGCTTATCGAAGAGCAATCGGCGCTTAATGCTGCGGTTAAAGTGACCACCTCAGATAATCGCACCTTAATTGAGCAGGTTAATTTAACCGCTAAACAAGGTGAACTGACCTTAATTTCAGGTCGCTCCGGTATTGGTAAATCAACGTTGCTACGCACGTTGAGTGGTCATTGGCCCTTCTTTACTGGCACAATTAAACGCACAAACAGCCTAATGTGGATCCCCCAACGCCTTTATCTTCCTACTAGCCGATTGGACTGCTTACTGGCATACCCTCAAGATATTGCTCAATTCACTGAAACCGACTTTAAGCAAGTACTCAGTAAGGTCGGATTAGGCAAGTTGCATTATCAGTTAAATTTAGAAACCGATTGGCACAACCGATTATCGGGTGGTGAACAGCAACGCCTTATGTTTGCACGCTTGTTACTTAATCGCCCCAAATTACTGCTGTTGGATGAAACAACTTCAGCCCTTGATGAAAACAGTGCTCTTGAGCTGATTCAACTCATTAAGCATGAGCTGCCAGACAGCGCGATTGTACTCGTCACTCATCAACGTTTTCTGTCACAAGTTGCTGAACAGATTATTCCTCTGCAAGAAGCGCCAACTCGCGCCAACATAACCACAGGAACCCCTGAATATGCTTCGTAACATCGTACTCATCACGTTTGTTGGCCTAAGCCTCATTGGTTGTGGGATGCCCGCAGCTTCCAATCTCAGCGGACACGATTTATTACCTGTTCGAACGGATTTACACCATTATCAGCTTGATAATGGTCTCAACGTTTATTTATTACAACGCTCTCAGCCGGGTGTTGAACTGCGTTTGCTAGTAAAAAGTGGTTCTTTGCAAGAGAATGAAGAACAACTCGGACTTGCGCATTTTACTGAGCACATGGCCTTTAAAGGCACCAAACATTTTCCGGGCACTACCGGTTTTAAACAATTAGAGCAACAGGGTCTGAAACTGGGCAGTCATGTCAATGCGATCACGAGCCTCAACTCAACACTGTATAAGTTGTCTTTACCCGAGGCCACACCAGCACAAGTTTCAATCGCCCTACAGGTAATGGCGGATTGGGCCTCCAATATCTCATTTGATGAAGACGCGTTTGAAAAGGAACGCCCCGTGATTATTGAAGAGTGGCGTTTGCGTCAAGGGATGGGCTATCGCATCAATAATAGTCTCGAACATTTACGCTACCACGGCAGCCGCTACGCCGAACGCAATCCGATCGGTTCACTGGATATCGTACGCCAAGCCCCAATCGCGCTGGCAAAAGAGTATTATACAACTTGGTATCAACCACAACGTATGACCCTGTTGGTGATTGGCGATTTCAATCAATCCACCGTACGTGACGAAATCAATCAGCTTTTCGCCATGCCAAAACCAAAGAGCCTGTCTCAAGATAATCCAGAGTGGAAACAATTTGTTCACGCTAATTTTCTGCTCGTCCAACCGGTGTTTGATAAAGAGCAAGGTGCCCGTTATGTCCAGTTTGCTTTGCAGAAAGACATTATCGCACCTCTCAATACACGAGAAGGGCAATACGAAGATTTACTGGACAGCCTATGGCTCGCCATTTTAAATCAGCGTTTCTCTGTTTTAGTGGATAATGGCGTATTACCCGCGATTAGTATCAATGAACAAGGCTCAATGCTAGATAACCAGCGCTTACAACAATTAATGATTATCCACCCTAAAGGGGAGGATTATCTGGGGGCCACTCAGGTTTTATTTACCGAGCTACAGCGATTAGCAACTGAGCCTGTGACCCAAGAGGAGCTTGATAGCGCTCGACAAAATATCTTGAAAAAACTTAGCCAGCAGGCCGCTTCAGAACAGCGCTATGGCAACGACTATTTAGCGGGTCAATTAACCACCGCACTTGAATATGACATGCCAATGTGGAATAAACGCCAACAATTGGATAAAAGCTACCAGCTTATCGGGAAAGTTAAACCGCAAGATTTACAGCTGCACGTGGCGAACTTTTTAAATGAAGCCTCACCACGCTTAGCGCTCATTGGTCCTGATACTGACGCAACGAAAGTCAATCATGCGGACTTTAGTGAGCAGTGGCAAAATACTCGTCTAAGTTCACCGGGGCCATTCACCCTACGCTCTCAAGCCATCACACTGCAACTACCGCCAATTCCCAAAGGCTCTATCCTCGAGCAAAGTGACCTCCCCGTCGCTAAAACTGAGCACTGGCAACTGAGCAATGGCATTAAGGTCATTGTTAAAGCAGATAATCACCTTAAAGAAGATATTCAGTTCAACTTACAGCTACCCGGTGGCCGTTCTCTCGAAACGCCTCAAACGGCAGGGTTGACTGATTGGGCGTTAAAGCTCCCTGAAAGCAGTGGTTATGCTGAATACAGTGCGCGCGATTTAGCCTTACTCGCCAAACAAAACCAAATCTCAATTCGCCCTTATAGCGAATTACTGACCCACGGTTTTCGAGGCAAAACACCTATTGATAACCTAGACACCGCGCTGCAATTACTACATCTAAAACTGACTTCACCACAGTTTAGCGGTGAAAAATTAGAACAACAAAAACAGTCTTTTGCTTTGAATCTCACTAAAACCCCTGTTGAACGTACTTTCCTTGATAACATTAATAAAGAAAGTTATCAAAATGGCGCGTTATTAGTCATTGATCCACAAGGTGGCTGGAAAAATTTTACCGCAGGTCAGCTGCAACAGGCTAATCGCCAACTGTTGGATTCTACTGCCGATATGACACTCATCATCAGTGGTGCCATCAATAAGCGAGAATTAAAATCATCGTTGGAACAATGGGTCGCATCAATTCCCACCAGCAATCAAAAACTGGCTTGGCGAGACCAAGGGATCATGCCCAAAATGGAGAGCTTTAATAAACGCTATCCAATTAGTAGTAGCGATAAGAGTATGGTCAGCATCCAGTTTGCGGCTCCTGCACAATGGACACAGCAAGATCAACTCGCCATGCAATTGTTAGATACCATTGTGAGTCAACGCCTACGCGGTGAACTGCGCGAAAAAGCCAGTGGTATCTATGCTCTCGGTTTCTCACAACTGCTTGCCAAAAAACCGCAACCCTACTATTTTGCGCGGCTTAATTTTACCACCTCCCCAGAACGTACTGAGGAAATGAATCAAATCGCCCAAAAAACCATTCATCAGTTACGCCAATCAGGTGTCACCGGCCAAGAGCTGACTGAAGCAAAAAATATTTGGCTCACAGAACACGCCCAAATAACCGATAGCTCAGGTTATTGGACTGAAGCATTAGCGCAAATTGCCTCTGATGACCGACAATATCAGCGCTTAAATCAACAGCAAGCGATTATTCGCCAATTACAAGTTGACGATATTAACCGTATCGCCAACCAATATCTGGGGAAAAACCCGAAAGTCTTTACGATGACACCGTAGCTATTGAAGGGGGATTGTTCCCCCTTTATTTACCCAACACATTGTCTTACAAAAGTTTTTACATATAACCGTTTGACTCTCTGACGGCTTATATGATTAATGGTATTGTTTTCCAATAAAAAAGAGACATAACATTATGAATGACATCGTGATCCGTAGAGCAACCTTAGACGATATTCCAGCCGTCACACAAATGCATGCTGATTATTCAGCGTACGCTAATACATTACAGCTCCCTTACCCTTCGCTCAAAACATGGGAAGCTCGTCTAACTGCAAATGATCCTCTCGTCACTCATTTTGTTGCGACTCTTGATAATACTGTCGTTGGGATCCTCACCATCCATCAACCAAGTCAGCAACGACGTAAACATGTCGCCAGTTTTGGCATTACCGTCAGTGAGATGCATCAAGGAAAAGGAATTGGTTCTGCGCTGATGCAAGTGATGGTC
Organism: Providencia sp. 21OH12SH02B-Prov; assembly: GCF_027362595.1. Lineage (NCBI taxonomy): Bacteria > Pseudomonadati > Pseudomonadota > Gammaproteobacteria > Enterobacterales > Morganellaceae > Providencia > Providencia sp. 21OH12SH02B-Prov. Next base: position 3,705,646 of record NZ_CP114796.1, read on the forward strand.
GACTATTGTGATAACTGGTTAAATATTCATCGCATTGAATTAGAAGTCTATGCGACTAACGACAATGGGTTGGGGCTCTATAAAAAATTTGGTTTTGAGCAAGAAGGTGTGATGCGTGATTACGCTTTTCGCGATGGACAGTATGTCGACGCAATTATGATGAGTAGAATTAATAAAAACCGCAAGTAATCACGCCAATTTGAATGTCATACACTTCTCTTGCTCTTTCCCCAAAAAAATGCCACGTGATAGACGTGGCATGATCCAATAAGAAATCACTGGATGATTATTTATCGCCTAATAGAACGGAATCCAATGCGATTTCAATCATTTCGTTGAACGTTGTTTGACGCTCCGCAGAGGTGGTTTGCTCACCGGTTTTGATATGATCGGAAACGGTACAGATTGTTAATGCACGCGCGCCGAATTCCGCTGCCACACCATAAATACCAGCAGCTTCCATCTCAACACCCAAAATGCCGTATTTTTCCATGACTTTGAACATATCGGGATCTGGCGAGTAGAACAGATCAGCAGAGAATAAGTTACCGACACGAACATTGACATTTTTCGCCTTCGCCGCTTCAACGGCATTATGCACCAGTTCATAGTCTGCAATCGCCGCGAAATCGTGATCTTTAAAACGTTGACGGTTCACTTTTGAATCAGTACAGGCACCCATACCGATAACGACATCACGCAGTTTCACATCATCCATTACTGCACCACATGAACCAACACGAATAATCACTTTGACACCAAAATCAGTGATTAACTCTTTCGCATAGATAGAGCAAGAAGGAATACCCATTCCGTGACCCATCACGGAGATCTTACGACCTTTGTAAGTGCCCGTGAAGCCTAACATACCGCGAACATTATTCACCTGACGCACGTCTTCGAGGAAAGTTTCAGCGATATATTTCGCACGCAGCGGGTCTCCTGGCATCAATACGACGTCAGCAAAATCACCCATTTCTGCATTAATATGAGGCGTTGCCATTATTATTATTCCTTATAAATCATTAAATTGAAAAGTTTAACATCATTACCTGATAATAGTAGCGACTGATAATACTCGCTGTCTACGGCAAATGACCCAATACCATCAACAATAAATAAGGCAGTTTCCTGCCTTATTTACATTTATGTTAACCAATTACAGCATTGGTTTGCCGTATTCCATCGGTGAGAGGTCGAAATATTTAGCGACGGTTTGACCGATATCCGCGAATGTTTCGCGATGACCTAAAAAGCCGGGTTTGACTTTCGGACCATAAATGAGAACGGGAATGTGCTCACGAGTATGGTCAGTACCATGCCAAGTTGGGTCACAGCCATGGTCTGCGGTTAAGATCAAGATGTCATCTTCTTTGACCAATTCCATCAGTTCTGGTAAACGGCGGTCAAAGAGTTCTAATGCTGCTGCATAACCGGGTACATCACGACGGTGTCCATAAGCAGAGTCGAAATCAACAAAGTTAGTGAACACAATCGTCTTATCACCCGCCTGTTGCATTTCTTTCACGGTGGCATCGAACAGAGCATCAATACCTGTTGCTTTTACCTTCTTAGTGATACCTACATGTGCATAGATATCCGCAATTTTACCGATAGAAACAACTTCACCTTGTTTCTCTTCAACTAATTTTTGCAATATCGTTGGTGATGGTGGCTCAACAGCTAAGTCATGACGGTTACCCGTACGCTCAAAACTGCCTGCTTTGTCGCCAATGAATGGACGCGCGATAACACGACCAATGTTGTAGCCGCCATTTGTCAACTCTTCACGAGCGATTTCACATAGCTCATACAGTTTGTCTAGACCATAAGTCTCTTCATGACAGGCGATTTGGAATACGGAGTCAGCTGAGGTGTAGAAAATCGGTTTACCCGTTTTCATGTGCTCTTCACCCAATTTATCCAAGATCACGGTACCTGAAGAGTGGCAATTACCTAAATAACCAGGCAAGTTAGCACGCTTCACAATGATATCTAACAACTCTTGTGGGAAGCTGTTTTCTTCATCTGCGAAATACCCCCAGTCAAAGAGTACAGGCACACCCGCGATTTCCCAGTGACCGGATGGTGTGTCTTTACCTGAAGAAATTTCACTCGCATAAGCGTAAGCACCGATGATCTCTGCATTAGGATCAAGGCCTGCTGGGAATTTACCGCAAGACTCTTCAGCTGCTTTACCCAGACCCAGTTTGGTTAAGTTAGGCAAATGCAGCGGCCCCTTACGGCCTTTATCTGCATCACCACGCGCACAGGCATCTGCAATATGGCCTAATGTGTTTGAACCTTCATCATTAAATTTGTGCGCATCACCTGCTGCACCAATCCCAAAAGAATCCAACACCATAATAAATGTACGTTTCATAACTTCTCTCCTGCGTCATCATTCCCTATAGGGAAGTGCCACTGATAAAACTTATTTGTCAATTATTCACTGATTTGGCGGTAAACCATTGGTGAAACTTCTGGTTTTTTATCACCAATAACCATAGCAGCACGTACTTCTTTTGCTGCATCTTCCCATGCTTTTTCACTATTTGCATGAATAATCGCTAATGGCGTTTGGCTATCAACGGAAGTTCCCAGTGCCGCGATATCGCTTAAACCAACACTATAATCAATCGAGTCAGTTGCTTTACGACGACCACCACCTAATGTCACCACAGACATACCCAGCGCACGGGTGTCCATTGCCGTCACAATACCGGATTTCTCCGCATACACGGCTTTGTGCAATACGGCTGTTGGTAAATACTTGTTATAGTTTTCAACGAAATCAGTTGGGCCTTTTTGAGCCGCCACCATACGACCAAAAATCTCTGCGGCTTGTCCATTATCCAACACCGCCTGCAATTTCTGGCGAGCTTCTTCTCTATTTGCAGCCAAGGATCCGGATACAAGCATTTCAACACACAGCGCCATCGTGACTTCGTACAAACGAGGGTTCCGGTATTCGCCGGTTAAAAATTGCACCGCTTCGCGGACTTCAACGGCATTACCCGCACTTGAAGCAAGTACTTCGTTCATGTCGGTCAATAAAGCCGTTGTTTTACAACCCGCACCATTAGCCACCTGTACGATAGACTCAGCCAACTGCTCTGATTTTTCATAAGTTGGCATAAAGGCACCTGACCCCACTTTGACGTCCATCACTAAGGCATCAAGACCTTCAGCTAATTTTTTGCCTAAAATAGATGCGGTAATCAGTGGAATAGAATCAACTGTTGCAGTGATATCACGCGTTGCATAAAAACGTTTATCAGCGGGTGCCAGTGAGTTTGTCTGCCCGATAATCGCAACCCCAACATTTTTGATAATGTCACGGAAACGCTCATCATCTGGGAAAATATCAAAATTAGGAATCGCTTCAAGCTTATCCAGCGTTCCTCCGGTATGGCCCAAGCCACGCCCCGAAATCATCGGTACATAGCCACCACACGCAGCAACCATTGGGCCTAACATCAAAGAGGTCACATCACCAACCCCGCCAGTTGAATGTTTATCAACGAGAGGGCCATTTAAATTGAGTGATTTCCAGTTTAGTACAGTGCCTGAATCACGCATTGCCAATGTTAATGCAACACGTTCAGCCATTGTCATATCATTAAAATAGATGGTCATTGCCAATGCGGCTATCTGACCTTCAGAAACAGAATTATCTCGTACTCCATTGATAAAGAAACGAATTTCTTCTTCACTCAGTACTTTACCATCACGTTTTTTACGGATAATTTCTTGTGCCAGAAACACGGTATGCTCCTTAATTCAAACAGAATCTAGGTAATCGCTTAATCACACTATTATTAATAGTTACTGCTTGATTTTTTAGTCTCAAAACCAAGTGTATTCAACAGATTAGCTAATAAACTTGATGCGCCAAAACGGAAATGGCGAGCATCGACCCAGTCTTTACCTAAAATTCTATCTGCTAATGCTAAATATTGAGCAGCTTCTTCAGCAGTACGAACGCCACCCGCCGGTTTAAAACCAACGGTTTTCGCTACGCCCATATCATGGATCACTTGCATCATGATTTCAGCACTTTCAAGAGTGGCATTCACCGGTACTTTACCTGTGGAGGTTTTAATAAAGTCCGCACCCGCTTTAATTGAGATTTCAGAAGCTTTGCGAATCAGTGCAGGATCTTTTAATTCGCCGGTTTCAATAATCACTTTCAGAAGGACATTGGCTGCCGCGCAAGCATCTTTGCACGCTTTCACTAAATCAAAACCAATTTTTTCATTACCAGCCATCAACGCTCGATAAGGGAAAACCACATCAACTTCATCTGCACCATAAGCAATAGCAGCACGTGTTTCCGCCAACGCTATCTCGATGTCATCATTTCCATGCGGGAAGTTAGTGACTGTTGCGATACGCACTTCGGGCGTACCTTGCTCACGCAGTGCTTTACGTGCAACAGGAATAAAACGAGGGTAGATACAGATAGCCGCAGTTTGGCCTGCTGGGCTTTTTGCTTGATGACACAACGCGATCACTTTTTCATCGGTATCGTCATCATTGAGGGTGGTTAAATCCATCAGATTCAGCGCGCGTTGCGCAGCAGCAGTTAAATCAGTCATAAAAAACTCTCCAACGTTGTGAATTCTGTCAGAACAACACGTTCTTTGTTGGCGAGCGGGCTTGGTTCCTTAAAGATGCTACTCGAAAACCCGAATGTAGCAGCTGAATTCCTTCTCACCGCACAATACCCTAGAGCACATTCACTCTGAGAACTAGCAGTCCATAGCAGCTAATTTATCGCTATTTGACCATGGAACTCGGCTATTTTGTGTGCTACAAATCACATTAATTGCCTGAACGTTACATTGTTAAATACAAATATGTGAACAATATCGCAATTATACGCTATTTAGTCTCAGTTTTATTCTCTCAAATGGCTTTTTTATGTCTTTTTTAGCCTTCCAATGCCATCAATACACTTGATTAAGCGTAGTTCAAAATTGACGGTATGAAATAAAAAGAAGAAAGAATATAACTGAAAATAATGAAAGAGAAAGGGCATTTGCCCTTCCTCAAAAAACGAGAGATTAAATTATTGCAAGTGTTAAGAAGAAGCCCGCAATAGTCGCACTCATTAAGTTAGAGAGCGTACCCGCCAGAACAGCTTTCATTCCTAAACGGGCGACATCACTACGACGATTTGGTGCCATACCACCTAAACCACCAAGTAAAATAGCCACCGAAGATAAGTTAGCAAAACCACACAGTGCAAATGAAATGATCGCTTTAGTATGATCGGAAAGTACCTGTTTGCCTGCCGCAAGAACATCTGCATCCGGTTTCATGTATTCACCGAAATTCATAAAGGCAACAAATTCGTTAACAACCACTTTTTGACCAATAAACGAACCGGCAACTGTTGCTTCACTCCATGGCACACCAATCAAATAAGCTATCGGCGCAAATACCCATCCCAGAATTAATTCCAAAGAAAGTTGTGGATAATGGAACAAGCCACCAACACCGCCTAAAATACCGTTAATTAGAGCGATCAAGGCGATAAATGCCAATAACATTGCACCTACGTTCAAGGCCAATTGCATCCCCGAAGCAGCACCTGAAGCAGCTGCATCGATCAGGTTTGCTGGGCGCTCATCTTCAGCAACCAACTCTGTCGCATTAACGTTATCACGCACTTCCTCAGTTTCGGGTACAAGCAATTTAGCGAACAGTAATCCTCCCGGAGCCGCCATAAACGATGCAGCAATCAAGTATTCCATTGGAACACCCATTTGCGCATAACCGGCCAATACAGAGCCTGCTACAGAAGCCAAACCACCACACATAACCGCAAATAATTCGGAATTGGTCATGGTCGAGATATAAGGACGTACAACTAATGGTGCCTCAGTCTGCCCAACAAAGATATTCGCTGTAGCAGATAAAGATTCCGTTCTGGAGGTACCAAGCACTTTTTGCAAGCCGCCACCCAATACTTTGATGACTAGTTGCATAATACCGAGGTAATAAAGAACCGCGATCAATGAAGAGAAGAACACAATGATTGGCAGAACACGTAAAGCGAAAACAAATCCACCACCGCCAAACAGTTCAAACATTTTGTCGGAAACAAGGCCGCCAAAAATAAAATTCATGCCATCTTGGCCGTAACTAATAACTTTAGAAACGCCATCTGACATCCCTTGTAATACGCGACGACCTGCTGGTACATAAAGTACAAATGCACCGATAGCGATCTGTATAAGAAAAGCCCCGCCAACAGTACGGAGTTTAATCGCTCGACGATTGCTGGAGAATAGTACGGCAATACCAATCAGTACTGCCATCCCAACCAGACTCATAATGAGTTGCATGGAAGTATCCCTGTTCACTTAATGCTAGATTGATGTAGAAAGGAAACTGGTAAGTTCCCTTGACTCTTTGTGCGATGATTATACCTAGTCCCTTCCAAGAACCCGCAATCTTCGTCACAAATACATAGTGTAATAAGTAACAAAAATTCAATTCTTGTGATTAAAATCACATTTAGTTATCGACATAATCTGAAAAGCACAAAAAGAGAGAATAATGAGGTGAAAAAATGCAGGGAATAAGCTAGCCAGATAAAACCCACCTCTCATAAAAACAGTGAATGCATCTGGCTTTTATTTGAACAGATTAAATAATGATAGGCTATTTATGTAAAGTTGCTGCGCAATTTCATCGGGACTTTCGTGGCGTAGTTCACATAACGACTGAAAAATCTGTTGAATACGCTCAGGACGATTTGGCTCACCTTGAAAGCCAGACACAGGCATATCTGGGGCATCGGTTTCAAATACCAATGAGGTTAGGGGTAATTTGGCGATCGCTTGACGTGTTTTATTTGCTCTTTCATAAGTAATGGTACCGCCAACACCAATGAAATAGCCTAATTTAATAAATGCTTGAGCTTGTGATAGGCTGCCTGCAAAACCATGAATAACACCGCATGCAGGTACAGGGTAGCGACGTAACAATGCAGCCAGCGGGTCATGACTTTTACGCGAATGTAAGATGACTGGCAGATCAAACTGCTTAGCTAATTTTAGTTGGGCGATTAACACTTGCTGCTGTAAATCAAACAACGGTTCTTGCATATAGAGATCAAGACCAATCTCGCCAACAGCAACACACTTAGCGTGATTCTGGTGTAAATAACCTATCATTGTCTCCATATGTTGTTCTTGGAAGAGATTCAAGTACAGAGGATGAAAGCCAATAGCCGCATGCAGCTGTGAGTATCGCTGAGCTAAATGCCAAACTCGCTCAAAATTATCAACACTGACCGCCGGAATAATAATATCCGTAACCCCTGCCTTTTCCGCTAAGCAGAGGCTTTCATCAATCGCACCAACAAAAGGTGGAAAATCAAAGTGGCAATGGGTATCAATAAATCGGTTAGTCATTTTTTTTATTCAGCGGTTGCTCCGACTCCTCGTTTGCAGCCATCATGGCTCCCGTCATCATCGCCTGTGCCGTATCCGTTGCCTTTTTGGCTTTACATTGAGCAACTAACTCAACATCATGTTTAGCATCAAAGATCGCTTCCGCGTAATCTTCTGCAATCTGTATTTCTTCATGGGCGGCACTTTCAAAGCTAAAGCGATTTAATCCATTGTTATTCATTGTAAAGCAATGGCCTAATGCAGCAATAAAGTAGCGCCCACAGCGACGCCCTAAATGATAGTCCTGATTAAGCGCTGACAACCGGCTCCCTAATGCACTACTTTTTAGTGGCGTGGAAGGATAGATTTCAAAAATCTGCAAGTCTCCCGGTGGGTTTTCAATAAACTCCTGTGTCCGGCGATAGCTTTTTAGATGAACTTTTAGCATAGCAGCCATTCGCTGTAAGCCATATTTTTCACCCTCCAGCCAACGCGTCATTCTCTTCACCCATTCGGGGGTAAAATACATCTGAGAAGGAACAGTACGGATCACCACAATCGTATCAGCGCCACGACGGTATGCTTCTTCAACAGGGATCGCCGCACTAATCCCTCCATCATGATAGAGAGTGCCTTCAAATTCGACGCCCATCCGATAAAAGCCCGGAATAGCACTAGAAGCACGAATGATATCTAACCATGTATCAGCGTTAGGTTTCAAAAATTCGGCTTCAAAGTCATCACTACGGCTGGCTCCCATATAGAATTCGCGCCCCGCTTCCATCAATTCAATCCCAGATTTGATCTGTAATGGAAGCTCTTTCGAGGTGCTTTCAACCAGCCAATCTAAATCAATAAGATGACCACCTCGAATAAAACGTAAGGGATTAAAAAAGAGTGGGCTTGTTGTATAACGGGTAATAACCCGCCGAGCGTAGCCATATTGACCACAAATATACGCAGAAAGGTTTTGCGCCCCCGCCGAAGTACCAATCATGATATCAAATGGATTAAAGCCTGTTTTTAAGAACTCATCCAATACACCTGCGGTGAAAATACCACGTTGACCGCCTCCCTCACAAATAAGGGCAGTCTTACCTTTATTGAGTTCATCGTAAAAAGCTAAAGGTTCAATGCTGCCAAGTGTCACTGATACATGTTTTCCCATATATGTCTCCTGACAGATCCTCTCTGCATCCCAATACTGCAATACACTTCGGCACTATCGCTAATTAAATCAATTTATACTTATCAATAATACAAAAACTGAACCTCACCAAGAGATTCAGTTTTCGACTATTAGCGAATAATGTTAGCGGATTAATGAACTCAATAGACGACTATTTGAGTGATTTACGCCAATTATATATCCATTAATTTGCTACGACTAAACCGTTTTGTACCGATTTTACACCATTAACCCTTGATACGACTTGTACAACCTTATCAATCTGGTCAGCGGATTTGACAAAACCAGAAAGGTAAACAACCCCTTTGACGGTTTTCACTGAAATAGAATTACTGTCTATGCCACTGGTTGTCAGTAGCTTACTTTTGACCTGAGCAGTGATAGAGGAGTCATCCATGTAGTTATCGGCACTATTCACACCACTAGAAATCGCTTCACTGGTGTCTTTTCCTGCTATATCAGCCGTTTTCACCGCGCTATCCCACGTTTCAGAGGCCTGCTCTTTTAATGGAGAGTTTGCTGATGAACTACATGCAAACAGAGCACCACTTAATCCAATGACAATGAAAGAACGTAACAGTGCTAAATTTTTCATCGGAACCTTCCTTATCGACTCTACTGCGATTTTAAATATTGAAATAAAAGCATTATCGTCAAATATGGCAGACAAGCCATTAAATCAATTAACGACACTTATATTACAATTGATAACTATAGACTATGGGAAAAACACCTTTAAATAAAGTAGATAAACGTAAAAGGCAGAGCAATCTGCAATATTTAGATAAAAAAACAGGAGAGTATTCGAAAATAGATACTTAGTTTGGGAAAACCCACTACAAAAAAAGGCATTTTCGTAGTGGGCTGAGCGATTAGGAAAAATTAATGCTCGCGAGTTTTACGGAATTTTACATCTGGGTAGCGTTCGCTGGTCAGATTGAGGTTTACCATTGTGGGTGCGATATAAGAAAGGTTATCGCCGCCATCAAGTGCGAGGTTTTGCTCATTCTTACGCTTAAATTCCTCAAATTTCTTCGCATCATCACACTCGACCCAACGCGCTGTTGATACGTTGACCGCCTCATAGATAGCTTCAACGTTGTATTCGCTTTTTAAGCGTGCAACAACAACGTCAAACTGCAACACACCGACAGCCCCAACGATTAAATCGTTATTGGTTAGCGGACGGAAAACCTGAACAGCACCTTCTTCAGATAGCTGGACTAAGCCTTTTAGCAGCTGTTTTTGCTTTAATGGATCACGCAGACGAATACGACGGAATAATTCAGGTGCAAAGTTTGGAATACCGGTAAATTTCAGATCTTCACCTTGTGTAAAAGTATCACCAATTTGAATCGTTCCATGATTATGCAAACCAATAATGTCACCTGCATAAGCGTTTTCAACATGTGAACGATCACCCGCCATAAAGGTCAATGCATCCGAAATGACGACATCTTTTTTAATGCGTACCTGACGCAACTTCATGCCTTTTTCATAAGTACCTGAAACAATACGCATGAAAGCCACGCGGTCACGATGTTTTGGATCCATATTCGCCTGAATTTTGAAGACGAAACCTGTAAATTTCTCTTCGGTCGCTTCAACTTTACGCACATCTGTTTGACGAGGCTGAGGGGCTGGCGCCCATTGCACTAAGCCATCAAGCATATGGTCAACACCAAAGTTACCCAATGCAGTACCAAAGAAGACTGGGGTTAACTCACCCTCCAAGAAAGCCTCATGATCAAATTCATGAGAAGCTCCTTTTACCAGCTCTAACTCATCACGTAATTGAGCCGCCAGCTCATCACCGACCACTTTATCTAATTCAGGATTATCTAGCCCTTTAATAATACGGACTTCTTGGATGGTATGGCCCTGACCTGTTTGATATAAGATGGTTTCATCACGTAAGAGGTGATAAACGCCTTTAAATAATTTACCGCAACCAATAGGCCATGTGATTGGACAACACGCGATATTCAGTTCATTTTCAACTTCATCCATCAATTCCATTGGATCGCGAATATCACGGTCAAGTTTATTCATAAAAGTCAGGATAGGCGTATCACGTAGACGCGTCACTTCCATCAATTTACGTGTTCTATCCTCAACCCCTTTACCTGAATCAATGACCATCAAGCAGCAGTCAACCGCCGTCAATGTACGGTAGGTATCTTCAGAGAAGTCTTCATGGCCTGGCGTATCCAGTAAGTTAACTAAACAATCATGATAAGGAAATTGCATCACCGACGTTGTAATCGAAATACCACGTTGCTTTTCCATTTCCATCCAGTCTGACTTGGCGTGTTGGTTTGAGCCACGACCTTTTACCGTCCCTGCACGCTGGATAGCTTGTCCAAACAGTAATACTTTTTCAGTAATGGTGGTTTTACCTGCGTCAGGGTGAGAAATAATTGCAAATGTCCTGCGCGCGTTGACTTCATGTAGAAAATTCTGATCTGCCATTTAACCGTTCTTTTTTGTCTGAATACAGATTTGTACATGCATTAGGAGAGGCAATAGGTGGCTCTTAGCTCAGCAAATCCGTCTTGTTAATCGAAATTGGCGGCTATTTTCTCAGATCTTGGGGTTATAAACAATCAAAGCCTGACATCATCAACCTAGGTTGGCAAATCCCTAGGCTGACGTGAACAGGTGTAAACAAGATAGTGCGATAACGCTCAGCCACATTATAAGGATAAGGCTAATTCGCTAAAATCATTTCAGCGATGGCTTGCCCGAGTTGTTGCGTACTCGCGCTACCGCCCATATCTCGAGTTAAATGGCGACGCTCTTTTATCACTGTTTCCACTGCATGCATGATGGTATCGTGCATGTGTGGGCAGTCCAAATGTTGCATCATCATCGCCGCGGCCCAAATCGTCCCGATAGGATTAGCAATATTTTTACCCGCAATATCCGGCGCTGAGCCATGAACAGGCTCAAACATTGATGGGAACTGTTTTTCAGGGTTAATATTCGCTGAAGGTGCAATAGCAATTGTGCCAGTGCAAGCAGGTCCTAAGTCAGACAAAATATCCCCAAACAAATTGGAACCAACCACGACATCATAAAATTCAGGCATCCTCACCAAATTCGCGGCAAAAATATCAATATGAAACTGATCGACTTTAACGTCAGGATAGTGTTTTGACATCGCAGCGAAACGACTATCCCAATACGGCATGGAGTGAAACAAACCGTTTGACTTAGTCGCTGAGCTTAAATGCTTTTTCTCCCGTGATTGTGCCAGTTCAAAGGCATATTTTAATATCCGGTCAGTGCCTTTACGGGTAAAAATACTTTGCTGGGATACGACTTCATCTTCCGTGCCTTCATATTGAATTCCCCCAATAGCGGAGTATTCGCCTTCCACGTTTTCACGTACCACATAAAAATCGATATCACCCGGTTTTTTACCCGCTAAAGGCGACTGAATTCCTTCAAATAGGCGTACGGGGCGTAAATTAACGTACTGGTTAAATGCGCGGCGAATAGGCAATAACAATCCCCAAAGTGAAATATGGTCAGGCACCCCCGGAAAGCCTACAGCCCCTAGAAAAATAGCATCAAATTTTTTTAATTGCTCTAAACCATCTTCAGGCATCATACGCCCTGTGCGATGATAGGTTTCACAAGACCAGTCGAAATGGGTAAAGTTAAATGAGATTTGATGCTTACTGGCGGCCGCTTCTAATACTTTTAATCCTTCAGGAATAACTTCAGTTCCAATTCCATCCCCAGGAATGACCGCAATATTAAATTGTGACATGGCACGAATCTCCCACAACAGTGATTTTATCAGCGAGTAAGATCACCAGTTTATGAGTTGCTGTGATAAAGTATAGCGTCGAAGTGTAATCTTTGGGTTTACAAACTATGAACAAGCTACCTGCATTGGAAGACATTAAAGTTTTTGTGACCGTCGCTCGGTTGATGAGTTTTTCACGGGCCGCAGAACAACTGCTTGTTTCACCCGCTTATGTCTCTAAACGCATCAAATTACTCGAAGAAAATCTAGGGCACCCTTTATTTCTCCGTGCGGCTCGCTCAATCAATTTAACTCATGAAGGACGCATTGTCCTGAAAAGTGGAGAAATACTCCTACAAGAACTCAATGACATGCACAATGAACTAAAAGCTTGTCGAGAAGAGATCCGCGGTGAATTAAGAGTAAGTTGTAGCACTGGATTTGGTAGCGCCTACCTAAACCCGTTTATTTTGTCATTACGCGCTCACTATCCCTTATTGGGTATCGATCTGACATTAACTGATCGTTCTATTGATATAATTAGTGAAAACATTGACTTGGATATCTGTATTGGCGGTATCATTCCTGAACATTTCATCGCGAAACGTATTGCGAAAAACACACGTATTCTTTGTGCTGCCCCCTCTTATTTAAAAAAATATCGTTGCCCAAATCACCCTCAAGAATTAGAAAAACAACATTTTTGTATTACGATTAAAGAACGCAATCAGGCACCTTCTCAGTGGAAACTACAACATCAAACAGAAAGTATGACAGTAACGCCGAATAGTAAGCTGATGGTGAATAATGGTGACGTTGCAAAACAGTGGTGTATTGGTGGTGAAGGCATCTTATTACGCTCCCTATGGAGTGTCTTACCAGAGCTCCAAAATGAACAACTAATCCGTGTACTGCCTCAATGGAGTCAGCCTGCCGACGTGTACGCGGTTTATTCACGAACAGTGCGAAATAACGCCAATTTACGGGTTTTTATTGAAAATTTAGAACAATATTTATCAAAGCATTTACCGAGTCAATTTCAGGATGAATGAATCAATAAAAGGTGGACATGAGCCGATGACAGACACGCAAACATTTGGACAACGTTTGCTGGCCTTATTGAAACAACAAAAAATGAGCCAGTTAAAAGCCGCTGAAACACTAGGTGTTTCTCGGACAGCCGTCAATAAATGGACAAAAGGCGGTATGATTGATGAGAACAACCTTGAAAAATTAGCTCAGTTGCTGAATGTCGATAAAATATGGCTCAAGTATGGTTATGTCAACCACGCACCGGCAGCAAGCCATCCTACAATTGCACGTAATATCAATGAAGTACATCTTCAAGAATCCACCGAAATTGTCACTTGGGAGTGGGACTTACTGACGGGCGAACTCAATTATTCTGATAATGTTGAAGATGTTTATGGCATCAAAATCACCACCAATGATGACTTTTGGGCACTAATGAACCAAGAATCAAAAGATAAACTCGTGAGTGGTTACTCAAAAATTATTCGCGAGGGCGGTGCTCATGAGATGGATTTTAAAATTGCATGGGATGATCAATATCGCTGGATCACATCGCGCGCAACGGGTGTGAAAGGCCCCAATGGTAAAGTCACTAAATTAGTTGGTATTAGTCTTGATAATACCGAACGTAAAAATACTGAACTCAGATTACGTAAAATCAAATGCTATTTTGATGTGCTATTGGCTCACTTTGACCATCTGGTCGTCTTTACGGATAAAGCAGGTGAAATATTAGCCAGTAATCTTGAAAGTCAGAATACGGATATCGATTATTTAGAGCTACAACGCTTACTCTATCAATTAGCCATCAATCACAAATCATGGCTAGAAGGCATCTATCATAAAGGCAGTGATCATATTCATTTTCAAGGAAAATATATCAGCGCCGCTTATCATCTGGATAATGAACAACAACCTTTTCTGATGTTCCAGCTCAAATAATAGAAAACAGCCCCATGTTGGGGCTGCCTAGTCGATAAAAAGCTTATAAATCTAACACTAGCCGTTTAGTTTTAGCGCGAGAAACGCATAACATCATGGTCTTTTGCTGTGCGCGTTCATCATCGTCAAGATAATGGTCCCGATGATCCGCTTCCCCTTCTAAAATAGCCGTTTCGCAAGTCCCACATACACCATTACGGCACATACACTCTACCTGAATGCGTTTATCTGCCTCGATTGCCTGTAAGATTGACGTCCCTTCGTTAATCATCAAGCTAAAACCAGAACGTTGAAAATAAACTTCAAATGCATCACCTTCACTAGCGACTTCACCAAAGTTTTCGAAATGTACTTTAGATTCACCTAAATGCGCATAACCGTGTTCAATGACCGCATTAATCAAGGTTTCAGGCCCACAAACATAAATATGGCTATTCTCAGGCTGTGCTTGTACCAACTGTTCTACTGATAAACGCTTGCCCTGACTGTTATCATAAAGATAAAGACGTTCTCCAATGCGTTGTTGAAGCAGTTCCACAAACGCCGCCGTCTTTTGATCGCGAAAACAGTAATGCAATTCAAAATCCAGTCCCATTTTTTCTAATTCATATAAATAGGATAAAAATGGGGTAATACCAATTCCACCAGCAATTAAGATATGTTTACAGGAACTGTCACCGACCAGTGAGAAATAATTTTCAGCGGGCGATAAATATAGTGAATCCCCCTCAAACAGTTGCTCGTGCATATACGCCGAGCCCCCTTTCGAGTTCTCATCACGCAATACTGAGATACAGTAGTGATGCGGGTTATTAGGATCACTGATTAATGAATAAGCACGCTTTAGCCCCTTTTCTTCATTCATATGTACTGTGATATGGCTTCCCGCACTAAAAGGTTCGAACACGCTATCTTTTGCCGCAAATTCGAACAGCTTAATGGTTGGGGTGAGCTGCTCTATGCGGCTAACCGTCACGGCAATTTTTTGCTGGCTCATCACAATTCCCTCTTTCACTTAATTACTGGCTAAGCAATATCAATACACAAATATTTCACGGTGAGATAATCCTCAATACCATAGCGAGAACCCTCCTTGCCTAAACCTGACTGCTTAACACCACCAAACGGTGCAACCTCATTCGAGATCATGCCAGTGTTAATCCCAACCATGCCACTTTGTAGCTTTTCAGCGACACGATAGACACGACCAATATCTTTTGAAAAGAAATAAGCAGCCAAGCCATAAATCGTCGCATTCGCTCGACGAATAACTTCATCTTCATCATGAAAACGGATCATGGCAGCAATAGGACCAAAGATTTCCTCATGCACAATATCCATAGAATCATCAACATCCACCAATACTTTCGGGTTAATAAAATGACCTTGTTCGGCAATTTCATTACCTAATGTCAGTTTCCGTGCGCCTTTTGCGATAGCGTCGTCGACTAATGCATGCATGCCTTCAATAGCACGAGATGTAATCATAGGCCCGATATCAGTGCCTTCATCTAGGCCGTTACCAATACGTAACTGGCTCACTTTAGCGACAAACTTTGTGAGAAACTGTTCGTAAATCGCATCATGGATATAGAAACGATTCACACAAACACATGTTTGCCCACCATTACGGAACTTAGCCTGTATTGCGCTACTGACAGCTTTATCGATATCAGCATCATCAAACACAATAAACGGCGCATTCCCACCCAATTCTAAGGACGTCTTTTTAATGGTTGATGCACACTGCTCATACAGCTGGCGCCCAACCTGTGTTGAACCGGTAAAAGAGAATTTACTGATTAACGGGTGCCGTGTGAGTAATTCGCCTAAAACACGAGACTCCCCTGTAACAACATTAAAAACGCCAGCAGGGATCCCCGCTTGTGCTGCTAATTCAGCGAGGGCTAATGCCGTAAACGGCGTTTCGCTGGCAGGCTTGATAAGCATGCTACACCCCGCAGCCAGTGCAGGCGCAGCTTTACGCGTGATCATCGCCGCAGGAAAATTCCACGGAGTGATAGCACTACATACACCAATAGGCTGCTTGATAGTTAAAATTCGATTGCTCGTGACCGTTTGTGGGATCGTCTCTCCATAAACTCGTTTCCCCTCCTCGGCAAACCATTCTATAAATGAAGCCGCATAGCGAATTTCACCTTTCGCCTCATTGAAAGGTTTACCCTGCTCTAAAGTCATCAGCAAACCTAAATCATCAACGTTAGCTTCTATTAAAGTAAACCAACGATGTAGAATAATAGAACGCTGTTTTGCTGTCAGTTTACTCCAACTGAGCATCCCTTCATGGGCTTGAATGATCGCATTATTGACCTGTTCAACCGAAAGGCTGGGAATAGTTCCCAGCACAGACTGATCTACAGGGTTTGTGACCGTTAGCGTTTTAGCGCTATCTACCCACTGACCATTGATATAGCAGGACTGACGGAACAAAGCGGGATTACTTAACCTATTCATGTATTATTCCCCTGATCGGCCTGCTTTACTCAGTATGCGCAGTCGCAATTAACTTATGGAAGTGCGCGACGCCGTGTTCACTGATGCCACTACGCTGCCTATCTGCCATAATCCGGCCTTGTCCGCGATAACCACGAGAACGTAATCCTTTTTGTACGCTTTCAACTAAACGCAAATCTTCCGGACGGAAAACGGTGCGATACCATTCAATTAAATTTTTCTGATATTCCGTCAGCTCTTCATTTAAGAAATAAATATCATAATGTTGTAAGGTTTCACCCGCATTGGCTGGGAATTCATAAATAACGGTCATGAAATCGCCACCTGGAGGCATATTGAACATGGTGCTTGGCCAAATCCAAAACCCGAAGAAACGCGGATTAACGACCGATTCATCGAACTGATAAGAAGACTCAGAAGGCTTAGCTTTACCAATTTGTACAGTCCAGTTCTCATTCAATTGGTGTTCGTACACATTGACGTCAACAGAACTGGCGAAACTCACATGGTTCGTAGGGCAGTGATAACACTCAATATAGTTATCAACAATCGTTTTCCAGTTAGCAGGTGTATGACTGACAAAACGAGCAGCTAACTTGAGATCACGGATCACTGAACAGGCTTCTTCCATTTTCTCCGCTAACCCAGGTAATTGCTCCTCGATGGGTTGAGGTTCACCTTCAGTCAAGTTGATATAAATAAAACCTGCATGCTCAACAACATGGAAGCTACTTAATGTCATTGCATCTGCATCAAAATTATTAACATTCTCGCAGTTTGTTGCATGAGCCAACTGGCCATCTAATTTGAATGCCCAAGCGTGATAAGGGCAAGTGATCACATTCTTCATTTTACCGCTTTCACCACTGATCAATTGGTGACCGCGGTGTGGGCATACATTATAGAAGCCACGCAAAACATCATCACGCCCACGAACAATAACAAGACTTTCGCCAATCAACTGACGAGTGATGTAGGCATTTTTCTCTTTGACTTCACTACAATGAGCGACACACACCCAAGAGTTAGCAAAGATATTTTCTTTTTCGAATTCAAATACGTCATCGGAAGTGTAATAACGTGCAGGGATAGTCCATGCATTATCAATATCAAGGTGATCATTAATCGAAATGACTTTTTTTGCATTGCTCATAACTACCTCACTTATGTAAACTTATAGTTAACATTATTTTTGAGGATGTTAATCCAGATCTCAATAATGATCAAACAAAATATTACACCTCTCCTCGAATAATTTTATTAACCACTTAAAATCAACAAGATAATAAAATCACTCTCAAATATATTGTTAACGTTAGGTTAATTAATTGTTGACCTCACAATGTTTTCATGGATATTCTCTGTAAACCGACAGTAGCATTCCCTGCAACCAACTCTCATTAAAAGACATAAAAAGAAGTGAGCAACTGGAGAAAAGGTATGATGAATAATAAGAAATCTGTATTTTACGTATCGCTCGCCTTTAGCCTGCTATTAATCAGCATAGGCGCGTTTATACCTGACAAACTCGAAGCATTTTCAAATTCCTCTCTGGGTTTTATCTATAACAACTTAGGTTGGTTTATACTCGGAGCCGTCTTTATCTTTTTTAGCTTTTGTATGTACCTTGGTTTTTCAAAGTTTGGTCATATTCGTCTCGGTGATGATAATGACCGCCCTGAATACCGTACGGCAACATGGATAGGCATGCTATTCAGTGCTTCAATAGGCATCAGTCTCGTATTTTGGGGAGTGGCAGAACCCGTTTCCTACTATATAAATCCACCTATTGGAACAGGCTATACTGAACAAGCGGCGAAAACCGCCATGCAATATGTCTATCTACACTGGGGAGTTTCTGCTTGGGCGTGCTATGCATTAGTCGGTGTGTCATTAGCTTTTTTTCAATTTAGGAAAAAACTACCTTCATCTCTTAGCTCTGTTTTCTATCCGCTTATCGGCGACAAAGTCAAAGGGTCTATCGGTAAATGGGTCGATGTCATTGTTGTGTTGTCGATCGTGATTGGGATTGCAACCTCACTAGGCTTTGGCACACTGCAAGTTAACAGCGGAATGAATTACTTGTGGGGAATGCCTGTCAGTATCTGGATACAGATCGCGATCATTGCAGTGGTCACCGTTATTTATATCACGTCAACAATTTCAGGTTTACAAGGTGCCATCAAACACCTATCGAACCTGAATATGTTGTTAGCTTTCGCATTGATGGGATTTATTTTATTTGCCGGCCCAACACAAACCATCTTAAAAGTACTGTTCCAAGGTATTGGTGACTACGCACAAAATTTCGTCAGTATGTCATTTCGCACAGAGCCTTATAATGATGGTACGTGGATCGCTAACTGGACTCTGTTTTACTTTGGTTGGTGGATTGCATGGGCACCATTAGTGGGTAGCTTCGTTGCGCGTATTTCTAAAGGCCGCACAATTAAAGAATTTATGATTGGTGCAGTATTCATTCCGGTCCTTGGCTCATTTGCTTGGTTTGCCGTTATGGGAGGATCAGCAATCCATTTGATCCAAAATATGGGGCAAAAAGCGTTAGCAGAGGCAGTAAAAACGGATGTGACTTCGGCCTTCTTCAAGTTTTTAGATTACTTTCCTGCGAGTACTTTCCTGTGCATACTGGCAATGGTTTTAGTCATGGTGTTTTTTATTACTTCAGCAAACTCAGCGGTTTTTGTTCTGGGTATGGTGAGTGAAAATGGAAACCCAAACCCAACTCATATCACCAAAACAATTTGGGGAGTGATTATTGCAGCTATCGCGATTGTGCTGATCATTACAGGTGGCCTATCCGGCTTACAATCGGCATTAGTGGCTACAGCCATTCCACTTTCAATATTAATGCTCATCATGTGCTATTCAACTTACAAAGGGCTTAATGAGGAAATCAAAATAGCAAAAGCAGAAAAAAAATACCGTAAAAAGAATAAAATCATACTCAATCAACCTATTTTACCGACCCCTGAAAAGTTATCAGAATAGTATTTCTCATCAGAGAACAAAAAACCACAATGTTAATGTTGTGGTTTTTTTTATTATTAATCACTAATACATTAAGCGCTCGCAAAAAATCATTATTTTTTTATTATTTCCTAATTAATGATTTGGATAGTCTTCGTTATCAATAAGATCTCTATTGACTTATTAAAATTAATTATAGGAATAATAAGATCATGCCAGAAAACAATCGCCTTAATCGCATCGTTCTCAAAGCAGAAATAGCCAATTTCTTACATGATAAATCCTGCCAACTCGCGCTAAATGGCGGTCCTCAAGCAAAAGGCAGCCAAGGCGCAGCGGAAGAAGTTGCGGTTCAATTATTACCATTATTCAGTGGGCAAGATAAAAAATTAATTAATGATTATATTGATGAAAAAATTCCTTACTTAGTTTTCGAGGGATTAATTCATACTAACATGGATGGAAGCCCAATAACTATTCCAGATAAATTGGCATTTCCAACGCTTCAAGAATTAGAAACCGATATCGAAATTTTAAAATTAGCCTCACAACAACAGATTATTTTAGCGCTCCTTAATGAAACAACCTTTGCGTATGACAAAGAGAACGTCGGAAATATTATTAGAATCGTCGCTAATTTTTATGGTGGCGGTACCGAAAAATTACAGAATGAAGATCCTGATACCAGTTCACATTCTGGTAAGGCCATTGTACCTCATACAGAAGACCCTTATTATTCTGCAATCAAAGTTGTTGATGGGCACTCTCCATCCCCATCGACTCTTGTACTCACCGCTCGATGGAATCCTTTATATGAAACGACAAAAGTGATCTCTATTGAGCGCGCTCTCACCTTGCTGTCATTAGAAGAAATTATTGCATTAACGACTAATAGCTTTGATTTCCGTCCAGCAAAAACAGCCGGTGAAGGCAAGAGCTTAGGTGGTAAACAGGTTCCCATACTCGAACTCAACAAGGATGGAAAATTGAATATGAACTTTAATCCGGAGCGTTTTTCCGTTAACCCATCCGCCTCAGCATTTATTAAAGATACCTACATTAAATTTAATCATATTACCGAAAAGCTCGCGTTTGATGCTGTCGATTTACAGCCATCCAGAATGATTGTTATCAATAATAAAATAAGCCTACACTCTAGAGATATCGTTAAAGATAACCGCAGGACATTAGTAAGAATTTTTGGCTACAGAAAAGGAACTGAATACAATATGGTGAGCCAAGACCCACTGATTGTGAAAAGCTAATATTAGTGATTGTTTACCACGACCTCCATTAGGCCGTGGTTTTATTGAATAAGTCAGCTTTCTTCTAAATTATTCGTCATTAAACAGAGTTAAAGCCAAAATTAATGCGTCTTCGCGTCCTTGTTTTGCAGGATAATAATCTTTACGCACCGTAACTTGATGAAAGCCTAATTTATCATATAGGCGCAATGCAGCTGCATTGGACTCTCGAACTTCAAGCCATAATGTCAAAATACCTTTATCAACTAAATCGGTGATCAGTTGTTCCATCAAAAGACGTCCATAACCTTTCCCTTGATAATCAGGATGAATAGCAATATTAAACAGTGTTGCCTCATCTAGGATACACTGTGTTATTGCAAAACCAACAACCTGATTATTAACGGAAATTTTTATGTTATGATATTTTTCACCTTGGTTGCCATAAAAAACACGTTCAGTCCAAGGAAAATCATGACTTAACTTCTCAATTAAGAACGCAGTAGCAAGATCAGACTGCTTTAGTGCTGAAATTTTCGTCATACTGGTAAATCTGCTCCCATAGTGCCCGTTTAGCGCTATTGCTGGTTGCCAGCTCATCTAATACAGGAGAAATAAAGGTTGTTTTTAACCCTTCTGGATGAGATTGGCTGCCTAATACCCAACAATTTATTGTTATTGGTGTTGGAAGCATCGCCAATTGCTCCGAATTAATACAAACCACATCTGTTGGATACACTTTCATCGCTAAAAAAATATCTTTTAACAGTAGGCTGTTTAAATCGAGGTTCTCATCAGTAATAATAATAAGCTTAGTCGAATCTGGAATTCTTACACCACGTTCACCGCGTAATACAGCAGGGTTTCTCACTACCCATTGAGTGATACCCATTTGATTTAAAAGCTTGTCACGTCGTGCCATTAATTTTATTCCAGTCGCTATATTAACAATCACATCTTATCAAAGCGGATTAATAGCGCCAACATAGCAATGCTATTTCCCCATTTTCTGATAAAGTGTGCGCAAAATAATTCAGTTTATATACCATTTGCATTGCAGCTAGGCGTCAACAACGCGACGGCTCGACGTATGAAGAGTATTTAGGAGATAAAAAGTATGTCACTACTGACACCGGCTAGCGAAGTTATCCAACGCCACCTTGAACATTTTACTGATCGACACGTGATTTTAGCCGGTGATATTCAAGATGAATTTGCTGCAACCTTAGAAGCCGCGAGTGTACGGGTTCTCACTAACCAATATCATCACTGGCAAAACCTAAGTCGCTTAATGGGTGAAAATGCACAATTTGCTGCTATTGCCGATGCGGATTTTATCCAACCTTGTAATACCTTAATTTACTTTTGGCCTAAAAACAAACAAGAAGCCTGTTTTCAACTCGATGATTTATGTACTCACCTCGCAGTGGGCAGTCAGATTTTTATCGTCGGGGAAAATCGTAGTGGCGTAAAAAGTGCCGAATCTATTATGGAAGGTATTGCAACATTACAAAAAATTGACTCGGCAAGACGCTGTGGACTTTATTATGGTGAATTAGAGCACCCAACACACTTTGACATTGCACGTTGGTGGCGTCGCTATGAAGTCGAAGAAGTACAAATTCACGCTTTACCTGGTGTATTCAGCCATAATGAATTAGATATTGGTAGTGACTTACTCCTTTCGACACTTAATGAACCGATTACCGGTAACCTTCTCGATCTCGCTTGTGGTAATGGCGTATTAGCTGCTGTAGTGGGTACTCACAACCCAGATGTTACACTGACCCTAAGTGATGTTAGCGCCGCGGCTATTCGTTCTTCTATTGCAACACTGCAAGCGAATCAACTGAAGGGGAAAGTGATTGCAAGTGACGCTTACTCTGATATTCATGATAAATTTGATTGGATAATCTCCAATCCACCATTCCATGATGGCTTAAATACCAACTATAGCGCGGCTGAAAATATCATTTACCAAGCGCCAAAATACCTAAAGAAAGGGGGGCGTTTCCGTATTGTTGCTAATGCCTTTTTACCTTATCCAGATATGTTAGATAAGGCTTTTGGTAGCCATGAGGTTTTGGCAAAAACAGGAAAATTTAAAGTTTACCAAGCGATTAAACGTTAATTACATTAAGCTTTTTTTACATTACGGCCAATCAATAATTGTTGGCCGTTTTTACATCAAAAAAATAAAAGTGCAATAAAAAATTATTGACGAATGGCAAAATTAGCCTAAAATCCGCTGCGTGCTATTGCGACAAGATAGTGTCTGATATTGCGAGGGTGGCGGAATTGGTAGACGCGCTAGCTTCAGGTGTTAGTGTCCTTCGGACGTGGGGGTTCAAGTCCCCCCTTTCGCACCAGATAGACTCTCTGTTTTAAGGTCCACATTAGACTTAACAACAATAGCTGAGAATTGACAGTACCTGCGAGGGTGGCGGAATTGGTAGACGCGCTAGCTTCAGGTGTTAGTGCCCTTCGGACGTGGGGGTTCAAGTCCCCCCTTTCGCACCACTGTTAATATCGTTCACCAAGACTCAAAATTGCCCATCTAACTCATCTGCGTGCAATAACAAACGCTTTTGTCATCACCTCTTTTATCCGCCATCACTAAGTATTATGTTGTAATACCAAAGCAATCAAACTACATAACAGTGCAATAACAGCAGGAACAATTAATAAGTGCCGCGAGCCTCGATTAAACAACATTGCCGCGGTCGCCAGCATGGTGACGATAGTGATAATTTTCAGGCTATTTAGCCCCATATTGCTGAGTAGATAAATCACGCTCAACAAAATAACCGCAAAAACACCCCATAACCCTGCGGCAGAGCGGCGTAAATAAGCGCTTTTTGTTACATTTATTGGCATAGCTACCTCAACAATACAAATGATAATGATTATCAATCATATCTTGTTTTTAACAAAAAACAACCGTTTTGTTGAGGAAACGACACGCGTTTAATCGAAACTTAAAATAACTTATTCATCAAATAGATACACAAAATGTATATCTTCAGGCTCTAACGCAAATAATTCAGGATCAGGCCGTTCAAGTAGCTTACATCCCATATATTGGTAAAAATGCACTGTATTTTCAGAAGGTGTTGCTGATACATACAACCCAGCGGCTCCCTTCTCTTTCGCTAGCTCACAACACTGATTAAATAACATTCCACCTAAGCCTTCACCTCGATAGCGATGGCTAACGTGCAAAAATGATAACTGAAGTAAATTATGTTCTTCGCCACGCCAGACGTTATCTAGGCTTGCCGCTGCGATTAGCTCATCTTGGTCATATACACCAATAAACACCGCGCCATTATCATAACTTTCGAGTAAATGTGGCGTATAAGCTTCAGGCTCACCTTCAGGCCAACCTTTCATATCAAAACGTTGTGCCGATAGCACCAACTTTCCATCTTGATGAAGATAGAGATTTTCGATTAATTCTGTTCTATCAATTGACCAAACGGATGGAATTTCATCACGTTGTAACTCACGTATTTTTCTCATTTTCTAAACTCAATTGTTCTTTACGACTCTCTGCTACACCTTCTAAAGCATGGTAGGCGACAGCACAAAATAATGAATTCAACCGTTTCATATCTCCAAGTAGGCTCACATGTAAGTTGCTAGTATCTAAGCTTTGCATATTTTGTTCATGCAACCTTTCCACATGTGCGTAAGCAAAACGCTGGTTAATAAGACGGAAACGATGTTTTGCCCGTCGTAAACGTTTTGCATTATCAATATCGGCTGAAACAAAAACAGACATCCCTAAATTTAAGTTAGCTTGCAATCGCTCAAGTAATGAATTCAATTCTTTATAGCCTTCATGAGAAAATGAGCGACGATTATCAATGGACTTTTTGACTAGCTCCGATGTCATGCGATGGATGATAGTCGAAGATTGCTGTAAATTGAAAGCGGTATCAATAATTTCAGCCCAACGCCTTGAATCTTCTTCACTCAATTCACTTTGTTGTAATTGTGCGAGATACAGTTTAATGCTGCTATGTAGCATATCCACTTCTTCTTCCAAGCGGCTGATTTCCCTTTTTTGCTCCTTATTGCCATTCAAGACATCGGTAAAGCGCTGTAACATCACACCCAGCACATCTCCCATACGCAATGTTTCTCGTACAGCATTGGCGATAGCAAGTGAGGGGGTTTCTAATGCGCTTTTATCTAAATAACGAGGCGCTATTTCTTGCGCCATTGACGGAACAATAGGGATTAATTTATTACATAGCCTCGCCATTGGACCCACAAAGGGTAGCATGACTAAACAGCGAGCTAAGTTATAAAAGACGTGAAAATAGATCACGATTTCGGCTTCATTAAAGCCGTAGTGGCTAATCCATTGTGCAATGGGTTTAACCCAAGGTAGCACGACGGCACAACCAATTAATTTGAATAGTAAGCTCCCAAGGACAACTTGCCGCGAGATCTCATTTTGTCCGCGGCTACTCATCATCGCGAGTAAACCACTACCTATATTGGAGCCAATGACAATACTTAAACTAATGTAGAGTGGTACTAAGCCTGTCGCACTCAACGTGGCTGTTAATAGTACAGCCGCTAAACTGGAGTAGCTCACCATAGCAAATAGCGCGCCCACCAGCAGCGCTAAAACCACATCGCCACTCAACGAGGTAAAGATAGCTTTCACTGCGTCAGCATGAGTAATCGGCTCTGCCGATGCCACAATTAACTGTAGTGCAAGTAAAATTAAGCCTAACCCAATACCAACGCGCCCAATTTGACCCGCCCTATTTTTCTTCTGGCTCAAAAAGGTTGATACCCCGACCAGAATTAACAGAGGCGATAACCAAGAGAGATCAAAAGTTAACACCCTCGCCATTAACGCCGTCCCGACATCGGCACCAAGCATAATAACCATTGCAGGCGTTAATGAAATTAGCCCCTGAGAAACAAAAGAGATCACAAGTAATGCTGTTGCATTACTGCTTTGAACTAATGCGGTGACCCCTACACCAGAAAGAAAGGCGCTTGTTCTTCGATTGACGCTTTTCCCTAAAATTCGGCGTAGATCAGCACCAAAAACCCGCATAATACCGGTACGGACAATATGAGTCCCCCAAACCAGCAATGCGACAGATGATAAAAGATGTAAAAGTGCCAGCATTGAAACCCTATGACGTGATATTTGTTATAGTTAAGACAATGGTGATAAAAACTATATGAGTGTTTTTTAGCGGAAGAAAATAGCCTTCCTCACTCTTGATGGATGAGCTAATTAGATAACTAAAAACATTATCTTATTAAATGAAATCGTACAATCATACCTTGTTTTTATTGTTTTTCAAAAAGTTAACAACAAATTACTCAGTCGTTGTATTGGTGATAGAGCCGTTTAATCTCTCATAATCAGCTCAAACGAACTCAAACACCTAATAATTTTTTATACCTGAATCGATGAATTAACGCAAAACAGTTAATGTAAGAGAGCGTAAATCGAGGGAAAGAAGATAAGACAATAAATAAAAAACCCTCTACAACTTCCTATCATAGAGGGTTTAGCTTACAGGGTTGGTTTATTGTTTCAATCCCATGGCATCACGCATGGTAAAGAACAAATCGGTTTGGTCAGTCAATCCCATGACGTTAGCAGCATGTGGGCCATATGCTGCAACGCGTAATTGAGTGCCAGTATGCTCCTGCGACTCCGTTTCAGAGTTACCGTAGTTAACGACCATGACGGAACCATCTTTTGTAATCAGAGCTTGAGTCAAGCCAGGTGCTTTAACGCCTTGAGGAACAATTTGGCTAGAGTGAGCATGGTCAGCTGTCACAATAATTAGTGTGTCCCCATGTTTTTTCGCAAACTCTAAACCAACCTGTACGGCCTCATCCAATGCCACTGTTTCACCAATTTGACCACATGGATTCGCGCTATGATTCTTTTTATCGATGGAAGCACTCTCAACCTGTAAGAAGAAACCATTAGGGTTAACTTCTAATAACTCGATCGCTTTTTTAGTCATTTGAGCCAACGTTGGCGCATTTGGATCTAACTTAGAATTCGGTTTACACTCAAGCGGCGGGTTATCAATATTGCCATGATATGTCGCTTTAGGGCCTTCCCAAGCAACAGCCATATTACCGTCATGGAATAGGCCTAAAACAGGTTTGTCTTGGTTAGCAACAGTGACTGCATCTAAGGATTTCGCATCACGAACAATATTAAAGCCACGTTCCTTTGCTTGCTCTTCTAAGGTTTTACCTTGGTAATCACCCGCTTTTGCAACTTGTTTAAAGCTCTTCGCACCACCCCCTAACGTGACATCCGCGCGGGTAACCAGTAGTTGCTCAGTGATTGAACCACGACCACCATTCTCTAAGGCATTGGTTGCACATTTTTCAGACGTTTCTTCAGGTCCATAACATTTACGACCTGTCACATGAGAAAATTGTGCAGCAGGTGTCGCGTCTTGCAACTCAGAAGTCGTAACATTACCAGTCGCTTTACCATTACGTTTAGCAATCTCAAGTAAGGTTTCATGGTCTTTACCGAATACATCGACACCTAAGGCGCCATTATAGGTTTTTACACCAGTAGACCATGCCGTTGCAGAAGCAGATGAGTCGGTAACATAGTCAGGTTTTTGTGTTTTTTTACTTAATGCATAGTGAGTATATTGACCCGTGATAGGCAATGCATCAATGCCTTTAAAGAAACCACCTGCGCCTTCTGCATAGTTACGTGCGACGGTAATTTCAGAGTCTCCCATACCATCACCAATAAACAGAATCACGTTTTTCGCTTGCTCGTTATGAAGCGCAGATTTCATAATATCTGTTTGTTCTTGGGTTAAACGACGAGCACCACCAAATTGGGTAACATCACCTTGTGCAGCTCGGTGTTGTAAAGCAGCATCATCTTTAGACGTGGATGCGGAGGCGGGAATAATACTACCAAAAACTATTGAACTTACTGCTACAGCTAGAATCGATTTCATGCAATGATTCATCATAATCATTTCCTTGCCAATAAAAGAAGTTAAATATGTAATTGCTTCAAATAATGACTGGCATGCTAATCCTGCTAGATGACAGTTGAATGACGCTTTTGTGTCGAAAAGAAGACGATTGCCATAATATGCAAAAAAAGCAGTCCAATAAAGACTGCTTTTTGCATTTTCTATCACTAATAGATGACATTATTATTTCGGTGGTTCAGCCATCAAATAACGAGTCCCTTGATATAAGGTTTCACACCAAGAAACATAATCATGGCCACTCGGAAGCTCTTCGGCCTCCACTTGATACCCTTTATGCTTTAACACATCCAATAATCGATAATGATTTTGGATTATCCCACCCCAACTACCACGCTGTTCGAATAACCCTGCCTCAAGATAAAAACGTAACGGTTTTTTCGACATTTGTTCGATTTCGCGGATTAGCCATTCAGGATCTTTGCCTTTAGGTGCCCACCAATAAGAACCGGACATACTGAGGACATTCCCGAATAATTCAGGATGTGACAGAGCATTCCAAGTCGCCCCCAAACCACCATAACTCGACCCCGCAATAATGGTGGATTTTGCAGGCGCTTGAATACCTTTGGTTGCTAAAACAGGCATAAGCTCTTTAGCAAGCATAGCAGGGAACTCAGCGTTTGGTGGTAGCTCCACATTTCTGCGCTCAGAGCTAATGCTATCGACAAATACCACATACATCGGTGGTATGGCTCCTTCTGACATCCACTTATCAAAAAATTCAGCCATTTTGTATGTTTGTAGATAGATTTGCCCATCTAACAAAACGAATACGGCAGGTTGCTTCATGGCCGCCTTAGGGCGATACACATAAATTTGTCGATCATTATTCAGCACATTGCTGTGGAAGCTAAATGATGTCAATTGACCATTAAGTTGATGACCTTCTATCTGAGCAAAGTGACATTGACGTTTTTCGGGTGATAGTGACAATAATGAAAAACGATTATAGCGATCATTTAGCAGTGATGGGATCGCCTGTGCGTTGAAAGGATCCGCTTGTGCTGTTGCTAGAATTGCCTTGCGCTGCGCAAACCCACCTTCTGTCACTTTTGGCACATCTGGCGCAATTTTATATTGCGATAACGTATCATTCGGCACGATAAAAGTGCGGTACCAAATATCCGTATTCGGTATATGAGCCATGGTCTCATGGTTACCTGAAGGGGCACCTAAAATATAAGCATTCGCTTTTGCTCCACGCCATAAAAAAGTGACTTTCTGCTGCCCTTTCTTATACTCCTCAACGAGCGGGGTGCCCTGCTCTTTCACCTCTCGCCAAAAAGTATCTGTCGTTTTCTCCTTCAGGTGTTTATCAATCAATGCCTGTAACTTAGGGCTATCAATTTTATTTTCTGCCTCAATCGCCAAAGGCTGGTAATTCGATAAGTTGAATTTAAGATTCCATGGCTGAGCAGGGGCGCCCTGTAAATTGAGATAATATTGCCCCTGAGCAGGGACAATATAAGAGACGGAGTGAGGCTCTGCGTGTGGCATTTTTTGCAGCAGTACACGGATTGGTGTTTTAGTACTGTCAGTAAGTACGATATCTGAGATCCCATCCCCCTCTTGGCGGATATACTGTTTATCAGAAATTTCAACGAATAAACAGCTATGACCTTCACTATCATGAATACCCTGAATAGAAGACGATAATTCATCTAAACGAATACACTCCGATACCGCCGCCATCGCAGATGACGAAAATAAAATACAACCAATTAAAGGTAACGATTTCACATCAACTTCCATTGAGAGCTAATTTAATAGCGAACATTACTATCAAATTAATATTTCAAACTCAATGATTGAGATAATGTTTTTCCATAAATTGGTGGAACAATTGCAACACACTCAATAAACGATGCCTTTGTTCCGGCGTTAAACGTAAATAGCGGCGTGTTGCAGGAATTCGGCACACCAGCTCTGAAGCGGTAAAAGGTTCTATCTCACAAGACCAAACACCATTACGAATATGCAAATGACAATCATTAAAATCGAGCTCGGCTAACGTTTGCGAAATGATCGGATACTGTTGCAATAAACTAATGAGTTTTTGTCCTTCTTCATCTTTAGAGACAAAGTGAATATGTTTACGGCGTAAACTCCCCGTGGTTTTCACCGAAATCTGTGCATTGATAGCCTCACCACAATGCCCAGTCACAGAAAAGCGGCTAAATACAATAAAAGCCATAAATAACGTTTTAACGCGTTCTGTCACTTGAACAGTCAGTTCACCGTGTGGATGTATCAGGAGCTCCCCCGGAGCTCCCCATTCACATTGATACGGTAAAATATCACGCTCTAGTCTATTCAGTGTTAAGCCTTGTTGATAGCCAGCGGGTAGACGTTTTTTACTTAAACGTTGCCAAATAGAGCATTTAGGCGAGGTTGCGTAATGGTTCAACTTTCACCCCCTTCAACTCTTCTTCGGTAAATGTACTGGATAACACCTGCTCAACTGAAACCGGTTTAAACGGATTCACTTTTTGCACAAACACGGTCCAAATTAAAGCATAGCTTGCGGTTAGCCCTAACATAATAATAAAGGGAATATACACATCTGACTTGTTCATACCTGGTGGCGTAATATAGACGATCGCTAAAATAATCCCGACACTAGAAATAATTTGTGGAATTGGGAAAAACGGCGAACGATAAGCACGGTGCAAATCAGGGCGACGAATGCGCAGTGAAATAACCGAAATCGTAACTAATAAATAGGCGGTTCCCCATGAACAGACGGCTGCTAGCACGAGCGGAATGATCCTATCTAAATCACCTTGAATTGCGAATGTATGTAAACAAGGGATCATTACCGCAACCAAAATCCCAAAAACCGGTGTCTTAAAACGAGGGTGCAGATAAGCAAAAATACGCGGTAATGCACCATCAAGAGCCATACCATAAAGAATACGAGGCACTGCCGCCATCAGGGTATTAATCGTTGCTCCACCCGCTAACAATAACGCAATACCAATCCAATATTTACCAATATCACCAAAGACTTGACCAGCAAAGGCAGGGATCGCCATTGGGGTTTCTAACAAACTAATATTATTCGCAGGGTCCACAATAACGTTTTCAACTTGATTAGTCATGGCCGCACCAAATAAGAACATACAGAAAGCGACACCACATAACCCAGTTGCCATAGCACGAGGGATCACTTTGGCTGAATTCTTAATTTCAGGTGCCATTGGTGTCACCAACTCACAACCCACAAACATGAACATTGCCATACCAACAAAGCTCAATACTAATGTCGGGTCCGCAACATTTAAACCGAGTCCAAACCACCCTTCAACAGAAGCATGGAAAGGCATCATTAATCCGCTGATACTAAAGATGACCAACGTACTCCACATCGCAAAAGTCAGAACAACTTCTACTTTACTAAAGGCTTCAATGCCAAATGCATTCAACAAACCAAAAGTAATCACTAAACCGACACCAACCATCCAAGATGTATTACTACTTTCCATCACGGTATTGAGACTC
Source organism: Providencia sp. 21OH12SH02B-Prov (assembly GCF_027362595.1). NCBI lineage: Bacteria > Pseudomonadati > Pseudomonadota > Gammaproteobacteria > Enterobacterales > Morganellaceae > Providencia > Providencia sp. 21OH12SH02B-Prov. Next base: position 3,737,217 of record NZ_CP114796.1, read on the forward strand.
TCAAAATTCACCAATGCCATGATCCCTGACAAGATTGTTTCAGCCGTTCCCGCAAAGACATGCACAATCAAGTAGGCCGATAACGCCCCCGTGATTGCCCAGAAACGCCCCATACCACATGAAATATAATCGTAAACAGAACCTGATGTTGGCAAAATAGCCGCGGCTTCAGAAAATGTCGTCAACTGGGCTTGCATCATGATAAAACTCAGCAACACGGCTAGCGCAAAAGTATCACCACCAATTCCGAAACCGCTTGTCACCGTTAAGATGACAGGGCTTGCCATAATCACGCCCACAGAGCTAGCGAGAGTGGTTGGAAATCCCACCTTCCCCTTTTCAATGTGTGACGTTAATTTTGAGGACATATTCATTTTGCTTCCCTCTCTTTCTCAGTACGCAGTCAAGATTGTGAATTTTTTGTAAAAATAGAGTGACTGTATTGCAACTATAGAAATAAGCATAAACATGCCGCTATCGTCCTAAAGGACGATACCCATAGGGAGGGATAATTTCGAGGAGACATACGAAAAGTACCGAGTAAATGACATCAAAAATGAATAAACCAATAAATATCAATAAATAGAAACCTGAGTGTTCATTAATATATTAATAAACAATCAACGAAATATACTGATTGGCGAATTGGTTGAACTGGCTTATGACCGATGAAGTTCAAATATTGTAATCAAGCTCACGTTATTAACATGTTTATTTTATGTTAACGAAAATTAATTGCATGATAATAATTGGACCAACTATGGAAGGGAATATGATGAAGACACCCTCTTTGTGCTACCACCAGCGAACATTGATTAACTGTTGCTTGAACACAATTGCTCATATTATTCCTGTTTCAGCATCCGTTTATTATTTGGTGGACGATCTTTGGCAACCTGATAACCATGTGCTCTATGGGATCAGCTCTCGTATGCATCAAGATTATTTGAAACATTTTTATCAATTAGATCCGTTACACCCTGATAAATTCCGTGGTGATGATCTGCGTTTAGTTAGAATGGCGCCGGACATGAAACAACAAAGCCAAGAATTCTATAATGATTTCATGAAGCCCAACAACATCACTGACATGGCAGAAATATTTATTCGCCGTAAAAACAAAATTATTGCAGGCATTTCTGTCTTACGCGATACGCCATTTCAACAACAAGAAGTGATGCGACTCAACGCCATCCTACCTGTCGCTGAATTAATGACATTTGATATTTTACCTGACTCGTTAGTTTCTTATACGCCGAAAGAACAAGAAATCATTCACTTAGTACGAGAAGGAGCAAGTAACAAGCGCATTGCCATACAACTTGGCGTATCGCTATCTACTGTCAAAACGCATTTACGCAATATTTTCACTAAAGCCAATGTTAGTAACCGTACAGAACTCGTTTCATCCGGTTTTATTATTCGCCAAGAAAAGATGCTGTAAGTGCTTAGACACAGCCCTTAATGAATTCATGGAAAAACCAATATATTTGATTCATTGACCATCACAATTATTTGTTTATTTAATAATACAACATGGGAGTAAATGCATTGGCAACGCCCCTATTACGTTACTCTCCAAATAGGCTTGAACACCAATGCATTTCATTCTTAAATAAATACGTTCACTATCATACTCAATGAAGTATTAGGCAAAGTCCTGTTATTCAACTAACGCCATGACATTAAGGGAAGTACTTTTCAACTAGCGCATAAAGGATCGCAACCGTCTCAACATCAGCAATACCATCATAGTTTTCTGGTCTAAAGTGAAGCTGAAAAGCGCGAATTAGCATTTTATAGCCATTATCTGTATTCGCTTTTGAAACGTCATACCCATAGCGTTTTAGCTTCTCTAAAATTTCTGCTTTTGCTGGTAATCCCCCGTTATATTTCTGCATATAACAAGATTTAGTTGCCTCATCATACCAAGCCCCAATTCCAGCATCATAAAGTTGTTTCCAAGGAAACGCTGCACCGGGATCACTTTTACGCCCATCAGGTGCAATATCCGCATGTCCGACAATATTGGTAGGAGTAATATCAGGGTAACGTTCGATAATATTGCATGCTAATTGTTTGATTGCTTCAATCTGCACTTCATTATAAGGCGGAAAAAGAAAATTCCCGTTGTTATCTTGAGCTTCATTGACAATTTCAATACCTATCGAAGTATCGTTCAAGTTAGTTCTACCGGCCCATGTACTCACGCCTGCGTGCCAAGCTCTTTCATTTTCATCAACTAAATTAAAGACCCTCATCTCCTTAAATCCAGCATTTGTATACATTTTATCTGTTGGGTCGGGAACTAAATAATGAGCACTTACAGCGGCATTTCCTGATAATGCATTAACTGAACCTTGAAAATTCAAAGCAGTATAATGCATGACTAAAAACCTTACTCTACGATTAAAACCTTTTATTGAACGGTACGCATTGTAATCGACTTTTAACATTATCATGCCCTCATTGATACTGAATTAGCCTAACAAGGATAAAATTAAAACTGATTATCATCCCCTATTGTTGTCGGGATAAAACCAATATTAATTTCGCTGGAAAAAGTAGTTCACTCTGTCAGTGATATTCAGATAACTCATCTCAATTTATCAAATAGCTTTTTGACTATCTCTGCATTATTTAATGTAAAAAAATGCAATCGCTTGTTCTCTTTTATATACTCTTCGATTAGAAATTGAGTAAGCTGAATACCAAATTCCCTATGGTTATTAATATTACTCGGTCTTATGTGTTTCTTTATCCATAATGGATAATCGATCGCATTATTTTTCAAAAACGACTCGATAAAACTAAAGTTAAGTATAGGCATCATTGATATCGTAATAGGGCTATCATTCCCCAATTGCATTTTCATATAAGAAAATGCATTTTTATTCAAACATAATTGACTAATCAGCTCTGTAACGCCTAATTGCAATTTTTTTCTTAGCCAATCAATCTCCCTTTCAGGTGTGATACTTTCTTTGTGATAATCAGGATAAACACTGGATTTTATCATTACTTCAGGGTATCGCCCTCGAATAAAATCAATAAGCTCTATGCCATAATTAAATGGGAGTTTCTCATCAAAACGGTGTCTATCACCCCGAATGACAAACAATTCTGTTATATCATTCTTTAAATACTCTTCAATAATAAAACATAACTCACATTCATCTTTATTATTAATCGCAACATGAGGAACAACATTTACATGAGTAAGGTTCTTTAATTGACAACACGTGTTATAGGTATCTCGCCATTCAGTTTTACCTATCTCAGTATTCACTGTATAGAATAGGGGCGTTAACGCTTCAGTATTTTTTAGCAAACGTTCTAATGTATTATCTATTTTAGGCATAGCACTGATTTCAAAGCTCAAGGCTGTTTCCATATACCCTCGCTCTCTAACATTTCGCCAATAAGGCTTCACTCATTCATTGGTCATGTATTCAATCTGGTGATTAATCTGTAATATAGGGTAATTTATCGGAGAATATTCATGGCTAAAGTCGATGTAAGGTGCCCATTTTGTCAACAAACTCCCTCAGTGAAAAAACATGGCCTAGGGAGTACAGGTCATCAACGTTATCGTTGTCAAGACTGCTGCCGAAGCTTCCAACTCGACTATGAATATCGTGCCTGCCAGCCCGGTACCAAAGATAAAATTATCGACCTAACGATGAATAATGCCGGTATTCGTGATACCGCTAGAGCCCTTCATATCAGCATTAATGCGGTTGTTCGCACTTTAAAAAACTCTCGCCGAAGCAGGTAACCTCTTTACCCCTTGATAATCTGCACATTGAACTCCTTTGCGAAGTCGATGAACAGTGGTCTTTTGTGGGTAATAAGAAGCAACAACGCTGGCTTTGGTATGCGTGGGAGCCCCGCCTAAAACGGATAATTGCTCATACGTTTGGTCGTCGAAACAAAAGGACTCTTCACCAGTTACTGGCTTTACTGTCTAGGTTTAATGTGGCTTTTTGGTGCACGGATAAGTTCAGTGCTTATGAGATATTGCCCAAGCAGAAACATGTGGTAAGTAAGTTTTATACGCAACGAATAGAAAGAGAGAATTTGAACCTGAGAAACCGCTTGAAGCGCCTTAACCGTAAGACGTTAGGTTACTCGAAGTCACCTGAAATGCATGACAAAATCATCGGTACATTCATTGAACGCGAATACTACCTATTATGATGATCTCTATATTGAATACACGACCCATTCATTAATCATAAGTAACGACATCCCCAAAAATAAAACAATCGAATATTTAAAACAGAGGTCATCTTATACCTTTAATCATTTTATTAAACGTTTATAGATGACGTGAAACACGGTTTCTCAACTCACTATTCAAGTGAGAAAATACGGATTTATTTTAGTTTCATATTCAATAACTTTATCCTTTTATTTAAATTATAGTTCATCATAAGAGGACAACTAAAATATTTCAACAAACAAAATACGTATAAAATAAGTTGTGTTTTTCTATCAACTCAGTCATGGCGCATACTCACGAACTCATCGAACAGACAGAATCAATCAATATTTAATTAATTACGAGGTTGATATAGGAAATCAAACGATTAATTTCATTATTATTAGCGTTTATGATTTTGAGAATTAAAAATGGTGAGAGTGAACTCAAAAGATGAAGAGAATCATAAAAAAAGCATATATTAAATATCGTTTATACTGACTCGTTATACATGTTAATATCAATAAAAAATGGTGAAAATCAATCCTTTGATTTTCACCATCGTCAAACACAATTCAAATTAAATATACTCAAAGATTAATACACCACCACCACTCATATTACCTACCGATGCATTAGCCCTATTTTTTCCTAATGTCATACCAATATCTAATGTTTTATTTGTAATGCCTTGTAGAGTGGTAATCAACTGTTTTTTATTATCCACGGATAGCTCACCATACCAACCCGATGACGTGTTACCTAAATCTAAACTAGTACGAGTTGGATTAGCACTATCAATGGGTTTTGATGGTCGGTAAGTCACTTTAATATTACCGGGATGAGTACAACTCACCGTTATTGCTTTAGTCAGATTTTTACCTTCTGCTAATGACTGAGGTAATGTACCAAAATTAAAATCTAATTGCGTTTTATCAACTCGACAAGTATTCACCACTGTGACATAAAAGTTTAACCTTGCTGAGTTTTTAGGCTGGATTAGCGCAACGGAACTTAACCATTTACTAGGTACCTCCGGATTCCTTACCCCAAACAAAGTTGTATCCACTTGAATAATATGCGGTGTATTTCTAATCGGTAAATTTGTATTACTAATTAACGTTACTGCCGTTTGCCCACTAAAAGCCATCGGCGTATAAGGTACTGAATTGCACACTGCACGCCCGACATTACCTGCACTTTGACCTATTTTGGCATATTGAGTATTAGGATATCCCGAAATTGATCCCAACGATTGAGGTAAAACAATTCTAAAATCAAATGCCTCCCGCGTTACAGGATCCACATACCTCACGGTATTTGGTACGATAACATACTGCACGTTAATTGAATTAGGAGAACCACCATAAGGAGCACAGGCACGAGTCCCCCAAGCATATTCTGTCATTCTTCCGCCAGAGCTACTTAAAATGGCATTCAACGTTAAGTTTACACCATTAAAATTAGCCCCCGTCCAAGTTGTATTTGCGGTAAACTGAGTGCCGTTATATCCCATGACAGTCCAATCATCAGGGTCTCCAGCGGAGCTAATATTTGAAAAAGCAAATAATACGACCGGTAGTAAAGAAAAAATTTTTTTCATCATAAGACCTAATTCAGATTTATAAATAACTCATCAAAATAGCCACCGTACTGTCAAAGCTACCTTCAGTTAATAGTGATTTATCAGGTGTAATTAGCGATGCACGAAGAATAAATGAGCCTTCTAGCTCATGACTTCCAAAAGGGATCCATTTATTTAAATCAAGATTAGTATTTTCTTTTGTCAACGAAATACCTAATCCCTCCTTTGATGTGCGTAAGACATTATTACCTACCTGTGTATAAGTGCCATATTTTGTCGGATATAAATATATGTTCATCACTTTATTAGCGGGTACTGAACTACCCGCGCAGCTATATTTAAGTTGAATATCTTGATAAGCAGTTCCACTCTCTACGTCAGAAAAATCAACGTTATCAAAGTTCACAAACAAGGGTGATTGATTATTATTGCCTAAAACGGTACAGACCGGAGCAACAATCGTGGCACTAATATTTATTCTGACATCGGCACGACCGCTATTAAAATCAGCGGCAAGACTCCAATTGGATAGAAACAATAATAATAAGAGTAACCGTCTTGTCTTTATCATATTATTTCCTCTTATTAATTATAATTAACCATAACACTTGCTGTGCCATGAATAGTGCCAGGTTTAGCGAAATCACCTTTAGTTAAAAAAGCATTTAAAACTAATTCTGCTTTACTATCATTAGTCACCTGTACTTCTAAAGGTTGATTAAATGATATAGGCTCTCCACTCATGCTTTCTAGACCGACAATGAGACCAGTTCCACCTTGCGTTTTCAAATAATCAACACCATTTCGCCTATAGACATTAGTAGAATCTAATGAAATTTTTATAATCTTATTCATCAGTGTCGGTGTACAATTTTGAAATTCAATTGAAAATGATTTTTTATCCGAGATATTGCCACCGACTTCAATATAGCCTAATGAATAAGGTATAAATTGAACTATTATCTCTGATTGTTTAATTTCACATTTCTTATCAACTAAATTACCATTAAAATTAATAACCAATTCACTGGCAAAAGTGGGAGATACCATCAAGCTAAGTAATATGACCAGTATTTTTTTAATCATAGTCTAGCTCCATAATCACTGCTCTACCCTTAATGTTTTTAGTCTGTAGATAAACATTATTTCTCCCCGAGAATAGCGTCTGAGGTGCCATCACTTGCTGATTACCTTCAAGCACTTTCGCTTTTGCCTGTAATGGAATTTTTATATTATTATCATTAAACAAACATTTATCTAGCTCAATAAAAAAGAAACTTCCAACATATTCATTAGCTAAAATGACACACGGAGAGTACATTAAACTTATTTTAAAATTCAGTTTTCCACTTAATTCATTCATCTTCATTGCAGATGTCACATCATTCGAAGGAAAATAATTATTTTCCTCATACTGAGTGGCCATGCTACTAAATGAAATAAATAAAGTGTAAAACACTAAATAAAAATACTTCATTGCACTCTCACTTTGTTAGCTCTGAAATTTATTGTTTATCAGCTTTACAGACAGATGCATTACAGTTAAATGAAACTGTTGGTCTTCCGCCATAGTCGTTAATATAAGTAAGATAAGGCTTTTGAAAATGAGCAGTCTTGACTTGATAAGAACCAAAAGGTTCGATCATAAACGAATCAAAAGCACCATTTTCTGATTTATTTTTATCACCGGCTAAGCCTATCACGGTCAAATAAAAAGGTGATGTATTTTTAACCACATAACCATTACTGACAGATTGTAACTCTAAATCTAAAGCCCAATTGGTTTTTGCCTTATCTAAAATTGCCTCTGGGCGATAGAATAATTTAATTCTTGACTGTAATGCGACCTGCATCACATTCGGTTTATCACTTTTAGGAGGGATCTCTCTTAAATTAAAGTAATAAACAGACTCTCTATCTTTCGGTAACTTAGATACATCCGTCGTCGAGATTCGAATCATACTTTTGACGTTTGGTTCCAAACGTTGAACCAATGGTGTTGCAATTAACGGCCCTGTTGTTAATTTATTACCATTTTTATCATCAATCCAAGCCTGAGCTAAATAGGGTAAAGTATCACTTTGATTCTCAATATTAATAACAACTGGATTAGAACTCCCTTCTACAATCGCTCTTGTTCTATCAAGAGAAACCGCGGCCATGCTGTTATGTGCTATAAATAATAGTGGAATTAACAATAATTTATATTTCATAAAAATTCTCTATTTCTCACAAATTAAAATAATTTGATTTACATTATCTAAGGTTGGTAAGGTCGTACTACATTGTGTTTGATTAGACCAGTTGATATTTAACTTTTCTTCTGATTGAACAGCTGTTAACCAAACTAATCCATTATCACTTACAATTCCGACCTCTCGCCCTTTTTCATTTAATACCTGAGAACCAAATGGTGGTGACCCTGAGTTATCAGACATTTTAATCGTTGCAAATAATTTAAACCCTTTATCTGCACTTATTTTTCTATATCCAATAGCGCCTTCCGTTAATGCAATATCATAAATTGTATTTGATGATTCAATATTATCGGGTAATTTACTCATATCCACATTGTAACTATTTTTATAATAGTTAGTCATGTTAGGAATAACGCCAATACCTAATCCATTCGTCACGGTTGTACCATTATTTAAAGGAACATCCGCAATATTATTTGTGTCTATCATTAGCCTTGAGGCAGAAGAATATGATGAACTGTGTAAAGCTACACCATGTTGCGTCAATGTCACCCCACCATTGAGCCCTAATCCTAAACTACTATCCCCTTTATCCGAGATAGACATATTACTATTGATAGATCCATAGCGTGTCGGTAAATCATACATTCCAGCAAGTGTACTTTGTTTTTTGGCATCTTTACCGTAGCTTGTCGATGCACTTATATTATAGTAGTCATTATCATCTGTTAAATTAGACACTGAAATACGCGAATTATAAGTATCGTTATATTTCATTGTATCAAAAGTATAAAACTGCTTACCAAATGGTACAGAAAGCATTAAGCTAATTTGGTCATCATATTTATTTTGATAATAGCTTCTATTTGCTGACAATGTAATACTTCCTCCCTGTAGTTTTAAGTAAGGAAGATTGATACTTTTACCTATATTAAGACCATATTGATGAGTTTGACCTCTATCCCAATATTGTTGCAATTGATAATTTAAATTTATATTAAACTCACCTAAGCGCTTAGACAGCGTTATTTGATAACGTTCTTTTTCGCTATCAACAACCCTATCATCTCTTAAGTCTAAATATTGGGATAATGTATAGTATTTCCTATCCGTAAATCGATACCCTGCAAAAGTTAAGTCCATATCGTAGTCATCGAATGTTTTCGAGTAATTAACACTGTATGAATTACCTGAAGGACTATCATGGTCTAATTGTGCGAACGAACGCGTAATGTTCACCGAAAGTGCACCAAACCGATTCATAAAGCGACCAACCCCTAATGAAACCTGTTGATAGCCTTGGCTAATATCTGTTGCACCGTTTAACGACCAATTATTATTTAAACCGTGAGAAGCCTCTGCTCTAAAAAAGAACACACCACGATATACCGAATGATCCACTTTTGTCGGTTGCCCCGCAGATACGTTATATCGCGTGGTGCCCGGACGCGTTAAATACGGTACATTCGAACTACTTACTGTAAATTGTTGCTCAGTACCATCCTGCTCAATAATTTTTACGTTAAGCTCACCACGCGTTCCACTGTTTAATGATTGAATCTTAAATGGTCCAGCGGGTACATTTCCATCGTACAAGACACGTCCGAGTTGTGTAATGACCACTCGCGCATTCGTTTTAGCTATACCTGTTATCTCTGGTGCATATCCACGTAACCTTGGTGGTAACATAGAATCATTAGTGAATAAGGATAATCCTGTAAACTTAATTGGCTCTAGAATTTGTGAGGGGGTTGTACTCTCACCAATCACTAGTTTTGAATCTAGGGCTTTTATGTTTCTATATAAATAAATGGCATTAAATAAAAAATTACGTATTGTCGATGTTTTACCATTGGAATTTTGTTTTTGATAATTACCATAGTATTCACTACGTAGGCGCCATGCACCCATATTGGCGCCAAGATATCCACTAATGGAAGCAATCTGATTCTTTAAGCTATCCCGATCACTATATTGATAGTTTGCATTATAATCTAATAACAACCCGCTGATACCCTCATCCCACAATGATTTGGGTAACCAGTTATTATCCATATATTCGAGATATAATTGTGGGATATTCAGCGTCACAGTGCCTTCGGATAAATTAGGGACGACACTGACCCCTTTTAATGCCGAAAAATCAATACACGCCCCATCATTCCAATAGGTTAATTGGTCAATATACTTTTCTTTAATACCTAAGCTATTAATGTATGACTTATCAATGCACACATCACTGACCGAGGCATCTGTACTATCACCAATAATTTGAATAGGAACTGTAGACTGCGTCAATTGAGTACTATTTATAATGATGTTAAAGAAATAAGTTCCCGGTAGAATAAAATTAGGATTTTTAAATCTTGAGACGTCAATGTTCGCTTTATCTTCGCTATCAAGTATATCGGTATTAAACTCTACAGAGTAAGATACCTTAGTCAAACAAAGCATCGATACCATGAATATCGTTATTTTTTCTTTTGTTGATAACATCATAAATACTCATTAGATTAATAGTAATCGATATCAAATGTAATGATACTTGAGAATTCTCCTAATTGAGGCTTTAGCTTATCAACAACAATAACCTCAGATAAAAAGTCTAGTTGCTGTTCATTAATCGATTTTGTTTTCCCGGATATTCTTTTTAAGTTATAAATTGGGTAGTATTGATTAGGTTTAACAACATCGCTTCCACTTAATATATAAATAGCTAAACCATCGGCATCATTAAATTTAAAGCCATTAAAATTATTTGTTGCTGGACCCGTAAACTTTATTCGTACAGGTGATTTTTCATCATTAAAGTAAGAGTTTGATAATTGGCAATTCTTTAAAATTATTTTAAATGGTTTCTTTATCTTATTTTCTTCTAACTTGCTTAAGGCATAGGCACCAAAATCAATAATTTGGTCTTTACTCGTCAATTGAATTGAGCAACCAGAAGCGAGTATCTCTCCTTTTACTGTTGCCTGTCCCCAATTCATTGCAGCTAAGACTGGCATACTGAAAATAGGTGAGAATAACAGGGTAATAATCAGCAAGCTTTTCATAGTATTAATTTTTCAAATTATAGGCTCCTTCGCCTAATAGTGAAGGAGCCTGTATAACTTACTGGTATGCGATTTCGAAAGTAGAGATCGTTGAGAAATCACCTGCTGTTACAGCATTAGCACCCGCCTTCTTAACGAAAGCAGAATAAGTCAATGTATTATCACCATCACGTAGGTTCAGTGCCGCAGGAGTTCCAAAAGTAATATCTTTGATACCAACTGCAACGTTTGCTGCGCTACCTGATGTTGCTAAAAGATTTTGACCTGCAATTTTGCTAACACCATCAAAAGTGATAGTTGCAGTCTTAGTAACTGTGATTGGGTTTTGTGGATCTGTATCGTCAATAGAAGTCAAAGAACAATTTTTCAGGTTCAATTCAAAATTTTTGTATTTTGAATCGCCCGCATTTAATTGGCTTAGAGATAGTTGGCCAAAATCAACAACCGTTGCTGTACCGCCTTGGCCCGCATCTAGGTTACAAGGAGTATCACGAACTTCACCTTTAAAAGTCACGGTTCCTGAGTTAACATCTGCAAGTGAAGCGAAAGATGTGGTTAACATAGCCGCTGCTAATACAGCCATAGCTTTATTTAATTTCATACTATTTCCTATCAATGTTTTAAGTTTAATTATAAATTGAATAATAAAATTAAGACTATTTAATTACTCAACACAGATAAACATATCTGTATTAGAAAGCGTTTTAAATAAAACACTTTCTAATACATAAAAATTAGCGAAGTCCATCCCCATTAGCTATAAAGCTAAAAGGTTAATTTGGTATATTAGAAAGACAATACAGCTAAATTTAATTTAACTTTCACCTATGCTATAAAGATTCTTTAAACAGAAATAGGCTATGACTTCATAGCATATAATCTTTTGGCGTTATATGACAATCATCAGACTTAAAGAATGACGAATATGAAATAAAGTCTAACAATGACACATTCATCACTGATAGTATAAATGTAAAATCTGATAATGAGAGTGTATTATAACCTCTTTCATACCGTGATATTTGCTGTTGACTTACACCTATTAATTTACCAAGCTCTGCACCTGTTAACCCTTTTTTTATTCTAATCATTCTTATAAACTCACCAATTTCAGAGTTAATCACACCAAAATGTTCTTTTTCTTGTGAAACCATAAAACAATCTCTCTAGTGAAAGTATTTATCAAAATAAAAAAATGAAAACTTAAATAGAAATAAATCATTAGATAATTAAATACTCTTTATTTGCATGTAATCTAACTCTTATCTATATTCGATTAAAGAAGTTTATTTCGATCGAACAAACCACTTACGATAGGCAAAATCTATCAAGTGACGTCATTTGATCGGTGAATTAAATAATAATATAAATACAACTACTGGATTTTTACAACTAAGCAAATGATTAAAAAGACTTTTCGGATAATACACTTTAAATGATTACTTTATGTTTTAATAATCCCATTAAATTAATATCCGTATATTTACCTGCCATTATTAAAATAAATTGTTACATATGAAAACATTAAAAAATACGCATACTCCTTTTCCATGTTTTTAGCCAAAATAATTTTTTAGATAAAAACAAATTTAATAACATTATCGTAAATAAAATAATTAAAAGCAAAAACAACGAAAATGAGTTCCATTGTTTTTTATAATATTTAAAATTAAAAAATAAACATTTTAATTGTCTTTATGATTATTTACCCCTACCACCAAAGCATTATCTACTAAAACATCTTGCATCTCACATATTGGCTTTTTGTAAATAAAGGTAAACTCCCTTTTCGTGTTAATTTTTAAAATGTTCCCTAAAAACCAACGCAAAATCATATCGAGAGTTGGTCATTTGAGAGTGAATAGTGAATTCCGTTACAAATAACCTTCAAATCGGTTACCTGCACACGGATAACACACTCTTGCTAGGTGGCTTTTGTACGTGGCACTTAAACTGAAATGAGTTTACGGTGATTTGATATCTATCTTTAGACTAAAAATAGTGAATAGATAAGCGGTATCCTGCATCGGCCCACAATCAATATCAGAAAACGTTCTAACCTATCTAAAGGGCATTCTGTACCCTACCTAACACTGGGTTATGTACGTTGTTCAGGCGCTCTTGGCGCGATTGTGATACCGACGTTACCAAGAGGAAAAGATAACAAAAGCTCAGGGAGCACTGGTTTTCATGAGCGACCTCCACTGATAGTTTTCTCCAGCCGAGTCTCAACTTCCCTTTAAGGCTAATGTTAGAAAATCTACGCCTGACTTTTGGGAGATAAAAAAAACCCAGCCAAAGCTGGGTTAACCACTCTAAAATCGACATAAAAATACTCTAAATCACGATTCTAATCGCTACTTATGACCCCAATGTAGCCTTTGCCCCTACCTAATTAGAAACGTGTTGAGTATAAAAGCATTAACAATCAATAACGTACCATAACTGACTTCAATTCAGTGTAGTATTCAATGAATGCACTACCAAACTCGCGACCAATGCCGGATGATTTGACTCCGCCAAAGGGCACTGCGGGATCAAGGAACGTATGCATATTGACCCAAACAGTCCCGGCTTCGATACGAGAAATCATTCGCATGGCCTTACTGAGATCATTGGTCCACAGACTTGCCGCTAAACCAAATGGTGTACTATTCATTTGCTCAATTAGCTCTTCTTCATCGTCATAGCTTAAGAAAGTGCCAATTGGACCAAATGTTTCCTCTTTCATTAATGCATCATTAGGGCTATTTGCACGAATAATCGTTGGTGGTACAAAGTAACCAGTACCAGCAATAGGCTGACCACCATAAATAATTTCATTACCTTCTTGGCGAGCTTTTTCAAATAGGCCTAAAATCTTTTCATAATGCGCTTTATTAGCTAGAGGCCCCATTTCCGTTGTTTCATCTAAAGGAGAGCCAATTTTGAATGTTGATAAACGCTGTTTTAACTCAGCAAGCACTTCTTCTATCAGTGATGATGGAATATAAAAACGTTCAGCTGCCGCGCAAATTTGTCCTTGGTTTAAATATCCCGCTTCAATAATCCCATCAACAATTTTGTTAACTGGCAAATCCGCGAGGAATGCTGCACCATTTTTTCCACCCAATTCTAAGGTAACACGGGTGAGCTTCCCTTCCATTGCAGCTCGACCAACAGCGAGGCCTGTCGGTACAGAGCCAGTAAAGGTCACTTTTGAACATAAATGATGGCTAATCAACGCTGGGCCAACTTCACGTCCCCCACCGTTAATAATATTAATCACACCGTCAGGAATGCCTGCTTCTTTGGCTAATTCAGCCACTCTCAGCATCGTTAATGGCGTAAATTCACTTGGCTTTAACACAATAGTACAGCCACAAGTCAGCGCCGCCGCCAGCTTCCAAATGGAAATCATAATAGAGAAGTTCCATGGAATAATCCCTGCAACCACACCAACAGGTTCACGTTGCGTGAAAGCTCGGTATTGTTCACCTTTAAATGACGGCAAAGAAACATTCAGTGTTTCACCGCTGATTTTGGTTGCCCAACCCGCGAAATAGCGTAAAAACTGTGCAGAAGAGCCAATTTCAAGGAAACGAGATAGTTGAATGGTTTTTCCTGAACATAAACTTTCAAGCTGAGCCAGCTCTTCAAGATTTTTTTCGAGCAAGTCAGCTAAGCGATTTAGGCAATTACCTCTTTCCATTGGTGTGGTTTGCGCCCAAGCACCGCGGAAAGCAGCATAAGCGGCTTCCATTGCACTATCAACTTCAGCCTTAGTGCCTTCTTTCACTTTAGCGATAACTTGCTCTGTGGCGGGGTTAACGACGTCAAAGAAGGCATCCCCCTCACCGGAAACTGGCTGGCCGTTAATAAAATGTCCATGTTGGCGTTGTAAAAACGCACTTACTTCCGGTAATAGGGCTAAATTATTCATCGTTATCACTCCACTTTAAAAGTTAATTATGCATTTACACAAGCAAGGTAATGCTTAACAAAACGTTCAGCGGTGATCTCCCACAGGACTTCAGTGCCTTTAGCAGCAAACCAAGAGTCACCTTTATGGTATTCAACAGTTGTTCCGGTTTTTACATCGGTCAGTTTAACCGAACCTTCGTATACGGTAGCCATTTCATCAAATGGGTAAACCATTTTAAATTTACCTTTGGTACAGGCGAAAATACCGCAAGTTAAATTATCTGTTGGTTCACCATGAATCATCGCAACGCTTGCTTGCGGATCACCTTCAACAACGACAGAGCCTAAGTTCGTAACACTGCCAATATTGAGTAATTCTGGTAGTGGCTTATTTAGTAATAATGGACTAATCATGACGTTACCTTTTTATAAATTAACAAGATGATACAGAAATACTTAGATTAGCGGCGCCCTTGCCAGTAACCCGAAGTTTGGTGAGCAATTTTCGCCAATGACACAATGACATTACGAAGTTTATCTTTACCAATAATATTGGCATGAGGAATGGAACTCATTAAGTCATAACGACTTGACCCTTCAACCATGCCTTCAGCAAGCACTTTACAAACGATCTGGCTCGGTGTTACACCAAAACCTGAGTAACCTTGCGCATAAAACACGTTTTTATGCTGTGGCAATGAGCCTATTTGTGGAAATAGGTTAGCACTACATGCCATCGGTCCACCCCATGCCAATTCGATTTTGACATCTTTCAAGTATGGAAAAATTTTCAGCATCAAATTGCGATTCCAAGCTTTTAAATCAGAAGGAATGTACTCAAGGAAATGGGTTGAACTGCCAAACAATAATCTGTTTTCTTTGGTCACACGATAGTAATCAATGACAGGACGAATATCGCTATAAGCACCACGAATAGGACTTATTCGTTCAATTAACTCTTCAGGTAGTTCTTCTGTCATTAATTGATAAGCATAGGTATTAATGGTTTTTGGATAAATCGTAGGTTCAAGGCCGTTAAGGAATGAGTCACAAGCCCACAACATTTTTTGAGCTCGCACCGTCCCCATTGCCGTACGCACAGTCACGGTGTTCCCATATTCGACATTAAGAACTTGGCTGTTTTCGAAAATTTTTGCACCGTAGACTTCACTAACCGCCTTCGCTTCACCTAACAGCAGATTCAACGAGTGAACATGACCACCGCCCATGTGCTTTATACCGCAAGTGTAGGCATCGGAACCGATGATCTGTTTCAGATCTGATCCTGCATAAAATTCAATTTCTTCCTCTGGATCAACGGCTTTAAAATCTTTTAACCAGCTACGTAGGGTTTTTTCTTGGCGTTTGTTACTACCTAAATAGGCATAACCACTGCAAAAATCGGCATCAATATTATATTTAGCGATACGGTCGCGCATGATCCCTGCACCCATATTGCTCAATTTGAAAATGGTCTCTAAGCCTTCTTTCCCTACATATTTTTTGATCGCATCAATATCATGGCCAATACCTGCCATCACTTGACCGCCGTTGCGCCCAGTTCCGCCATACCCCAAATAGCGCCCTTCTAAAATGGCAATATTAGTAATGCCCTTTTCACATAACTCAAGCGCTGTATGGATACCGGAAAACCCACCACCAATGATCACGACATCCACATCAAGATCTTCTTTTAATGTTGGAAAACGGAGATCATACTTTTTGGTAGCAGCATAATAAGTCAATGATTCTACTTGGTTATTCATAATGGATACCCTGTTTAGTATCTTTCGATAACCTTGATTATCTTAACCTTGAATTAACATTTACATAGCCCTTTAGGGACATTTGAAACATCAATTTAACATTTGTGACGCAGGTAGAATATTTAGATATAAACAACAAAATAAAAATTCAATATTTATATTTTTAAATCAATTGATTAAGTTTAGTTTTGATATTAATAATTTAAATTATCTAGTGCTATTTAGAGCCTAGTTTTTAACATAAACGATGACGATAAGAGGAATAATGATGATGGCTCATTAACAAGTTAAATAATTCAGCCTGTGAACGAATGTCTAACTTTTGATAAATGTTTTTGCGATGGTTTTTTACCGTACCTAAGCTAATAAATAGCGATTCAGCAATTTGCGGGGAGCCTTTACCTTCAAGGATCAACTCAACGACTTCACACTCTCTTGGCGTTAAACCAAAATGAGTCTGCATATCCGCTAAACGATAATGATGAGAAACATCATTCGGTGAAACTTCTTTATGCAGTTTCGCCATACTACGAATGATTTCAAAAGCTTCTTTTAGGGGGGCTTGGGTCGATTTTTCAGATAAAAACGGTTCATCTTCATTGCCAAAAAAGATACCTAGCTGCCTATCTGGGGTAATTTCTAGCAATAACCCAGCTTCATCACACCAGCCCGTTTTGCGGTAAAAATTGAGATAATAATCTGTATGATAGAAACCTTTCGGAGCCAATTCCCGTAATGTTAAAACTTGTGAACCGCCCCCTTTCTGTAACTCCTGATAGAAGGGATCCATAAGATAAGCGCCGCGCTGGTAGATACGGTTTACGCTATCACTATTACGTTTTTCCACTTTTGAAAGGAAACGCGGTGGGGCATTTTTTTCAAAGGAATAAACAATCGCATTATCAAAGGCGATAAATGATGATAGCCAAGATAATAAATTGGGATAAAACTGGTTGGTTGCAACAGAATCAATCACATCAGGTAGTTTATCCAGATAGTTTTCCATTCTGCCTCCAAAGTTATTAACTTATTAATAAGCTATTAGCTCTAAGCGATAAAATCATAACTCAAAGCCTATAAAAACCATATTATCCCTAGCAACTCAATTCTATTGTTATTAATATGTTAATTAAATCACACTATCGTCCAAAAGTATTAATAATTTGTTACCAACTATTTATCTCTATCCCTATAATTTCTAGGTGTATCAACAAAATTTCCCGCCTAAATTTTTTATGTTAATCATTTAATTAAAACGACTAACCTATTGAATTACTGCTATTGAGACTATGATTTATTATTTTATCCGCCATTCACTGTAGACTTACCGACTTTAGGAGAGAAAATGACACAAAAGAAAATCATTTTAGATTGTGATCCTGGCCATGATGATGCAATGGCAATCCTATTGGCCCTAGGACACCCTGATATCGATATACTGGCTATCACTACTGTTGTGGGTAATCAAACGTTAGAAAAAGTCACTCGTAACGCCTTAGCAATAACAGAATTCGCGGGGGCTAAACACATTCCTATTGCTGCCGGCTGCCATCGCCCATTAGTACGCAAGATCCAAAATGCTCCCGAAGTTCACGGCACAAGTGGATTGGATGGCACGCATCTTCCTGAATCGACGCTTCCTCTTGATCAACGTCATGCCGTGGATCTGATCATTGAAACATTAAAAGCTCATCCACCGACAACGATCACTCTAGTGCCTATTGGTGGCCTAACGAACATTGCACTTGCTGTGAGAAAGGCGCCTGAAATCGTTGAACTCGTCAAAGAAGTTGTTTTGATGGGAGGTGGGTATCATACGGGTAACCGTTCTGCGGTTGCTGAATTTAATATCGCTATCGATCCTGAGGCTGCTCACATTGTGTTTAATGAGCACTGGCCCCTCACTATGGTTGGTTTGGATTTAACACATCAAGCAAGACCAACGGATAAAACCATGGCTGATATTGCCGCACTCAATACGCCAATCAGCCAGTTTGTCGTGGACTCGCTGAACTTCTACACTGCCGGATATCGTCAACGCAGTGGTACCAATCAGCACGCGCCAGTACATGATCTCTGCGCTGTTGCATATGTTATTGATCCCACATTAATTAAAACGCAAAAAGCCCCTGTGAATATTGAACTACAAGGCACATTAACCACCGGCATGACAGTCACTGATTTTCGACACCCACTGCCCAGTGATTGCCATACACAAGTCGCGACACAATTAGATAATGATGGCTTATGGAAATTATTCTTTGAATCCCTAAAACGTTTGTCTCATCAGTAAGTTAGTGCATCGACAAGGGGGAGTTTATATCGCTATCCCCCTTTAAATAATTATTTAGCGATGGCTTTTAGTTTGCTGTAGCGACGAATCAACCGCCATTTTAATTTTACCGTCGTTGCATGAGACCAAATCACGTTCCAATAACCTTTTTCAAAGAACATCCGTGTCATATCACGTTGGATTTCAGGTGACTGAATGGAAAGTAATGCTTGAGTGATGCCGAGGCCTTCTTTACCAACTTGCCACAAGCAGGAAGGGGCTTGTTTGACTTGTTCTGGGTAGCGCTTGTATATGTCGAGTAACATATCAATGATTTTCAAGTAAGTATTAATTTTGCGAACAGAGCGTTCATCCCCTGTCAGGGAATGGGAAACTGATTGGTTATGAATTAAATACTCATAATACTGTTCGTTGATAAATTGAACGCGCTTCGCCACCAGCAAGAGTTCCGTCGTCCAAGGAATATCCTGATGATGTAGCTTAGGTTCAAACGTGAAATTGTGTTGACGGATTAAATCTAAACGATAGAGATTTAACCATGTAACATGCAAAAACTTGCGTGAACTTAGGCCTATTTCTAGCCATTCTGGGCCACTAATTATGCCAGTAGAAGGAACCTTATTAGGCGGGAAAATGGCCTTTGGTGCATCTCCATTGGTATAAATATAAGTGCCATTACAGGTGGCTACATCCAAATCGCCGGCGAGCGCGATTTCCAACAGGCGACCGTACATATTCGGGCTAATTTCATCATCAATGTCAGGAAAAGTGATGTATTGCCCTACGGCTTGAGCCATCCCTGTATTACGAGCCACCGAAACGCCTTGGTTCTCTTGTGTGAGTAATTTAAAGCAGGCGAATTTAGCTTGATACTGGCGTATCACCTCTTCACTGTTATCTGTGGAGCCATCATTAACAACGATCAGCTCCCAATGACTTAAGTTTTGCGCGAGCAAGCTATCAAAAAAATGAGGAAGAAATTTTTCACCATTATAAACGGCAACAACAATACTCAAAACCGGCTGAGAAGACATGTAATAACCTTATTAAACCATTCCATTCGAAAGTGCCTCTATGGGTCACTTTCCGTCATTATTTGACTAAAAGTACAATATCCGACATCAATCTAAACCAGATAAGTTAGATGATTAGAGAGAAAATTGATCAGTAGGTTCCATTGTCATAAAAAATTCATAATTAAAAAGACACGACATTCCGTTTGACCATTTTCATGAATTTTCTCCAAATCAGATTTATTTACCTATCCAAAGATGAACTAATTATCGCAATATCAGCCTAATTAACATTAAATGCATCTTAAATTGGATAATTAAGGATCACTCTGTGGCAGGAAGTAGCTTACTTGCTTTACTCGATGACATTGCAGCTGTATTAGATGATGTCTCCGTCATGACAAAAATGGCCGCGAAAAAAACCTCTGGCGTGTTAGGTGACGATCTCGCGTTAAATGCCCAACAAGTGACGGGGGTACGAGCCGAACGAGAAATCCCTGTTGTATGGGCCGTGGCTAAAGGTTCATTTATCAATAAATTGATATTAGTTCCGCTTGCCTTACTGATTAGTGCATTTATTCCTTGGGCAGTCACACCACTCCTTATGATAGGTGGGGCTTATCTGTGCTTTGAAGGCGCAGAGAAACTGATGCATAAGTATCTGCATTCAAACCAAGACAGGAGCGAAAAAAGAGAACAACAAGCCACAATGTCACCCGAAGAGCTTGCCGCATTTGAAAAGAGTAAAATCAAAGGTGCTGTACGCACTGACTTCGTACTGTCTGCTGAGATTATAGCCATCACACTGGGTATTGTTTCCGCCACAACATTTATGAATCAAGTTATTGTTCTATCCATCATTGCGATTGTTATGACGGTAGGCGTGTATGGGCTAGTTGCGGGTATCGTAAAACTTGATGACCTCGGATTCTACTTGCAGAAAAAAAGGGCAAAATTATTAAGTCAGCTAGGTAAAGGCTTGATTTATGCGACGCCTTATTTGATGAAGACCTTATCCATTGTAGGTACCGCAGCAATGTTTATGGTTGGCGGTGGAATTCTGACTCATGGTATTAGCATTATCTATAATTGGATTGAAGAGTTAGCCTTAGCAGCCTCACTCACTCCAACCATAGGTTCAATCATGCAGTTCATCACGCCGCCTGTTGCAAACCTTATTTTCGGCTTGCTCGTGGGTATTGTCCTCGTCTTACTCATCACGTTAATTAAACAAGCTAAAAATCGTTTAACCGCTTAAAAGTAAAAAAAACCCTATATCTTTGATATAGGGTCGCTATATTAGCAATATTTGTTGCCTACACAAGAACATGAAAGGGGGCTTTCAGTTATCTATCTGCCTATTTTTAATGGCGATTTCTTACTATTTGGTAACGACGCGAAATATATTCTATCGGCGCGCTCCAAATATGAACCAATCGGCAGAATGGGAACAATAAGAACAGTGTCATCCCTAAAACAAGGTGTAATTTAAAGACAATTCCAACACCGTCAAGGTACTGTGAAGCGCCCCAATGGAAAGTCACCACGGATTGTGCCCAGCCAACTAGCTTCAACATTTCACTCCCGTCCATATGTTGAGCAGAGAATGGAATGGTTAACAGACCCAAACAAACTTGTACAACCAATAAAGTTAAGATCATAATGTCGCCAAAAGACGATGTCGCTCTGACACGAGGGTTAGTTAAGCGACGCTTCAAGAGCATCGCTCCGCCCACGAGTACCATGACGCCACATATCCCACCACCCACCATTGCCATTAACTGTTTAATATGCATTGGTAAGAAGGATTCATACATCCAATGGGGCGTTAACATACCGAAAAAGTGCCCCACAAACACACCAATAATCCCTATATGAAACAGATTCGATGCTAAACGCATATTCTTCTTGTCGAGCATCTGGCTAGAACCCGCTCGCCAACTATATTGTCCATAGTCATAACGTAACCAACTACCAACAATAAACACAGTACCGGCGATATAGGGATAAATATCGAAGAAGAATTGATTGATAAAATTCATTTTTGAACTCCCGCATTATGGCCTGCATCAAGATTCAAATATTGAGGAACCACTGCATTCGCAAAACGTTGCTGATGAGCCGTCACTTCACTATTACAGCTTTTTTCATTAGCAAAGAATGTCACTTGCTCCTCTTCCCAAACAGCATCGAGTGCCTCAGGTGTATCATCACGTGCTTCCGATGCTACTTGACCATGTAATTGACTCGTCTCTATCGCGCTATCCGAAAGGGAGAGCAATAAATCAAACAACAGACCAAATCGGCTTTGTCGCTGTTTCAATCTTTCCCCTAATAACGCCAGAATCGGGGCTATATCTTGCAAACCTTCACGTGTTTGCTCTGGTACTAAGATCGTCAGGTATTCTAAATAAATGGGTAAGTAGTCAGGCAACTCACGACTATTTAGCGCTAGACCTTGTTGCTGATACTGCGCCATCAAGTCAACCATGGCTTGGCCTCTATCACGTGACTCGCCATGCACATGTTCAAACAACAGTAAGGATGTGGCTCGCCCCCTATCAAACAATTCACAGTACTGTGCTTGCATATCTAAAAGATCTTCATTGAGATATTCACGAACAAACATCATCAATTGTATAGCCTGCGTAAACGGTAATTCATTTGCCTGTTCTAACGCTTCAATCAGTTCGTCACGATGTTGCCATAACACCTCAGTTGGATAATCAAGTAATCGAGAAATCACTTTTAATGAGATCATAGTGTCTTCTCCTGCGGTGTTTTTGGTGTCACATCTATCGCATCAATTCGGCGGCTGTTGAACAAATTCACTTTATTATCACTACCATGACAACCGTCACCGAAGCTAAAGCCGCATGCTTTTGCTTCAGGGAACGCTTCACGTGCTAACTCACGGTGACTCGATGGGATCACAAAGCGATCTTCATAGTTCGCTATCGCCAAATAACGATACATTTCTTGTGCCTGTGCTTCCGTTAATCCAACTTGTTCTAACGCACTGGTATCACACTGATTTTCGACCGTTTCGGCTCGTTTGTAATGTCGCATCGCCAACATACGTTTAAGCGCCAATAAAACAGGCTCAACATCCCCCGCCGTTAACAAATTGGCAAGGTACTGAACTGGGATACGTAAGCTTTCAACATCTGGCAATACGCCATTGCTCGCTAACATCCCGGCATCTGCAACGGATTGAATGGGTGATAAAGGCGGCACATACCATACCATTGGTAAAGTTCGGTACTCAGGATGTAATGGCAAAGCAAGTTTCCATTCCATAGCCATTTTATACACGGGAGATCTCTGAGCGGCATCGATCACGCTCAAAGGGATCCCTTGCTTTTGCGCTTCTTCAATCACCTTCGGATCATGTGGATTAAGGAAAATATCCCGTTGACTTTGATACAAATCCGTTTCTTTTTCTGTACTTGCCGCGGCTTCAATTTTATCCGCATCATAAAGCAGCACACCTAAATAGCGGATACGTCCAACGCAAGTTTCAGAACACACAGTTGGCATACCTGATTCGATACGTGGATAACAGAAAATACATTTTTCTGACTTACCACTCTTCCAGTTGAAATAGATTTTCTTATATGGACAGCCCGTTAAACACATCCGCCAGCCACGACATTTGTCTTGGTCGATCAAAACAATGCCGTCTTCTGAGCGTTTATAAATAGCCCCACTCGGGCAGGTTGCAACACAGGCTGGATTCAAACAGTGTTCACATAAACGAGGCAAATACATCATGAAGGTATTTTCAAATTGCCCGTACATCTCTTTTTGTATATTGTCGAAGTTCTTGTCATGCGCACGTTGACTAAACTCACCACCAAGATCATCTTCCCAGTTTGGCCCCATATTCACATTGCTCATACGCTGCCCAGTAATTAATGAGCGCGGACGAGCCGTGGGGATATGTTGACCCTCTTTGGCATTTTTTAGATGGCTATAGTCATAATCGAACGGCTCATAATAATCATCAAGAGCAGGTACATCTGGGTTTGCAAAAATCTTAGAGAGCACCCCGACTCGATTCCCCATTCGAGGAATTAATTTGCCTTTGATATTACGGATCCAGCCCCCTTTCCATTTATCCTGATCTTCCCAATTATGGGGGTAACCGATACCTGGCTTAGTTTCAACGTTATTAAACCAAGCATATTCAACACCTTCACGGCTAGTCCACACATTTTTACAGGTCACTGAACAAGTATGGCAGCCAATACATTTGTCGAGATTCAATACCATGCCGACTTGAGAACGAATTTTCATTATGCTTTCTCCTTTCCGCTCAGTGTCTGCTGATAGCCATCTTGCTCACCATCAAGCCAGTCAACCTGCTTCATTTTGCGCACTACCACGAACTCATCACGGTTAGAACCCACAGTACCGTAATAATTAAAGCTATAGGCCAGATGCCCATACCCACCAATCATATGAGTCGGTTTAGGGCAGACACGGGTTACAGAATTATGGATCCCCCCGCGTTGCGCAGTGATTTCTGATCCAGGTAGATTGATCAGTCTCTCTTGAGCGTGGTACATCATGATCATGCCATCAGGAATACGCTGACTGACAACAGCTTTAGCGGTTAACGCACCATTACTGTTGAAAGCTTCAACCCAATCATTGTCTTTAATCCCTAATTGACGAGCATCTTCCTCACTTAGCCACACAATAGGTCCGCCTCGACCCAGCGTTAACATCAACAAATTATCGCTATAAGTTGAATGGATCCCCCATTTTTGGTGCGGTGTTAAAAAGTTCAGCGCTTTTTCTGGGAAACCATTCGGTTTTTTTCCCATTAGAGGTTGAGCTGCACGC
The DNA here is from genome assembly GCF_027362595.1 of Providencia sp. 21OH12SH02B-Prov. Classification (NCBI taxonomy): domain Bacteria; kingdom Pseudomonadati; phylum Pseudomonadota; class Gammaproteobacteria; order Enterobacterales; family Morganellaceae; genus Providencia; species Providencia sp. 21OH12SH02B-Prov. Next base: position 3,762,086 of record NZ_CP114796.1, read on the forward strand.
GTATCAATCGGTGGACGATAGACCACAAGACTTTCACCAAAGGCTCTCATCCATTCATGGTCTTGATACAATTGCTGACGGCCACTTAAAGTACGCCAAGGGATCATTTCGTGAACGTTGGTATAACACGCATTGTAAGACACATGCTCATCTTCCAAACCAGACCATGTTGGACTAGAAATGATCTTACGTGGCTGTGCGACAATATCGCGGAAACGGATTTTTTCATCTTCTTTATAGCGGGCCAAGTGAGTATGGTCACGTCCAGTCACTTTTCCTAACGCATCCCATGCTTTAACGGCAACCTGACCATTCGTTTCTGGAGCTAAAGTTAGGATCACTTCAGCGGCATCAATTGCCGTGTCGATCTTCGGCCGCCCTTGATTAGCCCCGCTTGGTTGAGTTTTATTCAGTTTTTTCAGGAAATCGACTTCATCTTGTGTATTCCAACTGATCCCTTTACCACCATTACCCAGTTTATCCATTAGAGGGCCTAATGATGTGTAACGTGCATAAATAGATGGATAATCACGTTCGACCATCATAAGATGCGGCGCGGTTTTTCCTGGGATCAACTCACATTGACCTTTTTTCCAGTCACGCACATCAAAAGGTTGTCCCATTTCAGCGGCGCTATCGTGTTGAATAGGCAATGTCACAATATCGGTTTCTTTGCCTAAATGACCAACACACACCTCAGAGAATGCTTTAGCAATCCCTTTATAGATCTCCCAGTCACTCTTAGATTCCCAAGCGGGATCAACTGCTGCGGATAATGGATGAATAAAAGGATGCATATCCGAGGTATTCATATCATCTTTTTCATACCACGTAGCTGTTGGTAACACGACATCCGAGAATAAACAGGTACTAGACATTCTAAAATCTAGCGTGACCACTAAGTCGACTTTCCCTTCCGCTGCTTGATCAACCCATTCAACTTCTTCTGGCTTCACGCCACCTTGCTGCCCTAAATCAAGCCCTTGAATACCATTTTCAGTACCTAATAAATATTTCAATAAATATTCATGCCCTTTACCGGCAGAGCCTAAAAGATTAGAGCGCCAAATAAATAAGTTACGCGGGAAGTTTTGTGGATTATCAGGCTGCTCGGCAGCAAAACGAATGTTCCCTGCTTTAAGCTGCTTCACGGTATAATCCACCGCCGACAATCCCTCTTGTTCAGCTTTTTTCGCGATAGTGATCGGGTTAATACCTAATTGTGGGGCAGAGGGTAACCATCCCATACGCTCCGCACGCACATTCAAATCAATCAGGCTGCCACTAAACGCTTTTTTATCCGCGAGTGGTGATAATAGCTCTTCGGTACTAACCGTTTCATAACGCCATTGGCTAGAGTGATTGTAGAAAAATGAGGTACTATTCATATGGCGAGGTGGGCGCTGCCAATCTAAACCAAAGGCAAGAGGTAACCAACCTGTTTGTGGGCGTAATTTTTCTTGGCCGACATAATGAGACCAACCACCGCCGCTTTGCCCAATACAACCACAAAATACCAACATGTTGATAATCGCTCGATAGGTCATATCCATGTGATACCAGTGATTGATACCCGCTCCAACAATCACCATTGAACGGCCATGGGTTTTTTCGGCTGTTTCTGCAAATTCACGCGCTATACGGATGATATTTTGGCGACTCACGCCTGTCACCTTCTCCGCCCAAGCAGGTGAATATGCTTTCATATCATCGTAATCGACTGCACAATTTTCATCACCAAAGCCACGGTCAATACCATAGTTAGCAAGCAGTAAATCATAAACGCTGGTGACCAATACTTCTTTACCATCTGCAAGTTGAATACGTTTGGCAGGCAATTTATGCAGCAGGATGTCTTTCAGTTCAACATGTTGAAAATATTCGCTTTCTAAGCCACCAAAGTACGGAAAACCAACCTCAACTATCTCGTCATAGGTCTCAGAAAGGCTCAGTTGCATTTTAAACTCAGCCCCATCCTTCGCATTACGAGGTTCAAGATTCCATTTGCGACTTTCATCCCAACGAAAGCCCATCGAACCTTGTGGTACGCACAGTTTTCCTGTTGCTTCATCAATCGCGATCGTTTTCCACTCAGCGTTTTTTTCTTCGCCTAAAGACCCCACTAAATCCGCTGCACGCAACATTCTACCACCAGCATAGCTCCCATCTTCACGCTCATCCAACATCACTAACATTGGCATATCGGTGTAAGTTCGGACATATTCACGGAAGTATTCAGCTTGACGGTCCACATGGAATTCTTTCAGGATGACATGGCCCATCGCCATCGCCATTGCACTGTCAGTACCCTGTTTAGGGTTCAACCAGTGGTCACATAATTTAGCGATCTCAGCATAGTCTGGGGTAACGGCGACAGTTTTTGTGCCCTTATAGCGCACTTCAGCAAAGAAATGGGCGTCTGGTGTCCGTGTTTGAGGTACGTTAGAACCCCATGCAATGATGTAAGAGGAGTTATACCAATCTGCTGACTCTGGAACATCGGTCTGTTCACCCCAAGTCATCGGAGACGCTGGAGGTAAATCACAATACCAGTCATAAAAACTCAGGCAAGCACCACCAATTAACGATAAATACCTCGCCCCTGATGCATAAGAAACCATCGACATCGCTGGTATAGGTGAAAAACCAATAATACGGTCGGGGCCAAACTCCTTAATCGTGGTTACATTAGCGGCGGCAATCAGTTCATTCACCTCTTGCCAGCTTGAACGAACAAAACCACCACGTCCGCGCGCTTGCTTATAGCTTTTAGCTTTTTGCGGATCATTAATAATAGAAGACCAAGCCGCGACTGGATCCTGATGTTCCGCTTTCGCTTCACGCCATAACTTTAATAGACGTTTGCGCACCATCGGGTATTTCACACGATTAGCACTATACAGATACCATGAGTAACTTGCCCCACGAGGGCACCCTCTTGGCTCATGATCAGGCAAATCAGGTCGTGTACGCGGGTAATCTGTCTGTTGAGTTTCCCATGTTACCAAGCCATTTTTAACATATATCTTCCAACTGCATGACCCTGTACAGTTAACACCATGCGTGGAACGCACGACTTTATCGTGCTGCCAACGGCTACGGTAACCATTTTCCCAATCGCGGTTAACATTCAGCTCTTGTCCATGATCACCTGAAAATGTTTCGCCAAGTTGCTTAAAATAACGAAATCGGTCTAAAAATTTGCTCATTCGGATTGCCTCCAAAGAGACGCCGGCAGGCGCCGTACATTGCTAAAATCGTCTTTATTGATTGTTATTATTTGTGTTTACGTCCATAAACTAACCATGTGATGAACACACAGGAGACATAAAACACGAAGAAAACTTTCATCGCACCGGCAGGTGAACCCGTCAGTGTTAAAGAAGTCCCAAAAGCCTTAGGAATAAAAAAGCCACCAATCGCGCCAATGGCTGAAATGAAACCTAATGCAGCAGCACTTTCTGTCACGGCTTGTTTTTGAGCCTCTTCTTCTGTTGCTCCTAGCGCGTATGCGCGGTCAATGGTTAATTTACGAAACACAACCGCGATCATTTGAAAAGTCGAACCGCTACCCAACCCTGCCGTCAAAAACAGCACCATAAACACAGCATAAAATGCGATAAACGACCCACCTTGGCCTTGTTCAGGCAAGGTGAAAAACAGCAATCCCGAAAAAATCGCCATTATAATAAAGTTGATAATAGTGACTTTTACGCCACCGAAACGATCGGACAACATGCCCCCCGCTGGACGAGCAAGCGCACCAAGTAAAGGGCCAAAGAAAGCAAATTGTAAGATGACGACATCAGGGAATTGCGTCTTAGAAAGCATCGCAAAACCGGCTGAAAAACCGATAAAAGAACCAAAGGTTGCGAGATAGAGAAAACTGAGTATCCAGAGATGGCAACGTTTTAATACAGGAAGCTGAGCCTTTAACGATGCGCGGTTCGCGGCTAAGTCGTTCATGCCAAACCAAGCCATGACGGTGAAAAACAGCAGAAAAGGCACCCAGATCCATGCTGCATTTTCTAACCATAATACCGAGCCATCTGCCTGTGGTGTACCTGTTCCCCCCATAAAGGAGAACACGCCGATCCCAACAATAAAAGGAGCCACTAGCTGCATGACACTAACCCCTAAATTACCGAGGCCACCATTAAGTCCAAGAGCGCCACCTTGGCGGGCTTTAGGAAAGAAAAAGCTAATATTTGCCATGCTAGAAGCAAAATTTGCCCCAGCAAAACCACATAGCAGTGAAATAATGACGAAAACGCTATAAGGTGTAGCCGGATTTTGAACCGCAAATCCTAACCAAATACAAGGAATAACAAGAAAAATAGTACTGATTGCAGTCCAACGACGACCACCAAAAATAGGTATTACAAATGAATAAGGCACACGTAAAAGAGCACCGGAAACGGAAGGAAGCGCTGTTAATAAAAATAATTGGTCTGTAGTGAAATTAAAACCGACTTTATTTAGATTAACGGCAACTGCACTAAATAACATCCATACGCAAAAAGCGAGTAATAAACAAGGAATCGAAATCCATAAATTTCGATTGGCAATTCGCTGTCCTGTTTTCTGCCAAAACTGAGTATCTTCAGGATGCCAATCCTGAATAATTGCACCTGACTGTTTTGTCTGTGTATTAACATTTTCTTGTTGAGACATAACTCACCCCAATAAATCGCATTTCTGAGGTCAGTTTGTGTCCATTTAGCATCCATCAGACTGATCTAAATCAAGAGACACTCAAGTTAAATTTTGCACACTATATAAACACCCCCCTAGAGAGGTATTAGAGGTATATTTAGTTAACTCTATCAATATTAAAGATAAAAATAGATTTATATAAATTACTTTTATCCAGATATTTGCGCTATTCTATAGAAAGGAAATTTAGAGTTAACCCTGAAGTGGTATATGTAAATTGACGCAATCTCTGAACAATATAATCATTATGAAAAGTAGATTGCGAGGTTATTTTGAAGGAAGTGAATATGCCGGCATTTCATCGTCGATTTTCGATCATCAACCAAGTTATTGGGCTGATGCTACTTATTGCCGTGCTGGGTATTATTGGCATGACGATTTCAAATCGTATGATTATTAGTGTACAAGGCAATGCGCATGCGATTAATAAATCAGGTTCGCTTCGCATGCAAAGTTACCGCTTACTCTCTTTAATTCCCTTAAATAATCACTCTGAAGAATACCTTAACGCTCTAGAAAATGATTTATCTAGCCCAGAATTAACACAAGTCATCAAATCTGAAGATTTAACCACTCAGTTTTCAGAATTATATGACTTTTGGCTACACACTTTGCGTCCCGCCCTAAATAAAGCGCTCACTCCCAATGATGCTCGATATGAGGTCATTGCCTTTGTTAATATGCTTGATGAGCTTGTTCATAATATCGATGAAAAAACAGAAAGAAAAATCGCTTATGTGGCGATGACACAAATGATCTTTATTGGCTTAGTCTTTTTATTATTAATGGCCACTATTTGGCACTTGAGACGCAAAATTTATTATCCATGGATGAAGCTACTCACAATGGCGAATGCGATTGGACAAAAAGATTTTAGCCAACGCTATCCAAATAACAATAAACAAGATGAATTGAATGCATTAGGGCTGACATTAAACCAAATGTCAGATGAATTAGCACAAAGCTATCATCAACTTGAACAGAGAGTTACCGAAAAAACAGCAGACTTACGTAATAAAAACCAAGTACTGTCTTACCTTTACCAATCAAACCAAATACTTCATTCCGCAGAACCTCTCGACATTCGACTAGGCAGAGTACTCAGTGAACTTAAAGATATCACAATATTAAAAAATTTGAGTTTAAGGCTCTATGAAGATAGCAATGAAACCTATTTTCATGAAATTTGCAGCTCATCAAACAGCGCTCACTCTGAAGATATATTGTCTAATCCAAAAGATAACCTCTATCATCCTAAGACGTTATCATGGGAGCTCTCTGATAATATTCACCGCTATGGTGTCATCGTGGCCGAAATTGAAGCAAATGAGGCGCTTTCTGACGAACAGAATAATTTAGTTCTCATGCTCGTAAAACAAATATCAGGCATGCTAGCGATGGAACATCAAATTGAACAACAGCAGCAGCTATTAATAATGGATGAACGCTCTGCTATTGCAAGAGAACTACATGATTCGATAGCGCAATCACTTTCTTGTCTAAAAATGCAAATTAGCTATCTACAAATGCAGCCAGAGTCGCTACCTGAAAAACATCAACAATTGCTGAGTGAAATGCGAAATGAAATTAATACCGCATACAGCCAGCTTAGAGAATTATTAACGACATTCCGATTAAAGCTCACTGAACCTGGGCTACTCCCATCATTAGAAAATACCATCAATGAATTTAGCCAAAAAATGGGCTTCCCTGTTTTATTAAATTACCACCTGCCAGCGAAGAGTATTTCACCACACCAATCTATTCATATTATACAGATAATCCGAGAAGCACTGAGTAATATTCTTAAGCACGCTCATGCAAACTGGGCACAAGTCACCCTTCAACAAGATTCGGGAATTGTCACGATTTCAATCGAAGATAATGGTGAAGGAATAGGCCCTACACCCGATAAACAAAACCATTACGGTTTAATTATTATGAGAGAGAGGGCACTTAGCCTTAATGGTAAATGTGACATAATTCCGAGAGCACAAGGTGGAACAATCGTTAAAGTCACATTCTCTTTACCTGTAGCTTAATTATTTTGGAGTAACGCAATTCATGGAAAATACAAACACAACAAGCGAAAAATCAACGATTTTACTCATTGATGACCACCCGATGTTAAGAAATGGCGTCAAACAATTAATTAGCCTAGAACCCTCATTATGTGTAGTTGGTGAGGCAGGTGATGGAGCCACAGGAATAAAAATCGCTGAAGAACAAGATCCAGACCTTATTCTTCTCGACTTAAATATGCCAGGCATGAATGGATTTGAAACCCTTGATGAGCTGAGAAAACGCGAATTATCAGGTAGAATTATTCTTTTTACTGTATCTAATTATGGTGAAGACCTCGTAAGTGCCTTAAAACGCGGTGCAGATGGCTACCTGCTAAAAGATATGGAACCCGAAGAGTTAATCGTGGCGCTTAAAGAAGCCGCGAGTGGTAAAATGGTAGTGAGCCCTGCATTAACATCTGTATTAGCGGAATCCCTCAGAGATAATCGTCCACAAACTGAAAATAATCTACTGTCGTTAACCCCCCGAGAAACGAATATACTAGACCTTATTTCACAAGGCCTCTCAAACAAAATGATCGCACGTAAACTCGATATTGCTGAAAGTACTGTCAAAGTTCACGTAAAACATTTACTCAAAAAATTAAATCTCAAATCACGTGTTGAGGCTGCGGTATGGGTACTTCAGCAAAAATAGTGAGTATCAACACACAACAACCAAACACTGCATATTTAATTTCACAGGAATTCCTAGACGCATATAACAACTATGCGACTAGGATTCTATCAATCAATTAAAAGGCTCAAATCTACAAGCCATACGCATTAAACTATAATATGATCATCAGTCCCACAATTTACTCAATATCTAAGACTAACTAATGGAAGAAAATATCATTCTTGTTGATGAGCAAGATACCCCTATAGGCAGTATGCCGAAGTTATTAGCGCATCAACTGGGTAAATTACACCGCGCATTTTCAGTTTTTATTTTCAATGCTAAAGGTGAACTACTCATTCAGCAACGTGCCGCTCATAAATACCATTCAGCAGGACAGTGGGCAAATAGTTGTTGTAGTCACCCTCATCCAAAAGAAGAAACACTGGCAGCAGCGAAACGTCGATTAATGGAAGAACTTGGATTTACCACAGATATTTCTCCGGTTGGACATTTTATTTACCATGCCCAAGTCACTGGCGATTTAATTGAACATGAGTATGACCACCTATTCGTTGGTCAATATGACGGCATTGTTAAACCTAACCCAAATGAAGTTTCTGCGATCCGCTGGATCTTACCTTCTGACTTACAACAAGAGATAAAAACTAACCCAGAGCATTTCACTCCATGGTTTAAATTGATTATCAATCAATATCCATTGCTTAAATTTAATTAATCCATCGCTAGCGTCAGATATACCATTTCAATCAATAATAACTGACAAGTCATCAATTCATAATGAGTCATTCTGCTTTCTCATGAAATTAACATCTCATTCTAGGATGAGTAAGCTGTGGTTTACGCCTTTTCACTACGGCTCATTCATAATATCAGTATTACCGTTAGCCCTTACCAACTCACTTGTACAACCCACCGAATCACAATACCAAGTCGTTCTACGCCATTGTTGACCCGTTCCATTTTTGCCATAGCTTAGCCAATATTCATTACGCCTCAAATACAGAATGTTTTACATTATTAGTGAGCAGTTGTGTTGAATAGCCTCTACTTCTCCCCTGACAATCTCGTAAGCTAATGCCTATAAACGACGAAGGAATATTTAGCATGGGCGAATGACTGGATAGAAAGATGGCAGGAAGGAGTGAGACTCGATGCTGTAGCGAATGATAAATAGCAATTCAATAGCAGTAAAATGTAAGCGGCCAATCATCACTCATGCAACTCTACACCTATATCTCGTATGCGAACCAGCCCTCATAAAGGATGCGTGACTCGTTTATCGCTAACCGATATAGCAAGTAGGAATGGCATAAGATCAATAAACTGAATGACTTTTACTTTATGAGTTGATTTTATTGATATTATTAGTTGTCTTATTTTAATAAAAGATGAAGAAAAAACGATTTAAACGACTGATTCATGCTTTACTCAATAAATATTCGTCTCCTTCTATTATGGTCAGAATAATAAAAAACCATCCTTAACAAGAATGAGCTAAAGGTCGTCAATGACCTCTACCGCTATTTGACTCTCCCCTAACAGCCTCTGAGGCCAGAGCTTATAAGCTAGCGAGTTATTTACCTATAAGTTGATGAGATGGATATCGAGTACTCAGTATGATAAAGCGATCTAAACCATGATGTTATTTAGATACCGATTGCGATTCATAAAAATAAACACCAGTCATCCTATAAAATGGTCTCAACCATGAAAATAAGTCGAATAGTGAGCCATCCCTTTATCTCTACTTAATGTATTGGCTATCAATATGCGGTTCGCTAGTGCAGGATTGGCAAGAAAGTGCCGTGGATGGGGTTGGTGGTGACAGTAAGGCAGAAGGATGATAAAACGGTATCACATCCCCCAAACGCAAAAAAGCCACCCATCGGGTGGCTTTCTCACTAATTTGATGTCTGGCAGTTCCCTACTCTCACATGGGGAGACCCCACACTACCATCGGCGCTACGGCGTTTCACTGCTGAGTTCGGCATGGGGTCAGGTGGGACCACCGCGCTATTGCCGCCAGACAAATTCGGTTTTTGTTCCCGTCGGCTTGCACCAACCAGAACAGCAATCTTGAACAAGCTAATTTCTCGCACTCTGTGTGCGCTTCACAACGTTCTCTCTAAAACACCTTCGGTGTTGTCAGGTTAAGCCTCACGGTTCATTAGTACTGGTTAGCTCAACGTATCGCTACGCTTACACACCCAGCCTATCAACGTCTTAGTCTTAAACGTTCCTTTAGGACCCTTAAAGAGTCAGGGAAGACTCATCTCAAGGCAAGTTTCCCGCTTAGATGCTTTCAGCGGTTATCTCTTCCGCACTTAGCTACCGGGCAGTGCCATTGGCATGACAACCCGAACACCAGTGGTGCGTCCACTCCGGTCCTCTCGTACTAGGAGCAGCCCCTTTCAATCTTCCAACGCCCACGGCAGATAGGGACCGAACTGTCTCACGACGTTCTAAACCCAGCTCGCGTACCACTTTAAATGGCGAACAGCCATACCCTTGGGACCTACTTCAGCCCCAGGATGTGATGAGCCGACATCGAGGTGCCAAACACCGCCGTCGATATGAACTCTTGGGCGGTATCAGCCTGTTATCCCCGGAGTACCTTTTATCCGTTGAGCGATGGCCCTTCCATTCAGAACCACCGGATCACTAAGACCTACTTTCGTACCTGCTCGAGCCGTCACTCTCGCAGTCAAGCTGGCTTATGCCTTTGCACTAACCGCATGATGTCCGACCATGCTTAGCCAACCTTCGTGCTCCTCCGTTACTCTTTGGGAGGAGACCGCCCCAGTCAAACTACCCACCAGACACTGTCCGCACCCCAGATGATGGGGCCACGTTAGAACATCAAACATTAAAGGGTGGTATTTCAAGGTTGGCTCCATGCAGACTGGCGTCCACACTTCAAAGCCTCCCACCTATCCTACACATCAAGGCTCAATGTTCAGTGTCAAGCTATAGTAAAGGTTCACGGGGTCTTTCCGTCTTGCCGCGGGTACACTGCATCTTCACAGCGAGTTCAATTTCACTGAGTCTCGGGTGGAGACAGCCTGGCCATCATTACGCCATTCGTGCAGGTCGGAACTTACCCGACAAGGAATTTCGCTACCTTAGGACCGTTATAGTTACGGCCGCCGTTTACTGGGGCTTCGATCAAGAGCTTCTCCTTACGGATAACCCCATCAATTAACCTTCCAGCACCGGGCAGGCGTCACACCGTATACGTCCACTTTCGTGTTTGCACAGTGCTGTGTTTTTAATAAACAGTTGCAGCCAGCTGGTATCTGCGACTGGCTTCAGCTCCATCCGCGAGGGACTTCACCTAGCGCCAGCGTGCCTTCTCCCGAAGTTACGGCACCATTTTGCCTAGTTCCTTCACCCGAGTTCTCTCAAGCGCCTGAGTATTCTCTACCTGACCACCTGTGTCGGTTTGGGGTACGATTAATGATAATCTAGAGCTTAGAGGCTTTTCCTGGAAGCGGGGCATGAGCTACTTCGCCACCGTAGTGACTCGTCATCAGACCTCAGCATGTAGTGAACCGGATTTGCCTAATTCACCTGCCTACATCCTTAAACCGGGACAACCGTCGCCCGGCCAGCCTAGCCTTCTCCGTCCCCCCATCGCAATTATCACCAGTACAGGAATATTAACCTGTTTCCCATCGACTACGCATTTCTGCCTCGCCTTAGGGGTCGACTCACCCTGCCCCGATTAACGTTGGACAGGAACCCTTGGTCTTCCGGCGTGCGGGTTTTTCACCCGCATTATCGTTACTTATGTCAGCATTCGCACTTCTGATACCTCCAGCATGCCTCACAGCACACCTTCACAGGCTTACAGAACGCTCCCCTACCCAACAACATCTAAATGTCGCTGCCGCAGCTTCGGTGCATGGTTTAGCCCCGTTACATCTTCCGCGCAGGCCGACTCGACCAGTGAGCTATTACGCTTTCTTTAAATGATGGCTGCTTCTAAGCCAACATCCTGGCTGTCTGAGCCTTCCCACTTCGTTTCCCACTTAACCATAACTTTGGGACCTTAGCTGGCGGTCTGGGTTGTTTCCCTCTTCACGACGAACGTTAGCACCCGCCGTGTGTCTCCCGTGATAACATTCTTCGGTATTCGTAGTTTGCATCGGGTTGGTAAGTCGGGATGACCCCCTAGCCGAAACAGTGCTCTACCCCCGAAGATGAGTTCACGAGGCGCTACCTAAATAGCTTTCGGGGAGAACCAGCTATCTCCCGGTTTGATTGGCCTTTCACCCCCAGCCACAAGTCATCCGCTAATTTTTCAACATTAGTCGGTTCGGTCCTCCAGTTAGTGTTACCCAACCTTCAACCTGCCCATGGCTAGATCACCGGGTTTCGGGTCTATACCCTGCAACTTATTCGCCCAGTTAAGACTCGGTTTCCCTACGGCTCCCCTATACGGTTAACCTTGCTACAGAATATAAGTCGCTGACCCATTATACAAAAGGTACGCAGTCACACCTAAAAGGTGCTCCCACTGCTTGTACGTACACGGTTTCAGGTTCTATTTCACTCCCCTCGCCGGGGTTCTTTTCGCCTTTCCCTCACGGTACTGGTTCACTATCGGTCAATCAGGAGTATTTAGCCTTGGAGGATGGTCCCCCCATATTCAGACAGGATAACACGTGTCCCGCCCTACTCGTCGAGTTCACAACACCAACACCTTCGGATACGGGGCTATCACCCTTTACTGCCGGACTTTCCAGACCGTTCTCCTGATGCTGATGCTGATTAAGACTCTGGGCTGCTCCCCGTTCGCTCGCCGCTACTAGGGGAATCTCGGTTGATTTCTTTTCCTCGAGGTACTGAGATGTTTCAGTTCCCTCGGTTCGCCTCGTTTGACTATGGATTCATCAAACGATAGTGCAACGAATTGCACTGGGTTTCCCCATTCGGACATCGTCGGTTATAGCGGTTCATATCACCTTACCGACGCTTTTCGCAGATTAGCACGTCCTTCATCGCCTCTGATTGCCTAGGCATCCACCGTGTACGCTTAGTCGCTTAACCTCACAACCCGAAGGTGTCTTTTCGTGTCGTTCTGACCGGTAATGGCTGCGCGTGGTGAACTTCTGCGTTGGGCAGTGCTCGCAATGCTCACGTACCCATGTACGCTGCGCTGACTGCGCTCCTACGCCGCGAATTTCACACTGCTCGCTCATGCCACTCGTTTGAATGACCGAAAACTTCAGGTTTGAAATTTTGAGAGACTCTCACATTGTTTAAGCGATAAACAATGTGCGTTGTTTCAATTTTCAGCTTGTTCCAGATTGTTAAAGAGCATAATTATTCGCAATAGACTATAACTAATCTATTCTGAATAATTCAAAAGTATTATGGTGGAGCTAAGCGGGATCGAACCGCTGACCTCCTGCGTGCAAGGCAGGCGCTCTCCCAGCTGAGCTATAGCCCCATAACAGGTTTAACAGTATCGTCTTTTCTTTAATCAAGAAATTAAAAGCCAAATCGAATTTAGACAAGGCATAACTTGGCGACGTTTACGCGGGTAAACGAGCTAAGTTATAACGCAGTATTAATTCGATTTTGGTAGGCCTGAGTGGACTTGAACCACCGACCTCACCCTTATCAGGGGTGCGCTCTAACCACCTGAGCTACAAGCCTATTGATACCGTTGACTCTATTTCATCAGACAATCTGTGTGAACACTTCACAAGAACACTTCAATGGTAAGGAGGTGATCCAACCGCAGGTTCCCCTACGGTTACCTTGTTACGACTTCACCCCAGTCATGGATCACAAAGTGGTAAGCGCCCTCCCGAAGGTTAAGCTACCTACTTCTTTTGCAACCCACTCCCATGGTGTGACGGGCGGTGTGTACAAGGCCCGGGAACGTATTCACCGTAGCATTCTGATCTACGATTACTAGCGATTCCGACTTCATGGAGTCGAGTTGCAGACTCCAATCCGGACTACGACGTACTTTATGAGTTCCGCTTGCTCTCGCGAGGTCGCTTCTCTTTGTATACGCCATTGTAGCACGTGTGTAGCCCTACTCGTAAGGGCCATGATGACTTGACGTCATCCCCACCTTCCTCCGGTTTATCACCGGCAGTCTCCTTTGAGTTCCCGACCGAATCGCTGGCAACAAAGGATAAGGGTTGCGCTCGTTGCGGGACTTAACCCAACATTTCACAACACGAGCTGACGACAGCCATGCAGCACCTGTCTCAGAGTTCCCGAAGGCACTAAAGCATCTCTGCTAAATTCTCTGGATGTCAAGAGTAGGTAAGGTTCTTCGCGTTGCATCGAATTAAACCACATGCTCCACCGCTTGTGCGGGCCCCCGTCAATTCATTTGAGTTTTAACCTTGCGGCCGTACTCCCCAGGCGGTCGATTTAACGCGTTAGCTCCGGAAGCCACACCTCAAGGGCACAACCTCCAAATCGACATCGTTTACAGCGTGGACTACCAGGGTATCTAATCCTGTTTGCTCCCCACGCTTTCGCACCTGAGCGTCAGTCTTTGTCCAGGGGGCCGCCTTCGCCACCGGTATTCCTCCACATCTCTACGCATTTCACCGCTACACATGGAATTCTACCCCCCTCTACAAGACTCTAGCTGACCAGTCTTAGATGCCATTCCCAGGTTAAGCCCGGGGATTTCACATCTAACTTAATCAACCGCCTGCGTGCGCTTTACGCCCAGTAATTCCGATTAACGCTTGCACCCTCCGTATTACCGCGGCTGCTGGCACGGAGTTAGCCGGTGCTTCTTCTGTCGGTAACGTCAATCGTTGATGATATTAGCATCAACGCCTTCCTCCCGACTGAAAGTACTTTACAACCCTAGGGCCTTCTTCATACACGCGGCATGGCTGCATCAGGCTTGCGCCCATTGTGCAATATTCCCCACTGCTGCCTCCCGTAGGAGTCTGGGCCGTGTCTCAGTCCCAGTGTGGCTGATCATCCTCTCAGACCAGCTAGGGATCGTCGCCTAGGTGAGCCATTACCCCACCTACTAGCTAATCCCATATGGGTTCATCCGATAGCGCAAGGCCCGAAGGTCCCCTGCTTTGCTCCTTAGAGATTATGCGGTATTAGCCACCGTTTCCAGTAGTTATCCCCCTCTATCGGGCAGATCCCCATACATTACTCACCCGTCCGCCGCTCGTCAGCGAGAAGCAAGCTTCCCCTGTTACCGCTCGACTTGCATGTGTTAGGCCTGCCGCCAGCGTTCAATCTGAGCCATGATCAAACTCTTCAATTAAAAGTAGTCTGATGCTCAAAGAATTAAACTGTTTATCAATTCGCTTCTGTTCGGCTAACTTTGTCGGCTTCGCTCCGCTTTCCTCGCCGTACCTCAGTACTGTCTCGGAAATGCTCACTCGCCTTCGCGTTATCCTTCCACAATCGAATTGCACATTGTTAGTTCATATATGAATTAACGTGTTAGTCACTCTTCAAGACTTAAAATCAAATATTTTTTTGATAGTGTCCTGTGAGTGCCCACACAGATTGTCTGATAAATTGTTAAAGAGCGTTGCGACTTTATCTTTCGATATTAACCGTTTAGGTTGTTGTCGCGAGGTGTCGTATACTACGTTTTTCTGTCAGAAAGTCAAGTGATTATTTTCAACTTTTTCTCTCTTTTTCACCTCAGTCATCACGAGGGTTTCTTTTTCAACCTGACCACCGAAGCGGTTTGTCGTGACAACGGATGCGCATTATAGGGAGTCAGAAAATTCTAGCAAGTGTTTTTTAAACTTTTTATTTCAACCGATGAAACATTAGACAAATCGCTTAAAATCATCACTTATTGCTAAAAATATGTACTACAAGCGTTCAAATTCTTGAGTAAATTGACTGACCTTTTCCCAATCTGTGTATTCGATCTCTGTATTGGGGTCAGTAGGGCCATCGGTCATCTTCATAATAAAGCGAATCATTGTCTTATCAAACCAACCATACTTGGGATACATCAAAGCGCCAGCAAATACAGATTTTAATGTCGGCTTCCAAAGACTTTTCTCTAAAAACTTACGCGTATAGGCATTTGTCTCTGGGGTATCTTTTCCTTCTTTTCTTGCGGTGAGGTTTACACCAAAGAAAGCCGTTTTCATCACATTCAATTGCTGTTGATGCATATTAACAAACCGTACAAGTGATTTGTTAAAATGGCCATAGCGAATAGATGCCCCAACCAACACCTTCTCATAGGACGCTATATTGATATTCTTTTCAGTATTTAAATCACGAATATCACATTGATGCCCTAAGCTTCTTAATTGTTCAGCTATTTTTAAAACAATTTTTTTCGTTTGCCCATCAGTACTTGAATGCAAAAGTAAATAACTCATTCTTAATCCTAATATGGCTAATCACGCCAAAATGTTGGTGTGAATAACACTAATAATGTAAAGACTTCAAGACGACCAAATAACATGGTCACAACTAGTATCCACTTCCCAGTGGGGTTCATTGAGGTAAAGTTATCTGCAACGGTTCCAAGTCCGGGCCCTAAGTTATTTAACGTTGTTGCTATAGCAGAAAAAGCAGAAAACTCATCAACACCCGTCGCGATTAACAGAAGTAGACTCACTACAAATACCAATGCATAAGCAGAAAAGAATCCCCAAACAGCTTCAATGATCCTCTCAGGTAATGCTCTTTGGCCTAATTTTATGGTATAAACCGCATTAGGATGGACCAACCTTTTTAACTCTCGGGAACCTTGCAAAAACAGTAATAAAATACGGATAACCTTTAACCCCCCCCCCGTCGATCCAGCACAGCCACCCACAAATGCCGCACATAATAGAAGCATGGGTAAAAATAAAGGCCATCCTGCAAAGCTATCAGTTGTAAAGCCTGCCGTTGTAGCCATTGAGACAACTTGGAAAAAAGCTTGATCAAGTGTCTGTCCGAAAGAACCATAGACTGAATGATAGAGTAAAACCAATGTACAAATAATAACGAGCACTAACTGAAAGCTAATAAATGTTTTAAATTCAGGATCACGCCAATAGATCCCTAAGCTACGTCCAGTTAATACCGCAAAATGTAAACCGAAATTACAACCCGATATCAGCAAGAAAATTGCAATAATGGTATTGATAGCAGGACTATTAAAATAGCCGACACTTGCATCATGAGTTGAGAAGCCGCCAATCGCTATTGTTGAAAAACTATGGGAAATCGCATCAAAAACATCCATTCCAGCGATCCACAGTGCGATTGCACAAATAATGGTCAGTAAGACATAAATCAGCCAAAGTGTTTTCGCGGTTTCCGCAATACGAGGACGCATCTTATTATCTTTCAGTGGCCCCGGCATTTCAGCTCGATAAAGCTGCATTCCCCCAACCCCCAATAATGGGAGAATAGCCACAGCGAGTACAATGATCCCCATGCCGCCAAGCCATTGTAACATTTGTCGATAAAATAAAATCGCTTTAGGCAGCGTATCTAAGCCTGTTAACGTTGTTGCACCCGTTGTCGTTAATCCAGAAAAAGACTCAAAGAAAGCATCCGTTATTGAGAGATTTGGCTTCTCAGAGAAAATAAAGGGTAATGCCCCTACGCTACCAAGAACTGTCCAAAATAATACTACGATTAAGAAACCTTCTTTTGCTTTAAGTTCATGTTTGCTATTACGGGTAGGGATCCACAAAAGCAGACCGATCACTAAAGCCGCAACAAAAGTTTGACTAAATGCTCGTCCAGCGCCATCACGATAAATTAACGCAACAATACCAGGAACAACCATGGTAAAAGAGAAAATAATGACGAGTAGCCCGACAATACGGGTTATTGCACGAAAATGCATTCGGCAGGTTCCTTGCTAACCAATTAACGATTCAGATTCCGGTATAAGCTCTAAAGCTCCGCGACTCATATCGCGTAATTTATCATTGACTTCGTGTTCTAAGGTAGCAGGAATTGCAATTCGCAAGAAAACTGTTTCATTGTATTCGCTATGCACAATCATACCATTCACTTGCGCAACCAACTGCTCGACCGTATTAATAAATGAATAATCACAAACGAGATGAAAAAATTTTTGGGGTACTTTCGTCTGTGTTGGTAATAACTTAAGTGCCTGTTGAGCTCCGTTACCGTAAGCTTTAACTAAACCCCCTGTGCCTAACTTAATCCCACCAAAATAACGCACAACGACGCAAGTAACCTCACCTAAATGACTTCCAAGTAATTGTGCCATTATTGGCTTTCCTGCCGTACCAGTCGGCTCGCCATCGTCAGAAAAACCAAGCTGCTGGGAGTCATCGGGACGCCCAGCAACAAATGCCCAGCAATGGTGCCGAGCATCTGGGTATTGTGCTTTAATCGATTGAATATAATCTTTTGCAGCATCAATACCATCGGTATGTGCAAGATAGGTAATAAAACGGCTTTTCTTAATTTCTTCTGTATAAGAAATAGATTCAGCCGGTATTAAATAAGCTTTCATTACGGTAATTGCAAATCTCGCGTCATATTTTCAACTCGATTATGGTGAATGATAATGTTGTCTTCAATACGAATACCACCATATGGCTTGAATTGTTCAATCTTTTCCCAATTAAAATATTGATTAAACTCGCTAGAACGCCAAGATGATAACAAGGATTCAATAAAATATAAGCCTGGCTCAATGGTTACGACCATTCTCGGTTCAAGTACACGAGTGCAACGCAAGAATGGGTACATTTTCGGTGCGGCAAGTAATGTTCCCTCTTCATCTTGCATAAAGCCAGCAGCATCATGGACTTGTAGCCCTAAAGGATGACCTAAGCCATGAGGTAAAAATGGCGTAGTGAGCCCTTTTTCCACCATAACTTCTTCACTTACCCCTTTAATTATTGAATGTTTTTTCAATAACTTGGCAATTCTATGATGCATATCGACATGATAATCCGTATAACGAACACCCGCTTTAATCGTGTCGATGAGTGATAACTGCTCTTTATTTAAATCAGCAACGAGTGCAGCGAAGTCACTTTTGCCTTTTGCTGCATAAGTGCGTGTGATATCTGCGGCATAGCCATTATATTCTGCACCCGCGTCGATCAAAAAGCTTCTAATCTCACTCGGCGCTTGTTGCTGTAATTTGGTGTAATGCAATACAGCCGCATTTTCATTCAGCGCAACAATATTACCGTAAGGAACATCGGTATCACGATGGCCTGTCGCCTGTAAGTAGCTAATATTGATATCAAACTCACTCATACCCGCTTGAAAAGCTTCAAATGCCGATAAATGGCCGTTTACCGCCATTTTCTGAGCTTCACGCATGCAGTACATCTCATAATCCGTTTTATATGAGCGGTGAAAATGGTAAAAATCAATAACAGGTTTTGGGTTAATGTTTTGTAAGCGAATACCTAATGATTCTGCTCTTTCTTTAGCAGAACCAATATATGCCATATTATCCTTAGAAAGATTCGCTAAAAATTGGCTAATATCGTCAGCATTTTTTAAATGAATAAGTTCAACTTCTTTTGTCCAGAAACTATTCGGTAGCGGTTCAACACTGTGCCAATAATCAACAGGTGAATAAAACCATAATTTAGGTTTATTTACGCCATCAACTAATAACCACGAATGTGGGACATCCGTTACAGGTACCCATGCTTTAAAGTGAGGATTGACTTTAAAGGGGTAATCACTGTCATCAAGGAAGATACGTAGAGGTTCACCAGAATGAATCAGTATGGCGTCTAGCTTGCTGCGCTGTAAGACTTGCTGAGTTGTTGTTTGCAAAGTTTTAATATGTTCAGCGTAGAGTGCAGTCAGTTTTTCCATTTCATTCAACCTTTCAGCTTTATTTAGAAAATGAAAGCTTAGCACGTTCTTTAATTTACTGGTATGCAGTCTAAACAGAAAACCCTTTAATTAATTGATTGGTAAATAAAATACTATTTTCATCAACCTGTATTCCTACTGTTTGCTGTGATCAACATTCCACTTTTGTTATTGATTATTTGCATTTTATTAACATTCTAGTCACACTCAATTCTATCTGGTCGTACCAGATGATAAAATCATCATAAGGAGAGCGGCATGCTTTATCAAAGTGAAACAATCTATGTTCAATGGTTGAAAACAGGTATTGCAGAACTCGTTTTTAACTCAGCCGAGCCAATAAATAAGTTAGATACTCATACCGTTGCTTCACTTGATGAAGCAGTTGCTACTCTTGAACAGCAAACAGAACTCTTGGGTGTTATTTTAAGATCTGACAAACCGGCTTTTATCGTTGGTGCTGATATCAAAGAATTTCTTTCTCTTTTTGAAGCACCAGCAGAAATGTTAAGTGAATGGCTAAGCTACGCAAATCGCATTTTTAATCGTATAGAAGATTTGCCTGTTCCTACTGTGAGTGCCATTAATGGCTACGCGTTAGGTGGCGGCTGTGAATGTATTCTTTCCACCGACTTACGAATTGCCTCTCCAGATGCTCGCGTAGGTTTACCTGAAACTAAGTTAGGTATTATGCCTGGCTTTGGTGGATCAGTCCGCTTGCCTAGACTCATTGGCTTAGATAGCGCTCTCGAAATTATTACCGCAGGTAAAGATGTCAGTGCAGCCGAAGCGTTAAAAATGGGATTAGTGGATGCGGTTGTTGAAACAGAAAAACTCCCTCAAGCTGCATTAGAATTGATTGAGTCAGCTATTTCTGGGGCGATTAATTGGCAGCAACGACGTCAACCGAAATTACAACCATTGCAACTTAGTCCTATTGAGCAAACAATGAGCTTTAATGTTGCGAAAGGAATGGTTTATAAGGTTGCGGGAAAACATTACCCAGCCCCAATGGCAGCAGTCAATACTATTGAAAAAGCCGCTAATTGTTCTCGTGATGAAGCGCTAAAACATGAAATGGCCGCTTTTGTTCCCCTTGCACACAGTGACGTCGCTCGTTCATTAGTCAGTATTTTCTTAAATGACCAACAAGTTAAGTCTACTAGCAAACGACTTTCTCGCCATGTAGAAGCCCCTAAACATGCAGCCGTACTCGGCGCGGGTATTATGGGTGGCGGGATCGCCTACCAATCAGCCAGCAAAGGTGTATCTGTGCTGATGAAAGATATTAATGAAAAATCGTTAGATTTAGGCACTGAAGAAGCCCATAAATTATTAAATGCTCAATTTGAAAGAGGCAAAATCAACGCTTCAAAAATGGCGAAAACTCTCGCATCCATTCACCCTTCTCTCTCCTACTCGGGCATTGAAAATGCACAAGTGGTCGTCGAAGCGGTTATTGAGAATCCTAAAATTAAAGCGGCTGTTCTCTCTGAAGTTGAGGCATTAGTTAGCCCTGAAACAATCTTAGCATCCAATACCTCTACTATTCCGATTACTGAACTAGCCAAATCACTGAAGAAACCTGAAAATTTCTGTGGAATGCACTTCTTTAACCCTGTGCACCGCATGCCATTGGTTGAAATTATTCGCGGTGAAAAAACGACCGATGAGACCATCGCTAAAGTTGTTGCCTACGCAAATAAAATGGGTAAAACCCCCATCGTCGTTAATGATTGCCCAGGGTTCTTTGTCAATAGGGTTCTTTTTCCTTATTTTGCAGGTTTTAACTTGCTATTACAGGATGGTGCCGACTTCAGAGAAATCGATAAAGTCATGGAAAAAGAATTTGGCTGGCCTATGGGCCCCGCTTATCTACTTGATGTTGTTGGGATCGATACCGCTTTTCACGCAGAACAGGTAATGGCTTTAGGTTTCCCTGAGCGTATGAGCAAGACCAATAAGAATGCCATCGATGTGATGTTTGAAGCACAACGCTTTGGGCAAAAAAATGGCAAAGGTTTTTATCAATACGAAAAAGATAAAAAAGGAAAACCGAAAAAGGTCGATGACCCAGAGACTGATGCGTTATTAGCGTCAATTAGTAAAGGAAAACGTTCATTTACTAAAGAAGAGATCATCGCACGTATGATGATCCCAATGATCAATGAAGTCGTTCGTTGCCTAGAAGAAGGTATTATTCAAAGCCCAGCGGATGCTGACATTGCACTCGTTTATGGTCTTGGTTTCCCTCCTTTCCGTGGAGGCGCATTCCGCTATTTAGATACAGTGGGTACACAATCCTATGCTAAAACAGCTGAAACATATGCTCAATTAAGCCCACTGTATCAAATTCCTGAGGGTCTCAAAGAAAAATCACAGACCAATTCCAGTTATTATGCGCTGCCACCTGTAGTGGCAATTGATGTTAAAAAAGTTGCGAGAGGCTAATAGTATGGAAAATGTCGTTATTATCGATGGAATACGTACACCTATGGGGCGTTCAAAAGGCGGTGTATTTCGCCATGTCCGAGCGGAAGACCTCTCAGCACATTTAATGAATGTAATTTTTGAACGCAATCCTAACGCAAGCAAGAAAGACCTCGATGACATTATTTGGGGATGCGTACAGCAAACCCTTGAACAAGGTTTTAATATTGCGAAAAATGCTGCGTTACTGACTGATATTCCACACACCGTTCCAGCGGTCACTGTCAACCGTTTATGTGGTTCATCCATGCAAGCTTTGCATGATGCAAGCCGATTGATAATGACGGGTGATGCGCACTCGGTATTAATCGGCGGTGTTGAACATATGGGCCATGTTCCAATGACACATGGTATTGATTTCAACCCTAAATTAACACTACGAGTCGCAAAAGCAGCTGGCGCTATGGGTTTAACCGCAGAAATGCTGGCAAAAATGTATAAAATTAGTCGCGAAGAACAAGATGCATTTGCGCTCAGGTCACATCAACGGGCAACAGAAGCAACGAGAAACGGGCAGTTTAAGCAAGAAATAGCCCCTATTGCTGGGCATGATAGCAATGGCAATCTCTTTGCCGTGAATTACGACGAGGTCATTCGTTTTGATGCCAATCTTGAAAGCTTAGCGTCATTACGTCCCGTCTTTGATCCTGTCAGCGGTACTGTAACTGCGGGTAACTCGTCGGCACTTTCGGATGGTGCATCAGCGATGTTAATCACTAGCGAAAGTTACGCGCATAAACAAGGGCTGAAGCCGAGAGCTAGAGTTCGCGCCATGGCTGTAGTCGGCTGTGATCCATCTATCATGGGCTTTGGGCCTGTTCCTGCAACAGAATTAGCACTTAAGCGGGCTGGATTATCACTAGCCGATATGGATGTGATTGAGTTAAATGAAGCGTTTGCAGCTCAATCAATTGCCTGCCTAAAAGGGCTGAAACTACCTGAAAATCAAATTGATGAAAAAGTTAACCTTAATGGAGGTGCTATTGCACTAGGCCATCCTTTAGGATGCTCAGGAGCAAGGATAACAACCGCATTACTCAATCAATTAGAGCAAAAAGACAAACAATTTGGTCTAGCAACAATGTGTATAGGCTTTGGTCAGGGAATCGCAACCATCATAGAGCGTATATAACGTTTATACCCAAAATAGTTTGAATGGTAGTTTGCCAATAATAAAGGTGCGCTCAGAAAATTTATTTTATTACGTATTCTGAGCCACATTGCCAAGGCATATACCAATTGAAGTATCAAGGGTATACCGCTAGTTGCCGTCGTGTTGTTGTATGTTGTCAACATTCCCGCCTAGTCAGGGGCGGGCTTTTTATTTTGTGAAGCAATACGCTAAAGACAATTAGCCAATCAATGATATTGTTCCGCTGTCACTACAACCATTGCGAAAAGAGCATCATAGAATAAAAATCATCAATAAACACAATGAAAAAGCCTCAGTGGCATAATAAATTTCAATAGACGCCACATTCAGTCTCAATATATTCGAAACGAAGCCATTGCGTGTTTTAAATAAACTCGTAAGCATCACCGAACAGTTGCTCAGGTTTTGCATTACGCTCGGCACAAAAGCGTTCTCTAGCGATTTTTGCCATTTCAAAACGCCCTGCGATATAGATGTCATAAGAAGACAAATCGCCAAAGTCTTCTAAGACCGCGCTTAATACCGTTCCTGATCGTCCTCGCCATAACTCATCAGGCTGTTCTACGATGGGCACAATTTTTAAATTCGAGTAACGTTCACTCAGCGCCTGAAGCTCACCTAAATCATAAAGATGTTCTAATTGGCGCCCTCCCCAATAGAAAGTAATGTCTCGAGAAGGGTTCTCCATCAACGCAGCCAGTAATATTGAATGTGTGTATGAGAAACCGGTTCCCCCCGCGACTAAAATCATGGGGTTTTGGCTATTTTCTCTAAACCAAGCTTTACCGTGTGGGATATCAATATCAATGCGGCGTTGGTCTAAAATTCTATCCATCACCGCCATGGCATAAAGATTAATCTCCGAAGCCCCAATATGAAGTTCAATTGTTTCGTTATTCGCGGGTGTAGAAGCCATGGAAAATGGGCGCTTATCACGTTCGTCCATTACCACCATAAGATACTGGCCCGCTTTAAAATGAAAAGGACCATCCGGCAACAAAATAACCCGATATACAGTATCAGTTATGGACTCAACAGATGTGACTTTGCAGCTCAAAGTTGCCATGGATCCCCTCTTATTTTTCAAAAATATTCAATTGTTCCCAAATATCATCTATACGCGACTTCACTTTTTCATCCATTACTATTGGTCTGCCCCACTCCCTGTTTGTTTCCCCAGGCCATTTATTGGTGGCATCTAGCCCCATTTTCGAGCCCAAACCTGACACTGGTGAAGCAAAATCAAGATAGTCAATCGGTGTATTTTCCATCATAACAGTATCACGGGCAGGATCCATACGTGTGGTTATCGCCCAGATCACATCTTTCCAGTCACGCGCATTGATATCATCATCACAAACAATGACAAATTTTGTGTACATAAATTGGCGAAGATAAGACCAAACCCCCATCATGACGCGTTTTGCATGACCTGCGTATTGTTTCTTCATGGTGACAACCGCGAGGCGATACGAGCAACCTTCAGGAGGCAAATAAAAATCAACAATTTCTGGGAATTGCTTTTGCAAAATAGGCACTAAAACTTCATTTAGTGCTTCACCAAGTACGGCTGGCTCATCAGGTGGTCTGCCTGTATAGGTGGAATGATAAATGGCATTGCGACGCTGTGTAATATGAGTCACTGTAAATACAGGGAAACTATCGATTTCATTATAATAACCGGTGTGATCCCCATAAGGTCCTTCGGGGGCAAGCTCTCCCGGCTCAATATACCCTTCTAAGATAATCTCAGCCCCAGCGGGCACCTCAAGGTCATTAGAAATACATTTAACAACCTCTGTTTTATTACCGCGCAATAATCCTGCAAAGGCATATTCAGATAATGTATCCGGAACGGGTGTCACTGCCCCCAAAATAGTTGCAGGATCTGCTCCTAGTGCAACCGCCACGGGGAACTTTTCCCCCGGATGCTGTTGGCACCACTCTTGGTAATCAAGAGCGCCACCACGATGTGAAAGCCAGCGCATAATGACTTTATTTTTACCTAACACTTGCTGGCGATAGATACCTAAGTTTTGGCGTTCTTTATTCGGACCTCTCGTGACGGTTAATCCCCACGTAATGAGTGGCGCGGCATCCTCAGGCCAACAATGCATCACAGGAATTTTAGTCAGATCGACATCATCACCAGTCCAAATTTGCTCTTGGCAAGGTGCTGAGCTTAGCCGTTTCGCCGGCATATTCAATACTTGTTTAAATTTAGGTAATTTATCGAATAAATCACGGAATCCCTTCGGGGGATCTGGCTCTTTCAGGAAAGCAAGCAACTTACCCACATCATGTAAGGCTTTGATATCTTCTTGCCCCATTCCCATGGCAACACGTTTAGTCGTACCAAACAGATTGCATAAGACAGGCATATTATACCCTTTGGGGTTTTCAAATAATAATGCCGGGCCCCCTGCTCTAAGCGTGCGATCGGCTATTTCCGTCATTTCGAGGTAAGGATCGACTTCCATCGTAATACGTTTTAATTCGCCTTGCTTTTCAAGCTGGGCAATGAAGTCTCTTAGGTCACGGTATTTCATTGTCATCTTTTACTATTACAGAGGGAGTCTCATTATAAGACGTCCGGCAAAGGTTACAAGTTACCCATAAAAACTATTTGTAATCAATATGTTTATCTCTAAAAACTGATTACTTTACTGACAAACAAATGGAACCAGTGATTTTAATGATAAAGTATCAAACTGTTCAGGAAATACCTGATTGTGCTTAAATAATTTAAAACCATCACCTTTTCCACTGAAATACTCCAGTGTATTCCCCTTAATTTGTAACCCACTGCCTTCCCTTAGTGCAACAACGACTTCATGTGGGTTGATCACACAAAATTCTTGCAATCTTTCATCGCGAGTTTCCCCCATATGACCAGAGATATGCGCATCAATATAATGAGGATTTATTTGCAATGGAAAGAGCCCCAAAGATGGCATAATTGCCGCATTACTCACTGGCATATCATTGGTTGTACGAATACTTGGTGTCGCGACATTACAACCTGCACTCCAACCAATATATGGCACATCACGTTCTCTCACCGCACGCTGAATAGCCACAATAAGCCCATTTTCATGCAGACATTTATTTAACCACCAAGTATTACCCCCGCTAACAAGAATACATTCCGCTTGTTCAATTGCTTCTACAGGACTAGAGAAATGCTCTATCGAGGTGACTTTGATCCCTAAAGATTCACTTAGCTGTTCCGCACGTTCATCATGCGAACCGCGTAATATTGCATAAGGCACTAATACTGCTGACTTAATATTTTTACGGGCAATCATTTCGTGAATACGAGGTAATGCGTAGCTTAGCCATACTGGATTATTAGGAAGCTTACCATTACTTAATAAAAATATTTCCATGCTGTCTCCTAGATAACGAGTTGTTATACTATGGTTAACTCTCTTGAGTAAGTTTAAGTTAATATATGTTTCTGATTCTGAATGATATTCTTACTTAATGGATTAGTCACATTTTTATGTGTTAATTTGTTATGATGAGCATAATTTTGTCGCGTGGGTTAGAAAAATGGAAAAGTGGTATTTGCTATATTGTAAACGAGGGCAAATTGATAGGGCCATAGAGCACTTGAATAGGCAAAGTGTCATTTGCATGACCCCGATGACAGAGATAGAAAAAGTGGTTAGAGGAAAACGGGTGACAGTACAAGAAGCTCTATTCCCTAACTACCTATTTGTGAAATTTGATCATAATGACATCCATACGACAACAATCCAATCAACACGAGGTGTAAGTCATTTTGTGCGTTTTGGGCAACTACCTGCCGTTGTACCCGATGAAATTATAGAGCTCTTGCAACAGGCTCCACTGTCTCATCTTGTCGCCCCTGAAACACCAGTGCATGGTGATAATGTTTTAATTACAGAAGGTATTTTTTCCGGTATACAAGCTATCTATGATGAGCCAAATGGTGAGTCGCGATCCATCTTATTGCTGAATATTTTAAATAAAAATGTATCTAAAGTGCTTGATAACTCTCAATTTAAAAAATTACCTCAATAGAAATAAAAAGGCCCACATCGAGTGGGCTTTTTTGTTAATTCAATAGTCATGAACTAAGAATCTTCTTTTTCTTCGTTTTCTTCGTTTTCTTCTTCATCCGCCTTCCGTCGACCTTTACCTACATAAAAGTTAGATAAAAGTACCCCCAACTCAAAAAGTAAGTACATCGGAACGGCAAGTAAAGTCTGAGAGAGAACGTCTGGTGGCGTTAGGAACATCCCAACAATAAATGCACCAACTAAAATATATGGGCGTTTACGTTTTAATGATTCCGGCGTTGTCACTCCCGTCCAGCATAAGAGAATAATGGCTATAGGCACCTCAAATGCGGCACCAAATGCCATAAATAGCGTCATAACAAAACTGAGATATTTGCTAATATCCGGAATAAAATTAACGCTATCGGGTGTCGTTTTCACAAAGAAGCCGAATGCTAATGGGAAAACCACAAAATAAGCAAATGCCATTCCTAAATAGAAAAGGAAGCTGCTCGAAACCAACAAAGGCAGCATTAATCTACGTTCGTGCTTATATAACGCAGGTGCTATAAACGCCCAAATTTGATACAGAATGACCGGTATTGATACAAATATCGATACCATCATTGTCAGTTTAATTGGGGTAAAGAATGTAGATGCCACATCTGTTGCACTCATTTGAGAACCAACAGGGAGCTTATCAATCAAAGGGGCGGCAACTAACCGATAAATGTCATTTGAGAAGTAAGCCAAAGCAGCGAAAACAATCAAAACCGTAATCAAACAGTTTAGCAGCCGCTTCCTGAGTTCAATGAGGTGGCTAATAAGTGGTTGTGTATCATTTACAGCCATGTTCTATTTTTCGCTTTCAGTCTGATTAGGATTTTTTTTCGTTGTCGATGCAGTTTGTTGAGCGTCGTCGCTTTGCGCTGATAACGTTACTGGCTCTTCAACCACTTCTGCCATTTTTGCTGCATGTTCAGGATCAGGGTCTGACTCTTGAGTTTTTGAAGCATTGTTTTGAGCATCTTTAACTGCACTATCATAGTTGTCAGTTAATTCTTTCGCTTTTTGCAATTCGCTTTCAACACCCTCTGTCGTCGCTTGATAACCTGATTTTAATGATTGTGCTGCTTGGCGAAGCTCATCCATAGATTGTTTTAGCTCAGGAGAAAGCGTTTCCATACCAGCTTTCTCCTCAACTTTTTTCAAGGTCTCTTGCAATTCTTGCAATTTGAGTTCTTGTGACAATTCATTTTGCACATTAGCGGCTAAAGAGCGCATAGCACGGATCCAACCAGCAACAGTTCTCACTGCCACTGGTAGACGCTCAGGGCCTAATACGACAAGACCAATAACTGCAACAAGCAGCAGTTCACTGAAACCTATGTCAAACACGGTTTAACCCTGCTCTTTATTTTTGCTCTCAACTGGGCTGTCTTTCTTCTCAGCAGCCTGTTGCTCTGTAATATTTTTAGGTGCAAAATCAGCATCTTGTTTTTCTTGCTCTTCTTTTGCAGCCTTTGCAGCTTCATCATCGTTCATTGCTTTTTTAAAGCCTTTCAATGATTCACCTAAGTCAGATCCCAGAGAGCGCAGCTTTTTGGTTCCGAAAATTAAAATAATAAGTAGAGCAATAATAATAAGTTGCCAAGGGCTACCAAAAGCGGCCATTGAAATAGTTGATTCCATTGTTTATACCTCTGTAAAAGTGGGATCAATAGTTATTTATCCCATTATATACAACCTGCTCTCAATACGGAAATATTCACAGGCTTATAAACTTGTCGCAAAACAAGGTTTACTTAATTTTTTCCTGATTTATACCAACCTATAACCCATGACAACGCACCAATAGTCATAAATGCTGTCGCCATTGAGGTTGACTCAAAAATAAAGAATAAACTACCGCAAAGAATCAGTGTTGCCCCCATTCCTAATAGGTACTGAGACTTACGCTGTTTGCTACGTTGTTCCTTTAATTGATCAGTAAGTTGTTCAATATTCGATTGTAGGAATTTATGTTGACGTAAAGCGCCATAAATTAAATCAGGAATTTCAGGCATTTTTTCTGCCCAATAAGGTGCCTTTTCTTTTAAAGCTTGAGTAATAGCTGGAATACCAACTTGGCTATGTATCCAATCTTCTAAAAATGGCTTCGCCGTCTTCCACAAATCAAGTTGGGGATAAAGCTGACGACCTAAACCTTCAACATAAAGTAAGGTTTTTTGTAGCAATACTAGCTGTGGTTGCACTTCCATATTGAAGCGACGAGCAGTATTAAATAGATTCAGCAGGACATGCCCAAACGAAATTTCAGCCAGTGGCTTTTCAAAGATTGGTTCGCACACCGTTCTGATAGCAAACTCAAAATCCTCAACGTTGGTATCAGCAGGTACCCAACCTGAATCGACATGTAACTCCGCCACCTTACGATAGTCGCGGTTAAAGAACGCAATAAAGTTTTCCGCTAAATAACGCTTATCTTCTTTATTTAATGACCCTACAATACCACAATCAATGCCAATATAAAGTGGATCTTCAGGGTGTTCATAACTCACAAAAATATTGCCTGGATGCATATCCGCATGGAAGAAACTGTCACGAAAAACTTGGGTAAAGAAGACTTTGACGCCTCTTTCAGCCAAGATTTTCATATTTGTTCCCTGAGCTTTTAAAGCCGAGATATCCGACACAGGGATTCCGTAGATGCGCTCCATGACCATCACATTTTCACGGCAATAATCCGCATAAACTTCAGGCACATACAACATAGAGCTATTTTCAAAGTTACGACGCAGCTGGATAGCATTGGCTGATTCACGTAAAAGATTCAGCTCATCGATTAACGTTTTTTCGTATTCACGCACGACTTCTTTAGGGCGTAAACGACGGCCGTCTGGTAACAAAGGCACCCAATTAGCGATGCGGTACATGAGTTTCACATCAGCTTTAATCACTGGCAAGATATCAGGACGAATGACTTTTAAAACAACCTCTTTGCCATTTTCTTTCAGCTTGGCAGTATGGACTTGAGCGATTGACGCTGAGGCGAGGGCTTTTTCATCAAAATCATCGAACCATTGTTCTAATGGCCCACCTAATGATTCTTCAATGTAGCGACGCGCCAATTTACCGTCAAAGCTAGCGACTTTATCTTGTAGTAAAGAGAGTTGATCAGCAATTGTTGGAGGGAAAAGGTCTCGGCGAGTCGATAACATCTGACCAAATTTAATCCATACCGGCCCCAACTCTTGTAACGCTAAACGTAATCGCTCACCCACTTCTTTTTCTGGATGTTGATTCTTGATCCAAAAGAAACCAAAGCGACCGATCCGAAGGGGTAACGTGAGTTTAACTTTTGGGATTAATTCATCTAAACCATATGAGAGGAATACCCGAATAATAAAGTAAAGGCGTTTTATTTCACCGGGCGTCATTATGCTCCTCCAGCTGGCGTAACCGCATTTCTAGCTGATTTAAGGACTCAGCAACCTGCTCAACTTCATCACTAAAATAAGCCAGTTCTAGCGGATTTGGCGCCATTTTCCATTCTTCAAGCAATGTATCTTTTAGGTACGTTTTTTGTCGACATGCTAGATGTGAAACAAGTTTACTTCCCTTTTGAACGATTTGGCTAATCCCTTGCGCGGCAACATCGCCGAGATAAGGTGACAGATAATGGGCGGGGTCCCAAATGGCCATATCTAACAGCGACGACCAATGCTGAACAACCTGCATATCACCTTCAATAACAATTTCACCACTATTAATTAGCTGTGATAATTGCTGTTTATCCTTTAGTTTAATCAACGTAAACAGGGATGTTTTGATTGTACAATCAGCAGGTTCACACCATTGGCTTAACACATCAACATGGTTATCAGTAAAAATCAGCGTCAACGTTTGATTGAGCTCTTTTAAGTCGACCGACATGACTTTACCCGCTAAGCGTGCTCTAGCGGGTTTTAAGACCGATTCTTTAAATAACATATGATTCATACATGTTTCCATGAATGCCGTCATTAAAGAATATAATACGGTATTTTGGCTTTCTGACTGTGCTGACGTGGCTTCCATCTTAGAATTTAAACCCTTTATGCAATGCGACGATACCACCTGTCATATTGGTATAAGTAACCTGTTCAAAACCTGCATTTTCCATCATGGATTTCAGTGTTTCTTGGTCAGGATGCATACGAATAGATTCAGCGAGATAACGGTAGCTCTCAGGATCACCAACGACTGCTTGCCCAATACGTGGCAAAACATGGAATGAATACGCATCATAAGCTTTATTCAGTGGCTCAATAACAGGTTTAGAGAATTCAAGAACAAGCAAACGTCCACCTGGCTTTAACACTCGAAACATTGAGCGCAACGCTTTATCTTTGTCTGTGACATTACGCAGACCAAAAGAGATAGTGATACAATCAAAATAATTATCTGGGAACGGCAACTCCTCAGCATTAGCTTGAACATAGCTAACATTACCAACGATACCAAGGTCACGTAACTTTTCACGCCCCATTTTTAACATGGAATCATTGATATCAGCGAGAATCACTTCGCCTTTTTCACCGACAAGGCGAGAAAATTTAGCGGTTAAATCGCCGGTTCCACCCGCCAGATCTAGAACGCGTTGATTACGACGCACACCACTGGCTTCTATCGTAAAACGTTTCCAGACACGATGAATGCCAAACGACATTAAATCATTCATCAAATCATATTTTGATGCTACAGAATGAAAAACATTTGCTACTAGGCCAACTTTATCTTCTTTGCCTACTGTACGGAAACCAAAATCAATAGTTTCTTTTGTTGGTTCTGTCATTTCTATTATGCCTGTTTATAATTCAAACTTTTGTAGGAAGTGTAACAGCCTTTGAGGTAAAACCCTATCAAGAAGTCTAAGATTCCGCACAATATGGCTTATCTGACTTTTCAACTAATTGAGCGGAGATTGGCTGCTTTACCTCTACTCCCATTTCTTTAAAGCTTTCTGCTTGGCTAATCAAATTTCCTCGGCCTTCTGCTAGCCTTTTCATTGCTGATTGGTAAGCCTGATCTGCTTTATCTAAGCTGGCGCCTAAAAGCTGCATATCCTCGACAAAAAGGCGCAACTTATCATACATTTTCGCTGCTTTTGTCGCAATTTCTTGCGCATTTTGTCCTTGTCGTTCGTACCGCCATAAGTTATTGATTGTTCTCACTGCAACCAATAAGGTAGAAGGACACACTAACATGATATTCTGTTTTATCCCTTCATCAAGTAACTCAGGCGATTCTTTTAAAGCTAACAAATACGCAGGTTCAATCGGAATGAACATCAAGACATAATCAAGGGAGCGTATTCCTGGTAATTGGTGATAATCTTTACGGCTTAAACCACGCATATGATTACGAATTGAAGCGACATG
Organism: Providencia sp. 21OH12SH02B-Prov; assembly: GCF_027362595.1. Taxonomy (NCBI): domain Bacteria; kingdom Pseudomonadati; phylum Pseudomonadota; class Gammaproteobacteria; order Enterobacterales; family Morganellaceae; genus Providencia; species Providencia sp. 21OH12SH02B-Prov. Next base: position 3,794,407 of record NZ_CP114796.1, read on the forward strand.
ATTTTTGAGTGCATAGGCTTGTTCTTCAGGATCTTCACTATTGAAATAGTTTTCATAGGCGACTAATGACATTTTAGCATCAACAATGACGTCCTTGCCTTCAGGTAGGCGAATAATCACATCGGGTTGATAACGGCTATTGTAGCTTGTGTTTATACTCACCTGTGTCTCAAACTCACTACCTTGACGTAAGCCAGAAGCTTCAAGGATACGAGTCAAAATCGTTTCTCCCCAATTCCCTTGAATTTTATTATCACCTTTGAGAGCACGCGTTAAATTAACGGCTTCTTTCGTCATTTGATTGTTTAACTGTTGTAATTGACGAATTTCATAAGCCAAGGTGTGCCGTTCTTTAGCCTCTTCCCCAAAACTTTGTTGAACTTGCTGGCGGAAACCTTCAAGTTGCTCACGAAATGGTGACAGCATGGCGATTAAGCTTTTCTGTTGCTGCTCTGACACTCGTCGTTCACTTTGTTCGAAAATACGGTTTGCCAAATTTTCAAATTGTGTGGTCAGCCGCTGCTCACTATTTTGCAATAGCCTTTGTTTTTCTTCGTTAGCTAATTGATTTTGTTCAAAACGTGTGGTGATTTCCCGTAGTTCAGCTTCCTGCTCACGGTTAATGTCTCGCAATGTACGCAGCTCTTGATCAAGACGCTCATACTCCATTTTCCATTCAGAAAGATGGATGTTTTTTTCATCGCTTGCCGCAAGCTGACGGTTAACTTGTTGGAGTTCTTGTTCTTTTTGGCTCAATTTTTGTGCAATAGAAAACCAGACAGCCAAACCGCCAATTAAAATACCACCGAGGGCACCAATAACCCCATATAGTAGAGAGGTATCCACTGTTAAATCCTTACATTACGTGATCCAATGTAAAGTAATCGGATACTGTATATCTGTCCAGAAGTAATTTGAAGTAAGCCATAAATTGCGAACAGCTTCGCAGCTTATCCCATCCAATGAGCCAACCAACGTAGGCCAAAAGCGCCTGGCGCTAATATACCGAATGCCCATATCATCGCAGAAACAATATTCGCGACCTGAAAGTAACGTTTCGGCATTTTACAGATGCCTGCAACTAAAGGCACTACGGCTCTAAATGGTCCAAAGAAACGTCCTAAAAATACGCTCCAGATCCCCCAACGATTAAAGAAGTGCTGCCCGCGATCTATCATCTGTGGTTTACGAGAAATAGGCCACATTTTACGAACATTGTCTTTGTAGTGAAAACCAAACCAGTAAGAAAGCCAATCACCAAAAAACGCGCCTAATGTCGCGGCAAGCCATACAGGCCAAAATGTGATACCGCTTTCTCCGATTAAAGCCCCTAAGCCAAGTAAAATGACGGTCGCAGGTAACAGTAAGGATAAAAATGCTAAAGATTCACCAAAAGCGAGAAAGAAAATGATTGGTAGTGCCCATATTTCATGTTCACGGGTAAACTCAGTCACCGCATGGACTATTTCATTTAGTGTCACCGTCATTTCTCCCTTAATGATAACTTGGTGAGTACATTAACGAATATGTAATAAACCAATATTAAACTAACTATTCGATAAAATAGCTTTGCAGCACGCTGCGACCAGACTTATCCAAACCAAAATCCGTCTCTAACCACTTATCAATGCTGCCATAATGATTATTTATACTATTTATCGCTGTCAGTAAAAACTCTTCGCGTACTGAATAGACATATTCAAACTTCTTCACTGCGCTTTCGCTCATTCTCTGGGCGTGTTCTTCCAGTAAATGCTTGCGATATGGGGCCAACGTTTCGTTTGTTAGCAAGTAATCTTCCATGACGGTATCTAAGTCAGCGCCAAGTGCAAATAGTACTAAAGCTGAACCAACGCCGGTACGATCTTTACCAACGGCACAGTGCTGAACGATACCACCTTTTTCTGGCTGCTTTAGCATATTCACCAGTTGATAATAAGCTGGATTATTTAGCGGCAGCAGTTCGTAAAGACGGTTCATGAAAATTTTAGGATCAAATTTTTCAAGGAGTTCAGGGGTTAATTTATCAAGATCAGCACTCACCTCTTTAGCCATAGGGTTTGCAGGTGCATTAACATAATGAGCGCCATCCCAAACAATATCTGGTTTTGATTTAATTTCAGCAACATCGCGATAATCTAATATCTGATAGAGATTTTGATCTTGTAAAATGATCAAATCCTCTTCAGTTAAATGGTTGAGAGCCCCTGAGCGAAACAATAAACCTGACTTAATTTTATTACCATTCGCTAATTTTTTCCCACCAAGGTCACGGAAATTAACGCCGCCTTTAAGAGGCAATACTGAAGGGTGCAAATAAGGTGTTTTGGTCATCATCTTCTTACCTATAATGTTGATTGTTCTCAAAACCATAACAGATTATGCCTCGAAAAAAATCAGAAAAAATACCTGCAATTAAGCAGGCATTAATAAAATGAGCGATAAAGATGAAAATAAACCAAGAGAGAAAGTGAACTGGGCTCGTCTACTGTTTATTCACAACCGAGTGAAAGCGTAAGTAAACGAGCCAGTAATGACGCAATTAAAGTAGGCGGCGAGCAGCCTCAACCACAATACTCAACACATTACCTTCTGTTTTCTTCAGCAAGGCTTCATTAGGGATTTCTTGTTGGGTACGGTTAACAATCACACCAGCGACCATACCAGCCCGTAAACCTTGGCTTGAACACATAGTCAATAATGTTGCAGATTCCATTTCATAATTCATGACACCCATATCTTGCCATTCTTTCATTGAACCTCTGAAATGGCGCATCACACGGCCTGTATAGGTATCGTAGCGTTCTTGTCCTGGATAGAAGGTATCAGAGGAAGCCGTCACCCCCACATGGACGGTCGCCCCCGCTTCTTTTGCTGCATCATAGAGAGCATTTGTACATGTAAAGTCAGCAACCGCAGGGTATTCAAGAGGTGCAAAGTGCTGGCTCGCGCCATCCAGTCTTACCGCGCCTGTCGTCACCAAAACATCACCTACATTGATGTTTTCTTGGATAGCACCTGTTGTACCAATACGTAAGAAAGTACGGATCCCTAACTGTGCTAATTCTTCTACAGCAATCGAGGTAGAAGGACCACCGATACCTGTAGAACACACAATCACGGCTTTACCATCAAGCTCACCACGCCAAGAGGTGAACTCACGCAGAGAAGCGAGATGTACTGGGTTATCCATCAAACGTGCGATTTTCTCAACGCGATTCGGGTCACCGGGAACAATAGCAACAGTAGCACCCTGCAAGTCACTCTTTTTTAAGCCTAAGTGGAATACGTCAGACATATCAAACTCCTTTACACAATGGCATCATTGAATTTATACGTTAAGAGTAATATAGCGGTAAACCCCAAACAGTTTAGTGACATTAATCACCTTTAATGAAAATCGATATGTTTATGTTGCAAAATAAAGTGATTCAAGTCACACAAAACAAGCGGGTAGACCTAAGTATCCGATCAGTATAGACGATACCGAGAGGAGCACTGAAACAACACTTATAAAATTTGATTAGCTATGATGAGAAGTATTGATTGTTGTTAATGATATACAGCAAAGCCCCTATTTATACCTATAAATGCTAATCCAAGGCTGATTCATCGCATATTTTGCGTGACGCCTTGGTTGATATTGAAGGTGGACATGCCTTAGCACAAGATATCTTCATTGCCCCCGCTCGAGAATAAAAAAGCGCCATTCATGATTTGAATGGCGCTTTGAATTATTGGCAGAATAAAAGAGCGTTGGCTATCAGAGAACTACATCAAGGATTAGAACGCCCACCAGACCGATTGCCCAAGCTATCGTTGTTGGGATAGACCAGACCATCATCTGCTGTTTAACGTCCTTAATACCCATCATTCTATTCACAACCCAGTAAAGGCTGTCGTTAAAATATCCGAAGAATAATGACCCCATAGTTGCTGCTTGAGCAGCGACAAGTAGATTAATATCCGGAATTTGGCTAATGATTGGCGCAGATATTGAAGCTGCCGTGATCATCGCGACGGTGCCTGAGCCCTGAATTAAACGTACTAAGGTTGCGATAATAAATGGGATGAGCACAGGCGTGATCGGTAAGCTCGCCACATGCTCGGCTAAAATATTCCCCGTCCCACTATCACGTAGCACTGCGCCTAATGCACCGCCAGCACCTGTTACCAATAAAATGATACCCGCTGACTGTAAGCCTTCTTCCATACGGTCGATGACTTCTTCCTTTGTCGCTTTTGGCATCAATGTATAAACCGAGATTAACACACTGATCGATAAAGCGATTATAGGTGCCCCAAGGAATTGGAAGGTTTGGAAGTACCAATTATCATCCATACCTTGGAAAGTGTCAGTTTTCAGCAATAACCCATTAACTGCGTTAATAAAAATCAGCAAGATCGGCGTGACGATAGGCAATACAGATAAGAACAGGCTTGGTAACGGTTTATTTGCCTTTTCTTCCATATAACGATCGTGGATTTCTTTTAAATCGGCATTGTTGCTGTCATCAGGCATGAACTCAGGGTATTTAACCGCTAGCCATTTTGCGTAAAAAACAATACCAATCACGCAAGGCACCGCAAGGGTCATCCCCGTTAATATCATGGCACCAATATCAACACCAAAAATGCCTGCAACCCCCAAAGGACCTGGCGTTGGCGGTACAGTATGGTGTGTGACCACCAGACCACCCGCTAATGCAACACCTAGGGTTAACAAACTGCGCTTACCGTTCTTTGCTAACGCTTTCGCCAACGGATAAAGAATAACGAATGCCGAATCAACAAAAATAGGGATACTGACGATATAACCTGTAATAGCCAGCGCCCATTCTTCACGCTTTTTTCCTAACCAACGAATAAAACTATAAGCTATCTGTTCAGCAGCACCAGAAACTTCTAGCACCCTTCCCATCATTACCCCGAGACCGATAACAATACCGATGCCACCGAGTGTACTACCAAAACCTTTTGTAATGACAGTCACTGTTTCGGCCGCTGTTAATCCACCAGAAATACCGGCGATTGCAGCCGCAATCAACATGGCAAGTAACGCATGAATACGCGTTCGTAATACCAAGAAGATCAGGACAAATATGGCCACTGCGAGGCCAATAATAGGAATATAGGACATCGCTTATCCCCTATTGCTGTGAGCCGTGGTGAGTGATGAACGAACGGATCGCATCAGCAAATGAACCATCTGCACGGAAGCCAAGGCCTAACGCACGGCTAATATCAAATTTGCCCGGCCAACTCGCGACGATACGGTTAATGGCTTCATCAGGTTCGAAACGAATAAGGTCAACAGCGTCTTGACCAGCGACATCGCGTAGCGCATCAATCATTCCTTGAACCGTTACGGTAATTCCCGGTAAGTTAACGGTACGAGAAAGGCCAAATTTCTCTGCTGAAATAGTTGCAGCATGGATGAAATTGCTCACCACGGTTTCTGGGCTAGACAGCCACAAAGCAAGTTCAGGTGAAACTGGGCAAACACTTTCAATACCATTTAATGGCTCACGAATGATCCCACTGGCAAATGATGAAGCAGCCTTGTTAGGCACTCCTGGGCGAACACTGATGGTCGGTAGACGTAACACACGTCCGTCAACATAACCTTTACGTGAGTAGTCGTTAACCATCAACTCACACATGGCTTTTTGAGCGCCATATGAAGATTGCGGATTCACAACACATAGGTCGGTGATCACATCTGGCAGCTCACCACCAAATACGGCTAAAGAACTGGTAAAGATAAACTTCATGGCCGGATTTTTAGCACGAGCCACTTCTAACAACTGACGTGTTGCTTCGAAATTCACTTTCATGCCTAAATCGAAATCACTTTCAGCATGGCTACTCACAATTGCAGCGAGGTGGTAAACCACATCGGTTTGTGCATCAATCAGTTGATCAGCAGCACCTGCTTGAGTTAAATCCGTTGCCACACAGCTCACTCTAGCATCTTCAATTGGGGATGTAGGGCACTGAATGTCCGCTAGAACGAGTTGGTCAAATTGAAAACCCTGGCTATTTTTAAGTAAAGCAGCGGCTAGCTGCTGACCTAAAAAGCCAGCGCCGCCAGTGATGATAACTTTCATTGTTATTCTCCTTGAAATAGCCTATTTCTGGCTATTTATCATTAGGTAAGATTTATTTATGTCTTTATTAAATGAAGTTTTATATTTTGTTCTGTTATCCGCTGCACAGCATCGTTTGGTAGTTGATCGTCGCAAATGATGTCATGCAATTGATTGAGTGGACAAACACGAAACATACCGTATTTGCCAAATTTACTACTGTCAGAAACCAGCACACAGCGCCGAGCAACATCTAGTAGTGTTTGTTTTATCTGCACTTTTTCTTCATGGGGCGTAGAGACACCATGTAGTAAATCCCAAGAGCTTGTACTAATAAATGCCACATCAACATTTAACGTTTTCAGCATCATCGCTGCGGTATTACCAACACACGAATGATTGCGTTTATCGACTTGCCCTCCCGTGTGATAGAGATTGAGTTGCGATTTATTCATCAAATACTGCATGATCGAAAAATCGTTAGTCACAATTGTTAAATTAAACCGTTCACCTAACACACGAGCGATTTCAAATGTGGTCGTTCCCGCATCGAGATACACCACTTGCCCGTCTTCAACGAGCGATGAGGCAAATTTACCTATCTCACGTTTACTGCGATGGTGTAGACGCGCTTTTTCACTCCAAGGTAACTCTTGGCGTAACGCATCGTTTAAACGAACACCACCGCTGATTGCGACCACCTTCCCTTCTTCTTCGAGCATGCGAATATCACGTCTTACCGTCATATGTGACACATTCATCAGTTCAACCAAATCGTTGATCGAAACGGTTTGGTATTCATGAACGTAACGGTAAATAAAATCACGACGCTCTGAAGGGATCATAGGTTCTCCTGTTTATGACTGTGCTTGTTTCAGCCACCCTAAACCGTCTTCTGTGCGGCCCGCAGGATGATATTCACATCCCAGCCAACCTTGATAACCCATTTTGTCGAGTTGCTCGAAAATCCATGGGTAGTTGACTTCACCGCTATCAGGTTCGTGACGATAAGGCACTGAAGCTATCTGAATATGACTAAATTTACCCCATAAACGCTCAATTGTTTTCAATAAATCACCTTCCATGATTTGGCAGTGATAAAGATCCAACTGAATAAAGACGTTTTCACGAGCAATTTCAGGGAGTAAGGCTTCAGCTTGCTTCTGTGTCGTTAAGAAGTAGCCAGGCATATCACGCGTATTAATCGGTTCAATTAAGACGCGAATACCATGTTCTGCCATCACATCCGCTGCATATTGGATATTCTTGATAAAGCAGGCTCGCTGTTGCTCAGGCGTAAAGCGGGCATCGACTTTGCCGGCCATCGCATGCACTTGTTGACATCCTAATGCCTTAGCATAGTGCAATGCCGTATGAACGCCTTTTGCAAATTCATCTTCACGACCTGGTATCGATGCCATTCCGCGCTCACCAGCAGCCCAATCCCCCGCAGGCATATTGAACAGTGCTTGTGTTAATCCATGTTTCTTCAGCTCTTCCGCGATAGCTTCTGGCTGCTCTTCGTAAGGAAACAGATATTCAACGCCAGTAAAACCTGCCTGTGCGGCACGCTCAAAACGTTGGATAAAAGGAACCTCGTTAAACATCATACTGAGATTTGCTGCAAATTTAGCCATGTCTAGTGCCTCATTTCTTTGGATAACGGCTTTCTAGCTCGTTAACCTGCTCTTCAGTGAGTGTTGTAAAGCCTTGCTGACGTAGCGTGATATACAAACGAGCCGTATCTTCCAGTTCTTCCGCATTGAAGAAGGCTTGTCTTAATGTTTTACCGCCAACAACAGGCCCATGATTCGATAGCAATACCGCATTGTGGTTTGGTGCTAACTTTTCAATCTCTTCACCAATACGGTCATCCCCCGGTGGTAAATATTGAATCAAGGGTAGTTTGCCAACTCGCATCACATAATAAGGCGTGATCGGGGGTAAGCAGTTGCTGCTATCAAGTCCCGCTAAACACGATAACGCTGTTAGCCAAGGCGAATGTAAGTGCACCACGGCTTGGCAGTCTGGACGCTGTCGATACATCGCCATGTGCATAGAAACTTCTTTCGTTGGCTTATCTCCATCGATCCAGTTACCTTCTGCATCCAACTTACTCAATCTTTCTGGATCTAAATCACCAAAGCTTGAATTGGTTGGGGTAACAATAATGTTCCCATCGGGAAGTTTGGCACTGATGTTTCCGGCTCCACCACTGCTATAGCCGCGGTTAAACATCGATTTAGCCCAATCAGCCAGTTCTTGGCGTAGTGCCTGTTCTTCACTCATTAAACATCTCCTGTGCGTACTGGAAGAAATTCTCTTGGCCGAAATTACCCGATTTGAGTGCCAACCAGTGTCCGCTTGTTAAATCCTGAACCCATGGAACCCCAGGTGCGATTGGCGCACCAATGCTAAGCTGCTCTGTTCCTAGGCTTTGAACGACCTTGCCGGATGTTTCGCCACCCGCAATAATAAAAGTGTTATAACCTTGCGCTTGAAGAAGTTTTACCACTTCACCAAACACGTTTTCGACTGCACTACTCGCCACTTCTGCCCCATAATTTTCCTGAATTTTTTTCAGAATTTCAGGTGGTTGAGTCGCATAGAGTAAAGGGGCTAAACCAGTGATTTTTTGTTCTTGAACCCAATTCGCTAATTGCTGTGCATATTCTGGGTTAGCAATACACTCGCCCACATCAACAACTTTTGCAGGCGCGATTTGCTGGTAGCTTTGAACTTGTTTATTCGTCATCACTGAGCAGCTACCGGATAAAATAATGGTTTTACGGCCTTGGCTTGCAGGTATTTCACCACGGCTGCCACCCGCGCCCCATTCACAACCCGTATCCACATTTGCTAACGCAGCGCCAAGACCTGAGCCACCCGTTAGCAAAGGCATCTCTTTCACGGCTTTTGCGATAGGCAATAAATCATTCATTGTTAATGAATCAACAACGATATAGCTTGCCCCTTGCTCTGCTAAAGTCGCTAGGCGTTGCTTGATCAGCGCGTCACCTTGCTGAATATCAGGCAATGGAATTAACCCGGCTTTACCTTCAGACTGTTTTTCCATGACTCTGAGCAAGTTAGCATCTGTCATTGGTGTCACTGGGTGATGCTGCATGCCACTTTCATTGAGTAATTGGCCATTTACAAATAAATGACCATGAACAACGGTTCTGCCGTTTATTGGCAAGGCAGGACAAATCAATGCGACTTGCGTATCAAGCTGTTGCATCAATGCGTCAGTAACCGGTCCAATATTGCCTTTTTCTGTAGAATCAAAAGTGGAGCAATATTTAAAGAAAATCTGTTGGCAGTGAGCTTGCTGCTTTAACCAACGGCAGGCATTTAAGGATGCATTGATTGCGGTGTCGACAGGACAAGAACGGCTTTTTAGGCTGATAACAATCGCATCAACATCTTGTGGCACAGCCGTATTTTCATCCGGTTCATTCAATAGTTGAACGACACGCCAGCCGTTCTGTACCATAAATCCTGCAATGTCGGTTGCACCGGTAAAATCATCGGCGATCACACCTAATTTCACTGTCATACTTTTTTCTCCGGTAAAGCAATTCCTTTGAAAGTTTTGATCACCGCACTGTCATCTTGATGGCCAAAGCCTTCATGACTTGCAGAAATAAACATCTGATGAGCAGTTGCGGCAATAGGCAATGGGAAATTAAGTGCTTTTCCCGTTTCCATGACTAAACCTAAGTCTTTAACAAAAATATCCACAGACGATTTTGGCGTATAATCACCATCAAGAACATGCTGCATACGGTTTTCAAACATCCAAGAATTACCCGCAGCATGGGTGACGATGTCGTACATCATATTCAAATCGATACCTGCTTTAGCGGCTAACGCCATACTTTCCGCAGCAACAGCAATGTGTACGCCAGCCAGCAGTTGGTGGATTGTTTTCACCGTTGACCCTAGACCGACTTCATCACCAACGCGGTATAAGCGCTCAGATATCGCCGCAAAAATAGCGTTAAGTTGCTCAAATAATGCTGGTGCGCCTGACGCCATCACCGTTAACTTACCTTCCGCCGCTTTCAGCGCCCCCCCAGAAATAGGGGCATCCATTAGTGGTAATTGATATTGTTCTAAACGCTTAGCGATGCGCTTGGTTTGCTCAGCCGCTAACGTACTATGCAACACAATAATTGTGCCTGGATGTAACTGTTCTACGAGAGGTTTATCCCCTTCAAATAGAATAGCTTCAACTTGGCGACCATTAACGACCACTAAAAGTAAAGCCTGTAAGTCTTGAGCATATTCAGCAGCGTTTTGCCCCACCGCAACAGCGCCAGCCTGTTTTAAGGTTTGGCATGCATTTGGGCTAAGGTCAAAGCCATAGGTAGGAATATTATTTTTTATAAGGGATTGTGCGATCCCCATACCCATAGAACCGAGACCAATAACACCGACATTCTTAACGATATTTCCCATAACAACCCCTGATGTTGTTAATCTTTGTTATTGATGTGAATTCTCACATAACAAAATTCACAAACACATGATGAACATCACATTACGAACAAGATAAAAAACCAACAAATAAATTTTATGCAATTGATTTTTAATGTTTTATATTTTTTGGTAATTCACAAAACCATTCACAGCATAATGTGATAAAAAATGTGATATGAGTATGTTTTACACAGTTCAAGAATAAAAAAAGAAAATTTGTCATCTTTTCCATTCAGTTAAGTAGATATCGCATCATTTTTGATTGACGCTTTGCTGAAATTGACCAAAATAGCCGACGACTTAATTTTTTAGTGGTATTCCAAAGCTAACCATAGGCAGTTGGAGTCTACAACTTGATAAACGATGAGGAGCATTAGATGGGTTTGTTCGATCAACTGATCACCATGGTTGCCGGTGATAAAATGAGCCAGTTTCAATCTGTTATTGAATGGATTGATAAACAAGGTGGGTTAGCGGGTGTTGCCGATAAATTTAACCAACAAGGCTTAGGTGAGATTGTCCAATCATGGATCGGTAATGGTGAGAACCTACCTGTTAGTGTCAACCAATTAATCCAAGTATTCGGTAATTTAGATATCCAGCAGCTCGCTCAACAAGTAGGCTTCGACTCACAAGAAACAACCGAGTTAATCGCAAAATACCTCCCCAAACTCGTCAATCAAGCGACTCCTGAAGGCGTTTTACCAGAACATATTGATTTATCAGCAATCGGCATGAATATGCTAAAAGAAAAGCTGTTTGGTTAATACTGTCAAAAAATAGAAAAACGGTAGGGAATACGCTGTCTCACCTACCGTTTGTCATTGTTAAAGCCTTAGCTTTGGTATTCATTCCTCAGTTTTTTCGCCGCTTCAACCATGTTAGCTAATGATTGACGGGTCTCTGGCCAGCCTCTTGTTTTCAAGCCACAGTCAGGGTTAACCCACAGACGTTCAACCGGAACACGTTTTGCTGCTTTTCTCAGCAGAGCCACAATCCAATCGACATTTGGTACGTTGGGTGAGTGAATATCATAGACACCCGGTCCAATTTCATTGGGGTAGTCAAAGTCTTCAAAGGCGTCTAACAACTCCATATCAGAACGTGAAGTCTCTATCGTAATAACATCGGCATCCAGTGCAGCTATCGACTCCATGATGTCATTGAACTCGCAATAACACATATGAGTGTGGATCTGTGTCTCATCATCGGCTATTGCAGCACTCAGTTTGAAAGCATCAACAGCCCAATTTAAGTACTCTGCCCACTCATCCTTACGCAGTGGTAATCCTTCACGCAGTGCAGGTTCATCAATTTGAATAATGCCAATACCTGCTTTTTGTAAATCATCCACTTCATCCCGTAACGCTAACGCAATCTGTTTCGCGATCGTTTCACGGCTCACATCTTCACGTGGGAATGACCAGCACAGTATCGTGACAGGCCCTGTTAACATCCCTTTGACCGGTTTTTCAGTCAAGGATTGCGCATATTTCGCCCATTCAACTGTAATAGCTTCAGGACGACTAATATCACCAATGATCACTGGTGGTTTGACGCAACGTGAACCATAGCTTTGCACCCAGCCATTTTGAGTAAATACATAACCATCAAAATGCTCGCCGAAATATTCCACCATGTCATTACGTTCTGCTTCACCGTGCACCAGCACATCGATATCTAGCAGCTCTTGCTCTTTAATCGCTTGCTTAATGTGCTCGCTGATATTGGTACGGTAGTGCGTTTTGTCAACATTCCCTTTCTTGAAATCAAGGCGTAGCGTTCTAATTTCACTGGTTTGTGGGAACGAACCAATCGTTGTTGTTGGCCACAATGGTAGATTAAAACGCGTGCGCTGACGCTGTGCCCGTATTGGATATGCGCTATTACGCTCAACATCCCCTTCTCTAACCGCTTTCAAACGCTGTGCAACCGTTGCATTATTCACGCGTGTTGAGGTTTTACGCGCACGAATGGGGGCGCTGTATTGCTCCAACTCAGCAATATTGGCCTCTGTTGGCTCATTTAACGCTTTACTTAATAAAGCTAATTCACCGCATTTTTGTAAGGCAAATGCAAACCAGCTTTTCACCTCATCGTCCAAACGAGTCTCGTCGTTAAGATCGATTGGGCTATGTAACAATGAACAGGATGTACCAATCCATATTGGTCGTTGACCTAATAACGGTTTCACCCGTGCAAATTTTTCACCTAAATCAGCCTTCCATACGTTGCGCCCATTGATAATCCCAAGAGATAGCAGCCAATTTTGTGGTAATTGTTGATGCAGTTTTTCAATATCATCACGTCCAGCCACCACATCAACATGCAAACCTTGAATCGGCAGTTGTTTAATCAGGTCTAAATGATGACTAATGCCATCAAAATAAGTGGTTAGCAGTAAATTAGTTTTACCTGTAAGGGCTTGATAGGCGGTTTGATACGCGTGCTGCCACTCTATCGGTAAATCTAAAACCAAGGCCGGCTCATCGATTTGAACCCACTCGATCCCTTTTTGCGCCAGACGAGTCAGAATTTCTTCATAGACAGGCAATAAATCATTCAGCAAAGATAAACGATCGAATGATTCACCCTTCACTTTACCTAACCATAGATAGGTAATTGGGCCAATAACAACCGGTTTAATGTTATGACCTAATGCCAATGCTTCATCAACTTCATCAAATAGCTGCGTCCATGAAAGGCTAAATTTTTGCCCTTTTTGGAACTCGGGAACAATGTAGTGATAGTTGGTATTAAACCACTTAGTCATCTCTCCCGCTGCGGCTGGTTTTCCTGTTGGAGCACGGCCTCGTGCGACTCTAAACAGGGTATCTAAATCAATTGAGCCATCTTCATTTTGATGACGTGGTGGCACGTTGCCCAACAATAGGCTGGTTGTCAGCACTTGGTCATACCAAGCAAAATCACCAACAGGTAATAAATTCACTCCTGCCTCTTTTTGTTGTTGCCAGTGACGAGCCCGTAACTCACGTCCTGTCTCTAAAAGTGCGGCTTGATCAATCTTGCCTGCCCAATAATCTTCTTGTGCACGTTTTAGTTCTCTTTTCAGACCGACACGAGGAAATCCAAGTGTATGATTTATAACAGACATATTGCCCCCTTAAAATTTTTAGCCGTCTAGATGTTTACACATCTATAATCAACAGGTACTGTATAAAGCACAAGCGCAAATTATTCATTGTCATCTTGAAGGTTTCTCATGATTGAACTAAAACATCTAAAAACATTGCATGCGCTCAGCCAGCACGGTTCATTGGCGGCAGCTGCAACCTATTTGCATCAGACTCAGTCTGCTTTGTCACATCAGTTTAGTGACTTAGAGCACCGTTTGGGCTTTAAGCTATTTGTTCGTAAAAGCCAACCATTACGTTTTACTCCACAAGGGGAAGTCCTATTACAGTTAGCCCAGCAAATATTGCCTATGGTGAAGGATGCGATTCGTGTCTGTAATGAGCCAGGTGTCTCAACACTACGTATCGCCATTGAATGCCATAGTTGTATTCAGTGGCTCACTCCTGCATTACAACAATTTAGGCAAACATGGCCACAAGTTTCCGTCGATTTTAAATCAGGTGTGACTTTCGACCCGCAACCTGAATTACTGTCACGGGAACTGGATATCGTCTTAACGTCTGATATCTTGGCGGATAAAGAAATTCACTACACGCCACTATTTGATTATGAAGTGAAATTGATTGTGGCTAATGATCATCCTCTGGCAAGAAAGCCAATAATTGCTCCGCATGATCTGGCCGATGAGACTTTATTAATTTACCCCGTACAACGTCACCGTTTTGACGTATGGCGTCATTTCTTGCAACCAGCGGGCGTTTCACCAAGTGTTAAAACTGTCGATAACACACTGATATTGATTCAAATGGTTGCGGCAAAAATGGGAATAGCAGCATTGCCACATTGGGCTGTCGATTCCTTTGAAAAACAAGGTTTGATTAGCATTAAAACGCTAGGGAATGGATTATGGAGCAGGCTGTACGCTGCATGCCGTGAAGGAGAGCAACGCCAACCTGCTATTGAAGCTTTTACCAAAACCGCGACTAGTCACGCTGTTGATAATTTGTCTTATGTTAAGCCGGTGAAAGTATCCAGCGCCTATGTACCCACAGAGAAGCAACAATTAGGCTCGCTCCAATGGTAAAACTCAGCCAATCCGGATGTTGTTGCCAGATAGCAAAATTCACTAATAGCCCCGCTGGAACCATCATGTTATTCATGATAGCAAGGGTTCCAGCGTCTACCTTGGTCGCGCCATAGTTCCACATAAAATAGCCAATACCAGAAGCTGCTACACCTAACCACAGCAGAACGCCCCATTGCACATGGGTTGTTGGAACCATGGATTTATTACCGAATAAGAGCCAACCAACTAGCGCCACCAACGTTGCACCGAGATAGAACCAAGAAAAAGCCTGATGCTGAGGAATGGGATAGACCTCCATCAAGCGTTTATAACCTACCTGACCTATCGCGAAGAAAATATTGGCAAGTTGAACATAGATCAAGCCAATCCAAAATGACTCACTCAGGTGATCATAACGAATGATTGCAGCTCCGATCACGGCCAGCAATGAACTGAAGAGATAGCCTATGCGTAACTTTTGACGTTCCAATAGGTCATAAACTAGCGTCACATACAGTGGCGTCATGACCGTAAATAGCAAAAATTCAGCGACGGTAAGGTGCCGATATGCTTGGAAAACAAAAAAGTACATGATCCCCAGCTGACATGCGCCAACCGTCATATAGAGGGCAATCACTTTTTTTCCTAAGCCACGCCAACGTAAAAAAGGCAAAAAAACCAACGCCGCTAAAGATACGCGAATTAAAACAGATAACCAGCTATCGACTTGACCAGCAAGATATTCACCGATAAGACTAAAAGACGCTGCCCAAAGCAGCGTCGTTATAACAAGTAACCACATTATTGTATTGTTCTCAATTAATGCTCTTTTTCAATGAGTACGGCTTCTAATAAATCGAGGTCAGTCAGTAAAGATTGCAACGTTTCATTACTGATTTTACGTGTTGCACGTAAGTGATATAACTCACCTCGTTCGGCACGTAGTGCTGTTAATCTAAACCTGCGTTCCAGATCCTCAATTTGTAGATTATGCTCAATTTCATCCTGACCCGCGGTTCGGCGACGTAAATGCCCCGTTACCCTTGATGCGACCTCACTAATATCTTCCGGATCTAATTTTTCATCGACATCCGCGGATAAACGCTCTTCCATTTTATTCAAACTGACAATAGCCACTTCAGCCATTGCCGCTTTTGCCATGCGTATTTCGTTGATATCCGCTTCCTTGTCACTCACCTTAAAATTACGCAATAACAGTGGTAACGCGATCACACCAGCAAAAATCGAGAATAAAATAACCCCAGCAGCAATAAATACCAGCTGATAACGAGCAGGGAATGGTGAGCCATCACTTAAAAATAACGGCACTGACAACACACCCGCCAAGGTAATTGCCCCACGAACGCCCGCAAATGAAGCTAACCATAATTCACGCACTGTATAATTGGCGAACTGTAATGGCCTTTTCTTCAAAAACAGTCGGCTAAATCTTTTCATTAGCCATAGCCAACAAAAACGTAATATCAACAAAGCAAAATAGATAACCGCAACAGCCGCGAATAACATCCAAGTTTCTACACTCGGGTCTAATTCAGCTTGCAGTACAGAGGTTTCCCATATTCCCGGCAATTGCAATCCGAGCATGATAAACACCAGTCCGTTAAATACAAACTCAAGCATCGACCATACGCTGTCAGCACGTAGTCGCATTGCCAGAGGAGCATTACGGATCACACCAGATTTAGTGATCGTCATACCCGCAGCAACCGCTGCCAAAATGCCCGAAAAACCAATATGCTCAGCAATCATGTAGGAGGCAAAAGGCAGCAAGAGCATAAACACGATTTGCGTTGCGGGATCATCCCCACTCCAGCGGCTCATCAGTCTAAGCGATTTACTGTAAACCCAAGTCACGACGATACCGGACAATAATCCACCTATCGCAACTTTAAAGAACTCAATGGTCACACCGGAAACAGAGAATGCCATCGTTCCCATGGCAATCGCCACAGCAAACTTTAAAGCAACAAGGCCAGAAGCATCATTCATGAGAGCTTCACCTTCCAACACACTCATCATGCGTTTTGGAATTCGGCCTTTACCCACAATGGAAGAGAGGGCGACGGCATCCGTTGGTGAAAGAACAGCGGCAAGTGCAAATGCAGCAATTAATGGAATACCAGGCATCAGCCAGTAAATAAGATAACCAATCCCAACAACGGTCACCAATACCAGCACTAATACCAAAATGAAGATTTCGCGTCCATTTTGGAAAAATTCACGGGTTGGTGTTTTCCAGCCATCAACGAATAACAATGGTGGAATCAATAACACCATAAATAATTCAGGATCAAACGTGACATGCAAGCCAAACTGAGGCCAAGCCAATAACGCACCAATCGCAATTTGAATCAAGGGTAATGGAACACGAACAGGAATGACTTTTGTCACCACGCCTGAAACAGACACAGCCAAAATTAAGATGAGGATAGTAAAGAAAATTTCCATGTTGCCCTTACTGATTAACTAAACGAACCAAGACCCAAATATGACCCGTCGTAGCAGAATATTAGGTAGCTCGTCAGGCCATAAAATTTTTCAGTAAAGCCAGCAACTCGTGAAAACCTGCGGGTTTCACATGATTTACCGCCTTTTATCTATTCTATCCTTAACTCACTACTCGGCGGGAAAATAATTCAAACTTTAAGATTAATCGCGATAATACATTAGGGGGCGGCTAACGAGCCCTCCCCCACAGAATAACAAATCTTAAATAGCTAGATCAGCAGCATAAAAAGCTACCAAAAGAACGGCAATCACGACGGTACCGATATTTAGCTTACGCCATTCGCCAGCAAAAATACGGCCGATTACCAGCGCTGCAAAGCCCAACATAATACCGGTGACAATATTACATGTCAGAACAATAAATACCGCACACAATAGGCCTGACATCGAATCGACAAAGTCATCAAAGTCGAGTTTAGACACATTACTGAGCATCAGTAAGCCAACGTACATTAAAGCGGGAGCCGTCGCATAAGCGGGAACTAAATAAGACAGTGGCGATAAAAACAGAATGAACAGGAATAACACACCAACGACAACAGCGGTCAAACCTGTGCGTCCACCAGCTGCCGTTCCTGCCGCTGACTCAATATAAACGGCAGCAGGAGAAGCACCAATTGCACCAGCAAAGATACTGCTCACCGAATCGGCTGTTAATGCCTTACCACCATTAATAATTTGCCCCTCTTTATCAAGCAAATTCGCTTGACCTGCAACAGCGCGAATTGTTCCCGTTGCATCAAAGACGGCAGTCATCACTAAAGCTAATAAACTCGGTAACACAATTGGCTGTAATGCACCCATAATATCCATATTAAATATCAGTGATAAACCATCCTCCCCGAAAGAAGGCAGTTTAAAGAAACCTTGATATTTAACGGCGGGATCAAAGATCAACCCAATAATAGAGATAGCGATAATGACCAGTAAAACACCACCGGGTACACGACGCTTTTCCAGACCAAAGATAACGGCTAAGCCCGCTAATGAGATTAAAACAGGAAAAGAGGTGAAATCCCCCAGTGCTACAGGTAGGCCTGCGTTTGGATTTTTAATCACCAGCCCTACCCCATTGGCAGCAATCAGCAGTAAAAATAGCCCGATACCGATCCCTGTCCCATGCGCAATGCCCATTGGCATATTACGAAGGATCCAACTGCGAATGCCTGTCACTGAAATAATGGTGAATAAACACCCCATTAAGAATACGGCACCAAGCGCAACAGGGATGCTAATATTTTGCCCCAACACCAAACTAAATGCCGTAAATGCGGTTAGTGAAATAGCACACCCGATTGCCATTGGGAGATTAGCCCATAGCCCCATTAATAATGAGCCAAAACCAGCAACTAAACAGGTCGCAATAAACACTGCGGTAGGAGGGAAACCTGCCTGCCCTAACATGCCAGGCACAACAATAACGGAGTAAACCATTGCTAAAAACGTCGTTAACCCAGCAATGATTTCACGGCGAACCGAAGAGCCACGCGCGGAAATTTTAAAAAATTTATCCAATTTGCAATTGGTTGAAGCCTGTTGGCCAGACATGGAGATACTCCTGCTAAACATAACTAAAAGCGCCAAATTCCGCTCACGAAAACGATTACTTTTAAAAAAAAACTCATAAGCCAAGTCATTCACTTAATGAAGAGTGATTTTACGCAATCGTTTGGCTTTATGGTCGAAATGGCAGATTCTGAAGCGGGCAATTATCAATCTAAACAGGTGTACTGATCAAGTGTTTTCGAATTTAAGCAGCAGATAGCGTGCAGCAAAGCAAACTTAACGTAAATTTTTAGTCTTTCTTTCTTCCTCGATATTATTGATAGCTAAATGCAATGGCTACGTGACCTCTTCCGACTTTAATAACGTTAAGAAATAGACCCCATTCAATAAACTACTAATAGATTTTACTCTCGTTTAGCTGTAGTTAATAAATGCTTTGTTAGAGTTAAATTCTATTTTGTTAATAATAACAAGATAAATTAATTTCAATTAATGAGGTTTTAATTTTCATTAACCGCATTTATTACCAAAAATGTAACGCTGCAAAAAATATAATCACACCTTCAAAAAGTAAATAAAAATTAACTTTTATTTCATAATGTTAACAAGATTCATTTATAACAGTTTATTTTTATTTATTAGGTTAAAATTAAACATTACGCCGAGCTATTAATTATTGGAATATATTTACTGTAAACAATGTATAAAAAATTAGGTCATGTATTCAATCTGGTGATTAATCTGTAATATAGGGTAATTTATCGGAGAATATTCATGGCTAAAGTCGATGTAAGGTGCCCATTTTGTCAACAAACTCCCTCAGTGAAAAAACATGGCCTAGGGAGTACAGGTCATCAACGTTATCGTTGTCAAGACTGCTGCCGAAGCTTCCAACTCGACTATGAATATCGTGCCTGCCAGCCCGGTACCAAAGATAAAATTATCGACCTAACGATGAATAATGCCGGTATTCGTGATACCGCTAGAGCCCTTCATATCAGCATTAATGCGGTTGTTCGCACTTTAAAAAACTCTCGCCGAAGCAGGTAACCTCTTTACCCCTTGATAATCTGCACATTGAACTCCTTTGCGAAGTCGATGAACAGTGGTCTTTTGTGGGTAATAAGAAGCAACAACGCTGGCTTTGGTATGCGTGGGAGCCCCGCCTAAAACGGATAATTGCTCATACGTTTGGTCGTCGAAACAAAAGGACTCTTCACCAGTTACTGGCTTTACTGTCTAGGTTTAATGTGGCTTTTTGGTGCACGGATAAGTTCAGTGCTTATGAGATATTGCCCAAGCAGAAACATGTGGTAAGTAAGTTTTATACGCAACGAATAGAAAGAGAGAATTTGAACCTGAGAAACCGCTTGAAGCGCCTTAACCGTAAGACGTTAGGTTACTCGAAGTCACCTGAAATGCATGACAAAATCATCGGTACATTCATTGAACGCGAATACTACCTATTATGATGATCTCTATATTGAATACACGACCAAAAATTATCCCCTAAACAATTATCACTAACTTTATTTATTGGCTTCCTGGTTATTTATCTTTTGCCCGGTATTTATGGGCATACGCCATGGAAGCAAGATGAGAACTATAGCTTTGGTATCATCCAAACCATGTTCGAAACCAATAACTGGTTAGTGCCTACCAATGCGGGCGAACCTTTTATGGAAAAGCCCCCTCTGTACTACTGGGTCGCGACGCTCACTTCACATTTGCTGTCTGGCTTAATGCCGCTTCACGATGCTGCCCGTAGTGCTACTCTATTGTTTTCAGTGGTTAATTTTTCATTTTTTATTTTGCTAGCACGTCGCGCTTTCCATGCAGCAGACATTGGGGATAAACGTATTTGGGTGGCTTTCGCACTCTATGTTTGTGCTCCCGGTATTTTAAGACATAGCCATGACATGTTCACGGATATTGCATTGGTGACAGGAGCAACCATTGGTTTATATGGCATTTTAGGGCTGATACGCCAAGAAAAAGTTGTCGCATCCGCATGTTGGCTTATGGCTGGTACGGCTATTACCCTGTTATCAAAAGGCGTATTTGTACCTGGTGTCTTATGGATCAGCTTACTACTTACGCCTATTTTCCTACCGCATTGCCGGCAAAAAACATTCTGGTTACCCGCCATCATCGCGGGCCTTTGCTCACTGATCTTTATTTTACCTTGGCCTATCTTATTATATTTGCAACACCCAGATCTTTTTATCACTTGGTTTTGGGAAAATAACATTGGACGATTTTTAGGTTTTTCCGTTGAAAAATTAGGCGCTAAGGCTAACTTAACACGCGTGCCAGCATCTGTCCTTTTATTTGCCTTTCCTTCTGGAATACTGGCAACCCTTTATTTTTTAAGGAACCCTTTAAAACGATTACGCAATCACAATGAGTATTTAGTCACAATATTCCCATTACTGGGAATTGTATTTTTACAGATGTCAGCAACAGGTAGAGCACTTTATTTATTACCTTTTATCGCTCCATTGGCTATTTTAGGTACAAATACACTGTTTTCTATTCCAGAGAGAGCATTACGCTATTTTTCATATTTTGCGGCAACATTCTGGTCTGCACTGATTATTTTTCTTTGGGTTTGCTACGTGATCGCGCTTTCTGGCCATGCTGAAACTTGGCTTCAGTTTTTTAGTCAATGGCTTCCCATGAGCTACCACCTGCCATTTTCAGCGTTGACTTTGGTGGCTGCAACGCTTCTCACTGCTATTTGGTTTTTACGTGGTACCTTCCTCAGCCAACAAATAACATTGCGAGCCATACAGAACTGGGCATTAGGCATGTGTATTGTTTGGGGGGTCACGTTCACCTTATTTGTAGGTTGGATTGACTATGCCAAAGGATTTGAAAAAGTATTTGTCGATTTAGCGCAACAGCTAGATGATCATTATCATGATAATGACTGTATGGCCTCGGATAATATAGGCGAATCTGAAGCCCCTATGCTGTACTACTACACCAACATTCTGCATCAGCGACAAGATCGCTTTGAAAAACCAGCGCATTGCCGCTGGCTGATTGTATTATCAAAACAGGTTAAACCAGCACCATCTGGTATGACATTATTTTGGACAGATCATCGCCCCGATGAATTTACCGAAAATTTAGTCGTGTATAAGAGTGTTGAATAGATAAGTCACATTTCTGTGCCAGTTCAGACAACTGGCACAGAAAGCCAGTTTAGACTCGCTGAGTCGCCTGTGCGCTATATTTCTCACGGGTAAACCAGAGGAATGCCGCTGCAATAAGAATTAGGAGAACGGGCAGCCCTGATGGTGAAATCGATGTCGCTACGCCAGCTAATAATGGTCCAGAAAGGTTACCAATTCCCCATAGCATTGCTGCTGCCGCATTGGCGATAATGAGGTCATTGCCACGAAAATATTGTCCAATTTGCACAAGAGCAATTGTGTAAATCGCCCCTGCCGTTGCGCCTAAGACAAACAACAGTAACCAAATTAAGACGTTATGAGTAATCAGTAATGGCAACAAGCAACTTGCACCAAACGTGACAATGCCGCAAATTCGGTATAATTTTTCACGATTCATATGATCAGCGAGCCAACCAAACGGCATTTGCATAATGGCATCCCCCGCCAATATTGCACTAATCATCATTGCTGCAATCGCTTCGGTATGCCCCATCCCCATCCCATAGATAGGAAATATTGACAAAATGGTGCCATCAAAAAAGGCAAAAAACAGGATACCCGCACAAATACCGGGTGCAAATTTCACAAATTGAATAATAGAAAAACGAGACTCACTTGCCGTGGCTGAAATATGGTCTCCCACCTTTTGTTCCATCGCTAAAAATAGTGCGATGGATATAAGATGGAGCAAAGTACAAATGAGTAAAGGTGACTTATCTTCAACCCCGTAAT
Source organism: Providencia sp. 21OH12SH02B-Prov (assembly GCF_027362595.1). Classification (NCBI taxonomy): domain Bacteria; kingdom Pseudomonadati; phylum Pseudomonadota; class Gammaproteobacteria; order Enterobacterales; family Morganellaceae; genus Providencia; species Providencia sp. 21OH12SH02B-Prov. The sequence goes on from NZ_CP114796.1 coordinate 3,817,092, forward strand.
AAGCAATAAAAGAAGGACCAAGTAGCTGGCTTACAGTAAATACCGTTGTATAAATAGCCAATATTCGACCCCGCTTATTTTCAGGAGAAAGCTCATTAATCCACGTTTCTCCTAAACAGATAAGTACACCACTCGCAAGTCCTGTAATCAGGCGTAATGGGAAAAGTAACCACAATGGCAACGTGCTGAGCAACGGTAATAAACTCATAGCCGAAACAACCGTGGCAAATAACATCGCCTGCCGCTTTCCACACCAATGCACAATACGCTGAACAACCGGTGCGATTAAAAACATACCTAAGGCAGGTGCAGCAGAAATAATACCGATATATAACTCACCAACACCATAGCTATTTAATCGCAGTGCGACCATTGGAATACTGAGTCCAATGACAATACCAATCACTGCGATACTGGTCGTGATCGTAAAAATAGCAAATGAAGGGGTACGACGAAAATATTGAAAACGCTGATGATCAGAGCTCATTTTGATATTCATTGCTTCCGTTATGAAGCATCCATTTTAAACACTATTAGTTAGGGTTAGTTTTGACATAAAAACCCATCATCATCATAACTAACAAAAGATGACAAAAGGCGCTCGTATCATAAACTATATTTTGTACTGATAGTTTTTTATTTTTGGGCACCGATTATAAAATGAAAAAATAACGATATAACAAAGCAACACCTGAAATTAAAATAATAACATTAATAATTTTAAGGAACGTATCACGGGATATTTTCAGTGTAATATGGCGCCCAACCCAGATTCCTATTAGCATAGCGGGAGAAAAAGCTAGCGCCATCAAAATAATATCCATATTGACATAAACACCCATCACTAAAAATATAATAACACGTGTCAATGTACTAAAACCGATTAAGGTCATCTGGGTGATGCGAAATCGCTGTTTATCTGCGATGCGGCTTGATAAATACATAGCATAAATAAAACCACCACTACCAAATAAGGCACTAAAAACCCCACCGATTAAGCTGAAAGGCACAACAAATGCTTTTGACAAATGTGGCTGGGCTTTCTTTGAAAAGAACGTATTCAGTACATAAAAAATAACAAATATACCCAACAGTAAAATCAGGATATCAGGACGCGTTTTCAATAGAATGGCAGCCCCAATTAAACTCCCCACTATCATCAATGGAATAATCCATTTAATTTCATGATAGTCCGCGTTTTTACCATCTTTAACAAGGTTGATTAATGCCGCGGTTAAGTCAATAAGGGCAAGAGTCGGCACAATCATATTTAAAGGAAGATACATCGCTAATACTGGAGTGGCGACTAACGCAGAACCAAAGCCAGCCATCCCAAAGACCAAATAAGCGCACAGTAAAGTAAAAAAGCAGATTGCCATCTCTGGAGATAAAATATCAAACGGCATAGTGAATCTCTACAAGGGTATTTTGTTCACTATAATTTCTTCTGAAAAAATAAAAAAGTCCTGTTTGATAGAATGTGAAACCTTATTTATTTATCAAACACGTTAATTTTCACACTTCGAGATTATTGCCAAAATATTATGCCTTCGTCAGTACATTTCTGACATAATGTTGCTATGATGCTAGAATTAATAGCATAAATTAATTTTCAGGGAAGACAGCATATGGATAAAAAAATCAATATTAAAATTGGTCAAAAAGTACGCCATCTGAGGCAAGCACGAAATTTATCCCTGAATGAACTTGCACGCCTATCAGGCATTTCAAAAGCCGCGCTCTCTAAATTAGAATCGGGTGATTCCAACCCTCGCGTTGATACGCTAGAAGCTATTGCCATTGCATTACGTTTCCCTCTGAGCGATTTATTTGCATTACAGCATGAAACTTACCCCTATTTCGTCAAATCCTCCCCCCTACAAGGCGATTATTCACAGCTCTTTAAATTTCGGATCAATATGGGCAATATTTCTGAGATATGGCAGCTAAAAATGAAACGTGGCGCCATCATTAATAGTCCAGCTCACATGAGTGGAACCCATGAACACATCATGATGCATACAGGGTCATTGATGCTACGTTTAAAAAACGACCAGACAGTACTACTAGAAGAAGGCGATTTTTATGCTTTTAGCTGTGACTTTCCCCATTCCTACCTCTGCATGGAAGGGGAATTAAATGCAACCGTCGTCATGACCTACTCTCACCTCAGTGACAGTATTTAATGCTCGATATGCTTCGCGTCGTAACTGATCCGCAGTATGCCTTTTTTATACTTCATTGATTTAATTGAAAACTGTTCAATTTTACCAAGTGATGCGACATGCGTACCACCGCATGGCACCTCATCACCTTCAGAAACACCACAAAGCCGTAACGTATCGCGTTGCCCGATTAATACAGGTGAATCATCACTGATAGATTGATTCACTAGCATTTCTATTTGCTTATCATCAAGTTGCTCGATAGGTGTGGCGTTATCTCCGATGGCGCTGAATTCAACCCGTGACTCATTAGGAAAGTGATGCCCTTTTTGTCCCTGCCAACCAAAACGTGACATAACCCAACTCAGCAAGTGTCCTGTAGTATGTAAAGCGGCATGGTGTTGACGCTGCGCCTTATCAACACGGGCAATAACGGTATCACCACTCTGCAAATCTTGGTTTGAGTTTAAATAAGCAATAATTAATCCATTCGAGTGTTTCTTAATACGAACAGGCTCATCATTAATCCAACCAATATCTGCTGGCTGCCCTCCTCCTTGAGGATGAAAGATATTCTCCGTCAATGCCGCCCATTGCCCGTCATCATCATGACCCGACTCGAGAATAGTGGTTTTAATTTCATAGAGATAAGTATCAGTAAGATAAATATTGTTTTGCATAAAAATAATCCACTTATAGATAACAGCTTTATGATGTGATGTTGAAATTGTTATATCATCATTGTTCACTTTAAGAAACAACTAGTAACTAAAACAAACAAATGTACTTAAATTGTATCCATAAGCCAGATAAAAAATTCAACCTACACCGTGATGTAGGTTGAATAGACATGCCGTTGTTATTAAGCGTTATTGCAGATAATTTTGCATGGTCTCAAATAACCTTAAATCGTCGCTAAAACGAACTTCACGAACGTCTTCTAATTTTTCAACTTGATTGACCATTTGAGATAAGCGTTCGTCTTTTTGGACTAACAGCCAAATACGGCTTTCATCTTTATCTTTTATTGGCATACATAGGATGCCATCCACATTAAATGCTCGGCGCGCAAACAAACCACAAATATGTGACATGACGCCAGGGTGGTTACGGACAATAAGTTCTAACGCGATAGGATGATGTTCAAAAACCATAATTACGCTCCGATCATATCAATATTTGCAGCACCCGGTGGAACCATTGGATAAACCTTTTGGTTCACATCGATCAAGGCATGAATTAAGCAAGGGCCCTTTGTATTCATAATCGTTTCTAATGCCATCTCAGGATCTGCTTCTGTATTTAAATCACAGGTCTGCAAGCCGAATCCTGCCGCAATTTTTATAAAATCGGTTTGGTATGGATAAGCGGCTGCATAAATACGATTATCAAAAAACAGTTCTTGTTGCTGGTAAACCATCCCTAATGCTTGGTTGTTCATCAAAACAATTTTGATATTAAGTTGATGTTCAACTGCGGTAGCCAACTCTTGAATATTCATCATCAAGCTGCCATCCCCCGAAAAACAAACGATCGTTTTCTCAGGATTCGCTAAAGCTGCACCAATCGCGGCCGGCAAACCAAATCCCATGGTTCCCAAGCCGCCAGATGTTAACCACTGGCGAGGACGTGATAACGGATAAACTTGTGCCGCCCACATTTGATGCTGTCCCACATCCGTAGTCACGATCGCGTCTTCTCCTGCTGCTCTTGCTGCCGCTAACACTAATCCGTAATGTGTTAAAGGATTATCAGCCTCACTTAAATTCAGCGGAAAGTTCTGTTTTAACTCATTAACTCTTGTCATCCATTCTTCACGCTGATTTCGCTCAACTAATGGCAGCAATAATTCTAGGATTTGCCCTGCATCAGCATTGATAGCAATATCAGGGCGTTTAATTTTGCTGATCTCTGCTTTATCGATATCCACATGAATAATTTTGGCATTCGGGCAAAATTTTTCTGCGCGACCTATTGCACGGTCATCAAAGCGTGCTCCAATAACAATTAACAGGTCCGCTTCTTCCATAACCATATTAGTGCTACGCGCTGCATGCATGCCCAACATGCCTAAATACAGTGGATGACGCATTGGAATAGTGCCTAACGCCATCAATGTCATTGTTGTTGGCAGTGTTGCTTTCTCTGCAAAAGCAATCGCCGTTTCCGTCGATTCAGAACTAATAACCCCGCCACCAAAATAAAGAACTGGGCGCTTAGCCTGATTAATCATCTCAGCTGCCTGAATGACCTTTTCCATATCAAAATTTGGGGCTTTATCTTTTGGCTGAATCTCAGGTAATGAATCTAATTCGATAGTCGCGGTTTGTACATCCTTCGGGATATCAATCCACACAGGTCCCGGACGTCCTGATTCTGCAATCCGAAAAGCATCACAAATAACTTGAGGTAATTCATTGATATTACGAACCAAGTAATTATGTTTGGTGACAGGAATAGAAATTCCATAAGTATCAACTTCTTGGAATGCATCTGTACCAATCATTGATGAAGGAACTTGCCCTGTAATACAAACTAATGGAATAGAATCGAGCTTAGCATCGGCAATTGCCGTCACTAAATTCGTTGCCCCTGGGCCACTTGATGAAATACACACTGCCGCTTTACCAGTGGTACGTGCTATGCCTTGTGCAATAAAGCCAGCGCCTTGCTCATGGCGCGCCAAAATATGGCGAATCTGCTTACTTTTGCCTAAAGCATCATAAAAAGGGAGTGCCGCGCCACCTGGGATCCCTGAAACAATGGTAATCCCATGTTTTTCTAACAGGTGGACGATTAATTCTGCACCTGTAAAACAGGTTTTATCTGGTGATGTTGTGCCCAACTCGCTCATAATTTTATCCTTCACACTAGCCGGCGGATTCGGGCGGAGCGTCATAAAAAAACCCCGTCCGGTTTGCGCCGGCGGGGTTCTAAATCTGCGTTGATTTGTACCCGTTACGGCGCTAAGCCCACGACCACCACCACACGCACGACCACCGCGGCTGATGGCGCGGTAAGTAGTAGGTTTGAATGATGAAGAGTCATGTTCACGGGTTAATCCTGTCTGTCGATTTTAATTGGTTAGATTATTAATCATTATTTTGTGTAAGTGCATTTAAGAAAACACATATTGTTCATAATAACAATCATTTTTTCGATTTTTATTCACAGCAAACTTAAAATGAGATCAATATCACAACACACAGCAACAGGATAATTATCTAGTAAAATAGGATAATAAAGTCATTATCACTAGCTAGACAGATTGAAAAAAAGTCTCATTTTCTTATCAATTTTCTCTTGACTTAAAGTTGACTTTAAGTCGTAAAATCCCCTCCTTACAAGATAGCAATAACCATAAAAATTAAATATATCTCTTTATTTTTATTGAGGTTTATAACTTTCGGCATCGAGGGGGAATTATGCCAAAAAATGTCTGGTGGCTAACTATTGCGTTAGCATTGTTTACGACAGGTAATGCTATTGTTCTGTCGGTCGCGGTAGTGATTGGTGAAAGTCTTTCCCAAGATCCCACCTATTCCACATTGCCATTACTCAGTCAATATATTGGTCTGATTATCGCAACCATTCCCATTGCATATTTAATGCAGAAACACTCCAGAAAATTAGGTTTTATCTTGGGCAATATCGCGGGCATCATCGGCGCAACCTTGTCTATTATTGGCATTATTTATCATCACTTAGCCTACTTTTCGCTTGGCTTATTTTTTACAGGCATTGCAATTGGTACGGCTCAACAATTTCGTTTCGCTGCATTAGAAGAGGCACCTAAGTTCTTGCATGCTAAAGCGATTGGATTAGTCATGAGTGGAGGAATCGCTGCCGCCTTAATCGGCCCTACACTCGCGGTAGTCACACAACGATTTTTTACTGAATACCCATTTGCAGGCCCTTTTAGTACCTTAGTGGGCATTTATGTGCTCGCCTTTATCTTACTATTAAACATCCCATTAAAGAAAATTCCCCCAGAAAAACAAAATCATATGGAGGTGAAGCGTAGTTACAAGCAGTTATATTCACAACCCATATTAAAATTAATTGCGATAGTGAGCGCCGTTGGCTATGCATTGGTTGTTTTTACTTTTGCGTCTATTCCACTCTCTATGAAACAAAATCATTTCCCGTTTCCTTTGATCGCTATCGTCTTTCAATGTCATGTACTTGGCATGTTTGCCCCTTCATTTTTCACTGGGCATTTGATTCAGCGCTTAGGAGCTAAAAAAATTATTTTTGTCGGTATTCTATTACTCATACTCTCTGCAACTATTAACCTTTTAGGTACTGAATTTTACCACTACTTATTATCTGGGATTTCCGTTGGAGTGGCATGGAATTTACTTTTAATCAGTACAACCCAATTATTACCGTACGGTTATCAATCTCATGAGAGAGCGAAAGTACAAGGTATGACTGATTTCCTGATTTATTCCTTTGGTGCATTAGGTAGCCTTGGCGCAGGCGTGCTGTTCTTTTCATTAGGCTGGCAGTTAATGAATACAGTCTCAATAATTTTTGCACTTTTCATTTTGAGCAGCTATGTCGTATTAAAAAAACATATTCCACAATGAACTAAACCATAACAACAGTATTTAATTTTACCTTTAGTAACCCAATGACTATTAATCATTATGAAACTCTCTGTCTTATTAGTTTGTTTAGGCTTTATTTATTTTAAATTCATAAGATGAATACTATGCTTAATACCTAATAACTAGGAAGTGTATTATGTACAATAAATTAACTATTTCATACAGTAAAAAATATACTGAATTCCAATCTGCTGTCGTCAATGAAATTCTTGTTTGGATAGAAGAAAACCTAACCAGAAGATTATTACTCGATGATATTGCTCAACGTTCTGGATATACCAAATGGCACTTACAGCGAGTATTTCGTAAAATAGTCGGTATGCCTCTTGGTGAATATATCCGCCGCAGAAGGATCAGTGAAGCAGCAAAAGACTTACAAACAACAAAACTTCAAGTTATTGATATTGCGCTTAAATATCAATTTGACTCGCAACAATCATTCGCAAAAAGATTTAAAGCGTATTTAGGTACATCACCTTCTTTATATCGACTTGCAAATAATTATGATAATGATCCGCTACTACTGGAACCAAAGGTAGCTTAATTATTTCATATGAAAAAACATCAATATTTAAAACTTTCTGATATCACTATCTAAAAAGCCCCTTGTAATCACTCTCAGGGGCTTTTTTATCAATGAAGTCATTAATAACTCATTAAAACAATACTTAAAGAAACCTTAATAAAATTTTAATCAACCCTTAAGGTTTAACTTTATAAAAAAACTATAATTGAATGATAATAAGGTTATTGCATCCCCAAAACACACATCAATAATAAACAAAAGCCGCCTTCGTGGAATATCTATCGATACCTTTCTGTTATGTTTAAAAATGATGCTCAATCAAACTCACCATTTCATTCACATCATTAAAATCAATGTTCAATAACTCAATTTAAATAATAAAATAAGTAACAGGGGGTGATTCACTTCTTTTCTATCATCGTTTTTCTTTTTAAAGAACGATTTGATATTAATTTTTATACTCATAATGATAAAACAATAGGCTTATCAAGCGAACAGAAAGTTAGCCATCCTAGTTAACTATATGAATAATAAGTATTGTATGAAAGACTCTCCTGAACAAATAAAAATACCCTTAAAATAAGGGTATTTTATCATTCTTCAACATTCTATTTTTAGGCGAGCCTTAGAACGGAATATCGTCATCAAAATCAATTGGTGGCTCACTGCTTTGTGGAGCTGGCGATGACGGTGCACGCGCTGGTGCGCCACCACCACTAAATTGTTGCGCTGCTGGTTGCTGTGGTTGCCCCCAACCACCTTGGCCACCTTGGCTTTGGCCTGAAGATTCACCGCCGCGTCCGCCTAGCATTTGCATTGACCCGCCAATGTTAACCACGACTTCTGTGGTATAACGATCTTGACCACTTTGGTCTTGCCATTTACGCGTTTGCAAAGAACCTTCGATGTATACCTGAGAACCTTTTTTCAGATATTCACCCGCAACTTCAGCTAATTTGCCGAAAATAACCACGCGGTGCCATTCTGTTTTCTCACGCATTTCGCCGGTTTGCTTATCACGCCAGCTTTCAGAAGTTGCCAGAGTCAGGTTTGCCACGGCACCGCCATTAGGCATGTAACGGATTTCAGGATCTTGCCCTAAGTTACCGATAAGAATTACTTTATTTACGCCTCTGCTGGCCATTTAAACACTCCTGATGCATTAGATTTAATCTCTGTATTGGTCATGAAGTTTAACACGACCAATCAAGTATTGCATACGCATTCCCGATGAAAATCCCCGCTGTTCAATCAAAATGCGAACCGCTTTGAAAATTTAAGCCCTATCATTATTATCAGTGTTGATAGACAAAAAATATAGGCTTCAATGAATTCAACTGATAAACAAACCGACGACCAGTCAGCCGCATCATTATCGATATAATGATGTGTTCGAATCAGTATCGTCAGCAATGCGAGAGCTTGAAGTATAACATGCATAATCTTTTTTTTAATAGAATACTGTATATTCATTCAGTCTAAATTGTGCGATAATGATCCACTTATGATTGTTCACTATCAAATCATCCGGGAAGTGGTAAATGGATAATATCGAAGTACGCGGTGCCCGCACTCATAATCTTAAGAACATCAATCTCATCATCCCCCGAGACAAACTGATAGTTATTACAGGGTTGTCCGGTTCAGGGAAATCATCATTAGCCTTTGATACGCTCTATGCGGAAGGTCAAAGACGCTATGTTGAATCATTATCAGCTTATGCAAGGCAATTTCTCTCGCTGATGGAAAAACCTGATGTTGACCACATCGAAGGGCTATCACCTGCTATTTCGATTGAACAGAAATCCACCTCTCATAACCCGAGGTCTACAGTCGGTACCATCACTGAGATCCATGATTACTTGCGTTTGCTGTTTGCTCGTGTTGGGGAACCTCGTTGCCCTGACCATAACATTCCACTCGCAGCGCAAACAGTAAGCCAAATGGTTGATAATGTTTTGGCTCAGCCCTCTGAACGCCGCATGATGTTGTTAGCCCCCGTCGTGAAAGATCGTAAAGGTGAGCATGTCAAATTATTAGATAATTTAGCCTCTCAAGGTTACATCCGCGCGCGTATTGATGGTGAGGTTTGTGATCTCTCCGATCCACCGCCCCTTGAATTACAAAAGAAACACACCATCGAGGTGGTCGTTGATCGTTTTAAGATCCGTGATGATATTGCACAACGTTTAGCTGAATCATTTGAAACTGCACTGGAATTGTCGGGTGGCACAGCCATTGTGGCCGACATGGATGACCCGCAAGCTGAAGAGCTCGTTTTCTCCGCTAATTTTGCCTGCTCGGTATGCGGTTACAGCATGATGGAATTAGAGCCACGTCTCTTTTCCTTTAACAATCCGGCTGGTGCTTGCCCAAGTTGTGATGGCCTTGGCGTTCAACAATTCTTTGATCCGGAAAGAGTCATTCAAAGTACGGAGATTTCCTTAGCCGGAGGAGCTATCCGCGGTTGGGATCGCCGTAACTTCTACTATTTTCAAATGCTACAATCCCTAGCGGAACATTATAAATTTGATGTTGAAGCTCCTTATGAATCCCTAAGCCCATCGATTCAAAAAATTATTTTATATGGCTCAGGGAAAGAGACCATTGAGTTCAAATACCGTAATGATCGAGGTGATATCACTGTTCGCCGCCATCCATTCGAAGGGGTGCTCAATAATATGGAGCGCCGCTATAAAGAAACGGAATCTACTGCGGTACGTGAAGAACTGGCGAAATATATCAGCAACCGGCCTTGTGTGACATGTCACGGAACTCGCTTGCGTAAAGAAGCACGCTTTGTTTTCGTCGAAAACACCACGTTACCTGAAATTGCCGATTACAGCATTGGCCATGCTATGGCATTTTTCCAAAATCTAAAACTCAGCGGACAAAGGGCGAAAATTGCCGAAAAAGTCCTAAAAGAAATCAGTGATCGATTAAAATTCTTAGTTAACGTAGGCCTTAATTACCTAACCCTTTCTCGCTCCGCGGATACCTTATCCGGCGGTGAGGCACAGCGTATTCGTCTTGCCAGCCAAATCGGTGCAGGGCTTGTTGGAGTTATGTATGTCCTTGATGAGCCTTCAATCGGACTCCATCAACGCGATAATGACCGCCTGTTAGAAACGCTAATCCATCTACGTAACTTAGGTAACACCGTGATTGTGGTTGAGCACGATGAAGATGCAATCCGTGCGGCAGACCACGTTATTGATATTGGCCCTGGAGCCGGTGTGCACGGCGGCCAAATTGTTGCCCAAGGCACATTAGAAGATATCATTGCCAACCCAGAGTCATTAACGGGTAAGTTCTTAAGCGGTGAACGACGAATCGAAATTCCCGAGAAACGAGTTCCCGTGAATAAAGACAAGATGCTCCAATTACATGGTGCTAAAGGGAACAACCTAAAAAATGTCACCCTTAAACTCCCTGTTGGCTTATTTACTTGTATTACAGGCGTTTCTGGTTCAGGGAAGTCCACGCTGATCAACGATACTTTATTCCCTATCGCACAGCGCCAATTAAATGGTGCAACGACCATCACACCTGCCCCTTATTTAGATGTTGAGGGTCTTGAGCATTTCGATAAAGTCATTGATATCGACCAGAGCCCTATCGGCCGTACACCTCGTTCAAACCCAGCCACCTATACGGGGGTCTTTACACCTATTCGTGAACTATTTGCAGGTGTACCTGAATCACGAACTCGTGGCTATAATCCAGGTCGCTTTAGTTTCAACGTCAAAGGTGGTCGCTGCGAGGCCTGCCAAGGCGACGGTGTGATCAAGGTTGAGATGCACTTCTTACCTGATGTTTATGTACCCTGTGACCAGTGTAAAGGTAAGCGTTATAACCGTGAGACATTAGAGATTAAATACAAAGGAAAAAGCATTCACGAAGTACTTGATATGACTATTGAGGAGGCTCGTGATTTCTTTGATGCCGTCCCTGCACTTGCGCGTAAACTGCAAACATTGATGGATGTTGGTCTTTCCTACATTCGTTTAGGCCAGTCAGCCACCACTTTGTCTGGTGGTGAAGCGCAACGCGTGAAACTTGCACGTGAATTATCGAAACGTGGTACTGGGCAAACCATTTATATCCTTGATGAACCAACGACTGGCTTACATTTTGCAGATATCCAACAGCTACTGACGGTATTGCATCAATTACGCGATCAAGGTAACACCATTGTGGTCATTGAGCATAACTTAGATGTTATCAAAACGGCTGACTGGATTGTCGATTTAGGCCCTGAAGGGGGCAGCGGTGGTGGTGAAATATTAATTTCAGGTACCCCAGAAGAGGTGGCGGAATGTGAAAAATCGCATACTGCTCGTTTCTTAAAACCAATCTTGGCTCGTGGCTACTAAATATCACGGTGACCCAAACAATGGCGGTTTTTGATCGCCGCGTTGTGTCACTGCCTCTTTAATAAAAAACGCAGGATTTACCTGCGTTTTTTTACGATATCACTCGACGGTTACTGACTAACCGCAGCAAAAGCTTCAACGATACGATGCACGTTATGGCGGTTAACTCCAGCCATACAAACTCGCCCAGTTCCGACTAAATAGACCGCAAACTCATCTTTCAAACGAGCAACCTGTTCTTTTGTAAATCCTGTATAGCTGAACATACCGCGTTGTTTTAACAGATGGTCAAAGTTCTTTTCAGGTAACGCTTTTTTCAGTTCGTCCACGAGGACTGTACGCATTTCGACAATACGCACTCGCATCTCTTCAACTTCTTTCAACCATTGTGCTTTTTGTTCGCTATCAGTCAGCACTTGCGCCACAATCTTAGCTCCGTTTGATGGAGGGCTAGAATAAAGGCGACGAACCCCTGCTTTTAGCTGACCAAGAACGCGGTCGCGTTCTTCTTGGTTTTCACAAATAACAGATAGGCCACCAGCACGTTCACCATAGATACCAAAGATTTTGGAGAATGAATTACTGACGAATACCGGTAAACCTGCTTTGACCATCGCTCTGATAGCATAAGCATCTTCATCAATACCTTCAGCGAAACCTTGGTAAGCAATATCTAAGAATGGGATCAATTTTTGTGCTTTTGCGACTTTAGTCACTTCATCCCACTGCTCAGGTGTCAAATCAGAACCCGTTGGGTTATGGCAACACGGATGCATTAAAATGATGCTATTTGCTGGCAACGTCTTAAATGTTGAGAGCATTTCAGCAAATTTAACCCCTTTAGTTTTTTCATCAAAATAAGGGTAGTAGTGAACTTTGGTACCGGCACCAGAAAAAATAGAGGCATGGTTTTCCCATGTTGGATCACTACACCAAACCTCAGATTGAGGGAAATAATGGTGAAGGAAATCAGCCCCCAGTTTTAGCGCACCAGACCCCCCTATCGTTTGTACTGTTGCAATACGCTCTTGAGCGATCAGTGGGCAATCAGCACCAAATAGCAGGTGTTGGATCTCCAATCGATAATCTTTTAAACCTTCCATCGGCAAATACAGTGATGCACTTGGTGGCAGCTTATTTAAAGCCGCTTTTGCATGGCCCACTGTTTTTAGCTCTGGTGTTTTGCCTTCACCGTCATAATACAGGCCAATACTCAAATTGATTTTGTTTTCACGAGTATCTTTATTAAATTCATCCATTAACGAAAGGATGGGATCGCCAGGATAGGAATCAACGTGTTGGTACACAGGACATCTCCATAATCAGATAATATTCTATTTTTCGTCTCGTCTTTTGAAAATAACCCTTTGTCAGTTATTCGTCTACATATTCCATGACAACTCTTGAGGTTAATTTTGTCAGTAGTTCATAGTTGATAATTCCTGTTTGTTTGGCAATTTCCTCAACAGGCAGAGCTTTCCCCCATAAAACCACCTCATCACCTACTTTATCATTGGCATTTGGGCCTAAATCGACGGTGATCATATCCATAGAAACGCGCCCTACAATTGGCACTTTTCGCCCATTAACCAAAACGGGTGTGCCCGATGGCGCACTTCGAGGATAGCCGTCACCATAACCAATTGCCACGACGCCAAGTCGAGTATCACGGTCACTACACCATGTTGCACCATATCCGACACATTGCCCAGCAGCATGCTCTCTGACGGCAATTAATGTTGATTTAAGTGTCATCACACTTTCTAAACCAAAGGATTTAGCGGGGACTCCTTCTTGCGGAGATGCGCCATACATTATAATGCCCGGTCTTACCCAATCATAGTGAGCTTCTGGCCATAATAGAATGCCTGCCGATGCCGCAATCGATTTTTCCCCGACCTTATTCTCAATAAATTGTTTGAAGCAATGGATTTGTTTAGCGGTTGTAGGTAATTCAGGTTCATCAGCCTGACAAAAATGGCTAACAATATTGATAGGCAATTCGACATTTTTACAAGCTTGTAAACGCTGATAAAACGCTTCCGCATCTTGAGGAAGTACACCTAAGCGATGCATACCCGTATCAAGTTTCATCCAAACTTTGATAGGCATCGCTAACTGAACGTTTTCCAACATTTCAAGTTGTTCAATACAATGGATAACCGTATCGATACGGTGTGTGACTAACAATGGCAGATCAGAATGTTCAAAGAAACCTTCAAGTAACACGATGGGGGCTGTTATTCCCTTTTCTCTTAATGCCAGAGCTTCCTTAAGACGGGCAACCCCAAACCCATCAACGAGGTCTTCAATACCGGTACTGACTTCAGTTAATCCATGGCCATAAGCGTTTGCTTTAACAATTGCAATGAGACGACTGTGTGGTGCTAATTCTCTGACGCGTTGCAGATTGTGTCGCAGAGCGCGGCGGTTAATTAATGCGGTTGCCGCTTTCATTATTTCCTCTTTTATTTTTATGCTCTCATCACTAAAACTACCGTTAGTGAATACACGAAATCATTCCAGTTGTCACAACACGACACAAAAAAACGCCTTAGGGGCATACCAAAGTATGCGGCTAAGACGAGTGAACTTAGTCAACGCAATGACAACTCGAAATCGGGTGAGTGTTTATTCATCATCGTAAGCCGGTCCCGCATAGTTATCGAAGCGAGACCATTGGCCATTGAACGTCAATCTAACCGTACCAATTGGCCCATTACGCTGTTTACCTATAATAATTTCCGCAACGCCTTTCAAGTCGCTGTTGTCGTGATAAACTTCATCACGATAAATAAACATGATCAAGTCAGCATCCTGCTCGATAGAGCCTGATTCACGTAAGTCGGAGTTGACTGGGCGTTTATCTGCACGTTGCTCAAGGCTGCGGTTTAGCTGTGAAAGCGCCACAACGGGTACATTAAGCTCTTTCGCTAACGCTTTAAGTGAACGAGAGATCTCCGCGATCTCTAACGTTCGGTTGTCTGATAACGCAGGAACTCGCATCAACTGTAGGTAGTCGATCATGATTAGGCTCAAGCCGCCATGTTCACGATAAATACGGCGAGCGCGTGAGCGAACCTCTGTCGGCGTTAACCCCGAGGAGTCATCGATATACATATTACGCTTTTCAGACAAGATCCCCATCGTGCTCGAAATTCGTGCCCAATCCTCATCATCAAGCTGCCCAGTACGAATACGCGTTTGGTCAACACGGGATAATGAGGCCAACATACGCATCATGATCTGGTTGCCGGGCATCTCCAAGCTGAAAATCAAAACCGGTTTTTCTTCCGTCATTGCCGCATTTTCACACAAGTTCATCGCAAAGGTCGTTTTCCCCATTGATGGACGGGCGGCGACGATAATTAAATCGGAGCCCTGTAGGCCGGCTGTCTTTTTATCGAGATCTTGGTAGCCTGTTGACACCCCAGTCACACCGTCATGCGGCTGCTGGTATAGTTTTTCAATTTTTTCGATGGTTTCCGCTAAAATCGCTTCAATATCCTTTGGGCCTTCATCTTTATTGGCCCGCGATTCAGCAATTTGGAAGACTTTCGTTTCTGCAAAGTCCAATAAATCTTCACTACTACGCCCTTGTGGGTCATAACCTGCATCGGCGATTTCATTCGCTACCGAGATCATATCTCGCACAACAGCACGTTCACGAACAATGTCCGCATAAGCATTAATGTTCGCCGCACTTGGTGTGTTTTTTGACAATTCGGCAAGGTAAGCAAATCCCCCAACAACATCCAGCTCACCTTGTTGCTCTAGGGACTCTGATAGCGTGATCAGATCAATCGGTTTGCCTTGTTCTAGCAAAGTTTGCATTTGAGCAAAAATAGTACGGTGTGGACGACTATAAAAGTCTGCATGGGTAACGCGCTCAGAAACAGTATCCCAACGTTCGTTATCTAGCATTAACCCTCCCAATACAGATTGCTCCGCTTCGATAGAATGCGGTGGAAGTTTTAAGCCTTCCATCTGCTGGTCGCGCGGCGCACTGTTTTTGTTTTCTGAAGGGTATTTCTTAGCCATACTTTCTTATCCACATCCATTATTTACTAACATATTAGTATACGCCAAACTTGTTATTGAAGGGCGCTTTCTTTACTTCCTGAACAGAATTTTTATCGTTGTCCGATGAGTGATAAACCTATAATTCATACCACGAAACCATAGCGTTATTATTGAGTGATTGATATGGTAGACAAATCAGCTTCTAAATAATTCGAATATTTGTAGCCAACAAATCCAATGATTCCCGTGAAACTAGCTCACGATGGGATTAAGGAACAAAATTTGTCCGCTACACACCTCAACCAACAGATAACTTGCAAGACGACGAGTCCAATACTGTTACTATCGGAGATGATCATGGTAAAACGCATTGAATTTGTACAAAATGGTGGCCCCGAAGTTCTGAATTATACCGATTTTGAGCTAAAAGACCCTGCCGATAACGAAATTCAGATAGAAAACCATGCCATAGGTATCAACTATATTGATACCTATGTACGTAGCGGTTTATACCCTGTCGCCAATTTACCCTCAGGCCTGGGTACAGAAGCTGCGGGTATTGTGGTGAAAACCGGTTCCCAAGTAACAGGTTTTCGCCCTGGTGACCGAGTCATGTATGCTCAAGGCCCTCTCGGCGCATACAGTGAAGTTCACAATGTACCAGAACAGGCTGTTGCCCATCTACCCGATGATATTTCCTTTAATCAAGCCGCGGCATGTGGCCTAAAAGGTATGACAGTCTATTACCTACTGAACCAAACTTATCAAATCAAACGCGACGAAATCTTTTTATTCCATGCAGCAGCAGGCGGCGTTGGACTCATTGCTTGCCAATGGGCAAAAGCGCTGGGTGCCAAAATGATTGGTACGGTTGGTAGTGCGGAAAAAGCAGAACGCGCCAAAGCAGCTGGTGCGTGGGAAGTGATTAATTACCAAACTGAAGATATTGCTGCACGCGTTAAAGAAATCACCAACGGTGAAAAAGTGAATGTCGTTTATGACTCTGTCGGCCAGTCAACTTGGATTGCCTCACTCGATTCACTGAAACGCCGTGGTTTAATGGTGAGTTTTGGTAATGCATCTGGCCCAGTGACAGGCGTCAACCTAGGAATATTAAATCAAAAAGGCGGTTTGTATGTCACTCGCCCATCATTAGGGGTTTACGTCACTAATAGAGCCGAGCTAGATCAAGCCAGCCGTGCGCTGTTTGATATGATATTGAGTGGCAAACTGAACGTGGATGTACCAGAGCAACAGATTTTTGCCTTAAAAGATGTGCAAACGGCACACCGCACATTAGAGTCGAGAAAAACGCAAGGTTCTAGCCTATTGATCCCTTAATTCGCTTGATTGGGATGCCAACTGCGGTTGCCATCCCAACGCTAATTATTGATCTCGAGTAACTAATGCCAAGGCTTGTTCGACGACAGCAAGATCTGCACCTTTCTTATGTGCATTCTCACTCAAATAACGTCGCCATTGGCGAGCGCCTGGAATACCTTGGAATATCCCTAGCATATGGCGGGTAATATGTCCCAAGTAAGTGCCTCGCGATAACTCTTTTTCGATATAAGGAAACATTTGCTGAACAGCATCCACAGCATTCACCACCGGCAATTGACTATCGAATAATTGGTTATCTACCGCAGTCAAAATAGCGGGATTTTGATAGGCTTCACGTCCTACCATCACACCATCAAGGTGGCGTAAATGCTCTTTCGCTTCTTCTAGGGTTTTTATTCCACCATTAATTGCTATCGTTAACTGAGGAAAATCACGTTTTAGCTGATAAACACGCGGGTAATCCAAGGGTGGGATTTCACGATTTTCTTTTGGACTAAGGCCAGATAACCATGCTTTACGAGCGTGGATGATAAACATTTCACAGCCGCCTTTGGCTGAAACGGTCTCAATAAAGTCACACAAAAATTGGTAGCTGTCCTGCTCATCGATACCAATCCGCGTTTTCACCGTCACTGGGATCGACACCACGTCCTGCATCGCTTTGACACAATCAGCTACAAGCTGAGCATCTGCCATTAAACAAGCGCCAAAACGGCCATTCTGTACACGATCAGATGGACAACCGACATTAAGATTAATTTCATCGTAACCACGCGCTTGTGCTAACTTTGCACATTGCGCTAATGCCGCGGGATCACTGCCGCCAAGCTGTAGTGCTACAGGTTGCTCTTCTTCACTAAATGCTAAATAATCACCTTTACCGTGAATAATAGCGCCTGTGGTGACCATTTCAGTATAGAGCAACGTATTTTTGCTCAACAAACGGTGGAAGTATCGGCAATGGCGGTCAGTCCAATCCAACATCGGCGCAACGGAAAATCTATTTATGTTCTTGTAACCTGTCATACCTTGAAAAACCTTATTTTCGGTCATTGTTGTATCTGTCTTGTATCCATGTCTTTTGTGACCTATTTAATGTGTTTTTGCTTTACCAGAACACCCGTTGAAGCCCCCTGTTTGGGAAACTCCACACCTAAATCTGCCATGGAAAATACTATAAGATAGACGATTATAACATAGACCTCAGAATGAGAGCAGATGGTACTGTGCGATATCGCTGTTCGGTTGCTATCAAGAAGACGGCAAAAGTATTTAAACACAAGGTAGCTCTGCTACATGCATTGATACTCAATATGCCATGAGGTATAAACACACTATTTGCTATTAAAAATCTGTGCGCATATTGAATTCAACCGGTTTAATACTCTTCTATCGATGGCAGCCATAGGCCCGATAAAACATATTTTTAATATTCTAATTCATTAATAGGCCATAGACAGAGTGAAATAAATTATCACAATGCAATATAAAAAATCCCACCAATAAAAACCCAGTGAGATTTTAGATTCACACACCCTTTTTATATTAGTCGATTATTTTTTCATTTAGACTTTATTAACCTCCATAACATGTGGTATCGAATAATGCAGTTCGCTGTTGTTATTCGCAACATAAAACTCAACATACATGATATACTCTAACTTAATCGTATTTCTAGGTAAGAGATTATATCGAGTGATCATCCCAGCATAGTTAATGAAAAATGACTTCATATTTTCAGAGTATAATACGATTTTATAGTTTCCTCGTTCTACTCTTGTAATCACTTCATAGTACACGGAATCTAATTCTTTACTAATTTCGTTTACTCCATATATCTCGCCTTTCATAATGTTATCGTCTTCTGAGTCCTGATTATTATTTAAAACAGACTCACTGTCTGACAACGCCATGTGTTCTAGGAAGGCTGGCAGCTCTAGTTTAAACCCCTTAACAAGATGGTTTTGTTCTATCCGATTTGGGGAACTAAAAAACTCAACATATAGGCTAAAGAAACTATCTGGCGAAACATATTCTAATAATGACACATACAATTCGGCTATATATTTATCATCATTACTAAAAACAAGGTCAATAATTTCATCACTCTCTTCCAAAGTACATTTAACAATCACGCTTGAGTTATCTGAATTTGAATTAGTGGATTCAGTAACTTTTAAAACTTCATCAATATACCCAGAATTAATCATAATAGCCTCATTTATTTATATAACACCGATGAAAAAACACAAATTAATTATAGTAGTAATTTATTTGTCGGATAGATTATAAAATAAAAAAGATAAAAACCTGTTATTATTAAAGCCTAAGCATATAAAAGCAAAAAAGAGACGATTATGATGTGTGTTTTTTAAAATAAACTTCCTTTATCATTGATTTTCAGCCAATTAAAACTGAAGATTACATTTAGATTAAACTCATTATAATTAATTTTCGATTATTTAGTGTAGAATAGAGTAGACGTTCATATTACAACATGTCACTTTATTAGTGACATGTTGTAAACTCATATAAATAAATTTTTATCTCTCTTATTAATTGCCAAATACGCGAATACGAGGGAATTGTTCAATATGATATTCCGCAATATAGGCTATAAACATTTATCACCATCTGCATTCACTTAAGAAACCGGTGTATTCATCAAATTCACAATGTGCTCCGCAAGCTCCGGTGTTGAAGCACTGAGTAAGCTGCCGCCAAACAACACTTTTTCACGTTCACCATTTAAGGTACAGACTTCTCCGCCAGCTTCGCGAATACAGGGGATCAGCGCCGCACTATCCCAAGGTTTCATGATCGAATCAATAGCGGCATGTATACGGCCTGATGCAACCATTGCATGTTGATAAGCATCATTAGCAAAAATAAAATCACGCGCCGCTCCGACAACACGATCGAGATGATAAAGCGTTGTTCCATCTCGTGGATCGTAAGTGCTACTATGAATACCTGATGCTGAAACCACCGCATTCGCCAGCTCTTTTGGTGCGTCTTTTGCTAAGACTAGCCGTCTAGAGCTGTTACCTGTGTCTAAATAGCAGCCATCCCCTTTTGCAGCGTACATAATTGTAGAAATAGCGGGAAAGCTAATGACACCGACAATAGGCTCACCATGCTCAACATAAGCAATCAAGGTGCTAAATAACGGAACACCATAAATAAAAGCACGAGTACCATCGATAGGGTCAATAACCCAGCCCGAATCGAATGATTTACTGCCTTCAAGGCCAAATTCTTCGCCAAGAATGGGGATATTAGGGGTGCGTCGAGCGAATAATTCACGCAATTTAGATTCAACTCGCAAATCCGTTTGGGTGACAACTGAACGATCCGGCTTGTAATCAAATCGTCCAGCGCCTTGAAATGCTTCCACAGTCATCGCTGTGACCGATTTCGCCGCTTCAAGTGCTATTGCTAACATCGTGTTTATCCTCCCAAAGCATAAGACAGATCGTCATTATAACTTCCAAGAATAATTAGGGAGAGATAATCATGCTTTTTGTTACTCAATGATTATGCATTATTTTTATGGAGCTTAACTTCACCAAACGACATAAAAATTAACGTATTCCCTGCGGCACCGCGGTATACCCCTTGGCGTTCATTTAACTCACAAGCTAGTGCGGCAAATTCCCAAGCTTCGCTTTCATCGATCTGACACATGGCTTCGGTTAATTGATCATAGCCTTTGCGTTCAGCAAATTCTTGTACGGCTAAAGCATCTTGTAATAATGGTTCTTCGATCGAGCTATTCGCCCATCCCCACAGCCAATTTCCTTGGTTTTGATCATAAGTGCCGATAATTTGCACGGGGGCAACTGCCACAATATCGTCTGGCGCCTGAAAAACGATAGTGCCTTCTTCTTGATCAACAGACCAACTCGCTTGATCAAGTTTCCAAGTATCACAATGAAATTGACTCTTATGTTGCAAGGCGTTCATGCTACGGGCTAGCAATATGTCATAAGGTAAGTTTTCAGCATCTTGATTCATATAAGCATTCCTAAATTACAACTTAATAACAGAAAGAAAATCATTACATAGTGATAGATTAGGCCAGCTAAACTATGGGGATTCAACATGACCTAATAGCTATTTATCACCCAATATGTTTTAAGGCATCCACCACCAGTTGCCAGAATTTAGCATGATCTAATTTTACCGCGACTTGAGTATGACAATCAGCAGGGGCAGGATGGCGGAAATCAGCAACGGTCATCCCTAAAGTTAACGTTCCTGTTAGCTCAATATCCACGGGAACACGTTGTGTCGTCATGACGGAAGGGTCGATAACATAGGCAACAGCACAAGGGTCATGCACTGGTGGGGCATCAAAACCTTGCGCCTGTTTATACATTTTGCCAAAGAAATCAAGTAATTCGACAACAAATTGCGAACAAGGTGTGCCAACTTTAGCGATGTTTTCGATAACATCCGGCGTTGCAAGTGCTTGGTGAGTGAGGTCTAAGCCAACCATGGTGAGTGGCCATTTTTCATTAAAAACAATATGTGCGGCTTCCGGATCAATTTTAATATTAAATTCAGCCACAGGGCTCCAGTTTCCAACATGGTAACCGCCCCCCATTAACACAACTTCCTTCACCCGCTCCACAATACGCGGCTCAAGCCTTGCTGCTAATGCAATATTGGTCAGTGCCCCTGTAGGCACTAAAGTGATGGTTTTAGGAGGATGCGACATGATCAATTTTATGATCAATTCTACTGCATGACTATTTTCTAATGTTAGCGATGGTTCTGGTAATTGAGGACCATCAAGCCCTGAATCTCCATGAATATCAGGAGCAATTTCCACTTCACGTACTAATGGCCGAGGTGAACCTGCCGCAAACGGAATTCCCCGAATTTTTGCCATTTCCGCAACAGCAAGCGCATTATGAGTGACTTTTTCAAGAGTTTGATTACCCGCGACAGTAGTGACAGCCAATAAATCTATTTCAGGATTACCATAAGCCAATAACAACGCAATCGCATCGTCATGTCCCGGATCGCAATCTAGGATAATTTTCTTTGCCATACACCTTACCTTATTGAATGAAAAAGGAGCTGTTTGCTAAACAGCTCCCAATCTAACCAGCTCATCAAGTAAAATCTATGAGCCGCTACAAAATAAAGGTCATTTTATTTTAAAACATGCGCATAGACACGTTTCTGTCCATCTTCCGTTTTCGGAATATAGACACCTTGTAGCTCGGGCGCAAACCCCGGCAGTAAGTTAATTCCAGCTTCGAGCGCTTGAAAATAACGTAATACAGGTCCTTCCCAAACCTCACCCGGCACCACACACAGCACTCCCGGTGGGTAAGGTAATGCGCCTTCAACGGCAATTCGGCCTTCCAATTCACTAAGTGGAAGTAATTCCACATTGCCTCGAATAAATTCAAGGTGAGCCTGTTGTGGGTTCATTTTGACCGTAGGAAAATGTTGTCTACGGAACATCTCTTTCTGTAACTGCTTAATATTGTACTGCACACTTAATTGATGCATCTCTTGGCATAAACGGCGCAAAGTATAGCCTTGGTAATGCTCTTGATAACGCTGATAGACGGATGGCAGCACATCTTCTAATAATGCATCTTCTTCCAGTAACTGCTCAAAACGCACCAAATGCATGACTAACAAATCCAGCTTCTCTTTACTCTCCGCTGGCGTAAGCAAAAAGAGAATCGAATTCAGATCACATTTTTCAGGGATCACACCATGTTCGCGCAAAAAATGAGCCAAAATCGTCGCTGGAACCCCAAAGGATTCATAGTCGCCACTTTGAGCATCAATCCCCGGCGTCGTTAACATTAACTTGCAAGGATCAACAAAATATTGGTTTTTTGCATAACCCTCAAAAGCATGCCAACGTTCATTTGGAATAAAATTAAAGAAACGCTGCTCAGAAGCTATTTGCTCTGTTGGATAATCCTGCCATGGTTTACCATCGACCCATTCAGGCACAAACGGCCTGAAATATTGGCAATGTTTGATGATGGATTTTCTAATTTCAATACCGAGCTTAACGCACTCCATCCACATCATTTCGCCCGCATCGCCTTGATGCATACGCGCATTCACATCTAAGGAAGCAAATAACGGGTAGAACGGGCTGGTCGATGCATGCATCATAAAAGCATTATTGAGCTTTTTATGAGAAACAAAACGGTTTTGCCCTTTAATATGATTATCTTTTTTATGAATCTGCGACGCTTGTGAGAAGCCTGCTAATTGTTTATGCACGGATTGTGTCACCATAATACCTGGGTCATTTTCATTTAATTCCAGTAATAATGGCGAACATTGACGCATCATTGGAATGAATTGTTCATAACCCACCCATGCAGAGTCAAACAGAATATACTCACATAAATGGCCAATCTTATCGACAACCTGCCTTGCGTTATATACCGTACCGTCATAGGTGCCTAACTGAATAACCGCCAAACGAAATGGTCGTTCTGCCGTGCGTTTCTCGGGCATCACTTCAGTAATCAATTCACGCAAATAATCTTCTTCAAAGCAATGTGCATCAATCCCACCAATAAACCCAAACGGATTACGTGCAGTTTCAAGGTAAATTGGCGTTGCACCTGCCTGAATTAACGCACCATGATGGTTAGATTTATGGTTATTGCGATCAAATAACACGAGGTCTCCAGGTGTTAATAACGCGTTCAATACCACTTTATTTGATGATGATGTGCCATTGAGTACAAAATACGTTTTATCGGCATTAAAAACCGTGGCCGCAAATTTTTGCGCTTCCTTTGCGGCCCCTTCATGGATCAGCAGATCCCCCATTGCTACATCAGCATTGCACAAGTCGGTACGAAAAAGATTTTCACCGTAGAACTGATAAAATTGTTCCCCTGTCGGATGGCGACGGAAAAATTGCCCGCCTTGATGTCCAGGGCAAGCGAAGGTGACATTATGACCCGCAGCATAATCCATCATTCGAGCAAAAAATGGCGGTAATAACTGCTCAAGATAGCGATTCGCGGCGTCGAGTAATTGACGGCTATTTTCGTTACGCTCAGCAGGTGCAGGAGGCAGTATTGCCGTTACATATGACGGCATCTCGATATTATCAGGAAGCTGTTTATCACTAATGATAAACAGCGGAATACTTAACTTACTATCAATAACTCTTTTCCATAGCCCTTGATTGGCATCCTGTTCAGATAGCACAACAGCAGCGATATTGTTTAACTGTGCATCGCGAATATCTACCCATTGGAATTCTCCAGTAAAATAGATAGCGACCCCCTGGCTACATGCCACATTGATTTTGTTCATAACAGTCTGGCCCTTAGTTAGCTGAGGAAAAGAGGCCGACAATATACTTGATAGAAAATCAGATTGGAATTGTCAGAACGTGCGGGAAGAATCATAAATATTATGGAGTAGATAAATTTTGATAAGCTACTGGTTAATAGCATAAAATTATTCAGGGTTATTTTTGCGCCACTGGCATTAAACGCTATAGAAAAACCACAATATCAACTAACCGACTAATATTTTTAATTTTAACCACATATTAGTCGGCCGATTTATCCAAGTTGGGAGGTTAGTTGTTTTTTTCCATATACAATGTCTGTGTAGGATAGGCAAAGTCTGCATCGTGACGTTTAACGATCTCAATGATCTTTAAATACACATCTTGCTGAGCAGCTAACCATTCCGCCCACACCGTCGTTTTCGTGAAGCAATACACCATAATGTTGAGCGATGAATCCGCGAATTCATCAAAATAAACCAATAACGTTTGCCCCGTATCAATATTGGGATCTTGCTGCAACATACTACGAATATCACTGACAATAACGCTCACTTTATCTGCATCCTCATAACGTAAACCTAATGAGGTTTTGATGCGTCGGTTAGTCATACGCCCTGGATTCTCAACACTGATTGATGAGAATAATGAGTTAGGGATATAGAGTGGTCTATGATCGAAAGTAACAATTTTTGTGATACGCCAACCAATCTCCACAACCGTACCTTCAATATTTCGGTCTGGCGAGCTGACCCAATCACCAATATTAAAAGGCCGATCAAAGTAAAGCATAATCCCAGAGAAAAAGTTACTTAGAATATCCTTACCCGCCATACCAATGGCAATGCCACCAATACCACCAAAAGCCATCAACCCCGACAAACTCATCCCAAAATGTTCGCCAAATAACAAAATCATCACGACAAAAATGGTGGTTTTAAATACTCGGGCAATAATACGTGCTGAGGTTGGGTCGCTCCCTTTTTTAATTTGCGTCTTTTCTAGCCTATTGACCAATTGAAACAGCTTGCGCACTAAAATAATGGCAATAATCGCAATAGTAATGAAATTAATCAGAGGGGTTGAAATAAAGCTTAAATGAAAATCTGTAGCCGCCATATCAACATATTGGGCAGCGACAATGACCATACTACATAGCACTGCTGTCTGGATGACATGAATAAAAATACTTTTATTTTTATGCTTATGCTTACGTTTTTTGCTTATTATCTCGAAAACAACCGTGACGGCTAAACATACCGCAATGATGGTAATGCCAATGGCATACTTTTCGAGTAATGTATCAATCATATTTCACCGCTCCGCATCGCTTTATATTCTTTTTTAATGATACCTTGTTTGTCTACTACGCTATTTTAGATAAACTCTGAGTGGATAAAACGCAGCAATAAAACCTCACTAAGATAACAATTTTGAACGTTATTTTCCTATTAATTATCAAGTTACTTTTTTAGAGCTTCCAATTCTAATATAGAGACATCTTATGTTTAGCCCAAACTCAAAAGAGATCGATAACGTCCTTGCATTGAATTTACAACAAAAGTATCGCTACTTTGTGGGAAAAATTGCCGATTGGGAGGCCGTGTGGGTACTTTTCGCGCATGATCAGATTACGACAATACACGATAACAATGGACGGTTATTACTCCCTGTTTGGCCAGCTAAAGCTTATGCACAGCGTCATCTTGATGG
Organism: Providencia sp. 21OH12SH02B-Prov; assembly: GCF_027362595.1. Classification (NCBI taxonomy): domain Bacteria; kingdom Pseudomonadati; phylum Pseudomonadota; class Gammaproteobacteria; order Enterobacterales; family Morganellaceae; genus Providencia; species Providencia sp. 21OH12SH02B-Prov. The sequence goes on from NZ_CP114796.1 coordinate 3,843,155, forward strand.
CAAAAAGACAAATTGCATCCCGACGCGGCTATCACTAGAACATTTTATGACAGAGATATTACCGGATATGGATGGCGCGAATATGACAGTCGCGATCATGATGGATCCGCAATGTAAAACATATGTCATCGCTGAACCCAAAACACTGCTACAAGATCTGATCGAAGAGTGTGAGCAATATGAATGATAACGATCATGCCACTTTTATTGCCACTATCGATCTGACTTTTATTGATTGATTATCAGTGGCCTTATCAAAGCTCACCCACTTGAATCTTCAACAACAGGCAGTTTTTAAGCTGCCTGCCATGTAATGAAGATTATTGCTCAACACCGGTGGTTACCGTAAATTGTCGTTTTTCACCAGCACCTAACCAAATCAACGTGTGATTATTCTTTGCCGCTAAAAAGCCTTCAGGCCGGCAAGTCGCGGGTAACACAAAGGCACCAACTTTCTGATCGTCATTGTAAAGGATCCAGCGAGTGGCAAAATTAAGCTCAGAAGAATGAAAGCGGGTCACAAAACTCCCCCCCTCTTTCGAGGTCATACGGAACTCTGGTTGTGAGGTGTACTGCGCTAAGTTATCCATAAAAAAGACTATTTCAGGATCACACATATTCGGTTGATCAAGCTGATTGAGTGTGACCGCGCCCGATTTTAAAGCTTGATTAAATTCCAGCCACTGCGGTGTTGGATTCACATGCCCAGGAATTGATTCTCGTAACGTCATCGCACTTTCCGGAATATTTTGACTCAGTTGGGCGTTATCCACATAGGCATAGTTCATATGACACATATATTGTAGAGGCATCGCTACTGAAGCCAAATTAGTCACCGACATGTTAATCTCAAATAACGCACTGTTTGCGTTTAAAGTCACAGAAGGCTCAGCAAGATAATGATGACCAAATCCCATAACATATTCATAGTCACCACACACCCGCACACTATCATGCGATAACGATAACCAAGCGCGATCCATTGCGGCACAAGGCATTTCGCCATGTAATGGATGATTATCTTCTGGAGATGGGCAGCCATTGCTAATTAAACCTGAATGAAAAGCAAAGCAACCATATGTTTCGACTACGGTTTTAACTGGTTTTGGCTCTGAAAACATATTATCCATTTTCAGATTATGTCCACAAAATTCGGCATCCCAGATCATCTGACCTAGGAAAGGTAAAATTGTTAGATATCCTTGTGAATTCTCGACTCGAAGCCCTTCAACACCCGATGCATAACGAAATGCACTGACCGTAAATTGATTATTTTTTATGATAAGGCTTGCTCTATCCGTAAATAAGCTTTTGTGAAGCGGAATAATTGTGTTCATTTTCATACTCACGGTTAAATTAAAGGAATGAGGCAGGCTTAACCTGCCTCAAAATAACTTATTCAGCTTGTTTTGCTTTAAAGCGGCGTTCACCCACAAAATAGATACCGACATAGATAAAGCACAACATAGAAACTAAGAAAGAGAGTTGTAATGAGTGCAATACATCCGCCACATAGCCTTGAACCGCAGGTACAAATGCAGCACCGACTATTGCCATAACAATGACAGCACCCGCCATTTCAGTATGCTCGTTATCAACGGTATCTAACGTTCCCGCATAAATGGTTGCCCAACAAGGTCCAAAGAGAATACTCACCAATACCGCTGCGTACACGGCGGTGAAACTTGGGACAAAGGCCACATACGCTAGGAATAGAGCCCCAATGACTGAATAAATAATCAACACTTTTTCAGCGTTAAACCGAGTCATTAAGATATTTGCTACAAATTTACCGATAAAGAAGCAGGCAAAACTGTAAACCATGAAGTTAGACGCATCACGTTCATTAATATCGCCCATTTCCAGCGCAAGACGAATGGTGAATGACCAGACAGCGACTTGCATACCAACATATAAAAACTGTGCGATAATCCCTTTTCTGAAACGGCTATTTTTAGCGAGATATTTCAACGTCTCTAATGCGGAAGGTCGTTTGTGATCTTTAGTCTCAGCCACTTTACATTTTGGGAATTTCGTTAGCAGGAATAAAATCATCACAATCACTAGCACCATAATCATATAACGATAAGGTTCTAGTGTATTTTCTAGCATTTCCAAACGGAATTGATGTACTTGTTCAGGATTCATATTGGCCATTTGGCTTTGTAGGCTTTCCCCTTCAGAGAACACCAAATACTTACCTAATAAAATACCGCCAGCAGCCCCAATCGGATAGAAAGTTTGGCTGATATTTAAACGTAATGTTGCATACTGTTTTGGACCAATCATTGAACTATAAGTATTCGCTGCGGTTTCTAAGAAACTCAAACCAATTGCTATTGCAAAGATTGCAGCTAAAAACATGGTATAAGTTGCCATATGTGAAGCAGGAAAGAACATCGAGCAACCAGCGATATATAAGATCAAACCAACCATAATGGCATATTTATAACTGGTTTTTTTAATTACTAATGAAGCAGGAATGGCAATTAAAAAATAACCGCCATAGAAAGCACTTTGTACCAAAGCAGAGGCAAAGTTACTTAATTCAAAAACGCTTTTAAACTGTGTAATCAGAATATCATTAAGTGCCGCTGCACACCCCCATAACGGGAAAAGGCAGGACAGTAGGATAAATTGGAATATAGGAGTCCGACTCAGGTAGCCATCAGGCAACTGAGTGATATTTTTGATGTTCATAGTAACCCTTATTTTTATTATTAATATCCGCTGAATTGCGGCTCTACGGCCGCATTTAACATCGAGGGATATTGTTTTCTATTAACTATTAAGTTGAACAAACTCTGTAAATTGCTCAATGCTAGGGTAAGAAGATTGGGTACCTTTACCTGTTACACTAAATGCAGAAAACATCACCGCTTTTTTTAATGCTTCGGCGACATTACCTGTGTGCACATAGTAGTGAGAGAAACAACCAATAAAGGCATCACCGGCTCCGCTGGTATCCACCGCATTGACTTTAATCGCGGGGATCAATAACTCATTGTCACGCGTCATCCATAGCGCCCCTTTATCGCCCAATGTGACAATCAGATTTTTTAATCCTTTATCTAATAAAGACTGCGCTGCACGACGAATATTTTCCATCGTATCAACAGGCATATTTGTCAAAATTTCCAGTTCAGTTTCATTAGGTACAAAGAAGTCACAACGACAAGCAAAATCAAGATCTAACGTGCGTTGTGCTGGTGCAGGATTTAGCAATACCGGTATATTATGTTTATTACCGAATGCGATCGCGTGATAAACCGTTTCTAATTGCACTTCAAGCTGCAATACGATTAACTTACATTTTTTCAGATCTTCTGCGGCGCGCTCAATATCCTCTGGAGATAAAAACTTATTTGCTCCTTTTACAATAAGAATGCTATTCGCAGAATTTGGATTCACGAAAATAGGTGCCACACCACTCGAAGTGCAAGGCACTTTTTCAACATAGCGTGTATTTATGCCATAAGACTCAAGATTGCGAATGGTATTATCTGCAAAAATATCATCGCCTACTTTTGTTAACATTATGACTTTTGAATTAAGTTTCGCAGCAGCAACCGCCTGATTGGCACCTTTACCACCACAGCCAATTTTAAATGCAGGCGCTTCCAAGGTTTCGCCCTCTTTTGGCATCTGATCAGTGTAAGTGATCAGATCGACCATATTTGAACCTATAACTGCTATATCCATAATGTCCCTCGTGTTAAATAAATCACATAATGATATGATAATAACATTATCATGTTGCATAAATATCATTTGTGATTAAGATCTCGAATAACGAATGACCAAGTGTTATATCCGCCACATTTTTTCATTCATTGTTATTGACTCCATATTTATTCTTAATAGGAAACATTTAAATGAAAAACTTAGCACAATATATCGATCATACACTGTTAGCGGCTAACGCTACTGTTAGTGATATCAAACAGCTCTGTGCTGAAGCTGCTGAACATCACTTTGCTTCTGTTTGTGTGAATACAGGCTATGTGCCTTTAGCCAGCGAATGCCTAAAAAATAGCGATGTTATGGTTTGTTGTGTGGTAGGCTTTCCGCTGGGTGCATGCTTAACCGAAGCGAAAGCCTTCGAAGCGGCTGAAGCCGTTCGTCGTGGAGCAAATGAAGTTGATATGGTGATCAACGTTGGTATGCTAAAGAGTGGTGATCTTGAGTTCGTTCGTCAAGATATTGCTGCTGTGTTAGCCGCTTGTGGTGATGCGACATTGAAAGTCATTTTAGAGACTTGCTTGTTAACCGATGAAGAAATTATCCAAGTTTGTGAAATTTGCCGCACATTGAAAGTTGGTTTTGTGAAAACCTCAACAGGTTTCAGTACAATGGGAGCCACAGAACACCATGTCGCATTAATGCATAAAGTCGTTGGTGATGAAATTGGTGTAAAAGCATCTGGCGGTGTACGTGATCGAGAAACCGCAGAAAAAATGATCAAAGCCGGAGCCAATCGTGTTGGCGCAAGTGCCAGTGTCGCGATTGTTTCGGGAGATAATGTAACCTCAAGTGGGTACTAAACGATGGGGCGCGGCAGGCCCGCGCCGATTAAAAAAGGATTGCTCGGTGATAGAAACAAAACAAAAAGAACGCCTCCGCCGTTTGAGTGAATGCATCAAACGCTCAGGTAGAATTCACCTTAAAGAAGCGGCCAGAATACTTGAAGTCTCTGAAATGACGATTCGCCGTGACCTTAATGCCGATACCGAAGGCCCTATCCCGATGTCGTTACTTGGCGGCTATATCGTTTCTGTTACTCAGCCATCCTCACTGACCTCAAAAGATCCACAAGCCGATATCTTTACCCCCGACCAAACTGAAGAGCTGTATATTCCTAACTTAGCGGCTAGCATGGTGTCAGAAGACGATGTGATCTTTTTCGATAATGGTATCGAAATGGCGACACTAATCTCCTTAATTCCTGAAGATATCAGCTTTACAGGCATTTGTTATTCTCATAACGTTTTTCTGGCATTAAGTCAGAAAAAAAATGCGACTGCTCTGCTATGTGGCGGAGAATATCGTCCAAAAAGTGATTCCTTTTATAATCCTACTCAGCCATCCATCCTTGATTCCATAAACCCCAAAAAAGCGTTTATCTCAGCGGCGGGTATACACAGTACCTATGGTGTCACGTGCTATAACTTAGATGATTTGCCCATGAAGAAAAAAGCGATGGAAAAATCGATCCGTAAAATCTTACTAGCAACATACAACTTGTTTGATGAGGTAGCGACGGCGAATATGGGCGATCTCTCGCAATTTGATGTGATTATCACGAATCGCCCACTCTCTGACGAGTATGAAACCTATTGCCGCAATGGATTTGTGAAGGTTATTTACTAACTTTGCGACTCTCTATTGCTTATGTCGCTTTTAGCGACTGTCGTCGACCCGCCATTTTTGCGAGTCGACATCATCGATATTTTGTAGATGACTTACTCATTAAATTTTAATCGTTAAATAATCCGATGCCATCTCTGTATTAGGGAAAATAGCCTGACATTCTGCCAACAACATCGGCACATCTTCAGCGCTATAACGTCCACTAATGTGAGTTGCAATAAAACGTTTTACGTTGGCCGCTTGCGCAACCAATGCCGCTTGCCCTGTCGTACAATGGCCGCGCTCATTGGCTTTTTCTTGGTACGCATTTTCTAACGTCGTTTCATGCACCATCACATCGGCATCTTTTGCAAGTAATACCGCCTGCTCTGTTGGCGCCGTATCACCAAAAAGCGCTATCACCTTACCGGGTTTGGGTTCCCCCAAATAGTCAGCCCCCTTTATTGTACGCCCATCTTCTAATTGGACCGTTTCACCAGCTTTCAAAGCTTGCATCCATGGTCCGCGGGGAATGTTATCTTGAGCGAGTTTTTCTGTATTCAATGCGCCTTTTTTCGCATGTTCTTCAATACGATAGCCATAACATTCAACACGATGATTTAACGCGTATGCAGTCACAATCAACTCGCCATCATCAAACAGTTGTCCAGCCTCTATCTCAACAATGTCTAACGGATAAGTTAAATACGAGCCACTTATGGTGAGCGCCGTTTCAACATACTGTTTTAACCCTTTCGGACCGTATAAGGTTAACAAGTCTGTCGATCCTCCCATTGAACGGCTGCATAACAACCCTGGCAAACCGAAAATATGATCCCCATGCAGATGAGTAATAAAAATTTTCTCAATTCTTGGCGCCTTAAATACGCTATTAAGAATACGGTGTTGGGTACCCTCACCACAATCAAACAGCCAATATGTCTTACGAATGCCCGTTAAATTTAATAGCATACTGGTAACATTACGCTCTTTTGTCGGCACTCCAGCACTAGTGCCAAGAAAAGTTAACTCCATAATTTAATTCCTTATACTTAATGACTTTATTATTTTTATAAAAATGATATCTAAACATATCGCTAACGATTTCATTAAGTTAACAGATTCTCTTAATGATTTTTCACTTTATCCCAATCCAATCCGAAGCGAGCCAAATATTTACGCAGCCTATCTGCATCATTTGGTTGCTTTTTCTGTAGTCTCGAGACAGAAAACAACATTCGGCCAGCCTCCGATAAACTCGATGAGCGATAGCATACCTCCAACACGGTAGCTAACTGCGGCTGCTCGAACAGATCGATTTCACCTATTTCCGGCGGGAGAGCATGCGTTGTTTTCGTTCCCCATAGCGATTTCAAGCGTATAATTTCTTCATCGACAACCTCTTTTGTGATACGCCCACGCTCTGCGAAAGTCGCCATACGGTTAATGGAGGCGCCCAATTCTCGGAAATTCCCTCGCCATAATGCCGTGGGGGAATTGGCAAATTTCAAATATAACTGTCGAGCTTCACGATCAAAACGAATTTGGCTTTGTGCTTCCCGACTGAATTTTATCAATTCATAATCTATGTTTGGTTCAATATCTTCACGACGATCCGCTAAACCTGGTAGCGTGAAAGTCCACATATTAATACGTGCAAATAAATCTTCGCGAAACTTCCCCTCTTCCACCCATTGCGCAAGGTTGCGGTGGGTTCCCGCAATAAGCTGAAAATCACTCTCAACTTCCTCATCAGAACCGTACGGAAAAAAACTTTTCTCTTCGATCGCTTTCAATAACATTGCTTGTTCATCAAGCCCTAATTCGGCGATTTCATCTAAAAACAAAATACCGCCATCCGCTTCCTTGAGTAAGCCGCGACGGGGATTGATAGCACCGGTAAATGCGCCTTTGATATGTCCAAATAACGTTGACATCGCATTATCACCACGCAAAGTCGCACAGTTGACCTCAACGAAACGCCCTTTTACGTGATGACGGCTTTCACGTAATTGGTAAATACGCCGAGCCAAAAAAGACTTTCCTGCTCCCGTTGGACCATTCAATAAGATGGGGGCTTTAGAGCGTAATGCCACCCGTTCGATTTGTGCAATCATGGCATTAAATTTTGCATTACGCGTCGCGATACCCGATTTCAAAAAAGAAACCTGAGCTTGCTGTTCTTTCTGAAATCGATTAGTGATATCCGTATAGCGGCTTAGGTCAAGGTCAATAATCGTATAAATACCCGCTGGATTTTTCTCTCCTCCCGCCTGTGATGGTGAGGTTTGTAATAATTTAGCGGGTAGGTAATGAGCTTCTGTTAGCAGAAACCAACAAATCTGTACCACGTGAGTACCTGTCGTGATATGAACCAAATACTCTTCTTTCTCTGTGTCAAAATGGTAGTTTGCAGAAAAATCTAAGAGTGAGGTATACACTTCTTCGAAATCCCACGGATCCGCAATATCAATTTCGCGCAAAATCACTTCAGTCTGTGGCGATGCTTGCTCAATATCCTCTTTAACACGATGCGCCATCGTATAGTCATTCACCTGATGAATTAACTCAAAACGATGAATATTCAAATCCGCTTGCTGACATAACCCAACCGTTGGTCGCCACTTCGTCCAGCGATTCGCTCTTTTGCCTCGTCGGTCAAGAACGGTACCCAACACGCCAATAACTACTTTACGTTTTCCATTCATATAATTTATATAATTTATATAATTTTATAAAAGACGATAAAAAAAGATAATAAATAGCATAGGTCATTTTGTGTTAAAAAAATATCCAAACCTCACACTTAATATAAAAACATTTATATATCATGATGATATAAATATTTTTCAATCAAAATAAAAAGTTGGCACGCTTATCGCAATATTAACCCTATCCGCTGCCGGAAATTGTCAGAACTACGGTTCTACCCGTGCAGACATGGTGACTCAATGATGTCACTACATGGTCTGTATGCTGCCGCCAGTAAGATAATAACTTCATGATAGTTAAACCTGTTCCTTCCAAGAACACATACTGACATACGTTATCTTTGTAATTAAGCAAGCACCAGCATCCGAGCGTTTTATCGGGTAACGGGCAGAAATTTAGACAACCCTTTGGTGGTGCTCTACCTTTCCCCCCGTGACTTCATCTCTCTCTCCGATGATGGTTAATTTGAATCATAAAAGGACACATAATGAAAAAAATAACAGTGGCACAAGGACAAATCGCATTAACCGAAAAAAACGGTAATTTTCAGCATATTTTGATGGCAGGTGAACATAAAATTCATGACTGGTTTAATAAAGTGGCAGTCACCTTATACACACTCAATCATGAGCCTATTGATGAGAAATTAGCGGAGCATTTACGCCAGTATCACCCTGAATGGGTTGCAGAATATTGCATAGATATTAATTTATTAGACAACGAAATCGCTTTTTTATATCTGCATAATAATCTGAGCGAAATTTTAGCGCCAGCAACACGCCGTTTATATTGGAAAGTCTCGGACACCTTGCGTGTCGAGACTCAACAAACGGGAGAAATTGTCATCCCACAAATGCTAATGAACCGTTTAAATACCAAAAAACGTATTCAAGGCAGAGAGCTTACTTTACTTGTGCAGATTCCTGCATGGCATGTAGGCGTATTAAAAATTGATGGTGTCGTGGAGACACTTTTACCGCCTGGCAAATATGGCTATTGGTGTATTGAACACACGCCAGAAGTGGAAGTGATTGATACGCGTTTACTTGCACTGGATGTTAGCGGACAAGAAATTCTGACCAAAGATAAGGTCACGTTGCGTATCAATTTGTCTGCCAACTGGCGCTATAGCGATATTTTACTCGCATACGCAAAATTAAGTCAGCCTGTTGATTATTTATATCGTGAACTGCAATTTGCACTACGAGAAATCATTGGTACACGTTCATTAGATGAGTTACTGGAAAACAAACAACTCATCGATGAATTGATGCTACAGCAGATCACACACTGTGTGACGGAATTCGGCTTAACCGTCGAGAGTATCGGGGTAAAAGACATCATTTTACCGGGCGATATGCGAACAATTTTATCGCAAGTCGTCGAAGCAGAAAAAGCGGCTCAAGCGAACGTGATCCGCCGCCGCGAAGAAACGGCCGCAACACGTTCACTACTTAATACGGCAAAAGTGATGGAAAATAATCCTATCGCATTGCGTTTAAAAGAACTCGAAACATTAGAAAGCATCGCGCACCGTATCGACCAGATTTCCGTTTATGGTGGATTAGATCAGGTATTAAACGGACTGGTAAAAATTAAGGAATAAATAATGGTTAGTAATCATGTAAACAACATCATTTTGGAAAACAGTGCCCCTGTCAAAATGTGGACTCACGGAGTCCCCGTTGACCCAAAAGCAATCACACAATTACAAAACACGGCGAAAATGCCATTTATCTTTAAACATTTAGCTGTAATGCCGGATGTACATGTTGGAAAAGGTTCAACTATCGGTAGTGTTATCCCAACGAAAGGGGCCATTATCCCTGCTGCCGTGGGTGTCGATATTGGCTGCGGAATGATAGCGGTACGTACATCACTAACGGCTGCTGACCTTCCCGATAACTTACAGAATATTCGTTTTGCCATTGAAGCTGCGGTACCACATGGGCGAACCACCCAGCGGCACGGTCGTGATAAAGGTGCATGGCATCAAGTTCCTCAGATTGTTGATCAACATTGGGCGCATCTGGATGAAGAATTTAAACGTTTATGTGATAAGTACCCCAAACTACGTGCGACTAACCATTACAAGCATTTAGGAACATTGGGAACGGGTAATCACTTTATTGAGCTGTGTTTGGATGAACAAGATCGCGTGTGGGTGATGTTACATAGCGGATCGCGTGGAGTGGGTAATGCGATTGGTAATCTGTTTATCTCGTTAGCGCAAAAAGATATGCAGCAACATATTGCCAATCTACCAGATCGTGACTTGGCTTATTTTAAGGAAGGCAGTCAACACTTTAATGATTACATGAACGCTGTGGGTTGGGCACAAGATTTCGCTCGTCATAACCGCGAAGTGATGATGCACCGCGTATTAGAAGCTCTTTCAAAAGAAATTACGAAGCCTTTTACGACACAACAAGAAGCCGTTAACTGCCACCATAACTATGTGCAGAAAGAACAACATTTTGGTGAAGAAATTCTGGTTACACGCAAAGGCGCAGTGTCCGCACAAAAGGGGCAAATGGGGATTATTCCTGGATCAATGGGAGCGAAAAGCTTCATTGTACGTGGATTAGGTAATGAAGAAAGTTTCTGTTCTTGTAGCCACGGTGCTGGCCGTGTGATGAGTCGCACTGAAGCCAAAAAGCGTTACTCCGTGACTGACCAAAAAATAGCAACTGCCCATGTTGAATGTCGAAAAGATAGTGATGTGATTGATGAAATTCCTATGGCATACAAGGATATTGATGCTGTGATGGCAGCACAATCCTCATTAGTAGAAATCGTACATACACTACGCCAAGTTGTGTGTGTTAAAGGATAGGAGGGCTTAATGGAACATGACAGCATAACGCCATTAATGCAGGATCGAATACGACAAACATTAACACAGATAGAAAAAACGCAACGAATAAAAATACTTTACGCTTGTGAATCAGGAAGTCGCGGATGGGGCTTTGCCTCACGCGACAGCGATTATGATGTCAGATTTATCTATGTTCATCAATTAGATTGGTATTTAACACTTGATAGAAAGCGTGACGTGATTGAAAGACCTATCGATGATGAACTGGATGTGGCCGGTTGGGAATTATCAAAAGCCTTAAAACTAATGCGTAATTCTAACCCTGCGTTAATTGAATGGCTACATTCGCCTATTGTTTACCAAAAAGACGCGCTATTTATGCAGCAATGTGAACAATTAGCCTCAAAATTCTATTCGCCATTGAAAGCGCGTTACCACTATTTATCTATCGCAAAACGTAACTGGCGAGAAGACTTTAAAGAGGAAACAATACGACTAAAGAAATACTTTTATATATTAAGAGCGGTGCTGGCATTACGTTGGATTGAGCACTCAAAAATGATGCCGCCCATGGCATTTTCACAGTTAGTGCAAGCGACGGTGACAGACCATGCGGTGCTAGCTGAAATTGAGCAGTTATTGGTAATGAAACAACATGCTGATGAAAGCCGATATGGTCCACATCGACCAGCTATCGATAGATTGATAATTGAAACGATTGAAAAATCAGAAAAACTCAATCTTCCTGAGCCTTATTACCGTGATAGTCATTTATTGGATGATTTTTTACAAAAAACCATCTTAGCAAATGATATAAAATGGGAGTAACCTTTTAAATAGCGGCAAAATCAACTTGCCGCTATTTTTCCCCTATCACTCTGCCCATCAATGTTATAATCTCCCCACCCAATGAGTAAATCGAGTAACAGATGACCCGCACACAACGCTTATTGACTTTATTGCAAATATTAAAAGAAAGCCGCTACCCAATTACGGCGGAGTCTCTGGCTTGCCAATTACAAATTAGCATTAGGTCGATATACCGTGATATTGATGAATTACGCAGCCAAGGTGCAGAAATAACAGGCGAAACAGGGATTGGTTATCAATTAAAATCAGGGTTATTACTGCCTCCTTTAATGTTCGATGAAAATGAACTCGAAGCACTGACACTCGGTTTACGTTGGGTACAAAATAATGCCGATGACGAACTGAAATTATCGGCAATACGCACACTTGATAAAATCAATTCAATAGTTAAACCGAATTCAAAAAGCATTCTCAATCAAACAACCTTATTTGCGCCAACAACCCAAGTGACGGCTATTGATAATGTGATGGCAAAAAATCTAAGGCGTAGCTTACGAAAAGAAATAAAAGCGCAAATTGAATATCAAGACGGAAGTGGACAGTTAAGTCACAGGGTTATCTGGCCGATTGCGATTGGCTATATGAAAGAAACCCAAGTGCTTGCTGCTTGGTGTGAACTAAGGCAAAGCTATCGCCATTTTCGTTTAGATAGGATCCAATCCTATACCGCACTTGATGATAAATATCCCTACCCGAAACATTATTTATTTGAACAATGGAAAAAAGAAGTGCTGTGCATGACTACTGACAAAATCTGGTCATGTATTCAATCTGGTGATTAATCTGTAATATAGGGTAATTTATCGGAGAATATTCATGGCTAAAGTCGATGTAAGGTGCCCATTTTGTCAACAAACTCCCTCAGTGAAAAAACATGGCCTAGGGAGTACAGGTCATCAACGTTATCGTTGTCAAGACTGCTGCCGAAGCTTCCAACTCGACTATGAATATCGTGCCTGCCAGCCCGGTACCAAAGATAAAATTATCGACCTAACGATGAATAATGCCGGTATTCGTGATACCGCTAGAGCCCTTCATATCAGCATTAATGCGGTTGTTCGCACTTTAAAAAACTCTCGCCGAAGCAGGTAACCTCTTTACCCCTTGATAATCTGCACATTGAACTCCTTTGCGAAGTCGATGAACAGTGGTCTTTTGTGGGTAATAAGAAGCAACAACGCTGGCTTTGGTATGCGTGGGAGCCCCGCCTAAAACGGATAATTGCTCATACGTTTGGTCGTCGAAACAAAAGGACTCTTCACCAGTTACTGGCTTTACTGTCTAGGTTTAATGTGGCTTTTTGGTGCACGGATAAGTTCAGTGCTTATGAGATATTGCCCAAGCAGAAACATGTGGTAAGTAAGTTTTATACGCAACGAATAGAAAGAGAGAATTTGAACCTGAGAAACCGCTTGAAGCGCCTTAACCGTAAGACGTTAGGTTACTCGAAGTCACCTGAAATGCATGACAAAATCATCGGTACATTCATTGAACGCGAATACTACCTATTATGATGATCTCTATATTGAATACACGACCCAAAATCTGACAGTAACCTACCTTATGATGGCATCTCTACTTAATCATAAGGAACAATTCATGAGCTCACTAACTCTGTACACAAACTCCATGTCACGCGGAAATACTGTCGACCTTTTATTTAAATTATTAGCAGTGCCTTATAAGCGAGTTGAGCTTAATTATGGTGAACAAATGCATACGGCTGAATATCTTGCACTTAATCCGATGGGAAAGGTACCTACGTTGGTTGATGGTGACAATGTTATTACAGAAACCGCGGCCATTTGTGTTTATTTGGCAGATAAGTTTATCGAAAAAGGGTTAGCTCCCGTATTGAATTCCCCACAACGTGCCATTTATTACCGCTGGTTCTTTTTTACAGCAGGGCCAATTGAAGCTGCATTTACAGCCCATATGACAGGATTAGTACTCGATGAAGAACAGCAAAAAATGTCAGGTTTTGGTTCACTCAAACGCGTTATGGACTGTTTAGCTACAGGAATTGCAGATGCGTCCCCTTATATTTGTGGAGAACAATTAACTGCCATCGATGTATATGTGGGGTCTTTCCTATTATTCTTACAAAAACAGAGCATTATTGAGCTAACTGACAGTATGGAGCACTATTTAAAAACGCTAAAATCTCACCAAGAATTTGCCGAAAGAATGACACAATAAAATGACCTACCATTGGCCATCCTGACAGATGGCCATATATTTATAGGCGATTAAACTTAACGCCAATTCGCATTTTTCATAATAGAAAACTTTCCTGCTCCCATCAATGCAAGCGCAATAGAACCCACAAAGAAATACACAATACTTTCAATTGCCCATGCACCTGTTCTATCCAGCAAGAATGTCTTATCTAGACCGACCATTAGCCAAGCAATAAACATTGTAAAGGCAACAAGTAATGCTGACGGACGAGTTAATATCCCTAAAATAATAAAAATAGGTGCGACAACTTCACCTAAAATAGTGCCATAGGCAATGTACTCAGGTAAGCCATATGAGGCAAGCATAACCTTAATGCCACTGGCCCCTGTTAATAATTTACTCATGCCGTGAAATAGCATTAATCCACCAATCGTCATACGCAATAATAATTTTCCAGCATCATCATGTGCCAGTAAGCGATTAATAAACCCCATCATCTGCACGTCCTCAAGTAATAATATTTATCATAACGACTGACTATGACCGACTTAAAACGAATATTAAAAAAGACTTGTATATTTAATTGTTATATTAGTATCGTGTTTATTCAAAATTGTTACTAATACTTTCGGGGTATAAGAAAGGAGATTTCCCACTAATTTAGATATAACTAAAACAAATTCAAGGTGATAGTTTTTACTCGTTATTATTAAATTAAAACTTGAACGACCTATTTGGATTGTCAAAATAAGAGATGGCTCATCCTATTATTAATACTAAAATATGCCTTTATTAAACATGGCTGATTATTATTAATAAATATTTATATTTACGTTTTCTATCAATATAAAGCAGAATGATTTAATTTATCAATAAGATATTACAGTGATATAATTTTATTGCTATTTGATTATTAACATGTAATTTTATTATCTAAATAGGGATATGCATGTTAATTAACCATCATCAAGGTCGCATCTCATTTATACGAGGCATAAATATGAAAAATAATGCATCTCACTTCTCTCATTCATATATACACCAATTAAAATTATCTAAAATTATGAGTTACTTGCAATCCATTAACATCCCTTTTTCATATAGGTCAAAAGTAATATTTAATAAATTTAAGCTATTAAAAATAACAGAAGTTGCACCTATTCAAGTTTATAATGAATTTTTACACTTAATTGCCCATGAAACTAAAGATCCGCAATGGTGTGCAAAGGCAGGTATTTCAAGAACTCATGATTGCTATTCGCCAATAAGTGAACTTTTCATGTCTGCTAAAACTTTGCATGAAGCCTTAATTGAGCTTAATAAATACACTGATTTGTTCCAAGGGAAGACTCATACCAGTATTGTTATTGAAAATAAAAAAGTATTTGTTAACTATGAAGTCAGTATATTTAAACCTGATTACTATAAGTTTGACATCGAATATACTTTATTTAGATTAGTTAGCCAATTAAGGGAACGGCTTGGAAAAAATTGGATACCCGATTCGTTCCACTTTCAATATAGCTTAAGTAAAAAAGACAAGGAAAATCTAAAGAAAATTATCCCAACTCGTTATGAAGATAATGCTAGGTTTAATGGTATATCATTTGATGAACATTGGCTAAATGATAATTTAAACCAAAAAACGCCAGATGAAACTTTCATATTTTTCATGAAAAATCACTTAGATAAACTTAAACACTCAAGTTGCATGCCTGATTCAATGAGTATCAAAGTTCAAAATATTATTTATCAATATATTTTGGTGGAGAAAGATCTTTCATTGTCATGGGTGGCCTCAAAATTGTATATCTCCCCTAGGACATTACAACGTAAACTCGCTAAAGAAAGTATCAATTACTCTGATATCCTAGACAAAATCCGCTGTGATATCTCTATTGATAAACTTACTGAAGAAAATATTAGAATCGATAGCCTAGCAGAATTACTAGGCTATACTGATAGCGCTGCATTTTCAAAAGCATTCAAGCGATGGACAGGTTACCCGCCACTCCAATACATTAAGAAGAATAACAATCACAAAGCATGATGATTATAGTCATCAAGCCTTTTATTGATCTTTTTCATATGCGCACCAATTGGGATGCTAAACCATTGTTCATCTGTATAGCCAATGGCGAACCCTGTGTTTCTCATTAATTTAAAATCTAACACTAAAATAATCGCAACATCGACAGCCAATTCTCTAAATCCAAGCAAATAAACATCATCTTTAATTTTCAGATATGTTGCTTGGTCACAATCACACTCACCATGCCTGACTCCCCCATAAATATGGTAAGCGTACCATTGGCTATTAATATAAATATGCTCAACTGCCGTGCTATCACTATACTCATTAAGAATATGCAAACCAAGTAGATCACGAGTTTCTGTCGGTGCAGCAGTATATAAATTATCGCCAATGATCTTTCCGAGATGATAGTTTTGCTCAAACCTAGGCGTTATTTTTTTACTTGGCTGATATTGAGAACTCAATAAAATAACATTACTATTATTAAGGTCTAAAACTAAAATTGAATGTGCAAAATCGATATTTCCTTTTGATAGTTCAATTAAAAATACGTTCTCTGCGACTTCAGTCAAATCGCTAATCTTTTGGTTTTTGCTATCGATATAATCACTCAAAAAAACACTATTCGTCATGATCCTATCACGCTCATCAATACGGAAATAGAAGTTTTCATTATTTAAATACAAGTTAAATTCAACATTAATGATTTTATAACTCCTCTTTATTCTATTTATTTTTAATTCTTTAGCGAAAGCATCAAATGATGTATCTGAAACTATCTGATCAGCCATATTATCACCTATTGTATGAATTAAAATGAATGAATGTTTATTTCAAGAAAAGATTTGTTATTCATCAGCTTTCTAACCGGTAAAGTTTCTATAATATAATCACTTACATTCGCATTCGCTAATTTCATCATTAGCTCATCATGTATGATATCGATATAAACCCCACTACTATTCTTACTTTTAACATATTTTGTTGTGACTCTGATCCTTGGCGAACTGTTATCTTTTAATATTGTATCAATGTATTTTTTAGCACTCGTAAAGCTATCATATAAATCTAAATTGAATTGAAAGCATTGATAATCAATTGGATTATCAATGTTTAATTGATGGTTTTTCACAAAGCCATCGATTTCAATTAAAAAGCTATCAACTGCCATACCATCACAATATGTGATATTAATATTGCAATTAATAGAAGATGGGCTGTTAGTATACTTCGCTAACTCATCTTTGATGAGTGATATTGCATCCTGATAAGCAATATCACTACGGAGATAAACATTTAATAAAAAAATATCATCTATTGAATAATCTAGTTCAACTATCGAATTATAAATCTTATTAATAATAACACTAACCTGCTCCTCTAAGGTATCACAGATATAATAAGGTGTTACCGTATTGTCAGAAACAACTAATGCTTCAGTACCAGTAATATAAAGTAGTTCTTCATGAATTAAAGAACGACTCACATCCATATCCATATTATAGAATGGTAAACACCGTACCTGTGTTTTTTTGCATGAAAAAACAAATTCAATTGAAACTAAGACATCATCAAGATTAAAGTGAGGTAATTTAATAATTGTCCCGACTGGCTTTTTATCCCCATATCCTTTAGATATTTCCTTACTGACTTTATGAAATTGATTAATTGCATAAATAGGGTCCACTTGACCACTTTTTATAGCAATAGTATGTTTTAACATATCAGAATAATGAATACCCATTTTAAATAGCTGATTATTCACATCGATGATAATTTCTTTTAATTGTGTATCAAAGTCACCTTGAGAACAGGATGAGTGCCACCCAATAATAACGCAGTCATTCGTTTTTAATATATTCATTCTTGACCACCTGATTAATAAATTAAGTTAGGGCTAAAAATATCATTGAAATATTAAAAAAGGCTTATTTAACGGCTGACACTATAAACCAAGTTTAATGGCTTGATGATTTATCAAATTTTCTTGCAATTCTTTTAATTCTTTAGGAATGGTTTGCTGCTGAATAAATGAAATAAAAGGGTCTATCACTTGTGTAGTGATACCACTTAATCCTTCAAGTGCTGCTAACGCACAAAAAGGGACATAATGTTCCGAATATCCACCTTCATGTATAGCCACGACTCTGCCATGACAAATATCTTGTGCTAAAGCAACAACACACTCCATCATTTCTCGATAACTTTGACTATGAAGCTGCATATGTCCAAGAGGATCAAAGGTATTCGCGTCATATCCGCTGCCAACAATAATGACATCGGGCTTATACATCAATAGTGATGGGATCACAATTGTTCTTAATGCATACAAATATTCATCATGCCCACATCCCGGTAATAATGGAATATTAATATTAAAGCCAAGCCCTTCGCGGCTTCCTTGCTCCTCTATCGTACCAGAGTGAATAGGAAAGCAGTTATCTTGATGCAGAGATATAGTAAGGACTCTATTATCGTTATAAAAAATAGCCTGCGTACCGTTTCCATGATGAACATCCCAATCTAATATCGCCACCTTTTTAGCTGAACAATGTTCTAGTGCATACTTAGCGGCAATACTACTGTTTGCAAGATAAGTCGCCCCCATCGCGCTATCCGCTAATGCATGATGCCCTGCGGGTACACATGCTGCATAAGCTCTATTTAAAGACCCCTCCATAACATGATGTACAGCGGCCTTGGCTTGACCTGCGGACAGTAGTGCGATTTGGTAACTACCGGGACCAAATGGAGCTTGTAATCCCAGTTCCCCGCCTTCATTTTCACTAAGCTCAATAAAGTTATTTAAATACTCCTTAGTATGAACAAGCGCAGCATCGTGATAAGTAATTGGGGGCGCGCTATAAGAAAATAAAAATTCATTTATTCCGCTAACGTCAATTAATGATTTAAAACGACGAATACAACTTGCAGAACTGGCACCAAATTCATTAACCGCAAAAGGTTGCATCCAATTCATCTGATTATAAGCTAACGGGGGAGCTTTATGGTTTTTCCCCCATAAACAATATTCATGATAAAAAAAGCCTGTTTTAATCGTGGAGTCTTTAATATTACAATGCATACTATCCCCTTAATTAATTACTCGATATTGCCAGTGATAGCAACAAACTGATTTATTTCTATTTATTGCTTATAGACCATTTTTCCATGACAAATAGTTGCTATAACACTCGTTTCTCCGATTTGATTACTCGGAATAGTAAATATATCGTGACTCAATATTTGTAGATCTGCCCATTTTCCGATTTCTATAGAGCCTCGTTCATGTTCAAGGTGTTCCTGTTTAGCACCATTTATAGTGTACATACGAATAGCATCTTCAATATGACAAGCTAATTCGGGCTGATAAATTTGGTTATTTTTCGCTTTTCTTGTAAGTGTAAATTCAAGACCTTTTAACCAATTGAAAGGAAAACAACATGCATCTGAACCCGCTGCAACGACGACGCCTTCATTAATGTAAGCTTGCCAGTTAAATAAATTAGAATTATATGTATCAGGCATAATTTGCTTAATATTATCGATAATGCTATACCCAGCAATAGGTTGACAAGATAATAAAATATTATTTTTTGCCATTGTTTTCGCATTATCGATAGTGAGATCATCACCGTGAATAATAAAGTGCCGTAAATCTCTATTCGGCATTATCTCTTCAGCATAAGCAAAGGCCTCTATTGCAGCATCAATAGTTTTTCCACCTATAGCATGAATACCAACCTGCCAACCTAAACGATGTAACTCAACAATCGTTCTTTTTAGCTCAGTAATCTGTTCTTCAACGGTATCACCCTGGAAAGTTAATTCACCGTGATAATGGTTATGGCTTTTCCGAATACAAGGAGAGCTATCACCAAATAATTTTATAGTATTTATTTTTAGCCAAGATTTATTAATATTCGTTGGTAATTCAAATTCTTCGATACCCGCGATAACATGTTTAAAACTGTGAATCCCATCCTTAGCTGCAAATAGGTTTACACTAACGCGTGTCAATAATTTATTTTCATCATAAAGCTCTTTATAGAGCCGAATAATCCTCGAGCTCCATGCACCATGAAATAAATTATCACCACCGGGTCCTAGAATATCTGTATAACTGGTTATTCCATTTTTTAATAAATGACTCTGGATGAGTAAAATGTAGTTTTTCAGAGCCTCATCCGATAGCTGAGGTAAGTATTTTCCAACAAGATTCATCGCCCCCCACTCGGAGATAATCCCTGTCGGCTCCCCTTTTTTATCTACACCAATACGACCGACCTCTTTAGGTAAATCGATTAACTCTTTCCCTAATCCCACTAAGTCGATAACATTTTTATTGACAATTAGGTTATGTAAACTGAAGTCACTGAACGTAGCAAGTTTCCCCTCCGTTTTTTTTGTTAAATAGTGACTATCCACAATAACGTTGTCTTGATTATCATCGATTAATTCAAAGGGGCATCCAATGCCGTATATCCATTCCTTATTGTTATTCATGAGCACATGCGCATCTAGTTTGCTATCAAATTCATTTTTCCCTTTGCTTTCAAATAAATCCAAAAAATCACCTGAAATTAACATGCCTGTATGTGTAGCATGAATATGAGCATCATTTGCAGCAGGTAAAACAAGTTTCTTGTTTGCATCAATAACCTGAGTTTGTACACCGATTTTCTGACTAATATCATCGTTGCTGCCAACATCAATAATACGTCCTTGTGAAACAGCAATGGCTTCTGCAAATGAAAATAAGCTATCAACCGTAGCCACTTTAGCGTTAATAATGACTAAATCTGCTTCTTGATTCATTATAAACACCTTAGCTAGGGATATAGTTTAGTGGATAATTTAATGCATTTAAGGAAATAATATTCGCTCCCGCCGGAATATTAATCATGACATTTGTATCAGATATATTTCCCCAACCTTTCCCAGTTGTTGTTTTATTATCCAAGTCATAAACAAAGACAAATGATAGGTCGATTAATAATTCTCGCCAAGTCACGATATAAGTCGAGTCATCAAACTTATAATAGCTCGCTTGGTCACATCCACCATCCCCCTTTCTTATTCCATTAATCACATTATAACAATACCAATGTGAGTTAATATAAATATGCTCATACACCGTCGGTGAGGAGTTCGAGTAGCAATATAACGCACGTGTGCCAATCAAATCACTAGTGACAAATGGATACTCACAACGATCAATTTGATTATTTCCTGTTAACACGACTGCTGGTGTAAAATATTGATGGTAGTGAGAAGCTAATTTCAAGGCGATGGGCTTATTTTTATCAGGCAAACTCGTTGGTTGATACTGAGTCAGAATAAATAAAGCTTTATTAGATTTAAAATCTACCGTAATAGATAACGTAATTTCAGTATTTTCAGGGAATAATAAATCAATAAAGTACAGGTCATTCCTAACCTCAACCACTTCATAATTAGCGACACTAGGAATAAAAATGCCTTGATGTTTAAAACCTTCAACAGTGCATGTTTTATGGTCAAAAAAGAGCTCAATAATTGAATTCTCAGTTTTGAATTCAATACCAGTCAAATCAAGTTTTTGACTTTGAGGCAAGCGATTATGGGCAAGTTCACTATAGACAACTTCTGATTTTAATTTGGCATCTTCGGTGAACGTTTCATTCACCATTTCTTCAGAAAGCTGCCATAATTTTTGTGCAAACTCCTCATCCAATACCCATGGAATAACACCCGTTCCCTGCCGAGTATCGTCATTGATTTGAGAATAGTTGCAATGTTCTAAAAACACCCCGCCTTTATTAGCAAATTCGGGATGACACAACGCCATAATCTGTGTTGCAACTCCCGCTTGGAGTGATTTTACAGGCACTTTATTCGTATCTTGCTTCTCGGCTAATTCATTAAAATCATCATGCTGTAAATGCATATGAAGATGAGTATCCAGAATAATACCGGGAGCAACCGCAAAAGCACGAACATTATAATTTTTCCAACGCCTATCAAATTCGAGTGCGAATAACACATTAGCTGATTTAGATTGGCCATATGCAGTCCAACGACTATAAGCTCGATAAGTAAAATTCGGATCCTTTAGATCCACATTACTTAACCGGTGAGCTCCCGATGTCATGACAACAACTCTTGCACCCTTTAATAAACATGGTGTTAGTTTATTTATGAGCAAAAAATGCCCGAGATGATTAATCGCGAATTGTTGTTCAAACCCATCAACTGTTGTTTGAAAATCTGTTGCCATTATGCCCGCATTAGCCAGTACCCCATCTAGTTTTAATGCTTCTAAGAGAAACGCTTTTGTAAAACGCCTAACATCATTCAGAGATGATAAATCGAGTAACTTAATATCAAATAATGTCTTATCAAACTGCAAAGAAAGCTCTTCAATAAGTTGTTGTCTTTTTTCTTCTGTTCTTACCGTCAGAACCACATATCCTTCATGACTTAATATTGCTTTAGCCGACTCCTTACCTAAACCTGAGTTTGCTCCTGTAATTAAATATTTTTTACCCTTAAGTGACACGCCATTTAATACTTCACTCCATGTCGTATATACATGATAATTATTTAAGCTATTTACCATCGTTATCCCTTATATTTATTATTTTTAAAAATTATCTTCACAATAATTACCATCGATATAACCAGTAATATTAAATTCAGTAAGAACATGCTAGAAAAGCTGACCCTTTCAATAAGCATACCACTCATCATAGGGCCTAAAGCGATACCTAACCCTAACGTTAATGACGTAAGATTCATCACATTACCATCCACTTCATATTCAGCGGCAATACTCATCGTGAACGGTAATATCAACGTCCATATATATTTAAAAACATAGCAACTAACAATGACAAATAACGTATTAACATTTAAATACATTGCAAGTACTGCGGCGATGAGAAAAATAAAGCTGGTGACAAAAACTAAATTGACTTTTTTACTGAATAGAATCGATGTTCCTGCACCTAATATCCCTATCATGCTAGCTGAACCTAAGATATTGTAGATTGTTGATAGCTCCACATTGATTGCTTTAAGATATCCACCAATAAATGTCCAAACACCTGCAATCACAACATTGAATAAAAAGATAGCAAACAAACAAAAATACATTTCACTTTTAAAAACACTTTTACTGGCAACACCTTGTGTTTTCTCTTTAAAAATCTTTTCTTCTTTCATCCGCCAAATAGAATCTATCCCCTTTGTCAGGGGTAACACACAGACGAGTAATATTGATATAAAAATATATGCCGATATTATTCCGTAAGTATCAAGAAAAATGGGAAGAATAAAAAGACCTAAACTGCCTAAGACGATTTGGCTGAATAAAGAGATACTGAATGCACGATATGCGTTTGGTAACAATGCCATACAGGAGTTAGTAATGATAAATATTGTCGACCCAAAGATGGCGACTAGAATTCTGATCCCGATATAGAGATTAAAATTATCTTTAATGAAAAAACCTGAAGCAATATTCAATACTGAAACTAATAAAATCATGACGATATAGATATGGTACCAATTTATCTTTGTTTTTAACCAAAAAAAGGCTAGCACATTGGCTAACATCCCAGTTAAAATTTCTATCATATAGATAAAACCAACTTTTTCTGGGGAGAAACCAAGTTCCTTATCCATTTGTAACGTAATTAACGGAGCCCATAAAAACATCATTGGAATAAAAATTCCGCCGATAATAGGTGCAAGATAGATTTTCCATGTTGATAATGGCATTTTTTGAGACTTTATAGAACCGACAGATTCACTCATATCACCCTCTCTTATTTTCCATTTTCAATCATATAAATATAAATAAATAATTTTTTTAATAGCTAAACATGACAACTTTTTGTTTTATTACGCCACTTTTTTAATATCCCCATGAATTATATAAGATTAAACTTCATAAATATTAACCCCTGCGTTTAACTAAAAATAAAAAACGCACCAAAAATATTTTTTCGCTTAAAAAACAAAATACAATGACAATTCACAACCATATTATCTAGGCACTAAAAAAATGACGATATAAAAAACCACATTAATAATATCAAAGCAAACTCAATAACTATTTAACCGTTTAATTTTAAATAACCTCACTTTAAATACGTAAATACACCATTTTCAGATTGCTTAATATTTATCACAAAATATAACTATTATGGGCTTAGTCCTGAACTACGTTTTTGCCCTTTTATTATTTATAAAAAATAAAAATCAATTAATTTACTCAATCAATATTGAGGTATAAAGAATGGCTAATTCAATTATTAAACATACTAAAAAGCTGTTGGCATTAGAGATATTTTCGATATTAACTGTAAGCTGTTACATTCCTACCATCAATGCGTCTCCCCTTTTTGACGATGCAACATTAAAAGGTGGAATCTATTATTGGCAAAGGGATAGAACAAGAAAAGAGTTAAATCCAAGTAGTGATAAATATGGTGAGTATACTGATAACCTAAGACACTCCTCATTAAATGCGGCATTGGACTTTTCCTCTGGTTATCTTAACGACTTTATTGGTTTCGATTTTGCTGGATTTACTGCTATTGAATTATCGGATGGTGGCCCTGCCGCTCCTAACGAAATTGGTTTTAGTGATGCTAAAAATGTTTGGGATGAAAAATGGACCGGTGATCGTAGTGGGTTTACGTTTACAACCGCAGCAACTAAATTAAAAATGGGCCCGTTTTGGGCTAAAGCAGGTTATATACAACCGAGTGGACAAACTTTATTAACACCGAACTGGAGTTTCTTACCAGGAACATATCGCGGCTTAGAAGTTGGGGCTGAATTCGATACTGACGCTAGCGGTAAATTTAATATTTCATACATGTGGACAGATGAGTATAAGGCGCCATGGTATCGAGAGATGGCGGATTATCGTGAAGCAGATGCAACCACGACGATTGATTATTTACACTCCCTAGGCGTCAAATATGATGCCAAAAATAAATTGGTATTAGAGGGCGCTTTCGGTCAGTTAGAAGGCTATATGGATCAATACTTCGCTAAAATCTCCTATGCATTCCCACTTGCGGAACGTGATTTAAGAGTTTCGTATCAGTTTTATGGTGCACAAGATAAAGATAATAGTGGCGGGGTTAACGATGTCTATGACGGTTTAGCATGGCTACAGGCATTTACCTTAGGCTATACCTATGATTCTCTAGACTTTAAGGTAGAAGGAACGATGGTCCATTCACCAGGCCGACAAGGATACTTTTTATCACGCATGACATCTGCCTATAGCTCATCGAATGGTCGTTTAGATATATGGTGGGATGGCCGCTCAGACTTTAACGCTGATAATGAAAAAGCATTATTTGCGGGGGTCACCTATGATTTATCCAATTGGGATCTGGCAGGTTGGAAAATTGGAACCTCTTATATCCATGCTTGGGATGCAAAACCAAGTAGCAATCCAATTTATGATCAAAGCCAACGTATCAGAGAAAGTGCATGGAATGTTGATATAGGCTATAC
This sequence comes from Providencia sp. 21OH12SH02B-Prov, assembly GCF_027362595.1. Taxonomy (NCBI): domain Bacteria; kingdom Pseudomonadati; phylum Pseudomonadota; class Gammaproteobacteria; order Enterobacterales; family Morganellaceae; genus Providencia; species Providencia sp. 21OH12SH02B-Prov. Next base: position 3,868,642 of record NZ_CP114796.1, read on the forward strand.
CATTCAGTCAGGGAAAGCGAAAGATACCTCATTCAAATTACATTACACCCGCTTTGATAATCATAGTGATATTCCAAGCTGGGGAGGTGGATTTAATAACATCTTCCAAGATGAAAGGGATATTAAGTTTATTGTAATGGCGCCATTTACGATTTTCTAATTAGCACGCACATTTTAACTTTTCTCCCTTTTGAGCGCGCGAGTTCTCTCAAAAATGCGCATTGCCTCATCTAAAATACCGGCCATCACTATATGGTCGGTATTTCCCCATTCTTATCACTATTCTCTATACCTTAAAACAGGCTATTATTTTCTCCGTTCACGACTGTTCAAACAAAAGTAGCTAATGCGTGAAAAATAGATAATGATATTTAAATCTCAGGCGAACCCGAGCTATTATGCGAAATATTCTTCTTAATCGAATTGATCATATACAGCGTGATGTTTTAGCTATTGGTACCGATTATCAACCTAATGTACTGCTAAATTCACATGTTCATAGACGTGCGCAGTTTTTATACGGTGCAACAGGTCTCATCGAGGTTAGCACCCGTGATGGTGAGTGGGTCATCCCTCCTGACTGCGGTGTATGGATCCCTGAAAACACACCACATGAAACGAGAATGCTAAATGTGAGTACGCGCAGTCTCTATATCGAACCACATGCGGCACCACGACAACCGCATAAATGTGAAGTACTACGTGTTTCTCCTTTATTACGTCAGCTATTACTCGAAGCCGTCGACATCCCGCTTGAGTACGATCTCCATGGCCGTGATGGTATTTTGATCCAGTTGATCTTACATGAGATTTCACGTGCAGAGCCTTTACCTTTTTTTGCACCCGTTCCTCAAGATCCCCATTTAGCAAAGTTGTGCCTAGCATTCCTACAAGATCCGAAAATCACCTCATTACCTCATGAATGGGCAAAACAATTACACAAAAGTGAGCGTTCATTTAGTCGCTTTTTTGTGGCTCAAACGGGTCTCTCTTTCTCTGAATGGCGTCAACAGGCTTGCTTGCTTAGAGCCATGACTGATATTTCAGCCGGTAAATCAATTACCGAGGTTGCTTTTGGCTTAGGTTATAACAGTGCGGGGGCTTTTTCAGCCATGTTTAAAAAATGGCTAGGGCAAACGCCCTCAGATTTTATTCAACATATAGGCAAATCCACGCGGGTTGGTTGAGCCGTAGGTTAACGCTAATTTGGGGATGATAAGCGAAACGATTGTTTATCATCGAATAGACTCCGTCACATCACCTCAGTCTAGATTCAAGACACACAATACTTACGGCTCAACCAAATACTTGTATTTCTGAACCAACATCAATCATAGGTCGCAATCAACCATGCCGAACCTTGATAATCGCCAGCTACCGCATTTTTTCCTTGAATACGGCTGGTCACTCTTATCGTATCTAATTGATGAATTTCTAATGTTAAACTTTGTCCTGTCTGCCCTGTTGCTTCATCCGTTAACGTTAATTCGCTATAAATAACATCATTGCTATTTAAATGGCTTTTCAATGGCAAGCGTTTTTGCGGATCACTGTCTTTCGTATAATCTAGACGCAAGCGAATATTGGTTGATGACTTAAACTTGCAGCTATAAAAAATTTTTTCTGTCACCGTGCTATCGTAATTCAAACTATTTAATTTACCATGGCGTAGGCTCACCGTTTCTGCCTGACCGGTGCTTGTCGTCGTCGTGCAAAGAGAATCAATATGAATTTGGGAAGCTGCTAATCGTAAAGGCACCGTCGTTTCATTGATTGGCCAGCTATCATATGGAGGTACCGTTCTATTAGCAGTAAACGCTCTCACATAGCCCCCTAAATCCATTGCATTGATAACTAACTGCCCATCAATAATTCTTTCACCAATATAGAATGTTAGCTTAATAGGAAATTGGCTATAAAATTGGCCAGATGGAAAGACATCACCACCAAAACCATTGGAGCACACTGCCGCATCAATATTCACCCAGTTCATTAGGTTTGTTTCAACGGTCATAATTAAGTTGCTATTGATTTGATAAGCCGGTTTGCCTTCAATATGGGTGCCCGCCATAGGTGCATACATAAATAAACGGTGGAATGCGTTATCAGACGGAATATTGGTCTCTTTTTTCCCCCATTGCCTTCCGTGGCACCTAACCTGCCCAGAAACGCTGACATCCTTACTCGCGCTATCAATAAGCATGGTATTACCGATGCGGTAATAATTTTTACCATTAGAACCGACTATCGGTTTCGATATTAATTCACTATCACGTTCTAATTTGATCACATAGCCTGTATTCGGGTCGACGATTTGTGCTGCATAGTCAGCTATAGCCTCAAAGCTAATCGCGATGAATAATAAAGCGATTATTCCTTTACCATGCCGAATTCTGACACGAATACCGCCATAAGATTTAAACTTAAACATAACCGCGATTCCCATTAGTCATAGGTCACCAAAATAGTCATAGCAGAGGTAAACTTACCTACAGCTAATCGCTCCGAAGGGATAGTGCTGATTAAACGTGCTTGTAAATCAGCTCTATATTCGGTGGCGCTGATTTTTTTAGGATGAATTCGTTGCAGCTTATTAATATCCAGTACATGTACTGCTCCCTCCGTTATTTCATTAAACAGGATCCCTAACCCTGCCATTGTGGTCGCTAACAATGTCTGTCCATGATGTTGTAATGTATGAGTACCTTTAGGATTTAAAATAATCGCTAGGTTTTTATTAAAATCACAACCTGAAAGATGAATCGGAAAATCTTTATTAATATGCGTGTTATCTAATGCTTCAGGCTTCATACTTCCAAAATCTATCGTCAGTTGTGAGTCATTATGTTCACTATGAATATTACAGCTAGGCGCCACCATAGTTGCATTAACTTCAACTAACACATCAGATTGAGCTAATGTGCTCATTAAAAAGCAAACGGCGATTATGGTACTGTCTCTTTTCATTACTCATACTCCACCGAAAATGTCGCTGTCCCCTTAAAATCACCAACCTTTATTTTTTCAGTCGCAGGTTTGCGTACAAAGACACCAAACGTTAATTGTTGCTGGTCATTCACCACTGAAACAACACCAATATCAATAGGTTGATTCCAAACAATAAGCTGATTATTTTTATTGGCTTCAGTAATTCCAAGCAACGCACCACTTTGACCTTGTGTCATTAAATAATGATGACCGCCAATATTGGTTAGTTGCTGGCTTTGCCAGGTAAATCGAATCGTTTTATTCAAATCAGATTGACTGCATTTATTAATCGCAATAAAGAAAGGTTGTATTTCGCTGGCGCCATGCTCATTAATATATTGCCAACGTAAATTATCTAGCTTAATTTGCTTATTAACGGATTCAGTAGCAATTTGGCATTTGCTGTGCACCAGTTCACCGCGAAATTGCACGTCTAATTGTGGATAACAAAATGCGTGTTTTGGCATTAGCACTAACATGATGACAACAATAAACACGTTATTCATAGCTAACCTCCAATCTCAATATATGCTGATTTTCATTGAGAATAGGCAGTGGTATTTTATTATTTCCATGCGTTAGTTGCGCTGCTGAACGTTTAAATTTTTGCCCCAGCAAGACATCATAAAATTGCAATTTAACGGGCGTTTTAACCGAACTATCAGGAATATCATTTTCATGAAAAATAACGCCAGCCCCACATTCCGTTAAAATAACGTCAGTATTCATGGCTAAATTACAAGGGGCACTAAATAATGCTGCATTAACCTTAATCCACCCTTGTCGTGGCTGTTCATAATAGGTTTCTTCCGCGGGTGTATTAGCGACAGGCGTTGCAGCTTGAGTCCAATTGCTCACGACACAACTCAGAATAACCAACAATAACCGTCTTCTTTGATGTTTCATTATTGCCTTCCCCCTCGACTATCTTGTTTGAGAAGCGTGACTACAGCTCTTTTGTCACTGTGCAAACATCACTGACACACTGAAAAGCCAGTGTAGGCTTGCCACCATAATCATTGATATAGGTAAGATAGGGGGTTGCTAATTTGGAGGATGCCATATCGTGCGTAGATCTTGGTGGCACCATCACGACATCAAAATGGCTTTTTTCTGATTGCGTTTTGCTATCGCCTAAACCAATCACCGTTAAATGAAAAGGGGTCAGATTGTGCAGTTTATAGCCTTTTGTCGTTCGAGTTAGTGTGACCTTATGAGCCCATCGCGTTTCTGATTCCGCCAAAATACGGGTAGGCCGATAAAACAACTTAACACGAGACTGCAACGCAATTTGTAATGTATTCCCTTCCGTGGATTTTGGGGGAACTTCCCGCAGATTGAAATAAAATACCGACTCTCTATCTTGAGGTAACTGCGCAAGCAAAGGCGTTACACTCAATCTCACTAAGCTATCACTGTTTGCTTCGACTCTCTGCAAAGGTGGCGTTGATAAAATTGCCCCTTTGGTTAATTTATTTCCCTGTAAATCCTCAATCCAGCTTTGTGCTAAATAAGCTTCTTCAGGATTATCATTCGTGATCCGGATATTGATAGAACGTTCGCTTCCGGGAAAAATAATTCTTGTTCGGTCTAATGTAATGGCGCTATATGCACTCATCGCAACTGACATTGTTAGCAAAAAACAGCCCCATAATAGCCCATGATGTAACTTTAAATTCAACATAAATGACCCCATTAACCTAATTTAATGACCTTTTGAATACGCGGTTGGTAAAGAAGTGGCGCTCTGAATACACGGCAGCAGCAACATGTTGGACGATTGCGTGAAGTTGTCTGGTAACCTTAGCTCACACTGTTTGTGGTTATTCCAGTAAGCAAACAGTGTTTCTTGTGCAGAAACACCGACTAGCCAAGTGACTCCGTCTTCCCCAACAATTCCTAATTCTTGGTTATCCGCATTACGCACACTGGCACCAAAGGGGAGGCTTTGGCCATTTTCTAACGATAAAATGGCAAATAATTTCTCTCCCTTCATCACGGGTAAATGACGATAACCAATGGCCCCTTTAGTCAGCGTAATATCTGTCGTCGATACCATCGTTTCTAAATTATTAGGTAGCTTACTGGTATTAATTGATGCGGTAGATTTACGGTAGCTATTCACATTTGGGATAACTGCCAGACCAAAGCCATTCGTTTTTATCACGCCATTATCTAATGGCACGCCACTGGCTCCCGCCGTGTCGATCATTAATCGAGTATCACCGTGAGCAGACCGATGTAATGCAGCGCCTTTCGCCGTTACTGTCACGCCACTATTTATTGAGCCACCAATACTGCGATATTGATGAGGTACATAGCTCGCGTTTGCAGAAATATTGGCTTGTGACAGGTCTCGTGAATAGAAACCGCTCAGGCTGGTTTGATTATCAATATTCTGACCATGGTTATATCCCATATTTAAACTGTAATTATCAGTGGCGTTATAACCGCTATAACCCATGTTATGGTTATATTGATGGTGACCAGATGCTCGAGAATAAAGTTCAGAGAAAGTTACACTATGGCCTGTATAAAGTGGCACTGAAAAATACACGTTGATAGCATCATCTGCGACGCCATTATCACGTTCAGTACGAGTCGCCGATAATGATAAATTAGTATCATATTGAGATAGCGTTGGCAGACTCATATTCGTGCTCGCATACAAACCATATTGTGTTTGTGAATCATTTTGCCAATAAGTACTATATTGATAATTCAAAGAGATATTAAAGTTCTCAAAATACTTATTCAGATAAACTTGATAATTTTCTTTTTGAGCGCGAGGCGTTACGCCAATGCGCTCTTCATCCATAAACTGTGTTAACGTTCGGTATTCTTTATCAGCAAAACGATACCCCGCAAACGTGATATCCGTGCGTAAATCATCAAATGATTTCGCGTAGTTAAACCGATAAGAGCGCCCCTGTAATCTTTCGTCTGGAAGATCTGAAAACGATTGGGTAATATCAGCTGAAATCGCACCGATAGCAAAAAGATCACGCCCTAAACCAAGCGCTAATGTTTGATAATAACCGTTTGCCTGTGTTCCACCATACACTGACCAAGTATTGGACACCCCATAAGAGAACTCACCGCCAATAATAGGCTGACCAGTCAGATGACGGCCGTCATAACGTGTTTTTCCGCCAACTAATTTATAAATCAACCTGCCCGGACGGGTTAAATAAGGTAATGAGGCAGTACTGATACTAAATTTTTTCTCCTCGCCATTTTCTTCGCGTACAGTGACATCTAATACCCCTCGTATTCCGCTATCCAATGTTTGAATACGAAACGGACCGGGTGGTACGGCCGTTTCGGCAATTACCCGCTCTTGACTACGAATAATCACCGTTGCATTAGTATTGGCGACGCCAATAATTTCTGGTGCATAGCCAACAAGCTTTGGCGGTAACATTCGATCATCGCTTTCTAGCGAAATACCACTGTATTGCCATGCGTCAAAGATATCCGAATAGAAGTCATTTTCCCCCAACGTCAAAATAGCGGCGGATTCTTTTAATGAGATAAAAGCATATAAGCGGCTAAAATCAAACTGATGGGTTTCCTGTGGATAGTGTGAGCCACGCTGGTTTTGATAATTAGCATGATAGTCTCCGCGTAATCGCCAAGCACCAATATTGATCCCCGTCGTGCCATTTGCTGATAAATAAACTCTTCGGGTTCCCCCTTTTTCCTTAGTCGCTGACATATTAGCGTTGAAATCAATAAAACCGCCATTGATGCCCTCTTCCCATAATGCCGGTGGTGTCCAATACGGATCCCGATATTCCATCCACATTTGAGGGATCGTGATATGCAGTGACAATGTTGATAATTCAACTTTTGTTTGTATCCCTGATAGAGATGAAAAATCGAGGCACTGGCCATTATCTGAGAGTGTGACCTTTTTTTCTGCCGAACTTTTCAAACCAATCAATTCCAACATATCAGCAGGAATACAAACCCTTTGTGACGGTACCTCAGCCTGTGTGTTTTTGTCATACACCGTAATGTCTCGGGGTGCCCCCAAGCGCAAACCATTAACGAATACTGTCAATACATAGTCACCAGGCGGTACATACCCTGCGACAGAAAATTGTCTTATATCAATATGTTGGATATCTTGGGCATCCAGTACATCGGTATTGAATTCGGAAGCGCCAGCTGTCCATGCCATAAAGCCAAACGTAAATAAAACGACCTGCCTTACTTTGCAATGTTTGAACATCATGCTCTGTTCCATCCCAAATACTGCAAAAGAGTTCCCTCGACGTAGATCTTATGAGGCTCCTCATTTTGTTCTTATTGATAATCGATGAAAAAACGAATCAAACCTTGATAGTTACCTGCCTGAATCGGTTGCCCTGTCAGTTCTAGCCGTAAAAAATAACGTAGAAAAAGGGTTTGCCCAGATTTGTTTTGTCGTAGCACATGATGAGATAAGGGATAATTTTGCCCAGGAATGAGGACCTGTGATTGTTCATTCAATACTGAGACCCCCAAGCCTTGAGAGGGGCCACGCAATACAAAAGCCTCAATATGCTGTGCCTTTTGACCATCAAAGCGAATTGACCATGTTTTACTATCAATAGAGGAATACACACTGCCACAATCACGTAACTCAATAATAAATGGCTGGTTATAACGTTCCCGACGACTCATCGTAGAAAGCATCGTCAACGTTAAAGGAGAAAAATTAATCGTTTGGTGGCGATTTGGCATGACAATGGAACAAGGAGTTGCCACCACGTTGCCAATTATTCTTGTCATCCCATTAAAAGCGCGTTCATCAGCATCCACAGACGCGTATGCAACAGCGATTTCAAGCGTGAATAACATGATTAAGCACATTACTTGGCAATGAAAACGAATAAGCTGTTTGTATGCGCTCACTGTATCCCTCCACATATCAATAATGCCGCCAGCAATTTACTGGCGGGCAGCCATCCTGCTTATTGGTAAGTAATACGGAAATTGGACGTTGCGCTAAATTGCCCTTCGGCAACCTCTTTAGTGGTATCAACAGCTTTAGCCAGTGCTTTGAATTTTAAAGTATTATTTCCTTTTTTATTCACTATCCTAGATAAGATATCTTTAGCTTTACCAAATTCGAACCCATCAATCCCCACTCCGACATTGTTTGTGTTCCCCGCTGACGTCGCCAGTAAAGTATTAGCCGCATCGGCATAACTTTGCCCCGTAAAAACAAGTTCCATCGCTTTAACGGCTATTGGTTTACCACCCGCATCTTTATCAAAATCAGTAAAATCACATCCCGTGAACTCAATATTAAAGTCAACCTCAGCGACTCTACCGTTCTCTAAAGCACGGCGAGATAGTTGTCCAAAATCAATAGTTTGCTTTAATGAGGATTGTGCAATATTACAGGGAGTACTGACGACGGTACCGATAAAATCTAATGTTCCTGTGTTATCTGCAAGGGTGTTGAAAGAGGCCATAGAGGTAGCAATAACAACCACCTGCGTGAATTTAATTAATCTCATGTGTTTTTCCTTTCAATATAAAATTTAAATTGAAGCAACCCCATCATTAAAAATTCTTTAATGACGTAAATTTAATATTTCATTGAAATTTCAATCGCTAAATAAAAAAATCATCCTTGATCAAACCGTCTTTCTCCTCCTTCATACGCAATATTGGAGCGTCGCGTATAAATAATATTATTTACTGATAATTTCATTATTAGATATTATCGATATAGCTTTATTTCTGCTATTTCCGCTGAGTAGTTAGCCATTACGTTGAAAAAAAAGTCAGACCAATCCATATCGAGTGCTTTCAATAACACATCTAATGTTTCAATACTGATACTCGTTTCACCTCGTTCATAGCGGGATATTTGTTGCTGACTGACGTGCAGCATCTTTCCAACTTGAAGCCCAGTTAACGATTTACGTCTTCTTGCTGATCTTAAAAAATCACCAATATCTTGCCGTAGTAGAATCCTATTTTTAATCATATTAAAAACCAACGAAAATATAGTTAACATTTAAAAAACAAGCCAATCTTTAATTTAAAAACCTCACCATCATGAATAAAATAAAATTCATAAATTGGTTCGCAACATAATAAATAAAAAAACATAATTTTAATGAAATATAGAGTTATCATTAGAGACTGTAAATACGTTTATATCGATCGAATCATTAATAATTCATAGGTAAATGCTATCAAAGGCAATTAAATCGATCGTTATATACGATTGCAAATTTGATTTAACCCTTTAAAACCAACAAGATAAACAAAACACATTCGAATTAAATAATATAAAAGACAATTAATTATTCAATATCAAAATGAAAAAAAATATAAAATTAATCATTAATGCTATTTGTAACAAAACAATTTAACTCGACATTAAAAAAACAGCATAAAACCATCAACAAATAAAAAAACAACATTAATATCAATAAAAATCATTACATCAAACATAAAAACCACAATTACCCAAAAAATGAGTTAAAAGGAAAGTCATGCAACATTAAAACAATTGAAAAATATAAAAGTAAACACCAAGAACAAAAAATAATTAAAATAATACCAACTTGTTATTATCTGATTCACATTATTATCTCCCTTGTGATTAAAATAACCCATTGAGCAATATGATCATATAATCTCTTTGCTATTAATTGGTTTAGTTAATTATTATCTCATTACTTATTCTATTATCACTTTTTTATTTTACACATGATTGCTTAGCACGATAGTTTAATCAATGACTAAAAAGGTTCCTGCGATGACAACGAGATGCTGGAGATAAACAAGGTTTTTCCATAGCATATCAAGCTATTGAGCTGGGAAGTGGCCTTTATGCTTAAAAGATAAAAAAAGGGCCAGAACATATAGTCTGGCCACGCTTTCATTAATGCTTTTTGTTTTTATGATGATTTAGCGTCTCTTCTTTGAGGTCTAATTCATCACGTAAGCGATGGTATACACGTTCGTTGATATTTTTACCTTTACGCATGAGATATAGCGCATCGCGCTTCGCTTGTAAGGCAGAACGAGACATTTCACGTTCCATATCAATCATTTTATGTAAATCATAAACATCGGATTCGGTTTCATCGGTGTTATCTAAACGTCTGCCATAGATTTCCAATAATTGGGCCCCGACTTCTGTACGCATTGCGATTTCATCCATATCCTCTGAAGGATGATTCATTAGCTCGCGTAAATGAGCCATTGCGGCTTCATTCAATGCCATACGTGCACGAATTTCATCATTATCATACGGTAAATCTTGGACTAACCCTTTGGTCAGAATAGGTAATGCGACACTGGCAATCAGCAAAGAGCAGAGAATCACCCCCATCGCTAAAAAGATTGCAACATCACGATTTGGGAACAAGGAGTTGTCTGGCATCAATAATGGGAGAGTTAAGATACCCGCTAAAGTAATGGCGCCTCGTACTCCCGCTGTCGCCATGACTGCCATCATGCGTATATGTAATACATCAGCCTCTTTACCACGACGGCGATTATGGAATACCGTTAATGTCATGGATATCCATACCCAACCGAAACGTAAAATAGCCAATGCCACTGTAATAACAATCACGTATACAAATAGCATCCATGGATGGCTAGCACCAGCCGCTTCGGCTACCTCTGGCATGTTATTCCACATACTTGGTAATTGCTCACCTAACAGGATGAAAATCATACCATTCAGGGCTGTTTGTACGGTATCCCATACTGCCTTACTCTGCATACGCGTTGCGGCTTGCATGCGTCCTGCAATTTTTTCATAGTGCATTGCGATACCCGCAACCACCGCGGCTAAAATACCAGAGACATGCAGATGTTCAGCCAATAGGTATGCACTGAATGGCATTAATAGGCTGATCATAATTTGGATAGCAGGCTCTTCCCCCGTACGCTTGACTAAAAATTGGTTTAACCAACCGATGACCCAAGCCACTAACAAACCAATTAAAATACCGCCGAAAGCAACGAGTACAAATTGTCCAGCCGCCGATGCTAATGAGAAGGTGCCGGTTAGCGCTGCGGTGACAGCAAAACTAAAGCAAACCAGACCTGTTGCATCATTGAGCAGTGATTCACCTTCAAGAATATGCGCCATACGCGAAGGTAAAGGTGAGTTAACTGTCATTGCAGAGACCGATACCGGATCAGTCGGGGATAAAATGGCCGCCAACGCGAAAGCAACGGCGAGTGAGATAGCAGGAATCAACCAGTGAATAAAGAACCCCATCCCAATCACCGTGACCACAACAAGGCCAATTGCCAGCGACATGATAGGTTTTATTTCTTGGAATAACGCTTCTTTAGGGATACGCCATCCATCTAAAAACAGTAATGGAGGAATAAACAGGAATAGAAATAGATGCGGTTCAAATTCAACCGTAAAACCAAAAACGGATAGCCCAGCACCGAGCGCTATCTGAATAATAGGTAAAGGAATAATATCCTTAAGTAACCGTGAGATAAAAACACTCACAATCACGGCGAGTAAAAATACCAAAACAAGGGTCACAACTGACATGGATTTGCTCCAATTTTAAACTAAATAGACGTTATCAGTAGGAAAGTAAATAGATAAATTGAATCGATGTAAAGTATCTATTTAGTCAGAAAATAAAAAAGCAGAATTATCATAAAACTTATAACACAATCATTCTGTTACAAAATATTACCGTTATCATCAAATAGTGATGAATGAAAATCTATCTTAATGATAATTAAATATTTATTATAATTAGCACAGATAAATTACATTCCCCTCTTTAATTTTGCTTTTCTGGCGTTTTTTTCTCTTCAACATCAAGGCACCCAGTTGTTTCTGTTGTCATGCCCTTTCTGTTTGCCTGAAGGCTCGAAAACAGATGAGTCAGTATATTGTTGGTTGCTTAAATCTGCTGATCTCCTTTCCTATCACGCTAACACTGTTGCCTATCTTCAATGGCCACTAACAGACTCAGACGAACGATTAAATGTGCCAGTGATACGTATGACACTATTCACTCCCGCTATCACTGGCATCAATATTTAACATTCGAACTTATGGCAAAGACCGCTTTCTTGGTGATGAATCTCAATGCATGAGCAATGTAATTGAAACAATGCATAGGTGAGTGCATATATCGGCGTTAAATAGATGATAGGGATACAGAAAAAGAGCATTAGTGTCGTTACCACTAACGCTCTTTATACGTTTAAGAACGTGTTATTTCTTTTTTATTAATAAAGGTAATAACAATACTGCTGATAAAAGTGTGGCGATTATCATTGTCATAAAGAAACCATTCCACCCTGCGGTTTCAATGATCTTAGCCAGTGGGTATCCCGACAAAGCCGCGCCTAAATAACCAAATAAACCAACAAACCCAGTTGCAGCACCAGCTGAATCTTTATGAGAAGCTTCTGCGGCCGCCATACCAATCAACATTTGTGGCCCAAAAATAAAGAAACCAACAAAAAAGAAGCAGACTGAGATTAATAAATACCCCATTTCAGGGAATAGCCATAAAAAAGCAGCCACAACACCAATACCTATCATAAAGATAATATTCATCGGTGTTCTATTCCCTTTAAAGAAAAAGTCAGATCCCCAACCAGCGACTAATGTGCCAATAAATCCCCCAACTTCTAGGAATGACAAGGCAGAGTTAGCTTTAATTAAATCATAACCATATTCTTCGACTAAATATAAATTAGTCCAGTCATTCAATCCAATACGTACGATATAAACAAGAATATAGGATATGGCTAATAACCAAACATATTTATTGGTAAATATATATTGAACTAAAATGGGCCAAAGTTTTAATTTTCGACTAGAGGCTTCTTGTTGTAATTCAAGTTCATCATTACGCCAATGTCCTACGGTTGGCAGCCCCATTGTTGAAGGTTTATCTCGCAAACGTAAACAGACAAATAACCCAACAACAATTGCAATGATACCGGGTATATACATACCGTAACGCCATCCATAATGTACTGCTAGCCCCCCAGCTAATAGAGGAATAATAGCACCACCAACATTATGGGAGGTATTACAAATAGACCACCATAGCCCTCGCTCATTACGAGAATACCATGAGGTTAAGGACTTAGAGCATGGCGGCCATCCCCAGCCTTGGAAAAACGCATTTAACACCCAAAAGAAAGTAAATAACCATAAACTTGAGCTCATCCCAAAAAAAATGTTGATAAACCCAGTAATGATTAATCCCACTCCCATGAAAAAGCGGGGATTAGAGGCATCACTCATAATACCGGAAGCAAAACGAGAGATGCCATATACTAAATAAAATGCCGTCGTTAATATACCAACATCAGAAATACTAATTCCCAGATCTTTAATCATTTCAGGCATCACATAATTAAAGCTCTTGCGGGTGAAATAATACGTTGCGTACCCAGCATATAACGCAATCATAATATGAATTCGCCAATAACGATAAAGTTTATCTATTTCTTTTTTATCTGTTATAGGGGGTTGGTCGGGTAACGTTTTTATCCATCGGAACATAACATTCTCCTCAATAACCATTATTTTTATTTTTTGTCGTTATTTATAAAAACTGCTGTAATATTTCCAATGCTTGTCGATGGAGCTCTGCTGTTCCCGCCGCAACGACGGTTTTTCCTGAATGCATCGTTAACGGTTTTCCATCCCAATCTGTAATTTTTCCTCCAGCGCCCTCGATAACGGGGACTAACGCACAGTAATCAACCTCCCGCATGCCACCACTATCAATACTTAAATCAATACGCCCTGTAGCAAGACAGGCATAGGAGTAACAAGCTGCCCCATAAACTCGCCATTTCGTTTTAGGTATAATGTGTTCGTAGCCTGCGCGATGTTCAGGTAAGACAGGTTCGGTATTACTGGAAGACATGAGCGCTAACTCTAACTGAGTGCAATTACGGGTTTGAATGGGCAAGCCATTTAATGTTGATGGGTGGCCTTTTACGCCAACCCAACGTTCTGAGACGGCAGGGTGTTCGATAATACCTAAAACAGGTACTCCGTGGTGACAAAGCGAAATGAGTGTGCCGTAAATCGGAATCCCTGCAATAAATTGCCGAGTACCGTCAATAGGGTCAATAACCCAAGTAAACTCTGATTCTCCTAATTGAAAGCCATATTCTTCACCCAAAATGTTATGTTCGGGATGAAATGTTTGGATAATTTGTCTAATTTCTCGTTCTACATACTGGTCAATTTCAGTAACAGGACTTTCATCATCTTTAGTATCAAAATAAATATGCTCATAAAGTTTATTTTTACGATGTTCCGTTAAAATATAACGAGCCCTGTCTGCGGCAACATGTGCTGCTTGTAAAAAAATACGATAATCCATGGTGACCTCTCTTGTTCTGCTTGCCTGTTTTTAACGATCATCTTCGCGACCTAAAAAACTTAACCATTTGTTTTTTATTTGAATAGTTGATATATGAATTGAGTTCTCACTCTACCCATAGCGAAATTTGACTCTTGAGACACAATAACCAACTTGATGGTTTTGTAAATTTATTGTTTCAATAATGTTTCAATTTATAGACTGAGGGATTTTGTCTCGATGATCTTGATAAGTTTCCACGGAAATAGTGCGTAATTCGGCATAACGGCTGTCAAGCCAAGGAATAATACGTAGAGTGACCAGAGATTGACTGAGGCTTAGCACTGATAAAATACAGACCTAAGTTCGACGAATAAAAACCAATGAGAGAAATGAATTCGTCAGAGTGTGTGCTTTGAACAGAGCTTATACTGAAAGATCGCTGTTTGATAATAGTCAGAATATAGCATGCTTTATTTATTGAGCTGTTTTAGATAATTCATATTATCTAAAGTCGCATTTTCTTTAATCTATAGTTTTTAATAAATAATGTTATTGAATGATTCTAAACAGATAACCGTGTTCGCTATTATCAATACTATTTCAACATTCAAATAAAAATCGAAATCAATTAACCCTTCTCATTCTGAAATTCGTCGACTGAATATATTGCACATTCCTCCCGTGATGAACATTATTAAATGGATTAATTCCCTTAATCGCATCCCATTAAGATCGAAAAAATCATCTTATATAAGAAATAAAAGACCAAATTAAAATTAATATATTATTTGTCCATTTTATTTGTAAATTAAAAAAAACAGATGATACTTATAATCACTCACTAAATTCCCACTGAGTCAGATGATTATCAATATGAGAAAAAACACATAATGAAATAAAGATACTTACAATAACAACAGCACAGTAATGAATACACCAGACATACTGGATCATAATCTAAATTTAGACTCATTATTTATCAAAAGTTAACTTGATGAATGGATAACCAACTGAATATTAAGCATTAGTTCTTAATAAAATAATAACTGACATTTTAATACATTATATTAAACCATATTTAAAATTTGATAATCCAAATAATAATTTCATAAGGATATGTTTGCTTCATGTTTATAGATGCTTCCGCATTTTTGATTATTTTATTTTAATGATTAAAGAAAGTCGTTCTTTTTTACCCGTAAGTTTATTTTAATTTTAACAAAAATCTCGATAAGGTGACCTATTATGAATGAAAAATCAAATTCTAACGTTATATTTTTAATCACTAGCTCTAATACCGCATCAGCGGATGGTGTCAGTTATAATGAGATTATCTGTGTCTTCTCTTTTGGTGATATGCCAATTAATGGCGCTCAAGTGAGTTTTCATACCAGTCATCAAAACGCCAAGTTTTCAAATGACCAACGTAGTATAACGGCACACACAGATTCAGAAGGAAAATGTCGTGTTTTATTAGCGAGTACAGAAGAGTCTGTATTAGTATTTGCCCTAGTTAATTATAATAATCAAAATTACTCAACGTCGACAACGAGTGTATTTTCTGATCATAATAATACTGATAATGAATTGTTCTCTTACGTTCTGAAAAATAATGCCCAAGCTGACGGAAAAGATACTAACTATATCGTCTATAAGTTACTTGTTAATGGTCAGCCAAAAGAAAATGAATATATTACATTTGATAAATTACCAGCAACCAGTTCAGCTAACATTGCGCCTGCTTTCGGCGTAACGGATTCTTATGGACAATTGCTCATTACTATTACGGATACCAAAGCAGAAAGTGTGTTTATTACCGCTCATGCGGTTACAGAAAATATCTATGCAGAACCGCAATTTATTAGCTTTATTCCAGAAGTGCCTGCCAGTACGATTGAAGGTGATATTACCATTAAAGGCACTAGAAGTCTTCTCGGTCACTTTGGCCTTTTAGGTGAAGATTTTGTTTTTGAGCCTGGTCGCTATTACTCTTTTCATCTGAGTAATAGAGCCGATATCAGGGTAGCTAGCTGCCCTAAGGGAACTTTATTTAATGGGCTGAATAATAGATGTGCCTTACTTAACGATGATCCCGTGCTATTAGATGATTTTAATATTGAAGGTAGACCTTTCTATTGCTCGAGAGGGGGTTCAATAATGAAAGAATATTTCTACTCTACTACTAACATAGGAGAAACCCACCACTTTATCTTTAAAGATTTAGGCACTTCTCTTTCGTAAAAAATCACTGTCACCTCGCTGAATATCAGTGAGGTGACAGTGCATTTGGCAACACCGCTTGATAAACATGGTCAGCAGCTTAATCATACAGCGCATACAGTAATTATTGCTGGCTAACTCAGAGTAAAACCGCCTTATATTATAGATTGCTATCAAGTCATACTCTGTTCCAGCAGGTTCAATGTTCGATTATTCATTGTATTCAAATGAGATTAGCTTATTACCAACCAGTATTTACCAGCCAAGTGAAAGGTTCATCACTTAACCAGTTAATAATCACAATCGTTACGGTCGTTCTAGAATTCGAGCACCTGGTCCTTTACGCCCTAACACATCATCAGGGTTGCGCAGTGGACATTCACTCAGCGATAAACAGCCGCAACCAATGCAGTGGTCTAGTTCATTACGTAAACGCGTGAGCTGTCGGATCCTCCTATCTAACGACGTTTTCCATTCAGTTGACATCTCCTTCCACTGCTCTGAAGTGAGTTTGCTATTCGCTGGAAATTTTCCCAATGCGTCTTGAATCTCTTTTAATGGAATACCAGTGCTCTGAGCCACTTTAATAATTGCGATATAGCGTAATACCACAGAAGGAAAGCGTCGCTGATTGCCTTGTGTTCTCGTACTTTGAATCAACCCTTTTGACTCATAAAAGTGGACAGTCGATACAGGTACACCAGAACGTTTTGCCACCTCTCCAACCGTTAATGCCCTTGTAAAATCGATCTTATGTTCACCCTTAGCACGCCTTTTTGTCGTTTTCGTGTCTTTCTCCGTCATTTTTACCCCACTTCTCTTGACCTCAACTTAACTTAAGGTTTTATAGTGCCAGCCACTGAATTTGTCAATTCAGATTATTCCATTCTATTTTCTGCATGAGGTGGTGACAGCACTCATTGTATGACATGCAGGTTAACTTGTTTTTAAAGGGGATAGGCTATGCCATCGGTAATTGCCAAAATTTTAGAAAGCAACACATTATGGATTATCGCTCGTTTGCTGATGTCAGTTCTGTTCATTTCATCTGGCCTAGCAAAGGTTTTTGACTATGAAAATAGCCTAGCAGAAATGCGCGCAGCAGGGTTACATCCAGATTGGTTTTTCAATATCGCCTCTGCTGCGGTCATGCTAGTCGGCTCACTATTATTACTCTTTAACCGACTACTATGGCTGGGCACCGGTGCTTTAGCCGTATTTTTATTCTTGACTATTGTCGTTGTTCATACCTTTTGGAGTTATACCGGTGAAGAAGCGAAAATCGCCATGTTTTGGGCTATTGAGCACACTTCGGTTATCGGAGGATTAATGGCAGTCGCTATCGCGGGTCATTTCCGTGAGCTTTATTTCGCTGTTAAGGCACAGAAATAGTAGGTATTGATAATGAATAAAAAAACAATTGTTACACTGTGTTCTTTACTTATTGCAGCTGGCGGTGGAGCCGCGATTTACACGTCTTATGCTCAAGATGAAAAAGACGAACAAGCGGCTTATCAATATCCACCTGTGAAGGTCGCTTTAGCACCAGTGACTCAAGATAATGCTCCACGTACTTTTTATGGTGTTGGTGAGTTAGAGGCCGGTAGCCAAGTGTTTGTTGCCGCTGAAACCAGTGGTCGCATCACAAAAATTAATTTTGAATCAGGCCAGCAGGTTAAAAAAGGCCAGCTCCTAGTACAACTGAATGATGCCGTCGAGCAAGCCGACTTGGCTCGCTATCAAGCTCAGTTGCGTAATGCGTCAAGGCTGTATGATAGAACTCGTACACTGGCAGCCAAACATTTAGTGGCAGAAGCGCAAGTGGACAGTACACGAGCAGAGCGCGATATAGCGCAAGGGCTAATCCGCCAAACACAAGCTTTAATCGCGCAAAAGGCTATTCGTGCTCCATTTGATGGCACTATCGGTATTCGTCAGGTACATGAAGGACAATACCTGAGTCCGGGTGAAGCGATAGCTAGCCTAGTTGATACTCAAACATTGAAACTCAACTTTTCTCTTGATGAACAAGCTGCGCCTGAATTGCATGTCGGCCAAATTGTCGATATCAATGTTGATGCTTATCCCGGCAAAACCTTCCCTGCTCGTATCAGTGCTATTGATCCGTTAGTCGGTAAGTCTCGCACCATCCAACTCCAAGCCACGCTAGAAAATAGTGCTGGTGAGTTAAAGGCCGGTATGTACGCTAACGTCAATGTGATACGTCAAGCAGAGTCTGCTGTACTGACTATTCCTGAAACCGCAGTCACTTATACCGCGTACGGTGACACCGTTTTCATTGCTGAAGGTAGTGGTGAAAATATGACGGCAAAACAAGTCTCGGTGAAAATAGGCCAACGTTGGGATGGCAAAATTGAAATTGAGCAAGGTTTAAAAGCGGGCGACAAGGTGATCACCTCAGGGCAACTTCGCCTCAATAATGGTTCTGCCATTACCCCTGTAGCACAAGACACACTAACAGAATCACCCGTTAAGACAGCTCAAGATTCATAAGGACGGCGCTATGAAATTTACTGATGTTTTTGTGCGCCGACCTGTTTTGGCGCTGGTGGTGAGTGCTTTAATTGTCTTAATAGGGTTATTTGCATTAAGCAAACTCCCTATTCGCCAATACCCTCAATTAGAAAGTTCCACTATCACTATCACCACACAATATCCAGGTGCATCCGCTAACTTGATGCAGGGCTTTGTGACTCAACCTATTGCCCAAGCTGTTTCTTCAGTTGAAGGTGTCGATTATTTATCTTCTTCTTCTGTGCAAGGGAGTAGCTTAGTCACGGTGAGAATGGAACTTAATCGAGATTCAACTCAAGCACTCGCGCAAGTGATGGCCAAGGTGAATCAAGTGCGTTACAAGCTGCCTAAAGAAGCTTATGACCCAGTGATTGAGCTTTCTTCCGGTGAGTCTACCGCGGTTGCTTATATCGGATTTTCCAGTACCACCCTTTCCATTCCTGCTCTGACGGATTATTTGTCACGAGTTGTTGAGCCTATGTACTCTTCTATTGAAGGGGTTGCCAAAGTTCAAGTATTCGGTGGGCAACAATTAGCTATGCGCTTATGGTTAGATGCCGACAAACTGGCTGGCCGAGGACTGTCTGCCGCAGATGTCGCTCAAGCTGTCAGACAAAATAACTATCAAGCTGCTCCCGGTAAAGTGAAAGGCGAATATGTCATTTCAAACGTCTATGTTAATACTGATCTCACCAATGTCTCTGAGTTCCAAGACTTAGTTATTCGCAATGACGGCAATGGACTGGTACGTTTACGTGATGTTGGCACGATAGAACTGGGTGCATCCGCCACTGAAACTAGCGGTTTAATGAATGGTGAGCCTGCAATTTATTTAGGTTTATTTGCAACGCCGACCGGAAACCCTCTGGTGATTGTTGATGGCATGAACAAGTTAATGCCTGATATCATAAAAACATTGCCGCCTAACGTGAAAGTGGAGATGGCCTTTGAAACATCCCGCTTTATCAAAGCCTCAATCGATCAGGTATTCAATACACTCGTCGAAGCGTTATTGATTGTTATTGCTGTTATTTATTTATGTTTAGGTTCCATCCGTAGCGTTATTATTCCTATATTAGCCATTCCACTGTCAATGTTAGGTGCGGCTGCACTCATGATGGCTTTTGGCTTTAGTATCAACTTATTAACACTACTTGCAATGGTCTTGGCCATCGGGTTAGTTGTTGATGATGCCATTGTTGTTGTCGAAAACGTTCACCGTCATATTGAGGAAGGTAAATCACCGGTACTGGCAGCATTAATTGGCGCTCGTGAAGTCGCAGGTCCTGTCATTGCGATGACCATTACTTTGGCAGCAGTTTATGCCCCAATAGGTTTAATGTCAGGTTTGACTGGCGCGTTATTCAAAGAATTTGCGTTAACTCTCGCAGGCTCTGTCATTGTTTCAGGTATCGTGGCATTAACATTATCCCCTGTAATGAGTTCATTTATGTTGAACTCAAAACAAAATGAAGGCCGTATGGCTCATGCTGCGGAAAAGTTTTTTACCTTCTTAGCAAATTACTACACGAAAGGCCTTAACTTCTCGTTAAAACACCGCTGGATCACCGGTATTATCGCAGTGTTCGTATTTATTAGCTTACCACTGTTATACCAATCCGCCCCCCGCGAGCTAGCGCCTGTTGAAGACCAATCGGCCGTGTTAACAGCAATTAAATCACCACAACATGCTAACTTAGAATATGTTGAGCGTTTTTCTCGCAAACTTCATGATGTGATGATGGAATTACCTGAAACCGAAAGTACATGGATCATTAATGGTACTGACGGTATATCTTCCAGCTTCGGTGGTACCAATCTAAGTTCATGGGAAGAGCGTGAGCGCCCAGCATCCGCCATTCAGGCCGATTTACAAGGCATGGTTGGTGATGTTGAAGGTAATAGCATCTTTGTATTCCAATTACCTGCCCTCCCTGGCTCTACTGGCGGCCTACCAATACAAATGGTTCTCAGAAGTCCTCAAGGCTACCCTGTCTTATATAAAACGATGGAGGAGATCAAGCAACAGGCTCGTGAAAGTGGGCTATTTATGGTGGTAGATAGCGACCTTGATTACAACAACCCAGTGGTTGAAGTCAAAATTAACCGCTCAAAAGCCAATAGCCTTGGCATCAGTATGCAGGATATCGGAGAATCACTCACACTCTTAGTCGGTGAGAACTACATAAACCGCTTCGGTATGGATGGACGTTCTTACGATGTTATTCCACAAAGTGTTCGTAGCCAACGCTTAACACCAGATGCGCTTGCTCGTCACTATGTCAAAGCACAAGATGGCACCATGATCCCACTGTCAACCGTGGTCGACATCAATACACAAATTGAGCCAAATAAGTTAACGCAGTTTAATCAGCAAAATGCGGCAATATTCCAAGCGATTCCCGCTCCTGGTGTCACATTAGGACAGGCTGTTTCTTATTTAGAAAACATTGCCAATGAGCTGCCTGCTGGTTTTAGCCATGACTGGCAATCTGATTCGCGCCAATATAAACAAGAAGGTAACACCCTCGCCTTTGCATTTATGGCGGCGCTCATCATCATTTACCTTGTTCTTGCGGCACAGTACGAAAGTTTAGTCGACCCATTGATTATTTTGATCACGGTACCACTCTCCATTTGTGGGGCACTCATTCCTCTCGCATTCGGATACGCGACCCTCAATATTTATACGCAAATCGGATTGGTAACATTAATCGGGCTTATCAGTAAACACGGGATCTTGATGGTCGAGTTTGCGAATGAATTGCAGGCGCACGAAGGATTGGATAAACGCCAAGCAATTTTAAAAGCTGCACAAATTCGTTTACGTCCTATTTTAATGACCACCGCGGCAATGGTCATTGGTTTAGTTCCTTTGCTCTTTGCAACAGGAGCCGGTGCGAACAGCCGTTTTGGATTAGGCCTTGTGATCGTAACGGGTATGTTAGTCGGTACTCTATTCACATTGTTTGTTCTTCCCACCATTTACTCGCTACTTGCACGTAACCACAGTTCAACTGCATTAACCCCAAGACGTTACGAGCTAGCCGAAGCGAATCGCCTACTGAAAGAAGATGAGGAGAAAGCGCAATGAACCATAGCATCACGAATCGTCATTCAAAAAACAGTCGAGCCATGAGTAACAATGACATTAGTACCATGAGCAATAGCTTTGCCATGCTAATGATTTACCACGGGCTGACGGGTCATGCTACAAAGTCCCCCAATGAAAAAGGGGAGCCCACTCTGGATAAAATGACAAAATAGACTCTATATTCAGTAAGCCGCATACCTAAGATATGCGGCTTTTTACTATTCTATCAATCCGTTGCGTCCATTATAAAAAACAAAGACGAGATTGCCTTCATAGACAATTATTGGTTTCCCCGGCAAAGCGGCTAATATATCATCTTGCGAAGCCTCGACGAGTACAGCAATATCTTGATAATTATGTTGTTCTAATAACGTCGGCAGTTGATCTAAGCGATAGAATCGATTCGCTGCATCCGGATATTTTAACCCATAATTCAGCTCACCATTTTGGTGTAACATCGTAATATCACTACGCTTTAATACCCAAGCCAATGCAGTGCCTAACCCTACATTATTTGTCAGCAAATACGTTTTATTGGCTAACTGTGGACGGTATTTTTCGATCAATTTTTGAGGGGTATTGTTACTGGCAACCTTATCAGGGATCACATGGCCTACACTCAAACTCAACGCAAGAGTACAAGCGGCCGCCCAAGCCCAATATCGACGATGATATGAGATAACACCAGCAAGCCCCCAAAAGAGGAATGCACCAGCAGCCAGTAACCTTTTGTTATCCTCATCGAGTGAATAGGGACTCACTTGTGGGAAATAAGGTAACACAAACAAGGCAACCGCAAGAATCAGGCCAATACTGATATTAATCACGGCATTAAGGCGAATCGCCCCAACGCGATTTTGTTGTCTAATCCTATCGATATAAGCGGCCATTAAGACGGCAACGGGAGCCAGACAAGGAAGTATATAGGTCAATAACTTACCTTTAGTAATACTAAAAAATAGGAAAGGTACCAAGAACCACATCAGGAAATAAATGTGTAAGCCCTTTTGACGAAAACCATTCACTAACGCGGCTAAAAAATAACCGAGCCAAGGCAATACCGCTGCTATCAAGATAGGTATATAGAACCAGAAAGGTGAACGGTTTTGCGCATCTTCCGACATAAAACGCTGTACATGCTCAACCCAAAAGAAATAATACCAATAATCTGGCTCACGACCTGCAATCACAATCGCCCAAGGCAGACAAACCAGGAACAAGCTACACAAAGAGACAAAAGCAAAACAAAAAACTTCTTTAAACTGCTGATAGTAAAGCGAACTTAAAACAATCACTAACCCCGGTATAACCAAAACCAAAAAGCCTTTTGTCATCAATCCAAGGCCACCCGCCACACCGAGTAAAATAAATGCGATCAACTTATGCGAGAAGCTTTTAGTTGTTAGGCCCCATTGATAAAAGAAGATAGCCATCGTGATAAATGCCGTCAAAATAGGGTCGAGGACATTATAGGTTCCAATGGCGAGCACCATTAACATGGAGAGATAAATCAAAGTGGCATTAAACGCAAGGTCATTTTTTTTCCATGCCATCTTTGCACTGAGGTAGACAAACAGGGCACTGGTTAAGGTGCTAAACACCACACCGAGGCGAACGGAAACATTATTTTCGCCAAACAGCATTTGAAAAAATGCATTCACCCAGTAACCAAAAATTGGCTTTTCAAAATAACGAATATCAAGAAGCTCAGGCACACTCCAGTTATAACTAAGAATCAATTCACGGCTAATTTCAGCATAACGTAACTCATCGGGTTGCCAAAGAAGCCGACCATTAAGCGGAATAAAGTACGTCAGTAATACAAACCCAAATAGCAGGCACCATTTAAGGTAGGCAATCTTATTATTTGCCATCATCATTTTTCTCAACCATTCTTTTAATAAAAACTTAATAATTATTAGATATACATCTGAGTGTTATTGACGACATGAATACGACATAACGCAATTATAATTATTTAGCTTAGTGCTCATTCATCCCATCATTATCACCAACATAAATAAACCTGATATAAACGAGTAAAAAATTAATTTATTATCCTTAAACAATTAATAAATGGATATAAAATAAAGAGTTATTAAATATCAAATAAGTACTCGATAGCTAAGACTCGCTCCTCATCAAAGAGTTCACCGTCAACAATAAAATATCTTTATCATTTCTCGCAATAAGAAATCAGGGATTCTTTGGTTAAACTTATCATTAACAACGAACCGTTGAATAATAATCACAAAAAGAGTAACAAGGATTGCGTTAAATATAGTGAGATTAAAAAAGCGATTATCAATAAAGCTCACTTTATCGATAACCGCTAATATTCGCTACCTCTGTTCAGATAACGTTATTGAGCTGCTTTCAATGCTTGCTCAAGATCTGCCAAGATATCATCAATATGTTCAATACCAATAGAGAGGCGGATCATATCGCGCGAAACCCCTGCTTTGGCTAATTCCGCATCGTTAAGCTGGCGATGGGTTGTTGAAGCGGGGTGGCAAGCTAATGACTTAGCATCACCAATATTCACGAGTCTCACAATTAATTTTAATGCATCAATAAAGCGAGCCCCAGCGTCTTGCCCACCTTTAATGCCAAATGACATGATACCCGCAGGTTTACCTTGCATGTATTTTTTCGCTAATGCATGCTCAGGATGACTTGCTAATCCCGCATATTTGACCCAAGCCACTTGAGGGTGGTTTTCTAAATATTGAGCCACTTTTAGTGCATTCTCTGTGTGGCGTTCCATTCTTAAAGCCAGCGTTTCCAAGCCTTGTAGAATCAAAAATGCATTAAATGGAGAAAGTGCCGCCCCCGTTCCGCGTAAAGGCGCGACGCGACAACGAGCAATAAAAGCAGCTGCACCAAAGTGTTCCGTATAGCTGACGCCATGGTATGCAATATCAGGTTCCACCAATAGTGAGAAACGCTGCGCATGTTCTAACCAAGGAAATTTACCCGAATCAACAACCATGCCGCCGATAGAGGTTCCATGCCCTCCAATATATTTGGTCAATGAGTGTACGACGATATCAGCACCGTGCTCAATGGGACGGCATAAATAAGGTGTGGCCACCGTATTATCAACGATTAACGGTACGCCGTGGCGATGAGCCACTTCAGCTAATGCTGCAATATCGACCACAAATCCCGCTGGATTCGTGATGGATTCACAAAATACCGCCTTAGTTTTATCATCTATCAGCGCTTCTAATGCGGCTAAATCATCATGCTCAGCAAAACGTGTTTCAATCCCGAAACGTGGCAACGCATGCGCCATTAAGTTATATGTGCCACCATAAAGTTTGGCAACAGAAACAATATTATCTCCCGCTTGTGCGATAGTTTGAATTGCATAAGTGATAGCCGCCATTCCTGATGCAACAGCAAGCCCAGCAATCCCACCTTCTAATGCCGCCACCCGCTGTTCTAGTACATCATTCGTCGGGTTCATAATACGAGTGTAAATATTGCCAGCGACTTTTAAGTCAAATAAATCTGCACCATGCTGAGTATCATCAAAAGCGTAAGAGGTCGTTTGATAAATCGGAACAGCAACCGCTTTTGTGGTGGGATCAGGAGAGTAGCCTGCGTGAATCGACAATGTTTCTAATTTCATTTGTTATCCTTATTATGCCGTAGTAAAGGGTACCGTCAGTTCTATGACTTCTGTATTTACTACGTACCTGTTATATAAATAGATATTACCTAACAGTCTCTAGCAGACAACCCGTCTCAACTTGAAATTATTTCACACAGACAAATATCTTAAGTATTAATGACTCTACAGTATTAACTCACCGTAATTCGTTATTTACTAGGTTATTTGTTATAAATTTAAGATATAAAAAAGCCCACAACAATCACTTGCTGTGGGCTTTTTTTATTCTGGGGCATCAATTATTGAAACGCACCATAGATAACTGATGTGATTGAAGCTAAACCACAAATTAAAGTGAACGCTTGTGCAAGAGCTGATGTGCTGAATTTTTTCATCGCTGGCACAATACGCATCGCAACCACAGGTAGAATAAACAGGATAGCCGCAATCATTGGGGCCCCCATCGTTTCAATCATACCTAAAATGCTTGGGTTTCTAATTGTGACGATCCATGTTGTTAATACAATGAACAACATAGAAGCCGTTTCAATTTTTCTCACAGAGAAAGATGAACGAGATTTAATCAATCCAACTAAACCTTCATGAGCCCCTAAGAAGTGTCCAAAATAACTGGATACAATAGCCGCAAAAGCAACAATTGGGCCTAAGTAAGATAAGATTGGTGATGGATTAATGTTAGCAATGTGCGACAACACGCTAATGTTCTCTTTTTTCGCGATTTCTAGCTCCGCTGGATTTAACGATAACACCACCGAAAAGACAAAGAACATCACGAATCCAGTTAACATCATCGCAGCGCCACCTGTAATCATATCCGTTTTAATAACGGCTTGGTCACCAAATTGTTGACGTTGATCTTTGGTGAACTGGCTGATGATTGGGCTATGGTTAAACGAGAATACAATCAGAGGAATCGCCATCCATACCACTGCTGGCATTGCACTCCAATCAGGTGCCACTTCAAGCATTGAAGTGTTCCATTCTGGAATTAAATACAAAGAAAGCGCTAATAGAATGAAAACCAGCGGATAAACCATCATGGAAGTCACGCGTAGCATTAAATCACGGCCAAATAACACACCGGCAGTCATTGCACCAATCAATACGCCAGACAGTAGCCAACGAGGAATAGGCTCCATGCCAATTTGGTTTACTAAGAATGAATCAACGGTATTAGTAATCCCAACGCCATAAATCAATACGATAGGATAAATAGCGAAGAAGTAAGCAAATGTGATGACGTTTGCCCCTACTTTACCGAAATGCTCTTCCACGGTATCCGTAATATCAGCATCTGGATTTTTTGCCGATAAAACAAAACGAGCTAATCCTTTGTGGGCCAACCAAATCATTGGGGTCGCAATTAATGCAAGAATCACTAATGGCCAAAAACCCCCAGCACCGGCTTTAATAGGTAAAAATAACACCCCTGCACCAACCGCTGTACCGAATAAGGATAAAACCCACGTAAAATCTTTATAGGTCCATTTATTAACTGGTTTGTCTGTCGTCTTCATAGCATTTTTCATTATTTATTTAACACAAAAAAAGATGTGCGGATTTTGCATCAATTGCCATTCAGTACCTAGCTTATTTTTTGGCTTTTGTTTGGCTTTTTGGTGTAGATCTCAAAAAAAGGTCTTTATAAGGAAAAGTAGACAGAAATGAAAAATAAAACACCTCATTTCATTTAAAAAAAACACACGTAAAATTAACAAATTTTCGATTAATAGCCTGATTAACTATCAACATATAAATTAAATTTGGCTAGAAACAGACTATTTCTAGCCATTTTGATACTAGATTGATGAATAACTAGAGATAAACCGGAACTAAAATTTCGGTTGCAATAATCACAACAACCAATCCAACTAACACGGGAACTGAAGTTCTTTTCACGACCTCAAATGGTGAAATTTTCGCCATACCGGAGACCGCAACCACCACCCCAGAAACAGGTGATAAGGTACGCCCTAAATTGGAAGCCTGTAACATAGGAATGACTAAATAAGCAGGGTTAACGCCCATTTGTTTCGCTAGATGTGGGATCAACTCGACAAACGCATAAAAAGGCGCATTACCTGAACCTGTCGTCATCGCAGCAAGCATAGTAATAATCACCAATGCAATCATCATCACTATCGCGCCGGAACCGAAAGATTGTGCAAGGTCGATCAACCCCTTGATAAAGCCAATGGTACTTAAACCTTGTGCAAATATACCGGCGGCCACTAATAACATAACGACACTCGCAAATGCATCCGCCATGCCTTTATAACAAGTATCCAGCCCAGCATAAACGTGCTTAGCACTGAAGCTACGTAAAAATTCAATAATTGCGGCTAAAATAATGCAGCCAACAATGATAGTTACGATATGCAGTTCAGGCGCCCATTTACCATCAAAAATCAGTACGCCAATAATTGGCGTAAATGGCAAAATGGCATAAAAACTAGGTGCATGCGTTTTAATTTCATTCACGTCTAACATTTCAACGTTAACGTGCTCTTTTCTATCAAGAAAGCGCTGCCAGAAAAAGTGCGCTACCGACATCGCGATGATCGCCGCAATGGAGATTGGCAGCGTTGTTTTAAAGGCAAAATCAATCAATGGCATCTCTGCGGCTTTTGCCGCTAAAATCACATCGCCAGATGTCGGCGCCAATATGATTGCCGCGGGTGAAGCACAAATCGCTGCGGCGGCACCACGGCTAATACCGACATTCACCATAACGGGGAATAAGGTTGCCATTAACAATACACCTAGCCCCGTGGCTGAAGAAACGGCTAATGACATCAAACAGGCAACAATATAGGCTGCAACCATTAATATATAAGGTGAGTTGATCATTTTTAATGGTTTAGAGGCAATTTTCACCACCACATCATTTGCACCAATGTGGGTCATATAAGACGCGAATCCACACAGCACCATGATCATCATGCCTAAGTCGCCACCGCGACTCATCAATAAGAATTTGATATATTCTAAAATATCTGTAACACGCCAACCCGTCGCCTTCACGGATTCAGGTAAAATACTTTTCCCCATAATTGCGGTAATGATCAGTAGTAAAATACCCCCTGTCATCAGCACGCCCGTTGCCGAGTAGCCTTTAATAATGTAGCGCCCAACGCCGATTGCGACGATGACGCCAATTAACAGTTCAACCATATATTTCTCCTGCCTGAAATAATTTTAATTTTAGTTAACTGTACTCTGCCCAATATATAAGCGAAATTTACTGACGCGGATCATGTCATGAACAGATAATTATCATAAAAAAATAACTATTCGCTTTGCTTTATAGAATGGACAAGAATTTTTGAAGGCAGAAATACTCAGGGCGATTTCTCTATATTTTTAATATTTTTTAAAGAAAAAGCCCTCTAGTAATTTAAAGGCTAAAATAGATATTTGAAACGAATACGAAACCCATATCGTTCATCATCGGACTTATCAATGAGTTCGCTTTTCGCTGTTGCTATCGTTGAGTAGTAAGCACCCAAATAAATATTATAGTTTTCAATGTGTAAGATATTGGGGATTTCGTAAGAAACATACAGAGTATGTAAATCATATTTTCCTGGAACGCCATTGAGGACCGACTCATCATCCAGTACATATTGATATTTATTCGGATTAAAATCTTTAATATTATTGTGAGCGTATATATAACCTAAAACGAAACGACGCCATTTTGCATATCCGCCAGCTGAAAAGTCCGTTTCCGCATTAGCCTCCATATAAGCAGTATTAAAAGCGGCTTTAATGCCACTCATTTTATCTTTTGATGTGGTATCCCAAGTGATATTTAAACCATAGCCATTACGTCTTGAAAAATCTTGCCACTTGCCATCAATTGTCGCACCATAAGCGTTATGCATAACTTGGCTCTCCATCGCCAATGCAATTTTCAATGGTTTTGGTTTCCAAACAGCGACAGGCCGAAGATAAACTGCACTTTTTCTGTTATCAAGGTCGTAGCCATGATAGCGCTCATCACCAAATAATGCGGTTCCATCTTCAACTAAGGTATTCACTTCAAAATACCAATTGTCCAACCTTTTCGAGAGCTGGATACTTCCACCATCATTTGAGCGACCCCGACCTTCTTTCAGCATATAAACATAACCATATCCATCGGTATATAAGCTATTTGAGGTGTTACCTGAGTGAGAAATGAAAATATCTTGGTCAAGGGGGAACATACTATAACCTTCATACCGCCCGACTTTAATTGTCCAGTCATGATGTTTTCCAAAATAAAAGAAAGCATCATCTAACCCGATATCCCCATCTGCCTTAGCAAGAGGTTCAACTTGAAAGCCAGTTTCATTACCATTGGCGAGTTGGTGTTTACCTTGGAAACCCAGCAAAATGCGCCCATTTATATCCCAATTATCATTTTTACCACTATTGGCACTTTTACTCACCGCTTCACGTATCGATGTCATTTGCCCTTTACGACTGGAACCATCGATATTCAGCTCAATATTTCCGTAGATCTTTAACTCACCATTCTGCTGATTAAATTTAATAGTGGGTTTTGTTGTGTCTGTCTTTAGCGCTTCTTTAGGTTGGGATGATGGTGTCGTTGCCTGTAATGTCATCATCTGTGCTAATTTATTGGCTCGATTTTCAGCACTCTCCGCTCGCTGAATAGCTTCGGCTGTCAAAATCTCAAGCGCTTTAATGCGCGACGCCATATCCGCTAGCGTTATATCGGCCAGAACGGTTACAGGTAACGCCCCCCAAAACATGCATGTTATTTTAATTAACCAATTGATCTTCATAGCATTCCTTAGTTGGAGAAAGGGTTTTTATCGCCCAACCAAGATTGCTGAAATTAACCGTAAGTTTTATTTTTTATTATAAGAATACTGCATATTAAATGACCAAAAAAACGGTGTATCATCACAATTTTAACGATGCCTACAGCAGAATAATGATTAATAAATCAGATAAAATTTTTAGCGAAACTGCTCAAAAATCATGTCACCCGAAAAGCCACGATATTGTAAATAACGAATCTGTTTACTTTTTTCTTTAAAATCACTCGGAATATCATCACTAAATTTTTTACGACGTACTGTCGCCGCAAGTTCAAACCAATCAACATCCGTATTCTCAAATTGTTGGTCAATCAAAGTAGCAGCAAACCCTTTTTGTCGTAACTCTTGTTTAATACGCAGCGGTCCATAACCTTTACGGATATAACTTTGAAAATGCAGTTCCAGCACTCGAGTATCATCAAGAAAATGTTGTTCACTCAGACGCGCAATCACTCGTTCAATCAGCGTTTCATCAACAATCCCTTCATTCTTTTCATACATACGACGTTTCATACGCGCATTTAGCTCCTCTGTTCCATAATCGCGACGAGAAAGCATAAATAGTGCATATTGATATAATTCAGATTCAGTCATAGATAATACTCAACAATAAAAAATGGGCACCTAATGTACCCATTCTATATGCTAATGCATTCGAAATGCAGTTAAGTGGCGTCTTAGTGAACTTGAGCACCCGAAAGTAATTTATAAATCGTATCAGGTGTGTAGTTACCATCTTGATAGTAGATAGTCCAATCAGTGATATCATCACGCGTAAGCGGATAAACCTCTCCTTCTTGCATCGTCTGCACATAGAAAGGATGATTGATCAAACGACCTTCAAAGTGATCACCATTCCAAGACACGGGCTCAAACCACATGTGCTCATGACCTTCATAGTCTTCTTCTTCATCACGATAGCCAATTCCACACTTCACTAAGAAACGCCATTCGCTCTCGTCTTGCTCTTCTGATTTTCCAAGCAGTTTAGATAGAAAACCTTTCTTTTGTACAACCGGTTTTGGCCCATAATTATCGAGCATGTGGGTAAAATATTCCCAACGTAATTTTGCTTTACGAGACATATCCGCGGTTTCTTCATCAGTACGCATAAACATCATCGCATTTTGATCTTCAAAACCTTTAAAGAAGCTTTCTAGAACTGGCTCTTCTTGTGTGACTCTAAATAACATAACAGATGGGTGTTGATGGGATTCATCGCGATCATTCCAATCGCCCATAAACCGTTTTGACGCCGCGTCACCAAAGTCATAATTCATCTCTTCAAGCGGTTTCAAATTATCAATTGGCGTTGATTGCCCTACATGTTGTAAACCTTCTTCAAACGGTAGTGCCACTAAATATTCGTAACCACTTTGTGTTTGACCAATAAAAATTGGCTCATTAAACACAATTTTGCCATGCGTAATACTATTGTTAACAAAACTCCAGAACAGCTCAGGAATACCGTAATAAGACGCGATAGGATGTGGGATAATAATTTCCGCTTCCGATAACCCACAGCGCGCAAGACCATGAGTGTGGAACCAATACATTGTTGGCCCACGTTCTTCAGCCGATTGTTCTTCAATTTCATCAGTATCATAGATGGCATGAACGACATATAAAGAATCAATGCTTGGCATCAAATCATCAAGCAATTGGAAATTCAGCCACTCGCGGGTAAAGACCTTACCCGCCGCGGACAAATCAAGTCCTAACAATAAGTCGGGAACTAATATCTGTATAATTCTTAGCTGTTGTAAGTAACTCACTAAAGGCTGATCTTGAAATAGGCATTCAACGATAACGGCTTGTGGCGCGGCACTCGCCTCAGCATATAACTCCGGGCTGATTGGATCTGTAGAGAAATAAGGATTAATGACATATTCAGGGTCACTATCCACCAGAGAAATATAAAAACGTAGCTCTTCCTCGCCTTGCTTACAGGTAAAGAAAAATTCCCCTTCACTTTCAGGTATGTAGTCAATCTCTCCATCAGTAAAATAGTTTTGCTCTTCTAAACGTTGTTCTAGACGCGCGAGTGTTAATTCTGAAGCAGGAATTGCCACCATTGAAGAAGCTTCTTTTTCACCGTTACCGGCAGCGATATCGAGGTATTGTTGTTTATTATTCATTATATAAGCCTATAATTTGTTTACTCGCCCAAGGATAACAGCTTAGTCTAGCCATTTATATTGTGAATAATCTTAACGAATTCATATTAAAATATTTACCTGTACATTTTAAAATAGTCACTATCGAACAAAGTGTTATTGTACTTTGCAATCAAAGATCACTCAGGCACAATAGCCTTAACGTAATTCTCTAACCGTAGCTCCGCTTTAATTGGGCTGAATAATGGATATTAAATATGGCAGAACTCACTAAAGAGCAGAAAAAATACGTTGACCAATTGGCGATGGAACGTGTTTATGACATGAATAATGATGACGTGCTCATCAATGCGCTTGAGCAGAAAGTGCATCAAATGGAAGATCACTTAAAAGCCTATTTCCATGAACGTGTCCATTTCCATCAAAGTAAGCAAAAATAACAACAAAATGGGTAATAAAAGAAGTGATCTTAAATACTTCTTTTATTACTTCTTAACTTTAATCAAAAAATATCGAATTAAACCCTTATTTCCATAAAACACAGCATTTAACGCCATCTATTAATTAACTTATTATGCTAAACTTGAACTCATCTTTTATTGATGTGTTTTCTCTTGTTTATTTCAATGTAGAGTCCATTTATGACACGCATTCAACTTAGCAAAGCGTTGCTACTCTCTTGCTGCTTTTCTATTCCAGTCAGCTTTGCAGATAGTGACCGTCCACTTTTTTCCGTCACCATGAGTGAGTCTGGCGTTCCACAAAATAACAGCGAAGGCGGTATTACTCGCTCATCTTCTAGCGAATCTCGTGTATTGCCTATTTGGGGAGATGAAGCACGCGCTCGCGGTTATGATATCCCAGAGCCTTTTGGTGTGAGCTACGGCTATATGAACCTGCGCCAAGATGTTGTGGTGGATAAAATCGGTTTTATTTCTAATTCCAATATGGATTTAGAAAAAATGCTTCATATCGAAACCGGACATACCCGTAGTAAAAATGAATCTCATGTATTAAAGCTTGATGCATGGGTATTCCCTTTTATGAATGTATACGGTCTTTATGGAAAAACAAAGGGAACATCAAAAACCAATCTAAATAACGTAGAAGCGCGCATGAAATTGCCTTGGGGTAAAGATTGGATTATCCCTATTGGTAAAGATTTACCATTCGAATTAGATTATGAAGGGAAAACCTATGGTGGTGGCGTGACCTTTGCTGGGGGCTATAACCAATTCTTTACAACTCTAGATGCTAACTATACTAGAACAAATCTAGATATTTTAGATGGTAATATTTCAGCCCTAGTCATTACCCCACGTATTGGTTATGAGTTTATTTTTGATCCTCTGATCAGTGGTCAAGGAAATACAAAAATTCAAGTTTGGACGGGTGCTATGTACCAAGATATTACCCAACGTTTTAAAGGGGATGTCAGCAAACTTAATCTCCCTCCCGAGTTAAGTAAATTTATGGCATTAGCGCCTAATGACATGAAATTCGATGTCAAACAGCACCTTGCCCATAAATGGAATAACACGGTAGGGGCGCGTGTCGAACTAACACGTCACTTTAATGTGTTAACTGAAATTGGTTTCAATAACCGTAATAGCTTCTATATTTCAGGTGAGTTCCGTTTTTAATGCTCCAGCAACAATATTTGCAAAGGCTGACACTGCTCAGCCTTTTTATTACCCTACCCATTCAAGCGGAATTATTGCCTGATCGGCAAAAAATCGATGTTTGGTTAAACCAACTCGGTGGCTCAAATAGTTTTGATGAAAGCAAAACCATCGACTGGGGCATATTACCCGGTCCATTTTATACGCCAGAAATGGGCGTAGGAATTGGTACTGCACTCGTTGGTTTATATCGCATCGATAAAGACGATAAAACGACTCAGCCCTCCTCTGTTGGTTTAAGTGGATTTGCTTCCTCTACTGGCGCATTTGGCGTTAATTTCACCAATTATAATTTTATCGACCACGACCAGTGGCGATTATTTATTTCAGGTACTTTAAATAACATCCCTACTTATTATTGGGGGAAGGGGTATGCCGCGGGAAAAAATGACCATAATAAAGAAAAGTATCATTCCCAAGAATTCCAAATAACGCCCCGAGCGCTATATCGTCTGGCAGATGCCACCTATGTGGGATTAGGTTGGCAGTTCTCCTCTATTAATGCGAGTGATCCTGATGAAGGTGCTAAACGCTATTTTCAGCAAGCTATTGGGGGTCGTTCAGTGATCAACTCAGGTATCAGTGCTTATTTTAGCTATGATACACGCGATTTCTTACCTAACGCTCACCACGGGCAGACTTTTGAAGCCATCTATACCTATTTTTCCCCTAGCCTAGGCAGCGATACGCGTTTTCAGAGTACGCAACTACAGTATGCTTATTATCATGAGATAACAGAAAAAACCGTCATTGCACTTGATAACTACGCACGATTTACCACTGGTGAAGTACCGTGGAATCAACTCTCTTTATTAGGTAACACGAATCGTATGCGAGGCTATTACGAAGGGCGCTATCGAGATAACAACATTTTTACGACCCAATTAGAGCTACGGCATAAACTTGATTGGCGTCATGGTGTCGTTGGTTGGCTCGGTACTGGAACGATGAGTGACAGTCCATCTGAATTAGGTGAAGGCCATTGGCTGCCGACTGTCGGTGTCGGCTATCGATTTGAATTCAAACCTAGAATGAATGTACGCCTCGACTTTGGTGTCGGCCGTAATAGCACAGGTTTCTATTTCCAAGTAGGGGAAGCGTTTTAATGCTGAAACCATTAATAGTCACTATTGGTATTCTGTTGCTCACAGCCTGTCAAAATAGTGCACCTTCTAAACTTGCGGCTGTATCACCTGAACTTAATAGTGATACTCATGAATTTGCGTCACAGTCATGGCCTGTCCTTGAGCCTTTAGAACCACCTCAAGGTTTACGCGCCTGTTGCGCTTTTGGCTATGACCTGCAAGCACAACTTTGGGGGATCCCAGTTCCTTTCTACACTATCGATAATATTGTTGAAGCCGATAAATTAGGTGAACATCATTACAATGATAGCTTCTTAGGTGCTACCGCCGCATTAATGGGCGTCAGTGATGAAAAAGTGGGCCTTTTATACACGGATAAAGGGGGATTCATTGATATTTCCCATGTTAGAGACACAGCTGACTATACCATCTTTTTGTTTAGCCAAATTTATCCAAGGCTCGGTGAAAGCTGGACGCTCAAATTAAGTGACGAACTCGCTAGCAGGCAAATTGTTTTTAAGCCGTTTACACCACCGGTTTCCACCGAACAGCGATATACTCTCAGTGCTTACTTAGCTGCAAAGCTCGCATTCCAACTTGCCGCTTGGCATGAAATAGCCCAATGGTATGGCTATCAATCTGTGCCCGGTTTTTCAGAAGGGATTTCTGCTTTTTCTCCGGAGGATTTATATTCCAATCTACTCGGCGCTCGCCTATCCATGACACTGATCTTACAAGGTAGAGCCCAGTCACTGCCTTTATTTTCCCAATCTATGGAAGATATACTCCCTACGGCATTGGAACAACTTGGTGCCAATACTAAGCTACAGACCCGCGCTATGTTCGATAGAGTCGATGGATTGTGGTGGAATAGCTACCAGCGCGTTCCTGAAAAATTCCTCGTATTAACTCGCGATTATGATACTAGCGATAACCGCTATCCTTTAATGCCTTTGCAAATGGTGCCAACAGAAAGCTTACGTTTAAGCTTACCTAATGAATATCAAGGATATTCTTTGCAAGAGCTTGCTCAATTTAGGTTATTACCTACATCAAAAATGGCACACTTACCGACTCCGCAGACATACTGGACAGCGGCTGATTTTTCCACGCTCTCTGAAGCAGCAAAACAACAAGATCAGCAGCAACAGATATTATCATTTTGACCGTTTTTAAAGGTAGGTAGAAATTGTACGATTGAACACTTTTTCGCCTACCCTTTCCTCAACACGACACACTTTTTCGTTTAATATCGAATCAACACAAAGAGACATTTTTGTATCTTCATCTTCTGACAAACGGTTAAATTTCTTATTTTGCCTAAAAAATAGGCTATCAACCGCTTAATAAATAACCAAATTAACCCCATAATAACTCATGTAACTGCATGTATTTTGACCATATTTAGGATAAGTAACATGTTTTCACTCGCACAAACGTTAGCATTATTTATTAATTTCAGATCAAACACAAAAAAAAGGAATTAAAACTGTTTTTAAATCAATTAAATACAAAAGATACACTTTAAAGACAAAACAATACAGTAATTTAGCTAAAGTCAGCCGGATAAAAGTAGCTCCCCCAAAATTATTCTGCTACTATTCGCTCGATTTTTGTTCAGAGAAATTAGGAGAAGCAAATGCCCTCTCGAACGATGAGGACAAACGCCGTCTTCGCTTTCTTACTGTTATTGTTATTTTCGGGTTTGAGTTTCGGCTCAACAAGTACCAGTACCACACTCAAGAAAGAGTATTCTCACAAGGCCGTGCAGAGCTCAAATCAGGCTCAAACCTCTCTGCCTGATTTGCGAAAATACCCGTCCGGTACACCACGTAAGAAAGCGTTTTTAAAAACGATTGTCCCAGTGATTGAAAAGGTCAATCAAGAAATAATGGCGGAACGTAAATGGTTACTTTCTGTTCGCTCGAATAAAAAATGGAGCGCTCAGGAGCTACGCCGTCTTGCTCAAATTTGTAAAAGCTACGGTATGACCTGTACCACCCCAAATAAAATGAATTGGGATAAGCTATTGAGCCGTGTTGATATCATGCCTACCCATTTGGTTGCAACTCAAGCAGCGACGGAGTCAGGTTGGGGAACATCACAGCTAGCACAGCAAAATGGTAACCTATTTGGTATGAGATGTGGCAGCGGTTGCCAACTAAAACAAGGAAAGATTAAAGGCTATTCCGCATATGATTCTGTTGAAGAAACAGTTTCAGCCTACATGAAGAACATGAATACTCACAATGCTTATGAGTCGCTACGTTCGTCTAGAGCGAAACAGCGTCTATCAAAAGATGAGTTGGATACAACAAAACTTATCAATGATATGAAAGGGTATTCACAGTTAGGTTCATCTTATAACCGCTATCTACAAGAGATGTACGTGAGCAATGAAGAACTGATTACACAGGCTCAAAAAACGGCATCAAATCGTATTTAATTTGTATCACCAGGTACACGTTCCTACTAAAAATCCACTTTTTTATAAAGTGGATTTTTTCTTATTGCAACAATGCTGATTATTAATATGATGTAAATATTCATTTATACTTCAAATGATTCGAGATGCAGCTAAACAATCGAGGTAAAGGATCGAGAAAACATGTGGATGTCGACGATTCGAGAGTCTCCTCTATCAGTCACGCTACAGTTCGGCCTTAACGAGTATACAACAATAATTAACAACCTGAGTCTTATATGAATTTTTTCTCATTCGAGTTTCTTGGCTCTTTTTTGGTGTTTTTCCTCATTTATTGGAGTTGCCAGCCTAGTGCAAAGCTTCAAAATGGGCTATTAATTACCGCGAGTTATTTTTTTGTTTATTCATTTAATCCTGATTTCGCCTATATATTATTCGGCTATACCCTCTTTATTTATTTTCTCACTAATTGGGTTTCGAATTGGCTTTCCAACAAATGGGTATTTACACTCCTCGCGCTTGGCATCATCGGTTGTTTTACTGCGTTTAAATACTATTCATTCTTTCAAGAAACACTCCAACAAACTTTCGATAAATTAGGCCTTAATGTCGGGCTGCCTATTATCGAATTATTAGCTCCACTTGGACTGTCTTTTTATGCATTCCATTCTGTAAGCTATACCGTTTCCGTATGTCGTAAAGAAATTCCTAAAGCGGACTTTTTTGATGTCGTGCTATACCTGAGCTTTTTTCCTAGTATTGTTGCAGGCCCCATCAACCGCGCTAAAAATTTTATTCCCCAGATCCAAACAGAGAGTCGTGAGATACTCGATGCTAGAAAAGCAATTTTGCTGATTTCATTAGCGCTGGTTAAATTGTTCCTCTTTAGTGCTTATTTATCTGAAAACTTTGTGAACCCCGTGTTCGATGCCCCGGCAGGTTTCAAGGCAGGCGAAATCTTAGTTGCTACCTATGCTTATGCATGGAACATCTATTTTAATTTTTCGGGGTATACTAACTTAGTCACAGGTATCGCCTTACTATTAGGTTTCCGCGTTCCTGTGAACTTTAATGCCCCTTATATGGCCGCAAATTTAAAAGAGTTTTGGGCTCGCTGGCACATTAGCCTATCAACCTTCATTCGCGACTATATCTACATTCCATTAGGTGGCAATCGAAAAGGCTTCAGCCGTATGAACACCAATGTCTTTTTAGCCATGGTAATTTCAGGACTATGGCATGGTGCTGCGATGACCTTTGTCATTTGGGGAGCAATACACGGCTTAGGGATCGTACTGCTTAACCTTAAGAATTTATGTATGGAAAAGTTAGGGTGGACAAAAAGCTTTCCTAATAAAACCGTCACAACGCTATTATCGCGGATCATCACATTCCATTTTGTCTGTTTTGCTTGGATATTTTTCCGTAGCCAAACTTTTGATGATGCATTAATGATGGTGTCACAGTTCGCCTCTCCTGACCTTATTGCCTCCATTAGGGCAAGTATTGGTTTATTGGTCGCATTTTGGGCTTTACTGTTGCTTTATCCCTATTTCGTCCAGTCGTATCATTATGTTGCAAGGAAATACCAAAATATTGCTTGGTATTATTACCCTATACCACTGGCTATTGTACTAACGATTATGTTTATGCTTTCACCTTCTGGGATGCCGGGATTTATTTATGCTAACTTCTGAGTTTAAAAAAAATCTAATAAAAACCGGACAAGTCTTTTTTATTGTTTTGGTGGCAGGAATATTATTAATTTGGCTGAATCAAGCCTCATTAGAACGCTTCTGGCAACAAAAATATCATCGAGATCCACCTTGGGCTGGCATGTCAGGTCATCCTGTTTGGGATTATGGTGCTTATTTGTATGATGGTACGCTGGCTGCGGGAAGTACCTTTGCCTACCACGCTTCGGGGCAGCATGCCAAAGACGTCGAAGAAGCTGAGGCGCTTGCTAATGCTTCTGCTCGCAGTAAAGCTGTTTTTCCTGAAGGTTATCAAGTTGGATTACATTTTCTAAATGGTTATATTTATCCTGCAAAATCATTGTCAGTGACCTTTCCTGAGCTATTGAAACGCCAACAGCAAAGAGCATCGTTGCAAACGGAAGGGGTCAGTCCAATAACCGTATTGCAAAACGATCCTATTGTCCCCAAAAGTATCGCGAAATTAGAAAAAGGTGACCAAGTTCTGTTTGCGGGCGACTCAATGATGCAAGGGGTCGCACCACATGTGAAGAACATGCTATTGAAAAAATATAATATAGATAGCATTAATCTTAGTAAGCAAAGTACTGGCCTTGCTTATCCGCGCTTTTTTAATTGGCCACAAACGATTGCGGACACATTGAATAAAAACCCTAAAATCAAAGTATTAGTTGTATTTCTCGGTCCTAATGACCCATGGGATATGCCACCCGATACGGGTTATAAGTATGTGAAATTTAAAAGTGAAATGTGGGAGCAGGTGTACCGTTCACGCATTAATGATATATTAATGACAGCGCGCCAACATCATGTCGATGTTATTTGGGTTGGCCCTCCCAACATGCGTAAAACGAGCCTATCAGAAGGTATGCAGTTCCTAAGAGATCTCTACCAGTCCGAAGTCAAAAATAATGGCGAAATTTATTTTTCTGTCAATGATGTCTTTAAATACAAGGACCTGACTTACTCTGATTATTTCGGCGATGAAAGCAGCAAAATTAAGCTTAGAAGTGGTGATGGGATCCATTTCAGTCCCAAAGGACAACAAGCGATTGCGGAAAAAGTGTTTTCATTAATTCATTTTGAAGAGGAAGAAAAGGTTCTTCATGAAGCAAAACAAACTGCGTCAGGCCAAGTCCAAATTAGCGGCAGCTAGTGCCATCGCATTGTTATCACTCAGCTTATTATCTTGTCAGCAGGATACAGAGCAGACACGTCACGGCTCGGCAGGCCATAGAACATCCATCAATGTGGATGTTCAAGGGCAGCTTATCAATAATGGGGAGCCGAATCTCCAGCAGTTTGCCAATAAGCTCAAGCAAGGTAATCAGCAGGTTCATATTGTCCAAATTGGCGATTCTCATACTGCCGCTGACTTTTTTAGTGGTGAGTTAAGAACGATGTTCCAGCAACATTATGGTGATGCTGGCCCAGGATTTGTTCCTGCCATCTCAATACCCGGACAGCGTACCGCGACTATCAATCGTAAAAGTGATAAGCATCAATGGGAACTGTTCAGTAGCCGTAAAGATGAACGATTTGACTACCCTCTTGGAGGCTTAATCGCTCTACCCATGGCTTCACAGAGCTCTGTACAATTAATGCCATTACAGGTGGCTAATGGGACGTATCAGTTACAGGCTCTGTACCAAAACACCTCGGGTAGCCAGATGAGCATCTCTCCAGCTTCATCGTCTCCTATCGCATTACCAGCAACAGGGAACTCTTGGCGTTTTTCTTCCCCTGTTAGCACTCAGCTACCGTCTGACGTGACGGTGAGCAAGGATAACAATCTTAAATTAGGGGGTTGGTTGCTACGTGCCAATCATCCTGGGGTGATGTTATCAGCGATAGGAATTAATGGGGCGACTATCAATATGTTCGATAAATGGCAACCACAATGGGTGGATACGTTAGCACAGATGTCACCGGATATGGTGGTCTTAGCCTATGGGACCAATGAAGCATTTAACGACAATCTGGATTTAGTGGCCTATCAGCAAAGCCTACGTGAAAAAATTCATCTCATACGCCAGCGTATGCCTGAAGCCGTGATTCTGCTGATTGGACCTAATGATTCCATCAAATTTAGCAATGCGCCGAGCTGCGAAGCGAAAATGCCTGTTCACCTAACCAATGTGATCAAAATCCAAAAAGCTGTCGCAGCCCAAGAAAACGCTCTGTTTTGGGATTGGCAAGCCTTTATGGGTGGGCCTTGTTCAATACGCTCATGGGCAGCACAAGACCTTGCACGCCCCGATAACGTGCATTTATCTGCCGATGGCTATAAGAAGAGCGCCCAAGGCCTCTATCGTCAACTTAGCCAAATGTTAAACTAATCAAATCAAAGATGGCGAGAAACTTTCTCGCCATCTTTGATTGCAACCTTTAAGATATCGCACGTTCCCCCCTCGACCAAAACAGTATTGTTTATAACAACAGAGTACGGTAGTCTTACTAAGCTCTTTAGCGTTGGACATATTCTGTCTTGTCGGGTGATTAGCCAGACACTAATTTATTGTACACATTTAGGGTTGCGGTGTTGCCGCGCCCTTTATCAGGTCGCGGCAACACCGCTTCCTCTAGTAAAGAGTCCACCCGAAAGCCTACACGCTTTCGGGTTTTATAGGTAATATTATGCAGATTATCAAAAAGTTAGCGACACACTTAAATCAGCATGAATCCAATGTGAAGCTTTATCTGCAAAATGCACCATGCAAATACAAAGTCTATAAAATCGCTAAACGCACCATAGGCTTTCGAGTCATTGCCCAACCAGCAAAAAAGCTTAAAGAATATCAACGAGCATTTTTGCAGTTATATGCTTTTCCTGTTCATCCTTCTGCAATGGCCTACCGAGATAAGAAGAGCATCAAAGATAATGCACTGGCTCATAGCAAAAATCAGTACCTACTAAAAACTGACTTAGAGAATTTTTTTAACTCTATTACACCCGCTATTTTTTGGCGTTGCATAGAAAATAAGCCTCTATCTCATTTATCATTTTCCCCTCAAGAAAGAATACATGTAGAAAATATATTGTTTTGGCAACCAGCTAAACATAATGGACAATTATTAATGCTTAGCGTCGGTGCCCCATCATCTCCAACAATATCTAACTTTTGTTTATATGAGTTTGACCAGCAACTCAGTGAGATATGCCAACACCTTGATATTTGTTATACACGATATGCAGATGACCTCACGTTTTCGACCAATATCAAAGATGTTTTAAAACAATTACCTGATTTAATTCAAAAAGTACTAAAAACATTATATGGCAATGCATTACGTCTTAATCATTCTAAAACTGTTTTTTCGTCTAAAGCGCATAATCGCCATGTAACAGGTATTACAATTAATAATGAAAACCAGCTTTCTTTAGGCAGAGAACGAAAACGCTTCATTAAACATCTCATTAATCAATATAAATATGGATTACTCGATGAAGCAGATATGGGTTATCTACAAGGGCTACTGTCTTTTGCTCAACATATAGAACCTGAGTTTATTATTAGGATGAATGAAAAATATACTGAAGATCTAATGGTTCAAATTCGAAGAGGTCATAAATGACTAAACAACTAGAAAGAAAAGCCAGAGGCGGTAGTTTGCTGGCTGCATTTGAGCT
Source organism: Providencia sp. 21OH12SH02B-Prov (assembly GCF_027362595.1). Classification (NCBI taxonomy): domain Bacteria; kingdom Pseudomonadati; phylum Pseudomonadota; class Gammaproteobacteria; order Enterobacterales; family Morganellaceae; genus Providencia; species Providencia sp. 21OH12SH02B-Prov. The sequence continues at coordinate 3,911,957 of NZ_CP114796.1, forward strand.
ATTTCAAATAACAAAAAATAGCCCTGAAGAATCAAATGAATGGTTAGATCTTTGCTGGTATTATCTCCAAAGCGGAGATAAAAATAAAAATGGCGTTTTTCAACCGACTAATCCTTTTTATCTGCGTTCTTTTTCATGCACTGACTTTCGCCGTTTTTCATCCTTAGAATTACAATTAGAAAAAGATCTTACTGTTATCATAGGTAATAATGGACAAGGAAAATCCAGCATTTTAACCGCTATTGCAAAAATACTAAGTTGGTTTAGTGCAAATATTTTACGGGAAGATGGAGCCGGACAACGTTTTAATGAATGGACTGACATAAAGAATGATGCCGAACTCGAATATACTGATGTTTTCAGTCATTTTTACTTTGGCCGTGGGTTAAAATTTATTCCTATTCGCCTTTCCCGCTCTGCCGTTGGATCAGCTACTCGACGCGATAGTCTCGTTAAAGACGTTAAAAATATTGCTGATATATGGCGTGTGATTAATGCACAAAAAGTTGTTAATTTACCTATTTTCGCCTTTTACTCCGTTGAACGTTCACATCCCTACATACGCCCGAGAGAAATATCAGAAATACGAGAAGAACGATTTGATGCATATACTAATGCATTATCTGGGGCTGGCCGTTTTGACCATTTTATTGAATGGTTTATTGCTCTTCATAAACGAACTTCACATGACACAACATCAGTTAATGAATTAAAACAACTCGTCAATGATTTAACAATATCCGTTAACAACGGTTTAGTCTCAGTAAAACCTCTGCTGGAAGATGCACAAAAAAAACTTACTGCAGCTTTAGAAAAAAATGCGATCGCGGACAATTTATCAGAGCAATATCAAAAACAACTTATCATTAAGGCAATTAGTCAGATTGTCCCAAGTATTAGTGATATCTGGGTAGAGATTACGTCAGGCATCGATAAAATCAAAGTCGTTAACGATGGACAAAAAGTCACTGTTGAACAGTTGTCTGATGGACAGCGCGTTCTTCTAGGCTTAGTTGCCGATCTCGCGCGACGGATGATTATGTTAAACCCACTGTTGGATAATCCATTTGAAGGGCAAGGTATTGTTTTAATAGATGAACTCGAATTACACCTACACCCCAAATGGCAGCAAGATGCTATTCCAAATTTAACCCGTATTTTTCCAAACCTACAATTTATTGTCACCACTCATAGCCCAATAGTGCTTTCAACCGTTGATAAGCGCTGTGTGCGTATCTTTAACGAATCAAATAATGGAAAAGAAATAACGCTGAATACGCCTGATTTCCAAACTAAAGGAGTTATCAACTCTGATATTTTAGAACTCGTAATGGAGGTTTCAGCGACACCACTTAAGATTGCAGAATCACATTGGGTTGATGATTTTGACCAAGCCCTAACACACGCTGACTATTCCCATAATTCTGACGCACAAGCTCTCTATCAAAAGATAAAACACCATTTCGGTGAAAATAGTATTGAATTAAAACGTTGTGATAACCTAATAAAAATTGCAGCAATGAAACTTAAAGTACAAGCAAGGAAAAATGAAAAGGATATCTAGGTATGAAACAACTGCAGCGGCAAGGCTCTCCTAGTTGTTTAGCTCATTTAATTGACGGAAAAAATAGCTGGAACGATGTTGATAGACTAGAATTATGGATCGCCATTGATGCCATGCAAAATAACCTTTGTGCCTATTGTGAGTGTCATTTAGGTCGTAAGCATATTGAACACTTTCGATCACAACATGATTACTCGCACCTGACATTTGACTGGAACAATTTATTTGGCTCTTGTGGTGACTCATCAAGAGCTGGTGGCTGGTCACGATGTGGGATCTATAAAGACCAATATGGAAGACCTTATAACCCAGATAATCTTATAAAGCCCGATGTTGATAACCCTTCTGATTTTTTACGTTTTCTCATATCGGGTTCTGTTCGTCCATGCAATGGGCTATCACCTCGAGATCAATTGAAAGCAGAAGAAACAATTCGTGTTTTTAATCTCAATAATGATGTCACGTTAACAAATAGAAGAAGACAAGCAATTGCTTTACAAATTGAAGCAATTAATGCCCTTAATGAATTAAAGGAAGATGTACCACCAGAAGATTGGGATGAACTATTACAAAGTCAGTTAGAAGAGCTGCAAAATACAGAGTTCGGTACTGCACTGGCTCAAGCTTACCGTTTTACTAGACGGTATTAACGGTCAAAAACCCGCTCAATCCCCTCTGACTATCAGAGTAAATTGAACGGGTTACTGTTACTTAGAAATCTAAATTATAAGAAGGCAAAGAAAATCATCCCCACGATGGCACCTGTCGTACCCAGAATGGTTTCCATGACGGTCCAAGTCTTCAATGTTTGAGCTTCAGTTGCGCCAGTGAATTTACCAAATAACCAGAAACCAGAGTCATTCACATGGCTGAGGATTAAAGAACCACCAGAAATACAGGTCGCAAGCGCGGCTAACTGTGCACCTGAATACCCTAATTCACCAATCACAGGCAGGACTAGACCCACGGTCGTTAAACACGCCACGGTTGCCGAACCTTGAATGACACGAACAGCACCTGCCAGCACAAAACACGCGACTGCGATTGGTAAACCTGCACCGATTAATGAATCCCCCAGAGCAGGACCCACCCCTGAATCAACGAGTATTTGCTTAAACACACCACCCGCACCGGTGACTAATAAGATGATACCTGCGGGTTGAATCGCGGCTGAACACACTTCCATCACTTTTTCTTTATTCATGCCATAGCGGAAACCTAAACCATAGATAGCCAGCAAACACGCAAGCAACAAAGCAGTAAATGGATGTCCGATAAACTCTAGCCAATGTTCAAGATTCGAACCCTTTTCAACAAAATGGGTACCAATGGTCTTTAAACCCACCAAAACCAGCGGAAACAGGACTAAACTCAAGCTAAAGCCAAAACTAGGCATTTTGCCATGTTCCATGTTTGGCGCTTGATAATCAGCGGGAATATCGATGGTTACGTGTTTACTGATAAAGCTACCGAATAAAGGGCCCGCAAGTAGCATTCCGGGGATTGCCGCACACAAGCCAATCAGGATCATCCAACCATAGTCAGCTCCCATTTGCGAAGCCACCAACATGGGGGTTGGGCCTGGCAACAAGAAAGCCGCGGCGGCTGCGACCCCAGCAAATAAAGGAATTGCCATACGAACAACGTTATGGCCCGTACGGTTTGCCACCGCAAATACCACCCCAATCAAGAGAACAATGGCAACGTCAAAAAAGAGTGGTAATGCACAAATTAACCCAGCGATACCAACTGCGTAGTGAGCTCGCTTTTCACCGAACAAATTCAGTAGCTTCGTTGCAACCTGATCGAGTGCACCGGTTTCATGTAAAATTTTACCGAACATGGCGCCCAATGCGACAACAATCGCCAAGAAGCCTAACGTTCCTGCCATACCTTTTTGCATCGTTGCCGTAATATCTTGAATTGGCATACCTGAAAATAGCCCTGCACCAATCGATACAATCATCAGTGCAACAAAGGCATGCAAACGTGCATACATGACAAGGAACAATAATAAGACAACCGAGCCGACGGCCGTCAGAACTAAAGTGAGCGTGCTTAATGCTTCAACAGGGGGGTTCATGGATTGCCTCCAGATACGATTTGGTGAATAGCTGTACAAGTATTCTCAATTACTTCATCGAGAGATGGGCGAATATCAATAACATGAACATCCTGTTCTTCTAATGTAGGTTCTTGTAATGCCTGAAATTGTGAAATTAGCATTTCAGGTTTAAAAAAGTGACCTTTACGTACTTTGAGACGTTCCGCAATGAGCTCTGCATCCCCTTTCAGGTAGATAAAATAGAGATTTTTATTTCCCTCTCTTAATCTATCGCGATAACTCTTCTTCAGTGCTGAACACACAACGAGAGAAATAGGGTTAGTCCGCTGCATAGCAAAAATAGCGTCATTTAATGCGGCAAGCCAAGGCTGACGGTCTTCATCATTTAATGCATGACCAGAAGACATTTTCTGAATATTCGCTCTCGGATGTAAAAAGTCGCCATCTAAAAAAACCGCATTGGTTTTTTGAGCGACACCGTTCGCGACTGCCGATTTACCGCTACCCGATACCCCCATGAAAACAAATGTATAATTTTGTGTTTGGGTATCACTCATTGGAAACTCCTCAGGTGTTAAATAATAAAAGGTACTTATTTTTTGTTTACCGATAGTAGACATTCGATTGTTACCGGTAACAGTTACCAGTAACATTATCGGCAGCGCTGTTATTTTTAGCAATTATCTTTATGGGGAAATAAAGAGATCTGTGATGCTTCTCTCACTAATGTGATGCATCATTTTTGAATTCTAAATACTTTCACCTGGTAGTAACTCAAAACCAACATCAAATAACGTCTGTGGTAACTTTTTACCATTAATACGCGCCAGTAAGACTTCGGCCGCTTTACGTCCAATACTATCTCTAGGGGTGAGAATACTGGCTAATTTCGGTGTCATCACTTGGCCAACATCATGACCATGGAAGCCTGAGATGGCTAAGTCATTCGGCACTTTAATACCAAGGCGTTGGCATTCAAAGATCGCCCCGATCGCCAAGTCATCATTGGTACAAAATAAACCATCTGTTTCAGGGTATTTTTGTATGCAATCATGAAGTAGCTTAGCGCCTAATGAATAAGAAGAGCTCACCTGTGTCATCACATTACGCGGCTCGAGACCAGCATCACGCATAGCTTGCTCATAACCTTGTAAACGAATCACAGTTCGCTCATCATGACGGGCTCCGAGATAGACAACATGTTGGCATCCACGTGTTAACATTGCCGCCGTCATTTGTCGTGAGGCTTCAAAGTTATCAATACCAACCGCAACATCGAGACATGGAGAAACGCTATCCATGATTTCAACGACAGGGATCCCTGCTGTCTTTAACATCCTGAGCGTTCGCTCTGTATGGGTACGTTCCGCTAAAATGACCCCATCGATATTATAAGAGAGTAAAAAAGTGAGGCGCTCTTCTTCTTTTTCAGGGAGATAGCCATAATGCGCAAGCATTGTTTGGTACCCATGACGATCTGTCACAGCTTCAATGCCACGAATGACTTCCGCAAAAACTTGGTTAGTTAACGAGGGTAATAGCACACCAATAGCGTGACTCGTTGCATTGGAGAGCAGATCCGGTGCCTTATTTGGAATATAGCCTAATTCATCAACCGCTTGCGCTATTTTACCACGTAACACTTCAGAAACCTGCTCAGGGTTTCGTAGAAAGCGGCTAACGGTCATCTTCGTGACACCGACTTTGTCGGCAACATCCTGTAGTGAGGGTCTTTTTTTCTTCATATATTCCAATATTTCTAGCACATGCAATGTCTAAGACTATGTTCAGCGATCTTTTTATGGATAGCAATGTTTGTTACTGATTTACATCACAGAATAGTCGAGTTTTCCTATTAATGTCTCTTTTGTGGTTGACTCTAAGGTATGACTTCGCTAACTTTCCGCGCTATATACCAATAAATATAACGAACCTTATTTTTAATACTATGGGAATTAACCGCAGACAGTTTATCAAATCCTGTGCAGCGTTCATGGCACTTTATTATTTTCCTGCCTATGGGAAGAGAAATAATCACGTCGAACAAGCACTATTTGGTGTCATCCCCCAGCCAAGTAAAATCCAGCGCGTCATTAGTGCCGGTCCGCCTTCTGATCTGCTGTTGTTCGCTTTAGCACCTGAAAAAATGGTGGGATTTTCTTCAATTAATTTACAAAAAGGCCATTCTCATTTATTCGCTAAGCAATGGCGAAATTTACCTATATACGGACGCTTAGCGGGTCGTGGTAGCACATTATCGCTAGAAAAGCTGATTGATTATAACCCCGAATTGATTATAGACACTGGTAATATTGACGATACCTATCGTTCTCAAGCCGAAAAAATCGCGAAACAAACAGGAATTCCTTATTTGCTGATTGCAGGAGGGCTGCATGATTCACCACAGCAGTTACGCCAATTAGGTGAATTATTAGAGGTTCAGCAACCTGCCAAACAACTAAGTGAGGTTGCCCAACATTATCTCCAAGACGCCAAAACCTTTGCTGAAAAATACCATGCTAATGCGCCTAGTTTCTATCTAGCCAGAGGGGCCAAAGGGCTACAAACAGGTACTAAAGGCTCGATTCATACTGAAGCTATAGAAATATTGGGTTTACGCAATGTTGTCGACATCCCTAACTTTAAAGGTTTAACTGAAGTTTCTATGGAGCAGCTGTATGATTGGAACCCTGACATTATCATTACGCAATATCCGGAAGCCGCTGAGTTTATTAGGCATTCAACATTATGGAAAGGCTTGCATGCAGTCTCCTCTGAGCATTTGCTGACTTTTGGTGGTCTGCCATTTGGTTGGATTGATGGCCCTCCTGGCATTAACCGCTTGTTAGGCATGCGCCGTTTACAAAGTCATTTTGATCAACACGTAGAATCAATCATTGGTGATGACATAAAACAATTCTTCCATCTGTTTTATCACTCACCTCTGACTGACGCCCAAATTGATAAATTGCTGGAAATGTCATGAGTCGCGTAATGATATCGGGTCTACTCTTAGTGGTTTTTATTATCTGTTTTGTCATAGCATTAAACAGTGGTAAGTATTCACTAACATTTAACCAGTTCCTCAATTTATTGATGGCTGAACTGAGTACTTCCACAACGATTGATGACCCACGTACTGCTACTGTATTTTGGCAAATTCGTTTTCCTCGAACATTAGCTGCCATCATCATCGGTGGCGGGCTAGCCATTGCAGGCGCTGCTTATCAAGGCATGTTTCGTAACCCGTTGGTTTCGCCTGATATATTAGGGGTATCAGCTGGCGCAGGGGTGGGTGCCGTCATTGCTATTTTTTTAGGGCAATCATTGGTCTATATCCAGTTAGCTGCCTTTATCGGCGGTTTACTCGCCGTGACCTTAGTCTGCTTGATCGCTCGAATGGCACGCCAACATGATCCTATCTTATCCCTCGTCTTAGTGGGTGTGGCGATCAGCGCGCTATGTGGTTCTGCCATCTCTCTTATGAAAATTTTAGCTGACCCTTATACACAACTGCCTTCGATTACTTTTTGGTTATTAGGTGGACTTTCATCGATCACACAACATGACCTGCTTTCCGCCTTCCCAATCATGCTGCTGGGCATTATCCCACTACTCCTGCTGCGCTGGAGAATGAATTTACTCAGCCTCTCCGATGAAGAAGCAAAAAGCTTAGGTATTAATGTCAGTTTGCTGAGGGCGGTCTTCATTATTTCCGCCACCTTAATTACTGCGAGTGCAGTGTCAATTGCGGGAATTATTGGTTGGATTGGATTAATCGTTCCCCATATCACTAGAATGATAGTAGGCGCTAACTTTCGCTATCAGTTACCAGCCTCTATGGCTATAGGGGCGATTATGCTACTTATCACCGATACATTAGCACGTAGCATCGCCGCCATTGAACTGCCCCTTGGTATATTAACCTCGGCTGTCGGTGCGCCTTTCTTTTTGGCTATCCTGTTGCAAACTCGGAGAGTCAAATGAACCTGATAACCTTAGAAAACGTGGCTATTGGCTATCATCGTCAAGCGATTTTAACGCAACTTTGCTTAGCACTAGAAACGGGCGCAATAACATGTCTTCTCGGGGCCAATGGTTGTGGTAAAACAACCTTAATGAAAACGTTGTTAGGACTTATACCTGCTATTGAAGGGCGTATTTTATTAAAAGAAAAACCGCTCAGCACTTATAAATCAAGCGATATCGCCAAAGTGATCGCTTACGTACCTCAAGCGCATGATACGCCTTTCACCTTTACTGTTATTGATATGGTGATGATGGGACTCAGCCCTCATATTTCATTATTTTCAGCGCCTAGAGCCAAAGAACGCGCACTGGGATTACAGCAACTCAACAAGTTGGGCATTGCTCACCTTGAATCACGTTTATACTGCACACTCAGTGGTGGTGAGAAACAGTTAGTATTGATAGCCCGCGCCTTAATCCAAAACCCAATTATGCTGATTATGGATGAACCCGCCGCGAGTTTAGACTTTGGCAACCAAATTCGTTTGTTAACACAAGTTGAACAATTAAAAGCGCATGGAATGACCATTTTCATGTCAACTCATCATCCACAACATGCTGCCGCTATCGCCGATAACGTCATTTTGCTTGATAAAGCGTATGGAGCAAGACAAGGTTCAGCTCAGAGTATGTTAACACTCACTAACTTAGCAAAACTCTATTCTACTGACGAAAAGAGTATTGCTACTCATTTTCAGTTTCCTACTCATTTAACTTGCTAAGGCCACTGTTATGCTTATTGACCAATTAGATTTTGCCAAAATGTATCAAGATCATATGCAAAAGGCACAACGTTCACGTAAAGAACCCGAGCATTGGGATAAAAAAGCCCAAAAAATGGCACAAACTTGTGCAAATCCACACGACCCTTATTTAATACATTTTCGTGAGTTAATGGATTTTACAGATGCAGAAACACTACTCGATGTTGGATGTGGCCCCGGTTCTGTGTGTTTAAACCTTGCAAACCAATTGACATCGGTCATCGGTATTGATTACAGCCAAGGCATGTTAGACGCGGCCAGAGAACGCGCTAGCGCGCTGAATATTAATAATGCGCAATTCGAACAATTAGCATGGGAAGACGATTGGACTCACTTACCAAAAGTCGATATCGCGATTGCATCACGCTCAACGTTAGTCGATGACCTTAAAGCTGCTTTACTGAAGCTTAACCGCCAAGCCAACTTACGCGTTTACACAACCCATACCGTGAACCCAACCTTTATTGATGAGAATATCATTCACTCTATTGGTCGTGAAGTGGTGCGCCTGCCAACTTATATCTATGCGGTTAATATCTTGCATCAGATGGGGATCAATGCTCGCGTTGATTTTATCAATAGCTCCGATAATAGCGGCTTCGCGAGTGTCGATGCTTTTGTCGATAGCGTCAATTGGTCACTAAAAAACTTAACCACTGACGAGATAACCAAATTACATCAATACTATGCACAGCACATCAGCTCAGGAAAACGCATCCCTTATCCTTCACGTAATTGGGCGATGGTTTCGTGGGACGTGGTCGATGAAGCGAGCCTTACACTATGATATATCTCTCTGATAGCATAATCGATCAGTTGCTCCTTGATGATATTCTGTATGGTGATTTAACCACACGCTCTTTAGGTCTACACAACCAACGAGGTACTATGACGTTTACCTCTACACAAGGTGGTTGTATTAGTGGTATTGAAATCGCCTTACGAATGCTCAAGAAATTAGGTCTTGATTGCCAAGGCTATTTTCGCGATGGTGAAATCGTTGCAGAGAATAGCGGCCTAATTAAGGCCACAGGCGCTGTAGAAGCTCTTCATCAAGGATGGAAAGCGGTACAAAATATACTTGAATGGTGTTGCGGAGTCAGCCACTACACCCACCAAATGGTTTCTATACTTAAGCACCACCAGCCCAATGCACAATTAGCCTGCACAAGAAAAACCGTACCAGGAACAAAATTATTTGCCCTCACCGCAATACTGGCAGGCGGCGCAATGATTCATCGAGCAGGCTGTGCTGAAAGTATTTTATTATTTACCAATCATCGCAATTGTCTCGCAGCTCCTAATGACTGGCATGCACATATTAATACATTAAAAATTGCCGCGCCCGAACAGCAAATTATTGTTGAAGCGGATGATATCGAACAAGCGAATCTAGCCATTCAAGCAGGGGCTGATATTGTGCAATTAGATAAATTTACGCCACAACAAATCCGCCAGTTACAGCAAGATATTTATAAACAAAACAGCTTGTGCCGTTTATCCGCGGCCGGTGGCATCAATTTACAAACCATAGAAGAATATGCGCAAACAGGCATTTCTTTATTTGTCACATCGGCTCCCTACTACGCCCCACCGAGAGACATTAAGGTAAAAATTTCCGTAGCGTGAACCTAGCAATCATACAAACCCAGAGCATCATCCACCTAATTTGATGGATGATCTCGCTTATCAATAAACACCAATATCGTTATATAAAAAGTTATACATTGCATTTAATCAACTGGAATTTAACTATGAAAATAAAAAAGATTAGCTATTTGATTGGGATGGCATTATTCACAGCATCGAGTTTCGCCGCCACAGAAGACCAAACGAGCCGTGATGTCATGACGGTTTGGAGTACGCCTCTTGCTGCTGATGCGAATGTCATTACACAATCGCAAATGCAACAATTAAATCGAACGAATGTTGCACAAGCCCTGAATACCATGCCAGGCGTTGTGATTCAAAAATCAGGTAATCGTAATGAAACTCAGGTGAATGTGCGTGGCTTCGACAGTCGCCAAATACCTGTTTTTTTCGATGGCATCCCAACCTACGTCCCCTATGATGGCACATTAGACCTCGGGCGTTTTATGACCAGTGAACTCGCAAGCGTCGAGTTATCCACCGGGTATACATCTCTGTTGCAAGGCCCAAACTTGATGGGGGGCGCGATAAACTTAACAACGGCAACACCGAAAAAACCTCTTGAAGTGAATATTAACCTGAATCAAGGTTTTGCTCGGGGTGCAGATAATGCACATAATATGAGTGCCCGCTTGGGTGGACGTAACGACCTTGGCTTTATTCAAGTCAGCGGTAGTCAATATCAGCAACGGTTTATGGGATTACCTCATTCCGCTGATAATAATCCGTTGGCGGGGAGCCATGGGAGACGCACTAACTCTGCAACTGATGATAAACGCCTAACGCTAAAGATGGGTTGGACACCACGTGAAACTGACGAATATGTGCTGACTTATTTAAAACAAGATGGTGATAAAAATAGTGCGCCAAGTGCAGATAATAAGAAACAACAAATTTGGCAATGGCCAGAATATAATAAAGAGAGTCTTTACTTTAATGGCACCACACAACTCACCAGTGATATTGCCTTACAAAGTCGACTCTATCACGATAAGTTCAAAAATACGCTGCACCAATATAAATCCGTTCAAGACTATAAAGCCGGCAAGTACAACTACAGCCATTATGATGATTACAGTAATGGTGTTGATATGCGAGTGGACTTTACGTTACGTGAATTAGACATGTTATCTTTTGCGGCGCATTGGAAAGAAGATACCCATCGCGCACGTAGCAATAAAGTCGTTCCTTATGATCGCTATCAAGATCAAACATGGTCAATCGCCACCGAATATCAATGGGTCGCAACGGATAAGCTCGATATTATTGGTGGGATAAGTTATGACTGGCGTCGCAGTGATGAAGGAAAACGTTATTTATACAATAACAAGAATGTAGTGACTGGCATTGAGAATTATGAAGATAACCACCAGCAGGCTTTTAACTGGGAATTCATGGCTCGTTACCACTTAGAAAATAGCGACACCGTCCAGCTCTCGGTTTCAGATCGGAGCCGTTTCCCAACACAAAAAGAGCGTTATACTAAAAACAAGATGAAAAATAATGACAGCTTCATCATTAACCCTCATCTTGATGCAGAACGCGCGCTGACCTTTGATGCCACTTATAAAGGCCATATCACACCAACTTGGTTTTATAATGCTAGCGCCTATTATAATCATGTCTCTGACGCCATTATGGCACACCATATGTATTATGATAGCGTGGCAGGTTCTGACGTATATCAAAATCGTAATAGCGGTAAAATTAACTATGCTGGTATTGATCTAGGCACTCATGGAGAAATCACCGATTGGATGAGTGTAGGCATAAATTACAGCTATATTCATGCAGATCCCAAACATAAAAGTGTGAAACATGTTGCGGAATTGCCAACACATAAAGCTTTTGCTTGGGTGCAATTTACCCCATATGAATCTCTCAGTATCACGGCAACAGAAGAAGCAAGAAGCTGGGCTTTTAATTATATTGATAAAGATGACAAAATTCACGGTTTTGCAAAAACAGATATTCGCATGGATTATGATCTAAATCATGGTTTATCTATAAATTTATCAATTAACAATTTGTTTGATAAATCATACCAATACACAAAAGGGTATATTGAAGAAGGGCGTAACTACTGGTTAGGTATTGAATACAACTATTAAATAAAATTAAATTAGGCGAGATATTCTCCCTCTCGCCTAATAATAAAAAAAGCACTTATCATTTTTATTAAATTGACATTTTCAAAAACAATTTAATAATTAAGCAGTATCACTTAGGATTTCTCTCAATTAATCTCCTTTTTTAAGACCGCTAACTAACCAAAAGCCACATTTTAGAAATATATTGTTTTCTACACACAAAAAACGCACTTCAACAAAATATAAAACTAAAAAATAATAAAAAAACAAACCATAACTCCATTACATCACTTAGATCAATATATTTGATAGCAAGATACAAAAAAGCTCACTTCTATATACTTGAAGTTAATTCAATCCGTATTTAGACTATATGCATTAAAAATATTTATAAAAATATAAATTAATTAAATTTTTCTAAAAATTATAAACTGATTCAGTTGATTATAATAATTTCGCTGTTCTAGAGTTAGAATTAGAGAGAGCAAACCGTGTTTATGACAAATAACAAAGATTATCTGATTAACGATACATTTATCTTTGAGACAAGCAAAAGTATTGTTTTCTTAAAAGATGAAAGCGATAAATTTGTAGAGTTATCAAAGCCTGCATCACGCTTATTGAGTGAAATCATCACTCTTAATCAACGTGCAAAAATTGCCACAAGAGAAGAATTACTGACTAATGTTTGGGAGGAGTATGGCCTTGTAGGGTCAAACAATAATCTCAATACTTATGTTAGCGAGATAAGAAAAAAATTCGAACTCATCGGCTTAGATCCTAAATCTATCATCACTGTTCCTAAAAAAGGTTTTCGCTTTGATTGTGAGTCATTAGAAATAATCACTAATGAAAACAATTCTGACCTTTTACAGGAAGAAATGGTGGTTCACAATGACAACAACATTATTTTAAGTAAAAATAATTATATATTGTCAGACCCTTCCCCTCAGCAAAATATTGAGCATAGTCGCGAAGAATTGCTCACTAATCCCATTGATATTCAGCCACCTGTGACTGAATATCCCCCAAGGAACACACAGCATCATGAACCATTAGAATTAACATTAACAGAACAAAAAGATACAAAAAAAATAAGAAAACAAAGTAAGTTAAAAAGTAGTTATATGGTAGTTGCTTTTATTGCTCTCTTCTCAGTTTCATTAACTTTTGCCTTTCATTTTATAACAAGCTCTAACGCGAGCATGAAAGAGAATGACTATATTACGGTCAGTGAGAGAGATAAATGTTTAATACAAGTTCCTGTTCATTTAGTGGAAAGTTCAACAAAAGATAGTATCGATTATGTCAACAAGAAACTCGATAAATACAATGTTAACTGCCAAGAACCTAAACGCGTTATCTTACTTTCAGAACTAAACACCATCCAACCTGTTGATAAAAACATATCCATTAGTATCTGTAAGGAAAAAAATACTCAATACGACTGCGTATCAATTAATGATCAGAGAATTTAAATGAAAAAATACATTTTATTGCTTTTATTTTCTTTCACTTTAGTGTTAATAACATCATTTGCCCTGCACACTGAGAGTGATGACGTAAATCTTTGTCACTCTGATATTCTCTGGATAAAAGATAACGGTACTGATGACGGGCTAATGCTAAAATCAAAAACAAGTATTCTGGTTACCAGTGATAATATGGGAAGAATGAATATGTATGGTTACGTCAAAGAGAATAATGTTTTCTATCGCCTTGATAGAGCGCTCTATTTTAATTACCAATCGATTGATAAAAAAAACAATTACTCTATTCGTTTTAAAACATTATCTATTACCAGCTCAGATAACGTCCCTCAAGCCCTCTTCGCTAACTTCATTCAATTAGAAGAAGAGAAAATAAATTATTACATTAATGTGACAAAAATGAATGATAATATTTATATTATTAAAGATGAAGCTTATTCATCGTTCACCTGTTATGCAGATAAATAAAAAAAAGCCTACTAACATTGCTGTTTTAAGTAGGCAAATCGCCAACATGGAAAACTATTCAAAACTGGTTGTGCGGTGGCTAATCAATGGCTATTAGAATTAAAAATAGCCACTTGAGGAATTCCATCTTCTGCAATTGTTCCTCTAAACATGCCTTTGGTATTAAATTGCATAATAAAGTTGCCATTTTTATCTATTGCGATAAGGCCCCCCGTTCCACCTAGGTTGCGCACCGTATTTAAGGTATTCATACCCGCTTCAGATAATGGGATGCCTTGGTATTGAATTTGTGCGGCGACATCATAAGCAGCCACAGAACGCATAAAAACTTCACCTAGCCCCGTTGTAGAGATCGCTATTGTCTTATTATCCGCATACGTGCCTGCACCAATAATGGGTGAATCGCCAATACGGCCATAATGTTTATTGGTACTACCGCCAGTCGATGTGGCGGAAGCTAAGTTCCCTCGAGTATCAATAGCCACAGCGCCTACCGTTCCATATTTGTAATCGTACATCAGCGGATCAACAAATAAAGCGGCATTCGCGCCTTTCTCATGATCGATTTTACGGCTAATTTCTTTGACTTTATTTAACTGTTCAACGCGTTGTTCAGTCATAAAATAAGTGGGGTCTACGATATCAAGCCCTTCAGACTTAGCAAATTGTTCAGCGCCAACCCCGCCCATCATCACATAAGGCGTTTTAGTCATGACCTTGTAAGCTGCCATGATGGGGTTTTTAACATTCGACACCCCCGCGACAGCACCCGCTTTCCGAGTTCGCCCATCCATAATAGAAGCATCTAATTCCACTTTATTATCTGTCGTTAAAGAGGCTCCTTTACCTGCATTATAAAGTGGTGAGTCTTCCATGACGATCACCGCTGCCTGTACGGCATCAACACTGTCGCCGCCTTGAGCAAGGATACCGTATCCCGCTTGCAAAGCTTCTGTCAGTTTTTCTTCGTGCGCTTTTTTCTGCTCAATAGTAATATGTTGCTCTGTAATATCACCAGCCCCACCGTGGATCACTAGACGAAAGTTATTTACTGATGGAAATGAAGACGTTGAGAAAAAAAAAACAACATTGATATAAAATTAAATAGGTATTTCATTTAGCTGTCTCTACAAATAATATTCATCATTTCCGTTCAAACTAATCGATATCGTGTCAATACAAATATGACTGAATATAAAAGCCAACCTATATTGAAAATATTATGACACTAAATTAAATTTTAGTTGTACTTTTCGGTGTTGGCATTGCAAATTCATCTAAAACAGCCCATTCAATTTTATTACCACTTGGCGACACTTTTTTGGGTAACTTAAACCTTTGTTCTGATTTCGGAATCAATGGCTTGTATAATTCTTTACTATCCACAGGCACCGAATTTACTGAAACCTCATCAAATGCCATATAAATAGGTGAATTATTTGTCACAACAAGGTCATCACCATCAATTTTAAATTTAAGGTTACTGATTTCATTTTTTATCTCTAACTTCTCAAACGCTATTGGTCGATAGTAAATTTTTGTTGCCACAACATTGATAACTGATAATTCAGAGTTAACACCATTAGCGATAGTTGGCTTTGTAGTGGCAGGTATCAGTCTAAATTTAGCAATATAGAGACTCTCCCTATCCGCAGGTAGTTTAGCCGAATCGCCTGAAAACATCACACGCCAACTGTAGCTTTGCTTAGGCTCTAATTTAAATAAAGGTGGCGTAATAATAAAAGGAATTTCCTCCTTTTTTCCCGTAATTAGCTCATTCCCAATTTTTTCATCTAGCAGCTCCATTGAACCTTGAACTAAGTAGGATCTCTCCCCTTTATTACTAAGTTTAACCGAAGTACTTTTTTCTTTTTCTGTATAAGTATTTCGTAGCATCCTAAAAGTAATATCATCTTGAATATTACCAAAAGCAGAAAACACAGGTAATATCGGTAAAAAACATAAATATTTTAACAAAAATTTCATGGTACTCCTTTTATATTCCCAACCTTGTAAATATTCACAATATGATAATATGACTAAATTTTAGAGAATACCAATACTTCAACACGCCCTTTATATTTACCGGGAGCAACAGTGTCCTTTGAACACATAGCCCATCGGATATTTAAATTCATAGGAACCTGACTATCTGCTGATATTTGATTTAATGGTAAATCCGAGTTATCAAAAGGCAAAAGACCACTTGCCGTTGGTGCATTACAATCAATTGTCGGTGTTGCCGCACCATCTAAATAAGGTTTAGCCATTAACCAAGGACGATCTTTTACTTCACCAGCATCGGTTTTCGTTAACATCAATTTGGTGTTATTTGAGGCATCCACCTCCCCCTCTCTTGGGATTGCAGACACAAATAATGGATTCCCACCTTGCGTACAAGAAAACGTTATTTTTGAGTCCTCGTAGACGGCATTTTCTCGCCCCATCACTTTATTAATCACAGTATTTGTTGCATTTTTAATGTTACATGCGCGGACTATTTTGACTGTTGTCCTAATATTTAACCCTATACTTCCAGTTGATACACTGCCTACATTTGGAAACTGTGGGCTAGTGCCGTCAGCTCCTTGGGTTATTAAATGATATTTGGTTGGTACCATAACGAAATTACCTGGCTTCGCAGCTTTATTTAAGTAGACTTCTAACGGTTTACCTACAGAAAATGTAATAGATTTACTCCCACCTTTCCCCATCACAACCCTTTGTGGTAAAACATGGCAAAGATTCAAATACTGTGCCTCCCAATAATCATAAACGGTCGATGTAATAAGTCCTGCTGGTGGTTTTTCAACCAAATAGCCAGAATAGCTCGATTTAATGCCTGAAGGCGTGGGATCTTTAGGTAAATCTAACTGTATATCATATTTGAGTGCCGGTACAACATAAGCAATTAATGAGCTATCATCAGTGTGTACTAAACGAAAAGCAAATTTCTTACCCTGACCTAAAACTGTATTTTCCTTAATATTAGGATTACCAAACCGACAATAATCGGTATCTGTCGATAGTCCAACTAACATTCTCTTCTCATCCCAGACGGCATAGTTATGCTTATTTGTTGGTACGCCAACACTATGTGTTGTAGAGTAAATCGCTCGCTTAGGGGGAGTAAGTGTTAAATTGGTGGGGCCTAATAACCGCGCATCGAGATAATAAGGTGTTCCCACTGGTACCGAGTCATCCAGATCAATAATACCTAATAACTCAAGTGTTGCTGTACCAGCATTTAATTCATCAAATGCACTAGCTGAAGAAGAGTATAAAACACTCGTCGATAATACTGAAATCAACATGGTTGATGATAAGTGACGAATAAATTTGTTAACCATACAGATTGCTCCTTGGATTAAATAGCTTGAAATAAAGAATATCAATACTCTTTCAAGCTATTTATCTAAATAAATATAAACTTAACGACAGTCAGCGATAATCGTACGTATTGGTTGAGAAGCCGTCGCTGGAATCTTATCTAGCCCAGAGAATGTAGCCACACAACGTTGGTCTTGGTTACTTCCCCAACTAATATTCAATTTCCCTGAATCCGGTAATCCGCTCATAAACAACTGGTTATTATCACCAACAATACCGGTATTATCTTCGGTCGCATTTTCTTCAACTAATGTTGCGATTGCACCAAACGGTACGCCATTTCCATTCGCCAGTCTTAAATTTAAGAGGGCTTGATAACCTAGTCGCGTATCAAATTTCACTTTTACAACCGCACCGGCAGCCGGATAAACTGTCTTGGTCGTTTCTTTTAGCATCACATCGTCAGGTAAAGAGTTTACGTCCATAGTGATGATATTTGCATTATAGGGTGATACATATGGGTACAACGCATAGCCTTGACCATTAATTTTTGAGTTTTGGTTACTTGTTTTAGCACCTGTTGCACCAGGCGCTTCAATAATCGCCACGCTGTCACCCATACTACGACCTAAAAGGATACCGCCGCTATGGATTAAAGCGCCTCCGTTAATACTCCCATTGATTGTTTTACTGCCCGGTGAATAACTGTATCCACCTGAGAATGATGCCAACGATCCCGAATAACCCGTATAAATAGAGCCCGTATTTCCTTCGCCTTTATTCCCATATCCTTGAGAAATCCCATAAGATAATTCACCATCCAATAAAGCACCACTCACCCCGACTTGCTGGCTGATACGACCGTCATTATCCTGCCGATATGAATAGGTGCTGTATATGTTTTCAGCCACTTCACTATTCGAGAAAATACTAAATGGAATATCAACATTAATGGTTATCTGTCTATTTTCCGGCCATGTTTGGGAATCTTTTACACGGTCAATCGTGTAGTTAACCGAGTAGTTAATTTTCTTAAACGAACCGTTGTAACCAATGGCAAGTTGCTTAACTTTACGATTCGTTTCCCAGTAATCATAGATACTGCCGGATAGATAAATACTACCGTATTCAGCTAAAGATTGACGTAATGCGGTCGTAAAGCTACTGCGCTGGCGCTGGTTTAGCCAAGGTGCCACATTGTCTTTAAGCTGATAGTTATAGCTGTTAAAATCCGCAAAACTAAAGTAAGAACGGGTCGAATAACGTAATGCTGTTAAGTCTACCGAGGTTCCGGTGCTCGTCATACTTTTAGAGTAACGAATACGGAAGGATTGACCTGAGCGAGTCCCTAAGTCGCCTTCCATTCCTGCTGTTGCATGCGTAATATCCGCAGATAAAGCACCGAATGAACCCAGAGATATCCCCATCCCTGCAGCAGCAGAAAAATAGCTTTTTGCCATTAATAACCCACCATAAAGGGTATTATTATTTGACAAGCCATAGATAAACGAACCTAAAAAGAAATCAGATTGCCTTGAGTGCTTAGTATAGCCACCGTCATATCGACCAACCGTGGTTTCGTATTTATAACCACCAGGTCGTAACATCACAGGGAGTGAAGAGAACGCCACAGTAAAGACTTTCTCTGTGCCATTTTCTTCAGTGACCGTAACATCCAAGTCTCCTGCATTACCCGTTGCATACAAATCTTTAATAACGAAAGCACCCGGTGATACATACGTTTGATATACAATATGACCATTCTGACGAATGGTTACCTGAGCATTCGATTGTGCGATCCCTCGCACTTCTGGGGCAAACCCTCTCATACTGCTTGGCAGCATTTGTTCATCAGAAGCAATTGTCATCCCTTTGAGTGGGACAGGATCAAATACGTCAGCGCCCGATGAAAGCTCACCAATAGAAATCGTTGAGCGAATGGCATGTACTGCTCGCATCAAATAAGTATTAGAAAAATGAGTTTGTCCGCTATTTCCTGAAGATTTAGAATGGTTCACACTTGAACGTAGACGCCAAGGCCCTGCATTTAATCTTAACTGTGAACTTAGAAAATAACTTTCATTTTTTTTCGTTCCACTGTGTCCTGATGAATTACGAGTAGTACTACCACTCGCAAAATAGTTCATAAATAGCGCGGGGATACCATTATCCAACAAACTTGGATCAATATATCCTTCGACTTTATTCGTCATTGCTATCTGAGGAATTGACACTAATAACTCTAAGTTAGGGATATTAGCAACAACACTTGCCTCTGGGATATAAGCTTTAAGATCCAAGATTGGTGTGTCTGGCGCTAATGAACTCATTGAAGATATAGCTTTAACATTAACCCCCCAATCTTCCAATATTGCAGGGGTTAATTCAGGAACAATGACGCCCTTATGGTTAGCTTTAAAATTGATCTTTTTATCACCTAGCCTATTTCTATTCACCTGCACGTTGATATGGTATTCTCCTGGAGGAACACTATTCGTGGCAGTAAATTGAGAGAGGTCTATCTGAGATGCATCAACCCCTAACTGGCTCTCTAACATATTAGGGTCGAAGTAGTCATCACCATATGAATATAGAGAGAAAATAATCAGTGAAGACAATACGCTAATTTTAAATATTTTGTTTTCCATTCCACTAACCTTAATTTATCTCTACAATATCATTAGTAATCGCTTGAAATCGTATAAATTTAATAATCGAAATAGTGAACATGAATTCAATTAAAAATTAAATTTATCCGTAATTGAGCCGTAATCCGTTACAAAACGCAAACTGCCTTTAACACTATTAGTATTAGCAACAAACCTATCTAAAACATATGTGTTAAAAGGTGGTATCATTATTTTTTCCTGTATCTTTTTCCCATTTAAAGAAAAATCAACAATCGTCATATAATAGGGTGTCGGGTTATTTAACTGCCATTTATTATTTGCTTTTTCGATGACCACTTTTCTATAATCAGATATTTTGGGAGCAGAAATCCCTTCAGGTCGATAATAAACTTTAATCACTATTGCAGTAACGAAAACGACACTCATATTAGATTCATTTTCATTTTTTTTATCGACGGGGGGGATCGCTCTCATCTTTAAAAAGAATATGGATTCTTTATCTTTAGGTAACTGTAAGACATTATTTTTTCTGACTCTCATTGAATATTCGCTTCTCGGTTCAGAGCGAAATAATGGAGGAACAACGATAAAATTATCTATCTGCTTACCATCTACCGCATCTAATACTGGGTCGTGTATTCAATATAGAGATCATCATAATAGGTAGTATTCGCGTTCAATGAATGTACCGATGATTTTGTCATGCATTTCAGGTGACTTCGAGTAACCTAACGTCTTACGGTTAAGGCGCTTCAAGCGGTTTCTCAGGTTCAAATTCTCTCTTTCTATTCGTTGCGTATAAAACTTACTTACCACATGTTTCTGCTTGGGCAATATCTCATAAGCACTGAACTTATCCGTGCACCAAAAAGCCACATTAAACCTAGACAGTAAAGCCAGTAACTGGTGAAGAGTCCTTTTGTTTCGACGACCAAACGTATGAGCAATTATCCGTTTTAGGCGGGGCTCCCACGCATACCAAAGCCAGCGTTGTTGCTTCTTATTACCCACAAAAGACCACTGTTCATCGACTTCGCAAAGGAGTTCAATGTGCAGATTATCAAGGGGTAAAGAGGTTACCTGCTTCGGCGAGAGTTTTTTAAAGTGCGAACAACCGCATTAATGCTGATATGAAGGGCTCTAGCGGTATCACGAATACCGGCATTATTCATCGTTAGGTCGATAATTTTATCTTTGGTACCGGGCTGGCAGGCACGATATTCATAGTCGAGTTGGAAGCTTCGGCAGCAGTCTTGACAACGATAACGTTGATGACCTGTACTCCCTAGGCCATGTTTTTTCACTGAGGGAGTTTGTTGACAAAATGGGCACCTTACATCGACTTTAGCCATGAATATTCTCCGATAAATTACCCTATATTACAGATTAATCACCAGATTGAATACATGACCTAATACTGTCGCCTGTACCAACAACGCACCATCAGTATCATTCTTCAGTTGCACGATCTGACTATTATCTTGAGCAGAAAAAATAACTCGGCTTTGATTTAAAGAAATACCATCAGCAAATAATGGAGATACAAAAAATATGCTGATTATTACTATAATTTTCTGTAACATCCTATACTCACTTAATCTGACACATAGGTTAAAGTAAATGTTGCTTTAAATGCACCAATATTGGCGTCATTCGAACAATCACTCATTCCGTCCTTACACATTAAATAGGCATAATATTGCTTACTCATTTTATTTTCTGAAATATTATCCCAAATTGTTTTTTTTGTTGTATTGAAAAAACATCATCAGATTGCACTGCATTCTCTTTCTCAGAAATTCTGATAGCAAAAGTTTTGCTTCCAGCATCGTCTAGATAGCCGTTATTCTCAGCCACAAAATTCCCGTCAATCGTTATATAGTTTTTATCGAAATTTGTACTTCTACAATCAGATAAATTAATAGAAAAAGGTAATTTTAGTTTTCCACTTGCAGAATCAGATTTCAATTTAGCTAAAGCAACATTACCAAAATCGACGATGTTATTAGATGTACCTACGACTTGAATATTGCAGGTATTTTTAGGCACCGTTAAGTTAAATTCAAAAGTTTGAGACCCTTTGGTGGGGGCTGCTACGCTATAATTAATAAAAAGCGTACTTGCTATTAACGTTAGAAAACCACTATATTTAAATAAATTCATCTTAAATTTCCTTTATTATGGTTGTTCTAGCACAATATCAACCGCTGAAAGTAAAGGACCCGGCACTAATGAATTAGCAGCATCTAATTTAACAACTGCAACTTCAAAATTACGTAAGCTTTCGCCATTTGCCTTTACAGTAAACGGAACAAGTCCACCGCTGTTAATATCAACTATCTGACAGTTTTGTTTACTCTCATCACAGTGATATAAAACAAAGGCACCATTAGTGACATTATTAGTTGGGTAAATTTTATTATTCTGAGTAACAGATGTCCCTGTTCCCAAACTAATCACCATATTGTATGGCGCGCCAGCATTTCCTGACAAATCAAAACTATCACACGTGTATTTTAATTCAAATGGTTGAACATGTGTTTTATCATCTAACTCAGATTTTACTGAATTCGTTTGAATAGCCATTGGAAATTCTACTGTCATTGACGATGCAGAAACAGCGCATGACCCTTTTATAATATTTCCCTTAACTTCAAATTTTGTCTCTGCATGTATCACTGATACTGTAGAAAAAAATGCAGCAACCAATAAAATCGAATGACGTAGTTTTGAATTTTTAACGTATATTGCCACTGTATTTATCCTCGCCACCTAAATCGTTAATAGCAACCCATGTAGCAATACCGCTTTTAGCTCCAGGTACTAAATAATTAAATGAACTAAACGGAGCTATCATTGTATTATTTTTTTGTAAGCTTAATTCAATCTTAGTTTTACCTACATTCAACTTACTAAGTGAGATATAGTAAGGTGAATTATTTTCTACCACTACGCCTGAAGGCGTCGACTTTACAATTAATCCCTTGCGTGCATCTTCAGGAGATATTGTCAAATTTTTAGGCCGGTAAAATAATTTAATAATTGTGTTGTAACCAATATTAATACCAGCCCCTTCGATTGGCCCGTTTGTTGATGGGATCATTGTAGCCGTAAAGTAAAACACAGTTTCTCTATCTTGAGGTAAGCTATGCGGCTGCATATAAATTCTAATATCCTGGCTTGTTCCCTTATCAATTTTCACCAATGGAGGCGATAAGCTAAATGGTGTTGCACTTTTATCGCTAATATTGGCTGATTTAATAACATTAAACTTAGCTAAATAATTAATACTAGAATTATTCCTAGCACTAACTGAAATACTCTGCTCACCTTGATTATAGATTAATCTTGTTGAGTTTAAGCCTACTCCACCAGTTCCATTAGTCGCTGCCGCTACTTGTGTTGCAACAGTCGTTAAAACAAACATTAAAAGTAAAATTAAATGTAATTTTGAGGCCATAATAGAATTCAATCGATTACTTGTTAGTTTTAATGTTTGCATTATCGAATCACACTCATATCCAGTTTTAGTAAAGAAGAGGCTTAAGACTAAGCCTCTTATCAAATTAATTGCTAACTATTTATTAGTTATAAGAAACAGTGAAAGTTACTGGTACGTTCAATGTATCTGGAGCAACATTAAGTTGAGTCAGGATTAATTTTGCAGCAACAGGAATAGTAGTAGAACCATTAGCAGCTACATCACCAGAGAATTTCAGCGCTGTATCAGCATTAGGAACAATTGGAGTATTAGCTGATTCTAAAGAAACAGCTAATGATTTAGCACCTAAATCAGCAAAATATTCTGGGTATAGAAGTGAAGTTTTACCTTCTGCACGTACGAATACATCAGCATCAGTCTGAGCTGCTTTAGAACAGTTAGTCAATACTAGGTCAAAGTTTTTAGTTGCACCTAATTGATCTTTAACTTGTTTACCTGAAGTTTGGTCAACAGTAAAAACACCCCAATCAATAACTGAACCTTCAGTCGTTGAAGCTACATCACAAGATGCTGCACGTAGTTGTGCTTTGAAGTTTACAGTTGTACCTTTTTTACCAACTTCATCTGCTGCGAGTGCAGAACCAGCTACCATTGAGCTTGCTAATACTGCTAGAACTGCTAATTTTTTGTTGAATAACATTTTAAATACCTCTGTATTTATATCATGTAGTAGTGAAAGACACATTGTTGTCAATGTTCAAATTTAAATTCATTACATCCTTGTAGATCCTTTCCTAATAATGCTGAATATAAATTTGAATAAACGTTCGTTAGCCTAAAAGCTAACGTTTTAGGGTAAAAAATCCTTTTAATCCCTTTTTTGAAAATCAAATTACTAATACTAAAACAATCTGATTATAAAAAAAGACACTAACATTTTCCTTTATGTGCACTTGTAAATATACGTATTAAGTAATGATAATATTTATACACTTTACCTTTTAAAGGGTTATATCAATAAACCGATAAGGTTTATCTAAAATTGAGATAGCTAAAAGTACTATTTCTATACATGAATAGCATATCGAACTTCTAGCAAACATAATTAGTTAATTCATTAACCACTTTTTTTGTACAGATAAATCCCAATAATGGAAAGATCTCTTATATTAGGAATATCTTTTATATGTAAATACACTAGAATCTATAGTATTCGTCTTCCTTCCTAGAATCTTCTTTCCTAGTTTTATAGACCAGCGCAGCAATATAATAACCATTTTATATATGAGGGAGATATTTCGAATATCCTCCCGACTGATTTCAATATTACCCAATCAATATTCTTTGTCAAAAAAACACATAAAAAGGATTACAAACAAAATTTAAATCCAAAACATGAAAACAAAGCAAGATTATAAACTAGCCAAAGTGAAAAAATATTTTTTGCCGAAAAAATAATTAGAGTAATTTACATTTATAGAATAAAAAAATTTATAAATATTTTGATCTATGTCAATTTATTTAAAGTTATTTCATTATAAATAAAACTATATACAACGACATTCCCATTAAAAAAAACCAAAATGCAGGCTAATAAAAGAATTTAAGACGACAGAAACACTTGGATTTTAGAATATAAAACTATACGGAAAAATTTAGGTCAGAAAACTCTTAATTAACATTTAACCTAAAACATAACATTTGTTTATTTTTTATAGCATAAGTTGTGGCATATCAGATTAGGCATGACAGAGGGGGATTTAACTTTCTTAATAAGAAATCAATAAGTTAATTAGCATTCACACCACAAAACTTATTTTATTCACACTCTTTCGATTTTCAAATTCTCAATATACGCGTCAGAAAAACAACACGTGGTAAGGAATAACGCTTAATCACCAAATATTCATATTTTATTATATTCCATGTTATTAACTTGCTATCGCGATATAAATGGCCATGTATAAAGCCTAATACCCAATGAATACTTTGCACTTAAGCGAATACAAGTGTTTTTTCTCGTATTAGAGCACGAGCTAAAATGAAACAGCGATAATGATATTTTCACCCTCTCAAATGACAGAATGGGTGATAAAAATGTGGTTTTACGAAAGCTCATACCCGTTACTATTTTAAAACTAACGGATTCAGGCACGCAGTCGAAGATATAGATTGTTAAAAGGATGACAACAGTGGGGGAATTGAAGAACAATGTATGGTGATGGTACAGAAATAAATGATGTAAAAGATGAGAAGAGTCGCAGAGGAAAATAACAAGATGAGAAAAAATTCGTATGCGCAATCATAAAAATAAGCTAAAGATGACTGAAACAAACTCATGTAGGTAAGGGTTATGCATGGGTCGTTGTTGCTTTACTCGGTTGTTGTAAAGCAATCAATGAATGATGTCAAACTCAATACATCACCATAAAATAACTTTATGGAACGAGTTAATCGCATATTTCGCTGTCAATTTTAAATACCGATTGTTCAAACTCATTAAGCTAAATAAGAAAAGCAGCTTGGTTTTGGCTACAAGATGATAACCAAAACCAAACACGCTAACATTTCAATCATTTCCCTCAGAGAATGTTTCGTGAACGCTTAGAGAATACTAAATTGAAGCATTTCAATAATAGGGAAATAGACAATAGCCACAGATGATTATGGTACAACCATAACTAATGTAATGCGCCCGCTGAATTTGCCCGGTTTGACTTCGCCATGAGTGATTAATGTTGACTCAGTAAAGACAGGCGTTTCCATATTGGCTTGCATGTTATAAACCACTCCAGCTGATGCTGGTGAGCCATTTAAGGTAATATGCGATTTTAATGAACCATCGGGACGTAAATTAACGTAGTCGCCGTCCATGTTAGACATAATTTTAATGGCCATATCTTTGTTGCACATTACCGAAAACCAACTATTTTTTTGATTACCATTCAGCTCATCCGGATTTAATGCCCCGTGATCTAAGACTAACTGTTGATTATTGATATATTTAAATGCGCATTTTCCTGCTGGTGGCGGTACAATCCCACAGACACCACCAGGTAGCATCGTTGCTCCGCCTTTTTTGTCTGTTGTCGCAACAAATATACCGACACACTCTTCTGTTGTTATGGGCCCACTATGGCGAGTTTTACCGCTTTTTGGAAATGCTAAACCACATTGAGATTGGGCATCCCTAATAATTTCGGCCATCGAGGTATAATTAATAAAATTTATTGAGCAAGACCAGTCAATACGACTCGCCGTTCCCCCTTTTGAAGGGGCTGCATGTAAGTGGTTAATCGAGAAATAACACCCTCTCGCACTGCTACCTAATATCGTTTTGCACGGATTTGGTTCATAAGGAGAACTTACCTTCCAATTTTCAATCACATAATGGTAGGTATTTTCGGTTTTACTATGACTTTCAACCTCTTCTACATACGAAAAATAAGTTGATGCATAAACCATTGCTGAAGAAGAAAGTGCTAGTAATAGCCCGACTCCAAAATTAGCAATTATCTTGAACATAACTCTCTTCCCATAAAACAAGTTAGTGATAAAAATAAGGCATGACTTAGGATGTAAAATGGTTTATCTGCCTATTCGTATTGTATTAAAAATGTTGCAGCGGCCGAAAAACGACCAGGTTTAATTGATTTATTGTTGATGGCGTCTTGGCTTGCCTTTAAAAAGGTATTGAATTTCAACTCATTGCGGCCATTTTTCTCAATTAGTATTAAATCAGTATTTTCATTAAGCAATACAGGTTTCCCATCAATCGTCTCAAAGCCAATACCTAAGCCAGGATTTGTATCACTACCATCAAGTGATAAAAAACCTGCTAACTGGTGATGTGGAGTACCAATAAATTTAACTTTTAATTTTTGCGCAATACTTAAATCACATTCAGAAATAACCAGTATTAACTCTTTCTTGGAGAACTCAAAACCACGCTCATAGATATCTAATAGCCTGATATCACCAAAATTAATTTCAACATTCTTATCTTCAGGGGCGATAGTACAAGGAGCATTCACTAAAGTGCCTTTTACTTTAAGATCATTCGCCAGAGAAAATGCGGACCAACTACTCATGAAGATAATACAGGTATAAGCTAGCCATTTTTTCAACATTACTGATACTCCACAACTAATGAACCATTAGCAATAAAGTTACCTGTAGCAAGTTCATTGTTTCCATTACGAATTAACACCGCCCACAATACTCCTGGTGAGCTAGGATTAATTAAATATTTTTTACCGAGTTCCAATTCTTGATCTGCTAATTGAAATTTCACTGCTAAATTATCAATACCAGTATTTAATCCATTAATATCGAACTTACTTTTCACGCCATTAAGCGTTAAGTACATTGCCCAGTTATTTTTGTTTTCACCACACTCAATTTGGTAATTAACCTGTCGTTTTTGCTCTTTTCCTTGAATCGACTTAACGGGCACATTACCAAAATCAACTTCGATTTCTTTACCGTTATCAATCTTGCAGGGTGGAGGTGTGATCAAGTTACCTTTAATGCGTATATCTGCTTCGCCATTTTTTGCGGTCGCATGATGAGACACAATGAATAGGCAGAGCACGGCATACACTAATTCTTTTACCTTTTGCATATATTTCGCCCTTATTGGTATTCAACTTTAAGCGTTGCATTGGCTGTAAATTTACGTGCAGGCAAATTGACACCACTTTGTTTTACCAAAACAGCAAATAATTTAGGCGGAGTATCTAAATTAAAAGGGCGTTTTTTCTTAATAGGTAAGTCTTCCGTACCCGCTTTAAACAGCACCGCTAAACCATCAACATCTGTCTTTAAAGAACGTTGGTCAAAAGTGGAAGGGGTACCATCAACAAACAACGTTAAATTCGGCTTTCCACCACCAACACAACTCACTTCATACTCTAAAGGTTGCTTATAGAGGTCGCCTTCGATACGTGTCGTCATAACATCACCAAAGTCAACCTCAATGGCGCGTCCATTATTAATTGAACAGGGTTTTGCTAAAACTTCACCTCTCACTTCCACAAATAAATACCCTGAAAAACCTAAGGTATAAGGCGTATGGAAAATAAGCCCTAGCAGTAATAACCGTGTAAAATATTTAATAGACATCATCATGTTATAACCTTATTTTCTAGGTACCACAGAGCATTGACTAGCATTACAAGTAAATTTCAAATCAACGGTGCCACCAAAGTCATTAAGATAAACCAGGGTCGGGGACATCCCAATATCGCCAGCGCTACTGCCTAATGCCATTTCTCCCTTAGGGGGAACCATAATCGGTTCAAATTTATCAACGTCGCTAGTCCCTTTTTTCAATCGGGTAATAGACATAAAGAATGGAGAAGGGTTTTTCACTACATAGTTTTGGCCTTGCTTAACAATTTTTATCTCATTCTCTTGAGGAATAATTTCCATTCTTTCTTTTTTAACAATGTCTTTCGGACGATAAAAAAGTTTAATTTTTGTTTGTAAGGCAATTTGCAAAACATTAGGTTTATCGCTACGAGGAGGAATTTCTCTAACGTTCAAGTAATAGACACTTTCACGGTCTTGGGGCAACTGTGAAATAGCGGGTACCGATTGTACTTTAATCTGACTTTTCGCATCGGCTTCAATACGATGTACAGGAGGTGTCACAATGAAAGGAGAATTCACCTTCTCGTCTTTTTCATTCTCAATCCATGCTTGTGCTAAATAAGGGTTATTTTTATTTTCATTTGTTAAAACAATGCTGACAGATTTTTCTCCCTCATTATAGATAACACGAGTTCTATCCAATGCAATTGCTGAATAAGCAGATTGTACAAATAATGACGCACTTATTGCAGTTAATATCGGTATAATTTTTGATAAATACATATTTTCACCATTGACCGTAAAATCTATTTTTCATTATTTACATGGCAACAACATAACATTTGCCATGGTTCCATCTATTTTTTCGGGTAATTGAATATGGCAGCGAGTATCGTCTCCCCAAAGAACGTCAAGTGACTCAAGAGGATTAATACCTGCTAAGTATACAAACCCTTTATCAGATACAATCCCAACTTCCTTATTGGATTTGTTGGTTACCGATGCCCCAAAAGGAGGGTAACTATTATCAGCTAATGTAATGGTCGCTAATATTTTTTGACCTTCTATCACATTAAATTTTCGGTAACCAATTGCGCCTTCCGTTAATGTTGCATACTGAGTTGACTGCACCGCTTCTGCATTATCAGGCAATTTATCTAAATCAATTTTTAGGTTGTTACGGTTATAATCCATCACACTGGTAATAACGGCTTTACCGTATTTATTTGTTCTTACCGGCGTAACAGAATTATGTATTGGAACACCTTCAATCCCATTGGTATCAATTAAAATACGTGAACCACCACTTACTGAGTTGTTTCTATGCAATGCTCCACCTTCAGGAGTGATTGTCATCCCTCCCTTAATTTGCATAGATAGTGCACTTTGTTCATCTTGAATATAAGTACCACTCGCATTTAATTGCGCCGCATCCCCCTCGTAAGTATACATACCTGAAGTGGTGAGCTTATCTTTATCCCATGTTCCCGCGGAAATGTTATAACTTTGCCTGTTATCAATTCGACTAAAGTAGTTAACATTATTACTGTGCGTACCTCTGGAATAAGAGCCAGAATAACTGATACTCGAATCGTTATTTTCTAATGGAATATTTAAGTTAACGTACACACCATCATCAGTCGTTTCACGACTTTTAGTTCGATAAGCAGTCAAACTTAAACTGACGTTTTTCATCTTACCAATATCGAAATAATTAGATACCGTCATGTTATATTGATTCGATGAAGGACGGTTCCAATAAGTTTGGTGTGAATAGTTTAAATACAGGTTCGTGTTGTAGTCAGGAAGCGCTGTACCAAAAATAATGGTATACAGCTCTTTACCGCTATCTATCGTATCGCCGTTATAACGACGATCAATAAACTGAGGCATGCTCATATAGTTTCTTTCAGAAAAGCGGTAACCAGCAAACGTAATTTGGCTATTAATTTCATCGAACTGTTTGGAATAGGTAATGTTATAAGAGTTACCACTTAACGTACGATTATTATCAATATTGCCCATTTGCGCCCGAGAGATATTGATGTTACCCGATAACACACCAAACGGCGCAAAGTCACGACCAAAACCAATCGCTACGTTTTGATATTCTGAAGAAGCTAATAAGCCACCATAAATTGTTGTATTATTTGTCGCCCCCCAAGATAACGAGCCTAAACTAAACTCAGGGCCTTGCGTATTATGTTCGTCTTTGGTCGGTTTTCCCAAGACGAATTGATAAATAAGTTGTCCTGGGCGAGTCAAAGTCCCCAGTTTTGATGTTTCCACTTTATAGCTCGTGACACTTCCATCCTGCTCTTGAATAGTCACATCCATGGTACCGCCACCAAACGAGTTAACGTCTTGGATACGGAATGGCCCAGGACTCACTTCTGTTTGATAAATAATACGGCCATCTTGTTTAACGATAACGGTGGCGTTAGTTTTTGCTACCCCTGCTATTTCAGGTGCATAACCCTGTAAGCGAGGCGGGAACATTGATTCATCCGTTTCTAAACTCACCCCGAGATAGCGAAAACTATCAAACAAGGTTGAGGATAGATATTGTTCACCGAGAGTTAAACGAGCACTGAGTGAACGAATTGCACGGTAAGCATAGAGTTGGTTCCAAGCCCATGATTGGCTACGTTTATTGAGCTCTCCGTTTTGTGATTGCCAATCTGCTCTGAAACGCCATGGTCCGATATTGGCGCCCATAGTCCCTGTTGCAGTGATACCTGTTTGCGTTCCCTTCCCATTGCCTTTTTGCTCTTTGACCAAACGACCCGTTGCGTTATAGTCAAGAAAAGCGCCTAAAATACCATCATCCCAGCGAGTAGGGGGATCCCAGCTTGCATCTTGGTACTCCATATATGCTTGCGGTATTTTAATTTTTAACGTGTTTTTAGCTAAATCCCCCTGAAAACTCATTTCAGGGATGCTACGAATATCTAAACATTGCCCATCTTTCAGCCATTGAATTTTATTTTCCCACTCCTCTTTCAACCCTAGCAGTGGATATATTTCTGGCGTAATACAAGCCAAAGAGACTTTCTTATCATAATTAGGATTAAAAAAAATGACTGGCTGTTCAGCAATTATTTTCGTGTTATTAACTTCAAAATCTAAAGAATAATCACCAGGGGGAACATAATTGGCATGAGAAAACTTACTGAAATCTATATTTTCAGTTCCCTCACCATCTAGAAAATCCGTATTAAAGTCGATAGCCTCTTCAGACCAAACTATCGTTGGAATTAGCATCAAAAGCATTATTTTAGTTATTACATTTAATCTCATGCTTTTCATTTAACTAACCCACTAATAAAAATAAATAAAATAAGGTCATCAACATATGGCGCAAATACGCCATATGTTGGACACATTAAATTTTATTGATAAATAATTTTGAAGTTAGCAACAGTATCAAAACGACCTGTTGTTGCTTTGTTATTAGGATCTTCGTTACCTTTCACATAAGCTTCGAAATGCAGAGTTGTTTCTGAACCATCACCGTTATTTAGGTCATAGCCATTACCAGTACCTGGGAATGGTTTACCGAATTCAACGATTTTGCTTCCACCATCAGTGATAACAATACCCGCGTTCTGTACTTTACCTAAACCAAGTAATTCACCGGTAAAGCCTGTGAAACCAGAAATTGTTCCACCCGTAAAGGTGATTTTTGCGTTTTTGTACGTTTCAGTTGAGCAATTTTTCAGCACGATATCAAATGGACGGCTATCTGAACGGAACTTACCAGATGTTAATTCGTGTAATGCGATTTCACCAAAACGAACAGTTTGATTCAGGTTATCATCATCAATTGAACAAGGTACATCATTGATGAAACCAGTGAATTGAATTTTACCTTGTGAGCTTTCAACTGGAGCAGGATCATCTGCCATCGCAGTCATAGAAACACCCATAGTTAAACCTAATGCCAAACTTACCGCTAATTTATTAAATTTCATAAAGATTTCCTTTAGATATGTAGGAAGTAGCACTCTCTATCCTAATTAATTCCAAAAAAATGAACCCATAAGCGCATTTTCGATTAGAATTAGCATTAGTCAGATTTTCCTTATTCCACTAGTACCTTTTAGGAAGAGATTTTTTTAAAATAAATAAATTAATCCATTTAATTTATTTTTATAAAAAGAAAAAAATTGAAATATTCAATTCATCACTTTAAATATGGAATATTTAATGAGGTAAAATCCTTTTTTCTCCAACCTTTTTCAACGTTGAAGTAAGTAATCAATATATATTCCACAAAACTCAAACAGAACAAAACAGAACTCAAAACTGGATTACTCGTATTTTGGTCACCCATATTTTCTATAGACAATCCTACACAAACGATATTTTTTGTCAAAACTAAACAAAATAAGATGAGCAACCAGTCAATTATGCTGTTATTTTCTTATTTTCAGTTCCAACCCCTTAAAAAAGGCAGCGCCAACTCCTAAAAGTAGTAATAATTAGAAAAATATATATAAAAATGTAAGTTTATATTTATAAAAATTTAATAATTTTTTCTAAAGAGAAAGCCGCCTTATTATAAAGAAATACGTATCACTAGAAAAAAACAACCAAAATCAGTATTAAAACCTAATAAATTAGAATTAAAAAATAAAAAATCAATAAAAATTAAAATAAAAACCTATATTGAATAATGCAGATAAGAAAACTCCCAATTGAAATGTGTTACTGAAGGTTACTTTTTAAATTTAAAGTTACACTTCACTTGTTATTATTTTGTATTGGTTTTGTTTTTATCGTGATAATAAATTACTTATTGCACCAGAGTATAATGGTGCCATTTATAACCCTATTTCACTCACTTTTAGTAACATGCTTAAAATACAATATTAACGTATATTGTGAGATGTGATTTATTTATTTGAATATTAAATGGTTGTGATTTTTTCCTAATACGCTTTTTTCTAAGCCTCACTTTTTATTCATTCTCATTTCAGTCTCTATGTATCATAAAGTTATGGTAAACTTGTCTTCACTATCATTGGGATTTTTGCTGTGGGGTCAACGACCATGAAAATAATGAGTGAGGATAAGCTGCTAGTGATGGCCGAAAGAATTTGCCAATCAAGAGGTGTTAGGCTAACGCCTCAGCGGGAAACCGTTCTACGGCTAATAGCGCAACAACACGGTGCAATAAGTGCTTATGACCTGCTCGATTTGCTGCGTGAAGTCGAGCCTCAAGCCAAGCCACCAACAGTCTATCGTGCGCTTGAATTTTTAATGGAACAGAGCTTTATTCATAAAATCGAATCGACAAATAGCTATGTTATCTGCCATCACTTTGACAATCCTAGCCATATCTCAGTCATGTTGATTTGTGATCATTGCGGTGGCGTAGCAGAAAGTGATTGCGGAACCATAGAAGCTGCTATTTTAGATTTAGCTAATCAAAATCAATTTCAACTCCGTCATACCGTCGTTGAGAACCATGGTTTATGCCGAGTATGCAGTGAGTTAGCTAGCTGTAAAGACCATGAGCATTGTCATCATGACCATGAACAACCTATTAAGACAAAGAAAAAGTAATCACTAAGACAATAAAATAGACAAAACACACTATAGTAGAGCGTAATATTTTATTTTATGTCTCTTAATAAGTCGGGTGCACAGATAAACTCACTAATGAGTAAAAGAAAGGTATCGCAGGCAGACTCCTAAAATAGATACATAGTAAATCTGCCAGCAATATTTTTGAGGGTATTTTATGGCGCTAACATTAGCACCAATCACCATTACGGATCACGCCAACCGCTAGCCCTTCAATTGTAAAATTCTGCTGACGCAGATCAACAATAATCGGAGCAAATTCTGCATTTTCAGCGATTAACTCAACACGGTTACCTTGCTGCTTAAAGCGTTTCACAGTCACTTCATCTTCAATACGTGCGACAACCACTTGCCCATTGCGGACATCTTGTGTTTTATGCACAGCTAAAAGGTCGCCATCCATAATCCCAATGTCCTTCATTGACATACCATTAACACGTAATAAAAAATCAGCATGGGGCTTAAATAGAGCAGGATCCACTTGATAATGACTTTCAATGTGCTCTTGAGCCAATAGAGGTTCGCCAGCAGCAACACGTCCAATCAAAGGAAGCCCCTGAACTTCAGCATCATTTTCTTCTTCAAGTAGTAAACGGATACCACGAGAAGCCCCTGAAACAATCTCAATGACCCCTTTACGTGCCAAGGCTTTAAGGTGCTCTTCTGCCGCATTAGGCGAACGAAAACCAAGGCTTGCTGCTATTTCAGCGCGTGTAGGTGGCATACCCGTCTGAGAAATGTGATCGCGCACCAGATCATAAACCTGCTGTTGTCTAGCCGTCAGTGCTTTCATCTCGTTCCCCTGTTTGTTTATACAGTCAGACTGTGAGTATATACAGGTAAATGAAGTTTTGAAACACTTAAATCACTGAAGTGCCATATTTGTTGAAAGCTCATCAAGGATTTATCGATTTGCGACAATTTCGACATTAGCCAGCAAAATAGTGTTGCCATAAAACGGTTGCCCAAATAACCAACGCGAGTCCAATGGTCACAAACACCGCGGCAGAACCGATATCTTTAGCTCGACCAGACAATTCATGATATTCACTGCCCACGCGATCAACCACCGCTTCAATTGCACTATTCAGTAATTCAACAATCGCCACCAGCACAACAGAACTGATCAACAATAATCGATCGATATAACTCACATCCAACCACAGCGCGATAATGACGGCAATCAATGCCGCAACAGATTCCTGCCGAAAGGCCGCTTCATTAATCCAAGCCGCCTTTAATCCTTTAAGGGAATACCCCGCAGCCTTTATTACACGAGTCAATCCCTTAGTTTGGTTCGCCATATTTATTCCTCAAAATTACAAACAATAATCATTTTTTGCGGTCAAAGTTAATCATTTGCCAGTTGATTTCTGGTATGCTTGCGAAGCATTGTTAACAAGAGGCTATAATCATTTATGTCACTATGGCGTAAAATATATTACAACACGTTGAATTTACCACTTAAATTACTGGTAAAGAGTAAACTCGTTCCAACAGACCCGATATCAGAACTGGAATTGGACACCAGCCGGCCCACGTTATACGTGTTGCCTTATCATTCCAAGTCTGACCTTTTAACATTACGTCACCAATGCTTATCGATCGGTCTACCTGACCCGTTGGTCGATAATGACATTAATGGCACTAAATTACCGGCCTATGTCTTCATTGATGATGGTCCGAGAGTCTTTCGCTACTACTCACCAAACCCACGTAAAGAGTCAGTAAGAATATTCCATGCATACCTAGACTTGCATCGTAGTAATCCGAATCTCGATATTCAAATGCTACCTGCATCCGTGATGTTTGGTCGTGCACCTGGACGAGAAGGCCATACACCGGCTCCCCCCTTACGCTTACTCAACGGTATCCAAAAATTCTTTGCCGTGATTTGGCTTGGGCGAGATAGTTTTGTCCGTTTTTCGCCAACCGTATCCATGGGAGTGATGGCGCAAGAGCATGGTACCGATACGATTATTGCGAATAAACTAGCACGTGTTGCCCGTATCCATTATTCACGTCAACGCCTCGCGGCGGTTGGTCCGAAACTGCCTGCCCGCCAAGATCTTTTCAATAAGCTATTAACCTCAAAAGCGATTGAAAAAGCGGTTGAAGATGAAGCACGTAGTAAAAAAATTCCACTGAAGAAAGCACAGCAAAATGCCGTCAATATGATGGAAGAAATTGCGGCTAACTTCTCTTATGAAGCAATACGCTTGACGGATAGAGTATTAGGCTGGACTTGGAACCGTTTATATCAAGGGATCAATGTTCAGCATGCGGAACGCGTTCGTCAGTTAGCGCAAGATGGCCATGAAATTGTGTATGTGCCATCACATCGTAGTCATATGGATTACTTATTGCTTTCTTATGTTCTGTATCATCAAGGGTTGGTCCCCCCTCATATCGCGGCAGGTATCAACTTAAACTTTTGGCCAGCAGGTCCAATTTTCCGCCATTTAGGCGCTTTCTTTATACGCCGTACGTTTAAAGGAAACAAACTTTATTCGACCGTATTTCGTGAATATCTCAGTGAGCTGTTTGCACGGGGTTATTCCATTGAATACTTTGTTGAAGGTGGACGCTCTCGCACAGGTCGCTTGTTGCAACCCAAAACAGGCACACTGTCGATGACACTACAGGCCATGCTACGTGGTGACTCTCGCCCTATTACTATCGTACCGATTTATATTGGTTATGAACATGTCATGGAGGTGGGGACCTATGCAAAAGAGCTACGAGGTGCTGAAAAGGAGAAGGAAGGCTTCTTTTCGATGGTACGAGGCCTGCGTAAATTACGTAATTTAGGTCAAGGCTACGTTAATTTTGGCCAGCCGATTTCGTTAACACAGTATTTAACGAAACATGTGCCTCATTGGCGTGATTCTATCGATCCTATTGAGCCTCAAAGACCAAGTTGGTTAAACCCTGTTGTGAGTGGTTTGGCCGATAATATTATGGTGAATATCAATAACGCAGCGGCTGCCAATGCGATTAACCTTTGTTCAACGGCACTACTGGCTTCACGTCAACGCTCTCTAACGCGTGAACAACTGATTGAGCAAGTCGAATGTTACCTGCAATTATTACGTAATGTTCCTTATACTGCGGATACAACGACACCCAATAAAACCGCCGAGCAATTGTTAGAACATGCTTTGCAGATGGATAAATTTGAAGTCGAAAAAGATAGCATGGGGGATATTATTATTCTGCCTCGTGAAAATGCTGTTTTAATGACCTATTATCGCAATAATATCCATCACCTTTTGGTCTTACCATCACTGATATCAAGTATTGTGCTACACCATGAGCGCATCAGTCGCCAAGATATCCACTATCAGGTTGGGCAAATTTACCCGTTCCTCAAAGCAGAACTATTTATGCGCTTTAATAACGAATCTTTGATAGAGGTCGTTGATACTTTAATTGATGAACTCAACCATCAACAGTTGGTATGCGTGAAAGAAGACGGCGTCGTGGTACTCAATCCTCGTCGTATTCGACCGTTGCAGCTACTTGCCGCAGGTGTCCGCGAGACATTACAACGCTATGCGATTACGCTTTCTCTACTCAATGTGAGCCCTGAAATTAGCCGTAATACCTTAGAGAAAGAAAGCCGCATGCTTGCTCAGCGACTTTCTGTGCTGCATGGCATTAATGCACCGGAGTTCTTTGACAAAGCTGTCTTTTCAACTTTAGTGGAAACACTCCGAGAAGAAGGCTATATCGATAACGATGAAAACGACATTTTTACGGCCAACGCGAAAAAACTGTATTCTGTTATTTCACGTTTAATGTCGCCAGAAATACGTTTAACTATCGAAAGCGTCAGCCAGCCAGAAGAGCGTTCTGCTGAGAAAGACCCCGCAAAAGAAGATTAGTTAGTTTACTCTACAACCCTAAACTAAGGGGGAATGCGTCTAACATTCCCCCTTATTTGTATCCATCCCGTCAGCTATACCGACTTAGCCCAAAATCACATACCGCTTCATCAAGACCCACTTAAATAGGAATATGTCACTTGTTGAAGGTGCTGACGATAAGCGTTCTTACCGTTTCTGAATGAGTCCCTATTATTTTAAGGTTCAATATTCCTGACAGAAAACGAATTCAACATATCGCGACGTGATTTTGAATTAATAGAAGAAAACGTCAATCACCTAAAGACACATTGGCTAAGAGGTTGTGAATTGATTAGTGCAAATGAACATAGCTAATAATACGCGGCTTGGAATATGACGAGTATAAAAAAGTGATCTTAATTGATAATACATTCCCCTTCCTTAATTCATCCCACCGTTTCTGACTTCCTATTTAATCCAAACAAGTACGTTCTCATTATTAGCCTGAATATATACATTACACGTCAAAACGAGACAGCAATATTGAGTCAGGTTTTAATATCCACAAACCAAATAAAGCACAGACTTATATAGCAATCAATTATAGATACACAACTCAATATCTGCCTATCGCACTTTATTATTGGTGTTTAGCACTCTGGAGCGTTCAGCTATCGTTATTGTTGAAATAACCTAATAACTGATCTCTCTAAGTAAGGTAATTAGCATTTATTACCCAGCTATCAGCAATGGAAATACCTTCCTAAAGG
Organism: Providencia sp. 21OH12SH02B-Prov; assembly: GCF_027362595.1. Lineage (NCBI taxonomy): Bacteria > Pseudomonadati > Pseudomonadota > Gammaproteobacteria > Enterobacterales > Morganellaceae > Providencia > Providencia sp. 21OH12SH02B-Prov. The sequence goes on from NZ_CP114796.1 coordinate 3,950,783, forward strand.
AAGGAATAAAAGGAATAGATCAATGATTTTTGGTATTAACCATCACAGTATCAAATCATCTCAGAGGCACTTATTACTTCCCGTTTTACTGTCCGTCTCCATCATGCCCGCAGCGACAGTATTTGCGACGGACTTTGTGGGTGAGGTGGAAGTGAAACCTTACTATTTGCGAGCAGGAGAGACCGTTTACAGCGTGGCTCATCAGTATGATCTGACCGTGGAGGAACTGAAAACCCTGAATCAAATGCGTCAGTTTCCCCGCGCTTTTGAACAGCTATCGGCAGGAGATGAAATTGATGTTCCAAGCACACACGCAATAAAGGCCGCTAACAAAAAAACGACAACAAAAGAGCAGGCTGACCAACAAGATCATGAAATACAGAACTGGTTGTCTCGTACTGCTCCCGACTTTTTTGAGTCTATGAACACACAAAGTCCTAACGAGTATCTTTCCAGACAAGCCAAAAATATGGCCGTTACCAAAGCCTCATCAACCGTAGAAAACTGGCTGAATCAGTATGGCACTGCACAGATTGGTGTGCAGCCGGGAGACAAACTGTCACAGAGTACCCTATCTGCTGACATGCTGCTCCCCCTGTATCAAAACCCGGATTGGCTCGTCTTCACCCAGTTCGGTGGGCGAAACCTTGATGAGCGCACCACGCTAAACTTAGGGGGTGGAGTTCGTCGATTCAATGACCAATGGATGTATGGTGTAAACACCTTTTATGACATCGATATTACCGGTAATAACCGTCGAGCCGGTATCGGGGGGGAGTTGTCGTCCGATTACCTACGTTTCTCTGCTAATGGTTATCTACGACTCAGCAACTGGCATCAGTCACGGGATTTTGACGACTATGATGAACGACCAGCCAATGGGTTTGATATGACCGCCAGTGGCTGGTTACCGTCTTATCCACAGCTTGGCGGCAAACTGAAATATGAACAATATTTCGGGGATGAAGTGGCGCTGAAAGATAAGGATACGCGTAGTCAGACTCCAAAAGCGATCACGGTGGGAGTGAACTATACCCCTTTCCCATTGGTCACCCTCGGCGCTGACTGGCGTAAAGGAAACGGGAGCGATGAACTTCAGCTGCAAGCAAAACTGACCTATTCATTAGGCGTGCCTTGGAAAGATCAAGTGTCATCTGCCGCAGTAGCGAATCTACGCACGCTCTCAGGCAACCGTATGGCACTGGTAGAGCGTAATAACAACATCGTGCTCGAATACCGTAAACAGGAACTTATCAGTCTGATACTGCCACAGGTCATCCGCGGCCGTGGCGCTAGCCAGCAGTTAGTCAACGCCATTCTGAACGCAAAATACGGCGCTGAACGCGTGGAGTGGGGAATGCTTAGTGCATTCTCATCCAAAGGCGGGAAAGTGCAGTCTGCTGGCAAAAGTCTGACTGCTTGGCAGATACGCCTACCAGCTTGGCAAGCGGGGTCAACGAATACCTATACCCTGAGTGCCAGCGCATGGGATGGAAAGGGAAATGCGTCAAAACCGGTCTATGTCACGGTCATTGTGGACGCTGGGCTTTCTAACCGCTACTCACGTCTAACAGTGGGGTCAGATTCACTGAATATCGCTCAATCCGAAATATTGACTCTGACGATGCGAGATGAACAAAACGCACCGGTAACGGGGCTGGCTTCCTCTATTCAGTTGCCATTTACCTTCAAAACACAGAAAGATGGGCCATCCCTGTCGCCTTCGCAAAGTGGTATTAAGTTGGCAGCATTGAAAGAAACGGCTCCCGGTGTTTACACCACCACCATAACAGCTGGAAAGCTTCCCGGCACACTTACCCTGACCCCACAGGTAGATGGTATCAGTATCGCGTCGACGACAGTAGAAGTGATGGCAGCCCCCGTGGGGATACAGATATTTCGAAACGGTACCGCCATGACAGGGCATCCTGTGGTTGGTGATGTCCTGACTGCCACCCCAGACTGCCAAGATAACTGTATTTTGCCAACCGCGTGGCAGTGGGAAGTAGAGACAACTCAAGGGTCAGGACAGTATCAGCCTATAAGTGGCGCGACAGCCATTACGTATACCGTCACGACAGAGATGCAAAAGCGCAGACTGCGAGTAACGGCACAATAAATACGCCCATCGGGCATTTAAAAATATGAGGTAACAATCAGATGAACAAAAATCAGCAACCAAACCTAATAGCAGGCAAAGGCAAACTCGCTCTCCTGATAACGGGTGCAGTTCTGAGCATGGCTGTCAGTACGCCTGTACTCGCAGCCTCCACGACTCCCCCTGTCTCGGTGACCTCCCCCGCGACAAAATCGGTTATCGGTCATGCGCCAGTTCTGAAAACAGATGGGCAAATCAAAGCCAATGACAAAAACGGTGACAATGTGTTAGGAGAAAATGACACTTTGGAGGCTTCAGGCTTTGCGTTCGACGATGCAGATGGCGATAAAGTCACCATTAGCTATGAGTGGCTTGCAGACGGAACAACGATTCCAAGCGAGACCAGTGACAAGCTAACACTGACAAATAAGTTGCTGGGGAAAACTATCACAGTCAAAGCAATTGCGCACACTGATCCAAATGCTACCGATCCCGCAGAGAGCAAACCTGTGGGAGCGAAAACCTACCTAGATATTAAAGGAACCAAGCTACCGGACGGTAGCGGAATTACAACGGTGAATAGTAGTGTCGTGAAAGCCGTGACCATCTCCGGTCTCACTTCAGGAAAACCAGAGGTTGGTAAAAAGCTGACAGCAGATGTTACCTGTCATGGCACTTGTGACAGTAGCAAATTGACTTACCAGTGGCAGCTTGAGAGTGCAGTGGGTTCTGGCTTATACAGTAATATTCCGAGCGCAACCACGAAAGAGTACACCGTTAAGGGTACTGACCAGAAACGAAAAATTCAAGTTATCGTCTCTAACAAATAATCAGTATGAGCCGCGGCGGGTTGCTCCCGTTGCGGTCATTTTTATCACAAACGACGACACTAGAAGAGGATATTCATGAAATGGCTAAGAGGACAAAAATCAACCATCTTATTTGTCTGGTAACACTAGCAATAGGACTGATCATCGGAGGAAGTGTGTCCGCTTCTGTGAGCGAGGTTAATACAAGAACAGCTCCCGTTATAGGGCACGCACCCGTCGTGAGTGATGTGACATTTGATCAGATGACACCAGCCGTCCATGATACCGTCACGGCCACTCCAACGATAACAGATGAGGATCATGACACGCCAGTGACATCACTTTATCAGTGGCAACTGGATGGTAAAGATATTCCAAAGGCCACAGAAAATAGCTATCGACTGGTGCCCGGAGATGGCAACGGGAAAAAACTGACCATCATGGTCACACCGCAAACCGATCCTGCAATCACGGAACCAGCAACTGGCATAGCATTCACTTCATCCCCTATCATCACCCAAGGGCTGGCACCTGAGGCCGTCGCAGTGAAAATTTATGGCAAACCAGAAGTAGGACAATTGCTGACTGGATCTTATCTCTACCATGATAGTGATACCCCCAAAGACCTTGAAGATACCTCAAGCAGCGGTACCCAATTCGAGTGGATTTGTTCCCGTAGCAGTAGTAAAAAAACACTAGCAACAGCTAAGACTTATACCCTACAAGATGCAGATGTCGGGTGTGAAATTTCTTTTAACGTCACCCCTCGTTCAATCAGTGGGATACCGAATACCGGTGCGCAAGCTCAGTCAAAGGCGCTCAATGTGATTAAAGCAGTACCACCACCGGAAATTCGGCTATTTAACGGCAACCAGATAGGGGATCGTTCCGGCCCTGGATACAATATAGAAATAAATTATGTGAACCCTGGTTATGGGGCTCTTAAATCAATAGTATTTCAAGAGCATAAAGGAGGTTCAGAGAAAAATTATCCTTTAGATGAGGTTAAAGTTGGCGAACTCACTAACAGTCATTCACTTGTTACTGATTCTGGAAGCGCTATAAAGTTTGGAAAAAATGCACGAAGTAGTACAGGGGCTATAATTTCTGTTTATGCCACCCTTCATTTTCAAAATGGAAAAAGATTACAAGGCAGTTCGGGTTATATAACACTGGAGTAGCCAAGCAGCATCGTTAATTTAATTAGCAATCTGAGGGGTAATGTAAGTCGCATTACCCCTTTGACTAATCAAAAACTGGTTTACCAGTAACTGACTAAAATCCCGACAAATAAGATAAAACCCACATAATTATTATTCATAAAGGCTTTAAAACAGGGAGCGCGCTCTCTATTGACCATCAGTTTTTGCTGATAAACAAACAATAACGCAGCCAGTAATAACGAAATATAATAAGTGACACCTAAATTGGCGAGTAGCCCAATCGCCACCAGCAAGCCAATCATCACCACTTGTAAGATACCGATGATCAATTTGTCATACTGACCAAATAAAATAGCCGTCGATTTCACACCAATTTTTAAGTCGTCATTGCGATCCACCATCGCATACTGGGTGTCATAAATCACCGACCATAAAATATTGACAAGAAACAGCAGCCAGCAAACCAGTGGTAATGATTCACTCACCGCAGAGAATCCCATCGGAATAGACCAACCAAATGCGGCCCCTAAAACGACTTGAGGTAAATGGCTAACACGTTTTACAAAAGGGTAAACCCATGCCAACGCTAATCCAGCAATAGAAAGCCAAATAGTCATAGCATTCAATGTCAGAACGAGCAAGAACGATAACCCGACAAGGCCAGCAAACAACATTTTGGCTTCTTTTTCGGTCACATCACCACTAGGTAATGGGCGATGTTTCGTGCGTTCAACATGTCCGTCAAAATGGCGATCAGCAAAGTCATTAATCACACACCCTGCTGCCCGCATCAAAAACACGCCAGCGGTGAACACAATCAGAATATGTAAACTGGGTATACTTTGAGCTGCAATCCATAGTGCCCAATAGGTTGGCCATAACAACAGTAATGAACCAATGGGCCTATCAATACGCATCAAACGGCTGTAGGCATGCCATTTACTTAGCGCCATACTTCCCTCCATTTGTCGTGCTCCTTTATTTTTTATCTTTTATATGCAGGTGATTCAGGTAAAAATAGTTCGGTTAATAATAACGGTTTTTCTGATAATCTTAATAGGGAGCGCCGGATCCATCGTAAATTTTGCTGCCCTATATGGATATAATCACGAGTAAGATTATCATGACTGAAAAGATAACGCCCTAATGGAACGGCACCAATGTCAATCAATTGACGATCTTCTCCGGTCAATGTTTCTTGAGGAATCAGGGTTCGCCCAAGCAACCACGGGATATTATCCCCATACATAATGACCTCTCGTAACCAATAATATTCACTGGGAGGCAAACACTGGACTTCTTCTTCACTTAAAGCTTCTTTGGTCACATAACGTTGTGTATAAGGCACGACGGTGACACGTTGGCAGTGCTGCTCTAAGCGCTTTGTCATTGACCCGAGTTCATATAACCAGTCTAAAATATTTTCAGGAACAAGGTTATCCGTTTCTGACAGCCAAGTTATCGAGTGAGAGGTAAAAAGCGTTTCATCCATTACTCATAATTCCACCACTAAAATATGTGGTTGTGCATCATATTGGTTCATACTATGAAGGATATCACGTTGTTTTGCTGTAAGGTTAAAGTTAGCTAACAAATTAGTTAAAAACTCACAAATTAAACATGAATTGTGAAAATTTTTTGAAATAATTATTAATAACTAATGAGTTATCAACAATAAAAGAATTATTAATATTGAAATGACTAAACCGCAATAGCCTGCTAACTTAGCAGGCTATCACTGATAGGTTAATTAACGCCATGCTTTATAACGATTAATTAATCCATTTGTTGAACTATCGTGGCTACTGACATCATCGGTACTTTCTAGCTCTGGCAAAATACGGCTTGCCAGTTGTTTACCCAGTTCGACACCCCATTGGTCGAACGTGAAGATATTGAGGATCGCCCCTTGAGTAAAGATCTTATGTTCATACATTGCAATCAATGCACCCAATGAATAAGGCGTTATCTCTTTGAGTAAAATCGAGTTAGTTGGACGGTTGCCTTCAAACACTTTATAAGGCGCAACATATTCCATATCCGCTGGGTTTTTACCTTGTGCTGCGAATTCCGCATCAACCACTTCACGAGTCTTACCAAATGCTAGGGCCTCGGTTTGAGCGAAGAAGTTAGACAGCAGTTTATCGTGATGATCACCTAATGGATTGTGCGTTACCGCCGGGGCGATAAAGTCACAAGGGATCATTTTCGTTCCTTGGTGAATTAATTGATAAAATGCATGTTGCCCATTAGTCCCCGGTTCACCCCAAATAATCGGGCCAGTCTGATAAGAGACTTTATTGCCATTGCGGTCAATATACTTACCATTCGATTCCATATTGCCTTGCTGGAAGTAAGCGGCAAAACGATGCATATATTGATCATATGGCAGAATCGCTTCAGTTTCCGACTCAAAAAAGTTGTTATACCAAATGCCAATAAGCCCAAGTAGCACAGGAATGTTATTTTCAAAGGCGGTTTGAGTGAAATGTTTATCCATCGCATGCGCACCTTCAAGGAGTTGCACAAAATTATCATAACCTACGGATAAAATGATGGATAACCCAATTGCAGACCATAGAGAATAACGACCACCAACCCAATCCCAGAACTCAAACATATTGGCTGTATCAATACCAAACTTAGCAACTTGCTCACCATTCGTTGATAGCGCAACAAAGTGCTTAGCCACATGCTGTTCATCTTTTGCTTGTGCAAGTAGCCAGTCACGCGCGGAATGCGCATTGGTCATGGTTTCTTGAGTCGTAAATGTTTTCGACGCGATAAGAAAGAGTGTTGTCTCTGGATTCAATGTTTTCAACGTTTCAGCTATCTGAGTCCCATCAACATTGGAAACGAAGTGCATATTGAGATGGTTTTTATAAGGTCGTAGTGCCTCTGTCACCATAAATGGGCCAAGATCAGAACCACCAATACCAATATTCACGACATCCGTAATTGCTTTCCCTGTATACCCTTTCCAGTCACCCTTAATGATACGCTCACTGAATTGATGCATCTTTTCTAATACTGCATTGACATCCGGCATCACATCTTTGCCATCAACATAGATAGGCGTGTTGTCGCGGTTGCGTAACGCAATATGTAAAACGGCACGGTCTTCCGTACGGTTAATTTTTTCGCCGCTGAACATACTTTCAATCGCACTTTTCAGCGCTGTCTCTTCCGCCAGCGCTAATAATTTGTCCAGGGTCTCTTCAGTAATTCGGTTTTTGGAGTAGTCCACCAAAATTTGGTCGCCGAATGTCGCGGAAAATTTATGAAAGCGATCATTATCTTGTTTGAACAGGTCACGCATATGAGTCTCTTTCATTTGCGAAAAATGTTGCTCTAGCGCCCGCCATGCTGCCGTCTGGCTTGGATTAATACTCTTCATGGATAACACTCTCCAAAAGATTTGAAATAAAAGTCAATTGTAACTCGCCGAGACATCTCGACCTATCAGTTTCCTGTGATCTAATCATCCTAATGATATTGGTCAATTTTTTACAATTTTTCCAGAGCTTATTACAGCCATCGAGAAAAGCGATAATCAATTAGCCATCATTAGAATTACTGATTTGTATCGATTCTTCATTGACGCCATCGAGCTAACCCGATATTTCTATATAAAAAATAGATTGCCAAAAGGGATTGATACCATGAATGCAGTAGCGTCTTTATCAGAAAGTACCCCGTTCGTTATCGCTAAATTTGGTGGAACGAGTGTCGCCAATTTTGAAGCGATGAACAAAAGTGCTGATATTGTTCTTTCAAATAATCATGTCCGTGTTGTGGTTCTTTCTGCCTCAGCAGGGATCACGAATTTATTGATTGAACTTGCCGAAGGTTGCGACACTGATAAACGTAATGAGCTACTGCAAAAGGTCAAAGACATTCAATACGCAATTATTGATAAGTTACAGCATGCTGACGTTATTCGCGAAGAAATTAATCGTTTACTGGATAATATCGCCCATTTAGCGGATTCCGCTTCACTTGCAACATCAGACGCCTTAACGGATGAAATGGTCAGTCATGGTGAATTAATGTCAACGCTACTGTTTGTTGAAGTGATCCGTCAGCGTGGTACCGATTCACAATGGTTCGATGTTCGCAAGGTCATGAAAACCAATGCAAACTTTGGCCGTGCAGAACCTGATTTACAGCAGTTAAAAGAGGCTGCGCGTCAACAATTGCTGCCGCGTTTACAAAATACAGTATTCATCACCCAAGGTTTTATTGGTCAAGACAGCAAAGGCCGTACCACTACCCTTGGCCGTGGTGGAAGTGATTATACTGCGGCTTTACTCGCTGAGGTTCTCGACCTATCTCGCGTTGATATTTGGACCGATGTACCGGGTATCTACACGACCGATCCCCGTGTCGTACCGGCTGCTCAACGTATTGATGAAATCGCTTTTGATGAAGCGGCTGAAATGGCCACTTTTGGTGCAAAAATTCTACACCCCGCGACCTTATTGCCAGCAGTACGTGCAGGCATCCCTGTGTTCGTTGGCTCGAGCAAAGACCCAGATGCAGGGGGGACATTAGTCTGCGATAAAACAGCGAATGCTCCACAATTTAGAGCATTAGCTTTACGCCGCAAACAAACATTACTGACATTGCATAGTTTGAAAATGCTCCACGCACGCGGCTTCTTAGCTGAGATATTCACGATTTTATTGCGTCACAATATTTCTGTTGATTTGATCACCACGTCAGAAGTGAGCGTCGCGTTAACACTCGATACGACAGGCTCAACAGGCACTAATGGGAGCTTACTCACGAACGCACTGATGACCGAACTTTCGACCTTGTGTCGCGTTGAAGTGGAAGAAAATCTCGCGTTAGTTGCGATTATTGGTAATGAGTTATCTCAAGTGAATGGACTGGGTAAACAAATTTTTGGGGCTTTAGAATCATTTAATATTCGCATGATCAGCTACGGGGCTAGCAGCCACAATATTTGCTTACTTGTACCGGGTAACGATGCGGAAGAAATCGTGCGGACTTTACACTCAAATCTGTTCGAATAAGCCATTATTTTATTTTTAACAAGAGGGTCATCACCCAATGACCCTTTTGTTATATCCATCACCGCTTATTCATTATTAATTGAACGTTATCACTGTATTTTAGCATTGATGCTTTCGCTTCTTTATTTTCCTGTAATAGCTGTAAGTTTTTGATCGCAACGGCATTACCTGATTGTGCCGCGCGTTCAAACCACCTCATCGCACGGAAAATATTTTTCTCGCCGCCTAGCCCTCGCGCATACATTACTGCAAGGTTATTTTGAGCCTCACTGATATCTTTAAATGCGGATTGCTGCAAAAGCTCTCGTGCCTTTTGGACGTTTTGTTGTACGCCTGTGCCCGTCAAATAAAAAAGCGCTAACTGGTTTTTTGATTGAATATTATTCTGTTCGGAGGCCAATAACCAACTCACGATCTTTTGACTGTCAACTTTAGGTAACTGTCCTTCCAGATACCATTCCGCTAATTTAACTTGAGCCTCGGGAATATCATCATCGGCCATACTCATATACCATTCAATGGCCTTTCCATGATCGGCTGTTATACCACCTAAGCCTTGCTCATAAAATTCAGCCACTTTCATTGCAGCCGCAACAGAACCATTTTCAGCACCTTGCTGATACCAATCGAACGCACTCGGCAGATCTTTACCTATTCCATCCCCTGATTCATAACCTCGCCCCATGGCAAATTGCGCGTCAGCATTTCCCTGTAATGCGGCACGTTTGTACCAATAGATAGCTTGATAATGGTTTTTCTCAATTAAGCGATGACCTTCGTAGTAAAAGTCGCCCATATTGGTTTGTGCTGTTGCTGAGCCCATATTTGCCGCTTGGCGATACAAGTTGATGGCCCGTTCTTCATCCTTTTCAACGCCTTCACCGTTTTCATATAACACAGCCAGATTATTCACTGCGGAAGCTACGCCTTGCTGCGCACTCTCCTCATACCATTCTCGGGCTTTTTGATAATCGACATCTCCGCCTAATCCATCATGGTAGAACATGCCTAGCGCAAATTGCCCATAGGCTTGCCCCTGCTCCGCGGCTTCTGAATACCATGCTTTCGCTTGCTGGTAATCTTGTTTTACGCCATAGCCACGCTCATATAAAAATCCTAGGCCATACTGGCAATAGGCATCGCCTTTTTCAGCCCCTTTACGATACCAACGAGCAGCCTCTGCATATTTTTCCTGATTTTGTGCTAATAGCCCCAAATAATAATCGCCATCGGTATTACCCAGTTTGGCGGCTTTTTTAAACCAAATAGCCGCCTGCTGACTGTCCGCAGGTAAATAGTCCGTACCGTCCATATAAACGAGGCCAATATCCAAAATAGCGTCAATATCGCCGGACTCAGCTTCTTTCAATCGATGAGTAAAATCTTCAGGCAGGTTATTTGAAGGTGAAACTTGAGATGCTGGTAATGATTGTTTTTCTTTGACTGACAACGGTTCTGTTGTCTCAGCTTGCACAAAAGTCACATTGCTCAAGCAAAGCAATACTATTAAAGATCGTAAATTCATTAGCTCTATCCATTCACCAGCGTTATGCATATAACATAACACTCCTAATGGAAAAGAATAAGTGTGCCGAATCTAAAATCGATAAAGAATAGCGTCTATTCGCGAATAAAGGTGGTGAGATAACATTCACCACCTTTGTTCCATTAATTCACTCGATATCCGCCATGTTTACTGGCAAATAAATTAAACTTACCCCATTCAACAAGCATTGACTCCAATGTTTCATGGTTTACTTTGCATAAGTTGGCAATTTGTGACACCACAAATTGGTTTTCCCCGACTAACTCAGCCGAGAAAACTTCAGCAATCCAGCCGCACTCTTTGACCGTCACCAACCAACCATCATTCGTCGCAAACTTATGAACTGGGATCATCCCTTCTTTTGGGCTTTCCTTGGACAATAATGCATCTTCCTCGCGCTGCGCTTGATGAAATGCTTCAATTTCTTCTTGTGAAGGAATAGGCTCAACCACTTTCGCATCTTCTAAATAAAGATAGATTTCCTCTGCTCGAGCCGGTGTCAATTCACTCTTTAGCCAAACTTGATTAAAACAGTGATCACTGAGCATCTCGTCAGTATCCAGCTTATCCATGATTTGCAGAATGCTCATCATCGCGCTCACGAAATCTTCGCTCATGAAAAACGTCTCAGGTGCCGCACTGTTTTGGATTTTATAAGGATAGACCGCCGTATCCGGCAGCCTATCTTCAATCATAAATTCGTAGCTCATCATTCAGCCTCTTTAAGTGTCTTACTGATAAGATGGTGTCGAACTCACTAAAAATCAATCCTCTGGGTCATAACCTAAGTTAGGGGCAAGCCATCGTTCCAGCTCACTCACCGACATCCCCTTACGTTTCGCGTAATCCTCTATTTGGTCACGTTGCAGTTGAGCGACTGCAAAGTACTTGCTATCTGGGTGGCTAAAGTACCAACCTGACACTGAGGCTCCAGGCCACATCGCGTAAGAGCTTGTCAATTTCATCCCTATTTGATTTTCGACATCTAACAGCCGCCAAATTTTTTCTTTTTCCGTGTGTTCAGGACAAGCAGGATAGCCTGGCGCTGGACGAATACCTTGATATTTCTCACGAATAAGCTCTTCATTCGCTAAATTTTCTTCTGGCGCATAACCCCAATACTCTTTTCTCACCTGCTGATGTAAATACTCAGCAAATGCTTCGGCTAGCCTATCCGCCAAGGCTTTTAACATGATCTTATTATAGTCATCATGTTGCTGCTCATACTGTTCCGCCAGCACATCCTCTTCTAAACCACCAGTAACGGCAAAAGCACCGATATAATCGGCTTTACCACTGCTTTTCGGTGCCACGAAATCAGATAAACAATAGTTCGGAAACTCTTTTTTCTCTGTCTGCTGACGTAAATTGAGTGCAACTGACTGCACGCTATCACGGGCAGTAGAGTGATATATTTCAATATCATCCCCCACACGATTGGCAGGGAATAACCCTAAAATGCCTTTAGGGGTCAATGATTTCTCTTTAGCTAATTTATCTAACATATTATTAGCGTCACTTAGCAGTTTGCGCGCTTCTTCCCCTACCACCTCATCTTCTAAAATACGTGGGTACTTACCAGCAAGAGACCACGTCATAAAGAAAGGTGTCCAGTCAATATAGTGACGTAATGTCTCAATGGATGCCTTAACTTCTTTTACGCCTAAAAAACGCGGTACTGGCGGTTGATAATCTTGCCAGTTAATTTTCACAGGATTAGCACGGGCGACATCAAGAGAAACCGGCGGTGTTTTAGTTTTTTTACGGCCATGCTGTTCACGCACCACTTCATATTCACGACGGGTTCGTGCCACAAATTCGTCTTTTTGAGTGTCTGATAGTAAAGCAGAAACCACCCCAACAGTGCGTGATGCATTTTGCACATACGTGACGGAATGGCTGTAGTTTGGCTCTATTTTGACAGCGGTATGGGCTTTCGAGGTCGTGGCTCCACCAATCATCAACGGTAGAGTAAAGCCTTGGCGCTCCATCTCTTTAGCAACATGCACCATTTCATCTAATGAGGGAGTGATTAATCCTGAAAGCCCGATAATATCGACATTCTGCTCTCGAGCCGTTCTTAAAATTGTTTCACAAGGCACCATGACGCCTAAGTCTATAATTTCATAGTTATTACACTGTAAGACGACACCAACAATGTTTTTTCCAATGTCATGAACATCACCTTTTACCGTTGCGAGTAAAATTTTACCCGCGCTACTTCCCGCTTGCTTAAGCTCTTGAATATAAGGCTCTAAATAAGCAACGGCTTGTTTCATCACCCGAGCAGATTTTACCACTTGCGGAAGAAACATTTTCCCTTCACCAAATAAGTCTCCCACCACATTCATGCCATTCATGAGTGGCCCTTCAATCACTTCAATCGGGCTTGCCGCACGCTGACGTGCTTCTTCGGTATCTTGTGTAATAAATTCAGTAATGCCTTTAACTAAGGCATATTCTAAGCGCTTTTCAACATCCCATGAGCGCCATTCCGCCTGTTGAATCTGTTGTTCATCACTGTTGGTTTTGCGGTATTTTTCAGCGAGTTCGAGTAGACGTTCCGTACTGTCATCACGGCGGTTTAAAATGACATCTTCCACCGCCTCTTTTAACTCTGCGGGAAGATCATCATAGATAGCCAATTGTCCCGCATTGACAATTCCCATATCCATACCATTACGGATCGCGTAATAGAGGAATACGGCATGAATAGCCTCTCGCACAGGATCATTTCCTCTAAAGGAAAACGAAACGTTAGACACTCCACCAGAGATCATGGCATGCGGTAATTGCTGTTTGATATCCTGACAAACCTCAATAAAATCGACCGCATAGTTATTATGCTCTTCGATACCGGTTGCTACTGCAAAAATATTGGGGTCAAAAATAATATCTTCAGGCGGAAAACCAATCTGTTCGGTCAACACTTGATACGCACGGCGGCAAATTTCAATTTTTCGTTCGCGGGTATCTGCTTGGCCCACCTCATCAAAGGCCATCACAATAACGGCAGCACCGTATTTACGCACTAATTTGGCATGTTCAATAAAGGCGGCTTCCCCTTCCTTCATCGAAATTGAGTTAACAATGCCTTTGCCTTGAATACATTTAAGGCCCTTTTCAATCACATCCCACTTAGACGAGTCGATCATGATTGGCACACGTGCAATATCTGGCTCACCAGCAATCAGATTCAAAAAACGGACCATGGCCGCTTCTGAATCCAACATACCTTCATCCATGTTGATATCAATGATTTGAGCACCATTTTCCACTTGTTGACGAGCGATATCTAAAGCTTCTTGGTAATTACCCTCTTTAATGAGGCGTTTAAATTTTGCTGAACCCGTCACATTGGTCCGTTCACCCACATTAACAAATAATGATCCTTTACCAATATTCAGGGGTTCTAAGCCTGATAAACGACATTCAACAGCAAGTTCTGGCAATACTCTAGGGGGAATTCCTTTAACTGCTTCAGCCATCTTTTTGATATGTAAAGGTGTTGTTCCACAACAACCACCAACAATATTGAGAAAACCCGCCTGCGCCCATTCATGAATTTGAGCCGCCATGTTTTGTGCATCAAGGTCATATTCACCAAACGCATTTGGCAACCCCGCGTTAGGGTGTGCACTCACATAGCACTCAGCAATACGCGATAATTCAGAAACATATTGGCGTAATTCATCCGGCCCCAAGGCACAGTTCAAACCAAATGAAATAGGTTTAGCATGACGTAATGAGTTATAGAAAGCTTCGGTCGTTTGTCCCGATAACGTCCGTCCAGAGGCATCCGTGATCGTGCCTGAAATCATGACCGGCAACGTGATCCCTAAAGCTTCAAATTCGGTTTCAATCGCGAAAATAGCCGCTTTAGCATTTAACGTATCAAAAATGGTTTCGATCATGATCAAATCAACACCCCCTTTGATCAGTGATCGCGTTGATTCGCGGTATGCTTCAACCAGTTGATCAAAACTAATGTTTCGAAATGCGGGATCGTTAACATCCGGAGAAATAGACGCTGTTCGATTGGTCGGCCCCAGTACTCCCGCAACATAACGCGGTTGTTCGGGGGTTTTACGAGTCCACTCATCAGCACATTCACGAGCGATACGCGCGGCGACTTCATTAATTTCAGCAGACAAGGATTCCATTTTATAGTCCGCCATTGCGATCGTTGTTGAGTTGAAAGTATTAGTCTCAACAATATCAGCGCCTGCTTCAAAATATTGGTTGTGGATCTCACGAATGATTTCTGGCTGAGTTAAAACAAGTAGATCATTGTTTCCTTTTAGATCGCTAGGCCAATCCGCAAATCGTTCACCACGAAATTGTTCTTCAGTGAGTTTATGGCGTTGGATCATTGTCCCCATCGCCCCGTCCAGTACTAGGATTCTCTTTTGTAATTCTTGTTCTAACCTACTGATTTTATAACTCACTTTCCCTGCCTCCTAAAAAACAACAACCTTAGTCATAAGTTAAATTAGCGCTATGATAATCCTACCATAGTTTTTAGGTCGAGAAGCCCATGCCATGATGAGAGTTTCTCAGGTTGCATCAGATCTAATTTTTCACTGATCCGATGAGTATTTTGGGGTGAGATCATTCATAATAGAAACAAAAATTCATTCCAGTCAGGAGAGACTTAATGGCGACTGCATCAATCAGTAAAAAAATAAAAAAGGCAAAAGGGCCAGCAAGTGGCGCACCTGCGGCAGGTCAAGTCCAGTCATTAAGTCGTGGACTAACACTTTTGGAATACATTTCTGAATCAACGGGGGGAATTGCTTTAACGGATTTAGCCCTACAAGCAGGTTTACCCAATTCCACCACGCACCGTTTGCTCATGACGCTCGAACAGCATGGCTTTGTACGCCAAACAGGGGATCTTGGATTATGGGTTATTGCTTCTAATGCCTTTATTATTGGTAGTAGCTTCCTTGAGAGCCGTAATTTACTTGCTTTAGTTCACCCTATATTGCGTCGTTTAATGGAAGAGTCGGGTGAAACCGTTAATCTTGCCATTTTAGATCACAGTGAATTCGATGCTGTCATCGTCGATCAAGTACAATGTAATGCATTAATGCGCATGTCAGCGCCGATTGGGGGTAAACTACCGCTACATGCCTCAGGTGCGGGTAAAGCGTTTATTGCCAATCTTCCAGAAGAACAGCTGATTCCTTTGCTGAGTAAAAAAGGCCTCCACGCCTATACACCCTATACATTAACCACCCCCTCGGCCTTAAAAGAAAACCTGCAACAGGCGAAAAAACAAGGGTTTTCCTACGATGATGAAGAGCATGCGTTAGGGTTAAGATGTATCGGCGCGTGTATTTATGATGAGCACAAAGAAGCCTTTGCTGCGATTTCAATCTCAGGGCCACTGTCACGTATCACCGATGATCGCGTGACTGAGCTGGGTGCGATGGTGATCAAAGCTGCGAAAGAGATCAGCCGTGAATATGGCGCAATCCGTTAACTAATCACCCACATGCTGAACCTGTGGCCGCTCAAATTGGTTAGAAGAGAGAAAACGTGACATATCACGGTACTTTTCAATTAATGCTAACGCAATAGCCTCAGTTTCAGCATCGGCTTTCCCCTCAATATTGCGTGGACGGAAGTGCATTTGAAAAGCACGAATAATCTTTTGTGTCTGCGCATCAAGCTGACCGGATAACGGTACCTCAGCATAACCATAAAATCTCAATGCTTTCTGTAGCAATAACACATTACCGGGTTCATAGGCACTTCGACCCGATAAATAATTTGTGACCGTTGCTGCATCAGGCCAAGCACCAATGCCCTGTTTCGCTAATGTTTCCCAAGGAAAGGCTCTACCAGGATCTTCTTTACGCAATGGCGCAATATCACTATGACCAACAATATTCTGAGCCGGAATATTGTATCGCTGCATAATATCTTTAACTAATGGGATCAACGCTGAAATTTGAGACTGATTAAAAGGTGCCCATGTCTTATTACCTTTTTTGTCAACACTAAAACCCGCATTCACAATTTCAATACCAATGGAAATATCATTCAAGCCACTATGATACCGCCAGTGGCTATCACCCGCATGCCATGCTTTCAGTTCTTCTGGAACTAATTGTAATACGACGGGCCGGTTATCTTTCTGTGTAGGCTGACTAGGGATCAGATAATGGGAACTCACTTGCCCTTTAGTGAGCAAATAAATGGAATAATCATCATTAGAGACAGTGTAATGCAAAACCACATATTGAACTCTCTCACTGGTGTTACGTGATGGATAACTCGTATCAACATAATACCCCTGCCGTGAAGAGAGTGTCGAACAGCCTGAAATAATAAACACAAATAAAATTAATAAATTACGAGTCATTTGTTCAGCCCTTTATGGCGCGCCATCACACCGATGCCTATTCTACCTTTTTATCAGATCACAAAAAATATACAAAGCATCAATAGAACGCGAGGTTCGCTGCAAATGGCCTCAAAATGCGGCTACACCACCTTGAGAATTTTGATGTCCAAATTTTAATATGATGTTTTCTTGAACTCATTGAAGAGTATTAATACATAGACTCGCTATCAATATTTGCCATTTTGATGCTCAATTTCACTTTTATGCAATGAGTCACATCGACTAAATACGGAGATAAGGATTAAGAATTAGCAGTCAATCATTAAGTAGAAGTGCGAGAATATACAAACAGAAAACGGCAAAGCAATGACAAGATAAATCGCGAGGATGTGGAACAACTATTTTCAAACAATGATTATTTATTAAAATATAATAGCAATACAGGGTCATTAATTAAGTAGAAACCGAATGTCAATTAACTTATCTGTCCTTTTAACGCTTAAGAATAACACTGTTAGTGTAAGATTTAAGCGTATCATTCATACTAAAGTAGTACTGAGATTAAAAATATATTTATTGAATAATAACCACTCTATTAAATTAATGGGTTGATATTATTTACATGAGTAACTGATTATTTAACACCAGTTACTCATCGATAAGATCAAACGCCTGTTAAGCATCGATGACCGAGCATATTGACTATCTTAGGTACAAAGAGGGATCTTGCCTCACGCTTAAGAAGCTTATTCAATTTCACACTAATTAATTATATTAATAAATATTAGATAGGAATAGTAATATAATGAATACAATATCCTATCTTATTGTTGAATAAATCGTCCGTTTTTCGGGTCATGTATTCAATCTGGTGATTAATCTGTAATATAGGGTAATTTATCGGAGAATATTCATGGCTAAAGTCGATGTAAGGTGCCCATTTTGTCAACAAACTCCCTCAGTGAAAAAACATGGCCTAGGGAGTACAGGTCATCAACGTTATCGTTGTCAAGACTGCTGCCGAAGCTTCCAACTCGACTATGAATATCGTGCCTGCCAGCCCGGTACCAAAGATAAAATTATCGACCTAACGATGAATAATGCCGGTATTCGTGATACCGCTAGAGCCCTTCATATCAGCATTAATGCGGTTGTTCGCACTTTAAAAAACTCTCGCCGAAGCAGGTAACCTCTTTACCCCTTGATAATCTGCACATTGAACTCCTTTGCGAAGTCGATGAACAGTGGTCTTTTGTGGGTAATAAGAAGCAACAACGCTGGCTTTGGTATGCGTGGGAGCCCCGCCTAAAACGGATAATTGCTCATACGTTTGGTCGTCGAAACAAAAGGACTCTTCACCAGTTACTGGCTTTACTGTCTAGGTTTAATGTGGCTTTTTGGTGCACGGATAAGTTCAGTGCTTATGAGATATTGCCCAAGCAGAAACATGTGGTAAGTAAGTTTTATACGCAACGAATAGAAAGAGAGAATTTGAACCTGAGAAACCGCTTGAAGCGCCTTAACCGTAAGACGTTAGGTTACTCGAAGTCACCTGAAATGCATGACAAAATCATCGGTACATTCATTGAACGCGAATACTACCTATTATGATGATCTCTATATTGAATACACGACCGTTTTTCGTGCTCAATTTCGTTCGTGATGATACTCATGATATCTTTTATATCGATATCTAAAAAAACAACAATTTCAATAAGTTTATCTAAACTTAGCTTATTCACTCCACGCTCATAACGCGAAACTTGTTGCTGACTTAAATTAATAATATCGGCTAATTCGTTACCCGATAGCCCTCTTTTCATTCTTGCTTGCCGCAAATGATGACCTAATAAGGTATACACATCTTCTCTTTCTCTTATAGCCATACCCCTCTCCTAGAAAAAGAAATAAATAATTATTTTTTTATATTTTCTATTATAGGATCTCCATTTTTTATTAAAAATAGTTATCAACAATCAAACTTTAATAAATTGATAGATGATAATTATCATTTAACGTTTTTAAACTCTCATCTCTATTTTTTAAAAAGCAATTCATTGCTTTTTAATCATTTTTTATTTTCATAATCTTTTGAAATATTTTTATAGTTAATTATTTATACTTAACTTATTCATAACTGTTTACACTTTAAATAAGTCTAGAAATAGTTAGACACTTAAAACAATATTTCTAAAAACAAAAAATAGCTAATAACATATTTATAATATGACATAGATCATGATTTTAAATTCAATAGTAATAAAAGCCTCAGGAGTAGAAAACTTAACGCCAATAGAAATAAATGCTTCCCCTAACTTAAAATCAAACGATCACACACAAACCAATGTTATGTTTTTAAAATACCCTCTTAACCAAAATTGACGCCTTTAGACCTTATAACGATGATCCCCACTTTATCTTGTAAGTAGCGGTTTAACTCTACATCCACAACTTTTAAATTTAATTTCAACGAGGATGCATTTCTAAAATAGATTTTATTGCCTTCACGAATCGCAATACCGACATGACTCACATCCAATTCCGGTTTATTCGAGTAAATACCAATATAGTCACCTGTTTGAAGTTTTTTCAGAACAGCCTCATCAATATACTGAGTTGGAATATAACTGATCGTTCGTGATGTAACAGGGAGGCCTTGAATCAGCAATTGGCCATTGCCTTTTTGATTCAAATGCTTATGTACTTGTATCGTATGAGGGCTAATCTCCTGAGTCATATCAGACATCGCTTCATCAGCGGCCAACAGCCAATCAGTAAAAAAATGTCGCCGAGTGATATAGGCGATATTTTCTTCGCGGTATCGAGTCTTTTTTAAATTAGAAATAAAATCATCATAATTATCTGACTGCTTTAATGCTTCGGTATACTCAATGAATGTCATACAATCCATTGATTTTAAATTGACAACCAAGCTTTCCTTCTCTGAATCATGCGAATTCAACGTACGGTCATTATACGGTGTGCCTAGGAACATGGCTGTTATTAATTTCACGCGCTGCTCAGAGTCGAGCCCTTTGATATTATGTTGGATATCCTTCAATATTGATAACGACCCTGATTCTAAGACCGTTTCAGCCTTCGTTATCGAGCACATTAACACTAAAGCCACCGCAATAAATCGTTTAAGCATTGTATTCCTATTATTGGTGTTTTTATGAATAGAACGATATCTATCACTAGACAACAAATATCAGCGTAAATTCAGCCGCACAGCAATAAAACAACACCGTTTCACCTTTTCCTGAGACCTCAATAATCTTGATTCAGATCACAGATAGCTCGAAATTTGCATATCATCCATTGCAACTCTTACGATTTCAATAAACAATGTTACCGGTAACATTTGATGTGAAGAGAATATCATCAACACACTGAGTCGATAAAAACAGTGTTGGCTGATAGTAAAATCTCTATTGTGAGGTCTGTAATTATGAGCAATTCCAAAAAGATAGCGAGTAGCGTTCATCCAGAAATAATGCGAATAACCAAGCGTATTATCGAACGTTCAAAAAACACAAGGGAACAGTATCTACACAAAATTGAACAAGCTCAGCGTACAACAGTGCATCGTGCTGAGCTCGCTTGTGGTAATCTCGCCCATGGTTTTGCTGCCTGCCAACCTGAAGATAAAAACATCCTCAAGAGCCTGACACGCTCCGACATCGCGATTATTAACGCCTACAATGACATGCTATCCGCCCATCGCCCTTACGATACCTATCCAGAGCGCTTGAAAGCCGCATTACGTGAATCGGGTGCTATTGGCCAAGTCGCTGCGGGTGTACCTGCAATGTGTGATGGTGTGACCCAAGGTCAGGATGGTATGGAACTCTCTTTACTCAGCCGTGATGTCATTGCAATGTCCACCGCAATAGGGCTTTCACACAACATGTTCGATGGCGCTTTATATCTTGGTATTTGCGATAAAATTGTTCCGGGCCTCATGATAGGCGCCTTATCTTTCGGGCACCTACCGGCCATTTTTGTTCCAGCAGGGCCTATGACCACAGGGCTACCAAATAAAGAAAAAGTGAGGATCCGCCAGCAATATGTTGAAGGGAAAGTCGATCGCAGTGCTTTACTCGAAGCAGAAGCGGCCTCTTATCACAGTATAGGCACCTGTACCTTCTACGGCACGGCTAACTCTAATCAAATGGTCATGGAGGTGATGGGGCTTCATTTACCCGGTTCATCATTTGTGCAGCCTGACACACCATTACGCCATGCTTTAACAGATGCCGCGGCTCGCCAAATTACTCGCCTAACCAAACAGTCAGGCAACTACCTGCCTATCGGCCAGCTAGTTGATGAAAAAGTGATTGTGAATGGCATCATAGCCTTACTCGCAACAGGAGGCTCAACCAATTTAACGATGCACCTGATTGCTATCGCTAAGGCCGCAGGTATTATGATTAATTGGGATGATTTCTCTGAATTATCCGCCATTATTCCCTTAATCTGTCGTATCTATCCGAACGGACAAGCGGATATCAACCAATTTCAAGCGGCAGGCGGAGTTGCCCTGCTTGTTCATCAGCTGCTATCAAAAGGCCTACTTCATCATGATGTTAATACCGTTGCTGGTTATGGCCTTTCACACTACACCTTGGAACCATGGCTAAATAATGGGCAGTTAGAGTGGCGTGATGGTGCCAAAACCTCTTTTGACTTACAAGTCATCGCAGATATTCATCACCCCTTTTCTCAGCATGGCGGCACAAAGGTACTCTCTGGTAACTTAGGACGTGCGGTAATGAAAACGTCCGCTATACCTGAAGAAAATCAAATAATTGAAGCGCCTGCCGTCGTATTTAATGATCAACACGCTATCCTCCCCGTTTTTGAATCCGGAGCATTGAATCGCGATTGTGTCATTATCGTTCGTTTCCAAGGCCCATCTGCAAATGGTATGCCTGAACTCCATAAATTAATGCCACCATTAGGTGTTTTAATGGACCGAGGCTATCAAGTCGCCTTGGTTACAGATGGTCGTTTATCTGGCGCATCAGGCAAAGTTCCATCAGCCATTCATGTCACTCCTGAAGCCAACAAAGGGGGCTTGCTCGCCAAAGTACAAGATGGAGATATGATACGTGTTAATGGTCTAACGGGTGAGCTAACGCTATTAGTCGATGAACATGAACTTGCGAAACGTCAAGCGTATCAACCTGATTTAAGTACCCAATATTCAGGTTGTGGCAGAGAACTATTTGGTGCACTGCGCCAGCATTGTTCGGGTGCGGAAGAAGGCGCTTGTAGTCTCAATTTTTAACTGTTTCAGTGGATTAGGAAAAGATTATGCAAAATTGGAAATTGTCGGCTGAGGATGTACTAAATACAGGTCCTGTCGTTCCCGTTATCGTCATTAATCAACTTGAGCACGCAATCCCTCTTGCAAAAGCACTCGTCAAAGGGGGGATTAAAGTACTCGAAGTGACGCTACGAACAGAATGTGCCATTGACGCGATTCGGCTTATCGCAAAAGAAGTTCCGGAAGCCATTATTGGTGCAGGCACTGTAATTAACGTTCAACAACTTGAAGCAGTCACCGAAGCTGGAGCGCAATTTGCTATTAGCCCAGGGCTAACGGAAGAGTTACTCTGTGCGGCAACTCAGGGCTGTATTCCTTTAATTCCAGGTATATCCACCGTTTCTGAATTAATGCTTGGAATGAATCATGGTTTGAAGGCGTTTAAGTTCTTTCCTGCTGAAGCTAATGGCGGAATTAAAGCTCTGCAAGCCATCGCTGGCCCGTTCCCGCAAGTAAAATTCTGCCCGACGGGAGGGATATCTCCTGCCAATTATCGCGATTACCTCGCATTAAAAAGCGTACTATGCATTGGCGGCTCATGGCTAGTACCAGAGGATGCCTTGAAAGCCGGTGACTATCCGCGCATCACTCAATTAGCTGAAGAAGCCATTAAGGGCGCTAAGCTAGCATAAAATCTATACCGAGCCAGAGTTGATGACGACAGTGGCTCGGTATCTTAAGCTCAGTCACTATTTATACACACTTTTTCATGCGTAACACATCGGCAAAAGCGCAGTTCCTCTTGATACGCATAAACGTCCTCTATATGCCCACTACGGATCCTATTTTGTAAACTTTGCCAATACTCTGCCGTAAATAGATTTCCGTGCCGTTCTTGCAGATAGCCTCGTATTTTGGGGTCTTGGCATAAAAACAGCGCGAATTCCTCAGGAAAAACATCATGCTCTCCTACGCTATACCAAGGCTCTCCCGACAGCTCCTGCTCTGGATACATTGGCTCAGGGATACGTCGGAAATTCACCTCGGTCATATAACAAATTTCATCATAGTCATAAAAAACAACACGCCCATGCCGTGTCACGCCAAAGTTTTTAAACAACATATCACCAGGAAAAATATTCGCTGCGGCAAGCTGCTTGATTGCTTGACCGTATTCATCAATAACATGGCGTAATTCCGCTTCATTGGCATCATCCATATAAATATTGAGAGGCGTCATCTTTCTTTCCATATACAAATGACGGATCAATATTTTGTCTCCTAAATCTTCAATTAATGACGGAGTTTCCTTTCGCAACTCCTCCATTAACTCATCACTGATATAGCGTTTATCTATGATAAAATTTTCAAATTCTTGGGTATCGGCCATGCGACCAACTCTGTCATGCTCCTTCACCAACCGATAGCACTCCTGTACGCGCGCTCTTGTGACCTCTTTTTGGGGGGCAAACTCGTCTTTAATCAACTTAAATACCCGATCAAATGACGGTGAAGTGAACACCAACATCACCATTCCTTTAACCCCCGGCGCTATCGTAAATTGTTCTCGAGAAAAATTAATAAAAGCCAAGTATTCACGGTAATATTCTGTTTTACCATGCTTTTGGCAGCCAATTGCCATATACAACTCAGCAATGGATTTACTGGGTAAAATTTCTCTTAACCAAAAAACTAATGCCGCAGGAAAAGGGGCATATACCATAAAATAAGAGCGAGCAAACCCAAAAACAATACTTGCTTCGTCAAATCCCGTTAAACAGGTGTCCACATAAAGGCTATTATCAGCGTCATGGTGGATAGGTAATAAAAATGGATGAACCTCATCATTAATAACGAGTTTACCCACTAGCCAAGCCGCTTTATTTCGATAAAACAATTCATTAACTATATGAAAAGAAACGCTTTCATCTTGAATGTTCGGGAAGCGGGAAATTAAGCTATCAACAATACATTGCACATCCCAATTTAAAGAACGCCACCGTAATCGTAATGGCAGCGCACTGAGTATCTCTTGTAACACAGTAAATAAACTGCCATTGACCAAATATTGCCGATCGAGTGGCCGGGGAAGATCACTAAAACGCCGTGCAGGTTGAGATGTGAATATAAACAAATTTTCTTGTGTCAGCTCGCGATGCTTAAACAGACGACAATACACTGAATTAAAAAAACTTTCCGCTATTTCAAAACGAGGGTAATTAGGTAACAGAGTGGTATAAACACGTTTGATGCTGGATAACATTTCCGGTGTTAATGACTGAACTAATCCCATAAATTGCAACTGAGCCACCACCAATCCAACATGATGGTCATAAAGTTGTATTCTTTGCTTCATCGCATCTTGGATTGCATGCCAATCAGCCCGCTCAAATCGTTCTTGTGCACCCGAGGTTATTTCTAAAAAACGACCATACTGAGCATCAAAACCCTGCAAGATTGTCTGAGCAATTATCTGTTCAGTCGATAGTGTCATAGTAGCTCCCGACAAAAAACGGCACTCGAAAGTGCCGAAAAAATAAAAAGCAGATACACGTGAACAAAAGGAATCGATGTGTCACTTAGGCAAAAATTTGCCTTTTAGAACTGTTCTTCTTCTGTCGACCCCGTCAAGGCAGTGACTGACGATGTGCCACCTTGAATGACGGTTGTGACCTTATCAAAGTAACCCGTGCCCACCTCTTGTTGATGCGAAGAGAAAGTATATCCTTTATTAATAGCCGCAAATTCACGTTCTTGTACCTTCTCAACATAATGCTTCATTCCCTCTCCTTGCGCATATGCATGAGCTAAGTCAAACATGTTAAACCACATGCTATGAATCCCCGCTAAGGTGATAAATTGGAAACGGTACCCCATCGCTGAAAGTTCATCTTGGAAGCGTGCAATCGTTGCATCATCTAGATTCTTCTTCCAATTAAATGAAGGTGAACAGTTATAAGCCAATAATTTTCCTGGGTATTTTGCATGAATCGCCTCAGCAAATTGGCGAGCAGCTTCCAAATCTGGCTTTGACGTTTCACACCAAACTAAATCGGCATATGGTGCATAAGCTAATCCACGGCTAATCGCTTGTTCGATCCCTGCTTTCGTACGGAAAAAGCCTTCATTGGTTCTTTCCCCTGTAATAAATTCAGCATCATAAGGATCACAGTCCGATGTTAAAAGATCAGCCGCATCCGCATCAGTTCTAGCGATCAGAATAGTTGCCACCCCTGAGACATCTGCTGCCAGTCGAGCGGCAACTAGTTTTTGTACCGCCTCTTGAGTTGGAACTAATACTTTTCCTCCCATATGGCCACACTTTTTAACCGCCGCTAGTTGATCTTCAAAGTGTACCGCCGCAGCCCCAGCTTCAATCATGCCTTTCATTAATTCAAAGGCATTAAGAACGCCACCAAAACCAGCTTCTGCATCAGCGACAATCGGTAAAAAGAAATCGATATATTCTTTATTTTCAGGTCCAATACCATTAGCCCACTGAATTTGATCCGCTCGACGGAACGTATTATTTATCTTTTTAACGACTGAAGGCACCGAATCCACGGGATATAACGATTGGTCAGGATACATACTTGAAGCCGTATTGGCATCCGCAGCGACTTGCCAACCAGAAAGATAGATAGCTTCAATGCCTGCTTTCGCTTGTTGTAATGCTTGACCGCCGGTTAATGCGCCCAACGCATTCACATAACCTTTTTTAGACTGGCCGTGAAGCTGCTCCCATAATCTTTGTGCTCCCTTGGTCGCAAGCGTATGTTCTGGGTTAACTGAACCACGCAGCTTCACCACTTCTTCAGCACTATAGGGGCGAGTAATGCCTTTCCAACGTGCTTTTTTCCATTCGTTCTCTAATTGGGTAATCTGCTCTGCGCGTGATATCGTCATGTTCGTATTCCTTATAATTTATGTAGGGTCTATGATGTTTTGTTCTATATTGATTACTGAATAAGTTGGTAGCCCGGCACAGTTAAAAATTCTATTAATTCGTCCTGTGTTGTTATCCTGCGCATTAAATCTGCTGCTTCACGGAAACGACCATGTTGGAATTTTTGATCGCCAAGCTCTTGTTGAATGACTTGCAACTCTTCATCTAGCATCTCTTCAAACAGTGCTTTCGTGACTTTTTCACCATTTGAAAGTGACTTTCCATGACGTATCCATTGCCAAATAGAGGTACGAGATATTTCAGCCGTCGCGGCATCTTCCATCAAACCATAAATAGGTACACACCCATTCCCAGAGATCCAAGCTTCGATATATTGCACCGCAACACGGATATTGGCTCTCATACCAGCTTCAGTTCTCTCACCTTCACAGGGCTGTAATAGCTGTTGAGCACTAATCTCTTCATCGGATTCACGAGACACATCTAATTGATTTTTGCGTTCACCTAAAACGTGATTAAAAACGTCCATGACAGTGTCAGCCAATCCTGGATGTGCAACCCAAGAACCATCATGCCCATTGCGTGCTTCCAGCTCTTTATCCGCTTTAACTTTCGCTAAGATAGCCTTGTTTTCTTCCGCGTCTTTACTTGGAATAAAGGCCGACATGCCTCCCATCGCAAAAGCGCCTCTACGATGGCAGGTTTTAATTAATAAACGCGAATAAGCACTTAAAAAAGGTTGTGTCATCGTCACTACCTGACGATCAGGCAAGACTCTATCTGAATGCTCTTTTAATGTTTTGATATAACTAAAAATGTAATCCCAACGGCCACAGTTAAGCCCAACAATGTGATGACGCATGTGATATAAAATTTCATCCATTTGAAAAACAGCAGGCAGTGTTTCAATAAGAACGGTCGCTTTAATCGTTCCTCTTGGTAAACCAACGGTATCTTCAGCCGCGCTAAACACATCACTCCACCACTTAGCCTCTTGCCAAGACTCAAGTTTCGGTATGTAAAAATAAGGGCCACTTCCTTTTGCCAGTAACGCTGCATAGTTATGGAAAAAGTAGAGAGCGAAATCAAACAGGCCACCAGGAATTGGTTTTCCCTCGAGCAATACATGTTTTTCATCTAAATGCAGGCCACGCACACGGGCAATCAGGACTGCTGGATTAGATTTTAATTGGTAGACCTTTCCATTTTCATTGGTATAGGAGATATCCCCACGAATTGCATCTCTTAAATTTATTTGACCATCAATCAATTTATCCCATGACGGAGAAAGGGAATCTTCAAAGTCAGCCATAAAAACTTTTACATTGGCATTCAGTGCATTAATCACCATTTTGCGTTCAACAGGGCCAGTGATCTCGACTCGGCGATCACGCAAATCCTCAGGGATATTTTGAATTTTCCAGTCGGAATTTTTAATGGAATCACTTTCTGAAATAAAATCAGGTAACACGCCTGAGTCAATTTGCTGCTGTTTAACCTGCCGTTCTTTTAATAAAGATTCTCTTTTAGCTGAAAATTTTTCTGCAAGATCCGACAGAAAAGCGATAGCATCAGCCGTTAGCACCTCGCTATCTTGCTGATTAAAACTGTTTGTAAACGTTAATGTTGATGCTGATAACTGCTGGTCCATTAGTCAATCCTCATTCATGTCCGCCGATAGAATTAAGATTAACCTAAAATAAAAATAAATCAAAAACGGTTTCCATTTTATTTTAAAACCAACATAATCACTTGATAATAAACATAATTTAAATAAATTTAATTATGATTATACGTTCCCTTTTAAGATGATAAAATGTTAAATATAAGTTAAATCAATGTGTTATGAAAATAACAACTCATTATCAATTTATCGTAAAAAACAAAAAAGCAGCCAATAAATGGCTGCTTTGATTCTTCCAAAAACACATAACTTAGTTTAACTAACTAAAAATACTTACAACTCACATTTAATACTCTTTTAAATCGCTATTTTACTAGAATATTGACTGTTTTTTAGTCTAAAGTAGGTTCCATATGGCTAAGATCAAAAGGTGTGATCTGATACACATAATAATTCAACCAATTAGAGAAAAGTAGGTGACCATGACTACGCCAGCTAACAATGGGATCCTTTTCCGGATCATTTTCTTTAAAATAATTACACGGTATTTTAGGTGAGAGGCCTGCATCCATATCACGCCAATATTCCTGAGCAAGGGTTTCGGCATCATATTCCGGATGACCTGTAACAAAAACCAGTCGTTTATCTTTCGATGCGAATAAATATGCGCCCGCTTCTTGTGAACTCGCCAATATTTCTAAATCGGTATACTCGCGAATAAGTTTTTCAGGAAAATCAGCATAACGTGAATGTGGTGCATAAAAAGAGCCATCAAATCCCCTTGTTAACAAGGCGAAAGGTTCAAGGGTATCATGCTGATAGATACCAGATAGCTTTTCTTCTCGAGTCCATTTAGGGAGGTCATAAAGTACTTTAAGCGCCGCTTGCACAGCCCAGCAAACAAATAGGGTCGATGTCACATGATCCTTCGCCCAGTGAAGAACTTTTTCTATTTGTTCCCAATACGCCACATCACAAAACTCCACTAGGCCAAGGGGTGCACCCGTGACGATTAATCCATCAAAGTTTTGGTCTTTAATATCGTCAAAGTCACAATAAAACGTATCCAAATGTTCTGTTGGAGTATTTTTAGATTCTCGCTGGTCAATACGTAATAATTGAATATCGACTTGAAGCGGAGTATTCGATAGTAAACGTAAAAATTGGTTTTCAGTTTCAATCTTTTTAGGCATTAAGTTAAGCAGTAATACTTTCAAGGGACGGATCTCCTGAAGGCTTGCTCTTGTCGTTGTCATGACAAAAACATTTTCTTCTCGCAAGAAATTTACCGCGGGCAACTCATCTGGTAAACGAATTGGCATCCTTTATCCCCTTTTATACATTTATACGTTTAGACTTCTAGAATGCCAAACAATTTAACTAAAATTGCCCCCAATGTCGAGACTTTCACGACCAATTGAAATAATTTCAAGATATTAGATTAAATTCACTTCTCCTTATAAATATATAAGACTTATAATTAATTGATTATAAAGATATTATTATAAAAACCATCAGGTTATATAACTCAAAATTTATTAGAATTTGTATTTATATAATATGTAATTTATCGAATCTGGAAGAAGTAGCTGATTGGATAGAAAGATGGCAGGAAGGAGTGAGACTCGATGCTGTAGCGAATGATAAATAGCAATTAATAGCAGTAAAATGTAAGCGGCCAATCATCACTCATGCAACTCTACACCTATATCTCGTATTCGAACTAGCCCTCATAAAGGATGCGTGACTCGTTTATCACTAACCGATATAGCAAGCAGAAATGGCATAAGATCAATAAACTGGATGACTTTTACTTTATGAGTTGATTTTATTGATATTATTAGTTGTCGTATTTTAATAAAAAATGCAGAAAAAAACGCTTTAAACGACTGATTCATTCTTTAAATTAATTAATTTTCAAAAATTTAATTGTTAAAGTGTTAAAACTTACTTATAGATCGCTAAATTATTATCGATACTCAATAAATATTCGTTTCCTTCTATTATGGTCAGAATAATAAAAAACCATCTTCAACAAGAATGAGCTAAAGGTCGTCAATGATCTCTACCGCTATTTGACTCTCCCCTAACAGCCTCTGAGGCCAGAGCTTATAAGCTAGCGAGTTATTTACCTATAAGTTGATGAGATGGATATCGAGTACTCAGTATGATAAAGCGATCTAAACCATTATGTTCCATTATGTTATTTAGATACCGATTGCGATTCATAAAAATAAACACCAGTCATCCTATAAAATGATCTCAACCATGAAAATAAGTCGAATAGTGAGCCATTCCTTTATCTCTACTCAATGTATTGGCCATCAATATGCGGTTCGCTGGTGCAGGATTGGCAAGGAAGCGCCGGGGATGGGGTTGGTGGTGACAGTAAGGCAGAAGGATGATAAAACGGTATCACATCCCCCAAACGCAAAAAAGCCACCCATCGGGTGGCTTTCTCACTAATTTAATGTCTGGCAGTTCCCTACTCTCACATGGGGAGACCCCACACTACCATCGGCGCTACGGCGTTTCACTGCTGAGTTCGGCATGGGGTCAGGTGGGACCACCGCGCTATTGCCGCCAGACAAATTCGGTTTTCGTTCCCGTCGGCTTCCACCAACCAGAACAGCAATCTTGAACAAGCTAATTTCTCGCACTCTGCGTGCGCTTCACAACGTTCTCTCTAAAACACCTTCGGTGTTGTCAGGTTAAGCCTCACGGTTCATTAGTACTGGTTAGCTCAACGTATCGCTACGCTTACACACCCAGCCTATCAACGTCTTAGTCTTAAACGTTCCTTTAGGACCCTTAAAGAGTCAGGGAAGACTCATCTCAAGGCAAGTTTCCCGCTTAGATGCTTTCAGCGGTTATCTCTTCCGCACTTAGCTACCGGGCAGTGCCATTGGCATGACAACCCGAACACCAGTGGTGCGTCCACTCCGGTCCTCTCGTACTAGGAGCAGCCCCTTTCAATCTTCCAACGCCCACGGCAGATAGGGACCGAACTGTCTCACGACGTTCTAAACCCAGCTCGCGTACCACTTTAAATGGCGAACAGCCATACCCTTGGGACCTACTTCAGCCCCAGGATGTGATGAGCCGACATCGAGGTGCCAAACACCGCCGTCGATATGAACTCTTGGGCGGTATCAGCCTGTTATCCCCGGAGTACCTTTTATCCGTTGAGCGATGGCCCTTCCATTCAGAACCACCGGATCACTAAGACCTACTTTCGTACCTGCTCGAGCCGTCACTCTCGCAGTCAAGCTGGCTTATGCCTTTGCACTAACCGCATGATGTCCGACCATGCTTAGCCAACCTTCGTGCTCCTCCGTTACTCTTTGGGAGGAGACCGCCCCAGTCAAACTACCCACCAGACACTGTCCGCACCCCAGATGATGGGGCCACGTTAGAACATCAAACATTAAAGGGTGGTATTTCAAGGTTGGCTCCATGCAGACTGGCGTCCACACTTCAAAGCCTCCCACCTATCCTACACATCAAGGCTCAATGTTCAGTGTCAAGCTATAGTAAAGGTTCACGGGGTCTTTCCGTCTTGCCGCGGGTACACTGCATCTTCACAGCGAGTTCAATTTCACTGAGTCTCGGGTGGAGACAGCCTGGCCATCATTACGCCATTCGTGCAGGTCGGAACTTACCCGACAAGGAATTTCGCTACCTTAGGACCGTTATAGTTACGGCCGCCGTTTACTGGGGCTTCGATCAAGAGCTTCTCCTTACGGATAACCCCATCAATTAACCTTCCAGCACCGGGCAGGCGTCACACCGTATACGTCCACTTTCGTGTTTGCACAGTGCTGTGTTTTTAATAAACAGTTGCAGCCAGCTGGTATCTGCGACTGGCTTCAGCTCCATCCGCGAGGGACTTCACCTAGCGCCAGCGTGCCTTCTCCCGAAGTTACGGCACCATTTTGCCTAGTTCCTTCACCCGAGTTCTCTCAAGCGCCTGAGTATTCTCTACCTGACCACCTGTGTCGGTTTGGGGTACGATTAATGATAATCTAGAGCTTAGAGGCTTTTCCTGGAAGCGGGGCATGAGCTACTTCGCCACCGTAGTGACTCGTCATCAGACCTCAGCATGTAGTGAACCGGATTTGCCTAATTCACCTGCCTACATCCTTAAACCGGGACAACCGTCGCCCGGCCAGCCTAGCCTTCTCCGTCCCCCCATCGCAATTATCACCAGTACAGGAATATTAACCTGTTTCCCATCGACTACGCATTTCTGCCTCGCCTTAGGGGTCGACTCACCCTGCCCCGATTAACGTTGGACAGGAACCCTTGGTCTTCCGGCGTGCGGGTTTTTCACCCGCATTATCGTTACTTATGTCAGCATTCGCACTTCTGATACCTCCAGCATGCCTCACAGCACACCTTCACAGGCTTACAGAACGCTCCCCTACCCAACAACATCTAAATGTCGCTGCCGCAGCTTCGGTGCATGGTTTAGCCCCGTTACATCTTCCGCGCAGGCCGACTCGACCAGTGAGCTATTACGCTTTCTTTAAATGATGGCTGCTTCTAAGCCAACATCCTGGCTGTCTGAGCCTTCCCACTTCGTTTCCCACTTAACCATAACTTTGGGACCTTAGCTGGCGGTCTGGGTTGTTTCCCTCTTCACGACGAACGTTAGCACCCGCCGTGTGTCTCCCGTGATAACATTCTTCGGTATTCGTAGTTTGCATCGGGTTGGTAAGTCGGGATGACCCCCTAGCCGAAACAGTGCTCTACCCCCGAAGATGAGTTCACGAGGCGCTACCTAAATAGCTTTCGGGGAGAACCAGCTATCTCCCGGTTTGATTGGCCTTTCACCCCCAGCCACAAGTCATCCGCTAATTTTTCAACATTAGTCGGTTCGGTCCTCCAGTTAGTGTTACCCAACCTTCAACCTGCCCATGGCTAGATCACCGGGTTTCGGGTCTATACCCTGCAACTTATTCGCCCAGTTAAGACTCGGTTTCCCTACGGCTCCCCTATACGGTTAACCTTGCTACAGAATATAAGTCGCTGACCCATTATACAAAAGGTACGCAGTCACACCTAAAAGGTGCTCCCACTGCTTGTACGTACACGGTTTCAGGTTCTATTTCACTCCCCTCGCCGGGGTTCTTTTCGCCTTTCCCTCACGGTACTGGTTCACTATCGGTCAATCAGGAGTATTTAGCCTTGGAGGATGGTCCCCCCATATTCAGACAGGATAACACGTGTCCCGCCCTACTCGTCGAGTTCACAACACCAACACCTTCGGATACGGGGCTATCACCCTTTACTGCCGGACTTTCCAGACCGTTCTCCTGATGCTGATGCTGATTAAGACTCTGGGCTGCTCCCCGTTCGCTCGCCGCTACCAGGGGAATCTCGGTTGATTTCTTTTCCTCGAGGTACTGAGATGTTTCAGTTCCCTCGGTTCGCCTCGTTTGACTATGGATTCATCAAACGATAGTGCAACGAATTGCACTGGGTTTCCCCATTCGGACATCGTCGGCTATAGCGGTTCATATCACCTTACCGACGCTTTTCGCAGATTAGCACGTCCTTCATCGCCTCTGATTGCCTAGGCATCCACCGTGTACGCTTAGTCGCTTAACCTCACAACCCGAAGGTGTCTTTTCGTGTCGTTCTGACCGGTAATGGCTGCGCGTGGTGAACTTCTGCGTTGGGCAGTGCTCGCAATGCTCACGTACCAATGTACGCTGCGCTTGCTGTGCGCTGTCCGCCTTGAATTTCACACTGCTCGCTCATTACATTTGCCATCATGACAAAACAGCATTCGCGTTGAGATTTTTGAGAGACTCTCACATTGTTTAAGCGATAAACAATGTGCGTTGTTTCAATTTTCAGCTTGTTCCAGATTGTTAAAGAGCATAATTGTTAAACTAACTCAGTGAATTAGTTTAATCATTATTGAGGACATCGTCTTTCACTCGATATCGGCGCAATTGGCGTCCCCTAGGGGATTCGAACCCCTGTTACCGCCGTGAAAGGGCGGTGTCCTAGGCCTCTAGACGAAGGGGACACGAAATATTGCACAACTATGTTGTGGCCTATTTCATGCAAGTCTTACCCTGTGGTAAGTCTCCCACGTATAGCCTATTGCTCTACTTTTCATCAGACAATCTGTGTGAACACTTCACAGAAACACTTCAATGGTAAGGAGGTGATCCAACCGCAGGTTCCCCTACGGTTACCTTGTTACGACTTCACCCCAGTCATGGATCACAAAGTGGTAAGCGCCCTCCCGAAGGTTAAGCTACCTACTTCTTTTGCAACCCACTCCCATGGTGTGACGGGCGGTGTGTACAAGGCCCGGGAACGTATTCACCGTAGCATTCTGATCTACGATTACTAGCGATTCCGACTTCATGGAGTCGAGTTGCAGACTCCAATCCGGACTACGACGTACTTTATGAGTTCCGCTTGCTCTCGCGAGGTCGCTTCTCTTTGTATACGCCATTGTAGCACGTGTGTAGCCCTACTCGTAAGGGCCATGATGACTTGACGTCATCCCCACCTTCCTCCGGTTTATCACCGGCAGTCTCCTTTGAGTTCCCGACCGAATCGCTGGCAACAAAGGATAAGGGTTGCGCTCGTTGCGGGACTTAACCCAACATTTCACAACACGAGCTGACGACAGCCATGCAGCACCTGTCTCAGAGTTCCCGAAGGCACTAAAGCATCTCTGCTAAATTCTCTGGATGTCAAGAGTAGGTAAGGTTCTTCGCGTTGCATCGAATTAAACCACATGCTCCACCGCTTGTGCGGGCCCCCGTCAATTCATTTGAGTTTTAACCTTGCGGCCGTACTCCCCAGGCGGTCGATTTAACGCGTTAGCTCCGGAAGCCACACCTCAAGGGCACAACCTCCAAATCGACATCGTTTACAGCGTGGACTACCAGGGTATCTAATCCTGTTTGCTCCCCACGCTTTCGCACCTGAGCGTCAGTCTTTGTCCAGGGGGCCGCCTTCGCCACCGGTATTCCTCCACATCTCTACGCATTTCACCGCTACACATAGAATTCTACCCCCCTCTACAAGACTCTAGCTGACCAGTCTTAGATGCCATTCCCAGGTTAAGCCCGGGGATTTCACATCTAACTTAATCAACCGCCTGCGTGCGCTTTACGCCCAGTAATTCCGATTAACGCTTGCACCCTCCGTATTACCGCGGCTGCTGGCACGGAGTTAGCCGGTGCTTCTTCTGTCGGTAACGTCAATCGTTGATGATATTAGCATCAACGCCTTCCTCCCGACTGAAAGTACTTTACAACCCTAGGGCCTTCTTCATACACGCGGCATGGCTGCATCAGGCTTGCGCCCATTGTGCAATATTCCCCACTGCTGCCTCCCGTAGGAGTCTGGGCCGTGTCTCAGTCCCAGTGTGGCTGATCATCCTCTCAGACCAGCTAGGGATCGTCGCCTAGGTGAGCCATTACCCCACCTACTAGCTAATCCCATATGGGTTCATCCGATAGCGCAAGGCCCGAAGGTCCCCTGCTTTGCTCCTTAGAGATTATGCGGTATTAGCCACCGTTTCCAGTAGTTATCCCCCTCTATCGGGCAGATCCCCATACATTACTCACCCGTCCGCCGCTCGTCAGCGGGAAGCAAGCTTCCCCTGTTACCGCTCGACTTGCATGTGTTAGGCCTGCCGCCAGCGTTCAATCTGAGCCATGATCAAACTCTTCAATTAAAAGTGTTTGATGCTCAAAGAATTAAACTGTTTATCAATTCGCTTCTGTTCGGCTAACATTGTCGGCTTCGCTCCGCTTTCCTCGCCGTACCTCAGTACTGTCTTGGAAATGCTCACTCGCCTTCGCGTTATCCTTCCACAATCGAATTGCACATTGTTAGTTCATATATGAATTAACGTGTTAGTCACTCTTCAAGACTTAAAATCAAATATTTTTTTGATAGTGTCCTGTGAGTGCCCACACAGATTGTCTGATAAATTGTTAAAGAGCGTTGCGACTTTATCTTTCGATATTAACCGTTTAGGTTGTTGTCGCGAGGTGTCGTATACTACATTTTTCTGTCAGAAAGTCAAGTGATTATTTTTAACTTTTTCTCTCTTTTTCACCTCAGTCATCACGAGGGTTTCTTTTTCAACCTGACCACCGAAGCGGTTTGTCGTGACAACGGATGCGCATTATAGGGAGTCAGGAAATTCTGGCAACTCTTTTTTTCACTTTTTTGTTTGATTGATGCATTCCACAGCAAAACACCCCCTTATACAGTCTTATTCACAATGTTATCCACAATCATAAAAATAATTAAAATATAACGCGCATTACGCAAACGTTTGCGTTACAATTAGCCTGAAAATTCATCGTTGATTTTGTTTTTATGTTCTGAAATTGTTAGTAGGTTATCTCTATCTATTACGATGTTGATGCATTTAAGCGATGGCAACACACAATAGATATATAAGAAGAGTCATTTTACTCTTTCCACTAACTCTTACGGTTTTATTGCTTTCTTATCCAAGGGATCTATCTCATGCAACAGCTTCGTCCTATTCGTCGTGCCCTTCTCAGTGTTTCTGATAAAACAGGTGTTGTTGAATTCGCTAAGGCGCTTTCTCAGCGAGGTGTTGAACTGCTCTCTACCGGTGGAACCGCAAAACTGCTTGCAGAGTCAGGGTTAAACGTTACCGAAGTTTCAGACTATACGGGGTTCCCTGAAATGATGGATGGGCGAGTAAAAACACTACACCCTAAAGTGCATGGCGGTATTTTAGGCCGCCGAGGTATAGATGATGCAATCATGCAACAGCATGCTATCGAGCCGATAGATATGGTCGTTGTAAATTTATATCCATTCGCACAAACAGTTGCCAAACCTAATTGCACTTTAGAAGATGCTGTTGAGAACATCGATATTGGTGGGCCAACAATGGTTCGCTCTGCGGCTAAAAACCATAAAGATGTCGCGATTGTTGTTAACTGCCTTGATTACGAAAAAATCATAGAAGAACTCGATAATCACGATAATTCATTAAATTGGTCCACACGTTTTGACCTTGCAATTAAAGCATTCGAACATACCGCTGCGTATGACAGCATGATTGCTAACTATTTTGGTGAGCTAGTCGCTCCTTATTATGGTGATACAACACAGCCTTCCGGACGCTTTCCTCGTACCTTGAATTTAAACTTCATTAAAAAACAAGATATGCGCTATGGCGAAAACAGCCATCAAGATGCCGCTTTCTATATAGAAGAAAATCCTCAAGAAGCGTCTATCGCAACAGCGACACAGATCCAAGGCAAGGCATTGTCTTATAATAATATAGCGGACACAGATGCCGCTTTGGAATGCGTAAAATCTTTTGAAGAGCCTGCGTGTGTGATAGTCAAACACGCTAACCCTTGTGGTGTTGCAATCGGTAACAACATCCACGCGGCGTATGAACGTGCATTTAAAACCGATCCAACTTCGGCTTTTGGTGGCATTATCGCATTTAACCGTATGCTAGATAAAACGACCGCCGAAGCCATTATTGAACGTCAATTCGTTGAAGTCATTATCGCGCCAACCGTTGCAGACGATGCGCTTTCTATATTAGCAACAAAGCAAAATGTTCGAGTTCTGACCTGTGGAGAGTGGAATAAACCTATTGCGGGGCTAGATTTCAAACGTGTTAATGGCGGTTTGCTAGTACAAGATCGTGATTTAGGCATGGTTCAGGCCGATGAGCTACGTGTAGTCACAAAACGTCAACCGACTGAACGTGAATTAAAAGATGCTATGTTCTGCTGGAAGGTGGCTAAATTTGTGAAGTCCAATGCGATTGTGTATGCCAAAAACGATATGACAATTGGAATTGGTGCAGGCCAAATGAGTCGAGTCTACTCAGCCAAAATAGCGGGTATCAAAGCCGCCGATGAAGGCTTAGAAGTCGCAGGTTGTGCAATGGCATCCGATGCCTTTTTCCCATTCCGAGATGGTATTGATGCAGCAGCAGCAGTTGGTGTCACTTGTGTGATCCAGCCTGGAGGCTCTATTCGCGATAACGAAGTCATTGATGCCGCTAACGAACATGGTATTGCCATGATTTTCACGAATATGCGTCATTTCCGCCATTAATTTAACGTGGGGTAACAGTATGAATATTTTAATTATTGGTGGTGGCGGCCGCGAACATGCTTTAGCGTGGAAAGCGGCACAATCTCCGCTTGCAGATAAAGTTTATGTCGCTCCAGGTAATGCAGGTACTGCATTAGAACCATCACTGGAAAATGTTGCTATTTCTGCAACTGATATTGATGGTTTATTAACGTTTGCAAAAGAAAAGCAAATTGGCTTAACCATTGTTGGGCCTGAGGCGCCTTTAGTACTTGGGGTGGTTGACGCATTTCAAAAAGCAGGCCTAACCATTTTTGGGCCGACTCAAGGAGCGGCCCAGCTAGAAGGCTCTAAGGCTTTTACTAAGGACTTCTTAGCTCGCCATAATATTCCAACCGCTGCCTATCAAAATTTTACCGAGGTAGAACCAGCATTAGCCTACTTAGATAGAGTCGGTGCCCCCATCGTAATTAAAGCCGATGGACTTGCTGCGGGTAAAGGTGTGATCGTCGCGATGACGCTCGAAGAAGCTAAAGATGCCGTACAGGATATGCTTGCGGGTAATGCATTTGGTGATGCAGGTCATCGTATCGTTATTGAGGAATTCCTTGATGGCGAAGAAGCCAGTTTTATCGTCATGGTGGATGGTGAAAATGTTATTCCTATGGCAACCAGTCAAGATCACAAACGTGTTGGTGATGGTGATACCGGATTGAATACTGGCGGTATGGGGGCATATTCCCCCGCTCCTGTTGTGACAGATGAGATCCACCAACGCGTTATGGAACAAGTTATCTATCCAACAGTGCAAGGGATGGATGCAGAAGGTCATCGCTATCAAGGTTTCCTCTATGCAGGACTCATGATTGACAAAGCAGGCAATCCAAAAGTTATCGAGTTTAACTGCCGTTTTGGTGATCCTGAAACTCAGCCAATTATGATGCGTCTACAATCTGATCTCGTTGAATTATGTCTTGCTGGCGCAAAAGGTGAGTTAGCAGGTAAGGGTTCATCATGGGATGAGCGCCCTGCATTAGGCATTGTTATTGCTGCGGGTGGTTACCCTGGCGACTATCGTAACGGTGATGTGATCCTCGGTTTACCAACCGAAGAAGCGACAGATAGCAAAGTGTTCCATGCGGGAACAAAACTGAAAGATGGCGATGTCGTAACGGCTGGCGGGCGCGTACTGTGTGTCACAGCCCTCGGTAATGATATTGCTCAAGCCCAGCAAAAAGCCTATCAAGCCGCGGCAAATATCCATTGGGATGGCAGTTTTTACCGTAAAGATATTGGCTATCGTGCCATTGCACGTTTGAAGTAACGACCACAAAAAACTCAGTCCATTAAGCTGATAAACAGGTTTCAACAAAACCGCTTTATCAGCTTTTTTATTGTATTTCTGTTTTTGTTTCTAACAGACAAAAGCTCTAAGTATTTCGTAGCCTAACTAGGCGGCACAGTAACTTATCTTCAGGAGTATACACAGGTATGTGACTGGGGGGGTGAGTTGCTGAAGCCAACAACGTGAGAATGCGCAAGACGACAAGCGGTGAGATTACAATGAATCTTTACTAGGTTGCCAGCGACAAAAATCCGTATCTGCTACCATCAAAAGCTGATTTCCTTCGGGCGATTCCAACCAAGCAATATTTAATTGCTTATGCCACACCTTTGCCCGATTTTCTAACCAATTCTGAGCATAAGGCTCAAAGATGACTTTTTTGGTATCGCCTTCACAAGTAACCACTTTGTCTTGTGACCAGTGACCTTGATACAACTTAACATCACCAACAACTAGGGCTGTATTAATATCGAGAATACGTTTCGCTTCAAAACGCCAGCGGATAATATCATCAGACGACAGAGCTGTTTTGCGATCTTTTTCTACGCGTTGCATAAAAACGACATCATCGTTTTTATCAAAGCGAAGCTGTTCCATGATTTCTTGTTCGCCTGCATTTAAGATCTGGCTACGGATTTGCCAAAGCTGACCTGAACGGTATTCAAAGAAATTAACTGAGGTATCGGTGCCTTTATAGGGGCTGTAAACCACCATTAGCACTTGAGGGTCATGTTTAGCATCGTTCAGACGCCACATACGGATTACGCCATTATCAGCGATAAATCCACTTGCACTAAATTCTGGGAAGTTAGAGCGAGAAGAACAGGCGCTGAGCATTGAGAGTGCTCCCAATACCAGCAACCCTTTCCGAATGAACAAAAGGGGTCGTAGTCTCCCCCTCCTGATAATTCTTGTTTGCAACTTTCTTATTTTACCGCTTCTTTCAGTGCTTTACCGGCAGAGAAAGCAGGAACGTTAGTTGCTGGGATAGTGATTTCTTCGCGAGTTTGCGGGTTACGACCGGTACGCTCTGCACGGTGGCTGACTTTGAAAGTACCGAAACCGACCAGTTGTACTTGCTCGCCTTTTTTCAGCGTTTCTGAGATAGCATTCAGTGTTGATTCTAATGCTGCTTTTGCCTGTACTTTAGTCAGATCTGCTGATTCTGCGATAGCATCAACTAATTCAGTCTTGTTCATAAATTATCCTTACACAGTGTGTTTATCGTTTGCAAAGCATCGAGTGCGTCGGATATGCCAAATTGACAGCCCCTGATACACGCCCCCGATAGCCACTTCTCTTCTTGCCCCTAAATGTAGACCAGTCTAGGGGCAAATGTGAAGTCTTAGTCATCAGCATTACTGCTCTAAGTCACGTTTTATCAATGAAAACGCGAAAATTAGCTGATTGCAATGCCAATATTACTGACTCCCGCCTCGCGGAGGTCAGCTTTTAATCCATTAATTAACTCTAAGTCTCGCTCTTCACAGGCAGCCAGTAAACGGAAAATTTCCCACTGGATATCCCATTCTTCCTCAACAGAGGATAATTCTTTTAGTTCCTGCTCTGACATTTCCTTTCCGGCTTGCGTCATTTCGAGCATAGCAACGGTACGAATCGACACTTCACTAACCGCAATAGCATGACTCAGGGTCTCACCGCTTAATTTAGAGTGAATGACTTCGCCTAAGGCAATACAAGCATCAATCGCTGGATAAACGCCATACATGTCAAAATCATCAGCCGATGGGATGATTTCCTCTAATTTTTCTAACTGATTGTCGAAATTAATTTTGCTATCTTTTACGACCAGTGTTTCCCAAACCAAATCAAGTATGGCGCGGTAAACTTTTGCATCAGCAAACGAACTTTGTTGGCAAAACATTTGAAAGTTGGGGTACATTCTTTCGCACAAGCATGCCATAAAAGTAACATGTTGCCAGCTTTCTAGTTTTTCCAACCTCAAATGAATGGGATTTCTTAACATAATTTCTGACTCATCAATCTTAATGCTTCGCAGTTTACCTGAAAATCGGACAATGCCACATATTTTGCTGATAATTAGCTAGATTTCCCTTTCATTCGCTCAAAAAACGCTCGATTCGAGGCAATTCCATCCGCAAAACGTGTTGGCTCTGGGAGTCTGTAGCCCTTCAAACAACCTTCGACCCATTTTAAGGAAGAGTCAACACTCACTTTGTGACCTGGCGAAATAAACAGTGGGTTACAACGCTTTTTGCTTCTCAGCACCCATCCAAGTGGTTCTTCTCCATGGGTCAGTGGTTGGACACTGTCTTTTTCCTCATCGACCAATTTATAGTCGCCATACAATCGACTTTTAGCAACCCCGATTGTAGGAATATCAACCTGTAAGCCAAAATGGCATGCAACACCAAAACGTCGAGGATGAGCGATTCCTTGCCCATCAACTAACACTAATTCAGGTTTATGATTGAGTTGTTCCCAAGCCGCTACCAACCCGGGCACTTCACGAAAAGAGAGTAATCCAGGGATATAAGGTAACTGAGTCGGTATTCGTGCAATCTGATATTCAACCAATTGTAAGTCGGGCCAAGATAAAACCGCTATCACCGCACGTGTGATAGCGCCTTGTTGTTCAAAACCAACATCGGCTCCACCAATCAAAGTCGGTTGTAAATCCTCATCACGTAATACAACCCGTTGTGCGTTTTCTATTTGCTGTTGTCGCAACAAGTGGGTATCTATTGTCATGGTGAACTCAATACTAAATATGATTAACGATTAATGATAGAAGATAACAGCGTACTTACAAGAATATATCAGTACGCTGTTTAAAAACCGATCAACTATTGATGGTATTGACGTGAAAAACGATGAACGGCTTCTACGAATGCTCCCGCATGCTCAGGCGGAACATCTTGATGAATACCATGGCCTAAGTTAAAGACATGCCCATTACCTTGACCAAAGCCCGCAAGTATATTTTTAACTTCTTCTTCGATACGCGGTACTGGCGCATATAACATTGATGGATCCATATTGCCCTGCAATGCAACTTTATCACCAACACGACGGCGCGCATCGGCAATTTCCGTTGTCCAATCCAATCCTAAAGCATCACAACCCGTTGCCGCCATCTCTTCTAGCCATTGCCCGCCCCCCTTTGTAAATAACGTCACAGGCACACGGCGACCTTCGTTTTCACGCTGTAGGCCATCAATGATCTTATGCATATAGTGGAGCGAGAATTGTTGGTAATCACGCTTTGTCAGTACACCACCCCATGTGTCAAAGATCATCACCGATTGAGCACCCGCACGAATTTGCGCATTTAAATATAAAATAACGCTATCCGCTAGCTTATCGAGCAATAAGTGAAGGGCATTTGGCTCTTCATACATCATTTTTTTGATTTTAGTGAATGCTTTACTGCTTCCACCTTCAATCATGTAAGTGGCAAGGGTCCAAGGACTTCCCGAAAAACCAATAAGAGGTACATCGCCATTCAGCGCTTTACGGATCGCTCTAACCGCATCCATCACATAACCCAGTTCCATTTCAGGGTCAGGCACAGGAATCTTTTTAATATCACTCAGGCTCGTAATGGGCTTTTTGAAACGAGGGCCTTCCCCAGTCTCAAAATAGAGACCAAGCCCCATTGCATCGGGAATAGTCAGAATATCAGAAAAGAGAATTGCAGCATCTAATGGAAAACGGCGTAATGGCTGAAGTGTCACTTCACAGGCCAGTTCAGTGTTTTTGCACAGAGAAATAAAATCACCAGCCTGTGCGCGAGTTGCTTTGTACTCCGGTAGGTAACGCCCTGCTTGACGCATCATCCATACAGGGGTGGTATCTACAGGCTGACGTAGCAAGGCACGTAGATAGCGGTCATTTTTCAACTCAGTCATTATTTACTCCATTATAATCAGTGGCCGCCGCAAATGGCTAAGGGTGACACTCGTAT
This sequence comes from Providencia sp. 21OH12SH02B-Prov, assembly GCF_027362595.1. NCBI lineage: Bacteria > Pseudomonadati > Pseudomonadota > Gammaproteobacteria > Enterobacterales > Morganellaceae > Providencia > Providencia sp. 21OH12SH02B-Prov. The sequence goes on from NZ_CP114796.1 coordinate 3,993,979, forward strand.
ACTCCAAAAATTTGAGATGCTGCTAAGCAACAAGAGGGTGAGTCACTCGATCATTGATAGTTATACAACGCAAACACATGAACATAGTCAACAACACGACAACTTGAAGCAAGCTCAGTATATCATGTTAAAGATAACAATATCAGCGCCTAGGCAATTTAGGCGCTCAATAGTCCTCTTGGCGACAGAGTGCCACGGTATCCTCAATTAAACGTCTCGCAATAGTGTCACTCGGAGGGATTTTCGGTAAATTGTTGTAGTGATACCACCCAGCACTGACTAATTCCTTCGGATCAACGTTGATTTCACCGCTTTCATAATCGGCAAGAAACCCCATCATCAAAGAGTGTGGAAATGGCCAAGGCTGAGAAGACACATAGCGAATATGGCGAACTTTGATACCACTTTCTTCCATGACTTCGCGCGCAACAGCTTCTTCTAATGTTTCACCGACTTCAACAAACCCCGCAAGCACAGTAAAGAGAGGGTTTTGAGTATGGCGACGATGCTGAGCCAGTAATATGTGGTCATCACGACGAATAGCGACAATAATGCAAGGAGCAATTTGTGGATAGTAGCGCTCATGACAATGGTCACAAAGACATGCCCATTCGGTTGTACTATGGCGCATCGCCGTTCCACAGTATCCACAATAGCGATGTGAACGGTAAAATTCCGCGAGTTGTACCCCTCTTCCTGCTAAACGAAACAACCCTTCATCTTGTGAAGCGACCAAACGAGGCGATGCCATATCTGCGGGCATTTTTTCAGCAATCAGCCAAACGGTTTCACCTTGCCACTCACCAATCGGCGTTGCAATTTTTCCGGATAATAACCAGTCACTTGCCGTTCCATGCGGCACATCACCTTGTGGTAACCATAAACGTCCAGCAAAACAAACAAACCACCAGCCTTGCTCTGTTCCAACTAATGTTACTTTTTTCATTTTTCACATCTTTTATTGATATAAACAATTTTTACTCTTTCTCTATTAAATATCTGGAGGAGCAACTAGGCAACCTGTAAATGAAGCATCACACTATCGCTGCTAGTGAAAAAGGGAGCGTGCACGCCGTCAATCCATGATCTATACGCTGTCGGTAGTTAACGTCATGAATGGATGCAAAAACGCGTGGCCTAATACGATGTAATGCGTCATTTTTAGTGGTTATTTTTGACACTTTTTAGACAATTTCTTCCACAAAATATCGAAAAAGTGTCACAAAACCGTCAACTCACTGTCACGTTAGAAAATTAGCATGCTAATTAACCAATACGCCTCCACTATAGTGAGAAGAAAATGAAAGCGATCGTACCTGCTGTTTTGATTTCTCTAACAACATCAAGCCTTGCTTTAGCGAATGATGCTGATTTAACCCCATTAATTAATGCAGCCAAACAAGAAGGACAAGTTTACAGTGTTGGTATGCCAGACACTTGGGCTAACTGGAAAGGAACTTGGCAAGATCTCGAAAAAACCTACGGATTGAAACATCAAGATACGGACATGAGCTCTGCACAAGAAATTGCAAAGTTTGCCGCAGAGAAAAACAACGCCACTGCCGATATTGGTGATGTGGGTGCATCATTTGGCCCTGTTGCCGTACTAAAAGGGGTTACTCAGCCTTACAAACCTACCACATGGTCACAAATTCCTGATTGGGCAAAAGATAAAGAGGGTCACTGGGCCCTCGCTTATACTGGAACGATCGCCTTTATGATTAACAACGATCTCGTCAAAGATGCCCCAAAAAGTTGGGATGACCTATTGAAAGGCAAATATAGAGTGACTGTGGGTGATGTGGGTATTGCCGCCCAAGCGAATAATGCTGTCTTAGCCGCTGCTTTTGCTCGTGGTGGTGATGAAAACAATTTACAGCCTGCTATCGAGTTTTTTGGTGAATTAGCCAAACAAAAACGTCTATCCGTTAATGACCCTACGGTCGCCAATATCGAAAAAGGCGAAGTTGAAGTTGGTATCCTCTGGGATTTCAATGCGCTAAATTATCGTGACCAAATCAATCGTGATCGTTTTACGGTTGTCATTCCCTCTGATGGCTCTGTTATTTCTGGCTACACCACCATCATTAATAAATATGCAAAAAACCCTAATGCAGCAAAATTAGCGCGTGAATTTATCTTTAGTGACAAGGGACAAATCAATTTAGCGGAAGGTTATGCGCGTCCTATTCGTGCCGAATATCTAACATTACCCGATGATATTAAAGCTAAATTGTTACCGGATGAACAATATAAGAATGTGCACCCCATTAAAGATGCCGAAGGGTGGGAAAAATCTTCTCGCACATTACCCAAAATGTGGCAACAACAAGTCTTAATTCACCAGCAATAATGTGCCTTTAGGAATAAAATTTCTCATGTCTGATAAAGTTATACTTGTTGTCCTTGACGGCCTAACCTATTCAGTAGCCCATGATTGCATGGGCTATCTCAATGCATTGATTGAAGCTGACCAAGCCACGCTTTATAAAATGGAGAGTGAGTTGCCCTCGATGTCTCGGCCTCTATATGAATGCATTTTGACGGGGATTTCTCCTGCAAATAGCGGCATTGTCAATAATGACATCGTACGTTTATCCCACTTTGAAAGTATTTTTTCACTTGCACGAAAAGCAGAAAAAACCACTGCCGCTGCGGCCTATTATTGGGTTAGTGAACTGTACAATAGAGCGCCTTTTGTCGCCACTCGAGACCGCTTTACTTGCGATACACAACTCGCAATTCAATATGGCTGCTTTTATCAAGCGGATCATTACCCCGATGATCATCTGTTCGTCGATGCTGAATATCTACGTACCCAATATCATCCTGATTTCTTATTGATCCATCCAATGAATATTGATGATACCGGCCATAAATTCGGACTGGACTCCTCACAATATCGTAATAGTGCACGGAAGGCGGATATTATCCTCGCGAATTATCTCCCAACATGGATTGAGCAAGGCTATCAAATCATCATTACCAGCGATCATGGTATGAATAAGGATCATAGCCATGGCGGCATACTCCCAGAAGAACGACATGTTCCATTGTTTGTTATTGGGGATAAGTTTTCACATCATGCGCAATGCCATATTGAACAAACCGCGCTCTGTGGAACCATTTGTACTCTACTCAATATTGATCATGCAGATAAACAAGTCTGTAACGAATTATTGGTAGGAGGTAACTAATGGCGGATGTTAGCCCCCCTTGTGAGCAAGCCAGCTCCCCGCTGGGGAGAATACTGATGGGCAAAAAATGTTTCTCGCGTTTGCGCTGGCAAGCGGCACTTTTAACCGTGCCTTTTTTCATTTTATTTTGTCTATTTCAAATCGCACCAATGATTTGGGTATTGGTTAATAGTTTTATCTATGAAGAAAGTTGGTCTTTTGCGAATTATGCTGAGATTGTTAGCAACGATTTTTATTTGCAGGCCTTTGAAAATACATTATGGCTATCAGTCATTTGTAGTATCGTTGGGTTGCTCGTTTCCGCTATCACTGCCTTTTCTATTTATAAAATGCAGGGGCGAATTCGCAGCATGATGATCTCTTTTACTACCATGGCCAGTAATTTCAGCGGTGTCCCCCTCGCGTTTGCCTTTATCATTATTCTCGGTTTTAACGGTGCGATTACTTTACAACTCAAGGCGTGGGGGATCATTGAAGAGTTCAATATCTATAGCGCTAGTGGGTTAATGGTACTGTATATTTATTTTCAAATTCCACTTGGGATCCTATTACTCTACCCTGCTTTTGATGCGCTAAAACCGGAATGGGAAGATGCCGCCAAAACAATGGGAGCCAGTAAATTGGCCTACTGGTGCAAAGTCGCAATCCCTGTCCTCGCGCCTGCATTACTCGGTACATTTATTATTTTAGTCGCTAATGCGGTTGGAGCCTATGCCAGTACTTACGCACTGACGAGTGGAAACTACAACCTAATTACGATTCGTATCGCTAGCCTTGTATCAGGTGACCTCTACTTAGAGCCTAATATGGCGGCTGCATTATCGGTATTGCTGATTGCGATCCTTGGTTTTATCACCGCCATCCATCATTGGCTGTTAAAACGGAGCTATCATGCCAAGTTATAGCCTTACGACCAAATCACACCAAACGTCTGGCCTTTGGTTACATAAATTAATCCTGATTAGCGTCGCGAGCCTGCTTGCCCTGCCTATCGTGGCGACATTTATTTATTCTATCGCGACACAATGGGGAGCAACGGTGTTACCCGATGCCCTCTCGCTAAAATGGTATTTACAACTCTGGCAAGACCCTCGATTTTTGTTGGCCTTCGGACGCTCTCTGATTATCTGTTTCGGCACGCTGTTGGTGAGTACGCTAGTTATTTTACCGATGACATTTGCCGTGTTTTATCGTTTCCCGAAACTAAAAGGATTGATGGATCTCCTGATTATTCTTCCTTTTGCAATTCCACCGGTGGTTTCATCCGTCGGATTATTACAAATTTTTGCCGATGAACCTTTTATGTTGGTCGGCACTCCGTGGATACTCATCGGTACTTATTTCACTATCACCCTACCTTTTATGTACCGTGCGTTAGCAAACAGTTTTCAAGGGATCAACCTGCATGATTTGATGGATGCGGCACATTTGTTAGGTGCAAGTACTTTCAAGGCTTTTTTATTGATTGTGTTACCGAATATTCGTAAAGGCCTATTGGTATCTCTATTAATTTCATTTTCATTTTTAATGGGTGAATTCGTCTTTGCCAACATTTTGGTCGGTACACGTTATGAAACCCTGCAAATCTATCTATTTAATATGCGTCAAACCAGTGGGCATTTTACCTCTGCGTTAGTGATGTCTTATTTCCTATTTACATTGCTTCTCACATGGTTAGCAACTCGAATGAGTCGCTCTGGAGATAAATAATGAGTTATGTCATTGCTGAAAATTTGAGTAAATCATTCGGCCAAAATCACGTCTTCTCAAATATCCAATTCACAATTGAAAAAGGTGAATTCATCACCTTACTCGGGCCCAGTGGCTGCGGAAAATCGACATTATTACGCTGTATTGCAGGACTCGAACAACCGGATCATGGTGAGCTGTATATTAATCGTCAAAATATAACCCACCAAGCTGCTCAGCAACGTGGGATCGGTATGGTTTTTCAAAGCTATGCCTTATTTCCGAATATGACTATTGAAGATAACATCGCTTTCGGCTTAAAAATGCGCAAAGTAGAGCGTCAGGAACGAAGAAAAGCAGTAGCAGAAGTTATTGAAATGGTTGAATTACAAGGTAAAGAACATCAGTTTCCTCATCAGCTTTCAGGGGGACAACGTCAACGGGTAGCCCTTGCACGAGCACTGGTGATGAAACCACAGATTTTACTCTTAGATGAGCCATTATCAGCACTTGATGCACGTATTCGTAAACATCTGCGACAACAGATTCGCCATATTCAACGTGAATTAAAACTCACGACGATTTTTGTGACTCATGATCAAGACGAAGCGATGATCATGTCTGATCGCATCTTTTTAATGAATAAAGGCGCTATTATCCAGAGTGATACCGCTGAAAATATTTATACCCAGCCAGCGAATGAGTTTGTGGCACGTTTTATGGGTCACTATAACCTTGTCGATGCAGATAAAGCGAATGCCTTATTGGGGCTAAATTTACAAGGCACACTCGCTATTCGCCCTGAATCCATCTATGTTAAGGAGACAGGACGCCACTACGGCGATCATATTTCACACCCTGTTGATGCAATCATTCTTGATCATCAACTACTAGGAAACATTATTCGTTACTCAGTCAATACGGCTGCGGGTAACATGACGGTTGATTTGCTTAATCGTTCGTCTGAACGACTCTTTGAACCCGGTACTCGCCTAGAGTTAATGTTTAACAAGAATGAAATTCGTGCATTTAGTTAGCGAATCGTAAAAAGAGGCATAATGCAAAATAAATTAGCCGTTTTTGATTTAGATGAGACCTTAATTCAAGGTGATAGTAGCGTGTTGTGGACACAATACCTGTGGGATCAGCAAATTATCACAGATCCTCGCTTTGTCGAAGCGGATAAACAGATGATGGCACAATACAATGCGGGTACGCTGGATATGGCAACTTACCTGCGTTTTAGCCTACAGGCTTTAGCTGGGATCAGTACCTCACAGATTGATCTCTGGTTAGCCGATTTTGTTGACACTATGGTGGTACCGCGCATCTACCCTGAAGGGATCCGTACTATCGAAAATTATCGACAACACGACATTCCGATCATAGTGATCTCCGCAACAGTCTCATTTATTGTGAAAAAAATCGCCGAACGTTTAGGCGCTGACGTTGTAATGGGGATCGATATAAAGCAGCAAAATGGCTGCTATACCGATGAAGTCGAAGGTATTGCGACATTTAAAGAAGGTAAAGTCAAACGGCTCCTCCAGTGGATCCGCCACCAGCCAATTACCGATGCCTATATCTATTTTTATACTGATTCCGCTAACGACCTTCCTATGTGTCAATTTGCGGATGAAGTGTTTATTGTTAATGGCGATCAAAAACTACAACGGGCAGCGGAAGAAAATAACTGGCGACAATATACGTGGCAACTTTAACCTTATTTTTAGTTTGAATACGCCATTATTAAAATATTCTTTTCCTTTAAGCCATGTATATGCCATTCCTCGAAACCACGCATATGTCACTTCCTCTAAAGCGCATATAGGAAAGCAAAGATATCCCAAGGAGCATACACACGTATGTGACTTGGGTCGCTGAGCGTAGCCAACACACTGATCGTGTGAAGGATGACAAGGAAAATGCTTGAGAATAACCCAGAGAACACTATACTGGAGTCTCTTGTCGGAGTGCTCAGTGGTGTATACCACGAGCTGAGACCGTTAATTCGGGATCCGCGGAACCTGATCGGGTTAATACCCGCGAAGGGAACAAGAGTAATCATTTAGCGCCCAATTTTGTTTATTTCGCAGCTCATATTGATATTGATGAAAAAACTCACAATATGGCGAAACTAACAGCACAGCAAAATGAAAGCGCAACATCTTACTATTACTCCATCCGAACTCCAGACAAGCAACTTTCTTACGATAAACCAGAACGCTATGCATACCGCATAATCGTTCGTGACAATGTCAGGAAATTGCTATGTCCCAAAATAATATTATCCCTACAACTGACCTTTCACCTAAAGCTGCACCTGCACGAACGCGAAAAGCGCAACGTGATGCTGCTGAGAACTTCATTAACACGGTTTCTGGCGTCTCATTCCCTAATTCCAAACGTATCTATTTAACGGGATCGAGAGAGGATATTCAGGTACCTATGCGAGAAATTCAACTCTCGCCAACACTGATTGGTGGTGATAAAGATAATCCACAATTTGAAGATAATGAAGCGGTGCCCGTTTATGATACGTCGGGTCCTTATGGTGACCCAGACTCGGAACTGAATGTCCATAAAGGATTAAAAAAGATCCGTGAAGGTTGGATCCGCGAACGTAATGATACTGTTCAGGTTGATAACCTCAGCTCTGATTTTACACAACAGCGACTCGCTGATGCGGGGCTAGACCATTTAAGGTTTAATCATCGCCCTCGCCCATTAAAAGCGATCTCTGGCAAGCGTGTCACTCAGTTACACTATGCTCGCCAAGGTATTATTACCCCGGAAATGGAATTTATCGCCATTCGTGAAAATATGGGCCGTGAACGTATTCGTGGTGAGGTATTAAGGCAGCAGCATCCAGGACAAAGTTTTGGGGCGAATCTACCGGAAAACATCACGCCTGAATTCGTTCGTCAAGAAGTCGCAGCGGGTCGTGCCATCATACCCGCCAATATCAATCACCCTGAATCAGAGCCCATGATTATCGGCCGTAACTTCTTAGTGAAGGTGAATGCCAATATCGGTAACTCATCGGTCACTTCATCCATTGAAGAAGAAGTCGAGAAACTGATTTGGTCTACTCGCTGGGGGGCAGATACCGTGATGGATCTGTCTACTGGACGCTATATTCATGAAACTCGCGAATGGATTCTACGCAATAGCCCTGTGCCTATCGGTACTGTTCCTATTTATCAAGCATTAGAGAAAGTCAATGGTGTCGCCGAAAACCTAACATGGGAAATGTTCCGTGATACGTTACTTGAACAGGCAGAACAAGGCGTCGATTACTTCACCATCCATGCAGGCGTATTATTGCGTTATGTTCCAATGACCGCGAAGCGTTTGACAGGCATTGTCTCTCGCGGTGGCTCGATTATGGCGAAATGGTGCCTCTCTCATCATCAAGAAAATTTCTTGTATGAAAATTTCCGTGAAATTTGCGAAATCTGTGCGGCTTATGATGTTTCTTTATCATTAGGGGATGGTTTACGCCCTGGCTCCATTCAAGATGCAAACGATGCTGCACAATTTGCCGAGTTACACACGCTTGGTGAATTGACAAAAATTGCATGGGAATATGATGTACAGGTGATGATTGAAGGGCCGGGGCATGTGCCAATGCAGATGATCCGTCGTAACATGACTGAAGAGCTTGAGCACTGCCATGAAACACCATTTTATACATTAGGCCCTTTGACTACCGATATTGCACCGGGCTATGACCATTTCACATCAGGCATTGGAGCCGCCATGATTGGTTGGTTTGGTTGCGCAATGCTGTGTTATGTCACGCCTAAAGAGCATCTAGGTTTACCCAATAAAGAAGACGTTAAGCAAGGGTTGATTACCTATAAAATCGCAGCGCATGCCGCTGATCTTGCCAAAGGCCATCCCGGTGCACAAATTCGTGATAATGCCATGTCCAAAGCACGTTTTGAGTTCCGCTGGGAAGACCAATTCAACCTCGCACTCGATCCTGATACTGCCCGTGCTTATCACGACGAAACCTTACCGCAAGCTTCTGGGAAAGTTGCTCATTTCTGCTCTATGTGCGGCCCTAAATTCTGCTCAATGAAAATTTCGCAGGAAGTACGTGACTATGCGGCACAAAAAGAAGCGGGAATGGAACAAATGTCCGAAGCTTTCCGAGCCCATGGTAGTGAGTTATATCATAGCGCTGAGGTCGTGTCCGATGACAAAATTGCCTAATACACCTTTTGCCCCCACAGAACATCGACTCGGCCTGTATCCCGTAGTCGACTCTGTCGAATGGATTGATCGTCTACTCAATGCAGGCGTCACAACCATACAGCTCCGTATAAAAGATAAGCGTGAAGATGAAGTTCGTGATGATATCCAACAAGCGATAGCTTTAGGCAAAAAACATCATGCACGGTTATTTATCAATGACTATTGGCGTTTAGCCATTGAGTTTGCTGCCTATGGTGTGCACCTCGGTCAAGAAGACCTAGAAACCGCCGATCTACTTGCTATTCATCAAGCAGGGCTACGTTTAGGTATCTCAACCCATGATGAGCATGAACTCGCCATCGCAAAATCAGTGCGTCCTTCTTATATTGCGATGGGGCATATTTTCCCGACACAAACTAAAGAAATGCCGTCATCTCCTCAAGGATTAAACACGCTAAAAGCCATGGTGGAGGCGACTCCAGACTATCCAACCGTTGCTATCGGTGGCATTTCTATCGATAAAGTACCCGCCGTACTCGCAACTGGGGTGGGTAGTGTTGCCTTAGTAAGTGCAATTACCAAAGCGGACGATTGGCTAGAGGCAACAAAAACACTTTTGCGCCTCGTAGAAAATCATTGATTACCTGAATCAAACCTACAGCATACTTTCTTGTAGCTGTAGGTGAATTCGAGGAGTTTATCATGTTAAATGATCACGAATTTATGCGTTACAGCCGCCAGCTATTGCTTGAAGATATTGGGCCAGAAGGTCAAACCAAGCTGAAAAACAGTAAAGTGCTCATTGTTGGTCTCGGTGGTTTAGGTGCCCCAGCATCCCTTTATTTGACAGCTGCTGGTGTGGGTGAATTGTGGCTTGCTGACCACGATGAATTGCATCTCTCTAATTTACAAAGGCAAGTTTTATACGGTACCGAAGACATCCCACAATCAAAAGCTAAGCTGGCCTCAGAACGACTGCAACACCTTAATCCATTAGTGACAACCCATGTTTTACAAAAGAAATTAGATAGTCAAAGCTTATTGCCACTTGTCGAGCAAGTCGATCTAGTCCTCGATTGTTGCGATAACATGGCGACGCGTCATGCTGTGAATGAAGCCTGTGTGATAGCCAATAAAACACTCGTTAGCGGGAGTGCTGTTGGGTTTGGTGGACAGTTAATGGTGCTCGAGCCTCCTTTTAATCATGGTTGTTATGCCTGTTTATATCCCGACCAAACGGAGCCTCAACGTAACTGTCGTACCGCTGGTGTTCTTGGGCCTGTCGTTGGTGTCATTGGCACCTTACAAGCCTTAGAGGCGATTAAGCTATTAGTTGGGTTACCTTCCTCTTTAAGTGGAAAATTGCGTTTATTTGATGGCAAACAGCAACAATGGAATACATTGCAGCTAACCCCTTCTATTCAATGTCCTATCTGTCGAGAAGAAACATGCGCCTTATAATTAACGACCAACCAATGGAGTTCGAGGCGCCATTAACGGTGTCTCAATTACTTACCGCGATAGAACGTAGTACCGTTGGTACGGCTTTGGCCATTAACCAAATTATCATTCCTCGTCATCAGTGGGATTCACACCATCTAAATGATCAAGACAATATTTTATTGTTTCAAGCTATCGCTGGAGGCTAATCATGTTAAAAATTGCCGATGTCACTTTTCAATCACGTCTATTTACCGGAACAGGGAAATTTGCCAACCCAACCTTAATGCAAGCGGCAATAACGGCATCAGGTAGCCAGCTCGTTACTATGGCGATGAAACGTGTTGACTTACGTGGCAATGACGATGGAATTTTAAAACCTTTACAAGAACTTGGCGTAAAACTACTCCCCAACACGTCGGGGGCCAAAAATGCTCAAGAAGCCATTTTCGCGGCACGGCTTGCTCGGGAAGCTTTAGGTACGAATTGGGTAAAGTTAGAAATCCACCCAGATGTCAAATACCTACTGCCCGATCCCGTTGAAACCCTTCTTGCAGCAGAGCAGTTGGTCAAAGAAGGCTTTGTGGTACTTCCCTATTGCAGTGCAGATCCGGTTCTCTGTCGACGGCTCGAAGAGGTGGGTTGTGCGGCCGTAATGCCTTTAGGTGCGCCGATTGGAACCAATAAAGGGTTAGTAACCAAGGAGATGCTACGGATCATTATCGAGCAAGCCGCCGTTCCTGTCGTCATTGATGCGGGGATTGGTGCGCCTAGCCATGCCCTTGAAGCCATTGAAATGGGCGCCGATGCGGTATTAGTCAACACGGCCATTGCCGTTGCTAATGATCCGGTACTGATGGCAAACGCATTTAGAGTTTCCCTAGAAGCAGCAGAACTCGCTCGGCAAGCCGGTCTTGCTAGACCTAAACAACATGCTGAAGCATCCAGCCCCTTAACCGAATTTTTGGGAGCACTGCAATGAGTACAAGCTTTCGTCAACGCTGGCAACAGCTCAATTGGGATGACCTTACATTACAAATCTATGCCAAAACAGCTCAAGATGTACAACAGGCACTTGCTAACGACACCCTAACACTCAATGATTTTATGGCGTTACTTTCGCCTGCCGCTCGTCCTTTTCTTGAACAGCTGGCGCAGAAAGCTCAAAAGTTGACACGACAACGTTTTGGAAACACGGTCGGATTTTATGTCCCGCTATATCTATCAAATTTATGCGCGAATGATTGCACTTATTGTGGTTTTTCGATGAGTAATCGTATTAAACGAAAAACCTTAGATAAACATGAAATCATTAATGAATGCGAAACGATCCGTCAAATCGGTTTTGATAGCCTGTTACTGGTGACGGGTGAACATCAATCTAAAGTTGGGATGGATTATTTTCGTGAACACTTGCCTACTATACGCAGCTACTTTAGCTCCTTGATGATGGAAGTTCAGCCACTCGCAACTGAAGAGTATGCCGAACTTAAAGCTTTAGGGCTAGATGGCGTCATGGTATATCAAGAAACCTACCATGAACCGGCTTACCAGTTGCACCACCTAAAAGGTAAAAAGCAGGATTTTCACTGGCGATTAGAAACTCCAGACCGTTTAGGACGGGCCGGAATCGATAAGATAGGACTCGGAGCATTAATTGGTTTGTCTAATAGCTGGCGAACTGACTGCTATATGGTGGCAGAACATCTGATTTACCTCCAAAAACACTATTGGCAAAGCCGCTATTCAATTTCATTTCCGCGATTACGTCCTTGTGCTGGTGGCATCGAGCCGGCTTCTTTAATGAATGAAGCTGAACTCGTGCAACTAATTTGTGCCTTTCGTTTATTAGCCCCAGATATTGAGTTATCACTTTCCACTCGTGAATCCCCTTATTTCCGCGATCATGTTGTCCCTCTAGCCATTAATAATGTGAGTGCGGGCTCCAAAACACAACCGGGCGGCTATGCCGATGACCATGCGGAATTAGAACAATTTTCCCCACACGATAATCGTAGCGCTGCCCAAGTTGCCGAATCACTGATCCGTTCAGGATTACAACCTGTTTGGAAAGATTGGGATGGCTACCTAGGCCGTTAAATTATCAGAGATAAACTTCATGGATGAGGTTTATCCCTTTTTTAGCTACTTTTTAACTAGGCTTGTCAGTCTATACTGCATTCTCTTTCCACTATTATCAAATCCACTATGACTGCTAAAAAATGGCCTCTGTGGCTCTTTGCCGCATTATCAGTATGCTTATTGAGTGCCTGTGCGAATGTGCGTTGGCAGCATCCAACACCTTCAACAGAAATCGTCCAATTAATGATGGCGGAAATTCAAGGGGCCAGAAATATAGATGGCGAGGAATATACCGTAGAAGAGACCTTCTCTCGCTTACAGGCACAAAAAGAGATTAAGGGAACTCGCCCTTTTCAGGCCATTACTATTAGTCAAAATCATGAAATAACCATCGAAGGTTATAGTGAGTATTTCGATTCTATTGGCTTGATAACCGATGCGGATTTTGCACGTTTTTCTATTCCGAATAAGCACAACATCCAAGGGTACTACTATTCCTACCGTGGGCAAATGGTCGCCGTAAACTATAGCCTTCCTCATATGGTAAGGGATGCAAACAGTAAAGATAGCTTAGTTCTCCAGACCCAACCAATCACTGATTATCACATCACCGTCGTCTATTTAGATGGTACTCAATACCCATTTAAGTACCGTTCAACATCAGTATCCGCCGGCATGTTTGGTCGTTATAAATCTTACAAAAATAGCTTTGATGGCCGCTTTTATATTCCTACTCATTACCAAACCGGTCGTTATGAGCTCTATGCTCCCCTGTAGCGAATAGGCTTTAGCCTCATGATAAAAATAACATAATGAGGTTTTTACCACTTCTAATGAATATGATCCCACTTAATGCTGTTTTCGAGGATCAATGACAGAATAATCCCCATTAACAAACCGTTTCCTAGCAGTGAACTGAACATCATCGGTAGCGAATTCATTACCGCATCAGGTGCTGACATCAAAAAAATCCCAATAAACAGGGGAAGAGCCAAACGATAAATATTACGCGCGTTCAGTTTAATTTCGGCTAAAAATGAAAAAGAAGAGAATAACAGGGGTAAATAGGTTGCTAACATGACAGCACTGCCAATCGCGAGAGGCAATGAGCGAAAAAATTGGGTTAATGCGGCGATAGCCCCAACCAATAACAACAACACGCTACCGATAGTAAAAGAGACTCGTGAAGTGTCTTTCGTTTGTGTAATCAAGCCAATAGATGATACAAAAGGCGAAAATGGCACCACACCTAACGGAGCCGAAAATAAAGTCAAAACACCCGACGCCACAAAACTCCGACGGTAAATAGACTTTGTTAATCCCTTTTGCTGATAAAAAACATCACTTCCACGTATTGCCCCAAAAGTATTTGACGTGTTCAAAATACCGGCCAATATCGCCGTGATCACGATGCTGGGTTGGACTTCATCTGCACGTCCAAAGGGAAACAACTCCCACTTAACTTCCGAAATGGCTGAAATTTTGCCATCAAATAACAGACTATACGCAATCCATCCAATAATGGTTCCACATAATAAGGCGTATTGACTCATGCTTGCGGGTAAAAACACAATCATCGCAATCACCAAAATTAGCACCGCGAATGCTAAAAAGAATACCGGATAATTAACCTCGACATTGGTATCTATGACGCCAAATGGAAGCCCGAGCATACCTTTTAGAAAAATCGAAACTAATTGGGCTCCAAGGAGAAACATAAATACCACTAAAACACCGGGTTTGAACAAACTGGATAACCCATTGCCAATACCTGTGATACCGATTAAAAGGGTAACAATCCCCGACAAAAAAATACCGACGGTTAGACTCCACCCAATGGTTGCTAAAGCGGTTCCTTGCATTGATTCCGAGAGGGTGACGGTCAATATTGTGGCCCACCATAGCCCTGTCGATCCCTCCATCAATGAGCGCTTATGACCTAAAAAAGCTTGAATTAAACAAGCCACAGCGATCAGTAAGAAAGCGTATTGTGTGATAACAAATGTGGTTTCAGCTGTTAAATGAAAAGCCGATTGTAAGGTAGGTGGAATCACGACTGTGTTACAAAAAATAAAGAAGAACCACTGGAAGCCTGAAATAAAACTACTCTTTGTTATTATACTTTTTTGCACTGAAAACCTCATGACTTATTATCATTGATTGTTAACAGTCTAGTAGCATTTAAATCAAATTTCTAATGATTATTTTTAACTTATCGTTTTGGTTTTTATAGCGTATATAACGCCATATAAGACTATAAGTATATTTTAAATTTTAATCATACTTAGATTTCGGTTATAAATAGAAAATAACCACACCTAATCCTATTTTACTAAAACTTTATTCTATTTCGATTAGCCTTGGCTATTTAAATAATAACATTGTCTATAGACGCCCCTCTCAATTAAATTAACAAAAGCAAAAACAATCAAAAATAATTGAATAAAACACGCCTCGGTGAAAATAAAAAACATTTAAAATCAATACATTAATAGAAATTAAACGCCTGAGATTTAGTTAAAACTAGCACTGCATCGAGTTAACTCTCTGTTTTAGAATTAAATAAAATTAACCCATTAAATTTATTTAAAAATTTAACCTAAATTATGAGTTTATTTTGATATCATTAACTACCAATAGACAAAAAGACAATACAAATGAAAGGCTATCTATTTCTCAACAAAAATATTAGATTAAAATCACTAATAAACTTAAAGCCCAGCATCTTAATCTATTAATCGAATAATGTCCTCTACTAATTATCATTTTTCTACACTCGGTGGCATTTTGAAAAAAAATTCACTGGTCAGATATTGGTTCTTTCATTATTCATGATAAAAAAGATTGTGATAAATATGAAAACGACATTTATAACCACAATCATAAAAGAAAACATTCATCATAGTGATGTTGGAGAATGAATATAATGAATATTGTTGATCGGTTTATTTCTTATACCCAAATTAATACCACCACCAATAGGGAAAATGGCGCTGCGGGTATTATGCCCTCTTCTGAAGGTCAGCGCGTTTTAGCTAAAAAACTCGTTCAAGAGCTGGAAGCATTAGGTCTTGAAGAGATTAAACTACGTGATACCGCCATTGTCACTGCAACCTTGCCCTCAAATTTAGATTATGACGTCCCTACCGTTGCTTTCTTTGGTCATCTTGATACGAGTGCTGAACAAACTAATGATACTAAAGCACAAATCCTGCACTATAACGGTGAAGACCTGTGCTTAAATAAACAGCTAAATATCTATCTTCGTCAAAGTGAGTTCCCTGAACTCGCTAACTATCTAGGTGATGATATTATTGTCACGGACGGCACGAGTCTATTGGGTGCCGATGACAAAGCAGCCATAGCCTCTATTATGGATATGCTGCAATACTTCAAACAGAACCCTCAAATTAAACATGGCACCATTAAAGTCGGCTTTGTTCCCGATGAAGAACAAGGTTTGCGTGGCGCAAAAGCCTTTGATGTACAAGAATTTGGGGCAGACTTTGCCTATACCCTTGATTGCTGTGGTATTGGTGAATTAGTGTATGAAAACTGGAATGCGGGTGACGTTGAAATCGTCTTTACAGGTAAATCCGCCCACCCAATGTCCGCCAAAGGCAAACTCATTAACTCATTATTAATGGCCCATAAATTTATCGCCATGCTACCGGGCGGTGAAGCTCCTGAATACACTGCGGATCGTGAAGGTTACTATTGGGTAAAACAGTTATCAGGTAATAGCGCTCGTACCGTACTCAAAATGGATGTACGTGATTTCACAGAAGATGGTTATCGTGCGCGTATGGCATTTTTGAAAAAATTAGCCGCACACTGTGAAGACTTATGGGGCAAAGAGAGTGTCACTTGTACCCTAGCAGACCGTTATTCTAACGTTTATAACAGCTTACAAGGTGAAAATCGTTACCCTATCGACATCGCTGTAGAGGCTTATCACGCTTGTGGTATTACCCCAAAAGTGATCCCAATGCGTGGTGGCTACGATGGTGCAGCACTATCGCAAAATGGCTTACCTTGCCCAAATATTTTTACTGGTGCTCATAATTTCCATTCTATTTATGAATATCTTCCAATTAAATCATTATACGCTGCAAGTGATGTGCTAAAACAAGTCGTTCAAATCACTGCTGAACGCTTCAAATCAGGAGCAAAAGCATGATCCCAATTCTAACGGTTCTTATTATCGTTATTTTGGTAGCACGTTTCATTCTGAAAGGTTATAAGGCTGAACCTGTATTATTTATTGCCGGTTTAGCGTTAATGATTATGACCCTCGCCTTAGGTTGGGGTCCTATCTTGCCCAAAAATGTCGCGTCTACTGGTTTAACATGGCTCGATCCCTTTGAGGTTATGCGTGATCTCTTCAGTAGTCGTGCTGCCGATCTCGGTTTAATGATCATGGCTCTAATGGGTTTCGCTCATTACATGGATCATATTGGTGCTAACGAAGCCGTCGTGCGTGTTGCAACTAAGCCATTAAAAAATATGCGTTCTCCCTATGTTCTGCTGTTTTTTTCATTTTTACTGGCCAGTATTTTGCAACTCGCGATCCCGTCAGCAACAGGTTTAGCCGTGTTATTGATGGGAACCATGTTTCCTATCATGATTGGATTGGGCTTATCGCCAGCATCAGCTGCGGGGGTCATTGCCACCTCATTAGGCGTTGCTTATACCCCAACCGCTATCGATGCTATCCGTGGCGCCAAAGCGGTTGATATGTCAGTTGTTGAATATGTATTGTATTATCAAGGACCTGCTGCATTAGTTACCGTCTTAGCGGTTGGTATTACACATATCTTCTGGCAACGTCACTGCGATCGCAAAGCAGGCTTTATCCCTGAGATTGGTAAAGCCGTTCAATCTCATGAAAAAGAACCGGCAAGCAAAAATATTCCTGGCTACTATGCCATTCTTCCTATGTTGCCCATTATCATGGCGGTAGGTTCTTCGAACCTCTTTTTTGAAGGCATACACCTTGATGTTGTCACCATCGTATTGATTGCAATGGCTATCTGTATGCTTATCGAAACATTACGTATTCGTAATTTCAAAACGGTATGTAATGGCTTCCAGCACTTCTTGAATGGAATGGGGCAGGCTTTTAGTCACGTTGTTGGGCTACTCGTTGCAGCGGGCGTTTTCGCACATGGGATTAAAGTCAGCGGTGCCATTGACCAGTTGATCTTAATGGCGGAATCCGTTGGTTTACCCCCCTTTGCAATGGCACTCGTATTTGCATTGGTCACTCTAGCTGCTGCTGTGATCATGGGTTCAGGTAATGCGCCATTCTTAGCTTTTGTCGAATTGATCCCACAGATCGCACACAGTATGGGGGCTAACCCGATCGCCATGATCTTACCTATGCAGCAGGCTTCTCATATGGGGCGTGGTATGTCACCTGTTGCTGGCGTGATCATTGCCGTTTCCAGTGGCGCTAAATTACAACCTTTTGATGTGGTTAAGCGTACCGCCATCCCACTCATGGTCGGTTTTGTGATTCATTGCACGATCATTGGCGTATTCTATTAGCCCATTTTTACATCGCGGTGATATCACTCAAATGGGGAAATAAATTCCCCATTTTTCTCATCACTGAACTCAGCGACTTTTTAAAATAGTAAAAGCAACAGGCTAATTTCATGATCCACTGAATACCTGTGTGAAGTCACGCATACTCACATGCCATTTGTTATCACTGTAAAGCCAAGTTCAGGCTGAATGGCTTTTGCTTGAACACACGTTTAAATAAAAAAAAAACCGGCGCTATTACAGCGCCGGTTTTATGATTGTGTTCCAATCTGACCAATACGTCTTAATTGTTATCGCTGCTGAATCCTGCATTTAACAGTTCAGCCAAGTTAGCCGTTGCTTCATCCGCACTAACTTGTGGAGCTTCCACGACATCGTTCAGATGACGACGACGGATACGGTCTTGGTGATACGCAAAACCAGTACCTGCTGGGATCAAACGACCCACAATAACGTTTTCTTTCAGACCACGCAGTTCGTCGCGTTTACCTGCAACGGCTGCTTCTGTCAGTACGCGTGTTGTTTCTTGGAACGATGCTGCTGAGATGAAGGATTCTGTTGCCAGAGATGCCTTCGTGATACCCAATAGGTCGCGATCGAACTTAGCTGGGATTTTACCATCCAGCTCAAGTTTACGGTTAGAAACTTTAACACGTGAGTACTCGACCTGCTCGCCTTCAAGGAACTCAGAGCTTCCCGCATCAGCAATAGTCACCTTACGCAGCATCTGACGAACGATAACTTCAATGTGTTTATCGTTAATCTTAACGCCTTGTAAACGGTAAACTTCCTGAACTTCGTTAGTGATATAACGCGTCACTGCATGTACACCACGCAGACGCAAGATATCATGTGGCGACTCAGGGCCATCAGAAATTACATCACCGCGTTCAACGATCTCACCTTCAAATACGTTGAGCTGACGCCATTTAGGGATCATCTCTTCATACGGATCAGAACCATCCATCGGTGTAATCACCAGACGACGTTTACCTTTGGTCTCTTTACCGAAGGAAACAATACCGCTGATCTCAGCCAAAATAGCTGGCTCTTTCGGACGACGCGCTTCAAACAGGTCAGCAACGCGAGGTAGACCACCCGTGATATCTTTAGTTCCCACAGATTCTTGTGGAATACGTGCTAAGGTATCACCGACGTTGATAGCGATGCCATCATCTAACTGAACAATTGCCTTACCTGGTAAGAAATACTGAGCAGGCATGTCGGTGTTAGGGATCAGAACATCGTTACCATTCGCATCAACAACACGAAGTGCTGGACGTAAATCTTTACCACCACTCGTACGCTCTGCTGTATCCAGAACAACGATTGAAGACAGACCGGTTAATTCATCCGTCTGACGCGTCATTGTTTGGCCATCAAGCATGTCTGAGAAGCGAATAATACCGGATACTTCACTGACAACTGGCATGGTATGTGGATCCCAGTTAGCAACGGTTTCACCGCCAGTAACTGCCGCGCCATCGCCTTTAGTCAGGTGCGCACCGTAAGGTACTTTATAGCTCTCTTTAGTACGACCGAACTCATCAATCAGGCGCAATTCGGTATTACGTGAAGTAATAACCAGTTTGCCTTCTGAGTTAGTCACAAATTTCGCGTTAACCAGTTTTAGTGTACCTGGGTTACGAACTTGGATGCTAGATTCTGCTGCCGCACGAGATGCCGCACCACCGATGTGGAACGTACGCATCGTCAACTGTGTACCTGGTTCACCGATTGACTGTGCCGCGATAACCCCGATAGCTTCACCTTTGTTGATGATATGACCACGAGCAAGGTCACGACCATAACAGTGAGCACACACACCGAAGTCAGTTTCACAGCTAACGACTGAACGGACTTTAACGCTGTCGACAGAGTTTTCTTCTAACAGGTCACACCATTTTTCGTGTAGCAACGTATTACGTGGAACCAGAATGTCCGCAGTACCTGGGATCAGAATATCTTCTGCCGTCACACGACCCAATACACGCTCACGCAGTGGTTCTTTAACATCACCACCCTCGATAACCGGAGTCATCAAGATACCTTCGTGTGTACCACAGTCGTCTTCAGTCACCACCAAGTCCTGAGCAACGTCAACGAGACGACGAGTCAGATAACCGGAGTTCGCTGTTTTCAATGCCGTATCCGCAAGACCTTTACGAGCACCGTGCGTAGAAATAAAGTACTGGAGAACGTTCAGACCTTCACGGAAGTTTGCCGTGATTGGTGTTTCGATGATTGAGCCATCTGGCTTAGCCATCAGACCACGCATACCGGCTAGCTGACGAATCTGAGCAGCAGAACCACGAGCACCGGAGTCGGCCATCATAAAGATACTGTTGAAAGAAACCTGCTGTTCTTCTTCACCGTCGCGGTTAATCACCGTTTCAGTAGACAGGTTTTCCATCATCGCTTTAGCAACACGTTCGTTAGCCGCAGCCCAGATATCGATAACTTTGTTGTAACGTTCGCCTGCTGTCACCAGACCAGACTGGAACTGTTCCTGAATTTCTGCAACTTCTGCTTCGGCTTCGGCGATGATCCCTGCTTTTTTCTCAGGAATAACCATATCGTCGATACCAACCGATGCACCAGAACGTGCCGCATAGGCAAAACCGGTATACATGATTTGGTCAGCAAAAATAACCGTAGGTTTCAGACCCAGAACACGGTAACAAGTGTTCAGCATTTTAGAGATCGCTTTTTTACCTAACGCTTGGTTAACCAGCGAGTAAGGCAGACCTTTCGGCACGATCATCCACAGAATTGCACGACCAACAGTAGTATCAACCATACTGGTGTTAATCGTAATGTTACCTTCACCGTCTTTCACTTCTTCAGTGATACGGACTTTAACACGGGCATGCAGTGAAGCATGGCCAGAACGGTAAACACGCTCAGCTTCTTTAGGGCCGGCCAGAACCATCCCTTCGCCTTTCGCGTTTACACAGTCACGAGTCATGTAATAGAGACCCAATACAACGTCCTGTGAAGGAACGATGATAGGCTCACCACTCGCTGGTGACAGGATGTTGTTGGTTGACATCATCAACGCACGCGCTTCTAACTGAGCTTCCAGAGTTAGAGGAACGTGTACCGCCATTTGGTCACCATCGAAGTCGGCGTTATATGCCGCACACACCAGAGGGTGCAACTGGATCGCTTTACCTTCGATCAAAATAGGTTCAAAGGCTTGGATACCCAAACGGTGAAGTGTTGGCGCACGGTTCAGCATAACTGGGTGTTCACGGATAACTTCATCCAAGATATCCCATACTACCGCTTCTTCACGCTCAACCATTTTCTTCGCAGCTTTGATGGTTGTTGCCAGACCACGGAGTTCTAATTTGCCATAGATGAATGGTTTGAATAACTCAAGAGCCATTTTCTTAGGCAGACCACACTGATGCAGACGCAGGTATGGACCGACAGTGATAACCGAACGACCTGAGTAGTCAACACGCTTACCAAGCAAGTTCTGACGGAAACGACCTTGTTTACCTTTGATCATATCAGCCAAAGATTTCAGAGGACGTTTATTAGAACCGGTAATTGCACGACCGCGACGACCGTTATCTAACAGAGCATCGACCGCTTCTTGTAACATACGTTTTTCGTTACGTACGATGATGTCTGGCGCAGCCAGATCCAGAAGACGTTTCAGACGGTTGTTACGGTTGATCACACGACGGTAAAGATCGTTCAGATCCGATGTTGCAAAACGGCCACCGTCGAGTGGAACTAATGGACGCAGATCAGGTGGTAGAACTGGCAGAACATTCAAGATCATCCATTCTGGTTTGTTACCAGACTGAATAAACGCTTCTAACAGTTTAATACGCTTAGTCAGCTTCTTACGTTTAGTTTCAGAGTTCGTTTCGTTCAACTCTTCACGTAACGTTTCACACTCGTTCTCAAGATCGAGGTTTTTCAGCAGACCTTGGATTGCTTCCGCACCCATTTTCGCGTCAAATTCGTCACCGAACTCTTCCAACGCATCTAAGTATTGCTCTTCTGTCAGAATCTGTGAGCGTTCAAGGCTAGTCATACCACCTTCAACAACCACGTAGGATTCAAAGTACAGAACACGCTCGATATCACGCAAAGGCATATCAAGTAGCAAACCGATACGGGATGGCAATGATTTTAAGAACCAGATATGAGCTGTCGGAGAAGCAAGTTCAATATGACCCATGCGCTCACGACGAACTTTAGTCTGGGTGACTTCAACGCCACATTTCTCACAAATCACACCACGGTGTTTTAAACGTTTGTACTTACCGCACAGACATTCGTAGTCTTTTACTGGCCCGAAAATACGCGCACAGAAAAGGCCGTCACGCTCAGGCTTGAACGTACGGTAGTTAATGGTTTCTGGCTTTTTCACTTCACCGAATGACCATGAACGGATCATATCAGGCGATGCCAGAGCAATTTTGATCGCATCAAACTCTTCGGTCTTGGTTTGCGCTTTCAGAAACTTAATTAAGTCTTTCACAAAATGGCTCCTGTCGGAGTTAGACCTGTCAGGTGAGAGGCCCCTGCCTCTCTCCCCTAATCCCAGTACTTATACTGGCCGGAAGGCTAAACCTAGCCTTCCGGTACAAACGAATTACTCGTCTTCCAGTTCGATGTTGATACCCAGTGAGCGGATTTCTTTCAACAATACGTTGAAGGACTCCGGCATGCCAGGTTCCATCTGATGGTTGCCATCGACGATGTTTTTATACATCTTCGTACGGCCGTTAACGTCATCCGACTTAACCGTTAGCATCTCTTGGAGTGTATAGGCTGCACCATATGCTTCCAGTGCCCACACTTCCATCTCCCCGAAACGCTGACCACCGAACTGAGCTTTACCACCCAACGGTTGCTGAGTAACCAAGCTGTAAGAACCAGTAGAACGGGCGTGCATTTTATCGTCAACCAAGTGGTTCAGTTTCAGCATATACATGTAACCAACCGTTACCTGACGCTCAAACTTCTCACCTGTACGGCCGTCGAACAATGTAATCTGACCTGAAGTTGGCAGACCACCCAATTTCAATAGTTCTTTAATTTCAATCTCTTTTGCACCATCGAACACTGGTGTTGCGATTGGCATACCTTTTTTCAGGTTTTCAGCCAGACGCATAACTTCTTCGTCAGAGAAAGTATTCAAATCTACTTTCTGGCGAGGGTCATCACCAAGATCGTAGGCTTTCTGGATGAACTCACGCAGTTTGGCGACATCTTGCTGCTGTTTAAGCATAGCATTAATTTTATCACCAATACCTTTCGCAGCCATACCCAAGTGGGTTTCCAGAATCTGACCGATGTTCATACGCGATGGTACGCCCAGCGGGTTCAGAACGATGTCTACAGGGTTACCGTTTTCATCGTAAGGCATATCTTCAACTGGGTTGATTTTTGAGATAACACCTTTGTTACCATGGCGACCCGCCATTTTATCACCCGGTTGGATCTGACGTTTAACGGCCAGATAAACCTTAACAATTTTCAGTACGCCTGGTGCCAAGTCATCACCTTGAGTGATCTTACGGCGTTTAGCATCCAGTTTCTTCTCGAACTCAGATTTCAGTTCATCGTACTGCTCAGCTAATTGTTCTAACTGATTTTGCTTCTCTTCATCAGCCAGAGAAAGCTCTAACCAACGATCGCGAGGCAATTTGTCCAGTTTCTCAGCTTCAATACCGCCGTTAACCAGCACAGAGCGGATACGCGCAAACAAACCTGCTTCGAAAATACGTAACTCTTCCGTTAAGTCTTTCTTCGCTTCACGTAACTGAGTTTCTTCAATCTCTAGCGCACGTTTGTCTTTTTCTACACCATCACGGGTGAAGACTTGTACGTCAATGACGGTACCGGAAACACCGTTAGGTACACGCAGAGAAGAGTCTTTAACGTCAGATGCTTTCTCACCAAAGATAGCGCGCAGCAGTTTCTCTTCTGGTGTCAGTTGGGTTTCACCTTTCGGTGTCACTTTACCAACTAGGATATCGCCACCTTTAACTTCAGCGCCGATATACACAATCCCAGACTCATCGAGTTTAGAAAGTGCAGCTTCACCAACGTTAGGAATATCAGCCGTAATTTCTTCAGGCCCCAGTTTTGTGTCACGAGACACACAAGAGAGTTCCTGAATATGAATCGTTGTGAAACGGTCTTCTTGAACAACACGCTCAGAAACAAGGATGGAGTCTTCGAAGTTATAACCATTCCATGGCATAAATGCCACGCGCATGTTTTGGCCAAGAGCCAATTCACCGAGGTCAGTTGAAGGACCATCAGCTAACACGTCACCACGTTCAACTGGCTCACCTAAAGATACACAAGGCATCTGGCTAATACAGGTGTTCTGGTTAGAACGGGTATATTTAGTCAGGTTATAGATATCGATACCAGCTTCACCTGGATACATCTCATCTTCATTAACTTTAATAACGATACGAGAAGCATCAACGTACTGAACAGTACCGCCACGTTTCGCAACAGCCGTTACCCCTGAGTCAACCGCTACTGCACGTTCCATACCTGTACCGACTAAAGGTTTATCAGCACGTAAAGTTGGAACCGCCTGACGTTGCATGTTTGCACCCATCAATGCACGGTTAGCATCATCGTGTTCAAGGAATGGAATCAGTGACGCACCAACAGAAACGACCTGCTGAGTCGAAACGTCCATATATTCAACTTGATCACGACTGAACAAGCTTGATTCACCATGGTTACGGCAAGTGATCAGCTCTTCAACAAAGCTACCATCTTCCGCTAATACGGTGTTTGCCTGAGCGATGATGAAGTTACCTTCTTCAATGGCAGACAAGTAATGAATTTCGTCAGTAACAAGGCCATCACGCACTAAGCGATAAGGTGTTTCAAGGAAACCGTACTCGTTTGTCTGAGCATACACAGACAAGGAGTTGATCAGACCGATGTTCGGACCTTCAGGGGTTTCAATTGGACAAACACGACCATAGTGAGTTGGGTGTACGTCACGTACCTCAAAGCCCGCACGTTCACGAGTCAGACCACCAGGGCCCAACGCTGAGATACGACGTTTGTGCGTAATTTCAGACAGTGGGTTGTTTTGGTCCATAAACTGAGAAAGCTGGCTGGAACCAAAAAACTCTTTCACTGCCGCAGAAATTGGCTTCGCGTTGATCATATCTTGTGGTACTAATGCATCAAGGTCACCCAGAGAAAGACGCTCTTTCACTGCACGCTCAACACGGACCAGACCAACACGGAATTGGTTTTCTGCCATCTCACCAACAGAACGAATACGACGGTTACCTAAGTGGTCAATATCATCGACTTCGCCTTTACCGTTACGGATATCGATGAGTTTACGCATAACATCAATGATGTCTTCTTCACTCAGGATACCAGAACCTTCGATTTCATCGCGGCCCAGTGAACGGTTAAACTTCATGCGACCAACAGCTGATAGATCATAACGATCTTCTGAGAAGAACAGGTTATCGAACAAGTTCTCAGCAGCTTCACGTGTTGGTGGCTCACCAGGACGCATCATACGGTAGATTTCTACCAACGCGCTCAGGCGGTCATTCGTTGGATCGACACGCAGCGTTTCAGAAATGTAAGCACCGTGGTCTAAGTCGTTGGTAAACAATGTTTCAATTGTTTTATGACCCGCTTGGCTCAGACGTGCCAACATATCCAATGAAAGTTCCATGTTAGCTGCGCAAATCAGCTCACCTGTACTTTCATCAATGTAATCTCTTGCGACCACTTTACCAGCGATGTACTCAACAGGCACTTCGATGCTGTTGACTTCTTCTTTTTCTAGTAAGCGGATATGACGAGCAGTGATACGACGGCCTTTTTCAACATACACTTTGCCGTTTGCTTCAATATCAAAAGAAGCGGTCTCACCACGCAGACGCTCAGGAACTAGCGTCATCATCAGTTTGTTATCGCGGATTTGGAAAACAGTTTTCTCGAAGAACAAATTCAAGATGTCTTCAGTGCTGTAATCCATTGCACGTAGAATTATGGTCGCAGGTAATTTACGGCGACGGTCGATACGTACAAACAGGTTATCTTTCGGATCGAATTCGAAATCAAGCCATGAACCACGGTAAGGGATAATACGCGCGTTATACAGGACTTTACCTGAAGAGTGTGTTTTCCCTTTATCGCTGTCGAAGAAGACACCAGGACTACGGTGTAACTGAGAAACGATAACACGCTCAGTACCGTTGATAACGAAGGTTCCGTTTTCAGTCATGAGTGGAATTTCACCCATGTAG
Organism: Providencia sp. 21OH12SH02B-Prov; assembly: GCF_027362595.1. Classification (NCBI taxonomy): domain Bacteria; kingdom Pseudomonadati; phylum Pseudomonadota; class Gammaproteobacteria; order Enterobacterales; family Morganellaceae; genus Providencia; species Providencia sp. 21OH12SH02B-Prov. Next base: position 4,020,422 of record NZ_CP114796.1, read on the forward strand.
ACTTCTTGCTCTTTGATGTCTTTTACGGTGCCTTCTGGTGCTTCACGCTCATAAACAATGAGGCGCAGCTTAACACGCAGTGGTGCAGAGTATGTGACGCCACGAATTTGACATTCTTTAACATCAAATACAGGCTCACCCAGACGATAGCTGACGTATTGCAGTTCAGCATTACCGCTGTAGCTCTGAATAGGAAACACAGAACGGAAAGCTGCTTCCAGCCCGTTCTGACCATCAGGATCTTGCTCGATAAACTTCTGGAACGAGTCAAGTTGGATAGAAAGGAGATAAGGTACATCCAAAACTTGTGGACGTTTACCAAAATCCTTACGAATACGTTTTTTCTCGGTATAGGAGTAAACCATAGGGTTCCTCAGCTCGCTGATCAGTGACCCACTCTGTCCGTCCATAAGGACAGCATCGATAACGCTATTTTTTGAAATGGAAAATGAACACTTTCCGTAATACTCATTGCTATTACTCTTAAATCATTTCATTGTGCCACTCTGACTACCGAGCTACCCGAGCGGGTCGTAGCTGAGAACACAGTATATTAAGTCGTCAATAGAAAGAAGTATTGGAGGGTTTGTTAACATCAAAATTGCGTGAAAAAGCTGTTAACACCCAATCACGCTTTACAGCGCAAAAAGGCTGGTGATTAAAAAATCACCAGCCATCAGCCTTTAAGTTAGGCTGCAAACTGAAAGCTGAACTTATTTAAGCTCAACAGAAGCGCCTGCTTCTTCAAGAGATTTTTTCAGAGCTTCAGCTTCGTCTTTGCTAGCACCTTCTTTGATGGTTGCTGGCGCAGATTCTACCATATCTTTAGCTTCTTTCAGACCCAGACCGGTCGCACCGCGAACTGCTTTGATAACAGCAACTTTGTTACCGCCAACAGAAGCCAGAACAACGTCGAACTCAGTTTTTTCTTCAGCAGCTTCAGCAGCAGCACCTGGAGCAACAGCAACAGCCGCAGCAGCAGAAACGCCGAATTTTTCTTCCATCATAGTGATCAGTTCAACAACGTCCATTACAGACATTTCAGCAACTGCGTCAAGGATTTGGTCTTTAGTGATAGACATAACAAGTGTTCCTAAAATTCAGAAATAGTTTATACGTTAAAAAGCAACGAAGGAAAGGGCTTATGCAGCTTCTTTCTGATCGCGCAGAGCAGCCAGAGTGCGAACCAGTTTGCCTGCAGCGGCTTCTTTCATGGTTGCCATCAGGCGTGCGATTGCTTCTTCGTAAGTTGGGAGTGTTGCCAGACGATCGATATCTTTAGCCTGGATTAACTCACCTTCAAAGGCCGCAGCTTTAATCTCAAATGCTGGATTCGCTTTCGCGAACTCTTTGAACAGACGAGCAGCAGCGCCCGGATGTTCGTTAGAGAAAGCAATCAAGGTTGGACCAACAAACGCGTCTTTCAGGACTTCATAAGAAGTTCCTTCAACAGCACGGCGAATCAGCGTGTTACGAACAACACGGATGTAAACGCCAGCTTCGCGACCTGCTTTACGCAGTTCAGTCATTTTTGCTACAGTTACGCCGCGTGAATCAGCAACAACTGCAGAAAGCGCGCCTTTGGCTACTTCGCTGACTTCAGCAACAATCGCTTGTTTGTCTTGAAGATTTAGTGCCATTAGCTTCTTGCTCCTGGATTAACCGGGAAACCCCGGGGACTCACATCACTCAAACACGACATGTGTTGAGCGCTAAAACACGGTGAGCAGAAGCCAGAATAAAATTCTTGGTATCTCTGTCACCGTCTACGCAGGTAGATTAAGTATCGCTACACCTGCGGTCTTGGACGGGGTCTGGAAAGGCCAGACTCCATACCGAAATTTGTGGTTTATTGATACTAATAACAGTACGAATAAACTCAAGGCGTCAGATTTTATACAAATCTGACGCAAAGGTAAAGTTTAATTACTAAAAGTATTAGTATTAAACTGCTGCTGATAGACCAGCTTGGTCAATAGCAACACCTGCACCCATGGTAGTAGACAGGCTAACTTTCTTGATATACACACCTTTAGCAGAAGCTGGTTTTGCTTTTTTCAGCGCGATCAGCAGTGCTTCTAGGTTTTCTTTCAGTTTGTCAGCATCAAAGTCAACTTTACCGATAGTGGTGTGGATGATACCGTTCTTGTCGTTACGGTAACGAACCTGACCCGCTTTAGCGTTTTGAACTGCTTCAGCAACATTAGGTGTTACAGTACCTACTTTCGGGTTTGGCATCAGGCCGCGTGGACCCAGGATTTGACCTAATTGGCCAACAACGCGCATTGCATCTGGAGAAGCAATAACAACGTCAAAATCCATTTCGCCAGCTTTGATTTTGTCAGCCAGATCGTCCATACCAACCAGCTCAGCACCTGCTGCTTTAGCAGCTTCTGCGTTTGCGCCTTGAGTAAAGACAGCAACGCGAACTGAACGGCCAGTACCGTGTGGCAGTACAGTTGCACCACGTACGTTCTGGTCAGATTTACGAGCGTCGATGCCAAGGTTAACAGCAACGTCAACGCTTTCGACGAATTTAGCAGTCGCTAATTCTTTCAGCAGAGCAACGGCTTCGTTGATGTCATACTGTTTAGTTGCATCAACTTTTTCACGGATATTGCGCATGCGCTTATTCAGTTTAGCCATTGATTAGTCCTCCACAACCAGGCCCATGGAACGAGCAGTACCTTCGATTGAACGCATCATAGCGTCAATGTCAGCACCAGTCATGTCCGCAGCTTTAGTTTCAGCGATTTCGCGAATCTGAGCAGAGGTCACTTTACCCACTTTGTCTTTGTTCGGCTTACCAGAACCAGACTTAACGCCAGCTGCTTTTTTCAGCAGAACAGCAGCAGGTGGAGTTTTCGTAACGAAAGTGAAAGAACGGTCTGCATAAACAGTGATAACAACAGGAATTGGTAAACCTTTTTCCATGCTGTCTGTTTTTGCGTTGAACGCTTTACAGAATTCCATGATGTTCACACCTTGTTGACCCAGTGCTGGACCAACCGGTGGGCTTGGGTTAGCCATACCAGCTGCAACTTGCAGCTTAACGTAGGCTTGTACTTTCTTAGCCATGAATATTTCCTCTAGATGGGTGATAGCGCCTAGCGATTAGGCTCCCCGTTAATTAACGCCCCTCGCAACTGACTAAACACGTGTGCGAGGCGCAAAAAACAAAAGGCGCGAAATTGTAGTCAAATTTCACACCTTTTGCAAGCCAGTTTTTGTCGTTAAAGTTATACTTTTTCGACCTGACTGAAATCCAATTCGACTGGTGTCGCACGGCCAAAGATTGAAACCGAGACTTTCAAGCGGCTCTTTTCATAATCCACTTCTTCGACAACACCATTAAAGTCAGCAAATGGACCATCGCTAACGCGAACCATTTCACCTGGCTCAAACAATGTTTTCGGACGTGGTTTATCGCCAACTTGTTGCAGACGATTCATAATCGCGTCGACTTCTTTATCACTAATTGGTGCTGGACGATCCGACGTTCCACCGATGAACCCCATAACACGTGGTACGCTACGTACTAAGTGCCATGAGTCATCATTCATTACCATTTGAACTAATACATAGCCTGGAAAAAACTTACGTTCACTTTTACGGCGCTGACCACTACGGATCTCAACAACTTCTTCTGTTGGTACCATGACTTCGCCGAAAGAGTCTTCCATACCGTGTAATTTGATATGTTCACGCAAAGACTGCGCTACGCGACCTTCAAAACCAGAGAAAGCCTGAATGACATACCAGCGCTTTTTAGGTGAATCTGACATTTAGAATAACCTCAGGCTTGTAATAAATGAAACTAAACGCACTAGGATACCATCTAATCCCCACAGTATTAATGACATAACAGCCGTTACTGCGGCAACAATCAAAGTCGTTTGTAATGCTTCTTGGCGAGTTGGCCAAATCACTTTTCGCATTTCAATGCGAGCTTCACGCGCAAACGCTAATGTTTGTTTGCCCTTTGTAGTCCACAAAGCGACAGCACCTGCAATGGCGACAACAGCCACAACAGCAAAAGCACGCAGCGCGAGATTATATTGACGGAAGTAATAGTTGCCAACTATAGCAATCAGTAGCAGGACAGCAACAACGACCCACTTAAAGATGTCTACACTGCGTCCACTTCCTTGAGCTTCGCTATTCGCACTCATAATTCAACCTGTTACCATGAAGTATGTATAAAGCCTGTGCCCTACCAATGAAGGCAAACAGACCGAACCAATAGAATATGCCAACATATCCCTTATGTACTACGAGCCGAGCTTGCTAAGTCAAACAAGGAGAATTGTTGACAACGCCTACGAAACTCAAAGAGCAGTCGACTAGCAAAAGGCGATGATGTGCTCACTCGCTATTCCGTAGGTAAATTTAAGGCATGCTCAACAAATTTTTTGCCGCGATTATTATGAAAATTAATTTCTAAATGCGGCAGCAGTAAAATATACCATATCTTCTGAGCAAAACCTTAATAAATCTCATATAACTGCATAAAGCTAATGATGCAGTTGCTATATTCGTTGCATCAGAGCCTATCTCCCCAATAATTTCCACAACCATTGATGAGATAGGTTCTTAATTTTACAACGTTATACCCTTCATAGTTTAAAATATTGCATGGTGATGGCTCAAATCGCTATCGCGTCGCGACATTTTACACTATTGAGGCATTGAGATAACTCAAGATAACCAATTGATTAATAATATATTACTTGAATTATTTTGAGTATAAAAAGGGCATCTTAAAGATGCCCTTTTTACTAAAGTGGGTTGTTATTATGCAATGATTTTTGCAACAACACCCGCACCTACAGTACGGCCACCTTCACGGATTGCGAAACGCAAACCGTCATCCATCGCGATTGGGTGGATCAGGGTAACTTTCATGTTGATGTTGTCACCTGGCATTACCATCTCTACGCCTTCTGGCAGTTCGATAGTACCGGTTACGTCAGTTGTACGGAAGTAGAACTGTGGACGGTAGCCTTTGAAGAATGGAGTGTGACGACCACCTTCATCTTTGCTCAGGATATAAACTTCTGATTCGAAAGTAGTGTGTGGCTTGATTGAACCTGGTTTCGCCAGAACTTGACCACGTTCGATTTCTTCACGCTTAGTACCACGCAGAAGAACACCAACGTTCTCACCTGCACGACCTTCGTCTAGAAGCTTACGGAACATTTCAACACCAGTACAAGTGGTTTTCGCGGTCTCTTTGATACCAACGATTTCAACTTCTTCACCCACTTTGATGATACCACGCTCAACACGGCCTGTTACTACTGTACCACGACCAGAGATTGAGAATACGTCTTCGATTGGCAGCAGGAATGGCTTGTCAATTGCACGCTCTGGCTCTGGAATGTAGCTGTCCAGTGCTTCTGCTAATTCAACAATTTTCGCTTCCCACTCTGGGTTGCCTTCCAGCGCTTTCAGAGCTGAACCACGGATAACTGGTGTGTCATCGCCTGGGAAATCGTACTGAGACAGAAGCTCACGAACTTCCATTTCAACCAGCTCTAACAGCTCTTCGTCGTCTACCATGTCACATTTGTTCAGGAAAACGATGATGTAAGGAACACCAACCTGACGACCTAACAGGATGTGCTCACGAGTTTGTGGCATTGGGCCATCAGTTGCAGCAACAACCAGGATTGCACCATCCATCTGCGCAGCACCGGTGATCATGTTTTTAACATAGTCGGCGTGTCCTGGGCAGTCTACGTGTGCGTAGTGGCGAGTTGGTGTATCGTACTCTACGTGAGAAGTAGAGATGGTGATACCACGCGCTTTTTCTTCTGGTGCGTTATCGATTTGATCGAATGCACGAGCGCTACCGCCGTAAGTTTTTGCCAGAACAGTAGTGATTGCTGCTGTCAGGGTAGTTTTACCGTGGTCAACGTGGCCGATTGTACCAACGTTAACGTGCGGTTTGGAACGTTCAAATTTTTCTTTAGACACGACTCTATTCCTTATGGAGTTCCCTCTTCACTATAAAGAGGGAACTTAATTAAAGTAGTTAAATCGATTAAAACCGATTACTTAGCGTTACGAGCTTCGATAACAGCTTGTGCAACGTTGTTAGGTGCTTCATTGTACTTCAAGAACTCCATTGAGTATGAAGCACGACCTTGAGTTTGTGAACGCAGGTCTGTAGCGTAACCGAACATTTCTGACAATGGTACTTGTGCACGAACAACTTTACCAGTTGCCATGTCATCCATACCTTCAATCAGACCACGGCGACGGTTCAAGTCACCAATAACGTCACCCATGTAGTCTTCTGGTGTTTCCACCTCAACTTTCATGATTGGCTCAAGCAGAACAGGTTTAGCTTTTTTGAAGCCATCTTTAAACGCGATTGATGCCGCCAGTTTAAATGCCAGTTCAGATGAGTCAACATCATGGTAAGAACCGAAATGCAGACGAATACCCATGTTAACAACAGGATAACCAGCCAGTGGGCCAGATTTCAACTGCTCTTGGATACCTTTGTCAACCGCAGGGATGTATTCACCAGGGATTACACCACCTTTGATTTCGTTGACAAATTCGTAGTCCATAGGAACGCCGTCTTTATCATTTTTGTCAAGTGGGTACATATCGATAACCACATGACCGTACTGACCACGACCACCAGACTGTTTCGCGTGTTTACCTTCGATGTCTGTCACTTTAGCAGTGATAGCTTCACGGTAAGCAACTTGTGGTTTACCAACGTTCGCTTCAACTTTAAATTCGCGACGCATACGGTCAACCAGAACGTCCAAGTGCAATTCACCCATACCAGCGATGATGGTTTGACCCGTTTCTTCATCACTTGATACGCGGAATGATGGATCTTCTTGAGCCAAACGACCCAATGCGATACCCATTTTTTCTTGGTCAGCTTTAGTTTTTGGTTCAATTGCAACAGAGATTACTGGCTCTGGGAATTCCATACGTTCTAGGATGATTGGCGCTTCAACAGCACACAGAGTATCACCTGTAGTTACGTCTTTCAGACCGATAGCTGCCGCGATGTCACCAGCGCGAACTTCTTTAATCTCTTCACGCTTGTTAGCGTGCATCTGAACGATACGACCAAAACGTTCTTTCTTAGATTTAACTGGGTTCAGAACCGTGTCACCTGAGTTAACAAAACCAGAGTAAACACGGAAGAACGTCAGGTTACCAACGAACGGGTCAGTTGCAATTTTAAATGCTAAAGATGAGAACGGCTCATCATCACTTGCGTGACGTTCAGCTGGCGTATCTTTACCATCGTCCAGAATACCATTGATTGCAGGTACATCTGTTGGTGAAGGTAAGAACTCGATAACTGCATCCAGCATTGCCTGAACACCTTTGTTCTTAAATGCAGAACCACAGGTAACCAGGATAATTTCGCTTGCAAGAACGCGTTGACGAAGAGCAGCTTTGATTTCTTCTTCAGACAGTTCATCACCGCCTAAATATTTTTCCATCAGTTCTTCTGATGCTTCAGCAGCAGATTCAACTAGGAAGTTATGCCATTCTTCAGCTTGATCTTGCATATTCGCAGGGATATCTTCGTATTCAAAGGTAACGCCTTGATCTTCATCGCTCCACTTGATCGCTTTCATTTTGATCAAGTCAACAACACCAGTGAAGCCTTCTTCTGCACCAACTGGTAATTGAAGTGGAACTGGGTTTGCAGCCAGACGTGTTTTTAATTGTTCAACAACACGCAGGAAGTTTGCACCCATACGGTCCATTTTGTTAACGAACGCGATACGTGGAACTTTATATTTGTTAGCTTGACGCCATACAGTTTCAGACTGTGGCTGAACACCACCAACAGCACAGTAAACCATAACTGCACCATCAAGAACACGCATAGAACGTTCTACTTCGATAGTGAAGTCAACGTGTCCTGGGGTGTCAATAATGTTGATACGGTGTGGCTCAAACTGTTTTGCCATACCGGACCAGAATGCTGTAGTCGCAGCAGACGTGATAGTAATACCACGCTCTTGCTCCTGTTCCATCCAGTCCATTGTTGCAGAACCTTCGTGGGTTTCACCAATTTTATGGTTTACACCTGTATAGAACAGAATACGTTCAGAAGTTGTTGTTTTACCGGCGTCGATGTGTGCACTGATACCGATGTTACGATAGCGTGATATGGGCGTTTGACGGGCCATTTTTTCCTCTCTCGTGGGCGTTCAATTCATCATATAAAGGGTAGCGGAAGGCTACCCTAAGAAGCATCACTAATGCGGTGAAATTACCAGCGGTAGTGAGCGAACGCCTTGTTAGCTTCTGCCATACGGTGAACGTCTTCACGTTTCTTAACAGCAGAACCTTTGTTCTCAGCTGCATCCGATAATTCGTTTGCCAGGCGCAGAGCCATTGACTTATCACCGCGTTTACGAGCAGCATCAACGATCCAACGCATTGCCAGAGCATTACGACGAACCGGACGAACTTCTACAGGAACTTGGTAAGTAGAACCACCAACACGGCGGGATTTAACTTCCACAGTCGGACGCACGTTATCCAGTGCGAGTTCGAATGCATCAAGTTCAGTCTTACCAGAACGCTGAGCCAGGGTCTCAAGCGCGTTATATACGATTGCTTCAGCAGTAGATTTTTTCCCGTCTACCATCAGGATGTTCACAAATTTGGCCAGTAATTCTGATCCGAACTTAGGATCTGGAAGAATTTTACGTTGACCAATTACGCGACGACGTGGCATGGATATTACTCCGTTGTTAATTCAGGTTTGCCCAAAACTCTATTAGAGTATTTTGACATTAAGATTAAAAATGTTTGGCCTTACTTAACGGAGAACCATTAAGCCTTAGGTTTCTTAGCACCGTATTTAGAACGGCCTTGTTTACGGTCTTTAACACCAGAACAGTCCAGTGCACCGCGAACGGTGTGATAACGCACACCTGGCAAGTCTTTAACACGACCGCCACGGATCAGGATTACGGAGTGTTCCTGCAAGTTGTGGCCTTCACCACCGATGTAGGAAGAAACTTCATAACCGTTAGTTAAACGAACACGGCACACTTTACGTAGTGCTGAGTTTGGTTTTTTAGGAGTGGTAGTATATACACGAGTACATACGCCACGTTTTTGCGGGCAAGCTTCCAGTGCTGGAACGTTGCTTTTAACAACTTTCGAGCTACGTGATTTGCGTACCAGCTGATTAATAGTTGCCATTATTAAAAAAGCTCCTGGTTTTTTTTGCTTCGTAAACACGGATTTCGACCTCGTTCGCCAACATGACGATACACGAGGACGCGAAATTTTATTGCTGACTGGCTCAGGTGTCAAGAAATATACAACTTTTAACGCTTTTATAGGGCAAAATGTTGTTTATGGCTCACAGTTAGCTGAACAAAATCGCGATATGAAGCTAAAGAGACCTGTTCTGATAGCATATTCTGCAAACCTCGAGCATTGACATCTGCATCTAACGCATAGATTTGTGCACCTTTTTTTTGCAGTTCACAAAGATGAGTGGATTGATGAATGGCAGCAATAACGCCATCTTGTAACAATAATACCGCATCATCCGGCGTGATCAGTCGTAGAAACGCGGTGAGATCACAGTGAAAAGGTGACTTTGCTATAGTATAAAGCATAGAAAAGATCCTACAACAGATCAAAATTTAAGCACAACATCATATTCGGATAATTTATCGCGAATTTGTGTCGAATTGATGACATTTACCTCAACGATCCACTCACTATTTTCGCAAATCCCTCTTTCTTTTAGTGAATCCGCACACACAAAAATATTATTGATATCGTAAAGTGGCAAAATTTTAAACGTGGAAATATAGTCTCTCGCTAAAATTTCTTTTGGATTTTGATTAGCAAGTAACTGGCAGACACCATCTGAAAGGAAAAAAACATCAATATCTTCAGTGAGTGCCGATGTGGCAAGTAGCGCATCTAGCCCTTCTCGACCACTTGCATTTCCGTGAGGCATGGAGGTAAAAACAAAGGCAAACTTTTTCATATATCCACTAAATGATGCAAAGCGTTGCTAAACCGCCCCCCACAACCGGCTGAGTTTGAGTTTACTCAGGTCGCCATGATGAAGGGGGGTGAATCGCATAATAAATTGGTTTTAAAAACGAATGGTTCTATCCGCTGTTATCATCGCCTCAGCTAAACTTCCGAGCCCACTCATCATAAAACCCTCTCCTAAATTGCTAACGGCAAGTGATAAAAGCTCAGCCTGTTCTTTATCCACTACCCCGCGGCGCAACGCGGCAGAAACACAAACATGCATTTCACAACCCGATTTTATCGCTAATTGCTGCCATGCTTTCACTAAATTGAATTCATCATTGGCAGGTGACGTTAGCGCATTCGCATTCGTCACACCTTCACTGTAAAAAAAGAGCGTTTTTAAGCAATGCCCTTCCTCAAGAAGTGCATTCGCAAATTGGTAAGCACTGGCTGCTTGCTGTGTACCATAAGCGGGTCCAGTAACTAGCAAGCAGTATGTGAGAGATTGTTTACTCATTCCCCACTCTTAAACTGGCGAATATAGAGATACACGGTATGTTTAGAGATATTTAAGCGGTCAGCCACCTGGTTAATGGCATCTTTAATATCAAAAATACCTTTTTCATACAGATTAAGTACAACTTGTTTATTTTTCGCATTGTTCGACACATTACGATCGGCCCCCACCTCTTCAATCGTAAATTCTAATGTCTGAGCCACCAAATCGTCGACGGAAGAGGCAAAGTTAACATCTGAAGTCACATCTTGTTTTTCTTCAGGCACAAAGCTTTTAATAATCTCTGAAAATGGCACATCTAAATTCATATTAATGCACAAAAGGCCTATCACGCGTTGATTGCGGTTACGAATGGCAATCGTAACCGATTTCATCAGGTCGCCACTTTTCGCTTTCGTAAAATAGGCTTTTGAAACATTTGATTCTTCATCCGCCATATCGTGAAGCATACGCAATGCAAGATCCGTAATGGGTGAACCAATTTGACGTCCAGTATGTTGCCCGTTGGCTATTCTGACGGCTGAACATTTTAAATCTTCCAGAGAGTGAAGAACGATTTCACAATGTGCACCTATCAACATAGCTAAGCCATCTACGGCAGCTTCGTACGATTTTAGAATTTCATGATCAGTCTGAGTAAAAGGCTCATTATTTAATAAATTAATATCATTATGATCATTTGAAAGTACTGAGTTAGACATTTTTAAACACCATCCTTCAAGTGTACGAAAAATCGCCTTACTGACTCATGAAGCGTTAATTGTTGGAGGCTTTTATACTCGTCATATTTCAAGTTGCGACATTGCTGGCGACGTTCAATCGCACTAGTTGTATAGTTTCCTATATGCCTAGCGAGTCATTCACTTGCCGCCCTGCTGCACCTCGAATTATTTAGTGTATAGCTTCATTGCATATGTTTGGTCAGCAAATGTGGCGATAAATAATTAGGTCGAATACAGTGAAGTTAAAACTACGAGGCGCCGCCGTCAAGCAATTGCATGCAAGAGAGTTTGTCTTATCACAAGTTTTCAGCAAAATAAGCATTATTTTTAACACATAATCCATCAACTAATGCCAAATAAGCTTATGGGTCCCTTTTCTTAAATATATAAGAGTTATCAATAAATTAATTATTATATTTTGCTTAACTCTTTTTTTGAAGAAAATAAGTTGATCACGCCTTAACGTAAAAAACCCAGACATCGCTGGGTTTTTTATGACAACTTAACAATTATTATTTTGCTTCTGGCTTGATGTCTAATAGTTCAACATCAAATACCAGTGTGGAGTTAGCAGGAATTCCTGGAACACCATTTTCACCGTATGCCAGTTCCGCTGGGATCACGAGCTGGATTTTGCCGCCTTTCTTCACATTAACCAGACCTTCTGTCCAACCTTTAATCACTGAATTCAGTGGGATGGTCAGAGGCTCATTACGTGAATATGAGCTATCAAATTCAGTACCATCCGTCAGCATACCTTTATAGTGAACGACAACGGTATCATCTGCTTTAGGTTTAGCACCTGTACCTTCTTTTTCAATTTTGTACAGTAGGCCTGACTTAGTTTTCACTACGCCTTTTTCTTTCGCGTATTTTTCACGATACTCAGCACCTGCTTTTTCATTCGCAGCTGACTCATCTTTCATTTTTTTCTCAGCCGCTTGTTTAACTTGGCCTTCAAACTGGCGTAGCGTCTCTTCAACTTCTGCATCCGTCATTTTACTTTTGTTGTTGAAGGCATCTTGAACACCAGCAAGCAACTGAGCTTTGTCTAGATTGATACCAATCGCTTTTTGCTCTTCCAATGAGTTTTGCATATAGCGGCCCAAAGACGCGCCTAATGCATAGGCATTACGCTCTTCGGCTGATTTAAATGCGCTACTTGTTGGCGCTTTAGCAGTGGTCTCAGCCGCCATAACTTGAGGGGCTCCAAAAGCCAATGCTAATGTCGTTGCCAGAAGACTTGCCTTAAACAGTGATTTCATCCTAATCTCCGATATCTATTATAAGTATGCGTTGTTACTCACTTATTAAAATTCAGTGTAGAATAGTAAGCAACAGAATGACTACTTAGACAACATTAACAAAAAGAGGTTTCATCGCCTATCTCTTTAACTAAAACTTATCTATTGATTTGTAATGTTCAGTTATTATGATGGCTTTTTTATGATAAAAAGCCATAAGGGGCTCCAAAATGGATTCATTTGACGCTTTTGAACAACGCCTTGAGCTTTTAGAAAGCAAAGTGGCTTTTCAAGAAATTACGATAGAACAACTTAACCAAGTGATTACCGACCAACAAATGCAGTTGTCCAAGTTACAAGAGCACATACGTATTGTGGCAGAGCGATTAAAATCATCTCAATCCTCTCACCTCGCAAGGCCAGAAGAAGAGACACCTCCTCCACATTACTAATTCGTTATCAACTTCAGACGCAAAAAAGGAAAGCCAGCGCTTTCCTTTTTTTGTTATTTAACCACTTAGTGGCAACCACAACCGCCGTGTTTGTGGCCATGGCCGTGACCTTCACCGCCACCACAACAACCGCCAGCATCACCATGGCTATGGTCGTGACCATGACCGCCGCCACAGCAACCACCTTCATGGTCGTGATCGTGGCCATTTGCACCGTGAACATGACCATGAGCCAATTCTTCTTCGGTGGCTTCACGAATCGCGATGATCTCAACATTAAATTTCAAGTTTTGACCCGCTAACATGTGGTTACCATCGACGATGACTTCATCACCTTCAATACCGGTAATTTCAACTGGCACCGGTCCCATATCTGTATCTGCCAAGAAGCGCATACCAACTTGCAGTTCTTCAACGCCCATGAACACATCTTTTGGAACACGTTGAACTAAGTTTTCGTCGTATTGACCGTATGCGTCATCAGAGGCGACTTCAACATCAAAGTGATCACCTACAGCACGACCTTCCAACGCTTTTTCCAGACCAGAAATTAAAGAACCACGGCCATGTAGATAGTCGAGTGGCGCATTTGCCGGGGACTCATCAACTAAAACACCGTCTTCTGTTCTTACTTGATAAGCCAAGCTGACTACCAAATCGTTTGCTACTTTCATGACATCTCCTACAACCCATAGAGGGGAAAAATTTTGCTAATTGTACCGGAAAACAAAACAGCTGTATTGAGAATTGACAAAATTCTCTTATTCAGGCGTAAAAATTCCGATCACTTGCTCTTGTTTTCTCACATGAGGAGTCGCACTATCATCAACTTGGCGCTGCTGATCCCCACAATTAACGCACTCAACAACATCAATTTGATCTTCACGCCACATCATGAGGGTGTCTTGTGATTGACATTTAGGGCAGATTGCCCCTGCAATAAACCGCTTACGTGTTGACGACATTAATCTATCCTTTATTTATCATGATTCCAGCTATGTGGCTGGCGATGTTCTCTTAGCATCTCTTTTTCGAACAACTCATTTAACTCTCGGCGCGCTTCTTTAACACGGGAAATTTGGCCGCTATCACCTTCATTTTCTGGGATTATCTCCCGTAATACTCGCATATCCAATCGTCGAAAATGCTGTTTGGCGCGATAGGCTTTATGCGGGTGCATGCCTGTACTAATGAGTGCTTTACTCCCCAACTCTAATGCGCTGGAAAAGGTTTCACGACTAAAATCGGTGACGCCACGCTGCAATAATTCATGCGCCTCAACGCGCCCTTTTGCTCGAGCAATAATATGTAGGTTTGGAAAGTTTTCTTGACATAATTGCACGATTTCCATCACCTCTTCAGGAACGTCACTCGTAATGACAATCGCTTTCGCTTTCTCGGCTCCCGCTGAACGCAATAGTTGTAGCTCACGCGCATCACCATAATAAACGGTATAACCATAACGACGCATGGTGCTAATTGCCGTGACATCCTGCTCAAGAACCGTAATTTTCACTTTATTAGCCATTAGTAAGCGACCAACAACTTGGCCCATGCGCCCAAAGCCAACTAAAATCACATGGGGATCATTGTCTTCAACGAATGGTTTTTCATGGGAAACAGGCTGGCGATTATAACGATAATTCAAATAGGCATCGATCAATTGCATCACAAGTGGTGTCGTCATCATCGATAACGTGACGACCACTAGCAGTAAATCCATCTGCCTTTCATCAATCACACTGGCACCCGATGCCGTCGCAAAAATAACAAACGCAAACTCACCACCTTGGCTTAATACGCCAGAAAATTGCGCTCTAGCGCCATTGCGTAATCGCGCTATCCAACTGAGGGTGTACAGCACTAGAGCCTTCACCGAGACTAAGACCAGAACACCGAATAAAACTTGTGGAAGATATGACCAGAGTATTTGTAAATTTAGCGACATACCCACTGAGATAAAAAAGAGTCCCAGCAATAAACCTTTAAATGGCTCAATATTAATTTCTAACTCATGGCGAAATTCTGTTTCAGCGAGCATCACTCCCGCCATAAAAGTTCCGAGCGCCATGGAGAAGCCGAGGCTTTCCATAATAAGCGCAGAACCAAGCACAACCAACAGTGCTGCCGCGGTAAAAATCTCATGGACACCTGATTTTGCCGCCAGACGGAACATCGGGCGTAATAAGTAACGTCCCACCACCCAAAGGCCTGCAAATGCAGCAACCTTCAAGCCAATACGATACCAATCACTGCTCGCGGTATCACCAGCCAATAATGGGATTAATGCCATTATTGGGATCACGGCCATATCTTGGAATAACAATACCGAGAACCCTAACTGCCCGCTCTCTTTATTGGACATGCCCTTTTCATTCATGAGCTGCAAAGCCATTGCGGTTGATGACATTGCCATACCTAGCCCGCCAACAACCGCAGCTTGCCAAGAGAATTTTGCTAAAAAAAGTAATCCCGCCATGATTGCGGCCGTGACGACAACTTGTGCTGTCCCAACGCCAAAAATGGAACGACGTAACTCCCAGAGTTTCGATGGCTTCAGTTCTAAGCCAATTAAAAACATCAAAAATACAACGCCCATTTCCGAAAAATGGAGAATATCGTCAACGTTATGAATGAAACCAAAGACAAACGGTCCAATCATGATACCCGCTAATAGATACCCCAGCACCGCACCTAAACGAATTTTTTGGGCGATGGGCACCATGACAACCCCAGCACACAGGAACACGATGACAGCTTCAAAGATATCGAGTTGTCCCATTAGGAGAGGCCCCCTGTTTGTAATGGTTGTTGTAACCACTCACGGTACCCTGAGATGATCTGCTGTAAATGGTGTTTATCTTGCCTACGCGCAGCATAAATAATGTTGGGTTCTAACCATTGCATGTCACACATTGCCGCTGTCAGTTCGAAAGGACGTAAAATGTCGTTTAAGGGATAACGATTATAGCCTCCATATTGATAGGCTTCCTGAGGCTCTCCCGTGGTAATGACTGAGCGCCAATATTTCCCTTTTAATTTTTGATACCCCATATCTGTCGCAAAACGTCGCGTTAATACTCTATCAAACCACTCTTTTAATAACGCTGGGCAACTATAGGTATAGAGGGGATGCTGAAAGACAATGACGTCATATTGGCATAGCAGTTTTTGCTCTGCGGTCACATCAATAAAATAGTCAGGATAAGTCGCATACAGATCATGTACAGTCACATGGTCTAAATCTTTGACGGCTTCGAGCAAAGCTTTATTGGCGACGGATTCTTCAGGGTCAGGATGTGCGTAGAGTACTAATACTTTCAGCTTATTTGACATCTTTCCCTCCTCAAAGGCGTGTCAGACGGATAATTTTCCGTTACCATGCAGCTTGGATATCGCTTTTATTTTACACCTACACATTTTCGTATGGTCGTATACCAGCTGAAAATTCTAGGGTATTCACTGTATATACTCTTAATAATTCGAATTGCAGTGAGGCAGCAAGTGAATGAATCGCTAGGCACCTAGAGAGCTAGGTAACTAGTGTGGATAAACTAGCTAGCATGCCTTGACAACACGCGCTGCAACTTGAAGTATGACGCGTATAATTTAACATATTTTCAACTGACGGCATCTATGATTGTTTTCTCTTCATTACAAATTCGCCGTGGCGTTCGCGTTTTGCTGGACAATGCCACCGCGACAATCAACCCAGGTCAAAAAGTTGGGTTAGTGGGTAAAAACGGCTGTGGAAAATCAACCCTGCTTGCATTGCTAAAAGGCGAATTACAAGCAGAAGCAGGTTCGGCTACCTTCCCAAATACATGGGCGCTCGCTTGGGTTAACCAAGAAACCCCCGCCCTCGATCAGCCTGCACTTGAGTATGTGATAGATGGTGATCGCGAATTTCGTACTCTCGAACAACAACTGCAATTGGCCAATGACAAGAATGATGGCCATAAAATAGCCGCCTTACATGGTCAACTTGATGCAATTAATGCTTGGAGTATCCGTTCACGCGCTGCAAGTCTGTTACATGGCCTTGGTTTCAATCAACACCAATTACAAGAACCGGTAAAATCATTTTCAGGTGGCTGGCGCATGCGCCTTAACCTTGCGCAAGCATTGCTATGCCGTTCTGATTTATTATTACTGGATGAACCAACGAACCACCTTGATTTAGATGCCGTCATCTGGTTAGAGAAATGGCTGAAAAGCTATCCTGGCACATTAATATTAATTTCTCATGACCGAGATTTCCTCGATCCGATCATTGATAAAGTATTGCATATTGAGCAAGAAAGTATGTTCGAATATACCGGCAACTATTCTTCCTTTGAACGGCAACGCGCCACCAAACTGGCTCAGCAACAATCTTTATATGAGAGTCAGCAAGCTAAAGCAGCCCACCTACAAAGCTATATCGATCGCTTTAGGGCACAGGCAACCAAAGCGAAACAAGCTCAAAGCCGTATTAAAATGTTAGAGCGGATGGAAATGGTGGCACCGGCCCATGTCGACAATCCCTTTCATTTTTCCTTCCGTAAGCCTGAAAGCTTGCCAAATCCATTACTGAAAATGGAAAAAGTCAGTGCCGGTTATGGTGATACCATCATCTTAAAATCGATTAAATTGAATCTGGTTCCCGGTTCGCGTATTGGTTTGTTAGGCCGCAACGGTGCGGGTAAATCGACACTGATTAAACTACTTGCTGGAGACTTACAGCCATTACAAGGCACTGTTTCGTTAGCTAAAGGTATTAAATTAGGCTATTTCGCGCAGCATCAGTTAGAGTATTTGCATGCTGACGAATCCCCTTTGCAACATCTCGCAAGACTGGCACCACAAGAAACCGAGCAGCAATTACGTGATTATTTAGGTGGGTTTGGTTTTAAAGGGGATCAAGTGACTGACCCAAGTGGCCGTTTTTCTGGCGGCGAAAAAGCCCGTTTGGTACTCGCCTTAATTGTTTGGCAACGACCTAATTTGTTACTGCTTGATGAGCCCACGAACCACCTAGATTTAGATATGCGTCAAGCGCTGACAGAAGCATTGATTGATTTCGAAGGGGCCTTGGTTGTGGTATCTCATGATAGGCACTTATTACGTTCCACAACCGATGACTTATATTTAGTGCATGATGGTTTGGTTGAACCTTTTGATGGTGATTTAGAGGATTACCAACAATGGCTAGCCGAACAAAATAAAATGGAGTTACAGCAGGCTCGCGATCAACAAGAAAAAGAACGCCCAGCGAACACAACGACAGTCACTGCGCAAGATAGAAAAGATCAAAAACGCCGCGAAGCCGAGTTTCGCCAGCAGACTCAACCTATTCGTAAAAAGTTGGTGGAGTTGGAAAAGAAAATGGAGAAGCACGCTAGCGCCTTAGCCGAACTGGAAGCGATGCTTTCTGATGCCTCCATCTATGAGCATGCTCGCAAGAATGAGCTATCAGAATGTTTGAAAAGCCAAACCGAGCAAAAAAATGCGTTAGAAGAGGTGGAAATGGCATGGATGGAACTGCAAGAGCAGCTCGAAGCCATGACCACTGAATTCGAATCCAACGCGTAGCCGATTGATTTATCTCTTCCAAAGAACCGTAGTGGGAACAAATAGGTGTTGAATAAACAGACATTCACCTCGTTGTTCCCTCGGTTCTCTAAAGATAGCGCGTTAATATTCGCGCTCCCCTATTTCACTTATTGCTCTCGTGCTGTCACACACATCACATGATATCGGCCATCAATAACTTCCGTGCCTTCAGTTTCATGCTCAAAACCAGGGAACGCACTATCCCATGCCTGTAAACCTTGTAAATAACGAATATGGGGGCTATTTTCATCACCAAAGTTTTCCCCCGATAAAAGCATTGGGATACCGGGTGGATAAGGAATAATCGAGTTAGCGGCCACTCTACCGACTAATTGATCAACCGGAACCGCTTCAACACGATTCGCCACAATTTCTTGATAAGCATCTCGCGGGCTCATCATCACCTGAGGTAAATGCGAATACGCCTGATTGAGTAATCCGCCTGGGTTATTTTTCTGTAAATAAGCAAACATATTATCCCCTAGGTCACGTAACCCCATTTCACCATAAATTTCAGGGGCAGACTGCACAACCTCAGGGAGCACCTTTTTCAACGCGGTATTACTATCATAGTGACGCTTAAAGGAAAGCAGGGTATTCACTAATGTTCCCCACTTCCCTTTGGTGATCCCCATCGAAAAGAGAAACATGATTTGAAAGTCAGTAGTGCGTGTCGGCACAATGCCATAATGATTGAGCCACGCGGTCACCAGTGCAGCAGGCACCCCTGTATCCAATAAGTTACCATCATCCCCCATCCCAGGAGAGAGAATACTCACTTTAATAGGGTCTAACATGGCCCAATTATCAGGAATATCATTAAAGCCGTGCCATTTATCCTCTGGATGCATGACCCAACAGCTTTGCTCTTTCATGAGTAGTTCAACAGGGGCATCTTCAAAGGCATATCGTTTACCCGTGGCAGGGTCTTTCACCATTTCCTGATTCCAAGGCTTAAAGAACCATTCCCCATCATTGATAAATTCTTTATACAAATAAGCCAAAGACTGCCTAAAATCGATAGATTCACGGATCACCTCATCGGTCAGTGACCGCCCGCTATTACCATCCATCATATCCGCGGCGATATCATTGGATGCACAAATCGCGTATAGCGGTGAGGTGGTTGAGTGCATTAAATAGGCTTGATTGAAACGATTAAAATCAATCGCGTTACGACCATTACGTACGTGAATAAAAGAGGCTTGTGATAAGGCATTCAGTAACTTATGCGTAGAATGCGTGGCAAAAATAGTGGGCTGGTTTTCTGTTCTTTCTTCATCACGCATTGCGAAATGGTCACGATAAATAGGGTTAAAACGCGCATAGCCATACCAAGCTTCGTCAAAATGAATACGGTCTAAAGAGCCATCCAGCAAGTCTTGTACCTTACGTGCGTTATAACAAACGCCATCATATGTACAATTGGTCACAACACTATAAGCCGGTTTCTGTTTAACTTTCGCCTTCGTAAGCGGGTTATGCGCGATTTTAAATTTAATCGCATCTGGCGTCATTTCTTTGGGATAAATTGGCCCAATAATGCCATAACGATTGCGACTCGGGATCATATAGACGGGTTTCGCCCCCGTTAATATTAATCCTTGCTCAATAGATTTATGACAATTACGGTCAATCACCACGACATCTTCATCCGTCATGCAGGCTTGCATAATTGTTCGGTTAGAGCCGGAGGTGCCCACAACCACAGAATAAGACTGGTCAGCACCAAACACACGAGCTGCATTCTTTTCACACTCGCCGAATGCCCCTGTATGGTCAAGTAACGATCCGACAGCCACGCGCTCTATTCCGATATCTGTACGGAAAAGATTTTCCCCAAAAAAATCATGATAAATACGCCCTGCTGGCGTTTTGGTAAACCCTACACCGCCTTGGTGACCCGGCGCTGCCCATGAGTATTCATGCACATCGCTGTACTTGATTAGGCTTTTCATTAACGGTGGGAGCAATTGAGAGCGATAGCGTTGAATAGCCGCCAGTACTCGGCCTGCAATGAAGTCGGCTGAATCTTCTAAGATCCAAGCAAATTCATCAACTTGCTCCATCATATTACGATCAAAAGCAACCAGCGCTTCTTCACGATCACTGAGCAAGAAGACGGGAACATCTTCTTGCCTACGATGTAATTGGGTAATTAAGCGATGCGCTTGAACCTGTTCATCACGGTCAGACATATCTCGACCGTACAATAAGCAATCAATACTGGTATTTGAGCGGATATAAGCGAGGCCGTCTTCAAAGTCGCGAATGATGACTGTTTCGACATGTTCATCATTGAGTTCACTGGCAAGTCTTGCTACTGCATGGCTAATGACGGAGTCGTCATCCGTTAGCTCCGTATAAACAATTAATGCCCTCATTAATAATGCCCTTATTATATTGCGTCATATTATTTATTCATTATATTAGTCTTAACTCAAATAAGGGCATTTTGCAAAGAACAAGCAAGTGACTTATTGATAAAAAACAATTTTACCTTTACTCGTCTAATTTATTGATCATGACTCGCGCATTCATTACCAACATTTTCGCTCGTGCTTCACGTTTTTGGAGCAAAGCCATAAACAGTAGATCTGTCAGCGTATTTTGAGCCGTTCTCGATGAAATTGATGAGCTACGCCATTCGTTTTCTTCCGCAATACTTTCCAGTACATAATCTGACAATTGTGCTAAAGGAGAAAGCCTACTACGCGTAATTGCCACCACATTAGCGCCTTGTTTACGGGCAATGCTGGCAGCAGTCAGCATATCTTTACGCTTACCTGTAAACGAAATCACAATTTGAGTATCCTGCGGGGTCAAGGTCAGTGCGGCTGCAATTTGCACATGGTGATCCGATTCTACCAAGGTGGTGATACCAATCTTTTGTAATTTGTAACTTAAGTCTTTGGCCGTTAAGCCTGATCCCCCAATACCCACAATCTGTACACGTTGTGATTTATCAATGCTATCCACAATTTTTTCAAACATTTTAAAATCGAGATGACGCGTTGTTTCGGTGATGGAATAGTTTTTTTCCAGAGCCAACTTTTGTGCGACAACCATTAGGTTATCGCTCTGAGTGATACGATTATGCAACGCCACATGGGGGTTCGCTTCATCAAGTTGTTGACGACCAATAATTTCACTGAGTGCTAATTTGAGTGCCGGATATCCCTTCACGCCGACCTTTTGGCTAAATTTAACAATAGCAGATTGACTCACATTCAACGTTTCCGCCAGTTGCTGAGAAGATAAGCTAAGTACGCGCTCGGGTTTTTCGAGGATGTACTGAGCGATCTTACGTTGATTTTCAGCAAGCCTTGGCAGCAAACACGTGATGGTATCCAGTAAAGTCATCCTTATTCCTTATTCATTGCCTATGATTAAAAATAAATTATTCCTCGTAGAAAAATAGCATTACTTAGCATTAATCCCTTAAATTCAATAAGTAACCAATCATCTCTATCTAAATCATACAGAAATATTCTTTCATATTGACAATTCAGAATAGAGAGCACCGTGATCATTATCACATCACTGGAATAAATAATTCCTTAATATCCTTCCATTAACCGAAGTAGGAGTAATTTATTATGACCATTGACTTAAGCAAAATGGTAACGGAAAGTCGTAACGCAGCGAGCACCCATATCGATCAGTTGTCTACTCTTGATATGTTGCAAGTCATCAATAATGAAGATAAGCAAGTACCCTTTGCTGTCGAAAAAGTACTGCCACAAATAGCACAACTTGTCGACAAAGTCGCCCAAGCATTTCTCAATGGCGGTAGATTGATTTATTCAGGTGCAGGCACATCAGGTCGCCTCGGTATTTTGGATGCGAGTGAATGCCCTCCTACCTATGGCACTCCCCATGAACAAGTGATTGGTTTAATCGCTGGCGGTCACCAAGCCATTTTCCGTGCTGTTGAAAATGCGGAAGATAAACCAGAGCTGGGAGAGCAAGATCTGATTAACATCCAATTTAATCACAAAGATGTACTTGTCGGTATTGCCGCTAGTGGCCGTACACCTTATGTACTCGGTGCGCTGGCCTACGCACACACAGTCGGCGCTGTGACAGCTTCCATTAGCTGTAACCCAAATAGTCCGGTCGCCAATGCAGCCGATATCGCTATTACACCTATTGTCGGACCAGAAGTCGTGACAGGTTCTTCACGCATGAAGGCAGGAACAGCACAGAAATTAGTGCTCAACATGATCACGACGGGTGCAATGATCCGTATTGGTAAAGTCTTCGGCAATTTAATGGTCGATGTTGAAGCAACCAATGCCAAGTTAGTTGAGAGACAAGTCAGAATCGTCATGGAAGCGACTGAATGTGACAGGGAAACCGCAGAATCCGCGTTACAACAATGTCAAAGACACTGCAAAACAGCAATTTTGATGATCTTATCTGGGCTAAATGCACATGAAGCACGTCAATTGCTATCAGACAATAATGGGTTTATTCGTACGGCGCTCAACGTCGCAAAGTCCGTTTAATAAACGGAAACTGATAGGGTAAATGGCATGGCTAAAATCACAAAAGAAATGATGCAGGAGATCCTGCAAAAGGTCGGCGGCAGTGCAAATATTAAGCAAGCGGGAAACTGTATGACTCGCTTGCGTTTAACACTCAACAATGACCAACTTGTCGATAAAACAGCAATTAAACAAATCGCTGGCGTCCTTGGCGTCATCGAAAGTGATGAGCAATTACAAATTGTTCTAGGGCCAGGTAAAGCTCAAACTGCTGCTGACCTAATGAATCAAATACTCGAAAGTGGTGAGCAGGTCGTTGACGAAAAAACAGATCCTTCATTAGCAACGAACCTAAGTGCACTTGCCTCATCGAATAAGCAACAGATGAAGCAGAAACAAACAAGTGCAGTGCATCGTTTTTTATCTAAGTTTGCCACCATTTTTACTCCCCTTATTCCTGGGTTTATTGCTGCCGGTCTACTACTCGGTTTCGCAACATTAGCGACTCAAACCTTCTATCCGGAAGGGTTACCTAAAACCCCAGAGCAACAGACATTTGGCGTGCACTTAATTCTTTATATGTCGGTGTTCAGCAAAGGGTTATTTAGCTTTTTAAGTATTTTAATTGGCTATAATGCCCAAAAAGCCTTCGGTGGTAGTGGAGTCAATGGCGCGATTATTGCCGCACTCTTTGTATTGGGTTATGACCCCAATGCAACCACTGGGGTGTTTTCAGGAATGACCAACTTTTTTGGTTGGGATATAGACCCTAGAGGCAGCATTATCGGTGTGTTAATCGCCTGTATTTTTGGTGCATGGGTTGAAAAACAGGTACGTAAAATTATTCCTGCTAACCTTGATATGATTTTAACTTCCACCATTACCTTACTGATTGTTGGTGCGGCGGCTTATGTGGTCATCATGCCATTAGGTAGCTGGTTATTCAGTGGTATGTCATGGCTATTTATGCACCTCAATGGTAATCCATTTGGAACCGCCGTATTAGCAGGTTTATTCTTGATCGCCGTGATGTTTGGGGTACACCAAGGATTTGTTCCCGTCTATTTTGCCTTAGTGGATGCCCAAGGCTTCAACTCATTATTCCCAATTTTGGCCATGGCGGGTGCTGGGCAAGTGGGTGCCGCTCTCGCACTCTATGCAAAAGCGAAAAAAGATTCGGTTTTACGTAATCAAATTCGCGGTGCCATCATTCCGGGCTTCCTTGGTATTGGAGAACCCCTGATCTATGGCGTCACCTTACCACGCGTGAAGCCTTTCGTGACGGCCTGTTTAGGGGGGGCTGCGGGTGGTTTCTTTATTGGTTTAATTGCTTGGATGGGCTTACCTGTCGGACTGAACACGGTGTTTGGCCCATCAGGTTTAGTTGCCATTCCGCTCATGACCTCTGCCCAAGGTGTGTTTGCAGGTATGTCGGTTTATGTCGGTGGCATTGCCGTCGCTTATGTGTGCGGATTTATTTTCACTTACTTCTTTGGTAGCAAAAATATCGATTTGGATTAAATGATAGGGGGAGCCACAATGATTAGGCTCCCCCCTTCATAAAGGTTTTTTGCCGTTTACCGCACATTTTTATTCAAGCCAAATCAAGAGGACGCAAGCTGCCGTTAATAGTCCCATCACTATATTAAAAATAAACCACGCACGACGGCTTCTTAAAAAATGGCCAATGAAGACTCCGCCAGCCATCCAAATTACCCCTGCCACTAAATTAACCATGACCACGGCAATACTCATTATAATAATCGATTGAGTAAACAGTTCTCCGGGGAGACTATAACTACCGACAGCACCGAGCCCCATCATCCAAGCTTTTGGATTTAAAAATTGTAACAACCCACCTTGATACCATTTGATGTTTTTGGCAACGGTACTCTCTGTTTTCAATGGTGAATAGCTGGCGGTTGCGGTTTTCCATGCCAACCACAATAAATATATACTACCAACGATTTTCATGCCGATATGTAATGCGGGATAAAGCAATAAAAGCGCTGCAACACCAAACGCGGAAAGGTAAAGTATAGACTGCATACCCAACATGATCCCCAATAATAAGGGAACACTGCGACGGAAACCATAATTGGCAGTGCTTGATGTTAACAACATGTTGTTAGGACCGGGTGTTATTGCTGCAATAAATAGAAACGTAAAAAGTGAAAAAACTAGTCCTAGACTCATTTATAATCAATCCTAACGATTAAGTGCACTTGCATCACAAAAAAATAACAGTATGTTATGTGCCCCACAAGGGTATTACTAAATTAAATAAGGCTATGTCAGAAAACTTTCGACCAATCAACTGGGCTAAGAATCCACACCTTCAAACATTATTGCCAAGGATCTTTCGACGTACACCGAAAATTAAGCCTATTTGGCAACGACTTGAGTTACCTGACGGTGACTTTATCGACCTTGCTTGGAGTGAAGCCCCTGAGCTGGCACGCGATAAACCGCGTTTAGTGATATTTCATGGCTTAGAAGGTAGTTTTAAAAGCCCTTATGCTCATGGCATGTTAGAAAGCGCCCAGAATCACGGTTGGTTAGGGGTGATCATGCATTTCCGAGGTTGTAGTGGTGAACCGAATCGTCAAAAGCGGATTTATCACTCAGGTGAAACCAGTGATGCGCGGTATTTTTTGCATTGGCTAAAACAGACTTGGGGAAATGTTCCAACCGCTGCTGTTGGCTATTCTCTTGGTGGTAATATGCTTGCTTGCTATTTAGCGGAAAGTGGTGATGAGGCAGACCTTGATGCAGGGGTTGTCGTATCTGCTCCTTTGATGCTAGAACCTTGTTCGATTCGCATGGAAAAGGGGTTTTCCCAATTCTATCAACGTTATTTACTGAATGGATTGAAACGTAATGCCACACGCAAACTGGTGCGTTACCCAGGTTCATTACCCCTAAATTTAGCGCAACTGAAGCAACTAAAACGTATTCGTGAGTTCGATGATGTGATCACGGCTAGGATCCATGGTTTCGAAAATGCGACAGATTATTATCAAAAATGCAGTGCGTTACCAAGGTTACCCCGTATTACCAAACCGACATTAATCATTCATGCCAAAGATGACCCTTTTATGGCACCTGATGTCGTGCCTGATTTAGCACATTTACCCGCGAATATCGAATATCAAATGACTGAACATGGTGGACATGTTGGTTTTGTTAGCGGTTCCTTTAGGAAACCAGAAATGTGGTTAGAAAAACGTATTCCTCAATGGTTAACAGCATATTTAAGTAAATAAACGTCATGATTATTCCTTGGAAAGATTTAGACCCTGACACTTTAGAAAACCTGATCGAAGCTTATGTCTTACGTGAAGGAACAGATTATGGTGAACATGAAAAGTCGTTACAACAAAAGGTAGACGACGTAAAACGGCTGTTAGTTTCAGGAGAAATTGTGCTAGTCTGGTCAGAATTACATGAATCTGTTAATTTTATGCCAAAAAGTCAGTTTCGCCCGTAAACCCGTTTCGCTCATGATTTTAATAAGCATGGACGCAAACGCAGCACAGGGAGTCCATGATGTCAAAAAAGCACCCAATTATTGCAATTACTGGTTCTAGTGGTGCCGGAACCACCTCCACAAGCTTAGCATTTCGTAAAATATTCCATCAGTTAAATATCCAAGCGGCAACATTAGAAGGGGATAGTTTCCACCGTTATACGCGTCCAGAAATGGATATGGCGATTCGCAAAGCAAGAGAACAAGGCCGCCACATCAGCTATTTTGGTCCCGAAGCGAATGATTTTTCATTGTTAGAACAGACCTTATTAGATTACAGCTTACAGGGTGGAGGTCAATCACGTAAATACCTTCATACCTATGATGAAGCTGTACCCTATGGGCTTCAGCCTGGCACATTCACACCGTGGGAACCCTTACCTGCAAATAGTGATGTTTTATTCTATGAAGGCTTGCATGGCGGTGTCGTCACGCCTGAAAACGATGTCGCACAGTACGTCGATTTATTAGTGGGTGTGGTTCCAATCGTTAACCTTGAATGGATCCAAAAATTGATCCGCGATACAACAGAACGGGGGCATTCACGAGAAGCCGTCATGGATTCCGTCGTACGTTCAATGGGTGACTATATTAATTATATTACCCCTCAATTTTCACGTACCCATATTAATTTCCAACGTGTACCGACTGTCGATACATCCAATCCATTTTCCGCTAAAGCGATTCCTTCACAAGATGAAAGTTTCATTGTCATTCGTTTTAGGGGGCTAGAACAGATCGACTTCCCTTATTTATTGGCGATGTTAAATGGTTCTTTTATATCCGCAATGAACACTATCGTTGTACCAGGTGGAAAATTAGGATTAGCGATGGAGTTAATCATGACACCGTTGGTCGAAAAACTCATAAAAAGAAAACATGATTAATAATAAATGATGCTTATTATTATTTAAAATAAGCATCATAAATTAAAAAATTTATATAATTAATAAATAAATTATTGGTTTTTGATTTCAAAACTGTGGGTAACAGTGACGGCTTTTTCTAACATTAATGAGACCGAGCAATATTTTTCAGCAGAAAGCTGAACAGCGCGTTCAACCGTTTTTTCCGTTAAATCCGTTCCCGTTACAATAAAGTGCAAATTAATATGGGTAAAATAACGAGGTGCTTCATCCCTACGCTGTGACGTTAATTTAACTTCACAACCCCTCACGTCATTACGGCCTTTTTGTAAAATAGAAACAACATCAACAGCACTACAACCGCCCGCAGCCATCAAGACCATTTCCATTGGGCTAGGCGCTTTATCACCGGAATTACCGTCCATCATAACTTGATGACCTGAAGCCGATTCGCCTAAAAAAGAGAGCCCTTCAACCCATTTAACTCTTGCTTCCATATTTTATTCCCCTAGGAAAAAGTTTATCTAAAAGATTACATTGTTACATAAACCCTTTCAATCAAATAGGCGCTTTATGATGCTGAATCGATAAAAACAAGACTTTCTGAGTTTAATATGTTACAAACAAAGTTCCACCTGATAGGGTTAAGATCAAAACTCAAGGTTTCAATTGATTATATTATAGTGTTGGTATTAACTTGCTCTATAATGCGAATTAATATGCTAAGCTAGTGACTTTAAAAAACCAGCTATTCTGGTGACGATTAACCGAATGGCTGTATTAACATACAGAGGATAACGCTAATGGTTCTCGGCAAGCCACAAACAGACCCTACTCTTGAATGGTTTTTGTCACACTGCCATATTCATAAATATCCATCCAAGAGCACTCTGATCCATCAGGGTGAAAAAGCAGAAACCCTTTACTATATCGTTAAAGGCTCAGTGGCTGTTTTAATCAAAGATGAAGAAGGCAAAGAAATGATCCTCTCCTATTTAAATCAGGGAGACTTCATTGGTGAACTAGGGTTATTTGAAGAAGGGCAAGAACGTTCAGCTTGGGTCAGAGCAAAAAGTGCCTGCGAAGTCGCTGAAATTTCTTATAAAAAATTTCGTCAGCTTATTCAGGTTAACCCTGATATCCTTATGCGCCTTTCCGCGCAAATGGCAAGCCGCCTACAAACCACATCAGAAAAAGTCGGTAATCTGGCTTTCCTTGATGTCACAGGCCGTATTGCTCAAACGCTACTTAATTTAGCGAAACAACCCGATGCGATGACGCATCCAGATGGAATGCAAATTAAGATCACACGCCAAGAGATTGGCCAAATTGTCGGTTGTTCCCGCGAAACGGTTGGTCGCATCTTAAAAATGCTAGAAGACCAAAACCTTATCTCCGCGCATGGTAAAACTATCGTGGTGTACGGTACTCGATAAACCTATAATTCGTCTGACCTCAATTGCATAATGGCTTTATATCTTTGATATAGAGCCATTTTCCTTCGATATCACCACAAAACCAGCAAATAGCATAAGTATCGTTATTTTATATTATTCATATCCACTAAAAAATAAAATCTAGAATAATTAATATACTATTATTTAAAGGTTTTATTAAAATGAAAACAAGTCAACATCACCCATCCGTAAAATATATCAACCAAACAGTAGCGGCTCATGCAGAGATGCTCAAACGTGGCAATCTGACAACTGAAACAATCGCTGAATCATGTCGTATAAAAAGAAATAATCTAGAAGCAAAGTATAAGTTTCTTAACGAAATACATAGCACTAAGCCAACCTCAATCACCTTATCGACACCCGTAAAATACGATGATAACGCATGTCAGATACAGCAAACTAAAATCGATGCGGCAATCAATACCGCCAATATTCTCAATAAGAGCCAGCTCCCTTCTTTACCCTCATTATCGTTACCCTTTTCCTATTCATTAAAACCAAGCATGTCAAAAAATACGATTAAAACAAATGAGCGTCATATCTGTGATAACCAATCAACCTCCCCATTAAATGTGAAGAGACCGACGTCTGAATGTCATCTTCAACAAAAACTTGAGCAGTTGAAATCTAAATGTCATCACGTGTTAGATAAATTAGAGGCTAATCGCTATTCTGCTGAATCTCTAAAAGATCGCTCAATGCTCTACCTGAAAAAATCAGAACTCAATGCAAGCCTTATTAGTACAAACTATTCAGAACTGGATTTAGTTTGGTATATGGATAAAAAAGAACAAACTCAATCCGAGAAAGACACCATTATTAAACACTTCACTCAACCGAAACCAATTTCATATCAAAAAGTAAGTCGCATTCCTCTCAAAATAGCCACCACGACTAAGGAACTCAATCCACCGAAAAAGGAACAGTCAATTCATCAGACCGCTCATGTCATCTCTTCTCATTCTCAAGGCACTGGACGCGTCATTATAAATGGGCAAGTTAAAAGAGGTCTGACTGGAATAGCATTATCCCCTTGCGTTTCTGAGACTCACAACAAGGCAGATCCCCAACAAATACAAAATAAGGGAAACCGCATTAATCACACAAAAAATATAAGCACGCAAAGTTCTCGTAAAATAAAAAAAACGATTACTCCAAATAATGCTCAAAATGCTCCTGTTATTATTCGAAAAACATTTGCGACATTAGAGGAACAGCAGGCGTCAGTAGAAAGGTTATACAAAAAAAGATAATGATCTAATCTACTCATCAATGGTTAAAAACTCAAAGAGGTTAATACCTCTTTGAGTAAAAGACATTTATTTATTTTTTAATACGTTTTCAATCACTGTTTCTAATTTTTTCATACCACTATTAATTTCTTCCTCAGAAATAATTAATGATGGAGTAAAGCGTAATACATTTGGCCCAGCATTGAGCATCATTAATCCCTCAATGGCACACGCCTGTAAAATCTCTTTCGAACGATGATTGAGTTGGTTTTTCAATTCTGCACCAATTAATAACCCTTTCCCTCTGATCTCAGCAAAAATATCATATTTTTCATTGAGCTTATTTAAGTGGGAAACAAATAGCTCATGTCGCTTGATGACACCATCCAGCACTTTTGGTGTATTGATAATATCAAACGCCGCATTACCGACAGCACAAGCTAACGGATTTCCACCATAAGTCGTACCGTGTGTACCAAGCCCCATTTCTTGCGCTATTTCATGGGTAGTCAGCATCGCACTAATAGGAAAACCGCCACCAAGAGCTTTCGCAGTGGTCAGAATATCGGGCGCCACACCATAATCCATATAAGAGAATAACTTACCAGTACGCCCCATACCACTTTGCACTTCATCAAAGACCAATAGAGCCTTATTATCATCGCATAACTGACGCACGCCTTGTATAAACGCTTGCGTTGCAGCAGTGACGCCCCCTTCCCCTTGTACAGGTTCCAATACGACCGCACATGTATTTTCATCAATGACCGCTTTGACCGCATCAAGGTCATTAAATGGCACATGAATAATATCAGCGGGTTTTGGTCCAAAGCCATCCGCATATTTGGCTTGCCCTCCAACTGATACGGTAAAAAAGGTACGACCATGAAAGGCTTGCTTAAAAGCGATGATCTTCGTTTTATATGGATTGTATTTAGTGATAGCGTAATGACGCGCTAATTTAAATGCGGCTTCATTGGCTTCAGCACCAGAGTTTGCAAAAAAGACACGTTCAGCAAAAGTGGCTTCAATTAGCTTTTGAGCCAATCTTAGCGCAGGCTCATTGGTAAAAATATTACTCACATGCCACAGCTTTTCGCTCTGTTCACGAACTGCATCAACTAAAGCAGGATGGCAATGACCGAGTGCTAACACCGCAATCCCACCAGCAAAGTCGATATACTCTTTACCTTGCTGGTCCCAAACTCGGCTACCTTCCCCACGAACAGGAATGAATTCTGCCGGAGAATAAATAGGTAACATCACCTCATCATAGGTCTGCCGATTTACTGCTTGTTGTTCTTTCATACCCCTCACCTGCTTTTGCTTAGTGCTTAAGTGAAAATATAAGCAATAAATATGAATAAAAAATCACAAAAGAGCAATAGCTAAGCGAGTGATGAAGTGAATTTTATTTTTTTGTTGAAATAAGCAAAATCTAGTATTTTAGGAAATTATTCAGTAGATCATGACCTTGCTCACTCAAAATACTTTCTGGGTGAAACTGAACACCTTCGATTGGTAGGGTTTTATGACGTATTCCCATAATTTCATCCACATCACCGTTATTCAGTGACCATGCGGACACATCAAAAGATGCTGGCAATGTTTCCGCGGCGATGACGAGGGAATGATAACGAGTTACCGTAAGCGGCCTATTTAACCCTTTAAAAACCCCTTGATGATTATGATGAATAGCAGAAGTCTTGCCGTGCATCACTTCTCTTGCTTTCACAACCGTGGCTCCAAAGGCTTGACCGATCGCTTGATGACCAAGGCAAATCCCTAAAATTGGAATTTTACCTGCAAAATATTTAATGGCTTCAAGAGAGATCCCTGCCTCATCAGGCGTGCAAGGTCCTGGTGAGATCACTAGGTGTGTAGGCGCTAATAATTCTATCTCTTCGATAGAAATTTCATCATTACGTTTAACGAGTACTTCTGCGCCTAATTCGCAAAAGTATTGATATAAGTTATAAGTAAATGAATCGTAATTATCAATAAGTAAAAGCATAGTAGCCTATCCGACTGATTTTTATCATTATATATTATATCCCCAGCATAGTTTACTACCATTAGCAATCAGAATACGAGCTAAAAAGCAGTGAAAAATAATAAGGGGCGGGTATCATAACACAGCCGAGGCAGGAAAATAGCCTATTTAAATCAAGTAATCCAATTTATCTAAACCATTTTCCATATAAAAATCATGGGATTATATTTACATACTGATAACAAATTATTCTTAATTAATAAAATAATAATTCTTAACTCTACAAGCATTCATTCGATTAAACGATTTCAGCTTTAGGGTATGACATCACATACCCTAAATCAGTTTATCGCTGAAAAACCAACTTACCCTGCACAAAAGTAGCCTGTATTTCTCCTGCGGTATCACAGAGTGTTAAATTCGCTTGCTTACCAGGCGCGATGGAACCCAAACGGTCAGCAATCCCTAACGCTTTTGCCGGATATAAACTGCCATGTAGCCATGCTTGTGCGAAAGATATATTGCAAGCTTGCTGTAGCGTGCTCACTCCCCGTTCTAAGGTCAAGGTACTCCCCGCGAGACTACCGCTTTCTGTTCGAACGACACCATTTTTCATCTGAACCGTCATTTCACCGAGAGAGTATTCACCATCTGGCATGCCGGCCGCACGCATTGCATCTGTAATCAACAACAAACGTTCCCCACAACAGCGGTAAACCACGTTGATTGCAGCTGGATGCACATGGTGACCATCACAGATTAATTCCACCTGACATTGGTCGTGAGTTAATGCAGCACCAACCATACCCGGCTCACGGTGGTGTAGACCATTCATTCCGTTGTAGCAATGGACAACCCCATCCGCACCTTGATTTAACCCTTGTTGCGTTAATGCATAATCTGCACTTGAATGACCAATCATGACACGCACTCCCTGTGACTTTAACCAAGGTATTAGCTCAAGTGACGTTGGATGCTCAGGGGCTAGCGCCACACATTTTAAACTACCTTCTGCAACCGCTATCCATCGCTGTAATAACGCTTTTTCCGGTTGATGTAATAAATGTTGTGGATGAGCCCCTTTATGTTGTGCCGTAAAAAATGGCCCTTCAAGATAGCTCCCTAAAATTTCGGCACCATCCACACCTTGTTTTTGGCTGTTTTTAACTTGAACCAATGCTCGTTCAATAGCGTTATGATGAGCAGTAACTGTTGTTGCCAAAAACGCACCAACACCTTTTGATGCTAAGAAACGAGAGATATTATTGAGTGATTCATGGGTCGCATCCATCACATCAGCACCCGCGCTTCCGTGAATATGGGTATCAATAAGTGCAGGTAATAATGTGAATGGCGACGGCTGTTCCGCAGACTGCGTATTCGGGATCACACGCTGGATACCCCCATGATCATCCAATATGACTAAAACATTATCCGCCCACCCCGAAGGCAATAATGCCCTACGAACATATATCTGCTTATTTGATTTAATCATCTTACATCCTATCAATGCCTCTTGTATGTATAAGTGAGTGCCACTTACATCATACCGGCACTCCCACAAATCGTAATTTTACTTTCAACAACTTTGCGCATGGCCTCTTTACCCGGTGTGATATATTTGCGAGGGTCGTTAGCATCTGGATGCTCGGCAAAATGCGCTTTGACAGCATCAGCAAAAGCAATTTTTAAATCTGTTGCCACGTTGACTTTACACACACCAAGCGAAATAGCCCGTTTAATCATGTTTTCAGGGATCCCTGAAGCCCCATGTAATACCAGAGGAATATCAACCTGCTGCTTAATCGCTGCTAGGCGCTCAAAATCAAGGTGAGGTTCGCCATGGTACAAACCATGCGCTGACCCTATCGCGACGGCTAAGGAATCAATGCCTGTCCGCGTGATATACTCTTTTGCTGCCATCGGATCAGTATAGAAGCTATCTTTACTGTCGACGACCAAATCATCTTCTTGCCCACCTAATCGTCCTAGCTCAGCTTCAACGCTAACATCATAGTTTTGACAATACCTCACCACTTTCTTGACCGTTTCGATGTTTTGCTCAAAAGCAAAGTGAGAACCATCAATCATCACAGAACGAATGCCTGCTCTGACTTTATGGCAAATATCGTCATACTCTTCATGATGATCAAGATGCAACGCAATAGGTAGACGATTCACCCGTGCCGCTTCACGACAAATTGAGACCATGTATTCCAAACCCGCATAAGTAAAAGTGCTTGGTGTGCCGGCAAGAATAACAGGGGATGACATCGCTGCTGCCGTTTCAACAACAACTTGAACCGTTTCTAGGTTATGGACATTAAAAGCCGGTACCGCATAACCACGGTATTGTGCTTTTTTCAGCATTTCACGGTTAGAAATTAAATACATATACTCTCCTTAAATGCCATCATCATTCACAACAGCGTCTTTTTCACGTTGTTGCTCATGCCACAAACTGGTTAAACCGCGGTGCCCACATTCCAATGCCATATCTCGAAATTCGGAGACTGACATACCGTCGCGCTCTAGCATCATTTCTGCTGCCATTTGCATATTGGTTCCGGTGATAACTTGATAATTTTCATTTTCTAGCGCCATCAATGACGCCTGCCGAAATGGAGATCCCCCTAATAAGTCAGTGAGAAAAACAACCCCCTCCCCTCGGTCACATTGCTGGCTCGCCTTTTTTAAGGCCTGCTGGAGCGTGTCGGTACACATACCTTCAGGAAAATCGATAGCAACACATTGTTCTTGCGGGCCTATCACCTGTTGTACTGCTTGTAATAGGCCACTCGCAAATCCCCCATGACCTGTAATCACTACACCTAACATTTGCCAACCCCTTATAAGAATCCAACTAATTTACCAAGCACGCCAAATACCACAGTGACACCAATGAGTTTCACGGGTGAAAAGCCCTTTTTCATTAGCCAGTAGACAAGCAATGTAAAACTGAGAGGCAATAAATTTGGCATCAGTTTGTCTAATACGTCTGTTTGTAGCGCCACTTTAGCTTCGCCGGCCGTCATGACTAACGGTGTAGAGAGATGCACATAAGAAGCCACGAGGGCACCGATCACCGTCATCCCAACAATGGAAGCTGCATGAGAAATATTCTTTGTGTGTGCTTTTAGCATGGCTATCGCTTTTGTTCCTGCTCGATAGCCGTAATGAGCCAATCCAAAACGTAACGCAAAATGCACGATGTTAAACATCAGCAGGAAAATGATGGGACCAAATAAACTTCCTTGCAGAGCGAGTGAGGCGCCAATACCGGCACAAATGGGCAATAACGTCAGCCAGAACAGCGCATCCCCAATGCCACCTAACGGCCCCATTAACGCTATTTTCACAGCGCGAATCGTCGAGATTTTCTCTTTACTGCGCTCCATCGCCAGCACTAAACCCGATAAAAATGTCACATCAAACGGGTGCACGTTGATAAATTCCATGTGCATTTTCATCGAATTCGATAAGTCTTCCGGCTTTTTATGAATTTTACGTAGTGCTGGGATCAGCGTATAAAGCCAGCCGCCCGCTTGCATACGTTCATAGTTAAAAGAAGCCTGTAGTAGTAATGAGCGCAGCGCCATAACGTTAATATCACGGTTAGTGAGCCCTGTTGCAGGTTCGCTATCAAGGTAATCATCACGCTCTACCTGACTCGTTGCCATCGCTTGAGCCATTCGTTGCTCCGCTTTTGCTGCCAGAGCTTCATCATTGTCATTAAATGCCATCATTCATCTCCTGAGCAACTTTCGGTGAGCTGCCGTTATCATTGTTGTCATTGCGAGTACGGTTGAAGAAATCAATCAGTGCGATTGCGAATGCCCCCAGCGCGACCGCGATAATAGGCATGTTTAAGAATGTCACTGAAATAAAACCAAGAATAAAATAGGCAACATAGGTCTTTTTCATCATGATTTTCATCAGTAATGAGAAACCAATCGCTGGCATCATTCCACCGGCTACGGCTAACCCATCCAAAAGCCATTGCGGCGCTTTTTGTACCATGGCACTTGCGGCATCAGCACCAAAGTAAATGGGTAAGAAAGCAACAATAAAGTAGAAAGAAAATAGAATAAGGATCCCAAAATAGTTCACCATCTCAATACCGCGCCAATTGAGCTTTTTCACCATTTCGTCGCATTTATGCATCATAGGCGAATAAAGTGTGAACAACAGTGTGATACAACCTTGTACGGCGATAGAAAATGGAACCGCAATACCGATAGCAACTTTAGGATCCGCCTGTGTCATGATGGCAAATGTTGTTCCAATAATGCCGCCAATAACGACGTTAGGTGGTTGAGCCCCAGCAAGTGGCACCATTCCCATCCAAACCAATTCCAATGTTCCGCCGACTAATAATCCAGTTTGAACATCTCCTAAAATCAATCCAACAATGGGGCCAATCACCACGGGTCGATGAAAGTGCGTCAAGCCATTAAATAAATCGACCCCAGCAATCCCCGCAATTAAAGCGATAAGTAGTGCGTCAGCCAGCATACTGACCTCCTTAGCTAATTAGCTTAGAGACGGCTTCACCCGCCTCATCCGGTACACGACGAATTTCACAAGTGATCCCTAATTTTTCTAATTCGCGAAAGGCATGAATATCGCTATCATCCACAGAGACCGTTTTATGAATTTGTTTTTTACCTTCAATGAAATGCATATTGCCAACATTGACAAATTTGATAGGAACACCGCCCTGAACTAGGGTGAGTACATCTTGAGGAGTTTTACAAACGATGAAAATCTTTTGACGATCCGCGGCCTTATGGATCACATCTATGGTTTTTTGCAGGGTAAAATAACGGGTTTGCACACCATCAGAAACCACCATGTCCATTAAAGATTGGGCGACAGGATCGACAGCGGCTTCATCATTTGCAACAACCACCAAATTGGCGCCAAGCGAATTCGTCCATGTCACACCAACTTGGCCATGAATCAAACGATTATCGATACGAGTCATCAATATATTTGGGGTAGACATACTCACTCCTATTATTATTTTGTTGATTTGTATGGGTATAGCTGAACACCTTTAACAACACGATTCACTTCACCAGTCGGGCAAGGGTTATCCGGTGATAAACCATGATGAAGAGAGGCTTCAAATGCCAAAAGTTGCAAAAAGACAAGGTAAGGAAATATCAACCAAATATCATTCAGTTGGCTATCAAGCTCGACGGCCTGTACTAAAGGCTGACTGCTCAGTGCCACAATATTCTTTGCTCGTTGGTCATGTTTCAGCTCATTTAGCAAATCTATATCATAGCGGCGGCAATACTCTTCAGCCGATAACATCACTATTACCAATGTTTCTTTATCAATCATAAATTTAGGACCATGGCGTACCCCCAATGTTGAGTCAAAGCGTGTTGCCACTTTCCCTGACGTTAGCTCTAACATTTTCAACGCCCCTTCTTCGGCTATGCCCGTAAAGCAACTTGAGCCAAGCACAACCAGACGACTAAAACTATCCTCTGTTATGCTTTGAATCATCGGTAACCATTGTGAAAGGCCTGTTTCTGCCAATGTGGCAATCTCTTCAACATGGTGAAGTGATTGTGTGAAGTCTTGAACACCAAAGAGTAATAAGGTTGCTAATGTCATACAGCTAAAGCTTGAGGTCATGGCAAAACTGCTGTCATGAGAGCCATCCGGCATGATTAAAGAACAAACATGCTTTTTCCCTTCCGCATAACGTGCTAGCGCGCCGTCGGGATTACAGGTCAACATCAAGTGATAGACATCGTCGAGTAGCTGATCGGCCAGTTCGATGACACCCACACTTTCAGGGCTATTACCCGAACGCGCATAAGAAACTAATAATGTCGGTTTATGTTTATCAAGGTAGTGCCAAGGGGTTGGGACGATATCGGTAGAGGCATATGCATGTACGTCTAACCCACAGTATTCGCGTAGCCAAGGTGCCATTGCTTTCCCTGCAAAAGCCGATGATCCTGCACCGCATAACACAATTTGTAAGTCTGGCTTGGCGAATAATTTGGCCAAAAAAGGCTGCCATTGTGCTGATTTTGCTGCCAACTCTCGATACAGTTCACGCCACAGTCGAGGCTGGTGTGTAATTTCTTGCGCGGTAAACAGAGCGCCATGCTGTTCTAACCAAGATGGTGAATATGACAATATGGTTTTCATGCCATCACTCCTTGTGATTGAGGCTCACACGCCTGTGCATATTGAAGGAGCACCCCTCGAACTTTATCCATAACCCAAGCTTTTGGGTCATTCTCTAAATCGCCGACTTTAACGGCTTCTGCCTGTTCAGGTAGGTATTGGCTTAACATTGAAATAGGAACGGGATTGCGCCTTAAATTGTCTAATAATTTAGCGACCGCGGTTTCCACTTCAGGTTCTGCCCAGTAATAACGAATACGGTCACTTAGGCTATATTGTCTGTCGATGTACTGCTGGTGAGCACTACCTTTGTAATAAGGGCGCCAACGCTCTGGCTGCTCATTCATAATTTGTTCGAGAGTGGCGTGTAAATGAGCGGCATCACGTTCACCATTCCATTCACGATCTAATTTATCGAGTGCAAATAATCCTTCACGCAGAGCAAACGTTAATGCCGGTCCGACTTTTAAGATTGCAAAGTGATCACGCACTAACTGACGATAAGCCTTTAATGCTTGGTAATCGGTAGAGTGGGCTTCATAAACGATATGAGGAACTGATTCGATAAATTGGCTAAGTGCCTTCGCTTTTTCGGGGTGATAATGTTCAACATTGTGATGGTCAAATTCGACGCCAGGTTGTACAACCAATGCAATCACTCGCGGCCACACATGAGCTAACCCATGCTCTTGCCACTTATTTTCATGGATAGACAATGTCGCTTTAGCCGCTTCAGGCGATGTCACCTGCAAGCCATCCATCGATTCTTTAGCACCGCCCGGTACAGGAACCTCTGTACCAATAACATAAACAGGCGCTTCACCACCATGATCTTGCCAGCTACGTTCCGCCACTTGGCATAGTCTTGCCGCACGAGAAGCGACCACTTCATCACTCAAAGGGATGGGATCATCCGCACAAGACATTGAGCAATCAAGGTGAATTTTACGAAAACCTGCCGCAACATAATCATAAATTAGCGTTTCTGAAAGTTGCATCGCCTCATCAGCACACCGATTTTGCCATGCATTTGGACCTAAATGATCGCCACCTAACCATACTCTCTCACGCGGGAATGCTAATTGATCCGCAATGTGCCAAACCATTTCACGAAAATCGCTAGGCAACATGCCAGTATAGCCACCAAACTGGTTAACTTGATTAGACGTTGCTTCAATTAACACGGAAGTATTTCGCTGTTTAGCAAAACGAATCGCACTTTCTAATACCCATGGATGTGCGGAACAGACAGAGTAAACCCCAACGTCCTCGCCCGATTTATGGCGATGGATCAGCTGTAATAGCGGCTGCATAATTTCTCCAAATAACTCAGATATGATTAAAAACGTTGCGTTTTTAATTAAGAATTAAAATAGATATGCCTTATTCATCAACAACAATGACTTCTACACCAAATGCCGTCAAAGCTTGGCGATAATGAAGTGGAATGCGGCTATCAGTAATAAGACGATGGATCAGTCTAGCTTCGCGTATTAAACAAAAACTCTTACGTCCAAATTTAGTTCCATCTGCCACGGCAATAATTTGATGAGCAACATCACACATCACACGGTTTAGATGTGCTTCTCCGCTATTCGGCGTCGTGATCCCTGCTTCAAGATCAAAGCCATCCACGCCAAGAAACAAAGTATCAAAACGATATTGCGATAACTGCTGTTCAGCAGCTGGCCCATAAAGAGAATAAGAATTTTTGCGCACGTGTCCGCCAAGAACCATAACATCTACGCTGTCGAAACCGGCCAGTTCGTATGCGATATTGAGAGCATTAGTCATCACGACTAAATCACGGTGCTGTTTTAGAAAAGGAACAATTTCGGCTGTGG
Source organism: Providencia sp. 21OH12SH02B-Prov (assembly GCF_027362595.1). Taxonomy (NCBI): domain Bacteria; kingdom Pseudomonadati; phylum Pseudomonadota; class Gammaproteobacteria; order Enterobacterales; family Morganellaceae; genus Providencia; species Providencia sp. 21OH12SH02B-Prov. The sequence goes on from NZ_CP114796.1 coordinate 4,060,533, forward strand.
TTGAACCTGAATCAATGATGAGAGAATCCCCATCATGAACAAACTCCGCCGCTTTTTTAGCGATACGAGTTTTAATTTCACGGTCCATGCGCCCCTTGACCTGTAACGGTCTATCGAAAGCAAATTTATGATTGACCATTGCTCCACCATAAGAGCGCAAGGCACACCCTTTTTTTTCCAGATAACGTAAATCATTACGAATAGTGACGCTAGAAACATTAAATTGTTTGCTTAACGCATCGACACGTACACTCCCTTCTTGGCACAACATATCCATGATGCATTCACGCCTTTTTACGGTATCTGTACTCATGCATATCACTCCTAAAAAACAGTACCTTGTTATCACGATTGACCATGCTAACAACATAGATGAATTACAGCAGAGTGAGCTAATCGAAAATGTGATCCTTGTTAAAGTTCATTTTTAGAACAAAAAACCACTAAAAACCTTTCGTTTCCATTCAAATCGAAAGACTGACCTTTCAATTGATTAATTTACTTTTCAACGAAAATGCCTAATAGAGGCCAATATTTAGGTTAGTGAATGTATTAACAACGAAACGCCCCGAAAGAACGTCAAACAAACCGTTTTCAAATCACGCAGTGATTAAGGTCACAAAATTGAATTTAGTTGCAATAGCTGGCGGGCTGATAAGCAGAAAAACATGGCGAAGGGAAAGGGAGAAAAACAATCAATCCTCATGGATTGGCAATGTCTCTGTGAATACATCACTCAATCAATGTCACGCATCGTAATCTCATTTGATATATTGGAAAGAATATAAGTGGGTAAATACTCACGACCTACCCACCCTATCCATTATGGCTTTTTGATCACTTCAGCAGAAATGATAGAGATTGGCTCAACGGGCACATTTTGGTATGGGCCAACGTTTTCGGTTTTCACTTTAGAAATTTTATCAACCACATCCATTCCTTTAACAACCTTACCAAAAACGGCATAACCAAAGTCACGCTGGCCATGGTCTAAGAAGGCATTATCAGCAACGTTGATAAAAAACTGGCTGGTCGCACTGTCTTTATTCGCTGTACGAGCCATCGAAATCGTTCCACGCAAATTACGTAGACCGTTGTCTGCTTCATTTTTAATGGGGCCACGTGTCTGCTTTTGCTGAAGATCTTTGTTAAAACCGCCGCCTTGAATCATAAAACCAGGAATAACACGGTGGAACGTGGTCCCGTTGTAATAACCTTCATTCACATATTGAAGGAAGTTTTCAGTGGTTACGGGTGCTTTTTTATCATTCAGTTCTAATTCAATGTTTCCCGCGGAAGTCACTAATTTGACATAGGTTTCACCCGCAGCTAATGCCAGAGAAGACGCGCTGATAGCACAGACCGCGAGTAAAGGCACAAAAATTCGTTTTAACATTCAAGATCCCTTTCGCTATAGCTTAATGACTTAATTATACTCTAAATAATTCAAGGTACAGCTAATACACCAAAAAATTGATGGCTAGACGTATAAGTGTGAGCCTGAAAGCATCATCAGCAATGCTGTAAACTTGGACTATGATGAGTGTAATTCACCAATTCTAGAGCGAAGCTAAATATATTGCTAAAGATTTACCTTTATTTACGTCAGATAATCTACAAACTCTCGACAATAGTTAAATTACTACAAATATGAGATAAAAATAGCAAATTTAAACGCATATCATCAATTGTATAGATTAATTTTGGCTTTGTTTGTCAGCCTTCAATAGCTATAATCCCTCAGCCTCAAAGGTCAACTCAGGGAGAACCACCTATGACAATCAAAAACCATAACTATCACATGACAAAATTTGTCATCAGTGCGCCCGATATCCGTCATCTACCAAAAGATACCGGTATCGAAGTTGCCTTTGCTGGCCGCTCCAATGCAGGAAAATCTAGCGCATTGAACGCGCTGACACAGCAAAAAAGCTTAGCCCGTACCAGTAAAACACCGGGACGCACTCAATTAATCAATCTATTTGAAGTCGAAGAAGGCATTCGTCTTGTTGACTTACCGGGCTACGGTTATGCCGAAGTGCCTGAAGAGATGAAGCGCAAGTGGCAAAAAGCACTCGGCGAATATCTGCAAAAAAGAGAATGCATTAAAGGCTTGGTGGTATTGATGGACATTCGCCACCCCCTGAAAGACCTAGATATGCAAATGATTGAGTGGTCTATCGCGATGGAAATTCCTGTTTTAGTGCTCCTCACGAAAGCTGATAAACTCGCGTCTGGTGCACGGAAAAAACAATTAATGGAAGTTCGTCAAACATTACAACCATTAGGGGGTGATGTGGAAGTCGAATATTTTTCCGCACTGAAAAAGATTGGTATTGATAAATTACGTATCAAACTCGATAGCTGGTACAGCACACCCGTTTAATCCATTTCCATCCTTGTGCGTCAATCGGCGCACAACGGCAAATATCATCAATTAGCTCAAATTTTGAATAAAAAAATGCTCCAGTCAAAATATTGACTGGAGCAGCTAATATTCAGCTAAATCCGATTACGTGAAGTAAAAGGTCTGAAAGATAGAACATCTTACCTCTGTACCCTACGCCGTATACTCTACTTGATTTTTTGCGCAAAAAAAAGCTTTTATGTAATTTTTTTTCAATGCTTACTACGATTCAGCGAATATAAAACCGCAATATGCGTTAAAAAACGTATTTTTATTACATATTTATGAGAGATAGGTCGCATTAATATGTAATGTAAATTTTTATTCCACTCAGCTAAAACACGTAGTTTTGCACAAATAACACACAAAAAAGGGAGTTCTCCGCCAAATAAAAACAGCAGGAAAAACCCAAAAAGATAAAGGATGTTTTATGGCATGACACTTTCAAATTGCGCAAAAGAAAACAGAGCAAACATCATCGGTGTCGAGCATCGAGCGAGATCAGGTTCACCTACAAAACAGTTTCAGGCAGTAATGCCCCACCATCAACGACAATCGTCTGTCCCGTAATATAGCCTGCGGCTTGCGAGGCTAAAAATACCATCGCAGCAGCAATATCCTCTGGTTCACCTAAACGGCCGAGAGGCACTGCCCTAGCTATATTTTGATTAAGTTGGTCATCCCCTAAATTGGCCATGGCAGGTGTACGGATCATTCCCGGTTCAACGCCATTTACCGTGATCCCAAAAGGCGCTAACTCCAATGCAGCTGACTTAATAAAACCATTAACCCCCGCTTTAGAGGCCGCATAATGCGTAAGTCCTGGATAAGCAACTCTAGGGCCAGTGACAGATGAGGTGATTAAAATACGTCCACCGCCCTGCCTTTGCATAATCGGTTGAGCCGCTTGAGCCAAATAAAAAGGCGCCATTAAATTAACACTGAGTGTCTGTTGTAATAACGCCTCATCTATTTGCATAAATTCTGTTAGCGGAAAATAGGCGGCATTGTGTACCACAACATCTAATCGATGATATTGGCACTCTATTTTGGCTATCAAAGCGGTGATTTGTTGCCGCTGTGCACAGTCACAACCTTCCGCTTGAACGTTAAACCCTTTTGCGACCAATGAAGCTGCGGCTGCTTGCGCCTTTTGTAACTGCAAATCAGCCATCATCACGCAAGCCCCTAATTGAGCAAAGGCTTCAACAATCGCTAAACCAATACCTTGAGCTCCACCAGTAACTAGCACGACCTGCCCTTGAAATGCAGTTGGAGAAAATAAGCGTTCCATGATTCATCCTTTAGCTCTGAAATAAGCCTGTCGCCATAAAAGATATTAGATTACATAAACGCTATATTGAGGGAAAAAAATGGACTGTGACAATCGTTCTTAGGTAGTAAATGCACATTATATTTGATAGTAAAATAATCTCATTTTGTACACTAACTTAATTAAGTTGGCTCACATAGTAAAACAGATACATTAAATTAAATTTTTAAATGTGATTTTTTATATTTACATTTTAATAGCTGATCTATAATTTAATTAAAATTTCTTTCTGACATCTCATTTAGACGAAACTGTAAAAAACGCATTAGGAATTAATACCAATGAATAAAATAATTAAATTATTTATTTTAATAAGCTCAATAATTATAGGTTTTAATTGTAACGCAGAGGATTTATTGGATATTTATAAAATAACGAAAGATAACAACCCCACATTAAAAAAAACAGAAAGTGAGCGTTATCAAGCCTATAAAAAAATAGATGAAGAGCGTAGCTCATTACTACCTCAATTAAAATTAAACGCGAATTCAAGCTATAAAAACAAGGATGAAACAGATAATAATAAAAATATTAAAAACTCCGCATTATCCCTACAAATGACACAAGCTATAATCGATAGTTCCCAGTGGAAATCACTATCTATTCAAGAAAAACAGGCCGCTATTTCAGATATTAACTATCAAATAAGCCAGCAAGATCTTCTTTTAGAAACGGCTATCTCTTACTTTAATATCTTAAAGTCTATTGATGCCCTCACTTACATAAAAGCCCATAAACTCGCGGTTTATCATCAGTTAGATCAAACCACACAACGCTTTAATGTAGGGCTAACGACCATCACTGACGTGCAAAATGCGAGAGCTAATTATGACAGCATCATTGCTCAAGAGGTTATAGGTTACAACGAATTGAAGAACTCAGTTGAAATATTAAGAAAAATTAGTGGCGTTCGATATACTCAATTAGCAAAACTCAATATTAATAAGTTACAACTCGCCAAACCCGATAATATCACCTTTCTACCTGAAAATGCTCGAATGAAAAACCTTAGCTTATTAAAATCTCGCCTGATACAAGAAATATCAAATGATAAGATATCCCTCGCCAAAAGCGGGCATTTACCTATAGTCACTTTAGAAGCTTCTACAGCCATCAATAACACTCGGCTAGACAAGAATAATATCGAAAACCAACATCGAATACATAACCATTCAGGGAAAAATAATGCAGCCCTCTCGTTAAATTTACCAATCTATCAAGGAAATACGGTTAATTCCCAAGTTAAGCAAGCTCAGTATGGTTTTCAGGCAGCAACAGAGCAGCTTGAAAGTGATTATCGCAACGTCACCCAGCAAGTTAGCTCTTCATACAATAATATATTGTCGTCGATAAGTAGTATTAAAGCCTATAAGCAACTAATCATTTCGACACAAAGCTCATTAGATGCCACAGAAGCGGGTTATCAAGTAGGAACGCGCACTATTGTCGATATGCTATCTGCCACTTCCGCCCTCTATCAGTCAAAAAAAAATTTATCGAATGCCCAATATGATTATTTAACCAACCAATTAAAAATGGAATATTTACAAGGCTCCTTAAACGAAAATAGCATTCAGCGTATCAATAAAATGCTAGGCAATGAAATATCCATTGATGAACCAACAAGGCAATAATTTATTTTAATTAAAACTTAATAAATTTCATTTTTATCACTCATCACGCTCTATGCCATTATTGCTTTTAAAGTCAAAATGAGCTCAAGGAAATCAACAGTGAAAGTAAATGAAATGTATTGCATTAAAAATGGAGAAGCGTTAATCATTTCGCCTTCACCACAAAAACGGAAAATAACCATTCCAAAATTAATGGCATCGAGTCGAGGGCAAAAAACAAAAGCTCATCACCGTCTAGATATTAATGGAAAGCAAGTTGCAATTGCTGAAGTTGATACTCGTTAGAATCAATATGGGGTTACTGCCATCAGTATATCATCTTGGTCTGAAATGATTGAGCCTAATACCCAAATGCAAATCATGGCTAATGAGAAAACATCCAAACATTCGTCTGTACTTAGTTATGTATTAGTATTAATAGAATAATATATAATTTCACAATAGATAATATAACTAAATAAAACTGAGTCGAATTAAGCATTCGACTCAGTTCAGACTCTCACTAGTGGGCTTCATCCCAGTTATCGCCAATACCGACATCAACCTTCAACGGTACATCAAGTTGCATACTTTGTTCCATCAACTCACGTATTTTGGCGGTCACACTATCAAGCGCTGACTCTTTGACTTCAAAAACCAATTCATCATGTACTTGCATGAGCATGTCAGCATGTGGTTTTTCGGTCTGTAACCAAGCATCCACCGCGATCATCGCTTTCTTGATGATATCGGCTGCCGTTCCTTGCATAGGTGCGTTGATCGCCTCACGTTCAGCCGCTTTTCGGCGCATACCATTGCTTGATTTAATATCCGCAAGATACAGACGACGTCCTTCTAGAGTTTCAACATAGCCTTGTTCAGAGGCTTGATGGCGTGTATTTTCCATATAACGCAACACGCCTGGGTAACGCTCAAAATAGAGGTCCATATAGCGTTGCGCTTCACCACGAGGGATCCCCAATTGGCGCGCTAATCCAAATGCGCTCATGCCATAAATCAAACCAAAGTTAATTGCTTTTGCGCTACGACGCTGATCACTCGTCACTTCATCCAAAGGCACACCAAATACTTCAGATGCCGTTGCACGGTGAATATCCTTACCTTCCGCAAATGCAGTTAACAACCCCTTATCTTGTGATAAGTGAGCCATAATTCGTAATTCGATTTGCGAATAGTCCGCCGCCACAACCTTATAGCCCTGACGTGCAATGAAAGCCTGTCGAATACGACGGCCTTCTTCCGTTCTAACAGGGATATTTTGCAAGTTAGGGTCACGAGACGATAAACGCCCTGTCGCTGTCACCGCTTGGTGATACGAGGTGTGTACCCGTTGAGTTTGCGGGCTGATCATCAACGGCAACTTATCTGTATAGGTTGACTTCAGTTTTGCAAGACTCCGATGTTCAAGTAACAACTTAGGCAATGCGTGATTCAGTGCTAACTCTTCAAGGACTTCTTCATTGGTGGAAGGTGCACCGCTTGGCGTTTTCTTCACAACAGGCAATTGCAGTTTCTCAAAGAGAATCGCTTGTAGTTGTTTTGGTGACGCAAGATTGAACTCTTCACCCGCAAGCTCAAAAGCCTCTTTCTCCAATTCCGCCAAACGTGCAGTGATCTCTTTCGATTGAGCCGCTAGCACCGCCGCATCGATTAATACCCCTTTACGCTCCATTCTGACAAGAACAGGCACTAAAGGCATTTCGATTTCACGGAAAACTTTATTCAACTTAGGCTCAGCTTCTAGCTGTGGATACAGAGCTTGATGGAGTAGCAAAGTCACATCGGCATCTTCTGCTGCGTAATTCGCCGCTTGTTCCAACGCAATTTGATTGAATGTCAGTTGCTTTTTGCCCTTTCCAGCGATTTCTTCGAAAGAGACGGTTTTATGGTTAAGATGGCGTTCCGCGAGGCTATCCATATCATGGCGCCCCATGCCCGCAACGCTGTTGAGTACATACGACTCCAACATCGTGTCGAATTCAATACCTTTAAGCTCAATATCGTAATTGAGTAACACCTCAGCGTCATATTTTAAGTTTTGCCCTACTTTCAAGATTTTTTCACTTTCCAGTATCGGCTTTAATACAGCCAAAACATCATTTAATGGCAGTTGAGCTGGTGCATCGAGATAATCATGACCTAAGGGTAGATAAGCCGCATAACCAGGTTCAATCGCAAAGGACATGCCGACTAAGTGAGCTTCTTGAGTATCTAAACTGTCGGTTTCAGTATCAAAAGCAAATAGAGATGCTGACGCTAATTTTTCTACCCAACGATCTAAATCTGCTTTTTCTAAGATCGTTTGGTAATTTTCCGCACTCAGTGTCGGAGCAGACATGACAGCTTCAATTTTCTTTTCTGTTTTACTTGCTGCTGCACTACTCTTCGCGCTTTTCCCCTCCATCCAAGTGCCATTTTCGACATCGGCTAACCAACGTTTAAATTCATAGCGGCTAAACAATTGATGAAGTTTTTCTGCATTTGGTTTGGTAATGGCAAGCTCTTCACAGCTTTTGTCTAACTCAACATCCGTTTTAATGGTTGCAAGTTGATAAGAGAGGAATGCAACTTCTCGATTTTCTTCCATTTTAGGGGCAAGTGTTTTTGAGCCTCTAAATCCAAGCGCCGCAATCTCATCTAAAGAATCATAAATCTTCTCTAAACTGCCGATCCCCTGTAATAAGGCAAGCGCTGTTTTTTCGCCAACCCCCGGAACCCCTGGGATGTTATCAGAAGAATCCCCCATTAAAGCCAAAAAGTCGATAATCAATTCAGGTGGTACACCATATTTATCAACCACTTCCTGTGGCCCTAATATCGTATTGGTCATGGTATTGATCAGCGTAATATTGGGTTCAACCAACTGCGCCATATCTTTATCACCAGTACTGATCAAGACAGGGATCCCTTTTTGACTCGCTTGTCTTGCAAGAGTACCAATCACGTCATCAGCTTCTACCCCAGAAACCACCAATAATGGTAACCCCATTGCTTCTACCATTTCGTGCAGTGGTGCTATTTGCTCACGCAAATCATCCGGCATGGGAGGACGGTGTGATTTATAACTTTCAAACAGTTCATCACGAAATGTTTTTCCCTTGGCATCAAAGACGACAGCCACATGGCTTGGCTGATATTGCATAATCAAGCTACGCAACATATTGAGCACACCATACATGGCGCCTGTCGGTTCGCCTGCACTGTTAGTCAGAGGTGGAAATGCATGATAAGCGCGGTATAGGTAAGATGAGCCATCTACCAATATAAGAGGATTTTCTGCTATCTGAGCCATAATCTGTCATCATCTTTTTGTCAGGAATGAATAATGAATAGGATGCCACAATGTGGGCTTAGATACACGTTGAGTTTCAATTTCACCGACGATCCTTGCGACAATGTTGCCATTACGATGACAGGAATTGAGTGATTATTTTCCCTTTATCGACGATGAAACCTAACAAAATAACCTGTGGATAACTCTGTGGGCAAAATAATGTTATGCCTTAGATTCAATAACTAAGAAAAGATCAAGTAGTTAAACAAGAAAATGAAATCAATAAGTTAGAGCAAAGTCCATTGATCTAGCGCAAAAATAGTGTATGCGAGACATTGTGGATATTGATAACGGTGCGTAAAGAATCGTGAAATGTGGCGGCAAGTCCCGCCGCCACAAGGATAGGCTATTTTTTGTTGATCAAATAGTTCACAACATTGGAGAACTCTTTTCCATAATCAGCCGCATTCTCTACCGCAATCCCGTTATTGCGGATTTGATATTTGCCATCAACAAACATCGCTGGGACTCCACGTAGCTTCAGATCTTGCGCAGCATTCTGCTGTTTAGACACCAGTGATTTGACGACAAAGCTGTTCAACGCAGCATCATATTCTTCACCACTCACACCAGCCTTAATGAAGGCGTTACGAATATCTTCTGGTGTATGAATAGATTGCGTTTTTTGGATACCTTCGAACAGAATAGGTGTCACTTTGTCTTCAACTTTTAATACCATCGCCACAGCCCAAGCTTGGGTCAGATTTGGACCTAACGGGCCTAAGAAATCAACATGATAGCGTTCCATTTTCACGCCTTCAGGCAGATTTTTTTCTACTGTCTGCGGTACTTTATAGACATTTTCAAACTGATAGCAATGTGGGCAATAAAAAGAGAAAAACTCTAATACCTGTGGCAGGTTTTGTACGGGTTGTTTGATCTCCGTATATTCTTTACCTTCAGAGTAATTTGCGGCAGCAGCCCCAAATGACATGGCAATACCAATTAAAGCCAACATGATTCTTTTCATATACTACGTTCTCCAAAAATAGTATTTATTTAATTAAAATTGAGAGTTCAACTGCAAAGGGGCTTCTTGCAATCGTTCAACTTGCAAAGCAAATTCGATTGATTGTTTTTGCCAGAAATCATCATCTTGTAACCATGAAAACGCCTTTGGAAAAGCAGGATCTTGCCAGCGACGAATGATCCATCCCAAATAATGCACCATTCGCATCGCTCTGAGTGGCTCGATCAATTTCAGCTCTTTGACATCAAAATCACAAAATTCATTATAGGCTTCCAGTAGCGTGTCCAACTGAATTAACTGTTCCTGACGAGAGCCATTTAACAGCATCCATAAGTCTTGCACCGCAGGGCCATTACGCGCATCATCAAAATCCACCAGCCAAGCCTCATCACGCCACAAAATATTGCCGGGGTGGCAATCCCCCTGTAAGCGTATTGCTGCCAATTCCGTTGGCCAAAGCCGTTTCGTCTGCTCTATCAATCTGTCGAGTGATTCAATGAATGCCGGTTTCCATCTTGGTGAAATCAATTCACTCTGAGCCATGATGTGCCTAGGTTGCTCGAGATACTCGGCAATGCCTAATGTAGGACGAAACGTGAAGTTGTTTTTCTTGCCCACTTGGTGGATCCGGCCTAATAAGCGTCCAACATCTTCAAGCTGAAATAAGTTATCAGTTTCATATTGACGCCCACCAATACTTGGAAAAACAGCAAACATGAAACCACCGAATTCCAATACGGTTTGCCCTGAAAATTCGATGGGAGCAGCAACAGCTAATTCAGCCTCTTGTAATTCAAGCGTAAAATCATGCTCTTCTTGAATTTGTGAGCGGTTCCAACGTTCTGGTCGATAAAACTTCACCACAAACCGTTTACGGTTTTCGTCCTGAAACTGGTAAACCCGATTTTCATAGCTATTAAGCTCAGTCAGGCCTGATTCAGGGTAGATACCCGCTTCCATGAGTGCATCAAGGATCAGGTCAGGAGAGATGCCACTAAAATGAAAATGAGAATGTTCAATATTATTCATGACGAATTAATCTTTTATGATACCACGAGCCCGCAGTAACGCGGTTTTGAAGTCTTCTTCATAATCTTTTTTCAAACCAGGTATAGCTTCATCACTGCTTTTATCACGCATTTTCAGATGATATATCAGCACATCATCCGTGAGGTCAGATAAAGGGCCTTTAAAACCCGCCTCATCTGCAAGTTTTTGCAGTAATTCCACTAAGTTCAGATCTGAATTGTCCTTCCATACAGGATGTAGAAGCTCAATAACTTCATTTAAACGATGGCATTTCATGTTTATTCCTTCATCACGAATATTGGGGCCAAATTACTTGCTATCATACAAGAGAAAAAGCGAATGGATGTCAATCTAAGTAAAGTTTAACTTTAATTCGCATGTACATTCGTTGATTTTATAGGAAAATGGAATAAATTTTAGCGAATACTATAACGAAATTTACTTTCATCTGTGTTGAAACCTTTTATTGAAGATAGTCAGGAAAATTGAATATGTTAGATAAGCAATCAATAACCGGTGTGATACTCGCTGGTGGGCTAGGCCGCCGTATGGGGGGGGTCGATAAAGGTTTAATATCACTTCGCGGTAAACCGCTTTATCAACATATTCTTGAACGCCTTCAGCCTCAGGTCGGAAAACTGGCGATCAATGCGAATCGTAACCAAGAATGCTACCAACAAAGTGGTTTTCCTGTTATTTCTGATCTCAATGCGGATTTCGCCGGACCATTAGCTGGCATGCAGGCTGGATTACATCATGCGACAACAGAATGGTTATTATTTGTTCCTTGTGATGTTCCTGATTTTCCGCTCACACTAGCTTCAACCCTGTTTCAATCAAAAGGCGATAGCCTCGCTTGTTATGCTAATGATACAGTACGTGATCATCCGACTTTTGCCTTACTCCATCGTTCTTTAGCACCTTCGTTGGATGAATATCTCGCAAAAGGGGAACGAAAATTAATGTTATTTATGCGGGAAGTTGCAGCAAAATGTGTAATTTTCCCTCCACAATCGGGCTCTTTTGCTAATTTAAACACACCAGAAGATAGCCACAACTGGGAACAGCAACAAAAAGAATCATGAACCAAAAATCTCTACCTCTACTGGGTATCACGGCCTACAGTGGTACTGGCAAAACAACGCTATTAAAAAAAGTGATCCCATTACTACGGCAACGTCACCTCCGTGTCGGCTTAGTCAAGCACACGCATCACGATATGGATGTTGATAAACCGGGTAAAGACAGTTATGAATTGCGTAAAGCAGGTGCCGACCAAACACTCGTCGCCAGCCAAAAACGTTGGGCGCTCATGACGGAAACGCCAGATAATGAAGAAGAATTAGACCTACATTACCTCGCGAGCCGTTTTGATCCACACTCACTGGATCTCATTTTAGTGGAAGGTTTTAAGCATGAGGCGATCAATAAGATCGCTCTGTTTAGAGCTGAGGTGGGTAAACCCCTCGATGGCTTAATTGATCAACATGTGATTGCTGTAGCAAGTAATCAAATTATTGATACTGTCTTACCGCAACTGGATATTAACAATCCTGAACAGATCGCTGACTACATTGTTTCTTGGTGGCAAAAAAGCCAATAAATTTAAGCGTATTATTAAAATAATATGCTTAATGTCTTATCAGCATGAACCATTAAATAACAAAGGCTGAACCTACACGTTCAGCCTTATCTCGTTGAATGACCTAAAACGGATGTTTTAACGCATTGTCACGAACTCTTCCGCCGCTGTTGGGTGGATAGCCACAGTATTATCGAAATCTTTCTTGGTTGCCCCCATCTTCAGCGCAACAGCGAATCCTTGCAAGATTTCATCCATACCAAATCCAATACCATGAATACCAACAATTTTTTCATCCGCCCCTGCACAAACTAATTTCATGCGGCATGGCTGACGATGGGAAGTCACTGCTGTATACATAGCGGTAAAGGACGACTTATAACATTTGACCTGATCAGCACCGTATTTCTCAATAGCTTCAGGCTCCGTTAAACCAACGGTTCCAATAGGTGGATGGCTAAATACAACGGTTGGAATATTACTATAGTCTAAATGCTCATCAGGTTTGTTATTAAACAAACGTTCTGAAAGGCGACGACCCGCGGCAACCGCGACTGGCGTTAATTCAACCGCGCCCGTGTTATCACCTACGGCATACACGCCAGCAACATTGGTATTTTGATATTTATCGACTTTGATGTAGCCTTTTTCATTCAGCTCAACACCTGTCGCTTCAATATTCAAGTTATCTGTCATTGGTTCACGCCCAATAGCCCAGATCAAGGCATCAACAGTGTGTTGTTTGCCATTTTCGAGTTTCAACGTCAGTGAGCCATCTGCATTTTTCACAACTTCTTTTGGCACTGACTCTGTATGCAAAGTGGGGCCTTCGGTATTCATGACTTCAACTAAAGTTTCAACGATCAGCGGGTCGAATGAGCGTAATGGAGCGTGTTTACGCACAAACAAGTGTGCTTCGCTACCAAGACCATTTAATACCCCAGCTAACTCAACCGCGATATAGCCCGCACCAACAACAGCAACACGTTTTGGCAACGCTTCTAACTCAAAGAAGCCATCTGAAGTCATGCCATATTCAGCACCAGGGATGGCAGGGATCACTGGACGACCACCTGTTGCAATCAAAATATGGTCTGCTGTATAAATTTCACCATCGACTTCAACGGTATGTGCGTCAACAAAACGAGCAAATCCCTTGATCACATCAACCTTATTATTGCCTAACACACGATCATAAGACTGGTGGATACGATCAATATAAGCAGTACGACTTGCAATTAATGTTTTCCAATCAAAACGATTAATTGTGGTGTCAAAACCATAGTCAGGGCCGTAAGCACGGATAGCTTCAGAAATTTGTGCGGCATGCCACATCACTTTTTTTGGAACACATCCTACGTTTACACAGGTTCCACCTAATTCTTTCGCTTCGATCAGGGCACACTTTTGTCCATACATCGCTGCACGGTTCATAGAAGCAATGCCGCCACTACCACCACCAATTGCAATATAGTCGTAATGTTTGCTCATAACTTGGTTATCCCATTTTGATTAATTAAAAAGCTATACTCGTTGACTTCTTCAAGTAGCAGCGCTACACGCTAAGATCGGCTATTGACGCCTAATGGCACTCATCACACAACTGACCCTATGCTTAGCCACTTGTTCACTGATCACCTAGCTACACGTCGAATTATTTAGCGTAAAACATGTCCGATTATGCTAATTATCCCTCTAAGTACAATAGTTTCAATAGGTAGGTATTACCTCTCAATGTAATAGCTTTTACCTATTCTGGTACGATCCATTCGACCAATGTATGCCCAGTTCCCTCTGGAACAAGTGTTTGATGCAACCAAGGCAGCACTTTTTTCATCTGCTGTTCTAGCTTCCAAGGGGGATTGATCACAATCATACCTGACGCGGTCATGCCTCGTTGATCGCTATCAGGACGCACCGCTAATTCAATTTGTAGAATTTTACGGATCCCAGTCGCCTCTAATTGGCTGATCATTCTTTTGATCTGTTGACGCAATACAACGGGATACCATATCGCATAAGTCCCCGTCGCAAAACGTTTATAGCCCTCAACAATGCCCTTCACTACCGCTTCATAATCTGATTTCAACTCATAGGGTGGATCCATCAACATAAATCCACGGCGGCTCGGAGGTGGCAATTTTGCTTTTAATTGCTGATAACCATCTTCTTTCGAGACTTGGGCACGATTGTCACGAGAAAACTCTGCACGCAATAAGGGATAATCTGTAGGGTGTAATTCAGTCAGTACGAGTTTGTCTTGCTCACGTAATAAGTATTTCGCTAATAGCGGTGAGCCGGGATAATAACGTAGTCGCCCATTGTCATTCATGCGACGCACGATATTCATATAAGGGAGTAATTCCTCTGGTAGGTCTGGTTGTTCCCAAATACGTGCGATCCCTTGCAGATACTCACCTGTTTTCTCTGCATGTTCTCCCGTCAATTGATAACGGCCAGCCCCTGAATGAGTATCCACATACAGGAAAGGTTTTTCTTTCTCTTTAAGAGATTCAATAATGAGGCTTTGAACAGTGTGCTTTAACACATCCGCATGATTGCCTGCGTGAAAACTATGGCGGTAACTTAGCATGACACTCTTATTTCCTGAGGACATTCAACACTAGCCACGTATGGCTACTATCAAATAGATTCTTTAAAGACAGCCTGTTGAATAAAAATAGACCGAATGATTTGTTCTGATTCTGCACCATTATAGCCAACTTTTTATCAAATTAGCACCATTCCTATTTTGACAAAATAGTGATGACGTCAATACAATAAAAAGCTATCCTAACTAAAATTTCAATATAATTAAGGACAGAAAATGCGTAAAACACTCATGACCACAATGACTACGGTATTAATTTTAGCAGGGACATCCGCAATGGCCGCGAGTCCAAATAATGGCTGCCAAATTAAAAAGCAGAAGATTGAAACGCAAATCGAATATGCTAAAAAGCACGGTAACACACATCGTATAGCTGGGCTACAAAGAGCGCTTGATAATGTTAATACCTACTGTACTCCTGAATCACTTTACCGTGATAGCCAAAAAAATGTCGCGGAAAAACAAGAAAAAGTGCAAGAAAGGGAAGCTGAATTACTCGAAGAAAAACAAAAAGGCGATAGCGGTAAAATTGCCAAACGCGAGCGTAAATTAAAAGAAGCTCAAGAAGAGCTAAAAGAAGCACAAGCGGAATTAGAAACCTATAAAACAGGTTTATAATACTGTGTAATCCTCTCATATTCTTTGTCTAATTGCGCCTTATTTTACAACAATATGACTCCCCTTAATGCCTACTTAATCGATAAAAATAGGCATTAAGGTGAAAAATTTTACCAGTTTGAGCTATAGTATGGTGAAAATTAAGCGAAATTAGACAAGATGTAGAAAGAGGAACGAATGTCGAATATGCAGGATAAAGAGCAAAAAGACGCTGGTAAATTAAAATCTTCACTAAATAAAAGTATCGATAATAGTAAAAAAGCGCTTACCTTTTCGATGAAGGTCGTGAATTTTATTTGTGCGATACCTTTTATTGCACACCTTATTCGCACCGCCCAACGGTTTACTGACCGCATGGGGAATCAGTTCGGTGCTGCTATTACCTATTTTTCGTTCCTCTCTTTAATTCCTGTATTGATGTTCACCTTTGCCGCTGCCGGTTTTGTGTTAGCCAGTAACCCTGAATTACTTGAACGTTTAGTGCGTGGTATCTCAGCCAATATCAGCGACCCAACCTTGGCAAATACTTTAGAAAGAACAATAGATACCGCAATTCGCCAACGTACCACCGTGGGTTTAACCGGTTTAGCGTTAGCCGTCTATTCTGGAGTCAATTGGGTGAATAATTTACGCTTGGCAATTTTAGCGCAATCCCGCCCAGTCTGGGAGCGTAATGAAGATGAACACGAAAAAATTTATTTCCGCTACTTACGTGATTTTCTCGCTTTAATTGGTTTACTGATCGCCTTAATCGTGACAATTACACTCACCTCTGTCGCGGGTTCAGCGCAAGCCACCATAGTAAGAACACTAGGTTTAGACAGCATCGAATGGTTAAGACCTGTTTGGACATTGATCGGCCTTACTATTTCAATTACAGCTAACTTCTTGCTCTTTTTATGGATCTTCTGGATTTTACCACGCATGCAGCATCGCCGTTCATCATTATTGAAAGGCACTTTACTGGCGGCAATTGGTTTTGAAGTGATTAAATCAGTGATGACATGGATTTTACCAAATTTGGCTTCATCACCGTCCGGAGCAGCTTTTGGTTCTGTTTTAGGCCTAATGGCATTTTTCTATTTCTTTGCCAGACTCACACTATTCTGTGCTGCATGGATAGCCACAGATGAGCCAAAAGACACGACAGATAAAGAAGCAGTAACCCCTTAACACCATGCGGGATGGCGAAAATAGCCATTATTGCCATCCCTCTGCCTTAAATATCGTTCAATTTTCCATCTCTGACACCAGTGTTTCTATCAACCTTTTTGCGGGCATCTCTCGTGCTTTCATTGCATTTTTCCCTGCCCAATGTGCGGCAAAACCCTCATTACCTATTTTGCTGGCTGCTGCATGCAACTGTTTTCCGATATCATAGGCGATGGGATAATCAGGTATGAGTGGGCACTCATCAACCTGTGTCATTTGTATGAACTGATTAACAATACCTCTGGCTGGTCGGCCTGAAATTGCCGCGGTTAAGGCCGTATTCTCCGCGTTTTTACTGTTTAAATTCCGCCGATAACCTTCATTCGCGGCTGATTCAGGACATAATATAAACGCAGTTCCCAATTGAGCGGCTACGGCTCCACGTTCCAAAACAGCGATAATATCTTGTCCACTCATTAATCCCCCCGCCGCAATAAGAGGAAGCCGAGTGTGTTGAGCCAACAATTCAACCAAAGCTAATGTGGTAATGCCTTCATCCTGAGCCTGAACATCAAACATACCTCGGTGCCCACCCGCTTCAATACCTTGTGCTACAATTGCATCAATACCGGCTTGTTCAATCAACTGCGCTTCTCTTAAATTAGTTGCTGTCGCTAGCGTGTAAATCCCTTGAGACTTGAGCTGACTAATAGCCTGTTTGTCAGGAATGTTGAAATGAAAACTGACCACCGCGGGCTTCATTTCGAGTAGCAAAGCCAACATATCAGGATCATCCAAGAATGAGGTATACACTTGGTTTAATTGCTTGGGGGGTAATGCATTGAATTTGCTGAATTGATCAGCAAAATAGTGGATCCAGGCTTGCTCTATTTCAGTGTTGCGTACCGGCGTTGCATGGCAAAATACATTTACATTGAAAGGCTTGGTTGTTAAGGCTTGAGTTTGAGCAATTAGCTGACGGGCTTGAGATAGCGAGCTTGCACCAAGTCCCAATGACCCTAAACCTCCTGCCTCAGAGACTGCCGCTGCTAATGCGGGTGTTGAAACACCCGCCATAGGTGCTTGAATTATCGGATATCGCAAGCCTAAACGCTGTAGAAATAATGTTGAATGAACCATTGTCTTTCCTTTATCACAAAGTAGGGTTACACTTATTATTCTTTTATTAAGAATAAATATAGCACCATATTCACAAAAAAAGAAAATGAACTCTGAATCGCTAAAAATATTTTGTATGGTTGCTGAGGAACTCAGCATTACACGGGCAGCGACTCGCTTAGGCAGAGTGCCATCGAACATTACCACTCGAATCCAGCAGCTTGAAACGGATTTGGGGGAACAGCTGTTTATTCGCCAAGGCAAACAGATGCAATTGTCGCAGGCAGGCTTACGCTTTTTGCAATATGCATACCGATTACTTGCCTTAGAACAAGAAGCACGTCATGTCACCAGTTTAGGTAAGGAAGGCGGTCAACTCAGAATAGGCAGTATGGAAAGTACAGCGGCATGTCGTTTGCCACAACCTTTAGCGACCTACCATAAACAATATCCTGAAACACAGCTTTGCTTAACCACAGGCACTACCCAAGCGTTAATAGATCAAATACGCACTGAAAAATTGGATTGTGCTTTTGTCGCTTTACCACCTGATTTGTATGACCTCACCCAATTCAATGAAATAGGGATACAAACAGAAAAATTATGGCAAGAACGACTTGTTCTCTTACTTCCTGAACAAGATAAAACCGCTAAGGCTGCTGAAGATATCCAAACTCGCTCACTGGCTACTTTTGCTCATGGCTGTAGCTACCGCTATCTTGCTGAGCAATGGTTAAACATTCCAAACCAACTAAATTGGCATATTCAGCAACTCAATTCCTACCATGCCATGGTCGCTTGTGTCAGTGCAGGAAGTAGTGTTGCCCTGCTACCTGAACAATTACTCGAATCCATGTCCCATGAGAAACTCGCGCTTGCAACGCTTGATGTTGCCTTATGCCATACTTATTTGATTTATCGCTCAGATTATCATGTGCCTGCATTCGCTGCCTTTAAAGCATTAATGTTAGCTAAATAAAACACAATAGAGCCTTTCTGAACACATGCTAAGCTGATTATTCCAGTATGTTATAACTAGACGAATACACTCAGGTCATCTCGGAATATCAGAGGCATTGGCATAAAAATGATAACAACAGACTCTATTCAGCAATTAGAAAATTTATCCTGCGGCGTTGTGCTGTACTATCACAATCAAGCAAAAGCCACTACCGGCACTTTTTGTGCGAGAGGTAGTGATTTGGCAGGCAATCCCCTAACCGTTGACACACCGTTACGTATTGCCAGTAATACAAAAACATTTACAGCAGCTGCGGTGCTTCGATTAGCCGAAATGGGAAAATTGTCGCTAGATGATGCGATATCACAACATATCGCCACCGAATTTAATCAATTACTTTGTCATCGTTATGCGACAGACCACATTAGCATTCGCCACTTACTCAATCATAGTAGTGGACTTTGTGATCATGCCGATGAACATTATCTCAAACGAGTACTCGCAAGACCTGACTACCAATGGACTCGACTGGAGCAAATGCAAATATACGCCCGTAAATCGTTTCCATTTGTCGCTCCTTCAGAAACATTCATCTATTCAGATACCGGTTATATTTTATTAGGTGATATTATCGAACGCATAACGGGTCAATCACTCGGTCATGCCGTGAGAACACTATTAAAGTTCCATAAAATCGGACTAGATAGCGCTTATTGGGAATGCCTTGAGCAACCGACAACGCAAGCGCCCCGTGCTCGCCAATATTTGAAAGATTTTGAAGGAACACATATTCATGCGTCTATGGACCTCTACGGCGGTGGCGGTCTCATTACCTCTTCTCGACAAATGGCTCGCTTTCTCGAAGCGCTATTTAATGGTGAGATATTTGATAACCCAGAGACACTCAATACGATGCTGAGCGTGGGGACCCATGAAGGTGCACAAGCGTATCGTTTAGGTCTAATGGCAAGTGTCGTCAATGGCGTAACGCTTTATTCGCATCTTGGCTTTTGGGGGTCTGCCGCCTATTACGCCCCTGAAAGCAAAATAAGTGCAGCAGGTTTTGTCGATGACAGAGAGTCTCGTGAAACGTTAATTCAGGTTATTGAAACATTACTGACACAACGCTAACAAACATACCATGTGATAAGTCAATAGCCCCTTATTAGGGGCTATCCGGAAACTCACTATTGTGTCGCTTTAGCGGGTTCAGTGGCTACCGTAGGCTCAGTTTCAACAGCCGAAGCCGGCTCTGCTTGTGGCCACAACACTTTGGTAAATTTCTGACGAATTTGTTCTGCATCCATCAGCTGTTTATCTTTTGGTTGAGTCAAAACAAACGCCGCTTCTTGAGACAATAAACGACGCACTTCCATATTTACTTGCTCAAGCGTTTGACCAGCAAGGAAAGATTGGCGTAAACGTTGATACTGCTCAGGTGCAATATCAACCACTCCATTTTGCTGAGAAATCAGACGCTGGCCGGCTAATACATCCGTACTGGTACGCGCATATGCGGCAAAGAGTTGTGATAACTGAACTTGCTTCTCATTGATCATTTCATTAAATAATTCAGGTGAAATGCCATTTTGGTCAACCGTTGAAAGCTCATTCAGCACGACATCAGCAACTGCCATCATTTTTTCAGGTGGCGCGTTAACGGTAAGTGTACAGCTTGCCTTTTGATACTGTACTCGGCAATCTAAATTAGAGGAGACCTCATCTTGACTAAACTTTTGATTAAAGGTTTTTTGCAAGGAACGATACAGTGCTTCACGCGCCAAATCACTACCCCAGTAACGCAATAGCACCGCAGAATCATTAATCGGTTGCCAGTCGATATCCCAAATCAATGACAAACTATCCTTCGATTGTTTATCTTGCAAAATATCAATGGATTGAGGCTTAACCTGTGATAAAACCGCTACTGAGACAGGCTCTGAGCGCTTGCCTTCTAAAGATGAAAACGTTTGTGTGATATAGTCAGACAGCATGCGAGCATCTACATGGCCTGCAACATAGAGTGTCATCACATCCGGTGTGTACCATTTTTGATAAAAAGCGTTCACACTTTCTAAATTCACATTATCACTAATCTTTTGGCCGGGATCATACCCCATCATCGCAGAACCTTTTAAACGAGCACGCCAGACTGGGTCTGTAGCATCAAGAGGTAATGTGGCAACAGGTGCATTTGTCACTGTTAACCCATTATGCAATGATGTTTCTGTATAGGTTGCGCCCGCAGCAGAAGTTGCCAACCAGTTTAGCGCTTGTTTAAGAAGTTCAGGCTTATTATGCGGTAAACTTAAACTGTAAATTGTGTAGTCATACGAAACAACCGCTGGGGGAATGGGTACATCAGGATCAGTCGCCTGACGCCAAAAATTTTGTAATGTCGCCGCTGGAAATGCTTCAGTTTGGTGTAGTAATGCCATTTTCGGGATTAAATAGCTATACCCCTTTTCACTCGCTTTTTCTGATAGTGAGCCAGCCTTGATGGCTAACCTAAGCTGAATTCGGTCATTTGGACGTTGTGGTGTTTGTAGCAGTTGCCAACTGAAGCCATTCTCAAGCTTTCCTTGTTGCCATGCTGGATCAGGCTGTAATGGTTCAGCACTCGCAAAGCCAGCGACTGACAATAGCACCACACTGAAGATATACCGAATTTTCGAACCCTGCATGTAGACCCCTATGTATTTTCTATCCTTGTATTTAACCGCAAAAAATGACTGACAAATTAACGAAAAGCGTTAATTATAGGGTTAAATGATATGGTTGGGTCGCATACAATATTAATGACACCAACTATTTACGATATTAGACCACAAAGCTCATCACATGTTCATGACTTAGTCTGAATTTTTCTTTGGCGGTTATAATTCTTCGCCAAAAGACCAATCTCGTCATCCTCATGATAATTTGGCACTGCGACATCGTGATTATCATCATCCTGTAATTCTAGCGCAATTTTGCGTAATGGCCTGACGATCATTCTACTGACACACCATGTCATTGCTATCGCGATAATTAAGACCAATAGCAAATAGGTTGTAATCATCAGCGCTAATGTATTAACCGCGAAACGATAGACCCGATTAGAATCAACTTGGAGTGTTAAATACCCCTGTGGTTTTGCTGTCAGAATGGTATTCCCATATGCGTACAAAGGTACTGTCATTTCTACTGGAATACCTGCAAATTTTATTGCCCAATCAGGAATTGGCCTAGCGGTTGCAAAATCTAAATTCATAACGGTTGCACCATCTACCGTCACAATGGCTTTCCCCATAATACCCGATGTTTTCAGGCTTACGAGTAACCTTTTAACCTCGTTCAAATCTGAACTGAGCAACGAATCCGTTAATGGTTTTTGGATCTGCACTACAGCATTGCTCAATTGGTCAAGATAGTCATTTTTTCTTTGATCAAGTAAGTAACTAAATTGAATTCCCAAAAAAAGGGCGAGTGAACTTAACGTGATCACAAAAAATACGATCATGCTTTTTAACGTTAGTGAACGCTGAACTCGGGCCTTCATTTTTCCGAAACCTTATTTATCAAGCTTCTTTTCAATTTAATATTCTTGCTGCTTAAATGGCTATGTTTTCAACAAGGACAAATGGCTTCTGACCGTTATCCTTTTGACCCAGTATATAGCAACCTATATACAGGCACGCTTCACCCATATTATCTTATAGCAACTGAATACAGATAGTTATTTAAGCTAAATAATGAAAGTTTAGGTACCGTTACCAGAAGATAAGTTTACGGGGTATAGGATATCGTTAGCCAAAACCCAGTATACTTGATTTTATCGGGAAAAGAGCAGTTAAAAATGAAAGTTTATGTAATTAGGACAAAGGGGCAGTTGGCATCGGTATCTATAACGGCATAACGCTGGATAACGGCAAAAAGAGCACACTTTTTGCCGTCTTAACCCCTTAACTCACTACTAACGTATTTTTTTCATCTTCTTCTACTGCAAAACACGCCACTAACTGACCATCATACTCTTTAAGTGAAGGCTGGAATTGCGTGCATTGCCCAAACGCTCTGCGGCAACGAGCAGCAAAAGCACATCCTGGCGGTGGATTCAATGGACTTGGTAATTCTCCAGTCAGCTTTATACGCTCACGGCGTGAACTTGGATTCAAGCGTGGCGTTGCGGATAGCAAGGCTTGCGTATAAGGGTGCAAAGGATTATTAAAAATTTGCTCTTTGGTTCCCTTTTCTACACAGCGCCCTAAGTACATCACCATGACTTCATCAGCAATATGCTCAACGACTGAAAGATCATGTGAAATAAACACATAAGAAAGCCCAAGCTCCTGCTGTAAATCCATCATTAAGTTAAGTACCTGAGCACGGACAGAAACATCCAGCGCAGAAACAGGTTCATCTGCAACAACAACATCAGGATCAAGCATTAACCCTCTTGCAATCGCAATACGCTGACGCTGCCCGCCCGAAAACATATGCGGGTAACGCTCATAATGCTCTGTTTTTAAACCGACTTTTGCCATCATTGATAAGACTTTTTCTCTACGTTGCTCTTTAGACAATGGCGTATTAATCAATAACGGCTCTTCCAATATTTGCCCAACTTTTTTACGTGGATTCAACGAGCCATAAGGATTTTGGAACACAATTTGAATTTTTTGACGGCGTAATTTTTCTGCTGTTTTATCTTTTACCAATAAATTTTGATCTTGATAATACAGCTCACCTTCCGTCGGTTGCTCAATCATGGTTAATAAACGACCTAGTGTCGATTTACCACAACCAGACTCCCCAACCACCGCAAGCGTTTTACCTTTTTCAAGTTCAAATGAAACGCCATCTAATGCTTTTACTAGCTTTTCAGCCGAAAATAGACCGCTTTTTGCGGAGTAATATTTTTTTAAATTGACGGCCTGTAGTAATGGTTTATTTTGCTTTTCGCTCATAATGTCGGCCTCCCCATATCATCCAAAGGCATGTGACATTTCACCTGCCTATCCCCAATAGAGCGCAGCTCAGGCTCCTCTATACGGCAACGTTCTGTCGCATATGGACAGCGAGGATTCAACAAGCAACCTTGTGGCCGATCATATTTGCCAGGAACAACGCCAGGTAAAGAAGCGAGCCGAGATTTATTCGTTGAAAACTCGGGTAATGCACGTAATAACGCTTGAGTATAAGGATGTCGTGGAGATTTAAAGATATCGGAAGCTTTTGCAGATTCAACAACTTGACCTGCATACATCACAATAATGTGGTGTGCCGCTTCCGCGACTAAGGCAAGGTCATGTGTAATCAAGACCAATGCCATATTTTCTTGCTGCTGTAATTCAAGCAACAATTCAATAATTTGAGCTTGAATGGTTACGTCAAGAGCAGTCGTGGGTTCATCTGCGATCAAGAGTTTTGGTCGACATGCAATAGCCATTGCGATCATCACACGCTGACTCATCCCACCGGACAGTTGGTGAGGATAAACGTCAAGCCGTGATTGCGGATCAGGGATCCCCACCATCGTCAGCAAGTCAATCGCACGTTGCTTACGTGTACTCTTGCTACCACCTTGGTGCACTTTCAGGGCTTCCATAATCTGATAACCCACAGTAAAGCAAGGGTTAAGACTCGTCATAGGATCCTGAAATATCATTGCGACATCTGCACCAACAATCTGTCTACGCTCTTTTTCTGGAATCGACAGTAAATCCCGTCCATCAAATTGCAATGCATTTGCCATCACTTTGCCGGGGTAGTCAATCAACCCCATAATTGCCAAGGAACTCACCGATTTCCCTGAACCGGATTCACCAACGATACCGACAACCTGACCTTTCTCAACGCGATAGCTAATGCGGTCAACGGCGCGGAACGGAGTAGCTTCATCACCGAAGTGTACCGAAAGTTGTTCTACATTTAACAATGCCATTAGATTACCTCATTACTGCTTGAGTTTTGGATCAAATGCATCACGTAAACCATCACCCATCAGGTTAAACGCTAATACAGTCAACAAAATTGCTAAACCTGGAAAGGTGACCACCCACCATGCACTTTGAGCGAATTGCAGCACATCCGATAACATTGTGCCCCACTCTGGTGTTGGTGGTTGCGCCCCCATACCAAGGAACCCTAAAGCAGCCATATCTAAAATAGCATTAGAAAAACCAAGCGACGCTTGAACAATTAACGGTGCCAAACAGTTAGGTAAAATATTGACAAACATCTGGCGGACAGCACCTGCCCCCGCAACACGAGAAGCCGTCACATAATCGCGATTAACTTCAACTAATACAGCAGCACGGGTCAATCGAATATAGTGTGGCAGTGCTACGAAGGTTAAAGCAATCGACGCATTCACAATAGACGGGCCAAAAATAGCGACCAACACAAGTGCCAGCAGTAAGCTTGGTAGTGCTAACATGATATCAACGACACGCATAATAATGGCATCGACCACACCACCGAAGTAACCCGCAATCACTCCAAGCGCCACCCCAGAAATTAACGACAGGACGACGACTAAGCAGCCGACCAGCAGAGATAAACGGGCGCCATACATCAAACGTGATAACAGGTCACGCCCGACATCATCCGTACCTAAAATAAATTGCCAACTTCCTCCATGTTCCCAAACAGGTGGAACCAATAAGAAGTCACGGAATTGTTCATCGGGTGCATGAGGTGCCAGCACCCCAGCAAAAATAGCAATTAAGATCATTAAGATGATATATATCATCCCAATAACAGCGCCTTTATTGCGTTTGAAATAATGCCAAAACTCTTGAAATGGTGTCATCGGCTTAAGGGCGCTGACAACCGTTGGCTCAGTAGATTGAGACATTTTAGCGCTCCTTATTTTTTATGGCGAATACGTGGGTTAACAATGCCATACAGCACATCAACCACTAGGTTAACAAAAATAATCAGTGTCGCGACTAACAGAACACCACCTTGAACAACGGGGTAATCGCGGCGTTGCAACCCTTCAATCAACCATCGACCTAGGCCGGGCCATGAGAAAATCGTCTCGGTGAGGATTGCCCCTGCTAGCATTACGCCAACTTGGAGGCCAATCACAGTCACAACAGGCAACAATGCATTACGCAATGCATGGATCAGAATAACGCGTGCGCGGCTAACGCCTTTTGCCCTAGCTGTACGAATATAGTCTTCACCAAGTACTTCTAACATTGAGGAACGAGTCATACGTACAATGACCGCTAACGGTATCGTCCCCAAGACAATCGATGGCAGTATTAAATGCTCAACAGCATCAATAAAGTTGCCTTCTTCTCCCCAAATAAACGTATCAATTAACATAAAGCCAGTAAGTGGATATGAATCATCAAGGAAAACACTATCACTCACACGTCCAGATACTGGGGTCAAATCCCAGTGCACAGACACGAGCATGATTAGCATGATGCCCCACCAAAAGATTGGCATGGAATAACCTGTCAGTGATAGACCAATCGCTGTGTGATCAAAAATAGAACCACGTTTAACCGCGGCTAATACACCAACAGGGATCCCGACAGAAACAGCAAAAATCATCGCACAAATAGCCAGTTCCATTGTGGCTTTAAAGCGAGGGAAGAACTCATCCCACACCTCGATACGGCTCTTCAATGAAATTCCCAAGTCGCCATGAAATATGCCGTTAATATAATGAAGATACTGTTTCCAAAGAGGCTGATCTAAGCCCAATTCAGCCATTAGGTAAGCATGCCGTTCAGGCGATAAGCCCCTTTCTCCTGCCATAATCATCACAGGATCACCTGGAATCATATGCACAAAAGCGAAAGTGAGTAATGTAATACCGATAAACGTTGGGATAACTAATCCCAAGCGTCGGAGGATAAATTGCAACATATCCCGAATCTCTTTAATAATGCCTTTGACGGCTCTAAGTCCGTTTGGCTAATCAGAAGGGTGCTATTTCTTCTGCCTGCTCACAAAGAACTAAGTTTTCTGTTTCCCTGAAATTCAGAGGCGAAAACGCCCTTCGTTATCAGAGGATGACGAAGGGCTGTGACAAATTAACAACGATTATTTTTCAATATCGACGTTTTCAAAGTGGTGTTTGCCGAGTGGATCGACAACATAGCCCTTCACTTCTTTACGTACTGGTTCAAATACTGTTGAATGCGCAATGATTAAGGCAGGAGCTTGTTCATTCATAACAACCTGTGCTTGTTTGTAGAGGTCAACACGTTTGTTATGATCCGCAGTCATACGAGCAGGTTGGATCAGGTCTTCAAAACCTTGATAACACCATTTCGAATAGTTAGAACCTTGTTCTTTTGCCGCGCAGCTAAACAGCGTTGCAAAGAAGTTATCTGGGTCACCATTATCACCGGTCCATCCCATCATCACCGTTTGTGGCTCACCATCTTTGGCGCGTTTGAGGTATTCGCCCCACTCATAGCTCACAACTTTCGATTTAACACCAATTTTTGCCCAGTCTGCTTGGATCATTTCAGCCATACGGCGCGCATTTGGGTTGTATGGACGTTGTACAGGCATTGCCCACAGATCAATCTCAAATCCATTAGGGAAACCTGCTTCAGCTAACAGTGCTTTCGCTTTTTCAGGATTATATTCATAATCCTTCACATCATCGTTGTAACTCCACATCGTTGGTGGAATTAAGTTTTTCGCTTTTTGGCCAGCGCCTTGGTAAACCGCATCAATGATGGCATCTTTATTAACCGCCATTGACAAAGCTTGGCGAACTTTTTGGTTATCTAATGGTTTCTTCTCAACGTTGAAAGAGAGATAACCCACGTTCAAACCTGGCTGTTCCATTAGCGTGATATTTTTGTCTTGCTTCATGCGCTCTAGGTCAGCCGGATTTGGATACGGCATCACTTGACATTCATTTTTTTGTAACTTCGCGTAACGGACAGAAGCGTCAGGTGTAATGGAGAAGACTAAACGATCGATTTTCGGTTTATTGCCCCAATACTCTTTGTTCGCTTTGTAAAGGATACGAGAGTCTTTCTGATACTGTTGTAACTGGAATGGACCTGTACCGATCGGGTTCAAGTCAACTTTTTGTGGTGTACCTGCTGCCAGCATTTGATCTGCATATTCAGCAGAAAGAATCGATGCGAAATCCATTGCCATATCGGCTAGGAATGGCGATTCAGGACGAGTCAATGTAATACGAACGGTATTGTCGTCGACTTTCTCAACTTTATCGATGATCTTATCCATATCCATTCCCATAAAGTATTCATAGCTACCGCCAGAAATTTTATGGTATGGATGATTTGGATCTTTTTGGCGCATAAAGGAATAAATCACATCATCCGCATTGAAATCACGACTCGGTTTAAAGTCCTTACTGGAATGCCATTTAACGCCTTTACGTAAGTGGAAAGTATAAACTTTACCATCTTCACTGACTTCCCAGCTCTCTGCTAATCCAGGCTCAATCTCTGTCGTGCCCAGTTTAAACTCAACAAGCCGATTATATAATGGAATTGAGCTAGCATCGTATGTTGTACCTGAAGTGAATAGCTGTGGATTAAAACCTTCAGGGGATCCTTCTGAACAATAGACCAATGTTTTTGCTTGCACAGAGGCAGAAACTGCAAGTGCTGAAAGTGTAAGCCCTACTGCCAATAAACCTGTCTTTTTGATTGAGAGCGCCATCTGTATGCTCCTGTGGTGTTCATGTGTTATTTGCTTAATGCCCTACCCATCATAGGAATGACAGATAAGGAATCTGTATTTTTTAGTTATTCATAGTGCAATTAATCAACTGTCACCCACTTCGTCAATAGTATGTCTCACTCCCTTCTCTACTAACTTATAACATTTTAGAAACATATATGGCGTGTTATTAGTCTATTGTATAGATGCTTAACCAATAACGCAGAAGTAATAACCACAAAAACAGTATAGAATAGCTTTTTATCACGGGGTGATTTATTTTTATATTTGTGATTAAGTGCTGAATTACTGAACGAAAATAGTGTAACTTCTTAGAGAGTGCGGCATAAAGTTCTGAAGCATTATCGGCTAATAATCTGCTTAGCTTATTATTGTTTTGCTTGTTTTTTATTCACATAAAAATGAGCGCGCCATGATAATTTAACAATTTGTTCATTAGTTAATAACTTCAAAAAATGAATAACCCTCTTGATTCTATTCTTCCTACCTATTTTCATCTATTTAAGTCATGAGCTAATAATCAAAACTGACTTTAACCCCAAAGTTCACGTCATTAACCTTTAGCGCATCGGGATACCAAAGTGGAGCCTCAATAAAGAGCTTATAATCCATCCTTGCAAACCGCCCTTTTAGCCCTATCTCTGTACCGATTAAATGGTTTTCTTGCCACAAATTGGCTCGATCTGTTGACCCCGTTGCATAATCTAGCGCGCCATACAACTCAACGCCAAACCATGGTGAAAACCACCCCCATTCATTTTTGAATTTGAATGTATTATCCCCTCCATTTTCAATGCCTAAGCTATTTGTAAACCCTCGAATACCCAAATTTCCTGAAAGGCTATTCAGTTCAAGTAACGGATCAAGTTTTGAATGGCTCAGTTGAACTTCAAGTTCATGCCGGTGATACATGGATTGCCCCATTAAATTGAATATGCGCTGATAGTCTATTGATAATAAGTAGATTCGGGCCTGTTCTAGACCAGTGACTTGTGCTCGTGTGGAACCAAACCAATCAACATCTTGTTTAACGCTAAATGAAAATACCGCATTACCTTGTACAAAATCGCGCTTATGGCTGAGACCCAGTAAGAGATAACTGCTAAAACGTCGCTGAGTTTCTAAACGATACTGTTCTAAGAAAATATCAAGTGTTTGAATTTGAGTGCCTATACTCGCGGAGGTGGAACCCGTCCGTGTTCGATGAAGAAGGTACTCTGCTTGTAATGACAGCAAACGACTTCTCGAATCATAACGGATTTCCATTGCTTCGTTAGATTGTAGATATTGGTTCATGCTGTTTTCTTGATAACCCGCATATAAGGTCCATAACCAATAGTGGTAGGGCACAGAATATAAGATAGACGCTGACTTTAATGTCTTCTCTGCGCGACTTCCTATATCGCTGTCTAATCGGCCAAAAAAGAAATCATTGAGTAACAGTGGATTGGCAAGCATAACGACGTTGCTAATTCTATGTTTTGGCAACTGCTGCGATGCTTTCGACTCTAATAATAATCTCCCTTTAAAAGCCCTTATCGCCTGACGTTGAATAACTAATTGATTCAAATTATTGTTTTGGTTATCTGAAATAATATGAATTTGATGTCGAATCAATTGGGTATTATGAAGATTAGCAAGCCCTTGGTTGATGGGGTGAAGATGAATCACTTCCCCTTTTTGCAAAGGGAATGCAGAAAATAACGAATGGCTCTCATGACCCGTTTCTTGATGCACGATACTGCCGAGTTTTCCCGGCACCAATTCAACGCGTAATACCCCCAATAACAACGCTTGTTTTGGGTAATGAATATAGGATGTGATATAACCCAGTTCCGTTAATTGTGCATTCAAAAAATCGGCATATAACAGTAACGCTTCATCATTCACACATTGCCCTTCTACCCTTCTTTTCCATTGGCTCAAGCGTTTCTGTGTAATTAATGGAAATGGCGATAATGTCGAGAAATGAACTTGGTGGATTGCCACACAGGCCATTACAGGTTGCTGCATAACAGATCGAACGGTTGGAGTCTGTTTAAGCAAATGCTGTGCTGACATAGAATACTTATCAGCATAACAAGATGTGCACCTCAACAACACAAACAGCCCAATAAGCAGTATAGGTATCTCTTTCATTGACAGTATCCTTGTCATAAAAATTCCGTATAGAGGTCATCTACGACTAGCTACTGCATAGCACATGACGATTGCGCCAACTAATGGTTAAGCAGACAGAGTACATCACTATAAGAACAGATTATGAACAAGAAAGACAACAAAGTTACTCCGAAAGATTGCGGTGAACCCGTCGGTGTAAAATAGCAAGGTTATTGCGATAATTTGTATTATCACGAGAGGACAGTTCGAAAAACGCATATGCGTCTATAAAGCAAAAAACCCCACCTCATTTGAGGTGGGGTTTTGGAATCTGGTCGGCGAGAGAGGATTCGAACCTCCGACCCACTGGTCCCAAACCAGTTGCGCTACCAAGCTGCGCTACTCGCCGAAAACGGTGTGAATCATACTGTTGCGAGCTCTCGCCGTCAACCCATTTTTCACTAAATTTGTTTGCATGATGATAAAACCATCAACTTGATGTGGTTTTTTAATCAATCCACCAATTTAGAGAGTCATAAGCGCTCACAAGTCTAACTTAATGAGCGCTTATCCGCATTGATGTGGTGATATGAACCATGCCTACCACCAACTCGTAACCACTTATTGCAGTAAAGAAATATCGGCTACTTTCAGGAACAGCTCACGCAATTGGCTCAGTAGAGTCAGACGGTTAATACGTACAGCCTCATCTTCGTCCATCACCATGACATCGACAAAGAATGCATCAACAACTTCACGTAGTGATGCTAACTCAACCAATGCATCTTGATAGTTACGCTCAGCGAACATTGGCTCTAGTTTTTCTTGTAATACAACAAGATGAGTAGCCAACTTCACTTCCTGTGGTGCTTTGAGCACAGATGCCAACACTTTATCAGCCCGTTTTTCATTCGACTTGCTCAAAATGTTAGACACACGTTTATTCGCTGCGGCCAATGCTTCCGCATCTTCTAATGTACGGAAGTGAGTTACCGCTTTTACTCGCGCATCAAAATCTGCGGGTGAGGTTGGGCGACGAGCCAACACAGCTTGAATAGTGTCAATGCTGTAGCCAAGCTCTTGATACCAAGAACGGAAGCGACCAAGCATAAATTCAACAACGTCATTAACCACATTCTTGTTCGTGAGCTTATCACCGTAAAGACGTACTGCTTCTTCTGTCATTTCAACCAGATCAAGCTGATAGCCTTTTTCTACGATAATACGCAAAACACCGAGTGCGGCACGACGTAATGCAAATGGATCTTTATCACCTTTCGGATGCTGCCCAATGCCGAAAATACCCGCTAAGGTATCCATTTTCTCTGCTAAGGCGAGTGCCGCAGAAACATCGGTAGAAGGGAGTTCATCACCGGCAAAGCGTGGTTGATATTGTTCTTTCAGTGCTAATGCGACATCTTCTGACTCACCATCGTGACGTGCATAATGCATACCCATTACGCCTTGAGTATCTGTAAACTCAAACACCATGTTAGTCATAAGGTCACATTTCGCCAATAAACCAGCACGTGTTGCATGATTGACATCAGCACCAATCTTAGCAGCAATCCAACCGGATAATGCTTCTAAGCGCTCGGTTTTATCACGTAATGTCCCTAGCTGTTGTTGGAACAGCACGGTCTCTAAACGCGGTAAGTTATCTTCAAGACGTTGTTTACGGTCGGTTTTAAAGAAGAACTCAGCATCTGCCAAACGAGGACGCACAACTTTCTCGTTACCTGAAATAATTTGTTGTGGGTCTGAAGACTCGATATTTGCCACGAAAATGAAATTCGGCATTAATTTGCCTTCATTATCATAAACAGGGAAATATTTTTGGTCCCCTTTCATGGTATACACCAATGCTTCAGCAGGCACTTCTAAGAACTTTTCTTCAAATTTTGCGGTCAGTACAACTGGCCATTCAACCAATGAAGCAACTTCTTCTAATAAACTATCTGTTAAATCCGCTTTACCCCCTAAAGCAAGTGCCGCTTTTTCAGCATCCGCTTTAATAACCGCTTTACGCTCGGCGTAGTCCGCAATAACCTTACCGCGCTCACGCAAGATCTCAGGATATTGGTCAGCACTGTCAATGGTAAACTCCGCTTCACCCATAAAACGGTGACCACGGATTGTACGACCACTTTTGATCCCCAGCACTTCCCCTTCAACAACATCGCTACCTAGCAATAATGTGACGGTATGAACAGGGCGAACAAAATGGGTTTCTTTATCCCCCCAACGCATCAGTTTAGGAATAGGTAATTTAGCCAAAGAGCGAGCCACCATATCCACTAATAATTCGCTCACGGCAACGCCTTTGACTTGAGCACGATAAAGGAGCCACTCGCCTTTATCTGTTTTTAAACGCTCAGCTTGGTCAACGGTAATACCACAACCACGCGCCCAACCTTCAGCGGCTTTAGTTGGCTGACCTGCTGCATCGAAAGCCGCAGAAATCGCTGGACCACGCTTTTCAACTTCACGGTCAGGTGAAGCATTGGCCAGATCTGCGACCTTTAACGCTAAACGGCGAGGAGCTGCAAACCAGCTAATCTTACCGTGTGCAATATCTGCACTATCCAATTCTGTCGTAAAGTTTGCCGCAAATGATTCAGCTAATGAACGAAGAGCCTTCGGCGGTAACTCTTCTGTGCCGATTTCCACTAGGAAAGTCTGTTGAGTCATGACAGCCTCTTAATTCTTGTGACACATAGGGAATCCGAGCGCCTCGCGAGAAGCATAATAAGCTTCGGCGACCCCTTTTGTCAGGGTACGGATACGTAAAATATAACGTTGACGCTCTGTCACTGAGATTGCTTTACGTGCATCCAGTAAGTTGAACGTATGAGCCGCTTTTAGAATGCGCTCATAAGCAGGAAGCGGTAGTGGCGTTTCCAATGACAGAAGGTGCTGAGCTTCTTTTTCATACTCTTCAAAGCATTTGAAAAGAAAGTCCACGTTGGCATATTCAAAGTTATAAGTTGACTGTTCAACTTCATTCTGGTGATAGATATCACCATAGGTTGTTTTGCCTAGCGGGCCATCACACCAAACGAGATCATAAACACTATCAACCCCTTGAATGTACATGGCAAGGCGTTCAAGACCATAAGTAATTTCGCCCGTAACAGGCTTACACTCGAGACCGCCAACTTGTTGGAAGTAAGTAAATTGCGTGACTTCCATCCCGTTTAGCCACACTTCCCAACCAAGGCCCCATGCACCTAATGTTGGGTTTTCCCAGTTATCTTCAACAAACCGAATATCATGAACTGTTGGGTCAATTCCTAACTCTTTCAAAGAGCCGAGATAAAGCTCTTGAATATTGTCAGGCGAAGGTTTGATGATCACCTGAAATTGATAGTAATGCTGAAGACGGTTTGGGTTTTCGCCATAACGGCCATCGGTTGGACGACGGGAAGGCTGAACATAAGCCGCTGCAATTGGCTCAGGCCCTAACGCGCGCAAGCACGTCATTGGATGAGATGTTCCGGCGCCGACTTCCATGTCCAATGGTTGAACAATGGTACAGCCTTGACGCGCCCAGTAATCCTGTAGTGTCAGGATAAGACCTTGGAAGGTTTTGGTATCAAACTTTTGCATGTTAGATCCGCACGCGATACATATGATTTAAATGAAAGTATGTCAGTATACCCTTTGACCGCCAGATATACAGCACTGAATCTACGTCTATTTAGCCTATAAATAAAAAAACTTTACTTTCTCTCTTTAAAACTGGATATTTATCCAGTATAAATGAGCAACATTCTGCCCTAAACCGCTAGCCAATCCCCAAAAGGAGATCGTATGGATTCATCACTAACTCGCTGCCGATGGGTCAATCAAGACCCTGAATATATTGCATACCACGATAATGAATGGGGAAAGCCAACGAAAGATAATCTACAGTTATTTGAAATGATCTGCTTAGAAGGCCAGCAAGCAGGGCTGTCTTGGTACACTATATTAAAAAAACGCCAAGGTTACCGAGAATTATTTTATCAATTTGATCCCAGCCGAATTGCCATCATGAATGAAGAAGATGTTGAGCGTTTAATGCAAGATACTCGCATTATTCGTAACCGCGCCAAAATTAATGCGATCATTGCTAATGCTAAAGCCTACTTACAAATGATGGAAAATGGAGAAGACTTTTCCACTTTCCTCTGGCAATTCGTCAACAATACCCCCATTGTCAACCAGTGGCAGTGCCATTCTCAAGTTCCCGCCGAAACAGAACTTTCAAAAACACTCTCGAAGGCGCTTAAAAAACGAGGCTTTAAGTTTGTTGGCGCGATTACTTGCTATGCCTTTATGCAAGCGACTGGCATGATTAATGACCATTTAGTGGGATGCCATCAATATAAATAAATTAGAACTAAGCGGTGCTAGCTTCTTCATCAAAAGCAATATTCACTATACTTTAACTAATTTTAACATATATTAAACTTATAAATAATAAATACTTGGTTCTTTATCTGGAAGAGTGGTCACTTTCAGCTGTTGAACTCTCTTGTCGAGCGGAGTATGTTTTGAATTCCATTAACAAACTACTTAACATATGTGAATAAATGAGATGATATTTTCTAAATTCGGTAATAAGTTCGCTCAGAATTCAGGGATTTCAACCTTAATGAAAGACTTGAACGACGGTTTGAGAACCCCAGGTGCAATTATGCTCGGTGGCGGTAATCCTGCGCATATTCCAGAAATGGATGAGTATTTCCAAACTTTATTGTCAGAAATGTGTGCTAACGGCAAATTAACTGAGACTTTGTGCAATTATGATGGTCCACAAGGTAAAGATGCCATGTTGAAAGCGCTAGCAGCAACTCTAAAAGCGAAACTCGGCTGGAATATTAGTGCAAAAAATATCGCGCTATCCAATGGTAGCCAAAGTGCGTTTTTCTATCTATTTAACTTGCTTGCTGGTCGTTTTGAAGATGGTATCACGCGTAAGGTCCTATTTCCGCTAGCACCAGAGTATGTGGGTTATGCTGACTCTGGTTTAGATGATGATTTGTTTGTCGCAAATAAGCCTCAGATTGAATATTTACCCAATGGTCAATTTAAGTATCGCGTTGATTTCAATACATTGGAAATCACGGATGATATTGGTGTCATTTGCGTCTCTCGTCCAACAAACCCAACGGGTAACGTGATCACCGACGAAGAAGTTGAACATCTTGATCAATTAGCCAAACAACACAATATCCCCTTATTGATTGATAATGCATACGGCGTACCTTTCCCTGGCATTATCTTCAGTGAAGCAACCCCTTTTTGGAATGACAATGTCATTCTCTGTATGAGCCTATCAAAACTTGGCTTACCGGGAACACGTTGTGGGATCATTATCGCTAATGAAGAAATCATCAACGCTGTCAGTAATATGAATGGCATTATTAGTTTAGCACCAGGTGGTGTTGGACCAGCGCTAGCGTTAGAAATGCTGCAACGTGATGAGCTGATTTCTCTATCTAAAAATGTTATCGGTCCTTTTTACCAACAACGTGTCAAAGACGTGATTCAAATCATTCGTCGTTACATACCTGAAGATAGGTGTTTGATTCATAAACCTGAAGGCGCTATTTTCTTGTGGCTTTGGTTTAAAGACCTACCGATTACAAGTTTAGAGCTCTATCAGCGACTGAAAAAACGCGGTGTTTTGATGGTTCCAGGCCATTACTTCTTCCCTGGGCTTGAGGAAAACTGGCCTCATGCTCACCAATGTATGCGTATGAACTATGTACCTGAGCCGGAGAAAATTGAGAAGGGTATCGCTATTTTGGCTGAAGAATTAGAACTAGCTTATCAAACAGTTGAGTGCTAATACGCAAAAGTTAAATAAAAAAATAGCCCTTT
The DNA here is from genome assembly GCF_027362595.1 of Providencia sp. 21OH12SH02B-Prov. Taxonomy (NCBI): domain Bacteria; kingdom Pseudomonadati; phylum Pseudomonadota; class Gammaproteobacteria; order Enterobacterales; family Morganellaceae; genus Providencia; species Providencia sp. 21OH12SH02B-Prov. The sequence goes on from NZ_CP114796.1 coordinate 4,096,935, forward strand.
TATTGAAGATAAAAGGGCTGAAAAAATTAGCGAGAACTCCGTAATCAAGTATTACATTACGAATATCATTCAACGATATTAAAGCACCTTTTGAATAAGTTCATTGCTTGAATAAGCACCATTTTTACCTCTATATACTCTCATACCCTATTTCTTCACAATCAGACTTAAGATTTTAAATAGTTCGTTATGTCACATCGCCCAAAATAAAATCGCCAGTAATTGCGGGGAAATGATACGTAAAAACATCGCTAAGGGATAAACTGTCGCATAAGAAAGTGCGGGCGCTCCACTTGTTGGATGAATATTATTCGCAAATGCTAGCGCTGGTGGATCCGTCATTGAGCCCGCTAGCACACCACACAGACTGAGATAGTTCATTTTGCCAAAAATTCGAGCCACAAGACCGGTAATAAATAAAGGTACAAAAGTAATCAACAAGCCATAGCCAATCCATGTCAATCCGTCACCTTTAACTAAAGTGTCAATGAAGCCACCACCGGAATTCAGCCCCACAACGGCAAGGAACATCACGATACCAAGCTCGCGCAATGCAAGGTTCGCACTTGGAGGCATAAACCAATATAAACGCCCTATTGTCCCAATACGCCCTAAAATCAGTGCGATAACTAATGGGCCTCCTGCTAAACCAAGTTTTAATGCCGCGGGAAACCCCGGTATAAAGAGCGGTATTGACCCCAAGACCACACCAAGGCCGATCCCGATGAATACAGGCAGCATTTGTACTTGCTGTAATTTATGTTTTGCATTACCGAGTAGAGCACTAACCGCCTCGATAGATTCAGGACGCCCGACTATATTGAGGATGTCACCAAACTGGAGAATCGTATTGTTATTAGCCACAAGCTCAACACCAGCGCGGTTCAATCGTGTTACCACGACATCATATTTCTGTTTTAAATTAAGGTCGCGTAGGCGTTTGCTGAGTACTGCATCATTTGTTACAACCACCCGCACTGAGTGCAAGACGGAACTTGATGTCGATAAGGAAGCATCAACTTCTTCCCCTAAGATTAAACGTACTTTATTCAGATCTTCTTTCTGCCCAACAACATGCAGTAAATCGCCTAACTGAATTTCTGTTGTGGGTTGAGGCACCATCAGCATTTCACCTCTTTTCAGCCTTGAACAAACAATCTCTTCACTTCCCAATAGCGGGATATCTTGCATCATGAGACCATCAAGGTTGGTGTTGCGAACAGCGATATTCATTGTTTGTAACGTTTCTCGTTGATGCATATTTTGATTGCTAAACGCAGACGCTTCTTTATCAACAGCAATCCTAAAAATGATACGTATCAACCACATCACAAGTAAAATACCGCAGATCCCCATAGGGTATGCCATCGCATATCCCATTCCCATTTGGCCGACTAAAGCAGGATCTGAACCTAAGTCAGTCAATATTTGCTGACCCGCACCTAATGAAGGCGTGTTCGTTACCGCACCTGAAAAAATACCTAAAATAATCGGTAAAGGGATATCGGCTAATTGGTAAATAATCGCCGTCACCACAGCACCCAGAACAACGATTAATAAGGCAAAACCATTCAGTTTTAATCCCGATACGCGTAGCGATGAGAAGAATCCAGGCCCAACCTGAATCCCAATTGTGTAAACGAATAGAATCAATCCAAATTCTTGGATGAAATGCAGCATGTGAGCATTTAGTTGTAAATCATAGCTTTGCGCAAAATGACCCACAATAATACCGCCAAATAATACCCCTCCTATACCAAGCCCAACATTACGGATTTTCCAATTACCTATCCATAAACCTAATGCAGCCGCTAACGCCAACAAACTCACAGTAAGAGCTAATTCACTCATAGACCGCTATCCTTTTGACGAACCGTCACTTACAAAACGTAACTTGAAAGGTGGTAAAACATACAACTGAATCGATTATGTCAAATAAAAACAAAGTAATATGTGCATTAGCCCACAGTTCAAAAGGAATTACATTTTGTTCAGGACACCTTTGATCAGCAATTCACTTAGTTAGGAAATAGTGACTTATATTTGTTAACTTTTCTTACAAATGAGGATATTGGTTTAAATCTTTATCTACACTTATAATACAAAAATAACGATTTGTATTATGCTCTGATTGTTAATTTTGCATTTTTAGCTATTATTGACTCAGGAAACAATAATAAATTTAAAGGGTAGGTTAAATAAATTATATGGCTGGGTTATTACTAACGAGAATATTGATCTGTACTCCTCTTCTTTTCTTAACTGGTTGTTCCAGTATTATGACTCATGCTGGTCCTTCGGATGGTTATTACCCCGGTTCTAAAAACAGTTTAGAAATGCTTAAAGATGAAAATACGGGCTGGGTAATGCGCCCATTACTGGCGATTGACCTACCTTTTACCGCCATTATGGACACCCTATTAATCCCTCTTGATTACGTAAAATCAGACAGTAACCCTGAAGAGAGTTCACCTAAAAAGCGTATTGAAGCATTAGACAAACAAACTAATACGACATTGAACCATAATCAAATTCATTCAGAGAATAATCTAGAATAATGTATTCAAATAACGAGTATTATTGTTTTGGTGATGACCTCTTTATTTATATAATTAGTTAAATAAATCATCTAATTAATACTATTTAATAATGATTTAATAAATCGGCCATTCTTATTGACACCGATTGTCGATATATCGAATAACAAAAATAGCTTTATTAAAGATGAATACATGATGAAGAGGCAAAATCACCTCTTCATCTCAAAAACAGATTGCCGTCATCTTTTTGCCAATATCAACCACCCAAGCCCGTTTCTACCGTATAAATCTGTCTAAAACCATCGGCTTCATCACGCATAAAAGCAATCAGACGATCATCCGGTGAGAATACAACCGCATCAGCAACGGGGGAAACGTCACTACGAACCGTTAATCTGTGTAATTCCCCTGAAGTCATATTGCAACGCATCACGCTGTTATCACAAATAAAAGCAATATGCTGCCCTTGGCTATCCCAGCTAAAGGCGGATTGAATTGGCATTCTACTATGCGTAATTTGTGTTAGCGCCCCTGTACAGGTATTCACTAACCACAGCTGAACAATGCCATCATCATCTTTCATCAGGCAAGCAATTGAGCGGCCGTCGGGTGATGAGCGTAACCAGTGTCTAGGGTGTTTAGCTAACCCAGGATATCGGCGCTCATGAGTATATGTCAGCCTTTTTTGCTGAATGTTTTTCGGTGGGAAGGGCATTCGTGACTCAGTACCTTGTAATGGAAATTCACCTTGTTGAGTGAACGCATTTTCGTCGTCAGGCAAATTAACGAGGAAAATTTCTGGGATAATCTCGCCATTAGCAGCATGAGTATCACCAATAAAGGTAATTGCCTTATTTTGCCATTGTCCGTTTTCCATTAGGTAGCCTTTCTGCCCTACCCACCCCTCTTCATAAGCTCGACTAATATCGTCACTTCCAAGGCGAGGCGTAGGTACCGTCTGGGAGATAACACAACAAAAGTATTCGCCATTATACTCACGCTCATGGCCTTTAGGTTCAACGAGTACTTTTTTTATCGGCACAGCTATAGCTACATTTCGTTGGTCTAATCGAACATCAACTTCATGCATCACATGATCATTGTATGTAAAACTTAGCCATTTACTGTCAGGGCTAAAGACATGAACGTGTGTCCCTCCTCTTAATGCCCCAGCGATGTATGGCGGAGTGATACACATCGCATCGATAGAATATGCCGTTCCTAAATGATCATCCCTAACATATACGCCTCTGCGATGGTGAAAATCATATTTCCACTGCTCATTAGGGAATTCCGGCCCATGTATAAAGGCATAACGAGGTGGATTTTCAGCACTGACGGTCACCACTCCAACGTGAGCACCATGATGAGCACGATAAATTTCTATTTGTTTTTGCGTATTAACATGAATTTTTTCTATCGTTAATCCAGTAAACGAACTCGCACTCGGCCGAACATCATAAACTAGCCATTGGCTATCCGCTGTCCAAACATTAATATTTGTAAGTTGATGACTTCGTTTATCATCTGTTATTTGAGTTTCTTTATAAGGCAATTTACTGTTCAATCTGTTATCCTGTGACATCTTTTAATATGGGCTATCGGATTATTTTAACTAATCTATTTTGTAAGGCACTAGAAAAACTCAGTCGAGAATTTCTACAAGTAATATTACCCTTTAGCAATAACTTTAGTGTCGAATAGAATCATCATGTTATTAAGTGTTCTTTATATTATTGGTATCACCGCGGAAGCCATGACTGGCGCTCTTGCAGCGGGACGGCGTAAAATGGACGTCTTCGGCGTTATTATTATTGCATCAGCAACTGCGATTGGCGGGGGCTCGGTTCGTGACGTCCTACTTGGCCACTACCCATTAGGCTGGGTACAAAACCCCGAGTATATTCTTACTGTTGCTGGCGCTGCTGTTGTCACCATTTGGATAGCGCCAATGATGAAGCATTTACGACGTTTGTTCCTTATCCTAGATGCAATCGGCTTAATTGTCTTTTCAATTCTTGGCGCCCAAATTGCTCTTGATATGAATTATAGCCCAGTCATAGCTGCAATTGCGGCTGTGATTACGGGGGTATTTGGTGGCGTTCTTCGCGACATGTTATGTAATACCATTCCTCTCGTATTCCAAAAAGAAGTCTATGCGGGCGTCTCATTTGCTGCCGCATGGTTGTATATCGGGCTTTTATACACCCCGCTCCCACAAGATATTGTTGTGATTATTACCTTAATTGCAGGCCTAAGCGCCCGACTTATCGCCATCCGTTATCGTTTAGGCTTACCGATCTTTAACTATGAAAGCCAAGATTAATGATTCATGCCATCACATAATTAAAAGGGTGGCATGTTTTTTATATCGCTAACGATATTAAGTACATTCCGTATTTCAGGTATCAATAGCCATTGATTTCATTTTACCTTGCGCGTTTGCTGAGTGTTGCACATTGAAATCATTCAGAATGGCTTTCTTGCTGAGACAATAAATAGCGACAACTGAAAGCACCATTAATGATATAAAAAGCGTTAACTTCAGCGTCAGTCTAAGCCCATTCGCCTTTTGCCTAAATGACATAAACCATTCTTATCATCTTATTTGGTTATCTCAGAACGCTATAATCTTGAAGCGATATTCTTTAATTTACCGTATATTTTCATTGGCTTTGCGAAACATTTCGCAAAAAGTATGTACTTTGTATAAATAGAGAAATATTTTATCGCATCGCTTCGCAATTCATCTATTTATTAAATAAATTGCGCTGTATACTCTAGATGATATGAAAGGTAATAAAGGGATACGTCGCTAAAGGGATAGCTCGTTGGCTATCGATATAATGAATCACTACAGCCATGTCGCAGCGATAAATGACGAGATAATTTATGCTTTATTGATAACGCTGCATGTTCGCTTAAGTCCGTGTATACTATGTGGGGTTTATTATCATCATTTATGTTTAATCCTCGACTATTCAAGAAACCATCATGATACAAGGCACGTTATATATTGTTTCTGCCCCAAGCGGTGCGGGTAAATCTAGCCTGATCCAGGCGTTGTTGAAAACACAACCGTTGTATGACACGCAAGTTTCTGTCTCTCATACAACACGAGCTGCACGACCTGGTGAAGTTCATGGTGAGCACTATTTCTTTGTCTCTGAAACTGAATTTTTGACGATGGTCGAAAATAATGAATTCTTAGAACATGCATGTGTATTTGGCAATTACTATGGGACTTCTCGACCTGTTATTGAAGAAGTGCTCAAAAGTGGTGTAGACGTTTTTCTCGATATTGACTGGCAAGGTGCTCAACAAATTCGCGCTACAATGCCTGAAGCCCGTAGTATTTTTATACTACCACCATCAAAAGATGAACTTTATCGCCGCTTACGTGGCCGAGGCCAAGATAGCGATGAGGTCATTGAAAAACGTATGTCACAAGCGGTTGGTGAGATTGAACATTACAATGAGTATGACTATCTCATTGTAAATGATGATTTCAATACTGCATTAAGTGATTTGCAATCTATTATTCGTAGCGAACGTCTAAGATTAGAGCGTCAAATTCAACGACATGGTGCTTTAATCAGCAAATTACTGGCAGACTGAGAATAGTTTCAGTATCATATCAGGTCATTTTTTTATTTCTTTTGGAGTAGCACATTTATGGCACGCGTAACTGTTCAAGACGCAGTAGAAAAAATTGGTAACCGCTTTGACCTCGTACTGGTCGCGGCTCGCAGAGCGCGTCAGTTACAAACTGGCGGTAAAGACCCTCTAGTTCCTGAAGAAAACGATAAATATACTGTTATCGCACTCCGTGAAGTAGAAGAAGGTTTAATCAACGGTCACATACTGGATGTACGTGAGCGTCAAGAGCAGCAGGAACAAGAAGCGGCTGAAATGCAAGCAGTTTCTGCTATAGCTGAAGGTCGTCGCTAATCACTAAGGTGGGTCTGCCTTGTATCTGTTTGAGAGCCTAAATCAAGTAATTCAGAAGTACCTTCCTCCGGAACAGGTTGAATTACTGAAAAAAGCCTATGTTGTCGCCCGGGATGCCCACGAAGGACAAACCCGCTCAAGTGGTGAGCCATATATAACTCACCCAGTTGCTGTGGCCTGTATTCTGGCTCAAATGCGCTTGGATCATGAAACATTGATGGCAGCGCTACTTCATGATGTCATTGAAGATACTCCAGCGACATTTCAGGATATAGAAGAGCTATTTGGCACAACTGTTGCGGGTCTCGTTGAAGGTGTATCTAAACTCGATAAACTAAACTTTCGAGACAAAAAAGAAGCTCAAGCAGAAAACTTTCGCAAAATGATCATGGCGATGGTCAAAGACATTCGCGTCATTTTGATAAAACTGGCAGACCGCACTCATAATATGCGCACGCTAGGCTCATTAAGGCCTGATAAGCGTCGACGTATTGCAAGAGAAACATTGGAAATCTATAGCCCTCTTGCTCATAGATTAGGTATTCATCACATCAAAACTGAGCTAGAAGAGCTTGGGTTTGAAGCCTTATATCCAAACCGTTATCGCGTTATCAAAGAAGTCGTTAAAGCAGCTCGCGGCAACCGTAAAGAGATGATCCAAAAAATCCTCTCTGAAATCGATGGTCGCCTAACCGAAGCGGATATACCTTGCCGAGTCAGTGGCCGCGAAAAACATCTTTATTCTATCTATCGCAAAATGCACCTTAAAGAGCAGCGCTTCCATTCAATTATGGATATTTATGCTTTTAGGGTGATAGTCAAAGATGTCGATACCTGCTATCGCGTATTGGGACAAATGCATAATTTGTACAAGCCGCGCCCAGGCCGTATCAAAGATTATATCGCTATCCCAAAAGCTAACGGCTATCAATCGCTACACACCTCATTAATTGGCCCACACGGTGTTCCTGTCGAAGTACAAATCCGTACAGAAGATATGGATCAAATGGCTGAAATGGGGGTTGCTGCACATTGGGCTTATAAAGAACAAGGCGAGCAAGGCACAACCGCTCAAGTACGTGCTCAACGTTGGATGCAAAGTTTACTTGAGCTACAGCAAAGTGCAGGTAGCTCTTTTGAATTTATCGAGAGCGTTAAATCTGATCTATTCCCCGATGAGATTTATGTCTTTACACCAGAAGGCCGCATTGTTGAACTGCCAACGGGCGCGACACCTGTCGATTTCGCCTATGCCGTGCATACGGATATTGGCCATGCTTGCGTTGGAGCTAGGGTTGATCGTCAGCCTTATCCATTATCTCAAGCCCTCACCAGTGGGCAAACTGTCGAAATTATTACCGCGCCGGGCGCTAGACCAAATGCCGCTTGGCTCAATTTTGTCGTCAGTTCAAAAGCACGCGCTAAAATCCGTCAGTTACTGAAAAACCTCAAGCGTGAAGATTCAATCAACTTAGGTCGCCGCTTATTAAACCACGCTCTTGGCGCAGGTCATAAATTAACGGATGTCCCCCAAGCAAATATTGATCTTGAATTAGCCCGCATGAAGCTCAACTCTATCGACGACTTACTGGCTGAAATAGGTTTAGGAAATGCAATGAGTGTTGTGGTTGCGCGTAATTTACAAAGCAATCCACAAGTTTCCCCAGAGGAAGAGGATGAGCCCGTCATCACAACACGCAACAAGCTGTCCATAAAAGGGGCAGATGGTGTTCTCATCACCTTTGCGAAATGCTGTCGCCCTATCCCTGGCGACCCTATTATCGCTCATATCAGCCCAGGTAAAGGACTCGTGATACACCACGAATCTTGTCGAAACATTCGTGGCTACCAGAAAGAGCCCGATAAATTTATGGCTGTAGAATGGGATAATGATACCGATACTGATTTCATCGCCGAAATCAAAGTCGATATGATTAACCATCAAGGGGCGCTTGCTAATTTAACAGCTGCTATCAATGATGCTAACTCAAGCATTCAGAGTATGAATACTGAAGAAAAAGATGGCCGTGTTTATTGTGCCTTTATCCGCCTAACAACCAAAAACCGGGTTCAGTTAGCAAATGTTATGCGCAAAATTCGGATCATGCCTGATGTATTACGAGTTAGCCGGAACCGTAATTAACTATGAATGAACGCCGCTATCGCCGCATTTGCCAAATGATGGCGATGCGGCAGCCAGACCTCACCATTTGCCTCGAAGAAATTCATAAACCCCATAACGTATCTGCCATCGTACGCAGCGCAGATGCCGTTGGCATCCATCAAATTCATGCTATTTGGCCAGACCAAAAAGTTAAACTTTCCGTTTCTTCTGCCGCAGGAAGCAATAGCTGGGTCAAAGTCATTTCACATCAATCCACTGAAGAGGCTATTTCACAGATAAAATCACAGAACATGCAAGTTCTTGTAACGAACTTATCTGAACAAGCCGTCGATTTCCGTGAAATTGATTATACTCGCCCGACCTGTATTATGATGGGGCAAGAAAAAAAAGGGATCTCTTCAACAGCACTGAAATTAGCCGATCAACACATTATTATTCCAATGGTTGGTATGGTTCAATCCCTGAATGTCTCTGTCGCCTCGGCACTGATTCTCTATGAAGCACAGCGCCAAAGGCAACTTGCTGGTATGTATTCCCGCGAAATAAGCCAACTTTCAGAGCAAGAGCAGCAAGAGTGGCTATTTGATGGCGGCTATCCCATTCTTGCAGAGGTTGCCAAGCGTAAAGGCTTACCACGGCCTTATATCAATGAACGAGGAGAGATAGAAGCCGATGCGTCTTGGTGGGCACAAATGCAGCTAAGTGAAAAAATGAAAAAACAGCAGCTAGGTTAAGGGAGAAACAATGAACAGTGGCCTACTTGATACGATTTCATTGACCACGCTACATGGTGTTGGGGCTAGCCAATCTGAAAAACTAAGTAAGATAGGGCTAAATACTGTTCAAGATTTATTATTACACCTCCCTCTTCGTTATGAAGATCACACGCGTCTTTACCAAATTCGTGACCTATTGCCAGGTACAACCGCAACTATTTTAGGGGAAGTATTACAAACTAAGGTCGTCTTTGGCCGTAAGCGCATGATGACTAGTCTTATCACCGACGGAACAGGCAACTTAACTCTACGATTTTTCAATTTTTCGGCAGCAATGAAAAATAGCCTTGCAGAAGGTCGCCATGTTATTGCTTATGGCGAGGTGCGTCGTGGCAATACTGGTCCAGAAATCATTCACCCTGAATATAAAGTCTCTCAAGATACGAGCAATATTTCTCTCCAAGAGAACCTCACCCCCGTTTATCCCACAACAGAAGGGGTAAGGCAGGCAACACTGAGGAAATTAATTGAGCAAGCGTTAGCGCTATTAGATAACGGGCAGATCAAAGAACTATTACCTGAAGAACTTAGCCGTGGTTTAATCAGCCTTCCTGAGGCAATTCGCTTATTACATACTCCACCACCTAACGTTGCCTTAAGTGAGCTAGAAAAAGGTCAGCATCCCGCTCAAAAACGTTTAATACTCGAAGAGCTTTTAGCACATCATTTAAGTATGTTGGCGATCCGTGCAGGCAATCAACGCCTTTATGCTCAGCCTATGACACTGGACGGCAAACTAAAAAAACAATTTTTAGCCCAGTTACCTTTTTCCCCAACTAACGCTCAAAATCGTGTGGTTGCCGAGATAGAACAAGACCTTGTCAAAGATGCACCGATGATGCGTTTAATTCAAGGGGATGTTGGCTCAGGAAAAACACTCGTTGCCGCATTAGCGGCTTTATCTGCGATTGAAAATGGTCAACAAGTGGCTTTGATGGCACCAACCGAGATTTTGGCTGAGCAACATGCTAATAATTTTAAATTATGGTTTGAACCTCTCGGGATCAATGTGGGTTGGCTTGCTGGCAAGCAAAAAGGTAAAGCGCGCCAGCAGCAGCAAGATGCCATTGCAAATGGTGAGGTGAGCATGGTCATTGGGACTCACGCCCTGTTTCAAGAGCATGTCTCCTTTAAAACTCTTGGTTTGGTTATCATTGATGAGCAACATCGGTTTGGTGTGCATCAACGCCTCGCTTTACGTGAAAAAGGTGAACAACAAGGGTTTCACCCCCACCAATTAATTATGACTGCCACACCGATCCCCAGAACTTTGGCAATGACCGCTTATGCTGATATGGATACCTCTATCATTGATGAGCTGCCTCCTGGGCGAACACCTGTTACGACAGTGGCCATTCCCGATACTCGGCGTAAAGATATTATTGAACGTGTCAGGCAAGCCTGTATTGATGAGGGCCGCCAAGCCTATTGGGTCTGCACTTTAATTGATGATTCTGATGTTTTAGAAGCGCAAGCAGCACAAGCGACGAGCGAAGAGTTATCATTAGCATTGCCCGAATTAAAAGTAGGTCTCGTGCATGGAAGAATGAAACCCGCCGAAAAACAGAGTGTGATGACGGCATTTAAAAATAATGAGATTCAGCTACTAGTTGCAACTACCGTTATCGAAGTGGGTGTTGATGTTCCTAATGCAAGTTTAATGATTATTGATAATCCAGAACGACTAGGGCTAGCTCAATTGCACCAATTACGAGGCCGAGTAGGTCGAGGTGCTATCGCCTCTCACTGTGTACTGCTTTATAAAACACCGTTAACCCATGTCGCCAAACAACGTTTACAAGTATTACGCGACAGTAACGATGGTTTCGTCATTGCTCAAAAAGATCTGGAAATCAGGGGGCCGGGGGAATTATTAGGAACACGCCAAACCGGCAATGCTGAATTTAAGGTCGCTGATTTACTGCGAGATCAGCATATGTTGCCTGAAGTACAACGTATCGCGCGCCATATTCAGCAGAACTATCCTGAAAATGCCAAATTGATTATTGAAAGGTGGCTACCTGAACGCGAGCAATACAGCCAAGCTTAATGCAATCGTAGCACTATAAAGACCTTAATACGTTTTGTAAAAATTAAAAGCCATAACAACAAGGGATAGTGGAACATGAAGATACAAATCTTAATTGGTAGTGTTCGACAAGCACGAATAGGACCTCAGATAGCACACTGGGTCAAGGATGTCGCTGCGAAAAATTATCCAACTGAAATCCTTGATCTCAGAGATTGGCATTTACCAATGGATGATGAACCCTATCTCCCCGCCGAAGGAATATATACCCAAGCACATACCATTGCTTGGAGCAAAAAAATCGCTGAAGCCGATGCTTATATTTTCGTTTTTCCACAATATAACTGGGGCTATCCAGCCGCACTAAAAAATGCGATAGACCATTTGTATAAAGAGTGGAACAACAAACCTGCCTTAATGGTCAGTTATGCCAATCGAGGTGGTGGAAGAGCTGCGGAGCAGTTGCAACAAGTTTTGCAAGGTATTCATATGCGTACCACAGAATCTCATTTAGAAATTAAGCTATCTGAGGTTAATTTCTCACCTTCCAACAGTGATACCTCTTACCCTGAAACACTTGACCATTATGAAAATGAGCTTGTTTCAGCGCTACATCAGATGAGCCTGTTACACACATCGCGCTAATTTCATTATTTATTATGTGCCCTATAAACGAAAATTGCCGTGAATAAATTCACGGCAATACCTGCTATTTACCTTTATCTATTTTTATCTGTTATCCCGTTATTGAAGGAAATACCGGTAACATTAAATACAGTTTGATCACAATCGCATTGACGATATCAATAAAGAATGCACCAACCATTGGAACAACTAAGAATGCAAGATGAGATGGACCAAATCTATCCGTTACTGCCTGCATGTTAGCGATTGCTGTCGGTGTTGCACCTAGACCAAAACCACAGTGACCTGCCGCCAATATCGCTGCGTCATAGTTCTTACCCATCACACGGAAGGTCACGAAAATGGCATAGCCTGCCATCACACAAGCTTGAACAGCCAAGATCACTAACATTGGGATTGCTAGAGATGCCAGTTCCCAAAGTTTCAGGCTCATCAGTGCCATCGCAAGGAATAAGGAAAGGCTCACGTTACCGACAACAGAAACCGCACGGTCGAATACACGATAAAAACCCGCAATAGATAAGCTGTTGCTTAAAATAACGCCCACAAATAGCACACAAACGAATTTAGGTAGAGCAAACGCTGTGCCCGCTAATAACTCTGCAATATAGCTACCTGCCATTAAACAGATCGCGATCATAGCAATCGTTTCGATCAGTACCATCGAAGTAATCATACGGCCTGATTGTGGTTTTTCAAAAGCAGTAGGGACATCTTTATCATCATCCCCAGTACCTGGCGTAGGAATATTGCGGATCAGGAAACGTGCAACTGGACCGCCGATTAATCCACCGAGTACCAAACCAAATGTTGCACATGCCATCGCAACTTCAGTTGCACTTTGGAAACCGTAATTTTCAGTGAAGATCTTACCCCATGCAGCTCCGGTACCGTGACCACCTGATAAGGTAATCGAACCAGCAAGCAGCCCCATAAGAGGATCAAGACCAAGTAATTCCGCTAAGGCAATACCAACCGTATTTTGTACTAGCAGTAAGCCTACAACCACAAAGATGAAAATAAAGAGTGCCTTACCACCAGCCTTCAAGCTGGCTAAGTTTGCGTTTAAACCGATTGTCGCGAAGAAGGCTAACATCATCGGTTCTTGTAATGATAAATCGAAAGATAAGCTCCAATCGAATACTTGCTTGATCACTAATAAGCTAAAAGCGACCAGCAACCCGCCTGCAACAGGCTCAGGGATAGTATATTTCTCTAGGAAAGGAACTGTTTTTACAAGTTTACGTCCGAGCAATAGCACAAGGGTAGCTGCCACAAGCGTACCGTAGACATCGAGATGATACATTTATGTACCTCGTCTGTTGTTAATATTATTTAAAACTAGTAAGACGTTAATTTCTTCCTTAAAACGCCAAAAGCAGGTAACTGAATTAGAAAAAAAATTGGCGATAAACACAAGTTAAAACATATAAAAATGTGACATTCCTTATCTAACAATGAAGAAATATTTTTCGCGCAAACGATTGCTTTTTAAATTAGTCGCTTTACAATGCTTTTTTTGTTGGCAGAGAAAGACCAAAATGACCACCGAAGTATCTCAAAAACAGGCTGTTGACGTCGCACCTAAAAGTGAACTCATTTACCGATTAGAAGACCGACCTCCTCTACCCCAAGCATTATTTGCAGCTGGACAGCATCTTTTAGCGATGTTTGTTGCAGTGATCACCCCGGCAATGCTCATTTGCCAATCATTGGGGCTTCCAGCGCATGACACTCAGCGTATTATTAGCATGTCTCTATTTGCTTCTGGTATTGCCTCTTTAATACAGATCCGAGCATGGGGTCCTGTGGGGTCGGGGTTACTCTCAATACAAGGTACAAGCTTTAACTTTGTTGCACCTTTGATTATGGGAGGGGTTGCACTTAAACAAGGTGGTGCTGATATTCCTTCGATGATGGCAGCACTTTTTGGCACACTACTGGTTGCAGCGCTCACTGAGGTGGTACTCTCTCGCTTCCTACATTTAGCACGACGGGTAATTACTCCTCTCGTTTCGGGTGTTGTTGTCATGATAATTGGTTTATCACTCATTCAAGTCGGATTAACGTCTATTGGTGGTGGTCATACCGCAATTTCTGATAATACTTTCGGTTCCCCTGATTATTTATTGCTAGCGGGTATTGTGTTGGCTGTTATCATTTTACTTAACCGCCAAAAAAATCCTTACTTGCGTGTTGCCTCTTTAGTTATCGCCATGGCAATTGGTTATATTGCTGCTTGGTGGTTAGATATGTTACCTACAGCTCAAGAGACAAACGCGAAACAATCCATGATGACGATACCTGAGCCGTTTTATTATGGGTTGTCGTTTGATTGGAATCTGTTAATTCCGCTGATGCTAATATTTATGGTGACCTCTTTAGAGACGATTGGTGATATTACGGCAACATCCGATGTTTCAGAACAGCCGGTACGTGGTCCAATCTATATGAAGCGAATTAAGGGTGGCGTCTTAGCGAATGGTTTGAACTCGATGGTATCTGCCGTTTTCAATACTTTCCCTAACTCCTGTTTTGGTCAAAATAATGGGGTGATACAGCTTACTGGCGTCGCCAGCCGTTATGTCGGCTATATCGTAGCGTTAATGCTTGTTTTATTAGGTTTATTCCCAGCTGTTGCCGGTTTTGTACAACAGATCCCTGAGCCTGTACTTGGCGGAGCAACAATTGTGATGTTCGGAACCATCGCGGCATCTGGCGTACGTATTGTCTCCCGTGAACCACTTAATCGTCGAGCGATCATGATTATTGCATTATCCCTTGCCGTCGGAATGGGGGTTTCGCAGCAGCCGTTGATTTTACAGTTTGCGCCGGACTGGCTGAAAACTTTATTTTCATCCGGTATCGCGGCAGGCGGTTTAACTGCAATTATTCTGAATTTAATTTTCCCTCACGAAAAGTAACCTATCATTTACCGCCAGAGTTGAATACACTGGCGGTTATTCTGTATTCTATCTTAGTCATTTACCCGGCAGCGCTTTCATCCAAACAATCCAATATATGGAGAGGCAGATAAACCATGAGGTGGTTAACTAAGCTCATCACGACCCTTTTACTACTGTTGTTATTAGTGGTTATATTTACTTACGCTGGGCTGCAAACACGCTGGGGTGCATCCTATGCCAGTCAGTTGTTAAGTAAATTCACTGATTATGATATTAAAGTGGGTATCATGGGGCATGAGTTTGCCAATGCTGGAGAATTTATCTTTCAAGACGTCAACATTGTGTCACGTCATAAAGATATGACTTTGGATGCTAAGCAAATGATTGTTGATATAAACTGGCGTAATTTATTGAGTGGCACCGCCATTCGTCGATTAGTCATCACCGAAGGGAATTTAGATATCTCCTCTGTAGAGACTGCCACGCCAATACCTTTAAATGCCAATATCCTGCAATTTGAAAATAGCCGTATTCAACTAAATCAAGCAAATAATAAGTTCAACGTATTTGGCTTTACGGGTGGCATTACACCATGGCACCCCACGACTAACCATCCTTTCGGCTACGGAGACTTTCGATTTACCACAAAAGAATTGAATATTAATGAGTTACCATTAAAAACGGTTGCAGTCACCGGTAAGCTCGAAAAAAATCTTACTGAATTTACTCAAGCCAGTGGCTACCTCAATAATGGTTATATTAAAGGCTCAGGAAAGGTGTTAACGGACAGCACCATCACAGTTGATTCTTTAGTCATGGACAAAGTTGGTTGGCAAAATAATATTCCCTTTGCTTCATTAAATCAGGCTCTCAATAGTCACCGTACAGTGTCCTTGAAAAATGTCGCTCTCACTAATGTGGATATCCAAGGAAAAGATTGGGCAATTTCAGGGCTCAATACTGAAATCGACCACCTTGACTGGGTCAGAAGTAGTTGGAGTAGCCCAGAAAGTCATATTAATTTCAGCATTAATCAACTCGTTATTAATGATCAACAACTTGATACGCTGATTGGCAATCTCAACCTTCAAGGCGATAACCTCAATATCGAGAAACTTTCAGGTTATTATTACAAAGGGGTATTTAGCCTTAATGGTGTATGGCAACGTAATAATAAAACGCTGACACTCAATGACGGCAAATTAGCCGGTATTTTATATACCTTGCCTGAAAATTGGCTACATTTCTTCAGCCAACCCTCACCTGATTGGTTATCCGGCTTAACGATCAAACAATTTACCTTATCGCAGTCTTTATTGATGAATATTGCCCCTAGTTTCCCATTCGAATTCACGGCACTGAGCGGCAAAATAGAAGACGTCAGCCTTATTAAACAAAAACAATGGGGGATTTGGAGTGGCAAAGCCACCTTTAATGCCGATAGTGGAACCATCAATCAAGTTATGATACGTCGGCCTTATATGGACTTACGCCAAAGTGGTCAAAGTTCTGCTGCGGCTTCATTCACTACAAGCACAGACAAAGGGCTGGTGAAGTTAGGGTTATTAGTCAAGCAATCCCCTAAAAAAATCCCCTTTTTACTCCGAGCCTCAGGGACTAATATTGAGCTTTCCGCTTTAAATCAATGGGGTTGGCAAGGCTTCCCATCTCAAATCGTGGGTGATTTTGATGCCTCATTGCAAGGTGACTTGTTAGCACCATCATTAGCTAGCAGCTTAAATGGTGAATTAGTGGCAATACCATTACAAGGGAAACAGATGTATCGAACCGTTGTGAAAGGCGTCGTCACCTCATCAGTTGAAAATGAGGCCTCACCGATGGAGCCTCAGCCCGCTCCTGCTACGGCTCCCGACGCTATTCCCACGAATATTTTGCCAACAAATGAGCAAATTCCCGCGCTGATAACTCAATAAATAACAAGGCAGGCCAGCGATCACGCTTGGCCTGCCTTTAAAATCAGTATATACGAAAGGCATTACAGTGACTTTACTGTTTTCTCAACAGGTAACACCATATACACACCGCTAAAAACGGCCCCCGCCTCGCCGTTAGTTCCACTCACTGTCACTTCAAGTTTTACCCTTGCTTTACTCCCTCTCGCAAGACGGTCAAGGTCACCACTCATTTGCGACATATCCGCAATAGCGGTGGGTCTACCACTCACTGGCTTGCTATAACGAATATTGGCATCCACTAATACAATATCACCACCGAGTTGATGCTCTTGCATTAATAACCAAATCAATCCCCAACCTGTCAGGGTGGCTAACGAAAATTGGCTTCCTGCAAAAATCGTTTCGTGAGGGTTTTGGTTGCCAGCTTCTGGCATAGTGGTAATAAACTTTTGCCCTGTATATTGTTCAATTCGAACCCCCATTTTTTCACTTAATGGGATATATTTATACCAAGCTTGTTGTAACTCTCCACACCAATCAGGGCGATGAAGGATCTGGTCAAGTGTCTCGATCGGTTTGATCATTAAATAGTGACGAACAGGTGTTTTGAGCTCACCGGCAATCAGACCTCGGCTTTCAAAGCCTATCTTACGAAAAAAGGGAACCGCTTCTTCTCGGACGCTCGACACAATACGTTTGACACTTTCTTGCCGCGCAATTGATTCTAACGCCATCAAAATGAGTTTACCCAGCCCTTTTCCTTGCATTGCTGGATTCACCGCTAAAAAACGAATCGCGCCTTCGTTATCGGCATTAATATAAAGCCGACCAATGGCTAAGATACGATTTTTATCATCAACAACCATTTGATGGTAAGCGGTAAGATCATAACCATCTTTTTCAGAACCAAATGGTTGATTAAAGGGTTTACGTAACATCTCCCAGCGGAACTGGTAATAAGCATCAAATTCCGCTTCATCTTTCGGTGCACGCAGATGGTACATAGTCTCCCCCTTAATAGTAGAATTAGACTTGCAACCAGAAAGTCACAGGACCGTCATTGGTCAGGCTGACTTGCATATCCGCGGCAAATTGCCCTGTTTCAGTGATCACACCTTGTTGGCGACTTTGCTCAACAAAATATTCATATAATTGTTCAGCCCGCGTAGGTTCAGCTCCCCCAGAAAAACTAGGTCTCATTCCTTTTTTAGTATCAGCTGCCAATGTAAATTGAGAGACAACTAATAAGCTCCCACCCGCTTGTTGAACATTCAGGTTCATTTTTCCCTGTTCATCACTAAAAATCCGATAGCCAAGTACTTTTTCACACAACCGTTTTGCTTTTTGTTCATCATCATCTTTTTCAACACCGAGCAAAACAAGTAACCCAGAATCAATTTGACCAACCACCTGCTCATCAACAACCACTGCTGCATGAGCGACTCTCTGTATTAATGCAATCATGATAACTCGACAAAAATATGGAGTAACAGTTTAGGTTACTCCATGGTGATAATTCATCAATTATTCGACTTCAGCACTGAAGTCATAAGTGCGGAAATATTCAGGTACCGTGTCTTTATTCACGACATGGACACCTTTAATACCTAATGCTTCGGCAGCCTTAATATTGTCCTCGACATCATCAAAGAAGATAGCATCAACTGCATCAAATCCTTCAGATTCAAGAACATATTGGTAAATAGCTGGATCAGGTTTGCGCATCCCCAGGTCTTGAGATAAGTATAAAAAGTCTGAGGAAGCTGCAATTTCAGGATAATGTTCAGGCCAGTAATCAAGGTGTAGGCGGTTAGTGTTAGATAAAACAACCACACGATGCCCCTGTTCACGAAGGCGTTCCATGATATCAATCACTTCTGGTCTTACTGACATAAATATCGCATGCCAGCCTTCCGCGAATTCTTCAAAACTGAGTGTAATGCCAAGTTCTTCACATAACATTTCTGCAAATTCGATATCTGAGATTTTGCCACATTCATGTTGTTGGAAGATATTCCCAAAAGTAAACCGCGACTTGATTTGCTCAGACGGTATTCCACTGAGTTCTGACCATTTATCAAATACACGATTAAAGTCGATATCAATAATCACATTACCCATATCGAAGATATACAGCATACCGTTTCCTCGTTGTTATTAACTAAATTCACTTTAATCATTATTCATACAACTGAACAGCCCTAATTACAGATTATTTTTTGTTTTTTATGAATACACGTGACCATCATCTCTATCGTGACAGTAGATACGGAATAATCTCGCCAAATGTTCACCTGCTGGCGATAACGTATGATCCCGACGTCGTACAAGAGCAAAAGTCGCATAAGGAAGCTTTTCAGCGAGATCGAGCGCAATGAATTGTTGTTCAAATAGAGGGTCATCAATAGTATCGATAGACACTATCGTCAAGAAATCACTCTGCGCCACTAAACTCATACAACCGATCAAGGTTTCACATGTCACACTAAAGCTCATCGGTTTATCCATCCTAGAGAACACTTCAGACAGTTGCTTATAGTAAGTGCCTTTCGGTGTTGGCATCGTCCAATCACAGTGGGTGAGCTGCTCTAATGAGGTGGCATGCTTCATTGGGTGATCTTTACGCATGATCACCTTGTATTCCTTGCTCATTAAACGTTCAAAATTGAATTCCGCATCTAGGCTACCGGGATAATACGTATTTACAGTGAAATCGAGCTCACCTTGGCGTAACTGAGGTAACATCGTCAAGAGTTGTCCTTCCATAATCCGAATTTTGATATTTGGAAAGTCACGATGGAATTGAATAATCACTTTTGGCATCACTGAACGCGCAATACTGCCTGCAACCCCAATATTAATCGTGCCGCTGGATAAGCCTATACGCTGCTGTATCTCTTCTTGCCCGACACGTAACTCTTCAAGAATGATACTGGCACGACGCAAAAAACTTTCTCCACTTTCCGTCAGATAGATCCCTTGATTACTGCGAATAAACAATTTTGCGCCTAAAGAAGCCTCTAATTCACGAATAGACTTCGTTAATGCGGGCTGAGAAAGCTGTAAAAAACGACTAGCCGCTCTAATACTGCCATGGCGACTTACCTCGACAAACGCTCTCAACTGATTCAGTTTTATTGGCAAAGCCATATGAATTCCCTGATAACCATTAGTTATATAGGCAAAGATAATTGTATCTTTTTTACCCTATTTTGATTGTGTACAGTCAATGCATGACGATAACAAATAATTAACATCAATACTTATTAACTATTTTTATTTATTAAAATAAAGAAACACAACATATTAAATTATTTTGAAATTATTAAATAAAATTTAATTTCACCGAAATCAAATCGTACTGGGTATTTATACCGAGCCATTCTATTTTATCGTGATAACTAAAAGAGATAACAATTATGGAGATTTCTTTAAATAACGCCATTGAATCCATCACACATCAACTACAACTTTGGCGCCGTGACTTCCATCAATATGCAGAATCAGGTTGGTTTGAATTTCGAACCGCAACACGAGTCGCAGATGAACTCGCTCGCCTTGGCTATCAGCTACAACTCGGAAAAGACGTTATTAAAGCGGAAGATCGTATGGGGTTGCCGACACCAGAACAGTTTGCCGAACAAGAAAAACGCGCTATTGAGCAAGGTGCGTTAACAGAATGGCTTCCCCATTTTTCTGGCGGATTTACCGGTATCGTTGCCACATTAGATACCGGTAAACCAGGACCGACACTCGCCTTTCGTGTCGACATGGATGCATTAGACCTTAATGAGGATCTCACCGCACAACACCGCCCTCATGCAGAAGGCTTTGCTTCTTGTAATTCACACATGATGCACGCCTGTGGTCATGATGGACATACCGCTATTGGCCTTGGTTTAGCTCATATATTGAAGCAGTTTCAATCACAGCTAACAGGTCGAATTAAACTGATTTTCCAACCGGCTGAGGAAGGAACTCGCGGCGCAAAATCAATGGCAACCGCGGGTGTGGTCGATGATGTGGATTTTTTTGTCGCAATACATATCGGTACAGGTGTTCCGAAAGGGGAACTCGTGTGCGGTAGCAAAAGTTTTCTCGCTACGACTAAATTTGATGTCACATTTCATGGTAAAGCAGCCCATTCGGGAGCAAGGCCCGAAGAAGGTAAAAACGCATTAGTGGCTGCGGCTCAAGCGACACTTGGCCTATATGCTATCCCTCGTCACAGTGAAGGTAGCTCTCGTATTAATGTTGGCGTACTGAATGCAGGTATCGGACGTAATGTGATTGCCGATCACGCCTTAATGAAAGTCGAGACACGCGGCGAAACGAATGAAATCAACGAATTTATGTATCAAAAAGCACTTAATGTCATCGAAGGTGCAGCAAAAATGCAGGATGTTGATTTCAAAATCAACTTAATGGGAGCGGCACAAAGTAGTCACCCTAGCCCTGAATGGGTCGATTTTATTATGGGTCTTGCACAGAACAAAATCCCTGAGCTGACCTCCGTCATCAAAGATAAACCTCAAGCTGCGGGTTCAGAAGATGCGACCTATTTTATGGAGCGTACAAAAGCGCAAGGTGGACAAGCAACCTATATGATTTTCGGTACTGAATTAAGCGCGGGTCACCACAACGAGCGCTTTGATTTTGATGAAGATGTCATGCCTGTTGCCGTCAAAACCTTAGCAACCATCGCGCTTTCGCTACCTGAATTTGGAGGCAAAACTCATGAGTAAGACATTCACATCCTTTATTAATAATTATATTGAGCAAAATCGTACTCGTTTTACCCAGTTAAGCGATGCGATTTGGGACCACCCTGAAACGCGGTTTGAAGAGACCTTTTCTGCTAATCTTCTTGCCGATGCGCTGGAGCAAGAGGGCTTTCAGGTTGAAAGAGGGGTTGGTGATATAGAAACCGCGTTCATCGCCAGTTTTGGCTCAGGTACCCCTGTTATTGCTTTACTCGGTGAATACGATGCACTTGCAGGTTTAAGTCAGCATTCGGCTTGTAGTCAACCTAATCCTGTTATTGAAAATGGTAACGGCCACGGTTGTGGGCATAATTTACTTGGCACTGCCGCCTTATCCTCAGCCTTTGCTGTAAAAGCGTGGCTCGAAGAAAACCAGTTGTCAGGCACCGTACGTTTCTATGGCTGCCCTGGAGAAGAAGGCGGTTCTGGTAAAACTTTCATGGTAAGAGAAGGCCTCTTTGATGATGTAGATGCTGCTGTCACCTGGCATCCTGAATCTTTCAGTGGCGTTTTTAATGTGCAATCACTTGCCAATATCCAGACAGCGTTCCGTTTCAAAGGTATTGCAGCACATGCGGCAAACTCACCTCATTTAGGACGTAGTGCGCTGGATGCCGTCAGTTTAATGAATGTGGGTGTTCAATTCTTACGTGAGCATGTTATCCAAGAAGCTCGTATTCACTATGCAGTGACGAATACAGGGGGCGCCTCCCCAAATGTCGTTCAAGCCGATGCTGAAGTCTTGTACCTTGTACGCGCTCCTCAACTAGACCAAGCTCAAGATATATATCAACGCGTTATTGATATCGCTAAAGGTGCCGCCTTGATGACAGGTACAGAACTCGATATTCGTTTTGATAAAGCATGTTCAAATTATGTACCAAATCGTACGATTGAAAAAGCGATGTACCAACATATTACCACTTACGGCATTCCTGAATATGACTCGCAAGAACGCCAATTTGCCGAGGAGATCCATGCCACACTCACTAAAGATGATTTACGCAATGCCAAATTAAATGCAGCGCGTAGTGGTGGTGAAGAAGCGGTTCATTGGGGTGAACGTCAAGGCAATAAAGCGCTAACAGATGAGGTTTTACCTTATGTTGAATCAAAAGAGCTGATGTACGGCTCCACCGATGTGGGCGATGTCAGTTGGGTGACCCCGACCGCACAGTGTTTTAGTCCCTGCTTTGCATTCGGTACGCCTCTACATACATGGCAATTAGTTGCACAAGGCAGAACATCCATTGCGCATAAGGGCATGTTATTAGCAGGGAAAATTATGGCCGCTACTGCCGTCGAACTATTAACGACACCCAGCTTACTTGCTCAAGCAAAAAATGAATTCCAACGTCAGCGTGATGAACAACCTTATCACTGTCCAATTCCATCTGACGTGAAGCCGTCAAAATTGCAGTAACGTGACATTGGCGGGCAAATAACAATCATAACGCCCGCCATCACAATTATAAAAATAACAATAATTGCAAATACATAGGAAAACATCATGAATCAAACTGCAACTTCAATGAATAAAAGTCCAGGTGCTATTTTTCGTTGGATAGAGCGTGTCGGGAATAAAATACCTAATCCTTTTATTCTCTTCGTCTATCTTCTCGCGATCCTAATGGTTGCTACTGCAATACTGTCTTGGTTCGATTTATCAGTCAAAAATCCCGCTAACGGTGAACTGGTTTCGGTTAAGAATTTATTGAGCGTTGAAGGCATTCAATGGATATTGCCTAATATCGTCAAAAACTTTAGTAGCTTCGCGCCTCTTGGGGCAATTCTCGCGTTAGTTATCGGGGCGGGTCTCGCTGAGAAAGTAGGTTTATTGCAAGCCTTAATGTACAAAATGGCGTCAGGAATTAATAAACGCTATGCCAGTTACATGGTGCTCTTTATCGCGTTTTTTAGCCATATTTCATCAGATGCGGCTCTTGTCGTCATGCCCCCATTAGGCGCATTAATTTTTATTGCGGTAGGGCGTCACCCAGTTGCAGGCTTACTCGCCGCTATTGCCGGCGTAGGTTCGGGATTCACCGCTAACTTACTCATTGTCACCACCGACGTTTTACTTTCAGGCATTAGTACTGAGGCGGCAATGATCATTGACCCTAACTTACATGTTAGTGTGATTGATAACTGGTATTTTATGGCGACTTCCGTGATTGTCTTAACGATTGCTGGCGCATTACTCACGGACAAATTTATTGAGCCTAGGCTACCAAAATGGGAAGGAACCTCTAATGACCGCTTAGAAAAACTGACACCATTACAAAATCGTGGGTTATTAATGAGCGGACTTTCAGCACTCATCTTTATCGCTATTGTTGCGTTAATGGTTGTGCCGGA
The DNA here is from genome assembly GCF_027362595.1 of Providencia sp. 21OH12SH02B-Prov. Taxonomy (NCBI): domain Bacteria; kingdom Pseudomonadati; phylum Pseudomonadota; class Gammaproteobacteria; order Enterobacterales; family Morganellaceae; genus Providencia; species Providencia sp. 21OH12SH02B-Prov. The sequence continues at coordinate 4,120,944 of NZ_CP114796.1, forward strand.
AGGCGCCCCGCTTCGTGACCCTCAAACTGGCTCAGTTATTCCATCTCCTTTCATTAAAGGCATTGTTCCTGTCATTATTATTTTCTTCTTTGTGGTATCTATTACTTATGGTATTTCGACAAAGCAGATTAAAAAACCAAACGATATCCCTGATTTATTAGTTGACCCAATGAAAAGCATGGCAGGCTTTATTGTTATGGTTTTCCCACTTTCCCAGTTTGTTGCTTTTTTCAATTGGAGCAATATGGGGAAATTTATGGCAATAGGTTTAACTGACTTACTCGAAAATTTAGGGATGACAGGTGTTCCTGCGTTTATTGGCTTGATGTTTTTATCCGCATTTTTATGTATGTTTATTGCGAGTGGCTCGGCGATTTGGTCTATCCTAGCGCCTATCTTTGTGCCCATGTTTGTTTTATTAGGCTTCCACCCAGCTTTTGCCCAAATAGTTTTCCGCATTGCAGATTCTGCCGTATTACCGCTAGCGCCTATGTCCCCTTTCTTGCCACTATTTTTAGGGTTCTTGCAGCGATATTACAAAAATGCCCAACTCGGCACCTATTACACCTTAATTTTGCCTTACCCATTAGTCTTCTTTGGCGTTTGGATATTGCTACTCGTAGGTTGGTACTATGCCGGCTTACCAATAGGCCCAGGGGTTTATCCTCTACTCCATCCTTAACGCATCTGCCTATACGGATAAAAAAGGCGCCTTTTGGGCGCCTTCTTCATGATAGCTATCTCGCTAACGATAATTAGTCATCTTTTGAACGATTTGCACGGCGGCGATCGTTTTCAGTCAAGTGACGCTTACGTAGGCGAATAGACTGTGGAGTGACCTCAACTAACTCGTCATCATCAATAAACTCAAGCGCTTGTTCCAGAGTCATTTTGATTGGTGGCGACAGCGTTGTGGCTTCGTCAGTACCCGATGCACGCATGTTAGTCAATTTCTTACCTGTTAAGCAGTTAACAGTCAGGTCATTTGAACGTGAGTGAATACCAATGATTTGGCCTTCATACACTTCCGCACCGTGACCTAAGAACAGCTTACCGCGGTCTTGCAGGCTGTACAGTGCATAAGCAACCGCTTTACCTTGACCGTTTGAAATCAATACGCCATTTTGGCGGCCGCCGATTTCACCCGGACGAACATCATCATAGTGGCTGAATGTTGAATACAGTAAGCCAGTACCTGATGTCATCGTCATGAACTCAGTACGGAAGCCAATCAGGCCACGGCTAGGAATGATGTAGTCAAGACGTACACGACCTTTACCATCTGGCATCATATCGCGTAGGTCACCTTTACGTTCACCCAACGCCTTCATGACATCACCTTGGTGTTGTTCTTCAACATCTAAGGTCACTTGTTCAAATGGCTCTTGTTTACGACCATCAACTTCACGGAAGATAACTTTTGGACGAGAAACCGCCAATTCGAAACCTTCACGACGCATATTTTCGATCAGAACAGATAAGTGCAACTCACCACGACCAGAAACACGGAATGCGTCTGGATCTTGGGTTTCTTCAACACGCAACGCCACGTTATGAACGAGTTCTTTATTCAAGCGGTCAAGAATCTGACGAGATGTCACAAACTTACCTTCACGACCACAGAATGGTGAGGTGTTAACACAATAGAACATGCTAACTGTTGGCTCATCTACCGCTAATGCAGGCAGCGCTTCCACATTCCCCACGTTACAAATCGTGTCGGAGATATTAAGTTCACCTAAACCCGTCAGCGCAACGATGTCACCGGCTTCAGCTTGTTGAGAGTCAATACGCTCTAAACCTAAGTGAGTCAGTACCTTACCAATTTTACCATTGCGAGTGTTACCTTCGCTGTCGATCACCGTCACTTGCTGGTTTGGTTTCACTGTACCACGCTTGATACGACCAATACCAATAACACCTAAGTAGCTGTTGTAATCTAGCTGTGATACTTGCATCTGGAAAGGGCCTTCCAGATCAACTTTTGGTGGCTCAACGTATTTTACGATAGCTTCGTAAAGTGGGGTCATGTCTTCAGCCATATCAGTATGGTCAAGACCCGCAATACCGTTTATTGCAGATGCATAAACAATAGGGAAATCAAGCTGTTCATCCGTTGCACCTAAGTTAACGAATAAATCAAATACTTGGTCAACTACCCAATCAGGACGTGAGCCTGGGCGGTCAACTTTATTGATAACAACAATGGGTTTTAAGCCATTATCAAACGCTTTTTGGGTAACGAAACGCGTTTGAGGCATAGGACCATCAGTCGCATCAACCACCAGCAGAACGCTGTCAACCATTGACATAACACGTTCAACTTCACCACCGAAGTCGGCGTGGCCTGGGGTATCTACGATGTTAATGCGATAGTCATTCCATTTGATCGCGGTGTTTTTAGCAAGGATGGTGATACCGCGCTCTTTCTCCAAGTCATTGGAGTCCATAACACGCTCATCTACAGTTTCACGTTCACCGAACGTGCCTGATTGCTGTAGTAATTTACCAACCAGTGTTGTCTTGCCATGGTCAACGTGAGCGATGATGGCGATATTTCTTAAGTTTTGAATTGACAAGGATTTTTACCGTTTAATTGACAGGAAAGGAATATGCTTTATTGCGCCTAAATCGATATAGGAAGCATACTTTCTACGTTAATTTGCTGTTATTTTACACGTTTTTCCGCACAAGTGGAATAAATGTGAAACCCATCACTGTATAAAAAGTTTTTAACTAAAAAACATTCAGTTGCGTAACAATCGCGGAATATATCAGAAAATAACCCGTATCAGTACTGAAAAACCACAAAGTAGCAGAATAATACACTTTGTACCATTAATTATCCGCCTAAAAAAAGAATAAAAAATAGATTTTTTTGCACAATATCTAGTTTTCGACCCTTTTAATGTGATTTAGATATATCTAAATTGACTAATTAGATATATCTATTTATATTTAACTCAAGCTAATTCGATATATCTAATTAAGGAGGATTATATGCGAATTCATACCTGCCGTCATGTTTATCATTCACGCCATGAAGACGGCCATGGACATCAATGTTGCCACGGCGAAGATCATGGTCATGGTGAAGGTCGTCATTGTCATGGTAAGGGCCGTAGACATGGCGAAGGTCGTCATAAAGGTCGTGGACGTGGATTACGTCGTTTATTCGACCATGGTGATTTGCACATTATGGTGCTGTCATTAGTTGCCAAAAAACCAAGCTATGGCTATGAAATTATTAAAGATATTCAAGAAGCGTCCAGTGGTTTATATGTACCAAGCCCTGGGGTCGTTTACCCAACGCTAACATTACTTGAAGAGCAAGGTTTTCTTGAATCAGAAATAATTGAACGTAATCGTAAAAGCTTCAAAATTACCGCGGAAGGTGCCGAACATTTAAAAGCGAATCAAGAGATTGAGGCCACTATTTTCCGTAAATTAGCCAAAGCTCGCGACATGCAGCACGGCGGTAATTTATCCGAAGAAATCGAAATGGCGGTTCACCGTTTCAAAGCATTATTGCGCCATAAAATGGTGCTAAAGCAACTAAATGAAACCCAAACACGCCAAATCGCACAGATCATTAATGATGCAGTACAGCAAATTGAGCAAGTAAACACATTACTGACTGACAATATCGATGAATAATGTTGTTATTTAGCCATTTTTATAAAATGAACAGCCTTGGGCTTAGACGTCAAGCACAAGGCTAAATAGCCAATCAATCGACTTTATTACGTCAATTTAAATCCCACCCTAGTCAAATTGCACTACATCTGTGCAATCAAAAAGTAAATTGCACCATGTTAGTGCAATTACTGCTGTTTATTTCCTTATCCGTTTGTCATAACGTTGTAATATGCCGTATTTAGGCTATTTTAAAAGTTGGCACGTTTTTCGCTTATATTTTTATGTAAGAAGTGACACCTTGATTAACTGACGCTGAAAAGCCAGAAATAATGGCAAAAAATAATCCAACTGCCTGTGATTATTTTGCAAAACCGACCTGACCAGGAGAGCCGACGATGTCCTCAGAACACGTTTTATCGCTGATAGAAGAGCACAAAATAAAATTTATCGATTTGCGTTTTACTGATACCAAAGGTAAAGAGCAGCACATCACCATCCCTGCTCATCAAGTCAACGAAGACTTCTTTGAAGAAGGCAAAATGTTTGACGGTTCATCGATTGGTGGCTGGAAAGGCATTAACGAATCTGACATGGTGCTCATGCCAGATCCATCAACTGCAATGCTTGACCCATTTTTTGCGGATCCAACATTGATCATTCGTTGCGATATCCTTGAGCCAGGTACCATGCAAGGTTACGACCGTGACCCTCGTTCTATCTCTCAACGCGCGGAAGATTTTTTACGTTCTAGTGGGATCGCGGATACCGTGTTATTTGGGCCAGAACCTGAATTCTTCATCTTTGATGACATCCGTTTTGGTAATAGCATGCACAGCAGCTACTATCATATCGATGATATTGAAGCGGCATGGAATACCGGCACTAAATATGAAGGTGGTAACAAAGGTCATCGTCCAGGCGTAAAAGGCGGCTATTTCCCTGTTCCGCCTGTCGATTCTTCACAGGACTTGCGTTCTGCAATGTGCACCACAATGGAAGAAATGGGCTTAGTGGTTGAAGCGCATCACCATGAAGTCGCTACTGCTGGACAAAACGAAGTGGCATGTCGCTTTAATACAATGACGAAAAAAGCGGATGAAACTCAGATTTATAAATATGTCGTGCATAACGTCGCACATGCTTATGGTAAAACAGCGACCTTTATGCCAAAACCTTTAGTTGGCGATAACGGTTCAGGTATGCACTGTCATATGTCACTGTCAAAAGATGGTATCAACCTATTTGCAGGCGATAAGTACGGCGGGTTATCTGAAATGGCGCTTTACTACATTGGCGGTATTATCAAACACGCTCGTGCGTTGAATGCCTTCACTAACCCAACAACCAACTCCTATAAACGTTTGGTTCCAGGGTTTGAAGCCCCCGTTATGTTGGCTTACTCAGCACGTAACCGCTCAGCATCTATCCGTATTCCTGTTGTTGCTAGCACCAAAGCGCGCCGTATTGAAGTTCGTTTCCCAGACCCTGCTGCTAACCCTTATTTGGCGTTTGCTGCCCAGCTGATGGCGGGTCTTGATGGCATCATCAACAAGATCCACCCAGGTGATGCAATGGATAAAAACTTGTATGACTTGCCACCAGAAGAAGCGAAAGAGATCCCAACGGTTGCGGGTTCATTAGAAGAAGCGCTGAATGAATTAGATAAAAATCGCGAATTCTTAACGCGTGGTGGTGTCTTCACTAATGACGCTATCGACGCCTATATTGAATTACTGCGTAACGATATTCAACGTGTCCGCATGACGCCGCATCCACTAGAATTTGAAATGTACTACAGTGTGTAACACGCCGTTCCACTGCTAGTCTTTGTTGCCGTGAAACATTTGCCCCATCTTTGATGGGGCCTTTTCTCTGACTTTTTAGTAATAGATAAATTGACGGCATTGTTATTCAAGTTGCAGCTTTGTTGGGTAAATCAAGTATAATGCACCAAAATAGTGCAGGAGCAGAATTACATGAAAGCCGAACATTTGCCAGCACCGGAACACATCCTCAACTCACTGTTAAACAGCGTCTTAATTGTCGATTATGACCTTGTGATTCATTATGCTAATCACGCGGCTTTGCAAATACTTGCGCAAAGTCAACGCAAGATATATGGCACACCATTACCTGTTCTTTGTAGTTATTGCTCTTTAAATGACGAGTTAATGTTAAACAGCTTAAAAGAAGGCCACAGTTTTACCGATAACGAGGTCACGCTGGTGTTTAATAATCACTCCCATGTGATGGCGTTAAGCGCACAGCCTTTTTCTAGCCAATTTATTTTATTAGAGCTTTATCAATTAGACAGTCAACGTCGGCTAAGCCAAGAACAAGTACAAAATGCCCAACAATTAGCAGCAAGAGAGCTCATCAGAGGGCTTGCTCACGAGATCAAAAACCCCTTAGGCGGCCTAAGAGGAGCGGCTCAGTTGCTCTCTAAAGCCTTGCCGGATCCACAATTAAACGAATATACACAAGTCATTATTGAGCAAGCAGATCGGCTAAGAGCCTTGGTTGACCGGTTACTAGGCCCACAATACCCCGGTCCTAAAACACAACAAAGCATTCATCATAGCGCTGAAAATATCGTCCGATTGGTGTCGTTAGAAAAACCAGACAACATCACATTAGTCCGCGATTATGATCCAAGCTTGCCTGACCTTGAATACTATCCTGACCAAATTGAGCAGGTTCTGCTAAATATTATTCGTAATGCGTTACAAGCGCTTTCTGAGACAGGTGGTACGATTACATTACGAACTCGCACCGCATTTCAAGTGATGTTGCAAGGTGAACGTTATCGCTTAGCGGCACGTATCGATATCGAAGATAATGGCCCAGGCATTCCATTAGCTATACAAGACACCTTATTTTACCCCATGGTAAGTGGTCGCTTAGGTGGCACGGGATTAGGTCTATCCATCGTTCATAGTTTAGTTGACCAACATGCAGGAAAAATTGAATTTACCAGTTGGCCCGGTCATACCGAGTTTTCTATTTATCTACCAATTAAAAAATAGGAGATAACAATGCAACAGGGAAAAATCTGGGTTGTTGATGATGACAGTTCTATTCGTTGGGTACTTGAGCGTGCATTAAATAGTGCCTCTTTTCATTGCACCTGTTTTGATAGCGCAGATAGCGTCCTCGCGGCGCTAACACATGACCAACCTGATGTTTTGTTATCGGATATTCGTATGCCTGGTGTGGATGGCTTAGCCCTTCTCACTCAGCTAAAACAGTCACACCCATTATTACCCATTATTATTATGACAGCGCACTCTGACCTTGATGCCGCAGTGAATGCATACCAATCGGGCGCTTTTGATTATCTACCTAAGCCTTTTGACATCGATGAAACCGTTGCGCTGGTTGAACGCGCCTTAAATCATAGTCGTGAACAAAATCATGTCGAACGTGACCCCAAACAAAAAATGGAAAGCGTCTCTTCAACCATGATAGGTGAGGCTCCTGCTATGCAAGAGGTCTACCGTATTATCGGTCGTCTCTCTCGCTCATCAATTAGTGTGCTAATTAATGGTGAATCAGGAACAGGTAAAGAATTAGTGGCTCATGCGCTACACCAACATAGCCCTAGAGCCAACGGGCCTTTTATTGCACTAAATATGGCGGCCATCCCTAAAGACCTGATTGAATCTGAACTTTTTGGTCACGAAAAGGGGGCATTCACCGGTGCCACACAAGTTAGGCAAGGTCGTTTCGAACAAGCAAATGGCGGTTCTCTATTCTTGGATGAGATTGGTGATATGCCACTCGATATCCAAACGCGGCTACTGAGGGTACTTGCGGAGGGGCAATTTTATCGTATAGGTGGCTATACTCCTGTAAAAGTGGATGTCCGTATTATTGCTGCGACTCACCAAGATCTTGAGAAACGGGTTAAAGAAGGGTTGTTCCGTGATGATTTATTCCATCGCTTAAATGTCATTCGTGTGCAACTCCCACCATTACGAGAAAGAATCGAGGACATTCCCCGCCTTGCATACTATTTCTTGCAAAATACCGCCAAAGAGCTTGGGGTTGATAGCAAATTGCTGCATCCAGAGAGTGAACGTCTTTTACAACACTATCATTGGCCCGGTAATGTCAGGCAATTGGAAAACGTGTGTCGCTGGCTCACCGTGATGGCGGCAAGCCAAGAAATTTTGCCACAAGACTTACCTGAAGATTTACTCGGTCACCAGCAGCAAAATGATGCATCCACTGAATCCACGACACGCCATTATGTCGCAAGCAATAATACAGCATGGTTTGAATTACTTGAGCAATGGACTCAAGACGCTCTCGCGGAAGGGAAAGAAAATTTGCTTGCACAAACAGTACCGTTAATGGAATACACCATGCTGAGCTGTGCACTTAAGCATACTCATGGACATAAACAAGAGGCTGCTCGTTTACTTGGATGGGGTCGCAATACATTAACTCGAAAATTAAAAGAGCTAGGCATCGAGTAACCCTTTATCACGATTTAACTTCAGTCAGTAACCAATTTTGAAAAATCACCATTGCTGGGGTTATTGGGCGAGATTTTAAACGGCTCAGCCAATATCCCCCGAGTGTTACACTGATATCAAATGGTTGAACTAAGGTTCCCGCACTTAATTCATGCTCAAACATGCAACTTGGTGCAAGGGCTACGCTGTCGGTCAGCAATGCTGCTTCAACCATTAAGCGCGAGGAATCAAATATGGGTCCTTTGACACGCCACGGCTCAAGTCCCGCTACAATCTGCCATTTTTCCCATTCATCTTTACGATAAGAACGCATTAAACGGTGCTCTTTTAGGTCCAAAGGATGGGTCAATTTATGGGCTATTTTTTCAGAACAAAGCACAGTATGTGCGGCCGGAAATAACGGCGTATTTTCAGCTAATGGCCATAGCCCCTCACCGAAACGAATAGCGAAATCAACACCTTCTGCGGCTAAATTGACCACGTTATTATGGGTCATAATACGCAAATCAATATAAGGGTATAACTCAGTAAAAGCAGGTAAACGGGGTAACAACCAGCCTACAGCAAAAGTTCCCACGACTGACACACTCAGTACTTCGTGATAATGACCATCCTCAAACTGTTGCAATAATGACTCTATTTGGTCAAAAGAGCGACTCAAAACAGGAAGTAAAGCAAGCCCCTCATCGGTTAATGCCAGCCCTCTAGGTAAACGAACAAATAACTCTAATCCAAGTTGCTCTTCCAGTAGGCGAACCTGCTGGCTTACCGCCGCTTGCGTGACATTCAGTTCCAAACCTGCTCGCGTAAAGCTTAAATGTCTGGCAGAAGCTTCGAATGCCCTCAACGCATTTAGAGGAAGGCGATGACGATAATTTCCTGACATAAGTTTTTCTTTTGCCTCATCGAATTTTATATCGTTTTAAATCAGAGTTGGAAATAGGCATACTTTCTACCAATCACCAGTACATGCAGAATTCATCGACTCTACAACAAATTTGATGTTGAAGGATTAGCATACCTGAATTTTGTCAGTAACAACGAAAACTTTTACTTTAACGGATAACTCTATGAAAAATATTTTTCGTCAGGGACGGCTTTTTGTCGCTTTGAGTTTAGCCTTTACTTCACTTTCAGCGTCAGCGATGACACAACAAGCGGTTGATGACATTATCAAACCGCTGATGAAGCAAGAAAATATTCCGGGTATGTCTATTGCTATTTCTGTGGATGGACAGCAAAGAATTTACCACTATGGTGTACAGTCAAAGCAGACCCAACGACCTGTTTCGGATAGAACATTGTATGAAATCGGGTCATTATCAAAAACTTTCACAGCAACGCTTGCCGCTTATGCGCAAACACAAGGTAAGTTAGATTTCAGCCAATCTGTCAGCCATTACTTACCTGAGCTAACAGGCAGTGCTTTTGATAATGTTAGCGTGATGAATTTAGCAACCCATACGTCAGGTCTATCGTTATTTGTGCCAAATGGTGTCACTACTGACAAGCAACTGATCGAGTACTATCAAAAGTGGCTTCCTGAGCACAACGTTGGGCAATATCGCGCTTATTCAAACCTTGGCGTTGGGTTGCTCGGCATCGTAACAGCCAAACAACTTGATATGCCATTTTCTCAAGCGATGGAAAAATTGATGCTTCCTTCACTTGGATTAAAACATACTTATATTCATGTCCCTAAAAACCAAGAAAAATATTATGCACAAGGGTATAACAAGCAAGATCAACCCGTTCGAGTTACCCCTGAAATCCTTGATGCTGAAGCCTATGGCTTAAAATCAAATGCTAAAGATTTGATCCGTTATTTAGAGATCAATATGCAGACCATTAAAGTGGCTAAACCTTGGCAAGAGGCGGTTGAGAATACGCATACGGGCGTTTATCTCACAGATTCTTTTGTACAAGATATGATGTGGGAAAGCTATCCATGGCCAGTTTCTTTGGCGCAATTGCTTCAGGGTAATCGTGATGATATGGCACTAAAGCCGCAAAAAGTTGAGTTGATCAAACCCGCTATGGCGCCAGAAATACGTGCTTATTATAACAAAACGGGTTCAACGAATGGCTTCGCCACATACGCTGTATTTATTCCAGAAGAAAAAATTGCCATTGTGATGTTATCCAATAAATGGATACCTATCCCTCAGCGCATTACAGCAACTTATCAACTATTAGAAAAGATCGCTCGTTAAAAGACAATGGCTCCGTCATAACACGGAGCCACAATCGGTTATATCACTCGAGAAAATTGACGTTGACGCATTTGATTGCGTAAATAAACATCGAAACACATACAAATATTTCGAATCAACAAACGGCCTTGAGGGGATACCTTAATTGCTGTATTTGTTATTTCAACTAACCCATCTTCCGCCATCGGTTTTAACAAGGCTAAGTCTTCCGAGAAATATTCTTTAAAGTTAATGGGATAAAGGGATTCAATTTGTGCATATTGAAGCTGAAAATTACAAATTAGCGTCTTAATCACATCTCGACGCAAACAATCGTCATCGGTTAATACTAAACCACGCCACAACGCATGACCTTGCTCTTCAACCTGCGCATAATAAGTTTTTAAATCTTTTTGGTTCTGAGCGTAGCTATCCCCAAGCATGCTGATAGCAGACACGCCTAAACCTAATAAATCACAGTCCCCTTGCGTGGTGTAACCTTGGAAATTACGGTGTAAAACGCCTTCGCGCTGTGCTATCGCTAACTCATCTTGTGGCTTCGCAAAGTGGTCCATACCAATAAATTGATAGCCTTGTGACGTTAATGTCGCGATCGTTTCTTGCAAGATATCGAGTTTTTGCTCTGCGCTCGGTAAATCGTCATCTTTGATTTTACGCTGTGCAGCAAAGAGGTTTGGTAGATGCGCATAATTGAATACGCTCAGGCGGTCAGGCGACAACTCAATCACTTTTTGCAGAGTGAAAGCAAAGCTTTCTGGTGTCTGTTTGGGTAACCCATAAATAAGGTCAATACTCGTTGATGTAAACCCCGTTTCTTTTGCTCGATTAATCAACGCAAAAATGAAATCCTCATCCTGCTCGCGGTTCACCAAGACCTGAACTTCTTTATTAAAATCTTGCACGCCCATACTTAGGCGATTAAACCCTTCACTCCGCAAGTGATCGATCATGTCGAGTTCAATTTCACGCGGATCAACTTCAATCGACATTTCAACATCGTTTGAGAAATGAAAATGTTTTTTTAATAGTGCGACAAGATGGCTCACTTGAGCTTTATCGAGATAAGTTGGAGTTCCTCCTCCCCAATGCATTTGCGTCACAGTGCGATTTTTTAATAGTGCGGCACGCTGAATAATTTCTTTTTCAATAACTTGTAAATATTCATCTGCTTTATGCTTTTGCCGTGTCACTAGCTTATTACAGCCACAAAAATAACAGAGCTTATGGCAGAATGGAATGTGAACATAGAGCGATAATGGATTTTCAGGATAGCGTTGCGTTGCCGCCACGAATGCACGTTCATCATACGACTGATTAAACTCTAAGGCCGTCGGGTATGACGTATAGCGGGGTCCTGAATAATTATATTTTTGGATAAGAGAAAGATCCCAAACGATATTTTGCTCTGACATTAACATTCCTTAATTGGCCGAATGCCGGTTTACAGGCCACATCTTATGTTTTTTTATTGGCTAACTTATATACACGACATAATAACATAAAAGAAATTATAACTTGTGATTGGGCGGTGAGAGTTGATGCAACACCAAAAGTGATACAGTTTGAATGAAATTTGTTCAATACTCCCCCCAGCAAGCAGGGGGAGTGAAAAAGACGCTTATTTACTTTTCAAGATGCGCATAATGTCATCCAGTTTTTCTTCATTTTCCTCTTCTTCTTCATCAGTGAGTTCGATACCCAGAATAGACATCAACTCATCAATACGGTCTAAACAAGTATCAATGTATTTTTGCTCTTCCGTGGTGACCGTTTCACCCTCTTCTAAACGCGCTAATAAGCTATCTAAACGATCGTCCTGCTCCAGCATTTCTAGCTCTTGCTCGGGTGATAATTTCACTTTTGCGACAGGCTCTTTTACTGGCGTCGTACGTGTGGAAACGGCATTTGCATCAACCACCAATGGGACTGGTTTTTTGCTACCAAGGCGTGGGTCAAGGCTGTCGTTTTGCTTGCCAGACTGACTATTAGACGATTTTTCTTGATAGCGAGCCCCCGATTTATTGCCACGATGCTTTTTCTGGCGCTTACGCTCACGCCCTTCTGCATTGAGCTCTTCTTTTGTTTTGCGATACTTTTTCTTCGTTTTGCTAGCAGTTTTACTTGCCGGTTTTTTTGGTGAATTCATGGTCTGATACCTTGATAAGTCAGTTTCTGCTGCGGAATCTAGCAGAATCCCTCAAGCTGTGAAAGCATTTGCGCAGCAATTAAAACGGTTTTTTTGTATTTTGCATGGCAGCTTTGTTGATTATAGCTCGAATTGGCTGTCATAGAGAGGAGTTGATAAACAAAACGGCTCCGACGATTGGAGCCGTTTGATAGGAAAGAAGATTAAGCGTCAACTAAAACCATTTTTAAAATAAATAAAACGGAAACTAAAATGACGCATGGCCCCAACTCGCGCCAGCGGCCGGTACCCACTTTCATTGCGCAATAAGCGATAAAGCCTAACGCGATCCCTTCCGTGATCGAAAAACTAAAGGGCATCATCACCGCAGTAATAAATGCAGGAACTGATTCCGTTAAGTCATCCCATTTCACACGCGTTAAACTTGATGTCATCAACACCCCAACGTAGATCAGCGCGCCAGCTGTCGCATAAGCAGGAACCATACCCGCTAGTGGTGAGATAAACATGGTCAATAGGAATAACACACCAACCACAATGGCAGTTAACCCTGTACGTCCGCCAACCGACACGCCAGAAGAGCTTTCAATATAAGCAGTAACGGAGGAGGTTCCCATCGCCGAACCCGCGACAGAACTGAGGCTGTCGACATAGAGCGCCTGCTTCATGCGAGGGAAAGTTCCACGCGCATCCGTGATCCCAGCTTTATCTGTCACACCAATCATGGTGCCCGAAGAGTCAAATAAGTTAACTAACATAAAAGCAAAAATAACGCCTGATAACGCTAAATCCAAGGATCCCATAATATCAACTTGGCCAACAACGGTCATCACGCTCGGCGGCATAGAGAAGATACCATTGAACTGCACATCCCCTAATGCAAGGCCAATTAAGGTTGTGATCACAATGGAGACCAGCACTGCCGCATGGATATTACGTGCCGCTAGGATCGCAATAATGAAAAAGCCCAAAGCCCCTAACCACACGTTATGTTGGGTAAAGTTACCGATAGAGACGAGTGTATCTGGGTTCGCCACAATAATACCCGAGTTCTTCAGCCCCATCATCGCAATGAACAGTCCGATACCACTGGTGATACCAACGCGTAAACTTAATGGAATATTCGCGATAATCCAATAACGAATACGGAATAGGGTCAAAATGAATAAGCCAACGGCTCCCCAAAATACAGCCCCCATCGCCACTTGCCATGAATATCCCATCGCACTGACGACGACAAACGCAAAAAAAGCATTTAGCCCCATCGCTGGAGCTACTGCGATTGGCAGATTCGCCAACAGCCCCATAAGAATACTGCCTATCGCCGCAATTAAGCAGGTGGTGACGAAAACAGCTTTAATATCCATCCCAGCGACAGATAAGATTTGAGGGTTAACAAAGACAATGTAGACCATTGTGAGAAAGGTGGTGAAGCCCGCAACGACTTCTGTTTTCGCCGTTGTCCCGTGTTCTTGTAATTTAAACACGCGTTGAAACAGACCCTGTTGTTGTCCAGAGCTAGAAGATTGATTACTCATTAGATATAGCGCCCAAAAAAAGTTTTTTTCGCCCTATCCTACAACAAACAAATCGAGAGTGTTACCGTTAAAATGAAAAAAAGAAAACGTTTGCGTAAATCAAAGATCCATAAATGAGTTAACTTACTGATACAACAAGATGAATTGAAATAGACAGTAGAAAAATAAAATTTGCATAAGCAGTGGCGACCCCATCAGCAATCGCCACCTTGAATTGATTAAGATAACGCGAGTAGTTTTTGTCTACGCCAAAATAGCAAGGCACGCTTTGGCGCAAATGGTTTAGCCCCTTGATGACTATTTAAACGTTTTGCCACGAAGTTCGCGATCATCTCTAACGTTAAGCACATAACAAAATAAATAAAGGCAACAAATAAGAAAATTTCGAGTGGATACACCATTTCACGGTTATTCACTTGTGTCGCCAAAAATGACAATTCCGCGACACCAACAATGTAAGCAAGGGAAGTGTCTTTAATCAAAGCCACCCATTGATTAATAAATGAAGGAACCATCATACGTAATGCTTGCGGTAAGACAATTTGCCATAAAACTTGCCAACGGCTAAAGCCTAATGATAATCCGGCCTGCCATTGCCCTTTCCCGATAGCAAGAATACCTGCTTTTACAGCATGAGCTAAATAGGCAGAGGTGATTAATGCGAGCGCACAAACGACCGAAGCGATGCCCGGTATTTCTGTTCCTAGTACCACAGGTAAGAAGAAATAGGTCCAAAAAATTAGCATAATGACTGGAATAGCACGGAAAAAGCCTAAAATAGCCGCGAATAGGTTCATCCAAAACCCTCGTAACATGGCTAATGCAACACCGCTAAGTGTTCCCAGCACAATCGATGCGGCACCCGCAATTAAGCTGATAATCAGTGTAAGGGCTGCACCTTCTATAGGACCATCAGGAAAAGCGCCAAATAACAAATATTGCCAATTTTGTTCAATCACTGAAAAATCCATCTTATACCCCTTCCACTAAATTTCGTTGCGCTCGCCATTGTCCCCAGCCTTCCATAACCGCAATAATGGCGATATACAGCACTGTTGCGAGGCCAAATGCAGTGAATGTTTGTAATGTTTGGCTTTCCACTTGGCGTGAGACGTAAGAGAGCTCAGCAACACCAATTGCCATGGTTAACGACGAGTTCTTAACAACATTCATGTATTGCCCCAGTAAAGGAGGCATGGCGATTTTCACCGCCTGTGGCAACACAACATGTTTCATGGCTTGCCATCCCGTTAAACCAAGTGCAAAGGCTGCATATTTTTGGCCTTGGCGTACACCACGGATCCCTGAGCGTATTTCTTCAGCAATAAATGGTACCGTATATAATGTTAACCCAACAAAACCCGCTAAGAATTCAAATGAAGGCCAGCTCAGCGTGATACCTACCACGTGGATTTCATGCGGTGTATTGAGCCATGCCATCATCTCCGATGATAAAATCTCCCCTGACGCAAAATACCAAAAAAACAGTTGAACCAGTAAAGGTGTATTACGGAAAATGGAAATATACACACTGACCCCCCAACGTAGCGGGGCAATTTGGCTATCCTTTGCCGCGGCAACGACAAAACCTAATAGCGTTGCAGCAATGATGGTACAAACCGAGATCCAAATCGTCAGCAAAAAGCCATAGCCAAACCATTCCAAATACTCAGGAGCCAAAAAATGCTGAGAAAAAAATTCGCCGCTAATAAATTTTTCAAACATAACTGCTGCCTTGTATAACTAAGAACCCCGCAATAATGAGCGGGGTTATTTATTCTGAAGTGCTGATTCAATATATTGAATCGATATATCAGATGGTTATCATTATTTTTGTTGTTCAAGAGGAGCGAATTTGAATTCACCGCGAGGTTGCGCTGCCTTAGTATCAGGGCCAAACCAACGGTTATAAATCTGTTCTGCTTTGCCTTCTTTTTCTAATTTCAACAAGGTGTTATTCACATTTTCGATTAAACGCGTTTCACCTTTTACTGCTGCAACCGCTTGATATTCACGAGTGATACTAAACGGAGATATTTCAAAATCAGCCTTCACTTTTTCTGGCAAGTTACCCAGCAGACCGACTAACTTCGCGTCATCTTGCGTTATCGCTTGGACATTACCATTGCGCAAAGCAGCAAATGCTTGTGGCGTGTCATCATAAGAGATCACTTTCGTATTTGGATAACGCTCACGTAAGGTCACTTCCTGTACCGTGCCTTTATCCGCACCAATACGTAATGGGGCAATATCGTCAGGCGTTTTCAAGACCCCTTTGCGAGCAATAAACTTCTGCCCTGTCGCAAAATCCGGAATCGAGAAATCAACCTGCTTAGCGCGTTCGTCGGTAATTGTGAAATTTGCCCCAATGAGATCGACCTTACCTGATGTCAGTAAAGGAATACGGTTAGCTGGGTTAGTTGGACGCAATTCCAATTTCACGCCGAGGTCATCGGCTATCGCTTGCGCGATATCAACATCATAGCCCGCGAGTTTTTTTGTTTGTGGGTCAATAAAGCCAAATGGTGGATTACTGTCAAACACAGAGATACGGATAACACCAGCTTGCTTAATATCATCTAATTTATCTGCATTGGCGACATTGGCCACCAGCGCAAGGCCTGCAAGTAGTGCGGTAGTTAAAACGCGAGCTTTCATTGAACACCTCTGACGGTAAATTTATGTAAATCGACTACCACAAATTATCAAGGAAGGCTTATCTCTTGAAATACTATTAAATGATATATTTATATCAAAAAAGAATATACGAGGAAAAATAGGTCACCAAGCAATGAAGAGAGTCTGTAAAATGATTCACGTTACCTTTAAGGGTTGTTTGATGCGTACAATCGTTATGAGGACCTTTAATGAGGATGAATAAACGTTTTTTTCTAACTAACTCGTCCGTGTTTAATATCATATGAAAATAGCGTGATAACGGGAGCCTTTTAAAAGATCACCAAAAACCTAAAATCTGCATCAAATAAAAACACTCTAAGCATATCGAAATGAACGAAAACGACGCTCAATAACCTCACTCACACGTGTTGACGCTGGCGATAAAAAACAAAACCCCAGTCACACACATAAGTCTGTGACTGGGGTTGGTAATGACAACCAACAATGCGACAACGCAAAGTTTGACCGTTATTTTTTGGTGATCATTTTTTCCAATTGATCGCCACCTACATGACGGAAATCTTGCCCTTTCACATAGTAAAAAATGAATTCGCAAATGTTTTGGCATCGATCTCCGATACGTTCAATCGAACGGGCACAGAACAATGCCGTTAATACACTTGGGATCGTCCTTGGATCTTCCATCATGTACGTCATCAGTTGACGTACTATTCCTTCGTATTCTTGGTCAACTTTTTCATCTTCTCGATAAATCCGAATCGCTTCTTCCAAATCCATTCGCGCAAAAGCATCAAGCACATCATGCAACATTTGTACCGTATGACGCCCTAATGACTCAAGGCTAACCAGCAAAGGTTGATGTTGATGAGAGAATTTTTCTAATGCTGTTTGGCAGATCTTATCGGCAACATCCCCAATTCGTTCGAGTTCAGCGATGGTTTTTGAAATAGCCATAATGAGGCGTAAGTCACTGGCTGTTGGCTGACGCTTAGCAATGATTTTCACGCACTCTTCGTCAATAGCCACTTCCATCATATTCACTTTATGGTCATTTTCGATAACTTCGCGCGCAAGAGCCTCATCCTGATTATGCATGGCAGTGATCGCTTTGGTGAGCTGTTCTTCAACCAGCCCTCCCATTGTCATCAATTCTGTATGGATATGTTCCAATTCAGCATTGAACTGCCCAGAAATATGTTTGTTGTGATTCAGCGTATCCATAATCGGCTCCCTATCAACCGTAACGACCTGTAATATAGTCTTCGGTTTGTTTCTTTTCAGGTGTGGTAAACATCTTGTCTGTGTCATTAAACTCAATCAACTCACCTAAATACATAAAGGCCGTATAATCCGAACAACGTGCAGCCTGTTGCATATTGTGAGTGACAATGACCACGGTATATTCAGATTTGAGTTCGCTGATCAACTCTTCAATACGCCCAGTTGAAATGGGGTCAAGGGCTGAACATGGCTCATCTAATAATAAAACTTCAGGGCGAATAGCGATACCACGAGCGATACACAAGCGCTGTTGCTGACCACCAGAAAGACTATAACCACTTTGATGCAGTTTATCTTTGGTTTCATTCCACAGCGCAGCTTTGGTTAACGCCCACTGAACACGTTCGTCCATCTCAACACGCGATAACTTTTCAAATAAACGGACACCAAAGGCAATGTTGTCATAAATAGACATCGGGAAGGGTGTTGGTTTTTGGAATACCATACCGACTTTGGCACGTAATAACGCGATATCTTGTTTATCAGTCAAAATATTTTGACCGTCTAGCAGAATCTCACCTTCTGCTCGCTGCTCACCGTACAGCTCATACATTTTATTAAAGGTACGCAGCAGCGTTGATTTACCGCAACCGGATGGGCCGATAAAGGCGGTGACTTTGTTTTTTTCAATATCTAACGAGATATTTTTTAGTGCGTGGAATTTACCGTAATAAAAGTTAAGGTCACGTACTTGAATTTTACTGTTTGCGATCTGATTTGCATTAATCATGGCAACTTCTCTCTATAAATCTCTATTCAATCCGGGTGTTAGTGTTTTTTCTTAGCAAACACAACGCGTGCGATAATGTTAATTAACAGGACACATAGGGTGATTAATAGAACCCCTGCCCATGCCAGTTGTTGCCATTCCGAGAACGGACTCATCGCAAATTTAAAGATAGTCACAGGCAAGTTAGCAATTGGCTCACTCATATCTGTGCTCCAGAACTGATTCGACAAAGAAGTGAACAGTAATGGTGCGGTTTCACCCGCAATACGAGCAATCGCTAGCAAGATCCCTGTAATAATCCCGGATACAGATGCTTTAAGCGTAATAGATAAAATCATTTTCCATTTTGGCGTACCTAACGCATATGCGGCTTCACGCAAGCTATCCGGCACCAGTTTCAACATATTTTCCGTTGTGCGGATAACAATCGGAATCTGCAACAGTGCTAAAGCGATAACGCCTGCCCAGCCAGAGAAGTGCTGCATTTGTGCAACCACAATGGTATAGACAAACAGACCTACAACAATTGATGGTGCAGATAACAAAATATCATTAATGAAACGCGTTACAGAAGCGAGCCATGATTTACGGCCATACTCTGCCAAATAGATCCCTGCTAAGATACCTAAAGGGGTGCCTATCACCGTTGCCCACAGAATCAACAAGCCACTTCCGACGATGGCGTTAGCGAGGCCACCACCTTCAGTATTCGGTGGCGGAGTCATCTCTGTGAACAAGTTAAGGGACATCCCATCAATCCCTTTGGTCACCGTTGAAAATAAAATCCAAACCAGCCAGAACAGACCAAAGGCCATGGTTAACATTGAAACAAATAAGGCCATTCGGTTAATCTGACGACGCCATGCTTGACGACGGGCACGTTCTTTTTCGTTAATAACAAAATGTTGAGATGTCGACATATTAACGGCCCTCGTTCTTCGCTAAGCGCATAACCATGAGTTTTGATATCGCCAGAACAATGAAGGTGATAACAAAGAGAATTAACCCAAGTTCCATCAGTGCAGCAGTGTGTAATCCACTTTCTGCTTCGGCAAACTCATTCGCTAGTGCTGACGTAATACTGTTTCCTGGCATAAATAACGAGAAGCTATCCAGTTGATAAGTATTTCCGATGACAAAGGTCACCGCCATGGTTTCGCCAAGAGCACGGCCAAGGCCTAACATGACGCCACCAATCACACCATTACGGGTATAAGGTAAAACAATATTCCAGATCACTTCCCATGTGGTACAACCAATACCATATGCCGACTCTTTCATCATGACGGGTGTTTGTTCAAATACGTCACGCATAACGGAGGCAATGTAAGGAATGATCATAATGGCGAGGATAATCCCTGCCGCCAAAATACCAATCCCGAATGCAGGACCCGAGAAAAGCTCACCGACAATCGGGATACTTGACATCACATTGCCGACAGGCTCTTGGAAATATTCAGCAAACAGAGGCGCAAAAACAAATAGCCCCCACATACCGTAAACAATACTTGGAATTGCTGCGAGCAATTCAATCGCAATACCTAAAGGGCGTTTTAACCAGTTAGGAGCCAGTTCCGTTAAGAAAAGTGCAATACCAAAACTGACGGGTACAGCAATAATCAGGGCAATCAATGACGTCACAATGGTGCCATAAATTGGCACTAATGCCCCAAACTCCTCCGCGGGTGCATCCCATTCCTTAGTCCATAAAAACGAAAACCCAAATTTTTGCATACTCGGCCACGAGGCAAAAATAAGGGAAATAATGATGCCACCAAGCATTAACAAAGTGATTAGTGCGGCAATTTTTACCAATGCGCTAAATATCACATCGCCTGACTTGCTCGGTGCTTTAAATGCCGTTGTTTTCTCGGCCATGCGCTTTGTCTCATCCTACACCTACTTTATTAGTAGGATTTAGTTACTACGTCAGAAGGCGGATGTTAATCCTAAGCATCCGCCATCCATTGCCAACCCGAGGTTCACTGATTAAAACAGTGGTTTACCTTGGCTATCTTTAACTTCTGTTTTCCATGCTGCACGTATTGCTGTCACAACTTCTGCGGGTAGTACAGCGTAATCTAATGCTTCAGCTTGTTGACCACCTTTTTCGTAAGCCCAGTTAAAGAAGTCGAGCACCGCTTTTCCTTTTTCTGCATTCGCTTGATCTTTATGAACTAAGATAAATGTGGTGGATGTGATTGGCCATGCATTTTCACCATCACGGTTAGTCAGGTCTTGAGCGAATGACTTAGACCAGTCCACTTTTTTCGCTGCCGCACTGAAGCTTTCACCTGTTGGTGAAACCACCTTACCATCCGCTGAAACGAGTTTAGTATAAGCAAGATTATTCTGTTTTGCATAAGCATATTCAACATAACCGATAGAGCCTGGTAGACGTTGAACGAAGGCTGCAACGCCATCATTACCTTTACCACCTACGCTGTTTTTCGGCCAATTAACCGTTGAACCCGCACCGATGTCATTTTTCCAATTTGAACTCACTTTCGATAAATAGCTAGTGAAGACAAAAGTGGTACCGGAACCATCAGAACGTCTTACTACCGCAATATTTTGGTCTGGTAAGTTAACATCAGGGTTCAGCTTAGCAATTGCGGGGTCATTCCATTTGGTGATTTTGCCAAGATAGATGTCACCCAACGTCGTTCCGTCTAATGTCAATTGACCAGACTGGATACCTTTCACATTAACGGCCAAGACAACGCCGCCGATAACTGTTGGGAACTGGAACAGGCCATCTTGCTTCAATTTTTCATCAGTCAATGGCGCATCAGATGCACCGAAATCAACTGTTTTCGCATTAATTTGTTTAACGCCACCAGAAGAACCGATTCCCTGGTAGTTCACTTTATTACCTGTTTCTTTCTGATAAGAGTCCGCCCACTTAGCGTAAACAGGGGCAGGGAATGTTGCACCCGCGCCAGTTAAGCTTGTGGCAGCAAAAGAAGACATCGCAGTCATTGAAAGAGTTGCTGCCATTACGCTAGCTAAGGTTGTACGCATCATTTTCATAATCCCTCCGGGGATGTATAGAAACAATTAAGTGTAAATTGTTGGTGAAATGTCACGGTAGGAAAAATAGGACAATTTGATGACAACAACATGTCTGATTTATGACAGTTTTATGACAATTGATTATTTTAGCGTATTTATTAAAGCAAAGCGGAAGGCCAATAAAAAAAATTAACAATAAAATCAGATGGTAAGAGATATAATACTCGGCCAATCTGTCATGAGGCAAAAATGACACTCTGTCATAAAAAAGTCGCACAATTCTTTTTTGCCGCCTCTCAGGATCGATCAATACTGCTCTGCTCACCATAGCAAAAAGCGCATACACTTGTCATGAGGGGATAGATAACAGTTCATTGCAAGATACGCGCTTTATGATTTTCTAAGCGCTACAGCAAATAACGATGATTAAACACCTAACAAGCAAACCGCCATGACGTGCCCATTGACGCGTAAAATGAGCACGTTAGCGACAATAATCGATCTTATATCCAATTTCAAAATACACATAGACCGACATTATTCTTTATTTGCTTTGTGCTGCATATACTCCTTAAGCTCAGCCAGCACTTGCTCCATACCGACTTTCTTTCCCTGAGTTTGAGAAGGCGTCGTCATTTTGTGGATGCCTTTTAGTGGCGGAGGGGGCGGTGGCGTATCGATTGAAGTCACTGAGGTTTCTTTAAGCCCCTCATACTTTTTGGCATTATTGATAAAAACTTGATGACTTTTCAGCTCTGCCAGCACTTGCGCCATACCGGTTTTCTCCCCCTGAGAGTGCGGAGCAACAGCCATTTTGCCAATGCCCAGAAACTTTGCCATCGGCGGAGGGGGCGGTGGCGTATCGATTGAAGTCACAGAGGTTTTTTCAAGCTCCTCACATTTTTTGGCGTGATTGATAAAAACCTGATGACTTTTCAGCTCCGCCAGCACTTGTGCCATACCAGTTTTCTCCCCCTGAGTTTGCGGAGCAACAGTCATTTTGCCAATGCCCAAAAACTTTGCCATCGGCGGAGGGGGCGGTGGCGTATCGGTTGAAGCCACTGCGTTTTTTTCAAGCCCCTCACGCTTTTTGGCATGATTGATAAAAGTCTGACAACTTTTTAGCTCTGCAAACACTTGCTCCATCCCTATTTTCCCTGCTTTTGTTGGTTGAGCAAGCGGAGTACCAAACTCAGGCATTGGCGGCGGTACTGAAATAGATAGCGGTAATTTTGATGTTGCCAATTGATGTTCCGGTGATTGGATAACCGCGGTCAGTTGTCGACCCCACGTCACCGGTGTAGCCACCTTTTTAGGTTCTTGAAAGAACCCTATTATGGTACATCGTGTACGCTTTATTTTTTGAAATAGGGCAGATTGGTCTCCCTTTCCTTCTATCCTCGCGCATGCATTTTGACTTTGAGAAGAACGGATCGTTTTAAAAAAATTAATCTGCATAGATTCACCCAATTATTTTATTTGGATCTATTATCCAAACGAAACAATTGCTGAGTCTTTTATATAACGATTATTTTATTTATAAACGGCATGTTTTATGAGGTAAATAATTAGGAATGAATACAATTTAAGAATATTTTAGTTAAAGAGATGAGATAGGCTGACAGCTCATTTCACTAACAGCCTGTTATTCTTCTTTTTCTTTCAATGGTAACAGCGCGCGAATGGCAAAACCACCCCGTTCGCTTTTATGAATTTCGATACTGCCCTCATGGGCGTCGACAATACGGCGGATAATCGCTAAGCCAAGGCCTGTTCCCTTATTGCTACGCGCTTTTTCCCCTTGCACAAACGGTTGAAAGAGACGTTGGATATCCTCTTCCTTAATTCCTGCACCATCATCTTCCACTTGGAACCAGACTGAGTCTTCGTTTTTACCACTGCTGACTTTAATCCAACCATTACCATAACGATAGGCATTCACGATCATATTCGTAATTGCCCGCTTAATCGCCAATGGATTGGCATTCACAATCAGATTACCTGGCTCAAATGCCGTTTCAATTTCACCTGTAACACTGCTTTCCGCGGTGACGGCTTCATTTAAGATTGCATTCAGGTCACAGAACTCCATATTCATTTCTTGACCGGTCTTCAGGTAGTCCATGAATTGACCAATGATCGCATCGCACTCTTCAATATCTTTATTGATGGATTCAGCAAGATAACCATCTTCTGGACTCATCATTTCCGTCGCTAAACGTATGCGTGTTAATGGTGTACGGAGGTCGTGGCTGACCCCTGCCATTAATATAGTACGGTCATTTTCAAGTGTTTTGATGCCGGCTGCCATGTGGTTAAAGGAGCGAATTGCGGCTCTTACCTCTGCGGCGCCTTTTTCCTGCATAGCAGGCAGAATAACCCCTTTACCTACTTGACCAGCATGGTATTCAAGCTCCAGTAAGGGTTTATTTTGATAACGGATATAGAGCCAAACACCGGCAAAAATAAACAGAAAGATTGCTAATGTATAACGGAATACTAGCGAGAATTGGTTTTGCCCTATTTCGGTCAAAGGTACCCGTACCCAGATATCGGGGGCAAGATAAGACGTTAGCCAAAGAATAGGATATTCGCGGCCAAGTTCTAAACGGACTTTAGCTTCACCGCCAATATATTCAGACATGTTTTCACTGAGGAAATCATATTCTTTAGCCCAATTTAAGCCTTCTTCCATGGCAGCTGATTGGGCATAAAATGTGATCCCTAACTCATTATAAATCTTTTTACGCAATGCAGGAGAAACCCGCACAGTGGTTCCATCTTGCAGCACCATCTTTTCCGTCATTAAAGTTCGTACTTCATAAGCCAGTACTTTATTAAACTGTTGCAAACTTGGCATCACAACAAAGTTCAATACCACCATATAGCTGGTGACAAGGCTGGCAAACAATAAGGCAACGAACAAAAATAACGAACGAGAAAATGTACTACGGCGAGAGAACCTCAATCGCTTCATGCTTTACTACCGTCCGGTACAAACACGTAACCCAGTCCCCAAACTGTTTGGATATAGCGGGGATGAGCAGGATCTTCTTCAACCATACGGCGTAAACGTGAGATTTGCACGTCAATTGAACGTTCCATCGCACTGTATTCACGGCCTCTCGCCAAGCTCATCAGCTTATCACGAGATAATGGTTCCCTTGGATGCGAAACCAGCACTTTTAGTACGGCAAACTCACCACTGGTTAAAGGCATATTTTCTTCGCCTTGGAACATTTCACGAGTACCAAGGTTAAGTTTAAATTTACCGAATGTGATAATGGCATCATCCTGAGATGGTGCACCAGGTAGTTCATTTGCTTGACGACGTAATACCGCACGGATACGCGCCAATAATTCACGCGGGTTAAATGGTTTCGGGATGTAGTCATCGGCACCAATTTCTAAACCAACAATACGATCAACTTCTTCACCTTTTGCCGTCACCATAATAATCGGAATCGGATTATTTTGACTACGCAAACGGCGACAAATTGACAGGCCATCTTCACCCGGCAACATTAAATCTAAAACAATAAGATGAATAGATTCTCGCGTGAGGATCCTATCCATTTGTTCTGCATTGGCGGCACTACGTACCTGAAACCCTTGTTCCGTGAGATAGCGTTCTAGTAAGGCACGTAAACGCATATCATCATCGACAACAAGAACTTTATAACTTTCTTGCATTTTGTAGCCCTCAAGATGTGCAATCTATTGAAATTACCTTTAAAAATAAGAGCATACCCACCATTCCCAAAAATTATGGGTGTCACCAAATTCACAGTTATCTAAATGATCGCCACATCATATTAATGCGTTTTTTCGCTAGCCTGTGATAGTGGTATATAACTTAATTATTTTGCGTATAAGTTAAATATAAAATAGTTAATGCTCTAATTTACCATCAACTTGAAATTTAATGAATAATTTTACGCGTTATAGGGCTAGAGGTTTATAACTAATTTCTAATATCGAATAGGTCACAATCCCCCCCGGCGTGTTGACAGTAATTTCATCGTCAACCTGCTTACCAACTAGTGCTCGAGCTACTGGAGAGTCAATCGAAATCCAATTTTTAGAGGGATTAAATTCGTCAGCACCCACTAACCGGAATATTCTGATATTTTCATCATCATCTTCTAGTTTAACCCATGCCCCAAAAAAAACACGCCCTTCTTGCCGTGGGTCAGGTTCGACAATCCTGAGTTGATCCAATCTTTTAGATAAAAAACGAACTCGACGATCAATTTCTCGCAAGCGTTTTTTGCCGTAAATATATTCCGCATTTTCTGAGCGGTCGCCTTGTGCTGCGGCTTCAGAAACGGATTGGGTCACTCTTGGACGCTCTTCTTTCCAAAGGTACTTAAGTTCTTTGTCCAGAGCATCCCAGCCTTCGCGTGTGATTAACAGACTCTTATTCATAACCTTTATAAATTAGTAAGCAAGTTAGATAATTATAAATTATATACAGAATTATTCTTTGACTTTAATAAAGTTCGCCCTAGAAATTCTGCCTCTGTGCAAGTATAACAGTGCCATAAATTTTTTTATTATTCATTGATTAGGTATTAAAAACGACATGAATGAAACTCTAAGCCAAATAATTGCAGCAGAGCTACAAGTTCAGACGAAACAGGTATTTTCTGCTATCACACTGCTGGATGAAGGAAACACTGTTCCTTTTATTGCCCGTTATCGTAAAGAAGTGACCGGTGGGCTAGATGATACCCAACTTCGTCAACTGGAGAGCCGTTTAGGGTATCTACGAGAGTTGAATGAACGTAAGCAAACTATCCTTAAGTCAATAGAAGAACAAGAGAAACTCACCCCTGAACTCGCCGCTGCCATCAACAATACCCTCAATAAAACCGAACTAGAAGACCTTTACTTGCCCTTTAAACCTAAACGCCGTACTCGTGGACAAATCGCGATTGAAGCAGGTTTAGAGCCATTAGCGGAAGCCTTATGGCATGACCCTAGCCAATCACCGGATGATTTAGCACAAGCCTATATCAATGAAGAAAAAGGGGTTGCTGACGTCAAAGCGGCACTTGATGGTGCCCGTTATATTTTAATGGAACGTTTCGCTGAAGATGCGACATTATTAGCCAAAGTGCGTGACTACTTGCTAAAAAATGCCCACATTGTTTCCAAAGTTGCTGACGGAAAACAAACAGAGGGAGCAAAATTTAGCGACTATTTTGATCATCAAGAGCCTGTTTCTTCCGTTCCCTCTCACCGCGCATTAGCCATGTTCCGCGGTCGTAATGAAGGGATCTTACAACTGTCACTGAATTGTGACCCACAATTTGAAGAGCCGCCTAAAGAGAGTTACTGTGAAGAAATCATTACACGTCACCTTGATGTTAGGTTAAACAATGCACCAGCCGACCAATGGCGTAAAGCCGTCATCAGTTGGACATGGCGTGTGAAAGTGCTGCTTCATCTTGAAACGGAAATCATGAGTTCCTTGCGAGAAAAAGCAGAAGATGAAGCAATCAATGTATTTGCGCGTAACCTCCATGACCTATTAATGGCCGCACCCGCTGGGATGCGCGCAACGATGGGCCTCGATCCCGGCTTACGTACCGGCGTTAAAGTCGCGGTCGTCGATGCAACAGGTAAACTCATCGCAACAGAGACTATCTATCCACATACGGGGCAAGCAGCGAAAGCCGCCGCCGTGGTTGCTGCCTTATGCCAAAAGCACCAAGTGGAATTGGTGGCCATTGGTAATGGTACCGCTTCTAGAGAGACAGAGCGTTTCTTTGCCGAAGTGCAAAAACAGTATCCTGAAGTGACGGCACAAAAAGTCATTGTGAGTGAAGCGGGCGCATCCGTCTATTCCGCTTCAGAGCTGGCAGCACAAGAGTTCCCAGACCTTGATGTATCACTACGTGGGGCCGTTTCTATCGCGCGTCGTCTGCAAGACCCCCTCGCTGAATTAGTAAAAATCGATCCGAAATCGATTGGCGTTGGTCAGTATCAGCACGACGTCAGCCAAACGCAATTAGCCCGTAAACTCGATGCGGTAGTCGAGGATTGTGTAAACTCAGTCGGGGTTGACTTAAACACGGCATCTGTCGCTTTGCTTACGCGTGTTGCTGGTTTGAGCAAAATGATCGCTCAGAATGTCGTGAATTGGCGAGATGAGAATGGCCGTTTTAACGACCGAAAACAGCTCTTGAAAGTGACTCGTTTAGGGCCAAAAGCCTTTGAACAATGTGCCGGTTTCTTACGTATCACTAACGGTGACAACCCACTTGATGCGTCTAGTGTCCACCCAGAGGCTTATCCTGTCGTTGAAAAAATTCTCGATGCCGTTCGTCAACCTCTCAAAGAGATCATGGGCAACTCACAAGCCTTGAATAGTTTAAGCCCCCATGATTTTACAACAGAGCAGTTTGGTGTTCCTACCGTCACGGATATTATCAAAGAGCTAGATAAACCGGGTCGAGACCCTCGGCCTGAGTTTAAAACGGCAACCTTTGCTGAAGGTGTCGAAACCATGAATGATTTGACATTGGGCATGATCCTTGAAGGCTCAGTCACTAATGTCACTAACTTCGGTGCGTTCGTCGATATCGGTGTTCACCAAGATGGTTTAGTCCATATTTCATCGCTGTCTAACAGTTATGTCGATGACCCGCATAAAGTGGTCAAAGCTGGCGATATTGTAAAAGTCAAAGTGATCGACGTTGATATTCCGCGTAAACGCATCGCGCTCACTATGCGCTTAGATGAGCAACCGGGTGATAGCCATAGTTCATCGCGTAGAACGAACCATTCGCAAGATAGAAACTCACGGAAAACACCGTCGACACCTCGCGATACTTCACGAAAAAATAATAGTTCCGCGGGAAACAGTGCGATGAGCGATGCCCTCGCCGCCGCATTTGGCAAAAAACGCTAAGTCAGACTCCGCAATAAAAACACCTCTACAATCGACTTTCTCTTTGATTGTAGAGGTTTTTAATCCCACCCCGACAATTTCATTACGTTAATATTTAACAAAACGAATACATTAAACTGTTTTTATTTACCTGCACAACTTAGGTTCATCAATCCGAAGTGCCCGTATACTCAATGCTTAGTTGATCCATATCAATTCAGTTTGACGAAAAAAGAGGCTAAATATAGTGAATAGTTGATGATTATAATTCTCATTATTAATTAGATTTATTACTACTTACTGTCTTTTTTGGTCCATAAAAAATTATATTTTTAATAATTATCATTACTACTCATGATAAACGGAAGGCGTTATGTCATTACTTCCTCAACATAGCTACAAAATACTCGGTTTCTCACCACAGATAAGCCCCGCTTACCGACAAAAATTGCTTTCACTTGGTCTATTACCCGGCTCTATCTTTAAGGTGGTGCGTTGTGCTCCTTTCGGTGATCCGATTCAAATCGAAACACATCGAGTGAGTCTTGTATTACGCAAAAAAGATTTAGCGTTACTTAACCTTGACGAAACCACAGCCACCTAACATCACGGATTACTGCACCAGGTCGTTATCTTAAATTTTTATTACTGGTAAACACTATGAAACCATTAACTATCGGTCTAATTGGCAATCCAAACGCAGGTAAGACCACACTGTTTAACCAATTAACAGGGTCTCGCCAACGTGTTGGTAACTGGGCAGGGGTGACTGTCGAAAGAAAGGTTGGGCGCTTTAATACAACGCAACATCATATTGAGTTAGTCGACCTACCGGGGACTTACTCTTTAACAACGATTTCTGAGCAAACATCGCTGGATGAGCAAATCGCGTGCTATTTTATCCTCAGCGGTGAAGCCGATATGCTCATCAACGTCGTAGATGCCTCTAATTTAGAGCGTAATCTCTATCTGACATTACAATTAGTTGAATTAGGCGTGCCCTGTATTGTGGCGCTGAATATGCTGGACATCGCACAAAGCCAACATATTGAAATCGATGTGGAAAAATTACAGCAACAATTAGGCTGCCCTGTTATTCCTTTAGTTTCAACTCGAGCAACGGGCATTGATAAGCTCAAACAAGCTATTGATAATCACCCACAAAATAACATGACAGCCTTGGTTGAGTATCCCACGGCGCTATTACAAGCGGTCGATACATTATCAGAACAAATTTCAGCACAACAATTCAGTCAACAGCAGCGTCGTTGGCTGGCGTTGCAAATTCTTGAAGGTGATATTTATAGTCGCCAACGTGCAAATATTACAGAAGCACAACTACATGCTACTCAGCAAAACTTAAAAAATAGCTTAAATGAAGAACCTGAACTGCTCATAGCGGATGCGCGTTATCAATCCATCGCCGCTATCTGTGAAAAAGCGATAAACAATAGTGCTGCTGAACCTAATCAATTAACTCAGTCACTGGATAAAATTATTTTAAATCGTTGGCTTGGGGTGCCGATTTTCCTATTTGTCATGTATCTGATGTTTGTTCTGGCCATTAATATTGGCGGTGCACTACAACCGTTCTTTGAAGGGGCTTCAGAAGCCATTTTTATTCATGGCATACAATGGATTGGTGATTATTTTAGTTTCCCTGATTGGCTAACAGTATTCCTCGCCCAAGGGATTGGTGGAGGTATTAATACCGTTCTCCCACTCGTACCGCAAATCGGTATGATGTACCTATTTTTATCGGTCTTAGAAGATTCAGGCTATATGGCTCGCGCCGCATTTGTGATGGACAGGTTAATGCAAGCGTTAGGCCTACCCGGTAAATCCTTCGTACCACTGATTGTTGGCTTTGGTTGTAACGTTCCTTCTATTATGGGGGCGCGTACACTGGATGCACCACGTGAACGTTTAATTACCGTGCTCATGGCACCGTTTATGTCCTGTGGTGCACGTTTGGCAATTTTTGCCGTATTTGCGGCGGCATTCTTTGGTAAAAATGGGGCGAGTATTGTTTTTTCACTCTACATTTTGGGGATCGTGGTGGCTATCTTAACGGGTCTCCTGCTCAAACATACACTCATGCGTGGTGAAGCTTCCCCCTTTGTCATGGAACTACCGGTTTATCATGTTCCACACCTTAAAACCTTATTGATCCAAACATGGCAGCGCTTAAAAGGGTTTGTGGTTCGTGCA
Source organism: Providencia sp. 21OH12SH02B-Prov (assembly GCF_027362595.1). Classification (NCBI taxonomy): domain Bacteria; kingdom Pseudomonadati; phylum Pseudomonadota; class Gammaproteobacteria; order Enterobacterales; family Morganellaceae; genus Providencia; species Providencia sp. 21OH12SH02B-Prov. The sequence goes on from NZ_CP114796.1 coordinate 4,151,736, forward strand.
GGTAAAGTGATCGTTATCGCCAGTATGTTTATTGGTGCCTTGAATAGTTTCTCTTTATCCGGCAAACCCGTTGATAATATTAATGACTCTGCTTTAGCTTCCGTCAGTAAAGTGATCACGCCTGTTTTACAACCGATTGGGGTGCACACAGATAACTGGCAAGCCACAGTGGGCTTAATTACGGGGGCAATGGCAAAAGAGGTCGTTGTGGGGACCTTAAACACCCTGTATACCGCGGAAAGTATTACGGCAGAACCTTTCGATGCTGAGTCATTTGATTTGCTAGCAGAACTTGAAGATGCAGTAGTCGAAACATGGGATAGCTTGAAAGAGACCTTTACCCTAAGTGCCCTTTCAAATCCTATCGAAGCCAGTAAAGGTGATGGCGAAATGGAATCCGGTTCGATGGGAACCATGGCGGCTAAATTTGGTTCTGACATCGCGGCATACAGCTACCTCATCTTTGTGTTGCTGTATGTCCCGTGTGTTTCGGTTATGGGAGCCATTGCGCGAGAAACCAATAAAAGCTGGATGAGCTTCTCGATTTTATGGGGACTCAATGTCGCTTACAGTTTAGCGGCTCTGTTTTACCAAACCGCGACATTCAGCCTGCATCCACAAAGTAGCTTAATAACCATTGTTACAGTCATTATATTTAATATGGTGCTCTTTGCCTTATTACGCCGAGCGCGCAGTCGAGTCACTCTGAATTTAGCCAGTGCTACCGCTAAATCATGTTCCGATTGCTCAGGCAAAACGTGTCACTAAGGGGTTAATCATGGTCAGCTTGTTACAAATCAGAGACTTAATTGCACTGTATGGGCAAGCTGACATTGACTTACTCTGTAAACACTCCCATGCGCCTCAACCTATGGTGCAAGCCATGTTGGAAAAGTTAGTCGCGATGGGAAAATTAGAAAAAGTGGATGTTAGTGCTTGTTTAACCAGCACAAGTTGTAAAGGTTGCCCCGAAAGTACCGGCTGTTCACACCCTATCTATAAAATCAAATAACAGATTATTGAGAGAGCAATAATATTTTGGCATTGTCTCTTTTTTAAAGTTTTCATCAAGCTGATCACTAAAATACATCATCTCATTCAATGAAAAAGAGGATGTATTTATGCCACACTTTGATAAACAATTATTTGTAAATCACACCGAAAACTACTTTCGCCAACAGAACCAAACGATCCCACCAGAAGCACAATATAACTTAAGTAAAGGACTTACCGCTTACTTCCTGATCACCTCAGTCAAAAATAAAGGGAATAGTTATATTAACTTATTATCTCATGCTCAAAATTATCTTAAATCTGATGGCAGGTCACAAAGTAAAACGGCTATTTCTCATGAGTTAATGACCGCAAGTATCCAAAAAATACTCGAAACTCAGAAACCATTAGATAAAATAAAACGCTATCAAGAGTACTATTCCTGTTCCGCTAAGATTGAGGGTAAAGCGTTAACCCCCGAACAGTCACTCATAAAACATAAAAGAGCGGATGCGAGTAACCCGCATAATCCATTCGTGCAACACCAACATTTTGAAAAGTATAATGACAGAGTTCATCAATTAGCATATCAATATTTCGTAGCACTAAAATTTAAAGTGCTGCACAACGTTAATAAATTACCCCCCTCTTTAAGCCACATATTCTTTGAAAAACTGGAAAATAGTGTTGTTGGTAATCTTGCAGAATTGGTTCGAAAGCCTAATGATGCGTTAATACAAGCCTGTCTTAATATCGCCGCAGAGCAAATGCGCTGCCCTAAATTAAAACAGTATGATCAATCGATGAAAGAAAATGGTTTAAACGCAGAAAGCAAGACAACGTTAACCTATTTATTTCAAATCAGCGCTCCCGTAGACATTGAGAATATGCTACGTGAAGACGCCCAGCTTGCCGAAACCAGCCGTAAAGAAACGGGGATACAAATTTTTATCGGTGAAGATACCTTAGCGGGTTATATTCGTAAGGATCCTAAAAAGGATACCCCCCTTTTTACACTCTTTGACCCTAATGTGGGCATCAAGACCTTCAATAACTTAGATACCTTTTTGAATAGCCTAATCACGAAAGCCAAAACCTATAGCCATCAACATGGCCTTTCAATTGACACATTGAAATACAAAAAGTTTTATCACATTCGTCCATCGGTCAACCAACCGCAATCGTTCAATCGGCATGCAACCGCTTTTGAACCTTCTGCTCCTCCATTCCCCTTTGAACCATCGGCTCCCCCAAGCGAGTTAGTGATGAGGGAGTCAAACGCCTCCCATACGCCTGCACCACTGCCCTCTTATGACAGTCTTTTTAGTTCATAACCTGTTTGTTATCGCTAGTCAGTGGTCTTTTGACCACTGCTCCTACGGCTTTATCCTTCTAAACGCGCCAAAAAATCGAGTAAGTATTCACAAAACTCATCTGGATGGGAGATAAATGGCGCATGCGCACTGTGACGCATCACTACGGAAGGAGAGTTGGGATACCTATCATCCAATAAGGCAGCTACCTTGCGTGGCACGAGTCCATCGAGATAACCATAAAGGCGTAAAAACGGAACTGTGAGCTGTTTTAACTCATCGCGTAAATCGACAACGCGCAACATCTCCAATCCGGCATTGAGGGTCTCTACTTTAGGCACAGGCTGATCGGTAACAATGGCTTTAAGTAACCTAGCATCATTACGAGCACTCTCTGTTCCTAATGTTTGTAATGCCAGAAAACGTTCGACTGTGCGCTGAAAATCTGTTGCTAATTGATGTTCAAACCCAACTAATACTTCGGATCTTATTCCCGGCCAATCACTCGCATGAGCTTGAAAGCAGGGAGATGAAGCGACAGTGATTAACCCTTTTATCTGGAATGGATGGTCAAGTGCGATACGACTAGCAACTAGCCCGCCGAGAGACCAGCCCAGCCAACTAGCACCTTCGGGGGCATTTTGCCACAGCGTATTGGCCATTGTTTGTAGATCCATCGCCTCAAAACCTTGGCTACGGCCATAACCCGGCATATCAACCAGATGTAAACGAAAATGCGGGGCGATTCGCGGAATAATTGAACGCCATACCTCAGCATTCAACCCCCATCCGTGCAGCAGCACAAGATCTTGAGAACCTTCCCCAATTGTCTCCCAATACAGTTGTGTCATGGTTACACTCTCTTTTTTCACAGGAATATGTCTATGCTAGCAATGCAAGGTGCCTGTTGGCTATGCCAACAGCCATTAAAATTAGCTGACCAAGGAATCTGTTCATTTTGCATAAGGCACTTGCCGTCAATGCCTAATTGCTGCCATCGTTGCGCACTCCCTACCGAACAAGGCAGCATCATGTGTGGCCGCTGTTTGAAGCATCCCCCCGCTTGGCATACATTGATTACGGTAAGCCCATATCAAGCCCCGTTGAGAAAGTTAATCCATCGTTATAAATTTCATCCACAACCTCAGCTGGCTTTTACCCTTGCAAAGATCTATGCCTTACATTGGCTAAATGGCTATCGTCAATCACTTTGGCCTAAACCTGATTTACTGCTGACAATCCCACCACACTCTAAACGCCTGTGGTCTCGTGGGTTTGACCATGTTGCCTTTATTGGCGAATATTTATCCAAATGGTTAAATATCACCTATTCAAGAAATTCATTATTACGCACTCGTGATACACTGACTCAGATAACATTAAAACGTAAATACCGCTACAGTAATCTTAATGGTGCATTTACCCTGACGAGGCCTATAACAGGTCAGCGAGTCGCGATTTTAGATGATGTATTAACGACAGGAGCCACCATGCAAGCCGCTGCACAATTGCTGATTTGTGCGGGTGTACAGACAGTACAGGCTTGGTCCCTGTGTCGCACCTTGTAGAAAGGGGGCAAATGGGCGTATTATAACCAACTAAAGCGGTCAACTATTATTGAGCAAATGATTATGATTAATATTACTGAAGCAGCACAAGCTCATTTTGCCAAATTACTGGAAAATCAAGAGCCTGGAACCCAAATTCGCGTATTTGTCATTAACCCGGGTACACCTTCTGCTGAGTGCGGTGTCTCCTACTGTCCACCAGACGCTGTTGAAGCAACAGACCAAGAGCTGAAATTCGAGCTTTTATCGGCTTATGTTGATGAAATCAGTGCGCCATTCTTAGAAGACGCTGAAATTGATTTCGTGACTGACCAATTAGGTTCACAACTCACACTTAAAGCACCTAATGCAAAAATGCGTAAAGTGGCTGATGATGCACCACTTATCGAACGTGTTGAGTACGTTTTACAATCACAAATTAACCCACAACTGGCTAGCCATGGTGGTCGCGTATCACTGATGGAAATTACCGATGATGGCTTTGCTATTTTACAGTTTGGTGGGGGTTGCAACGGTTGTTCTATGGTCGATGTCACCTTAAAAGAAGGGATTGAAAAAGAACTTCTGAAAATGTTTGAAGGTGAGTTGAAAGGTGTGAAAGACTTGACTGAACACCAACGTGGTGAACACTCATTCTACTAAATGTTCACGCGATTTAACCTGTTTTTACGACACCCGTATTGTACTGCGGGTGTCTCTTATTATTAAACCACCTTTACTATCCGGTATGTTATGGAACAATTTGAGACGCTAACGCCTGCACAGGCATACCAACATTGGGTTGATGGCTCCGCAATATTAGTGGACGTTCGTGATCCACAAAGTTTTCGTGCGGGTCACGCGAGTGGCGCCTATCATTTGACCAATGAAACACTGAGCACCTTCCTAGAACAAACTGATTATGAACAAACTATCATGGTGATGTGCTATCACGGTCATAGTAGCCAAGGCGCTGCACAGTATCTGATTAATATTGGTTTCGAATCCGTTTATAGCATAAACGGTGGTTTCGAAGCTTGGTTAAGGGAATATCCACAAGCCGTCACGGCTCTCTAAGCGAGAACATCCATTCATGATCCACGTTGTTTCATTCGAAAATCCCAGAATGGCTCAGGCTTTTGTCGATTATATGGCAAGCCAACATATTCCATTAAAAATACACACAGTCCCAGAACAGCAACAAGTTGAACTTTGGCTCAATGACGAAGAGCACCTAGCGAAAGTACAACATGAACTCGAGCGTTTTTTGCAAGACCCGACAAATCCACGTTATATCGCAGCAAGTTGGGAAACAGGCACTACAGAAGCAGGGTTTAAATATCGCAATACCCTGACACTCGCGAACTTAAAAGCGCAATCAGGCCCTTTAACCATCGCTGTAATACTCATCTGCATCGGGGTCTATTTTTGGCTAGATATGACTCAACACCTTGATGTATTGCGTTATTTTGCATGGCCAAGAGAAGATCAACAATTTGAGTTGTGGCGCTGGTTTAGCCCTGTATTCGTTCAGTTTTCACTTTCCCAACTCGTTTTTAATCTGGTTTTATGGTGGTATTTAGCCAGTCAGGTTGAACGTCGATTAGGCTTTGGAAAACTGCTCACCATTTTTCTCGTTTCTGCCCTATTCTGTAATTGGGCTCAATCTCTGTACAGTGAGTCTAATTTTGGTGGGTTATCCGGTGTGGTCTATGCTCTTATCAGTTATGCTTGGTTAACGGGTGAGCGTCAACCGGAAAAAGAAGTAAGTGCCCCTCGGGGATTAATGATTTTTGTCATCGTCTGGCTCTTTTTAGGTAACTTAGGTGTTCTAGGTAACGATATCGCCAATGCCTCACATATCTCAGGGTTAATTATCGGATTATTGATGGGAATATGGGATAATAGGCATACTTTTAAACACCAGAGCTCCAGATAGAACATATATAATTAGAGGCTAACACCGTGAAACAGACCCAGAGACATGATGCAATCATTGAACTCGTTCGCCTTCAGGGCTATGTGAGCACTGAGGAGCTTGTCGAACATTTCGAGGTTAGCCCTCAGACGATCCGTCGTGACCTCAATGACCTTGCTGAACAAAACAAAATCCAGCGCCACCATGGTGGTGCCGCGTTACCTTCTAGTTCTGTCAATACGGCCTACCATGACCGTAAGATTATGTGGTCAAATGAAAAAGCGCGGATTGCACAACGCGTCGCGAGCCAGATCCCTGACGGTGCGACCTTATTTATCGATATCGGTACAACCCCAGAAGCGGTTGCGCATGCGTTAGTGAATCATAAAAACCTCCGAGTCGTGACGAATAATTTGAATGTCGCAACACTCCTCATGCCAAAAGAAGATTTTCGTTTGATTTTAGCAGGCGGCGAGGTGCGTTCACGAGATGGTGGTATTGTAGGTGAAGCGACTCTAGACTTTATTTCCCAATTTAGGCTGGATTACGGCATCTTAGGCATCAGTGGAATTGATATGGATGGCTCATTACTTGAGTTTGACTATCATGAGGTGCGCACTAAACGTGCCATTATTGAAAATTCACGCTGTGTCATGTTAGTGACAGACCATTCAAAATTTGGCCGTAATGCGATGGTCAACCTTGGTAACATGAACCTTATCGACTACTTATTTACCGATAAACTCCCCCCCGACAGTATTCAAAAAGTCATTGAGCAACACAATGTACAACTAGAACTGTGCTAAATCACGCCTCCAGATGGTGGCTTAAGCGACCATCTGAGGTTGTTGACAAAGTGGGATAAAAGCGTAGTTTTTCCCGCTTTGTGTTATCAGCCGAAAATCAATAAATTGATTTTCTCGTTTATTTTCAAAACCTATTCGACTTGCCGCCAAACATAATAGGTTTGTCAGCAGTCTGCATCTCTCTGAACCTTTTTGGAATCTCTGTCGCCTTTCAAGCGACTTATTCTTTGCCTCTCATACGATTACTCACCCAATGACGACCTTTCGTTAATGCTCGAACATGTTCATTTTGTAAAAATAAACACACTATTATTATGGTTAATGAGACTGTTTTGTTATCTTTATCACGCAGTTGTTGTTTTTTATTGGTTAGTAGTTGGCATATTAGCCAATTTTGATTACAATCAAATGAGCGAAAACGAACATTATAGAACTTGTTTCGAACATCTCAGGGGGATGCATGGAAACTAAAGACTTGATTGTAATCGGCGGCGGTATCAACGGCGCTGGTATCGCGGCAGATGCCGCTGGCCGTGGACTATCTGTATTGCTGCTTGAGGCTCAAGACTTAGCCAGTGCGACATCATCTGCGAGTTCAAAACTGATCCACGGTGGTTTACGTTATCTTGAGCATTACGAATTCCGCCTCGTCAGCGAAGCATTAGCTGAGCGTGAAGTATTATTAAAACTTGCGCCACATATCGCATTTCCAATGCGCTTCCGTCTGCCGCACCAACCTCATCTACGTCCAGCTTGGATGATCCGTATCGGTTTGTTCTTGTATGACCATTTAGGCAAACGTACCAGTTTACCGGGTAGTAAAGGATTGAAGTTTGGTCAAAATTCAGTGCTCAAACCTGAACTCAATAAAGGTTTCGAATATTCTGACTGCTGGGTCGATGATGCGCGTTTAGTTGTACTAAACGCTCAAGAAGTGGTACGTAAAAAAGGTGAAGTTCGTACGCGGACAAAAGTAACTAAAGCCTACCGTGAAAACGGCCTATGGGTTGTTGAGGCAGAAGACCTTCTGACTGGCACAAAAGAAACATGGCGAGCTAAAGGCTTAGTTAACGCGACAGGCCCATGGGTGAAAGAATTTTTTGACGATGGTTTGAAACTGAAATCACCTTATGGCATTCGCCTTATTAAAGGTAGCCATATTGTCGTACCACGTGCGCATGACGAGCCTCAAGCCTATATTTTACAAAACGAAGACAATCGTATTGTTTTCGTGATCCCTTGGATGGATGAATTCTCCATTATCGGTACGACCGATGTCGAATATAAAGGGGATCCAAAAGATGTGCGTATTGATGACAATGAAGTCGCTTATCTACTGAAAGTCTATAATGACCACTTCAAAAAACAGTTAAGCAAAGATGACATCGTATGGGATTACTCAGGCGTTCGCCCATTATGTGACGATGAGTCTGACTCTCCACAAGCCATTACTCGTGATTACACATTAGATATTCACGATGAAAATGGTCAAGCGCCATTGCTCTCTGTCTTTGGTGGTAAATTAACAACTTACCGTAAGTTAGCAGAAGCAGCGGTTGGGAAACTGGCGCCTTATTATCCAAACGCAGGTGCTGCATGGACTAAAAATGGTGTCTTGCCTGGTGGCGACATTGAAGGTTGTGATCGTGATGGTTACGCACGCTTACTCCGTCAACGTTATGATTGGTTACCTGAAGGCCTTGCACTACGTTTTGCGAGAACTTACGGCAGCCAAAGCAAACTCATCTTAGAGGGTGCAAACTCACTCACTGACCTAGGTGAAGCCTTTGGCCATAACCTGTATGAAGCAGAACTACGTTACTTAGTCGAGCATGAGTGGGTAACTGAATTAGATGATGCCATCTGGCGTCGTACCAAATTGGGCATGTGGCTGAATGAAAGTGAAAAACAGCGCATCGCACAATGGCTGGCAGAGCAAATGAAAGCGGCTCAACCAGTCACAATTGCGTCATAAGAAACAATTGTAAAAATCTCGTTGGCAATGCAGTCAAAGCCGGTCAGTTTATCGCTGACCGGCTTTTTCTTTTTTATGTCGTGAATATCATTGTATTTTATCAGTTGCTTAAAGCTATTTAGTCTGATTAAATAATGACGTTACTTTCCTTCAACCTCACTAAAGGTATTCCCCGACGATGATTTGAGATCTGCCAGAAAATGCTTACAGATACCTTAACGGTATAACTTTTTCTGATTTTGGCAGACAATAATCGCCCAGCCCCTCATTTCGTGAAATGAACGCACTATGTTGTATTGTCTGCCCCCTGTACTCAGGAGGTACACATGACTGTTGCTTGTCATTTCTCACAACTCAATATCGAATTTAACCAAAATGCGCTGTTTTCTCCTCTGAGCGGAACCTTGCAGTGCCAACAAAATGCACTCATTGGGAATAATGGCAAAGGAAAATCCGTATTAATGCGCCTGCTTGCCCAACAAATGATACCCACAACAGGTCATATCAATTGGATGATGCCTTTTATTCATGTAGAGCAGTTGACTCGCCTTGAAGGGAATTCTATTGCGGATGCTTTAGGCGTTAGTGCATTAGTCGATGCATTCACACGCGTCGATACAGGGAATGCGACGATGGAAGATTTTGAGCTATTAGACGATAAATGGCACCTACCCGCTGAGTGGCAAAGCTTGTTAGACTCGGCCAAATTACCCATTATGGTAGATGAGCCTATTAATCATCTTAGTGGTGGTGAACGCACACGCCTAGCGCTATGTCGTGCCTTCCTCCATAAAAATCATTTCTTACTCTTAGATGAACCCGATAACCATCTTGATCATGAAGGGCGTCAATGGTTAAGCAACAAGCTAGCTGAACATAAGGCTGGGTCTTTAGTGATCACCCATAGCCGCTCGTTACTGGGGCAGATGCAAACCATCTTTGAATTAACGGATAAAGGCCTACATGAGTACGGGGGGGATTTTGCGCTTTATGAGCAGCAAAAACAGTTTGCCATGGCCGCGATTGAAGCCAAAACAGAGCGACTCGATCACCAAATCCGCCAAGAAAAACGTCAACAGCACGTCACGATACAAAAAGCGGAACAGCGTCGTAAACAAGGTGAGAAAATTCGTTATAGCGGTTCCCAATCTCTGCTGTTATTGGATATGAAAACCAATCGTGCACAGAAAAGGCAATCCAATGTCGCTGAACGGCACCAACGTGTCATGAGTGATTTGCAAGGGCAATTACAGGAAACCCAAGATAAACAAATTCATAGCAAACAACAAAAGATGACCCTAAATTACCAACCTGATGGCAGCAAAGTCACCCTTTTTGCTTCCCAATTGCAATTACCTTATGGGCATACCACGCCACTTTCCTTCACGGCCTATACGGGAGAACATTGGCACATTAAAGGACGCAACGGCAGTGGGAAATCGACCTTATTAAAAATATTATCAGGAGAAATGCGAGCCATATCAGGTGAATATCGAATCAATCCTGCATTTTGCTATCTTGATCAACATCTTAATTTATTGAATAAAGATTTACCCGCCGCCGAAGCGCTGCATAATTATCAACCTGCATTTACCATTGAACAATGGCGAACGCAATTGGGTATGTTAAGGATCAGAGGTGATAAATCACTGCAACCTATAAAGCATCTCAGTGGTGGTGAACAGCTAAAAACAACACTATTGGCTCTAACACATAGCCCTACTCCACCAGCCGTATTACTACTAGATGAACCGGATAACCATCTCGATTTAGATTCAAAGAACTTATTAGAGGGATTGCTCAGTGATTACAAGGGAACCTTATTTTTGGTGTCCCATGATGACACCTTTGTCGAGAACTGTGGGATCACAAATGAATTCGTGCTCTCAGATTAATAAGCGTGTAAGGCTGCCAACGGGCAGCCTATAAGCTTGTGGTTACTTAATGAATGTTTGTTTAACTCTTTCAGACACTAAAAAATAAGGTATCCAAATCAAACAATAAAAACTGCTATTTGCCACATTCATAATATAGCTATATTTAATTTCCAAACCAAAAACGCTAGGAAAGATAAAACGCGAGGCAATAATCATTACGATATAAAATAGCATAGAAATAATGAAAAGCAGCTTTGCACTTTTCCGCCATTTTAACGCGGCAATAAAAGTCCACAACAACAAGACAATCAATATGCCATGACTCATTTGTAGCAAATAAAAGGCCGTTGAAAATCCGCTGACATAAAAATCAGAATTGACATTAGTCGCAAGATGCCAAGCTAATTTGACTTGATTAATATCGAACAGCATCATCATGATGGTTTGATACAGCATATAAAACAAACCTATCGTAGGAAAAATAAGCCATCCACCAATTCCCTGAAGTGGTGCTTTCTGAGGAGCCGTTGAAGTCGCCGGCTGATTTACATCCATCTTATTAATAACCTTATTTCTTTTTATGACTTAGCGCTGTTTCTAGATATGATTTTAAGACCAGTGCCTGATTATGCTGCTTATCTTTAGCACTATACAGTAATGTTAGATTACCTTGCTGAGCTTTTTCGACCAGTGGTATCCATGCCGATGGATTATCATTCAGTTCCTGCTGATATCTTTCAACGAATTTATCAAACTGATCGGTGTTTTGATGAAACCACTTTCGCAGCTCATTAGATGGAGCCACTTCTTTTTTCCATTCATCATATTGCAAATCTGTTTTTTTAATTCCTCTTGGCCATAATCGGTCAATCAGAACACGATAACCATCGCTTGGTGAGACAGCATCATAAACTCTTTTACAGTCAATCATGCACCCTCTCGTTAGTCACTTTAATATTGACTGATGATTTAATTCACAAAGGTATTTTTTACCCTAACAGATTTCAAAAAATAAGGGATCCAAATAGCGCAGGCACTCATCGCACGAATAATATTTCTGGTGTCATCGTCATCGACAGGAACGGAAAGAAGCTCTTTCACAAGAATAACATCGGCAATGACTAAGACTAAAGAAAAGACATAAAAGAAAATAATGACTTTTATCGTTAATTTCTTTTTAGTAAAAAAGAGATAACATAAAAATAACAATGTTCCATAAACAATTATGTTACCCAGTACTTCAAAATAGATAAGCTCTTTGAACATTGGCATAAAAGAAGGAGAAAGAGGATCCGTTAAAAGTCCCCAATATTCAAATGTTGCCGCATATGAACGCCAAAATGTATAAGGGAGATAAAAAAGAGAAATAATGATCCCCAACATTGGTAATATCAACCACCCACCAAAGCCCGCGGGTTTAAGTTCCCTGTTATCGTTTAAAGGCGAATTAGGCGTATTTTGACTCAATACCTTATGATCATCGCGTTGTGTAGAGCGTTCTTCTAATTCATTCATCATCACATCCTTGCTTTTCATTTATAGACAACAAAAGCAGCTGAAGCGTAACTCATATTTGATTTAAATCTAACTCTTTTTTGCTAAGAGATCACCTTTGAAATTCAAATTTAAAATGCCAAAATGGTTTTGAATAATAAATTCAGCTTGCCTCCCTACATATGACAAAAATGACACCGATAAGGCCTATGTGATGCAAAAAATAACCACCCAACTACGTTTGCCTTCCCATTTTCGGGCAGATGATTTTTTTGCCTTCCATTTACGGGACCAACACAATATTGCAGAAATTGTTGAGGGAAACTTATTACGTAAAGGCATACTGTGGGATCGCTCCCCTGCTCAGCTGCTCATTGCTATTGATGGCAATCAAGCCACGATGAGTCTTGAAATAGATAAGGGGGAAACGCAACCTTGCGAACAAAAATTGGTTGAGGTAGGCAAGCACATGCTTGGATTACAACAAGCGGTCGAACAATTTGAAGCACAATATTTATCTCATCCCATTCTTGGTAAATTAATTCAACAACAACAAGGCCTGCGCATCTATCAATCGACTAGCCCATTTGAAGCTTTAATTTGGGCTATTATCGGTCAGCAAATTAGTGTTACTGCGGCAATCGCAATACGCCGGCGTTTTATTCAAGCCACAGGGTCTAGGCATTCATCTGGAATTTGGTGTTTTCCAGATGCACAACAAGTGACTGCGGTCGATGATCTGACACTACGGCAGACAGGGCTTTCGGCCAGTAAATTGACGGCGCTCAGAGCCCTATGTGCAGCGCTCTTAAATCATCACATCGACCTCACATCACCAATCAACGCTGAAGAGGTACAAAAATTATCCAGCCAACTGGTTAGCCTAAAAGGTATTGGCCCATGGACGGTAAGTTATGCCTTGTTACGTGGTTTTAATTATCTTGATGGCTCGTTGCATGGCGATGTTGCTGTTCGGCGCAACTTGCAATCACTACTTGGTATGGAAACGCAACCTACAGCGAAAGAAACTGAAAAATGGCTTGAGGAGTTCACTCCATGGCGTGCTTTAGTGGCAGCACACTTATGGCGTAGCCAATCTGCGGCAGGATATTAATGGCCTATAAATACCAACCAACCGGCTAAGGTTGGTTGGCTTAAATGGTCAATCTAACAGCAAAGCGATAGATGAATTAACGTATCCAGTTTGTCTTCGCGAGTTCAACAACTTCATCACCACGACCGCTTAAAATCGCCTTCAGCATATACAAACTAAAGCCTTTAGCTTCTTGCAGATTAATGGTTGGTGGCATAGAGAGCTCTTGTTTTGCAGTCACCACATCGACCACAACAGGGCCATCATGTGCAAATGCTTCTTTCAATGCCGCATCCACGTCTTCGCTTTTCTCAACACGAATTCCTTTGATACCCGCGGCGTTAGCCACAGCAGCAAAGTTAGGATTATGGAGGTCTGTACCTTCAGTTAAGAAGCCACCGACTTTCATCTCCATCGCAACAAAGCCCAAAACACTATTATTCAGAACGATCACTTTTACCGGTAAATTCATTTGCGCTAGCGATAACAGATCCCCCATCAACATACTAAAGCCACCGTCACCACTCATTGTAATGACCTGACGAGTTTTATCGACGGATTGGATCCCCATTGCCTGTGGCATTGCATTCGCCATTGAGCCATGGTTGAACGAACCAATTAAACGGCGCTTACCGTTCATTTTTAAATAACGTGCAGCCCAAACCGTTGGTGTACCGACATCACACGTGAAGACGGCATCATCATTTGCAAGTGCACTGATTCGACTAGCCAAATACTGTGGATGAATCACATCTTCATGCCCCGGTTTCGCTAGATCATCAAGGCCTTTACGAGCTTCTTGATAATGTTTTAATGCGCTATCTAAATGGTGACGATCTTGTTTCACTGTTAAATGCGGCTGTAAGGCTGTCAAAGTCGCTTTAATATCACCGATCAATCCCATATCAATATGGCAATGAGAGCCTAAGCTGCCCGCATTGATATCGATCTGAATAATTTTAGCCCCTTGTGGGTAGAATGCGCGATATGGAAATTGAGTGCCGAGTAAGACAACGGTATCCGCATTCATCATCGCATGGTAACCCGATGAGAAGCCAATGAGTCCTGTCATCCCAACGCTATATGGGTTATCCCATTCAATATGCTCTTTACCTCGCAAGGCATGTACGACAGGTGCCTTTAATGTTTCTGCGAGTTTAACCACTTCATCGTGTGCCCCTGCACATCCCGCACCACAGAATAGTGTAATATTTTCTGATTGATTCAGTGCATCCGCTAATTTAGCTATTTCAGACGTTTGTGGCATGATCAACGGAGCTTGCGGCTGATACCATGTATCATTAGCGGTTTCTGGTGCGTCACGTAACGCGATATCACCAGGCAATACAATCACAGACACACCTTTTTCCAGAATTGCTTTACGCATAGCAATGCCAAGCACTTGGGGAAGCTGCTCAGGGTTAGAGATCATCTCACAGTAGTGGCTACATTCACGGAATAACTCTGTTGGGTGTGTTTCCTGAAAATAGTTGCTACCAATTTCGCTTGATGGGATATGTGCCGCAATTGCCAATACAGGTACACGGTTACGATGGCAATCATACAAACCATTAATCAGGTGCATATTACCGGGTCCACATGAACCTGCACAAACTGTAAGGTTACCAGTCATTTGTGCTTCAGCACCCGCTGCAAATGCCGCAACCTCTTCGTGACGAGTGCCTAACCATTCAATTGTGCCAAGACGGCGTAAGCTATCACTTAAACCATTCAGTGAATCACCAGTAACGCCCCAAATACGCTTAACACCTGCATTTTCTAGGACCTTCGCGACATAGGATGCAACAGTCTGTTTTTTCATAATGGCACTCTTTTAAGTCAGATTAAGTTAAAATCACTCACAACAAGTCAAAATCATGCTCGCTGTGACACTTCATCATTATTAAACCAATGTATATTTACTTAACTTAGTGTAACTAATTAAATCTGCTGTTCATACCAGCGAAAACCCATCGCTAGTAAGAACAGGATAATCATCCACTAATATCAAAAGAAGAGTCTGGATACAGAATAAATTAAATATAGCGAAAAGATGAAATAACAAAAATAAACCGCATTAACAATAACTTAACAACAAATCGAAATAAGATTATATAAGGTTCCTATTGGCTATCATCACGAATTGAAAACAGCCCCTTAGTCATCCTAAAAATAAAATGCCCCTTCACTTTTCATTTTGCTGGGAATTATTGAAACATGAATATTATCGACGATTGCCACAATGGTCATGATACTGCAATATTCCAGCAATATTCATTCAACTTAATGTAGAATAAGCAGACTGATAATATATAAGCTGAATCATTCAGGGTGGTCAAAAGGACCACTCACTGTGACACAAATAGAAAGAACAGCTAGTCACGCTTTTTATCTTTATACCATTTTCCTATCAGCTCATTATTCAACGCAATAACCTGCCAAATAATCAGATAACCCTGAAGGTATTTTAACGGGCTTTTGTTTTCAACACAGAATGATTGATGTCGGCTTATATCAGGATTTTATTATCTGCAAATGGAAGGCGAAAAACCGTATATAACAAAGTCGAATTCACACTTATTTTTCTTTAAAAAACAACAGCATAAATACCACCCCTAATTAAGCACTCATTGCGAGATTAAAAAGTCAATAACGCCACAAAAAGTAGCATAAAAGACTAACGTTTTACATTTATTCGATATTATTGTATTATTAGTCGCTATGTAAGGTTACCTAAAGGTACATGTTTTGCTTTATTTAAAAAATACACAACAACAAAATAACTCACTATTCTTTCCGCTTCTTCGTTCGTCTCTTCACAATTATTAGCGGTGATTTTCCCCTAATTGTCTTAGTAATCGGATATAACACGCTATTCATATTGATGATTTCTACAGGTGATTAATAAAATATTTATGCATTCTATAGATAACGACTATTCTAATATAACAGTCTCTCTGTTTATCTTACCCAAGTTAGCTGTAGAGATATGGACGCCACACACATCATGAATGCAGTTCCTTATGTTCCGAGATTCAGATAAGAGGATGGTTCCATGAAATTCAGAAAGAAAAAAGAAAAACCATTAAATATTAATGATATTACTATCATTGATGATGGGAAATTGAAAAAAGCCATTACAGCGGCTTCGCTGGGTAATGCGATGGAGTGGTTTGATTTTGGTGTATATGGCTTCTTAGCTTATGTACTTGGCCAAGTTTTCTTCCCTGGCGCATCACCGAGCGTTCAGATGATTGCCGCATTGGCAACGTTTTCCGTGCCTTTTCTCGTTAGGCCTTTAGGCGGTGTTGTTTTCGGGATCTTAGGTGATAAATACGGCCGACAAAAAGTCTTGGCGATCACCATTATTATTATGTCGATCAGTACGTTCGCGATTGGTTTGATCCCATCCTATGAAAGTATTGGTATTTGGGCTCCCATTCTGCTGCTGTTAGCGAAACTCGCTCAAGGCTTCTCCGTTGGTGGAGAATATTCAGGTGCAGCCATCTTTGTTGCCGAATATTCACCCGACCGAAAACGCGGCTTTATGGGAAGTTGGTTAGACTTTGGTTCTATTGCTGGCTTCGTATTAGGGGCTGGTGTCGTCGTCCTGATTTCGAGCATTGTCGGAGAAGAAAATTTTCATGATTGGGGTTGGAGAATTCCATTCTTCTTAGCATTGCCACTGGGTATCATTGGGTTATATTTGCGTCATGCGCTTGAAGAGACGCCAGCATTCCAACAACATGTTGAAACACTGGAAAAACAAGATAAAGCCAATATTCAAAACCCACCAAAAGTGTCTTTCCGTGAAGTGGTAACAAAGTACTGGAAGAGCTTAATGATCTGTGTGGGGCTGGTTATCGCAACTAACGTGACTTACTATATGTTGCTGACCTATATGCCAAGTTACTTATCGCATAACATGAATTATTCAGCTGACCATGGTGTGCTTATCATTATTGCAATTATGATTGGTATGTTATTTGTTCAGCCTATTATTGGCTTAACCAGCGATAAAATAGGTCGTCGCCCATTTGTGATTGCGGGAAGCTTAGGCCTGATTATTTTAGCCTATCCGGCCTTTATGCTGATTGACAGCGGTTCTGTGGGTTTGATCTTCGTTGGTTTACTGATTTTAGCCGTTTTACTTAATTGTTTTACTGGCGTGATGGCATCTATTTTACCCGCCATTTTCCCAACTCATATTCGTTACAGTGCTCTCGCGATCGCATTTAATATCTCGGTATTGATTGCCGGTGCGACACCAACCGTCGCGGCTTGGTTAGTTGAATCCACCAACAACCTGTATATGCCAGCCTTTTATTTGATGGTTATCGCGCTGATAGGCTTGTACACTGGGATTAAAATGCCAGAAACAGCAAATAAACCACTGAGAGGCGCGACACCGGCTGCATCAGATAAGGCTGAAGCAAAAGAAATCTTAAGTGAGCACTATGACAATATTGAACAGAAGGTTGAAGATATTGAACAACAGATTGCAGAACTTGAGAAAAAACGCCAATCGTTAATTAATCAGCACCCTAAATTAGACTAAGTCTATGTAAGGCAAAGGAGCAGAAGATGGTCAAGAAACAGGCTTGTCATTTGGTCTGGTTTCGTCATGATCTGAGAGTCACCGATAATAAAGCCCTGTCTTCTGCTTGTGCTGATCCCGAGGCTAAAGTGCTCGCCTTGTTTACTGCAACACCGGAACAATGGCGGGCACATGACCTTTCTTCCCGACAAATCACGTTCTTACACCAAAATCTGCTTGCGCTACGCGACTCACTGGCGAAGCTAGGCATCCCCTTGATTTGTCAGACAGTCGCTGATTTTTCAAGTGCAGCACACTGGGTCGTCGAGTTTGCACAACAGCAACAGGCCGATCACCTCTATTTCAACCGTCAATATGAATTGAACGAACGTAAGCGCGATGAATGGTTGTTAAAACAAACATTACCTTTTCATGTCCACACGTTCGATGACGCACTCTTATTACCGCCTCAATCAGTCACCAATCAAAAAGGTGAAATGTATCAGGTATACACACCTTTTCGCCGAGCCTTTATTAGTCAGTTGATAACGGCGGATTTTCGCTCTTTGGCAGCCCCTAAGCCAAGAGATAACGCACTGAAGCTCCAGACGCTATCACAACCCCTGTTTGAGCATCACGCGGTGGATATTGCGCCCCATTTTCCGGCTGGAGAAGCTGCTGCATTGCAGCAACTACGGCAATTTTGCCGTACTAAGGTCCAACACTATCAGCAACAGCGTGATATTCCTGCTATTGATGGAACCAGCCAATTATCGCCTTACTTAGCGATAGGTGTTCTCTCACCACGACAATGTTTAAATCGATTGCTTGCTGAAAACCCGCATGTTTTCGATTCACCTGATAGTGGTGCATTTACATGGCTCAATGAACTGATATGGCGTGAATTTTATCATCATTTATTGGTCGCATTCCCCCGCTTGTGCCGCCACCAGCCTTTTATTGAGTGGACAACATATATTCAGTGGAACACGAACAATACGGACCTAAATGCATGGCAAAATGGACAAACAGGCTATCCTATCGTCGATGCCGCAATGCGTCAGCTTAACGCCACCGGTTGGATGCATAATCGCCTAAGAATGATCACTGCTAGCTTTTTAGTGAAAGATTTGCTCATAGACTGGCGCCTTGGTGAGCGATACTTTATGCAACAACTGATTGATGGCACGCTTGCCGCCAATAATGGTGGTTGGCAATGGTCAGCGTCCACGGGGACAGATGCGCAACCATGGTTCCGTATCTTTAATCCGACAACACAAGGAAAGAAATTTGACCCTCAGGGTGAATTTATTCGCCAGTGGTTACCTGAATTAAGTTCAGTACCGGACAAATATATTCATACTCCTCATGAGTGGGCTGAGGCGAATAACCTAACCTTAGACTATCCTGCCCCCATTGTTGATCACAAACAGGCTCGTTTAGCCACTCTAGCGGCTTTCGAGGCAGGAAAAAATGACAGTATAAAAACCATTAATGATCAAAGTAATAATTTAAGTTAAGGATTATACTGTCCAATAATTAATAAAATAAAAAATTCAAATAGGAGTCGTTATGCCGGTGATTTTACAAGTGGACTTTCCTTACCAAGGCCCTTGGGGACAGGACATGGCCAATGCGATGGTAACGTTAGCCAAATCGATCAATGAGGAGCCAGGATTCATTTGGAAAATATGGACAGAAAACCCCGCAACACAGCAAGCTGGCGGTATTTACTTGTTTAACTCACAAGAACAAGCGCAAGCCTACTTAGAAAAACACAGCGCACGATTAAAATCATTTGGCGTGCCTGAAGTAAGAGGTGAGATTTTTGCTGTCAATCATGCGCTTAGCCAACTCAACCAAGCGCAATTTATTACCAAGTCATTCATGGACGTAAACATTCAAACAGCATAACATCGGAGGTAAAAGAACCATTTTCTTGTACCATAAAATAGTTCTTTGCCTCATCACTGAGTGTCATTTGGTATTGACGGATTGCGTCAACTAACGGCGGCGGTGTCCTCATCCGTTCCACCCAACTGGTAAACTCCAATTCAAGACGAAAGTTTTTCACCGTACGTACAAATAACTGTGCATGATTAAACATCGCAGTCCATTCACCAACAGAGTAATCACGAATATGTGAGGTATCACGTAATACTTCAACGGTTTGTAAGTAAATATCTAATAGTGGATGCCCCGGTGAAACAACATCAATAAACACCGCTCGGCCACCTTGCTTTAAGACACGATGCACTTCACGCAAAGCTCGACCAACATCATGCCAATGGTGCGCGGAATAACGACTAATAACAATATCAAAACGATTATCCTCGAAAGGCAATGACTCTACCGTTCCCTGACATGTTTTAATATTATGCAGTGCCCGTTCTTGGGCTGTCGCCGCGACAACAGAAAGCATGGAATCCGACAAATCATAGGCAGTGACAGAGTCCACAAAAGGCGCAACCGAAAAACTGGCATGCCCAGCACCACAGCCAAGATCGAGAACAGTTGCCTCAGCGTTTTCCTGAAGCAACTGCTGTAAGGCGTGTAAATCTTCGCCTTGTGCATGCACTTGGCTCGTTAAATAAGCAGCCGCTTGCTCGTCAAATTGTTGGTATACCGATTGATGATGTGTCTTCATATGATCCCCTATTATTTTTATGGCGGTTTTTTCCATCAAAACAGAAAATCAATAAAAAGACACGCATTTCATCCTTCATGCCAAATCTACTGTGCGAAATCCCCTTCTCGACGTTCAACCAATGTTAGAATGCTATACAAGGCAACCGCGGCGTTATTTTGATTAAACACTTGAACATCCCATTCAACCACACCATTTGGCTTATCCTCCGCTGTTTTTTGTGCCTTTTTAATTTTCTTCTTACAGGTTAAACGTACTTGAATTGTATCTCCGATTTTGACTGGCTCAATAAAGCGTAGGTTTTCCATCCCATAGTTGGCAATCACTGGGCCAACAGCAGCATCGACAAATAAACCTGCCGCCGCCGATACGACAAAATAACCATGAGCGACACGTTCACCAAACAAGGACTGTGCCGCACCAATTTTATCCATATGCGCATAAAAATGATCGCCACTTAAACACGCAAAGTTGACTAGGTCGGCTTCTGATACCGTACGTCTCGCTGTCAGTAAAGTATCGCCAATCACTAAATCCTCAAAATACTTCCTAAAGGGGTGTACAGGGTCGGTAATAACATCCGAGCCACGGACCCACTGCTTCGTGATTGAGGTCAGCATGGACGGGCTGCCTTGAATCGCTGTTCGCTGCATATAATGTTTTACTGCTCTTAGTCCTCCGAGTTCTTCTCCCCCCCCCGCACGCCCTGGGCCACCATGAACTAATAGAGGTAATGGGGAGCCATGTCCGGTCGATTCAGCTGCCGCCGCTTCATTTAACACCAACATTCGGCCATGCGCTCTCGCACTCTTGCGAATAACATCTTGAGCTACCGATGAATCTGCCGTCACTAAGGTTCCCGCAAGGCTTCCGCCTCCCATAATGGCTAACTCAACCGCCTGTTCACTGGTTTCATAACCAATCAGTGTTGCTACCGGCCCAAACGCTTCTGTTTCATGTACCGCTTGATGAGTGTAGGGATCCGCACAATACAGTAATGTCGGTGGGTAAAACGCGCCTTTTTGGCTATCAGCCCCTATAACATCTAGGTTTTCCATACTCCCACCACACAGCAACTCACAACCATTTTGCTGCAAGTACATGACTTTTTGGTGGACATCTTCACGCTGTTCCAGATTGATTAACGCCCCCATGCGGACGCCCTCAACAGCCGGATCCCCCATCGTTACCCCTGATAAACGCTGTAATAAGGCCTGTTTAACCGCTTCTAATTGTGTTTTTGGCACAAGGATACGACGAATTGCCGTACATTTTTGGCCCGCCTTTACCGTCATTTCTCGCGTCACTTCTTTAATAAATAGTGGAAATTCAGGTTGCTGTGCGGTCACATCAACACCAAGAATGGCGCAGTTCAGCGAATCCGCCTCCATAGTAAAAGGTATTGATTTTTCACGTAGTCGAGGATGTGATTTTAATTTTTGTCCTGTTGCTGCCGAGCCTGTGAATGTCACCACATCTTCAAAATCTAAATGTTCAAACATATCACCAACACCGCCACAAATTAGCTGAATCGCCCCTTCAGGCACTAAGCCACTCTCAACAATTAAACGAACCATTGCATGTGTCACTTGTGCTGAAGCAGTCGCAGGTTTAATAATCGCTGGCATACCTGCTAACCATGTTGGCGCTAATTTTTCTAGCATCCCCCAACACGGGAAGTTAAAGGCATTGATATGCAGTGCGACACCATGGCGAGACGTTAAAATATGCCGCGCAATAAACTGCCCTTGTTTCGATAATGGGATCATGTCATCTTCAGGCCAAAGGGTATCATCCGGTAATTCTCGATTTGCCAATCCAGCAAAGGAAAATAACGTCGCAATTCCCCCTTCGATATCGACCCAACTATCCGCCTTAGTCGCTCCTGTTTGCGCTGAAATTTCATAAAGAGATGCTTTATGCGCTAACAAATGTTTTGCTACTGCCTTTAACATCTGCCCACGCTGCTGGAATGTCATAGCAGATAAGGCATCACCCCCTTTTTTGCGCCCATAATCAAGGCAATCAACTAAAGGCAAACCCTCTGTCGTGACCTCATATAACGCCTGCCCAGTCAACGCATGGTAAATTTTGCGGCCTTCACCTTCACCATATAACCACTTCCCCGTTATATAACTCGTTAATTGCTGCATGACATCTCTCCAAATAAAAACAAACAAAAATAGACATATTATAAATATGTATCATAACATCAATGATAGACGCCACTTGAAATCTAACAAATCAAAAACAAATCAGATCAAAAATCCATGAAAAAACAAAAACCACACAAAAGACAATAAATTTAACTATATGTTTATCAACAATAAAATAAAATCAACTGTGAAGCCCATCGCAAAAGAAGAATAAACAGCATTGATTTTATTGTTAACGATTCCTAGCATTAATGTTAAATATTTATGATTCATTTTTTATTTTTAAATGATTTAATTCGAATCACTTGGATGAAGAAAACAATGAATGAGCAAAATCAGGCAAACTTCGAGGCCAAAATCGAAGCCGACATTAACATTGAGCCAAAAGATTGGATGCCCGATGCTTACAGGCAAAATCTGATCCGCCAAGTGGGACAGCATGCACACTCAGAAGTGATTGGTATGTTGCCTGAAGCGAATTGGTTAACTCGCGCCCCCACATTGCGGCGTAAGGCCATTTTATTAGCAAAAATTCAAGACGAAGCGGGACACGGCCTTTACCTATATAGCGCCGCGGAAACCTTGGGATGTTCACGCCAAGATATCTATCAAAAGATGCTCGACGGCAAAATGAAATACTCATCAATCTTCAATTATCCCACCCTGAACTGGGCAGATGTCGGCGTCATTGGCTGGCTGGTTGATGGTGCGGCCATTGTTAACCAAGTTGCGCTATGTCGAGCATCATACGGCCCTTACGCTCGCGCCATGGTGAAAATTTGTAAAGAAGAAAGTTTCCATCAACGCCAAGGCTATGAAGCCGTCACCGTACTGGCCAACGGAACTGCCGAACAAAAAGCCATGCTGCAAGATGCAATTAATCGCTTTTGGTGGCCAGTTCTCATGATGTTCGGCCCTAATGACAGCGACTCCCCACACAGTGCACAGAGTATGGCGTGGAAAATCAAAAGATTTAGTAACGATGAGCTACGCCAGAAATTTGTTGATAACACGGTGCCACAAGTCGAAGCCCTCGGTATGACCATTCCTGACCCTGATCTGCAATGGGATGAGGCGCTTGGGCATTATCGTTTCGGTGAAATCAATTGGGAAGAGTTCTATCAAGTGATCAAAGGCGAAGGGATCTGTAATTACGAACGTGTTAATGCCAAGCGTAAGGCTTGGGAAGATGGCGCATGGGTGCGTGAAGGTGCCATGGCACACAGCCAAAAACGCAAAGCTGTTAAGTCTGCTGCTTAGTACAAAATAAAAAAGGAAAAGATCATGAGCAATCAAGATTGGCCATTATATGAAGTTTTTGTTCGTAGCAAACAAGGGCTTGCACATCGTCATGTCGGAAGCCTACATGCCGCAGATGACCAAATGGCTCTCGAAAATGCACGGGATGCTTACACTCGCCGTAGTGAAGGATGCTCCGTCTGGGTCGTAAAAGCCACACACCTTATCGCCTCACAACCTGAAGATAAGAGCGCCTTCTTTGATCCCGCTGATAGCAAAATTTATCGCCACCCGACTTTTTACACCATCCCTGATGGTATCAAGAATATGTGAGGTGACGGATATGAACCAACATGAAGTACTCAAACAATATGTTTTAAGACAAGGCGATACATCATTGATTCTTGCGCAACGTTTATGTGAATGGTGTGGTCATGCCCCAGAACTGGAAATCGACCTCGCATTATCTAACATTGGGCTCGATTTATTGGGCCAAGCGAGAAACTTTTTAGCATACGCCGCCACCCTATCAGACGATAAATTCGATGATGAAGACAAAATTGCCTTCCACCGAGATGAACGTGAGTTCTGCAACCTACTGTTGGTTGAACAGCCTAATGGAGGCTTCAACGACACGTTAGTGCGCCAATTTTTTATGGATGCCTATCATGTTCCTCTGTACCAAGCCTTAATTCACAGTAGGGACGAGCAGCTATCCGCGATTGCTGAAAAATCGTTAAAAGAAGTGCTTTATCACTTGCGATTCAGCAGTAACTGGATGATCCGTTTAGGCGACGGTAGCGAAGTGAGTCACCAAAAAATTCAACAATCCGTCAACCAATTATGGCGATTTACAGGTGAATTATTTCATGCAGATGACATTGAAATTGCGTTAGCCAAAACGGGAATAGCGGTCGATCCTCGCACATTACATGAACAATGGCTCGCGACAGTCACTGACATTTTCGATCAGGCAACCCTGAGCATTCCAGATCAAAATGCCTACCGTTTAGGTGGCAAACAAGGTCTTCACACCGAGCATTTGGGCATCCTTCTCACCGAACTACAGTTTGTCCAGCGTGCTTACCCAAATTGTGAGTGGTGATGTAATGGAACAGAGTATGCAAATTGGAGGACTACACCCTCCACAAATTCATCAGATCTGGCAGCAATTGCATCAAATACCCGATCCTGAGTTACCTGCACTCTCCATTACTGATCTCGGCATGATCCGCAATGTTGTTGCGACTTCCCACGGATGGAAAGTCATGTTTACACCGACCTATTCCGGTTGCCCAGCAACAGAATTTTTAATCAACGAAATTAAAACCGTTTTAGCGCATGCAGGATTTGCCAATGTAGAAATCGATGTAGTGCTAACACCCGCTTGGACAACAGATTGGATGAACCAAGATGCCAAACAACGTTTACGTGAATTTGGTATCGCGCCCCCCGCAGGAAAATCCTGTGAACATCCTGAAAAATCGGGGCCAATCTGCTGCCCACGCTGTAACAGCCAACAGACAGAAAAAATTAGCGAATTCGGTTCTACAGCCTGTAAAGCGTTATATCGCTGTCTCGAATGCTTTGAACCTTTTGATTATTTTAAATGTATTTAAGGGCACACTCATGACTGTATTTCATCGTTTAAGTATTGCCGCTATTGAACGTGACACCGCAGATGCGGTTGCTGTGACCTTTAGTGTCCCTGACGAATTACGCGAACAGTACCGTTACCACCCAGGCCAGCACTTAACCCTCAAAGCGTTAGTCAATGGCGAGGATTTACGCCGCTGCTACTCCATTTGCAGTTCCCCCGATGAGGGCGTTTTAAAAATTGGGGTGAAAGCGATTCATGAAGGGCGTTTTTCCAATTTCATTAATCAGCAACTTCATGTTGGTGACTGCCTTGATGTGATGATTCCACAAGGAAAATTTGGTTATTTACCTAAAGTGACCACCCAAGCTCGTTACCTTGCCGTTGCAGCGGGTTCAGGGATTACCCCCCTTTTATCGATCATTAAATCAACATTACAAACCGAACCAAACAGCCGTTTCACCTTA
Source organism: Providencia sp. 21OH12SH02B-Prov (assembly GCF_027362595.1). Classification (NCBI taxonomy): domain Bacteria; kingdom Pseudomonadati; phylum Pseudomonadota; class Gammaproteobacteria; order Enterobacterales; family Morganellaceae; genus Providencia; species Providencia sp. 21OH12SH02B-Prov. The sequence goes on from NZ_CP114796.1 coordinate 4,177,395, forward strand.
ATTTATGGTAATAAAAATAGCCGTTCCGTGATGTTTAAAGAAAGCATTGCTGATCTTAAAAACCAATATGCCGAACGATTCCAAGTGCTCTACTTGTTCAGCCAAGAGCAACAAGATAGCCAGCTGCTCAGTGGCCGAATCAATAAGCCCCAATTAGTTGCATTAGGTAAAACATTACTTAACTTTCAACAATTTGATCGCGCTTTTGTCTGTGGTCCAGAGGCTATGATGGATGATGTTCAATCGGCATTATCAGAATGTGGCATGAAACCAGAGCATATCCATAGCGAACGTTTCAATACCTCTAATATGAAGTTTCGCCCATCTGCCGCTTTATCGACAGACAGCCGCCAAGTCAGCATTCACCTTGATGGTCGCACCATGACAATCAATATGGACAGTCAAGACGATAGCATTCTCGACGCCGCGCTACGCCAAGGCGCAGACTTACCTTACGCCTGTAAAGGTGGGGTTTGCGCAACGTGCAAATGCAAGCTTAAATCTGGCGACGTTGAAATGGGTGTCAATTATAGCCTTGAACCCGATCAAATCGCGGACGGCTACATTCTTAGCTGCCAAGCGTGGCCGAAAGGCGATGGCGTCGTTCTCGACTTTGATGTGTAGGGGGCCATATGCAAACTGATTGGATCCTAAGCCATACAGCACACCGCATTTTAACGTTGACGCTAAATCGACCTGAAGTTCGTAATGCCCTGAGCACCGATTGCCTTGAGCTACTGGTCGAACATTTAGAACATGCCGATAGAGACCCGCAAATAGGGGCGATCGTTATTACGGGCAACCCACGTTTTTTTGCCGCGGGTGCCGACCTTAAAGAGCTTCAACAACAAACTGTTGCAACCGCCATTACCGATAAACGGCCTTTAGTTTGGCGTCGGTTTTCTCAGATATCCAAACCGATAGTGACCGCTGTAAACGGTTATGCCCTCGGGGCAGGTTTCGAGTTAGTGCTAGCCAGTGATGTCGTGATTGCCGGTGAAACGGCCCGCTTTGGCCTGCCAGAAATCACTCTCGGGTTAATACCTGGTGCAGGGGGAACGCAGCGCTTAATTAAGAGTGTTGGTAAATCCCTAGCAATGCAAATGGTCCTCACCGGAGAGGCGATCAACGCACATCGCGCCTTACAAGCTGGGTTAATTAGCCAAATCTGTGTAGATGGGCTGACCCTTGAATATGCACAAAAGCTTGCGCAACGCATTGCAAACCATGCACCACTCGCGGTGAAAGCCGCTAAAGCAGCCATTAATTCCGCTCAAGAAATATCACTGACTGATGGTTTACAGCTTGAGCGCCAATATTTTGTCGGCTTAGCAGGTACTGATGACCGACGAGAAGGTATTGCAGCCTTCTTTGAAAAACGACAGCCGAAATTTACAGGACAATAAAATGCCAAACAGCCCAAGCATACTGACCACATTGGAAAATGGCGTGTTCACCATCACATTGAACCGTCCTGATAGGCTTAATAGCTTTAATGATGAAATGCACCACCAGCTAAGTGATGCCATAAAAATTGCTGAACGTGATGACACCGTACGCTGTTTAGTGATTACAGGCGCAGGCCGGGGTTTCTGTGCTGGACAAGATCTAAACGATCGTAATGTCTCCGTAGGCGCCGAAGCTCCTGATTTAGGTTATTCCGTTGAGACTTTTTATAACCCACTGATCCGTCGGCTAACCCGCTTACCCAAACCGATTATCTGTGCAGTTAATGGTGTTGCGGCTGGAGCCGGTGCTGCTATTGCTTTAGCAGGAGATATCGTTATTGCCGCCAAGAATGCCAGTTTTATTCAATCATTCTGTCGTTTAGGGCTCGTTCCTGATTCAGGTGGTAGCTGGTTTTTACCGCACCTAGCTGGACATGCGAGAGCGATGGGAATGGCATTATTAGGCGACAAAATCAGTGCGGAGCAAGCGCTACAGTGGGGCATGATCTGGCAAGTGACAGAAAATGAAGACCTGTCCGCCACCGTCAATAAATTAGCTCAGCACCTCGCAACACAGCCTACTTACGGCTTAGGGCTAATTAAAAAAGCGATCTACAGCGCGGCAACCAACACCTTAGATCAACAGCTAGACCTTGAACGCGACTTGCAACGTTTAGGTGGTCGTAGTGAAGACTATCGTGAAGGAGTCGATGCCTTTTTGAATAAACGCGAACCTAAATTTAAAGGACGCTGATATGACACTTATACTCAACACCGTGGCTGTCATTGGTGCTGGTACTATGGGTATCGGCATCGCACAGGTCGCTGCGAGCTGTGGACATACCGTACTGTTATTTGACATCAACCCGCAAGCGCTGGAGCAAGCAAAGCACTCGTTGACTGAACGCCTAAATAAACGCGTTCAACAAGGCAAAGCTGATGCACAAGCCACCAAACAATTGCTTGCGCGTATCACGCTCGTTAATACTATGGCCGAATTAGCGCCAGCTCAAGTAGTCATTGAAGCTGTCGCCGAAAAATTAGCGATAAAACAGTCGATTTTTAGCGAATTAGAAGCGATTTGTCAGAAAAACACCCTATTTGCCAGTAATACATCATCACTCTCCATTACTGCCATCGCCAGCCAACTCAAATACCCAGAGCGCTTTGCTGGACTGCATTTTTTTAATCCTGCGCCTATCATGAAACTGGTTGAAGTGATACGAGGACGAGAAACATCCAACACGGTCATTGAACAGCTCAAAAGTTTAGCTTTATCATGGGGAAAAACACCGGTTATATGCCGTTCAACACCGGGTTTTATCGTTAATCGCGTTGCTCGTCCTTTCTATGCGGAAACAATGCGTGCACTTGAAGAGCAAGTCGGTGATCCGCCAACACTCGATAGTGTTGTACGCGATGCCGGTGGATTTTCAATGGGGCCATTACAATTGACCGACCTCATCGGTCATGATGTCAACTATGCAGTGACGGACTCTATTTTCCAAGCATTCGGCTATGATCCTCGCTTTCAAACCTCCTTTGAACAATTAGAGTTGGTACAAGCGGGCCATTTAGGTCGAAAAACCGGTCGTGGCTTCTATCATTACGATGAAAATAAACCTTTAACTCAAGCGACAATCGCCGAGAAAGTCATTTTACCGCATGCACCGGCAGTGACAGCACACGGCAATTGGCAAAGTTTCCCTGAATTTGCGCAATTATTAAAGCAAAACGGGATCCCTCTCGAAGAATCTAAAATAGATAACCCTAATCCGCCCACTCTTTTCGTTAACAATGTTATTGTCATGTTAACGAATGGTGAATTAACTTCTGTGCGCGCGCAAAAAATGAACCAAAGCATGGTGCAATTTGATTTATCGGCTGACTATGCCAAAGCAACCACTATCGCGATAAGTTGTGCAGTGCAAAACAGCGTCCAAGACAACCAAAATGTCATTGCCTTTTTTCAATCGCTAAACAAGGACGTCATTGTGTTACCTGATTACCCCGGTCTACTGACCATGCGAACCGTTGCCATGCTATGCAATGAGGCTTTAGACGTTGTTAACAAAGGGATCGCAACCCCTGAAGATACCGATAATGCCATGCGCTATGGGGTTAATTATCCTAAAGGCCCTCTCGCTTGGGGGACTGAATTGGGCTGGCAGCATATTCTTCATACTCTTGAGCAACTCTCACAGTTTTATGCCGATGGCCGTTATCGAGCCAATCCCTTACTACGACAACTCGTTGCTGGAACGCGCAGGTTAGACGCTAAGGAGATTCAATGAATTCTCAAATCACCATGACATTAGCCCAGCAATCAGCAGAGATTATGTACCGTGATGATGCATGCGCAAAAGCAATGGGCATGACGATAGAACTCGTTTCTGAAGGAGAAGCTCAGCTCTCTATGACTGTTTCATCACACATGTTAAATGGGCATAAAACTTGCCATGGTGGGCAGCTATTTAGTCTCGCTGATACCGCCTTTGCTTATGCCTGCAACAGCCATGGTCTTGCTGCGGTAGCCTCAAGTTGCTCTATTGATTTTATCCGGCCAGCCTTTGAAGGCGACAAGCTAACTGCCATTGCTCACGTAAAGCATCAAGGCAAACGGACAGGCTTCTATGAAGTCGAAATTATCAACCAACAAGGAAAAACCTTAGCGTGGTTTTATGGGCGAGCACATCGCCTAGGTCATCGTTTAACAGGAGAAGCATGATGAAAGATGCCTTTATTTGTGATGGTATCAGAACCCCAATTGGCCGTTATGGTGGTGCTCTGTCCTCTGTGCGCCCTGATGACCTTGCGGTCTTCCCCTTAAAGGCCCTAATGGAAAGGCATCCACAATTAGATTGGTCTATCACCGATGACATTATCTTAGGCTGTGCCAATCAGGCGGGAGAAGATAATCGCAATGTCGCGAGAATGGCGGGCTTATTGGCGGGTCTACCGTTATCGATTTCTGGAACAACAATCAATCGTCTCTGTGGTTCAGGGCTTGATGCAATTGCGTTCGCGGCAAGAAGTATCAAAGCTGGCGAAGCGGGTCTGATGATTGCTGGTGGCGTAGAGTCAATGAGTCGCGCCCCTTTTGTCATGGGAAAATCAGAGTCTGCCTTTTCGAGACAGGCTCAAATATTCGATACTACTATCGGCTGGCGCTTTATCAACCCTCTCATGGACCAACAGTTTTCAACACATTCGATGCCCGAAACAGCAGAAAACGTTGCTGAGAAATACCAAATTAGCCGAACAGATCAAGATGTGTTTGCCTTACGTAGCCAGCAACGTACTGAACAAGCACGTCAAAAAGGTGTGTTTGCGCAAGAAATCGTACCGGTCACGATTAAGCACCGCAAAGGCGATATTACCATCACCACCGATGAACACCCTCGCCCAGAAACGACAATTGAGCAATTACAAAAACTTAAAACACCTTTTCGTGAAAATGGTTCCGTGACCGCGGGTAATGCCTCTGGCGTTAATGACGGTGCAGCCGCACTAATAATTGCCTCACAAGAGGTCGCTAAAGCCCAGGGCTTAACCCCTAGAGCGCGCATTATTGCGACTGCAACCTGTGGTGTTGAACCTAGATTTATGGGGATCGGACCATTACCTGCCACCCAAAAAGTTCTCAAAATGGCAGGACTGACTATCGAACAAATGGATGTCATTGAACTTAATGAAGCTTTTGCGGCACAAGCGCTTGCCGTACTCAGAGGATTAGGCCTACCGGATGATGCACCACAGGTTAACCCAAATGGTGGCGCTATTTCATTAGGGCACCCTCTTGGTATGAGTGGCGCAAGACTCGCGATCACCGCCACCAATGAGTTACATCGCCGACAAGGACGTTTTGCCCTATGCACCATGTGTATTGGTGTCGGTCAAGGGATCGCCATGATTATTGAACGAGTTTAAGTAACTAGTTTACCTAAAGTCATACAAATTCAATCAGATAGATGATAGGTAGAAACATAAAAAACAGCCTGAAACCCTACACCTGCTCAGGCTAATACTGCGCTCACTTTAAGTTTTTAAGTATATATCGTCCTGACTCGGTAATACGCCATTAAGGACTTAAAGCCTGCAGATATCAATAATTATAAGGACTAGCAAATATGAGCACACTACCCCATACTCAGCAACACATGATTAATCCAATTGAGTTTGCTTCAAGAGATGAAATCGAGGCATTGCAACTCTCTAGACTGAAGTGGACACTCACTCACGCTTACGAGAATGTGCCAATGTATCGCAAAAAATTTGATGCTGCGGGCGTTCATCCTGATGATTTCAAGCAACTCAGTGATATCGAAAAATTCCCTTATACGACAAAACAAGATTTACGTGAAAATTATCCATTTGATACCTTTGCTGTACCGATGGATCAAATCATCCGTATCCATGCATCGTCAGGTACGACAGGACGCCCAACTGTTGTCGGTTACACACAACAAGATATTGATAACTGGGCGGACCTCATTGCGCGCAGTCTCCGTTCTGCTGGGGCCACGAAAGGGGATAAAATCCACGTCGCCTATGGTTATGGCTTATTTACGGGCGGTCTTGGTGCCCATTATGGCGCTGAACGTCTTGGTGCGGCTGTGATTCCCATGTCGGGAGGACAAACAGAGAAACAAGCTCAGTTGATCGCAGATTTCAAACCTGATGTGATCATGGTGACCCCATCTTACTGCTTAAGTATTATTGATGAACTAGAGAAAATCATGGGTGGTGATGCAAGTAAGTGCTCACTAAGATTGGGCGTGTTTGGTGCTGAACCATGGACAGAAGCATTAAGAACAGAAATCGAAACGCGTTTAGGAATTAAAGCCTTAGATATCTATGGATTATCCGAAGTGATGGGGCCGGGCGTTGCCATGGAATGCGCCGATGCGGGAGAAAGTGGGCCAACCATTTGGGAAGATCATTTTTATCCTGAAATTATTTCGCCAGAAACACTGCAAGCCCTCTCGCCGGGTGATCAAGGTGAGTTAGTATTTACTACCTTAACAAAGGAAGCAATGCCTGTTATTCGCTACCGAACTCGAGATCTGACGCATTTAATGCCTGGCATCAATCGCAATATGCGCCGTATTGGAAAAATTACCGGTCGTTCTGACGATATGATGATTATTCGTGGGGTCAATGTGTTCCCTTCACAAATCGAAGAGCAAATTATGCAATTCAAAGAGCTCTCTCCACATTATCAACTCGAAATCAGTCGTAAAGGTAATATGGATAGCTTGGCTATTCGCGTTGAATTAAAACAACCTGACATACTCAACTATGATGAACGCTGTAATATTTGCCATAATCTTAAGCATCGCATTAAATCAATGGTAGGTGTTAGTACCCAGATTAGTATTGTTAATTGTGGCGATATTCCGCGCTCTCAAGGTAAAGCAACTCGAGTCATTGATACAAGGATTGCCATATAATTCATCTTATTGAGGCACTTTATTGCGGATAATACCTAAAAGTGCCTCAATCTCAGTTTCCTATCACAGTCAGCCTCTGTATAGCAAATAGAAGACAAATCAGCTGTTTTTGTCTACTATTCACTCATGCTTTTGATACAGATATTCAATGGATAATAAAAAAATGGAAACTAAACTTGATCAATTTATACAGCATGCGCTAACGAGCCAACCCATTAGTGGAACATCCCTGATTATCTCGCTGTATGGCGATGCCTTGCACCATCGTGGCGGGGAAATATGGTTGGGTAGCTTAACCCAATTACTAGAGCCGATGGGCTTCACAGATCGCTTTGTCCGTACGTCTGTATTCCGTCTACAAAAAGAAGGTTGGCTTGACGCAGAGAAAATCGGTCGCCGTAGCTATTATCGAATATCTGAACGTGGACAAAACCAATTTCGCCACGCTGAGAGTAAAATCTATCAAAGTGAGCAGCCAAATTGGGATGGAAAATGGGATTTATTACTGCTTGAAGCCGCAGATAAAGACGAAAAAGCTCGGTTAAAAAAAGAGTTAAGTTGGTTAGGGTTTGGCCAATTTAGCACCTCATTAATGGCGGCTCCCAGCAGTGCTCAAAGTGATATCCCTTCTCTACTCAGTGAGCTCAATGCCAGTGAAGAGGTGATCTATTTTCGAGCGGATTATCCCTATACTCGTTCAGAAAAAATCTGAAAAACCTCGTTTCTGATAGCTGGTCATTACAGGAAGTTGCTGAACACTACCATCAATTCATTGTGCTATTTCGGCCACTCGCCTTATTGCTGAAAGAATTATCTGATGAGCAAATATCACCCGAGCAATGTTTTCAGCTACGCTTATTACTGATCCACTTTTACCGCCGAGTCATTTTAAAAGACCCACTATTACCTGATGAGCTGCTTCCAGCACAGTGGGAAGGACAAATAGCACGTAATCTGTGTATCAATATTTATCAGCGCATTGAGCTGGCCGCAACACGATACGTTAGCGAAATATGTGAAACAACCGTAGGAGAATTACCGCAACCAACGACACTCTACTTCCGACGTTTTGGCGGTATTTTAAAAGAAATCGCAGCATAGTCATGCTAAAAACAAATAGGAGTGAACTCAATATGCCTTTTTATCAAATAGACGGCATCACGCCAGTTGTCAGTCCTGAAAGTTTTGTTCATCCAACTGCCGTTGTCATTGGTGACGTCATCATTGGCAAAAATGTTTATATTGGTCCTAATGCAAGTTTACGGGGGGATTTCGGTCGCCTAATTATTAAAGATGGTGCCAACGTTCAAGATAACTGTGTCATGCATGGTTTTCCCCAATACGATACGATCATTGAAGAGGATGGTCATATTGGTCATGGCGCAATTTTGCATGGCTGCCATATCAAACGTAATGCGTTAGTAGGAATGAATAGTGTTGTCATGGACGGTGCCATCATTGGAGAAAACTCGATTGTGGGTGCCTGTTCCTTTGTAAAAGCAGAGGCGATATTTCCCGATAATACCTTAATCATGGGCACGCCAGCCAAAGCGCAACGCACCCTCTCGGAAAAAGAAATCGCATGGAAAAGCAGCGGTACTGTGGATTATCAAAACTTAGTGGCTCGTTGCCAACAAACGCTTAAAGAAGTATCCCCCTTAAAAGAAGAAGAGCCAAACCGGCCAAAACTTGAATTTGAAGGCATTATTCCAAAATCAGCGCTATAAGTTTTATCGCCATCCATAAGCACTCAAAATAGAGTGCTTTTTCTGACCATCAACAAGCAATAATGATTAATTGTCAAACGAATCATTATGAGATTGATACTATTCCGATTATCTTATATAAGCATTTTTAATAAGATCTGCTCAAAATAAGTCTCTCAACTTATCGACTATATTATCGCCATACATGATAAGTCATCACGTTTCAGTGAATGTACCGTGCAAAGCGCCCGACTCATTCACTGACTATTGAGAGAAAAAAGTAAATAAATAATAAAGTTAATTGATTTTTTGCCGATAGTTAATTAAGTAAAAGTTTAGTCATCGCTTTTTGAAAAATAAATTTGAAGTTAGTCATGCTATTTCGACAACTTCATACGCATATAACCTTATTATTTTTAAGGTTATAATACGTTTTTGCCTATTACATTAATAGGTAAAAACTTAGCTTGCTTAATTATTGCTCATTCATAGCCGGTTGTTTACGTTAAAAAAATATTTTCACTGGTGAATATATTTATTAACAATTATTCTTAATGTGAATTGTTATCAAATAGAATAAAAATTTATTCCAAGAAATTCATTTATAAAGATAAAAAAGATGTTATAAATAAAATTATTGATATATTAATTTTCGAAAAATTTCATGCAGTTATATAATTAACGTAATACTACTAAAGTAGTATTTGACATAACACTTTGATTTAAAATCAATAAAAAAACATAAAATGACAGAACGAAACACTTGGTAACAAGTTTTTAACCCTACCTTTATAGATAAAAAATATATATAATGCCGAAATATATAAATTTACAAAATAAAACTCCAGTCTCATTTCTAAATTCGCCTTTTTACACGTAATCTGCAACCTTTTCTGAGCTTATCTCGATATTTAATTTTTAAATCTAATGTGAGTAATATTTACCCTCTTTTTAAACAAATGATTACACGTATAATAGCGTCCAGCCAAATTTGATATAAATCAAATTACCCTGAAGTTTAAATACAGCCTAAATATAAAAACTCCTTTACTAAAAGGCATAGTTTTGTATTTCTTTTATTTAAACTTCACATAATTAATAAATATTTTTTAACTGGCCAGTTTAGCGTTCTATTTTTATTTAAATAGAATTTAAAAACTTCGCCATGTACCGTTATTAACCTATATACAGCTTTTCTCGGAGAAGAAAATGAATAACAAATTTGCATTATCGGCTGCTACAGCATTAATTCTGTCTGCTACACCAGCACTGGCTGCTGATAGCGCAGCTGGTGGTGTAATTAACTTTAGTGGCGCGATCACAGATACAACTTGTACTATCAACGGTGGTAAAAGTGCAGATTTCACTGTTGCATTAAACCCAATCACTGTTGAAGATGCTGGCACTGAGCAAGGTATTATTACTAAAAACAAAAAAACAGTCGCACTTACTTTCTCTAACTGTACTTCTGCTAGCGGTGTAGCAGATACTCCATTGAAAATTTATTTCTCTTCTGCAAATAATATTTCTACTGATGGTAAATATCTACAAAACACCACTGTTAATGAAAATGACACCAGTGTTTCTCGTAACGTTGGTTTCGCTATTACTAAAACAACAGACCAAATCCCTCTGTTATTAAACCAACCATTAGTGACTGATATCAAAGGCAATGATTCTAAAACTGACACTTTAGCATTAGATATCTATTACTATAAAACTAATGCTCTACCAGCAAGAGTCGGTAGCTTAAGCTCTAACGTAACTTACACCATTTCATATCTGTAATTATTTCCCCAAATAGCCAAGTTATCTTTTTAACTTGGCTATTTCTGAGTTGATTATTATGCGATTATTTATCTTTCTATCCTTACTTATTAGTAGTCATACTGCATTTGCTAATATCGTTGTGAATGGCACCCGCGTTATTTATCCTGAAAAAAATAACGAAACAGTCGTGCAATTAATTAATAATGGGAATGACCCAGCCTTAGTTCAGTCATGGATTGATGATGGTGATATCGATTCAACCCCTGAAACCGCAAATGTGCCTTTCTTACTTTCACCACCAGTTGTGAAAGTGTCTGGTAATGCAGGGCAACAATTACGTATAAAAAAATTGCCAGCCTCTTTACCAACTGATCGCGAATCGGTTTTTTATTTAAATATATTAGATATTCCACCGACCCCAGAGCATCTGCAAGGTAAAAATACCATGCAGCTTGCGATCAAAACGCGTATTAAGCTTTTCTATCGCCCAACACATTTACAAGCGGGAGTGGATGAAGCTCTTGAGAGTATTTCTGTTAAGGCCGAAAATCGGGGTTTCCTTATCACGAATAATAGCCCTTATTATGTCACCATCGCGAATATTGATGATCGAAAAGGTCAGAAAATGTTATCGGATTCCCTCATGATTAATCCTTTTGATCAGGTTTTAGCGCCCGCTAAAACGAATGTCATTGCAGGCCAAAATTATCGTTTGCTGTACGTCGATGACTTAGGTGCCTATAAACATAAAGCTGTGATTGCAAAATAAAAATAAGAGAATCAGTAATAATGACGTTGTTTGGCTGCCATAAAAGCCTATTTTTCGCTTTTCTCGTTCTTGGAACATCAAAAAGTTGGGGGGTCAGCTTTGATACCTCTTTACTCGCTGGTGATTCTGCGAAATCAGACCTGTCTCGCTTTTATGAAGAACAAAGCATGCCAGCAGGCACCCAAGAAATGGACGTTTTTATTAATGGTGACTGGAAAGGGCGCTATTCCTTTGTGTTTACCAACGATAACAATCAAGTGTTGCTTAGCAAACATGAAGCGTCGTTGTTAGGTATCAAGTTACCTGAAAGCACGAGTGAGCAACAAAATTATTCATTAGAACAATTAGTTCAAGGGGGTAGCTTTGATGTTGATGTCAGTACATTAAGCATCAAAATGTCTATTCCACAAAGCTTCCTATTACGCACGGAAGCGGGCTACGTTCCCCCTGAATTTTGGGAGAATGGCATACCCGCTGCGATGCTTTCATATAATACAACATACTATAAAACGCATAATAAACGTGGCGACACATCATCCAGTGATGACTTTTATGCTGGCCTTGAATCCGGGATCAACTTCAGTTCTTGGCAATTTCGTGATAGCAGCTCAGTCCGTAAACATGCAGGCAATGATCTAAAATGGCAGAATAACACCCGCTACCTACGTAAAGCTTTACCATCCTATAAATCAAATTTTATTGCTGGAGATTTCTACTCTCAAGGCACATTATTTGACTCAGTGCGTGTCCGAGGGGCTTCATTCGCGTCAGATATTAATATGCGCCCAACCTCACAACAGGGATTCGCCCCGATTGTCAGAGGTGTTGCGCAAACTAACGCCCTCGTCAAGGTGATGCAAAACGGCAGTGTGATTTATCAAGAAAACGTTCCACCAGGGCAATTTACCATTGATAATATTCAGCCAACAGGGTCTGCGGGTGACTTATTAGTCATTGTGAAAGAAGCTGACGGCCAAGAACAGTCCTTCACCGTCCCTTTCTCCGCTGTACCTGGCATGCTAAAAGAAGGCGTCAGTAACTACGCACTACTCGCAGGTAAAGTTAATCAAGAAAATGGTAGCTATCAGCCGAAGTTCTTCCAAGGCACTTTCGAATATGGCTTTAATAACTTAATCACGGGTTATACCGGCGTTATCGCCAGTGAAGATTATCAAGCTTATTTGCTGGGTTCTGGCTGGAATTTTCCTATTGGTGCGGTCGCCGTTGATATCACCCATGCCAAAACGAAGCTACCTAGTGATACTCAAACAGGTCAAAGTATGAGGGTGTCATACAGTAAATTTTTAAATACAACCGCCACAAACTTTACCTTAGCAGCCTATCGTTATTCCACGAAAGGTTACTATAGTTTCAGTGACGCTATCCATGCTCATGAAGGGTATCGCCTTTATCAAGAAACCATAGAAAAACAGCAGTCAGAAACGCAACCTAATCGTGAAGCACCTGTTTTTGATATGAATACATGGGATTCTATGCGTGGCGTACGCCCTAAGAATACGTTCACCATTAATCTTAACCAACGTTTACCAGAAAATTGGGGAACCTTATATATTTCGGGTTCTCAACGAGACTATTGGTCAACCACCCCAACCACGCGTGAATATCAATTAGGTTATTCAAACGCCTATGCAAATATGAGTTACTCTCTTTCAGCAAGCCGAGTACGCGATGGCAAAGGCAAAGAAGAAAATCGCTATTATGTTTCAATTAGCTTCCCGCTCTCTTTGTTTGATAATGATATGTGGGTGAGTACGGGATTCACGGCGACTGACTCTCGTTATCAGCAAAGTACGGTGTCTCTAAGTGGCACTGCTCTGGAATCAAATCGTTTGAGCTACTCCTTATCTGGAAGTAATCAACAAGGCGGCCAAAATATGGCAAGCGCCAACGTTGCTTATCGTTCAAATATCTCCACTATTGGTAGCTCTATAAGTGAATCTAATGACTATCGCCAAACCGGTCTAAACGCTCGTGGTAGCCTAGTTGCCATACCTTGGGAACTTCTTGCCTCCAATGAGATTGGTAACACAATGACCATTGTGAAAGCCCCCAAAGCGCAAGGACTCATGGTCAATGGTGACCAAAGTATTATTACCAATAAAGAAGGGTTGGCATTGGTGCCTTATGCAACCCCTTATCGTAAAAACACCATCACTCTGTCAAATACAGAAAATACTCAAGGTGCTGAAGTTATTGGTAATATTGCGAATAGTGCCCCGATAGAAGGCTCGGTGAATTTAATTAAATTTAAAACAGATACCCGTTCTTCTTGGATCAGTCGTGCAGTACAAAAAAATGGCAGTGCGCTTCCTTTTGGCGCGGAAGTTACTGACCTTCAAGGCGAAGCCTTGGGTTATGTAGGGCAAGCCAGCATGCTGTATTTAAAAGCAGAAACCTTTCCTAAGTCGGTCATTATTCGGCTGAATAATGGTACTTGCACCATTCACAATCTGCCTGACAACCTTGATGGCATAACTGGCGTTTGCCAATAACGAGATGAATGTCATGATGAAACATTTTCTTTTTTTAGTCTTGATTGCATTTAGTGGTTATAGCCAAGCAATTTGTCATGAGGGAGGTGGAGGTATTCGCTATGCCTCGCCGATCAGTATTGATTTGTCCGATAAACTAACCTCCGCTACGCCAGAATGGACCACCACAATATCAACCCAGTATGTGGGTAGCTTCAATTGTTCCACTCGTAACAGCGAGTTCGGTTATACCAAAATTCTCAATACCGATAACCAATATGCGACGATTTTGAGTTTCATGAATGGGAAATATCATGTCAGAGCACAAATCATTAATGATATCCCAAATAGAAAACTGAAGAACTCAGGTCGCCACAATGCCTCTGAACTTAATACTCCAGTAACGATTAAATTTACCCTTGAACCCAAACAAGGCACCCTGATTGCCGGTCATACTGCTCATCTGCATGATATTTTATTTGTTACAGACTTAAGTGGCATGTCATTTTTTGACATTGTACTATGGCCTGTTAAGCAAATTATTAAGATCCTGCAATGGTTGTTTAATGGGTTTAATTGGCCTTACGATGACCAAGATATGTACGGCCAGCCGCTAATATTGAAATATGCGCCTAAACTTACCACTTGCGCTTTTCAAAATGCAGGCCTTGTTGTGACATTACCAACACTCAGCCGTCATCAAGTCATTAATGAGTCACAGGCAGGCTATACCCCATTTGCATTAAATATGCGTTGTGAAAACCTAGGGGGGGCGAATAATACAGCGGAACGAGCAATTGATATCTTTTTATCTAGCAATAATCTGCTCAGCTCAGATAATACCGTGTTGATTGATAAAACAGCCAATGCGGCCCAAGGTATCGGTCTACGCTTAGTTAAAACCAGTAATCCAAATAACCCTATCGTGATTTCACAAAACCCAAACGCTCGTGGTCATGCAACATCATTATTCTATGTGAATGCGGGGGGTCAGTTAGAACCGAACTTTAGTATCCCTATGGCCGTTTACTATTACGCTTGGGATCCGCATAAAGCCAGCCAAGGCACCCTAAAAACAACAGCCACCCTGAATATTGTTTATCCCTAATATTCAAAACAATAAGGGCGTGATACATTCACGCCCTTATTTTATGCACTTAAGCCTTATTACCAAATGGTGGCTTAGCAAACCACACGGTAATAATCAGCCCGATAAATACCCATCCACATAACCAAAAGATTTCATTTGCAGCAATGATTAACCCTTGGCTAGTAATCTCTTGCGCAATGAAACCCGATGTTTGCTCATGGCTTAAACCATGTGCTCCCATCTCTTTATACATCTGCAAAGATTCTGGATTATAGTCTGTAATGTATTCCGTTAACTGACTATGGTGAACTGATTCCCTATCACTCCACATCGTTGTTGTGATTGAAGTGCCTATCGAACCCGCGAGTGTACGGAAAAAGTTTGCCAGACTTGATGCCGAAGCCAGTTTCTCTGGCGGTAAACCAGACAGGGTCAACGTGGTTAATGGCATAAAGAAACAGGCAACCGCCATTCCTTGTACCAATTGTGGCCAAACAACGGCTGAGAAGCCCATACTAGGCTCAAAAGTATACGCCCGCCAGAAGAAACAAATCGCATAAAACACAAAGCTAAACGTCACTATCCAGCGGATATCTAAGAAATCTGATAGCTTAGCAACGGGCGCAGAAAATAAGACGGGTAATAAACCAATTGGTGCGAGCGCTAATCCAGCCCATGTTGCGGTATAACCATAGACCTCTTGCAATAATTGAGGCAAGAGAACAATGGCACCAAAGTAAGCCATATAGGCCAAACTGACAGAAATCGTCCCAATGGTGAAGTTACGTGATTTAAAAAGGGATAATTCAACCACTGGGTTTTTGTCGGTCAGTTCCCAAATCACCAAGAAGACTAAAGCAATCGCTGAAATAACCGCTAAAATCACAATTTCATTCGATGCCAACCAACCAAGCTCTTTCCCTTTATCCAGTAGTACCTGAAGACAACCCACCCCTACGGATAGTAATGCCAAACCAATCACGTTAAACGGTACATTCACGACTTTCGATTCCATTCCTTTAAGAATAATAGAACCGACGATAACCACGAAAATACCTAACGGTACGTTCATAAAGAAGATCCAGCCCCAATGGAAGTTATCACTGATATAACCACCAAAAATAGGGCCAAATACGGGGGCTAAAATGATTGTCATTGACCAAAATGCCAGCGCCATATTTTGCATTTTGGGTGGATAACAACGCATAATCAGACTTTGTGAAAGAGGGATCACAGGCCCTGCGACAGCACCTTGTAAAACACGAAATAAAATTAACATGCCAAGGCTGTCGGAGAAGCCACAGAGTAATGAAAATACGGTGAATAACGCTGTTGCCCATAGGAAAACGCGGACTTCTCCAAACCGTTTGGCAAGGAATCCAGAAATCGCGATAGAAATAGCATTAGAAACCCCAAATGAGGTGATAACCCATGTTCCTTGAGACATAGAAACACCGAGATCACCTGCAATTGTTGGTATAGCAACGTTAGCAATGGTCGAATCTAGCACCTGCATAAAAGTTGCTAACGACAATGCAATCGTTGCCCATACCAGCTTTGCGCCCTTTAGTGGTTGAATATCTGCCACAGCCACTCCTTTCGGGCTAATCCGCGTTTTCGTTAATAATGGTGTCGATCACTGCATCGACATCAGCCAGTTTTAACACCAATACGTCACTTTCAAAAGCCGGTGTTTCACGCTGAATCTCAGCTAATACAGGGCCATTTTGGTCTTTAATATCAATCGTTGCATTCATTGATAGCCCGATACGTAATGGATATTTTGCGACCTGCTCCGGCTCTAATTCGACACGAACAGGTAAACGCTGTACCACTTTGATCCAGTTGCCCGTTGCATTCTGTGCGGGTAACAAAGAGAAGGCACTTCCTGTTCCCATATCTAAGCCAACAACCTTGCCGGTATACACAATATCATCACCATAAAAGTCGCTGGTTAGAGTGACAGGCTGTCCAATACGCACCTTCTCAAGTTGGGTCTCTTTAAAATTGGCATCAACCCACACAGGTTGCACTGGAACAACAGCCATCAAAGAACCTTGTGGGCTAACTTGAGAACCGACTTGTACATTACGGCGTGAAACATAACCAGTAATAGGGCTTTTTACTTCAGTGCGTTGCAAGGTAATCCATGCATTACGCACATTGTCAGCCGCCTGTTGAATAGCGGGTTGTTTTTTCAGCTCGGTATTACGCAACAGGGCACGGTTGGCATTATATTGTTGAATGGATATATCCAGTGCGGCTTGCGCCAACTGCACGGCTTCTTGAGAATGCTGTAAATCTTCTTTCGAAATTGTGCCACTGCGACCCAAAGCAACTC
Source organism: Providencia sp. 21OH12SH02B-Prov (assembly GCF_027362595.1). NCBI lineage: Bacteria > Pseudomonadati > Pseudomonadota > Gammaproteobacteria > Enterobacterales > Morganellaceae > Providencia > Providencia sp. 21OH12SH02B-Prov. The sequence continues at coordinate 4,194,464 of NZ_CP114796.1, forward strand.
TTCGTTGATAATCTTTTTGTGCTTGCGCAAGTGAGATACGATTTTTTTGAATCTGCGCCAAATACTCATCACCATTGATATACAACTCTTTCGTTTTCCGCACAGTGGTCGCTAAATCGTGTTTTGCTTGCTCATAGGCTAACTGTGCATTGGTTTTATCAAGAACCACCAGCACATCACCGGCTTTCACTAAATCTGTATTTTCAAAGTTAACCTGAGTCACGTTGCCTGTTGTTTGCGCAATAATCGGCACCTGCACACCAGAGACATAGGCATCATCGGTATATTCTTGAAAACGTAATACAAGAAACCAATAAGCACCATAGGCAACAAATAGAAGAACAATAATAATTGAAGCGATAACCATCCACACTTTTCGACGTGTTTCTTTCTTCGTTTTTTGATTGGTTTCTGCTGAATTTGTAGGTTGATCCATAATAACTCTCAGGGTCTCACGCTTTATTAATCACTGCCCTTATATTTACGAACTAATGCTAATAAAGCAATAGAGAATTCCATTTAGCATTATTAATTTCAAAATTTATTCTTAATTAGATATTAACATTATCATCATTAAATGATGAGAATGTTCAATGGTGAGCATCTTAAATAGAATCAACTTAACTTAATGAATTTTAAAGATTATTATATTTGACTTTTCTTACCCCTAATTATTATGATAATAAAAAAGATTATTTTTAATACATCGATTTTTGATGATTTCCATCAGCACTCGTCAGCTTTATTGCGCGTTGGCTTTATTCGCATATTTCGCATATAAAGTATCGCTAATTTACTTGATATTGATCCAACTCAATGTTTTGATATATCAGAATTAGTTGCTGTTACATTTGAATAATACATGTGCAGAATAATAATAAATAAAAAGTATCTGAATACCCTAGATCATCCTTATATGATCAAAATAATTTTCAGTATCACTAGAAAATGATGAGCATGAAACAATAAATATCATTCTATCGTTCATAATGAGAACTATAATAGAAGACTGTTAGCCCCGACTGCTTTGATTCAGGAGAGGTAATGAAAGAAACGAAGGTATCCTCAACTCAAGCTCTGATCGTTGATCAACTCTTTGCCGGAAATTATCGTGACCCTTTCTCCTTCTTAGGTATGCATCAGCAAGGGAGAAAAACATATTTTCGAGTATTACTACCCAATGCTCAGCAAGTCACCGTCCTTGACAGGCTAACCGCAGCCCCTGTCATTCAATTATCACGCGTTGACCCACGTGGTTTTTTTGTTGGTGACGCAGCAGACTTAGATGCTAACTTTACCTATATCTTGCAGGTTGACTGGGGTGACTCGCAACAAATCATTGAAGACCCTTATCGTTTCGGCACATTACTCCATGAATCGAATACTCAAGGTTCTCCTCAAACGTGCTCATTTGAGGTATTAGGTGCACATATCAAGCAGTTGGATGATATCTTAGGTACCCATTTTTGTGTGTGGGCACCAAATGCACAACGGGTTTCAGTGGTGGGTGAATTTAATTTTTGGGATGGTCGTCGCTATCCAATGCGCTACCATCCAGAAAGCGGTATCTGGGAAATATTTCTTCCTGCTATCCATGCTGGTACTCACTATCAATATGAAATATTAGATGCAAAGGGGCAACTCCAATTAAAATCTGACCCTTATGCTTTTCGTAGCCAATTACGGCCAGATACCACATCCATCATTTCTCCACTGCCCAAAAAATCTATACCTACACCGCAACAAATTCAGGCGAACCAACGTAATGCCCCTATTTCAATCTATGAAGTTCACCTTGGCTCTTGGCGTCGCTCACATAATGGCACAACATGGTTAAGTTACAGTGAGTTAGCAGACACATTACTGCCTTATGTCAAAGAAATGGGGTTCACCCACCTAGAGATATTGCCCATTAGTGAACACCCTTTTGATGGCTCTTGGGGCTATCAGCCATTGGGGATTTATTCCCCTACCAGCCGCTTTGGTTCTCCTCAAGATTTAATTGATTTTATTGATAAAGCACACAAGCTCGGTATCAATGTTATTCTTGATTGGGTACCTGGCCATTTTCCTTCTGATAGCAGTGGACTCGCCAATTTTGATGGGACGCCACTTTATGAATACGCTGACCCAAAAGAAGGCAAACACCGTGACTGGAATACTCTGATCTACGACTACCGTAGCCGTGAAGTGCGTCAGTTTTTATCTGATAACGCGATATATTGGGTTGATCGCTTTGGTTTTGATGGCTTACGCGTCGATGCTGTTGCTTCCATGATTTATCGTGATTATAGCCGTCCTGACGGCGAATGGATTGCCAATGAATACGGAGGCAATATTAATCTCGAAGCCGTTAGCTTCTTACAAGAGACCAACGAGCGATTGCATAAAATCCAGCCTAATAGCCTCATGGCAGCTGAAGAGTCGACAGACTTTTCGGGCGTTACCTTGCCGCCATCCCTTGGTGGACTCGGTTTTAACTACAAATGGAATATGGGGTGGATGCATGACACCTTAAGTTATCTACAACTCGATCCACTCGCCCGAAAATATCATCACAACAAAATGACATTTAGTGTCATGTACGCATGGGCTGAAAACTACATACTCCCTTTATCCCATGATGAAGTGGTGCATGGCAAAGGGTCGCTATTACGCAAAATGTCAGGTACGCCCGAACAGAAATTTGCCACCCTACGAGCCTATTATGGATTTATGTGGGCGCATCCTGGCAAAAAATTACTTTTTATGGGTGGGGAGATAGCCCAATGGCGCGAATGGGATCATGATAGTGAACTTGATTGGCACCTAATTGATATTCCAACTAGCCCACACTCTGGTGTGCAACGCTTGGTGAAAGTTCTCAATTTAATTTACCGTAATACGCCGGCACTTTACGATAATGATCACCATGAAAAAAGCTTTGAATGGGTGATCGTCGATGACGATGACAACGCCGTTTTTGCATTTATTCGCTATGCAGAAAATGGAGATCCACTGCTCGTGATCAGTCATTTTACACCTGTAACTCGCCCTCATTATCGTATCGGCGTCAAACAAGCGGGTCGATACCAAATTTTATTAAACACAAGCGAGCAACTCTATGGGGGGAAAGAAACCCAATCGACCTCCCACATTATGACCCAACCCATTAAGGCTCATGGTTATGATCATTCTATTGAATTAACACTCCCCCCTCTATCAACGCTATACCTGAGCCTACGGCCAACCACAAATCAATAAGGAGTAAAAATGAAAGTATTACATGTTTGTGCCGAGTTTTTCCCTTTATTAAAAACAGGTGGGTTGGCTGATGTTGTGGCCGCACTTCCGCCAGCTCAGCGACAGTATGGTGCAGATGCAAGGGTGTTAGTTCCGGGCTTTCCTGCCATCATCAATCAAGTATCCGACAAACAGAAAGTCACCACACTCAATACATTTGCTGGTGAAATCACCTTATTTTATAGTCAATACCAAGGCACGCCACTGTATATTATTGAATCGCCGCATCTTTATCAGCGCGAAGGCAGCCCTTATCACGATGGTTATAATAATGCATATCAAGATAATTACCGTCGATTTGGTCTATTAGGCTTTGTTGCAGCAGAACTTGCGAGAGGCTGTGATCCCCTATGGCAAGCAGAAATTGTCCATGCACATGATTGGCATGCCGCCCTTGCTTGTGCCTATCTCGCCGCGTACGGATACCCTGCTCGTTGTATGTTTACAATACATAATATTGCTTACCAAGGGCTATTTTCCCCGCATCATATCCATGAGCTTTGGTTACCCCCTGAGTTTTATAATGTTGAAGGAATGGAGTTTTTTGGTCAGCTCTCCTTTATGAAAGCAGGTCTATTTTATGCCAACCATACCAATGCCGTTAGCCCAACCTACGCCAAAGAAATTTTAAATCCACATTATGCTTATGGCCTAGATGGATTGCTAAATCGACTCAATCATGAACAACGTCTCAGCGGCATTCTCAATGGCATCGATACGGAAGTATGGTCACCTTCAAGTGATACATTCATTGCGCAAAAATACAGTGCACACAATTTAAAAAATAAGGTGAAAAATAAGCTTGCTTTACAGAAGTCTCTCGGTCTTGCGCAACAGACTGACAAGCCTCTTTTTGCTGTTGTCAGCCGTATGACTCGCCAAAAAGGGTTAGATCTGATCCTTGATATTTTACCGGATCTACTGAATTCAGGGAGTCAGTTTATTTTACTGGGTAACGGCGATCATGATCTTGAGAATGCCTATCGTCATGCACAATCGCAATATCCTGATCAGATCCGCACCATCATTGGCTATGATGAGCCGCTATCCCACCAAATCATTGCAGGTACAGATGTATTAATGGTGCCAAGTCGTTTTGAACCTTGTGGCCTGACTCAGCTCTATGCATTACGTTATGGCACTCTCCCCCTAGTACGTAATACCGGAGGCCTTGCTGATACCGTGACAGATTGTTCCTTAGAAGCTATCAAGCGCGGAGAAGCAACTGGTTTTGTGTTTAATGAAAGCCATGCCTCTGACCTCAAGGCCGCCGTTGATCGTGCACTTGCTTTATGGGATTCCCCAGCACAATGGCAGCAAGTACAACGAAACTCAATGGCTCGGGATGTGAGTTGGCAAAAGTCGGCTGAAACATATTTAGAAGTGTATCGCAGACTGCTAACCCAATGAGTGTTCAATGAGGTTTAAAGCCGCGATGCGGCTTTAAATTCTCACTACCCTGTCATTCCCCTGCATCTCGCCATTCAATCATGCGTTGCTGTTTACAATCAATTTGCTGATTTAATTTATATTAAAGAAAGCGGGCATGATTAAATGCCCGCTTGAAAGATTGAATGCATAAACGATTATTTATGCTTCGATATCAATACTCCAGTCACGGCCTTCCCAGCCCTTGGCATCAAATCTACGTGTAAACTGGATCGTTTTTCCTGCTAATGCGCTGACATCTAATGCAACACCATATAGCCCTAAACCAAGTGGCTGGCTGCTTTGCTCTTTAATATTTTGCCAATGATCATAACCATAATGCAGAACAAATGGCTCTTGCGCTTCAATCCATAGCTCACGATCTGCGGGCACGGCCCCGCAAGACAAATTATCACGCCAATGACGTGCCCGTGGCGCTAGCGATTTTTGACCATAATGCTCACTCACCGAGTGCAACTGTTCAATAGGCACACCCGTTTTTTGCACGTAAATTAGTTTGATTAATTCCGCATGTGCCCAAATCAGTGGCATCGCACTACCACTCGGCCTGCCCGTTAATAACCCTCTTTCTGGAATACTTTCTTTATCCCAGATTTGTTCAGGCAACATACCGCCAGTACTGGCCGAGGCTAAGATCGCATTTAAATAAGGTTGAATATCTTGTTTACAGGCCGCGGCATAGTGGCCTCGTTCACCACTGAGTAATGGCCATAGGCGACCTACACCACTTCCATCAAATGCGCGTCCATCCTCATGTTCACCATAACCATCTTCGTTATAACGATAATAATATGGACCTGCCGGCAAGTTCACACATAACTGTTTATCCACCAGTTTGGTGGTATCTTGAATACGTTTATCTGACGCTTTACGTAGCCCTAAACGCACTAAATAGAGATATTCCATCCCCAATAACGCACGCGTGTTAATTGTTTCATTATTACGGTTACGTAGCATCACATCGCCAAAGCGGGCTGAATGGCAATTCGGATTTAAACGGATATAGTGTCCTGAAATACCCAACTCATGGTCAAGTTCCGTATTAGAGACATAGACCCAAGATTCTAATCGCTCATTCCAATCATCAGCCAAATCAATAGCGTATTGCTTATCACCTTCCTCAAGGAAACCCGCTTTCGCTCCAGCCACCAATGCAGCAATCGAGACTGATAATGTGAAAGGGTTAATTCCTGAGTTCTCTTCCCAACGATCTTGTGGGCTAGCAGGTCCATATTGTGCGATAAAAGCGAGTGCCTTACGTGCCATATGCACCGCTGCCCCACGCATTTCGCCAAGTAAGCCTTGCTCATGTAATTTTGCGGCAAATAGTACCGGTAGTGCGACTTCATCCAGTTGAATCCCCTGCCAATAAGGGCGACCATCAGTAAAATTGTTCTGCATCCAATGCCCATCAGGCTGCTGAATGGCTATCAAATAAGCCAGTAAAGCTCGCACTTCCGTAATCAACCCACAAGCTAGCATCGCAAAGCCGACTTCAACCGAATCTCTCGGCCAAACAAGGTGATAACCCCCAGGGTCTTTATGGGTATCCCCCCATGGTGTACTTAAACTCGCCACCAGTGAGCCGGGAAAGGTTCTACCTTCGTGCGTCTTTAATACTACAACTGAGGTGCGCACAGCATCGGATAACTTTTTCGGTAATTTATCGAGTTCAGGAAAATTGACCGTTTCATTCCATTCAGCCCATAAATAAGCGTACTGGCGCTTTGCTTCCTGATAACCTGCGGCAAGAGAGCTATTTGCCAGAGTTATAGCTCCTTGTGCACTATCTGAAAAAGCTAATGCGAGTACTCCTGAATTACGATTCAACTCCCCCAACATTGCGATATTACCAGGACCTGCCTGTTGATATTCCCAATGCATTCCACCGTTTTGGCTAAAATCTTGCCAGCCGTCAGAACTTCCCACATAACCCACACTGCCACGAGCAAAACCACTTTCAGCAGACAAAATAAGGTATTGTCCATTCTTCTGAGCCGCCAAACCCGCAGGAGTCACTGAAGCATAATTATTGTCGCCATCCCCTCCAAGATGTGGTGCTAAGAGTGGGTATAGCCGCAGTCCCTCACCTTCAAGGTGATAATGAATCAGCAATACATCTCGGGCTGGGTCAGTGATAATTTCCAGCTCAAGACGATAACGTTCATGTTGATGTACGATTTTCGGAATAGGTAAAGCAGATGATGGCGTGGTTAAGCTATATTGATGAACTCGCTTAACTTCTGACCAAAAATCATCCCCAGCAATAATAAACCCTAAATCTCGAATTTGCGGAGTACTACAAGAAGGCCAGTAGACTTCATTTAAAATCCCATACCCGACAGTAAACCACACACGCCCTTGTCCTATCGCAGTGCCTACCATATCTTTTGCACTACTCGTCCAAGTTGCGGTGCTACCGGGTGCCCCCGGTGCTTGCTGTGCTATCATTCGCGACTCTCCTGTTCAAAGAGTGAACGCCATTGATGCCCTGTACGCATAATTCGTGATTGCGTATCCGGCCCTTGAGTTCCCGCTTTATACAAATCAGGCATACCTTTCTGCCATGCTTTTAATGCAGGATCGATAATCCGCCACGCCCACTCAACCTCATCAAAACGCAAGAAATGCGCGCGTTCACCATGGAGCGCATCGATTAAAAGCTGCTCATAGGCGGACACCTCATATTGTCCAGGCTGTGTATAGGGTGCACTGAGGGTAATGCCATGTGTATTTAGATGCATACCCGGTAATTTCGCCGTCATATGCATATCCATCCCCATCGTCGGAGCTAATCTGAACACCAGCCAATTATTATCAACCTGAACATTTTCCGGTAATGCGCCTGCTGGCGCTTTAAATTGCACCGCAATTTCAGCGTAATTATTCGCAAGGCGTTTACCGCTACGCAAATAAAAAGGCACCCCTTTCCAGCGCCAGTTATCAATTTCAATTCGTAATGCGGCAAAAGTTTCAGTATTAGTGTCGACAGGTATACCCGGTTCATTGCAGTAGTCTGTTGCCGTTTCACCGTTCACTTGCCCAGCACAATATTGTCCTCGAACCGCCCAATCGTTCGCCTCCATATCATCCGTAGGCCTAACGGACTTGAGTACTTCAACCTTATGGTCACGTAGAATTTCACCATCCCAGCGGCCTAACGGTTCGATTGCAGTCAGGGTCAGTAGCTGCATAAGATGGTTTTGCAGCATGTCACGCATTGCCCCTGAATGATCGTAATAAACCGCACGGTTCTCTACACCAAGGGTTTCGGCATAGGTAATTTGTACCTGCTCAATATGTTCTGCATTCCAAACAGGGGCAAGGACACGATTTGCAAAGCGGAAGATCATTAAGTTTTGTGTCGCTTCTTTTCCCAAGAAATGGTCTATGCGATAGACCTGTGATTCATCCCAATAAGCATGAACTTGTTCACGCAATGCTTTTGCTGATTCGAGATCTGTGCCAAAGGGTTTTTCAATTAAGATACGACGCCAGTTATCGGGACTCTCTTTGGACAATCCTGCCTCACCTATCGCCTGTGCTGCTTGCCCAAATAAGGTAGGAGGCAATGCAAGATAAAACAGCGCCGATGGTGTCAATTTGCTTTCTAGCGCTTGCAAAGCCGATGCTTCAAGTGAACCACTGACAAAATCTAAGTGCTCACTGAATGATGTCCATTCTGCTTCATTAAAATCGGCAATAAATTCAGCCAGAGCGTTATGAATATGCTGTAAAAAAGCTTCGCGATCCCATTTATCAATTGAGTAACCAATAATATTGAGTTCAGGGATCAGGCCTAATCTATGCAAGCGAAATAATGACGGCATTAATAAACGTTTGGTCAGATCACCACTTGCCCCCAATATTACCAATGAAAGACGACTCATTGATCTCCCCCCTGCTCTGCTGCTTTTTCTTTATGTCCTCCAAAAGCATGACGCATTGCCGACTGAACGCGATCTGCAAATAAATCATTATCACGAGAAGCAAAACGTGAATACAGAGCGCTTGTCAGGACTGGAGCAGGAACCCCTAAATCGATAGCTGCGGTTGATGTCCAACGGCCTTCTCCCGAATCAGAAACTCGTCCTGCATAATTCTCCAAGTCAGGGGATTGGTGCATCTCTTGCGCGATCAGATCAAGTAGCCAAGATCCAACCACACTACCGCGGCGCCATAATTCACTGATCTCGCCAACAGGTAATTGATATTGATAATATTCAGGGTGTTCCAGTGGCGCAGTTTCCGCATCCGCAGCAACAGGATTAAGCCCTTGATCTGCATGCTTAAGGATATTCAGTCCTTCCGCATAAGCCGCCATCAAACCATATTCAATACCATTGTGCACCATCTTAACAAAGTGACCGGCACCACTCGGGCCACAATGTAGGTAGCCTTGTTCTGCTGGTGACGGTTCGCCTTGGTGACCTTCAGTACGTGGTGCGGCATCGACGCCAGGCGCTAATGCACGAAAAACCGGTTCTAAATATTCATAATGCGCTTTTGGCCCACCAATCATCTGGCAATAACCACGTTCTTCTCCCCATACACCGCCACTGACACCAACATCCATATAGTGAATGCCGTCGGCTTTCAATGCATTAGCACGACGAATATCTTCAGTAAAATGGGAGTTTCCACCGTCAATCAGTGTGTCACCTTTTTCGAGTAACGGTTTTAACTGAGCAATGACCGTGTCGACAACCGCTGCGGGCAACATAAGCCAAATATGTCGGGGTGCCTGCATGTTTTTCACCAATTCCTCAAGTGAGTGGTTAAAAACAACGCTGTCGGGTAATTGCTGACGAATCGCTGCATTTTGATCATAAACAACACACGAAATACCGGCTTGTTGGATGCGACGCACCATCGCGGCCCCCATTCTGCCAAGCCCAATAAAACCTAATTGCAGTTGATTTACAGATGATTGACTCATAGGTTATTCCCCCAAATTCTGATTCCACCAAGAAAAGCTTTGTCGTTATCGCCACGCCGTACATGCTCAGGTAGTTCAGCAAACTGATGCACATTACCCCCACCGATCACAATGTAATCCGGCATAAAGGCTTGATAAAATAAATCCACTATCGTTAGCACACTCTGCCGCCATGTCTCATCCCCAACCGATTCACGATAGTGTTCGCTCACATAATATTCGTAGTCATGTTCTCGATAGGGTAAATGGGCAATTTCCATTGGCTGTAGCTGCTGATTAGCCACTAATGCACTGCCTAACCCAGTACCTAATCCTAAAAACAACATGCTGCCACCTTCATAGCTACCAACAGCTTGCATGGCAGCATCGTTAATCAGACGAATAGGGCACGGGAATGCATTCACTAAATTAAAATCAACCCAACCACGTCCTAAATTAACGGGTTCTTTGAGAATACGATTACCAGAGATAGGGGATGGAAAGCCAATGCTGACGCCATCAAATAAACGCGTATCAATGCATTGGTTGACATCATGAATAAATTGCTCTGGCGTCATAGTGTGACCAGAAACAAATTCAATAGCAGGGGTGTTAGGGGCGGTATACAGTTTGACATGTGTACCACCAACATCAATAACTAAAATTCGTTTGGTTGTGGGAACATCCGAAATTGTAATGACACAAGATGTTTTACTCGTTAAAGACATAGAAAGGTTTCTCCGCTTTGCCAACATAGGCAATGGATGTTGTATTACAGGAAACTCCCGAACCTAAATCGATAACCGCAAGCCGATCTAGGCGAACAACTGTCTTCCTTCTGGTGTTGAAATGACGGTGCCGAAATAGGTCCCCGTCAATAATCGATAACAAGATTACATTTTATTTTTTGTCGATAAAAAAAGTATACCTATAAATAGTTTTAATAAAAGTAAAAACGCTTTTAATTAAATAAAACTTAATTATCTTTTTATTTAATTATCATTAAATGACTACTTTTAGTCTTATTTTCAAATAATAAATCACTATTGATAGAATTTAAATAATCATATAAATACCGTCATTTTGCGCTCTTTGTTTTTTATTTTTCATCATCTATGATGATTAGGAAATGGAGATAAGCATTTATATCCAGATTAGAACCTTTTATGAAAAACTCATTCAATGATCGTTAATTATTAAGGTGAAATTATGAAAAAATATTTTATTGTCGGTATTATTGCTGCTTCATTAACGAGCCTTTCGGCCATGGCTGAAGAGAAGAAAAACGATACTAAGCCCCTAAACGAATGGACATGTGAAGAGTTTTTAGCGATCGATGATAACTTTTATCCAACCGCTGTCGGCTTTGGTGAGTTATTAACGAAAAAAGATAAAGTCGAAGATGCCGTGCTAGATGTTGATGGTATTCAAACCCTAACACCTCTCGTGATTGAGGCTTGTAAAAAAGAGACTAAGGCTAATTTTGTTGAGCAAGTTAAAAACGCTAAAAAATAAGTCATCCTTGTTGATTGCGTAGCCTTTTGGCTACGCAATACATTCACCATATTACACCCTTTTATGATGGATGTGGTTTGGTTTTGCCTATTTCATCATGTTTCCTCATCAGCCAAAATTCACTCTCTTATCCGATGAATATGGCGTAACGCTGATAACGTCATCATTAAGGCAATCAAAACGCCCATTGCCGCAATTAAATAGATACCTCTATAACCCAACGTAGCGACTACCATTCCTGCAAGTGGTCCAGTCACACCGTAAGCAATATCTTGGAATGCAGAATACCCCCCTAATGCGGTACCTCGCATTTGTGGTGCAACAGCTTTAACCACTTCCGTGCCCACCGCGGGATAAATCAAGGAGCAGCCAGCACCTGTTAATGCCGCACCGAATAACGCGATGCCGTATACGGGAGCTAACCACAATGTTATCAGACCAATAAACTCAATTAATAACGAAATTAGCGCAATGCGATAACCATTGACTCTATCCGGTAATCCTCCCCAAAATACGCGCACCAACACAAAAGCACAGCCAAATGCACTCATCGCAAGGCCGGCGTTGCCCCACTGCTCTGACACAAAATAAAGCGAAATAAATGTACCAATCGCCGCAAAACCAATGCCTTTTAGCGCTAATATCATTCCCATTTTCCAGATCTTACGAATGACAGACCAGAAAGGAAGTAAGTTCCCCTGTAAAGGCGTAACAGAACGAACAGACCCATTAATTAGCCAAGAGATACAAGGTAACAGCATGACTATCACCCCCACTGCCATGAATCCATATTGCTGATAAATGATAAGCCCTAATGGCGCGCCAACCGCTAATGAACCATAAATAGCCATTCCGTTCCAAGACATGACTTTTCCAGCATTTTCTGCACCTGCAAGCCTCATTCCCCAAGTTAAGTTACCTGTTAAAAGCTGACTTTCACCTAGACCTAGCACCAAACGTCCAATAATGAGTAAGAGTAGTTGGTAGATTGACGAAACTGGCAACAATATGGCTAGCAGGCAAAATACCCCCGATATGCCACAGGCACTCATACCTTGGAGAGTCGTTCTTTTCGCACCTTTTTGATCGGCTAGACGCCCTGCATAGCCTCTTGTCAACACCGTTGCTAAAAACTGCACACCGACCACAATCCCTACCCAGACATCGTTAAATCCGAGTTCTTGATGAACGAAAAGCGGAATAACCGTTAAAGGCAAACCGATGGTCATATAAGAAAAAAACATGGAGATAGAAATTCGAAGCAGTGGTATTGGCGAATTTGGCGCGGACGTCGACATCATTAAAGGTTATCCATATTCACAACATCATGTTTATCTCTGACATTAAGTGAGCAAATTAATAATGTCAATTGAGTTTATTTTGGTATTTTACGTTAGCGTTAATTTGAGATCCTTATAAATAACCAATTGAAATTTATTATTTTTATTTATAAATAAAATCACTCTTTTAATTCTATTATCATTAACCTATTCACCATTGTGTAAATACTCAATAACACTGAGGTTACTCTTTATTTATCATTTTACTTCATACCTGTTAATAAACTTTTAATTTTATAGAATCCGCCAATCTCATATTTATTTCTTGTCTATTTCAGTGGTAACATCTGTATAGTTTATGATTATTACTCTCATTTGCATTTGTATTTTACTAGGGGATTTTATGTCTATTCACTGCCACTACACACGTCTAGCAGCCGCGGTTATTGCCGCCATCTCATCTTTTAATGCGCTCGCTCAAGAAGACTCAGATAAAATGATTGTTTCTGCATCTGGTTACTCACAACAGTTACGCGATGCCCCTGCAAGTATTACGGTTATCTCAAAAGAACAACTTCAGAACAAACCGGTACGCGACTTAGCTGATGCAGTTAAAGATGTGGAAGGTGTCAGTATTGTCGGTAGTGCCAATAAGCAAGATATCAATATTCGTGGTTTACCCGGCGAATATACTTTAATACTGGTAGATGGACGCCGCCAAAATAGCCGTGAATCACGCCCAAATGGTAGTGGTGGTTTTGAAGCCGGTTTTATGCCACCAGTGGAAGCGATTGAACGCATTGAAGTGATTCGAGGTCCGATGTCCTCTCTATATGGCTCAGATGCAATGGGTGGCGTTATCAATATCATTACCAAAAAAGTCACTAATGAGTGGCATGGTAATGTCGCCATTGGTGGTATTTTGCAAGAAAACAGCGAAAGCGGCGATTCGACTGATGGCAATTTTTACCTATCAGGGCCGCTGGTCAAAGATAAATTAGGCTTACAACTGTACGGAGGTGGTGACTATCGTCAAGAAGACAAGATTACCGACGGCCATAACAAACGTGATAATCGTAGTCTCACCGCCAAACTAACGTTTACTCCTCTGGATAACCAAACCTTTTTGCTTGAGGCGGGTAGAACCACCCAAGAACGTGACTCGACACCGGGTAAATCACTTGCCGAATATACAATGCGTGGTGAGTCAAAACAGAAAAATACTAAAACAGAGCTCCACAATAACCGAAATCACTTTGCTTTAACCTATAAAGGGGATTGGGATCTCGTTAACACCGAATTAAGTGTTTACCAAGAACAAACTAAACGCCATACCAAGTCAGAAGTCAAAGATAGCGCGGGTGATTACCATTTTGTCTATGAAGCTCGTGTGCCTGAAATCACCAATACTGTTGTCGATGGAAAAGTGGTCGCTTTCCTTCCTGATAATATCATGACTGTCGGTGGACAATTCCAACATGCTAAATTAAAAGACACTTCGGCAACAGGAAAAAAAACAACGGAAGATACGACGCTCAGTGCTGACCAGTATGCCTTCTTTATTGAAGATGAGTTTACGGCAACAGAAAACCTTATCCTGACTGGCGGGTTACGATTAGACCATCATGAATTTTATGGTAACCACTGGAATCCTCGTGGTTATGCTATCTATTATCTCACTGACGAAATCACCATTAAAGGTGGCGTATCACAAGCCTTCCGTGCCCCAACACTACGTGAAGTGAGCCCAAACTATGGAACATCAACCGAAAAAGGGGAAGGAATTATTTATGGTAATAAAGACCTGAAACCAGAAAAAAGCCTGAGTGAAGAGATCAGCATTGCCTATGACCACGAGTCAGGTTTCAATGCGAGCCTTACGCTCTTTAATACTGATTTTAAAAATAAACTCACCAGTTACTACACAGGTGAACCGGATCCAATTACAGGTCTAAAACTCTACACTTATGACAACGTAGGTAAAGCCAATATCAAAGGTGTCGAAGTCGCGACAGGTATTCCTCTAGCAGAAGATTGGAAACTTAGCTTAAACTACACTTATGTTGATTCAGAGCGTAAAAGTGATGATGAAAAGCTAAGCAATGGCATATCTTTGAAAGGCTATCCATTGGATAAGACACCAAAACACACCGCTAATGCCAAACTCGATTGGCAATATAGTGAAGACTTGAATCTATACACTCGTGCACATTATGAAGGTAAGCAAATCTGGGCGGCACAGCGTAATGGCTATACGGCACCGCGCTACCGTAGCGGCTACACTACAATGGATGTAGGCATGACTTATCAGTTACTTAAAAATACCAAGCTCAATTTAGCCGTATTGAATATCGCTAATGAAAAAGGTCCTAAGATTGACACAAATAGTGGCAACTGGGATGTTGAAGATGGACGCCGTTATTGGGCCAACGTCAATGTGAGTTTTTAATTTATTTTAACTATTTTAGGTGGATATCTAGCAAGTTTTCTCCGTCATTTGAGTGCGAGTTGGCGAAGAGCCAAAAAGACAATCAATTAAAGAATATCCTTGCTCGGTATCCGCTTTCATCAATGTTGTTTTCACAAACTATGCTAAATAAATTAATTATTTCGAGTTTATTACTCTCAATCAGCTTAATAACACCCGCTGCTGCTCGTCCATCGCAAAAGATCCCCGAGTTAGATGAGCAAGTGAGTCAGTTTTATGCTGTTCAGCATCATGACATGACCAACGAAAATTCGGCTAACGAAAAGCGTCGCTATCGAATTTTTAGCGCAGTTCCTCATTCCGCTGGAACAACAAGGCCTATTTTGTATATGCTTGATGGTAATGGATTATTTCCGTTAGCTGTGAATCGCGCAATCCAAACACTCCCAGCGGATAAATTGCCTATTATTATTGGTATCGGTTACCCAACCGATGAGGCTTTTCCCAAGAAATTACGCGACTACGATTATACTCCCCGCGTTTCCGGTGATGCGTTTACACACGGCGGAGGCGCCGATGAACTGTATCAGTTCCTCGATCAACAAATTCGTCCTTGGGCTGAGCAAAACTTCACTTTTGATAAACAAAGACAAACGCTATTTGGTCACTCCTTCGGTGGACTATTTACTTTGATGGCTTATCAAAATCACCCGACAGCGTTTCAATCCTTTGTGTCAGCCAGCCCCTCATTATGGTGGGGAAAAGGTGAAATGATAAATAGGGATAAACTGACCCAAGAACACAATGCAGCGCCTTTATTTATTACCTTGGGGGGTTTAGAGGAGAAGCCTGATTTATCACGCCTTAGTGAAGAGCAGATTAAACATTATCAATCCCGTTCTAGTTGGATTACTGCACGCCAATTGTGCACTGAAATTGCAAACCACGGGCGCCATTGTCAGTTTTCTCTCTACCCAGACAAAACGCATGGTAGCGTGATCCCTGATGCGATTTATAAAGCGCTACTCGTTGCGACGGAATAAATTCTAGTACCGCATAACGGACTTAGTGGCTAATGGGTTTAAGCAGATCACTGTATAGCTTGGCCAAGATACCATTGGCCGTGAATTCTTTACGGATCCATTGTGTCACTAATCCTGTTGCAGAGTGTTGGGTCGCGAGTAACATATGCGAATCTTGTCTTGGATTTTGAATCTGTTTGATAACCAATAGGCCATTTTTAACGTGTTCTTTAACCATATAATCAGGCAAAAAACCAATCCCTTCCCCTAATATCTGACACTGGCATTTCGTATTAAAATCGGGTACCTGAATAGCCTCTTGACCATGCAGTAGCCAACCAACCCGTTTATTGATAGTGAGTGCGGTATCTTCAACCATAATATTTGGATATAAACGTAGCTGACTTTCTGCGATAGGTTCAGGCATCAATGCTAATGGATGAGTCGCAGAGATCGCAAATTGCCAGTGGATAGCCCCAATTTCAGTGTAATCAATTCCCCCACCATCCATTAGTGTGCCTGGTGCGCCAATCGCAATATCCGACAAATTGTTAATAATGGCATCCCATACGCCGTTATACACCTCAGTCGTGACTGTAATTTGGCAAGTTGGAAACTGTTTTTTAAGGATTTGCAGCAGCTTCGCCGTATGATAAGGCGTATACAGCAGCTGATTAATACAGATCCGTACACGGGCTTCAATCCCCTGTTCAATGGAATAAATACTCTTCTTAATAAGATGAAAGTTATTCAATAAATCAGTTGCTTTACGGTAAAAATAATAGCCTGCTTCGGTTAACTCAATATTACGCGTATCTCGGATAAACAACACAACATCTAAATAGGTTTCGATACGTTTTATCGTATAACTGACGGCGGAGGTGGTTATTCCTAACTCTTCTGCTGCTTTACTAAAGCTCGCATATTTAGCTGCTGTCGTGTAAGTCAGTAAGTTTTCTTCGGTAAATATAGAGTTCATACTGGTGTCCAAAATAGGCTTAAAATCAATCAAAATAAAAAGTTATAATCAAAATACTTCGCATTACAGTTAAGCAACAAAAGATGGATAGCTTACGGTTGATAACTGGTGTGTGTGAGCATCCGCAACAATAACGTAACTTGAAGTATGACGAATATATGTGAATTATATTTAATAACCCGTAATTTTAGGTTATTTATCAAGCATTTTTTCAAGGTTAACAGAAATCGGCATACATACCGAGCGATAAAAAATTTTTGCTTTTTTGGCAAAAACCGATGTAATACGAAACCAACTATTTATAACCAAAATAGCTAATCTTATTGAAATGAATAATAAAAAATTCTATTAACAATCTCGCTGATCTCGATCAACTCTTTTACATTGTTAACAGTTTAAAAACTTTTAATTTGAGTTATATCACAAAATTGATCAAATCCTTTTTTCCCCTTCTCATTAGCAAACAAAATTTCATTATATTGCTTATTTTTTATCCAAAAACACGGCAAAAGCGACAAAAAATCATGCTATCACGCACAAAAAATCGTTATTGTTGATTTAAAATCAACAATAAAAGTAGCTATTGATGAATTAATTTTAAATGGATTCTATTTATCTCACCTGCTTGCTATGCTTAATTCATCATAAATATGCCCATAACGCTTCATTTACTTGGGTCACATTTAAATATTGTCTTTATCTATTTCGTTATTTGATGCTGAAATCAAATAATTTAATAAGGGGAAAAACATGACATTAGAGCAAGAGTTTTTATCCGCAGCAGAACAAGGCAACCTAGATTTATTAAAAAACTGCCTGAAAAAGGGCGTTGATATCAATACAACCAACCGCCAAGGCCGTACTGCTATTGTGAATGCAAGTCTCAATAAACATTATGAGTGTGTGACTTTCCTGATTAATGCAGGTGCAGATATTAATAAACAAGACCAAACATGTTTTAATCCTTTTTTATTAAGTTGCTTAAATAATGATTTAACATTACTACGCATCGTACTCCCCGCTAAGCCAAACCTTGATTTATTGACTCGCTTTGGTGGTGTGGGCATCACGCCTGCAAGCGAAAAAGGCCATGTCGACATTGTGCGAGAATTACTCGAAAAAACAGATATTAATGTTAACCACACAAACTTTGTCGGTTGGACACCACTACTGGAAGCGATCGTGCTGAATGATGGCGGTGAAAAACAGCAGCAGATTGTCAAAATGTTGCTAGAGCACGGTGCCAACCCGCATATGACCGACAAATACGGTAAAAAACCATTAGAGTTAGCGCGCGAAAAAGGCTATCACGAAATTGCTGAATTATTGATAGCAGCCGGTGCATAGTGCATTACAAGGAGGCTTGTGAATAACATCAAGACTCAACGACAACAACTGCATGGACTCTCGGCTGATATAACATTTTTCAATCTGTTAAATCAGCCTTCATTATCAGGCCACATAGAACAGGTTTTCCGTAAGGCGATCAATATTTCGATTAATCATTCACTTTTTACCTTACTGAGCGCCGAATTAGATAATGCCCCTAACAGTTGTCGATTATTGAATAGTGATCTTTCTCAATTAAATATCAAAGAAGGAGAAAACGTTTATTTATCGGATAAAAAAATTTATTTTGGCGACCATTACTTTCTGTCATTCTCTTTATGTCATCAATGGCAGCCTAATAATATTAGTTTTATTCCAGAGAAAATAAATAGCGACGACTATTTTACATTTTTAAATTTTAATATTAATGAAATAGATAAACTATTGAATAAAAGTGGTCACGCTTTATTGAGTTATCATGGGTGTAATTTATTTTATTCTAGTCTCGCTAACAAATTAAATTTATTACGTAACGAATTAATCGATTCATTAAAGAAAGCAGAGCATCAAAACTTGCCTGTTATTATCCAACAATTTGTTGGGCTCGGGATTGGTCTTACTCCTTCAGGGGATGACTATTTAGTTGGATTAATGGCGTTTTTATTACTCAAGCATCACCCAGCACAGCACCTACACCCTTTTTTTGAACAAGGTATCCGCCGTGCCAAAGATGCCACCACTAAAATTGGTGCCATCACCTTAGAAAAGGCGCTCAATCGCGAATATAGAGAAAACTTGCTGCAACTTATTCAGATGTTAGTAACAGCAGATGAGAGAAATATTTATCCGCAGTATCAAAAGATTTTAGATATCGGGTCTAGTTCGGGTAGCGACATGTTATTTGGCATTCGTGATGCTTTGTACCTTACCCATTATTTTGGAGAAAAGTATGTCGACTAAAGTTGTCATCAAAAAGAATACCTATTTTGATTCTGTATCATTGATGTCTATTTCCACAAAAGCTAACCAACTCGACAACGTTGAGCAGGCATTTGTGGCCATGGCAACAGAAATGAATAAAGGTGTACTGAAAAACCTAGGGTTATTATCCGCTGAATTGGAAGCAGCCAAAAACGGCGACTTGATGATTGTCATTAAAGGCACGAGTGATGAAGCAAATGAAGCAACACTCATCGCGATTGAAGAGCTGTTCAATAAGAAAAACCAAGGTGGCTCACAACATGAAGCTAAATATGCCACGATTCATTCCGCACATAGCCACATCCCAGACAGCAACCTAGCGGTCATTTCTGTTAATGGTCAATTTGCTGCTCGTGAAGCACGCATCGCACTTGAAAATGATCTTAACGTCATGCTGTTCTCTGATAATGTCTCAATCGATGATGAATTCGCGTTAAAACAACTCGCTAGCAGTAAAGGCCTATTGATGATGGGTCCGGATTGCGGTACTGCAATCATCAATGGTGCAGCACTATGCTTTGGCAATAGCGTTCGTCGCGGTAGTATCGGTATTATCGGTGCATCCGGAACAGGCAGCCAAGAGCTCAGTGTCCGTATTCATGAATTTGGCGCTGGGATTTCACAACTGATCGGAACGGGTGGTCGTGATCTCAGTGAAAAGATCGGCGGGATCATGATGATTGATGCGCTGAAAATGCTGGATGAGGATGATGAAACTCAAGTAATCGTCTTAGTTTCTAAACCACCAGCGGCGGCCGTTGCCAAAAAAGTCTTAACTCAAGCAGAAAAATGCCACAAACCGGTTGTCGTTTGTTTTCTCGGTAATCAACCCACGCCAGAAGATAAACCCGGTTTAAGCTTCGCAAAAGGAACTAAAGAGGCGGCACTAAAAGCGGTGCTTCTCACTGGCGTCAAAGAAGAAGAGTTGGATTTGCATTCGTTGAATTGGCCTCTAATTGAAGAAGTGAGAGCAAAACTATCACCCACACAAAAATATATTCGCGGCCTTTTTTGTGGCGGTACGTTATGTGATGAAGCCATGTTTGCTGCACTCGAAAAATATGATGATGTCTACAGTAATATTCAACCGAACCCTGATTACCGCTTAAAAGATCTCAACAAAAGTGTTGCCCATACTTTCCTTGACTTTGGTGATGATGATTTTACCAATGGCAAACCTCACCCAATGATCGACCCAACCAACCGCATAGAGCGTTTACTGCAAGAAGCGCGCGACCCTGAAGTCGGTGTTATCGTCATGGACTTTGTTCTGGGTTACGGCTCTCATGCAGACCCTGTTGGGGTAATGATTGATGCTATCAAAGCAGCAAAAGAGATTGCGAAACAAGATAACCGTGAACTGGTGATCCTCGGGTATGTTTTAGGCACTGATCAAGATACACCATCAATGGATGCACAGGTGAAAATGCTCACTGATGCAGGTGTCATTTGGGCGAGTAGTAGCACCAACACCGGTTTGTTAGCGCGTGAATTTGTCTGGAAAGGGGAGAAAGCATAATGACTTCATTATTTAAACAACCATTAAATGTGATTAATGTGGGCATTGAAATGTTTAGCGATGACCTGAAAAAACAACATGTTCCCGTAACACATTTGAATTGGACACCGCCTGGGCAAGGTAACGTTGCCGTCATCCGTGCATTAGACAAAATTGAAAGTAACGCCGCATTACAAGAAAAGATTGCAGCGGCTAACGCGCAAGCCTTGGAACGTATCATTCAATCACAACCGATGTTGGTCGGCTATGATCAAGCCATTAATGTTGTACCAGGAATGACCAAGAATACTATTTTACACGCAGGTCCTCCTGTTGAGTGGAAAGACATGTGCGGTGCGATGAAAGGCGCGGTGACAGGCGCATTAGTATTTGAAGGTCTAGCGAAAGATTTAGCGGATGCTGAACGTGTTGCCGCTTCTGGTGAGATCATTTTCTCCCCTTGTCACGAACACGACTGTGTAGGCTCCATGGCGGGAGTGACCTCTGCCTCCATGTTTATGCACATTGTTGAAAACAAAACGTATGGTAATCGCGCTTTCACTAACCTTAGTGAGCAAATGGCAAAAATTTTGCGGATGGGGGCCAATGACCAAAGTGTTATCGACCGCTTGAACTGGATGCGTGATGTTTTAGGTCCAATGCTACGTGACGCGATGAAGCTCGCTGGTGAAATAGACCTGCGCTTAATGTTAGCGCAAGCCCTGCATATGGGGGATGAATGTCATAACCGTAATAATGCAGGCACCACACTGCTCATCCAAGCATTAACACCGTATATCATCCAAACTGATTTTTCTGTTGCTCAACAAAAAGAAGTATTTGATTTTGTGGCAAGTAGTGATTATTTCTCAGGCCCAACTTGGATGGCGATGTGTAAAGCGGCAATGGATGCGGCACATGGTATCGAATACAGCACCGTCGTCACGACCATGGCACGTAACGGTTATGAGTTCGGTTTACGTATCAGTGGGCTACCGGGCCAATGGTTTACGGGTCCATCGCAACAAGTGATTGGTCCTATGTTTGCAGGTTATAAACCTGAAGACTCTGGCCTCGATATTGGAGACTCCGCAATTACTGAGACTTATGGTATTGGTGGCTTCGCCATGGCAACAGCGCCTGCCATTGTTGCTCTCGTCGGAGGTACCGTTGAAGAAGCTATTGATTTTTCAAGGCAGATGCGTGAAATCACTTTAGGTGAAAACCCAAATGTGACGATTCCTCTGCTTGGCTTTATGGGTATTCCTACTGCCATTGATATCACTAAGGTTGCCGCCAGCGGTATCCTTCCGGTCATCAATACCGCAATTGCCCATAAAGATGCAGGTATCGGTATGATTGGGGCGGGTATTGTTCACCCTCCGTTTGATTGCTTTGAAAAAGCGATGTTGTCTTACGCCGAAAAATACGCCTAGTCACACAGATAATAAGCCCAACTTCGGTTGGGCAATCCAGACTAATGAGTTGTGATTCACCAGAGCAAATAGGGTTTTTAATTATGACTGCCCCCGCAGTCTCTTCTTTGAAGGATACATTCCATGAGTGTAACGAAACTAAAGTGGAAACGTGGTGACTGGGCGGCCTACTTCGGGCTAATGACCAATAACTTAACTAATCTGCTCACAATGATGGGGCTACTGATCTTTGTCGTCGGTATCCCAAAAGATATTGTTTATGGACGTATTGCACCCGCTTTTGGTTTTGCCGTCTTACTTGCGAGTGTCAGCTATGCTTATTTTGGCCAGCAACTTGCCAAACAAACTGGGCGCGACGATGTTACCGCACTACCGTCTGGCCCAAGTGCACCCTCTATTTTTACCGTCACCTTTTTAGTCATCATGCCAGTCTATCAAACTACGCAAAATGCGGAGTTTGCCATTCAGATTGCACTGGTTTGGTGTTTTGTGGAATCAATGATCCTTGTTGGTGGCTCATTCCTCGGTGAAACGATCCGTAAAATGATCCCTCGCACTGTCTTGCTTTCCTGTTTATCTGGGCTAGGTTTGCTGTTACTGGCCATGAACCCAATGCTACAAGCATTTGAAGCCCCGACCGTCTCATTTATCGTTTTACTGCTCATCTTTATCAACTGGTTTGGTAAAAAACCGATCTTTGCCCGTATACCGACAGGCTTATTGCTTCTGATCGCAGGTACCGTATTGGCATGGATTTCAGGATTACAAAGCCCTGCTGCGATTAAATCCTCCGTCGAGTCATTTGGATTTAACCCACCAGGCATCCATATTGATAGCTTTTTACAAGGTCTACCGCACGCGCTGCCTTACTTAGCTTCCGCGGTTCCATTAGGCTTAGCAAACTATATCTTTGACCTCGAAAATATTGAGAGTGCCCACGCTGCTGGTGATGAATACAATACACGTAAGGTCATGCTAGCCAATGGTTTATCATCAACTGTAGGTTGCTTTATGGGGAACCCATTCCCCGTGACGGTGTACGTAGGTCATGCGGGTTGGAAAGCCATGGGAGCCAGTATTGGCTATACGTTAGCTTCTGGGATCACTATGTTCATCGTTCCGTTATTTGGTTTGGGGGCTTTCATGTTAGCCATTATTCCAATGACAGCGATCGTACCTATTCTGGTATTTATCGGGGTTGTTACGGCGAACCAAGTGGTGCGAGAAACACCCAAGATTGAAGTCCCCGTTATCTTTATTTGTTTATTCCCTTGGATTGCCAACTGGGCACTGACCATGATGAATAGCATGATGGGAGCAGCAGGGACTTCAGCGGCGCAGATCGGAACCGATGTATTGTTGAGCAAAGGGGTGTATTACCAAGGTCTCGTACACCTCGGCAATGGTGCACCGCTAGCCAGTATGCTGTGGGGCTGTATTGCTATCTTCGCCATTCTTAATCAACCACTACGTGGTGCAATTGCTGCTGCCGTCGGCGCACTACTCGTATTCTTCGGAATCATTCATTCGCCAATGGTAGGAATAGCACAAGGCTCAGCCTTGATGTTTGTATACGCTTACCTCATGATGGCGGGCTTATTTGTCATGAAATACTTTTTGGATAAAGGCAAAACAACAGAAGAGCAACAACCTGAAAAAGCTGAAAAAATCAGTAAATCAGTGTGATGCCACTAACCTCCGATTGTCGGTGTGCCTAGCACACCGACTCTAACACTCTGTATCAGGATACAATAACAATGAAAGAACTCGTGGTTGTTGCCATCGGGGGCAACAGTATTATCAAAGATAACAACAGCCAGTCGATTGATTCTCAAGAAAAAGCCGTACAAGAAGTGGCTACCCATATCTGTGACATGCTTGAAGGAAACTATAATATCGTTTTAACTCATGGAAATGGGCCACAAGTCGGATTGGATTTACGCCGCGCTGAAATCGCACATACCGTTGAAGGGCTACCTTTGACACCATTAGCCAATTGTGTCGCCGATACCCAAGGGGGAATTGGTTATTTAATCCAACAAGCACTGACTAACGCATTGGTGACGCGCCATAATCGTCAAGCGGTCACTGTAGTCACTCAAGTTGAAGTCGATAAAAATGATCCCAATTTTCAATCGCCAACCAAGCCTATAGGGGCATTTTTCAGCGCTGAACAGGCCGAGAAATTGCAACAAGCAAACCCTGATTGGCATTTTGTTGAAGACTCAGGACGTGGATACCGCCGTGTAGTCGCATCACCCGAGCCCAAAAGTGTCGTCGAATCCGCGGCTATCCGTACATTAACTGAAAATGACTATGTTGTTATTGCCGCTGGTGGTGGTGGGATCCCTGTGGTCAAAAATGGCCATGGAGGCTTTCAAAGTGTCGATGCCGTTATCGATAAAGATTTATCCACAACGCTACTCGCAAAAGAGTTACAAGCCGATATTTTGATCATCACAACAGGGGTTGAAAAAGTCTGTATTTACTTTGGAACACCAGAACAAAAGGAACTTGGAGAAACCACGACAACCGCGATGCAACGCTATATGCGTGAAGGGCATTTCCCCGCTGGAAGTATGCTACCGAAAATAGAAGCTAGCCTGTCGTTTCTCGCCAACGGTGGCAAGCGAGTGATTATTACCTCACCTGAAAAATTGCCGCAAGCCTTACGCGGCGAAACAGGTACTCATATTATTCAAGGCTAACTTCACACCATTTCAGGTTGCGACGTTCAGCAACCTGAAAACTGCCTAATTAAGGAGTTTCTATGCAATCCAACAGAAGAGAGTTCCTTTCTACGAGTGCAAAACTGGCTGCGACTTGCACGCTATTTGGTGCGATGTCAGGTATTGCTATCGCTGAAACCGATTCAGTCCCATCAAGCACGACGTCAAAGATTACAGATAGCCACTATTATCTTGATAATGTGTTACTTGAGACAGGGTTTAACTATCGTGATAATACTGTCGTCGGCACGAAAACAGCGTTACACACGCTCGAGATCAAGCAAGGTAAAATCGTGGCTATCCTGCCAAATACACAACATCAGAATAGCCAATTAGCCGCATACAGTGCGAATAATAAGCTTATGCTCCCCGCTTTTCGCGATATGCATATTCACCTTGATAAAACTTTTTATGGTGGTCCTTGGCAGGCTCCTGAATCACGTGAAGGCAAAACCATACTGGATATGATTGCACTGGAGCAAAAATTACTCCCTGAGTTACAACCTTACACACAAGAGCGTGCTCACGCGCTGATCAGCTTGATCCAATCTAAGGGATCAACTATCGCGCGTAGCCATTGTAATATCGAACCCGTTTCAGGGCTTAAAAATCTTGAGGCTCTCATACAGGTTCTTGATAAACATCAGCAGGACCTAACCTGTGAAATCGTCGCTTTCCCACAACATGGCTTGCTATTATCCAAATCAGAACCTTTAATGCGTGAAGCAATGCAAGCGGGGGCACATTATGTTGGTGGACTCGATCCAACTCACGTCGATGGTGCGATGGAAAAATCACTCGATACCCTGTTCCAAATTGCATTGGATTACAATAAAGGCGTTGATATTCATCTTCATGAAACCAGCCCTGCGGGCTTAGCAGCCATTAATTATATGATTGATACTGTGGATAAAAACCGCAGTTTACGCGGTAAAGTCACTATCAGCCATGCCTTTGCTCTCACAACGTTGACACCAGAGCAAGCCAACACCACAGCGCAGCGCCTTGCTGAGCAACAGATTAGCATCGCCACTACGGTTCCTATCGGTACATTACATATGCCATTGAAAATACTGAATGAACACGGTGTATTTGTGATGTCTGGAACCGATAGCGTTATTGACCATTGGTCTCCTTTTGGCCTAGGCGACATGTTAGAAAAAGCCAATTTATACGCTCAACTTTACACGCGCCCAGATGAACATGCTCTATCACGTTCACTCGCAATCGCGACGGGGAATACATTGCCATTGGATAACAAAGGCAAGCAAGTGTGGCCAGTTGCAGGCGACGATGCCAGCTTTGTCCTCGTGGATGCTTCTTGTTCTGCTGAAGCGGTTGCACGCATTTCACCAAGGCAAGCCAGCTTCCACAAAGGGAACTTAGCTTCCGGCTCAATTGAGAAGAGAGTAGGCTAACTGTTTGTCCAAAAAGACGGGGGTTCAACTCCCGCCGTCTTACTGGTTGGGCATCGCTAGCAACGCCAATTTTTTAACAGTGCCAATATCAGTGGAAACTCACAAAACCCTTCCCTATCGAGAAAGTGTCCTGCATTTTCCACCGTAATAACCTCTGTTTCTAAATTATCCGCTAATGTTCTCGATGACTGCGGGGAAACAATCTGATCATTATTTGAGATCACAGAAACGCGATAGTCAGCTAATGATTTCAAATAAGGGTAATCGAATATAAACTCAGTATGAGGTTTCAATTCAGGCAATGTTTTTTGCTCATCAGTAAAACCAGAAACGAAGATATAACCACCTACCCGCTGTCGCTGCTCCGCGAGGAAACGTAATACGCTAACACAACCAAGACTATGACCGATCAACACCGTATTTGTGTCCAATTTAATATTTGCATCCAGTAAAAACTGCAACCATCGTTGGGGATCAGGCGCTTGTGGATCAGGCATAGCAGGAACGAATACGCTAGCCCCACACTGCTCAAGCTGTGCTTTTAACCAAGGAAACCAATTTTTCTCAGGCGATGCCGTATAACCATGCACAATAATGACTTTTTTATTGTTTAAATTTTCATGCTGAAGATTTTCACCACTCATCATTCGGTTCCTTTTATCAGTACTGAGTAGGCTGTACATTAAGATAGCGTCAAATAAAGACCATCTATACTAAAACGTTTTCAGGTAAACCTGATGTGTTTTTTGGTAATTATCTCATTATTATTATTCAGCAAATCTTTATAATTCTCTAAAAATTAACATAAATGGATATTTTACCTGTGCAAAATAATCTTCAACTTTCAGATAAAGTTTTAAACGCCTTCCCACAACGATCACTAAAATTAACACCACTATCAGGCGATGGCGGCATGATTCGTTCGCTATTTTTGATTGTGTTCCTAGTCGTATTAACCGCATTCAGTGCGTATCAGCTACCTAACATCGCTTATGACTATAAAATTGGCCAGAATGCCGTTCCCGTTGATGCGGATATTGATGGCTCCTGCAAAACGAACTTATTGGTGATCACCAACTGTAAAGTTGAGTTGCGTTATAAACACAATGTCGTCTCCCATGACTTCACTTTCGTAGGATTGAACGGTGGAGACATTGCAGTCATGCCACTCATGGATGCGACAGATCCGTCAAAGCTAACCGTAGATGTTGCTGTCGATAATGTCATGCTTCGCTTTGTTACCACTATTGCATTAATTGGCTTATTTATTTTTTGTATCTTCTTTTTTATTCGTGCCCAAATACGCATCAGCAAAATAAGAAAAGAGTTATTATCTGTCGGGAGCCAGCCTTTGCAACTGATGGCTATCCCTGCCAAGGTCATTAATGCCAATCGACAAATCATTGCCACTTATCAGCGTGAATTGAATGGGAAACAAATATCGACAGGTTATTCAGGCAAGAAAACAAGTGCACCTATCGTTTTAGAATCAAATGGTAAAACTTATGTGCTCGCGGTGGCCAGTGCCCAGCAGAATATTCCTTATGTACTTGATTTCCCGATGCAGCGTATTCAAGCAACCCCTGAAGAAGTGCAGCATTTTCATAATGTGTTGCAGGAAGAAGGGATAATTTAATTGTTACTAAAGAGGTTGGGCTAGCCTGCCCAACCTTCCTAGCAAATGCAATTATTTTAAATCGGGGAAAAACACGCGTTTAATCGCTAATTCAACACCACGTACCTCTGCCAATCCCTTCAAACGTCCAATCGCAGAATAACCTGGATTGGTTTTCTTTTTCAGATCATCCAACATTTGATGACCGTGGTCAGGACGCATTGGAATACGACGCATGTTACCTGCTTTTTGGCGACGATTTTCTTCTGTTAAAATCGCTTTCACGACGGCAAACATATCCACATCCCCCCCTAGGTGAGCGGCCTCATGGAAGGTTTTCGGATTATCTTCCCGACAGGTTGAACGCAAATGAGTGAAATGAATACGATCACCAAATTGCTCAATCATTTTAACTAAATCGTTATCACTTCTTACACCGTAAGAACCGGTACACATGGTAAAACCATTGTGAATACTATCCACTGTATCTTTCAGCCATTGCATATCTTCAATGGTAGAAACAATCCGCGGTAACCCTAAAATTGGACGTGGTGGATCATCCGGGTGAATAGCCATTTTCACACCCACTTCTTCAGCGACGGGGATAATCGCCTTTAAGAAGTACGCCATATTTTCACGTAGCTTCGCCTTGTCAATACCCGCATATGTTTTCAAATGGGCTTTAAATTGTTCAAGAGTATAGCCTTCTTCCGCCCCAGGTAAGCCCGCAATAATATTTCCAACCAGTTTATTAATATCGGCTTGGCTCATCGCTTCATAATAGGCTTTCGCTTGAGCGATTTCCTCTTGACTGTAATCTTGTTCTGCCCCCTCGCGCTGTAGCAAATACAGCTCAAATGCGGCAAATGCAATTTGGTCAAAACGTAATGCTTTTGAACCGTCTGGTAATTCATATTCTAAATCTGTGCGAGTCCAATCAAGCACGGGCATAAAGTTATAACACACGGTATCAATGCCACAGGCGGCCAAATGACGAATCGATTGTTGGTAGTTCGCAATATGCTGCTCATAATCGCCACTGTGTGTTTTGATTTCTTCATGAACAGGAATACTTTCCACGACAGACCAAACAAGGCCCGCCGCTTCAATTTCTGCTTTACGCTTTTGAATTTCTTCAATACTCCACACCTGACCATTCGGAATATGATGCAGTGCTGTCACGATGCCCGTAGCCCCTGCTTGACGTATATCACTCAAAGAAACCGGGTCATTAGGGCCATACCAACGCCATGTTTGTTCCATATCACTCACCTCAAAAATGTGGGCACCGTATCGTGCCCTTAAATTTATTGTGTAACAGTTTCTTCGATCGGTGCTTTAACGATGAAGAAGTAAGCTAATGCGCCCGCGAATGTCACCATAGAGCAAACGATTAGCGCCCAATTAAATGAACCCGTGGTGTCTAATACCCAACCAGTAACAATCGGTGCGAATGACGCAAAAATGAAGCTACCAAAGTTTTGAATACTACTGACGGAAGCGACCATTTTGCTAGGCGTCACCACTTGCACTAATCCCCAGCAAGAAGTGCCAGCAAAATGCACAAAGAACAGCGCTAAACTGATAAATGCGACCGCCATAGTGGTGGAAGTCGATTGCACAACTAAGAGCGTGCAAGCCGCGGAACAAATCAGTCCTAAACAGATTAAAATTTTGCGGCTATTCATTAATGAATAACCTTTTTTTGCTAAGCGGTCTGCCACCATGCCATTGACTAACATACCGAGCGAACCGAATAAGAATGGAATTGCGGCAACCCATCCCGTATTCGCGAGACTTAATCCCCGTTCTGCCTGTAAATACCCCGGCAACCAAGCAAGATATAGCCATCCCGTATAGTTCACACCACTGAAACCTAAAATCATTCCCCAAACAGTACGCTTTTTGAACAAGGCGCCCCACTCTTTAAGCGTCACTTTCTGTTTTGGGGTTTCATCACGGCCGGAATTGAGATATTTCAAATCGTCTTCTGACAGCTTTAATGACTCACGGTTGCGATAATACGCATACCAACAAATACCAATCAGAATGCCTGCAACCCCGATGATGATAAACATCATTCGCCAGCCAAAAGCCAACATGAGCGCAACTAAGATTGGTGGAGCAAAAGCTTGGCCAATCGTCGTAGAGGAGTTAAATATTCCCATCGGAATACCTCGCTCTTTCGCACTAAACCAATCATTAACGACCTTTACACCACTCGGCATAAAGGGCGCTTCACCCACTCCGAGGCCAATTCGTAATGCAATAAATTGCCAAAAGTTTTGGATCAAACCCGCCATGCCTTGCATTGTTGACCAAAAAATCAATCCTGCGCCTAAAACAATACGAGGTCCAAATTTATCGAGTAATAAACCTGATGGTAGCTGTGAAATACCGTAAGACAATGAAAAAGCAGATAATAAAACACCGAATTGAGTTGCTGAAAGCCCTAAATCAGCACGAATCGCTTCGTTAGCAACCGAAAGCGAACCTCGGTCAAGGAAATTAATGATCCCTGCCAAAAACAGCAGCAGTAACGAGATACGTTGAATTTTCTTAATCCTGGCGGTTTTTGCAATATTATCGGGTGTTATGTCAGATGCTGAACTCTGCATAGTTACATCCTCAAAAAAGTAATTATAATTGTATGATACCTGAATGACTGGTGGCTCGATTGTCAGGTGGTCAGGCCGGTATTATAGTTATTGAATTTGAAAAAAATTAACTTGATATGGCTCACAAATCTGTTTTTTTATCATTCAGATTAGTAGCTAGCAGCGATTAGAGCGTATGATATGTGGCGATAGGATGAGAATACCGAGGAATTAACATGGCATTAGCCCCACTGAAAGTTGAACGATTGTACCGCCAGATCTCAAACCTTATTATTGAGTGTATAAAACGTGGCGATTTCAACGCAGGAGAGCCGTTGCCTTCTGAGCGAGAACTTGCAAAACAGATGGAAGTCAGCCGATCATCCATCCGTGAAGCCTTTATTGCATTAGAAATGACAGGTTGGATTGAAATTCGAGTTGGAAATGGTGTTTATGTCGCCAATCCATTACCACAGGTTGAATCTAAAAAAGAAACCGTCAGTGCAACACCAGAAAAAGATGAAACCGAATTCAGCTTACGTGATTTGTTGAAAGCGAGGCAATCTTTCGAAACTATGATTGCAGAACTCGCAGCTCGTAATGCAACAGATGAGCAATGCGCTGAATTACAAGAAATAATGAAAGATCTCATCAAGCAGAAAGACAATGACGAAAACTTTTTGCGCGAAGATAAACGTTTTCATTTGCTGATCAGTGAAATGACAGGAAATGAAGTGTTGCATAGTATGATGGAACATCTGTGGGATATGCGCCAATCAACACGTTTTATCCGCATGGAATCTCACTATGCCGATATTGATTTACCCAAAACGATGAACGAAGATCACCAATTAATCGTCAATGCGATTCTAGATAGAAATCCAAAAGAAGCAGCAAGATGCATGCATGACCACTTACAGCATGTCTATGAATGTTTCTTCAACATCGAATAACATTGATCAAAAAACGCCCCCATCTTATCGATGGGGGAGTCACCACACTTTTACTGAATGAGTCGATTATCGCGACGGATCTTGCGTTCTTCATAGATAGCCACGACACCCAGCATCACTATCCCTACTGCGGTTGCAGCAAATAACAGATAGAAAGTATCCGACCAGCCATGAAGTGTAAATCCACCTACCGAGATACCGTTGCCGGTTGGGTCTGCGATACGAGAAACTAGGACTTTAGCCATCCCATCACCGAATAAGTAACCAAAAAAGCCCGGAATTGAGTTAACCACCGCCGTTGCACACTTAGGTGCAAAGCCAATGATTGAAATACCAATCAAAATCACAGGTCCGAAAATAAAGAAGCCTTCAAAAAAGAGTGCAATATAAATGCCCCAGACACTGGACATATTTTGGTAAGCAATTAATGGGAAGATGACGGAGATCATACATAACATACCGAGTAATGCACGGCGTCCCCCCATTTTATCGGAGACATACCCCCAAGTGAGTGAGCCTAAAAATCCCCCTAATTCGAGCGCTGTAATCGTACCAATAGCAGAGATATCATCCCAATCAAGTGCCATTTTAACGTAGGCAACACTCCAGTTATCGACACCAATACGAATGGTATACACACAGAGGTTAGCTAAGCATAGAAACCAAACTGCCGGATTTTTCAGAACATATTTGATGAAAATTTCTGACTTTGACATACTTTCTGCGGCGGTATCATCTTTAGAAACTGGCTCGTCAAAAATTTCTTCTGGTGTGTTCCAACCTAATTCTGATGGGTCATCTTTACCAAAAAACATCCCAAATGTAGCAATGACACCCGCAAATAAAATCGGGAAAATAAACATCCCTGCCACATTACCGTTAAAAGCATATTCCATCCCGAATAAGGCGATTGGCCCAGCCAAAATAGCACCTATATTGTGTGATGCGTTCCACCAAGAGATAAACCGACCCCGATTTTTTCTGGGTGTCCAACGGTTAATGGTTGAGTTAGAGCAAGGACCTCCAGGAGCCTGAAATAACCCCGTGAGTGCCCATAAGAAAATAAAAATACCAAGAGAATGCCCTGATGACAGTAAAAACATGCCGATCGCAAATGAAGATGCACAAGACAGCATAAGTAAGAAGCTGAGTATTTTCTTCGTATTTTTGCCATCAATATAATAGGAAAGGAGCACACGGCCTAGACTATAAGTAATAGAGAAACCAAAACCCACCGTGCCCAAATCACTCAAAGTGAAATCTGTTTGTTCAATAATAAACGGGGTAGCGGCTTTAAAATTATAGCGAAGAAAATAGATCCCTGTATAAGCCAAACACATCACAAAGAATGGCTCCATAAACTTTCTTAACCATAAATCGCGTTGTACAGAGAGGGGAATTTTTCCTGTCGGTAGCCTTTTTATATCAAAAAAAGAAAATTTAGAACTCATGTTATTAGCCTTTTCGTGGTTTTATTATTTTATTCTCTAAATGATTCGAGTTGCTGATATATCTTTGGACTCGATGCCAATACATAATTTCCTTTAAGGAGAAAATTATCTTTCGCTCTATAATTATTCATAACCCCTCCGGCTTCTTGAATTAACAATAAGCCTGCAAGACAGTCCCATGAATTTAGATGAGGTTCGTAGTAACCAATTAGCTTGCCTGCGGCTACATAAGCCAACATTAATGCAGCAGAACCATTGCGGACAAACATCCCTTTTTCATGAAGTAATTTATCTAAAAAAGGAATAATGTATTTAGGTGATATGCGAGTTGAAATCCCGACACCAAGCAAACCTTCATTCAGGGATTGAACCGCATTAACTTTGATAGGTGATTGATTTAAATAAGCCCCATGACCCGCCATTGCATGAAATAATTCATCCTGTACGGGGTCATAAACAACCGCGATTTGTGTATTTTGTTGTTCATCCAAGAGGGCTATCGAAATACACCAAGAAGGCAACCCAAAAATAAATGCACTAGTACCATCAATAGGGTCAACGACCCAAGTATATTCTGATGCACCTTGTGTATAACCCCCTTCTTCACCAAATAAAGTATCGAGGGGATATTGTTGGTGAATTTTCTCACGAATAAATTGTTCAGTATTTTTATCCGCAATAGTGACTAAGTCCTGCCCATCCTCTTTTTTCTTTTCAATGTTGAGTTGGTTTCGGTCATAATAGTAGGATACCGCTAATTTGCCGGCTTCAAGAGCAACTTGGCGAATAAAAGTATATCTCGCTGAAATCGCATTCATTCCCATCTCCAGATAATGAAATTAATGTTTCGAAATATATATTTAACGAATCGTATATTCTGTGATCGATTTCATGAGATGATAAATTAATGTAATTTTTATTTTATAAAATATATTTTATTGTTATCAACTTATTGTTATATAAAGAACATAAATAAAATTACTCAATTGAGGTCGTTATTTTTCATTTTCTATTTTTTATTATTTTAAAATAAATTTTTCATTTAAATCCTGAAAACACATCGTTTTATGATGACCTGACACCCACTTCCATTCGTAAAATTAACTCGCCCTTTGATAACGATTCACCAATAGCATGACTGTCTTTTGAGTTTTGATTAAATGATCTTTAACCGGCTAAATAGGATTTATTTTGTGACTGTTAATGTTGTGAAAATGCGAGTAGGGAGCTATTTTTTACTATCAATACTAAAAATATTTTTTAATAGAATAAATAAGCAGTTTAATGTGGTTAAAATTTAATATTAATTAGAAAAGAACTTAATATTCATTATTGATAGCGCGCGTGGTTCATCGTTAATATGACCCGGACATCCTTGTCATTCAGGCCATTATATACACACTATTTCAAGGTATTCCCTTGAGAAAGGTAGTCGACAATATCCTGTAATCGATACCATTTTACCCAGATACTATCGTTTAATGGTTGGCCAGTATAATTTTCAATAGCCGTAATTAACTCGAGCATTTCCAACGAATCGATATGCAAGTCTAAAATTAATGCTGAATCCATCTCAATGGGTTTATCGATACCCGAATAGGTGCGGATCGCTTTTATTTGCTCGGTAAGCCATGTTTGATGAATTAAATGACGGGTACTCATGACCCACTTCCTAATTTAAACCGCTGGTCATTGCCGATATAGTGTTTTTTCCGTGACAAATCTCTCGCCTGACCACCTGACGTCGCATATACCCTATTATCCGTATTAACCTGCCAACGATATTTCTTCTCCGTCGTATCACCATCTAATTTTTCCTTCGAGGGCGCTATCTCTCGAATAGGTTCGGCAGGCGCCTTTTCAATCTCAGAAGCTGTCATTGGCTGCTCCTCTACAACCTGTGCCACCTTCGCGTGATAGACTCCACTAATATGCCCCTTTAATAGCGTACTTGCTGTCGATTGCTCGCCCAACGGCTGTTTATTGCCTAACGATTTTTGTGTGTCTAATTCAGGATCTAATGCGTTGTTTTTCAGCTCCATGGCAGAACCCTTCGCGACATCAAGCATATTGCTTAATTCAACGACCACTTGTTTGGCCGTATCCACCAAACGTGAATTGCTCACCGTTTGTATATGAGCATCAAAGAGGTGATCGGTAAGTTGTGTCACATGTTCTTCCAACAGCTGGTCGTCAATGCCATCCACGGCTTTCTGCGGTGGCTCCTTCGGGTTTTGAGCAAACAGTTTTGTACTCTCAGTATTCGAGTCACCCGCCCGATACCGCTGCCTTTCCAAAGGATTTGTACTTTGGTTAAATCCCCGACTGGTGAGCACAAACGGGTTGATTTTTTGGGTGTTTGATAGCCATTTTCCCTCCGCTGTACGTGTATATCCCCCCACTTGTTGCTGTCGAGAAGAGGACGCCGGTGCTTGTTTTTCTTGGTTGGATTGCAGCAAAGGTGCTGCCTTACCCTCTACTGGCTGCCGTGTCGTCTCTGATAGTTCATCACTCGGTTTATCTTTTAACGGCTGCTGAGAAGGCGCGTTATAGTCAGTCTGAACCACATTATTCTGTGGTAACGAGCCACTTCCTTTAACTGTTTTTCCTTCATCGTTGAGCTGAACATGCAATTCAGTTCGGTAGCTTGTCGGCGCATCTGCTGCTGATGCTGCACTTTTGGGCGTAACGGTTTGACTCTGGGCTGTCGGTAACGTGGTGACACCGTCAATGGTTACCGTTGCTGTCGCATTAGCATAATGATTCGACGTATCAGAGACCTTATTAATGCAATGAGGGCATGCATAGTTATTGGTTATATAATAATTATTGATGACCGGTGCTGATGCTTGGTCGCTGGTACGATACGGCATACCATCCACATCATCTGGCTGCGGTGAAGCGGCAGAAGATAGCGGGACATTTCGCTGAGTGACCGGAGGCTTTTCGGTCATTTTTGATTCAGGTGACGACAATGCGGCTGGGGTCGTTGGCACATTCAAACCGATTGTCTCAATATGCTCCTCTAAGGCACGAAATCCTTGTTCCAAGCAGGCATTTTTATCTGCCCAGAGATTATGTTTTTGATAAGCTTGCATCGCGTTATCAAAGCGCGCCGTTTTGCCTTGCAGCAGTGAACCCGTTAAAAAATGAGTGACCAATGTTGCATCATCAACAGACTGTTCAGGCGACAGCCCCGCCATCGATTTTAGTTGGCTATCCGTGTAATTTTCATTCAGCTTTGCCTTGATAGCAGGTGTAACATACTCAGCTAAAAAGCGCTGTTTAAGGGTATTGGCCTGATTGGGCAACTTAGCTAAGATATTTTGTAACTCTTTACTGAGAGATTGACTTGCTACTGCTTTTGACTTCTCCGATGCAGCCGAAACCACTTTTGCCGTATGCTTGATTAAGGCAGGGGTTATTTCCTCTCTATTTAATAATGAAAAGGAGGTTAATACGGCATTAATATGATTTCTATCTTCCTGTAAGATATGATGAATACTCTCAGGAGTGATATGATACTTTAAGGCTTCACTGCCTAACATCTCTGCTATTTTATTCGCTTTAACATCATTCAGTTGTCGATGTAACGCGATACTATCCGCTTGAATAGCCATAGTTTGTTTAGCTTCTAGAGGCGAGGTTTCTGCTACACTAGAAACATTCCCAATATGATTTGCCATGAACATATTTTGGCTAGTGACACCCACTCTTTTAGTCGAATGTGTATCTATATAGCTATTGAAAGGCGCTAATGAATTTGGTCGCATAGAATATTACTCTTCATTATATTTCTATCATTAATATCTGAAGGTAATGAGATATAATATGATTATATCTCATTTAAATAATGGGAAAATTAAAACTAATTAGGTATTGGCAAAAGCAACATTATATTGAAATAGGTCTTTTAATAATTGAATTAACAACTGAGTCAGTGTCTCAAAATGGCTATTATCTTGTCGAAAGGTTTCTAATAAACGCGATACGCTATTATTAACCGCATTCTTTTTACTATCTATCGCCGTTTGCATACTTTGGAAAGTCTGCACCATCATCTCCCCTTCTGGCGTACTCGCCCCCATGATTGGATTAACGGTTTCATAAATATCTTTTATCGGCTGCATATCAGGATAAATATAGATAGTGTGATCTATTTCTTTAACTAAAAAGCCTTGCCCATTCAATTTTTTTTGCCAAAAAGCTAACATACCCGGTTTGCTATCAAAGCGAGCCATTGGCTTAATCACATTATTAATGTTATCTATGCTTAAACTGTGCTCCCAAAAATTTTTAGTGTGCGCATAAGTATAATCTTGCAAACTATCCTTTAGTAAATTAAAAAACTTTTGCTTATTAAACTTAATATAACCATTACTACCACTATCTAAACATTGGCTAATCGCGCCCAACCCCTTATTAACTTTTTCCATAAATTGGGTTGCCGCTTTAGTAATTTCACCAAAACTTTTCTGATAATCTAAATTCACATCGTTAATGACATTAAAAATACTGGTTATATGAGATCGACCATCTTGAATAACCTCCGCAGCAATTTTAGTGGAAGCACTATTATAGAAATCTGTGGTATTTTTTAATTCGCGCTCAACTAAGCGGGATTTTACCTTAATGTCTTCCTCTGTTTCTTGCCTATCTGTGT
This sequence comes from Providencia sp. 21OH12SH02B-Prov, assembly GCF_027362595.1. NCBI lineage: Bacteria > Pseudomonadati > Pseudomonadota > Gammaproteobacteria > Enterobacterales > Morganellaceae > Providencia > Providencia sp. 21OH12SH02B-Prov. The sequence goes on from NZ_CP114796.1 coordinate 4,232,007, forward strand.
ATTGATAAACTTTATCAGGTACATACATATCATAATATTTTAAAACAGCTTCAGCCTGCTCTTCTGGGTTCGTTGCCCTATCGACCACAAAATTCCCCCCTACTGGGCTGAGCTGTAAATTGCTCTGTGCCATGAGTCTGTTAGCGGAAGTGGTTATGGGATTACACTGTGGGAGCATTGGATTAATTTCACTCATACTCATCGATTTAACCCCTCGTTGCAACAGCTTGGAAAGTTCTGATCTGCCCTTCAATAACGTCTTTAAGGATATCGAATACTTTTTTCATCAGATCCAAAACCGTATCGATCTGCTTCTCTTTATCATTGGCGATAGACCGTGCAGTATCACCAATATCTTGCAAGACCATTTTTTGTGCTTCCAATGCCTTCACATCCATTTGCACAGCAGATGTCACTAGCTGCCCCGCGTTATCAGATAGACGAGTCACACTCTCAATAATGCTGGATTTCTTTTGTGTTTGATTGGTGATTTTATCCAGTTTTGTTTGATGCTCATCTGCTTTTAGTTGACTACGTCTTCCGGCATCTTGGTGACGTAAACTTGCCAAATCATTTTGCTGATTCAGGGCCTTATTCGTCGTTTTGATGGTTGATGCACGACTCAATTCAATCGAATCCTGCGCGCTCGAAGTATGCTGATTCCTTGCTACACCATGCATATTGATCGCTTTCGTTTGCTTCACTAACTGCTTAGTTTGTAATGCCGCTCCCGCCAGCGTGACCCCCATCGATACCGCAAAACCTAATACCGCGCCAAGAAACGCTTTCTCACCTTCTTTGATCGTCGTATCTGCCGCGCTCTGCACCATTTTTGCTTTTAATTTTAAAAAATCGGCTTGCAGTTGGCGGTCTGTCGTATTAATGATCGACTTAATCTGACTCAATAGATTACGTAGCTCCATTAAAATATCGCTACTCATAATGCCGATAAATTGGCTATCTTTTATTGCATCAAAAGACTGAATTCCAAGTTTTACATCTTCACTATTTGCTTGAGCCACTTGCACATCTTTAATTGCAGATGCCGCCAGCATTAAGTTAACCCCTTGAGATAATTGCTTGATCTCACTTTCGTCCAAATTCGCTATCGTTGGAAACATGTTTTCCAACTTGCTATTTTCTTCCGCGATCACTTCTCTTACGGCGTTTTCAACTTTGGTTGCCGTTACCGCAATATGCGCTTGAAGGTTGGCGTAAGCCGATGAAAAACCACCGATCACTTTCGATGTTTCTTCAAGCTCCGCCTTATTCATGTTTTTCGCATCAAACAGGAGCGATGGGTTAACAGTCGCTTGCTCAGGGCGCTTTAATAACGGCTTATCTTGTGATCTTGGTACCGTAATCTCAACGGCATCTCTGATAGAGACTTGCGGTGCAGCGGCTGGTGTTGACAGCGTTTGAGTATCACGACCCGTCAAAACAGCTCCCTCCTCAAGATTGTCTAACTTTTGAGTTGGCATAGAAAACTGCGTTGGTGATGAAATTGTCGTCATAGTAGGGTTCCTTGATGAGAATTAGGCATAATTAGAGAGATTGACTGCACTGGCTTTACGGTCGTTGGATTGTTTCAGTGATGTCAGCGTGTCAGTGAATAGGTGATTAAACACTTCGTATTGCTTTGACAGCATCTTAATCAGGGACTCCAGCAACTCATCGAGAACTTTAATAATTTCATCATTCATCATCATTTTGGCGAATAACTTCTTAAGCTCTCGTAATTGTGCCGCCCCTTCTAAACGTAATGCCCCAACAGTGACCGTGCTTGTTACTGACGTAGCAACGCCAGCCCCTTTCGCGCCGACCTCTACGCGTGACGCTAATAGACTCTGTTTTCCCAGTTTTTTCCCTGTATCAACGATCTCAGCAATATCATCAATCCGATCAGCAGCATTATCGACCACCTTCACCGTATCTTTGACGCTATCTGCTTGCTGATGCATCTTATCAACCGTTTTCACCGTATCTTTGATGCCGTCAGTCTGTTCATTGATCTTATTTACGTTTTTCGCTGCACTTTTCGCACTGTCAGCCTGTTCATGCGTTCTATCGGCTGCTTTCGCAATATTTTTGATATCACGAGCTTTCTTCGCGACCTGATTGGCGGTTTTGACTGTACTTTGCAACTCCTCCGCCGCATCCGTCAATTTAGTCAATTTCGTTAATACCACCATGTCATCCGCGGCTTTACCTAACGTTTTTATTTTGCTAAGTAGCTTTTTAACGAGGTTGATGATCGTATTCGTTATCGCCTTCACTGTGCTTTTTACGACCGTTTTAAGTGAATTTGCCGCCACTTTGGCGACTGTTTTTACGGTATTGGCGATGTTTTTCACAAAAGAGGACATAGAAACCAAAGAGAGGGCCAGAAAAGCGACAGCCGCAACTACCATGCCAACAATGCTACCAATCTTTTTCGCCTCTTCCACAGACATTCCAAACGACACCAGCATATCCGTGACAACATTTGAAATTTCCGTTGCTAGCATCTGCATTAAACTGGCATTACCCGTCTCTTCCAACACGATATCAGTGACCGAAATTGCGATACCGATGGCAGCAACAGCGAGTGTTAATGGGGCAGCCGCGCCGAATGTTGCAACTGTCGCAATAACCGATACTGCTAACATGACGTAGCTAAAAATCTTACTGGCACATGATGCCGCTTTATTCGCAGCGTCAGCTTTATGTTGAGCCTCTTCAGCTTCTTTGGCTTTTTTTTCTGAATCTTTACGAGAGGCTTCGCTGATCTTAGCCATCACCTCTTCCTGCTCTTTCATACTACGAATAGAGTCTTCATTCATCGCTTTTTTCAGCGATGCGGTCAACATCGTTAATAGCGCAAGAGTGTTTTCCCACTTCTCACCATCCACTTCAACAGGGCGAGGGGCGGTATCAATAAAATTATTTAATACACTTCGATCACTATCGGCACTCTGAGCAAGCCCAGTGAGAACCTTATACGCATCTTCAAGTTGTGGACTAAGTACCGCGAGTTCAGCCTCTACCTGACTCATTTGCGCGGTCACATCATTCCGCTGCAAAATAAGCTGTTGCCCTTTTTCCTGTAAATGAGCCAGTTCGGATGTTAGTGTGTTAACTAACTGCGTTAATTGATGAAACTTTGACAATGTCTCTGCTGTTCTAGGTTCTTTTGCTAATGAGGATAGGTTTGATTGTGCCGTGACCAATTCCTTATTCACTGCGTTTTGTTGCTGAGTATTATCATCAATATCGGTCTGTCGCTGATTTTGGGTTACTGTCAGCTTATTTAACCGAGTTTCAACTTTTTCTACTGCTTGTTTAATCGACGCGACTTCTTGTTTTTTTGTTTCCAGTTTTTTGGTACTCTCTGAAAACGAATTTAATAAGGATTCCCCTTGTTGTTTTAGTGCTTCCGATTCAATATTTAATTGGTGCAGTTGATTACGTAATTCATTGATATTATTTTCACCTAATATCTTACGTATCGACGAGAAGGCCTCCAACATGGAGACTCTGGCATTCACCCCTTTTTTCGGTTCTTGCAGTTGTGGCTGGCTTTCTAGCTTACTGCGTTTCATTTGTTCATTGGATGTTAATTCTTCGCATGCAACCTCCATACTTAACACCGCTTTAGCGATGTTTTCCCCCATTTCTAATGGATTAACACCTTGTTGAAAGGCTTTAACTAAACCTATTCTGTCAGATGTTATATTTGTCATTGATGCCATATTATTTCCTCTACTTTATTGAAGAGTCTTCCTGCGCTGAATCAGTCTTTTCAAGATTCTTTTTCAATGCATTAAGGTAAGCCTGCGATTTGGCTTTTAACTCACTATCGGTACTACTGTCACAAACACTCTCAAAACAATGCAAAGCAGCACTACTCTTTTTCAACATTAAATTACATTGGCCTGCATGAAATAATGGTCGATAGTCATGTTTCGCTAAAACAAACGCTAACGCATATAATTCAGAGGCTTTTTCATAACGTTTAGTTAATTGATAAACAGCCGCTAATCCCATGACATAATCGGTATTATAGAAGTCATAAATACTGAGAAAACGAAAAAAAGTCTCCGCTTCTTTTAATTTACCTTGCTGATAAAATTCATATGCATAGGCATAAATTCCATCCATCATATCTTGTGAAATACCATGAATATCTTTATATGTTGAGCCATTCATTAAAGCAGACGTAATACTTTCAAGTAACTCATCCATATCAACGGGTTGTTGCTCTTTTTCACTCTTCATATATTAACCCCATAAGTTATTGAAGATATAAGATGCTCCACAGTGATAGTTGCATCTTAATTAATCAATGTTTAATTCTCTTATAAAAAACGATATTATTAGCAAACAATTAATTTTGGTTATTTTCTTGAGTCACTTCCTCTTCATTAATTAATCTCATCAATTCGTCATCAACAAATATTCCCATTTTTTCTAATTCAATACGTAATAACCAATTAATGATTTGCATAACATCTTGTAAGCAATGTTCATCAATAAAACTGTCTTTTCGATAATAACGCCATATTTTTCGTGCTAATGGAATATCTCTGACAACCGGTATTCCTTGTTGCTCTGCATATTTAATAATCATTTTGGCCTGTAGACCACGACTTTTAAATAATAAAAAAGGTAATGGCGCTATATTATCATCATAATAAATTAACATCGCGATATGGGTTGGATTTGCCATAACAAAGGTTGAATTACGGACATTTGCTTTTACTTCTTCAGACAGTATTTCATGATGCAAACCTTTACGCGCGCTTTTTAAATGAGGATCACCTTCATTATCTTTATACTCTTTTTTTACCTCCTGTTTTTCCATCTTTAAGCCTTTAATAAATAGGAAAAACTCGGTAATGACATCAATAATAATGATCAGTAACGCCACGGCTAAAAAAACCACAACAAAACTCATACAGAGATCAACCCACTGATAAATCATGCCATTTATTGTTGTCCGATAAAGTAAAAAAATATCGTGTCGCCATAAGAAAAAAAAGACACTCGCAGAAATTGAAAAAACAATGAGATATAGAAAGGCTTTAACCAACTCCTTAAGTGAATTGAGCGAAAATATCTTTTTTATCCCAGAAATAGGGTTTAATTTAGAAAAATCAATTTTTATTGCCTCTGTTGCTAAACGAAAGCGGCTCTGTAATAAGGAGATTATTGAACCTGAAAGAAAACTCGCTAATAGCACCGGAGAAACAATCACAAAAAAAATACCAATAAATTCTGAAAATAGCTTATCAATATTAATGTCATTAGGTGATAATAAAAGACGCCTCATCAAGCCCCCAATTTCAAATAAACTGGTGGCGCCTGAAATCACATAGGCACTCACAACTAAAACTAATGCGGCAACACTATCTTTACTTTTAAAACTTTGCCCTTTTTTGGCAGAGTCTTTAATTTTTTTCTCAGTAGGCTGTTCGGTTTTTTCTGCCATCTTATACTCTCTCGATTATGGCATCGAAGAATTGAAAATTTCATTCAGTGTCGAAAGTGAAATTAAATTGACTAAAATTTCTGGTATTTCATTTTGAAAATAGAGTAAAAAGACAATAAATGCGATAATTGATTTGATTGCTAATGATAAAGAAAAGGCATTAAGTTGAGGGCAGAATCGGGAATATAACCCCAGCGCAACTTCACTAATAAATAGAGTGACTAAAATAGGGGATGCTAATGTAACCCCTTTCACCACCATCTGATTAATCCATTCCCCTATAGGTAAACTATTAAATTGAGTGAATCCAGCCGCGAAAGGAAGGGTTTGATAACTTTGAGCAAACGTTTTGACTAATAATACCATTCCCCCCTGCGATAGAAAGATCATACAGATGATATAACTGATGAAGACAGCCAGCTCAGATGATTCACTACCGCTTGCAGGGTCAACAATACTACTGATTGTTTCACCGCGTTGCGTATCAATTAGCTCGCCGATAACACTCGCAATCATAAACGGCAACGCTAACATAAACGCGATCACGACCCCTATCGTCAATTCATAAACAACCACCTCAACAACACTGACATTCTCCCATTGAAATTCATGGGCAGATAAAAAAGGCCATAATCCTAATGCAATATAAATCGTGACACAGCTTTTAATCACGCTGCTATTCAGTAACTTATTACTGAGAAATGGCAGAAAAAAAAGGGTAGGCGCAATTCGTATCCAAGCAATCGCGACGATGGTTAATTGCTGTTGAAACGTAAAATAGAGCGATGAATAAAAAGACAATATATCTTGATTCATCCTAACGACCCTATGGCAGGAATTGCCATTGTGAATACTTCTAGCGCATAGTTCATGACTTTATCAGCCAACCAACCTGAAATCATAAATAAAGAACCAAACACTGCCAGTAACTTAATACCAAAAGGTAATGTTTGCTCTTGAAGTTGCGTCACCGTTTGAATCAGGCCAACAAATAAGCCGACAACCGTCGCAACAATAATAGGAAGTGCCGATAATATAACAATCAGTAACATCGCCTTATTGCTACTATAAATAATTGCATCCATGGCATTTCCTCATTATTGTTGTGCTAATTCAAAGTATTGCATCACTAGTCCTTTGGAAATGAGTGACCACCCGTCAATAGCTACAAATAAAATCAATTTTACCGGCACTGATATAGTGACAGGGCTCATCATCATCATACCGAGCGCTAAAAGAATGCTAGAGATCACCAGATCAATGACCACAAAAGGCAAATAGATATAAAAACCAATTTCAAATGCAGATTTAATTTCACTTAATGCATAAGCAGGTAATAATGAAAAAAGTGTTGTCTGACCCTCTTCTATATAATTAATTTCTTCATTCGTGCCTTTTTGTACGGACTCAAAAAAATTGACGAGTTCAGGATCGGAATATTTTAGTAAATATGCTTTATAACGGCCTAATCCACCTTCAACAAAATTATCGACCGATTCCACACGCGTAAAATCCACCTTTTCTTCACGCATATAATGATTAATATCTTGAACAACGGGCATCATGACAAATAAAGATAACAGCATTGCAATACCGTTTAATGCCATCGTTGACGGTACCTGCTGTACCCCCATCGCATTACGTACCATAATTAATACAATAGATATTTTGAGATAGCAGGTACCTGCCGCAATAAGAAACGGCAGTAATGTAGCAAGAGAAATAACAGCTAATAGCGGAATTTCATTAGATACGATAGACATATTAAAGCCTTCTATCGCCTAAATTGCCAAGACGGGTGATTTCTAAACCTAACTCATCACTATCGCCAATATAGATTAGCTCCCCTTCCGCAATAAACTGTTTATTTGCATAAACTTTAACTTCGCGCTCTTTATTCTCACCAATGGAATATATTGAGCCAAGCTGCATATTCGCTAACTCATTAATCGTGATTTCACTGTGACCTAATACAAATGTCAGTTTGACCGATAACGTATTTACATCAAATGGTTGCACGACTTCATCAATCAGTGCTTCCGTTGACGCCTCAGTGTTATTTTCAGTCTCCGAATCAATCATTTCCTCAATCATAAATTGGCCTTCTTGTTGTTTTTGAAAACGGGCAAACAGACGCCCTGCAATTGACATATGCAGTTGTAATTTTTGGATATACAACACATCGTGTAATTCGATGGATTGCAACAGCTTCACGCTGATATCGCTATGGCCTAATATCCAATCTGCTTGTAATCGCAAACATTCTATAAAACGATTTTCGACTGGTTGCCGTGCTACCCCATTAATTGGAGAGGACAGCAACACTTTTCCTAGGTGAGACTCATGCACACATAACCAATGCTGAGTGACACTCTCATCATCAATAATTTCAATATTTCGGCAACGGAAACGTTCGGAGAAAAAAAGAGTCCTAGGGTATTCAGAATGAAACAAGCTAACCAAATCTGCCTCATTAAGGGCATCCCATGCATAATGTATCAATGTTGGCCAACGATAATCACACCATTCACCGACATGCATGAGCCCCTGTACGGTTTCCTTCTCGCTCACTAACGTCAGACGAAAATAACGCTCCCCTGATTTAGGTACAACGACATCGGCATCAGGTTGATAACGCTGCTGCAAAGCGCGCATTTGCACTTCTCGTGGGCTAATACGACGAATATTCAACATAATTAGTTATCTTCTGGCTCAGTGTGTTCTTGCTGCTGTTGGCGTTGCTTTTCATGCTGCTGACCTTCATAACGAATCGATAAAGGCTGCTCACCACGAAAAAGGTGTTGGTTTTCACGTAATACTTGATGAACTTCCTGACTAGTTGTACTGGCGAGTAACTCTCCACCACGCGGATTCAATTCAAACGTCACCGCGGGACTACTTTGCCATCGACTAAAGGTATAAGTGAGGCTGCGTCCTTCAATTTTTGCGACTTTTTCCGTCATTTGCTCAGTCATCTCAGCCCTAACTTGTGCCGTATTCATCGCCACTGTTGTGGATTGCCGCGCTTGAGCTGTTGTATGAACCTGTATGTTTGCATTCATCGGTGCAGGTAAAGTCCCATTTTGTTGTTCAAGTACATCAAGGCGCTCTGCCAGCGACTGAACCTGAGACACTGGCGTAGACTGAGTACTCTCGGTATCCATTGGCACATTAATCGGTTGTTTAGTTAACGCTGTTCGTTGCTTTTCAAGCGACAGAGAAGGCGCAGTGAACGTATTTAACGTGACATTTTCTGTTGGATGAGCCTCTGCGAAAGCCAATGAAGAGGCATGCTGAGTGTCAGGCAGTGTTGTAGATGACTGAGTCGTAGGAGCAGTTTCAGATAAGATGACAGGCCACTGAACGCCATCCTGTATTTCAGATAACAGGGAGGGAGATTGAATACCATGGTGTATTTTAGGCGTGATGACCGAAGGTTGAGCAGGCACTTGTGACGTCTCAACATGGGTCAAATCAATATTAGTCTGTGGTATATCTCGGGATTTTATCGGCGATAGCAAGTTTGACGAGGCCAATTGCTGAACACTACGTTGTGGCTTGGCTTGTTGTGTCGCTAAAGAAGGCTGCAAGCTGTCGGCAATATTTTTATTGATGGTTTCACCGAATAGCGCCAGTTTCTCTGGGGTGGCTTTTAACTGGCTTTTGGGGAAATGATGCTGTTGAGTGTTATTGAAATTCCCGAATATTCCACCGCCGTCCTTCTGCAACATGCTGACCGTTGCTACCGGTAATATCTCTGCCGCTAAGTGTTCTCCCTGAAAGGTTTCGTCAGCCTGCTTCTCGACATTTAACCCTAATTGGCAAAACGCCATAAGCTTTTCGGCGGTTTCCGTATGGCGTAAGTGAATAGGCAACTGCATCAATAATGGCACGATACACTCTTCAGCCAGCTTTTTACGGTGTTTTTTCGGTGTCGAACGGTGAGCGTGCTTCGCTGCCAATGCTTTCATCTGTTTTTTGAGTACGGATAGATTATCGAGCGGCTTTCCATTGCCGGCTGCCATCGTTTGCTTATCTATCGGTACCACATTAGATTCATTCAGTTCCAATTTTATTGTTGTCATAAACGGACAACTCCTCAATTTCATTTTGTTGCTGACGTTCTAATTTTAAACACCGAGCAATTCGTTGCTGCTTGAGATAATTTCGGAATTTTTCGCACTTGTTACGTAAAGTGAACATACGCTGAACAAGATGTTTTCGTGATTGTTCATATTTGGTTAACTCGGCACTCATCGATTCAATTTGATATTCAAGGTGGGCAATTTCAGCTAACAAGGCGGCTTTTAGTCGCTGACGCTCCCAAAAAGCAACTTTGTTTAATTCCGCCGATAATTCATATAAGCCCATTTGAGTATTCAACACATTAATTCGTGATTGAATGTCTGTACGTTGTTGTTGCAATGCATTCATGAATGATTGCAATTTCAATTGCTCCTGCAAAACGCTTTCAAACCGTTTTTCATTGAGTGCAAGGAGGTCTTTAATCATTAAGATGCCAAATGACTGAGTTGATTTAACATTGCATCAAAATGTTCTGCTTCATTGATTTTTTGTTTTAAAAATTGCTCTATTTCCTCTTTTTTATCTAACGCATTATCATTATCGATACTTTCACCACGCTGATATTCTCCAAGCTCTAAATACAATTGGATTTGTTCTAATCGCGATAACCGCTCACGGACTTTAATCGCGAATTGTTGATGTTTTTCTGTTGTTACTTTCGAGGAGACGCGGCTAATACTATGCAGAATATCAATAGCGGGATAATGCCCTTTTCCGGCTAGCTTATGACTTAAATAAATATGCCCATCTAAAATCGAACGGATCTCATCACCAATAGGGTCTGCTTCATCTTCACTTTCGAGTAACACCGTGTAAAACGCGGTTATCGACCCTTTTTGGAGACGTCCGGGTCGCTCAAGCAACATGGGAAGTTGTTCAAAAACAGATGCGGGGTAACCTCGTCTAGCAGGTAATTCACCCGCAGCTAATGCAACATCCCGTAAGGCTCTTGCATAACGAGTCATGGAGTCCACAAAAAGCAATACATTGCGTCCAAGGTCACGAAAATATTCCGCAATTGTTGTCGCCAGTAAAGCGGCATTACAGCGTTCAATTGGGGGACTATCTGAGGTCGCGTATATTAAAATAGTCTGACCTGCATGAGGTGAGTTTTGCAGTTCATCAATAAATTCAATAACCTCTCTACCACGCTCCCCAATTAAAGCCACCACATGAATATCCGCTTCAGCGTGGTTAATGATCATATTCATTAACGATGTTTTGCCGCTGCCTGCGGCCGCAAAAATACCAATGCGTTGCCCTAACCCACAAGTCAATAAACCATCGATTGCTCGAATTCCAGTAATGAGAGGTTCATCAATAGCGCGCCTTGAGGTGACACTGACAGGTGGGCTATCAATACGCATTAACTTGGATTCATTTAACACACTTTCCTTTGCTGGTTCACCGAGTGTGCCAACCTGCTCACCGGCAGCATCAAAGATTTTGCCAGACAGTTGCTCATTCATTGCAAACACAAAAGATTGTCCTGTTGGGCGGATAACAACCTCACGAGTTAATCCTTGGATTCGACCAATTAAGCTCAGCACTGTCAGCCCTTCTTTAAAGCCGACAACTTGTGCTTTTGCGAGACATTCACTTGAGGCTAAAGAACGTTCAACAATACAAATTTCGCCAATAAAAACACCGTGTAACGGTGCCTCCACCAAACAGCCATGAATGCGCGCTGGGTGCGCGCAGTAATCAAATAGTTTCATGGTTAGCCAACTAATGCTGTTCTGAACAAATTGCTACGTTCAAAAAATTCTTCGAAACTATCAGCAAACTGCTGTGCATGACTTAATGCCGTTTCTTTCATGACCGCGGACAGAACGAAAACATCATCGACAAGATTTAATGCCGGTTGACCTGGTTGAAAATTACGTGGTGGATATTGAATTATCATATTTAGCAAATTCTGACTGACAGAATCAAACCTTGCTGCACTATACTCCGCTAAATGACACCAAATAATTACGTCATCACTAGAAAGGTCAATATTAATCGCTGGTGCATCATTCATTTCTAATTGAATATTTGAATATTTGAATATTTGAATGACAATCTAATTGAGGATTAATTAAATCACTACGCCCCATGTCATTTAAAAATGAATTTAATGCTTCAACAAAACGATACTTCATAAGAAATTTCCTTATATTGTCTTAATAATATTCACTTTCACCATGTCAGAAACCTCATTAAATGAGAGAACTTCTAACTCAGGAAAGCGTCCTTCAAGGATTTTTTTCACAAAACGGCGGATATCAACAGGAACCAATACCGTAATATCCCGAGCTGAGAGATAGCTGTTTTCAAGGGCTAATTCCGCAGATTGAATTAATTCATTGGTTGTTTCGGGTTCGAGATGCAAGTAAACCCCGCCTGCCGATTGCCGAATACCTTGGCGAATGGTGTCTTCAAATACAGAATTCACCATTAATACATTTAAGCGGCCTTCAACAGCGAAACGGGAAGAGATATAACGCGACATCGACGTTCGAACATGCTCGACTAACATCAAACTGTCTTTTTCTTTTGGCGCCCACTGGACAAGGGTTTCAACGATTAATTTCATATTACGAACTGAAATTTTTTCCATTAATAAACGTTGAAAAACTTCCGTGACTTTTTGCACTGTTGAATGCCGATAGCACTCCTTTAATAACTCCGGATATTTGTTTTCTAAATCATCAAGTAGATTTTTAGTTTCTTGAATACCGAAAAATTCATTAATATGACGTAATAAAAGCGTGCTAACACAATCAATCATTTCTGTTACATCATCGCGTATCATCAATCCTAATTGTTCAACTTGCTCGATATCTTGATTAATAATCCAAGAACTCACCGCACCACACTCATCCGTAAAATGTATTAGCTCGATCCCTAAATATTCCAGCTCATCACTCACTGTTAATAAACGATGACCGCCAAAACAGATATCATACTCACCTGCTTTGACTTCATTTATTAAAATGATAATTTTATTATTAGGTACAATCGGTGAGTAATTAATGGCAATATCGGGTATTCGATAGCCATAGCGAATAAACACATCCTTTTTAAAACGCGCTAAGAAATTTTTCTCTTCAAGTGATTTTTTATATTGTTGGTTGACAGAAATAATAATGGGTAGCGTTTCAGGAATATACTCTTCCTCAATAGCACTGTTTTCCCTTTGTGTTTCTCCTTCAGTTATCTCTGTACCCACATTAACGCGCTCAGCTTGTGTCTGCTGATAAGTTTTATCTTTACGTTTTTTCCAAAAACGGACAAAAAATATTATCGATAAGAGCGCTGATAAGAAAATAAATATCGCTGTCGGAAACCCAGGTAAGAACCCCATAAATAAAACAATGAGTGCGGTAATGAGGATCGTAAAATCATTGGCAAATAACTCAGAAACAATATTCTGTCCCAAGTTTTTATCGTTGCCCCCCACTCGGGTGACAATAAAACCAGCACTGATAGAGATAAGTAACGCAGGGATTTGCGCAACAAGTCCATCACCGATGGTTAATAATGAGAACGTGTTCAGCGCAGAAGAGATATCCATTCCCTGTTGTGCCATACCAACGGAAATCCCACCGATTAAGTTAACAAAAATAATGACAATCCCAGCTATTGCGTCTCCTTTAATAAACTTCATCGCACCATCAAAAGAACCAAATAGCTGACTCTCTTTTTCTAAATCACCTCGGCGCTCTTTGACCGTTGCTTCATCAATAACTCCTGCCCGTAAGTCAGCATCAATGCTCATTTGCTTTCCGGGCATCGCATCAAGCGAAAAACGGGCAGCCACTTCCGCGATACGTTCAGAACCTTTAGTAATAACAATAAATTGTACGATGGTTACAATCGCAAATACGACCATCCCAACAACCAAGTTATCTTGAATAACAAACTCACCAAAGGTGGCAATAATTTCCCCAGCGTCAGCTTCTAATAGGATCAGTCGACTAGTGCTAATCGATAAAGCAAGGCGAAATAATGTGCTGATTAATAAAATTGAGGGAAAGGATTGAAAATTGAGGATCCGAGTAATATAAAAAGAACTCATAAAAATAAGTACTGAGATCATAATATTCAAGCCAATCAGTAAATCGACCAATATCGTCGGTAACGGAATAATGAGCATCGCGATGACCATCACCATAATCACTAATACCATCAATTCTGGCCGATTACGGATCGCTAAAAGAAATCCAGTAAACTTATTCATTTGATTAAAAATCCTCCCTTTGAAAATAGTTACGCATCATTAATTCTTCTTGTGCCATCACATAATGCATACAATCTTTCAATTGATTTATTAATTCATCGCGCGCTTCCAATGATTGAAAGACGCTAACGGGTATTGTTGCAAATGCCAAAATTAATAATTGCAAAAATCGAGCACGCAAATCAGTACTCATCATGCTTAACTGGGAAGAAATAAATAATAATAAACCTTCATTGAAATTAGTTTGATTTCGAATACCTGCCGTAAATAATTTACTAAGCTCTTTTTCAAATTTTTCGTTAATAAATTGCCGATGGTGCTTAAATAGATTTGATTGAAAAAATTGTTGGATAAATACATGGTCTAATGACTGTAACTCTCTTAATCGTCCTACACGCATAAAATAGTTACCGAACTCACCCATATTAATGTCACCTAAGGGAAGCGCTTGCAGATCACAAGCCAATGCACGACTTAAATAACGCATAATATTTTCACGTTCTTGGCTTTCCATCTCTTCCACCCATTGTTCATATAAATAAACAACAGGACCTTCATAAGCCAAAAACTCACGGTATAACATACGCAAGTTTCCCGCCGACTGTTTTATTTTTTGCGCAAAAGCCTTTGCAATAAGGGCAATATTCACGCCAGCTTGCGTACTTCTATCGAAATCTTCTTGGTGAAGTTGCTCTTCCAGTTTTTTGAGTTGTTCAAGCTGCTCTTGCTTAAGTTTTCCACGATTAATTAATGCTGCCAACGCCATTAATAAATCGCTGGGGTCGGAGAAAAAACGCAATAAAAATGCTTTTAACTCTTTAGGTGTCATAAATTGACGATTGAGTATGCCCTCAACATTTAAAATAGTTTCATCCGCATTCTCATCAAGGATACGTTCAGCAAACTGCATCCAATCTTCCGTATCATCTTGCTTACCACTACTTCTTTTTACATGGCTCGCTGCTAACATCGACATCGACGCATATTCTCCGGAGCTATCAATCACCCCTTGCCCACGTAATACCTCATCCGAATCATCACCCGTTTTGGATGAACGACTCTTTTCTTGCGCCCCTCCTAACATGCGGGCACCACCACCCAAAGGCGCTATTGCCATGATTCCCCCATATAGGTTTTTAAAAATTGGATGGTGCTATGTAACTGTTTGTCATGTTGTTTGATGCGAAGGTTTTCAGAAAATTGTCGGCCATCCCATACTTCATTTTCATCCAACAAACGAGGTTGGATTAAGAATAGCCGTACCATTTTTTGTTTATTCATTGATGAATGGCTAAATAGACGACCAACCAATGGGATATCGCCTAATAAAGGAATATGACTTTCATTTTCTACAATCTGTTCTCGAGTATATCCGCCTATCAATAAACTACTGTTTTGAGCGATACGAGCAACGGTATTAATCGTTGTTCGATTGACCGAAGGGAGCCCTTCAACATTAGACGTTTCACCATTTTTTGATTGTTTTTCAGCACCATCCTCAATATTCACTTCCATTTCTACATGGTTACCCGCTGAAATGCGTGGCATCACACTGACCATCGTGCCGTAGGTGACTTGCTCTAAAGTGGCGATACGTTCACCCTGTAACTTAGCGTAGAAACTGGTGTTGTTATCAAATAAAGCAGGAATATTTTCTTGAGTTAATAACACGGGGCGAGACACAATATGCCCATTGCCACTTTTACTTAGCGCATCAATACGCAATAAGAAATCTGTACTATCAGACAGTGTACTGCGGTTAAAAGAAAACGAACTGTTACCGGTATTAATGGTGCCAACTTCCCAATTAACACCTAAGTTATCTAATTCACTACGTGTGATATCAATGATCCACAACGACAATTCAACTTGTCGGCGCCGAGTATCTAATGTCCTGACTAATTGGCGAACATAACGAATTTGTTCAGGGGAACCTTTAACAATTAAACTGTTACTATCTGGATGTGCCACTAATGAAAAAGGAACATTAGATGGATTACGAGTACCATTGAATGCAGGCATGGGCTCTACAGCCTCACCAATCGGCGCATCCATCAAGGCATCAATGTCATCTCCTATGTTATCTTTTGGTGCCGATGCAATTTTTTGCGTTGGTACAGTCCCTACAGGGGTATTTTTAAATAATTCACTGATGACTGATAACATACCTGGAACAGTAATATTATTACCGCGTAATGAATAAGTTCTATCTGTCACCGAAGCATATTTGACCGCAATAACGGCAAGCTCCCCACCCGAAAGAGCTTCTTGTTTTACTTGCTCATCAAGATAGGCTGTCGCGGCTTGTATCAATTCAACATATAAAGGAGGGCCAGAAACAAACAATAAGCTGTTTCCTCCTTGAGTACGAACAGGAAAGCGCTGGTCATAGATACCATTTTTTTTAATATAATTGAGAACTTGATGACTACTGGCATTATTCATAGGAATAATAGCACTACGCATCTCGCTATTATCGTAAACATAAATAGCGGCACCATCATCATACCAAACCAATGCGATACGGCGCGTTAACGCCTTAAACATCTCATCAGCATGTGCCAAATTAAAATTACCCGTTATCCGCTTTTGTGCCGCGAGTTTGCTAAGAATAATCGGTTTATTAAGTCGCTCAGCTATAGCATCAAAAACTTTGCCGACCATAATATTATTTGCAACAAACGTTTCTTGATTCATCTCCTGCTGAACAGGTTCAGCCATGATAATTTCAGTTTGCGCTGAAAAAACATTTACACTGAGTAAAAGTAGCGATACTAATATCATCCCACTTCTTTTACTTTTCATATAGTTTCACTCCAAGATGCCTAATATCTGAAGGGGTTAACCCTAATTCTTTTTTTATATCATTCGTAAAATGAGAGGCTGAGCAATAACCTGCTTCAAGGCCGATATCTAATATAGAATTATCACTTTCAATAAGCTTTAAGATGGCTGAGGCCATACGAACACTCATAATTTTTCTTTTTGCTGTTTTATTAAAGTTTTCTCGATACAGTTGCCTAAAATAAGAGGCCGATATGCCATACTGTTTACACAATTGATTAATATTGGCATTTTTATCTTTTTCGGCGGCGGAAAGTAAAAATCGCATAATGCCGTATGCTTCATAACGCCTTAATATGTTGCACCATAAATTGAATTCAGGCTGTTGCTGAATAATTAAGCCAATAACAATATCTTTGATTGTAAGATCATAAATATAATCATTAGAAATATAGATAACATCACTATTTTTGCTCCCCGGTTCCATCATTTCCTTTTCTAAGAGAAATGATTGCTTCATAGCAGAATCAATAACAGCAAGGATCTCCACTACCTCTGAAAGCTCTAATGAATAAATTAACCAATCTTTTCTGCTAATAATAGAATCGAACTCTAATTGCGAACAAACAAATAAAGACTGCTCTTCAATATTAATTCTCTTCCCTGAATACGATGAATTGAAACTTATCCCCATTTCAGCTGAATGAGGAACAGCCAAAACCAACTTATCCTGCAAAGAAAAACAACACTCTTTATTTTCGAGTAGTGCAGCAATGTTCGTATCAATCATGATGCTTATACTTTTATTTAAAAAGATTCGATATAGCTAAATTGAAGAAAATGCACTTTTTATACAAGGGAATATTCCGGAATAACTCATACCTAATAAACAAATCAATCAGTCAGAATGATTAAGATAAATTCTACTGACAAAAATGAAGTAATACTTTTTACTGATACTAATTTCTTATCCGTGGAATTCATTTTATGACAGATACAAATAGCCGCGCTTGTATAATGAAAATTGCTAGCGGCCCTATGAGTGGGCATGAGTTGGTATTAACAGCAGATGCTCATCTTATTGTTATCGACCCCAATATTCAATACAGAGCAGAAGTCGATGATAATGGCTTTACCACCTATTATATTCCTAGTGCTGCCGAGCATTATGAACTCGCTGTCGTGACAGAACAAGACCCAACAAACAGCAGTGATAACATACAAGAAAAAATATTTAGCCTGAATATTAATGATGGGATTAAATCATTTACTATTCCCATTGTTTATCAAGAATTAATGCTTGCTGATATATTCCCGATTGCTTTTAAAGCACTTGATATGCCATGGAAATTAACCGATATAGAAGAAAGTATACCGCATAGCGCGTTTTGTGATGATAAAAAAAATAACTTAACGTCTCTTACTGAAAAACGCAAAACCATTTTTATCTGTACTTTTCTATTGTTTATTTCTTTTGTGGGTATTTATCTATACCCTACAAATAATTCAGAAAAAAAAATAAATATGCTAGAAAACATACTACAAGATAGCCATTACCCCATCATCGCCACTCGAGATGGACAAGGGGATGCATTAATTCTCGTACAAACACAGCGTGATGCCGATTGGAGTGTACAGCGTTTAAATAAAGAAAATTATGCTGATAAATATCACATAAAAAAAATCAATGATCTTGAAAGTGAGATTGAAAACCACATTTATGATTATATACCTAACCTTTTAAAAGTAGATTTATCCAATCCTTGCCAACCCGTTATACGTATAATCAAAGAACAAGCCTTATCTAAAGATAGGAAAATTATTGATAATATAATAAAAAGCCATCTTGCCTGTTATACCGATAGTAAGGTGATAGAAATAGAGTCAAAAGCATTAATCCAGATAGCTGAACTTGGTTTGACTGAAAGTAACGTTCCATGGAAAAAAATAAATAAAGATAATCACGTTATTTTTATTATTCAGGGAAATCTTAATGATAAGCAAACGTCTTCAATTGTTCAGCTAGCTGAACGTTTTTCTCATAAATGGGGAAATAAGTATATTCAGTTTTCAGTATCTTTGGCGACTAATCAGTTAGCAGGAAAATCATTTATCCGTAACGATCAAGGCTTCATTATTTTAGGTCATAACCATTGGTCGTTTAATTCAAATACTCTTAACTAATGAGGTGATATATGTCAGATGGATCTACATCAGATATTTTAGGTATTAATAGTGCCACCGGTAATTGGGATTCATCCGCGTTTGAAACACCAGTTAAAGGTGATCATAACTGGGGGATGATGTATCGCAGTAGTGCGAATGTCAGTATTCGCGCTAAGGAATTAGCTGACGAATTAAAAAATATGCTTGATGGTAAAAGTGAAAAATTAGAAGTCGATAACCCATTAGTACTCGGAAAAATTACGGCTTTAAGCGGTAACTATAATATGGCACGTCAATTACAAAGTAGCTTAATGAAATCTATTAAAGATACAGCCTCAGCGATTATTCGTAATATTTAATTTATATCGAAGAGCATCAGTTAAGTGATGCTCTACTTTTTAGGAACTAATATCATGCAAATCACCAACCATACTATGTTACCACCAACACCAGATAACATTTCAGACAATACTTCAAGCCAATCACTTGAAGATAAAGTGAAAGAGTTATATGCACAATATTCTGTTGAGGTAAAAAATAAAAAGCAGCAACTGATTATTCAGGGAAATAGTCTAGATGTCAGCAATCCCGTGGAGATGTTGAAAATGCAGGATGCCATTGGACAATATGCATTAGAGCTCAATTTTGTCTCCACACTCACCCACAAAGCAACCAATGCCATTGATACATTATTAAAAGCCCAATAAGCCATGAATATAGTCAAAAAACTGCTCTTGGTTGGCATGATTGGATTCTTGGTCGGTTGTGATGATCAATTATTACTCAGCCACCTTAGCCAGCGACAAAGTAACGAAGTCCTCGCTGTGTTACAAGAACACGGCGTTGATGCTTCACGTAAACAAGATAATAAGCAAGGAGACTCAATTAGAATCGCACCTAATGACTTTGTTATCGCCGTTGATTTGTTACGACAATATCATTTGCCATCCAAAGATCCCATTGAAATTATCCAAGCTTTTCCTGGAGATTCTTTAGTGGCGTCACCACAAGCAGAGAGAACCCGACTATTATCATTAATAGAACAACGTTTAGAGCAATCATTATTAACCATCCCTGATATTGTCAATGCTAGAGTACATGTTAGCTATCCTCTAAGCAGCAATAGCGCCACAAAACAAATACAAAAAGTATCCAGTCTGGTGACCTATTCAGGTAATGAAGACCCCAAACTCATGATGAATAAAATCAAATTATTCCTAACCAATAGTTTCGCAGAAACCAGCTATGACAATGTGTCTGTTGTCGTCGTTAAACGACCACCACTGCAACATCAAACACGCCATCAACCTAAAACTCTGTTGAATCCAGTTTGGGTTACGGTCATTTCCTTGTCAGTCATCATGGTGATTGGTTTATTAATATTTGTTTGGCGTCGGCAGCCATTTTTCAAGACTAAGGCAGATACAAATAATATGACTGAGGTAAAAACCCATGGCGTCGGAGAGTAATATATCATTGCTTTTAAAAACGGATATTTTCTTAGCGCCAGGAAGCTATTTTCATCCTGAATATAGTAATATTCATTACCATAAATTGCCTCCAATATTAAAGAAAATACATAACCATCGATTAATTCGACAATACCCGATGCCTTGGCCGGATCGTACCACGATGATATTGCCAAATATTCTCTTACAAGAATGGGCGAACCTCCCGAAGGTTGCGCTTGGATTAGGCACAATTCTCTATAAGGAAGAGCTTCCTTGGTGGGGAAAACTCACCGTTTACTCAGATTTACGCCAACAGTTTGCTAACCCGCTTTGGCAAGTGAGTGGAGTAAATATTCCCTCACCACAGAGACTACTGGCTCTCGGAGCAGAACAACTTTTTGCTCAATTAATTCCATTCGGTGCAGTATATACCGACAGGTTAAAACATATGTTTAGCTATAAAACGCGCCAACTCATCCCTTCCGCCGTAAAAGCAATATTACCTTGGAATATTATTGAAGAGACTTGTCACTATGTCCGAAAAAATGCAGCCTGATATTCAACAAACCGCAAGAGAAAAAGTACTCATAAAACATAATACAATTAGTGCCTTTCGCTATGCAAAACACATAACAAAACAAGCTCACAAGCAAGTAACCGAAAACTATCAGAAAGCTCAGCAAGAAATAGAGCATATCCGTCATGTTGCTTATCAACAAGGTTATCAAGATGGATTAAAACAGTTACTCTCGAATATGATTGAAAGTATTGAGATGAGCGAGAAACGCTTTCAGCAACAATTAAGTCAAAGTAAAGAACAACTTTTACATCAACTCTCTGAATTTTTCCACGATAAACTATTACAAACAATCATTGCTGAACATTTCATTCAACAATCGAATATGGAACCCGCTATTTTGTATTTACCGAGTTCATTACAAGAGAACTCCCCTCAAAAAAACGCTCATATTAAATTTATACCAAGTCAAAATGAGGATATCGCCTTAGAAATAGGCAATGAAATTATTCATTTTTCGCCTTCTATCGCCGTAAAACATCTATTACCACAACTATTATCGATTCCAAGCCGCTGCCAAGTATTAGCAGAACGAAAAATAGCCTACCAAACGATGAGGAATAACCTTAATCAAGGAGAAACCAATGATTACGCCGCTAAAAAATAATCATTTAAAAACACCATCAGAGCATACACTACCCACAAATCACGACAGCTCAACGTTAGTCAACAAAGTCAAAAATACATGGCAAGCTAAAACAATCGAAAATACCAAGCAGCTTAAGCTAACGACTCAAGAGATTGAAAATATTAAAACATTTTTTACAACATTGAGAGTCAGTGATCCAAAAGATATTAAAAACTCGGAAGATCATAAAACAAACTTCTTAGCGCTTTGTAAAAAACTCAATAGACTCTCTTCTGAAGAAAAAAAAAGGTTTATTGCTGGCGCCATACAATTACTCGGAAAGCCCGATACCTTTGATAATCAAGAATTACTCAAGAAAACGTTCAATCACGCATTTTATCGTGTTAATGCGGTAAAATTTATGCTCCAACCACTGACAGAACAAATGAATAATCAGATAGGCCATAACAAACTAGAAGATGATGGTGATGATGAGCTTTCATTCGTCTAATCTATCGTATTGTTAATATATTATCGTTTTTTCCTTTCTTCACAAAGATTTGATAAGAATCCTATTCGAAATTTATAGACTTAGCATATTTCTTATCATGCTAAGTCTTAGTCAAACACCCCGCTCAATAAAATATAAAAAATAAATATACTAAATTGATATATATAACTGAGCGCATAGCGATAAATTAAGCCATCCTAAAAAATCATCTGGATTTATTAAAAATCGTCTTTTTTTTATAAAAATCTTATTGTGTGTCGTTTTTTTATATTGTGGCACACTATCTTGAACGTTAGGATATGGCAAATAACTTGTCGATGAAATTATATATATGGAAAAATAATATGAATAAGACAGATCAAATTGAGCAAGAACCCCTTATTATTTTATCGGAATATGTTGTTTACAACCCTCTCAAGCGAACGCTCTCTCGCGGTAAGAAAACGATTAATCTTTCAGAGAATGAGTCATGCTTATTGAAACTATTACTGAATAAAACCAGTAGTAAGCGCGAAATTATGTATGAGATTTGGGAAAAACGCGGAACGATTGTGACTGAAAGCAGCTATTATAAGTTAGTCAGACAGCTTCGCTTATCATTTAAAAAAATAGAGCTTGATGAAAATTTAATCATGACCCTACCTAGGGTTGGTATCCTATATACAGGCACAAAATCAGAAGCTAATCGCTCAATGTTCAACCCTCAAAAGAAAGGGATATATTCTTATGTTCAATGTTTTTTCAATAAGGTATTTAACCGCACTATTTTATAATCAAGAGAATAGAAATGAAACTAATTAACCGCAATAACAAATTCACATCATCAATATATTTATTGCTATTGGTCTTTTTTTTGTCTGGCTGTACAAAAAACTTAACTGAAAATAAAAATAATAAGTTATCTATCATTGAGGGAACGATTCATTCCAAATCTATTGATATCCCTAATGATTCATTGGTTACCCTTTCTCTTTCACCAATCGGTAAAAACGAAAATGAGAGTATTACAAGCGATAATTTTCAATTTAAAACTAAAAAATCAGGGCGTTTTTTAACATTTAAAATCAGACTATCATCTGAAATGAATAAATTAAGAAGTCAGTTAGGAATCAGTGCAAGAATAGAAAAAGATAATCAGCTAATAATGATGAGCGATACTATCAATCCTATACCTAAAAGCGCTTCTGGTCATGTTTCTCTTACGGTTATAACAAGTCAGTAAGAGTCATTGAATAAAACGATCAATCGCTCATTAAAATTCATATGGAAGAATTGCATTACAAGAAAAACGAGAAGATTCAGTGTTATCTATAGTCTATGGTGATTATAATGAGGCTATTTATAGCGATATTCTATAACGTTATTCTTCCATATACTCCCCTCCTACAGTTAAGTTAAAATTCATCACAAGAACTGAAGAAATAAATCTCTGTATAAAAAACAATCTTGTCTAAGGTTAGATAGATTAACGACCTTGTGTCATGAGCATTTCATGAAAAATCAGCAGCTGACTTAATTCCAACCGTTTAAAATCAAACAATAAAGTGAACATAACTGCCCATATAAATATTTGAATGGAGATACCATACCTGTTTTTTACAGAAGAGATAATAGCGAATTTCTTCCACAATAAAATGCAATAACCGATGGAAACATGCAAGATAATTGATTTAATAAGCATAAAATGACTGTATCTATTAATCGTTGATATAATATTCACATTGATACTGGACGTAAATCGAATTCATTATAGCTTTTTAATCGTTATTTAACATTATTTGACTTTATTAATGCCAAATAAATAACAGCGCTAACTTTTATTTATCATAAAGAAATAATGGAATTATCTATGATAGATAATCTGTAATGTTGCTATATTAAACAACAGTATTTATTCAATATACATGTTTAGATTAACAAAATCTAAACATTATAGTGATGCCCCTTGCATTCTATGCATTATAAAATATTTTATTCCTATCAACATCCAATAAACACAATCAATTAATAATAGACGAATTAAACTCGCCCTTACTCTTTATGAGTGGTCGACCATATGAAAATAACCATTCACGCCTAAATAAGGCACTATTATAGCTTTTATATTATCTATCTCTAGATTTAAAAAGCATTTTATTGTTTTTGTGGGAATAAATAGAACATTTCAAATCTTATGTTATATTTAAAAAGTAATCTTACCGCTATATATTAGATTAAAACGATAATCCAACTGTTATTTTTATAAGGTTCAATTGGCCAGTTAATTATGCTCATTCATTAACTGGCCAATTGAAATGAAAAATCTTTTATTCTTTATGATAGTTCGTTTCAATATTCGGCTATTTTTATTTGATAGCTATTAATTAAATATTAACATCCTAATTTTTTAAATTTAAGTTGAGGTCACTATGTTTTATGGATATGTAACAAATATTATTGGATATACAAGTAATCAGACAGATAACCGTTCCGTCTTGCTAACCTGAACCGTGACGGGGCCAAGAAACCCTGAGATATTGACTTTTCTTTTTGAAGGTGTTGATGCCTATGCCGTATCGCTTTTTATCGCGACCGAGCATAAAAGCGGTTCTGATATGATGCTAACGATCATTGATGCAGATGAACAGGCTACAAGGCCTCAAAATAGTCGAAAAGTAAATGATTTTTATATTAGTCCTACAGGTTATTCGGCGAGTAAATTAGAGGTAACAAAAAAGATCGAACAACCCACTCAAGGCTATATTACCGAGGTAGATTATATTGCTAAAAATCTGGGACGTGATGACTATTTTATTTTTTTTAATGATGAGTCATTGATCCTATCAATGGATAACCCATCCGTTATGGATGTGTTCTTCACCTATATGGTGAATTATTATGATAACAATAACATTTATAATTTAAAATTCGAGGCTCAATTGAACAATGAGGATAATTTACATTACATCACTAAATTAACGATGGGTAAAAATTAAAGCCTCTATTTCAGTATTGCCTCCTAATAAGGAGGCAATATCGATATTACGATAATATTCTCACAACGAGCCTGTGAGTCATTCTTTTCCAGGCACAATACTATTTTCAGGCGCTGGTTTTAAGAATATAAGTAAAAACAATACCATAATTGCAATGAGTAATGTCATGGCAAAACCATCGATAAAAGAACCTACACTTGACTCCCGACTGATTAACGATAAAACGACACTGAACGTGTCTGCCGAAGATAGCTTCTGTTCCCCTGTTTGGATAAAAGCTCTTTTAGTTTCGAAATGCCCATCAAAAGCTACCCGTAAATAAGTATTCATTAATGCACCCGATATAGCCGGCATTAATACCCTGGCAATAGAGATGTATGCGCCTAAATTTAATGCATCCTGAGGCTTAATATTAACAACAAATGAAGCAATTAAACCTATCAATACTAAACATTCGCCAAATGACTGCATAATCATGAGTGGTACGAATTCATCAACCCGCCATTGATAATCCACCTGCATTCCTAATACGCTAGCACCGCCAATAATCGTTACACCAATCACCATTAGTAATCGTGAATCAACTCTACGCGCCAACCAAATTGCTATTGGGCTAAATAAGAGATAAGCGATAAAAGCAATGTTAGTCACTTCTCCTATTTGATAGGGTTTTAACCCACTGATTGTCGTTAAAAATGAAGGAATAAATAGAGAGTTCGCTAGCATTAAAAAACCGTATAGGCAGGAAACAATAAAGCACAACAACAAGTTTCGATTTGCTAGCCAACCAGGATGAGCAAATGTTTGATTAAAAAGGAATGAACGAACGATAAAAATAGTAAAAAGAATCACACTTCCTAATAGACAAGAAACAATCAATCCAGAGTCATACCAACCAAACATTTCACCTTGTACAATACCAATATAAAGTAAAACTAAACTGACGCTTTTCAGCGCCATTCCTCCCCAATCCGTTTTAGCTAAAATATCACGGTTAATTTCAGCTACTGGCATACCTTTCCATGTAAATATAAAGATAAAACACGTAAAAAAAGTACAAACCCAATACATCCATTGCCAGCCAAAGATTTCAATAAATGATCCTGAAATTCCGACGCCAGCATCCATGCCTAAAGAGACCCGTAAACTGTAAGCGGCCATGACAATCAACCAGACATTTGGCTGTAAATTTCGTAAAGCTAATGAAATTGTCATCGGCAAATACACGCCTAAACAGAAACCAATGACAAAATGAATTGATACTAATTCAATAAGTGATCGACCATCTACACCTAATAATGGAAATGACAAAAAACTCACTAATAGAACAATACTGGTACTCATTAATATTTTTTCAGCACCCAAGACGACCATAAACCAAGGTGTTAACGTCATGCTGATTAGCTGTGCCGCATTTAATGAAACATTAATCCACGATCCTTCTTGCGCACTTAAACCAAAAACACCACGAATATCGGCCAGTGACAAAGAAAACATTCTCACAAATAATGTCGACAAGACAGCCCCGAGAAATACCGAAATAACAACAAAAAGAGGCTTCGTTTCTTTAGCATTTTGCAATATTCTTAGTGACATATTACTTTCCTTGCGAATGCATACTCTGCGTATCAATATTCACAACAACTGACATTCCAGGGCGGAGCTTATCTATGTCATTTGATTGCGTTGAGAGAAAACTAATATAAACAGGGATCCGTTGAACCACCTTTGTAAAATTCCCGCTACTATTATCTGCGGGAATTAATGCGGCCTCACCACTACTTTGCGCACCAATATCACGAACAACACCACGAAACTCCATACCGGGAAAAGCATCAATCGCAATAGAAACGGATTGTCCTGACTGAACGTTTTTAAGTTGGGTTTCTTTTAACTGCGCAATGATATAAGGCTTAGAACGAGGTGTCACAGTAACAATTTCCGTACCCGGTGTGACTAAACTGCCTACATTAAGCTTAATTTTATTCAACTGGCCATCGAATGGTGCCACTATCGTGGAATACGAAATTTGCGTCTCTGCTTGTTGATAATTTGCTAATGCAATATCTCGTTCTGCCAGACGGATCTTTTCTTGTTGCATTAATACTAATTTAGATTGTTTTGCTTGCTCCCATTCGGCTTTAGCTGCTTGCTCTAATTTTATTAATCGCTGTAAATCTGATTGAGCATCAAGATGATTTTGAGAGGTTATTGCTCCACTTTTAATTAATTCCTTACGCAACAAAGGACTACGCTGCATTTGTGCTACTTCAATCCCCGCAGCCTTATAGCGGTTTAATAACTTTTCAATTGTCAGGTCATGCTCTTTAATTTCATCTGCAAGATTCGCAAATTGTTGCTCCGCTTTTATATACTTTGCTTTAGCAATTTTCTGATTCAACAGCTCTTCTTGGTTATTAATTTCAGCAATAACTTCCCCTTGATGAACATATTGATAATCATCGACTAAGATTCGTGAAATATAGCCCGTCATTCTTGACTTTAAGATTGCTGAATCTGATTTAATATACGCATTATTTGATTCTTGATAGCGCTGATTACTTTGCCACCTATTCCAATTGAACGTGGTAATTGCAACTAATATGCCTATACATAACACGCTTATCCACGGTGTTAATCCAAAGATTTTTTTGGAAAATTTTTTAGTTTCCTCAGTCGCCATGTCATCAACCTCAATATGCATACCTACAAGTGGCAAAATAAACTATACTGACAACCTAACAACGTTAGGTTAGATAAATATGTTAGACTAACAATGTTAGGGAATAAAGATATAATTGAGAATTATTTATGAAAAATCAAAAAATCACACGATTACAAGTACTTGAAACAGCACTGCAACTGCTAGAGACCGACGGTATTGATGGATTGACGATGCGTAAGCTTGCCGATGCTCTGCATATCAAAGCCGCTTCACTGTATTGGCATTTCAATAACAAACAGTCCTTAGTCGAAGGCATGGCTGACCATATTGTGGCTAATGTCGCGGTGGGTGATCTAAATGAAGAGGATTGGAAGACTAATTTATTAAACATTACCCATCAATTGCGAGACGCTTTGTTACAGCATCGAGATGGCGCGCGAGTTTTCGCTGGAACCTATGTTATTTCAGATAATGTATTACGTATCAATAACGCGTTGATTAAAACCTTTATGCAATCAGGCATGTCAGCAGAAAAAGCAGCAAACTCAACCATGACTATATTTTATTTTATTTTGGGGTGCTGCATAGAACAACAAGCAGCACTCTACTCTCATGATAATGAGATAAATGAAAAACTAAATAAATTCAATGAAATATATAAGAATCAATACCCATACACATGGGCTGCTAAAACCATATTGTTTACCAATAACTATGAGCAACGTTTTCTAGATGGCCTCACACTCATTATTCGCGGCCTAGAAAAATAATCGCAATCACGACTTAACGAGCTGAATATTAGAATCATAATCAGCTCGTTAGCCAATAAAAATTAACCTAAGCGTTTTCTATCCTTACCGATAAAATAATAAATAGGCTGAAATCATGACTAAATCCCCAAACGCTTTTTAAGTCAAAATACCGAGTGCTTTATTTTCACCACTAAAAACACCAGATTAATTTTGAATAAATATTATTCCATCGGAATAACGAGCCGTTATTAAAAGAGATTTTTATTTGATAATAGCCCCTTTTTTTATAATTAAGGTGTAGACATGATAATTGTCGCGGCAGAATTAAATTGCCCTTCTGTTAGCTCATTTGGCGATAAATTAGGTTTCTTAACTAACGTAAACATTAGTGTATCTCGGCCACGCCCATTCTCTATTTTTGAATTGAAAGAGCCATTCATCGGCGACACTCGTTGTCCTTGATGATAAACCTCTACACCTAATCCGCGCATGATAGGACCTTGATTACCGATATCACCCGTTCTAATGAGCAATGCATCAGACGAAAAGGTTGAGGTTTCACCGCTTAAGGTCATTTTTATTGGTGCGGTGAGATTATTATCTTCACAGCTGTATGTGAGCTCAACATTGCGCTGAAAGCGGCTTGCGCTACCAACTGTTGAAATACCCGATGCATTGACCATTTCAAAATCAACAATAATGATTTGGTTATTATTGATATCACAAGTTCCTGTCCCTACCACCACATCATTTCCAGAATAGAAATTCCATCTATAATAGAAATGGTCAATATATTGGTTGCTATTTATAAATGTCGCATATTTATGGAGATCCAATGTCATTAACAGATCACCTTTTCTCACCAATACGGAAGGCGTTGGCCTCACATTTACCTGTAAATATAACTTTATTGGCAGAGGCTCAGTGGCGGTTGTTAAACGGAAAACGGGAATTTCTCGACCACTAAATGGCGCTAAATAATAAGCACCACGTATAACAACGCCGGCTTTTAATTCTGGGTTATTTCTAAATGCAGGACCTAAACTCGCCCCTGTAACATTGAGGTAATCAACGTATGCAGAAGGTGCCTCGTTACGGCAAGTCATGAAATCGCTCACATCCGCAAACTCATTAATTCGATTAGGTACAGCAAAAATATCATTATCAATAGGTACATCATAAATATTCTGTGTTCCGCCACGAAATTCTTGACCACCATTTGTTCTGCATTGAAATGCAAAAATGGAAGGGGAAAATAATGAGGTTACGAGGAGTAATAATAATATTTTCATTTTTACTGATACCCTAATCATAAATTAAACTAAAAACAGCGGTTGCAGTAAAATGGCCAAATGCAATACTTTTATTTTTTATTGCATCAGGTTCTCCTTGCACATTCGCATTAAAACTTAAAATATTCGTACCATTTTCTAAATTGTATGCGGGCGTCATGCTATTAATGGGAATTTTTTTACCGCTATAATCTAAAATTTCAATTGCTATACCTGAAGCCATGCTGGCAGAATCCACTGCCAGCAGCCCCGGTAAATTTGGATCCTCTGTTCCTGTAAATTTGACAGCGACTGTTTTAAAGATACTGTTATCACAGTCATCTAGATGAATATTAAAATTTTCCAGTGGTGTTTTTTGGTTAATATAAAGGTATTTATTGACGATAGTACCAAAGTCCACAATGATATTTTCATCACCGGGTCTCACTGTACAAGCTTCGGCGACAAGTAATCCACGAATCTTAATTTGGTCATGTATTCAATCTGGTGATTAATCTGTAATATAGGGTAATTTATCGGAGAATATTCATGGCTAAAGTCGATGTAAGGTGCCCATTTTGTCAACAAACTCCCTCAGTGAAAAAACATGGCCTAGGGAGTACAGGTCATCAACGTTATCGTTGTCAAGACTGCTGCCGAAGCTTCCAACTCGACTATGAATATCGTGCCTGCCAGCCCGGTACCAAAGATAAAATTATCGACCTAACGATGAATAATGCCGGTATTCGTGATACCGCTAGAGCCCTTCATATCAGCATTAATGCGGTTGTTCGCACTTTAAAAAACTCTCGCCGAAGCAGGTAACCTCTTTACCCCTTGATAATCTGCACATTGAACTCCTTTGCGAAGTCGATGAACAGTGGTCTTTTGTGGGTAATAAGAAGCAACAACGCTGGCTTTGGTATGCGTGGGAGCCCCGCCTAAAACGGATAATTGCTCATACGTTTGGTCGTCGAAACAAAAGGACTCTTCACCAGTTACTGGCTTTACTGTCTAGGTTTAATGTGGCTTTTTGGTGCACGGATAAGTTCAGTGCTTATGAGATATTGCCCAAGCAGAAACATGTGGTAAGTAAGTTTTATACGCAACGAATAGAAAGAGAGAATTTGAACCTGAGAAACCGCTTGAAGCGCCTTAACCGTAAGACGTTAGGTTACTCGAAGTCACCTGAAATGCATGACAAAATCATCGGTACATTCATTGAACGCGAATACTACCTATTATGATGATCTCTATATTGAATACACGACCTACAAACCATGAATATTAGCGCCGCAGGCGGGATAATCACTGGATTAATTGCTGCTTGGGCGACCGATAAATTCTATAACCTTGAGTTACCGACTGCATTTGCCTTCTTCTCAGGTAAAAAATCTGTCTCGATTATTATGATTGGTTTAATGATCGCAGTGGGTGCTGTCTTACCTTTTATTTGGGAAATTTTGGTTCTTGGCTTGATGAAATTATCCGCCGTGATCCTCAGCCCTGTCGGACCATTCTTTACTGCGGGTGGTGAACGACTCTTTATTCCATTTGGCTTACACCATGTTTGGAACGTTTTATTTAGATTTACAGAAGCAGGTGGCTCTTACGTTATTGATGGACAGACGTTTGTCGGTGTTGTTCCTGCCATGACGGAAGTGTTATTCAAACAAGGACCAAACAGTGAATACTGGGCGATGATGCCAAGCCTGACTCGTTTTATGGCTCAACAGCAGATGTTAGTGACCTTGTTCTTATTCCCTGCTATTGCCTTAGCCATCTATAAGACATCCAAAAAAGAGAACCGTGCTGAAGTTAAATCAATGCTGGTGACCATGGTCTTAACAGCCATGTTAGGTAACGTGACCGAACCATTAGAATTTACCTTCGTCTTTATCGCACCTCTTTTATATTTAGTTTATGCAATCATTGTTGGTATTGGTGCAGTTTTACTCTCTTTAGCAGGTGTTGCAATCGGCTATATCCGAGGAACGGTGTTTGACTTTACTATCTTTGGCTTGCTGTATGAACACACGAACTGGATCTTCTTAGTTATTATTGGAAGCTGTTTAGCTGTTGTAACTTACTTTATCTTCTACTGGGCGATCATCAAATTTGATATCAAAACACCAGGCAGAGAAGAATCAAGTAATTTGAAAAATACCTTAATTAAAGAAAAACGCTATGGCGAGATTGCAGAAAAACTGATTAACGCTTTAGGCGGTAAACAAAATATTCGTAATGTTGATAACTGTATTACCCGTATGCGTATTGACGTCGCAGAAGTGAATCAAATTGATAAAGAGTTAATGTTGGAATCTGGTTGTACTGCATTCTTCTTCCCATCGGCAAACCATGTCCATGTTGTCTATGGTCCAAAAGTTGAGTTTGTTCGTAATGCTGTTGATGAAGCAATGAAGAAATAAAGAAGGGATACAAAATGAGAGCGTTATACGATTCTAAAAGTAAAACGATTGATGACCGTGGAATAAAAGACCTGTTATCGAATGAAGCCAAATATTCAACTTGGTTAATGTTTGAATCAATGCTAGCTCAGGCTCAGGCCGAACTTGGTTTTATTCCTCAATCAGCAGCGGATGAAATTAAAGAAAAAGCCGTCATCGAAAATATTGATTTCGAAGAAATGAACCGTATTTATCAAAAAATCGGTCATGGCTTTGTACCTTTTTTAAAAGTACTGGTAAATGCTTGTTCCGAAGAGAGCGGTAAATATATCCATTATGGAATTACCACGCAGAATATACAGCAGAGTTCACAGCTGTATATGATGAAGACGGTACATCATAAGTTTATGTTGCTGTTAGGCGAGATCATTGAAAACTTATCTAATTTAGCATTGAAAACCAAATCGATGGTAATGCCAGGAAGAACCCATGGCCGCCATGCGATCCCGATTACCTATGGATATAAGGTTTCTGTCTGGATCAGTGATTTCATTGATTGTTATCAACGCATGCAAGAATGTGAAAAGCGTGTATTTACTATCATGATGGGTGGTGCTGTTGGGGCATTTAACTCAATGCCGGGTGTCGGCTTAAAGGTACAAAAAAGAGTTGCCGAGTTAGTGGGCATGGAAGCGATGGAAGTACCATCAAGAAACCTTAGTACCCATAAATTAGAATATATGGCTAACTTAGCGTTGATGGCTAACATCTGTCATAAGATTGGTGAAGAAGTTTATAGCACAACATTGGAAGAAATCGCTGAGGTTTCTGAAGGGTTTACTAAAGGCACCGTGGGTAGCAGTACCATGCCACATAAAATTAACCCTAAATTAGCCAAAGGGATCATTGCTAACTCACAGAAATTGTATTCCTTGCCAAGTGTGGGTATGTACTCTGCGGTAAGACCATATGAAGGGGATAGCAGTTCATACATGCTGTTTGATGGCCTAATTGAAGAAGCATTAGAGCTCACTACGGAGATCTTGTTGAGAACCGAAGAGCTGTCTAGAACTATTGTGCCTCATGAAGAAAGAATGCTACATAACGCCCTCAGAAATAAAGGATTAGATAATACTGAATACGTTATGATGAAAATGGCTGAAAAATTGGGTAAAGATAAAGCTCACTCACTACTCTATGACGAAGCGATTAAAACCGCTGCTGATGGTGAGGATTTTTATACGAACTTAACTAAGAATGAGATCATTTCAGCCACATTTAGCAATGATGAAATCAAAGAAATGTTAGACCCTCGAGCTTACATTGGTTTGTCTGTTGAAATTGCCGAGAAAGAAGCAAAACGTGGGTTTGCGACTGTGCAAAAGATTCAACAACATTATAAATAAACCATAATGTTAAGAATAAATAATATATTAAATATTATTTGCAATCTCTAATAAATATGGTCGTCTTTATATCTATAAGTAAAGACGACCAATCATGACTTAAAACTCACACTGGCCACATTATCCAAACTTCCCTCCAACTCCCCCATTTAATCGGCATACCACTACATCATTTCCCTGCACCTTTTCATATACTAAGCGTGATTATACGTACCACGGATCGCATTCTTATCGATATGTGCAAGCTAGGTTTCAATCCATGCTGAATGAAATCCCTTTTCATGCAGAATCGTACTCATTGTGTCGGGAAGCCGTACCCTGTTAGCCTTTCTTTATATCCCAGCAACTCAATAACCTGATTCACGCTTTCTTTGCTGATCGGCTTTCTATGGTCGTTACGACCTATAAATACGAGTTCATAATGTCCTGATAACGGCTTAAGTGAATTACATAGCTCGTTCGGCTGTTTTGATAACGGTACAACATGCGCTCGCTTCATTTTCATGACTTCAGCAGGTATCTCCCAAATTCCTTTTTCTAAATCAATATCCTGCCAATGGGCAAAGCGGAGTTCTTGCGGTCGAACAGCCGTTAGCAAAATAATTTTAGTCGCAGTTTTGGTGATCACATTATCAGTGTAACCTGCTAAATTTTTTAGAAAATATGGCAACTCTTGAGCTATTAAGAACGCGGAATAAGAATTTCGGGGTGCAAAATAGACCATATCTAAATGCCTTCCTAACAAACAGCCCTAATTGGGTGATATGAGTAGAACCGAGTTGATGATAATAGACTTTATCTGTTGAATTTAATGGGGGTTAATTGATTTTAGTGGAGGTGCATTGAACTTGAGTGGCGGAAGATCACAGGAGTCGAACCTGCCCGGGACTGCTGGCAGCCCCAACTGGATTTGAAATCCAGCCGCCTCACCGGAGACGACGATCTTCCTTTCTGTAGAAGCTCGATTATAGCCCGAATAGTCTGTTTTCCAAAGCTTAGTGAATAAAATAGTCACATTTATTGATAAATATTAAGCACAAAAAACGCTATCGTGTATTGAGGTTTTCATTTCCGCCCCCATATAATTTTACATATTCACAGTGGCGTGCTGCTTTCGTTAAGCTGAGGGTCAGCCGTTTAACTTATTGTCACTACAGTAAGCCTTGGCCTACGAGCGCAAGCCTGCTATCACAGGATGTTTATATGACAAACCCATTATTAACCGATTCTGTACTACCTCATTTTGCTAAAATTGAACCTGAGCATGTGTTTCCTGCGGTTCAACAAGTTCTGACTGAATATCGTCAAACTGTCGAAAATATCCTGTCAGCTAACAATCAATACACTTGGGATAACCTATGTCAGCCTCTTGAAGAAGCAAGCGATAAACTTTCCCGTGTGTGGTCACCCGTTGGGCACCTTCATTCCGTTAAAAATAGCCCAGAGCTACGTGAAGCTTATGAAAAATGTCTACCGCTGCTCTCTGAGTTTAGTACTTGGATGGGCCAACATGAGCCGCTATATCAGGCATATAAATCACTGAAAGACAGTGCTCATTTCGCTTCACTCAGCCAACCGCAGAAAAAATCAATTGAAAATACCCTACGCGATTTTGAGTTATCGGGTATTGGTCTGCCGCCTGAGAAACAACAACGCTATGGCGAAATCGTGGCACGTTTGTCAGAAATTGCCTCTAAATTCAGCAACAATGTCCTTGATGCGACAATGGGTTGGACAAAATTAATTAAAGATCAAAACGAACTGGCTGGTATGCCGGAAAGCGCTATTGCCGCAGCAAAAGCGATGGCGGAGTCCAAGGGCGAAGAAGGCTATTTACTCACCCTAGATATGCCAAGTTATTTGCCAGTGATGACTTATGCTGATAACGCGGAATTACGCCGTGAAATGAGTTATGCCTACAGCACTCGCGCATCAGATCAAGGCCCAAATGCGGGAAAATGGGATAACAGTGAACTTATCGATGAGTTGATGGCACTACGTCATGAACTTGCGCAATTACTTGGTTTTAAAAACTTTGCTGAAAAATCACTCGCAACGAAAATGGCTGAATCGCCAGAACAAGTATTGGATTTCTTAACGAATTTGGCTGATCGAGCACATCAACAAGGTAAAAATGAATTAGCAGAATTAACGGCATTCGCTAAAGAACATTATGGTGTTGAGAAGCTGGAATCTTGGGATCTCGCTTATTACAGTGAAAAACAGAAACAATACAAATTCTCTCTCAGTGATGAGCAACTGCGCCCCTATTTCCCTGAACAACGTGTGATTGAAGGCTTATTTGAAGTCGTTCATCGTATTTATGGGTTAACCGCCAAAGAGCGCAAAGACGTTGAAACATGGCATCCCGATGTGCGTTTCTTCGAACTGTATGATGATACCCATACCCTGCGCGGTAGCTTCTACCTAGACCTCTATGCACGTGAACACAAACGTGGCGGGGCATGGATGGATGATTGTGCAGGAAGAATGGTTCACAAAGATGGCTCATTGCAAAATCCTGTTGCTTATTTAACTTGTAACTTTAATAAACCACTTGGCGATAAACCTGCTCTGTTTACCCATGATGAAGTGATCACCCTATTCCATGAATTTGGTCATGGTTTGCATCATATGATGACAAAAATCGATGTGGCTGACGTTGCGGGTATTAACGGTGTGCCATGGGATGCAGTGGAACTGCCTAGTCAGTTTATGGAAAACTGGTGCTGGGAACCTGAAGCGCTAGAGTTTATTTCTGGGCATTATGAAACAGGTGAACCATTACCACGTGAAATGCTCGACAGCATGTTAGCTGCCAAAAACTATCAATCGGCAATGTTTGTACTACGCCAGTTAGAATTTGGCTTGTTTGATTTCCGTTTACACGCTGAATATGACCCTGCGAAAGGCGCGCAAGTCATGCCAACCCTTTACGCGGTCAAAGAAAAAGTTGCGGTTGTACCATCACCTGAGTGGAGCCGTTTCCCACATGCCTTTAGCCATATTTTTGCTGGAGGTTATGCGGCGGGTTATTACAGCTACCTATGGGCCGATGTATTAGCAGCCGATGCTTATTCACGCTTCGCAGAAGAAGGCATTTTTAACCGAGAAACAGGGCAATCATTCCTCGATAATATTCTGAGCCGTGGTGGCTCAGAGGAGCCAATGGTACTGTTTGAGCGTTTCCGCGGTCGTAAACCTGAATTAGATGCGATGTTGAAGAGCTATGGTATCGATGGCTGATCACATCAAGATCCAGTTGATCTGTGAAGAGGGTGCCGACCAAGGCACCCTTTCTCAACTTGCGGATAAATGGCAACTTGCTCATTGCGCTGATGCCGTTATGGCGCTCGTTCTCACGCCTGAAAACTTGCAACTACGCAAATTAGATGAACCCAAACTGGGTGGAATTTTTGTCGATTTTGTTTCTGGTGCCATGGCCCATCGACGTAAGTTTGGTGGAGGGCGTGGTGAAGCGGTAGCAAAAGCGGTTGGCATCAAAAAAGACTATTTGCCCAATGTCATTGATGCAACGGCTGGGCTTGGCCGAGATGCTTTTGTGCTCGCTGCACTAGGCTGCCATGTAAAAATGTTTGAGCGCCATCCTGTGGTTGCTGCACTTTTGGACGATGGACTGCAACGTGGCTACCAAGACAGTGAGATTGGAGAATGGCTACAACAACGCATGTCACTGATCCATGCCTCGAGTATTACTGCATTAGCAGATATCACAACATCCCCCGATGTGGTTTATCTCGATCCGATGTACCCTCATCGGCAAAAGAGTGCATTAGTCAAAAAGGAAATGCGGGTTTTTCAATCATTAGTCGGTGCTGATGAGGATGCTGACGCTTTACTTGCTCCCGCTTTAGCCTTAGCTAAACGTCGTGTCGTGGTGAAGCGACCTGATTATGCTGAGCCCCTTGCTGGTCAAAAAGCCCCTTCCGCGGTCATAACCAAAAATCATCGATTCGATATTTATCCCTGTATTAAAACATAACGACGAAGGGCGTATATTACTGTTATCTCCGCCCTTTCGCGTATGTTTAAACTAAATAATTACAAAATACCCTGTGCAAGCATTGCATCTGCGACTTTAACAAAGCCCGCAATGTTTGCGCCTTGCACTTGCGCCTTGCATATAATTAGTTTGTTTGGCTTCACCACCGAACTCGACGCAGTGGTTATGGATATCTAACATAATATGATGCAAACGCGCATCAACCTTCTCAGCTTTCCAACCCATACAAGCCGCATTTTGCGCATTTCTAAACCTGACGTTACAACACCACCGGTGTTCGCCGCTTTACCTAGCGCAAACAATACGCCAGCTTCAAGGAAAAGCTCTGTAGCTGGGATGGTTGTTGGCATATTTGCCCCTTTAGCAACGGCTTTCACACCATTTTTGATGATATGTCAAAAAGTTTAACGCGACACTTATCACAATTTTGCAACATCCATTAGACAACGCAAACTTGGGTATGGTAGAGATAATAACCATACCCAGTTTATTAAACTTAGTTAATTTACACCCAGCTAACTTTAATAAACTGACTGACAGATTAATTTTCCGATTAAAATCATCTAATAAGAAAATTACCTATCAGTATGAAAAAGAAGTCATCAAATACCGATTAGGTTTTCTATTTTTCTAAGCCGAAAAGAAAAACAGAAAACCACAGGGTCAGTGAACTGAAAGCCCTCAGAGATCAAAACGGTCTCTGAGGGCTTTTTTTATTTTTTATAAAGGAAATATTATGTCTAAACAACGCCGTTTATCCAAAATTTTTGCAAAAGATGGTAAGTCCGTCACACTGGCACTCGACGGTTATTTTTTCTCCACCAAAACTGCTGGCATCGATAACACCATCAAGAAAATGCCTGAACTGGCTGCTAACGGTTTAGATTGCGCCTTAATCACTTATGGTATGGCAAGAAACTATGCAGATGCCTTTAATGATGTTTCAATCGTGCTACGTGTTGATTCTACGGTAAATGTGTATGACAACAGCGTGCCTGATACCCAACAAGTTTTTGGTGCCGAAGAAGCACTGAAAATAGGTGCTGATGGCATGGTATGCATGACCTTCCCGGGCGCATTTAATGAAGAGAAAACTCACGCTATGACGGCAAGATTGGTCAAACAAGCTGAGCAATGGAATATGCCATTTATCGTTGAATCACTGCCATACGGCTATGCAGTCACGAGCCCTGAATCCAATGAAGCCAAAGTGATTGCTGACTCTGCGCGTATTGCGGTTGAGTTAGGGGCAGATATCATCAAAACACGTTTTTCTGGCACACCAGACGACTATTTGATTGTCGAAGCATCAATGGTACCGGTTTTAGCACTCGGTGGACCAAAAACCGATACACTGAGTTATTTCAAATTTGTTGAACACTGTATGAAGATGGGAGCCAAAGGCGTTGCTGTCGGCCGTAACATCACTCAAGACCCTAACCCTGTCGCGATGGTGGCTGGCCTTAACGCTATCATCCATCTCGGTGCATCACCTGAAGAGGCATTTGCGCTCTATCAAAATAAAAATTAGGAATTATTAGCATGAATTTAAATAACACCATCATCCCATCGGTTCGCAACTATAAATATTTCGAGCGCGCACTTGCTAGCCACTCTGAATATATCTTATTGCCGGACGCCGATATCGGCAATTTACAGTCGATGATTGGGAAATGCCATAAAGCGGGAAAAAAGGTGTTAGTCCATTTGGAGTTATTAGGTGGATTTAAACCTGACCAAGCTGGCGTCACCGTATTAAAGAATTTTTATAAGGTGGATGGTGTTATTTCATCAAATTTTACCGCCCTACGTTACGCAAAAAAAGAAGGGTTAGACACCATCTTTCGCGTATTACTCGTTGATTCACGCTCACTAGAACAGGCCAGTAATATGGTCAAAAACTATTCCGTGGATGTCGATGCGATCGAGTTATTACCTGCTGAATATGCTTGTACCTGTTTTGATTTATTAAAACGCAGTTTTAACCAAGCCAATACGCAATTTATTGCAGGTGGCTTTGTTAAACGAAAATACTTAGTTGAAAAGATTTTTTATACCGGTTTTAACGGCATTACCACCAGTGAACATACATTGTGGTAATTAAAGTTTGAGTTGTAAACCCTACGCCAACACCATTACAACTCAAATAATTAAAATAATGATAAACCCAAAATATACGCTCTACAGCGATTCAACATAAAACAATAGAGCTGTTGTATGAAATATCTGTGGTGTAACAGCCACCCAAAATAGTTCGTGCTACAGCTAGGCGGTAAATGAGGATATCCCAGGGAGCATACATAAGTATGTGACTCGGGTAGCCAAATACAGCCAACGACGCTGTGGTGCGAAATATGAAGGGTTAGAGGAGTTCCATGAAAAAATATATCTTAGGAATTGATAATGGCGGCACTGTGACCAAGGCTGCTATCTATAACCTCGAAGGCCAAGTACTGGCTATTGCGTCCAATACCACTCGGATGATCACCCCAAAACCCTTTTTTACTGAAAGGGATATTGAGGAGTTATGGCAATCTAATTTACTCGTTATCAAAGAGGTACTTAAAAAATCAGTTATTGATGCTGCCGATATTATTGGCATCTCAGTAACCGGTCATGGCAATGGTCTCTATTTAGTTGATGAGCAGGGAAAACCCACTCGTAATGGCATTATTTCAACAGATAATCGTGCCAAAAAATATGTTGAACAATGGTATCAATCACCTAAATTCGAAAGTGAAATTCTACCTAAAACCATGCAATCGATTTGGGCAGGCCAACCTGTCGCCCTACTCGCTTGGCTGCAAGATAATGAACCTGAAACACTAGAAAAGGCGCGTTACATCTTTATGGTGAAAGATCTGATCCGCTTTTATTTGACGGGTGAAGCCACACAAGAGCTGACCGACATCTCAGGTACTAACTTGATTAACGTACGCGATCGTTGCTACGACAATGAACTACTCGCTTTCTGGGGTGGGCTATCGTGGAAAGATAAACTACCGCCAATCAAGCTATCAACTGATTGTTGTGGCCGTATCACAGAAGAAATCGCTGCACTGACTGGCCTTAAAGCAGGCACGCCAGTTTCAGGTGGCATCTTTGATATTTCCGCTTCGTCATTGGCTTCAGGTATCAACCAAATCAACAAATTGGCGATTGTTGCAGGAACCTGGAGCATCAACGAATACGTCACCGACAAACCGGTGGTTGATAAAGATTTGTTTATGACGTCGATTTACCCGATGGAAAATCGTTGGCAAATTACTGAAGCCAGCCCGACATCTGCCAGTAATTTAGAGTGGTTTATCACCCAATTTATGGCGGCAGATAAGCAGCTTGAAGAAGCCAAAGGCAGTTCAGTGTGTGAACTGTGTAACCAATTAGTGGCTTCCACCACGCCAGATGAAAGCCAATTGATGTTCTTCCCGTTTGTTTTTGGTTCCAACACCATTCCAGATGCCACTGCCGGTTTTGTTGGTGTCACCAGTTTCCATCAACGCGCTCACTTCCTCCGTGCTATCTATGAAGGAGTTGCATTCAGTCACCTTTATCATGTCGAGCGGCTGCGCCGTATTAATCCACAGTTGAGCAATGTGATCCGCATCGCGGGCGGTATTACTCACTCACCCGTTTGGCTACAAATTTTTGCCGATATCTTCCAGAGCCAATTAGAAATCGTCGATGTGAAAGAGCACGGTACCCTTGGTGCCGCCATGACCGCAGCGGTGATGGAAGGCTATTTCCCCGATGTTTTTGCGGCTTGTGATGCGATGGTAAAAGTGTCTGAAGTGATCCATCCACAAACGGATAAACAAGCGGTTTATGCCAAAAAATACGCCATGTACAAACGCATGTTAGATGATATGCAACCGACATGGAAATCACATAACCCCCAGCAAACCATTGATGCTTAAATAAGGAGTTAGTTGATCATGGAACTCAATTTACACGGTAAAAATGCGCTGGTCACTGGTGGGGCGACTGGACTAGGACGTGAGCTGGTGCAATCGCTGGTAAAAGAAGGCGTTAACGTCTGCTTTACTTATCGTAGCCACCCAGAAGCCGCATTAGCGCTAGTTGAGGCGCTAAATGGTTTAGATGGGACTGAGGTAGTTGCTATCCGAACCAACTTAGGCGACAGCCAAGAGATTGATGCATTATTTGAGCAGGGGCTCACCCATTTCAAACAATTCGATATCCTGATTAATAATGCAGGTATTTGGCCGACAGGGATGGTCGCAGATATTACACTGGAAGAGTGGGATAACGTGATGAACATCAACCTAAAATCCGTTTTCCATTTAAGCCAATTATTTATCAATCAATGTTCAAATAAGCAAATCACTGGCTCAGTGCTCAACATTACCTCGCAAGCAGCGTTTCATGGTTCAACGACTGGTCACTCACACTACGCCGCCAGTAAAGCGGGCTTAGTCGCCTTTTCAATATCACTGGCGCGTGAGGTTGCCAAACAAGGCATTAATGTTAACAACATTGCAGTTGGCATTATGGATACTGAAATGATCCGCGGCAACCTAGAGAAAGACCCACAATATTATCTGAATCGAATTCCTGTTGGGCGTGTCGCCTCCCCTGCTGAAATCGCGGATATTGGGGTGTTCTTGGTTTCAGAAAAAGCCAGTTATATGACGGGAGCAACCATTGATGTGACTGGTGGGATGTTAATGCGCTAAGCCCATAGGGCAACAAAAAATTTTGGAGAACAACATGAAATGTCTGGCAATTGCAGATCTATTTATTGATAAACCAACCATGGAGGCTGGGCTAGAAAAGCTACGCCAACAAGGTTATGAGGTTATCATTCGTCAGTGGGCACACCCTTCTATTGAAAAACTGCAAGAAGATAACTTGCAAGTTGAGCAACACGGTGCGGAAGCGGTGATTTTACCAGCGGATTTATATGCGGATTTACAAGATGTTGAGTTAGTGATCACCCAGTTCGCCCCTGTGAATAAAGCAGTAATCGATAAACTACCAAAACTGAAATATATCGGTGTATTGCGTGGTGGCATTGAAAATATCAATAAAGAATATGCCGAGAACAAAGGCATTAAGGTAATGAATACACCAGGGCGTAATGCACGCAGTGTGGCTGAATTTACGGTTGGCATGATGTTGGCTGAAACACGTAATATTGCACGTGCACATGATGCATTGAAGGATAAATATTGGCGTAAAGATTTCGTCAACGCGGATGTGATCCCAGAAATTGGTGGAAAAACCATTGGGTTAGTTGGCTTTGGCCATATTGCTCAACTGGTGGCTAAATTCCTTAAAGGCTTTGATACCAACGTCATATTTTACGATAAATACGTTGACGCTGTTGACGGTTACACCAAAGTTGATTCACTTGAAGATTTGGTTAAAGTTGCCGACATTATTTCGCTACACGCACGTTTATCCCCAGAAACACAAAACTTGATCAACGAAAAACACTTTAAATTAATGAAACCCACCGCCGTAATAGTGAATACCGCGCGTTCAGGTTTAATTAATGAGCGTGATTTGCTGCAAGCACTCAAAGAAAAACGCATTATGGGTGCCGCTATCGATACCTTTGATGATGAGCCATTAAAAGAGGAGAGCGAATTTTATTTATTAGACAATGTGACCATCACACCGCATATGGCAGGTAGTACTTTAGATGCATTCAGCAATACGCCAAAACTATTTGCTGAGATATTTTTAAAACAACAAAAATAATTAATTTAACGAAAAGAACATCGGCAAAAAATATAAAAAATAAACGATAGGGTGAAACCTGTCAGGGGCACCCTATACCCTACAAAAACAACCTTATGTATTTTGAGTAATTATAAACCACAACTTATTTCACTATCAGGTTTATTTTTTTATTCAATACGCAGTAGGTAAATACTCTAAATAGTTCGCGTTGTGGCTAGGCGACAAGCAAACGAGTCGCTAGGGCATACATAAGTATGTAACTAGGGTTCGTAAATGAAGATAGTAACGCCACCGCGCGAAATATGACGAGCATATAAATACTCTAAATAGTTCGCGTTGTGGCTAGGCGACAAGCAAACGAGTCGCTAGGGCATACAAAAGTATGTGACTAGGGTTCGTGAATGAAGCCAACAACGCCACAGCGCGAAATATGACGAGTATTGGGAGAAAGACATGGATATAATCAACAACATCATCGGGCTGGGCGCATCGGTTATGATGCCAATAATATTTTTCATTATTGCATTATGTTTTGGCGTTCGCGTAGGCACCGCTTTTAAAGCGGGTATGTTAGTCGGCATCGGTTTTGTTGGTGTTGGCTTAGTCATCAACTTATTACTATCGAATTTAGGACCCGCCTCGCAATCGATGGTTGAAAAGATGGGTTTAAACCTTACCGTGGTTGATACGGGTTGGCCTACTGCCTCCACCATTGGCTGGGGCTCACCGATTATGGTGCCAGTTGTACTAGGCTTTATTGCGATCAACTTAGTGATGGTTTTATTTAAGCTCACAAAAACCATTAATATTGATATCTTTAACTATTGGATATTTTTATTAGTCGGTTCTGTAGTGTATGCGGGTACTGAAAGCTACTGGCTATCAATTGGTATCACTTATGTGATCTTTATTGCCACTTTGGTTGCGGCAGATATTACTGCACCTTATCTACAACGTAATTATAATTTACAAGGCATTTCCTTCCCTCATCTGACTTGTATTATGTATGTACCGTTTGGCATCGTGACAAACTATATTATCGAGAAAATTCCAGGGTTAAATAAAATTAACCTCGAACCCGAAACGATTAATAAAAAATTCGGTGTATTCGGTGAACCATTAACATTAGGCTTTATTTTAGGTTTGGTATTAGCATTGATGGCAGGCTATCCTAT
This sequence comes from Providencia sp. 21OH12SH02B-Prov, assembly GCF_027362595.1. Taxonomy (NCBI): domain Bacteria; kingdom Pseudomonadati; phylum Pseudomonadota; class Gammaproteobacteria; order Enterobacterales; family Morganellaceae; genus Providencia; species Providencia sp. 21OH12SH02B-Prov. Next base: position 4,276,230 of record NZ_CP114796.1, read on the forward strand.
CAGTGAATCTGTTGCACTCGCCGTGACCGTGTCTGCGGCAATGTTACTCCTGCCTAAAATGATCGAAATTTTAGTCCAAGGTCTGTTAGTTGTTCGCGATGCCGTTGAAGCAAAATTGAAAAAGAAATTCCCTAACCGTGATTTCTATATTGGCATGGATACTGCGCTGTTAATTGGTGAACCTTCCGTGTTGGCAACTGGGCTATTACTGATCCCAATGGCGATTGTGTTAGCTTTCGTACTACCGGGCAACAAAGTATTACCTTTCGTTGACCTTGCTTCATTGATGTTTTTATTAGCTATGGTGACACCATTCTGTAAGCGTAATATGTTTAGAATGTTTATCTGTGGCACATTAGTCCTAACATCCATTTACTATGTGGGAACCGATATTTCCACGGAATATACGCAAGCTGCGGTGAATTCGAATATCCCAGTACCAGAAGGGATTTCAGAAATGACCAATATCGTGGGTGGAGCAACCACACCTGCGGGCTGGGCAGCAGTAAAAATTGGCGAATTAATCGCTAAGTAATCCTCAATTAACAGCTAACTATAACTTCTCTTAGTTAGCTGTTTTATTTCAAATACTCACCAGCGCTACGGGTAACCAATTTCCCTTCTCTCTTCTTTATAAATACCCTCACTCACTACAGTTTTAGGCCGAGAGCATTCATAACGTGAAGTCTATAAAATTCATTTAATTTAAGTTAATCTTGGTAACTATTAAAATATTTTAAACAATGACAAATGGAAAAATAGGCATTCGAAACCTCTACCAATAGATATTTTAAGTGGTTGGCAACGTATAGCATTTTTTTACCCTTATTCGCCCGATATTAATCACAAGAAAAAATTATCTATATCCCGAAAAGTGCTTACAGAAAACAAGAACAACCAATTACCTTGGCTTTGTGATAAATACCGAGAGCAATATAAAATGCCTAAAACAACCGTATTTATTCTTTACCTTGGTGAGTTTGATAAAAATCTAAGTAATTCGCTCATTCAAGATATTGTCGGTTCAGAAACAGGGCAAGCTAAAGAAGAGTGCGAACAACGTTTCAGTAATGAAGAAGTAACCATCTTTGCCATTGGAACCCACAAACTTTCTCAATCCAACAAATTGCGGATCACATCAATTCATGGGGCTGTCAGTTAGAAGTCATGAATAACCCGATTTGGATTGGTATTCTTTTATGGGTACACCGCCATTGTATTGAACCTATGTTCAGCCTTGCCAATAATAGGACTGACAATGACCGTATGACCCATGCGGATTCAAAGGACGACATTCTCAGCCTCTCCATCAATGACAAGCTCAAAAACCATGAAGTTGTATCAAAGGGGAATACGGGTAATAAACAATACCGAGATAGCCATGGCAAAGGCCTATTCATGTTATTATCTCGCCTAATGCAGGAAAATATTACGCTACAATCTATTTATGTGATCACACCTTTTAATGCGGTTAAAACTGCATTAATTGAATTACTCAAGGAAACAGATCTACCAGCTATACAACAGCCAGTGATTAAAATCACACCAGAAAAGGTCAACCATTGGGCCAAACATAAGATTGGCGCCGTGCATACCTTACAAGGTAAAGAAAATGATACCGTTATTTTTGTACTCGGTTGCAGTATCGGTGAAGAGGGTGGCGCACAATGGGCAGCGAGTAAGCCCAACCTAGTTAATGTCACTCTAACACGCGCCAAGAAATATATTTTTGTAATTGGTGATCCTGATGTATGGGGCCATCTACCAAGCTTTTCAGATGTCGCCAATACATTGCCAAAAGAAATAGGCACTTTGGAATAACTCATTAAATAGGCTCTAGAAGCTCATCGTATTATGGTGAGCTTCTAACCAAGTCATCACGTTAAACGGCTAAATCAAATATAAAGTAATACTCATTGATATGCTTAATTAGCTAACACTACAGAAAATCACTCTCGATTTAAAAAGTACTGTTTAATAGTATGCCGCAGCCATTGATGTACCGAATCCCTGTCTAACCGTGGGTGCCATGCTTGAACAATAAACACCGATTCCAATTCAAGCGGCAAGTCGATCTCTACCAGCGGAAAGCTTAGCGGACTTCATTGCTTATCCCAACCCTCTTTTCCCTGTTGGGACACAATTTGATTATTGTAATACGGGCTATTTTCAAACCATTACAAATGGATAATACCTTTATAGTGGGATCGTACCCCGTCCACACCACAATTGCTCGTGGGTACCGTGAAAACAATGCATGTGGCTATCAATTAAGTGAAAGTCTTTGGACTCAAACCGGTGATGGTGCTGTTCATTCAAATGTTTTAGATTTAATGAAATGGGGTGAAAATGACACCAGTGGTAAAGTCGGAGGCAAAGCACTAGTCGAGAAAATGCTTCAGGCATTACCGGCTAGAAATAGGATAGGTAAAGCCATTGAACACCATCAGAAATATGCCTATAGCATTATTATTTCACAACACTTCGGCATCACACATTTCGAGCATTCAGGAGGCTGGGCTGGCTGGGTTACCTATTTTTTACGTTTACCTGATTTAGGCTTAACTGTTGCTGTTTTGGCAAATATTGAAGATTTCGACACGCAAAAGATGGCTTATGAGATTACCGATATCATTTTGACTCAATCTACGGAATTCCATGACGACCATGATTAATAATGAGTGCAGTGGTCAACAAAAATTGCTCCCGCTTTAGCCTTAGCTAAACGTCGTGTCGTGGTGAAGCGACCTGATTATGCTGAGCCCCTTGCTGGTCAAAAAGCCCCTTCCGCGGTCATAACCAAAAATCATCGATTCGATATTTATCCCTGTATTAAAACATAACAACGAAGGGCGTATATTACTGTTATCTCCGCCCTTTCGCGTATGTTTAAACGAAATAATTACAAAATACCCTGTGCGAGCATTGCATCTGCGACTTTAACAAAGCCCGCAATGTTTGCACCTTGTACATAGTTAGTTTGTTTTGCCTCACCACCAAACTCGACACAGTGATTGTGGATATCCAGCATAATATGGTGTAAACGCGCGTCCACTTTTTCGGCTTTCCAACCCATACGAGCCGCATTTTGCGCCATTTCTAAACCTGACGTTGCAACACCACCGGCATTCGCCGCTTTACCTGGCGCAAACAATACACCCGCTTCAAGGAAAAGCTCTGTAGCTGGGATGGTTGTTGGCATATTTGCCCCTTCAGCAACGGCTTTAACACCATTTTTGATTAGTAGCTCCGCCGCTTCAAGATCTAACTCATTTTGAGTCGCACACGGTAGAGCAATATCAACAGGTACACACCATGGTTGCTTACCAGCCAAATAAGTTAAACCAAACTCTTTTGCATAGGCCTCAACACGACCATAGCTATTTTTGATTTCTTCTAAACGAGCAAGCTTTTCTGGTGTAAAGCCAGCTTCATCGACCACCGTACCGTTTGAGTCAGAAGCAGTAACAACTTTTGCTCCCAGTTCCATGCACTTTTCAATGGTATATTGAGCGACGTTACCAGACCCCGATACCGCAACACGCATTCCTTCAAAACCTAACCCATGACGTTTTAGCATCGCATTTGTGAAATAGACAAGGCCGTAACCGGTTGCTTCTGGGCGAATTAAGCTTCCACCGAAAGAAAGTCCCTTGCCAGTAAAGACACATGAGGTGTCATTAGAAAGCTTTTTCATCATGCCTGCCATAAAGCCAACTTCACGGCCACCAACACCGATATCACCAGCAGGTACGTCAGTATCCGCCCCTAAATGGCGATATAATTCGGTCATTAATGATTGGCAGAAACGCATGACTTCACCATAACTTTTTCCTTTTGGATCAAAGTCAGAACCTCCCTTACCTCCCCCCATTGGCAATGTCGTCAATGCATTTTTCAATGTTTGTTCAAAGCCAAGAAATTTTAGAATGGAGAGGTTAACTGAAGGGTGAAAACGCATACCGCCTTTGAATGGGCCGATTGCAGAGCTATATTGCACACGCCAAGCTCTATTTACCTGTACTTTGCCTTGATCATCCACCCAACAGACACGGAATTGGATCACTCTTTCCGGTTCTACAAAACGTTCAAGTAGTGCTTGCTCACGATATTTAGGGTTATTTTCTAAGAATGGCCAAAGCGAGGTAAACACTTCACGGACAGCTTGTAGGAATTCAGGTTGCTGAGGATCTCTTTTTTGTACAGACTCCAGAAATGATGATAATGAACTCATCGGCGCCTTCCTTTTTAAATTTTTTGTTGTGATATTCCTCACTCTTTCTTGTGATAATTTTTTAGGAAATGTGAGGTTGATGTGCATTTGCCTATTGAATATATCATTAGTTTGTATTCAAGTTTCAAGCTTTTTTTTTACTCTAACGCAAAAAAATTTCTTGACCCTACAATAGTTAACTTAATTTAAATTTTTTTTAGCAAAAAAAACGCCTGCATAAGCAAGCGTTTTTAGCGAATAATTTTTCATTTTTAACTGAATCGATTATTCTTCATCGTCATTCAGTGGCACAATCAACATATCAACATGAACTGTATTGATCAACTGGCGAGCCGAAGACATCAACTTACTCCAGAAATCTTGGTGATGACCACACACGACTAAGTCCATATCGTATTTTTTGATTGCATCAACCAAAACTTGGCCTAAATCACCGCTACCGCTCAATGTTTCTTGGATCTCATAACCTGCACCAGCAGAAAGATCTTTTAAAGCGTTACGAGTCTCGTCCGTAATACGTTGCTGCATGTCGCCCAAATTCACATCGATTAAACCGGTGTAAAGATCTGAGTAATTCACATCAACATGGATCATGGATACTTTAGCCCCGTAAGGTTTTGCCATTGATACGGCTTTATCCAGTAATACTTTACTTTCAGGTGATAAATCTACCGCTACGAGAATATGTTTGTACGCCATAAAGTCAACTCCTTCCGAATGCTGATTTTGTGATAAGTTAAGAGCCTATGCGAGTTTAGCCTCTTAACTCACCAATCGCTTATAAATACTATACCCGCATACTATGGCACATGAGTGTCGTTTTGATCACATCTGTGCAGATTAGACGCGTTAATCTTTCATCACATAATATTTTAGAAAACAATAACATCATCTATCCAATATTAATATATAAACAAGAATGATGTGTGATATTTTTCAATATAAACAAGTAATAACTAAATTCTTAGCCATTCATCCTAACATTACGCTTTTCCACCCAATTTCACTTTCTTTTTCACTCAAATAGCAATAAAGATCGCTCAAAAATACTTCTATTTGTACTTTTTTTAGGCCGCGCATTATCCTACAATGGATAATAAATTGGTTTACACTGTGTTTGCTTTATTTCCTTTGTAACAACAGCGCAAGCTGATATACCTAAGGAGGTGAGTATGTTCAGTATGGTTGCCTTGTTTTGGGCCTTATGCATCTTATGTATCATCAATATGATACGCTATTTTTCTTCTATTCGCGTTTTGCTTTATATCCTACGCGATACTGATCCCTTACTTTATCAGTCCGTTGATGGTAATGGGTTTTTCACCACTCATGGTCAATTAAACAAGCAATTAAAGCTCGTTCGTTATATCAACAATAAACACTATCTCGACCATTTTGACCCTGAAGTTATATTGCGATGCGATAGGATTCGTAAGCAATTTTTACAGATCAGTCAACTTAGCATCTTAGTCGCTGTCAGTTTAATTTATCTGCTTTTCTTTGCCGCTTAACAGCCAAGCAAAACTCACTAATTACCCAACATTTTTTAAAGCAAAAAAATAGTGATGAACTTATTAGCTCATCACTATTATCGTTATTCATTTTGTCAGCTATACAGTAGAAAACGCTTACTCTGTACTAAATGATCATCAATGCAATCCAGTATAATCCACCGGACAAGCCGATAGAAACAGGTAGTGTCAATAACCATGCCAAAGCAATGCTCTTAATTGTTTTGCTCTGTACACCACCGCCATCAACGACCATGGTTCCAGCCACTGCCGAAGATAGAACTTGGGTGGTAGAAACAGGCATTCCCGTATAACTTGCAACACCGATTGAAACCGCGGCGGTAACCTGTGCGGACACACCTTGTGCATAGGTCATGCCTTTCTTACCGATTTTTTCACCAATCGTCACAGCAACACGTTTCCAGCCAAACATTGTTCCGATAGACAGCGCTAACGCAACGGAAATGATGATCCACAATGGTGCATATTCAACGGTATACAATAGGTCATTGCTTAGCTTTTTCAGTAAACTAGCATCTTGTGAGCTGGTTTCTGGCAACTTAGCAACGGCATTCGCTGTATCTGAGATACACATGAGTAAACGGCGCATATGGTTGCGCTGCTCTGGTGTTAACTCATCGTAGCTTTGAATACCATTCAGCAATTGTTGTGCTTGATTTAGAACGATAGGTGTACGTGAGCTATCGCAATGGAACTCTTCACCAATCTCATCAGTACCCGTAACCGTCGGCGTATTTTCAATCGCATGGTTTAAGGCTGGTTTATGTGTCTCATAGTATTGTTGTAAATGTACAACGGCATCATGAGTTCTTGCGATCTCATAACCACTTGAGTTCATATTGACGACAAAGCCCGCGGGTGCAACACCAATCAATACCAGCATGATAAGACCGATGCCTTTTTGCCCATCGTTTGCACCATGAGAGAAACTCACGCCAACTGCTGATAGGATCAATGCAGTACGCGTCCAAAATGGTGGCTTGCGCTTACCATCTTTTTTCTCACGTTCTGCTGGTGTTAAGTGAATACGGCGACGCTTTTTGGTTCCACTCCAATAACGGCGCAAAACAAAAATCATCAATCCAGCGATCACAAAACCAATAGCAGGAGAAAGGATAAGGGACATGAAAATACTGATCATTTTAGGTATATTCAACGCATCAACGATGGATGAATCAGTCACGATTGCGTTGGTTAAACCAACACCAATGATCGCCCCAATCAATGTATGAGAACTTGATGCGGGGATACCAAAATACCAGGTTCCAAGGTTCCAGATAATTGCAGCCAGTAGCAATGAAAAGACCATTGCGAGGCCGTGAGCTGAGCTCACATTAAGCAAAAGGTCTGTCGGCAGCAAGTGAACAATCGCATACGCAACGCTCAAACCTCCGAGCAGAACACCAAAAAAGTTAAACACACCCGCCATAACAACCGCAAATTGCGCTCGCATTGCACGGGTATAGATAACCGTTGCTACCGCATTCGCGGTATCATGGAAGCCATTTATTGCCTCATAGAACAGCACAAATAACAGTGCCAGTACTAACAATAGGCCTGTGTAAAATTCCAAACCTGTAAAAAGATGTAGCATAGACGTTAAGCCATTTTATGTTGGTCATGAACGCGGCGCATTATCAGTGACAAACGCTAGCGGTGGAAGCAAAATCTAACCTTTTTTTGATTTCGCTACTGTGAAAAAAAGTACAACATGGTCATTACCCTATATTTATCAGTATATTACACAATTTGTTTTTATTCTGATTTTTTTAAACTTTTTCGTTAGAATTTCACCCAAATTAGAGTGAATTCATCTTTTTTGGCGAATATCTAACAACCTACTGATTTTTTAGATGCGCCATAAATCGATTTTTAGCGCAAGCTAAAGGCTTAATCATAAGCAACAAAGTAAGCCCAAAAGTTCAGCAGAACCTAATTATAATATGTATTCAAGACTTTTCATTAGTTGTTGTATAACGAGCCACATGATAACCATTGAAATATAATTTGATACGATCACTTACTGCGTAAACATGTTTAATATCAACTAGATAGAGAATTTTGTATTGTGAAAAATTATGACGTCATTATCCTTGGTGCAGGTGCTGCGGGACTGTTTTGTGCATCATTAGCAGGAAAACGAGGGCTAAATACACTTGTATTGGATAACGGAAAGAAACTCGGTAGAAAAATTCTCATGTCAGGTGGCGGGCGTTGTAACTTTACCAATATTTATGCCGATCACAGCAATTACCTATCCGCAAATCCTCACTTTTGTAAGTCAGCACTTGCTCGCTATACACAGTGGGATTTTATTGCGTTAGTTAATAAATACAATATTCCCTATCACGAAAAAACACTCGGTCAGTTATTTTGTGACAATAGCGCACAAGATATTGTCGACATGTTAGAAGCTGAGTGCCGTTCACCCAATATCACCGTAAAATTACGCAGCGAAGTAACCCATGTTGAGAAAACCGATGATGGTTTTATTGTTACTGCAAACGGAAATGAAGTGAGTACACACTCACTTGTTGTGGCTACAGGGGGGCTGTCGATGCCAGGCCTTGGAGCAACACCATTTGGCTATCGACTCGCAGAGCAATTCGGTCACCCTATTTTACCAACTCGTGCTGCCCTCGTTCCTTTTACGCTACATAAGCCACTATTAGAAGCCTTACAAGTTCTCTCTGGGGTGTCAGTCGCCGCCACCGTGACCGCCGCTAACGGCACTCTGTTTAAAGAAAATATTCTATTCACCCATCGTGGACTATCTGGTCCTGCTATTTTGCAGATCTCAAGCTATTGGAACCCAGGTGAATATGTAAGTATTAACTTACTTCCTGAGCACGATCTCACCGACTATTTGAGTGAAGAGAAACAGAATCACCCAAACCAATCACTCAAAACAACGCTCAGTAAACTGTTACCTAAGCGATTAATTGAAGTCTTACAGGCTCAGGGGCAAATCCCTGATTGCGCACTGAAACAACTTAATCATCCACAAATCGAAGCATTGCATCATAATTTGCATCAATGGCAAGTCCAACCCAATGGTACCGAAGGTTATCGAACCGCAGAGGTGACTTTAGGTGGGGTGGATACACGGGAACTCTCATCGAAAACCATGGAATCCCTCAAAATAAAAGGGTTGTATTTTATTGGCGAAGTGGTCGATGTTACAGGTTGGCTCGGTGGCTACAATTTCCAATGGGCATGGAGTTCCGCTTCTGCTTGCGCTGAAAGCCTCCCCTTTAACGCAAAATAAACGAAATAGTAGACGCCCTACGATAAATTTAGGGCGTTTCCCCATAATTCGACAAAGGCGATTTACGCTTTGCAGACGCATAATACCCTTACTCTTAGTGTGTCTCGTTCAAAAATCTCGTTTTAACAAAAAAAATTTAATCCATTGAAAAATAATGGATATTTTTAATTTTTATAGAAATCATATAATTGCAGATTTTATTATAATTTATCTGATTTTGATTAAAAAAAACGCTTTACAAACGATAGTGATAACTATTATCATCAAATCACTTCCTCGACATAGCTTATACAGCAACTGTCTTGGCAGTACGACATTGCTCACATTGCTTCCAGTGTTTAGTTTAGCCAGCTTAGTGCTGGCTATTTTTTTATCTATTCATCTCATTCAAATTTTTTGGATCCTAAGGTCAAACCTGTCTACTTCTCTCTTTTGCCAAGTTAGCTAAACTGTCAGCAATACATTTAGCGCACCTCAGCACAAATAGGGGCGCTTTTAAGGAGATGACACAATGATCTATGTACGTAAAGCGAATGAACGCGGCCATGCTAATCATGGTTGGCTAGACAGTTGGCATACCTTTTCGTTTGCTAACTATTATGATGAACAGTTTATGGGTTTCTCCGCGCTCCGTGTCATCAACGAAGATTTTATCGATGCTGGTCAAGGTTTTGGCACTCATCCCCATAAAGACATGGAGATCTTAACTTATGTTCTTGAAGGTACGGTGGAACATAAAGACAGCATGGGTAACATGGAGCAGATCCCAGCGGGTGAATTTCAAATCATGAGCGCCGGTACAGGCATACGTCATTCAGAGTACAATCCAGATGATAAAAATCGTCTTCACTTGTACCAAATTTGGATTTTACCTGAAAAGGCGGGTATCGAGCCTCGTTATGAGCAAAAACGCTTTGATTCTGCGGATGGCAAGCAATTAGTCCTCTCGCCAGATGCAAGAGAAGGTTCGTTAAAAGTCTATCAAGACATGACATTATGGCGTTGGGCATTACCCCAAGACGAGACACACACCTATACGCTTGCAGATAAGCGAGTTGTTTGGATCCAAGTGGTCAAAGGCACTGTTGAGGTGAATGGCCAAACCGCAACAACCAGCGATGGTTTAGCCATTTGGCAAGAAAACCAACTGACGATTAAGGCAAGTGAAGATAGCGAAATCTTACTGTTCGATTTACCTGCCGCTGAATAATGTTTCAATGTCAAAAAGGCCCTCAATTGAGGGCCTTATCTTTTAAAACTTAACACGTTATTACAGTTTAGGGCCTGCTTTAACCAGAGCCTCACCCGCTGGGGTATCTGTATACTTATCGAAGTTTTTCACGAAACGGTCAGCTAAATCTTTCGCTTTCTCATCCCATTGTGCTTTGTCAGCGTAAGTATTACGTGGGTCAAGAATGTTGGTATCAACGCCCGGTAATGCTGTTGGCACTTCCAGATCAAAGATAGGCAGTTTAATGGTATCTGCTTTCTCGATATCACCGCTTAAGATAGCGTCAATGATGGCACGAGTATCTTTAATAGAGATACGCTTGCCCGTACCATTCCAGCCTGTATTCACTAAGTAGGCTTTCGCACCCGCAGCTTCCATACGTTTAACTAATACTTCTGCATATTGTGTTGGGTGCAAGGACAGGAATGCTGCACCAAAACAGGCAGAGAACGTTGGTGTAGGCTCTGTTACACCACGTTCAGTACCGGCTAATTTCGCAGTGAAGCCAGATAGGAAGTGGTACTGAGTTTGTTCTGGCGTCAAACGTGAAACAGGAGGTAATACCCCAAATGCATCCGCCGTTAAGAAGATAACTTTAGTGGCGTGACCCGCTTTAGAGATAGGTTTAACAATATTTTCGATGTGGTAAATAGGGTAAGAAACACGGGTGTTTTCTGTTTTTGAACCATCATCAAAGTCAACACTGCCATCGGCCAGCACTGTGACGTTTTCTAATAATGCATCACGCTTGATAGCACCGTAGATGTCCGGCTCAGCTTCTTTAGATAGGTGGATAGTTTTCGCATAGCAACCCCCTTCAAAGTTGAACACGCCATCATCATCCCAACCATGCTCATCATCACCAATCAACTTACGTTTTGGATCTGTAGACAGCGTCGTTTTACCTGTACCAGACAGACCGAAGAAGATCGCCACATCGCCCTCTTCACCAACGTTAGCAGAGCAGTGCATGGACGCAATGCCTTTCAGTGGAAGCAGGTAGTTCATCATTGAGAACATACCTTTCTTCATTTCACCGCCGTACCAAGAGCCACCAATTAGCTGCATACGTTCAGTTAAGTTGAAAGCAACAAAGTTTTCTGAATTCAGACCTTGTTCTTTCCAATTTGGGTTAGTGCATTTTGCACCATTCATCACAATAAAGTCTGGTTCAAAACCAACCAGTTCAGCGTCAGTTGGACGAATGAACATATTTTTTACGAAATGCGCTTGCCAAGCCACTTCCGTGATAAAACGTACTTTTAAGCGAGTGTCTGCGTTCGCACCACAGAATGCATCAACAACAAACAGGCGCTTACCTGACAGTTGTTCAGTGACCAAATGCTTTAAATGACTCCAAACTTCTTGGGTCATTGGTTTGTTATCGTTTTTACCTTTACCTTGGTCTGCCCACCAAACGGTATCACGGGTCACATCATCACGTACAATATACTTATCCTTTGGAGAACGACCTGTAAAAATACCGGTATCAACAGCGACAGCACCTAGTGTGGTCACCGTTCCACGCTCATAGCCTTCTAATCCAGGTTTAGTTTCTTCCTTGAACAACAGCTCATAACTCGGGTTGTAAACAACGTCAGCTACATCGTGAATGCCGTACTGTTCGAGTTCCTTAGGGGTAATACTTTTAGCGCTCATTATTATTGCTCCTGGTAATCATAACTAATCTACAGATGATCATAATTCTTTACGACTAATTAACAGCGATAGCTATCAAAGAATTGAAAATGTATAATTTTTTTTAATTCATTATGAGACTTAGAGCACGTAATAAGCCTTTAAAATTATAAAAAAAGGGTGCAAAATTGCACCCTCGTCACATAATTAGGTTGCTAAATCGTATCAGTGAAGTTGCTGATTTTGAACATTTTTTAACCCTTGAATATCGGATTCAATAAATACGTAGTGTGAGCCACAATATTCACACTCCATATCAATTTTTCCATCTTTTTGCAATATATCGATAACATCTTCTTCAGGTAACGTCATTAAGGTACTTTCACAACGCTCGCGTGAGCAAGTACAGCGAAACTCGACCGATTGCGGGTCATACAAAGTCACATCTTCTTCATGATAAAGGCGGTGTAGCACTTCTTTGACATCCAGTGCGCTCAGCTCTTCACCTTTAATCGTTGCCGTGAGTTGCACTAAGTGATCGAAAATATCATGGCTATCTTCATCGGCAGCCGGTAAAACTTGCAGTAACATACCACCAGCAATGGCCTTACCCTCTGACTCACCTACGCGGATAAATAAACGAGTAGGTAACTGCTCTGACTGCATGAAATAAGCATCAATACACTCTTCCAGCGTTTCACCTTCAATCGCAACAATCCCCTGATAACGTTCACCTTGATTTGGCGTGATCGTAATGACCATATAACCATTACCAATCATCTGCTTTAAGGTGCTTCCTGCCACAACAGGACCATTGATACGAGCAACGCCACGCATTTGTTGTAAGTTATTGCCATTAATCACCGCCAAGTTCACAGGGCCATCACCTTGAATTTGAACAGTAATATCACCATCAAACTTTAAGGTTGCAGTCAGCAGACTCGTTGCAACAAGCAATTCACCTAATAATCCTTTAACGGCATCAGGGTAATCATGATTATTCAGGATTTGCTGAAATGTCTCGTCAACATTGATCATTTCCCCACGTACAGCATGTTGTTCAAACAGGAAACGGTGGAGTAGGTCTTGTTTAGCCATAATTTCTCTCTATTACTGATAAGGGGTTTTTGCCTAGAGGACTAAGCGACAACCTCTCTTGATTAAAACACGTTTAAATCGAATAAAATTGACCCTTCCGCGTCAACCGCCCTTAGGATGAACCGTGGGAGTTCGATTGTTTAAATTTTAGTAAGGTACGACGTTCTTTTTTATCTGGGCGTCGTTCAGGATGAGGCATCGTTAACGCATTCATCTTTCGTGCTTGCTGGACTTTTTCGCGCTGTTCGAGACTTTCTTGCGTTTCACGATAAAGCAATTGCGCCTCCGGTGCTCCTCGGCGCTGGCTACTTATCTCTAAAACCTCAATCGTTCGTTCATCATTCCCTTGCCTTAGCCTGATCAAGGCGTTTAGTTCGACTATTTTGCCCGGCTTCGTTCTTTGCCCATTATAGTGAACTTTTCCACCATCAATCATATCGCGAGCGATAGAACGTGTTTTATAAAAACGCGCTGCCCATAACCATTTATCAAGGCGAACCTGTTCTGTTGGTGGTTGTTTCATGATGTTATCCTCAATGCCAATCTTTAAAATGAGGCCTCCATCATTTAGACGTTATCTTTGATGGGAGAGATTGTCTGCCTCAAAGCACTTATCATAATACTGTTGAATATTACGTAAGCGCTTTTTGTTATTCATGATACGGATTATCACTAAAGTGCCGTTTAGTATCACACAAGCAGCGAGAAAAAGTGCAAATAAGGAGCTACTGACATACCGAGACAATACTTGTTCATCAGGTTTACTATGAAGCGTGATATGCAATGTCCCATTCGCATCGGTCGATAAATTGGTGATGATACCTTCAATATCGAATGGCGTATTAATAAGCAAGCCTGGTATTCGTTTCAGTTCCATCCAACGTTGCAGAGGAGTCATATCATTAAACGTGCTTCCCACGATAAAATCGACTAATGCCTTATTTTCATCGCTAATTAACAGCACACCACCAGGTGGGGGGCTATTAAGTTTTGCGGCCTCTTTTTCCACTTCGCCTTTGATAAACTCATATGTGGTGACTTCAACAAGGTTTTCCAAGGCCTCGGCGCTTCCTGCGCGTAATAAAACATGCGCACCGCTTAATTTACCGGTGGACGCTTTGACCACTAACGTTCCCCAATCATCTGTGCTGCCTAGGTTTATGAGGGCGTTTTTCAGTTTGGAGCACGCATTCTCTTCGTAACATAATTCATTCGTTCTCAATATTATTTCAGAAAAATCAAAAATAATATTCATCCCTGATTTCATAATGTCACGTTGTAATCGGGGGTTAACGCCAACACTGTTTTTATCAGGATGCAATTGGCTTTGCACCGTATTTAACAATCGAATGGCTCGCTCTACAATTTCTGATTCTGGATCCGGCGCTAAATTCATATTGTTCCAATAAACACCTGAACAATCAAAAGGCGCAAACTGGGCATGATTCGAGTCAGATAAATTGGGGGGGCGATAGCACATTCCAACCCCTTTCGCGACAAGACTATCACCAATCTTCAACTTGCGGGTTTCCAATTCAGCCACATTGGTGACTTTCACTTTCTCCGAGCCTTCAAGCCATGCGACGCCAAGTTTTACGGGTAAGCACATGGATTGATAGGAAAACATCAAAATTAGAACCAATAGCCCCGTTGCGAGTACCAGTAGATTTTTTTTATATCGACGATAGGGGTAATAGCGTTCCTCTTCATGCAATGACAGGTATTGTCCATGCCGTAGAACTTGCCCTGAGGCATACATATCGATATTTGTCGCTTTATCCAATTCATGATGGATATACGGCTCCCAATGGGGTGGATAATAAAGATCTGTACCACCAATAGATACCGTTGATGATTGTCTTTTATCTAATTCACCATACAGTTCCCATCGCTTCGGTTGCCCAAAAACACATTGAACATCTTGAAATTTTTTAGGAAAAACACGAAACCGAAATAGCGCCAGCAACCCAATAACAAAGCAGAGAAAAGCGCCTACAAATCCCCACGACTGCACAACAGGAATTGCCACTAACGCTAAATACCCAAGTAAGAAACTGAGGCAGATCAAAATAGCGCCAAACCAACCTGAAGAATGATTTAGCTGATGTTCTTCTAGTGTCTCCTTGCGTACCCGCAATAGCTGGACATTAGGCTCCCCTCTTTCATGAATAGCCGCCTCTGGCGTCGTGACTTCAGTCGCTTCTTCTGAAGACCATTCATAATTAAAATCTTTTAGCGAAAAGCCATTTAGCGAAATAATTAATGGCAAATGGTTAGTTTCCACTAACTCCATGACATTTTTTTGCTGTAAATAAGGCTCAAGCTGCTCGGGAAGTTTAACCTCAATGGTATCAATAAAATAACGCCAGCCATTCGTCTGTTCTTGCCGTAAATTAAAGCGAGTCACCGAATTACAGACGGTGGCAATCACGGCATTTTTCTTCAATTGCCACGGATTTTGCTCAGAGCCTTGGGGAGAAAAAAGATTGGTGCGTAAGTACTGTGAGATAATCTGATAATCAGAGTCGATCATCTTGCGAAAAGAGGGTTCAGCCTGAGAAGGGATCTGATAGACGCCAGAATTCCGCCCCCGCCTGAAATACAGAAAGGAAGCCATTATAGTTAGGCTAATTATTACAATAGCCGTTATAATGACGTAATTAAGCATTTTTTCCCCAATGAAATAATATCAAGAAAAGCATAGCAATCACTACGCTGCCGCTATATAAGCCAATTCCTATTCTCTTTTTAATTTTTATGTTAATTTACAATATGTTGTGATTAAAAATTTTTATTTATTAATCTGTGCTATTTTTATACGCTGATATATACATAAAATAATTCAATCTGTATGTTGGCACACGCCCAACTCACACTATTTGATATAGGAACTTAGGTGACTTGAACCTTTGAGCACTGTACTCTATTTACCACACCAGTCCTATAACTTGAAGCGTGTTGGCTATACTAACAGCATTTTATCAACCCGATAATCTCTATTAATTTTTTTTGATATAAGCCATAGTTAATAACCGTGTAAAAGCGATGTTTCATCAATCGCCTATTTTTTTATTCATTCACCCTATTCGAGAACCATTATGACAGAGCTTAAAAAGCCAAAAATTTTGAATATTCAGGATGTTGCTCATTCCAAATTATTCAGCATCCAATCTGTTGACCTCGAGTTTAGCAACGGTGAAAAACGTATCTATGAAAGAATGCGCCCTGGAAAACGTGAAGCTGTTCTCATCGTTCCTCTCATAAATGACAGCTTAATCTTAATCCGAGAGTATGCCGTCGGTATTGAAGATTACGAGCTAGGGTTCCCTAAAGGCGCTATCGATCCGGGCGAAACACCAATTGAAGCTGCACAACGCGAGCTAAAAGAAGAAATTGGTTTCGGTGCAAACCAGATCACACAAGTTGCCAAGCTCACCATGTCGCCATCTTACTTTTCGAGTAAGATGAATATACTTATCGCGAGTGACCTGTATAACGAAAAGCTGGAAGGTGATGAACCAGAACCTTTACAACAAGTTAGATGGCCAATTGCCCGCATGATGGAGTTGCTTGAGCATCCGGACTTCAATGAAGCCCGTAATATCAGCGCACTATTTTACCTTGAACGCTTCTTAAAAAATCGTAGCTAGCGTCACATCGAACTTTAAATAATCGCTTAAAAATAAATAGGAAAATCAATATAACGATTTTCCTATTTAACGATCATTTTATAACCACCTCTTCACCGATTACAAGGTGAAGCAGCACATTAGAACAACTCTTGGCTTTCACCACTCTCTTCAATAATGGTGGTACCGACTTCCTGAATGGCATGCTCTTTCGGCTCAGTTCCCTCAATAAAGTACTCTTTACGTGAACTACCTAGCTTACCTGTGCGGCTATCGATAGACACCGCAATAATCCCTTTCGGTGGTTTCATCATCGTAACAGGAACGCCTTCTAAGATAGATTTCATGAAATCATCCCATATTGGCTGAGCGCTCTTCGCACCAGCCTCACCGCCACTGATAGCTGTACGGCCTAAAGTACGTTTGTTATCGTCAAAACCAATCCAAGCTGACGCAACAACATCGGGGCCATAACCAGAGAACCACGCATCTTTCGAGCTGTTTGTCGTTCCTGTTTTGCCACCAATATCACGACGCCCACCTAAATCTCTTGCTGCGCGCCAACCCGTACCTAACCAACCGGGTTCCCCGTAAATGTTGGTCATCATCGCATCCCTAATTAAGAAAGCTAACGGCGTACTAATCACATGAGGTGCATACTGATTTTCAGTCGTGGCCTCTTCAGGGCTCGCTGCTGGTACATCCATTGTTGGCTCTTGTGCCGCAAGTTTATCATCCGATTGAGTGACTTCTTCAGTAGACTCATCATCAATACCTTTAAGTGCTATCGTCCGCTCAGTATTGCCATACACAACTGGAATATCCGTACAATCAGGGCAGGCTATTCTTGGTTTCGCTTCAAAAAGTACCTCACCCTCTGCATTCTCAATTTTTTGAATATAGTAAGGATCAATCAGATAGCCACCATTCACCATCACCGCATAGCCTCGCACCATCTGCATTGGCGTAAATGAAGGTGCACCTAGCGCTAAGGCTTCAGTTCGATTGATATTCTCGGCAGGGAAGCCAAAGCGTGTCAGATAATCGGCCGCATAGTCAACGCCCATGGCTCTCATGGCGCGCACCATCACTACGTTCTTCGACTCACCTAACCCTTGTCTTAAGCGAATAGGGCCTGCATAACGCGGCGGTGAATTTTTAGGTCGCCAGTCTGACCCTGCCCCTGCATCCCAACGGCTGATAGGCACATCATTTAACAGTGAGGCCAGCGTTAAACCTTTATCCATTGCAGCTGTATATAAGAAAGGCTTTATATTTGAACCAACTTGGCGCAATGACTGAGTAACACGGTTAAATTCACTCATGTTAAAGTCAAAGCCTCCCACCAATGCAATGATGGCACCGTTATTTGGATTTAGCGCAACAAAAGCCCCATTTACCTCAGGAACTTGCCCCAACCACCAAATATCCTTCACCTTACGGATCCAAATTTGCTCACCCGCGTTGATCACAGAGTTAACTTTGCTGGGTGTTCCGCCTTGCTGAGTATCTGAAATAAACTTACGAGCCCAACGCACTCCTGCCAGCGTGATGGTTTCTGTTGACCCATCCGCCAATTGTACCGTGGCTTCACTGGCCGTAGAGGAAAGCACAACAGCCGGTAATAGTGGGCCATAAACAGGGGATTTTTTAAGTTTTTCGATGATTTGTTCTGTCGACCAAGCTGGCTCTCCTGCTGTCCACAACACTTCAGCGGGCCCGCGATAACCATGACGAACATCATAATCAATTAAATTATTTCGTACTGCATCAGTGGCTGCGAGTTGGTCTTTACGTATAACCGTTGTGTAGACCTTGTAACCGTCAGTATACGCATCTTCACCATGTTGCTCATACAATGTCTGACGCGCCATTTCAGCGAGGTAAGGCGCTGAGAAATCGATTTTGGGTGCGTGATAAGATGCCTCAATTGGCTCACTTTTTGCCTGTTCATATTCTGCTTGGGTGATGTATTTCTCTTCTAACATACGCCCCAGAACGACGTTACGACGGCTGATCGCTTTTTCATAAGAGAATAAAGGATTTGAAGTTGAAGGCGCCTTTGGTAAACCCGCAATCATCGCGATTTCACTCAGCGTCAACTCATTGACTGTTTTACCAAAATACACATAGGCTGCTGCGCCCACGCCATAAGCACGGTTACCAAGGTAAATTTTATTGAGATACAGCTCCATGATCTCATCCTTGGTAAATAACTGCTCGATTCTTACGGCCAGAAACGCTTCTTTTACCTTACGCATCAACGTTTTTTCTGGGCTTAAGTAAAAATTTCTAGCTAATTGCTGAGTGATGGTACTCGCCCCTTGAGAAGCATGACCCGATGATGCCATCACCGTAACCGCTCGGAAAATACCAACAGGGTCGATACCATGGTGTTCATAAAAACGGCTATCTTCCGTTGCAATAAAGGCATTGACCATGAGGGGAGGAATATCAGCTAATGGCAACGGAATACGGCGCTTCTCACCATATTGTGCAATTAATTCACCATCAGCACTGAAGACTTGCATCGGCGTTTGTAAGCGGATGTCTTTCATTGTTGCGACGTCAGGTAACTCATCTTCGACATATTTGTACATGCCAAAAATCGAAGCGGTTCCCAAAAAAATGCAACAAATAACAATAATAAAAAAATATTTTACGAACTTCACCGGATAATTCCCATACTCAACAGACAGGAGGGTTTAGATATAGCTGGCGCGTAGTATAAAGCTTATACAGCTCAATAGAAATCGTAATTTATTTGTTGATGATAAGGAAATTATCTATGTATTCACAAAAATGGAACATCGGCATCGACCTTTTTCAAACAACGATCCGGCTTGTTGCCGCAAAGCAAACCCGCAAACGCTGGTACTTATGTGAATGTTGGCAACAAAATATCCCGAACGAAATCAGCGGCCAATCTGAAAATGACAAACGTGATATCCTACAAGAAATTTTAATACAATGGCGTCGGAAATTACCTAAAAATTGTCATGCCTCAATCGCTTTTTCCTCCTTACGGACACTCAAACAGCAAGTTCCCCTACCTGAGCAAGTCACATTAAAGCAACCTGAGTTAGGTTGGTATCTACAAACCCGTGCTGAAAAACTTTTTCCGCTTAATTCAGAAGAGTTAGTTATCGACTATCGAGTGATTAACAACTGTGCTTATTTAAATGGTGTTCGTAAGTCTGAAATCATTTTTTGGCAAAACTTGTTGCATGAAAGTGGTTTCTTACTGGCCGCTATCGATGTTGCGCCTTGTGTTTTACGTTATATTGCGCGACATGCTGGGATACCGGATGAAAGCTGGCTATTACATTATCGGCAAGGGGAGTGGCTATGGTCAGGCCCTGTCAGTCAACCCGCGAGTTATAACCAAATTCAAGAGAATGAGCGTTCAACACTCTCACAAATGATTTCTCAACTCCAAGAAGAAAATACCGCGCTGAAGCTTCCTTTCTATTATATCGGTGATCACCACCAAGCTCAGACAATACAATCATGGAACTTATTACAGGCTTTCCATCATCATACCGCTAAAATCCCTCACCAGCTGGGGGAGTTTGTTATCGCAGCAGGGTTAGCACTACGCCATAAGGATAATGAACATGTATCAAGTTAATTTTTTACCTTGGCGACAACAAAAAATGGCAGCTAAAAAACGCTATTGTGTAGTGTTATGCCTCTTTCAAAGTTTTTTCGTCATCGTGTGCATGATTTATTTTTCAGCGCAACAGCAGTTGGAACTGCGACAACGACAAATCACTAAGACACAACTTACCCAGCAGGTCACACACAATCAGCACCATATTCAACTGGTTACAGAAAAACAAATACAGCTCACCAAGTGGCAACGCTATCAAGAGAGCTTAGCTCGACAAGCACAACGTAACTCATTAAGGCTAAGTATCTTGCATAAACTGCCAGAACTCACGCCACCCAAAAGCTGGTTAGCGCATTTTTCACTCACAGACAAACATTTCGAGATAGCGGCAAGGAGTTATGATCCTCATGATATTCACCAGTTAATCACGCGATTAGAAAACAGCCCATTACTACAAAAAATACAGCTCATAAAAATGGAGAGGTCAGAAAAAATTAATTACCTACATTTGAGCGCGAACTATTTGGAAGGTACAGATGAATGAGAGCACTTCAGCATTTTGGTATCGCCCGTTTTGGCAACAATCCATCCCTTTTTGGGCGGTAATGAGCCTAATCTTGCTGGCCTATTTTCAGTTTTATTGGCAAGAAATCGAATATCAACTGACCGAACTGAAAAATGAAACTCAGCACCTTGCCGTTCAGTCACAACAAAAGGAAAAAATACGGCGTCAGCTTCCATCGCTACAACAACTTGACCAACAACTTATCGAACTAGAACAGAAATTTGCATTAGCGAAGCAAGATTCAGCGCAATTTATCACCTATTTGCAGCAAATTGTCACTCACACCAATGTCGCACTTAAACGCTTACACCCATCAACAAATAGGGAGAATAATGAACAACGCTATTTCATTGAAGTTCAAGGTAATTACCCTGAAATCTATCATTTTATTGATAATCTTATATCAACGTTATCCCACCAAACAGGGGGAGTTTCTGAGGTAAACTTTCAGTCTAAAAACGGGCAATTAACCGCAATATTAACTATTACATTTATCAAGGATGATATTATTAATGAATAATAAATTGCTTTTTGTGGTCACCATTCTTTTGATTTCATTGAAGGTTACAGCACAAGAGATGCGCGACCCCTTTATCCCTCTCTTAAAAGAAGCGAATGGCAATGAAACGGTATTAATCTCAGCAAAAAGTACACCGCAAAAAATTGCGGCACCACTTGTCGAAAAAATTTTTACGTTAACCTCGGTCAGTGCAGATACAGCCCTGCAACAGTTACAGCAGACGCACACCGCTTTATTATCAAATGAAGGCTTCGCAACCAGCCATTCTATTACCAATAGCTTAGTGATCAAAGACACGGCAATACGCCTAAAATTGATTGAAGACTGGCTAAAGCAATTAGATGTCCCTAAGCAACAAGTTCAAATCACGGCACATATCATCAGCAGTAGCCGAACAGCTCTGCAAGAACTCGGTTTAGAGTGGGGAATGCTGTCAGGAAGCCCTAATAATAAACGCTATCAACGTTATAACCGATATGATTCAACTCAGGGACAATTCAACTTTAACCTACTGCGACTGGGTGAAGGTTTGTTAGAGCTAAAGCTGAACGCATTGGAAAAAGAAAATTTACTTTCTATTATTGCAAGTCCTCGTTTGGTGGCATCACATAAGCATCCAGCGAGTATTCAGCAAGGCACAGAGATCCCCTATGTGACCAGTACTGAAAAGACAACTAACGTACAATTCAAAGATGCCGTTTTGGGAATGGAGGTCACCCCCACCCTTTCACGCGGTGATCAGGTTGAATTATTACTGAAAATTAGTCATAACTCGCCAGATACTGCCCTTACAACAAGTGAAAGCAACTATTTAGCGATCAACAAACAAGAAATCGCTACATCCGTCACGATCCGCAATAATGAAACACTCATACTTGGTGGGATTTTCCAACAGAAGCAAGAGAAAACAGAAACAGGTTTCCCTTTTTTATCAGACATCCCTCTTCTAGGAAAATTATTTACTAGTACGGGTAAACATATTGACCGTAGAATTCTTGTGGTTTTTATCACACCAAAGCTTATCAGTATCTAGATAAAAAAATAATATTGATACTTCAAGTAGTTGAACAAATATAAAGGAAATGTCAGTCGAGAAAATTATTTTTTATGCCATAAACCTGCCGGATAAATTTGACGCTGACGCCGTTTTAGCATACAAGGTTATCCATTGAGTGTTCTAACTATCCGTAGATTAAAGAACAAGCTATCAGCCGCTGATAAAATAGCCGCAATCAATTTGCTCTATAAATTAACAGGTCCGCTGTTTCTTTTATGCGGCGGTAATGCTGTTAAAACTCATTTTGAACAATACGTTAGGCAAAATAGACGGCGTAGCAAAAGAAACCAGTAACACAAGTGTGGCACTTTGTTCGCTCAGTGCCACATTTATATAGTTGCAATTCAGGTTGATGTATTGAGATAATTTTCTTATCTGATCTCACTTATCATTCATGAGGTTTCAGTTTAGGTCCCGTCGCTAATTCGATTGGCGGGGCGGGTTATCATTAACGAATAATCGTAGTAATACCAAAAAACATGGCAGAGAAACGCAATATCTTTCTGGTTGGACCGATGGGTGCCGGCAAAAGTACTATTGGTCGTCAATTGGCTCAACAGCTTAATATGGAGTTTTTTGACTCTGATCACGAGATTGAAAAACGTACAGGCGCAGATGTAAGCTGGGTCTTTGACCTAGAAGGCGAGGAAGGCTTCCGCGATCGCGAAGAAAAAATCATCAATGAGCTTACCGAAAAACAAGGCATCGTGCTCGCAACAGGTGGCGGTTCAGTAAAATCGAAAGAAACTCGCAATCGCCTATCCGCTCGTGGTGTTGTTGTGTATCTCGAAACCACTATCGAGAAGCAGTTGTCTCGAACTCAACGTGATAAAAAACGTCCACTATTACAGGTAGACGAACCTGCACGTGAGGTTCTCGAAAAACTGGCATCTGAACGCAACCCAATGTATGAAGAGATCGCTGATATCACTATTCATACTGATGAGCAAAGTGCCAAAGTTGTGGCGAGCCAAATCATCGAGCTGTTAGAAAAAAACTAACTTAACACCCGTAATGGCTACAAGGTAAAGCAAGATGGAAAAAATCACTGTTACGTTGGATGAACGTAGTTATCCAATCACTATTGCCCCTGGTCTTTACAACCAACCAGATGCTTTTTGGCCTCTTAAAGCAGGTCAACGAGCCATGGTCGTGACCAACGAAACACTTGCGCCCATCTATCTCGATAAAGTCACGCAAGCCCTTAAAGCAATAGGAGTAACAGTCGATTCCATCGTTCTACCTGATGGTGAACAATACAAATCGTTGTTCATTATGAACGATGTATTCACTGCATTACTTGAAAAACACCATAATCGCGATACCACCCTCATTGCTCTTGGTGGGGGAGTTATCGGTGACCTAACAGGTTTCGCTGCGGCAAGCTATCAGCGTGGTGTACGCTTTATTCAAGTCCCCACGACGTTACTGTCACAAGTTGACTCTTCCGTTGGTGGTAAGACTGCGGTTAACCATCCATTAGGTAAAAATATGATCGGGGCATTTTATCAACCCGCCTCTGTCATCATTGACCTTGATTGTTTAAAAACGCTACCAAAGAGAGAGTTTGCCTCTGGTCTCGCCGAGGTCATCAAATATGGCATCATTCTTGATGGTGAGTTTTTTAGCTGGTTAGAAGAAAATATCGATGCCTTGATGGCATTAGATAACCAAACAATGGCTTACTGCATTCGTCGTTGTTGTGAATTAAAAGCGCAAGTGGTCGCTGCTGATGAAAAAGAAACCAGCGGGTTAAGGGCATTACTTAACCTCGGTCATACTTTTGGCCACGCCATTGAAGCACATATGGGCTATGGTGTCTGGCTGCATGGTGAAGCCGTTGCTGCGGGTATGGTCATGGCAGCGAAAACAGCAGAACGCATAGGGACATTCACAGCGCAACAAACACAGCGCATCATTACGCTGTTAGAACGTGCACAATTACCCGTTACCGGCCCAGAGCAAATGCAACCCGATGACTATTTACCTCACATGCTAAGAGATAAAAAAGTCATGGGCGGAAAATTGCATTTGATCTTACCAACCACCATCGGACATGCAGAAATGCGTTCAGATGTTGAAACACAAGTCGTTCAAGATGCAATATCTTCCTGTTTACCCTAAGACCTGAATCGCCTTTGAGCAATTATCAACCAGAAGCATTTTAAAACCAGCCAGATAACCTGAGGTTTTAAAATGTTTCTGGCAGATATGTCTTAAAGTCGTTAAATTATACGCTATGTCTAAAGTTTCAGGTTACAACATTCACTTAAACACTTAGACTTTTAGACATGTCATGTCCATGTCGTATTTATCGTATGCAAACGATATGGCAAGTATAAAACTATCCTTTGCAACATTGCGGGTATACACTATTTACTCGTTAAGAGGCCGTAATGAAAAGAGAAATTTTATCTCGATCACAAGGCAATTTTTATTCGGGAGGGCAAAATGGACGAATTTAAACCAGATAATCAGCCTCAAGCACAGAATGATCTGCGGCCTGATGCATCCGACCGTCCAACTGGTCGTAGCCGCCCATCACCAGCAGCAAAACCCAAATTAACACTATCACGTCAGCATATCATGATCGGTGTTGGTGTTTTAGTTTTGTTATTACTGATTATCGCCATTAGCTCAGCCTTAAAGGCGCCAACGGAGCATGAAAGACAGCAAGCGACGACGTCCTCATCGAATGAGCGTAACATCGATTTATCAGGTTCCTCGTCGCTCAGTGCTAATCAGGGTCAACAAGGACAAACACAAGAAATTAATGTCCCCTCTGTGAACCCAACCCCAACACAGGGTACTCAGCAGCAACCACAAAATGGTTATGGTGAACGAATTGAGATCCCAGGTGATGTTGCCGATGCTTTGAATCAAGGACAAACACTTAATCAAGGCGCCCAAAATACACCTGCACAGAATATCGCACCACCACCAGTGGTTCAGACGCCACCTGCATCAAAACCACAAACTACGCCGGTGAAACCTGAGAAACCACAGACAAAACCTGTAGAAACCAAACAACCTGTTCAGACTAAGCAGCCAGCAAAAACCACAACAGCAAATAACGCTCAAAGTGGTAATTTAATGTCTGCTCCAGCAGGTAACTATACATTACAGTTAAGCAGTGCAAGCCGCTCAGATACATTAGAAGCTTTCGCTAAACAACATAAACTCAATAACTATAAAGTTTATAAAACAATCCGTAATGGGCAAACTTGGTATGTTCTGATCCACGGAAACTATCGTTCTGTTAATGAAGCTAAAAGCGCTATTGCGACTTTACCAGCAGAAGTTCAAGCGAAAAAACCATGGGTTAGAAATATGAAGCAAGTTCAACAGGATCAAAAATAACAACGTTTTATCGCGGGCGCATTATGCTGTCCTGACAGAGTTCCTAATACGACTCTAAACGTTTGTAATAATAAGACGGCATGAAAAAAACACGCGCTTTTTTGAAATGGGCTGGCGGTAAATACCCTCTAGTGGAAGATATTAAAAAACATCTTCCACAGGGTGATTGCTTGATCGAGCCCTTTGTAGGGGCAGGCTCTGTTTTTCTAAACACCAGCTATGACACTTATGTCCTAGCGGATATCAACAGTGACCTAATTAATCTCTACAATACGGTAAAATACCGGACTGACTCTTTTATCGGGGAAGTTCGTCAGATCTTTACGCCTGAATTTAATACTGCTGAGCAGTACTATCTGAAGCGTGAAGAATTTAACCAATCTACAGACCCTATCAAACGTAGTGTATTATTTTTATATCTGAATCGTCATTGCTACAATGGTCTATGCCGTTACAATTCACGTGGTGAATTTAACGTTCCATTTGGCCGTTATAAAAAGCCTTACTTTCCAGAAGAAGAGCTACTGTGGTTTGCCGAAAAGGCTCAAAAAGCCACCTTTGTCACTCAACACTACGAAAGTACACTCTTGTCGGCACCATCAGGTTCCGTGGTTTACTGTGACCCACCGTATGCCCCATTGTCTGAAACAGCAAACTTTACGGCATACCACACCAATGCATTCAGTGCGCAAGAACAACAAAATCTTGCTCGCCTAGCGCATTATTTGTCTTCAGATCGCAAAATTCCGGTTCTGATTTCAAATCATGACACGCCAGCAACCAGAGAGTGGTATCATCAGGCTAAATTACATATAGTCAAAGTGCGTCGAACAATCAGTCGAAACATACTTAATCGTAATAAAGTCAATGAACTATTGGCATTATATAATGAAGAACCCGCACTAAAATTGCCAAAAAAAACGGATAAGACAAACACCAAACGCCTTTCGTCCGGCGTGGAATGACTCTCGGGTAACATTTAAATAATCGGAGACAATAATGAAAGATTTTCTCATTGCCCCATCTATTTTATCTGCAGATTTTGCCCGTTTAGGCGAAGATACCGCAAAAGTACTGGCAGCTGGTGCAGATATTGTGCACTTTGATGTTATGGATAACCACTATGTTCCTAACCTCACTTTCGGCGCACCGATTTGTAAAGCTCTGCGTGATTACGGTATCACCGCTCCGATTGATGTTCACTTGATGGTTAAACCTGTCGACAGAATTATTCCTGATTTTGCCAAAGCTGGCGCAAACCACATCAGTTTTCATGTGGAAGCCAGTGAGCACGTCGATAGAACACTGCAACTGATTAAAGAGCACGGCTGTACCGCGGGTTTGGTTTTCAACCCAGCAACACCATTGAGCCACCTAGAGTATGTGATGGATAAAGTAGACATGATCCTACTCATGTCGGTAAACCCAGGATTTGGTGGTCAATCTTTTATCCCTCATACACTAACTAAATTGCGCCAAGTCCGTAAAATGATTGATGAAAGCGGTTATGATATTCGCTTGGAAATCGATGGTGGCGTGAAAATTGATAATATTGCCGAAATTGCTGCTGCGGGTGCCGACACCTTTGTTGCAGGCTCTGCAATTTTTGGTCAACCCGATTACAAAGCCGTCATTGATCAAATGCGTAAGGAATTACAAAAGGTATCTCAATGACACAACCGCGTTTAGAAAATATCAAAGCCATCGCGTTTGATTTAGATGGTACTCTCGTTGACAGCGCTGCTGGGCTGTCAGAAGCGTTAGACCTCGCCCTAGAAGAACAAGGCTTTCCACCCGCTGGAAAAGAGCGTGTTTCAATTTGGGTAGGTAACGGCGCTGACATCATGATTGACCGCGCCTTAACCTGGGCGGGAGCAACGATAACTCCCAAGCTCCACAGCGCCACTCGCGAAAGCTTCGATAAATTCTATGCAACTTCTGTCACAACAGGCAGCGAGTTATTTCCTGAAGTCAAAGCAACACTGGAAAAACTCGCTCAGCACGGCTTACCGATGGCTATTGTGACCAATAAACCAACCCCATTTATCGCCCCTTTACTGAAGAAGTTAGCCATTGATAGCTATTTTTCTCTGGTTCTTGGCGGTGATGATGTGAAAGAAAAAAAACCACACCCAGCTCCACTGTACCTGACCATGGGCAAGCTGGGTTTACGTAAAGAGGAATTGCTTTTTGTCGGTGATTCCCGTAATGATATTATTGCCGCAAAAAGCGCACAATGCCCTAGCGTTGGCTTAACTTATGGTTATAACTACGGTGAATCCATCGCACTGAGCGAACCTGACTGTGTATTAACACACTTTTCAGATATCCTGCCTACTATCGGTTTATCTGACACAAAATAATTAAAGGATATAACAAGCAATGAGTGAACCCACTGAAAAACAAAAGCAAACCCAAAAACCTATCGTATTCAGCGGCGCGCAGCCTTCCGGTGAATTGACCATCGGTAACTACATGGGTGCGCTACGTCAGTGGGTACAAATGCAAGATGATTACGACTGCATCTATTGTATCGTTGACCAACATGCCATTACAGTACGCCAAGATCCAGACGAGCTCCGTAAAAGAACACTCGATACATTAGCACTCTATCTTGCTTGCGGCATCGACCATCAAAAAAGCACTATTTTTGTCCAATCTCATGTTCCACAACATGCACAACTCAGCTGGGCACTGAACTGCTACACCTATTTCGGCGAATTAAGCCGTATGACTCAGTTTAAAGACAAATCAGCGCGCCATTCAGAGAACATCAACGCGGGTCTGTTTGATTACCCAGTATTAATGGTGGCCGATATCCTGCTATATCAAACCAACAAGGTTCCTGTTGGGATTGACCAAAAACAG
This sequence comes from Providencia sp. 21OH12SH02B-Prov, assembly GCF_027362595.1. Lineage (NCBI taxonomy): Bacteria > Pseudomonadati > Pseudomonadota > Gammaproteobacteria > Enterobacterales > Morganellaceae > Providencia > Providencia sp. 21OH12SH02B-Prov. The sequence continues at coordinate 4,304,843 of NZ_CP114796.1, forward strand.
CATCTTGAATTGAGCCGCGATGTCGCTCAGCGTTTTAACGCGATTTATGGTGATATCTTCACTGTTCCAGATCCGTTTATTCCAACAGGTGGCGGCGCTCGAGTAATGGCATTACAAGATCCAACGAAGAAAATGTCTAAGTCGGATGAAAACCGCAATAACCTGATCGCTCTACTCGAAGATCCAAAAGGTGCTGCGAAGAAAATTAAGCGCGCAATGACCGATTCAGAAGAGCCACCTCGTGTTATTTATGATATCGAAAATAAACCTGGGGTCTCAAACCTGCTAGATATTCTGTCAGGCATTACAGGTAAAAGTATTCCTGAACTTGAAACTGAATTTGCAGGCCAGATGTACGGTCATCTAAAAGGTGCGGTTGCTGAAGCGGTAGCAGGTATGTTGACAACCCTGCAAGAGCGTTACCACCACTTCCGTAATGATGAAGCTTTGCTCAACAAAATTATGGATGAAGGTGCAACCAAAGCAGCAGCACGTGCCCAAGAAACATTGGATAAAGTGTATCAAGCGATTGGTTTTGTAAAACGCCCTCAACTGTAATAAAAATATGCCCTTGCCTTTTCTAAGGTAAGGGCTTTTCATTTAAGCATTCATTCTCCCCTTCACCTTCAATTATTTTCAATAACTTCATCGATTTATCACTCTGGTGTCTTGCTGCTTTTCTCAGTCAAATACCTCATTCATGAATATGTGATTACGTTAAGGTGAGTCTATGTTATTCAAAAATAAATCTGCTTTTGTTCAAGGTGGGTCGAGAGGTATCGGTGCTGCTATCGTCAAACAATTTGCTCAAGCGGGTGCCAGTGTCGCTTTTACCTACGCCTCTTCTGCTGATAAAGCTGAAGCTTTAGTGGCCGAGATTGAACACTTTTCAGGTAATGTGTTGGCAATCAAAGCAAATAGTGCTCATGAAAAAGAAATAAAAGCCGCCATCACACAAGCTGCCAGCACTTTTGGTAGCCTTGATATCTTAGTTAACAACGTTGGTATTTTAGAACTCGGCACGTTGGATAGTTTGTCATTAGAAGCGTTCGATCGTTCCTATTATCTCAATGTTCGTAGCCTGTTTATTGCTAGCCAAGCAGCATTAGAAGTGATGAATAATAATGGGCGTATCATTCATATTGGTAGCATTAACGCACAAAGGATGCCCTTTGAAGGCGGTAGTGCTTATGCAATGAGTAAAGCAGCTATCGTAGGACTGACTAAAGGGATGGCGCGTGATGTCGCTAGTCGAGGTATTACTGTGAATAATATCCAGCCAGGTCCTGTCAACACAGACATGAATCCCGAACAAGGGGAGTTTGCAGAGAGTCTAAAACAGATCATGGCGTTAAAACGTTATGCCAGCGCCGACGAAATCGCAAGTTTTGTCACCTATTTAGCTAGCCCAGCTGCGGCTTATATCACGGGGGCAAATTTAAATATTGATGGTGGATTTAGCATCTAATGGTCTTCACTGTATAAAAAGACGGGGGTTATCTCCCGTCTTTTTACTTAATGAATTTTATTGAAAATCTTTATCGGTATAAAGCGTCGTTACTTTTACACTTTCAATATTTTTCGTACCACCCAACATCATATTAATGGATAACTCTTTATTCAGTTGCTGAATAACGGAATTCACCCCTTCTGCACCGCCTAAATTTAACCCATATAAAATTGGGCGACCAATCGCGACAACATCAGCACCACTTGCTAACGCTTTAAACACATGAGAACCACGGCGAACACCACTATCAAAAACGATAGGAACACGTTTGTTTACCACTTTTGCAATGGAAGGTAGAACATCAAAAGAAGCAGGGCCACTATCTAGTTGTCGTCCACCATGATTGGATACCCAAATCGCATCTGCCCCCGCCTTAATCACTCTATCTGCATCTTCAGGTGACTGGATCCCTTTCACTATAACAGGTAAGCCAGATAGTTTTTTCACATAAGCAATATCTGCTGGCGTAAAGGCTTGTTTCGCTTGAGCATAAATTTCACTGATCCCTGCCCCTTTACCTGTTTTCGAACCATCATCATTTTGTTTAGCAAACAGCTCTAAGTTGGCAAAGCCAAGTGGAAATTGGAAGTTATTGCGAATATCATCTTCGCGATACCCACCAACAGGCGAATCCACCGTTAAAATAATCGCTTTGGCACCACTCTCTTTCGCACGTTTCAAGGTAAATTCATTAAACGCATTATTCTTGCTCATATAAAGTTGGAAGAAAAAGGGGCTTTCTCCTGAAACTTCGGCAACTTCTTCAATAGTTTTATTACCATAAGTACTTAGTGAAAAAATTGACCCTGCTTGCGCCATCCCTCTGGCAGTCGCAATTTCACCATCTTGATGAGCTAAACCTTGAGCGGCCATCGGGGCTTGGATAATCGGCGTTTTTAAATCAATTCCTAAAAATTGGGTTGATAAGTCAATATCTTTGATTTCAATACCTTGCATTACTCTTGGCATGATATACTTTCTATCAAAGCTACGGGTATTTTTATCCAGATTCAGCTCATCTTCCGCACCACCTCGAATATAGCCAAAAGCCCCTTTTTCCATGTTTTTTGCAACTTGGTCTTCTAACTCATCTAAGTTGATAATTTTAATCGGGCCTTCTTTAATACTCGCTTGATAATCCACAGCTTGTGCAGCGCCAACGGATAAAGCCAAAGCCACTATCGCCGATGACATCATCGCGATGGGGTGTTTTTTTACTCTCTGTAACATACTCCACCTTTCAATTTATTGTTTGATGGCTTCCGCTTGTATTTTTATCACCACCTCTTTTGCCATTCCCTCTTTTGCAAGGAAATCGACTCCCCATTTTGTACGGTCAATGGTCGTTTCAAAGTCACCACCACAAACATCTGCTTTAAAAATAGGACTGAAATAACAACCGAATTTGGTGGTTTTCAATTGAACGGGATGAGACTGTCCTTTCATGGTTAAAATGCCATCAATCGAAACCGGTTTATTATCCGCAAAGTTCCATCTAGTTGATTTAAACTCGATGGTTGGGTATTTCTCTACTTCTAACATATCAGCGCTCTTAATATGGTTATCAAACGCTGTTAGACCGGTATTTAATGTCTCCGTTGGAATTTTGACATTAATGCTTCCCATGTTTTTTTCTGGGGAATAGCTCATATCACCACTAATGTTGTAGAAACCACCACTATTCGTGGATGTATTAAAGTGATCAATATAAAAAACGGCTTTAGTATGGGTTGGATCTAACTGATAATTTGCTGCCTGAGCAGTGCCTACGACAAATAGTGAAGCCAGTAATGGCAATACACATTTTTTCATTGAGTACATCCTAATTATTCGTTTTATTTGAATTAATAAAGATAGGTAGCCTCTACTTTCGTAAAGGCTACTGAGCATTCGAGTGAGAAACTCGGCTTAGCGTTCTGAATCTAATTGTTCATTGTTTTTCAAAACGTCTTGAGCTTTCATATAGCTTTCAATGAGCAATTGATATGCAGGAAAAATTTGCGTGTAAGCTTGTGCCCATTCTGCCGCATCTTCGCGATTCCACGTTTTCTGAATTTCAGATGCAACTGCGGCTGTATCCATAGGGACAACACCAGCTTGAACCATGCGTGCTAAAGTAATTTCTTGTGCCATTTTGCTATAAGTACCAGATGCATCAATGACGACAAACACTTGGTAACCATCTGCCACTGCACTAATCGCTGGGAAAGCCATGCAAACACTGGTTATCGTGCCCGCGATAATCAGCTGTTTTTTACCCGTTGCTTTCACTGCTTCAACAAATTCAGGGTTATCCCATGCGTTAATTTCACCGCGACGAGCAATATATTGTGCGTGCGGCGCATTTTGGTGAATTTCAGGGATCAGAGGGCCATTAGGACCTTGTGGGACAGAAGCTGTTGTGATGACAGGCATTTTTGCTAATGAGGCTATTTTTGCAAGAACAGCAGCGCGTGCACGCAGCTCTGTCATTGGCATATCACCAACGGTTTGGAATAAACCGCTTTGGTGATCTATCAATAACATTACTGCATCATCTGGATTAATAACAGGACGCTGCCCATTGAAGTTTGCTGGATTACTCATAATGAAACCTCTTAATCAATAAAATAATGAAATGCTTTTAAACGAGAAATAGAACAAGCGCTGCCCCGCTCTCTTGTTATTTACATTAATTCATCGGTTTTTTGTTGAGTAGTCCGGTTTTTAGTAAACACTGTTCTAAAAATAGGATAATAAAAGTCTGATTTATTGTTCTAATAATGAAACAATGAAACCTACTTTTACCACTACTGATCACGAAATCGTGCCCCTATGATAAATACATCAGAATCTATTTTAGGAGTATGACCATGAAAAAGATCATTGGTATTTATAACGCACCGCGCAGCCATTGGGTTGGAGATGGCTTCCCCGTTCGTTCATTGTTTAGCTATAACAATCACGGGAAATATCTCAACCCATTTCTTTTACTTGATAGAGCAGGACCTTTTACATTTCCAAGTTCAGATGCTGAAAACCGTGGTGTTGGAGAACATCCACACAAGGGTTTCGAAACGGTGACTATCGTCTATGATGGTGAGGTTGCACATCATGACTCGACAGGTGAAGGGGGAGTGATTGGTCCTGGAGACGTACAGTGGATGACAGCGGCATCTGGTATTTTGCACCAAGAGTACCAATCCGATGACTTTATGAAAAACGGGGGCACCCTAGATATGGTGCAGCTGTGGGTCAATTTACCGGCTAAAGATAAATTGGCGACCCCAGGATACCAGCTGTTAAAAAGTAGCCATATTCCCAATGTTGTTTTACCTAATGATGCCGGTATCTTACGTGTTATTGCCGGTGATTATTTAGGGAATCAAGGTTCTGCTCGCACGTTTACTCCTCTGGATGTTTGGGATTTGACGCTGAAAAAAGGCAAAACCTTCGGACTACAAACCAAAACAGGCCGTCATGTTGGCCTAGTCATGTTGCATGGTTCACTCATTATTGATGGCCACACAAGTTTAAACGAAGGGGAGCTAATTATCCTCGATGATAGTGATAGCAATATTATCATGGAAGCCACTGAAGAAGCGGTGGTGCTCTTCTTAAGCGGTGAACCTATTGATGAGCCGGTTGTTGGCTATGGTCCATTTGTGATGAATAGCGATAAAGAGATCATTGAAGCAGTTAATGACTTTAATAATGGTAAATTTGGGCGTATACATCAATAACGTTTATCACTCCCCAATGGCATCACCATTGGGGAGTTCTTTTTTACCATAATGAATTATGACGATTTCACCGTTGGTGAAATATTCTCAGCCAAATAATTTAATAACAGTTGAACAGATGGCAATAAACCTTTTCTTGATGGATAAACTGCATGAATAATATCTTCAGGAAAACGCCATTCAGGTAAGATCTCAATCAATGCTCCTGAACTTAGGTCTTTTTCCACCACGCCATAAGGCAATCGAGCAATACCAATTCCCTTTAATGCGGCTTTATACAAGGTCAAAATATCTGTTGTCGCTAATTTGGGAATAAAATGCTGCGTGAAGCTTAAATCATCACTGTTTTTCAGAGTCATCGTATAATTTTGCGAATGCTCGGAATTTGCCAATATTGGATAATTCACTAACTCTTCGGGTTGTTGCAGAGGCTCTTCTCCCTTAAATAACAACGGGCTAGCAACCAAAATACGTCGTGAATAACCGAGTACTTTCATCATTAAACCTGAATCATCTAATGGCAACGAACGCACACGCAGCGCGACATCTAGTCCTTCACTGATCACATCAACAGGTCGATTAACCGCTAAGATCTGTACATCGATATCCGGATACTTCACCATAAAATCAACTAATAGATCTTGCAGATACACTTGTAGTAAGGCAACAGGACAAGACAACTTAATGATCCCTTTTGGGTCGGTTTGGACAGAGCAAATCAGCTCCTCAGCGATTTTCGCTTCATCGACCACATTTTTACATTGCTGATAAAAGGTTTGGCCGATTTCAGTCACATGGAACTGACGAGTGGAACGGTAAATTAAGGAAACATTGAGTTTTTTCTCAAGGTCAGCAATACGGCGGCTAAGCTTGGATTTTGGGATACCCAATGCGAGGCCTGCTTGAGAGAATCCACCGTGTTCTATCACTTTGACATAATAATAGAGGTCATTTAAATCATACCGCATTGCCATTCCCTTTTTATTCCAGTCCTATTTATCTTACTGAAAAACGCAAATAAGTCTGCTGAATTTAATCACGTTTTCTTCTCGATAAAGCCCGTTATCCAAACAAATAGTCTCGGCATCGAAACAACTCATCACCTGTTAAACAAAGAAATCCATTAAAGTAGCGAATTAGCAATGGAGGTTTCTATGTACCGCGCACTTTGGGCATTGCTACGCCCTTATCGTTTCACTCTAACATTTGCTCTCATTTTACAGGCCATCGCAGGTATTAGCTCCCTGATCCCTTGGCTTGCAATTAGCCAAGTTGCCTTATCCCCTGTTGAACAAAGAAATACTTGGGTCATTATCGCATTGATTAGTGGGATTTTATGGCTCGTTTGTCAAACAGTTGCCTTATACCTAACCCATCAAACGGATAACCAATTATGCTATCAATTGAGGCTAAAAATACTGGATAAACTTCATCGACTTCCTTTAAGTGAATTCGTGTATTCAGGCAAAGAAGGGATCCAAAAAATGGTGGATCGCGATGTGCGCTTGCTTCATCAACTCACCGCCCACGCGCCAGCCGATTCGGCTCAATTGTTGGTGGTTCCAATAACAGCAACACTGGTCTTATTATGGACCAATTGGGCATTAATGATTTTTTGCCTACTTCCTTTAATCATCACCATTTACCTGTTCCGCCAGCTACGCTCATCACGTTATCAATCGCTATTCACAGCTCGTAACCAAACGATGGGGGATTTATATGCTCAATATGCGGAGTTTGCCGACAACCCATTACTTGCCAGGCAGTATCCAAACCGCGCCATTCAACGGGCTGTGACACAAACGCTTTCCGCCTTTCTAATGGCTTTTAACCACTGGGTCAACAAAATCGGTGCATTCAGTTCGCTAACCCAAATAGGCATGAGCACCACATTACTGACGTTATGGGTGATTATTGGCGCGTTTGTCGTGCCGACATCGGTATCACTGCCGCAAATGGTGTTATTTATTCTTTTGATGCATAGTATTACTGCGCCAATTGCAGCCATGGGTCATGGTGCCGATGCCCTCAACCATGCGGTCGCAGCTTCAGAGCGTATTCGCCATTTTCTTGAGCAACCAGACATGCAGTATGGTGATAAATCACTGCAAGGAGTGCCTTGTTCCATCTATATTCACGATGTTGATTATTGTGTACAGAATAAAACGTTACTCTCTAACCTTAACTTGACCATTCAGCCGGGTCAGCTTATCGCTATTGTAGGTGCATCGGGAGCAGGGAAAAGTACACTTTTACAATTGATGGCGCGATTCCTCGACCCAACTCGTGGCGAATTATACTTTGATACAACGCCTCTCCCTCAATTCTCATTAGCGGGGTTAAACCAGCAAGTATCTATCGTGATGCAAAATACTCAACCGATGCCGTATTCGCTCAAAGAAAATCTACAGTTATTTGCACCCGATGCAACAGACGTAGAAATCACTGACTACCTTGAAAAATTAAATCTGCTAACGCGGTTTCAGCAATTACCAAAGGGGCTAGACAGTTTAGTTGGTCATGATATCACCTTATCAGGCGGTGAAGCTCAACGTTTAGCCATTGCTCGTGTGCTGCTCTCTAAAGCCCCTATTCTGTTGTTTGATGAGCCAACATCGGCATTAGATCCGCAAAATGCCGAACTCTTTTTCCAGCTATTAAGCCAAGACCCGCGTACTCGCATCTTGATCACTCATGATCTGGCCTCCTTATGTCATGCAGATACGGTGATCTTATTGGAAGAAGGGCAAATTATTGCTCAAGGCACACATCAACAACTCTCTGAACATACTCCCCAATATCAACAGCTACTACATGCATTGGAGGAAACAGCATGATCCGTATGTTCTTAAATACCGTCCGCAGTGCGCTATTATGGATGGTATTCGCTGCTATCTTAGACGGTATTAGCGGACTGCTACTCGTTCCTGTGATCATCAATTGGGGATCCGGTGATATCCGTGCGCTGGTTTGGCTTTTGGTCAGTAGCTTAGCTTCATTAACCGTTGTTTTTATCGCCACTCAGAAAGGCTACCTTGCGGGTGGCATCGTTATGCGCTCGCTTACCTCTGCTTTAATACGCCATCTACCTGTCTCATTAAAACCAATTCCGAGTGCAACAAGTTTAGTTTCAGGGCCAGTCTCCCATGCAATGTCCATCCCAGCCCACTTATTACATCCTATCATTAGCGGAATTGTTACCCCTTTGACCGTGATCTTGGGGGCATGGATTCTGAATTTTTGGCTAGGGGGCATCCTGTTAATGATCGGCTTTATGCTATTCATTGTTTTACGTTTTTCTGCCAAACAGGTGTCATTCTCTGAAAAGCAAGTATCTGTCTCACAGCAGAATGTCATTGATAAATTAGATCACTTTGCCACACACCAACCGTTGTTTCGTAGAGCAGGTATCAGCCAACAGCAACAACAGAGTCTAGAACTGAGTTTGGCTCAGCAATATCAGACACAAAAAGAACTTCAGCGTCGTAGCTTGCCTTTTCATTTACTGTTTTCATTCGCTATTCAAGTATCCTTTATCGGTTTATTCGCATTAGGCTTATTGGCTGTCAATCATGGAACACTCACACTCTCTATGTGGTTAGCTGCCATGTTGTTATTAGCACGTTTTATTGAGCCACTCTGGTTGCTTTCCCATTTAGACCAAGCCTTACGCCAAGCTAAAAAATCCCTCAATCAGATTGCTCAAGCATTGGAAACACCTGAGCTTCATTTTGTGCGTTCATCACCAATACCAACTGACAATAGCGTGAGTTGTCATGCCTTGTCTCAGCGCACAGCGGAGGGTAAAACGCGATTAAAGCCGCTAGATTTAACGTTAAAAGCCAATACATTTACGGCTATTGTAGGGGCATCTGGTGCAGGAAAAAGTACTTTGTTGCATCTTTTGGCGCGCTTGCAAGACCCTTCACAAGGCGAAGTCCGGTATGGTAATCAAAATATAGCGCTACTATCACAAGAAGCACTTTGTCGTAAGCGAGGAATATTATTTCAAGATAACCGATTATTTAAAGGCAGCTTACGACAAAATTTAGCGGTTCATTCAGACGAGATTGATGACACATCAATGATTGCGATGCTTCAACAACTCAATATCGATGCAGACCACGCTTTACTCGATGCGGATGTCGGTGCAGGAGGACAACGATTCTCTGGTGGGCAACGACAGCGTTTATGCATTGCGAGGCTACTATTAAGTCGTCCTGATATTATTTTGATGGATGAGCCAACCGCCAGCCTTGATTACATCAATACGGCTTCTGTGATTGAGCAGCTACTCAGAGCCAAACAACAGACACGTATTGTGGTCACTCACCAACCGATGCTAGCCAGCCAAGCGGATCATATTGTTGTGATGGCTTCTGGTGAAATCATTGACCAAGGAACACACGCGGAATTATTCGCCCGTGAGCCTTGGTATCAACAATTTATCGGCGGCCACCTCTAAGCATATTAGCCACGCTTGCCAAATAAGCGATGGCTAAATGCCTCAATTCGACGATGCTCAAGCCTATTTTGCATCGTCAGACTCCAACTTGCAGACAACCCTGCGGCGCCAAGCAAACGCTGATATAGCTCTTCATCAAAGGGGGCATGAAAAGCGATCATAATCGCTTCTTGAACAGAAACATCGCTGTTACGACTTAAGAGCGTTATTGGTGTTGCGGTACTGATTGTTCCCGTTTTTATCACTCGGTACAACCAACCACAACGACCATTTTCTTGCATTCTTTGAGCAAAATTTTCAACGCCGGTAAGACCGTTAAGCTTGTAACATGGCGATCGAGGTTGCGTCACTTGAATACGAGCATCACCCCAAGCATAAATATCGCCAATAAAGACATTCTCTTCCGTCATTCCTTGGGTTGAAATATTTTCACCAAACGCTGGCGGAGTGAAAAGAGACTCTAGCTCAGGGTAAGCATTAGTCCAAAATGGGTAGTGCTCTGCCGGATAATGACATAGTGCGCGATCAGGGCCACCATGAAAGCGTTTTTCAGCTTGCTCATCCCCCTCAAGCCCTAATTGCCCCAAGGATAACAAACCATCCACTTGACGCTTATGGATAGCACTCTGACCACACTCTCGTGTCGCTTTGACTTCGCCAATATAGACTTGAGGATGAATTTGCATCGATATCACACCTTAATAATGGCTTTAAATTCAGTAGAACAACAATTATTAGGCGAGATATAGGCTGTTACCCTACCTTGAAAAACTCAGTATAGAACGCCAATATCTCAAACATTGTTTTATAACAAATAATATAGAGAACCACTAACCAAACCAATGAAAACCATGAAAACTTAAACCACTGTAGCAGTGACCATGGGCTAACCAATAGACGATACATCATCATACTTGGTCTGCGTAAAGCGGGCTGATCTCTCGGCCATGCATACCATAAAAGCCCCATAAGGATAAAAATGACCATGGCTTGCGCACCTTGTGCAGGCCCTATATTTAAACCGACTATCAATTCGCGAGCAATACCAAAGAAGGTGATAACAAAGATGGCTAGCACCCCCAAGCTAATCAAAAAGTCACTCATGAGGAAGAGAGTAAATCCCTTTTTTGATCTCGCATGAAACCAAAACATAATATAATCACTAAAAAATAAGTAATATATCATGACCACAGTGACTGCGAGCGTGATGCCTACACTCACGTCGGGTTTAGCGCCTATCACATTTAATAGTAGCCCCCAAAATACACATAAAAAGATACCACGCCAATTGAGCGCTATTCGCCGTTGTTTAATAAATGATAATACCGCGGGATTAAACTTTTCTTTTAACTCAGGATACTCATTCGTCAGCTGAGACACCTGCTGCTCTATCTGCGGAATGAGCTCGGGTATCAAACGGACTTTAAAAGAGACTTTCTCACTTTGACTCGTCAGTATACGCATGGATTCGGCAACCACATAATCGCCATGAACAGCATCAACCTGACACTGTTTCCATGCCCGAGCCACCTCGGTTTGGCGTAGCTGTTCAGTTAATGCGTTTTGAATATAAAACGGAATAATTTGCTCTGAGTTATATTCATCCAGCCGCCAGCCTAATAGAGACGAAACATGTTCCACAATGGCTTCGGTTAAACCTTCTTGCGCTGATAATGCCCATGCAAAATCTTGATGAAATCGCTGCTGTGTTTGCAAACTGCCTTTTTGAGAGACATTTTCCCACAATTCGACTAATTCACGTTTTGCGGCTTTTTCATCAATAATAAACAGCTTCGCAAGCCAATCAATTAACTCTTGGGTATAAGGTATTTCAACAACAGGTAATTCATTGACCGATGGTTGATCGTCATCTAACAATCTATCTGAAAATGGATAAGTCATCCGAATTTCAGGCTGTTCTAGCAGTTGTTGTTCATCATCATTAACCGCGTCTTCATTAACTGATTCTTGATATAAGAGGCTTTCTAAATGAGGCACATCAATGTCTATATTCGCCTGCTCTTTCGCATATTCATCAGCGATAGATTCATCATCAATAGCGTAAGCGGCATATCTTTTTGCCTCCTCAAAAGCTTCACGTAATTGTTGATACTCTTCAGGGTGGCTATCGGGTCGATATTTTTTTACCTGCCGTGCATAAGCACGACGAATTTCCTTTTCATCGTTTGTTTGCTCAATCCCCAATGTTTGCCAAATACTCATTAATGCGAGTCTCCCTCATAACGACTCAAAAATTGTTCCACTTGCTGACGAATAGCGGCGATACGGCGTAAATCTTGGCTATCAAGAGCCCTTTCAAACTCCGTCGTTACTTGATCCATCCAATAACGATCTTCACCCAGCAAAAATTCATACAACCGAGCACAGCGTGACAATAGTATGCGATTCTCTTTTCTATCTCGTGGGTGCTGTTTTAAATCTGCGATTTTTAATAAGCTTTGTTCGATTTGTTGTTCACTCATTTGCCCCGGCACTTTCTCTATCAATAACCGAAATACCTCGGGGTTACCTTGATAACGACACTCAACTTCGAGTAATCCATCAACGGTATAGGTAAATCGGACATCAATATCCACTTCTCCGGCAGGCTTCTGAGGGATATCAATCGTCATTTCACCCAAAAAGACGTTATCTTGGACACGACGCGCTTCCCCTTGATAAATCTTTAATAGAATAATTTTTTGGTTATCTTCAACCGTGCTAACGGTTTGCATCTTGCTCACAGGTAAGAAGGTATTTCGCTCAATTAAAGGTAAAAAATAACCTGACTCATAATAGGCTCCATTTCTTTTTGACGTTTCAATACCCAAAGAAAATGGCATCACATCGGTTAAAATAACATCATCAAGAGCGGTATCAGCCATCACCATACCTGCTTGAACTCCCGCCCCCAACGCAACTGCTTCATCAGGATTGAGGTCATGACGAGGAAAACGACCAAATAGACGAGCGACAGTTTGTCGGATCAGAGGCATGCGGGTTGCACCTCCCACGAGCAAAATATCATCGAGGTCATTAAGGGTGAAACGTGAATCATGCAAGGCTTGTAAGATAGGTTGCTGTAAACGAGTTAATAATGACTGACAACATGTCGTTAGCATTTGCTCCGTCATCGTCCAATGCCAATCTTGTTCATTCCAACGTAAAGAGACGGAGGCTTCTCCGCCTTTGCTCAGCGCTATTTTTAATGCTTCGGCTTGTTCAAGTAAGGGAGCGCGTATCTCAGCTTGGACTTCTTTAAGGGCGGGATGCTGTTTTAACATCCATTGATAAATTTCTTCACTGAAATCATCTCCGCCTAGTCGAACATCACCACTACTCGCACAGACTTCAATCACACCTTCAAACATATCAATGATTGAAACATCAAACGTGCCACCACCGAGGTCAAATGTGAGATATTTATGTTCTTTATTTTCAAGAAGACCAAAAGCAAGGGATGCCGCAGTAGGCTCATTCAATAACCTTAAAACATTGAGCCCAGCCAATTGTCCTGCTGTTTTCACTGCACGTCGTTGCACATCATTAAAATAGGCAGGAACCGTAATCACCGCATCCTTAACGGCATAGCCAAGCCAAGCTTCAACATCTTCTTTTAATTGACGTAGCAATAATGCAGAGAGCTCTTCGGCTCGAAAAGTTTGAGTGCCTAGTGATAATTCCGCGTTAGTGCCCATAAAGCGTTTAAAACTGGCTTGAGTGAGATGGGGATGGCTTTGCAAACGTTTCTGAGCTGATTTACCGACCAATATCTGTTCATTATCATCAAGGCCGATAACTGACGGAGTCAAAACATCGCCTTGCTTATTCGGTATTAAAACGGCTCTTCCCTCAATCCACAAACTGACAGCACTATTACTCGTACCGAGGTCTATTCCCATTACCATATCATTCGCCATTTCATTTCCTTTATGTTCTTTATTTATCATTATCCGCCATTCACTTTATAGACACCAGATGAAATAGAATATCAATATATTAGCCGTATTGATGAGACTGATTATGAATAAAACAAAAAAAATTAAAACGAGACAATACTGAGATTGGTAGGGAAAAGAAGAGGCTAAAAAACAAAAAGGCGCAGCCCTTAAAATAAAGAGCTACGCCAGATAAGTTGTGAATCAAATAAGTAAATTATTTGGTTTTCTCAGCGAAGCGTTTAGCCGCTTCATCCCAGTTCACTACAGACCAAAATGCTTTGATGTAGTCAGGGCGACGGTTTTGGAATTTCAGGTAATAAGCGTGTTCCCATACATCCAGACCAATGATTGGGTAGCCTGAAGTACCAGAAATGGCTTCACCCATCAGAGGGCTATCTTGGTTAGCGGTAGAAACGATAGCCAGTTTGCCGTCATCTTTCAGTACTAGCCATGCCCAACCGGAACCGAAACGAGAAGCAGCTGCTTTTTCAAACTGCTCTTTGAATGCATCAACACTACCAAAATCACGCTCAATAGCCGCTTTCAGCTCGCCACCAAGCTCAGTACCTAATTTCAGGCCTTTCCAGAACAAAGTATGGTTTGAGTGCCCACCAGCATTGTTGCGAACAAAAGTACGTTGATCAGCAGGAACTTTATCCAATTGTTGGATCAGATCGTCGATGTCTAAGTTAGCGAGTTCCGGTAATTTTTCTAACGCAGCATTAGTGTTGTTCACATACGTTTGATGATGCTTAGTATGATGGATTTCCATGGTTTGCTTATCAAAATGTGGTTCCAACGCATCATAAGCATAAGGTAAAGCAGGTAATGTATAGCTCATTGTATTTGTCTCCAGTGACTTGTTGACATATACCTCTATATCTCTCACTCAGTACCAAGACACATAGGGTATACACTTCATAAACTTCACACCTTGTGAATCAATCTTAATTATAGTTATTTTACTGTTAATGAAAATCATTATCAAACCCATGATGTTTATATGGTCTTTCTCATCAACTATCATTGGTGATTTATTTAGCAACTAATACCAATATCACCCTACTTTGTTTTTCTTTAATTTTACCTTTTCACATATAATTAGATGATTAATCCAATTGGCGATTTCGCATCAAATGATAATCCTGTTAAATTCATTACAATTAATACGTGATCTCCCACTCAAAAGAAAAACAAATTTATATTTCCTGCTTTAGTTAACCATTTTTTGACATAGTATTAACATCTGCAAGGAGATAAAAATATGACTCAAATAACTAAGCATCCCGTTCCTGCTGAAATTGCAGAAAATGCCCTGATAAACGAGCAACAGTACAACAATGAGTATCAACTCTCTATTCAAGACCCAGAAAAGTTTTGGGGAGAGAAAGGGAAGGTTGTTGATTGGATTAAGCCGTATACCCGAGTAAAAAACACCTCCTTCGATCCTGGCCATATCAGCATTCGCTGGTTTGAAGATGGCACCCTTAACTTAAGCGCTAACTGTTTAGATCGCCATCTGGCAGATAAAGGCGATCAGACCGCCATCATTTGGGAGGGTGATGACCCCTCCCAATCAAAAAATATCACTTATCGAGAACTGCATCATGATGTAAGTCAGTTCGCTAATGTGTTGAAACAGCAAGGTATTCGTAAAGGCGATGTGGTCGCGATTTACATGCCGATGGTCGTTGAAGCCGCAGTCGCCATGCTCGCTTGTGCTCGCATTGGTGCAATTCATACGGTTATTTTTGCAGGCTTCTCCCCAGAAGCGGTATCAGGCCGTGTTATCGACTGTAAGGCAAAACTCATCATTACAGCGGATGAAGGCTTACGTGCTGGTCGCGCTATACCGCTGAAGAAAAACGTTGACGATGCATTAACCAATCCAAACGTCACAACCGTTGAAAACGTGATTGTCTACCGTCGTACCGGAAATGTACCGAGTTGGGTAGAAGGGCGTGATCTATGGTGGCATGACGTAACGAAAGGTGTCAGTGCAGACTGTCCACCTGAAGAAATGAATGCCGAAGACCCGCTATTTATTCTGTATACCTCGGGTTCAACAGGTAAACCTAAAGGGGTTCTGCATACAACAGGCGGCTATTTAGTCTATGCAACACTGACGTTTAAATATACTTTCGACTATCACCCTGGTGAGGTTTATTGGTGTACTGCCGATGTAGGTTGGGTAACAGGCCATAGCTACCTGCTATATGGTCCATTATCTAATGGTGCAAAAACCTTGATGTTTGAAGGTGTACCTAACTACCCTGCTGTAAACCGTATGAGCCAAGTAGTTGATAAACACAGCGTTAATATTCTTTATACTGCTCCAACCGCTATCCGTGCTCTCATGGCTGAAGGCGATAAAGCTATTGAAGGCACTCATCGTCGTTCATTGCGTATCCTTGGGTCTGTAGGCGAACCTATCAACCCAGAAGCTTGGGAATGGTTCTATAAGAAAATTGGTGATAGCCGCTGTCCAATCGTTGATACATGGTGGCAGACCGAAACGGGTGGCTTTATGATCACTCCGCTTCCGGGTGCAACAATGCTAAAACCTGGCTCAGCAACATTACCATTCTTTGGTGTTCGTCCTGCTCTTGTCGATAACCTAGGAGAACCGCTAGAAGGTGCGACAGAAGGTAACCTAGTTATTGTTGACTCATGGCCTGGTCAGGCTCGTACCTTATATGGTGACCATGAGCGCTTTGAACAAACCTATTTTTCAACGTTTAAAGGTATGTATTTTAGTGGTGATGGGGCTCGTCGAGATGAAGACGGCTATTTCTGGATCACCGGTCGTGTAGATGATGTATTGAATATTTCTGGTCACCGCTTAGGTACCGCTGAAATTGAATCGGCATTAGTCGCACACCCGAAAATTGCAGAAGCTGCCGTTGTCGGCATCCCACATAACATTAAGGGGCAAGCGATCTACGCTTATGTCACCTTAATTTCAGGGGAAGAACCTTCACCAGAGCTGTATACCGAAGTCCGTAACTGGGTACGTAAAGAAATCGGCCCAATCGCGACGCCAGATGTTCTACACTGGACGGATTCGCTTCCGAAAACCCGCTCCGGTAAGATCATGCGCCGTATCCTACGTAAAATCGCATCCGGTGATACCAGTAACTTAGGAGATACCTCCACACTGGCAGATCCAGGTGTTGTCGAAAAACTACTCGAAGAAAAACAATCAATGAGTATGTCATAAGCCTGAGGGTCGCCTTTATGGCGACCTTACATACATTCCAATAAGACGATAACAGAGGAGAACTCTGATGAATGCTACTGCTTATCAAGAGGTAGAGAATAACCCTCGTTTTAAAGAATTGGTAAGGAAACGTGGTCGATTTTCATGGTTGTTGTCAGCTATCACACTAATATTGTATGTCGGTTTTATCTTTCTTATTGCATTTAACCCAAGTTGGCTTGGAACACCTATCACTGAAGGCTCTTATATCACGCGAGGTATACCTGTTGGTGTAGGGCTCATCGTCATCTCTTTCCTGTTAACTGGCCTATATGTTATTCGGGCAAATGGTGAATATGACCGCTTAACGGCTGAAATCCTAAAAGAGGTGCAAAAATGATAAAAATTATTCCCCTTATCCTACTTTTTGCCTCTTCAGCCGCATTCTCAGATGCGCTGACAGGCGATGTTGAGCGACAGCCTGTGAATATCCAAGCCATTATCATGTTCTTGTTATTCGTTGGATTCACCCTCTATATCACTTATTGGGCATCAAAAAGAACTCGCTCTCGTTCGGATTACTATACTGCTGGCGGTAAAATTACCGGTTTCCAAAATGGTATGGCTATCGCGGGTGACTTTATGTCCGCCGCATCCTTCTTAGGCATTTCTGCGCTTGTGTATACCTCAGGCTATGATGGATTAATCTATTCCATCGGTTTCTTAATCGGTTGGCCAATTATTCTGTTTCTCATTGCTGAGCGCTTACGTAACCTCGGTCGTTATACTTTTGCTGACGTAGCCTCATATCGACTAAAACAAAGACCAATACGGATTTTATCTGCTGTCGGTTCACTGGTCGTTGTTGCACTTTACCTTATTGCTCAGATGGTTGGTGCAGGAAAACTGATTGAACTATTGTTTGGTTTAAATTACCACATTGCCGTCGTTATTGTCGGGATCTTAATGGTGCTATACGTTCTGTTTGGCGGGATGCTTGCCACAACATGGGTGCAAATTATCAAGGCAATCCTATTATTATCAGGCGCAACATTCATGGCTATCATGGTTATGAAACATGTTGGCTTTAATTTCAACACGCTATTTAAAGAAGCGGTAGAAATACATGGTAATGGCCTTTCTATTATGAGCCCAGGGGGATTAGTCTCTGATCCTATATCTGCGTTATCACTTGGCTTAGCATTGATGTTCGGTACAGCGGGCCTTCCTCATATCATCATGCGTTTCTTTACGGTCAGCGATGCAAAAGAAGCACGTAAGAGTGTTTTCTATGCTACTGGTTTTATTGGTTACTTCTATATTTTAACCTTTATTATCGGCTTCGGTGCGATTGTACTTGTCAGTGCAAACCCTGAATTTAAAGATGCAGCAGGTAAACTGATCGGCGGCACCAATATGGCGGCAGTACACCTTGCAAACGCTGTTGGAGGAAACTTCTTTCTCGGCTTTATTTCCGCCGTCGCATTTGCCACCATATTAGCCGTTGTAGCAGGATTAACTCTTGCTGGCGCCTCTGCCGTTTCACATGACCTTTACGCAATGGCAATAAAAAATGGTAAAGCGAATGAAAAAGATGAGCTACGTGTCTCTAAAATCACTGTCGTCATTTTAGGGTTTGTCGCTATCGGCTTAGGTATTTTATTCGAGAATCAAAATATCGCCTTCATGGTAGGACTCGCATTCTCTATCGCGGCAAGCTGTAATTTCCCGATTATTCTACTTTCCATGTATTGGAAAAACTTAACGACACGTGGAGCCTTAGCGGGTGGATGGCTTGGCCTACTGACAGCGGTTATATTGATGATTTTAGGGCCGACAATTTGGGTCAGCATCCTACATCATGAAAAACCAGTTTATCCTTATGAATACCCTGCATTTTTCTCTATGATCGTTGCATTTGTCGCTTCATGGCTATTCTCTGTAACTGATAACTCAGAACAAGGAAAAATGGAAAAAGAACGTTTCAGAGAGCAATTTGTTCGTTCACAAATTGGTTTAGGTATCGAACAAGGTAAATCACACTAACGATATAGAAACCCAATACCCTAGAAAGATAGACAATAAGCAAAGCGGCTCATAATGAGCCGCTTTTTTATCAGCTAGCTAAATTTTATAACGTGGCGTATTGTCGTTAAAAATAATTAGTTACTTAGAATAAGTGGCTTTTTCTATTTGAACCCATTCACTCACTTGTTCAAGAAAATTAGCAGGATTATTTTTTGATTCTATTTTTAAATTTTCAAACTCATTTTTATTATTCGGAATATACATTGATAATAGATTACCTAATACGGTTTTTTTATTAGCAAATTTACGGCCAATCTTAAACGTCTTATACAACATAGCTGCCAAAGCAGCGCTGATAGCCAAAATTCCAACTATAGAGACTAAACTATAATCAATGTGTAGCAATTTACGTAGTTCATTGAGCAACAAAAAGGGCGTAAAAAACATAACAAGTAAAGATAGAATAACTGCACCATCCTGCCCATTATTAAACTCATGCTCTTTTTGCTTACTAACAGCCACAATATGGCTGAATATCTGGCTATTGGCTGATCTTATATTTTTCATTTTTCCCACCTTAATAAATGAGAACATATTGTGCGTAGTAAAAATCTTTCGTAACACCGAGTTAAGTTACTTATTAGTAGTATATATTTAACTTTTTGCAACATCAATTTAACATTAGTTATCTATTTTTATAGGGTATTATCTTTAAATTAAAGAAAGAATAAGAGCAGCAAGCAGAAATGTCATAAGATCAATAAACTGGATGACTTTTACTTTATGAGTTGATTTTATTGATATTATTAGTTGTCGTATTTTAATAAAAAATGCAGAAAAAAACGCTTTAAACGACTGATTCATTCTTTAAATTAATTAATTTTCAAAAATTTAATTGTTAAAGTGTTAAAACTTACTTATAGATCGCTAAATTATTATCGATACTCAATAAATATTCGTCTCCTTCTATTATGGTCAGAATAATAAAAAACCATCCTTAACAAGAATGAGCTAAAGGTCGTCAATGACCTCTACCGCTATTTGACAGCCTCTGAGGCCAGAGCTTATAAGCTAGCGAGTTATTTACCTATAAGTTGATGAGATGGATATCGAGTACTCAGTATGATAAAGCGATCTAAACCATGATGTTATTTAGATACCGATTGCGATTCATAAAAATAAACACCAGTCATCCTATAAAATAGTATCAACCATGAAAATAAGTCGAATAGTGAGCCATTCCTTTATCTCTACTCAATGTATTGGCTATCAATATGCGGTTCGCTGGTGCAGGATTGGTGAGGAAGTACCGGGGATGGGGTTGGTGTTTGGTGGTGACAGTAAGGCAGAAGGATGATAAAACGGTATCACATCCCCCAAACGCAAAAAAGCCACCCATCGGGTGGCTTTCTCACTAATTTGATGTCTGGCAGTTCCCTACTCTCACATGGGGAGACCCCACACTACCATCGGCGCTACGGCGTTTCACTGCTGAGTTCGGCATGGGGTCAGGTGGGACCACCGCGCTATTGCCGCCAGACAAATTCGATTTTCGTTCCCGTCGGCTTGCACCAACCAGAACAGCAATCTTGAACAAGCTAATTTCTCGCACTCTGTGTGCGCTTCACAACGTTCTCTCTAAAACACCTTCGGTGTTGTCAGGTTAAGCCTCACGGTTCATTAGTACTGGTTAGCTCAACGTATCGCTACGCTTACACACCCAGCCTATCAACGTCTTAGTCTTAAACGTTCCTTTAGGACCCTTAAAGAGTCAGGGAAGACTCATCTCAAGGCAAGTTTCCCGCTTAGATGCTTTCAGCGGTTATCTCTTCCGCACTTAGCTACCGGGCAGTGCCATTGGCATGACAACCCGAACACCAGTGGTGCGTCCACTCCGGTCCTCTCGTACTAGGAGCAGCCCCTTTCAATCTTCCAACGCCCACGGCAGATAGGGACCGAACTGTCTCACGACGTTCTAAACCCAGCTCGCGTACCACTTTAAATGGCGAACAGCCATACCCTTGGGACCTACTTCAGCCCCAGGATGTGATGAGCCGACATCGAGGTGCCAAACACCGCCGTCGATATGAACTCTTGGGCGGTATCAGCCTGTTATCCCCGGAGTACCTTTTATCCGTTGAGCGATGGCCCTTCCATTCAGAACCACCGGATCACTAAGACCTACTTTCGTACCTGCTCGAGCCGTCACTCTCGCAGTCAAGCTGGCTTATGCCTTTGCACTAACCGCATGATGTCCGACCATGCTTAGCCAACCTTCGTGCTCCTCCGTTACTCTTTGGGAGGAGACCGCCCCAGTCAAACTACCCACCAGACACTGTCCGCACCCCAGATAATGGGGCCACGTTAGAACATCAAACATTAAAGGGTGGTATTTCAAGGTTGGCTCCATGCAGACTGGCGTCCACACTTCAAAGCCTCCCACCTATCCTACACATCAAGGCTCAATGTTCAGTGTCAAGCTATAGTAAAGGTTCACGGGGTCTTTCCGTCTTGCCGCGGGTACACTGCATCTTCACAGCGAGTTCAATTTCACTGAGTCTCGGGTGGAGACAGCCTGGCCATCATTACGCCATTCGTGCAGGTCGGAACTTACCCGACAAGGAATTTCGCTACCTTAGGACCGTTATAGTTACGGCCGCCGTTTACTGGGGCTTCGATCAAGAGCTTCTCCTTACGGATAACCCCATCAATTAACCTTCCAGCACCGGGCAGGCGTCACACCGTATACGTCCACTTTCGTGTTTGCACAGTGCTGTGTTTTTAATAAACAGTTGCAGCCAGCTGGTATCTGCGACTGGCTTCAGCTCCATCCGCGAGGGACTTCACCTAGCGCCAGCGTGCCTTCTCCCGAAGTTACGGCACCATTTTGCCTAGTTCCTTCACCCGAGTTCTCTCAAGCGCCTGAGTATTCTCTACCTGACCACCTGTGTCGGTTTGGGGTACGATTAATGATAATCTAGAGCTTAGAGGCTTTTCCTGGAAGCGGGGCATGAGCTACTTCGCCACCGTAGTGACTCGTCATCAGACCTCAGCATATAGTGAACCGGATTTGCCTAATTCACCTGCCTACATCCTTAAACCGGGACAACCGTCGCCCGGCCAGCCTAGCCTTCTCCGTCCCCCCATCGCAATTATCACCAGTACAGGAATATTAACCTGTTTCCCATCGACTACGCATTTCTGCCTCGCCTTAGGGGTCGACTCACCCTGCCCCGATTAACGTTGGACAGGAACCCTTGGTCTTCCGGCGTGCGGGTTTTTCACCCGCATTATCGTTACTTATGTCAGCATTCGCACTTCTGATACCTCCAGCATGCCTCACAGCACACCTTCACAGGCTTACAGAACGCTCCCCTACCCAACAACATCTAAATGTCGCTGCCGCAGCTTCGGTGCATGGTTTAGCCCCGTTACATCTTCCGCGCAGGCCGACTCGACCAGTGAGCTATTACGCTTTCTTTAAATGATGGCTGCTTCTAAGCCAACATCCTGGCTGTCTGAGCCTTCCCACTTCGTTTCCCACTTAACCATAACTTTGGGACCTTAGCTGGCGGTCTGGGTTGTTTCCCTCTTCACGACGAACGTTAGCACCCGCCGTGTGTCTCCCGTGATAACATTCTTCGGTATTCGTAGTTTGCATCGGGTTGGTAAGTCGGGATGACCCCCTAGCCGAAACAGTGCTCTACCCCCGAAGATGAGTTCACGAGGCGCTACCTAAATAGCTTTCGGGGAGAACCAGCTATCTCCCGGTTTGATTGGCCTTTCACCCCCAGCCACAAGTCATCCGCTAATTTTTCAACATTAGTCGGTTCGGTCCTCCAGTTAGTGTTACCCAACCTTCAACCTGCCCATGGCTAGATCACCGGGTTTCGGGTCTATACCCTGCAACTTATTCGCCCAGTTAAGACTCGGTTTCCCTACGGCTCCCCTATACGGTTAACCTTGCTACAGAATATAAGTCGCTGACCCATTATACAAAAGGTACGCAGTCACACCTAAAAGGTGCTCCCACTGCTTGTACGTACACGGTTTCAGGTTCTATTTCACTCCCCTCGCCGGGGTTCTTTTCGCCTTTCCCTCACGGTACTGGTTCACTATCGGTCAATCAGGAGTATTTAGCCTTGGAGGATGGTCCCCCCATATTCAGACAGGATAACACGTGTCCCGCCCTACTCGTCGAGTTCACAACACCAACACCTTCGGATACGGGGCTATCACCCTTTACTGCCGGACTTTCCAGACCGTTCTCCTGATGCTGATGCTGATTAAGACTCTGGGCTGCTCCCCGTTCGCTCGCCGCTACTAGGGGAATCTCGGTTGATTTCTTTTCCTCGAGGTACTGAGATGTTTCAGTTCCCTCGGTTCGCCTCGTTTGACTATGGATTCATCAAACGATAGTGCAACGAATTGCACTGGGTTTCCCCATTCGGACATCGTCGGTTATAGCGGTTCATATCACCTTACCGACGCTTTTCGCAGATTAGCACGTCCTTCATCGCCTCTGATTGCCTAGGCATCCACCGTGTACGCTTAGTCGCTTAACCTCACAACCCGAAGGTGTCTTTTCGTGTCGTTCTGACCGGTAATGGCTGCGCGTGGTGAACTTCTGCGTTGGGCAGTGCTCGCAATGCTCACGTACCAATGTACGCTGCGCTTGCTGTGCGCTGTCCGCCTTGAATTTCACACTGCTCGCTCATTACAGTTGCCATCATGACAAAACAGCATTCGCGTTGAGATTTTTGAGAGACTCTCACATTGTTTAAGCGATAAACAATGTGCGTTGTTTCAATTTTCAGCTTGTTCCAGATTGTTAAAGAGCATAATTATTCGCAATAGACTATAACTAATCTATTCTGAATAATTCAAAAGTATTATGGTGGAGCTAAGCGGGATCGAACCGCTGACCTCCTGCGTGCAAGGCAGGCGCTCTCCCAGCTGAGCTATAGCCCCATAACAGGTTTAACAGTATCGTCTTTTCTTTAATCAAGAAATTAAAAGCCAAATCGAATTTAGACAAGGCATAACTTGGCGACGTTTACGCGGGTAAACGAGCTAAGTTATAACGCAGTATTAATTCGATTTTGGTAGGCCTGAGTGGACTTGAACCACCGACCTCACCCTTATCAGGGGTGCGCTCTAACCACCTGAGCTACAAGCCTATTGATACCGTTGACTCTATTTCATCAGACAATCTGTGTGAACACTTCACAAGAACACTTCAATGGTAAGGAGGTGATCCAACCGCAGGTTCCCCTACGGTTACCTTGTTACGACTTCACCCCAGTCATGGATCACAAAGTGGTAAGCGCCCTCCCGAAGGTTAAGCTACCTACTTCTTTTGCAACCCACTCCCATGGTGTGACGGGCGGTGTGTACAAGGCCCGGGAACGTATTCACCGTAGCATTCTGATCTACGATTACTAGCGATTCCGACTTCATGGAGTCGAGTTGCAGACTCCAATCCGGACTACGACGTACTTTATGAGTTCCGCTTGCTCTCGCGAGGTCGCTTCTCTTTGTATACGCCATTGTAGCACGTGTGTAGCCCTACTCGTAAGGGCCATGATGACTTGACGTCATCCCCACCTTCCTCCGGTTTATCACCGGCAGTCTCCTTTGAGTTCCCGACCGAATCGCTGGCAACAAAGGATAAGGGTTGCGCTCGTTGCGGGACTTAACCCAACATTTCACAACACGAGCTGACGACAGCCATGCAGCACCTGTCTCAGAGTTCCCGAAGGCACTAAAGCATCTCTGCTAAATTCTCTGGATGTCAAGAGTAGGTAAGGTTCTTCGCGTTGCATCGAATTAAACCACATGCTCCACCGCTTGTGCGGGCCCCCGTCAATTCATTTGAGTTTTAACCTTGCGGCCGTACTCCCCAGGCGGTCGATTTAACGCGTTAGCTCCGGAAGCCACACCTCAAGGGCACAACCTCCAAATCGACATCGTTTACAGCGTGGACTACCAGGGTATCTAATCCTGTTTGCTCCCCACGCTTTCGCACCTGAGCGTCAGTCTTTGTCCAGGGGGCCGCCTTCGCCACCGGTATTCCTCCACATCTCTACGCATTTCACCGCTACACATGGAATTCTACCCCCCTCTACAAGACTCTAGCTGACCAGTCTTAGATGCCATTCCCAGGTTAAGCCCGGGGATTTCACATCTAACTTAATCAACCGCCTGCGTGCGCTTTACGCCCAGTAATTCCGATTAACGCTTGCACCCTCCGTATTACCGCGGCTGCTGGCACGGAGTTAGCCGGTGCTTCTTCTGTCGGTAACGTCAATCGTTGATGATATTAGCATCAACGCCTTCCTCCCGACTGAAAGTACTTTACAACCCTAGGGCCTTCTTCATACACGCGGCATGGCTGCATCAGGCTTGCGCCCATTGTGCAATATTCCCCACTGCTGCCTCCCGTAGGAGTCTGGGCCGTGTCTCAGTCCCAGTGTGGCTGATCATCCTCTCAGACCAGCTAGGGATCGTCGCCTAGGTGAGCCATTACCCCACCTACTAGCTAATCCCATATGGGTTCATCCGATAGCGCAAGGCCCGAAGGTCCCCTGCTTTGCTCCTTAGAGATTATGCGGTATTAGCCACCGTTTCCAGTAGTTATCCCCCTCTATCGGGCAGATCCCCATACATTACTCACCCGTCCGCCGCTCGTCAGCGGGAAGCAAGCTTCCCCTGTTACCGCTCGACTTGCATGTGTTAGGCCTGCCGCCAGCGTTCAATCTGAGCCATGATCAAACTCTTCAATTAAAAGTGTTTGATGCTCAAAGAATTAAACTGACTACATTCTTTCATATATGAATTAACGTGTTAGTCACTCTTCAAGACTTAAAATCAAATATTTTTTTGATAGTGTCCTGTGAGTGCCCACACAGATTGTCTGATAAATTGTTAAAGAGCGTTGCGACTTTATCTTTCGATATTAACCGTTTAGGTTGTTGTCGCGAGGTGTCGTATACTACGTTTTTCTGTCAGAAAGTCAAGTGATTATTTTCAACTTTTTCTCTCTTTTTCACCTCAGTCATCACGAGGGTTTCTTTTTCAACCTGACCACCGAAGCGGTTTGTCGTGACAACGGATGCGCATTATAGGGAGTCAGAAAATTCTGGCAACCCTTATTTTGCATTTTCTTTTCGTTCGCGCTTTTTTTCACCAAAACGGTGAAAATTCAACTAAAACAGCGGTAGAATTGATTATTTCAGCAGCAATTATTCGTTAACTCACGTAATATAATCGCTTAAGGTTATGTATTGGAATCAATTATGGAATTTAGTGAGCAGCAAACAGCTTCGCAAAAGAACCTTTCTTATCTCATTGCTGAACAACTAGGACAAGAGATATTGAAAGGAACGTATTTACCTAGCGCTATACTACCGAGTGAAGCGGAGTTATCTGACAAATTCCAAGCCAGTCGCACTGCAATAAGAGAAGCCGTTAAGATTCTCGCTGCAAAAGGCATGCTACTTGCTCGCCCTAGGATAGGAACAAGAGTAATGCCTTCCTCTCATTGGAATTTTTTGGATCAAGATCTACTAAAATGGTGGATAAACAGCGATGAACAAGACGTTGTGATAAAACATTTCCATGTAGTGCGACTCGCAATTGAACCACAGGCTTGTTACTTTGCTGCACAACATGCCACAGGTGAACAAACGAAATTACTCAAATTATTGGCTAATGAAATGCAATTATTAGCGAAACAATTTGATAGGCAACGTTGGATAGATGTTGATCATCGCTTTCACTTATCTATATATGAAGCTTGTGCAAATCCATTTCTGATTTCTTTTGCCAATTTATTCCGTTCTGTTTATCAATTTTATTTTGATGCTATTACTGAAAATGACGTTATTGAAGTCGAAACTCATCAACAACTGGCAAATGCCATAATAAAAGGTAATAGCGCCAAAGCGTTTGATCTCTGCTATAAGTTATTAACTATCACAGGGAAAAATATCTAACACGATAACTTTCTATGTTTGCTTTAACTTTTATTTTTTAATAGGTTACCGATGTTAAAAACAGCCAAAAGCATGTCAGGTCTTCCATGGATAGCCGCAATGGCATTTTTCATGCAAGCCCTTGATGCAACTATTCTTAATACGGCGTTACCGGATATCGCCAAAAGTCTTCATCATTCACCTCTAGCGATGCAATCAGCGATTGTTAGTTATACATTAACTGTCGCACTGCTTATTCCTGTGAGTGGTTGGTTTGCAGATAGATTTGGCACTCGCCGCATTTTTATTATAGCCGTTTCGCTGTTTTCCTTTGGCTCCCTTCTCTGTGCTTTATCACCTTCATTAACTTTTTTAGTTATCTCGCGAGTTATACAAGGTATTGGTGGCGCAATGATGATGCCTGTTGCTCGCTTAGCATTAATTCGCGCATACCCACGTAGTGAATTACTTCCGATCTTAAACTTTGTCACTATACCTGGATTAGTGGGTCCAATTTTAGGTCCACTATTAGGTGGGGTACTTGTGACTTACGCGACATGGCATTGGATTTTTATTATTAATATTCCTATTGGCGTTTTAGGGATTTTATACGCGTTAAAATCGATGCCTGACTTTAAAATGCCAAAACGTAAGTTTGATGTTCTTGGTTTTATACTCTTTGGTTTTGGCCTTGTAATGTTATCTGTCAGTCTCGATTTATTTGGTGATAAATCCTTACCGAGCTATATCCCAGCAGCGATTGTTTTAGGGGGGTTCTTCTGTTTATTCCTATATATCTTCCACGCTAGAAGAATCAAACATGCCATTATTCCTTTAAACTTATTTAAGACTCGCACCTTTAGTATTGGTATTAGCGGTAATATTGCCACTCGGTTAGGAACCGGCAGCATTCCCTTTTTGATGCCACTAATGTTACAAGTTGGATTTGGCTATGAAGCTGTCGTCGCAGGTATGATGATGGCACCAATGGCAATAGGATCCATTATTGCTAAGTCGGCAGTAACACGAATATTAACTGGCTTTGGCTATCGCAAAACATTATTTACCGTCACCGTCATTATTAGTTTCATGATCGCTCAGTTTTCGCTTCAGACGCCAAATATGTCTATCTATTTATTGGTGTTACCTTTATTTGTACTCGGCATGGTTATGTCAACGCAATTTACGGCAATGAATACCATTTGCTTAGCTGATTTAACCGATAATAATGCTAGTGCGGGAAATAGTATGCTTGCGGTGACTCAGCAGCTCTCTATTAGTTTTGGTATTGCCGTGAGTGCAGCCATATTGAGTTTTTATGAAGGGTTACCAAATGGAAATATCGTTGATAATTTTCATTACACCTTTATCACTATTGGTGTCATTACCTTGGTTTCCGCATTTGTGTTCTTATTATTGAAAAAAAGCGATGGTCAAAACTTAATAAAGAATAAGTCACAACCATCCGATAAGAACTAGTTACTTCTCACTGATTGGCGCTCAACAAGTTTGGGCGTCAATACTAAAACATTAGCGTCCGCTTCAGGGTTATCCATCCGAAAAATAAGCTGATCGACTGCTAATTTACCTAACTCATCCTTTGGTTGGTGAATCGTCGTCAATGGCGGGATCATATAAGGTGATAGATCGATATCATCGTAACCAATAATTGAAATATCGTCAGGGACTTTAAGACCTTTGCTAAAAATGGCTTGATAAGCCCCAACGGCCATCGCGTCATTTCCTGCAAAAATAGCTTTCGGGGGATTATCAAGTGCCAACAGTTTATTCATTGAATTAAAACCACCAGCAAATTCAAAATCACTGAAAATAATATATTCATCCGGAATCTTTAATGATGCTTGTTTCATTGCTTGCATGAACCCTTGGAAACGCGCTCGAGCTGGAGATTTATCCTGAGGGCCAGCAATACAGGCTATTTGTGTGAATCCAGCATCAATTAAATAACGTGTGGCAATTTCACCGCCAAGGAAAGAGTTATCTTGAATAATGTCGCCTCCTGATTCGAATGGAGACCAATCCATCATCACAGTTGGAACGGCTGGATAACGAGAAAGTACCTCTTTTGATGGCCCTTGCACTTCCGTACACATGATTAATAAACCATCAACACGCTTTTGTAATAACGTTTCTAAACTGTGGTTCATTCGCTGAAGATCACCCTCTGTATTACAAAGGATTAAACTAAAACCACGTTCATAGCAGCTTCGTTCAACACCACGAACGACTTCCGCATAAAAAGGGTTATTACTGGTCGTCAATAACATACCAATTGTATTGGTGCGATTCATTTTCAAACTACGTGCTAATGCTGATGGAGCATAGTTGAGTTGTTCAATCGCATTTTTGACTCGTAATGTCACACTTTCGCTGACATAGCGATTTTGATTGATGACATGAGAAACGGTGGATGTTGAAACACCGGCTAGGCGCGCAACATCTTTCATAGTTGCCACAAGTTATTCCTGTTGAGTTAAAAATGCATCAATTTCATTTCGCCACGGTACAGAGGGCTGAGCACCCGGTCTAGTCACAGCAATCGCTGCTGCGGCATGCGCAAAAATGATCGCTTCTGCATCACTTTTACCTTCGAGCAAAGCCGTAACATAGGCACCATTAAAAGTATCTCCGGCAGCAATTGTATCGACGGCTTTAACTTTAAATCCAGCAATAATTGTCCCTGTTGAACCTTTTTCACTATACCAGACACCTCTAGCACCTAAGGTAATCATCACTTTACTGATACCTTTATCATGTAAAATTTGAGCTGCCGCTTGAGCACCTTGCTCATCTTTCACTGCAATGCCAGTTAAATGTTCTGCCTCAGTTTCATTTGGCGTAATCACATCAATCAAAGCAAGTAATGAATCAGGAAGTGCTTGAGCAGGGGCAGGGTTTAAAATCACTTTGGTATTATTTTTTTGCGCAATTTCAGCCGCGAGTTGGACTGCTTCGATTGGGGATTCTAATTGCATCAATACTGCGTCAGCATCGATGATTTTTTGTTGGTAATGTGTAACTCTTTCTTCTGTTAAATGTGCGTTTGCTCCAGCATGGATGCCAATCACATTCTCACCTTGTTGATTAACAAAAA
Organism: Providencia sp. 21OH12SH02B-Prov; assembly: GCF_027362595.1. Classification (NCBI taxonomy): domain Bacteria; kingdom Pseudomonadati; phylum Pseudomonadota; class Gammaproteobacteria; order Enterobacterales; family Morganellaceae; genus Providencia; species Providencia sp. 21OH12SH02B-Prov. The sequence goes on from NZ_CP114796.1 coordinate 4,334,799, forward strand.
TCAACGCAACACCCGTTGTTTCGTTATCAATCGCATCAATGCATTCAACATTAATATTATCATTTTTTAGTTGTGTCTTAATGTTTTGCCCAATGCTATCGTTACCTACACAAGCAATAAATGTTATATCAGCACCACTTCGTCCGGCAGCAACCGCTTGGTTTGCACCTTTTCCACCAAATGCAACTTGATAGTGACTCCCTCTCACTGTTTCTCCAGGCTGCGGAAATTGCTCAATATTTAAAATATGATCAGCATTGATGCTACCTAAAACGACCAGTTTAGCTGTGCCCATAACATGTATTTCCTTTTGCATTTTTTTCTTTATATTCGCAAATAAAGCAAACCGCCGTTAATCATAACGGCGGTTTAGTTTCGATTATTTTTTAACAACCAGTTCTAACTCTACAGGTACGGTTGGTTCAACTTTTTCACCTTTTAATACTTTATCGGCGATTTGTACACCAACGATCCCAATTTGATCTGGACGCTGTGCGATTGTTGCGCCTAATTTTCCACCTTCAACGGCTTTAATACCATCATTAGTACCATCAAAGCCAACAACCAACACATCATCACGTCCCGCGGTTTGTAACGCTCTTAATGCCCCTAGAGCCATTTCATCGTTTTGTGCAAAAACCGCTTGTACGCTAGGGTGCGCTGTTAGCAAGTTTTGCATAACGTTTAAACCTTTAGTTCTATCAAAATCAGCAGGTTGGCTCGCTAATACATTAAATTTATGCTCTTTAGCTCCCGTATTGAAACCTTCACCGCGCTCACGTGCCGCTGAAGTTCCGGTGATCCCTTCTAATTGGATAACTTTGGCATCATTACCTGTTTTTTGAGCAATAAAGTCGGCCGCCATTTTTCCTCCCATACGGTTATCTGAAGCAACGTGGCTGACCACCTCGCCTTTATTTGCCGCACGGTCAAGAGTAATAACTGGAATATTCGCTTTATTTGCCATAACGATAGCATTACCAACAGCATCTGAATCTGTTGGGTTAATTAACATTAGCTTAGTACCGCGAACGGTTAGGTCCTGAACATTGGCTAACTCTTTAGCTGGATTATCTTGAGAGTCCAGAACAATGAGTTCATAACCTAATTTATCAGCTTCTTTTTGGGCGCTATCCTTCATCGTCACAAAGAATGGATTGTTGAGGGTAGAGATCACCAGAGCAATACTCTCTTTAGCCATTGCATTCACACTAACGGTGGCACTCAAAGCGACCGCTGAAAGTAAAGTTGCGAGTTTTTTCATTTTCATCATCGTATTCCTGTAGGGTATAGGTTACTTTTTATTATCAACCAGCACTGCTAATAAGATAACGACTGCTTTCACAATCATTTGATAGTTTGACGAGATACCTAATAAGTTTAATCCATTGTTAAGAAAACCTAAGATCAGCGCACCAATCAACGTGCCAACAATACGCCCTTTACCACCAGCAAGGCTTGTTCCTCCGAGAACAACGGCAGCAATCGCATCAAGTTCATAGCCATTACCCGCCATCGGCTGTGCGGAAGATAGGCGGGCAACCTCAATCACACTTGCTAATGCAGCAAGTAACCCGCATAAGGCGTAAACAATAATTTTTATTCGGTCAACATTAATACCCGATAGTCGAGTTGCCGCTTCATTCCCACCTAGTGCATAGATATAACGGCCTAAACGTGTGTGATGTAATAAATACCATGCCGCAGCAAAGACAATGATCATCAGCCAAATTGGTGTTGGAACCCCAAATGGTCGACCGATACCAAACCAACCGAACAGATCCGCATTATCACTAAAACCAGTATTGATTGGGCTGCCATCGGTATAAACACGGGTTACTCCACGCAGTAATAGCATCATAACCAAGGTCGCAATGAAGGCTTGCACTTTGCCTTTAGCCACAATCACACCTGTACATGCACCGATAGCAGCACCAAGGGCTAATGCTCCCGCAACGGCGACGAAGGCATTCACATCAGCCCCCACCATCGATGCCGCAACAGCCCCAGTTAAGGCCAGTAATGAACCAACAGATAGGTCAATACCGGACGTTAAGATCACCAACGTCATCCCCACCGCCATGATGGCGTTAACCGATGTCTGTTGCAGGATATTAAACAGGTTATTAAGGGTGAAAAAATTCGGGCTAAGCGATGAAACGATAGCTATTAATACTAATAACGCAATTAATGACTTTTGTTCCATTAGCCATGCTTTGCTGAACCAACGTTTTGAGGTTGTGGTATTCGATGTCATACGGATAACTCCTGAACTGAGCCGTAATTTTTGCCAACAGCGGCAGCCATTAACACTTCTTGGGTGGCTTGTTGAGCTGAAAACTCACCACTAATACGCCCTTCATGCATAACCAGAATGCGGTCACTCATTCCAATCACTTCTGGCATTTCAGAAGAGACCAAAATGATACTCAGCCCTTCTTTTTTGAATTGATTAATTAATTGATAGATCTCTTTTTTAGCCCCTACATCCACACCTCGAGTTGGTTCATCTAAAATCAGGACTTTAGGCCTTGTCATCAAGCCACGCGCAATCGCGACTTTTTGCTGGTTTCCTCCTGATAGGTTGCCAATAATCTGCTCCATGGAAGGGGTTTTGATATTAAATAAGCGAATAAAGTCACCGACCGTCTGTTGTTCTTCTTTATGTTTAAGATTGCCGCCAGCACGGCTAAAGTAACGAAGTGCTGTCAACGACATGTTCTCTTTGACGGACATGCCTAGTACTAAACCATCACGCTTACGATCTTCTGAAATATAGACAATGCCGTTATTTAAGCCGTCTTGTGGGGTTTTTAATGTGATACTTTTGCCATCAAGGCGTACTTCACCGGATTTTTTCTTTACGGCACCATAGATGATTTTCATTAGTTCTGTACGACCAGCCCCCATCAGTCCCGACACGCCTAAAATTTCACCACTTCTTAATGAGAAACTGGCATTATCGACCCCTGGGCCTGATAGATTTTCAACTTGTAAACGTACATCCCCAACGGGCACACTAATACGCGGGTATTGATCTTCTAATTTACGCCCCACCATCATCTCTATGAGCGTTTCTTCTTTTAACGTTTCTACACTTTTTTCGCCGATAAATTGCCCATCGCGAAACACAGTTACATCATCGCAAATTTCAAAAATTTCTTTTAAGCGGTGAGAGATATAAACAATCCCGCACCCTTGTGCTTTTAATTCTTCAATAACGCGAAAGAGTGATGCCGTTTCTGTATCAGTAAGCGCATCGGTCGGTTCATCCATGATGATGACTTTAGATTCAAAGCTTAAGACTTTTGCTATCTCAACCATTTGTTGTTCGCCAATTGATAGTTCAGCAATCAATTGATGGCTGTCATAATCAAGGTTAAGACGTTTTAGTAACTTATCAGACTCACTAAATAGGGTTTTCCAGTCAATTTTACCGAATCGACTCACAAACTCGCGGCCAAGAAAAATATTTTCGGCAATAGAAAGTTCAGGTATCAGATTAAGTTCTTGGTGAATGATACCAATCCCTGCTTCTTGAGAGTTTTTAGGGCCATGAAATGTAACCTCTTTCCCTAAATAACGAATAGCACCTGCGTCTTTACTATAAATTCCTGTGAGTACTTTCATCATGGTTGATTTGCCGGCACCATTTTCCCCAACCAGCGCCATGACTTTTCCTGGGTAGACATTAAGTGAAGCACCATTTAGCGCTTTTACACCCGGAAAAGATTTTTCAATACCGATAAGTTCTAATAAAGGTTGCATACACACCTCAGAAGGTCACACCGGAACAGAGGATCACATTCGCAAAAGGTGAACACTCTCCTGTTCTAATCACCGCTTTGCTATCGTGCGTCATTTTTTTAAAGTGTTCATGACGACAATATTCCACTTCGATTGGCTTTCCTTGCGTAAGCTCTAATGCTTTCAGGTGTGCTAATATGGCTTGCTCCATTTTTTGATTTACCGTCATAATTTCTTCAGCCAGAATCACTTTTTCAACCTGCATTTCCTGAGTAACAACACTCAGTACAGACATAAAATCGGGTAATCCTTGTGTGATGGCTAAATCAATACGCTCAACTTGTTGTGGTATAGGTAACCCTGCATCAGCGATGGCAATATGATCAGTATGGCCCAACTTGGCGATGACTGACGTAATATTGGAATTAAGCAAAATACCTTTTTTCATTGTTTCCACTGTTCCTGTCTGAGCGAAACGTTTCGCTCAATCTAATATAGATAAGAAAGTCAACAACTCAACGTTATTGACTAAGATTTGTGATCGCTATCGAAACGTTTCGTTAACAGGGAAAAAAGATAGAAAGGTGAACTTATTGAATTAGTTAAAGCTGAATCGTTTTTGTGATTCACTATTAGGAATCAAAGAAAAAATAACAAAAGACATTGCACAAATTATCTCAGGATAGATAACCTAACAATATATACTCTCAATAATTCGAGAAGCAGTTAATTCGTCAATGAGTGGCTCACTCTCTATGCATAATACGAACAGCTAACAAAGCGATAACTTGAAGTATGACGAGATGTTGCCTAAGTAATCATAAAGGAACCAATATGCAGCTAGCGGAACGAATTGCCCAACTGAGTAACTATCTTGAAAGTGGACTGTATGAACGCCAGCAAACGATACGTTTATGCTTATTGGCCACATTAAGTGGCGAGAGCGTTTTTCTTTTAGGTCCTCCAGGTATCGCTAAAAGCTTGATAGCTCGCCGTATGAAGTATGCTTTTCGTCATGCTAATGCATTCGAATATTTGATGACGCGTTTTTCGACTCCTGAAGAAATTTTTGGTCCATTATCCATACAAGCTCTTAAGGATGAAGGGCGCTATCAACGACTGACAAAAGGCTATTTACCCGATTCTGAAGTTGTTTTTCTTGATGAGATTTGGAAAGCCGGCCCCGCTATTTTGAATACGCTCTTAACGGCAATCAACGAGCGAAAGTTTCGAAATGGTGATGATGAAAGCGCTATTCCAATGCGTTTATTAGTGACCGCATCTAACGAACTTCCCGATGCAGATAATAGCTTAGAAGCCTTATTTGATAGAATGCTTATTCGTATCTGGCTCGATAAAGTACAAGAAAAACAAAATTTTAGAGCACTATTAACCGGTAAACCGCCAAAAGAGGAATCACTCGTACCTGATCATTTAAAAATCAGTGATGATGAATATGCTGAGTGGCAGCAACACATACCAAAAATAACGCTGCCCGATCATTGTTTTGAACTCATTTATCAGCTTCGCCAACAATTAGATGTCACGGATAAACAGCTTTATGTATCTGATAGACGTTGGAAAAAAGCCGTTTATTTATTACAAGCGAGCGCATTTTTTAATGGTAGAAGTGAAGTTTCGCCTCTTGATATTGTGCTACTGAAAGATTGTTTATGGCATGACATGCAATCAATGAATACATTGCCTCAGCTAATCAAATCAATATTAGAGGAAGATGGTTGGCAGCAAAGAAAATACACTCGTGAAATGGAAATGCTCTATCAAGAATGGACATCATCAACACAAGAACAAAATAACCAAAATGCCTTTAAAGTCACTAAAAGCACGGCGATGTTTGCTCGCCGCCCTACCTATACGTTGCCTGAAGAGATCAAAGAGGGTCGTTTAACACTGTTTCTGCATAAGCCCCTGCAATTGCATGATATAAAAGTGACATTTATTACTACAGATAAAAAATCGCTCACTCATTTTCTCACTAAAGGCACAACCCTATCAGCTCACCTTAATGGTATTGGGTTCGCACAAGAAATTGCAGCTGAAATAAACAATATGAATCAAATTCAGTTATTGGATGTTAGCCATCAAGCTTCAACCCTCTATCTACAGGCGTTAACAACCCGCAGTGATAAAACAGATAATCAAGTATGGCTAGAAAAACTAGATAAAATCCAACAAGATATTCAATCGGCACGTTACCAATTTGAAAAACAACAACCCAATTTATTTATTGAATCAAAGTGGCTGGCTGGCATAGAAGAGAGCTTTATTAAGTTAACGGAGAAATTAACTCATTTGCGTAACCAAATCATAGGTAAAGTGGTGGATTAACCATGCTGAGTTTAGCCACGCTAGACCTATTGCTTTCCGTTAATGAAAGCCAATTAATCGAAGAGATCATTATATCGCTTCTCGCCACACCGCAATTAGCCGTTTTCTTTGAAAAACATCCTCGGCTCAAGAAAGCACTATTAAAAGATTTATCGGAATGGAAAAAAGATCTTAAACAAAAGCTGCAAGATGCCTTAGTGCCTGCTCAACTCTCTGAGGAGTTTCAACTTTACCAACGCGCTCTAGGTCAGGCAACTGAGCTGTTTTTTAACCAATTACCGGATTTAATCACAAAACTAGAGCAGTTAGATTCACCTTTTTATCCAGAAGCCCGCAAACTAGCGACGGGTAAAATTGATAATTATAGTGCGAGACAAAGCCTATTCATTCAGCGTTGGCGTATTAATTTAATCTTACAAGTCACAACATTACATAAAGAGTTGTTAGAACAAGAAAAAGAACAATTATTAGCTGAATTACAAAGGCGACTTGCACTAAGTGGTAATCTAGAAGAAATTCTCGGTGAGAATGAACGAGCAGCAGGCCGGCTATGGGATTTAAGCAAAGGGCTCAATACCGCATCAGTCTATAATGATAAGTTATTGAACCACTACAGTGATTTTTTACGCCAACAGCCTGAATTGGAAAAAATAGCTCAACTATTAGGTCGTAGCCAATCTGCTCGTTCATTACCTGAAAATAGCGTACTTCTCGAACCGATGACCCTCTTAGAAAAAGTACCAGAAACGGTACCTGAGCAAGTCAACGGACTTAATCAAAGTGATGATATTTTACGCTTACTCCCCACAGAATTAGCTATGTTGGGGTTAGAAGACGTTGAGTTTGAATTCTATCGTAAGTTGCTTGAAAAACAGTTAATGACCTATCGATTACAGGGGGAAAGTTGGCAAGAAAGGCGAGTACTTCGCCCTATCACTCATCATCATCATGAAGAACAGCCTAGAGGGCCTTTCATTGTCTGTATTGATACGTCAGGTTCGATGGGGGGAATCAATGAACGTTGTGCCAAAGCCTTTTGCCTCGCATTATTAAAAATTGCGCTGGCGGATAACCGTTCATGTCATATCATGTTATTTTCTACTGAAATCGTTCACTATGACTTAGTCTCCGCAGACGGGTTAGAACAATGTATGCGCTTTTTGCATCAGACATTTCGTGGCGGAACTGATTTGGCTAGTTGCTTACAAGAAACCGTCAAACAACTTGAATCACCATCGTGGATGGATGCTGACACTGTGATTATTTCAGACTTTGTCGCGCAACGTTTACCTGACGAATTAATACAAAAAATAAGAACACTACAAAAGGCAGGGAAATACCGCTTCCATGCGGTATCTGTTTCAAATTATGGGAAACCCGGTATCATGAAGATATTTGATCATATCTGGCGCTTTGATACCGGATTAAAAAGCAGGTTATTGCGCCGCTTTAGTCGCTAACTACAGCATACCCGCAACAGATTCACGAGTTTCTGGAGACCAAACACCACATTGAACTTGGCCAATGTGCTGACGTTGGAGCAGTAACATCACTAAACGTGACTGACCAATACCGCCGCCGATAGTCTGTGGCATTTTGCCTTCGACTAATGCTTGGTGCCATTCTAGCTCCATGCGCTTTTCATCGCCTGTTAAGCTTAGCTGACGAGTCAGGCACTCAGGGCTAACACGGATCCCCATTGACGAGATTTCAAATGCATCTTGTAATACAGGGTTCCACACAATGATGTCACCGTTTAAGCCTTTATAACCCTCTTCGTTTTCGGTTGTCCAATCATCATAGTCTGGAGCACGAACATCATGCGCTTCACCGTTAGAAAGTTTGCCACCGATACCGATAAGGAAAACGGCACCTAATTCTTTTGCAATTGCACGTTCACGGCCTTTTGCATCTAAATCAGGATAACGTTGTAGCAGTTCTTCACTGTGGATAAAGTGAATTTGTTCTGGCAGGAACGGTGCCAGTCCAAATTCGCTACTAATGGCGGCTTCTGTTTGTTTTATTGCCTGATAGATTTTACCCACTGTCTGCTTCAGATAAGGAAGAGTACGTTCCTCATCACCCATCACTTTTTCCCAATCCCACTGATCAACATAGACTGAGTGAATTGGGGTTAAGCGATCTTCATCTGGACGTAACGCTTTCATATGAGTGTAGAGACCTTGGCCTGGCTTAAAATCGAATCGACCTAATGTCTTACGCTTCCATTTTGCCAAGGAGTGAACCACTTCAAAGGTTGCATCCGGAATTGATTTTACCTTTACTTGAACCGCTTTTTCATGGCCAGACAAGTTGTCCTGAGTACCATCACCTAAACGACTTAAGATAGGACCTTGAACTTCAATCAAGCCAAGTTCTTTTTCAAGTAAACGTGAAAAATAAGATTTTACAAAGCTGATTTGTTGCTGTTGTTCGATAAATGATTTGTCCATTGTATTCACCCATAATTTGTTAGCTGCGTTAGCCGATGTGTAGATTAAGCAACAAAACAGGGGTGGAATTCAATATACTTCATTAAAAAAACACTTTCACATTTATTTTATCTAAAAAAATGGGTATAAAAATAAGAATTCGTTAAATTAAGGAAGTAATAATGCCTGAAAATTATCAGATCGATAATCTCGACCGTGACATACTTCACGAATTAATGAGAAATGCACGTACCGCTTACGCAGAACTGGCTAAAAAGTTCTCTGTCAGCCCAGGCACAATTCATGTGCGTGTAGAAAAAATGAAACAGGCAGGAATCATTACAGGAACACGTATTGATATCAGCCCGAAACAACTCGGTTTTGATGTGTGCTGCTTTATTGGCATTATTTTGAAAAGTGCTAAAGATTATCACACCGCCCTCAAAAAATTAGACGCCCTAGAAGAAGTGGTTGAGGTCTACTATA